>NZ_JAGJDY010000029.1 GCF_018100795.1 Alteromonas sp. MMG017 | reverse complement strand
GCCCCACTTAGGGGCACAAACACGCAGGCTATAATACGGAGCGAAGCGAAGGGAGCCTGCGTGTTTGTGTCCCAACGAGCGCCAGCGAGTGACTACAGTGGTTTGTTATGCCTTTTAGCCCCAAAAAAGCTCCAGATTGAGAATGCGATAACAACCATAAGAAGCAACGCTCCCGCTGAAGTTGATTTACCCACAAATTCATTTTGTGAATAAATCTGACTACCGTTTATAGAAACCTCTACTATTTTGCCAGAAGTTGGTGAATCTTTGAAATAACTAAAGGATACGGACTTACCAATTATTGTGCTTTCTTTATTCCCAGCACAACCGGTCCGATAGGCAAATTCTTTAATTACATGAAATTTTGTTTCATCGCCCTTAACTTGAAAAAATGGCCTTGCGTATTTACCGGTAGGACATTCGGCGTAATCAATGCGCTGTTCTAAAAGTGACTCTGTTGGCTTCTGTACGGGATCACCGTACATCATTTTTACAGAAAGAACTCCGAGCAAAACTAAAAAGACAACTTTAAAAATGAGAACTAATTTTTTCATTTACCTGAGGCATAACACCCCACTAAGGGGCGATAATACATGGGCTAAAATTAGGAACGAAGTGACGCAGCCCATGTGTTAGCGTCCCAGCGAGCAGCGCGAGCGCCTTTAGTGTTTTGTTAGGTTGCATTCTTTTTAAGGGATACATGCCCCACCTTTAGTATTTTTGGGGAATCTTGGCATACTACCTCTAAACATTCGTCGTTGGTGACCAGCATATGCGACCACTCGTCTTGATTGCCCATGAAAAATGTTAAAGGACTTTCATTATGCCAACCATGATTTTTTACTAATAAAGTGTTCATTTGTGGCCTGTTGCTATTCCATATCTCAGTTAAACCATGTTCGTCTAAACAACGAAAACCGTTAACTACGCCATAGTAAACTTTGTACAGAGTTTCCGTATCTTCGTGGAAAATGCGGGCAACTAGGTCACAATCTAAATGGGTTTCCGCCCCACTGATTTCATATTTCGAACCATCTGGCTTTTCAAGGGACCATGTTTTTGTACCCCATGATAAGTCAACTAACCAAATTGTTCCGCTTTCAAACGGAGTTGACCAAGTCTCGAATTTCATGTGCAACCTAACTTTAAGCTAAGGGGCGCTAGCATGTGGGCTAAAATCCGAACGAAGTGAGTCAGCCCACATGTTAGCGTCCCAGCGACCGAAGGGAGTGACTTTAGCGCTTTGTTAGAAGCAGAGCCTGTTCCCTTGGCATTTTTAAAAACTAATAAAGCCAGCATACGATTGATTGTTAAAGCAAACAAGTGAAACGAAAGCGCAGTGATGTTTTTGATTTGACAGAAGTAAGCCGCCATTTGAACTGCCAAAAGCATTGGCGCTTACTAGCGATAAATAAGAACTTGGCGATAAAGCGCCTAATGCGCAACAACAGTATTTAAAGCGGCGACAATCAAATTACCAAAAGCCAAAGCGATGTTGGTGAAAACAGGTGAGGGTAGTTGAACTAAGATTTTTAGAAAGCGAAACGCAGTTTAGGCTGACGCCTTCTAACTTTAAGCTAAGGGGCGCAGATACGTGGGGCATAA
>NZ_JAGJDY010000027.1 GCF_018100795.1 Alteromonas sp. MMG017 | reverse complement strand
GCCGCCCGGCATGCCTGCGCCCCAGCGAACGTAGTGAGTGACTTAATTTTTTTGTTATGTGCAAACATTCAAAACAACCTTGCCATTACTAATACTGACATTACCAAAGCATGCCGAGATGAAAAAACCTGACTCTGTTTTAATCAAGCTATCGATGTTGCCATAGTCAATCGAACCGTCAATGTCGATTGTCGGTTCGATTGCCGATTGCCCATTAACACAAGATATTGATGAAAAGTCAGAAAAGGTTAAAACGGCTTTCTTGTAACAAGTGTATTCATTTGGTCTGGGTTCAACATAATGAACTGATGAAGGCCAAATACTTGCTTCAAGTTGTATGGAAAACTGACTTTCTGAAACTTCCCATCCCAATACGAAAGAATCTTGAAGATCAATTCCATCCATAGAATCCAAAATTTACTCCTTGCACATAACACCCCAACATTTGATTGTTAGGTATCTTGCTAACCATAAACAAGAAAATACAACAGATTACCGCCCATAATTGCAAATAATAAATAGGTACTCCAACGAATATACTTGTTTATTTTATATCCTTTAACTGAAGCGCATAATGAAGCTAAAGCCCAAAAGGGAGTTCCATAAATAGAGGCTAAAGCGGGCCCCATGAGCAATTCCCAACAAGCTTGCCCTGAACATTTTACGTACAAGAAATAAAAATAAATAAGCATCCCAAGAAACCAAATGCCTACTGCTGCAAAAAATAGATAAAATACTGTTACGAACTTTCGATGTCGACTGTCCAAAGAAGATACCTAACTTTTCAATAACGGGCGCAGGCACGTGGGGCATAATGGCGAAGCCGCCCCGCGTGTTTGCGTCCCAGCGAACGGAGTGAGTAACTTAATTTGCTTGTTATGTTTCGTCACTCAAAACTTCCTCTTTAACCGCCTCGATATCAATATGTGGAATTATGAATTGCCATTGCTTACGTGCAGAATCTAGGTAGATTACAAAACCATAAGCAATTCCAGAAAAAGCAGATATTGCCAATAAATACAATCCAGTAAAACCTTGGAAATGTAAGAAGAACACAATCATGAGCGCAAACCATGAAATACCAGTCAAAAGCAAACTTTTCCTTTTTAGTTTTAATGCGTGTTTTTCTGGATTCTCTATCGAAGATAGAATGCTTTTCAAAGTCTTATTTTTTAATTGATTATCCAAAATTACTCCATGAAACATAGACACAATGACTCCCTGAGAAATGCTAGCCTCCGCATTTTCGTGGGTTAACTTTTCAGCCACCGGAGCGCCGGCCGGAGTCCATTATTAGTTTGCTTAAGACTAAATCATTTGGAGGCTAGCATGAACAAACATAGCATAGTTTTTTTAGGATTAGATACTCACAAAGAATTTCACGAAGTGGCTTATTGTGAAGAGCAGCGTGGAGTAAGTGCGGTGCACTATGGCCGCATTCCTTCTTCAAAAGTCAGCGTCAAAAAGCTTATCCGTCAGTTTGAATCTAAATATCCTGGTGCAACACTTCACGTCGTATATGAAGCTGGGCCTTGTGGATATTGGATCTACCGACTTATTACGAGTTTAGGGCATTGTTGCTATGTTTTAGCGCCTTCCCTTATACCCAAAAAGCCTGGTGACCATATTAAGACTGATAGGCGCGATGCGTTAAAGCTGGTGAAGTTGTTAAAATCGGAAGATCTCACGCCCATTTATGTGCCTGAGCCA
>NZ_JAGJDY010000026.1 GCF_018100795.1 Alteromonas sp. MMG017 | reverse complement strand
TTAATTTTTTCTGTAAAGGACTAATTTCAATAAAATCAATCAAGTGACTATTTGATAAACAAAATGACGAGCAATACGAAAAATTGCTCACTTTTTTGGCTAAAAAGCATGAGCCACAAATTTGTGGCTCACACTTTCGCACCTAAAAATAATTGTAAAGCGTCTACAGTCGAAACGTTTCCATGATTGCAGGTACGCCAGGGAACATGCCAATTAATGCCATTACCGTACATAGCACAATAAAAGTAATGCCGGGTATTAACCACCTACCCGCTTTGCCCAGTTCACCTGCACGCTCCTTACAACCAACTAACCCTAAGTTATCAAGAAGCATGGTGAACGACCAACCAAACACAGGGTTAACCAGCACTGATGAAATAACCACTAATGCTGCAGATTGTGTAGTTTTGCCTTCTCGTGTCATTTGCATGCCCGCTTCCATCAGCGGTAAAAATACACCTACTATCAGCGCAACACATAACACAGGCGGCCAAATCGCAAGATCCATTGGATAACCCCAAATGGCAGCAACCACACACAATAAGCCTGTTACTATCGCACCGCCTGGAATAGGTCTACGCGCAATTGAGGCTGGAATAATGTAAGTACCCCACGATGAAGCAATATTACCGCCACCCAGTAAACTGCCTACAGCCTGACGGCTAGATGCTGCAATCATGGTATCGTCAATATTCATGTGCGCTTTTTCACTGTTCTTCGGGTAACTCAATTTTTGGAAAACCTGATGCCCAAGAAAATCAGGAGACCACATAGACACCGCTAATACAGCAAATGGCAGTACCGCAATAAAATGAGACCAATCTGGTAACCCTAGTTGCCAACCTGTATTTTCACCCCACCAATAGGCTGGGTTTAAGTTTGGCATACCAGGCGAGGTGGTAAATTCAAATGGCGCGCCTAGCGTAAAAGCAATAACCGCCGCCATGACTGCACCTAAAGGAATAGCCAACCAACGCTTTTGAATATGCTCTAGCCATGCGTACATCAAAATAGTGGCAACAATAACCACAAAGGCTAAATAGGCCATGTCGAAACTTTCAGCCCACGCAAACAGCTTTTTTACTTGACCAGTTATACCTATAAAACCCAAATACAGTAAAAGACCGCCACAAACCCCATTACTGGTTAATTTGGCAAGTACACTACCGCCTTTGGTTATCCCTAATAAAAAACCAAAGAAGCCAATTAGTAGCCCAAGCGCCATAGGATGACCGCCTGACGCAACAATTAGCGGTACCAAAGGCAGTAAAGGGCCATGAGTTCCCGCTAAGTTTGCTGAAGGGTTGAAAAAACCTGATATCAACACAACAAAAAGTACCGCAGCAATGAGAAGCTCAAATCGAACGTTTTCTACTACGAATTCAGGTGATAACCCTAACGGCGCGGCAAACGCCCCAACAACCGCCGCAACCATTACAATTTTACCTATCGTTGCCGCCATACCTGGTACGCAGTCTTCCCACTCTACACGATAGTCTCTACCTGGAAGGTTGAGTCGCCAGCGCTTTGGCGCAATGATCTGTAACTCGTGGTTTAGATAATCTTCTCTTGATTGAAATGTACTGCTTGGTTTGTGAAGCTTTTGATAAGAATCGCTTTCTTGAGACACTTTACACCTTACGATTGCTGGAAGAACCGCAAGGCTATACCTGTTAATAGCGTGTAACAATGCGACTGTGGTCTTACACGCAAGCTGATATTGTATTTATTTTAAGCATAAAAAAACCCGCAACAG
>NZ_JAGJDY010000025.1 GCF_018100795.1 Alteromonas sp. MMG017 | reverse complement strand
TTTTGCTCTCAAGCTAAGCTGTAAATGGTGGCTATTTGATGCATCTTTAAGCTAACTTATTAATTGTTAGTCGAATACATTCATGACCAGAAGCTATGGGAAAGCTATTTGAATTTTGCTAAAAAGAAGCGCCCAAAGCTGATAATAAACTTGGGCACCTTAGTATGTATGAGACTGCTAAATAGCTATTTCTAAGCTATGACTTATGGGGGCATCTAAAAGGTGATTAACGAATACCTATATAGCAAGCGGGTTATGGATTTTCCTGAATCTTTTTAATAGATTTTGCCGCATCAAGTACAGTTTCTGGAAACGGGCGTGGCGCCCAGTTAAATAACTCACGTGCTTTGCTATTGTCTGCACTGATATTCATATCTAGAAAGCCGAGCATACCCTTAGCTTCACTATCAAAAAGAGACATAATACGAATTATTAGATTTGGAGCGACGCGTGTGCTTGGACCTTTATAGCCATGCTCTTTCAGTACCTTTGCAATTTGTCTAAGGTGGATTGCCTCTGGTCGAGAAGCAATAATACGCTGACCGGCAGTCTTATCGTGAGTCATTGCTTGTACGTGGACGTTTGCTACATCACGAACATCGACCATTGGAATAGCCACATTAGCGAGCATTGGGACTTTTCCGCGTAGCATTTGGTCAATCATTGACATCGATTGTCCACTAATATCATCACCCAATGCCGGACCAAATACGCCACCAGGGTGGACACTAACAAGCTCCATAGCAGAATCGTGTTTTTCTATAAATTGCCATGCCGCTTGTTCTGCTAATGTCTTGCTTTTTGCGTAGGTACCAATATCTTTAGCGTTAGTATCTGCCCAATCATCTGGTCCAATTGTGCCACTCTTCATTGTTGCCATCATAGTCATCGCAGAGCTAGTTAATACAACTCGCTTAACTCCAGCCTTTCTAGCGGCTCGAAGTGCTCGAAGTGTGCCCTCGACAGCAGGTTTTATCATTTCATCTTCATGTTTCGGCTCAGCAGCGGCAAACGGAGATGCAACATGCATTACATAGTTACAGCCTTCGGCGGCGTTATCCCATCCTTCATCAGAGGTCAGGTCTAGCTCGACAAATGACAACTCGCTTACATTGGTTGATGCTTTCTCTAGCGTTTTTTTGATGCTCTGTGCCTTTTTCATATTACGAATAGAGCCTCGAACATGAAAGCCTTGGTCTAAAAGCTGTTTTGCAATATGAAGACCAATAAAGCCTGAAATACCAGTCAGTAGAACGGTTTTCTTAGCCATTATAGTTGCCTCTTTTGTTTCTTGAATAATTAAGTACTGAGTGGTATCTTAATTCTATGTTATTCAGCTGTCAATAATAAAATACCAGACGGTACTTAAATATGAGCGAAGAAAAAAAAGCATCTCGTGGTCGGCCTAAAAAATTCGACCGTAACCATGTGCTAGATATTGCACAGGAAAGTTATTGGACACTCGGTATCAATCAGGTGTCGATTAATGAATTGTGCAAACTGGCAGGCGTATCTAAGCCAGGTATTTATCGAGAGTTTGGCGATGAAGATGGATTGACGCATGCTGTGCTAGAACGCTACGAGAAGACAATACTCAGCCCGATGCTCAGCGTTCTGAGTTTGGACATTCCATTTCATGAGACACTACAAAACCTTGCACTTTACAGCACGAGTGAAGATGAAACCTCTGAAATGCCCAAAGGGTGTCTGTTTGCAAATATGAAAGAATCACGCTTGAACTTGGGCGACTCAACAATCGAACAAATCGATAAAACCTATGAAAATGTCATAAAGGCATTAGAGCTATGGATTGATGCGGCAAAAGAGAAAGGAGAGTTCAAAACGACAGCTATGGATAGCCGATTTGCTGCTATTTATATTTATGCCCAAATCAGCTTTGCGCAATTACAAATGATGAAAGGCGAGTCCGGTAAGGATGCTCGGGCAATATTGCAGGTAGCTCTCTCCGTGCTTTGATAGGGAGCCAACAACCTAATGAATGTTTAGCTCT
>NZ_JAGJDY010000024.1 GCF_018100795.1 Alteromonas sp. MMG017 | reverse complement strand
ACATGTGGGCTAAAATCCGAACGAAGTGAGCAGCCCACATGTTTGCGTCCCAGCCCGCGAAGCGGGCGAACTTGATTTTTTTGTTATGTGCCAACATAGCCACTGAGACCAATGAGTTCAAAAAGAGTTTTCTCTAGAGTTTCTAGTTCTTGCTCCCGATCAAATCCTTTGCAACCATGATAGTGATGCACTGTTTTTATATTGCCTGCAAATTGTAAAGATAACACTGTGCTTGGATGATCGGTCCATTCTTCTCTACAAGGGCTTTCTTCCCCTTCTCCGGTCCATCCATAGTCATCGCGGAATTTATAAAAGCTGTTCTCATCGAGAAGACGCAGAATTCTTTGAAAAAGTTCAGGATTGTCGGGAAGTCGATATGTCCCCTCTAATTCAGTATGAGCATCCCCGCTATAAACAATTACTCCATCAGAGAAGACGTTAACTCTATAAGCCGGGCATGTGCCAAAACAAGCAGTAGTTTCCATACTAAAAACATCTACTGGACTAGGATTAGCCAGCAATCCAGTAGATATAAAGGACAATAAAAAAATAACGTATTTCATAGTTTCATCCTTGGCACATAACTTTCCAATAACGGGCGCAGGCATGTGGGGCATAATGGCGAAGCCGCCCCGCGTGTACGCGTCCCAGCGAACGAAGTGAGTGAGTTTATTGGGTTGTTAGGTGTGTTCACAAATCTTCCAATATTTTTCTTACTTCTTCGTAATTAGGTGGGAAGCGACAGCCTCCAGTAGTGTACAGGTTAAGTTCGTCAGACTTAATGTAAAAAGTGAATGACAACCCATCACAGATTAGGGCAATGTCGCTTTCGGGATATTCGGATTTCCAGTCATCGACTCCCAATTCAATTAATCGGTTGATTAGGTTTGCTTGATGATATGTATTTAAAGCCTTTGTCTTTAATACAGGGGTGTTAGGGATCCACTCGCTTTCGCTATCAAGTTTGAAATGGTCATCGATGTATACATACTGCCCTGTATTTATATAAATCTCATGCCGATACTGGCTTAAAAAGTGTGATTCTCGAAATACTAGGCTTATCTCATCTGAGACTGATGGCCAAGATATTAATAACAATAAGAGGAATCTAAAATTCACTATAAAGCACCTAACGCCTCGTTAAGGGGCAAATTGTAGTTGGCTAAAATAAGCGAGGAACGAGCAAAAGCCAACTGTTATTTGTCCCGCTTGAACGACTTGTTATAAGCCTGATTTTTTACAAAAAAACGTAGTAATCCAATTCTGTCACTGCCTGATTAAAATAGATATTGTTTGTTAAACCTATTTTAGTTTCATCATAACCAAAAGAAGGCGTTTGAATTAATAATTGAGTGCAGTGGTTGTGTTCAGTGTCTGAAGTAGTATTAAATTGTTTATCTTTAAGCAAACCTTGAAACTTATTTAAGATGGTCACAAATTGCTCCTTAGGTATAACGACTTCTTTGGCTCTATTTGGGTTTATTAAACCAGAAACAACATAATTCCCATTGTGTTCGCCAACGAATAAATAAGCTTCCATAACCCAGCCATCGCTGCTTCTTTTAATAGCAATATATTCTTTTGAAGAGGCTCTATATTTTTGATCGAATTCAATTAACTTTGGCTGAAACCCCTGAATTTGATTACAGTTAATTTCAGGAATAGCAGCATTTGAATTCAAAGTTAAAAGTGCCAAGAGCAAAATAGCTATTCTTGTAATTGAGGAAACATCCATTTTAGTTAAAAACTCCAGACTAAAGGCTTATAACTTTTCAATAACGGGCGCAGGCACGTGGGGCATAATGGCGAAGCCGCCCCGCGTGTATGCGTCCCAGCGAACGTAGTGAGTGAGTTTATTGAGTTGTTAGGTGACATCTCAAACATCCTTGAGCAAAACTACCAATAAAAACGAAGAAAGCGCAGAGGAAGCCATAGCTAAAAAGTATTTTCTTGCCAAATTATGAGCGCACACAAAACTCGAATCACTTTGCCGACCTTTCATATACGAGCGACTTATCAACGTAGCAGTCAGCTTGGGAGTTGCAAGTAAAATTAACTTTGTCGGTTCTACCGTTATACCAAAAACCTTTAAATTGTCTTGCGACTTCAACTCTTTGCAAACTAGGTCGAGTGCATTGACGTATTTATATAAAAAATACAAATAAGAGAAAGCGCCACATAAAAAAAGAATTGTTCTTAGACTCTCCACTTGT
>NZ_JAGJDY010000023.1 GCF_018100795.1 Alteromonas sp. MMG017 | reverse complement strand
ACCCACATAAGGGGCAGTAATGCGTGGGCTAAAATAGGAGCGAAGCGACAGAGCCCTCGTGTTACTGTCCCAGGGAGCTTGCGACCGACTTAATGTGTTTGTTAGTTTGCGTATTCATTTGAGCTAAAAATAAACTGTTGGCTTAAAGAAAAGGCCTCACTTGTATTAGTACGACTCTGTGAAATAATTTCAATTTCGCCCTTCTCATGGACTTTGACCAAAAGCTGTTCTGTATCACTTATATCAAAGTTGATAGAGCAATTCTCTAAAGATACCTTACCTTTTGTATAGTTAGGAAAAGGCTTTGAAACGCCATTGGTGTAATACGCGTAAAAGCTTTCATTTTTCAGGTCTACCGCGAAAATAAAAGCGCTTTTCTCCAAGTTTTCAGGTTCCAATCGTAACGCCGTAAAATAATTGGTCAAAGGGAAACTTGTAACTGCACCTGAATACGAAGTCACATCAGAGCTTCCAGAATAAACGATGTAGGACTTTACAGAACTCAAGCTTTTCTTAAACGATATTGCTGCATTAACAAATTCAGACCTTAAAAAGCATCTCGATTGAACAGGCAAAACGACAGTTAAGAAAACTAAAAACATAAGAAGCCTAGTCAATATGAATCTCCACAAGAGTCTCCGAGCGAACTAACTTTAAGCTAAGGGGCGCAGATGCGTGGGGCATAATGGCGAAGCCGCCCCGCGTATAGGCGTCCCAGCGACCGGAGGGAGTGGCTTAAGCGCTTTGTTAGAAGCAGAGCCTGTTCCTTTGGTCTTATTAAAAACTAATTAAGCCAGCATACGATTGATTGTTAACACAAACAAGCAAAATGCCAGTGCAGTGATGTAGGTGATTTAGCTGAAGCAAGCCGCCCTATGAATTACCAAGTGCAATGGCGCTTGCAGAATTGAAATAATAACTAGCCGATAAAGCGCCTATTGCGCAACCTTTGAAGTAAGCGCGGTGACATTAAAACTACCAATGCTTGGGCGATGATTGAAACAACATGTGAGGGTAGTTGAACTGATATTTTTGTAAAGCCAAACGTAGTTTAGGCTGACGCCTTCTAACTTTCCAATAACGGGCGCAGACATGTGGGGCATAATGGCGAAGCCGCCCCGCGTGTATGCGTCCCAGCGAACGCAGTGAGCGTGTTGATTGGGTTGTTATGCATCAAAAACCCCAAACAACCTAGTGTAGTTTTTTACATATGTATTAGTTGTTACCAACGGCCACAAAAACAATCCATTGGCGAAAACAGGAAAAGCGATAATGACCGCGAAATCTGCGCTAGCCTCAAAAGCACATGAAATACCAAATAACACCCCTAATAAGAAAGTAGCAATAGTGTATTTCCTATACCAGTCCAGCTTTTTGTAGAGGGTTTTAAACTCAAAGTCGTTAGTAATACCATTGATGCATAAAAAAAGAACGACACTACATGGAATAAGCAACACTATGCTAATGGGGCTGGCTTTGCTGATAGCTAAGCAAATTAGATAGACGAAACCAGTAGACAGTGACCAATGAAACACTACGCCCTTATAAATATATTGCCTATTAAATGGGTCAGAAGGAATAGGGGGACGGTTCATAATTTCACTCTGATGCATAACTTTAAGCTAAGGGGCGCAGATACGTGGGGCATAATTGGCGAAGCCGCCCCGCGTATAGGCGTCCCAGTGACCGAAGGGAGAGGCTTAAGCGCTTTGTTAGAAGCAGAGCCTATTCCTTTGGCTTTATTAAAAACTAATAAGGTCAGCATACGATTGATTATTAACACAAACAAGTAAAACAACAGTGCAGTGATGTAGTTGATTTGACTAAAGCAAGCCGCCCTATGAATTACCAAGTGCAATGGCGCTTGCTGACGGTGAATAAGAACTTGGCGGTAAAGCGCCTATTGCGCAACCTTTGAAGTTAATGCGGCGAAGTTAAAACCACCAAAAGCCAGAGCGATGTTGGTGAAAGCAGGTGAGGGTAGTTGCATTGAGATTTGTATTAAGCCAAACGAGGTTTAGGCTGGCGCCTTCTAACTTTTAAATAAGGGGCGCAGGCACGTAGGGCATAATGGCGAAGCCGCCCTGCGTGTATGCGTCCCAGCCCGCGTAGCGGGCGTGCTTAATTTTTTTGTTATGTGGCATGCTTATTCGAAGAAAGAATGCTTGTAGTAGCCAGTAAACTACCAATGAAAATACCTGTGATACTGAAGGCTAGTCCCGCTTCAAGACCGGATAACACACCAGATTGCAATTGAGAGTAAACAGGTGATAGGCCGAAGTATGCGCCGACAGCACAGCCGATAAAGCTGAATGACAAACCAATTTTAGTTCCTAGTTTCATAGTTAAAAATCCTTTTTATCTTAATTTACCTTTGACACATAACTTTCCAATAACGGGCGCAGGCATGTGGGGCATAATGGCGAAGCCGCCCCGCGTGTATGCGTCCCAGCGAACGA
>NZ_JAGJDY010000022.1 GCF_018100795.1 Alteromonas sp. MMG017 | reverse complement strand
AAAGCCTCTTGGGCGTTGTATGGTTAAGCCTCTCGGGCAATTAGTACAGGTTAGCTTAACGCCTTACAACGCTTCCACATCCTGCCTATCAACGTCATCGTCTATAACAACCCTTCCGGACTTTAAAAGTCAGGGATGACTCATCTTTGGGCCGGCTTCCCGCTTAGATGCTTTCAGCGGTTATCCGTTCCGAACGTAGCTACCGGGCAATGCCATTGGCATGACAACCCGAACACCAGCGGTTCGTCCACTCCGGTCCTCTCGTACTAGGAGCAGCTCCCATCAATCATCCAACGCCCACACCAGATAGGGACCGAACTGTCTCACGACGTTCTAAACCCAGCTCGCGTACCACTTTAAATGGCGAACAGCCATACCCTTGGGACCGACTTCAGCCCCAGGATGTGATGAGCCGACATCGAGGTGCCAAACACCGCCGTCGATATGAACTCTTGGGCGGTATCAGCCTGTTATCCCCGGAGTACCTTTTATCCGTTGAGCGATGGCCCTTCCATACAGAACCACCGGATCACTATGACCTACTTTCGTACCTGCTCGACGTGTCTGTCTCGCAGTTAAGCTAGCTTATGCCATTGCACTAACCTCACGATGTCCGACCGTGATTAGCTAACCTTCGTGCTCCTCCGTTACTATTTGGGAGGAGACCGCCCCAGTCAAACTACCCACCAGACACTGTCCATAATCCCGATAAGGGACCAATGTTAGAACATCAAACATACAAGGGTGGTATTTCAAGGACGGCTCCACACAATCTAGCGACTGTGCTTCGAAGCCTCCCACCTATCCTACACATGTAGGTTCAATGTTCAGTGCCAAGCTGTAGTAAAGGTTCACGGGGTCTTTCCGTCTAGGTGCGGGTACACAGCATCTTCACTGCGATTTCAATTTCACTGAGTCTCGGGTGGAGACAGCGTGGCCATGGTTACACCATTCGTGCAGGTCGGAACTTACCCGACAAGGAATTTCGCTACCTTAGGACCGTTATAGTTACGGCCGCCGTTTACCGGGGCTTCGATCAAGAGCTTCTCCGAAGATAACCCCATCAATTAACCTTCCGGCACCGGGCAGGTGTCACACCCTATACGTCCTCTTGCGAGTTAGCAGAGTGCTGTGTTTTTAATAAACAGTCCCAGCCACCTGGTCACTGCGGCCCTCATCTGCTCAAGGAGCAAGTCCTATCACAAACAAGGGCGTACCTTCTCCCGAAGTTACGGTACAATTTTGCCGAGTTCCTTCACCCGAGTTCTCTCAAGCGCCTTAGTATTCTCTACCTGACCACCTGTGTCGGTTTGGGGTACGGTTCATATAATCATAAGTTTAGAAGCTTTTCCTGGAAGCAGGGCATCAACAACTTCACTACCGTAGTAGCTCGTCTCGCATCTCAGCTTTAAGAATCCGGATTTACCTAAATTCTCGGCCTACTTGCTTTCACTTGGACAACCAACGCCAAGCTTGCTTAGCCTTCTCCGTCCCTCCATCACTGATTATATAAGTACGGAAATATTAATCCGTTTCCCATCGACTACGCATTTCTGCCTCGCCTTAGGGGCCGACTTACCCTGCCCTGATTAGCATGGGACAGGAAACCTTGGTCTTCCGGCGTGGGAGTTTTTCACTCCCATTATCGTTACTCATGTCAGCATTCGCACTTGTGATATGTCCAGCAAACCTCTCGATTCACCTTCATCCACTTACACAACGCTCCCCTACCATACGTGTAAACACGTATCCGCAGCTTCGGTATATTGCTTAGCCCCGTTACATCTTCCGCGCAGGCCGACTCGACTAGTGAGCTATTACGCTTTCTTTAAAGGGTGGCTGCTTCTAAGCCAACCTCCTAGCTGTCTATGCCTTCCCACATCGTTTCCCACTTAGCAATATTTTGGGACCTTAGCTGGCGGTCTGGGTTGTTTCCCTCTTCACGACGGACGTTAGCACCCGCCGTGTGTCTCCCGGATAGTTCTCATTGGTATTCGGAGTTTGCAAAGGGTTGGTAAGTCGGGATGACCCCCTAGCCTTAACAGTGCTCTACCCCCAATGGAATTCGTCCGAGGCTCTACCTAAATAGATTTCGGGGAGAACCAGCTATCTCCCGGTTTGATTGGCCTTTCACCCCCAGCCACAAGTCATCCCCTAACTTTTCAACGTTAGTGGGTTCGGTCCTCCAGTTGATGTTACTCAACCTTCAACCTGCCCATGGCTAGATCACCGGGTTTCGGGTCTATACCTAGCAACTAAACGCGCAGTTAACACTCGCTTTCGCTACGGCTCCGCTATTCGCTTAACCTTGCTACTAAATATAAGTCGCTGACCCATTATACAAAAGGTACGCAGTCACAGAACAAGTCTGCTCCCACTGCTTGTACGTATACGGTTTCAGGTTCTATTTCACTCCCCTCACAGGGGTTCTTTTCGCCTTTCCCTCACGGTACTGGTTCACTATCGGTCAGTTAGGAGTATTTAGCCTTGGAGGATGGTCCCCCCATATTCAGTCAAGATAACACGTGTCCCGACCTACTCGATTTCACAAAAACAAACACTTCGTGTACAGGGCTATCACCTTGTATCGCGCCACTTCCCAGAGGCTTCCACTACGTTCATAATTGCTTAAGGGCTAATCCCCGTTCGCTCGCCGCTACTAGGGGAATCTCGGTTGATTTCTTTTCCTAAGGGTACTTAGATGTTTCAGTTCCCCTCGTTCGCCTCGTTACACTATATATTCATGTAACGATACCTATAAATAGGTGGGTTTCCCCATTCGGACATCTGTGGCTCAAATGCATTTTGTCGGCTCACCACAGCTTTTCGCAGACTTACACGTCCTTCATCGCCTCTAACTGCCAAGGCATCCACCGTATACGCTTAGTCACTTAACCATACAACCCCAAA
>NZ_JAGJDY010000021.1 GCF_018100795.1 Alteromonas sp. MMG017 | reverse complement strand
GCGCAAGGAGGACGGTGGCTACATATAGTTGCTAGCGTCTTTCTTGCTTCGCTTCTCTCGAAGAGGGAGGCGTATAATACGCTTCTTGTTTTCAGTGTCAACGTTTTTCGTAAATTTCTTTTCGAACCGTTGTTAACTCCGAAGAGTCAATGAAAACCGCTTCTCGATGTTGTTGCCAACTCCTTGAAGCGAGGCGCGCATTCTACGCGAATCAGCTTTTGGATCAACACTTTTCTTAAATTAATTTTATAAAGTTTCCAAAGCTATCTATTCGCCTAATTTCAAGGCGATTTAAAACTGGTTAGTCTCGCTCTCTCTATTGCTAACCATATATATATTGTCACCACCGTATTACTCATTTTCTATGTAATTATAGGGTCATCGCGCTCGGTCAATTTTACAGACCGATGAGTCACTCTTATTATTGAGCTATGTTCGTCATTACCCATACAAGTAATAGCTGATAGCGTAGTCCCTTATGCTTATATGTTTATATACTCGTGGTTAGCTTCATCTAGCTTTAGTTATCTTATTATTGGGCTCTTGTAACTAGGTTACTGAATTGATGCCATCTGTAAGTGGGGGTATTAGGCAGGTGTTGTTTACAATATGTGTTGGGGATGACGCAGTATTGTCTATTCACTGATGGTGTACTTGTTAACCTCTATTCTACTTCCATTACCTCATACAGTTTCGCACTAGATACGCATTCCTCTTAGCTATCGGTATTTGCATAGAGTTAGATTATTATACAAGGTACGAGTGAAAGGGCGTGCGCTTACGTTGGTATTAGCACTTATGGCCTGCTACTACCTACTATTCACACTACTGTAATTATCACTTTGAATTCACTAGCTGCTCTAGCAGTGCTTCAATTCGCTGAGTGCTTTGCAGTAGTAAGGCGAAGTCATCGCTGGTATTTGTTTCGACCTCTGCCGTAACTCTATTTCTCCCAGCGGCCTTATCTTTTTGGCTTAGAATAGTTTCTCTAAAATTAATAGCATCTTCAATTCCGATAAGCGAAACCAATGCGCCCTGTGCTGATTGTCCCGCAGTCTCAAAAGACAATCTGTATAAGTTGAATACGCGCATTAGCGGGCCTTGCGTCATTGCCACATCGGTTATCTTCTCAAGTGGAATTGATTTTTCTTCCTTGTTGAAAATGCCTCTTTTTACTACCAGTTTTCGTTCAGTGATTATTGCAGACATTGCTGCAATCATTTTACTGCTGACAAAATAAAATATAGGAATGGATATAATAAGAAATGGAATACCAATGACTATAAGCGTTGAGAATAGCAACAAGCTTACCAACCAATAGGTTTTGACTGACGGATTGAAGCTGGCTTCTAATACAATTTTTTCAGACATCCTATTCTCTCTGCTTATCGCTATACCTAGCGCTAATGTGTAGCTATTACCATAACGGTATTATTAGATAATGTCTGTATCGAAGTGAAACAAGATGTTATAGGTTTCATGTTTAACTTTGGAGACCGTCTATTCATAAAACACTGATCATTTGTACTCAATAGTAATTACCAGGGTTCTGCATTCACCATGGTTACTACAAGTAAGTATATTAATCCTGGTAAACGTTGAATGCCGGCGTATTCTCAACTAATCAGTCTCGCTTAACTTTTTCCCAATATTATCGCAACGCTGTCTATAGTTTTGATAATTGCTAGATTCAGATTCGCTATGTTGAAGGCTGAGGTTACAGTGCTTCAATACCTTTTCAGACTGCCCGTTTACTTGATAGAGCTGTGCTAGACCATCATGGGACCTATCAGAATTGGGGTACTGACTTATGTTATATTCCAAAATCTCAATTTCTTTGTTTAAGTCCTCCTCAGCCCATAAATGATACGTGCCTGCGTTAAACATCATGCCTTGAGTAGCATTGGTTTCAATGCCTACCTCTTCAGATCATTCTTCATAGTGCTTTTTTATTGATTCTAAGCCCTGCCTTATCTTTACTGTTGGCAAAGGGAACTTTTGATACAAAGAACGTAGTGCATAGAAAGAAGCAATAACGCCAGTGGACACGTGATACTCCTGCTCAAAATGATGTGATACAAACCTGAATTTTCAGGGGCGCTACTCTCAATGTACCCAACGAGCTCCATTCAACCATTGCGCATTGCAGTAGAGTTATCATAAGGGTCATCCAAACCTTCATTAGCCATGTTCATATACAGAAAGTTGTGGTGGATGGATTTTGATTCTAGAAACGCCATTACTGAACTCACTGTTGTTTTATCATCCCAATACAATGAGGGGCTGAAAGCAAAGTGGACGTCAAACAAATCAAGCTTGGCTTGCATAGCATAAAGAGAAAATAGTCCTCCCAATGAGTGCCCAGCCTATATATTAAAGCCATTAGTTTTATAGCGGTTATCGATATCGGGGATTAATTCATGCTCGATATACTGCAACACGTATCTGCACCTCCAATACCTTCTCGGCCTTGAAATGATGTTGGTGTCAAACCAAGAATGCGGCTGTGGTGCTCAATGCCAATTAGTATGAATTCGGGGGTCATCCCTCCTTCTGAAAGCGTATCTAGAATATTAAAATAGTGTTGTATGTATCTCTTACCGTCCAATAGATAGATTACTGGATATCTATTTTTTATACCCGCTTCGTAGGTTCTAGGGAGTTTTATGTAGAAGCTACGTTTCTCCTTATAAATCTCTGACGCGATGGTGTATTCCTGAGTTTCGGTCTTGGTAGGCTATGCACAAAAGAAGAAAAGTGTTGGTTCAATAAATGAAACTACAAGTAAGTAAGATTTAGGCATCATCCGTGTCCCGCCGTTAGTTTTAAATCCCTCTATGAGCCAGAATACAAGAGCGACAACTATGTACAATTTTCAATAGCTGCTCCGTGCGTGGAACTGATCAATTCATAGTCAAATCCGAGTGACTGTTAGTCACTTAGCGCAGAAAGTGCTTTTAACGTTTGATTTGTTTCTACACGATAGGTTTTATATAGCCAATGTCATCCGACAGTCTGTTTTTCATCGGATAAAACTACTTCTCAAATAGTGAGACAGTCTATAAATCGCCCAAAGCTGTCTGTTAAATCGAATCTAAACCAAATGAGTGAATCTGTAAGATAAGATATAAGCTTCTACAGCTTACCTTCTTAACACCAAGCGACGTTGTCGTATGCCCTAACTCCATAACTCAACCATCAACGTTAACAACTTCACACGTATTCATAGCGACTTCTAGATTATTTTTCTCTGTTTTACTTTTACGCTTAATCACGTCGAGTATTAAAGGGCATTTCTGACGTATCTCGGTTAATAACCTCAATCTGTAATCTATGAACACGCGTTGTTACTATATAGAGTAATACGGATTAGACGGTTAATACCTTAAAAGTAATTTATTCAGGTTTGTGAGTTTTTATAATATATGTGATGGGGTATGTTTCACTCTGATTTCATGAGCGGCAGATCATTTTTATTAAGATCTTCATAACACCCGGCTTCTTACTAGGAAATAGCAGACGCTTTTTACTGGTTTTACATCGTTCTAAGTGACGGGCATAGTGCTGACTAGCACTTTTCTTCAG
>NZ_JAGJDY010000020.1 GCF_018100795.1 Alteromonas sp. MMG017 | reverse complement strand
AGATGTCATACTCTACGTGAGATGTAGAGATGGTAATACCACGAGCTTTTTCTTCAGGCGCGTTATCGATTTGATCGAAAGCCTGAGCTGAACCACCGTATGTCTTAGAAAGAACAGTAGTGATTGCCGCAGTTAGAGTAGTTTTTCCGTGGTCAACGTGGCCAATAGTACCAACGTTTACATGGGGTTTCGTACGTTCAAACTTTTCTTTTGCCATTTCTATTATCCCAGCAAAGTTACTTTAAAAATTTATGAAATTCTATAAACATGAGCTGGGGAGAAACTGGTGCTGATAGGCAGATTTGAACTGCCGACCTCACCCTTACCAAGGGTGCGCTCTACCAACTGAGCTATATCAGCACTGATTTGGAGCGAGCAGTGGGAATCGAACCCACATCATCAGCTTGGAAGGCTGAGGTAATAGCCATTATACGATGCTCGCAAATCCTAATTCTCTGGCCACCTCATAAAAAAGTGGTGGAGGGGGCAGGATTCGAACCTGCGAAGGCTGAGCCGTCAGATTTACAGTCTGATCCCGTTGACCGCTTGGGTACCCCTCCAGATTGATGGTGCCGACTGCCGGAGTCGAACTGGCGACCTACTGATTACAAGTCAGTTGCTCTACCAACTGAGCTAAGTCGGCACTACATCAAGTGGGTGCGCATTCTAGAGTAATGAATTACTCAGTGCAAGTGTTGTTTTGAAAAATTTTACTTTTTCTTATTTGACCGATAAAAACTTATCAATCAAACCAGTTACGTAAGAAGCTCGCTTCTTGCGTAGCGGGCCAAACCTTGCACCACCAAATGAGCGGGACGAATCCTAACATCGCTTTCAAGGAATGCAAACATTTTTTTGTCTCCACCCCCTAAAATTATATCAAAATCGGTTTGTTTGCTGGATAAGTAATCAATAGCGCTCAAATAAACACCATACACTGCTGCATAGCACCCTGTTGCAACACATTCTTCGGTATCGTTACCTACCGTGAGAGTGGTCGGAATTTCGTCATTTGCATACACTTTCTTGGTGGAATTAAGTAATGCTTGCTTCATTACTTGAAAGCCTGGGGTGATCCAACCGCCTAAATGTTGACCACCCACGACAAAATCAACCGTAATTGCTGTGCCCACATCCATCACAAAAAAGGCTTTTTGTGATTTTTCTGCCGCACAAACCATAGCAAGCCATCGATCGACCCCCATTTTTTTTTCGTTTTCGTAACTATTTTTTATACCGAAGGCTTCTCGCTCGGTATTTTTTTCTACAACAGCGATATTTCTTTGCTCGCAGGCGGTGAAAATCTGTTCGACAGCATCAGCTTTTCGTACTGAGGCTAAATATAAATGGGAAATATTTTGTTGTTTATCGATAAAAGAAAGTAAATCAGATAAATTTTCTGTGGCGGTTGGCTCATTTTCGGCATTAGATAACAAACAATATTTAAATCGCGTATTACCGACGTCTACTAAAACCACATTTTTATCGGTTACCACGTAAGCTTACCTCTCCACCGTGGAATCGAGTGATACCATCTTGGGTTTCTACCAACAACGCACCGCTAGCATCTACACCTCTATCAATACCAGAAAAACGCTTTTCGCCCATTTGCAGTACAATTCTTTTATCTGCATATAAGTCTAGCGCTTCCCAATGAGGCGCGAACGGGCCAAAACCTTGTTGGGTGAACTTAGGTAACAACGCCCAAAGGGATTTTATTATGGCTGCAGCCAAACTATTTCTATCAGGGGTGTGACCTAAATAAGACGTTAAGTCACTATGGGGTTGCCCCACATCATATTGGCTATCAGGAACACACACATTTAAACCGATTCCAATAACAGAATGCGCAGTAGCACCAATTTGCCCTTCTACCTCTATAAGAATACCAGCCAGTTTCTTACCTTGAAGGTAAATATCGTTAGGCCATTTCAGCTCGGCATCATCTACACCAAAGTCTTTTAGAGCCTCACATACTGCTAAACCAACCATTAACGACAAACCGGCCATGCTTTGGTAACCATCGGGAAAAGACCAATACATAGAAAACGTTAAGCTACCGCCAATTGGCGCTAACCAGGTTCTACCATGACGACCACGACCCGCCGTTTGGATTTCAGCAAATATCGCATCACCATCGGCTAATTCGTGACGTGCATTGGAAATGCGCTTTTTCATTTCTGTATTAGTAGAAGGTAACACCGACTCAACATCTATCATGGCGCGCTTAGTGTTACCTAAGTGCTTCTTAATACTCTCTGCATTTAACAAAGCAAAACCTCGTTCTAAACGGTAACCCTTACCTTTAACTTTAAAAACATCTAATCCCCAGTCAGAAAGCTGAGAAATATGGCCAGCAACAGCGGTCCGGGAAAGGCCAACTTGTTGCGCTATAGTTTCACCTGAATGAAAGTGCCCATCTGATAAGAGGGCCAATATATGTTTTCTTACTGATTTCGATGCCTGTCTCATAAGCTAAAGAGCCCTTCCTTACCTACCAAGCGCACTTCTGGTTCAAGCAGTACTTTAAATTCACTTTCTACCGCATGCATAATCTGTTTAGCCAGGGCAACTAAGTCACTGCCCTGTGCGTGTCCAATATTAGTTAATACTAGCGGCTGTGTAGGATGACACCTAACGTCATTAAGCGTCTTTCCTTTAAAGCCAGTCTTATCGATAAGCCACGCAGCTGGCACCTTTACCTGATTTTCTGACACCGGATAACTGGGTATATCGAAGTGGACACGTTTTAGTTCTTCAAAATGCGTTAATGCAATAACTGGGTTCTTAAAGAAACTGCCTGCATTTCCAAGCTGCTTAGGATCAGGCAGCTTCGCTTTTCGCACTTCTATTACCTTATTGAATATATCTAATGCAGTAGGGCTATCCATTACCGCTAACTCACCATAACTCGCCACAACGTCGTATTCTTTTGGAAGTGTAAAATTCACTTTGGTGATAAGTGCTTTACCGTACAAGGCGTGTTTAAAAATACTATCGCGGTAGCCAAACTGGCAATCAGCACCTTTAATTAGAAAGGGTTCTTTTGTTTCAAGTAGTATCGCTTCAATAGAATCTATGAAGGCATGTATCTCTACCCCGTAAGCCCCAATATTTTGAATGGGGGATGCACCTACTGAACCAGGGATTAGCGCTAAATTTTCCAGCCCAAACCATTCATTTTGCATACACAGCGACACAAACTCGTGCCAATCTTCACCCGCCCCAACACTGATATGATGATGTGACTCGGTATCGTAATGGCTAATGCCTTTAATTTTATTAACTAATACCACACCGTCGAAGTCATTTAGAAATACAGAGTTGCTACCACCACCCAAAATATAGGTATTAACGTCGGGCGTGTAGGCGTTTAGAAATGAATCTACAGAGTCGAATTCAACGATAGTTGCGCAATTCGATGCTAGAGAAAAGGTATGGTACTGCTGTAATGAGGGCATAGCACTTTTTAGAAGAATGATAATGCGCTAATGGTAGGTGAAGCTGATGTTAATTAAAAGCGGTTTAGAGGCTATTGCATAATAGGGCTAAGGGTGGTCGTGTAATTTTATCTCTAACCGGCACATGTTATTTAAATTTATAAAGACCAGTTGCACTAATACTCAAATAGGAAAGTTTAAATATACCAGTTATCAGTACCTTTAATTGTTACGGAACGATATGAATAAATTTCACTCATCAATGACCTTTTGACTCTCTACTTACTAAATCTAAATAAGATAACGTTTATGATCATGGCCTTAGTGAGTGGCATGTATTATGTATCTATCTCATATAGATAAATGTCTTCTACGAAACATGTCTTTACGGAATATATGGTTCCAAATAATGCGCTTTCTACTTTTATTATTAGGCGCGCTAAATTAAATGGAGTTTTCTATGAAAAAGCTTTCACTTACAATATTGGTTAGTACCTTAATTTCTGGCGCGGCGATAGCGAGTGATCAAACCGCAAAATTCGACGCTAGCTTTTCCTCTCTGGATAGTGATGGAAATGAGTTATTAGCCTCCCAAGAATTAGATGGGACATCTTTAGCTGCTTATATCAATGATATAGATATTAATGGCGACTCATCTATTAACCTCTCTGAATTCAATGAATACGCAAAAGCTAATCCAGATAAATTTTCTGAAGATGTGATTGCTTCGGTTAATGAGAACAGTGTAGAAGATGCTGTTAGTGAACAAAAAGTAGCGACTGCTGAAAATAGCGATATGGTATCTGCGGTTATCGCGAACTTTGAA
This sequence comes from Alteromonas sp. MMG017, assembly GCF_018100795.1. GTDB lineage: Bacteria > Pseudomonadota > Gammaproteobacteria > Enterobacterales > Alteromonadaceae > Alteromonas. The sequence goes on along the minus strand of NZ_JAGJDY010000020.1, from coordinate 312 downwards.
AAGGCTGATACGAATAAGGACGGAACCCTATCTTCAACCGAAGTTTCAACAGCCAATATGGATGGTAATTTCTCTGAAATGGATACCGATGGTAATGACGCGCTCAGCAAAGTTGAGCTTGAGAATTATTTAAAGCAAAAAGCTTCTCGCTAGGTATCTTAAAAGAAAGTAAACGCTACTCATTCACTTCCTTTTTTGGAATGAGCGCGCAAGGAGGACCTGCAGTACACGCAGTTTTTACTACAGACTACCCGCTAAGTATCACTTTCCTATAGGCATAAAAAAAGGGCTATCCGTTAGGATAGCCCTTTC
>NZ_JAGJDY010000002.1 GCF_018100795.1 Alteromonas sp. MMG017 | reverse complement strand
CCCAAAAAACACCCCCCCCCGGCGATTATAAAAAAAACACCGCAAAAAACGCGGGCCCCCAAAACCCCCCCCCCCGATAAACTGGTTAATATCCATATATTTTCCAGTCCTGCTTTTACAGCTTGCTAATGTCCACAGCGCTCCAATGAGGGAAGTGCTTACGTACTAGCGCATTAAACTCTAATTCAAACTCTGAGAAGTTTGGAGAAGCGTGTTGTGCATCTTTAGCAAGTTCATCAATGATCATACCAGCACCAACAGTACTGTTAGTCATGCGATCAATAACGATGAAAGAACCCGTAGGGCGGTTACGCTTGTATGGGTCGCACGCTACGGTTTGGGTAAATTTCACATCTACCACACCAATTTCATTTAAGTTAAGGTGCATCGCATCTTTTTCTTCAAGGGTGTTCACATCAATTTGGTTATCGATATGAGACACAACACCTGTCGTTGACTTGGTCGCAAACTTAAACAAGAACTGCTTGTTTGGCATAAGTGGCTCTTCGTCCATCCATACCAAATGCGTTTTAAATTGAGTAGAAAGTAGTGGCAAGTTGCCTGATTTTACAATCATGTCGCCACGTGAAATATCAATTTCATCTTCTAGTGTAAGGGTAACCGCTTGAGGTACATAAGCACGCTCTTGATCACCTTCAAAAGTCACAATCGATTTTACTTTCGACGTTTTTCCAGAAGGAAGGGCTGTGACTTCATCGCCTGGTTCAATTTGACCAGATACAACCGTACCGGCAAACCCACGAAAATCTAGGTTAGGACGATTAACGTATTGAACAGGGAAACGGAAATCATCATGATTATCGTCTTCACCAATTTTCGTGTTCTCTAGCATTTGCATAAGCGGAATGCCATCGAACCATGGTGTGTGTTCGCTCACGTTTACTACGTTGTCACCTTCAAGTGCAGAAAGTGGTACGAATTGAATATCTGGAATATCCAATTGCTCTGAAAACTTCAGATAGTCTTGCTTGATCTGGTTGTACACTTCTTCAGAGTAATCCATTAAGTCCATTTTGTTGATAGCAACAATAACGTGCTTAATACCTAACAAAGATACTAGGAATGAGTGACGTTTAGTCTGTACTTTTACACCGCCGCGAGCATCGACAAGAATGATAGCAAGGTCGCAAGTAGATGCGCCAGTTACCATGTTACGTGTGTACTGTTCATGCCCTGGAGTATCAGCAATAATAAACTTACGCTTGTCGGTAGAGAAGTAACGGTATGCTACGTCAATCGTAATACCTTGCTCACGCTCTGACTGAAGGCCATCAACCAATAAGGCTAAATCGACTTTCTCACCAGTAGTACCTGATTTTTTGCTGTCTTTAGTAATCGCAGCAAGTTGGTCTTCATAAATCATTTTAGAATCATGAAGTAAGCGACCGATTAGGGTACTTTTACCGTCATCTACACTTCCGCATGTAAGGAAACGTAGCATGTCTTTTTGTTCGTGCTGCTCAAGGTAAGACAGTATGTCTTGCTTTAATAAATTGTTTTCGTTGTTCATGTTATGCGCTCACAAGGAAAAAGGGGTTTAACACAGACTCTTTTTGGTTGTAAGTAAGAGCGTCGGCGTTGTCATTTAACGGATCGTTAGGGTCTAGCACAGTCACATTTGCACCTGCAGCTAGGGCTACAGCATGGGCTGCGCCTGTGTCCCATTCAGAAGTAGGGCCTAAACGAGGATAAAGGTGAGCTTCACCTTCAGCCACTAGGCATAACTTCAATGAACTTCCCATTGCCACTAATTCAGTTTCACCCTCTAATTGAGACAGTAGATTTTGAATTTCAGGGCTTTGGTGAGAACGGCTACCTACTATCTTCCATACTTCAGCGCCATCGTGCTTACGTGCAGATATAGTAGTAAATTCGCCGTCTACTTCAGTCCATGCGCCTTCACCCACAATGCCTACATAACTTTTGTTAAGTGCTGGTGCGTACACTACACCCATCGTAGGTTTGCCGTCTTCAATCAACGCAATATTTACTGTGAACTCACCATTCTTTTTGATGAATTCTTTCGTGCCATCTAGTGGATCGACAAGCCAGTAAGACTGCCATTGTTTGCGCTCATCCCATGAAATATCTGCCGATTCTTCCGATAAAATAGGAAGGTCAGATTCTTTTTCGAGGGCATCAACAATTACGTTATGCGCCGCTAAGTCAGCTTCGGTTAACGGGCTGGTATCTTGTTTTTCATAAATGGCGAAATCTTTATCGTAAATCGCCATTATTTTATCGCCTGCTTCTTTAGCAATGCGAAGAATGGTCTGTGCCAGTGTATTAGTCATTGTATTAGCCTGGGCCATTACACAAGTCCTTTTTCTTGCAGTAACGCATATAAGCGTTCAGCAGTTTGCTCTGCAGGTTCATCTTGATACGTTAAATGTATCTCAGGCTTTTCCGGTGCTTCATAAGCAGAGTCGATACCAGTGAAATCTTTAATCTCACCGCTACGCGCTTTCTTATAAAGCCCTTTTGGATCGCGCTTTTCGCACACTTCGATAGGTGTGTCGATAAACACTTCAACGAATTCGCCGTCTTCTAAAAGGCCACGACAGTAGTCGCGATCCGCTTTAAAAGGAGAGATGAACGCTGTTAAAACCAGCGTGCCAGAATCAACAAACAGTTTTGCAACTTCACTGATTCTGCGAATATTTTCTACACGGTCTTTATCGCTAAAGCCCAAGTCGCCACATAAGCCATGACGCACGTTATCACCGTCTAATAGGTAAGTGTGCTTGGCTTGCTCGTGAAGTTTCTTCTCAAGCAAGTTGGCCAGAGTAGACTTACCAGAACCACTTAGGCCGGTAAGCCAGAACACGCGAGGCGATTGATTCAGCTTTGCAGCGCGGGTGGTTTTATTCACCTCATGCTTGTGCCAAACAACGTTGTCGGTGGCCATTAGAAATACCCTTCCATTTTCTTCTTCTCCATAGAGCCAGAGCTATCGTGATCAATCACGCGGCCTTGACGCTCGGAAGTTTTGGTCAGTAGCATTTCTTGAATAACTTCTGGCAAGGTAGCCGCAGTCGATTCAACAGCACCTGTTAATGGGTAACAACCAAGGGTACGGAAACGTACTGAACGCATTTCAGGCGTTTCTCCTTCGTTCATTGGCATACGCTCGTCATCAACCATAATCAATACACCATCACGCTCAACCACAGGGCGAGGTTTCGACAAGTAAAGCTGAGGAATGTCGATGTTCTCTAGGTAGATGTACTGCCAGATATCAAGCTCAGTCCAGTTAGACATAGGGAATACACGAATGCTTTCACCTGGGTTAACTTGTGAGTTGTAAATGTTCCAAAGCTCAGGACGTTGGTTTTTAGGATCCCAACGGTGGTTGCTATCACGGAACGAATAAACACGCTCTTTTGCACGAGATTTTTCTTCGTCCCGACGTGCACCACCAAAGGCTGCATCAAACTTGTACTTGTTTAACGCTTGCTTAAGTGCGGCCGTTTTCATGATGTCAGTGTGCTTTGCTGAACCATGCGAGAATGGACCAACACCTTGCTCAACACCTTCTTCATTAATGTGTACTAGCAGATCGAAACCATGCTTCTTAGCTTGCTGGTCACGAAACTCAATCATTTCTTGGAATTTCCACGTAGTGTCTACGTGAAGCAAAGGAAATGGAATTTTACCTGGGGCAAAAGCTTTGCGCGCTAAATGTAACAACACCGAAGAGTCTTTTCCGACAGAGTAAAGCATGACCGGATTATCAAATTCCGCAGCAACTTCACGGAAAATTTGAATGCTCTCGGCTTCGAGTTGTTTCAGATGCGTAACAGACGGGATACTTGCAGTCATTTTCGAGTCCGATTTATGTTATATAAGATAAAGTTATATACGAGTTATTTTTATGCATAGAACAGTAACACATTTATTCACTAATGTAGTATGCGATTTAGCTATTTAAAATACCTCTCTTATGCCAAGAAATAAAACTGTCATACAATTTTTGCATAAGCGACGAAATTTAAGGCATTAGTCGCACCTACTGCATACTCAAACTATCGGAAAATAGTGCAGCAATTAAGAAATGAAACTTACAAAAAAGCCCCGTAAAACGGGGCTTTAAATAACTATCTATCGGTTACTTATGCGATTCAAGTTTCTTTTGAAAGACATCAAAGGTTTCAAGCACTCCTTCACGGGGCGTACCTGATTTGCTCAGTACTAGAATGGTCAGACTAGATAGAATGAACCCTGGAACAATTTCATACATCCAGCTACCTAACGATTCTCCGTTAATTGTCACCGGTAGGTAAATCCAAAGCAATACCGTTACTGCGCCCACAATCATGCCGCCAAGGGCTGCACGACGAGTCATTTCTCGTTTGAACAAGCTAAACAATACGAGTGGACCGAATGCCGCACCAAAACCAGCCCATGCATTACTCACTAAATCTAGAATACTGCTGTCTCTGTCGTAGGCTAAGAAGATAGCAACAAGGGCGACCGCCACTACGCTAACGCGGCCGGCAATGACCAATTCTTTATCAGACGCATCACGTCTTACAAAGGTTTGATAGAAATCGCTAGTTAACGAGCTTGATGTCACTAATAGCTGAGATGAAATAGTACTCATGATGGCCGCGAGAATAGCGGCTAGCAAGAAGCCACCAATTAGCGGGTGGAATAGAATTTGAGATAAGTAAATGAAGACAGTTTCAGGGTCGATGTTATTTCCATTGCCCGTAACATAAGCAAGACCAAACAAGCCTGTCATTAGCGCGCCAATGATAGAAACAATCATCCAGCTCATACCAATTCTGCGTGCGGTAGGAATATCTTCTACCGACCGGATTGCCATAAAGCGTACGATGATATGTGGCTGTCCGAAATAACCCACCCCCCAAGACATCAGGGATATGATACCAATTACCGAAATAGCCTCATTGGTAGACGCATCCATAAAGGCATTGAATAGGGCAGGGTTGATAGTATCGAGTGCAGCAATAGAAGCGCCTACACCACCTAATTCAGTAATGACCACGGCAGGCACAAGTATCAGCGATATAAACATAATACAGCCTTGCACAAAGTCAGTCATACTCACCGCCATAAAGCCACCTACCAGTGTGTAAGCAACCACTACGCCTGCAGTGACATATAAGCCAGTTTCGTAGGATAGACCAAATGAGGTCTCAAACAGCTTTCCACCAGCCACTACACCAGACGAAGTATAAAGGGTGAAGAAAATAACAATCACCACAGAAGCAATCACGCGAAGTAAGCGAGAATTGTCAGCAAAGCGATTTTCAAAATAATCGGGGAGGGTAATAGAGTTATTAGCCACCTCGGTATAAACCCTTAAACGAGGTGCCACTAAAATGTAATTGGCTAATGCACCAAGGACAAGACCAACGGCTATCCATGCGGCGGAAAGCCCTGAAACGTACATTGCACCAGGGAGACCCATGAGCATCCACCCACTCATATCTGATGCACCAGCTGAAAGCGCAGTGACAGCGGGACCGAGTTGACGGCCACCTAACATGTAGCCTTCTACGTTCGTGTCTGTCTGACGGTAAGCGAAAAGACCGATACCCAGCATGACAGCAAAATAGAGCCCCAATGAAATGATCGTACCCGTAGCCATATAAATTCCCTATGTTTTTTTCATGTCATGCTACCATCAATAGCAAAGACTCTCTACGTAAGTCATTAACCTTGAGTATATTGTGTACGTACAAGCCCCGATAAAGTTTTCTGACTATAACAGGCTAATCGGTTCACAAATCAAGCGAGTTTTAAATGTTTTCGTTTAAATAAGCGGGGAATGACATGGTTTCTATCTTACCTCTACCTGTACTTTTAGCACGGTAGAGTAAGTTATCGCATGCTTTTATAATTTTACTAATGTTTCGCTCTGCTTTTACCTGAATGACGCCTGCAGAAAAGCTGACACTGAAGGTTGCTTCAGTTGTTGACCAGTTTTGTTGGCTTTCTAACGACATTTTTATGTCTTCCAATAAGGCGTTTGCGTTTTTTTCTGTTGTATCGTGTAAATACAATAAGAATTCTTCCCCGCCGTAGCGGCAAAATTTATCTGTTTTTCTTATACGCTGGCGAACAACTTGCCCAAATATTGTTAGCACTTCATCACCTACTACATGGCCGTATCTGTCATTAATCTTTTTAAAGTGGTCTAGGTCGATAAGTACTAAACAAGATGAAAGCTTACTAGACATGGGTTTTGCTATTTCTTTAAACATGACACGTCGATATAGGGCGCCTGTTAGATCATCAATTTCGCTGGCCTGAGCGCGAGAGCGTTGTCGACGCCAAAACCAGAAAAGTAGAAACGTCGACATTACGGCAACCAATGCAAACGAGAGCGCTTGAAATCGCTCCGCTTTTAACTTTAAGGTTTGCTTGTCTTTTAACCGTGCCATTTCTTGCAACTTGGTAATGGTAATGTCTCGTTGCAACGGGGATTCGGTATTTAATTCATCTAAGTGGGCATACGATCCATTTGGTTGGCTTCTAATCAAATCGTATTTATGTTGGTGGAGAAGCGCATTCTTAAAATCACCTCTTAATTTATATAGCTTGCTAAGATGAGCATGCTTACCCAACAAAATTGATGTGCTGTAAGAAGAGTGCTTTGCTTGCGAGTTAAAATCTGAAGTTAACGTGTTCATCGCCTTTTTAAATTCAGCGTCACTGCCTTCAAGTGCCAAATAAGTTGTCTTAAGTGCGGATAGTACGGGTAATAGGTTTATATTAGTTGGAAAAGTAATGCCTTCAAAGTGAGATAGATTTTTGGTCAGCGCTATTATTTCCTCACGATCGTTCGGCTCATCTCGGTGTAAAAAAACACTTACCTTCAACCATAGACTAAATAGAGTTTGTGGAGCACTTTGATTTGTTATAGAAACTTGCTCTGCTTCATCCACCATTGTGAGAGCATCATCAAATCGCTGTAAGTGGCTTAGACTATTGATTACTCCAATGTAGACATATGACGTAGCAATGTCGTGTTCCTTGCTATCTTCTATGACAAACTCCTGATGAATGACAGCGCGACTGTAGTCATTAAGGTTGGTATAGGCATCGGCGAGCCATGAGTGCGCCATTCTTTTATTAAGTGCCGTCTCTAGACCGTTCTCTATGTCAATATGTTTTAAAAAAGGTAGTGCATATTCGATTTCCACAACCGCTTTCATTTGGTTTATTTCGGAGTATTCCATAGCAAGCCAAATACTCGCTATAGCAACCGCGTGATGATCCGACGTTTTTAAGGCTTCTTGTTTAAGCGAATAGAGTAGGGGAATACTATACTGTAGACGTTCACTCGTATCTGAATGAGCATTTGCAGTTTTATACATAATAAAAACGGCTTTTAATGCAACATACCGGCTTACATTAATGTTCTTAAGATACGCCCAATCAGCTGGCGATGCTTCCTCAGCTAAATCTAGGGGAATTTTCGAATCTGATGTAGATAAAGAACCATCTAAGTGATAAAGAACAGTTTTGATTACCTTGCCAATCTCTGACGAATCCTGCTGAATGTCGCTAGCTACGATTAATTTGGTAATCTCTTCATTACTCATCCCAGAAGGGCTATTCCACATGTACATGACGGTGTTAACGATGTTGCCTAATTGGCGAAATCTTTCTTCTTCGCTTTGATAATTATTAGCCACCGAATTAACTGAAATAAGAGAGAGCAGCACTGCGAAAAGATAGAGGCGAGACTTCTGAAAAAAGAAGTAGAAAAGAGGTGAAATCGCACAGCTAAAGCGTTTATTCATAAGGGAATACGCGTTTTCTTATTACTGCAAGAGTGAAATCAAGACAGCGAAAACGAAACCAGATGTTATTTTTATTAGACGATAGTATAAAGTAAACGGCTCGGTGTTTACATATCTCTACCTGATGCAACGCTATTTTATCTTATACATAAGTATAAAAAATCGGCCGCGAGGGCCGATTTGAAATGGGTATACAGAATTCCGTTAAGCCATTGAACTAATAGTCATGGAGCTAAAGCCAATAAAGCCAAAGCTATTACAGAAAAACTAAGCAGAAAAGTGAATTCTGTTAGTAACGGCTTTTTTCATTTCAGTTAAGTCAGCACCTTTATTACCCACCACCATAATATTAGCGTGATGCATTTTTATGCTTTCGCCATGGTATTGCTTATCTTCGAACTCAGCCGGTACTCTTACATCACTGCGCTCGGGCACGATAAACACTGACATCTTGCCTTGCGGGGTATCAACAATAAGATGCAAGCTTCTTACTGTACTTAAGTGACAGTAGTTAACCACTTCAACATCACCAATCATGTCTGTGAAGGAGCCGCCAAAGCTGGCTAGTTTTGCATTAACTTGTTCTAAATCTACAGGCAGCAACGTATGCGCTCGCTCAGTCTCTGCGTATTGCATATGCGCAAGTGCTTGCCCACCAATACTGACAGGTTGGTGATACCACATGGTAAAACCTATTCCCACGGTAAAGGCAATACTTGCGGCCATAGCCACATACCAGCGACTTCGCTTCTGGTAGCTTGCAAATTCATTCGCAGATTGCTGCCAAATAAGCTTGTGCTTTAAATCTTCAGGCACATCTACTTTTACAGCTTGTTTTAACTGCTTATCGAATTGCTTTTGTTCGTTCCAGAACTTGCGTTTGCTTTCATCAGCTTTCGCTGCGGCGATAACATCACTGTCAGTGGTTTCTGGATCGGCGTAAATTCGACGCCTAAATTCTAATTCATCCATTTGCCTGACCTCTCTGTTCATTTTGCCTTTCTAACGCCTCTCTCAATTGGTTTCTAGCTCGGAATAATCGTGTCATTACGGTATTTTTATTCAAATTCAGTTGCTGTGATATTTCATCACCGCTAAACCCAAATATAAGTTGTAAAACAAGGGGCTCTCGGTATTCGTCGCTTAGCCCACCTAACAGACGATGCAGTTCTCTGTCTTGTACATCGCCTTCTGCATCTTGGGTTTCATCATGCACCGACACATCATCAATATCGACAGTATCGAATTGCTTACGTTCGAAACGACGAGCATTTTCACGGCGCAATATGGTAATTAACCATGACTTGGCCGCCTTCTCATCGTTGAGTGAGTCGAGTGAGCGCCATGCTCTTAAAAAGGTTTCTTGCACAATATCTTCCGCAACCGAGCGGTCTTTAACCAGCCAGTATGCATAGCGAAATATATCTGCATGAAACGCATTGACGAGCGCTTCGTATCGTTTGTGTTTTGCTTTCATGTTGGATAAGACCCGACTGCTTCCAGATCTATTTCGTGCAAACATAAAAAATCCGACATTTTTTTAATTTTATTAATTATGACACAAAAAAGCAGCCGGAAGGTTTATCCTTAAGGCTGCTTTAAGTTTCATAACTGGTGATTATTAAATCGCGTAGATAACGGCTTCAATAATGACTTCAATAACGACCGTGTTCAATAACAGAACCCGTTTAATTCTAAAGTGAACTACTAGCTAGCTTTCTTACTGGCTATCCAGGTATTAATATTTTCTTCTAAGATTGAAAGTGGAACAGGACCGTGCTTAAGCACTTCATCATGGAAACCGGCCCAGTCAAAGTTATCACCTAACTCAGTCATGGCCTTTTCTCTCAGTTCCATGATTTTAAGCTTACCTATCATATAGGCTGTTGCTTGACCTGGCATAGCGATATAACGCTCAATGGCTTTTTGCGCATCGTATTTAGGGTTAGGGGTATTTTCAACTAAATAGGTTACAGCTTCTTCACGGCTCCACTTCTTAGCATGAATACCGGTATCAACAACCAATCGGCATGCACGCCATAGTTCCATCGCGAGTCGACCAAAATCAGAGTAAGGGTCTTGATAGAAGCCCATATCTTTAGCAAGCTCTTCGGTATACAGTCCCCAACCCTCGGTGTAAGCCGTAAAGCTTAGGAATTTTTGGAACTGAGGTACGCCTTCGAGTTCTTGTGCTATTGCGCGCTGCATATGGTGGCCTGGAATACCTTCATGGTAAGCCAAAGCCTCTAGTTGATAGGTTGGCATTGCGCTCATGTCGTAAAGGTTTGCGTAGTAGGTACCTGGGCGGCTGCCATCTTGCGCAGGGCTTTGGTAAAAAGCTTTTCCTGCTGATTGCTCACGAAACGCCTCAACACGTTTAACCACCATAGGGGCTTTAGGAAGAATACCGAAGTAATCTGGCAGTGCTTCGCGCATATCATCAATAGCTTTCGTGGCGTCATCTAAGTATTGCTGACGTCCGGCTTCGGTTGCTGGAAGATAAAATTGCTCATCTTCACGCATGAAAACGAAGAATTCTTGCAACGTACCCTCAAACTCCACCTTTTTCATAATGTCGCGCATAGCAGCATGGATACGCTCAACATTATCAAGGCCTATCTGATGCACTTCATCAGCGGTTAAATCGGTGGTAGTAAACCAGTTTAAGCGGTTTTGATACCACTTGTCGCCATCAGGCAAGCGCCATACACCGTCACCTTCAGGGGTAATGGTTTTCTGATGTTCTAATTCTTGTATAAAGTCTTTGTAAGCCGGCATTACTGACGTGACTAGCGCGGCTTTTGCTTCACCAAGTAGGGTGGTTTTCTCTACATCATCAAGCTCAAGGCTATCTACCTTGGCGTTGAAGTCTTCCCAAATGGTTGAAGGTGTATCACTGGTATCAAAGGGCGCGCCAGTAACTACATTTTGTGATGCAGCAATCATTTGCTCATAAGCCCAAGCTGGGGGAAATACGCCTGCTTGCTCACGTAGCTTCATCTGCTCGATAACTTGTTTGAAATACTCGCTCACATTGTCTAAACGGCTAATGTAGGCTTGGGCGTCTTCTTTGCTTTTTACACCATGAATATTAATTAAGAAACTAGGCACTTGGGTATGGGCGGCACGAAATTGGTGTACTACATAGCTGTGATGACGAAATTCATCGTTAGCTAGATCTCTTTCAATACCCAATTTATACAAACGAAGGCTTAATTTTTCTTGCTCGCTCAGCTTAGTCGTATCGAAACTTTCAATAGTTTCAAGGCGATTTTTTGCTTTGGCAATGTCTTTTTCTTTTTGCTCTTCTGAAACATCATTCCACTTATCATAGTCCCACTTAATGCCTAGGTAGCTTTGAAACATAGGCGAGCTTTTAAGATCTTCTTCGAAAGTGCGTTCAAAAAAAGCATTAACTCGTGCTGAATCAGTTTGGCTTTCAGTTTCTACTGCTGGCGGCGGTTGTTGAGTGGTTTGGCTTGTTTCAGGTGCGGGTGAACAAGCCATTAGCCCAAGCATTGCAATAGCAATGGGGGATAACGTGAGTAGTGGTGCTTTCATGAATTCTCCTGGTTAGGTGGTCGCGGTAGTATTGCTACCGTCTAATTTTTAGCTTTATCTTTAAATTCGTACCCCTGGCACGAGTTAATGCTTCTTTTTCAAGTTACTCGTGCCAAGCAGTCCAAGTAAAGCGCCTTTCCTTTGCGCAGTATCTAGGTAGAGGGGTACAAATTAGTTAATGTATTTTTACCAGACTTCTTGTTTTTTAACCAAGTATCTCTGGCGTTTTTAATCGCGCTTTGCATTGATTCAGATTTCCAATCACTTTTCGACTGGCTAAACCGTGTTTGCTGCAATGCATTCAAATGAAGCTGGATCTCGCTAGTTGCGTCGTGGTCAGATGGATTTATAAACCCTTTGTGGTGGGGATATAAACACTTCAACCAGGTTTGTAATGCTGGAGCAATTGCCGCTGTATTACTCGCTTTTACTGACGCCATTAATGATTTAAAGGCCGCCGTTTCATCACCCGAATTCGCTACTAAAACAGTATTGGCGGAAGTCGCCGTATAATTTGGTTTTCGCTTTCTTTGGATTAAATAAGTCACTACCCAAGCGATTACCGTGAGGGCCCAAAGCCCTGCAAATAGCCAAGTTAAGTATTGGGGAGCTTGTGCTTCACTGCTATTAGTTGATCCACTTTTTGGTTCACTATTTAGCTCGCTACCATTTTCAGTTTGGCCGACTTGATTAGCCGGCACTGAAGTCGCGCTATTAGCCCCTTGATTGTCGAAAACTGGCTGAGTGGGCGACGAGGCAGCTGTAGCTGGTTGAACAGTGACCGTGCGGGCTGGGATAGTCGCATACTCTGTCTGCTCGGTTAAGGTATTAAACCAAGGGATAGTCACTTCCGGTAATACAAAGCTGCCTGCTTGGGTTGGAATTACCGCAAGCGAGCTTTTACGCTGTGCTATCAAGGTACTGTCTTTTTCTACCGTGGTGGTAGAGGATTGATCTGGATACAGCTTAAAGTGGGGGGGATAGAACTCTGGTATTTCTGGTAACTGTTCTTCCACTACACCGAGTGCGGTTAGCGTTACCACGCGAGTGATCGGCTCTCCAACTACAAAGGCGTCACCTTGAGGCCATTCTTCATCAACCCGCGCCATTTCAGAGGGTAACCATGGGTAGTCAATACCAGCAGGGATGGGTTTAATATTTACCGTAATATCGGGCCCAACACGATTAACTTGCTGAGTTCTATTAAATAACCCGAAACGCTGGTTGGTATTTGCAGCAGCAACTTCGGCAGTAAAAACCGGGCCTTTAATGGTAAATTCGCCAGACGCTTGAGGCACAATGGCAAATTGGCGTTCAATAATTTGGTAACGTCTGCCATTTACAATATCGGTATATTGCTTATCGTCGCCTAACTGCTTTATTTCTGCATTTTGCATGGTGGGCGATTGCAAGCTGCCGCGCTCGATATTCGTCGCAAGATGCAGCTTTATGGTGTAAAAAAGTTGTTGGTTTAAGTAAGCTTCTTTTAAATCAATTTCAGTAGTCACGAAGTAATCGCGGGCGACGTTCTCAGATTGTTGAACGGGAATAACATTCACCGACATTGGCGCAGATTGCTTACCTTCTATGCTAATAGCAGGAATGGTGAAAGTACCTTCTTTACGCGGAAACAAGGTGGTAGTCCAGGTGGTGGTTTTCTTGGTATCGAAGTTCACAATAGATGTTTGACTGCTCACCGACGTTCTACCAACAACGAAGTCTTTTAGTAATATTGAGCTATCAAAAGACTCACGATCTGCGCCGCCATTTGCCACAACGGTTAACCGAATAGCCTCATCAAGCATGACCGGATTTTTATCTATGGTGGCTTCAACTGAAGTCACATCTGCCAGCACAACCATGCTGCGTAAAAGTAAGAAAAGGGTTGTAGTGAATAAAATTGCTTTCATCTACCAATCACTCCGATTTGAAGGCATGCGTTGTCTTTGGCGCTTTTGCGCTTCTAATTGCATTTTTCGTTTTAGTAAGAACGCGGGGTCATCTGGTACTCTGCGCATTAAATTTTCAAGACGTTGCTGTTGTTCTTTTTCAGCATCTGTCATCTCGCCAGCTTGCGGCATGGCGGCATCACTTTCTTGCTGGGCTTCATCAGTACCTTCTTCATTCCCAGTATTTTGCGGGGCACCTGCGTCTTCTTTATCGTTTTCTTCACCGTTGGCACCATCTTGCGCCTCCGACGCATTTTGGTTCTGGCTATCATCTTGTTCACCCCCTTCATTTTGTGAAGACTGGGGATCACTTTGACTGTCATTTTCATCGTTAGCATTCTGGTTATCAGATGCGTTCTGCTCACCATTTTCTTCCGATGCGTTTTCACTGTTTGAACCATCATTATTTTGGCTATCTTGGCTACTATCGTCGCTACCTTCTTGATTTTCAGCTTCGCCAGAATCTTGTTGGTTTTCACCCTCATTCGATTGCTGATTTTCTTGATTTTGCTGTTCCTGCTCTTCTTGCTGCTGTTTCAACTGTTCCAATAAGGCTTTATTTGCCGCAGCATCTTGATAGTTAGGGTCTTGCTTTAGTACTTCATCATATTTGGCGATGGCTTCATCTAGCTTGCCTAAACGAGCCAGTGTATTGCCTTGGTTATACAAACCTTCAATACCGCCTTGTTGTTGATAAGCGGCCAGTGCTTGTTCGTAGTCGCCGGCCTTGTAATGCGCCGCACCTTGCCAAGCAGGGTCTTCAAATGTAGTCGCGGCTTGATCAAAGGCGTTATCTGAGTAGTTTGCCAAGCCTTCTTGATTGGCATTTAAAAATGGTTTTTTCCACCATGACACAGAGGAGGACGTCGAACTCTCTGACGGCGGCTCTTGGGTAACAGATTGTGCCATCACTGATTCACTGCTCATCGGCATATAGATAGCTGCTATAACAGCAAACACTAATCCGCGCCTAAATCCAAGCGCCATTAGCGGAAGCAGAGCCAATAAAAGGTAGGGACCAAACTCGCGCCATTGGTCGCCTTCTGCATTACTCGCATCTTCCTCTGATTCACCGTCTCTATCGAGTAACGACAAGGAAGCGAGTGAAGTAATATCGTCATCATTGGTGGTAATTTCACTAAATTTACCGCCGCTAGCACGGACAACTGCATTTACTGCACTGCTATTAAGTTTAGGTATCACAATAGCGCCACTTCTATCTTTTAGTAATTCACCAGTTATTTGCCTGATAGGAGCACCGTCGTCTGTTCCTACAGCAAGAGCGTTCAACGTAAAAGGCATGCCAGCAACGTATTCTTGTAGTTCTTGTTGTTGGCGTAAATCGACACCATCGGTTATCCAGTAAATCATACCTTTACTGTAACCCGCGTTCGTTAACAACTCAGCAGCGGTTTCAACGCCTAATAAGGGGTCGCTGCCAGGGACAGGCATAATTTCGGGTGACAAACTGGGTAAGAGTGTCGTTATGTTAGCGGCATCTTGGGTAAGCGGGCTCACTACAAATGCATCACCCGCATAAGCCACCAAACCCATTTCGCCTTCACCTATTTGGTTTACAAGATCAATGGCTTTGTATTTGGCTCGAGTAAGTCGGTCTGGGGTAATGTCAGTAGCGCGCATCGACAACGACATGTCCATCACTATGACATGGCCCATTTTCAGTTGATAAACCGGTTGGGGAAGGCGCTCCCATGTGGGCCCAGCTAGGGCAACAATACCAAGCAGCCAACCTAACGCAAGTAGCCAGAAAGGGGGCTTTTGTCCCTTCGTAAATTTTCCTACCACCATGTGTTGATACAGATGTGAGGGAATAACTGACTGCCAGCCCGATTTTTTTGAGGTATTACGCTTAAGTGCCACATATAAAACAAGCACAGGAATTAGAGCAAGAAACCATTCTGGGCGCAAAAAATGAAAATTGGTAATAAAATCTTCCATTACACACTTTCCTTTTTGTCGCTCAATGGAACGTGAGACCGTGACAGTGATTTAAACAATGTACTTCCAATCACTATCAATGCCCATAAGGCAGATAAAGCAAAGGCTACCGCCAATGGAAAGTAGAAGAGGGCTGTTAGCGGCCGCATTTTTCTCGCTTCACCTTGTATAGGCTCTAGTGCGTCTAACTTTGCGTAAATGGCTTCTAGCTCTTTTACATCTCTAGCGCGGAAGTATTGTCCACCGGTAGAAGTAGCAAGGTCACTTAGCATGTCTTCGTCTAGCTCTTGAGAAGGATTCACCTGTCGACTACCAAAGAAACTCTGAATAAGCATTTTATCTGCGCCTACGCCAATAGTGTAAACCTTCACTTTTTTATTTACTGCCAACTCTTTTGCTTGCTCAGGGGTAATGAAACCTGCAGTATTTTGTCCATCGGTAAGCAAAATGAGCACGTTGTTTGATTCATCTTTTGCATCAAACCGTTTAACCGCTAAGCCAATGGCATCACCAATTGCAGTTTGTTCTCCCACCAAACCAATCACAGATTCGCTTAGTAAAGTAGAAACCGTATCTCTGTCATAGGTGAGTGGTGCTTGAAGATAAGCGGTATCGGCAAACAATATTAAGCCTAAACGGTCACCCACGCGGCGCTGGATAAAATCGTACAGCACAGACTTTGTCATGGTCAGTCGATTCACTTGTCTGCCATTTAATTCCATGTCGTCAATTTTCATACTGCCGGATAAATCTACCGCCAACATCATCTCTCGGCCTTCATTTGGAATGCTGATTGGCTCACCTAGCCACTGAGGCCGGGCTGCTGCAATAACCACGCAGAGCCAAATTAGCGAAGCAATTAGGACCGGGATTTTGCTGCTTTTAAGCGGTGAGGGAGTGTCTTGAATACCCGGTCTTAACGCAGGCACCTGTAAGGCAGCCATCACATGTTGTGGCTTCGCTGGCATTAAGTATCGAACAAGTAGAGGGAGGGGGAGTAGGAACAAAGCCCACCACCATGCGAAATCAAGCATGGGTTGCCTCCTGACTTTTTTGCTGTTCAAGCGGTGAAGGTTTTTGTGAAGCCTGCTTTCCCTTACTACTCGAAGGGGAGGCCACTTTAAAGTGCTTCACCCACGCTTTTGCTGCTTTACTGCATTCGTCAAAATGTTTGTTATCGCATTTGGGCGCGTACTGCTGCGAATGCAGTGTTGATAATGAATCGCTCATAGTATTTTTGTGTCTGTCTGGCAGCGTTTTCAATAGAAACTCATGCCAACTGTTTCCGTAAAGCCCTGCTACTTCTTGTGGTTTGAAATAGGTCACGGCGGTACGTTTTAGTACGTTGTTGATTTGCATAGGCCAGTTTTCATCTGCCGATGAGATACTTCCGAGCAGTTTTAGTGCATCGCGACGGGGCTTATTGAATTTATGCTTTTTGACAAGATAGGCAATGAGGCTTATTGCACCAGCTAAGAATAACGCAATTAAGCACCACCAGCCCCAGTCCAGAGGCCAAACGTCTACATTGTTTGGAACATGTATATCTTTAAGCTGTGCAAGAGGGTCGGTTTGCGGCATACCTTGGGCTGTTTGCATCAAAAGCGCTCCTGTTGCATGCCTTGAATTTGGGTATCAAGAGGCAGTCCCGCAGAAATGTGGTAGCGAGAAATATTTGCTTGTTTAAGTGATTGTTCCATTGCACTGTTTTGTTGTTCACGCCAACGTTGATAGGTGTCTTCTTCTTTTCTATCGCCTAATAACCATCGTTGTTGATTAATGCCATCAGAAACACTTACCCGTTGAATGGAGCGTGTTTGGGGCAAGGTGTGTTCAATAGGATCGTCAACAATAATTGCTCTCACTTCACAATGGCGTGAAAGCTGACTTAAGTGTTGCTGTGCTGCACTACCTAAATGCTGAAAATCAGAAAGTAGATACACGAGGCTACCTGGGCGAGCTAAACGACGAAGTCGAGCACATGCGTCTGCAAAAGCTTGAGTATCGGCCTCAGTGCTCGCCAGTTGCTCATGGCTGGTGGCATGCAAATCCATCAACTCGTGACAAATGTGCAAAACAGCCCGCTTACGAGCAAGGGGTTTCACTTCTTTGTGCTGTTTTTGGTTAAACAGCAACGCGCCTACTTTATCGCCATGCGCTGCCGCAGACCAACTTATCAGTGAACAGATGTGAGCAACCTGCATAGATTTAGTCAGTAACCGTGTTCCGAACATCATTGATGGCGAAAAGTCGCAAAACAAAAATACTGGGCGTTCTCGCTCTTCACGATATATTTTAGTGTGGGTTTTACCGGTACGGGCGGTAACGCGCCAATCGATTGCTCGAATGTCGTCGCCTGGTTGGTAGTGCCTAGCTTCGTCAAACTCCATGCCTCGACCTTTATGCTTGGTCAAATAGCTACCGGCAAGACGGGCTTGAGGAGAACGCTTAGGCGCAAGGCTAAATAGCTTCGCCAACTGCTGATAACGCAATAGTTCAGCAGTAGACAAATTAACACCGTTGGTTTGCAGTAACGCTAACTGCGAATGAACATCACTCATCGTTTATGGAACAGCAACAGTAGCAACAATCTGGTTCAGTACATCGTTCATGGTAATGCCTTGCGCTTCTGCGTGATAAGACAAAATAATACGATGACGAAGTACGTTATGTACAACCGCTTGAATATCATCAGGGCCAACAAAATCTCGTCCACTTAACCAAGCGTGTGCACGTGCGCAACGGTCTAAGCTGATGGTAGCGCGAGGGCTAGTACCCATGGCGATCCACTCAGCAAGGTTGGCGTCAAACTTAGCGGGTTGTCTGGTGGCCATAACCAATTGCACCAAATATTGCTCAAGCTCAGGCGCCATATGAAGCGCGAGCGCTTCTTTACGTGAAGAGAATATATCTTGCTGAGTTAATTTAGGCGGTGTTACTGGCGGTACTGATAGTGCTTCACCACGGGTTAATCGCAAAATTTCTAACTCTGTTTCTGCGTCTGGGTAATCAATATCAACGTGCATTAAGAAGCGATCGAGCTGTGCTTCTGGTAATGGGTACGTGCCTTCTTGTTCAAGCGGGTTCTGTGTAGCCATAACTAAGAACAATGGTGGAAGCGGGTAGGTCTTACTACCAACCGTTATTTGGCGCTCAGCCATGGCTTCTAACAGCGCTGATTGAACTTTAGCAGGTGCACGGTTAATTTCATCGGCCAGAACTAAGTTATGAAATAGTGGGCCTTTTTGAAAAACAAATTCACCCGTTTCAGGGCGGTAGATATCCGTGCCGGTTAAATCAGCAGGTAATAAATCTGGGGTAAATTGAACGCGATGAAAGTCGCCGTCGATACCATTGGCAAGCGCGTTGATTGCTCGTGTTTTAGCTAAACCTGGAGGTCCTTCTACTAATAGGTGACCATCGGCTAAAAGCGCAATAAGAAGGCTTTTCGTAAGTGCACTTTGACCAATAATTTGCTGATCTAAATACTTCTGCAGTTGCTGAAATTGTTCCGCTGCCATAATGCAATTATTCCGTTGAAATTCTAGTTATCAGGAAAAGTAAACCAATTAACGCGCCCAAATGTGTGTCGCGAGTAGATAAATTGGCATAAAACAGACTATGTTTTTCTTATATGGTTCCCTTGTCGTCTAGTTCAAGTCGTTAAAAACATCTAATTTTCAGATAGGCGACGCTTATTCGAAACAAATAGGCTGAAAACTGTTCGTGAACGTTGATAATTTGCTATTTTGTTCATTGTTTGTAAAAATTGGGTTTATTACAGGTCAGACCACTTATTTCACGTGGTCATTAATTTAGGTGCATTATGTCAACAAGACAATCTGTTACTACCCGCGAGGGTGATCGCATCGCCATTGTGGCGGGGTTACGTACTCCGTTTGCAAAAATGGCGACATATTTCCACGGCGTTCCCGCTGTCGATTTAGGTAAAATGGTCGTTAACGAACTGCTCGTACGCCATGGTATACAAAAAGAATGGGTTGATCAGGTTGTCTACGGTCAAGTTGTTCAAATGCCTGAAGCCCCAAATATTGCCCGTGAAATTGTATTGGGTACTGGCATGAACGTGCACACAGACGCCTACAGCGTATCTCGCGCATGTGCCACTAGTTTCCAGTCCACTGTGAATATTGCCGAAAGTATGATGGCTGGCCACGTTCAGGTAGGTATTGCTGGTGGTGCTGACTCTACGTCTGTATCGCCAATTGGTGTATCTAAAAACCTAGCTCGCGCATTGGTGGATCTTCAAAAAACCAAAACCTTGGGTCAGAAGTTTAATATCTTTAAGCGTTTAGGCCTTAAAGATCTGGCCCCTGTGCCGCCAGCCGTTGCAGAATACTCAACTGGTTTGTCTATGGGACAAACTGCTGAGCAAATGGCGAAATCGCACCATATCTCACGTGAAGAACAAGATGCACTAGCGCATCGTTCACACAGTTTTGCGGCGCAAAGCTGGGAAGAAGGTAAGCTAGATAGTGAAGTGATGACCGCTTATGCAGAACCGTATAAAGGCGCGTTATCTCGCGATAATAACGTACGTTTCGATTCAAAGCTTGAAGGCTACGCAAAACTTCGTCCTGTTTTTGATAAAAAATACGGTACGGTAACGGCAGCTAACGCCACCCCACTAACTGATGGTGCTTCAGCCGTTATTATGATGACTGAAAGCCGTGCGAAAGAGCTGGGTTATAAGCCATTAGGTTACCTAAAAAGTTACGCATTCTCTGCCATCGACGTTTGGGAAGACATGTTAATGGGGCCTTCTTACGCTACCCCAATCGCACTAGACCGTGCAGGCATGACATTAAACGATATTACGCTTATCGAAATGCACGAAGCCTTTGCGGCGCAAACCCTTTCTAATGTGAAGATGTTTGCCAGCGATAAATTTGCCCAAGAAAAACTTGGCCGCGCTAAAGCGACCGGTGAAATTGATATGGACAAATTTAACGTAATGGGAAGTTCTATTGCTTATGGTCACCCGTTTGCGGCGACAGGTACGCGAATGATTACTCAAATGCTTAACGAGCTTAATCGCCGAGGTGGTGGTACTGGTCTACTAACCGCTTGTGCAGCGGGTGGTTTAGGTGCAGCTATGATTGTGGAGACAGAATAATATGAGTCAGGACACAACAATGACAAATGACGTTCAAGCAACATCTGGTGCCTTTACGTTAATTAAACAAGACAATGGCGTAGCCATACTCACCATGGATGTACCTGGCGAGTCTATGAATACGCTAAAAGCAGCTTTTGGCGATGAAATATCTGCCATGCTGGATGACATTGATGCAGATACCAGTATTAAAGGTGTTGTGCTAACGAGTGGCAAAGCAAACTCGTTTGTAGCCGGTGCCGATATTAGCATGCTTGCGGCATGTAATACCGCAGAAGACGCAACAACGATTGCAGCAGGCGGCCAAGCTATTTTTGACCGTATCGAGCGCATGAAAGCAACTTTTGTTGCCGCCATAAATGGCCCTGCGCTTGGTGGTGGTCTAGAGCTTGCCCTTGCATGTCATTATCGAATTTGTACCGATTCACCAAGTACTCAGGTGGGTTTGCCTGAAGTTCAGCTTGGCTTATTGCCTGGCAGTGGTGGTACACAACGATTACCTCGTTTAATTGGTATACAGCAAGCCATGAAAATGATGCTTACTGGTGCGCCAGCCCGCGCGAAGCAAGCTAAAAAGTACGGCATTGTTGATGATGTTGTACCGCAAAGCGTGTTGCTTAAAGTGGCTGAACAGTTTGCCCTTAAGCGCAAGCCTGAGCGTGAAGCGCCGCAAAAAAGCGTAATGGACAAAATGCTTGAAAATACCGGCCCAGGCCGCGGCATGATGTTCAAAAAAGCGCGCGAAGCGACGTTTGCAAAAACTAAAGGTAACTATCCTGCGCCAGGTTACATCATTGATGTTATCGAAACTGGCATGCGCGATGGCATTGAAGCTGGCCTCAAAGCCGAAGCTGAAGCATTCGGAAAGTTGGTGATGACGCCTGAATCTTTCCAATTACGCCAAATATTCTTCGCGACTACCGACATGAAGAAAGAAAACGGTATTGAAGGCGTAGCGCCAGAGAAAATGAAAAAAGTTGGCGTATTAGGCGGCGGATTAATGGGCGGCGGTATTGCGTTTGTAACCTCTACCAAAGCTGGCGTGCCTGTGCGTATTAAAGATGTTCGCCCTGAAGGCATTGCTAACGCAATGAAATACAGCTACGACATTTTAAATAAGAAAGTGAAAAAGCGCTTCATGCGTAGTAGCGAAATGCAAAAGCAACTGTCGCTTATCACTGGCACCTTAGACTATAGCGGCTATCAAGATACCGATATTGTAGTTGAAGCGGTATTTGAAGATTTAGATCTTAAGCAAAAAATGGTCGCGGATATTGAAGAAAATTGCAAAGAGAACACCATCTTTGCCTCTAACACTTCTTCTATTCCAATTACCCAAATTGCTGCCAAAGCGGCTCGTCCTGAAAACGTGATTGGCCTTCACTACTTTTCACCTGTAGATAAAATGCCATTGGCGGAAGTTATCGCTCATGAAACTACGTCAGATCAAGTTATTTCATCTACTGTTGAATTTGCGAAAAAGCAGGGTAAAACACCCGTCGTTGTTAAAGATGGCGCAGGCTTCTACGTTAACCGCATTTTAGCGCCTTACATGAATGAAGCGGCTAGCTTAATTCTTGCTGGTGAGCCTATCGAGCATATCGATAAGTCTCTCGTTAAGTTTGGCTTCCCTGTAGGTCCTGTGAAGTTGCTTGATGAGGTTGGTATTGATGTTGGTACTAAGATTATCCCTTTCCTAGTAGAAGCCTTTGGAGAGCGTTTTACGGCGCCATCTGCTTTCGATAAAGTACTGGCTGATGGTCGTAAAGGTAAAAAGAACCAAAAAGGTTTTTACAGCTACGAAGGCAAGAAGCCAGGTAAAGAAGTGGATGAAAGTATCTACTCACTTCTAGGCTTAACACCGTCAACTAAATTGAGTGAAAAAGAAGTGGCTGAACGCTGCGTGCTTATGATGCTTAATGAAGCCGCTCGCTGTTTAGATGAGAGTGTTATTCGAAATGCCCGTGATGGCGACATTGGTGCTATCTTTGGCATCGGATTCCCACCGTTCCTAGGTGGTCCTTTCCGTTACATGGACACATTAGGCATTAAACATGTTGTTGAGCGTTTGAATCATTACGCTAGCACCGTGGGTGATAAATTCACACCTGCAGATATATTGGTGAAAATGGCTGAAGAGAACAGCACCTTTTACTGATGTATAAGCAATAGATAAATAGCCGGGCTCCTGAAAAATTAAGGGTTCCCGGCTTTTTTGTATGTAATGATTAATGTTGCTGGTTTACTAGTCAATTTTCAGTACAATCCCGCAGTTTAAAAAATTCCAGTCAAAATTTTGGCGTTGTATTTAAAAGAGTTTTTCAATTCCCTTAAATACTAAGTTAAGTAGGAGAGCTTTTTGTTTGTTTTAATATCGATAAGCCTATTAAGTAGTGTTTTCTTTTATGTTGAGGCTGTGAAGTGGGGAATGAATGCTAAGTATTGGGCAGCGCTTGCGTTAGTGATAGGGCCTTTTGTATTCCCTTTGTTCGGTATTGCCAGACATATACATTGGCGCAGGGCTGTAGGATTTAATAATCTAATGGTAGAAGCTTAAACAGCTACATAGAGGCTATAGAAGCACTGTTATGTATGAAGCGCTTAAAGCCTTTAAAGCCTTTAAAGCAAGAATAACCCCTTTCTATCCCCCATCAAGTCTATGCATTAGGCGCACCGCTGAATTTCAGGTATAAAAAAAGAGAGTCTATGCTCTCTTTTTTGGAATTCTTCGAGGCTATTATAAGCCTACACCATAACCATTGCCGGTTTTAGGGCGGTAGTTTTGAGGTTGTGTAACCGACTCTTTTTGCTGCTCAGGGGCTTGCTTAGCGCCTTCTTGGTTATCAGCAGCAACAGGGGTAGCGGTAGATAGTACTAATGCAACAGCATACTCTTTTAACATTTTAATATTCCTCTGATTTTTTTATTTTAAGAACGAACAAACAAAACCGATAGAAAGGATGTTTACCGGTTACAGAAGATATTGCGAGAGATGTGCCAACTTTTTAAGCTGTTGATTTTTATGGTTTAAGGTTGGTTTTGGTGCGTTTTTTGACACTTGAATTAGTCAAAAGTAGTAAGCGCCAAAAAATAGTCAGATGTTTGAATGGCCAAGCAGGTTGTGAAGTTTTTGATTTTCGGTAAGTAATTTTTCAAAACGCTCAGCATTAAGCGGGCGGCTGTATAAAAAGCCCTGTAGCATTTCGCAATCATAGCGACGTAAAATATTAAGCTGCTCTTCTTCCTCAACCCCTTCAGCCACTACTTTTAAGCCTAGGTTGTGAGCGATATTAATTATTGCTGCTGCCATATGACGGTCTACGCTACTTTTAGCGATATCGTCAATAAAGGCCTTATCTATTTTAAGCGTATTGAGTGGGAATCGCTTCAGATAGGCCAAGGAAGAGTACCCAGTACCAAAATCATCTAGGGCAAGGTGTATACCGCGCTCTCTCAGGCGGCTCATCATCCGAAGGCCATTTTCAGGGTCTTCCATTAAAGTCCCTTCGGTAATTTCACACTCTAAATGAAGTGGGGATAGGCCAACTTCACTTAAAATACGGTTAATTCTATCGTCTAAATCTGGAAGTTCGAATTGCTTAACAGAGATATTCACGGCTACGCGACCGGTAAATAAGCCTTGAGAGACCCAGCGTTTGGTATCTATACAGGCTTTACGTAATACCTGTTCACCAATTTCGATGATCTGACCTGTTTGCTCAGCAAGGGGAATAAATTGCCCAGGACTCACTATGCCTTTCTGCGGGTGTTCAAAGCGCACTAACGCTTCCATACTCACCAGTTTACCAGAGGCGATATCAACTTTTGGTTGGTAGTAAACCGTAAATAAGTCGTCTTTAATACCTTGGCGAATTAAGTTTTCGATTTGCAACTGACGAACCGCATTTTGGTTCATTTCACCGCTGAAGAATTGATAGCTATTACCACCATTATTTTTTGCAAAGTACATGGCGGTGTCGGCATTTTTTAGCATTTCTTGTGGCGTATTACCGTCGTCAGGGAAAAAAGCTATCCCCAGGCTTGCGCCCAACACAAACTCTTGCTTATTGATAATGAACGGGCGAGCAAGGGTATCGAGTAAGTTTTGTGCATAATGGGTGACAGTATGAATATCTGCACTATCTTCCATTAAGACACTGAACTCATCGCCACCAAGTCGGTAACATGTAGCATTTTTACCCGTAATACGTTGTAGGCGTTTGGCAATTTGTTTAATTAAGATGTCGCCAGTTTGGTGGCCTAGCGAGTCATTTATCTTCTTGAAGTTGTCCATGTCTAAACACAGCAAAGTGTGAGGAGCCCCTTTACGCACTAAGTTCTGATGACTCGCTTGGTAGAACGAGCGGTTAGGAAGCTCAGTGAGTGGGTCGATATTAGCCAGTTTAAGTAATTCTTTTTCGGTACTCTTACGTGAGGTGATGTCGCTAAATACACCCACGAAATGACTTATCTTTCCGTCGTCATCGTGTACTGCATCTATGTTTAGTTCCATTTCGTAACGTTCACCATTAACGCGAACTGATTCTACTTCACCCGACCAATTACCTTTGGTTTTCAGTGTCTTTTTAATCTCTTCTGTAAACGCATCGGGATACAAATGGAAATGCAGATAGCTTGCAAGGGCTTGTTCTCTAGTTTCACCTGTATAGCTACAGTAAGCGTTATTCACTGAAATAAATTTGAACTGGGTGGTAGTAATGAAAACACCCTCAGAGATATTTTCAATTGAGCGCTTAAACAGGTTTAGCTGTTCTTCGGCTTCTTTTAGATGGTTAATATTCTTCAACGTTCCGGTCATTCGAACCGGCTGCTGGTTATGATCCCGTTCAACCACTTTTCCGCGATCTAGTAACCATATCCATTGGTTTTTAAAAGTTTTAGCGCGATAGGCAAGCTCATAGAAGTCACTCTTGCCTTCTAAATGACTGCGCAATGCATCTCTAACGCGCCCAATATCATTAGGGTGAATGTTAGCGTCGTAGGCGCCCGTGGTTCTTATATCGTCTTGCGGGAAATCTAACGTACCCCATGTGTTTGCTCGATATACTTGGCCACGATATACGTCCCAATCCCATAGTTCGTCACCAGAGCTCCATAAAGTAAGTTTAAGTCGCTCTTCTGATTCACGTATGGAAAGTTGATTCGATTTACGTAGTTGGTACTGTCGAATGATAAAGGCTAAAACAATGGTAAGTATTAGCGCATAAAAAACTAATGCAACAGTATGAAGCCAAGGCGGGCGATTAATATAGATTTTTAACTCGCGACTTTTAGACCAATGTTTCCCTGGCTCGATAGCTTGAACTTCAAAAATATAATTGCCAAACGAAATGTTGTTAAATTGAGCGGTTCTAACATTTTCATTGTAAACCCATAAATTATCCATGCCTTTTAGGCGATAGCGATATGAAACCTCTTTGGGGTAGACAGCGTTTATTAAACCAAATGAAATGCTGAATCTAGATTCATAATACTCAAGTAGTTTGTCACTTTTGTATGTAATATTTGCGAGTAAACTGTCTTCTTCAACTACTTTATCGGTACCAAGTAATCCCGTATTTGCTTGGTTTGATTCACCAAAAACTCTAAATTCAAATAGTTCGGGCGTACTGGTTCGATTTTCACCTTCTATTGATGATACTTGATGTGCTTTGGATATTCTGTTGAAGCCTTTGTTGCCGCCAAAATAGATATCCCCATTGGAGGTTGCTAAAACTGCACTTTCCCCAAGAGAATTAAATTCAAGTTGATCATTTGAAACACTCGATATTTCCGTGAGTGTAGAAAGTTCTATTTGATGGACCCCCGCACTGTCTGCGTACCAAATACTGTCGTGGGTACCAATAGATGAAAAAATAAACCCTTTTCCATCATCACGAGTTTGACGCTGTACGACCTGCAGAGTTTTCTTGTCAACTTTAAGCACGCCATCCGAACGGGTGGTTAACCAATACGCGTCAGGTGTTTCATACACGCCGTAAACGGGTGACGAGAGGCCTTTTTCTTTTCCAATTCGCTCTACTACTCTGTTGCTCGTCAGGGAGTAAAGAAGAATGCCACTTTCTTGTCTAAGCCATAACCGATTGTTATTGTCACTAAATATAGGGAGCAGGATGGTAGAAGCAGTATCTACTTCATGATGAATAGGCGAAGAGATTTCCGTATTCATAGTTGTGTCTAATGAATACAGGCCATTATCTTCTAACCAAACCCAAACTTTATCGTTTCCTTTATAAATATAGTCAACAAACTGACCAGGGAAATAACGTTTCAATAGTTCAAGCTTATTATCTATTCGCTTATAAACACTTAAACCTCCTGAGCTAGCAACCCAAAAATAACCTTCTTTATCAATTTCAACATCCCAATAGCTAGTGCCAGGAGAGATTTCCTCATCGAAAGAGATATAATCGAAATCACCCGTAACGCGATCAAGCCTCCCAATTCCATCTTGTTGAGAAGCAAAATATATGTCATTTGAAGAATCTTGGGCTAGACCCCATATCGTTGAGTTTTCATCTCCATCTGTGTCTTTAAGTGCACTAGAGTGAAAACGTATTTCAGAAAACTCCGAGTGGAATTTGAAAGCATTTTGCATAGTGCCAAGCCATAGGGCACCGGATCTATCTTTAGTGATACCGAAAATAATATTCTGGCTGAGCTTGGTTGTATTTTGTTTGTCTGAACTTAAATGGGTAATGTCTGCAGAAGATATGTTTTTTGGCGATTCAATATTGGTATTAACGATAAAGAGGCCATTGTCTGAGCTGAACCAAACATGCTCATCAAACTCTATGATAGAGGTGACATTTACGTCGCCATCAAGGTTCATCAACTCTCTACTAATGTGCTTGAGTTGGCCGCCATTCGCACTAATAATATATACGCCTTTATTAGTGGCTAACCAATAATTGCCTTCAATTACTGTAATATCATGCAGAGCCCCTGTATCTAGACTGATCCCCCATGGGTTGACCATACCTAACTCAAAAACTTCGTTGGAGTTCTTATCTAAAATCTTTGCACCTAGTTCGTTAGAGCCAAACCAGATTCGAGAAGGTTCATCATATATTAACTTTATGGTGCTATCGGACTTATAGACTTGGGCAAGTATTTTTATTTGGTCATTTTCGTTTTTAGATAAGGAATACGCATATTTATGGTCCGAGAACAAAATATTACCGTTAATACCTTCACTAATTGTTGTGATTACATCGAGTTTGATAACGGAGTTTTGCTTGGAAAATGTTTCAAAATCATCACTTTCTGGTCGGTATCGGGCTAACCCTGAATGAGTCGCAATCCAAAGGATGCCATCAGAATCAACAAATAATTTTTGAATAAATCCACTAGGAAGGGCATGGGGGTCATTATCTGACGGGTGATACTGATTAATTTCATAACCAGAGTAACGGTTAAGCCCGTTAGGTGTCGCAAGCCATATGTATCCCTTGTCGTCTTCGGCAATGTCGAGGACAACGGTACTAGATAACCCATCTCGATTATCTAACTCAGTAAATTGTAAATCAGCAACTTCTATGGCCGCCGCATCGGAGAAAATTACTCCAAGCAGTTGAAGCCATATGACTATAACTGAGTAAGCTAGGGTTGAGCGCACCTACACACCTTTGGCATTACGCCTTATCATTATAATTTATAGTTAGGCTGGCCGCGTCCCTAACAGCCAGAATAATAAATATGCCGAAATAACGCGGGCTCTACAAGCGATTTTTAGTTATAGGAGGGTGATGGTTCAATTGTTAACCATCTTTTGCTAGTAATAAGGAATTTGGGATTTAAACTCAGAAATTCCATTTATGGTTCTGTGCTTTGGCGTTTCTAGTTTTTCATACTTACCTTCTGCAAACAGAATCAACTCTCCGCAACGCTCTCGCTTGGCAAGTTGATGAGCGTAACTCTGAATATCTTCAAAACTCAACGCACTAATACACTCAGCGAGTTGTGTATTTCTATTAAAGCTTAAATCTTGCGTACCTAAGCTTATCCATAGTCTTTGCGACTTCATCGACAAATTAAGGTCACGTTCTTCAAGTTGTTTTAATAAGTTCTGTTTGATCGTAGACCAATAAAAACGATAAAACTCGATTTCTTCTAACTGCTGAAACAGAAATACGGTCATGGCATCAAGTAGCGTTTTGGCACTGTTATTAGGGCTTTGCACATAAAATGCCATCCCAGGGTGTTGATTGTGGGGTACATAGCCGGTTCCCACAATGTAGCCCAACTGCTGTTCTGTTCGAAGCGCATTGAAAAATGGTGCCGCCAACATTTGCTCTAACACCATACAAAGTGCAGTGTCGTGAAGGCCTGCAGTGGGGGCTTGTAAATACAGCACAACAGCCGCATCGTCGTGCTCACAACTGACTTGATGATAAAAAGCTTCGCCAACGGGTAGTTTTGATACCGCGCGAGACAAAGGTGCACCGCTGGTGTTATCACATTTACGATCAATAGTGTTTGCGAACTCCATTGCTTGCTCGCTGGCCCAATTGCCATGCACAAAGCTTTCTATGAAATAATCGTCAAATGCAGTGTCACGCACTTTAATCATATCTTCATAAGATGTGTTGGCTACGGCTTGCAGTAATTCTATTGGGGCTTGAGTATTACGCTGTATCAACACACTCAACCTAGAGAACAAGCGGTTAGTTGGTTTGTTTAACAATGAGTTCTGTAAATTCTGAAGCTGCATTTGTTTGTAATGCTGAAAATTAAACTCTGATGGTTTAAACGATAAGACCGCTTCTAGTAACTGCTCTGCTAATAACATCTGCTGATTGGTAAAGCCTCGGGTATGCAGTGTAAAGCCAGCTTGGTGGCCATAAATTCGATAATGCAGACCCGCAATTTCGGCGCGGTAATACTTGGCTTGCAGGTAGTCATTTAATGCACTTAACCAAATTCGCTTAGCAGCAACCGCGGTTAAAGAATCAGAAAAATGCACCATATCAAACGAGACATAAATGTCGCCCTTGGGGCTAAAAAACTGTTGGTCTTGTGCAAACCAAAAGCGCACACCGTCTTTATCAACCAGTTTCGTAGGGTTATCGAATCCTGTTTCGGGTAATACTAACGCATAGCTTTCCCCCAAATAGGGGTTCGGAGGGGGCAGTGATAATGCTTCAATCGTTATTGGTGACGCAAAGGCGTTCAACTGTTCTTCAGCAATAGGCTGAACACGGTATCTTGCATTGTAATATGCGCAGCTTCTGTCGGTTTCTACATCCGGAGAGATTACTTTTAATCGAATATTAAACGGCGTAAAGAACGACAAGGCCTCTTTCATAACTGCGCCATCGTAGCTACCAATACTCGTGCGAAGCTTTCTTAGTTGCTCCGGAGTGAATAAAAATTGATGCTGAGCAAATTCGCTAACCATCGTTAGCGGCTTAACGTTTTCTTCATATTCTAGTGCTAGTGCGGTAAGTTGTGCTTTCTCTTCGAATCGCCATGAATCATTAATAGAGAGCTTAACCAATTCTAAGTAACTAAATAGTGCCATTACCACATTGTGTTGGTTTGCTAACCCAAGCTCTGTTAGCTGAAAGCTAATATTGAAGTCTTTGAATTTGTCGCCTTCAATACCCGAACCAGCAATTAGATTTACCGCCCAGTTTTGGCTCTTTAAGTAGGCAAGTAAACTGCCTTCGCCTTCATCGCCAAGTAAATGACTAATATAATTTAGCGGTTTGGTATCGATATCGTTGTGAATACCAGGCAATGCAAAGGTTACTATCATTCGCCGCGCTGTTTGCAGCGGTTTAATATTAATTTGAATACCAAGCTGAGAAGAGGAATAAAGCGCAGGCCAAGAATCACTGGCTAACGCGCCGGCCTCAAAACTTGAAAAGCTCTGTGTTATTAACGCTTCTAACTGAGCAATGGGAACTGGGCTTGAAATACACAAACACATATTGCGCCCACAATAATACTGTTTATGCAGAGCTCTTAATGCCTCGCGAAGGCTGCTAACTTCGTGTTTTGAAAATATATCAGCATTGCCAACAGAAAATTTGGAGAAGGGGTGAGCAGGATTACACGTTTCTTTGTGAATTTGATAAAGCCGGCGTAAGTCGTCTTTAATTTTAAACTGAAACTCTGCATCAATGGATTTGATTTCATTTGTAAGCGCGGTTTCATTTAAGATGGGCTGGCGCAACATATCGGCAAAGGCCGGCAGGGTTTGGGCAATCGCAGAACCGTCACACTGATAGTGATAATTCGCATATTCAGTGCCTGTCCACGCGTTAATATTACCGCCATGTTGCTCGATGAACCCATTGATACTATTTGGGTTTGGAAAATGTCGACTTCCCATAAAAAGCATGTGTTCTAGTAAATGGGCTAGCCCCTGACATTCGTTTGGATCGTAAAAATGACCCGCACGAACCGCCATAGAAACATAGGAGGTGCTGGATTGTGGCTCATGGCATAACATAACCCTTAGACCGTTAGGCAAGGTAAGATGATATGCGTTATCAAACTTTTGAACGTTAGTCACATGATCTCATTGTAATAACTCAAGACAAAATTGTCAGGAAAACCACGAACTGCTCACAATCCCTGAAATGAAATAATACAGTTTAATAACCACTATTTAGGTTTTGTGCTATGCGTAATTAAAGCACTCTGTTATCGTAACTGCACTTAAAACATAGTATGCGTAATGTTATGTCAGGTCAAAGTAGCAACGACGACATTTTTTTATTTATCATGCGCCACGGAGAGGCAGAAGCACCGCGTTTGGATGACAAAAGTCGGCAGCTCACTCAAGTTGGTAGACAGCAATCGTCGGCCGCTACGCAGTGGTTGTGTGCGAATTATTGTCCTGATAACGCCGTAGATTTGGCGTTAATCAGCCCTTATCGCAGAACGCGTCAAACCCTTGATATGGTCTCCCTCGATATCGTCGCTGATAAAGTCGAAGTGAATGAAGATATTATTCCCGACGGCTCGGCAGAATTGGTTAGCGATTATTTATCGGCGCGCATTCACAGTGCTGTGAATTCTAAACAACCCCTTAAGCGAATATTAGTGGTTAGCCACATGCCATTAGTCAGCTATTTGGTTGACGCATTGTGCCAGTCTTATACAACCAGTTTATTCGCTACAGCCTCCATTGCCGTTATTCGATACTCGCTCAGAACACAAAAAGGCACCTTGGTAACGCATTACCAAGGCTGAAGGTTTAAATGGCGATAAAAGGTCAATGTACGTGGTGTATCTGGCTTGAACAACCATGGTTACATTAGACTAAAGATTTATTTGTGAATTTTGCTTCAGAAGTTTTGTTTTTGACCGATAATAAATATTGAGAGTGTCAAAGTTTATTCGAAAGCAAGGTGGGGAATGACCAGCAAATCTATTCCTGAACTCCTCAAGCGTTCATTGCAGTCGCACATGGCGGAAGCAGATTTGCGCGAAGACGAGGAGATGCAGGACATTATTACAAAATTGTCTACGTTGTCTGACAAGGTTGCGGCTGCAAAAGCGCAAGTGCTTGCCAAACGTGCTCAAAAAGCAGTAGATAAAATCTAGTCTGAAGCGCCAGACTGGGGTGCGTTGAAGTACTCCGGCATAATGCGAACCGTTTTGATCATGTTTTCTGTAATATCCACAATCTCTAACGGGTAACCTGCCAATCGAACACTCACTTTGTTCTCTGGAATCTCTTCTAAATACTCTAGCAATAACCCATTCAATGTTTTCGGGCCTTCAGTAGGCAAGTTCCAATCCATTTCTTTGTTAAGGTCACGAATATTAGCACTGCCGTCTACCAATACAGAGCCATCTTGCTGAACGTGTGCTTCTTTACTGTGATCAGGCACCATACTGGTGGTGAAGTCGCCGATGATTTCTTCAAGAATATCCTCTAATGTAACCAAGCCCATAATATCGCCATACTCGTCGACAACGAGCGCGATACGTTCTTTTTCTGCTTGGAACTTATACATCAACGTATGTAATGGCGTAGATTCTGGCGTGTAGTATATTTCTCTTACCGCACGAAGCAGACTTGACTTAGTGAACTGATCTTTTGACAACAAGCGTAGTGCATCGCGCACATGTACGAACCCTACCGCATCATCAATGCTATCGCGGTAAAGTAACACACGGGTATGTTGAGCGTGAGTAAGGTGCTTCTGAATTCGCTTCCATTCATCGTTAATATCTATGGCAACAATTTCAGCTCTTGGCACCATAATATCTTCCGCTGTTACGCTCTCTAAATCCAAAATACTCACCAACATATCTTGGTGTTTTTTGGGAATAAGGCTGCCGGCTTCGTAAACAACGGTACGTAATTCTTCGCGGCTTAAAGAGTCATCATTACCATCTGATGGACTAATTTTAAGTAGCGCTAAAATGCCGTTAGTAATGCCATTAATAAAAGCGACAAACGGGTAAAGAATGGTTAGCAAGGGTAATAATATTACTGAACTTGGGAAGGCCACTTTTTCTGGGTAAAGTGCAGCTAATGTTTTCGGGGTAACTTCTGCGAAAATAAGCAAAATTAAAGTTAAGCCAAAGGTGGCTGCAAATAAGCCCCAGTAATCGCCAAACAAGCGAATACAAATAATTGTCGCTAACGATGAAGCGGCAATATTAACAAGGTTGTTCCCTATTAGGATAAGACCTATAAGTCTATCGGGGCGGTCGAGAAGTTTTTGAACCCGTTGGGCAGATTTATTGCCTTCGTTTTGCAGGTGCTTAAGGCGATATCGGTTTATCGACATCATGCCTGTTTCAGAACTAGAGAAATACGCAGAAAGTAATATGAGTACGCCGAGCGCGATAAACAGCGTACTCGTAGATATGTCGTCCAACTATTGGGTTCCTATCATTTATTGATGTTCAAATACTATAATTTGAAATTGGGTCTACATGTGCAATATACGCAGCATACGCAAGGTGTGCACGTAAATTTGATTAATTCATTTGGATAAATGGCGATTTATAGCAATATTTCTCGAACCAATTTACTACCGAAGTATGCAAGTGACAGTAAGATAACACCGAGTACTGTCATGAATATCACTTGTTTTCCGCGCCATCCTCGAAGCTTCTGACCTACCAATAATATTAAGTACACCACTAACGCGGCACTTGATAGTACCGTTTTATGCGCATACGTTTTATTAAACATATCGTCTAAGAAAACAAATCCGCTAAGAAGCGACACAGATAGCAAGCATGTTCCTGCCAGCAAAAGCTTAAACAATATGCCTTCAACTAACATCAGAGGTGGCAAAGATGAATGTAACAGCGTTGCGCCTTTTTGTTTCAATCGATAGGTGATGTACGACATCTGCAAGGCATAGAGAAAGGCTATAACTAAAGTGCAGTAGGCAAATAAAGATAAGCTGATATGCACCACAAGCCCGGGTTGCAACTCTATATGCATAATATAAGACACGGGAATAAACAACGAGGCTAGTACCGATAAGCTAGCAAACCCAAATACCACTGGAAGCAAAATAAGATTAGGAATTGCGCGAGCAAATATCAGCATGGCGGTGGTAATTATCCAAGCTACTAATGAAAGCACGTTGGTAATACTCATGTCTTGGCCAGGCGCTACCATAATAACGTTAAGCAAAAACGCAATGTGCGCAACAACACCTAAGCTAGCAATGCCTAAGCCTAAGCGTTTGTTTGGGCCTTCTTGGTGTACAAACTTGCCAAGTAAAACAATGGCGGCCATAGCGTAAAGCGCAGCGGCGGCAATGGCGAAAGCGGTGTTCATGATGTTTCCTGTAAAAAATGGTGTTTATCACCAATACTGGCGGTATTGATACTGGAAGTTGGGCTTAAATTCAACCATCTCCTTGTTTTTCTTTATGCAAGTACCATGTATTGGGGCAATAGAGTTCGTTTAATTCCCTCGCATGCAAGCCTACGAGATGAGACAATAACCCCCTGAATTAGTTTAATGGTGGCTCATGTCAGGCTTGTATGCATGAGCAGTAGACAGAGGAAAGAAATTTCCTTCACTAGACGGTACGTTAAGTCGCCCTTTTACGTTACAATAGGCGCATTACGTCTGAAATAAATAGAAGTTTCATACTATGTTTGAAAATTTATCAGAACGCTTAGGCCAGACATTACGAAATGTCAGTGGTAAGGGGCGTCTTACAGAAGACAACATTAAAGAAACGCTTCGCGAAGTGCGCATGGCGTTACTTGAAGCGGATGTTGCATTACCGGTTATTAAATCCTTCGTTGCACAAGTTAAAGAGCGTGCAGTTGGGACTGAAGTCACCAAGAGCCTCAAGCCTGGTCAAATCTTTATTAAGATTGTTCAGTCTGAGCTAGAAGCGGTGATGGGTGAAGCTAATGAAAAGCTAAACCTTGCCACTCAGCCTCCGGCGGTTATTTTAATGGCAGGCCTTCAAGGGGCGGGTAAAACCACCTCAGTGGCTAAACTTGCTAAATACCTAACTGAACGCGAAAAGAAAAAGGTTATGGTAGTAAGTGCCGATGTTTATCGCCCAGCGGCGATCAAACAATTGGAAACCCTTGCCAGCGAAGTGAATGTATCTTTTCACCCGTCAACTATTTTGCAAACGCCTATTCACATTGTTGAAGGGGCCATCGATGAAGCGAAGAAAAATTTCTTTGATGTACTGCTTGTAGATACCGCGGGTCGTTTGCATGTCGATAACGACATGATGGACGAGATTAAAGACTTACACGCTGCTGTTAAGCCCATTGAAACCTTGTTTGTGGTTGATGCCATGACTGGTCAAGATGCGGCAAATACAGCAAAAGCCTTTAATGATGCACTACCATTAACCGGTGTAATCTTAACGAAAGCCGATGGTGATGCGCGAGGCGGTGCTGCCCTTTCTGTTCGTCATATTACAGGTAAACCTATTAAGTTTATCGGTATGGGCGAGAAAGTAGATGCGCTAGAGCCATTCCACCCAGAGCGTATCGCTTCTCGTATTTTAGGCATGGGTGATGTACTCAGCTTAATTGAAGAAGTAGAGCGTAAAGTTGACCGCAACAAAGCGGAAAAACTGGCCAAGAAAGTTCAAAAAGGCAAGGGCTTCGATCTTCAAGATTTCAAAGATCAGCTTGAGCAAATGAAGAACATGGGCGGCATGATGGGAATGATGGACAAACTGCCGGGTATGGGCGGTATGTCTGAAAAAATCAAAGAGCAAGCCAACGACAAGCAGTTCAATCAGATGGAAGCCATCATTAATTCGATGACCCCCGCTGAACGTTCTCGCCCTGATATCATTAAAGGGTCTCGCAAACGTCGTATTGCTGCAGGTTCTGGCACCCAGATTCAAGATGTAAACCGTTTACTTAAGCAGTTTACTCAAATGCAAAAAATGATGAAGAAAATGTCTGGTGGCGGCATGAAGAAAATGATGCGCCAGATGAAAGGCATGATGCCTCCAGGTGGGCCGGGCGGTCCAGGTGGATTTGGTGGCGGCGGAGGCCCTGGTGGCTTCGGCGGCGGTGGTGGTATGTTCCCTCCAAGATAGCCTTTAAAATTGATGATATTTAAGAGCCTCATTTAACGAAATGAGGCTTTTTTTTATTTTCTTGCATCTAATTCTATAGGTGAGTCGTTTGGTTTAAGTGACAGGACGTAAGCAGTTTCACGCGTCTACTTAATCTGAGAGTACGCAAAATGGAGTTACATCGCATGAAAATAGTAAATACCTCACCAATCACACTGAAGCTAACAACGATTTCGCTTGCCGTTGCCATGTTGTTGACGGGTTGTAATGGCGACAACGGAAAAGATGGTATAGACGGCGTTGATGGTATGGATGGCGCCGATGGTAGCAATGGTGCACCTGGGTTACCTCAAAGCCAATTTCTCATTGCCAACAATGGTGATAGCAATAGCGGCACCATAAGCCTTGTTGATCAAAATGCTAATATTCTTGAGACCATAAATTCGGGCGCAAATGAAGGTATAGCCTTCACACAAACCGGTAGCTTAATACAAGCAGGAGACAGCGATACGCCCTTGTTACGTACATTATGTTCATTATCAAGCAGTACTTCAGGTATGTATTCAGCTGATGCTGACACAGAAATTAGTGGCGTAAATACGGGGCTAACTAACCCAAAAGGAATTGCAGTTGCTAATGAAGCGGGCATTATCTTTGCTGCTGACTTTACCGGTATGCGCATCAGTGTTTTTGGTAGCCAAGCTGCTGGAAATGTGGCTCCAGTAGCGGAAATTGTAACCGCAGCCCAACCTTGGGATGTGGCATTTGATGAAGAGGCTGACAGGTTATTCGTGGCATTAACCGATGGCACCATTGCGGTATACGATGATGTGATAGCCTCTGAGTTTGCTCCAACAGTGACGCGTACTATAGTGCCTTCAGATAACGACGGAAATCAAATCTCTGTTAACGCTCATGGTATTGTTTACGAGCCTATGTCAGACAGATTAGTGGTATCGGATGTTGGTGATGCTGCCGTAGCTGACGATGGTCAACTATTTGTGCTCACCAGTGCAGCCACTGCTGATGGCGCTACCGTACCTAACAGAGCTATTGGCGGTGTATCAACGGTATTAGGTAATCCAGTTGATATTGCACTTACCGGTTCTACCCTGCGCGTCGCCGAAAAATCCAATGACGCTATTCTTGTTTTCACCAACATATTTAGTGGTGAGAGTGGCGACATAGCCCCTGACCTTGTTACCTCTACCAGCAAACCTGAATCAATTGCTGAATTAACAGATGTTGAAATGCAAATGGACGCGTCTGACAATGGTCTGTCTACCATGCCCATCAAGGGGATAAGTGTAACCAGTAACCCTGGAACAGCTGGCGATACCACCGGCGGTGTTATGCACTATAGCGCCACGTTAAGCAGTGAATTAGCTAGCTTCGATAGCACGATTAGTATTGAGAGCGCAACTTATACCGCAGTGGGCGACGGGTATATTACCTTTGATGATACGGCAACCAGTACAGGTGGCATATTGGTAGTAAATCGTCTTAAATCTACCCGTGACGATGGCATGTACAATACGTCTTACGACCATGAAATTAGCGGTGATAGCACAGGGCTTGTTGCACCTAAAGGTTTTGATGTTTCATCAAACGATAATCTTATTTTTGTTGCCGATATAGATGCCACCGCACCAGGTGTTCGTATCTTCTCAACATGTGCTGCAGGTAATGTTGCTCCGTTGCTTTCGCTGACGGCATCTAACGGCGCTAGCCCGTGGGATGTTGACTATGATGCAGCAACAGACCAAGCATTCTTAGCGCTGACTAACGGTACAGTGGCCGTATTTGAAGATGTGGTGCGTAAACTTAATAGCGGTATGGACACTATTGACGGTGAAGACCGATTAATTACGCCTGCAATGTCGGGAACGGCTGTAGCCGCGCCTACGAATATTCATGGTATCGATTACGATGCACAAAGCGACTCATTGGTCATTTCTGATGTGGGTAGTGGTGCTGATGCCACCGATGGAAAGCTTTATGTTATTCCAGGCGCTGGAAATGCAAGTGGCCTAACGGATATGTCGGTCTCTATCTCTGGTCCGTTAAGCATGTTAGGCAACCCAGTCGATTTGATGCTTAGCAATGGGCATGTTTACGTGGCGGAAAAGTCGAACAATGCCGTACTGCGTTTTGATAATATTCTCAATCAAGCATCGGGAGATATGGCACCAAGCTATAGTGTTTCTTTCACCGCGCCAGAATCGGTATCTGTGCTATTGAACCAATAATATCGCTTCGTCTAGAGGGCGCGATAAAATAGTCATACTGCTTTATGAGTTCTAAATTCGGTAAGCGGTAATTGGAAGGGGCTAGTTAATAGCCCCTTTTTTGCGCCTATAAATTATGCTTAAGGTAGGGGGCACTACAGGAGTGAATTTGTACGTTATAGGTAAGACAAGGCGCCAGAAGAAAGTAATATAAAAGTTATGTGAAAGATAAAGCATATAAATAACAGTCATCTATACTTAACGTAAGCTTCTGATAAACGAGCGAGTGCTTAGTTAAAATGAAGAACAAACATTATGTTATTAGACGAGACAATAATATTGTCATCATCCATGTAAAAGGTGCGTGGGACGCAATTATTACTGAAAATTTTAGTCAAGCATTTAAAAATACTGGTCGAATGATAAGCCACGCTCCATGGGCACATTTAGTTTATTTTGATGAGTGGGCGTTATCAACACCTGATGCTGAGCCTGTAATCAACGAAATGCTTGTATGGGCTGAAGCAAATAACATGACCCATACCGCGAGAGTCTATAAAGACAACGCATTAAAAACTTATCAACTTGACCGTATGATTGATTTAGAAAAACAAAAAGGGTCAACACGCCACTTTGAAACTGCATCAGAAGGGTTTGACTGGTTGGCGAAACATGGATTTAACGCACAAACCGCGAGAGTATTCGAGTAAGTACCTTATGCAATAACGCATTTATTTCCCTATAGGTATGCTCACTTCTTGCCCGCCTTGTCTCTATGATACAAAGCGGATATGAATATTGTGCAACCTTTGAATAAAAAAACAGCATTCATTTACCCTGGCACGCCACAAACCCTTTTCCCGTCTGTGCAAATCATTCAATTCATAATACACTGACCGGCTAATTATCCATTTAACAAGCGTGTCTAAGGACAGCAATAGTTTGTTGGAAATGGAATGAAAAAGACGGTTGATTAAAGTGGTAGTAGCTTATTCAGGCTACATGCAAAGACTCAAAATAATAGGATACTGAATGGCAGGCTTAAAACGTATTGTTCTCATCGATACCCATTTGCCGGGTGTGGTTGAATTAAAGCTTGATGGGCATACCAACATCTGTGGTACGAATGCATCGGGTAAAACGACTTTGCAGCGGCTCATTCCAGTTTTTTACGGCGAATATCCTAGTCGTGTAGTTCCTGCTACTCGTGACAGTTTTGAGCGTTGGTACTTACCTCGTTTATCTAGCTTTATTATTTATGAGTATGCTCGCGCCGACGGTGATATATGCCAAGCGGTTTTAAGCTCTAATGGCACGGGTGTTAACTATCGCTTAGTGGGTAAACCGTTCGATATTGACGATTACTTAATTAAGCAAAAAAGTGGTAAGCATGTGAGCGTAAGCAGTGCAGAACTTGCTCGGGCAATGAAACGCAATAACGTGATGGTAACCAGTTTACTGAACACCAAAGATTTCCGCGCTATTGTACAAAACGATCATGGTGTCTTGAACCAAAGCGGTAACGGTCGAGAACTATTAGGTTACGCCAAAATATTCAGCCTGTGTGAGCCAAGCAAGCATATGCGTCATATTGAAAAACTTGCAAAAGCGGTGCATTCAAAAGAAGGCAAGATGGAAACCATCAAAGCCATGATTGCCGCTATTTTGGAAGAAGATGGCGTAACACCGCCCACATCAGGCTTAAGCCGTAATCGTGTTGATGACTGGATTAAAGAGTGCCAGTTAATTAAACAGTTCGACAATATTCGCCCTGAGTTCAGCAAACTTGAACAAGCCGATATGGCATTAAGTAGCACTGAGCAACTATTAGCTAATTTAAAGCACAGCTTTGAGCTAGATAAAGTGCACTTATCCACTCGTGTTGATACCACTAAAAACGAATTAGACGAGAATACCTTCCAGCGTAAACAAACTGATAGTCAGTGGCACGATACGCGGGATCATCTTAACCAAGTTATTTCGTCTGCCCGTGCCGATGTTGAAAAATACACTAGTGAACTGGATACCGTCGAACGTGAATTCGATAAATGGCAAGACCAGAATATCGACCAGTTAAAAGAAGACGTTGCCAATTTAGCGCAATGGCAAAACGCCCGTGAATTAGCCGACAGCCGCTATCTATTACTTACCGAAAAACACCAAGATATAGAATCAGCCTATAACAAACGATTGGCTGAGTTAGGCGATAAGTTGTCACTCTCGTTAGAGTCACTGTCAGCGGCAAGGCAAGAGGCAGCGGAAACCAAAGCAGAACAAACTCAACAAGAACACGAAGCCATTGCCCGCATTCGTGATGATTACGCGGGCCAGCTCAGCACCCTACAAGCCAATTTTCAAACCGCCTCTGGTGAGCTTAAAGTCGCTGAAGCTGAACTAAAGGCCTCGCTATCTAACGCGGGTTACAACGAATTTGAGCAGTCGCAATTAGATTTGCTTGATGCCGCCACAAAAGAAGCGTCGGTTAACGAAGATGCGGCTCGAGCGGCGTACCGACAAACTCAGCAAGCCCATAGTAAAGCGGTGCAGTTTAGGCAAGATGCTTCAAACGCCCTTGATAAAGCGCGGGTTGCCTTTCAAAAAGAAGAAAGTGCAGTTTCAAAAATCAATGGCTTGCTGTACCCAGGTGAGGGCTCACTGCTAGAGTTCTTACGTGCCAATGTTGATGATTGGGAGTTATCGCTAGGTAAAGTACTTCGCCCTGAATTGTTAGACCGAAACGACTTAAGCCCCAGCGTGACTAAAGCTGTCGAAGACGCTAAATCGGACGCTAAGTCGGATAGCGAGAAAGCAAGTACTTCGCTAATGGGTATCAACTTAGCCCTCTCAGAGCTTGAAACGCCCGAATACGCGCAAACTGAACAAGCCTTAAAGCAACAGCTTCAGTTAGCTGAAACTCGTCAAGCCGCATCACTAGCTGCGCAAAATGAATGCGAAACGCGTTTAGCTAAAGCCAATGAAGATGTGCGCAACGCTGAATTGTCGATGACTCAAAAAGACAATGCAGTGAAAAGTGCTGAAGCTAGCCGTAAGCGCGCGCAACAAGACCGCGACAGCTTGTTAAGCGAATACCAGCAGGCGCTTTCAGCGCGCAAGCAAAAGGCGAAAACAAAACTTGAAGCTAATCTTCAAGCCCAAAAGCAAGCCAAAGCTCAATATGAACTTAGCCGTGACGAAATAAAAGATCAGCAGCGAGAGTCGGAAACAGAGCATAGCTTCCATTGGCAACAACTTATCGCCGACAGCACTGGGCGTATTGCGCAAATTGATAAAGACATGCAGCAGGCAAAAGCGAATGCTGCTCGCGACCGTGAAGATATGCAAAAGTGGCTTGAAAATGAGCTGAATAATCGCGGTGTGGACATCGATGAAATAGGCCAACTTAAGAAGCAAATTAATAAGCTGAAAGAAGATATAAACCGCACCGAAACCCACCGCCATAAAGTGGCTGACTACGAACGTTGGTACGCTACCATTTTCACCAAACAAAAGGTGGTATGGCAAGACGAACTAGCAAAAGCGCGGAAATCGTTAGGGGAATCTGAACGCGGTTTGGCGCAAAAGCAAAGCGAGTACAAAACAACCCGTGAACAATTGCAAGAACAACAAGCTTCACTTGAAACTAAGCTTAAAACTGCAACAGATCAATTAGAACAAGTTCGTACGTTAAGCAAATCACTCAGTAAGCTTACCCTGCAAGCCGCAAAAGAGTTTACTGAAATTAAGCATGACGATGTCAGTGTGAACCAGCGTATTTCTGAAGTACAAGGGCACTTGCAAGAACGAGACACCCTTTATAGCGATATTCGTGCTTATGTAGAAAGGTTCGATCAGCTAATTGCAGCGCAAGCTGGAACTGGGCTGTCTGATACCTGGGAACGCGCACGTGAAGAATGCGCCACTATTAACGCCCACGGGGTAAAGAGCTTCGATCATCGCCGTATGGTATCTCACTTATCACAGTTGCTAAATGTAATAGTGCCGCAGAAACTACAAGGCTTACGTGAGCAAGGCCGAATATTCGGTGCCGATTTGTCTCAGTACTACTTTGTACTTGCAGATATAGATAAGCGCATTGTGTCGCAAAGCCGCCGGATTACCCAAGAGGTCGACGGTGAATTGTTCCTAGATGGTGTGTCTGATTCTGCGGTGAAGATTCGCTCTCGCATTAGCGAGCTAGAATTTTGGCCAGAGCTAGAGCAGTTTAGGAAGCTCTACGAGCACTGGATGGAAGAGGGCGCAAATACCTTGCCTGAAGAAGAGTACGGGCTAAGTATGCGTCGTGTGCTAGACATTTTAGGCCGCGCTGCACTTACTGGCGGCATCAGTAAATTGCTTGATATCGAACTTCATTTACGTGAAGGCAAGAGCGATTTGGTTATTCGCACCGATCGCCAGTTAAATGAATCGTCTAGTCATGGTATGGCTTATCTTATTTTATGTAAGTTCTTACTGGCCTTTACCCGTTTATTGCGAGGCGATGCAGAAGCAACCGTACACTGGCCCATTGATGAGTTGGGTACACTGCATCAAAGCAACGTGAAGAAAATTTTCGATGCCTGTCAGAACAATAACATTAGTGTTGTAGGCGCATTCCCGAATCCTGAATCGGAAGTACTGACTTTGTTTGAGAATCGCTACCTTATTGACAAAGTCACCCGTCAGTTGCAGGTGGTTCAGCCTAGAACCAGTGGTATTGCTGCTCGCCTACAGGCCAAAAAAGCACAAGGTAAAGGGAACGCTAGCCAGGAGACATTATCATGATGACTGAACAAGGCCGCGTGTTAAGCGCACTATTGCAAGGGACGTTTATTTGTCAGGTTACTGACGAGGAAGCATGGCGCTTTTTGAAAAACCGTGAGAAAGCTCAGCAATTAGAGCCTCATTTAGCATTGCTAAACCGCACACTTTCAAGCACGGCAGAAGGCGATGTTTTTTTTGCCAGTTACTTAACCATTGGTGAGGCTGAGCGAAAAATTCTAACCCAACAGTTTCAGGATACTGCGTCGAATCTTGTACCACTTGTGGAATGGTTGTTGTTAGTACAACAAGCCAATGAGTCTGATATGCCGGTGACAATGGGCAATGCTATTCGCTTAAACGAACTGCAAACTACTATTGAAGATACCCCTGCGTATGCCGAGCAACTAGAGAAAATTTCTCGTTACCGCATGTTTGGTTCTACCAGCGTGAATTTGGATGGCCAGTTAAAGCAGGTATTTAAACGCTTGACCGAAATGGGTTACTTAACCAAGCCAAACCCAGAAAAGCAGATTTACCTTGCCACCGGTAAAGTAGAGCACTTGTATGAAATGCTGCGTTTTATTGATGAAACAGAAGCGTTAAGTTTATCTGAGCAAGCTGATGCTGCTATTACCCAGGGTAGTTTGTTATGAGCCAAGCGCTTATTCAAACAGGCGCTCGCTTACTAAATGCATTGGGTAAGCACAGCGACCTTATCATGCAGGTTTATATCAACGGCACGGTTGATGAGCAAAACCATAGCCCTAAGGTATTAGAGCAATTGGTACAGCTTGGTGTGCTTTGGCGCCCAGAATCGCAAAGTGAATTACGACTTAAAAGTGCAGTGCGTACGTTACTAGAAGGTAGCTTACAAGATGAAAGAAACCGCACCATTAATGCCAATATCGGTGCGTCGCTCGCGAGTTTAAAAACCTTAGCAGAGCATTACAAAGAAGCCCTACATTACAATAAATACAACGAATCTGCTGCGCATATGAGCGATTTAACCGAGCATGTGTATCAACTGTCTGAATCCCTGTCGAACAGTGTACGAGTGTTGTTCGGGCGCATTACTAATGAGTTTGGTTATGTGTCGTCGGTAGATGCCAAAATTCGTGAAAACGAATTAGCGCAAGGGCAGGTGACTGACTTGCTTTCTCAATTAGAGTGTTTCCGCTTCGATGAATTAAGTGAAATAGCGGGTTCAAATCGCGAACTCCGCCATTTGCTGGTGGTGTCGTTGCAGCAACGCTTTTCAAAAGCCGCGCAAGAACTCTCGGTTGTGCAAGCGCGCTTGATAGATTTACTTGGCCGGTTTCGAGAATTCCAAGGTCGTACTCGCTTGCTTAAGGGCTACTTGCTACACATGGAGCAACACCCTGACTTTGCGCCGGGTAACTACACTAACTTGACTCAAGTGCCAGTACTGTTTAATCAATCGAACAGCGTGATGAGTGCCGCTGCGCCCGACGTTAATAATGTCGAGCACGAGAACGATTACCAAGAGATTGTGTCCTCGCTTACGCATATTCATCAACGTGCTACCAAACATGACGATGCTGAAGCACAACAAGATATCGATGTAACTGCACAATCTACGGTATCTCTTGAAAAGGATGAATTACAGTTGGCCATTGAAGACTTCTTCTGTGAGGTTATTGATTCGGGCCAACCGAAAACAGCGTTAACCTATTATGAAGAAAAAGCGTTAGCGTTTGATCGTGAGGTATGGATGTATCAAGTGATTGGTGGGTATCA
This sequence comes from Alteromonas sp. MMG017, assembly GCF_018100795.1. Lineage (GTDB taxonomy): Bacteria > Pseudomonadota > Gammaproteobacteria > Enterobacterales > Alteromonadaceae > Alteromonas. The sequence continues at coordinate 518,026 of NZ_JAGJDY010000002.1, read as the reverse complement.
AGCGCTTGCTGATCAAGAAAAGCAATTTTTTGCCCTCGATCCTCATGGTGAAAATGACAAAACGTTTACAGGCAACTTCTACATTAACGATATCACCCTAGGGCTGCGCTAGCGGCTCTATTTATTATATTGGTTTTTACATTTGTATTTACACTTATTTCGGGCTTCTTATACGCAAGTTTACTTGGATCTCGCAAAGAAAAGACTATAATAAAAAACAGTTATTTTACATTTAATTCACACATTGAACTTAATTGTTCATGGTGGCGTAATATAGCTGTCAACGAGCAGGAGCAACATTAATACTCTCGTGAAAAACAATAAACTGCCTAGCAGGATGCGGGCAAGTAGTGGTGCCAATGCGTATGGCACGAAGAGGATGAAACTATGCAACTTTCACAGCAACAAACCTTTAATCAAGCACTTATCAAATTGTCGGTATTGTTATACCAAGTAGACGGTATGGTAACGTTATCTGAACAAGATTATCTCAATTCCATGGTTGAAGAACTAGACTGGCAGAGCCCAATTTGCCGAGAAGCTTTCTTGAACGATACGATTTATCAGACTAGACAAGCTATTGATACTGGCGACGAACTCGAGTTCATGCGGGCGCTGAAAGATGACCTGTCTTTTAACGCAGAAAAAACCCTAGAGGTTGCCATGGCAATCACTGGCGTTGATGGAGAGCGAAGTGAAGCAGAAACAGAGCTGTTATCGGTACTTACCCACAAACTGTTGGCAAAGGCATTGATAGCAGGCAGCAGTACGCTGCCTAATCAGGTTAATAGCCAAGCGCCGCACTAACTGCCTAGAGCTTGAACATGGCCTAGAGCTTGAACATGGCCTAGAGCGTAGACACTGCCTAGAGCTTAGATAGCTGCCTAGAGCTTCGGCAATCGCCCAGCCCTTCGCTAAATGAACGGCAAAACAAGTTACTAAATATAGCTAGCAAAGCATGAGGTCGCTGAATAATGATTTCAGTACTTGGCTTTGCTAATACAGCGCATTAGCTAATAGTAATACCATGGCGTAGCCAACACTATAAGCAAGTAGTAATAGGCCAGAGTAACGTAGGAAGGTAGCAAACGTTAGCCCTTCCACTTTACTCATGGCTACAATACCTGCTGCAGATCCTATTACTAATAAAGAACCGCCTACCCCTACCGCGTAAGTAAACGATAACCACTCGGGAGTCGTCATTGTAATTTCAGCTTTTAATAACGCTGCGGTTAACGGTACGTTATCTATCATGGAAGACATTATCCCCATTAGATAATTGGCCACACTCACAGGCAGTGAATCGTATAAATACATAAAGCCGTTAAGGGCGTGAATATGTTCCAACATGCCTACAAGCAGAAGCACACCTAAGAAAAACAGCAGGGTATCGAATTCAATGTACCGAATGTAGTCGAGTATGGGGTCGTTATCGTTATGTTTCCCGTAGAGGGTTGCCACCATAAACATAACCGCCATACCGGTTAAAAAGCTCAGTACCGGCGGAATGGAAAATATGACGTTGGCGGCCAGTGTAAAAAGTATGGTAGCAAGAAATATGGCGGCAATAATATAATCCACCGTTGCGATATCATTTCGCTGTTTCTTAATTCTTACTTCCCCAGTAATACCAATACTCAGTAATGCAGCTAGCAATATCACGGTGACAAACGATGGGCCAATCAGCATGAGAAGTTCGGTAATAGACACTTTGTGTTGCAGGAAAATCATCAGCGTTGTGACATCGCCGGTAATCAATGAAACCCCACCTGAGTTGACGGCGAATACCACCAAAACGGAAAAGCGGATAGTCTGTTTTAATGGCAAGCCCAAAGATAGCACTAACGCAATTGATACCAGAGTTGCCGTAATGTTATCGGCTAATGAGGAGAAGCAAAAACTGAAAATAGCAGTAAAGAACAGTAATGCTTTCAAGCTAATTTTCTCTGGCATCACAATATTCATTACATTTTCAATTAACCCTTTTCGGTTTAAATACGCCACGAAGGTCATCGCTGCCACCAAAAACAACCACAATGTGGAAATCTCGGTAAGGTTACTCATTAACGCGTTGTTAATGTGCTCAGTCTGAGAAATAGAAGAGGAAAATATAAATAGTAGTAACCAAGAAATAGTGCCTAGCAAAAGGGTGGTCTTGGCTTTGTCTACATGAATGAGGTCTTCAAAGATAACGCACAGTAGTGCAAGAATGGCGATGACAATAAGTGCCACGTCTAACATGGTGTCAGTTCCTAACAGCAATTTTTATTCGCGCGGATTGTAAGAGCTACGAAATGAAATAAACAGCGAGATGGGCATGAATGAACTATTTTATGCGACACTTTAACTATCAGGCTGATAACTTTTTACTATCAGTGGTGGAAGTACAGGGTTGACGATAGTTATATTGATGATGCCAACTAAATAGCTCAGCTTATATCTACTACTGAAGCATAAAAAAAGCCTCGTTTAAAACGAGGCTTTAAAGAAAAATACTGCAGGCAGAAAGAAGTAAGCGGGTATTTACGCCTTCTAAGTAGGCCTTAGCTTATACTGGCTTCTTCGCGCAGTTCCGCGTCTCGCATCTCTCCTTCCAACCGCTGACTTTCATCGGCGCGAGGTTTAGTAAATCGTGCTAATGCAAGATATAGCACTGGCGTTAGGTATAAGGTAAAGACCACCGCAATACCTAGCCCACCAAACACAACCCAACCAATCGCATTTCGCGCTTCAGCGCCTGCGCCTGTTGAAAGTATCAGTGGCAAGCCGCCAAGGATAGTGGACACCAATGTCATCATGATTGGGCGAAGACGCACGCGACCCGCTTCTATAATAGCATCGTAAACGCTATAGCCTTTGTCGCGTAACTGATCGGCAAACTCAATAAGTAAGATGGCATTTTTCGCCAATAGTCCTATTAACATTACCAAGCCAATTTGCGAGTAAATGTTAATGCTTGTACTGGTTAGGTACAGGGCATAGATAGCCGCAGCAATACCGAAAGGTACCGTTAACATAACCACAACGGCTGAATTCACACTTTCAAACTGCGCTGCTAATACTAGCAGTACAATGATAAACGCGAGTACGTAGGTGAGGGCGACTTGCTTAGACGTTTCTTCATAGGTTTGTGCTTCCCCTAGGAATACTAATCCCATGCCATCGGGTAGCGTTTCGTTGCCAAGTTCACGAATGCGGTCTACTACATCACTTAACGCTAAGTCTTCCGGCAAATCCATCTCGATATTAATTGCACGGCGCTGTGCTTGGCGTTCAAGTTCAGCGGCTACACCTTCTTCAGTAATAAATGCGACACTGGATAATGGCACTAGGTTGCCGGTACTGCTTTTCACATACAGATTAGTAAGGTCAGATGGGTTAATAGAATTTCTATTATTGGTTTGCAACATAATAGGAATGGCTTGGTCACCCACGTTTAAATCAGCGATATCATCACCGTTTACCGCAGCACGAAGGGCACTGGCAATATCAGGCAGTGGCACACCTAATTCCTCTGCACGACGTCTGTCAATATTAACTCGCATTTGAGGTTGCGTAGGGTCGTAGCTAATTTGCGGTCTACCTACTTCAGGTAAGGCATTTTCTATCTCGATAGCAAAAGCTAGCGCAGCTTTATGAATATTTTCATAAGTATCGCCAGTGAGTGCCAGTTCTAGACCACCACCTTGGCCACGTAAGTTAAGGCTGTTTCCGCCAAAGGCATTGCCCGGCGCACCTGGAATGGCTTGCAAGCCAGGGCGAATTTCACCCACGATATCTTGTAATGACTTGTCGCGATCATCCCAATGCTTAAGCGGAACCGTAATAAATACAATATTAGGATCCCATTGGCCCACCACCGTATAAATTGAGTCGATGGTGCCGTTTTCAACATAAGGGAATAGCATTTCTTCCATCTTCTCGGCCTGACGGTCCATGAAGTTCAAGCCTGCACCATCAGGTCCGCGGGCAAATATACGAATTGTGCCTCTATCTTCACTTGGCATTAATTCATTATCAATATTCTTTGCCAGCAAGTACGCACCACCGCCAGCCAATAAGCTTAGTATGCCTACCGCCCATGCGTATTTCAGCGCGAACACCAGTGACTTTTGATACAGGTGTAAACAGGCGTGACCGAAGCGGCCAAAGGTGGCATCGAAAAAGCCCGATTTGGTAGATTGCTTTTTTGAAAGCCTCGCGGTAAGCGCGGGTACTAACGATAAAGCAACAAACGAAGATATGATAACTGCCCCAGCTAACACGCCGCCGAATTCTCTGAATAAGCGTCCTGCGGTAGATGGCAGGAATGCGATGGGTATAAACACCGAGGCTAATACTGCCGTGGTAGCAATAACCGCGAAGAATACTTCACGAGTACCAATAACCGCAGCTGCCCGAGGACCAAGTCCCATGGCTCTTCTGCGCTGAATATTTTCAGATACTACAATGGCGTCATCAACAATCATGCCTGTGGCAAGTACTAATGCCAGTAAGGTTAGAATGTTCACCGAAAAGCCCATGGCCCAAATAATACCTAGTGCACCTGCTAATGAGACAGGAATACTCAGGGCAGGCACAATAGTGGCGCGCCAAGAGCCAATAAACACGAGTAAGGTGAGAACAACTAACGCCACGGTAAGGCTCAGCGACACCACCACTTCTTTTACCGAATCTCGAATAAATTCAGCATCGTCAGATGTCACTACAATCTTCATATCCGTAAAGCGTTTGTCTAAGTCTTTCACCATAGAAAGCACTTCATCTGAAATTTCAATGGTGTTTGAACTGGCTTGGCGGATAACGCCTAAACCAATAACAGGGCGACCATCAAGGCGAACCATACTGCTGGAGTCGGCAGGACCAAAATACACACTGGCGACGTCGCTGATTCGTATATCACCTGAAACGACAATATTACCTACATCTTCAGCGCTGACTGATGTAGCATCTGCGCGTACAATTAAGGCTTGGTCGGAAGATTGAATGCTCCCTGCGGGCACATCGAAAGGGGCTAGCGATAATGCGCTGGCAATTTCGGCCATCGATAACCCAAAGCTGGTTAAACGAAGTGGGTCAACGGACACCCTAAGTACACGTTCTCTGTCGCCACTCATGCTGACATCGGCTACCCCAGGAATGCTCAAAAAAAGCGGAGCCACATCTGTATCAACACGCTCAGTTAAGGTTTCCATGTCTAGGGTGTCGCTTGAAATGGCAAGGCTTACCACCGCTTGCGCATCACTGTCTGCGCGAATAATCGCTAGTTCTTCTACGTCATCCGGTAGCTGTCGCTGAACGCGGCTCACCGACTCTCGGGTTTCGTTAGCGGCATCTTCTAAGTTAACGCCAGCGCGAAACTCTACCCTTATACGTGCTGAATTTTCTTCGCTTTGTGCGGAAATGTTTTTTACGCCACTAACACGAGCTACCGCGCCTTCTAAGCGACTGGTAACCTCTGCATCTACGGTTTCCGGTGATGCACCAGGGTAAGTGGCAGTAACAGTAATTCTTGGCGTATCTACATCGGGAAGTTCTCGAACTTCTAGTGCACTTAGTGCCGATAAACCGGCAATTGCAATAAGTAAGTTAAGAACAACAATGAGTACCGGTCGTCGAATTGATAAGGAGGGAAGGTCATTGGTTACCGGCGCGTTACTCATTGGCGGGGCCCCCAACCAATTCCGTTGTAATCGCTTGTCCATTTCGAAGGCGTTGCACACCTTCAGCAATTAACGTGTCGCCTTCGCTAATGGCGCCAGACACTAAAATTGCGCCGCGCAAGCGTTGATGAACATTCACATCAACGCGTTTCGCTTTTCCAGACTCTGCAAGCCAAATGTATGCGCCAGTGGCACCCCATAATAATGCGGCTTCTGGAATGGCGGCATAGCGGTCGCCTTTAATGCTTAAATTCACTCGAAAGCTCATGCCAGGGCGAAATTTGTCTGCTGAGTTGTCTAACAGTGCGCGGGCTCGCAAGGTACGATCTGCTTCGTTAATGCGCGAATCAATTTGAGCAATTTCGGCTTTAATGGCCACTTCGCGATCGCTCCATGGCTCTAACGTCACATCCGGCGCATTCATCAGCACAGGTAATGCCGCTTCTGGGGCTTTGAAGTTAATGTAAAGCTTACTTCTATGGTCAAGCGTAGTAATTAACGTTTGCTCGTTTATTCTGTCGCCTACTTCGATGTCAGTAATGCCGACAACGCCGTCAAAAGGTGCTTTTACAAAACGGTCATCTAAGTCGACAATAGCCTCTTCCAAAGCCACTTCGGCTAGGTCACGCTGGGTGCGTGCAAGGTCAAGTTCACTGATAGGCACTGCGCCTTGGGCATGGCTAGTGATAAGTCTATCAAGCGTACGCTGTGCATCCTTTAATGTTAGCTCAGCACGCTTAACGGCATTCTTCTGGCGACGATTATCTAGCTTTATTAAAACTTTTCCAGCTTCAACAAGTTGGCCAGGAACAAAATTGACTTCGATGACTTCATCGGCAACGGCGGGGTAAAGTGCAATGGAGCGAAGTGCCTCGGCACTGCCCACAGCTTCCACTTTTCGGGTTTCATACATGAAAGAGACAGGCTCAGTCACAACTAACTTAGCCTGTTTGTCACCCATAAATTGGCTGTAAGCCGGTACACTTGTAAGTGCCAATACTACACAGCACGCCGATACCCTCGCGTATCGGGAGATCATATTTGTCATTTTTTTTCCGAAATCTTTTAGTTTTATATTTTTCTAATAACGATAATTAGTGGCTGTTTTCGCGTTCTTTTTTTTGCCACTTAACCCAAGCAAAATTCTAGTGTTATAGCACCATAGGCAGCTTAGCTAAGCAATTGCAGTTCAGCGTATTCCCTGTACAGGGTATCGCTTTTCATTAATTGTGCATGCGTTCCGATACTGACAATTTTGCCTTTATCCATTACCACAATGCGATCAGCATGCTGAACGGTGGCAAGGCGATGTGCGATAACAATACTGGTCTTGCCTTCCATTAAACGATTCATTGCCTGTTGGACCATACGTTCACTCATGGCATCTAGCGCACTTGTTGCTTCATCTAAAAGTAAGATAGGGCGATTTGCCAATATTGCACGGGCTATGGCGATACGTTGCTTCTGCCCACCAGAAAGCTTGATGCCACGTTCCCCCAACTGAGTGTGATAGCGATTTTCTAGATTATCGATAAATTCATGGGCGAAAGCTTTTTTGGCCGCACTAATGACATCATCGTCACTTGCCTTGGGGCTGCCGTAGCGAATGTTTTCCATTACGCTACTGGCGAATACCACAGGCTCTTGGGTAACAATAGCGATATGTTGGCGTAAGCAGCTTATCGGCATGCCCATAATGGGCGTGTCATCAAACGTAATTTCACCGTTAGTGGGGTCGTAAAAACGCATAAGTAATTGGAATAGCGATGACTTTCCTGCACCACTTGCCCCTACCAAAGCAAGGTTCTCACCGGCTTTAATATTTAAGTTTAGATTGTTAAATAATGGCTTCGTACCAGGATAGCCAAAGCTCATATCTTTAAACACAATAGCAGGCGCTACCTGAGGTATTTGCGATGAAGCTGAATGTTCAGACAGCGAAGTCACGTCTGATGTTGCATTCAGTAGCTGATAAAGGCGTTCACTAGCGCCTACGCCTCGCTGCACTTCACCAATCACTTCACTCACAGTAGCAATACTGCCACCTGCCATCACTGCATAAAATAGAAAGGCGGATAATTCCCCTACGGTCATTTGGCCTTCTAATACTTGGCGTGCACCTACCCACGCAATAAATATTATCGCTGTCATGCTTAAGCACATAATACAGCCAATCAATAATGAGCGATAATGGATGCGGTGTTTAGCTGCATCCATCGCCGACTCAACTCTTGATGAAAAGTGAGCGCGTTCTTTGTCTTCTGCGGTATACGCTTGAACCGTCATAATTTCATGCAGGCTTTCATCTATGTGAGAACCTAAATCTGCCACCTTATCTTGGCTGATTTTAGCGAACTTGCGTACTTGTGGTGCCAAAACTTTTATGGGTACGAGTACAGCAGGTACAGCGATGATGACGCAAAAAGTAAGTAGGGGGCTAGATATACCCATCAATACTAACGCGCCAATAAATGTTACTACAGAGCGAAGCGTCATAGAAAGACTCATACCTACCACGGTTTGAATTACCGTAGTGTCGCTAGTGAAGCGTGAAATAACCTCACCGGTTCTAAGCTCTGCAAAAAATGAAGGGGGAAGTGAGAGCAAATGAGAGTAAACCTGATTTCTAATATCAGCACTGACTCTCTCGCCTAACCATGTCATCAAATAAAAGCGGGCATAGGTCGCAATACAGGCAATTAGCGTTATTACCAGTACAATAACCGTGGCCTGGTTTAAGGTTTCAGAAGCGCTTTCTACAAAGCCGCTATCGATAGCGTATTTAATGCCTTGTCCTAACATTAACCATGCTATAGCGGCAGTAAACAAGGCGGTAATGGCCCCAGCGACACGTTTTTTGTATTGGCTTAAGTGTGAACCTATCCACTGCAGTACTTGTTTTGTTGACACTTCATTTAACGGTGTTGCCAAAATAACCTCTTTTAAATTTTCAACAGGATAAAGCGACGTTACGGAAAACCGTATTTAATTTACGCTACCGATGCGTTCGAACAGAAGCCGAGAACGATTAATCGTTATGACTATACGCTGAATTAGGAAAAGTTGATTTATTCATGCGACTACAGTTGCAGTAAATCAGGTGGGTGGAGCCTTACTCGCTCTGACGTGTGCCTGACTAACGCAAGCCGGATTAAAAATTTGTAAGAAAAGCAGGAAGTTGTAAAGAAATAGCAAAAAAGAAAAGATTTTAGAAAAGAAAAACCAAAAGTAGAAAACGGCTGGGTTCAAAGTAAAAAACAAAGGTCTGGGGTTCCATTTATAACCTGGAACCCCGACGTACCTAAATGTAATCAAGCACTTTAAAGTGCAAAGCTTAGCAACTTTAAGCGCTTAGCTTTGACTAGCAATAAGGGCTTGCTCGATGTCAGCTACAATATCGTCAATATGTTCAATACCTACCGAAATACGAACCATATCTTCACTCACACCGGCGGATGCAAGCTCATCAGCATTTAATTGGCGGTGTGTAGTGCTGGCAGGGTGACAGGCTAAAGACTTTGCATCACCAATATTAACCAAGCGTAGAATTAGCTGTAGGGCATCGATAAACTTAGCACCTGCTGGCAATCCACCTTGAATACCAAAGCTGATAATACCTGCCGCTTTACCGCCACAAATGCGTTGGCAGGTGTCGAAGTGCTCACTATCAGGCAGAGCCGCATAGTTAACCCAATTCACGGAAGGGTGCTTTTCAAGAAACGCAGCCACTTTTTCTGCGTTTTCGCAGTGGCGCTCCATCCGTAACGATAAGGTTTCTAACCCTTGCATAATATTAAACGCACTTTGTGCTGAAAGTGCAGCTCCTGTGTTACGCAGAGGCACAACGCGGCAACGACCAATATAAGCGGCTGGGCCAAGTGCTTCTGTGTAAGTAACGCCATGGTAGCTTGGATCGGGAGTGGTCAGCATACTGAATCGTTCTGACTGGGCAGCCCAATCAAAGTTTCCTGAATCAACAATAATGCCGCCCACGGTAGTACCGTGACCGCCAATATATTTGGTTAACGAGTGGATAGCGATGTCGGCACCATGATCGAACACCTTGCAAAGAATAGGGGTAGCAACGGTGTTATCAACAATTAACGGCACGCCTGCGGCATGTGCAATATCGGCCCAACGTTTAATATCAACAACGTTTCCTGCAGGGTTGCCAATAGACTCGCAAAATACGGCTTTGGTATTTTCATCGATAGCGGCAGCAAGGCCGTCGAAGTCATTTGCTTGTACGAAGGTAGTTTGAATACCTTGGCGAGGAAAAGTATGCGCAAAAAGGTTATAGGTGCCGCCGTATAACTGCCCAACACTCACAATATTGCTACCGACTTCTGCGATAGCTTCAATTGCATAGCGAATTGCGGCCATGCCGGAGGCTACCGCTAATGCACCAACACCACCTTCTAATTCAGTTAAACGCTGCTCTAACACTGCGTTGGTCGGATTCATTATCCGACTGTAGATATAACCTGGCACTTTAAGGTCGAACAAATCAGCACCATGTTGCGTATTATCAAACGTAAACGATGTGGTTTGATAAATAGGAGTAGTTGCTGCTTTTGTGGTTTCTTCGCTAGTATAGCCTGCGTGTAATGCAATGGTTTCTGGTTTCATTGAACATACCTTAACATTTATGCTTTGTGCGTTTAGATGGTTAGACGTCTATAAAGCTTTTGTTTAAGGTATTCCAAAAGTCTTCACTTGTGAAGTATTAAAAAGTTATTTGTTAATTAAATGTAGGAGAGTGTTTTGGAAAAGCCAGTGCGACAGCCCAGACAACGAGTAACACAGCAGAGTAGTAAATCTATTCTCTACTACGTACATGACCCCATGTGCAGTTGGTGCTGGGCGTTTGTACCAGTATGGAACACGATAAAACAAAACCTGCCAAACCACATAGAGGTGCAATATGTATTAGGCGGGTTAGCGCCTGATTCTAACGAACCCATGCCAAGTGCTATGCAAGCTGCAATCAGCGGATATTGGAAAACCATCATGCAGCGGGTGCCGGGTACCATATTCAACTTTGATTTTTGGGAAAAATGCGAGCCACGACGCTCAACTTATCCGTCATGCCGTGCGGTGATTGCTGCTAGAAAACAAGATGCCAGTAAAGAAGAGACGATGATCGAAGCGATACAAGAAGGGTACTATCTTCACGCTATGAATCCGTCTAATGATACTACGTTGATTGAACTGGCCAGCGAGTTAGGATTAAACCCAGAGCAATTCGAAAAAGAGTTAAACAGCGCAGAAACCCAACAAACACTGATGGAAGAAATAAGCATGGGGCAAGCTATTGGCGCCCAGGGTTTTCCCAGCTTAATATTAAAAAATGAATCAGGTTATCGATTTATTGCCCTGGATTATAACGATGCGAATGTGACCTTGGCTCAGTTAGGTTGATAAACTACAGCTATAAAACTCTCTTATGACATGGGTCAACTTGGGCCCATGTCGCCACACTGTTTATGTATTCTTAGCGGCTACTATAAAAAACACTATTCACTAATATTCACTTTTTTCATCTCACTAGACATTACAGAACGCCCGTTTTACTCTCATTATTCTTCCTGTGTCTATTCAAGTCTTAAATGATAATAAATAAGAGAAAATTCATGATCAAAAGAATTAAATTCAACACCCTGTTCGTTGGCATGGTATTCATGTTTAGCCAAACCAGTATGGCTGATACTGCCACCGAGCAGAAAATTACAAAGCACATTAATGATAACCTCACCCAGTCCCAAGCGCTGTTAGAAAAAACGGTGAATATCAATAGTGGCACCATGAATTTCGACGGAGTCAAAAAAGTAGGGGCTATTTATCAAGCCGAGTTCGATGCAATGGGGTTTGACACCCAGTGGGTTGATGGAAGTGAATTCAATCGGGCTGGGCACTTAGTGGCAAGTTATGGAAATTCAGGCCCCAAAATTCTAATGATAGGTCACTTAGATACTGTATTTGCTAAAGATGACGCATTTCAAGCCTATAAGGTCATCGATGATACCCATATTGCTGGGCCCGGAATATCTGATATGAAGGGCGGAAACGTCATTATAATATCGGCATTAAAAGCCCTCAAAGGCCTAGATTTACTTGATAAAGTGAGTATTAAGGTCGTTATGACAGGCGATGAAGAGAGTAGCGGCCGCCCACTTTCACTATCTAAGAAAGCCTTGGTTGATGCAGCAATATGGGCCGATATCGCGCTGGGGTTTGAAGATGCAGATGGCGATATTAAAACAGCGGTGGTCGCACGACGTGGTTCAATAGGGTGGCAGTTAGATGTAGCAGGCAAGCCTGCGCATTCATCACAAATATTTACCGACAATGTGGGCTATGGCGCAATCTTTGAAACGGCTCGTATTTTAAATGGTTTTCGCGAGCAGTTAGCGGGCGTTGGTAATATTACCTTCAACCCTGGGTTAATAGCGGGTGGTACTGAAGTTGAAGTACAGCCCGAGAATTCTATTGTACAAGGCTTTGGTAAAACCAATGTGGTGGCAAAAGAAGTGACCGTGAAAGGCGGCATTCGCACATTAACCGCCGACGAGTTGGCAAAAGCTAAAAAGGTTATGCAGGAAGTGGCTTCGAATAACCTAGCGCATACCTCTGCGACATTAACCTTTGCCGATGGGTATCCGCCAATGGCACCTACCGATGAAAACTATGCACTGTTAAAGATGTATAGCGATGTAAGTGAATCTTTAGGTTATGGCCCTGTAGCGCCGGTTAATCCAAGAAACGCTGGTGCCGCCGATATTTCATTTGCTGCAGATCATGTAGACATGGCCATTGATGGCCTAGGCTTAATGGGCGATGGGGGACATACAAAAGATGAAGTGGCCGACATGTCTACCTTTGCGCAAAACATGCATAAAGCGGCTATTTTACTCTATCGTTTAGGAGAAGCTAAGGCCTTATAAGCAAGCGAAAATTTTACTCCTTCCACACTAATAGCCAATAAATAATAAATAGGGATGCATAATCCCTATTTAACCCGCATTTATACTTGCATTCACAGCCCATATCCGTATAATTCGGCGGCCTTCTCTTAGGCGCTCAATTTATAGGCGTCGAAAGAAGGCTTAAGTTAACGGTAACGCTACAACGAGTTTGAGGCATTTATGGTTACTATTCGTTTACAGCGTGGTGGCGCGAAAAAGCGTCCATTTTATCAACTAGTGGTGGCTGATAGCCGTCGTGCAAGAAACGGTCGTTTTATTGAAAACGTTGGTTTCTTCAACCCAACAGCACAAGGTCAAGCAGAGCGTTTACGCGTTGACCTAGAACGTGTTGATTACTGGGTTGGTGTTGGCGCGAGCTTATCTGAGCGCGTAACTAGCTTGGTAAAAGAAGCTAAAAAATCTGCAGCGTAAGCTGCAATTAACTGGTGAGTATAGATGAGTTTAGCGTCTGACATTGTGGTTGTTGGCAAAATCGGTGCACCTTACGGTGTAAAAGGTTGGGTCAAAATCAACAGCTATACACAAACACCAGAAGGTATTTTTGAGTACTTGCCTTGGTTCCTTGGCGAAGAAAACGAATACCAAATTGACCAATGGCGAACGCATGGTAAAGGCCTGGTAGCAAAGATTGTTGGTGTGGATAACCGAGATGATGCAGAACGCATCAAAAACTTGGATATAAACATTAGCGCTTCGCAACTTCCCGATTTAGGGGACGATGGCATTTATTGGCGCGAGCTCACTGGCATGAAAGTGGTAACTACGCAAGGTTACGACTTAGGTGTGGTGAAAGAAGTATTTAATACAGGTGCCAATGACGTGGTTCACGTTAAAGCTAATGTAGGCGATGCTTTTGGTCAAAAAGAAAGATTAATACCTTTTGTGTTCGACGACGTTGTACAAGAGGTTGATCGGGAAGCGAAGGTCATTAAAGTTGACTGGGATCCGGGGTTTTAAGTGACTCCGGAAAAATGGTTCGGGGTGGTTAGCCTGTTTCCAGATATGTTCGCGCCATTTACCCAACAGGGTGTAATCGGCAGGGCTGTTAAGTCTGGAAAATTATCGGTTGATACCTTTAACCCCCGCGACTTTACTCATGACCGCCATCGCACAGTTGACGATCGCCCCTATGGTGGCGGACCCGGCATGCTGATGATGGTTAAACCGCTTACCGACGCAATACAAGCTGCCAAGAAAGTTGGTGGCGAAAACAGTAGCGTGATCTACTTATCACCCCAAGGGAAACCCCTTGACCAAGCAGGCGTTCAACGTCTTGCTGGAATTGACCGTACGATTTTAATCTGTGGTCGATATGAAGGAATTGATGAGCGCGTAATCGAAAGCCATGTAGATGAAGAAGTCTCCATTGGTGATTACGTTCTAAGTGGCGGTGAACTGCCGGCAATGGTCTTAATGGACGCAGTTGCTAGATTAGTTCCCGGCGTGTTGGGGCATAAAGCTTCAGCAGTTGAAGATTCCTTTACCGATGGTCTTCTGGATTGTCCGCATTATACGCGGCCAGAAGTACTAGATGGTCAATCGGTACCTGACGTGTTGTTAAGTGGTGATCATGAAAAAATTAGGCAGTGGCGATTAATGCAGTCTTTGGGTAGAACCTTACTGCGTCGCCCTGATTTGTTAAATCACCTAGCTCTGACTGAGGAGCAGCAGCGGTTATTGGAAATATTCCAAACGCAGTTGCAGCGAGATGACAGTTAACTAGGACGAGAGGATATGATGAGCAAAGTCAGTCAAGATATCATCAAGAAAATTGAGCAAGCACAGCTTAAATCTGATGTTCCAGGGTTTGGCCCGGGTGACACAGTAGTTGTTAAAGTTCGCGTTACCGAAGGTGACAAAGAGCGTCTTCAGGCTTATGAAGGTGTTGTTATCGCTAAGCGTAACCGTGGTCTGCACTCGTCTTTTACCGTACGTAAGATTTCTAGCGGCGAAGGCGTTGAGCGTGTGTTCCAAACACACAGCCCGGCTATCTCTTCAATTGAAGTTAAACGCCGCGGTGCGGTTCGTCGTGCTAAGCTTTACTATCTTCGTGAACGTTCAGGTAAATCTGCACGTATCAAAGAAAAGCTTAACTAAGATTACTAATCCTTGCGTTATTGTTAACTTCGAAAGAGCCCGCTTATTAGCGGGCTTTTTTGTGGACGAAGAACATGTCCTTGGGGTTTATGACACGCCGTAAACCCGTCCATGGGGGCTCTGCCAGCGCGTCCTGCGCTGGAAGGTCATAAACCCCAAGGACATATTCTTCCCACGGCATTGAGTATGAAGAGGGATGTGGTGTTGGGCTCCCTGACTCGCCGTAAACCCATCCATGGGGGCTCTGCCAGCGCGTCCTGCGCTGGAAGGTCAGAGAACCCAACACCGCCCCCCTCCGGTCGCACTTTATAGCCATGTTAGGTGAGTTGAAGGAAGATGCGGATGACTCGCCGTGAACCCATCCATGTGGTGCTCTGCCAGCGCGTCCTGCGCTGGAAGGTCAGAGAGCCCTACAACGCATCCCTTCGCGCTGGCACAATTGCTCAATGCATCTTTGCGAGATAACATGTTCAAAATAATTAATTAAAACAATGAGTGGCATATGCTTTCGCGTTTTTTCTGGGTATTAATACTGTTAGCTTTCAGTGCCATGTCTGGTACGATGCCTAGTGCCATGGCTAATGCTAACGTTGAATTCACAATACCTAGAAGTGCTGTTGTCGAGCTTCAAGACCATAAATCTCACCGAACTTACCCCATTTTTATCAAGTTGCCGAAAAGCTACCGAGCTAATACGGCAGCGTCTTACCCTGTCATTTATTTGTTGGATGGCTCTTATGCATTTCAGGTGGTGTCCGGGGCAACACGATTTCCTATGAACAGTGGTGTAATGGAGCAGGCTATTATAGTAGCCATATCCTACTCGAAAGGGTCTAAGGGGGCCGCAAGTCGTGTTCGTGACTATACCCCTTACCTTGCTGAAGACTGGAAGCTTGAAACTGGCAAAGCAGCGCATCATGCTGACTTTATTAATGACACAGTATTTACCTATATTTCGAATAACTATCGCGTGGAGGGAATGCCTAAAACGTTAGTCGGAAATTCCTTAGGCGGGCTATTTAGTGCTTATGTGCTTTTTACTCGCCCAAATATGTTTAGTAGTTACATTATTGGTAGCCCATCGGTGTGGTTTCGCGACAATGCTATTTTGTCTGAAGCAATTGTACACGCCAAAACACCTGTAAACGTTTATCTTGCCGTGGGTGCGTTAGAGCGCCCTGAATATGGTGAAAGGGAAGATATGGTTGAAGGTGCACAACAGCTGGCTCAAAAAATAACGCAGCAGAGTGAGCGGCATATAAATCTCAAGTTTAAACTCATTGATGAGGCCACCCACGCTACTGCATTTCCCACTACCGCCATACAGGGGTTAGATTGGCTCTATGGTAGTCGTCAGCAACAGTAAGGCAACCTGTGTCGCCTAGCGGTTATTCGTCCTCGTTAATTTCAGGCTCGCTGATTGAACTATTAATCCATTGTTTCAACGGTACAAGCCATTCGTCTATGGGGCGATAAAACGCGCCGTGCTCTTTGCCGGTTGAAATGGCTATCTCTTTAAATTCTTTAAGCATAGGGCTGCGTGCTTCTAACAGGTTGCACGAGCCAACATCATCAGAGGTTTCATAAATTGAAAGCACGCGGCCGTATAACTGAATATCGCGTTTTCGATTAATTAACCCTGCACAGCCCGCTAAAATCACAACATTGACCTTAGCGTTTTTTAACTCGTTTACCGCCAATATAGTAATAGCGCCACCGCGGGAAAAGCCGGTAAGGGTAATGTTTTCTGGTGGTACACCAAAAGTGATAAGTTGTTTAACTTCTCCGGCAAGGCGTTTAGCGTAGTCGATTGGGCTTACGCCCTTTGGTCTGTGGTGTGCTATTAAAGTATAGCTAGCGTCATTAAGTGCTTTTTGAATACTCGGAAAATTATATACCCCCCACCGAGGGTGTATGGGTGTTGGGTCGTCACCTTCTACGATATAACCATGGGAATAGAAAACGTAGTGTTCGGCAGCGTTTATTTTACTGGGAAAAGTATACTCGTTGGCTGTGGCTGTGGCTGTGGCGTGAACGTTAACACTTGTAATAACAAATAATAAAATAAGTATAAATTTCATGTAAAAGATAGGTTTGCATGTGTGAAAAAATTAATACTGCCACGAAATTTGTAAATTAACGATCTGTACTCGACTATTTTCAGAATAAAACTCAAGACACATACGCAAGTGAGACAAGGATGACGGCGGATTACTTTTTATTTTTAGGCCTATTTGGTGTGGCGTTCTTTGCGGTATCGGGCGCACTAATGGGGCATGAAAAAAGTATCAATGGCTTTGGCGTGGTTGTAGTGGCCTGTGTCACTGCCTTAGGCGGAGGAACCATTAGAGACTTATTGCTTACCCAACCTATTTTTTGGGTGGAAACGCCTTCTTATTTATATTCTGCCTATGGCGCAGTAGTACTCACTGTTTTATCCATACGTTATCTACCTCCACTATCTAACTATTACTTTATTTTGATGGATGCAGCAGGGCTTGCCATCTTTAACATCATGGGCATGGAAAAAGCGCTGATAGAAGGCACAGGTATGATAGTGGCACTAACTATGGGCATGACCACAGGGATATTTGGCGGTTTACTAAGGGATGTCATCTGTCGAGAGGTTCCATTGGTAATGCGTGGCGACCTTTATGCTACAGCATGTCTTTCTGGAGGTTTGGCGTATGCCGCCTTGTTTACGTTAGATGCGCCCTATGCATGGTGTATTTTGGGCTCATTACTAACAACCGTGTTTATTCGTCTAGGTTCGCTACATTGGGGCTGGAAACCTAACATATTTAAGAAGGGCTACACGCCGAAAAGCTAATACTCACCTTTGGTTGAAAAGTAAACTAAATAGGCGTGAACTTAACCAATCGTCATATGAAAATCGTTTTTCTTTAACTTAAAGCAAAGTATTATACGTTAATGCTTGCTTGCTTATTCGTTTGTTGTTAAAAAGTCAATGACGTTAAAGAAAATTAGAAAATGCCTGTTGTACATATAAGTTTACATGCGAAAATATAACTCTTTTGACGTTTCATTTTTTCCGTTTTTTAGTAGTTAAGAGAGCCCCATGATCAAGGACACTGTAAATAATATCCACGTAAGTGCAGAAGATGTACTTATTACGCCAGAAGCATTAAGTGCTGAGTTGCCTGCCTCAGAAAAAGCACTTGCTGCCATTTCAGATTCTCGCAAAATTGTTTCTGATATCATTCACCGCCGCGACCATCGTATGTTGGTAGTATGTGGGCCATGTTCTATCCACGATGTGGAAGCAGCTAAAGAATACGCGCTTAAGTTAAAAGAGCTGCACGAATCGTGCAAAGATACCTTATTCATTGTGATGCGTGTTTACTTTGAAAAGCCGCGCACCACTACGGGTTGGAAAGGATTAATTAACGACCCTCATATTAACGACACATTCGATATTGAAGCTGGCCTGCGTAAAGCCCGTGAATTACTAATTTGGTTGGCCGAACTCGAACTTCCGGTAGCAACCGAAGCGCTAGATCCAATTAGTCCTCAGTACTTAGCAGAACTATTCAGCTGGTCTGCAATTGGTGCTCGTACTTCTGAGTCACAAACTCACCGTGAAATGGCCAGCGGCCTTTCAATGCCTGTAGGCTTTAAAAATGGTACTGATGGCAGCTTAGACATAGCCCTAAATGCACTTAAGTCAGCAGCATCAGGTCATCGCTTCATGGGTATTAATAAGCAAGGTCAAGTGAGTGTTATTGCCACCAGTGGTAATCCTGATGGCCATATTATTCTACGTGGCGGCAAACAACCAAATTACGATTCGGTGTGTGTATCTGAGTGTGAAGTTGAAATGCAAGAAGCAGGGCTAACAGCAGGCTTAGTGGTCGATTGTAGCCATGCTAATTCTTCAAAAGACTACCGTCGTCAGCCATTGGTTGCACAAAACGTAGTAAATCAAATACTAGAAGGTAACCAGTCTATTATTGGCGTGATGTTAGAAAGCCACTTAAAGGCCGGTAACCAAAAGTCTGATGGTAAAAAGCTAAGCGAAATGGAATACGGTGTGTCTATAACCGACGGCTGTATTGACTGGGAAACAACAGAATCGCTTATTGCCCAAACCAGAGATAAATTAATAACTGTGCTACCCTTACGTCAAAATAAGCGCACCGATGTTGCCTAAACGGTAAGGTAGCCAGTGCCATTTGATTTGAGGGACATACTAAATGGCCGATTTTTCGCATTCGCAGCAATTAGATACGCTGCGTGAAGGAATAGACGAGCTGGATACCCAGCTCGTTGAACTTCTCGCTAAACGTAATGCACTCACTACAAAAGTGGGTCAGGTAAAAGCCGAAGCTGGCATGCCTGTATATGTACCTTCTAGAGAAAAAGAACTCATTGCTTCACGACGAGCGCAGGCCGAAGCGGTAGGCGTTTCTCCTGATCTTACAGAAGATTTACTTCGTCGCATCATGCGCGAGTCATATCATACGCAAAATAATCGATACCTTGGGGTTAATGCTGACGTTGGTACCATTGTGGTAATTGGTGGAGCAGGTGCACTAGGTAAAATATTCGTAAGCTTGTTCGAGCGAAGCGGTTACTCTGTTTCTGTAGTAGAGAGAGAAGACTGGGAAAGTGGCCACGCAGCGGACGTGCTTTCAACCGCGGCATTAGCTGTGGTAGCGGTGCCTATTAACCTTACTGAACAGGTGATAGGTCAGCTCTCTATGCTACCCGAAAGCTGTATTCTAGCTGATATCACGAGTATTAAGGTTAAGCCGATTGAAGCCATGATGTCAGTGCATAAGGGGCCCGTCGTTGGCTTACACCCTATGTTTGGTCCTGATGCACCAGGTATGATCAAGCAAGTCGTGGTGGTGTGTGAGGGGCGTAATGAGAGCGCTTATGGCTGGCTTATCGATCAAATGCGAATTTGGGGGGCAACTATTCACAACAGTACCGCCGAAGAGCATGATAAATCCATGGCTTATATTCAGGTAATGCGCCACTTCAACACCTTCGTGTATGGTGAGCATTTGCGTGGAGAAAACCCAGATCTTGAATCCCTCACCATGTTTAGCTCGCCTATCTATCGGTTAGAGTTAGCAATGGTTGGGCGATTGTTCGCACAAGCCCCCGAGTTGTATGCCGATATTATTTTCAATAACCCCGAAAACTTTGCCTTGCTCCGCCGTTTCTATGACCGTTTCGGCCTAGCCTTAAACGTGTTGGAAAAGGGTGACAAAAAAGCGTTCATTAAACAGTTTCTCACCATAGGGAACTGGTTTGGCAGCTATGCAAAAACATGCCTAGTCGATAGTAAACAACTGTTATTGAAAGCTGACGATGGCAAATTACTAAGAAAGCCTTAATTCGCAAAACGTTTAATAAGTATTTGATTAGAAGGTGGAGCCATTTTTAAAAGAGATATTTTAATTTAAGCGTGAACGTTACTGGTAAGCAAAAATCTAGACTATAGTTGAGAGGATGAATTGATATTTGTCTTCTATGTTTAGTCTTTAAATTTGACGCTACTCCTCCCAAAACGTTAACGGATTAATCAATGTCTCTAAAATTCCGCCTTCTTTTATCGACAACTATGCTTACTATAGGGGTCATAATAATACTCGCGTTTGCTACTTATTGGACAGCAAACAACCTTTCGAAAAGCGCATTAGAACAAGCCGCAGAAGATAAGTTAGTGTTGCAGAATGTGCAGACTAAAGAAGCGTTTATAGATTACGTCGATTTCGTGAGTAAGCAGATAAGCAATTTTTCTGAATCATCAATTATCACCCAGTCCACACCAAAATTTAAACAGGCTTTCAATCAATATAATGCGGAATTAGATGCTTATAGTAGCGAGCAAAGTGAAAAGTTAAGTAACTACTACTCTGTCGCTTTCGCAGATTTATATGAACAACGTAATAACCAGCCTTTACTCAACGTAGAAAAATTATATCAAAGCTTACCCTTAGTTACGAAGAAGCTACAGTACGACTTTATTGCAGGCTCAACCTATAACATTGGTGAAAAAGACACCTTAGTGAGTTTAAATAACGGTACGACATACGCTGATATTCATGAGCAGTACCATGAAGAAATTCGCAGCTTCCTTCAAACTTTTAACTACTACGATATTTTTATTGTCGATCCAGATTCTGGCAATATCGTGTATAGCGTTTTTAAAGAGCTCGACTTTGCTACAAGCCTCAAGTCAGGGCCTTACGCTGATACGGGAATTGGTGAAGCGTTCAGCTTGGCGATGCAAAGTACAGCCTCCGATGAAGTCGTGATTAGTGAGTTAACCAGCTATTTGCCTTCTTATGACGCAATGGCGGGTTTCTTTGGCTCCCAAATTGTAGATATTAACGGCAATCTATTAGGCATACTCATCTTTCAAATTCCGCTGGATGTTGTCAGCAATATTCTTACCCACGACTCTGATTGGAAGGCGAGAGGATTTGGCGATTCGGGGGAAACTTATCTAGTTTCACCTGAATCTCTGTTAGTGACAGAAAGCCGTTTTTTTGTTGAGGACCCAGAGGGGTATAGTGATGCTATTCAACAACGCTACCCGTCTGTAGCGACCAATGCTCAAAGAGCAGGCACTAGTGTTGGCATCCAAAAAGTTGAGTCCCCCTCAGTGAAAAAAGCATTTGACGCTAAAACTGGCTTTACTACTGTTGAAGATTATCGTGGTGTTGATGTGTATTCCTATTATAGCCCTATAGAATTAGGAAGTTATACCTACGCACTGTTAGCTGAAATTGATGTGGAAGAGGCCCTCTTACCGCTAACCAAGCTGCAACGCACCCTACTACTTACGGTTTTAGCCATAGCGTGTGTGTTAATTGTCGTTTCAATAGCCGTAGCTCTTCGACTTGCTAATGTGTTGGTTTCTCCCCTTACGAAATTAAAATCTGCATGTGATGATTTAGCTAATGGTTCTGGTGACCTAACTACTAGACTAGAAGCATCGCCAATTGCTGAAATTAACGATGTTATCTCTCCTTTTAATGCGTTCATTGACCAGATACATGTATTGGTGAAACAGTTTAAGGCTGATGCGAAAGTACTTACACAAACTACCGTGGAATTTACTGAAACGGTTGGTGAAAGTCTGACTGCTGTCCATTCCCAAAGAGAGCAAAGTAGTAGTGTTGCGTCCTCCGTAGAGGAGCTTTCGGTATCGGTTTCAGACGTTGCTCGAACTACGGTGGACACGCGCGACCAAGGTGAGATGGCCATGAGTGGGCTTAAGGAAAATATAGAACGTTCTGATTTAGCCTCTAACAATGTTCAGCTCATGGTGGATTTGCTTTCACGCTCTAGTGAAGTTATTAACGCACTTAATACTGAAGTTGGCAGTATCAATGACTTATTAGGGGATATTACTTCTATAGCCGATCAAACTAACTTACTTGCGTTAAATGCTGCGATAGAAGCGGCGAGAGCTGGCGAAGCAGGTCGGGGCTTTTCCGTAGTGGCCGACGAAGTGAGAGCGCTAGCTACTCGCTCGCAATCAAGTACTGACAAAATCGGCGGCATTGTAAATAGTATGATTAAGTCGTCTGAACTTTCAGTGCTTGAAATGGAAAAAGCCAAAACAACGGCGGATGGTGGAATACATTTGTTTGATTTACTTGCCACTGCAATGAAGGAGCTTATGCAGGTGATTGAGCAAGTACAAGGCATGGCAGATACGGTAGCCGCAGCAACACAAGAGCAAGCGACCGTAACCGACAGTGTGAATCAAAATATTCTCGAAATTTCTACAATGTCTGAGAAGATAGAACACGAAGTCGATTTCATTTCAAAAAGGACGCAATCCTTGTCTGAAGTTGCTCAGGCAATGCAGTCTCAAGTCGATAGATATAAAGTGTAGCGATAACGGGTAAATAATAGAGAATAAAGAGACACGCACCATCAATAACAAAAGTCATGAGGTGCGTGGTGTTAAGTTGAATACGAGTGCTGCGTTACTCCGCTAATGCACTGGCTGCCGCTACTTTTGTAGGGCTGATTTCTTCGCTAGGATAGCAGCCTAATATTTTAATATAGCGGGTGATGCTTCGAAGGGCTTCAATGGCATTTTGCACAGGACCATCTTCCACATTGCCTTTCACATCAATGTAAAACATTTCTTCCCAAGGGTTACCAGGAATAGGACGAGACTCTAACTTCGTCATATTAATATTGTTTTCACTTAGCACCAAAAGTGCTTCAACTAACGCGCCAGGCTTCTGAACCGTAGACATTACCAATGTAGTCTTAGCCGGAACTTGAAGTGGTACCACTACCGCTTTACGTGCAACCACAATGAAACGGCTATGGTTTTCTTTTTGGTTGGCCAAGTTACTTTTTATTGCAGTAAGACCATAAAGGTTTCCACCAGCCTCACTGCCAATAGCTGCAATATCATCTCGCTGTAACTCACTCACGGTCAACATAGCCGAAGACGTGCTGTCCATGGTTTTCACTTCAATGTTGCCAAGCTCAGCTAGGAAGTGGCTGCATTGTGTGAATACTTGTGGATGCGCGTACACGGTTTTAATTTTATCTACCGTCGTGTCTGCACCAACAAGCAAAGTATGACGAATAGGGTGAGTAAGTTCGCCAATAATGCTCAAGTGAGTATGTTGAAGTTGGTCATACACTTCATTAATACTGCCTGACGTTGTATTTTCAATAGGCAGAACGGCGTAGTCGGCTTCTGCATTCTCCACTTTCTGAATAATTTCGCTAAAGCTCTGACAACCTATTTCTAGTAATTCACCTGGGCGTCTAGAAAAGTATTTCTGGGTAGCAAGGTACGAGTAAGAGCCCTTATCACCCAAGAAAGCCACACGATTAAGAGGAAGTGTACTACCCGGATTGGCGCGTTCTGCAAGCATTGCTTGCTGGTTTAACACCGAGTCTTCAATGATGACATGAAATATCTGGGTAACGTAGTGAGGGTCAAGACCTGCGTCCTTACCTTCTTTAATTAGGCGAACAAGCAGTTGCTCTTCACGTTTCTGATCCCGAACTGGAATATGGTGCTTAATTTTAGTTTCAGCGACTTCATTGGTAAGCACACGGCGCTCGGCCAACAAGGTTAGAAGTTCGCTATCTAAAGATGTTATGCGCTCTCTTACAGCATCTAAGGCGTTATCAGACATAGTTTTCCACTTATCGTATTAGCTAAAAAAAAACCTCCCTTGAGGGAGGTTTTTATGCATGTAGCTGCGCCTCCCTATTTAAAGAGCATAAACGCAAAAAAGATAGCTACTGCATGTATATTATTCTGTTTCATACGCCTGACTTTATGCGTACAGCCTGTCAGTGTCAACCTGTTTTTACATTGCTTTTAATATTTATAGGGGAGGGGGCTTGATAGATGTTGGTAGAAGGGGTAGGTGAATTGTGAATTCAGTTTAAAGCAGCAAGTCACTGACATAGTGTGAGCTTACTGCTTTAGGCAATATGGTGTATTTTTTAGAAAACTTGTTACCTTAGTTACCTAATAAGGCCGCGAGCATTTGTCGAACTTCTGTAGGTTCGAATGGCTTGTCACATAACGCGTTCACGCCGGTCTGTTGAATATTGGCCATATGAGCACTGTCGGCTGCTTCAGACGTTACCATGATGATAGGAATATGCGTAGTTTCGGGGTTGAATCGGATAAACTCAGAAAGTTCTCGGCCATCCATTTCTGGCATGTTGTAATCGGTAACCACTAAATCAAAGGCTTCATCCTTTATAAAGGTAAGTGCCATTGCGCCATTTTCAGCTTCTTTAATGCGCTGTAGTCCCATACCTTCAAGTACACGACGAATGTGATTACGCGCTAATTTACTGTCGTCAACAAGCAGAACCCTAACATCGTGTATATCGAATAGCTCGAGTTCAAGTTCGTCGTGATTGATTAAATCAAGGCTAGCATTAAGCGCGCGAGACAAATGAAGAGGCTCGAAAGGCTTAGGGAGGATAGCTGAAACGCCAGCTTGTTTGAATTCTTCCAACTTGCTTATTCTGTTCTCACTTGAGACCAACATGAATGGAATAGATTTAAAATCGTCATTTTCTTTAATGAACTTGATCAAATCTAATGCTGTGCCGTCTTCGAAGTACATCGCGCTAACAATCAGGTCTGCACCGTGCGCTTTTACCGCCGAAATAGCTTCAGAAAGGGTACTAACAGGATCAATTTCCTTTACCTTTTCTTTCAACAATAGGGTAGTAATAATCTTCCTCTGCGTATCAGAGGGTTCAACTAATATGATATGTAAATCAGAAATTGACAGCTTTTCCATTCCGTTCTCTTTTTGGTATTTTCAAGGAAAGTAAGGGGGTGAATTAACCCCCAGCAATTTTAGCGCTAAAGCCCTTATCCTGCAGTAAAGCTTTTAACTTCTCGCGGTCATCCGTTTGAACTTCAATTTGTCCATCTTTAACCGCGCCACCACAGCCACACTTCTTTTTTAATTCAGTGCCAAGTTTTTTTAACGCATCGGGGGCTAAATCAAGCCCTTTAATTATAGACACGCCTTTCCCTTTGCGGCCTTTTGTTTCTCTGTGTATGCGAACAATACCATCGTCGGAAGTGGAACGCTTTGCTTCTTTAGGCGAAGGTTTAACTTTACCTGTATCGGTACTGTATACCAGCAGTGCATCTTGCCAATCTTGCATTTTATCCTCTGATTATTTTTCCTGTGCGTTAAACGAGCCTTATTTAGGCTTATCTACAATTGTAGCATGGCAGGCTGAAATATCTGCGCTAGAATAAATTCAGTAATGCCTAATTATACGCTGTGTTTGTCACTAGATAATAAAGCAACCAGTGTAGTCAACGCAGAAGGAGTCATTGAGTGAATGTATCAACGGACAAAGTTAATGAACAACAGACTTTAATTATAGAGATGGGCGAAAAGTTTGATTTTAGCAAAGTGGAAGCCTTTCGCTCAGCCTATCAAGATTTAGACTCTGATGTGAAACACATCACCGTAGACTTGGCTAAAACAGAATACATGGACAGTTCAGCCTTAGGTATGTTGCTAAATATGCAAAAAGTTCTATCACAAAGGCCGCTGACATTTAGTATTGAGAATAGCCGACCGCCCGTAGAGCGAATACTAAAAATATCGCGCTTTGACAAAAAATTTATTATTCGTTGAGACGCAGTAGCAAGCAAGCCACAGGGCGCTAAAATTAAATGAAAATTCTTATCGTTGATGATGAGCCAATTAACCGCACTATGTTAGTTAGCATGTTAAGCGAAGCTGGGTTCACCGATTGCGTTGAGGCTTCGAGTGGCAACGATGCGTTAGCGATAGTAGAGCATGCGATACCCGATTTAGTGCTACTTGATGTGGTAATGCCAGGTATGAGCGGTTTTGAGGTTGCACCGAAAATTAGAACGTTAGCCGGCGGCCGATACTTACCAATTTTATTTATCACAGCATTGGATGACAAAGAAAGTCTAGTGAAGTGTTTAGAGGTTGGGGGAAATGACTTTGCCACCAAACCTTTCGACAAACATATTCTCACCGCCAAAATTCGCGCGCATGAAAAAATTCGCAACCTAAGTGCCCATATAGAACAGCAAAATGAAGAGCTTAGGTTTTATCAACAACGGGTAGCAAGAGAGCATGCCATTGTTGAGCATATTTTCAGTCATGCCATTGTAAATAAAAGCCACATTCTTAAATATTTTGATCACGCATTAACGCCTGCTGAAACATTTAATGGTGATGTATTTGTATGTGAAGCCAGCCCAAGTGGTGGTTTATATTTTTTAGTAGGAGATTTTACCGGGCATGGATTGGCATCAGCTATTGGTGCACTGCCGGTAACGCGCGCATTTCAAGAGATGTCTTTAAAAGGGTTGTCGGTAAATGAAATGGCGACAGAGTTTAATAAAATACTTCTGCGATTTTTACCCAGCGATATGTTTATGGCTGCGGTTATCGGCGAAGTTGGCTATGATGGTTCTCGTATTACCCTTTGGCAAGGTGGTATGCCACAGATGTTGGTGGTGTCAGACAAGCGGAAATTTATTAAAACTATTTCTTCCCCTCACATGGCGCTAGGTATTCTTGAGCAACACGAATTTGACAGTGAGTGCGAAATTTTTGAGATGTTGGCGAATGACAAGTTAATTGTCTATTCCGATGGATTGACAGAAGCGGTTGATGCAGAGGGAAGTATGTTAACCGAAGAGGGGATAGAACAATGGTGTGCTGATGCCACTGATATCACTGCCGAAGGAATTTTTAATCACGCTAAAGCATTTTCGGCTACACCTAGTTTTGAAGACGATGTGTCAGTGGTTATTTTCAAAAGTCAGTCCTTGGAAGGGGTTCAGCCTTATCGAGCTACCGACGATATTCCGTTAAATATCACTATCACCTTAAGTGCCAAACATTTAAAGCAGCCCGACATTCAAACCCGTATGCTCCATCAAACTTCTCAATGTAGCGGCATTGAACATGTTCGCTCAGTGCTCTTTACGGTGGTTTCAGAAATGTTCAGCAACGCCTTAGAACACGGCATTTTGAACATGAACTCACGTCTAAAGCATTCGCCAGAAGGCTTTCAATTATATTATGAGCAGCGAGAAAAGTTACTGAGTGCCTTAGATGAAGGGACGATTATTATTAATATCGAGTCGGATCCGGCGAAAGAAACCGTCTTTCTTTCTATAGAAGACAGCGGGAACGGTTTTGAGTGGGAACAGAAAGCCAGCCCCGAAAGTAATGACTCATTCGGAAGAGGGTTAGGCCTCATCAGAGCGTTAAGTAGTAAAGTGTGGTTTGAAAAAGGCGGGAGAAAAATAAACTGTTTGCTCAACACAGCCGTTGAATAACTACCACTAAACTAAAAATGCCAACGATTTGCCGTATATTCCCACTTTGAAAGGTTGGATATGTTATGCAATAGCTTCGTTGTTTATTTGGAGCGCCTAATGCTTAAATCTTTATTACAGCTTTTCGAAACGAAAGAATCAGAAGCGCAGCAGAAACATACTGTCGAACTTGCCACCGCTGCGTTGTTAAGTGAAATAATGAGGGCTGACGCTAATGTCACCAACAGTGAACTCAATGCTTACAAAACGCACTTGTATAAACAGTTTGCGCTTTCTGATGATGAACTAAAATTACTGATGGAAGAAGGCCGAACCTCAGCAGAAGAAGCTGTCGATTTAGTACAGTTTACCAAGATAATTAATCAAACCTGTGAAGCTGAACAAAAGCGGGACATTCTTGAGGGTTTATGGGCAATTGCATTTGCAGATAATCAACTTGCCCCTATTGAAGAGCATACCATTCGGCGTATATCAGACTTATTGCATGTGCCGCATTCCCATTTTATTAAAGCTAAACTGCGCGTTTCGCCAGAGAATTAAAGCAATACTTAACACACTCTCGCGTTATTAATATCGAAAAAAGTGCTTGTTACACAGGTAATTAGTAAAAAATAATGCTATAAATAAATCATGAATTTCCATGGTCTCAGGTGCACTTGAGGTTATGATGACTACGTAAGATTTATTGAAAACATGATTGCAATCTATTACGCGGGTGGTGTTAGAGGAAGTGGGTGTGTTTAAGTCTATAAAGGCCCCAATTAGTATTGTCGTTACCTTGTCTATGTCTGTAATGGCTGCCGCGGTGTTGTGGTTTGCAGTATTAGAACATAAAGCGCTATATCTCAATTTAGCACATTCTCATGCGGTTTCTCTTGCCAATGGCGTAGTAAAAAATGTAGCGCCAGCTATGTTGTTAAATGCCCAAAAAGCCTCCTCTCTTTCAAATGTCTTAATCCTGTTAAAGGAGCATGAACATGTTATTTCAGCAAGAATCTACGACAGTAATTTTACCCTTTTATTAGAAGAAGAAGGCCCATCTGCTAATAGACTGAATGAACCTTTTCTAAATACCCTTGACCCATTTGCTTTAACTGAAGGGGTATCCATAGAAAATGACGTCATTATGGCACGACGAGTAATAGGCTCTTCGCAAAAGCCAGATGGTTTCTTGATACTCTTCGTGGATGCAAAGGCACCACTTTCGGGAAGTGTTAAAGGCTTACTACTGAATGTAGTACCTATAATCTTTGTGCTGTGGGTAATAAGCATTATTGGCACATTGTTTTTCATTCGTCGTGTATTTCGCCCTTTAAGTGAGTTAAGTTTTTTCACCAAACAGGTCACAGACACCAAAGATTACGCCTTGCGACAAAACCTTACTTCAAGAGATGAAATAGGGGAGTTGGGAGAAAACATCAACCTTTTGTTAGAAATGATAGAGGTTGAACTACTTATCAATCATGAACAAAATCAAACCTTGGTCGATCAACAAGAAACCATGATTCGATTGGCTAACTATGACAGCCTAACCGGGTTACCTAATAGGCAATTTGTGCTTGATAACTTGCGGTTAGAGCTAGCCCGAGCGCGAAGGAATGATGATGATCTTGCTCTTTTGTTTTTCGATTTAGATGGGTTTAAAGGCATAAATGATTCACTAGGCCATGAGACCGGTGACCTGATATTGATAGAAGTGGCAGATAGGGTGAGCGCTCTGTTACGAGAAGGGGACTTGGTAGCCCGATTAGGGGGCGATGAATTTTTAGTATTACCCGATAGAGAAACGCGAGATACCAGCCTTGAAAATATGGCCGGTCGATTGATTGATGCCTTTACTAGTCCTTTTGAATTGCGAGGGCTGTCACTGTCTGTTGGCGTTAGTGTGGGCGTAGCGCGTGCCATAGACGCCGACTATGATTTAAGCGAATTAATGAGCAATGCAGATCTTGCGATGTATCGCTCTAAAGCCAAGGGGCGTGGAAGCTTCACCATATTTACACCTGATATGGTGGAATCGCACAAGCGTAAATTCCATTTAGCGAATGCCATAGAGCAAGGGTTAAAGAACGATGAGTTTATGGTGTATTACCAAGTTAAAGTCGATCACGAAGGGAAGGTTATCGGCTTAGAGGGACTGCTTAGGTGGCAACACCCGGAATATGGTTTGGTTATGCCTAATGAGTTTATTCCTATCGCGGAACAAGGCGGTAAAATATCTGCCATTACACGTTGGGTAATTGAAAAAGTCTGTATTGATCTACCCCAATTAAGGGAGTGGCTTCCTCATCGTTTTCGTGTATCAGTGAATTTATCAGGCCACGACCTTCGTGATAGTAACCTGTTTGACAATATCCATGAGATTTTCACACGCCACAATGTAAATCCAGAATACGTAGAATTCGAGGTAACCGAGTCTGCTTACTTAGAGAATTTTGCGTCATCAAATAAATTCTTTAAACGCATGAGCAACATGGGATGCGCCATTGCCCTAGATGATTTTGGTACGGGTTACTCTTCTCTAAGCTATTTAACCCAGATAAGCATCGATACCCTAAAAATTGATAAGCAGTTTGTACATGAGCTTGAAACGTCGGAAAGGAGCCGCTTAGTAACCGGCGCTATTATCGATTTGGCCAAACGCCTTTCACTTAGCGTATGTGCCGAAGGTATTGAGAATGAAACCCAATGGCATTATTTGATAGAACACGGTTGTGACTATATTCAAGGTTTTATGTTTAGCAAACCCATTCCTATGGATGAGCTTATTCTGTCACCAAAACAGTTTATAATTGGCAATGTCAATAATAGTGAGGGCTAGGTAGCATAGCTTATGCATTGGGCTTTTTATTGCGCTGTCATAACGAACTGAATCAACAAACTATCTTAATTTAAAGCCTTATTAGGCTATTTGACACAATTACAGGAGTTCGTGTAACTGTGTCTGTTTCTAGATACAATGTACAGGAGGTGAGTCGATTTATTTTTTGTAAATGTTTGATATATAAATAAATTGTATCTTTGGCTCAATTTTAGCTTATTCAATCAGAGTTAACAGAGTTATCGAAGTTAGTTTAAGGGATTTATAAACAAGCAGTAATGCGGAGGATTCATGATGAAACGACTAGAAAAGGTTTTTCTGATTTTACTTACCATCGCGGCGATACAAGCTATTTCGGTAGTTGAAGCGCACGCGTCACCTGCAAAAACGTTAATGCAGCAGTTAGACACGAATAAAGACGGTTTGATATCGCTGAAAGAAGCGGTTCGTCACACCGAACTATTGCGTAATTTTGGGTTAATTGACGACAATGAAGATGGCAAATTAACTGAAGCCGAATTAGCAAAAAGTAAACTGACACCAGGAAATGCAAAATCTGCGGTCAGTGAATAGCTGTCGTTAGCGAACAATATATATAATAGCCTAGCAGATGCGCCTGCCGGTGCTTGTTTGAAGGAATACCACTCTGATTGAGAAATTTTCATTTGGTGAACGGCTGGTTCAGCTAGGCTCATTACGTCAACTGACGCTAGGTAGCTTCGTGCTGGCGTTAATCCCCTTGATTGCATTGTTGTGGCAAAGCCAAAGCGACTTAGCCAAAGTAGGGCAAATGACCACGTTGGAAACCCGATACGTGGTTGATGTTGTGGGCGATATGCAGCGCCTGGATGGCGCTGTTGTTGACTTAGAGCGAAGTATTCGTCAATACGCGGTTATTCGAACCGAGAAAGTTGCCACCTTATCCGATAACGCACTCGATCAATTCGCGGTGGCCGCTGATAACCTTTGCCAAGCCTTATCTGTTCAGGGAACCTGCGAAAGGTTGTCAGAACAATTAGGCGACCTGTCTGATTACCGCTTAATTGAAGATCAACTTTTACTCAATGCGTACCTTGCTAACGTAGCACGAAGTGTTTCACAGCTTCGAGATGACGTGGAACTTGCTATTTCCGAACGGGTCAAAGTGCAGCAAGATGACTTAAACGCGATGCAAGCAAAGCAAGCGTGGTCTACGGCGATGTTGGTAAGTGTCTCCTTGCTGCTTATCCTTTTAGGAAGCCAACTGATTGTTAATCCAGTTAATAAATTAAAGCAGATAATTCGTATAGTGGCGCATCAGCAAGGTGATCTTCCCCCTTTGTCTCGCCAAGCGCCGCGAGAATTAATAGATGTGGAGAAAGATCTGCATTGGCTGTACGATCGTCTTGGTCAATTAGAGCATATACGCACTGCTTTATTGCGCCATGCTGCTCACGAGTTGAAAACCCCGTTAGCCAGTATTAAAGAAGGATGTAGCTTATTGTCGGAAAATGTTGTGGGCGATTTGAATGACCCTCAACGTGAAGTATTGTCGCTACTTAGCGCAAGTACGCAAAGACTGAACACACTTATCGAAAAACTACTCGATTATAACTTGTTGTTACAGCAAGCTCAGCCCGACATCGTTAATACTGATGCGAAGAAGTTGGTTGATGCATGTTTGGGTGATTACGCCCTAGCGTTACAAGAACGTGAAGTGACGGTATCGGTTGATAGTAAGCATATTTGGGCTGACGAAGAGTTATTCAGGCGGATACTCGACAATTTGGTGTCTAACGCAGTAGCACATGGTGCTGTAGGGCGACCCATTAATGTACATATATATTTAGATAATAACTTTGCTATATTGGACGTTGCAAATCGAGGCAAGCGGATTGCCAAAGAGTCGGTTGCAACACTGTTTGAACCTTTCACCCGTGGCGCAGAGCCGAGAAATGATAATGTTATAGGCACAGGATTAGGCTTATCGATTGTTGCGGATTGCGCGCGACTGATGCATGGCGACGTACAAGTTGTCGATGTCGATTACGCTGATGTGTGCTTTAGGGTGACGATTCCTCAACAGGAAAAATAAAATGAGAATAAGTTGTATGATACTGGCCCTGACGATGATGTCGGGTTGCAGTGTGTTGTCTAAGCAGCCAATCGAACAGAAAATTGAAGTTCAACCACCCCAGATGATTGAAGTGGCTGTAAACGACGATATTTGCCTGTTCACTTCAGAACCTGAAAATTTTGATTACAATTGCGACATGGCTTACTGGTTGGAAGTTTGGCTTGAAGCTGATGCCACGCCTTGGATTGAACGCAAAGCGCAGTTAACAGCGCTTGGTCAATCAAAAAAAGACAAAATTCACGCTTACCTTTTATCCTTATCCAGCGATACCCCGTATCAAGATAGGCTACGTGCCCAACTTTCTATAGATGATTTAATGCCTGAATTTACCGACGCCGCTGCGTTGGTCATTGAAGTTGTGGTAAGTAACCCAAACAAACAATTAATGGAACTTGAGTCTGCGTTGAGTGTATTAAGTAAAGAAAATACCCATCGAGGTCAAGAATTACAAAAGCTGTATGCCGAGCTTAAAGCTCAGCAGAAAAAACTAGAAGAACTACTCCAAATTGAAGCAACACTTATGGATAAAAACAGGAACAACTAACAATGAGTGAAAGTAGCAAGAACAAACCCCATTTATTGTTGGTTGATGATGATAAAAGTTTACTTCGCCTCTTAACTATCCGCTTAGAAGGCGAGGGTTATCAAGTTACTGCGGTTGAAGATGGTAATGCGGCGTTAAGAAAGCTTCAAAATGATGCTTTTGACGTGGTACTCAGTGATTTGCGTATGCCTGGCCTTGACGGGTTAAGCTTATTTGAAGAAATCATGGGCATTCGAAAAGATATTCCCGTAATTTTGATGACCGCCCACGGCACAATTTCGGACGCGGTTGCAGCCACTCAGCGTGGTGTCTTTGGTTTTCTACCCAAGCCAGTCGACCACGATGAGCTGCGTACTTTATTACAAAAAGCATTAAGTCAGTCACAAGCGGCTCAGCCCGGTGAATGGGCGAAAAGTATTGTTACCCGTTCTCAAGATATGCTCAATGTACTCGATCAAGCGTACAGAATTGCGCAACGAGAAGTCAGTGTACTTATTAGCGGAGCTAGTGGTACAGGTAAAGAGTTATTAGCTAATGCAATGCATCAGGCCAGTGACAGACGTGACAAACCGTTTGTTGCCATTAACTGTGGCGCACTGCCAGAAAACTTACTTGAATCAGAATTATTCGGACATGCGAAAGGTGCCTTTACTGGTGCGGTAGCCGCACACCCTGGTCTATTTCGTGAAGCCGATGGCGGAACATTATTTTTAGAT
This sequence comes from Alteromonas sp. MMG017, assembly GCF_018100795.1. Taxonomy (GTDB): domain Bacteria; phylum Pseudomonadota; class Gammaproteobacteria; order Enterobacterales; family Alteromonadaceae; genus Alteromonas. The sequence continues at coordinate 484,239 of NZ_JAGJDY010000002.1, read as the reverse complement.
GAAATTGGCGATATGCCAATGACATTACAAGTGAAACTACTGCGTGCGTTACAAGAGCGTCAAATTAGACCCGTAGGCAGCAGTAAGCATGTTGATATTGATGTTCGTATCATCTCGGCTACTCACAAAGACTTGCTCAAAGAAATGGAAGAGGGCACTTTCAGGGAAGACTTATACTACCGCCTAAATGTGGTGAACTTAAAGCTTCCATCGTTGAAAGCGCGAAGTGAAGATATTCCTTTGCTGGCGCGTTCACTATTGCAGCAAAGTGCCCAGCGTCATGGTGTTAACGTGAGTCAGTTTTCAGATGATGCAATGCAGTTGCTAGTGAAATCATCCTGGCCAGGAAACGTGCGTCAATTGGTAAACGCGGTTGAGCAATGTGTTGCTTTAACACAAACACCAGTAGTGCCACTGCATCTTGTAGAGCAAGCGCTGTCAGCCACTAAGCAAAGTTGGCCAACGTTAACCGAAGCCAGAGATGCTTTTGAGCAACAGTATTTGAACAAGCTTTTGAAAATGACTGATGGCAACGTAACCCGTGCCGCAGAATTGGCGGGGCGCAACCGTACCGATATGCACAAGTTAATGAAAAAGCATGATTTAGATGCGGGAGACTTTCGTTAGTAATAACAGTACTGAACGTGTCTTTGAAGCGTATTAGGTAAAAGCTGCCACCGGTTGTGGCAGCTTTTTTTTATTGAGAAGAGCGGGTTTTACCAGCCTTGTCAGCGATTGCTAACTTACCATTTGTTCTCATTAATAATGGTTTCTGCTTTCTTAGCCATTTCTTGCAACATGCGAATTTCTTCAACAGAGAATTCTCTTGGCTCATCATGAATGACACATAATGTACCAAGCTCGTATCCATCGTTTGAGCGAAGAATAGCGCCTGCGTAAGCGCGGATATGCGGTTCGCCTTTCACCAAAGGTCCGCCAGCAAAACGGCTGTCTTTGGTGGCGTCGGTCACAATTAAATATTCTTCTTCTGCTATCGCGTAAGTGCAAAAAGAAATATTGCGTGGTGTTTCTGACACATCTAAACACTGGCGAGATTTAAACCATTGTCTGTCTTCAGCAATTAAACTCACCAAGCAAATTTTGCATTTGAAATATTCTTGGGTTGCTTTGGTAACGGCATCTAGCTGTGCGTCGGGTTTGGTGTCTAGAATGTTTAAATTTTCTAGGGCTTTTAATCGCAAGATTTCGCGATCAAGCTTTGGTGATTCCATTAATTATTTCACTTAAATATAGAGTTACTATTGAGACTGTCTCAATAGCCGTCAGTTTATAGGAAGGAAAGAATAAGCACTAGTTAATATTCTTAACGTATGGTCAGGCTTTCACTATCTTAAATAGGCGTAACAGCAGCATTTTTTTGCGAAATTTATTCGCAGTTGAATGCACGTTAAAACAAGGCATTTTGGCTAGGCTGTACTTTTATTGCCAGATTAGGAATTACCGCATCACTGTACTTATTATTATACAAATCAATAAATTGTTGCGCTAACCAAGGGGCATCTTTGTTATCAGGTCGATGGCAAAAGAAATACGGGCTTTTCCCTTCTAGCCGCCATTGATGAATTTTGTTCACCCAAGGCGTTAAACACGCAATATTATCTTCATCATTATCATTCCCTACAAAACGAACAATAGGGTTATTCGCGGTAGCAATTACATTCACTGGCACTCTCGGTTTTTTGTTCCGCACCTCACGTAAAAGCGCACTGTCGCTAGAGTTTGTATCTTCCCTTGAAACAGGGCCGGTAAATAAGGCGCGGGTATCCATAATAATGCGGTTAGCCTTGTACTCCATTAATATTTGATTTAACTGCTTTTCTTCATCGCCTTTAGCAAAGAAAGCCAAATGTCTTACTTCTACCGCAACAGTAATATGTTGTGGTAAATGGTGTAAAAACCCAGCCAGCCGTTCTAGTTTTTCAGGGCCAAAGCTTGCAGGAAGTTGTAGCAGCATTACACCGAGTTTGTGCTCAAGTGGCGCTAGCATTTGTAATTGTTCATTCACTTCATCTTTGCAATGCAGTAATTGATGAACGTGGGTAATCTGTTGGTTGAATTTAAAGGTAAATGAAAAATCGCTACCTACTGATTGTTCCCAGCGAGCGACCGCATCAGCATGTGGAAGAGAATAAAAGGTCGTATTTCCCTCAACCGTATTGCACTCCTTGGCGTAATGAACCAGTTGATTGTCACTTTTTGGGTAATTAGCAAACCAGGTTTTTGGCCAATGACTATGCTGCCACTGCGGCAAGCCAATAAATACCTTGGGTAGCGCCGAAGAAGTTGATAATTTAGTTACTGCAGGATTGTTTGTATTTGTCATTGGGCTTTACTGCGCATTTGTTTATACTATGCGACCTTAATTTAACACATAGTGCATGATGGCAAGCGCCGTGAGCGCCTCATTGTAGAGTAATGGCAAGCAGGTTCAAGGGTTTGCCTACACTTTGCCTACCATCGTGTAACGCAAGATAAGAATATCAGGGGTCAACGACCATGCGCACAGATTACTGTGGGAACATCGATTCATCATACATTGGGCAAGAAATCACCCTGTGTGGTTGGGTAAACAAACGCCGTGATTTAGGTGGCGTTATCTTCATCGACTTACGAGACCGTGAAGGTATCGTTCAAGTAGTATTCGACCCTGATTTACCAGAAGTATTAAGCGTAGCGAATAAACTTCGCGGTGAATTCTGCGTTAAGCTTACCGGTAAAGTACGTGCTCGCCCTGAAGGCCAAATCAATAAAGATATGCGTACTGGCGAAATTGAGATTTTAGGCACAGGCCTAGAAATCATCAATCGCTCTGATGCGTTGCCACTTGATTGGAACCAAGAGAACTCTGAAGAGCAGCGTTTACGCTACCGTTACCTTGATTTACGTCGCCCTGTTATGAGCCAGCGCTTACAGTTTCGCGCTAAAGTAACCGGTGCAGTACGTCGTTTCTTAGAAGGCGAAGGCTTTCTAGATATTGAAACGCCTATTTTGACCAAAGCGACACCTGAAGGTGCTCGTGATTACTTAGTACCTAGCCGTACCCATAAAGGCGAGTTCTTTGCACTGCCGCAATCGCCGCAGTTGTTTAAGCAATTGCTAATGATGTCTGGCATGGACAGATACTATCAAATTGTAAAATGCTTCCGTGATGAAGATTTACGAGCCGATCGCCAACCAGAATTTACCCAAATCGATATCGAAACTACGTTTTTAGATGCCGATGGCGTAATGGCTATTACTGAAAGCATGATCCGCGATTTATTCAACACCATGTTGAACGTAGATTTAGGCGACTTCCCACGCATGACCTACGCCGAAGCAATGAGGCGTTTTGGTAGCGATAAACCTGATTTACGTAACCCGTTAGAGCTTACCGATATTGCTGACTTACTTGAAACTGTTGAGTTTAAAGTATTCAGTGGCCCTGCTAACGATCCTAAAGGTCGTGTTGCTGCTATTCGTGTACCAGGCGGTGCGAGCATGTCTCGTAAGCAAATTGACGAGTACACCAAGTTCGTAGGCATTTACGGCGCGAAAGGCTTAGCGTGGATGAAAGTAAACGAAATGGCACCGGGCCAAGAAGGTTTACAATCACCTATTCTTAAGTTCTTAAGTGAAGACATTACCGACGGTATTTTGCAGCGCACTGGCGCGCAAGCTGGCGACATCTTGTTATTTGGTGCCGACACTAACACAGTAGTTACCGAAGCCATGGGCGCACTTCGCCTTAAACTAGGTGAAGACTTTGAATTATTAGAAGGTGAGTGGAAGCCGTTGTGGGTTGTTGACTTCCCTATGTTCGAAGAATTCGACGGACAGCTTCATGCTATACACCATCCGTTTACTGCGCCTCGCGGCTTAACTGCAGAAGAGCTTAAAGCCAACCCTGTTGGCGCATTGTCTGATGCCTACGACATGGTATTAAACGGTTGCGAGCTTGGTGGTGGTTCAGTACGTATTCACAATGAAGAAATGCAATCTGCCGTATTTGACATTTTGGGTATAGATGAAGAAGAAGCGAAGAACAAGTTTGGCTTCTTACTTGAAGCCTTACGCTTTGGTGCGCCGCCTCACGCAGGTTTAGCGTTCGGTTTAGACCGCTTAGTGATGCTAATGACTGGCGCGACATCAATTCGCGATGTAATGGCATTCCCTAAAACCACGACAGCGGCATGCCCATTAACATCTGCGCCAAGCCCTGCGAATCCAAAACAGTTGGAAGAGTTGGCGATTGCAACGGTAAAAAAGCCGTCGTAAACGATGGCTTATAAAAAGCCCGAGTCAGTCCTTGTGGTGCTGTACGATCAGCATCACAAGGTACTATTGCTGCAACGTAATGATGACCCTGAATTTTGGCAGTCGGTCACTGGCGCAATGGAAGACGGTGAACTCCCTATTGAAACCGCGTACCGAGAAGTGGCGGAAGAAACAGGGATTGACGCCAAACAGTTGTCTATTGAAATGTTTAATCACAATAGGCAAAACCAATACGAAATTCGCAGCCGCTGGCTGCATCGATATCCCCCCGGAACACGGTTTAACACCGAACACGTTTTTTCTCTTCAAGTAGACAGTTCCTTGCCGTTGGTGCTTACTGAACATTTACAGTACGAGTGGGTAGATAAAGCACAAGCATTAGCGCGACTTTGGTCGCCTTCAAACAAAGAGGCGGTATCAATGTTTGTACCAAACGTACCTTAATGGTTATACTGGGTATAGATCCAGGTTCTAGGGTTACAGGCTACGGCGTTATTGAGCGTAAGCAAGGTAAACTTGTGTATGTGGCGAGTGGTTGTATTCGCGTAGGAACGGCAGATTTGCCGTCGAGACTTGACAATATCTATACCGGTATTAGCGATATTATTCGTCAGTACAACCCTGCGCAATTTGCTATTGAACAAGTGTTTATGGCAAAAAATCCCGACTCTGCCTTAAAGTTAGGGCAAGCCCGCGGTGCCGCGATTGTGGCAGCCACTCAAGGTGAATTGCCAGTAGCAGAATATTCGGCCAGGCAAATTAAACAGGCAGTAGTAGGCAAGGGTAGTGCAGATAAAACGCAAGTGCAGCACATGGTGAAGCATTTATTGAGTTTAAGTGGTACACCTCAAGCTGACGCTGCTGATGCCCTAGCTGTGGCGCTATGTCATGCCCATACCGAGCAAAGCCTGATTAATATGGCGGGGCAAGCACGCAAAACCGTGCGAGGCCGTTTACGCTAATTGCTTTGCTCGCCTACAAATTGCATGCGTTTTTGTAGCCACTTTTTGTAACCACTTTTTTATAAACAGTAGAACCTTCCTATTTGTTTTATTTCCCTACATTGGGAAAATACCATGTAAGAGAGCAGTCATGATTGGACGTATTCGCGGTACATTGGCCGAAAAGCAGCCCCCAGAAATTTTGGTAGATGCAAACGGGGTAGGCTATGAAATTCACATGCCTATGACGAGCTTCTATCAACTACCTGCTGTGGGTGAAGAAGTCGTTGTGTATACCCATTTTGTAGTGCGAGAAGACGCGCAATTACTGTTCGGGTTTGCCGATAAAATGGAACGAGGCTTGTTCCGTGAACTCATAAAAGCCAATGGGGTTGGTCCTAAACTAGGGCTAACTATATTATCGGGTATGTCTGCAGGTCAGTTTTTGTCTGCAGTTCAAAATGCCGACGTTTCTGCATTAGTGAGCTTGCCGGGCATTGGCAAAAAAACAGCAGAAAGGTTAGTTGTTGAGTTAAAAGACAGGTTAGCGAAATTTGGCAAAGTACAAAGTATCGCTATTCCACCGCCAAGTGGCGACTTACTGAATACCAATACCTTGGTGGAAGTAAACGACACACGTGAAGATGCCCAGAGTGCGCTGGTGGCACTAGGTTATAAGCCAGCTCAGGCAAGCAAACTTATCGATAGTGTGTATAAAGAAGGCATGGAAAGCGAGTCGCTTATTCGTGAAGCTTTAAAAGCTGCCATTTGAACCTTGTTAATTTAAGGCTGAAATTAAGCTGAAGCCAAAATTTGCCAAGAACGATAGACCTACGTTGCCGATTTACTTTAAAGCAGAGCCCTAATGATAGAAGCTGATAGACTGATTACGCCCGATGCGAGTACCGAAGATGAAGTTATCGACCGTGCTATTCGCCCTAAAATGCTTGATGATTATACAGGCCAGCCTCATGTGTGTGAGCAGATGGAAATCTTCATTCAGGCTGCTAGAAAGCGTGACGATGCCCTCGATCACTTACTCATATTTGGTCCGCCAGGGCTAGGGAAAACTACGCTAGCAAATATTGTGGCGAACGAGATGGATGTAAGTATTAAAACCACCTCAGGCCCGGTACTTGAGAAAGCTGGAGACCTAGCTGCACTGCTTACCAACCTTGAGCGTAACGATGTTCTTTTTATTGATGAAATCCATCGTTTAAGCCCTGTTGTAGAAGAAATTCTGTATCCGGCCATGGAAGACTATCAATTAGACATCATGATAGGCGAAGGGCCAGCAGCCCGTTCTATTAAGCTAGACTTGCCACCTTTCACCTTAGTCGGGGCTACAACCCGTGCAGGTTCGCTTACATCGCCATTGAGAGACCGTTTTGGCATAGTTCAACGTCTAGAGTTTTATTCGGTTAAAGATCTCACCACCATTGTCGCTCGTAGTGCGAGTTACTTGAATTTAGATATGAGCCCAGAAGGGGCACAAGAAATTGCACGTCGCTCTAGAGGTACACCGCGTATTGCCAACAGGCTATTAAGACGAGTTCGAGATTACGCAGAAATTAAATCTGATGGTACGGTTGGCGTTGAAACCGCTGCAAAGGCATTGGATATGCTAGATGTAGATAAAGAAGGCTTCGATTATATGGATCGGAAATTGCTTTGTGCCATCATAGAGAAATTTGATGGTGGCCCAGTAGGGCTAGACAATTTGGCAGCAGCAATTGGTGAAGAGAAAGAAACCATTGAAGATGTGATTGAACCCTTTCTCATTCAGCAAGGTTTCTTACAGCGCACGCCGCGTGGACGAATAGTGTCGCAACGAGCGTATCTTCATTTTGGCTTTACCCCTTCAGTTTAGAAGCTAAGTGTTTTTTTGCATGAGCAAACTTATGTTCGCTCATGCTGAGTTTACTTTATTCACTACTTCCCATCACTTTCCTTCAGGCAAAAAAAAGCCCGCTCAATGAACGGGCCAAAACAACAAGTGTTAAAGGAAATAAATCCAGGGAACTCATGTCTAACAGGAGAAAAACTCTTGCATAACCGTGTGATACACCATTACGCTCTGTAGGACTGATGCTGCGTATTATAGGCTTAGTTTGATTTCTTACAATTGAGTAAAATTGTTTTTTAGCCTTAGAAAAACTAATGTGTTGCTATGGTGTTAATGGTTTATCATTTAATCATTAAATCCTTCTAAAAGTGCGGCATGCAAGGTAGGGTTTTTAAATTGTGAAAGAAGATTATGCAATGGATAATCAAGGTTAACGATTAATTTTATTGACGGTGAAAGAATATTTATGCATTTACATCAGGTAAGAGTGTATTACGAAGATACTGATGCGGGAGGTATTGTTTATTATGCCAACTACCTCAAGTTTATGGAGAGGGCAAGAACTGAGTGGCTTAGAGCCCTTGGCTTCGAACAAGATATATTAATGGAACAATCGGTGGCTTTTGTCGTCAAACGCGTTGAAATGCATAACTATGCGCCTGCTCGATTCAATGACCTGTTGAGTATTGAAACGCAGGTTGTAGAATTGAAAGGGGCGAGTATGACGTTTCATCAAACCATTAAAAATATACAAGATGTAACTTTAGTATCTGCTGATATTCAAGTTGCTTGTGTCAGTCTAGATACTATGAAGCCTAGACGACTACCACGTACACTGTTAGGGGAAATAACGCGTGTCATCTGATCTTACTTTTATCGGCCTATTTTTGCAGGCCAGCTTTATTGTTCAACTTGTTATGTTGCTTTTGCTAGGCGTATCAATTGCGTCTTGGACATTTATTTTCCAGCGTAGTAAAGCGCTTTCAAGTGCACGAGAAGAGATGCGTCAATTTGAAGACAAGTTTTGGTCGGGCGCTGATTTAAATCGACTTTATCAAGAGCTTTCTGCTCGCCCTAACTTATCAGGTATTGGCACTATTTTTTGTGCTGGCTTCAAAGAGTTTGTCCGCTTACGCAAATCAAATACCGGTACCAATGCCATTGTAGACGGTACTTATCGTTCAATGCGCGTAACTATGTCTCGCCAAGTGGAAGAATTAGAAAGTCGTCTCCCGTTTTTAGCAACAGCCGGTTCTATTAGCCCGTATATCGGCCTATTTGGTACGGTTTGGGGGATCATGAACGCCTTTATCGCATTAGGTGAAGTACAACAAGCTACGCTAGCCATGGTTGCACCAGGTATTGCTGAAGCCCTTATCGCAACGGCAATTGGTTTATTTGCGGCCATTCCTGCGGTTATTGCGTATAACCGTTTTAGTCACCAAGTTGAAAAGCTTGAAAACAGCTACGGTAACTTTATGGAAGAGTTTTCTGCGATTCTTCACCGTCAGGCGGTATCTGGACAAGCGCAGCAACCGCAAGCATAAATGCGAATATAGATGCGAGCTTAGCTCACTGGTGAGAGAGGAATAATTATGTATGTAAGAAAACGCCGTAGGCCGGTTTCTGAAATTAACGTAGTGCCCTACATCGATGTGATGTTGGTGCTACTGATTATCTTTATGGTAACGGCTCCGCTTATTTCGCAAGGGGTTAAAGTCGATTTACCTAAAGCGAGTGCGAACCCTATCGAACAAGAAGATAATCCACCTATTATTGCGTCAGTAGACGTTAAAGGCCGCTACTTTCTTAATGTTGGAGACGACCAAGAGTCGCCACTGGCGCAAGAAGACTTAGCAGCCCTAGTACAAGCTCAGCTACAAAAAGATCCTAATACCCCAGTGGTAGTAAAAGGAGATGGGCAAGTTGCTTATAATGAAGTCATTCAACTTATGGTGTTATTGCAAGGCGCAGGTGTGCCTTCTGTAGGTTTAATGACAGATCCTGTTGAGCCAGAGTAGGTTTATTGATGACTGCAAGTTCTGTTGGCATTTATAAATCTATCGCACTGCACGTAGGTGTAGCTGCAGTGTTGCTAATTAGCGTCAGCTTTTCACCTTCTCCCTTGCCCACAATGGCCACAAATGCGCCGGTTATTGAAGCTACCTTTATTGATGCGCAAGCCATCGCGGATACTAAGCGAGAACAAGCGCAAGCAGAAGCGCAGGCACGAGAGGTAGAAGCGCAAAGAAAGAAGAAGGAAGCGCAGGCTGCTGCAGCAAAGCGTAAAAGGGCAGCAGAGGCTAAGCAAGCTAGAGAGAAGAAGCAAGCTGAAGAAGCGGAATTCAAACGTCAAAAAGAGCTCGAGCAGTTAGCAGCGCAAAAGGAACAAGAACGTAAAGAGCGTGAAGCTAAAGCGAAAGCAGATGCAGAGCGTAAGAAAAAAGAAGCCGCTGAAAATGCTGAGATGGAGAGAATTATGCAAGAGCAACTTGCGCAAGAGCAAGCGGCACAGCAACAGCGAAGACGTGCACAAGTTCTGACTGAAGTAGAGCGCTATACCGCGTTAATTCAGCAAACCATAAAACGGAACTTGTACGACGATGACAGCTTCAAAGGTAAGGTATGTAGATTGAATATCAAATTGGCTACCACAGGTTATGTGACTAGCATACGTATCTTAGGCGGGCATGATGCCTTGTGCAGAGCCGCTGAAAGTGCCGTACGCCGTGCAGAAGAGCTGCCGGTATCGGATGCGGCCGACGTCTATGAGCAATTAAAAGATATTAACTTAAAAGTGGAACTGTAGTGCAATGAAAAAAACAGGTTTATGGATAGCCGCCATCGCGATGGTATTTAGTGCCAAGGTGTTCGCTACGTTAGAAATTGTGATCACCGAAGGTATAAACAGCGCTCGACCTATAGGCGTAGTACCGTTTAAGTGGAAGGGTACAGGTGCGCTGCCTGGCGATATTTCTGAAGTCATCATGGCTGACCTAATGCGCAGTGGTAAATTTAGCCCTGTTGCGACAAGTAAAATGCCACAGATGCCTGAAACTGCTGATGAGGTTAACTACGCTGCGTGGGCGTCACTTGGCGTAGATACTGTTTTGGTAGGTAGTATTAAACCTGAAGGCGCGGATAAATATTTAGTCTCTTACCAATTGGTCGATGTATTAAAGGGCCAGTTAGATGGGGGACAGTCACAAGTATTAAAAAATGGTGAGTTAGTCGTGAGTAACGAACACGTTATTGCGGCGCGCCAGTCTATTATTAGCCCTAGAGATTTCAGACAATATGCACATCGCATTAGTGATGTAGTGTACGAGAAATTGACAGGTGTACGCGGTGCATTCTTAACACGTATTGCTTATGTTATTGTACGTGACAGAGATGCGTACGAAAAACCATACCAGCTAGTCATTGCTGACTATGACGGCGAAAACGAGACGCGTTTGTTGTCTTCACCAGAGCCATTAATGTCTCCAGTTTGGTCGCCAGACGGAGAAAAGCTAGCTTATGTGAGTTTTGAAAATCGTAGACCTCAAATATTTATACAAGATATTTACACGAGTAAACGTACAACGGTTACCGATTTCCCTGGAATTAACGGAAGTCCTGCGTTTTCACCAGATGGCAAGCAACTTGCAATGGTTTTGTCGAAAGATGGGAACCCAGAGATCTATGTAATGGATCTTGCGACGAAAAATTTGACCAGAGTAACGCGCAACCGTGCTATTGATACAGAGCCTTCATGGCTACCTGACGGTAGTGGTTTAATTTTTAGCTCTGAACGGGGTGGTAAACCCCAGATATATAGCGTAAATTTAAATTCTAGAAAGGTAAGACGCGTTACTTTTGTAGGCGAACAGAACTTGGGTGCAACATTAACGCCCGACGGTAAGCAGATGGTAGTGGTTAATCAAACCAATGGAAACTACCATATTGCTAAACAGGCATTAGACGGTGGTTCTCCTCAGGTCCTAACAAGAACCTTTCTGGATGAGTCTCCCAGTGTAGCGCCGAACGGTAGTATGATTATTTATAGTACCCTTCATGAAGGGACACAAGTACTTTCACTTGTTTCACTTGATGGGCGCTTTAAAGCCAGATTGCCGGCAGCCGATGGGCAAGTGAAATCGCCAAGTTGGTCACCATTTTTGTTCTAACAATTGAAATATCAAACAATAACATTTAAGGATTAGTAGGATGCAAATGAATAAATTAATGAAGAGCTTCATTATCGCCTTGCCAGTGGTGACCATGATGGCCTGTTCGTCTGGCCCTAGCGAAGAAGAGCTAGCCGCTGAACGTAACCGTCTTGCACAAGAACAAGCACAAGCAGAGCAAGATGCTCGTCAAGCTGAAGCACAGCGCGTAGAAGCAGAAGCTGCTCAACGCATGAAGCGCTCAGAAGAAATGGTTCAACAAGAAATGGAAGCGTTGAAAAACGAACAAACCGTTTACTTCGATTTTGACCGCGCTAGCATCAAACCAGAATTCCAACGTTTACTCGATAAACACGCTGCATTTTTGGTGAAAAACCCAAGCATGAAAGTGACTATTGAAGGTCACACTGATAGCCGTGGTACGCCAGAGTATAACATTGCACTTGGTGAGCGCCGTGCACAGTCTGTTGAAACTTACCTAATGAACGCTGGTGTAAGCAGCAGCCAAATTATGGTTGTTTCATACGGTGAAGAAAAATCTGCGGTAATGGGTTCAACTGAATATGCATTCGCGCAAAATCGTCGCGGAGTGGTTGTTTACCGATAATGGCTTTTACAGCAATTAAATCTATTAAAGCAGGCGTCACTTTGTGTGCCGCCTTTGCTATTTCAAGTTCGGCCTTTGCACAGGCGCCAGTGGTTGATGCCAATGGCGGCAGTAACCTTGAACAGCGAATTGCTGTTTTAGAGCGTATTGTTAAAAGCCGAACTGAAATGCAGCACCGCTTACAAACCCAATTGGACAACATGCAAAGTGAAGTTGACCAGTTGCGAGGGTCTGTTGAAGTGAACACCAACGAGCTGGAAAAGGTGCTAGAACGTCAACGTGAACTGTACCTAGAGATAGATAAGCGTGTTGAGGCACTTAAACAAGGCGGTTTAGCTAACGCTGGTGGCGCTGGCGCCTCGCTAAGTAATTCTGCAGGGGTTACCCCCTCTACAGGCTCATCATCCCCACAAGAGGGTGAGGACGAAGCGTACGACAGTGCTGTTAATCTTATTTTGAAATCTCGTGAGTACGATAAAGCAATTCCTGCTTTTCAGTCGTTCATACAACGGTTTCCAAATAGCGAATATGCGCCAAATGCGCACTACTGGCTTGGTCAGCTGTTGTTTAACAAACAGCAATGGGATGACGCTATCGAGCAATTTAATATCGTATCTAACCGTTTCTCTGATTCAGTGAAACGTCCAGATGCATTATTAAAGTTAGGTGTCATTGCCGAACGTACCGGCGACAGTAGCGGGGCTCGAAATTTCTTTCAGCAAGTAATAAGTGAATACCCTAATTCTTCTGCAAAGCGATTAGCGGAATCTAGATTAAATAATCTATAATGAAAAAACCTCTCGTAACGAGAGGTTTTTTTTCGCCCTTTTGAAATTTTTTACCTCTGTTGTACTGAACCAGTCACAATATTTATGAGTATATTTTCAAAGAAATTCCAAAAAACACGCATTTTTTTAGACTTAATTCGGTAGTAATTTTTCGGTCAAAAAAAGTTTAATGCAGGTTTTGTGGTAGGAATTATGCGCGATTTGTGTTGATTTTGAGCGGTTGAATGCTTTTTACTACAAAAATCAAAATAAAAACGCCTTTTGGGTTGCGTCAGAAAAAAATCTGAGTATTATATGCCGCCGTTGCCAAGACACAGGCAACAACAGGAAAGATTGGGTCGTTAGCTCAGCTGGTAGAGCAGTTGACTTTTAATCAATTGGTCGCTGGTTCGAATCCAGCACGACCCACCAATTCTTCTCCTGGCTCCAAATGACGGGTCGTTAGCTCAGCTGGTAGAGCAGTTGACTTTTAATCAATTGGTCGCTGGTTCGAATCCAGCACGACCCACCATCATTTGAAAGCGAAGTACAATCAAGCTAATACCAACAGCTTGTTTGCTCACCGCTTCACATTGTGAATGTGTGAGTAGTAAATGTGTTATTTGATGGGTCGTTAGCTCAGCTGGTAGAGCAGTTGACTTTTAATCAATTGGTCGCTGGTTCGAATCCAGCACGACCCACCATCATTTCTTATAGTGCTTTCTACCAAGCCTCAAACACAAGAATCGTTATCTTCACAAATCCCTTATACCGATTATCATACTAAGTTAAGCTCGCTACAGCGCGAAATATACAAGTTAAATTCCTCCGCTTTATCAGATTCGTGACGACTAACTAAATCTTAAAAAATTAAATGCCAACTTTAACAAAATCCCAAAAGACTAAATATCAATTCGCGTAATCGCTTTACGGCAAATTCTTTTATCTATAATTCAGATTTTTAGGATGGCATGGTTGAAAATTAGTCAATCACCCTTAACTAAGTAGTATGTATTTTTTATGACAGTCGGGTATAATCCACGGCCTTGTCACAACCGAGATGTAGGTCAATGTCAGTAGCCTTTCGAGTGGAACAGGTAGAGTATCCTTTTCCCGCTAAACCACAGCCATTATCAGATGCCCGAAGAGCGGCGCTTAAAGCTGAGATTAAATCTTTGCTTAAACAGCGAAACGCTGTGCTGGTTGCGCATTATTATACCGATCCTGAAATTCAGGCGTTAGCGGAAGAGACCGGTGGATGTGTGGCTGATTCGTTGGAAATGGCGCGCTTTGGTCGTGATGCAGCAGAACAAACCCTTATTGTGGCGGGCGTTCGCTTCATGGGCGAAACGGCAAAAATACTTAGCCCAGAAAAAACGGTGCTAATGCCTACACTGGAAGCAACCTGTTCACTAGATATCGGTTGTCCTATCGAAGAATTCAGTGCGTTTTGTGATGCACACCCTGATCATACTGTTGTGGTATACGCCAATACCTCTGCCGCGGTTAAAGCTCGCGCCGATTGGGTGGTAACCTCAAGTATTGCGTTAGAGATTGTTGAGCATCTAGATAGCCAAGGCAAAAAAATTACTTGGGGCCCTGACCGTCACTTAGGTTCGTACATTGCCAAACAAACTGGCGCAGAAATGTTGATGTGGCAGGGCGAATGTATTGTTCATGATGAGTTCTCAGCACAGAAGCTGGCTGACATGAAAGCGCTATACCCTAACGCAGCGGTATTGGTTCATCCTGAATCACCCGCCAGTGTGGTAGACATGGCAGACGCAGTAGGCTCAACCAGCCAGCTAATTAAAGCGTCGCAAACCATGAATAATGACACCTTCATTGTGGCGACCGATAAAGGCATTTTTTATAAAATGCAGCAACTCACGCCAAACAAAACGTTTATTGAAGCACCTACAGGTGGAAACGGGGCGACGTGTAAGAGCTGTGCCCATTGCCCGTGGATGGCCATGAACGGCCTTGAGGCGATAAAAGCTTCTTTAGGGGTAACGTATGAAGGCCATGAGATATTCGTTGACGACAGCCTGCGTGAGGGTGCTTTAATCCCACTCGACCGAATGCTCAATTTTTCGGAAGAATTGAAAGCAAAAGGCGGGCTATAACGTTTAATAAGGTAAAGGCGAGTAATAAATCAGCAGTTAGCGTGTTTTTTTACGCAACGTCTTGATAAAGGCACTCGCTTTACCTACTATACGCGCGCTCAAGGTTAATTGTTCGCCGCATAAGGTTTATAGCGTGCACACTTACTAATCGCCTTAGCAGTAATTCGCTGTTTGCATTCATTACAGATAGCACAAGATTTGGAGAGGTGGCTGAGTGGCTGAAGGCGCACGCCTGGAAAGTGTGTTTAGGGTTAAACCTAACGAGGGTTCGAATCCCTCTCTCTCCGCCAAATAAACAAAAAGCCCCTACGGTTTTCGTAGGGGCTTTTTTATTGTCTTGAATCTACCAGGATTTGGTGTTGCCCTTTCAAGTTTGACGTTTTTGTGAGCAAAAAAACGCACTTCTTTCGCAACCCACAGGCGAGCAACGTGAGGGGCTTTGAATTGATGCATCAATAAAAACGGCTTATTGGCCCCTCGATTTTCTAACCATTTTAACCATAAATCAGTTACAACATCTGGAGAATGCCCATTGTATTGCGTTTCGTTTTCAGGCCAAGGCTCGGGGCCTCTTGTTCTAAACTCAGCGTCAAAGTATGTGCCTTGAGACTCAAGTACTAGATAGTAATCAAATACACCTGGTTCTGCTTTTGAATGCCGCTTTCCAATGATGGATGTCTCTTAGCCCGCCTCTTTCATTAATCGCGGTAAGTGCTGCTGGGATATAGCGATTTTCCCCCTGAGATCGAGTACGCCTTTCGTTTGACTGTACTGACCGGTTAATATCGTTGCACGGCTCGGTGTGCAAATCGGATTAGTAATGAATATGTTGGTAAAGGTCATGCCTTCATTTGCCAAGGCACTTAGATTGGGAGTGGGGTTAAGTTCAGTTCAGTTCAGTTCAGTTCAGTTCAGCTAAGCGCTCCTGATATACGACTACAGCGTGACTCACATGATCATCCGTCATGATGTATAGAATATTGTATTGCTGGGTTTCGTTGCTTGTACTGGAAGCGCTCGAAGTCGACGGGATAGTGGAAGAAGACTCCGCCGATACACATCACACGAGCGCAAAAACAGTTGCCAAAATGAGTAGCACTTTTTTATTTTAACGTCATGGTGCTACCTCAAATAAATTGTATTTGGCAATGTAAAATCAAATATAAAAAGTATCAATTGGCTATGTGACTTGTTTTCCCGTTTGGTAAGAAAGATACCTCGTTTCAGTTGGTTATTTTTTGAGTTAACCTATCGACATCCACTCAAAAGGCTCTAAAATTGATATATGCTTTTTGAAATTTTGTATTTGAAAAGAAAGAACAACGCCATTCTGCTTGCAAGGGCAAACTAAACGAATAAGGTTTTAAATATGGAAGCGACATCATCGAAGAAGTACTCAGCGCCAGCCCTAGAAAAGGGATTAGATATTCTCGAGCTATTATCCAAAGACGCCACCCCTCTGAGTACTTCCACCATAGCGGAGAAGCTGGGTCGTTCAAATGCAGAAATTTACCGAATGATTTTAGTATTGGAACAACGAGGATATATTGAAAAAAGTGAGGATATCGACGGATATCAAGTCACTCGTCGATTGTTGCAGTTGGGTACTGAGCACGAGCCAATCAAAGATATTCTAGAATATGCGCAACCTATCATGCGTTCTCTGGCAGAAAAAACCAGTATGTCTTGTCATATTGCAGTGGAATCACAAGAACAGATTGTGGTTATTTCTCGGGTAGAAACACCAAGTAACTTGTCGTACTCGGTGAGAGTAGGCTATCGCCGTCCCATCGTTTTTGCCGCATCCGGGCGAATTTTGTTTGTTAATCAGTCGGCCGAGAAGAAAGAGTCAATGATTAACTTACTTAAAAAGCACCACAGTGAAGATGAAGTTAAGCAATTTATGGCGGATTGCAAAAAGGTCTCTAAGCAAGGCTATTTGAAAGCCCCTAGTGCATTTGTGCAAGGAGTGACTGATTTGTCTTACCCAATCATTGATTCAGACCACGCCGTCGCTACGCTCACAATCCCTTATATCATGCGCATTCCTGAAATCATGGGCATTGATGATGTACTTAAAGAGTTAAAAGTGGCAGCTGA
This sequence comes from Alteromonas sp. MMG017, assembly GCF_018100795.1. Taxonomy (GTDB): domain Bacteria; phylum Pseudomonadota; class Gammaproteobacteria; order Enterobacterales; family Alteromonadaceae; genus Alteromonas. The sequence continues at coordinate 467,405 of NZ_JAGJDY010000002.1, read as the reverse complement.
AGAAATTTCTAAAGCGGTCACTTATGGGATTGTACGGAAACTTTAGGTCTCATCAGTTTACATTAACATTTTGAGCGATTGCGCTACGCTTTCGCTCTGTTATTCCTGCTCCTTGTACTTCTATCTATATCTCTCTTTCTACCTGTCTTCTTTTAGATTTCCTGTTTGATGACGTTGGTTTTTTACGTGGTGGATATCTCCAGTGGTGATCTGAGGTTATGCGCCCTTATACCAATTCCATTAAATAATTGCCCTCTTAGAATTCATCCAGCGGGTTTTGAACAAGACGTCGGTGTGCAGTAATGGTTTATCCCTTTCAAATACCGAGAACGCAGTGCAAAACCCGTTGGGGAATTCCCTTCGGGCGAATTTTAAAAGGACTTATTCTGTGTTGCTCAAACTTGAAAGAGCACCACTATTACTTCGTTTAAGCGCCTTGATTAAGTTCTTTTAAATATTCGCTGAGTGGTTAATTAATTAATGGAATTGGTATTAGAGAATAACAGTAGTGCTGAGTGACGGTAATCACACTCGTAGTTTGATTTGCTGTTGCGTTATTGGCAGGCTGCTGGATTTTCATCCCGTTGCGCTCTAATCCGGGTACTCGCTATCACGAAGCGCAATTATATTAGCGTGGTGAAGCGAGAGCTTAGAAACGGACTCACAGGCGTTCCCCCCCTTTTCGTTATTTTAGTACTTTATGTGCATCTACGCGCTTAGAAGGGGTGATATTATTTTATGTATCCAAATGTTTATTTATAGGTAAATGTATTATGTTTCTTTATATAACGGGGGGTACCATTATTTTGGTATGTTTTAAGTCATATTAAAGCCAAAGTTTTGAGACATTTTGCAGCGTTTCTATGGCACTCAACCTACTATTATACAGTTGCAGAAGTGATGTTTTAAGGTTGGTTGAATACATTAAATATAAATAAATATATTCATATACAAAAATAAAGTTAGAAATTTATATCCTAAGTGTTATGATTTTCACATGATTAAGTGAACCAGAAGACCGTTTAGGATCCCCTTTGATGAAAACTATCGTATGTATTGAGCCCGGTATTTTAGAAAAACGAGATGTCGAAAAACCATCACCTAGCGCAGGCGAAGTGCTAGTTAAGATTAAATCTATTGGTATTTGCGGTACTGATATTCACGCCTACGCAGGGAACCAACCTTTTTTTGAATACCCCCGAGTTTTAGGTCACGAATTGTCAGGTACAATTGTTAGCCTTGGTGAGGGCGTTGAGCTCCCAGTGGGCTCATCGGTTTACATCATTCCTTATTTGCATTGCGGAGACTGCATTGCGTGCAACAATGGCAAGCCGAACTGCTGCACTAATATTGAAGTATTAGGAGTACACCGAGATGGTGGCATGTGTGAGTACCTAAGTGTGCCAGCGTCAGCAGTCGTGATATCTGATGGACTTTCATTTAACGACATGGCAATAATCGAATGTCTCGCTATTGGTGCTCATGCCGTTAGGCGAGCAAAGCTGACCAAAGATGACACTGTTTTGGTTCAAGGTGCAGGGCCTATAGGATTAAGTACTGCACAGTTTGCGAAAGTAGCGGGCGCGAAAGTCTTTGTCTCAGATATCAAAAAAGACAAACTTACTTTCTGTAAAGAAGAATATAACTTAGACGCAGTGGTGGATGCATCAGGTGATGTGAATGCGCAATTAGCCGCACTGACCAACGGCCAATATCCAACTGTGATAATGGATTGCACTGGTAATGTGAACGCTATGCAGTCGACATTCACTAACTTAGCCCATGGCGGAAAAATCGTATTTATAAGTGTTATTAAAAAAGACATTTGCTTTAATGATCCTGAGTTTCATAAGCGTGAAACGACCTTATTAGGTAGTAGAAACGCAACGTTAGAGGATTTTGAATTGGTCGTTAACTGTTTGAAAGAGGGTTCAGTAGTAAGTCGGTCTTTAGTAACCCATACGGGGAAATTTAGTGAAGTGTTGGATACGTTCGAAAGCTGGACAAAGCCAGAAACCGGTGTGATTAAAGCCGTGGTAGAAATGGACTAATAATGATGATTGATGCACACCAACATTTTTGGGCGTACAACCCTGAAGAGTTTGATTGGATCGGCGAAGATGAGCGTGTTTTAAAGCGCGATTATTTTCCTCCGGCACTAGAAGCAGAGACTGGGGCCAATGGGATTGATGGCACTGTTGTTGTTCAAGCTCGTCAATCTATTGAGGAAACGCAGTGGTTGCTATCTCTCGCTCAACAGTTTCCGCTTATCAAGGGCATTGTTGGTTGGGTTGACTTAATGAGCCCGAACTTAGAGCAACAGCTTTTAAGTTGGCAAAACGAGCAGGTGCTGAAAGGGTTTCGGCATGTGCTTCAAGGTGAGCCCGATCCGAACTTTATGCTACAACCTCGTTTCGTCGAAGGTTTGAAATTGTTGCATCAATTTGACTATGCCTATGACCTACTAATTTTCGCCACTCAGTTACCCCAAGCGCGTCAGCTTTTAGATACATTACCCCAGCATAGGATCGTTATTGATCATATCGCCAAACCTGATATTGCTTCAGGTGAAGGTTTCGCCCAGTGGAAAGCGCATATGCAGGCCATTGCTGAACACCAAAATGTGTATTGTAAGATTTCCGGTATGGTCACAGAGGCTAACCATAAAGACTGGCAAGAAGCTGATTTCATCCCCTATATGGACGTGGTGTTTTCCGCCTTTGGCCCTGAGAGAGTGATGTTCGGCTCAGACTGGCCTGTTTGCCAACTCGCAGCAACGTACACGGAAGTCATACAGATCGTTGAACGATACGTCACCCGTCTTTACCCAGAATTTTCGCAGCATGTATTTGGCTTAAATGCCGAACGATTCTACCGATTGTAGTGAGGTTATTATGAATTATAGGCAATTAGGCAAGACAGATCTTAAGCTATCACAAGTCAGTTACGGTGCGTCACCGCTAGGCAGTGTCTTTAGAAATATCAGCGAGCAAGAAGGCATAAAAACAGTCCACACCGCGTTAGACTTAGGGATAAATTACCTTGATGTATCACCTTATTACGGTGACACAGTAGCGGAAACGGTACTGGGTAAAGCATTAAAAGGTATTCCTCGAGAACAGTATATTTTGTCGACTAAAGCAGGGCGTTACGGGGCGGATTTTGCTGATTTTGATTTTTCTGCGAAGCGAATTGAAGCAAGCCTTGATGAAAGCTGTTCCCGCTTAGGCGTTAACGAAGTCGATATCTTGTTTTTACATGATATTGAGTTTGCTGATATGCGCCAAGTGCTGCAAGAGAGTATTCCTTGTCTATTAGCCCTCAAGAAGGCAGGTAAAATACGTTACGCAGGGGTGACCGGATATCCATTAAAGGTATTTAGTGAAGTCATCAGTCAATATGAGATTGATTGTATTTTGACCTACTGTCGCTATGCCTTGTACGACAACTCATTGGCAGAGATTATCCCAAAATTAGATGAAGCGTCGGTTGGTATTATTAACGCCTCACCTACAGGTATGGGGTTGCTGACCGAGCGGGGCGCGCCTCAGTGGCACCCTGGAAGTGAGCAGCTCAAACAAGCGAGTCTAAAAGCGGTCAGTCTTTGTCAGTCTAAAGGAATAGACATCACTGCCTTGGCTTTGCAATTTGCTATTGACCACCCATCTATTGCCTCTACTTTGGTTGGCACCGCGAACCCCGCGAATATCGTAAAAAATGTGGAATGGGCTTCATCTCAACCGGATGCATCTTTAGTGAGTGAAATTCAACAGATTTTTGCCAATGTTCCATGCACATGGCAATCAGGCTATGTGCAAAATCAAGACAAATAAAAGACCATAAGATTAGGGCCGGCATCACAACGTCAGCTAGCCCTTTATCAACTCGATTTATGCAACTTGCCCTTGTAAAAAGAGCTAACAAGCAGGGAATAAGAACTCGACAGGCAGAAGGGCGGGGTTATCACAAAGATGCTGAGTAGTGTCGCTACGTCAGCCCTTGTGAATAATATACTGTTTTAACCTTTCAGTTTTGAGCCTTTGAGTTCAAAAACCCTTAGTTTTAACGGATAGCCTTTCAAATGTCGGTTTTATAAGGTAACGCCATTTTTCCATATGGCCATTTCGCGGTTTTCATTTTCTTCATTTCTGGTTTTTTGCCCCGATGCCACGGCTAGAATACAGTCAAAGAGTGCATCGGCGCATTGGTCTATATCAATATTCTCATCCAATATTTTGCCCGCATTAAAATCAATCCAGTGTTTCTTGCGTAGGGCTAAATCTGAATTAGAAGCGATTTTGATTGTAGGCACGGGAAACCCAAGAGGGGTCCCTCGTCCGGTGGTAAACAGCACGATATTTGCTCCTGCTGCTGCCAACGCAGTGGAAGACACTGCATCGTTCCCCGGGCTCTGTAATAGCGTCATACCTTGGCCTGTGGATGCACGCTGACCATAATCTATCACTTCATTGATGATGGCTTTTCCGCCTTTTTGGATTGCCCCAAGAGACTTTTCTTCTAAGGTGGTCAAGCCGCCAGCTTTATTGCCTGGTGATGGGTTTTCATAGATAGGCTGTTTTTGGGCAATAAAATACTGTTTAAAATCGTCAACCAATTTTACGATGTTGTTGAAGGTTGCCTTGTTGTTCGCTCTGTTTAGCAATACTTGCTCGGCGCCGAACATTTCCGGTGTTTCTGTGAGTATGACTCTGCCACCAAAGCGGGTTAATTTATCTGATACTCTGCCCACGATGGCATTGGCGGTTAGTCCGCTAAAACCGTCTGAACCACCACATTTCATGCCCAAGGTTAAAGACGAAACAGGTACCTCCTCTCGCTGATCCTCAGCCATCACATCTAACAGCTCTTTCACCAGCCCTAAGCCAACTTGCACTTCATCTTCGACTTCTTGCGAATTGAAATAGCGTAAGCGACTAGGGTCGATATTAGGTGTTGAACGGATCAGTGCATCAAGTTGATTATTTTCACAGCCTAAGCCAATAACGAGCACCCCACCTGCATTCGGGTTTTGCATTAAACTGGCGAGTATATTTCGCGTATTATTTAAATCGTCACCCAACTGGGAACACCCAAAAGGATGGGTGTTGGCAATGAAGTCATCCGCTCGGGATGAAAATTGTGTTTTCGCTAGTTCTGCAATGCGGTTTGCTGCCTGGTTGACACAACCAACTGTGTTGATTATCCATACTTCGTTTCTCACCCCCACGTGACCAGATTGACGCTTATAACCTTTAAATGTGGGGACGGCGGTTATCGTCTGGGTGGGTGTTAGCGGGGGGGCATAATGATAGGTTTCTGAACCATCCAGATCTGTCACCAGATTATGACTATGAATGTGCGCGCCTTTATTTACAGTTTGTGTAGTACTGCCAATCTTATAACCATATTTGACCACAGCTTCACCCTCCGCGAAGTCGCGCATCGCAATTTTGTGCCCGGCGTTGATATTATCCTGCAATGTTAGCTTTGTATCACTGTAACTGACTTGCTGACCGTCAAATAGGTCTTTAAGGGCTATTAGAACATTATCTTGTTCATGTACTTGAAGCACAGCACGCTGCCCTTTATCGGCATTCTCTAAGAGATCTTTATTGATTACTTCCTGCATATCTCACCTCGAAATATATTTTTATATAAAATACACTATTTATATGTGAAAAATCTACTGAATTGATGTAGGTTTAAATTTAATCATGGTTTTCGAGTATAGATGTGTCGACATAATAAGAATTTAAGTTTAAAGTAATTGAAATGTAAATTTCAGTTGAATCAATTGTTGCATAAATTGTTTACATATAAAAAAAGAATACTACTAATAAAATTAAGGGGGATGGAATGTCAAGCGGGATGGAGCAGACAGCCGAAGCGGTATCAATACAGAAAAATCAGGGGAGCAAGCCCCAAATATTAGAAGCAAAATACATTGTCCCATTCTTGCTGGTTGCCTCGCTATTTCCGTTATGGGGTTTTGCAAATGACGTGACTAACCCGTTAGTGAAAGCGTTCAAAGATATTTTTATGATTTCTAATGCGCAAAGTAGTTTAGTGCAATTTGCCTTCTACTTGGGCTATGGAGTGATGGCAATACCTGCGGCAATTTTCATTCGTCGATTCTCATATAAATCCGGTATTTTGCTTGGTCTAGGGCTATACGCTATTGGCGCAAGTCTTTTTGTACCCGCATCAATATACATGGAGTTTTCTTACTTTTTAGCTGCATTGTGGATCTTAACCTGCGGTTTAGCGTTACTAGAAACAACGGCCAATCCTTACGTGTTGTCTATGGGGCATCCCGATACATCGACTCAACGTTTAAATTTGGCTCAAGCGTTTAATCCCATAGGCTCACTCTCAGGTATGTTCGTCGCCAGTAGCTATATTCTTAGCGAATTACGGGTTGAAGCCTTTAGAGAGCAAGAAAAAGTAGCTCACCCAGAATATGCGCAAATGCTGCCATCAGTAGTAGACGGCAAATTAACCAATGCACTATATGACTTTGCGCTAAACAACCCGGTAGAGCATCAGACGATGCAGGCGGCTGATCTCATCACTGTTCGCGGTCCGTATGTGGCTATTGCGGTCGTGGTAGCGATTATGTTCTTTGTATTTCTGTTAAGTAAACTGCCTAAAACCATGGCACAAGCGACGCCCTTGACCACCTCTGAATTAAAGAACACATTTCAACGCTTGTTTGCCAACAAATGTTATTTAGAGGGCGTCATCGCTCAAGCGTTCTATGTCGGGGCACAAATCATGTGCTGGACGTTCGTTATTCATTACGGCATGACATCAGTAGGGCTAAGTGCCTCTGAAGCGCAAAGCTATAACATGGTGGCCATGGGAATATTTTTAGCTAGCCGTTTTATATGTACATTTTTACTCGGTTTCTTTAGGCCGGGGCAGCTGTTGATGTTACTTGCTTTAGGTGGGTTTATTTTGTCTCTAGGGACTATCTTCGTCGGAGGGTACACAGGGTTGTACTGTTTAATAGCTACCTCAGCGTGTATGTCATTAATGTTCCCAACCATTTATGGTATCGCGCTCAAAGGAATGGGCGAAGATGCTAGCCTAGCGTCGGCTGGTTTAGTAATGGCAATCGTCGGTGGGGCGCTTATGCCCCCCATGCAAGGCTCTATGATTGATGGAGCGTCGCTTATCGACGGTATCCCCTCGGTGCAAACGTCATTCGTGCTGCCCCTCATTTGCTTTGCAGTGATATGTCTGTATGGATATCGCGCTCACTATAAATATGGTCGATAAACCAAAAGCATATATGAATACGTTAGCGCAGTTGTGCAGTATAGCGCGCTGTGCTCAACAGCTGCTTGCTTGACGTGAGTGCTGTGAACGTTTAATAGCTACAGCATTGGCAGTTGAAATAGACACTCGTATACACCGCGCATTAAATATGAGAATCTTAATTTATATGTAATTTTTCTTTTTGTGAGATTTGGCGTTGAATTTAATGTTTATTTTAACGCTAGTTTTCTAAGCTAGGTTATCAATTCAATTGTGAACTGATGATATGCTTAGCGATAGATATGTGTACAAAGATAAATACGAAAAGACGAGATTAAGGATGTAAAAGCCCGTGTTACCCATCCCACAGAACATTACTATTATAGGGTTAAACGTTCACGGTTTACTCACAGCATTAATGCTGCGTAAAGCCTATAACCCAGCTGTCACCAAGATTACCTTAATGGGGCAGATAGAAGATAATCAGCCCCCTAAAGTAATGTTAGCTGGGAATGCGCTTAATACACTGTTGGCGCACTTTGGTCAGTCAGAAACAAATTGGATGCAGCAAACGAAAGCGACTTTCAAATTGAGTAACCGTTATGTAGGCTTTAGCGAGACACCTTTTAGCGTGGCCAATACCTCCGAAGTTGATATCTTGCACCAACCACTGATGCTTGAGCTGACAAAATTAAAACGCCAACATTATCAGCTCGATTTAACCTTAGATGATTTCTTTTTCAGCACAGCGCTAGCAAAAAGGAATTTGTCCCCAAAGGCACAAGACTTTCCGTTTGAAACTCATTACCAATATCAAGTTGATACCAATAGGCTGCTTATTTTACTGCAGCAAATAGCGGCCACAAACAGTATTGATATAGTGCAAAAACCACTGGAAACCCTACAGTTCGACCAGCAAGGAAGGTTGAAACATGTAGAATGCGAAGGCCAGATACTAAGTGGAGATTACTTTTTCGATTGCACTGGCAACGCCAAGATGCTGATCGGAAACATGCCTGAGTTTCGCGAGGAGCCCTTGCCTGAAGTAAGAATAAACGATCGAGTGTTAACCTTTACCGCGTCGGCTGGATCCTGCGCCAGTGAGGTGATAACGACGGCGTTAGACTGCGGCTTTGTGCAACAGTACTCCCTACGAGGCTCAGTACATTTTCAGTATCATTACAGCAGCAAATTCATTCAAGATGAGCAAGCGTTACAAGTGCTTGGGCGACACATGTCTCAGCAAGGGTATGACAATGTGTTACAGCGCAATCTTAGTGCGAACCAGGCATGCTTAGTCTTTCAGCCGTGGAGCAAAAACTGTATTGCAATAGGCCCAGCTTGCGGCTTAACCCAAGGAACAGAAGATCATGAACTTGCTCATACATTCGCGATGCTTGAGCGTTTTGTTTCAAGTATTCAAAGTCCAGATGACGTGTCGGCGGTCGTGCAAGATTATAATGACAGAATTAAAAGTCGCTTTATATACATTCACTCGTTCCACAGCACGCTGCTACTGTTAAACGCCAGACGAAATTCGCCTTATTGGCAAACGCCTCAAAATCCTAACGCACTTACTCCCATAGGTAAAATGCTGTTCAGCCAATGGTTAAATGGTCAAGATCTTGAAGTGGAGCCTATTTGGGACATCAATGGAGCCAATGCTTGGTACGCTCTATTTTCTGGCTTGGGGCACTACCCTAAAGATGATACTAAGCCCCATCCCCAAGCTTCGAGTATCCAAGATAATATTCAAGACATGGGTAGAAAGTTAAACGGTTGTTGCTTAAATTTCGAATCACACGAAAGCCAATTAGATGAAGGTCAATGCCATGCGAACGTCACTGCCGTTTAAAAAAATAATTATTATTGGCGGTGGAACCGCAGGGTGGATGAGTGCTTGTTACTTAGCCAAAATGTGGCAGCAGTATGACGTAGAGATAAAGATCATTGAATCTGATGCCATAGGAACCATAGGCGTGGGGGAGGGAACGACCCCTTCGATTAAAGGCTTCTTTGAGCAACTCGGCATTGCCGCCAAAGAATGGATGCCGGCGTGTAATGCTACGTATAAAACAGGCATTCGATTCGTGAATTGGTCGTCTGACCCAAACTACAAAAGTTACTTCCACCCGTTTTATTCGCAGTTAGATGAATACTTTCAACATGAGTTTTTTCAAAACATTCACTTGAAGCATCGTGGATTTGATGTGCATGCTCACCCAGACCAATACCTACTAGCCAGTGAATTAGCGACCCAGCGCAAAGCGCCCATTGAGCCTGAACATTATCCATTTGATATGGCCTATGCTTACCATTTTGACGCAACGTTATTGGCTCAGTTTCTAAAGAAAAAGGCCCTGGAGTGGAACGTGACGCATCAGGTGGCAACCATCAGCGAGGTAAAGCAGAAGAATGATGGCAGCGTGGCTAGTGTCGCAACTGCATCAGGAGAAGAGTTCGAAGCTGATTTTTTTGTGGATTGTTCTGGTTTCCGTTCACTGCTTTTAGGCAAGACCTTAAACGTACCCTACCAAAGTTTTGCCGACAGTTTGTTGAATGACTCAGCGGTGACCATAGTAACCGACAGTGAAGACACGACACCTTCGATGACCCTTTCTACCGCTCTTTCGTCAGGTTGGGCGTGGCGCATACCCCTGACCAATCGTTTTGGTAACGGCTACGTGTTTAGTAGTCGTTTTCAGTCTCCAAAAGAGGCTGAAGAAGAATTCAGGCAGCATTTAGGGCTGCCTGAAGGCACGCAGTTTAACCATCTAAAAATGCGCGTTGGGCACTTCGCCAAAGGTTGGGATAAAAACGTGTTAGCCGTGGGGTTGTCTCAAGGTTTTATAGAGCCGTTAGAGGCAACCGCACTGCACTTTGCCACCCAATCGGTCGTGGATTTCGTCAGCGCAATCGACAACAGCACGGACCACGAGGGTTGTTCCAATCAAGCTGCCTATAACAATAAGTTAATGGATAGGTTTAGCTGCGTTCGTGATTATATTGAATTGCACTACTTAGCGAATAGCCGCAACGACACTGCCTACTGGAAAGCCGCACGTAGTCATACACCATCGCCGCGATTACAACGCATATTAAAAACGTGGCACCAAGGTCAGAGTGTGCCGCGGGTATTAGATGAGGAATCAGTGAGTTTGCAACTTTTCGGCCATGAATCATGGTTGTGTTTACTTGCGGGAAAAGGCGTATTTCCTAAAAGCGAACAGCCCCTACAGGCGTTGCCCGCACCAATGCGTATTGATATGCAAAAAATTAAACACTTTGTTGAAACTAGTGCAAAGCATTACCCACCGCATGACGTCGCCCTAGCTGAGTTAAAACAACGCTAACACTGGTGCGCATTTGTGGCAAAACTGCACCCGTAATTTATGCACCCATCCGGTAAAAGACATGATGCTGTTATTTCTCGTCGCAACGATTGTACTTTCTCTTATCTAGCTTGATTAGGATGTAACGAACAATATGTTGCAGGTTTATTTGTGACGCTTTTTTGTGAGGTTTTAAGTTATTTTGTTGTTCGCTGTTCAAGTAGCTCTGTATTCCGATCTTTTGAAGAAAAGCGGTACTTCAGAAGAAAGGCAGCACTCCAGAAAATAGCTTCATCTGCTACTCGTTAAGGGATAAAAAATGAAAAAATGGTCATTTATCGTATTACTATATGGCTGCCTGAGCAGCTGCGCTTTAGCCGGTACCGAAGCAAGAAAAACGATAGATTTTAATTTTGACTGGCAGTTCCATCTTGGCGAAGTAGAAGGGGCCTTTATCCCTGATAACGCTGAAGGCGTTGAGTGGGAGCGAGTAAGGTTACCTCACGATTGGTCGGTCGATTTACCCTATTCGCAAGAAAAAAGCGCATCAAGCACCGGCTTTAAAGCAGGTGGAATAGGCTGGTATCGGAAGACATTTTCGTTGTCTCAAAGTGACATGAGTAAAGCCATGTGGTTCGAATTTGATGGCATTTATAACAATGCTGAAATTTGGATAAACGGCCACTTTGCAGGGCGACGTCCCAGCGGCTACAGCAGCTTTGCTATCGATCTGTCAGCACATGCGTTAGCGGGTAAAAACATGGTCACCGTCAAAGTGAATCGCACAGCCTTCAATGACGCAAGATGGTATACCGGTTCTGGAATATACCGTGACGTTCGATTGGTGAAAGCCAATCAAAATCATATCGAACATTGGGGAGTTCAAGTCTTAACGCCCAAGGTCAGCGCCGATAAAGCAAGTGTTTCTGTCCGTGCAGAGCTGGCACTCACTGACCTTGCACTCTCAGGTATAAATGAAGCTAAAGAGTTTAATAGCTCGAACTTATATCTAGATGTCCAAATATTAGACCCAGATGGTAAGCGAGTTGCTGCATCAAAAACCAAGCTCAAACAAGGCCAGGCAACTGTAATAAACAGTGAACTGCAGTTGCAGCGTCCCCAGCTGTGGACGCTTGAACAACCGACCTTGTACACTGCTAAGGTGGCGCTGCGCAGTAAACTGGGAGTTGTCGATTCAACCGAAACGCAATTTGGCGTGAGAAGCCTGGCTTTCGATCCAGACCAAGGCTTCTTTCTTAATGGCAAAAGCACTGAGTTTAAAGGTGTCAATCTGCATCATGATGCAGGGGCTGTGGGCGCAGCAGTGCCAAAAGAAATTTGGCGTTACCGCCTAGAAAAGCTTCAATCTGTTGGAGTGAATGCGCTGCGATTGGCACACAACCCCCACTCGACAGATCTGCTCGATTTAGCTGACGAGATGGGCTTTTTAATCATCGCTGAAATGTTTGATGATTGGTTGCGCCCGAAAGACAAGAGCGTGGTGTTTTTGAGCGATAACGCCGGCAAGGGAGATGCGGTAAAATCCTACACTGAGCATTTCCCCCAATGGGCTGAGCGCGATCTAAGTGATTTGATCCGCCGTGATTTTAATCATCCCTCCGTCATCATGTGGAGTATCGGTAATGAAATCGAGTGGACATACCCTTACTACAATGCGTCTCAACAATGGGATGGTGACAAAAAAGATTATCACGGCAAAAATCCACCTGTTTACGATCCTGCCAGAGTACGCAAAGAATTTGATAACAACAAAGGTCAAGAAGTCGACCATCTTGCGCGAACGGCTAAATACCTAGCAAACATTGTTAAAAAGCTCGATGTATCACGACCCGTTACCGCCGGTATGGTCACCCCATCAGTAAACTTTGTAAGTGGGTACGCAGATGCTCTGGACGTTGCAGGCTTTAATTATCGCTCACAAGAGTACGACGCAGCCCACGAGATGTACCCAGATAAACCAATTTATGGCTCGGAAAACTGGGGCACGTGGCCAGAGTGGAAAGCAGCAAAAGATCGTGCATTCGTGCCGGGCATTTTTATTTGGACAGGCTTCGCATACAAAGGGGAGGCAGGGCCTTGGCCGCGCAAAGGATTAGAGATTTCACTGTTCGACTATGCGGGCAATAAAACCCCTCGAGGTCATCAATTTGAAGGGTTTTGGGTTGACGAACCTAAGGTTTATTTGGCGACCATAGATGCTGCTGAATCTGAGTTCCAGTTTAATAAACAAGAAGGTTGGGTGTTTACCGAACGTGCTCACCCTATTGAACAAATGCAGTGGCTTAGAGCATGGGAATGGTATGACGTTGACGACAGCTGGAACTATCAATCGCAACAAGATGTTATCGTTCACGTTTATTCAAACACCGAGCAAAGTGAATTACTGTTAAACGGGATATCACTGGGCAAGCAATCTATCAGTGACGACAATAACCGTATTCTATTTTGGCAGTTACCGTTCACAGCAGGCGAGCTAAAGGTCGTTGGTTACAATGATGGACAGCCTGTTGCAGAGTACGCGTTACATACCCACCAAACTATCGCATCGATAGAACTCACGTCGACTAAAAAACAAATGCAAGCGGATCAGTACGATGTTGCTCATGTGCATGTCAGGTTGGTGGATAAAAACGGCAACACCGTCCTTAACCATGATGACAGCGTGAGCTTTAGTGTATCTGGTCCTGGCACCTTATTGGCTGTAGACAACGGCTGGGAGAACAGCGTACAAGACGAACGTGCCGACAATATTTTACCTCATCAAGGGCGAGCCTTAGCCATTATTCAGTCTACTGACGTAGCGGGAGATATTACCTTACGGGTTGCTACCCAAGGTGCTGAGCCTGTTTTTATAACCTTGAATAGCAGTAATTAAGGCGTTTTGAGCATGAAACTAACATTAAAAGCGATAATTAAGGCTATGGTCAGCGGGCTTTATTTGACATTGTGTACCGTGAGTGCCGCACAGGAGTTAACTGTGCCGCCTCCTGGTTACACGGCCATTATCCAAAAAAGCGATTTAGTGCAGCGGCAAAATCAGCAGTTCCCTTTGTCGGATCAAAACAACAAGGGCAAGTGGGTTATAAATTCACAGTTAACTGATGAATTCGATGGTCAAATATTGGATACCCAGCGTTGGCACCCAACTAACCCTGGTTGGAAAGGACGAGAGCCGACCTTTTTTCATAAAGACAATACTCGCTTAGAAGGCGGCGAGTTGGTCATGACTATTAATCAACATGGGGATACCGAATTACCTGAAGGATATACACATTCGTCAGGGTTTATTAAAACCAAAGAGCGTGTGCTGTACGGCTATTTTGAGTCAGAAGCAAAGTTAATGGATGCCCCTTGGGTATCTGGGTTCTGGTTGACCATGGGCACCAAAGAGTGGTGGACAGAAATCGACATTCAAGAGAATTGCCCCTGTGTAGAGGGCCAGCGTCACGATATCAATAGTAACCTGCATGTATTTCGTTCGCCTAAGGAGCATGGGAATGTCAAAAAACATTTCTCTGATTCAAAGAAATACTATCACCCAGATGAGATTCAAAAGGATTATCACGTGTGGGGGCTAGAATGGAACGAAGACGTGATTCGCTTCTTTATTGACGGCTTTATGTTTCGAGAAGTTGAAAATACCCATTGGCACCAGCCGCTGACAATTAACGTTAATAATGAATCAAACAAATGGTTTAAAGCCTTACCAGATGATAGCCGTACGGATGAAGAATATAGAGTTAAATACGTGCGCGTGTGGCAACAGCGTCAATAATAGGCAGTACCCTGTAAGCAAGCCTTACTTACAGGTGTTTTTTGCGAGTATTGTGCTTTTGTTGTTGGCGATAAACTGCCGATAAAACAACTTAGGTTAATCGGCAACACTAGCAACCAGAAGCGTCCTCAGGCAGCGGGGCTAAGCCAATATTCGCTAATTCAATTTCCATCTTGCCTTGGGTGCCAATCGATATACTGGTGACGTTGCTAAAATCGAACTGGCCAGATTTATCAAAACAACTTAACGGTATGGGCACATTCAGCCATTGGTCTTTTTGTAATTTCCCCAGCGCCATATTAATGGGCAGCTCACCGATACATTTATTTGAGTTATTACATTGCATCGTGAGCTTAGTTAACGCATTCGGTGCCCGTAGCACCTTTATATTAAGCACTAATGCTGCTATTTCTTTCACCGACGATATATCCGCATTGCTTCTTCCTAAGCTGAAGGTGCTGTCGTAGAGCGCGTTGCCACCCCATTCATTTTTCACTTTCCGGCCCTTCCACTTTAGGTTCAGCGCGTCCCCCTTGGTATTTTGCTGTGCTGGGCGGACCGATAAGTTCCCCCTAGCCGTGGCGGCTTGTTGATCCTCCAAGGGAATATAGTAATTCAAGCCATTACCTATCGACGCCGTCCAATTACCCACGGCCTTGCCTTGTGTCAAGTAACTAGACACAGGATCGGTACCAAAGCTGAATGCTTGAGCGGTAAACAAGCCGGTTAAGACGAGTGCTAATGTGTGTCGCGTGTATGATTTTTTTGTGTTTTGCATAAAGCCACCTTGTTATTTTTCTGAGGTACTATTGGAGGTAGGACTGATGTGGTGCTAAGCGGGCGACTTCTGACAGTATGGCGAGTTTCACGTTATTGAAGAACGGCTCAGCTTGCTGCGCATCGAACTGTTTGTCTGAAAAGGCGAAATAGTCCGCTAAGTAGCCTTGCCCTACCAACACTTGAAACCAACCTCTTTTACGTGAAAAACATGAAACGTGTTACCGACAAAGCCCCGACAAACGGGGCTTTATAAGTGTTACTTAACGCTTATTCGACATTCTCGTAAGACAAGTTGTCAATGTACGCTTCTACGCTGGGCTCAACATGGAAGTTAAAGTAAAAACTGCCATCGTTGCGACTCTCGCCAGGACTGTTAAACCTGTGGGTAAAGCGCACAACTTCACCATTGGCTACTTGCTCTGGTGTCACATTTAGCACTGTGGTCTGCCAATTGATCACACCAGGAGACTGGAAGTAGACCTGAATGGCGCTACCTTGTATGACGCGAACATCAAAGCTCACTTCGTGGGCGACAGAAGTATCGACACCTGCATGGGCAAACGCCTTAGGCGAAAATTGCGCTTTTACACCATTACCACCCATAGAGTTAACGTACAAGCTTTGACCATCAATAGCGTTAGCATCATCACGCAACTCTATTACCCCAAGGTTAACTTGGCCTGCGTCTGTTCTAGCAAACAGGAAGTCAGGGCCGAGGGCATCTTCTGATGAGAACTCACGCTTACCTTTAGCCATTAGATTGGCGCCCGGAACAATCGTTACCTCTGTATCATAATTTAAGTTGGTGTCTTCAATCATGGCCGTTACTATGACTTTGTTGTCATCCTGCATATCCACTGCGTTATTGTACACAAGCGGTGTAACCAACCCATCTTCATCCACTGTGAGTTTGTCTGTATCAGAAGACGTCCAAAGTACATTATTGGTAAATTCCACTTCGTCAGTATCGGGCAACAACAGATAATCCAAATCTAGCGGTGTATCTAATTGAACTTCGACCGCGGCTAAGGTATTGGGTGATTCGGCCTCATCGTCATCAATAATAGCAATGCCAGTGGGGTTCGTTAATGGCACGACGTCCCCCGTCACTTCTGTCGTTAAGGTGCCATCTTGGTTTGCAACAAGGATCGTAAATGAGCCCAGTTCAACGCCCGTTATCAGGCCTTGGGGACTCACTGATGCCACTTGTGGGTCCATACTGGTAAACACGGGGTTGATATAGGTGGTGTTTGCAGGCGTCAAATTGGCGTTGATTTGTGCGGTATAGCCTTTTGCTACCTCGACATTGGCATCACTGACTAAATTAATCTCTTGTGCTTTGACTTCGGCACCATTGACCGTAATCGTTAATTCCACCTCAGGTAGTGTATCTGAACCATTATCAACAGAGTAAGTGAAGCGATAAATACCTTGGGAGTATAGTTGTGGCGGCACATCTATAAGTGGCTCATCGTTACTTACATCATCGTCAGCATTGTTACTTGCTTCGATTTCCCTGTTTTGCGCATTTACTTCGGCAATTAATGCATCTCTTTGTTCAACCGTGTAGGGATGCACAAGTGCATCTTCAAACGCAGTGCCATCTATGGTTAATTCATTTAACGTGGCGGTGACCGCTCTGTTAGGTAAAGGCGGGCCTACGTAGAGATTTTGCACTAAGCCATCAGGGCCAGGTATTTCATTACCAAATTCGTCTATGACTTTTTCAAGGTAGGTGAGTTTGCGAATAAATATCGGTGTATCAGCTGGGTTAGTGACCCCTTCTGTTAAATCCACAGTAGTGACTTCATCTTCACTGAAGGTCAGTGTTGGGCTAGTTTGTGCAACCTGAGGAGCTGGAACATCATCACCAAATAATTCTTGCGTGCCATCGCCTTCTCCGCATGCGGTTAACGCCAAAGATACAGCTAAGCCTAAACTACATTTTTTAAGTAAGTTTATGTACATCTTACTAATTCTCCAATTTTTGGCGCTCGTTTAACCATTGGTTAAAACAAGCGCGACAATACGATTTATGAACGTTAGAAATTCACTCTGGCGCTCACACGGAATTGACGACCTGTTTTGTACTCCGCGATGGTTCGTCCTTGATAAACGTCACCCGTCAGTGCGTTGCCTTCGCTCAATACCGTTACGTTGCCATCAGCATCTCTCAAGGTCAGGTCTCGAGAGGTGAAGTACGTGCGAGTGATGTCATCCGTAAGATTCAGCGCATGGAACGTAAACGTGATGTTCTCATCCCATTTGTAAGTTGCGCTAAAATCAAGCCTAGTGGTGGAATCTTGCCAAGCGTTACCATTGGTTACCTCACCCACGAATTGATCAGAATTAAACCTATGGGTTAAACGAAGTTGATGTCCGTTTTTCTCCCAGAACAAGGTTGTATTGGCGCTGTGCCTTGGTGTATATGCTTGGGGTACTGGTTGCACGACACGCTGTAAAGTTTCATCAAAGTCTGATTCGTTTTCTGAGTCAGCAAAGGTGTAGTTAAAGTTAACCCCAAGGCCAGACCAAAAATCGGGTAAAAAGTCATAAGATTGGTTGTAGGAAAATTCTAAGCCCTGAGTGAGTGAGCCTTTACCATTACGCAATACACT
The DNA here is from genome assembly GCF_018100795.1 of Alteromonas sp. MMG017. Taxonomy (GTDB): domain Bacteria; phylum Pseudomonadota; class Gammaproteobacteria; order Enterobacterales; family Alteromonadaceae; genus Alteromonas. Next base: position 449,619 of record NZ_JAGJDY010000002.1, on the reverse strand, counting down.
GGCTTGGAAATTACGACATTCCACAGGCAATACATCAGCTATTTGCACCTGTACGACCCTGAAAGGCAAACAGTCACTGTTAAACGGTGTAACTTCGTTGACCTGGGTTACGCGGCCATCATTGGGGTTAGTCACTTCGGTTTCTGCCCCTGGGTTGATGACTATTTCGTCGAGGGATATCGACTCTAGCCCATAGTCAGTTCGAATATCCTTAAGATAAACCTCAGCACTGACGCGCTCCTCGAAGTTTTTCATGTCTTTTCTAAACAAGGCGACCGACACCAAACCTGCTTTGTTGAAGTACCACTCCAATGAAATATCGATGTTGTTCGACGTTAAAGGCTGAAGTCTAGGGTTGTTAGTACGAATACTACTTGAATCAACACCCCATGGATCTTCACTGGCGCTAAAGCCCGGCGTAAGAGAGTCAAACCTAGGGCGTGCCATGGTTTTTGAGGCAGCAAATCGGGCTATTAATTCATCATTGATGGCATAGTTTAAATTTGCACTTGGCAACCAAATTTCAGATTCGTTTTCACCGGTGCCGGCAAATGCACGGTTGTTAACCTCTCTGAGAGACGAGATTAAACCCGCATCCAATAATGCTTGAGCGCTAGCGCTTTGGGTTGAAGTATCCCTGTGGTCAAGCAATTGGTACCAGTTTCGAGAGTTGTTGGTGACAGGTTCGTTTTGCGGGAATTGCCCAACTGGGCTGACCACATTGCCGTTTGCATCGTATTCGACGGCAAAACCGCGATCTACCGAGTCGCCTGCTTCATTGATGACGATACCTGAGAAGGCGTCATCGTAGCACGGGTAAATGTTGGGGTCGGCGTTCACCACTGAACCATCAATAAACACGGCCTCTGGGCACGGTGCCAATGAAGTATTAGCCAGTTGTTTGTCGTAGATTAGCGCGACAGGGTCAAATGCAACATTTTGTCCATTAAAGTTAAACGTTGAGTTGCCAATTGAGGTGTTATCCGTTTTTACATAGCGTACACCAATATTACCAGTGAGCTTTGAATCAAAGTACTCAAAGTTTAGCTTAGCGTAGGCAGACACGTTGTCTTGGGTGATTTTTCGGTCGCCATTATTATTACTCACTAACACCGAATTTGGTATTTGGAATCGCTCAGCAAACGCTTTTTCTGGGTCAAGGATCGCCCAACCATTAAGGTAGTTGGTGTTGTATTCGCTGGCATTAGAGCCAAGTAGGCCGTCAAAGAAGTCGCTAACGGGTAAGCCAGTACCTGCTGTAAAATCAGCCACTGTGATATCGCCTTGGCCTAAACCGGATATGACCTCACCGGTTTCTGGGTTCAATACAATATCGTCGGTATTCGAGAAGTCTTGGTAGTCAGTAAAGACCTCTTTATCACGGCTAGAATATTTTAAGCCAAACTCGACCTTATTAACGCCGACAAAATCTACCGCCCAATCAAAATCTAAAAATACAGATTTATTGGTATCGATTTGATCTTCGTTGTAGCGAGATAAACCACCCAAATGATTAGCGTTTAAGTCATACGGACTAAACCCAGTAGGAGAAATATTTGATTGTGCTCCCCCAGCATTGGTTGGAACGTATGATACAGGTTGATCGCCAGTGACCAATACACATTGCCCTGTACTGCAATCAAAACCAACGGGTTGCAACACGGCGTTACCATCAGGATCGACGATAGGAACTTCAGCTAAATCAGGAATTGGTACTTTGTTCCAGTTTTGCGTTCTGACCGAGGCGTTCGGTAGTGATTCAAAGTCTGTTCTCGAATAACCTGCAGTAAACTCGACCAGCAGATCTTCAGTTAATTCATGATTGATTTTTAAGGTAGCTACCTTGTTCTCGGTTTCATTACCAGATAGTTGGCGTGAAAAACCACCTGAAGCAAAACGGTTGATAGATTTTACTAGTGTGTTGTTTTGTTCATCAAGGATCCACCAGTCTTGCTGAGGATCGGTAAAAACCGTGCCCAGATGCGCTTGGGTTTCAGGAACCGACCCGTTGAATTCAGTATTGTAAAAATTAGTGACGCCAGAACCTAATACAGACAAATCTGGGGTTGTAACGTATATGCTATGAGAGTCTTGTTCAAAGGTCTGTTTTGAATAGCTTAAATCTAATTGCACGTCTGTCACGTCAGTCGGCAGAAACTGAATGCCCATAGTGAGCGTATCGCGGTCGCGCGTATTTACAAACGTATTGAAAGAGCGGCCATTGGCGATGAGTGCATCACGCTCTTCAGTGATGACTTCCCCATCTAAGTTGGTTGCCCCACCTTCGCGAATTCGCGCTGTTTTGTAGGGGGAAATCCAATCGCCACCTAATGAATCTCGGCGTGTATCTTGGGTCTCTTTTGAAGCGGTAACGATAATGCCTAAATTGTCATCAAAAAACTTCTCTGAGAACGTACCGCTTACTTTAAAGTTATTCTTTTCAGCGTATTCGTTATGCCGACCTTGTACCTCAATAGAACGGCGGTCTTCTTCTACGCTTAATGGTTTGAACGTTTTTAGAATAACGTTGGCACCTAATGAGCCTTCATCGTGATCTGCTGCGGCAGTTTTTATTACGTTTATAGAAGATAGAATGTCGGATGAGAACGTACTTAAATCGACACTTTCATCTGACACACTCTGATTTGACCCAGAACCGTTCAATCCAGATGTTAACGCCACGCCATTGAGAGATATTTGGTTTAACGCCGCCCCTGCACCGCGCACGGAAATACGCGTACCTTCGCCGTCAGCTTCTTGTACTGTCACCCCAGTAACGCGAGACAAAGCATCAGCAATGTTCTGGTCGGTAGATTTACCTATATCCTCTGCAAATATCGAATCTTGCACACCATCAGAGAATTTCTTGGCGTTGATTGAGCGAATAACGCTTCCTCTATAACCTGAAACTTCGATGATCTCTAAGTCTTCTTCAGCTTTTTTCTTTTTCTCTTTCTCTTTCTCTTCTTCGCTACTGGGTGTGTCTTGTGCATCGGTATCTTGAGCAAATACAGTTGCAGAGTTGGAAGCAAATAAAAGAGGCATCATCGCGAGGACGAGTGGCTTTAATTTGAAACTTGCAGACATTTATAAGTTCTCCTGTTAAATACCGACTGTGTAGGGGTGAGATCCGTAAGGCAATCTGACTCGGTTTCAGCCTAGTATCACTAAATGTATGTGTTTTTAGTATTATATATAAAATGCTATTTTTATATGTTGATGAGTATATTTAGATGTTTCTTTTATGTAAAGATAATTCACATGTAAATCAGGAGTTTTATCAATGTAATTACGTGTGCTCAAACATTTATTCTTTTATCATACCAGATATTATTTAGTTCATTTGTTCTAAGTTGTTGTTAATTAGGTTGATTTTTTAAGGCTTATTCGCCGGTGATAATATCTGTTGGTTCTTAGAATTTATGCATAATACAGGCTATAACCTAGTAATTATAAATTTCAATGTAACAAATTAGTTACAAGTAACTGTTGCCACTGCGTGAGAACGACGCTTTGAGCTAAATCAATTATGTCGGCTAAAGGCTGAATATAGACAGTTATGTAGATTTTATAGAAAGCCAAATAACGTGTTAAGCAGTTATATTGAATACACTTCTTATGTCTATTGAGCGACATTGGTAGGTTTATTTGCCCGTTTTGATTCTTCTCTTATACTAAAGTCTAAAAAATACCCGTGGCAAACGTATAAAATGGCATTGCAAGTGTATATATGAAAATGTATATTCAAATATACATTTTAGCAGTAAGTCAAAGATTATGCTCACAGGTCGTTTTAAATTACAGCTTCTAGGTTTATGTTGTCTGTCTAGCTCCGCCCTAGCGGATAATCCGCTCGTTACTCATATGTTCACTGCAGATCCTACTGCTCGGGTATTTGAAAACAAAGTCTATGTTTACCCTTCAACAGACGTGGTTTGTGAAGAGGGGTTTGGCAATAACGGTTTTTGTATGCCCAGCTATAACGTATTTTCTTCAAGCAATCTTCACGATTGGCAAGACCACGGCACTATAGTTGACCAGACCGATGTGCCTTGGGGGAAAAAAGATGGCTTTGGCATGTGGGCACCCGATGTCGTTGAGAAAGACGGTACATACTATTTTTACTTCCCTGATATTCCACTAGACGAAAGCGGGTTTAGGCGAATTGGTGTTGCTACGGCGCAGTCTCCTGCAGGGCCATTTAGCGTAATGGATGACTATATAGCAGGCGTCAGTGGGATTGATCCTAATGTGTTTATTGATGACGACGGTCAAGCTTACTTGTACTTCGGTGGAGGTGAGAAACTCTATGTGGCCAAGCTTAAGCCAAACATGGTTGAGTTAGCGAGCGAGCCTAAGGAAATTGCAGGGCTGCCGTCTAAGTATAAAGAAGGGCCTTTCTTATTTAAGCGCGATGGCGTGTATTATTTTACTTTTCCTCATTCCCCTAGCGGCTCTGAAGAGTTGGCTTATGCGGTGGGTGACAGCCCCTTAGGGCCCTTCGAATATCAAGGCATGTTCATGCAACGTTGGCGTGATGGTATTTGGACCAATCACCACTCTGTTGTGGAATACGAAAACCAGTGGTACGTGTTTTATCACCATCACCAAATAAGCCAAAATCAACATTTGCGCTCGATGCGAGCCGACAGATTATTTTTTGACAGTAGCGGTTATATTCAACCGATTACCCCCACTGAGCGAGGAATTGGCACCCCATTGGCGACGGCAAAATTACAGATCGACAGATACAGTATGTTGTCTGATACGGGAGTCAAAGTCTCAAAAGTGACTGGAGGAGCCTTACCAGCGAATTGGCAAGTTGATTGGATAGAAAATGGCGCATGGTTAAACTATGAGCGTGTTGATTTTGAGCAAGGCCAAGCTAAGAAAATCGTCGTTCGAGCGGCTTCGAAAACGCAAGGGGGCACGGTCGAGGTGCGCTTAGGTGGCCCCGAAGGTGAAGTTATTGCTCAAGTGCCAATCAGCAGCACGGGTGGTTGGGATAAATGGCAAGTATTTGAAGCGCCAGTCAACACCAAGCTAACTGGGGTTAATAATCTCTCATTTGTGTTTAAAGGCGCCGAACAAGGCCACTTATTTAACATTGACTGGGTGAGCTTTAAATAGCGCTCACAAATGCCTTGAGTGCCTAAAAAAGGTAAATCCAAAATGAATACTTTATTTCACTCGTCACGTGTTGGTTATCAACTCTGCCGGTTTGGAGCCGTCTGTTCTGTGTTGCTGTTAAGTGCATGTTCCCCTACGGATGATACGGCTGAGCAGACACCAGATAGTCAATGGCGTTACTTACTCGATAGCGAATTGTCTCAATGGAATGTTTGGATGGGTGTGCCTCATTCGTCGGTAAACGGATTACCTGATGGAACGCACCAAGCTGACAACTTAAACGTAAACGGAGACCCAAGTGATGCCATGGGGCTCAATGCCGATGTGAAAAGTGTATTTTCCGTTAGCCAAGAGCAGCAGCAACCCGTGTTGCGCGTGAGCGGTGAAATTTATGGTGGTTTAACCAGCAAGTTAAACTTTAAAAACTACCACTTGAGCTTACAAGTGAAGTGGGGGGATAAAAAATGGGCGCCTAGGCTTGAAGCCAAACGTGACAGTGGTCTGCTATTTCATTGCCAAGGTGAGCATGGTGCATTTTGGAAAGTGTGGAAGGCATGCCAAGAGTTACAAATTCAAGAAAGTGATTTTGGTGACTACATTCCCCTTGCTGGCCCAGGAGGGAAAATTCGCTCAACTTATAAAGATGGTCAACAATTTTATGACCCCAATAGCCAAGAGTGGAATCAGGTTGGGGGTTATAGTCATGCGCATTTAGAGCCAGATTATCAACATGGCAACTGGAATACGGTAGAGCTTTACGCGTTGGCCGACAGCGCTGTGTTTGTTATTAATGGCGAGGTGGTCATGGTTGTGGCGGACTCTATTAACGAGCAAGGAAACCCATTAACATCAGGGCAGCTACAGTTGCAATCTGAAGGCGCAGAGGTGTTTTTTCGAGATATAAAAATACGCCCAATTAATGCATTTCCTAATCACATCGTGCGCGAAGCACACTTATGAACCGCACTTTTGCTTGCATCCGCGATGAGTTTGGTTTGTGCAAACGCATTCGCAGCCTCACCTTCTTGGGATTTTGTTCAAGGTAACTATGATCAAGCTATTCTTGAAGATGCAGCTGACTTTGAGCCTAAAGGGGTTGAATTAAGAGGCTTCAAGTCGTTGGGTTAAAACTTCTTTGTATTAGGTGCCTACTCTTTATGCAGCGAAGAGGAAATGGGTGTGGACGTTGATCTAGAATAAACCTCAGTCGACATCGGTTATCGCCACGGCGTGACCGCAAATACTGATTTTATCGCAGCGCTAAGCTATGAGTATGCAGATGTGTCAATTGACGCTGGCTTTGCTGAAGATAATTTTGACGACAACGGATACGGGGTGTCCGCTGGTACCTTTTACACTCTTGCTGATGACGTAGATTTGTTCGGTATTTCCGCTCGCTACAATTTCTAATTCAGGCTTCATATGATAAAGGCCACGTGTAGTGGCCTTTTTTACGCACTGATAGAGCTAACGATTAGATTAACAAGTTCTTCATTACCTTGCCGTGCACATCGGTTAAACGAAAGCGTCTGCCTTGATACTTGTACGTGAGCTTTTCATGCTCAACCCCCATGAGATGCATTAATGTGGCTTGAAAGTCATGCACATGCACGGGATCTTTGATGATATTGTAGCCGAATTCGTCCGTTTCACCGTATATACCCGGCTTAATGCCGCCCCCCGCCATCCACATGGTAAAGCAGCCAGGATGATGGTCACGGCCATAATTGGTTTCTGTCAGCTTGCCTTGAGAGTAATTCGTGCGGCCAAACTCGCCTCCCCAAACCACTAGGGTATCGTCTAGTAGTCCGCGTTGTTTCAAATCTGTCACCAGCGCTGCAGAAGCCTGATCGGTCTTTTCACACTGGGCTTTAATGCCGCCAGGCAGGTTATCGTGTTGATCCCAGCCCTGATGATAAAGCTGAGTAAATTTAACATTGCGCTCAGCTAAGCGCCTAGCCAAAAGACAGTTAGCTGCGTAAGTGCCCGGTTTGCGTGAGTCAGGCCCATACATATCAAAAACCCAATCAGGCTCATCGCTGAAATCAGTGGCATCAGGTACTGACTTTTGCATGCGCTCAGCCATATCGTATTGCGCGGCCCGTGATATAATCTCTTCATCTTGCCACTGTTGATATTGTGCATCTTGCAGCTGTTTGAATTTATCCATTAGCTTCGAGCGGTTCTTCACGTCTAAGCCCGGCGGGTTGTTTAAATAAAGTACTGGGTCTGCTCCACCTCTAAATTGAACACCTTGATGGATGGATGGCAAAAAGCCATTTCCCCACAGGCGCGAATATAGAGGCTGGCCGCCGGCATTGGTTGATACCATGACGATGAAAGGCGGTAAATTGGGGTTGTCGGAGCCTAGCGCATAGCTTAACCAAGCGCCTATACTGGGGCGACCAGCGATAGGGAATCCTGTTTGTAAGAAGGTAATTGCAGGATCGTGGTTGATAGCATCTGTGTGCATTGAGCGCACGATACACAAGTCATCAACAATTTTGGCCGTGTGGGGTAATAGCTCACTCACCCAAGCCCCAGATTCGCCATATTGTTTAAAGTCGAACACTGAGCGAGCTAGGGGCAGGGAGCTTTGCTGCGCACTCATGCCCGTTAATACTTGATCGCCTCTTACTTCTGCTGGCAGTTGCTGACCGTGGCGTTTGTCTAACGTGGGTTTGTAGTCAAAGGTTTCTAGCTGCGATGGTCCGCCGCTTTGAAATAAGTAGATAACCCGTTTTGCTTTGGCCGGTTTATGAGGAGAGCCCAAAATACCATTTAAGCCAGGGTTAAGGTCTCGTGCTTGGGCGAAATTAGGAATGGCGCTGGCCATTGCCCCAGCGGCCAAACCCTGCATCGTACCTTTTAAAAAATCTCGTCTGTTTGTCATGTTCGGCTCCTAACGTTTAATGACGCTAGCGTCGTGGTTAATTAACATATTGGTCACTGTGCCCAATGCAGCCAGCTTAATTTCATTAAGCTCACTATTGGCAGGGGTTTCACCCACAGATAGAAATTCGGCTGCTTTCTCAGGTGTTTGGCTAAAGCTTTGCTCAATCTCGCTATACATTTCTAGGATCAGAGCCTGCTCTGCTTCGCTTGGCATACGACTGGTCAGTAAACGATATACTTTCTTAAGTTGTTCCTCGGTATTTGAGGTGTCGCTTAGTACGTTTTGTGCTAACACACGAGATGCCTCAATAATTTGTGGGTCGTTTAATAACGCCAGCGCTTGCAATGGGGTGCTGGTTGCTTGCCTAACCCCCACACTGTGCGCCCGGGACGGAGCATCAAAGGCGGTCATATTGGGTGGAGGAACGCTGCGCTTGTATATGGTGTACATGGAGCGGCGATACAAATCTTGCCCAGAACCTTGCACGTAATCCATGTTGTTCATTCGCCAAATACCATTAGGCTGATAAGGGTGTACGCTTTTCCCGCCCACCTGCTCGACTAATAAACCGCTACTGGCCAGTGCATTATCACGTATCATTTCAGCTGTTAAACGAGCACTTGGGCCGCGAGCCAGTAGCGTATTCTCTGGGTCTAGCTCTTTTAGCTCAGGGGACCCCTTGGATGATTGAGTGTAAGTCGATGAGTTGACCATCAACGCGATGAGCTGCTTAACGTTCCACCCAGATTCGATGAATTCCACTGCAAGCCAGTCGAGTAATTCCGGGTGTGACGGCAGCTTGCCTTGGCTGCCAAAGTCTTCTGGCGTGGTCACCAAACCTTGGCCATAAATCATCTGCCAATAGCGGTTAACCACAACCCGAGACACCAGTGGATTTTTAGCATCCGTTAGCCACTTGGCTAATCCCAAACGATTTTTAGGTAAACTTTTATCAAACGGTAGAACCGTCTCAGGTACACCGGGTTCTACTGGCTCCCCATGCTCTGCATAGCTTCCACGGTTCAGTACGTAGGCTTGCTTAGGATTAGGGCCTTCTTTCATGACCATAATCTCTTGAATCCGCTCAGCTAAACCACTGTGCTCGGCCCGTAACTCGGATAGGTGAGCAATGTCTCGCTGAAATGCACTGTTGTACCTGTGATTGTATAAGGCCAATAAATCTTGCTGGTCAAAGTCAGATTCACGTTTCTGAGCGCCAAACGCTTTAGCAACTTCAACATGTGTCAAGTCAGCGCTGTAGACCCGCAGGTTATCGACTAACGTGTCAGGTGTGCCTCGACTACGCCATCTGGCCCCAATTTTTAGGCCCATTTCTTTTAGCACGCCTTCATGTGTGTGTTTGAAATCTTTGTATAGATTGTCTTTCTCAACCTGCATTTTTAGTGGTTGGCCGTCGATATAAAAATGTACACCAGCGGCTTTTGAAGAGCCGTCGTAGGTCAGAGTGATATTTTGCCACCGATTGCGTGTTACCTCTTCGGTTGAGGTTAATGTAATGGCGTTAAATGGGTAAGTATGGGCAAAACGCACCAGCCAGCGTCCGTCCTGTATTGAAACATCAAAGCCTTTAAAATTATAAAGAATACCGGCTTTGTTGTAATGAAACAGGACCCCTTCTTCTAACGAGTCAGGCACTTTGGTATCTAAGCTAATGCTAAAGCGTTTCGCGCGCTCGAAGCCGTTTACGGTTGGAAAGTAAAGAGGATCGTCGCCATTTAGGACGATTGCTTCTCGGCCATCGTCTTTTATATGCACCATCGCATCGCCCACTTTCTTTTTCGGGTCAGAGCCAAAGATAACCTTGCCGGGGGCATCTTTGTTGATTTGGTTGCTGATGTTGTCGTTACTATCAGAGGAAGACAAAGGAAAGTAGGCCTGCAGGGTTTGGTTAATGTCTCGGGCGTCAGAGGATATATTACTGTTTACCCACTGTTTGAAGGCGTTGTTGTCGACGCTGTGACGAGAGTCCATCTGCTGGGTTAGGGCATTCATTTGTGTCGTGATGCGTTCAAGCTGCGCTTGTTGCGTGTCAGTAGGTAATAGCAAGGTGGGGACAGGCATATCGTTGGCATCGTAGGATATTTGCCCTGACTCTTCGATATTGTTAAAAAATGCTGTCGTGGCGTAATACTCTTTGGCAGATATAGGGTCGTATTTATGGTCGTGACATTGGGCGCAGTGCATGGTCAAACCCAGTAAGCCGGTGCCTACGGTTTGCACCCGATCTTTCACGTACTCCACTCTGAATTCTTCGTTAACGATCCCGCCCTCGCCATTTTGCGCATGGATACGGTTGAAGGCCGTGGCGAGCACTTGCTCTTTTGTTGGGTCAGGTAGCAAGTCGCCGGCAAGCTGCCAGGTAACAAATTCATCGAATGGCATGTTTTGATTAAATGCTTGGATGACCCAATCACGATAGGGAGACATGTCTCGGTAAAAGTCTGTGCTGTATCCATGGGTATCAGCGTAGCGCGCAACATCTAGCCACTCTGTTGCTAAGCGCTCACCAAATGCAGGGGTGGCAAGTAACCGTTTTACCACTTGCTGATAGGCGTCAGGGCTGGTGTCAGCAAGAAACGCATCGATTTCCTCTAAAGTGGGAGGCAAGCCAGTAAGATCGAAGGTGACTCGGCGTATCAGTGTTTCTTTGTCAGCACGAGGACTGACCGTTAAGCCTTTATCCTCGATGGCTTTCAGTATGAAATTATCCACTGGGTTTGCCGCCCAGTCTGAGTTGGCGGGTGTCGGCAAGGTTGTTTTTTCTGGGGCGATAAAAGACCAGTGTTTTTTGTATTCAGCACCTTGATCTATCCATTTTCCGATGAGTGCTTTTTCCCTGGGAGACAGCGATAGGTTTGACTCAGGTGGCGGCATAACCATATTTTCGTCATCAGACATGATACGACGATAGGCAGCACTGTTTTTGGCTGAACCTGCGACCAAGGCGGCCAGTCCGTCATCGGTCTTGTGGCTGGTGGCACTGTCAAAATTAGACAGGCTTAAGCCTGCTTTGGCGTTGGCTATATCCGGGCCGTGACACAAATAACAGGTATCTGACAGGATCGGCTTAACATGGTAGTTAAAATCGACCACGTCAGGCAGTGGCTCTTTAAATGCCACATCGCTTGCATCGTCGTTGCAACCCGCGACGAGCATTGCCACGGGCATACCAACAATAATAGTAGTGATAAGGGGAAAATGAATTTTCATGGCTTTGACCTACACGCGTTCTAATTTAATGGGGTACATCTGATTGGCATTCCACTGGCCCACATACAGATTTTCGTCATCATCTACACACACAGCATGACAGTGATTAAAAACTTGATAGTTGGTTTGCATAGGCTGTAGCTGAGCATTGACATACTCAGGTGCTAAACCGCCGGGGTTAGAGACCACACGGTTGTTTTTATCGAGTATGGTGATAAAACCGGAGTTAGGAGCCATCTTTGCGTCTATGTGCGACCAGCAAACAGGGACATAAAAATACTCACCTTTGAACACAGGACCGCCTACATAGGCCCCAGGTAAATGAATATCTCCGAGCAACTTTCCGTCCATTGAATACTTTTTGATAGCTTGTTCGCCCCTTGAGCTAACAAGTAAGTGGTGATTATTTGGGTCACGTGTGTCCACTCCAATACCATGGGTATTGACCAAGTTCAGTGATTTATCGGCGTTTTTCGTGCCTCCCCAGTGGCGCAGATATTTACCATTGCTATCGTAGTGGATAACAAAATCTGATCCGTAGCCATCGGTGACGTACAAGTCTCCGTTAGGGGCGACGGTGAGATCGGTCGGTTGATAGCGCATGTCTGGGGTATAAATACCTATAGTGACGGGGTGGCCTATGGTGTAAACCAGTTTTCCGTCTATCGTTAGCTTGGCGATAAAGCCACTTTGTGGATACCATTTATTTTTCCATTGATCGTCAGGGCGGTTGCGATCAAGCACCCATCCGCAATCAACGATATAGATAAAGTCTTCGCCATTTTCATGAGAAATTTTAACGGAATGCGCCCCGGGGTATTGTGTGCCCCAAGCGTCGAGCAATTTGCCGTCTTTGTTGTACACCACGAAGTTATTTACGTCGCTATCGGTGACCATAATGATTCGCCCTTTAGAGTCGATGGCCAGACCGTGACTGTTTTCAACGGGCACTTTGTGAGGATCTAATCTGCCCCAGTTGTAGTCCACTTTATATTGAAAGTCGCCGTGGCCAACGATGCTACCGTGAGGTGAACGCCCTGCTTTGGGCAGCTGCTTTTTCTCAGGTTCATGAGCATGGGTAGGAGACGACATGCCGGCTAATAGCAATGCGCTACCGAGTGTTGCGCCACCTTGTAAGAACTGGCGCTTACTTGTATCTACCTTGGGAGCGTCAAGCGCTGAGTGACAGGCCGAATCAAGGGCTGAATGAGAGCGCGCTGTTTCTGTGGTGTTCAGTTTCGTGTTTTGCATCATTTTTCCACTTTCGATCCGTGTTTATTGTTTTGGACAATGTTGGCGTCGTTGCTTGCGACCGTGCTGTAATACATCTTGGTGTCACTGTTTGGAGAGTGACGAGCAAATGCCTCCGCATCGACCTTGCTGGCTGACAAGTACACTTGTTGCAATGCGGCAAATTCGTTGAGCATTGGCAGTACATCGTTATCTACTTCGGTGGCGTAAAGATTGAGGTAATACAAATTAGCGGCTTGTTTCAGAGGAGCCAGAGAGCGGGTGGTTACCGTTGAGTGCTCTAAACGCAGTTTTTGCAAATTAGGCAATTGGGCAATCGCTTCCATGTGGCTCTTGGTCACGTCTTTCTTAGCAATATTCAAATACAGCACATGGGATTTCACCTCAGTTAGTAGGGCTAACGTGTCGGCAGAAAGTGGCAATGGCGAAATAGACATGTCGAGGTCTAAGTAGTTGGACTGCTGGCCAATTTGCTTAACCACAAAGCCAGCATTGACTAACTGTTGGGCTTGCTCGTCGCTAATAGGCTCAATGTCCGCTAAAGAATTTGGGTTAATGGCCAGCAGGTCAGTGAGTAAGGTTTTTTGCTCTTTGTTTTGCACAAAATCAGTCACAGGGCCTTGATGAGGAATACCTGTGGCTATCCACCATTTAATCACTTCAATTTCCTCTACGCTAAGGGGCTTCTTGCCTTCTGCTGGCATATATCCTTTTTCGTCGTGATCGAGGGTTACGCGCTGATAAAGTTCACTGAGTTCAGGCTTACCTGCGACGACGGTATCACCACTTTTTCCGCCTTTTTTCAGGCTTTCAAATGAGGCAAGGCTGAGACCGCCTTTTTGTTTGCTGTCGTTGTGGCAGCTGGCACAGCGTTTTTCAAACATAGGGGAAATGACATCTAAATATACATCTGCTTGAGCAAGGCTGGTGATTGGTGCTCTGGGCGCTTTATGTGGTTCAAAACCTGCTATTTGGCGAATCGGGTTCGGTGCGTACTCGACTAAATAGGTTTCACCGTGGGTCATATTGGCGCCGTAATGGCCAGTAGAAAATAACAGCCCCAATACAATACTCGATAAGGTATAAATCACTATCTTTGGGCTGTTACGTTTAAATACCCACCAGCAAATCCAAGCGGTAATCGCCACGGATATGCCAAAACTACGATGTATAAAGATGGCCTCTGCACTGTAGCCATCGGCTTGAGACAACATCCAGCCCAGTACGCAAGCCGCAACAGCTGAAGCGGCACCCCAGAACCAAACTATGTTGAGCAGTGCACTTCGTGCTTGGCCTTTAAAACGAATGACCATCTCTACCAAGGCTGCCAACATGAGAATACCGATAGGCAAGTGCAACACCAGTACATGAAAGCGCGCAAAGAATTGAAATAAATCCATAGTTATCTTTAAGTGTATTTTAGATGTAATCAATGTTACGCAGATGTTAAAGGTGTCACCATTGATAATCTTGATGTATATTTGTATGAAATTGATATTTCACTAGTGAAATCGATATTTTTCAGCGAGTGTAGTCAAGCCTCTTTGTGTATTAAGGTGATTATAGATAATGTTAATTGAACAATTTGAAACTGGCTCGGGCGGGTTTGTGTGGCAAAACCTGCAGCCTGATGCGCTATTCAGCAAGGTGCATTTTCACGTATATGCCGCCTTTGATATGCAAATAGGGGCAGAGTGGAACGGTAGCCAGTTCGTTAATCACTACAATCGAATTTATTATGTTGAGTCTGGGGTAGCCGAATTACATTTTAGCGATCGTGTGCTCATTATGGAGCCAGGGTACTTATACCTCATTCCGCCTTATCAGTTACTGTCTCATTCAGCTCAAGGAAAGCTAGGCTTTAAGTGGGCCCACTTTCAGGCGAGTCTTGATGAGGGATTGGATTTATTTATGCTATACGGTAAGCCGTGTAGAGTGAAATGCACTAATCCGGATGTAGTAAGCACCTTGTTTGACGAGCTGATTACAGCAATGCAGACGATGCGCCCAAGCGCGGTGCTAGAGCGTCAGAGCTTACTGTTAAACCTATTGCGGCCATTTATGCATATTTTTGATGATGTGCCCCAGCAGCGTAAACATTTGTTGCACCCTGCGCTTGTTTCATCCCTTAGCGTTATCAATCAACACGTCGCAAATCCACCAAGTTTGATCGCACTTGCCGAGGCAGCAAACATGTCGCCTGAGCATTTTTCACGAAAATTTAAAGCCGCGTTTAATGTATCTCCAAAACGATATATGGTGCACAAGCAAATCGCTTTAGCGAAACAGCGTTTGTTATTGGGGGCTGACAGTATTGATAGAGTGGCTGAACGTTGCGGGTTTTGTGATATTTTTCATTTTTCTCGCACGTTCAAAAAGGAAACGGGCGTGACGCCCAGCGCGTTTCGCAAAGAGTACACGATCCGCGCTTTTCCCCCGAAGCCTAGTTAGGAATACTAGAGTATTGCAGGTGTGTTGTTGACGTATTACTGGCGTGCCCCTTGCTAATTTAGTCATCCATTAATTAAGCTAATGCTGCTGATTTAACAGACCAATCGGATAGGTATCACACTCGAAACCATACACGCAAAATTTTACATTAGCGCGTTTCACGTTTAACCAAATCTGCAATGCGCTGGCTATATTGAGTGACTTTGTCTGGGTGCTTGATAAACACGTTATGTTGCTCTTGTGGATCGTCCTTCAGGTTAAATAATTGTGGGGTAGGGGACATGCCTGACTCAATGCGTTTATCACTGGCAATCCAAGGGTTGGTTTTATCTGTGGGGGCAATGAATTTCCAGTCACCGGTACGAAGTGCCAACGTGTATGACTCTTCAATCAGCTCAGTTCTGCCTGCAGTGTCACTGTTTAACCATGTTGCTAGATAATCTTCGCTATCAATGGCTTCTTTGTCATCTAGTTCAATATCGAGCATAGATGCCAAAGAGGCGTAAATATCAATTTGACTGACCAGAGCATCGCTCACCCCAGCTTTCACTTTCGCTGGGTAATGCACAATGGTAGGAACTCGCGTGCCGGCTTCGTAAGCGCTGTATTTACCACCACGATATAAACCCCCAGGCTGATGCTGACTCAAGGTGTTGTCAGCACCGTCTTGATAGCCGTCATTCAACACAGGCCCGTTGTCACTGGTAAAAATAATAAGCGTGTTGTCTAGGGCGTTGATTGCTTTTAGTTTGGCTACGACCTGTCCGGTAATCCAGTCCATTTGCATAATGGCATCACCGCGAATACCCAAAGGGCTTTTTCCTAAAAAGCGCTCGTTAGGCAAACGTGGTACGTGAATATCATGAAATGAGAAAAACAAGAAAAACGGCTTTTTCGCGTTTTGTTCGATGAAGTGATTGGCTTTATTCGTGAAGACTTGGTAGAACTCTTCGTCTTTCCATTCAGCGGATTTCCCCCCTTGCATAAACCCGATCCGGCTGATGCCATTGATAATGGTATCACTGTGTTGATTATCAGCTTGCTGGCGCAATAATTCAGGGTTTTCACGTCCTGTGGGACGCTGACCAATCTTTTCCACGTAACTTATTTTTAGCGGGTCCATGGGATCTAAATTCTGCACTCGGCCGTTTTCCATGTATACAGACGGTACGCGATCACCGGTTGAGGGCAGGATAAAGCTGTAATCAAAGCCCACCTGTCGTGGGCCGGGTTTAACTTCTTGATTCCAATCGACTTGGCTCTCGCCGTCACCTAACCCTAAGTGCCATTTGCCTACCATGGCACTGGTATAGCCGGCCTTGCTGAGCATATCGGGCAAGGTTGACTTATTCACGTTAATGATAAGAGGCGCGTCACCTGGCAGTACGGCTGCGTTGTTTCTAAAAGCGTATTCCCCTGTGAGCAAGGAATAGCGCGAAGGGGTGCATGTCGCTGACGAGCTATGGGCGTCAGTGAAGCGGATACCCTTGCTGGCGAGTTGGTCGATATTTGGTGTACTTACCAGGGTACCGCCATTAGCGCCAATATCGTTGTAACCGAGATCGTCCACATAAAAAATAACGATATTAGGTTTATTTTTTACTGTTTCACTTTCACTCTGCACTTGGGTTCGGGTATAGGCTTTTCCACTGATGCCTAAGCCGCATAGTAATAAAAAAGCAGTACTTACGAGCAGCGTTTTTCCATTGATGGCTGACATGATTAAATCCTCGTGCTAGATACGTTCAAGATAGAGATAAAAGGCGGCTTTTTCTTTTGACAGGCTTTGTTTGTTATCGGTAAACCAAGCACTGATTTTTTGCTTGCCTTTGGCCAAGGGTAAGGTAATAGCACAGTGGGAGGCACGACCGTAAACGGGAGCGGAAAGCTGTTTGTCGCCCACCTGTATAACACACAGCTGTTTGTTTACCGGCGTCGCGGCGGGTATATCGTGAAAGTAAGCTTTAACGTGATAGTTTGCCGCTTGCTCTACATCGATATACCAAGGTAGCGCTTGGTATTTATCTTCTTCTGTTAACCAATGTACGTAGTCCCATTCTGGCGCAGGGGCTTGATGGCCAATGAACCAGGGCACGGCTTGATTGTCTGGTACTTCCATCCAATCCATCGCGTTAAGGCGTACTGGGTTTTCTGCGTCATTGCCAACTGAAATATAGCGGTCTTTAAAACCACTGTTTTGCATCTCTTGCCACCAAGTTTGCTTGCGCTGGCGCATTCTGGCGAGTATGTCGGGATGGTCGTTTTTAATGTCATTTTGCTGGCTTGGGTCTTGCTGTAGGTTAAACAGTTTTTCGCTGTCGTTGGCTGAAATGTAGCGCCACTGATGAAACGCAATAGCGATGGGACGTTTGACGCTGGGGTGATATACGCGTTGGTTAGTCACCACTATCGCTCGTTCGGATAACTTGCTTTCCAAAGAGCGGTTTGCCTGCTCACCCTTAAGGTATGTTGCTAAACTTGTGCCATCTAAGGTGCTATTTACCGGCGGAATATTTGCCAATTCTAAGAGCGTTGGCATAACGTCAAAATGGGCGGTTATTGCTTCGTAATCCCCGGTTGTGATATTGCCATTAGGGTAAGAGATAAAGAACGGTACCCGATGCCCTCCCTCATACACTTCCCCTTTATAGCCGCGCATATTGTCGTTCGGCTGCCAATTAGGGTATTGCTCAGCCAACGGCAGGTGGCGCTTAGTTAAATGGGTTTTCGCATCGGTGGGCTTATAAGAGCTACCGTTGTCTGTCATAAAAATAAAAATGGTATTGTCGAGTTGATCTTGGGCGCGTAGGTGGGCACGCAGCTCGCCGACTTGCTCGTCAATGTAGCTGATCATACCGTAAAAGCTTGCCATGTCTCGATTTAAACCCCGCTTTTCGTAGGGCTCAATGTGAGTTTCTGGGGCGCGGTAAGGCCCATGGGGGGCATTGAGTGCGATATAGGCAAAATACGGTGTGTCGTGTTGTTTATCGATGAACTTTTTGGCTTCATCAAACCAGATTTTAGTGGCGTAACCACTGAATTTTTCGGGTGTACCGTTGCGGTAATAGGTGTCATTAAACTGGGTATTGCCCCAATAATCTGGAGTTTGGCCGACGCCACCGCCACCATGAATGAGTACATCGTCAAACCCTTGGTCTTGTGGGCGATAAGGATAATTATCACCTAAGTGCCACTTGCCAAATATCCCGGTTCTGTAGCCATTTTCTTGAAGCGATTCAGCGAGAGTGACATGTTCAGGGCCCAACATGTACCGCCCTAAAATAGTGTGCCAAACGCCAGCTCTCAGGGAGTGTTTACCCGTTAACAAAGCAGATCGCGTGGGAGAACATGTGGGGTCTACATGAAAGTTAGTCAGCCTGGCACTTTGCGCCGCAATATCGTCAATATTGGGGGTTTGAATAATCGGGTTATTGTGACGCCCAATATCCCCATAGCCCTGATCGTCTGTAACGATAAGCACAATATTGGGTTTGGTGGGGGGCTCAGCTGAGGCGCTTCTATTCTGCACGGCTGAGCACACTGTTAGCGACCACAACAGACTGCTTACTAGCAGCGTGATGTGGCCTACCGCCAAAGCCTGACGTCTTTTTAACCACATGATTAATGCTTACCTACAGCTAGGGTGAATTGGTATTGATACTGACCTGATGGCAACTGATACTTTTTGATTGGTGCAGCATTGGGACTCCATGAGTCAATTCCACCTACTCCAGCTTGGATAAGGTCGATGTTGACGGTAAATATTCCCCGTTCCACCAAGTCATATGGATGGTTTGCTTCTTGTAAGTTCTCAGCTGACCAAGGCCATACTGACATACTGAGGTCTTGTTTGCCTTTTACGGTGAAGGAATGCTGAGCATAATCGCTTAAGGTTAACCACTTCACTCCAGTACGGTTTCCATTTTCTTGAGGGCGGGCGTAGCTGTGTACAAAGTCTGAAACTACCCCTTGGTATACGTCAGTTTCGGCACCTTGATTACGATCGATATAATTTTCGTGAGGGCCTTTACCATAGTACGCCATGCGCTCGAGCGTGCTGCTGACCGCTGTAGACATACCTACTCGCAACAAATCAGGCAAGTCTTTATCGGCATCAAGTGCGACTTGCACGGTGACATTACCCGCTGCATCAATGTGATATTGGGTATCTACTTTCACAGAAGCGCCGTTAGTATGGCGGGTGTTTACTATTACGCCTGTATCAGTTTGGCGGTAATCAAAGCTGCCAAGTGCTAAATGCTGCGTCGCCTCAAACCATACTTTCTTATTTTCGAGGGTTTTCCAACCGATGCGATCGTTGTCGGTCTGAGGACGCCAAAAGTTATGTTTAAGTGGTTCGTGTAGGATTTTCAGCTCATCAGAAATGAGGCTATCTAAGTAACCAGTTGTTTTATTGAAGGTCACACTAACTGTGTCTGCAGCGATGGTTAACTTCGCTGTAGTGTCATCTACTTGCAAGGCACTTGCGCTGATGGGCGCTTCTTCAGCCGGGCGAGAGAAAGGTAAACTAAATTGCGCTTTCGCTAACTCATGGCCTTTGGCCGCCCACAACGTATCGTCGCGAAGTAATAAGCTGACTTTTAACCAATAGATTGCACCTGGCTTAATGCTCGGTTTTTGATAGGGGATCACTAAGCTCTTGTGTGCACCAGGTGCCACATCACCTGGCTGAATAAGGCCCTGTTCAATACGCTTACCATCTTCAGAAAGCGACCAGCTAATATCGTAGTTAGCTAGGTTGTTAAAGAAAAAGCGATTAAGCACTGATACTTTACCTTTCGCAGGTTCCACTAAGGTAAATTCCGCTGGCTGGAAAACATATTTTGCTTCCCATGCATGAGGATTAGGTTGGCGGTAGGAGTCCATCACGCCATTTAAACAAAAGTTAGATGCATTTGGCGCGTCACCAAAATCTCCGCCATAGGCAAGGTAGGTTTCCCCCTGATCGTTCTGTGTCTCTATTCCTTGGTCAATCCAGTCCCAGATGTATCCGCCGATGAGGTTTGGTCTTGCTCGAACCATTTCCCAGTACTCGGCAAGATTACCCAAGGAGTTACCCATCGCATGGGCGTATTCACACATTAAAATAGGACGATCAATATGCGGACTGTCAGCTAAGCCTTTAAGCTCGTCAAGGGTGGGGTACATCCTGCTAATGACATCAACAAACTTTGGATCCGTCGGATTAGCAAGAGGGGTGTAATACTGACTTTTCTCTTCATCGGTCGGGTAGCGTTCACTTAAACCAACGTATTGTGGGTGAGTTGGATCGCCTTGTGCGCCTTCATAATGCACAAATCGCGTAGGATCTTTATCTTTTAACCAGCCTGCTATCGCGGCAAAGTTAGGACCAGTACCTGACTCGTTACCCATAGACCATGAAATAATAGACGGGTGATTTTTATCTCTTTCAAGCATGCGCATGGCACGTTGACTCATGGAATAGTTCCACTCGGGTAAGTTCGCAAGCAGGCCGCCCACACCATGAGATTCAATATTTGCTTCATCCATAATGTACAAACCGTACTCATCCGCAAGTTCATAAAAATACGGATCATTCGGATAGTGAGAGGTGCGTACTGAGTTAAAATTAAACTGCTTGAGCATGATAACGTCTTGACGTAGATCTTCGCGATTCAGCGCTTTACCTTTTTTCGCGTCATGGTCGTGACGATTTACCCCAATAATTTCAACACTTTGGCCATTAATCAACAACTCTCCGTCGGGGCCAAATTTTACATCGCGAAAGCCGACTCTGGTGCTGCGTGTTTCAACCAGCTCACCTTGTTGATCGTGCAAACTTAACACTAGGGTATACAAGTTAGGGGTTTCTGATGTCCATAGTGCTGGTTTATCTACTTTGGTTTTCATCAACCCGAAAGCGAAATTATCACGCTGAGGATAGGCCACGCGGGTTAATTTTGTAGCGTCAACTTGCATGCGGGTATCGTCGATTTCTTTACCCATGGCGTCGTACAGTGCAGCTTTGACTGTCCAACCTGCTAATTTCTGACGCTCAGGGTTAGACAGTTTAGGATTGATTTCAATCATACCCTGTTGGTAATTGTCGCTTAAATGAGTCTGCACAAAAAAGTCGTTCAAAGCGACTTTAGGCTGAGCCATCAGCATGACTTCTCTATGAATGCCGCTTAATCGCCAGTGATCTTGGTCTTCTAAATAACTACCATCACTCCAACGGAATACTTGCACTGCTAAGGTGTTATTGCCCGGCACTAAGTAATCGGTAATATCGAATTCAGATGGCAGACGACTGCCCTGAGCATAGCCAACTTTTTGTCCATTAACCCAAACGTAATAGGCCGAGGTTACGCCACCAAAGTGCAAAATAATCTGCTCATCCTGCCAGTCTTCGGGAACGCTAAAGTCCGTTAAATAGGAGCCTACAGGATTGTCACGGGTGATTAAGGGTAAAACGATGTCATTTTCATCTTCAAACATCGGATATACCGAGTTGGTATAAATAGGCGTGCCATAGCCCTCTAGCTCCCAGTTGGCAGGGACGGTGATGGTAGACCAAGATTGGCTATCAAAATCCGTGCGAAAGAAATTCATGGGGCGATTTTGACTTTTTTCAGCAAAATGAAACTTCCACTGGCCATTTAAGCTTTGTAAGGTGGATTGGTTGCGATCTCGAGTCAAAGCCTGTTCTGGCGTATCAAAAGAATAGGAGGTTGCCCTAGCGGGCAACCTGTTGATTTGTATCACGTCTGGGTTCTCCCAGTCGTTTTTGACCTGAACTGTTTTTGCGCTACCTGTAAAAGAGAACAACAAACATACCTGGGTAATGACGAACAAAGTGGCATAGCGGGCGTAAAGCATTTGGTAGAACACCTCTTTTAATATGTAAATCTAGTTCAAATAAATGCTTTAAAAATTTACATGTTAATTAATTGATTCATATTTAATTTAAATGTACCGTATTTACAAATTGACAACAATTATTTTATGCATTTATCACGCAGAAATTTTGATGAAGGAAAACATATGACTCACAAACGTTATTGCTTAGCGTTAGATTTAATCGACGATCCAGCACTGATTGAGCAGTATTTAGCGTTTCATACGCCAGACAAAGCATGGCCACAAATCACGCAAAACATGCGCGAAATGGGCATAGTTGATATGGAGATTTATCATCTAGGGGATAGGCTTTTTATGATAATGGAAACCAACGAGCATTATGATCCAAACGCGGAACCGGCTACCCCAGAAGGCAGAGCGAAGAGTAATGAATGGGAAGCGCTCATGTGGCAATTTCAAAAACCATTGCCTTGGGCAGAAGAAGGGCAGAAGTGGGTTGAGATGAACAAAATATATGACCTGAAACTCGCGTTAACCTAGTTTGAAATACGGGTTAAATAGTCATAATAGTTGAATGATTTTAAATTTAAACTTAAACATGCATATTTATATGTGATGATTTTGTGCGAAATATGACTGATTTAACGGCTGAATGAATAACTAGATTGGTTACTAAGTGATAGATGAGGAAATAGTCTGATGGCTCGCTTTACATATGCTAGCGCGATAATAGGGACGTTATTGAGCGGATTTTTAACGACACACGCAGTTGCGCAAATAGATACGCAAGTAAATGCGAAAATAGGCGCGCAAGGCGTCTCGTCTGCCCAGTCAGAAGCCTTTATTTCTGGTCCTTATGAAGCCACGTGGGACTCACTAAAACAGTATCAAACCCCACAGTGGTTCCAAGATTCAAAGTTGGGGATCTTTATACATTGGGGTCCCTATGTGGTGCCTAAATATTTAGGGCCATTTTATGGATACCATATGTATCGAGAGCAAACGGTTGATATCAAAGGTAATCCGAATCCAGATAGAGTGAATCAAGTGTATCAGCACCACATAGAACACTATGGTGGCACAGAAGAATTTGGCTACAAGGACTTCATTCCAAAATTTCACGGTAAAGACTTTGATGCAAAGCAATGGATAACCTTATTCGAAAAAGCTGGGGCTAAATATGTGGTCCCTGTTGCCGAGCATTGCGACGGTTTCGCCATGTATGATTCCCATGTTACTCGCTGGGACGCCGTTAATATGGGCCCTAAACGGGACGTTGTGGGGGAAATATTCGAAGCCGCTAGAGCAAAAGGTATGAAGGTAGGCATGTCTTCTCACTATGCTTACGGCTGGTATTGGTGGGGATACAAAGAAGGGACGGACACAGTTGACCCCGCCTTTGAGGACTTTTATGGCAAACCGCATGCGATTACCGACCCCCACAGTGAAGAACATGTAAACCAATGGTTTGCTCGTAGTATGGACATGATGCAACAGTATGAGCCTGACTTGCTCTGGTTCGATTTAGGCTTTTCTAATCCTGAGTACGAAGAAAAGCGAAAGTCGCTTCTCGCTCAATACTACAATCAGGGGGTTAAGAATGAGCAAGGCGTCGTACTTAACTACAAAAACATTAGCTACAAGCCTATACCTGATGGCGCCGCGGTACTTGATGTGGAGTCAGGTAAATTAGACCGAATACGAGATATGCCTTGGCAAACAGACATGTCGTTAGGTGGTTGGCGCTGGTCTTACAATGACGATTGGCAAACCATGCCAGCGGATAAGTTGATTGGTGACCTAATTGATATTGTCAGTAAAAACGGTTCCCTTCTGCTCAATGTTGCGCCTGATGTGAATGGTGTTATCTCTCAAGATCAAGTCGACGTGCTTATGGAGCTAGGGGGATGGTTGGATAAAAATGGTGAGGGAATTTACGAAACAAGGCCATTCAGTGTTTTCGGCCAAGGCCCTACCAACGCCAAACTTGTGCTGCACGGCAATCACAAAGATACAGGTTATACCTCTCGCGATATCCGTTATACCCGTAAGGACCAGTCTATCTATGCTTTTGTGCTTGATTGGCCAGAAAAGCAAGACACTGTTTCCTTCAACGCTCTTGGCAGTGAGCAACATCATCTTATCGATCCGATAAAACATGTCTCGCTGTTGGCCAACGACGAGGAACTGGTTTGGCAACAAGATGCCGACAAACTCACAGTAACGCTACCGAGCAAGCCCGCGGGCAGCTATGCCCTAGGGATCAAAATCGAATTAGCTGACCCTCCCCCTGACGTGCTTTAACTGCCCAGGGAATTATTCTTTATCTAACATTAGGAATGTTTATGATTGCTAACAATAACGGGCCGCTACTAACGGCCTTAGCGGCAGCGTTTTGCCTGGCTGGCTGCCAGCAAGGCAATAGCGATATACCGGCGGCAACGGCAAAAGTCCCTGTCCCGAGCTTTTTACCCGATGCACCTAAGGGCTTTGAATGGCTGCCCATTCACAGTATGTCTGATGAATTTAACGCTGGGGAACTTGATAGCACAAAATGGCGCGACCACATTACGACGTGGCAGGGGCGCCCTCCGGCCGAGTTTTTGACATCAAACGTGAAAGTGGCGAACGGCAATCTTGAGCTAAAAACGTCGACTCACCCTAAGCCGAATGACACCTATTCCATGGGGGGCTCTGCGGTGTCTGGCAAGACTCCTGCCACCTTCGGTTACTTCGAAGCGCGCATCAAAGCGTCCAAAACCAAAATGTCGACAACGTTTTGGTTGCACTCAGATGAGTCTGATGATCGTCACAAAGGATGCGGTAAATTCCACTCCACAGAATTGGATATTCTTGAAACGATTGGCGGCTGGCCAGAGGACAACTGGGCTAATGTGATGCGCTCAAACACGCACTATAAACCGAGCGAAATGGTGGATGGTAAGTGTAAAGGAGCGCCATACCTTTCAAAGGGCGTAAAATATGACAGTCAAAATAAGCTCTCGGCAGACTTCAACACCTACTCAATGTGGTGGGTAACGCCAAATCAAATGCACTTTTACTTTAATGGCAATCGTACAGGCACGGTTAATCTAGCTCATGAGCGCGACCAACTGCCGTTCAATAGTGAAATGTCGCTGCGAATGGTGGTCGAAACATACGATTGGCAACCGCAATGGATACCAGAAGGGCATGCACCTTATCCCAATGAGAGCGAGTTAGATGACCCAAGTATCAATACTGCCTACTACGACCACGTGCGCAGCTACCAATTGCAATCATCAGCAGATAACCTAATTAATGATGCGGGTTTTGAATCATCGTCGCGAACTGACAGTTGGCAATTGGCAGGGAAGCGCGCCACTTTTACTGATGAGCCTAAGATGAGTTACACCCAAGCTTGGGGCGTAAAGTTAGGGGCGCAAAGTCATGCACAGCAAACTGTGACGTTAATTGATGAAGGGCAATATGAGATTTCCGTATACGCTAAAAATATCAGCGATAGCGCTGATACGGGTGGCAGGTTAAGCGTGCTAAGCGAACAAGGTAAGGTGCTGGATTCTGTTGTAGTTTCAGGGAATATCTTCTCACCTTACACCTACAACTTTTCAGGCCTTAAAGGGCAGAAAATCATCTTGCGTCTGAGCGGTTCACAAGCGGGCAGTACTGTGTTTGATAATGTTGCGATGATGAAGGTTGAGGCCGAATGATTCGTGGTGCATAGCATTTATAACCGCTGTATTTTATGTTAGTAACCTACGCAAAGCGCTAGGTTTTCGTTAACAAAAAAGCCAACTTTACGTTGGCTTTTTTCGCTAAGGTGGTTTTGAAGTTGCTTCCTTACAGCTTATTCATGAGACACCTTGATTGCAAGACGCGCTGGTTTACAACACGAACTTGGCTATTTGTGGTTTAGCCGCCCCTAGGATTTCGCTGCGTTTGCCCGGTGACGCGTTACCTACAATGACGTGGTAATCTCCCTCGAGTAGCACGGGTTTGCCTTTGGCGTTTATGGAATACAACTGTTTCTTCGACACAGTAAATGAGACTTGTTCAGTTTGCCCCGGCGCCAGTTTAATCCGCTGAAACCCTTTTAGCGACTGGATTGGCTGATCTATGCCGGCATTGGGCGTTTTCAAGTACAATTGTACTACCTCTTCCAACTCACGAGTACCAGTGTTAGTGACATTCACCGATACATCTAAGGTGCCTTTTTGCCCATCCGTGCTGCTGAGCGCCTCGGTGTTGCCAAGGGTAATATTATCAAATTTGACCGTGGCGTAACTTAAACCGAAACCAAATGGATACATGGGCTCTTCAGTCATGTAACGATAGGTGCGCCCTTGCATACTGTAGTCATCGTAAGGAGGAAGTTGGGCTTCTGATTTAGGAAAGGTGATGGGTAGGCGACCCGACGGTGAGCGCTCACCAAACAGGATATCGGCCACGGCTTTACCGCCTTCTTGGCCTGGGTACCAAGCAAACACAATAGCATCCGCTAGTTGTGCTATTTCAGTGACATTTACCGGTGTGCCTGCGGTTAATACCGCAATAACAGGCTTGTCATTGTCTTTTCTTAATTTGCGCAAAAATTCAATTTGATGCTCTGGTAAATCCAAAGACAATCTATCGCCTTTATGAGGAGAGGCAATCGCTTCACCTTCCTCACCTTCATAAGCGCCAGACAAGCCCATTACCGCTATGATGACATCCCCCATTTGCTTGGCTTCCCCTGTCGTCCAGTCGATGGGGTTAACGTTCGCTTGATAGGGCAAAATGCCTTGTTTGTAATTAATGGTGGTGCCAACGCTTACGTTAGCGGTTATGCCATCAAGAATGTTGGTAGTTTTACCACTTAAGCCGTAATAATTCCCCAATAATACTTCACTGCTACTGGCAAAGGGACCGGTGACATACACGTTTCGAATATTCTTATCTAAAGGCAAAACCTGGTTTTTATTCTGTAGCAGCACAATTGATTTTACCGCCATTTCGTAGGCAACGTCGGCGTGTGCGTCAGAGTTAACCACATCAGCAGAAATACTGTTGTAAGGGTTGTCGTCTTTGGGGTCAAAAAAGCCTAATTTGAATTTAGTGGCAAGGACTTTATGCAAACGCGTATCTATGGTCTTTTCATCCACTAAACCTGCTTCCACCGCATCGGGAAGGGCAGTATAAACAGAACCACAGTTTAAATCTGTCCCTGTGTTGATAGCTAAAGCAGCTGACTCGACAGCGTTGGCAGTGACCTTGTGATATTCGTGAAAGTCCGCTAAACCCCAGCAATCTGACACGATATGCCCGCTAAATCCCCACTTATCCCTAAGTACGGTATTTAATAAGAAATCTGAACCGCCCGCGGGATGACCGTTCACTCGGTTATACGCAGCCATAACGGTTTCAACATCGGCTTCTGTAACCAAGGCTTCAAAGGCGGGGAAATAAGTTTCGTACATGTCTTTTTCTGAGGCGATGGCATCAAACTCATGGCGCAACGCTTCTGGCCCTGAGTGCACTGCGAAATGCTTCGCCGCTGCTGCTGTTTTTAAATACTTGGGGTGGTCACCTTGTAAACCATTCACCATGGCCTTACCCATTTGTGCTGTTAGGTATGGGTCTTCGCCGTAGGTCTCCTGACCTCGCCCCCAGCGGGGATCTCTGAAGATGTTGATATTAGGAGTCCAGAAGGTTAAGCCAGAATATTTACTGCGATTGCCTATTTCGCTAGAAACGTTAAATTTCGCCCGCGCCTCATCTGAAATAACCGTCGCGGCTTGTAACAATAAGTCCTGATCAAAGGTGGCAGCCATTCCTATGGCTTGAGGAAAAACCGTGGCTCTGCCGTTTCTGGCTACGCCGTGCAATGCTTCATTCCAAAAATCGTACTCAGGTAAACCTAAGCGTTCAATAGCCACGTTGCTGTTAACCAGTTGCGACGCTTTTTCTTTTAGGGTCATGGCGTCTATCAAAGACTCGATGCGCTCATTGGTAGGGAGCTGAGTATCAAACCAAGGTTGGTCGTTAGCCAAAGTAGGAGATGCCACACACAAAGCTAGCAATGTGATTGCCGTATTTCTAATAATCATTGAACCCTCTTCATTTACATTATTGCAACAGATGTAGGTAAAGCAGTATACATTAAATATAAATTATGTGTATCATATGTAAATCATTGGTTTTTTATTTGGTTCACAGATGCACCTAAAACGCGTTGCTTCTTTTCTTTGTATGTCGCTAGCACTAACGGCGTGTGCCAGGCAGTCTGGTGAGAACGATTCATTTGTTAGCGCAGCGGCAACTGAATCGACTACGGCATCTTCTGAACCATCTAAACCGAACAATACACATACTAATGTGGTACTGATTTTAATTGATGACTTAAGTCACTATGGTGTGACGGCTTACGGTGCCAACCGATTACACAGTTATGATGGTGAATTTAGTGGTGCTGAGTTTGCTACTCCTAGTATTGATGCGCTAGCACAGCAAGGGATAAGAGTAGACCGTGCATTTGCCTATCCTATCTGTGAAAACACGCGAATAGCCCTAATGAGTGGCAAGCGAAACGATAGAAATTACCTGCAGCCAAAATCTCAACATAGTTCCGATTTAACCTTTGGCGATGCGTTTAAAAAAGCCGGCTATACCACTGGCTTGTTTGGTAAATGGAAGCAAACCAGAGGCACAGTAGAGGTTCCGGGTAAAGAGTACATAAGTCAATTTGGTTGGGACGATTACGCCGCTTTTGACGTGGTCACAGAAGGCCAGCGCTATATTAATCCTAACTTGGTGATAAATGGTGAGGTGCATAATTATAACGGGCGAAAAGATCTCGACCCAGCGACTGGCAGGCGTTGGTATGGGCCAGATATAGTTAATCGCCACGCGTTGCAATTTATAGAGCAAAACAAAGATAAACCCTTCTTTTTATATTATCCCATGATCTTGGTGCACGACGATCATAAACCTACCCCTGATACGCAACCCGAATCGATATTCGATGGGTTTCCAGAAAATGCCGATTACAACAACACTCGAGGGGACGACCGCCAATACTTTCCTGACATGATTCGCTACATGGATAAGTTGATTGGGCAGGTGGTGGATAAGTTACGTCAGCAATCATTGCTTGATAACACCTTGATTGTCGTCATGGGAGACAACGGCACTAAAGAAAGTTTCGGACACATGTTACCTGACGGAAGTATTTATCCCGGCAGGAAAGGAGGCAACGCAGACAACGGGTTACATGTGCCTTTGGTCTTACATCACCCCGGTGAAATACCAAGTGGAAAGCATGCTGATTATCGCACGTACGATGGGTTGGTTAACTTGACCGATATTTACCCAACGATTGCTCAAGCGGCAGGTATTGAATTGCCTGACGCTCAGCAGATCGACGGCATCAGTTTCTGGCCTCAAGCAACGGGTCAGAAAACCAAAGAACACCGAGAGTATATTTACACGTGGTATATCGGCAACGAAACATACAAAGACGAAGACAAAGTCTTACGTTACGCATTTAATAAACAGTTTAAACGCTACGCACCAGACAAAGATTTCCCTGATGGACGATTCTTTGACCTGCGCACTGACCCACTTGAACGCCAAGGAAACAAAGTCGTTGAAAAAGCCTGGCAATTAAAGCGTTACAGTGGGTTAGACATCAGCCATTTAACCCCAGAGCAGGCTGAGGTTTATCGATATCTAGGTGCCATTCTAGACAAGCACAAACTTACCCCAGTGACGAAGCTAACGATTGACGCGTCCCAGACAATTTTGTCACCGGGAGAAAGAGTGAACCTAGATATCAGCGTTTTCCCCGAACAGGCACAGCGCCAAGGCGTTATTTGGGAGTCTAGCAATCCTAATGTAGTCAGTGTCGATAAATTTGGACAAATAAGCGCTCTCAAAGTGGGGCAAGCCACCATTCGTGCTTTTTCATGGGAGGATGCTGAGCCATTAGCTGCCAATAAAGCCAAGACCTATCAACGTACTGGGCTCTCAACATCTGTGGTGGTGAAGGTGACGTCATTGAAACTGAGCCAAAAAACCAATGGAGCAAGCCAATGAATACGTCTCAATTTGGTGCCTATTGCGAACCTTGTTGCATAAAAGATGGTCATGAAATCGAAATACATCATGTGAGTTATCAAGAGAAAGAAAACTATCAGTGCGAAATGCATTTCCATGAAGTACAAGAGCTCATTTTTTTCGAACACGTCGCTGGCACCTTTCATTACCATCAGGGAGAGACGCATTTACGTTCGTTCGATGTGGTTTATACCCCTGCCATGGAGACCCATGATTTTGACCTAACTGAGCAGGCTAAGTCGTGGTATGTGGTGCAATTTCCTAAAGCGCTTTTTGAGACCGGCCAATTCGGTGCTCTGTCCACTTTATTCGAAGTGGGTATACATTTTCGCATTCCTGCTGCGTTTCAAGAGCAATTACTGCAGATCATTCGCTGGGCTCATGAGAGCTTTAAGTCTGATGAATATCCTGAAAAATGCATCGCATTGTTGAATTTAGCGCTGGTCATGCTTAAAGAACACGGCGCAGTCTTAAATGCCCAAGTACCGAGAATTCTAAGTTCAAGATCCCTCAACGCTAAGATCCAACCCGTAATGGAAATCTTTAGAACGCAACCGAGTGTAGCGTTAAGTTTGGAAGATGCAGCGAAGAAATGTCACTTATCTCCATCTTATTTTTCTAGGGTCTTTAAAAGCATTTTTTGCTTTTCTTATTCTGAATATGTGGTGCGTCATCGGCTGTACCATGCCGCTAGAATGTTGGGGCAAAGCAGGGTGTCCATTACGCATCTTAGCTATGATTTAAACTTCTCCAACCCCTCGCATTTTATCGCTCAATTTAAGAAACAATATGGTTGCACACCGAATAAATATAGAAAAGCGATCTTAACAAAAAACTCTAAACAAGAAGCGTAAGGAAATGATTAATTCACACATGAATATATTGCTCTTGAAAATAAAGTTGCTTGGTTCGCAGAATCAAATCGAACGGTTATCTACCGTTTTAAAATACATGTTCATTTCCATTGGGCTAGTGACATTGCTTTTTAGTTATCGCGTAGCGTCTATGCCGCGCATGCTTTCAAGCACAGCGCAGTTAATGAGTGAGGACGTATTGGTCTTTATCGGTGACTCAATTACCCATGGTGGCAGTTATCACCAAAACATCGCGCTCTTTAATGCGACGCGCTTTCCGCAGAATCACGTCTTTTACGTAAATGGGGGAATTTCTGGTGACACCGCTGTAGGTACCCTTCGCCGATTTGACAGGGATATAGCACCGCACCGGCCTGCTGTAGCGACAATCATGCTAGGCATGAATGATGTCGGGCGCTATTTATACGAAACGCCAGCGAAGGACGAAGCTGCGCGCATCGCGCGAGGCAAAGAAGCAGCAGTAATACGAACCGCGTATTTAACTAATATGCGAAAAATTATGGTCAGATTAAAAGAGCTTGGAACAAAGATCGTGATCTTAACACCTTCTATTTATGATCAAAGTGCCCAGGTTACCTCTGTCAATAACTACGGTGTGAACGACGCGCTGAAGGCTTTCTCTGGCGAACTGACCAAAATCGCAAAAGAGTTTGGCGCAGAGGTAGTGGATTTTCAGCAACCCATGCTTGAGGTGAACGCTGCGCTACAGGTAAATGATCCTAGCGCTACTTTAGTGGGAGTTGACAGAGTTCATCCTGGCGAGGCAGGACATTTCGTTATGTCGTATGCATTTTTAAAGGCTCAGAAAGCGAATAAATACGTTGCTAATATTTCGATTGATGTCAGCAGTGATAATCTTAACGTATTTGAAAACTGCGCTCTTAACGACGACTTACGCACTGCTAGAGACTTTGTAGGCTTTTCATGCCAAGCAGCAGCATTGCCGTTTCCTGTTTCGCAAGCCCAAAAACAAGCATTGCAATGGGTACCTTTTATGGAGCAGTTAAATCAACAGCGACTTCAAATTAGTGGCCTCAAAAAAGGTCAATACAGTCTTCATATCGATCAAAAGTTTGTTGGTATTTTTTCGCACTCTTTGCTTTCAAGTGGCGTTAACTTAGCGGCGATTGAGTCCACGCCTATGTACCAGCAAGCATTAGCAGTGAAAGCGATAAACGACCGCAGAGCGTCTACTTCGCGCTTGTTGCGCGATATCGCGCAGGTCAAATATTCGATGCTAGACCATTACCCAGATACTGACACCTCAGACTTCTCTGCTGTGTCTCAAGTGCTTTTAGCCCATGTTGAAAAGAGCGCTAATGAACCTTGGTATGGGTATTTGAAAAAGCAAGTGAATACGTATTTAACTGAAGTCGATAACGAAACGCATTATCGCGATGAATTAGTTTCATTACATAAGAAAATGTACGAAGTCAATAAGCCGGGAACACACAATTACACGCTCAGTTTTGTTGGCGTGGAATAGCGGTGATACCAACTATTTTCTTTGCTCCCGTCAAGAGGAACACCTGTGAACACTCGATACAAACTGAGCATATTGAGCATAATGTTTTTGCTCATCCTTCCGCACTATGTCCTGGGTAACCCTGAGCAACCTGATATTGTCGTTATTCTCGCCGATGACATCGGGCTAGGTGATATTAGCTATTACACTGATACCGTTTTACAGCAAAAGCCGGTTGTACGTACAGCGAATATCGATGCCTTAGCGCAGCAGGGCATCTGGATAAATGATGCTCATTCAGCCACCGCTTTGTGCGCGCCAACACGTTATGCTGTGATGACAGGTAACAATAACTATCGCTCTAAATCGCCCTGGGGTGTGTGGGGCAGTTTCCAGCCTAATGCGATTGCATCTGATGCTCCCACGCTAGGCAATGTGACGCAAAAAGCCGGCTATAAAACAGCATTCGTTGGTAAATGGCACCTAGGCGGTGACTTTATGCGTACTGATGGTCAAAGTGTCTTCCGTGGATCTGATGAGGGGTTTATACCAAACGTTGATTTGTCGGTAATGGTCGCTGGTGGTCCGAACGATCTCGGTTTTGAATATAGCTACATGCTTCCCGATGGTATTCAAGGGCCACTGTATTTGGCATTCGAAAATCAGCGCTGGGCGCCGTTATCGGACTCGTCAAACATCATTCATGTTAATCAACAGTCAGTGACCCCTTTGAAAACGATTTCTGATAAAGGAGATGGCATGGGGGACAGTGCTTGGGACACCAGTAAAATCGGCGATCTACTGTCAGCAAAAGCCGTTGAATTTATTCGCGGCCATCCGGCTCAGCAGCCTCTGTTTTTATATTATGCCAGTCCTATGGCGCATTTACCGCATATGCCACCCGCTTATTTTGATGGGGAAAAAGTCGCTGGCAGCACGCCCTCTGCGCATCTGGATATGATTTATGAATTAGATCTACAAGTGAAAAGAATCGTTTCAGCACTTAAATCGACAGGCCGCTACAAGGACACCTTGATTATTTTCACTTCTGACAACGGCGGCTTGACCTATCGCGTGCCTGGCACTCTTGCCTCTGGGCATCGCCCTAGCGGTGACTACAGAGGGAGTAAAAATAGCGCATACGAGGGCGGCCATAGAGTCCCTTTCATTGTCTCGTGGCCAAACGCCTTGGCAAAGAGGGGACAGCTCACTTTGCCGGTTCTGGTACAAGATATATTGGCTACTGTTGCAGCTGCAGCTGGTACACCCATGGATATTAGCGCAGCGCCTGATTCTAAGAATTTACTTCCATTGCTGACGGGGCAAGCTCAGCAAGAGCGTCATTTTATGATGTTGCAAGGCGGGTCGAATAATGAACTGATTTATCGTCAAGGAGAGTGGAAACTCATCATGCAAAGTGATCACAAACTATCAAAAATTGAGCCAATAGCGTTGTTTAATCTGCACTCTAATCACCAAGAGCGTGAGTCGAAGAATTTACTTAAATCCCCCGAGCATCAATCAAGAATCAAAAGCATGCTAGCGGATTACAAACAGATCAGGCAATCAGGTATAGCGACTGTCAGCGCTGATGGCTAAGTCTGACAAGTCGGCTATTTAGTCAGTTCTAGGGAGTGAGGCTGGATTAACGTGCTGCTAAGAACGATGTGACTAGCAGTGTATTGTTCTCAGCCTTTATTTTTTTCCTAATTATTCCCCTATGCGAAAAGGAATAGCCGGAAATCCGTCAAGGTTATACAAGTTGGCTAAAGAGTTATCAGCCCAAGCATAGCGAACAGATACAGGCTCCTTTATTGCCGCGGCGTGTACACGTACTTGATTGCCTTCGATACTCGCCTGAGCATTCACATAGTGGCCGTCTTTTCCTGCTAATTCGAATCCGAGTAGAGACTGTCCTTTCGCGCGTAAGCCTTGGCCTATATCTGTATAGCTCAGCAGAATACTGGTGCCGTCAACCTGCATCTTTTCGATCATAGGCCCAGAAGCAAGGTTTTTACCGTGATAGGCGACCTTTTTTGCCCCGTGCCAAAGGCGCTGTGCGACTATTTGTTTGTTTCTAGGGTGAATGTCCCAAGGGTCGCCAGCGTCCATTAATACCGCCATTGCGGTGTGGGGGAGTGCTAACGCTTGCGTTTGAGCTTCTCGTAACAGCGCCCAATCGCTTGGAGCTGGTTGCTCTTTTATTCCATGTATGTTGGCCAGTTGTGCATAAACAAAAGGTAACTCTTTCTGACCCCAACGCTTCCGCCAGCTTTTTATCAAAGAGGTAAACAGCGACGCGTACTGAGCAGCTTGACCTACATTACTTTCCCCTTGATACCAAATAACCCCTTTCAATGGAAAGCCAATCAAGGGGTGGATCATTGCGTTGTAAAGCACCCCCGGCTTTTGCCACAACATAGGTGGCATGGGCAGCGGGTCTTCTGCTTTATTGTTGATTTTCCAATCATTATTGAGTGCTATCTTAGCGTCTTGTATGTGCAGTATTAGTTTGTCCTTGCTGGCAATATTAGCCTTGTTATCCCAGCTGTTTACGGCTCTTAAAGCGATGAGGTTATCCCCAGCATTAAAGTGCTCTTTAGGTAAAATATACGGGTCGTCTCTTTGTGCCCCGAGCGACTTCTGCACCTGCTTACCATTTAAATAGACTTGAACATGGGAAGGGCTATAACCAATAAAAAGTGCGCCATCAGACCGACGTTGGGCCTGGGTAAGTGAAAAGCGTTTACGCGCCCATAGCACATCCGGCAAAGGGGTAAGTAAGGGCAGGTCAGCGCTTACCCATTGATGGTCATCAAAACGTGGATGCGTCAACCTTTGAATGTGATGGCCGTCTTGGCTGTCAAGATGCTGTTGCTTTTTCAGTTCTTGGGCTTGAGTATCCTGAAATATTTGATTCCAATGGGCGGGGTCAGACATCAGTTCACTTGCTTGAACTTGATAGGCTTCTTGCTGGCGTAATGTTGGTAGTGGCGTCCATGCCTCAGCTGGCGTGCCTCCCCACGTAGCATCAATGATGGCAACCGGTACGTTTTTCTCAAGGTGCAGTTGCTTAGCAAAAAACCATGCGATCGCTGAAAAGTTACCGGAAGTCGCCGGAGACGCTAGTTGCCACTGAGCGTGATTGATGTTGTTTTGCTCGTCGGCGGTATAATGGTTTGGTACGTCGAAATAACGGATCAATGGAAAGTTACTGTCTTTTACTTCTTGTTGCCAATTCTCGACTTGCCAAGCGAGTTTCCACTCCATGTTCGATTGGCCAGAGGCTAACCACACGTCACCAAAGTAAACATCGTTTATTTCAACTGTTGAGCCAGGCTCAGCGGCATGCAGGGTAAAGGGGCCACCCGCCGATTCGGCAGTTAAGGTGACTTGCCAATGCCCTTGTGGATCGGCAGTGGTATCGTGCTGTTGCCCCGCGATGGTGAGTGTAACGTTTGCGCCAGAGGCGGCTTTGCCCTTGATTTTGATAGGGGAGTCGCGCTGAATGACCATATGTTCAGCGTACATAGATGGCAACTCAATAGCGTGACTTGTTGGGGTAAGTAGGGTGCAAAAGAGAGCGAGAAAGATTAATAAGCGTAATTGTGTATTCATAAGGAAAATAGCAGCCACCAGCGACACAACCGATGACTGCGAAAAGGACCTATTTAGTGATTTTAATGACTTGAGCAAATCGTGACGGTGAAGAGTCGGGCAACGTAATGGTTAACCCCTTTTCAGTTTGTGAAAAGGTCAACGCTTCGTCATGGCCCAGCATGGTAACACTGGCAATCTTGTCAGGATAATTGTCGCTATTAATCGAACGGATC
Source organism: Alteromonas sp. MMG017 (assembly GCF_018100795.1). GTDB lineage: Bacteria > Pseudomonadota > Gammaproteobacteria > Enterobacterales > Alteromonadaceae > Alteromonas. Next base: position 413,550 of record NZ_JAGJDY010000002.1, on the reverse strand, counting down.
GTAAGTTCATTACTATTTTCTGGCCAAGCCATCAAAGTAGCGTATAACGCATCGCCGTTTTGGGTAAAACGAATATCACTACTATTAAAGTCTTTACGGTGCTCCTCAGCATCATTGGAGTTGGTACCATCGATGACAACTGTCGAGCCTTCGCCAAAGGTTACCCATGGACGGGTGCTGTAAATTGCTTCACCGTTAAGTTTTAACCAACTGCCGATTTCGGCTAGTAAATCAATTTCTTGTTGCGGTATTGTGCCGTCCGGCTTGGGGCCGATATTAAGTAACATAGAGCCATTTTTACTGACAATATCAATCAAATCATCGACTAATGAGTTGGCATCTCGGTAAGAGGGGTTAGTCACATAGCCCCAAGAGGTTTTTGATACAGAGGTATCTGTTTGCCAGAAATGCTCATAGGTGTCGGACATTTGTCCACGTTCAATATCCAGTACTGCTGAGCCTGGTGGAAACGAGCGAAATTCACCTAAGTCTTTGTAGTTAAGAGCTGGCATGTCGTCCCATTTCGAGCCTTTATTGTAGAAGTAGCTGGTGAACTCTTTTACATGTTGATGAAACGGCTCCGATGCCATCCACCAATCAAACCAAATCAGATCAGGCTCATATTTATCCACAATTTCCACGGTTCTTAATAGCCAATCATCTAAAAACGCTTGGGTAGGCGGGGTCTCACCTGCTTCGGAGGTTTCACGGCTGACCGCTGGGCCATATAAGTCGCGATAGGCTTCATCTTGTACATCACTAGGCACTTCTCGCCCACCTTCGAAGAACCACCAGTTCTCAGCGCGATGACTTGATAAACCAAAATAGATATCAGCTTTACTTGCTGCGGTTTTTAATTCAGCAATGACATCCCTTTTCGGTCCCATTTCAACCGCATCCCATCGGGAGTAGGAGTTATCGTACATAGAGAAACCATCGTGATGTTCAGCTACAGGCACGATATATTTAGCACCTGAGTTTTTAACGACGTCCAGCCACTTATCTGCATCAAACTTTTTAGCGGTAAACTGTGGGATAAAATCTTTATAGCCGAACTCTGTGAGTGGACCATGTTTTTCTTGTTGATAGGCAAACTCTTCGGTATCGCTTAGATACATTTTTCGCGGGTACCATTCGCCATTATGCGAAGGCACAGAATATACCCCCCAATGAATGAAAATGCCGAACTTGGCATCTTGGTACCAAGTTGGGATCTCATAGTCTTTAAGTGAATCCCAATTGGCTTTGAACGGCCCTTGATTGGCGACACTGCGAATTTCAGATAATTTTTCACTGTAATCGGGGGCATCCATAGCGGTGGGCTTACTCTCAGCGGTCGACGTTTTCGTGGTGGAAGACATTTCCAGCGGTTGTTCCGAGCACGCAGCGAGTAGGGTGGCAACAGTGACAGCTAGTAGACTTTTCATCGGTATCATTTCTCGAGCCATTTTTTAATTTATTCACGTTAATAAAATGTTAGCGGTACTATAAATATAAACTTCACTTAATTGCAAATAAAATTTACATATGAAAATCATTGTTTTTATATGCACTTATTTTTTTGTTGTAAGAAACCGAGGTGCATTCTCAGCGGTGAACCCTATATTACCCATTATTTTATATGTCAGATTACTACTAATAAATATTAATATTCTTTAGTTTAGCGACTTTTTCATAAGGTTTTATTTAGGATTTATTGCGCGCTATAGAACAAATGACATGCCCTGACTTATCATATATAAATATTAACAATTGCATTTGAATCGTGTATTGTCGATCAATTGTTTGGTTGATATAAGGTTGCATCATGTTTTTGCGTCTCCTTTTTTTATGCTTGGTTTGTAGTATCGCTTTAAATGTAAATGGACAAATTAAAACCGTTGAAACGGCCTCTGTTAGCTCGCGAGAAAATATAAACATTGGTTGGCGCTATCACAAAGGGGAGACGGCGCACCCACCAAGCAGCAAGCAATGGTCTACTGAAGACTGGCAAGAGGTCAACCTTCCGCACAGTTATGCCCTGACTTCAATTAACTTAGATAGCAGCGACGATGATAAGTCACAGCAAACATTTCATCGCGATATTAGCTTTTATGAACGAGCGCTAACCATCAATGGAAACCAAGGCAGTAAGGTCTATCTCGAATTTGAAGGGGCACATCAGAAAACCCGTTTGTGGGTTAATGGACAATATGTGGGTGAACATGCGGTAGGCGCCTACACACCATTTCATTTTGATATATCTGAATTTGTTACCTTGGGTCAAACAAATACTCTTACCCTTGAGTTAGATAATCGACGTAATAAACAGATACCGCCCGATGGCCATACGACTGATTACGTGCTGTTTGGTGGCCTTTACCGAGATGTTTATTTAAATGTATTAGACCCTCTGCATTTTACTTTCGATTGGGACACAAGCACCTCAGGGATTTTTGTCACTACCCCGACAGTGACAAAAAAGGATGCGACGGTCACCGTGCGAAGCGAGGTGGTCAATACAGGAGATAGCCCGCGTAAATTTTTTGTGCAAACCTATATTGTTGACCATCAGGCAATCATCATTCAAAGAAAGCGCACAGCACATACTCTAGGTTCGGGGGCCACGCATTTGGTGAAACACACCAGCGGCATCGACCAAAACTTACGCCTTTGGTCACCAGACAGTCCCTACTTATATGAGGTGATCAGTCAGGTACTTGATGAAGAAGGAAGGATACTGCACAGCAAAACGAATCCTCTTGGGATCCGCAAATTTGAGCTAGTGCTAGATAAAGGCCTATTGCTCAACGGTGAACCCATTGACATTATCGGAGCGAATCGTCATCAGCATTTCCCCTATATCGGGGATGCAGTGCCAAATAATCTGCATCGTATGGACGCGTTAAAATTCAAGCGTTCAGGTATGAATTTAGTGCGCTTGGCCCATTACCCCCACGATAATGCATTTTTGCAAGCATGCGATGAGCTCGGATTAATCGTGGTCGAAGAGCCTCCTACATGGATAGGTATGGGAGATAAACTGTGGATGGCACGATTAGAAGAGGCCTCACGTCGAATGATACGAAATCACCGAAATCACCCGTCAGTGTTAGGCTGGGGTGCGGGTATCAACCACAGAGGTACAATCAAGCGCCTACATTATGCCGCTAAAGAAGAAGACCCTACACGCATCAGCATGAACAATGGCACCTTATGGACAGGTGAGCAACACTCGGGTATTACAGACTTATATGCAGTAATGGATTACCGAGGAGCGAAGCGCCAATCGGATGATCTACTCTTTGCCATGGAGCACTCGGGCTCCACTGATAGTCTTTCGCTGCAAGAGATAGTATCTCGTTACAAGGGAGACCCAAACCTAATCGGGTTAGCCTCTTGGAGCGCCCATGACAGCCAATCTTTTATAAAACGCGATGAGCAATATCCAAATTTATCTGTGTGGCAAGCGTCAAGCTGGGATGCATTCCGTTTACCCAAACCGAATTACTATTGGTATCAATCAGAGCTTACCTCTGAGCCTATGGTACATATTGCTGACACGCGTGGACAGTTTGATGATCAGGTGCAGGTGTTCACCAATGCAGCAGAAGTGGAGTTATTGCATAACGATCGCTCATTAGGTCGTTATCAAGCCAAGCGTACAGAGCAAAACAAGTATCTTAATTCACCTTCTATTTTAATTCCGTTTAAGTGGCAAAGCGGCACATTAACTGCCCTTGCTTACCAAAAAGATGGCGAACTCGTTGTGGCGAAGCACCAAAGAGCCAAAGGTACTCAACCAACCAAACTAGATGTAGTGTTTGATACCACAGGGTTTGATATGACAGCAGATGGCTCAAGTATCATTCTTGCCTACGCAAAAATCACCGACAATCAGGGAGGCTTGATTGACAAGGATACCCCTAAGGTTAGGTTTGAACTGCAAGGGGACGGCCAGATCATTGGTGATGAGACCATTGGTGCTAATCCTGTTGCTTGGCGTAATGGTCACGCACCCATAATGATTCGAGTCGGCTCCACGGCCAGCGTTTTAACATTGAGTGCTTATGCCGACGGTTTGCAAACAGGCAGTGCTAGCGTGACGCTAAATGGAGTAAACCAAACACAATCAAAGAGCGATTCAAGCCGTGTACTTGACCCTTTAGCGCTGTATGTCGATTTTGGTAATGAAGAACAGCACCCGCAAGAAAACTTTTACGTCTGGTCTCATCAATCAGGTGATGACTCTCGTGTCGTGACAGCCGGCAATGGACAAAAGGTAACAATAGCGTTATCGGGGACAACGGAGCCACTTACGTGGGATAACACGTGGGGAGTCCCTGGTGATCTGAGCTTTCTAATCGAAGATGGGGTAAATAACGCCAAGGGGCAACCCATTAAGCTGCACTTTAGTCAGTTACCTCAAGGGCAATATGTGCTGCAAACTTGGCATCACATGTTAAGCGATGACGGTGATGCCATTCGCCCCCTGAATTTTAGCATGCCCAATAACACTGATGCCCAAAGCGTAGATGATTATCGCCCCACTTTTGGTAAGCGTATTGCTATTACAGAAGCTGGAGGCGGAGAAAGAGGTGACGGTGGTTCAAATAAAGGGGCTGCAGGGTTCGCACGACACATCTTTACGGTAAACGAGCGAGGTGAAGCAACGTTGCTCATGGCTGCTCCTGATGGCAATCAGCAAATACGTCTTAACGGTTTTGCTCTTATTCAATTAGTTTCAGGGGCTACCAATGGGTCTTAATATCAAAACCATATTGTGTTGTTGTAGCCTGTTGATGATGCTTGGGTCAGCCATCGCCCAGACCAGTACTGATTCGTCGTCGAGAAATACAATCGAAAAGTGGGAAGTGCTGGATATTACTTTAACAACCAAGGGGTCCACTCAAGCTCCTTTTGCGGCCAACGTGAATGCTTACTTTACGCATCAAGGGACAGGTGAAAAACAAACCGTTCCCATCGTGTTTAACGGTAACAATGATTGGTTGTTGCGATTCTCAGCAGCACACTCTGGGGAATGGAATTACCAAGTCGAAGGAGACGTGCCCCAACTGAATGGTTTACGTGGTCGGGTGCAAGTAATAGCAAATGATGATCCCACTAACCATGGTGCCATGGTGTTGTCACCACATAATAAACAAGCCTTTGCCTACGAAGATGGCAGCGAGTACTTTTTGTTGGGTTACGAGCTAGATTGGTTGTTTGCGTTGGATTATGCCAACGATCAGTCAACACCGAAAAGTGAACATTTGTTATCGCGCATTAAAGAGCATGGTTTCAATCATGTGGTGATGAACGTGTATGCCCATGACGTGAGTTGGCAAAAAGATTCGAAACTTGCTGCTCATCCCGAACATGAGTTTGGTGGGCGACAGGACATCTACCCGTTTTTAGGGAGTAATGAGCAGCCAGATTTTTCAGCTTTGAACGTCGCATTTTTCCAGAAACTCGATCGTAGCATTCAATTACTTCACGACAAGCGCATGGTGAGTCATTTGATGATTTACGTGTGGAATAAAATGGTCAATTGGCCTGATATGAATTCAGACGCCGATAATATGTATTTTGACTATGTGGTTAAGCGCTATCAGGCGTTTCCGAATATTGTGTGGGACATTTCAAAAGAGGCGCTGTTCTATGGCCGCGCGGATGAAGCTTACATCAAAGGGCGGATTGAACGTCTGCGCAAGTTGAATCACTTTAACCGTTTAGTGACAGTACATGACTTTAATTATTGTGCAAAATACCCAGAACAAGTCGATTTTATATCCACCCAAGATTGGGGCTATGACATTTACAACCGTATGTTAGATGTTAGAAAACGCTTTGCAGATAAGGTGATTTATAACATAGAGCATGGAGGGTACGAAGCGTCTCCCTATGAAGTGTTTCCCGGTGACTACACTGATCCAGAAGTCGTCCTTAGAAGAAACTGGATGACGATTTTCGCTGGTGTGTACAGTACCTATTATTGGCAAGCGAATGCCTGGAACGTCATCATCTATAACCCATTTGAACAGGCTGACGCTAGCACCCACCCGAAATTTAACTACTTCAGTGCGATGTCCGCGTTTTTCGAGCGCTTTGCGTTCTCATCCTTTACGCCGGCCCCAGGTAAAAATGGCTCTGGTTTCACGCTAGTTGATGAACACGACACCTATTTAATTTATGTCTCAAAAGACAATTTTCAGATGTCTCGTGGCAACTGGTACTTAGCGCCTGACGGCAAAAAGCCAAAGCGCACCATGCAGTGGTTTAACACCCTAACGGGGGAGTTAACCGACGCCAGAGATATACAAAAAGGACAATTATTTATTTCACCGTGGCGCAAAAGCGCCGACGCCATTTTGATCAGTCAGGTAGCAGAGTAACCCAATGAGCCAGATAATAAATCTAAACGAAAATAGCCTTGAAGAGGCTGCCAATAAAGGCATTAACGTTCCGCAATATCGCAAGCCACCAAGTGCTGCCAAAATAGGCATAGTGCACATTGGGCCTGGTGCATTTTTTCGTGCCCATCAAGCTTGGTACACACATCAAGCGTTGAAGCGTCACGGGGGGGATTGGTGCATCAGTGCAGTGTCGCTTCGTTCAAGTGGTGTCAGCGATGCACTTACTGAGCAAAACGGGTTGTACTGCTTAGCTGAGTTGGATAAAGACACCAACTTTGAGGTCGTCGGCTCGATTAAAGAAGTGTTAGTTGCTCGACAACAATATGCTGACGTTATTGCTCGTCTTACCCATGTTGACACGAAATTTGTCACGCTCACCATTACCGAGAAGGGCTATTGCCTGAACAATCAAGGTGAACTTGATCTCGCCCATGCTGATATACAGCATGATCTTGAGGTGATGACTGAACGCGTTTCCGCGGTTGGAATACTTGTAGAGGCACTGTCTGTTCGCCACGACAAAGGCCTGCCTGCATTTACCGTCATTAGTTGCGACAACATTACGGGCAATGGCGGTAAATTAAAAAATGCGCTGGTGTCGTTCGCTGCACAGTTCAATTTAACCTTGGCCACATGGCTTGCTGACTCGATAACGTGCCCGAGCACCATGGTTGACAGTATCACTCCAGCAACAGATGATGCGCTGCGCGAGCTCGTCCAGCAGACGCTAAGCATAAATGACAATTGGCCCATAAAACGTGAGGCGTTCTTACAGTGGGTAATTGAAGATTGTTTACCGTCGGATAGACCGGCCTGGGAGCAAGTGGGCGCTGTACTAACCCGAGACGTAGAGGGGTTTGAAAGAGCAAAACTCAGGCTGTTGAATTGTCCCCATTCTAGCATTGCTTATTTAGGGTGCTTGCTTGGCATAGAGACAGTCTATGACGCCATGCAGCATACTCAGCTGATGGCGTTTATTGAAAGCATGATCCAAGAAGAAATACTGCCTTCTATCGAAGGGCCAAAAGAGCTCGATGCAAAGCAATACAGCCAAGATATTTTACAGCGCTTCAGAAACCCAGCCATTCGCCATCTGTTAAGCCAGATTGCGTGGGATGGAACACAAAAAATCCCCATGCGCATCTTGCCTATCATTCAGCAAAATTTACGAGAAGGGCGCAGCGTAAGGTTACTTTGCTATGCGTTAGCCGCGTGGATGCACTTTGTGCGTCTGCAATATAGTAAAGGCGAGGCCTTAGTGGACCCTTTGGTAGCTCAACTAGAGACTTTGTGCGTCTCTTGTAATGGAGAGGCTCAGCATGATGTGGGTTTATTTTTGTCGATGTCAGCTATTTTTCCTTCGTCATTAGCGACTGACGAGGATTTCAATTCTGCCCTACAAGCGGCATACACAAACTTAGCGCCGGTCATCAATGATAATCAACACAACTGGTCTGCGTAAGAGGAACTTGAAATGACACTCACACTCGCCCCCTTGGATGTAGGCGTTTTTTTGGCCTACGTATTGGTGCTTCTTGGCATTGCGTTGTGGATATCTCAGGGCGAAAAGTCCCATGAGAGAAACACAAAAGATTACTTTCTTGCGAGTAAATCGCTGCCCTGGTGGGCGATAGGTGCATCGCTAATTGCAGCTAACATCTCAGCTGAACAAATTATTGGTATGTCAGGTTCTGGTTTTGCACTAGGCTTGGGGATCGCGTCTTATGAATGGATGGCGGCTATTACTCTGATTTTGGTAGGAAAATACTTTCTGCCCATTTTTTTGAAGAACGAAATTTACACCATGCCGCAGTATTTGCAGCAGCGTTTTGACGGCAGGGTAAAAACGACCTTAGCCTTATTTTGGTTAGCTGTATATGTGTTCGTTAACTTGACCTCAGTGCTGTGGTTGGGCGGTTTGGCGATACAAAGCGTGGCAGGTATTGACTGGCTGTATGGCATGCTGTTTCTGGCTGTATTTTCGGTTGCCTACTCCACTTACGGTGGACTGAAAGCGGTGGCCTACACAGATATCATTCAAGTGGTTCTATTGGTGTTCGGGGGATTATTGCTTAGCTACCTTGCATTGCAGCAGATATCCGGTGGTGAAGGGTTAATGAAAGGCTTCGGCATATTAACTGAGAAAGTACCGAGTCACTTTGACATGATACTGAGCCCTGACAACAGTGAGTACATGAATTTACCTGGTATCTCTGTGTTAGTAGGCGGGCTATGGGTGATGAACATAGGTTATTGGGGTTTTAACCAATACATTATTCAACGAGCGTTGGCGGCTAAGAATATTCAAGAAGCACAAAAAGGTATTGCTTTTGCTGCTTATTTAAAATTGTTAATGCCGATAATCGTGGTCTTACCGGGTATTGCTGCCGTGCTGTTATTCCCTGATTTAGACAAGCCCGATCAAGCGTATCCTTCTATGATGTCGTTAATGCCTGTGGGCATAAAAGGGCTTGTTTTTGCCGCGCTAGTAGCGGCGATCATTTCCTCTTTGGCGTCAATGACTAACAGTATTTCCACTATCTTTACCATGGACTTGTATCGTCCCTTAAATGAGGGCAAAGGTGAGCATCACTATGTCAACGTTGGTCGCGTAGCCACCTTAGTTTCGCTGGTGGTGGCTGTGTGCGTCGCTCAACCGTTAATTGGTCAATCAGAGCAAGCATTTCAATACATTCAAGAATTTACAGGGCTATTTTCCCCTGGCATTACAGTGATTTTCTTAATGGGGATGTTTTGGTCTCGAACCACGTCAACGGCGGCCCTTGCTGCGGCATTGGGATCGGCAGCGTTTTCTGTTCTGATTGCATTGATGTGGCCCAGCTTACCGTTTATGGATCGAATCGGCTTGGTGTTCCTTCTATGTTTAGCTTTGGCTTATGCTGTGTCGTTGTTAGAAGCCGCTCCAGAGGTCAACAAGGGGGTACAGGTGAAAGACATCAGCTTTAAGACCACTAACGGTTTTACCGCGGCAGCCGTTGGCGTGGTTGTTATTTTAATCGGCCTGTATGCGACTTGGTGGTAGCAAGATATTCAAGGAATATGACATGAATAAATTACTCTTTGTCGGCGAATGTATGCTCGAACTAAGACGCGATGAAAACGGTCAAGTGCATACTAGTTATGCTGGCGACACATACAACAGTGCGGTTTATGCTAAGCGGACTTGTCCTGAGTCTGAGGTCGCATACTTGAGCGCTGTAGGGGATGATGTGTTTAGTCAGCAACTACTAAGTAACATGGCAATGGAGGGCATTGATAGCCATTTGGTTGGATGCAATCACGAACGCAATTTGGGCATATATTCGATCACCACAGATTATAGCGGAGAGCGCTCCTTCGCATACTGGCGTGAGAATTCAGCTGCAAAAAATATGCTTAAGCAATGTAAAGAAAGCCTGATTGATGACGAAAATTTCGCTCTGATATTTTTTAGCGGAATTACTCTTGCGATCCTAGACCAGCAAGACCGCCAGAAATTATTAAGCATATTGCAAAGGGCTAAAAGCAGGGGGGTAACAATAACATTTGACCCAAATTATCGTGCTCGTTTGTGGGCAGATAAAACGGAAGCAAAGTATTGGCTAGAGCAAGCTTATGCTCTGGCGGATATTGCGCTTCCTGGCTTGGAAGATCATGACGCTCTTTTTCAGCATACCGATGCTCAGCAAGTGCATGACTTTCTTAACCAGTTTGGTGTTCAAGAGCAGGTGATAAAATGTGGAGTACAAGGCACTTATGTCTACGATCTCACTGGAAAACAGTATCACCAACCGTTCAAGCCTGCAGCAATCCAGCGTGATACTACAGGCGCGGGTGACTCGTTTGCAGGTGCTTACCTCGTGTCCCGATGTGACGGTTTGAATATAGAACAAGCCACTATACGAGCGTCCGAATTGGCGCGCACTGTAGTGCAGTTTTCAGGCGCAATTGTAGCATCTGAATTAACGACTAACTCATTGTTCAGCGCATTAAGCAATGAAGTAAATAGTTAATGCACCAGGGTAAATTATTAGTATATATCGCCTTTGTGCTGTCTTTATTAGGGTGTAATACGATTACCCCAAACTGTATCGTAGATAGCATAAATTGGTCACATCGTTTTGGGGTCGACTATGATATTGCCTATGGGACATCAGTTTCACAAACGTTAGATATTTATCGACAGGGAGCTTGGCATGGGCCGCCAGATTATTTTGTTCCCCACACAGGCTCTAGACCTACTCTAATTTACATTCACGGGGGGGCCTGGCACGGCGGTAGTAAAGCCGCTTCGGTTTGGTCGATTATGCCATTTGTGCAAAGAGGGTGGACTGTGGTGAATATCGAATATACTACTGGCGCAGGCACTGCTCCTCAAGGTGCAGACGATGTGCACCTCGCTATGCAATGGCTAGTAAAAAATGCAAAGCGATATGCCATTGATCTCAATAATATTGTTGTATCCGGTGATTCCGCTGGTGGGCACTTAGCATTATTGGCTGGATTTATTAATGCTGTACCTAAGCATGCCGCTTACACAGGCGATGAAATGACAGTTAAGGCTGTAATAAATTGGTTTGGTGTAGCAGATATCGCGCAGCTAGACACCTATTTGGAGAGTACAGGAAACTGGAATTACCCGAGAGCGTGGGCAAAGGATGATGTGACTTTTGAGCGGCTCGTTAAGCAATATTCCCCCATTCGATACGTTAATTCACTAACGCCATCGGTACTGAGTATTCATGGTTCATCCGATGAAGTTGTGCCTATTGAACAAACTGCGCGTTTACATAAAGTACTCGACGAATTTGCGGTCCCCAACCAAGTCACAATCATACCCGATGGCCGACATTTGGGTTTTACTGACGGCCAATTCCAAACGATTTATCGTGATATCTTTGCTTTTTTAGAGTCCGTTGACATTCCGAATCCGTAATTATTAGCAAAGTATGTTACTGAACCATCTGTTATAGGGATATTTAACAGATGGTTATGGGCATCACTTTATTTAGCCATGTCGTTACGCTTAGTTTGGCGGCGATAACCCATAGCCAAAGAAGCAAATATAAAGGTCAAAGCGAAGCCTGTTGGTTCTGATACATTAATAGTAGTTTCATTCACTGTTGTTAGTACCAATTCAGCGTTCGTCAGCGAAGAGAATGCCGCCTCACCGAAGCTATACACGTTTGACTCGTAGAGACCGCCAAAAGACAGGGATTCGCCAGGATCGAGTAAAAATGAAAACGTACCACTGTCGGCGACCGTTTGGGCGCCTATGTTGATGTCTGAAGAAACAGAAGAGAACAGAAACGCTAGGTTGTTGTCATCGAACAAGGTGATAGTTGAATCTGCGAAGGCGTCATCTACAAAGGGGGCTGAAGCGCTCGCCGAGACTTGTTGAAAAATACGGTAGTCAAATACAAATTCAGCCGTACTGTCTGCACTGCTATTACTCAGGTTCACATCGAAAAAGTAGCGTACATATTCAAAGTCTGCATCAGTATTTTGTGCGCCAAGTGATGAGTTGATAAAAATAGGGGCGTTCAGTACCGCACTCACTGGGTTGTCTCCAGTGACTACGCCATCATTGACTTGGCTACTTTGCGCACCAATCGAAAAGCTGTCTGTCTGCTGGGTATCCAATATAAACGAACTGACATCGTCAAATGCAACCGTGGCATCTGCAGTTGTGCCTAGGGGCAAGATACTCGCCTGCGTTACCGTAGGTAATAGTAAAATTGATAATAATCCCAAGAATTTTAATTTTTTATTCATGATATTTATTTTTTGTATATGAAGTTTATTTAGTTATAAATGATCGAGAGTTAGTTATCAAGATATTTAACATAGTGTTTACATCATAGTGATTTACTAAGTGGTTGCTGATTGCTGATATCGCTGACCTTCGTTGCTTTCGATAGTACTGAGCTGTCTAGGTAACTGCCGTATTAACGTGACCTGTTTCAGGGTTTTAAAGAATGATATTGAGTTGTGTAGCCTATGGATAGGTCACTGACATACCGATGCTAATTACTAACGAACTAAAGTCACAAACCAAACTCAAGCATTAATTGCATCCCAAATAAACTAAAAATAGTTGGGTGAAAAACATTTTTAGTAATGCCCGTTAGGAAAGTTTATTTTTACATATTAATTTTTATTTGTAATTATTGTAAATCACATGTAAATAAAAATTGAGGTGTTAAATGAAATGGTTTAAGCCTAGTAAGGCGTCACTTGCGATAGCTTTTGGACTCGCTAGTGCAGGGTATGTACATACATCATATGGACATCCGGCAGTCGTGAGCGTTGATTTAAGTAAGCAATTATACGTAGGTGATACCACTGCACTCGATCGGAATAAGTTCTTCAATATTCATTCAAGTCCCGGTGAACCCGGCGCCGCTGAACAAGACATGCTTTACATTAAAAATGAGCTCAACGCTCAGTATGGGCGGATCTTTTGGGGGCCAATGGCCCTTAATGGCAGTGCTGACTATCCCAATACTGAACAGGCGATGCTTGACGGTGAACAATCGATTATTAATGCAAAGGCTGGGGCGTTTTATGAATTCGGTACTAATCGTATGGTTGCGACAGAGCACCCTAGGAGCGTGTTAGCGCCTGGCAACGACCCAGTGGAAGGCGCACGCTGGGCTGCAGACTACTTTGAGTATTATTTTGAAGATGAAAGGCGCCCACTATTTTATGAACCAATGAATGAGCCCTTTGTCCATGCATCTGATTTCGTTGATGGGCCATGGGATCCCGTCGCTAACGAAGCAGTACAAAGACACATGGCGTCTTGGTTTGCTGAGATAGGTAAAACATTTGACCAGCGAGGTTTAAATACTAACGTTATCGGGTTTTCTTCAGCGTGGCCGTCTTTCGAGCTGTCAGATTTTTCCCATTGGCAGTCGCGTCAAAAAATGTTTATGGACCTTGCGGGCGACCACGTGGATGGTTTTTCTTTTCACTTGTATGATGGTGTCAATGTAGAGGGGCAAGACAATTTTCGTTCTGGCAGTAATGCAGAAGCCATCATTGATATGATTGAAGCATACAGTCATATTAAATGGGGAGAAGTCAAAGACCATGCAGTGACTGAGTACGGAGGGATCATTGATGGTTACCCACTTGAATACAGTGCTGAAAAAAGTGCGCAGGAATTGCGCTCTTACAACCATATTTTATTCTCGTTATTGGAACGAGAAGACAGAATACTGACATCGACGCCATTCATTACAGGGATATCAAAGTGGTTTTATGATGCGAACAACTTTAACCCCTATTCAGCGACAGTGCTGCGCCCCGATCCAGATAAAATTATCTCAAATAAGGTCAACGGATATTTGCCCACAGAGAAAGCCTACTTTTATAAGTTATGGTCTGATGTGAAGGGCAATCGCGTGGTGGTAGATTCGTTAGATCCTGATCTGGCTGTGCAGGCATTCAATTATGGTAGTACGCTGTATTTAGCATTGAATAACTATGAAGACAGCAGTAAAGACGTTGATTTACGTTTTATCTACCAAGGAAACTCGGTATCAAAAGTGCGTGCAAAACGCTTAGATGTGCCGTACGACCAAGCGGCGAACTATACGGATGAAATCCTATCTTCAGCGCCTTCCAGCATTACCATGCAAGGCCATGAAACAGTCGTGTTGGAATATGAGTTCGCTCAGCCGATTTCACCGGATGGTATCGTACGAAAAAGTAGTTATTATGCGCAAACTTATTTACAGCCCATTGTTGAAAACACTGAGTTGGCATTTACCTTCAACGATATTGATGTAGGGCAAAGCTCCATGGGGTTTGCGGATGTATATCAGGGGGTGGAATTTGACCAAGCAGTAGTAGACGCCATTGAAACAAACGAAATTAATCGTTTAACATCGACCATGCGTAGTTTCGATCGACAACTGACGAACATAATACGAAAACACTCCGATACATGGCGTGAAAGTGCCGACTTTGCGCGCCTAGTACAAAGAGCGGAGCGCTCTGCGACGACAGCTAAAGCCCTGCAATATCATTATGCTATGCATGGGTATAATGCCTCAGAGCGCACGGCCATACTTAAAATGGGTGTGGGTCGCAAGCACGATAAATCTAAACAGCCAGTGGTGTTAATTAACGGACACAGAGTTGAGGTGCCTAATGATTGGCGCGGTTATGATCAAACCTCACGTGAAGACTTCTTCGGTGTAATTGAAATCCCCGTGCCAGCTAAATTTTTGAAGGCGAATACCAATGTTGACTTAATATTTCCTGACACTCAAGGGCATGTTAGTTCGTTGATTTTAGAGGTTGATACCCAAGAGCCATTGCAAACTGTTGCGGTGACAGGCCTTGAAATGCAAAAGCCCTATGTCTCCATCAAGAAAGACCGCCCTTATCGGTTGTTTGCCAATGTCATGCCGCAAACGGCCACCAATAAATACCTGCTTTGGCAGTCTAGTGATGAATCTATCGCTACAGTTGAGGATGGCTTAGTCACGCCGATTGCCCCAGGTTTCGTTGACATTAGCGCAATGAGTGAGGATGGCGAGTTTAGTGCTTCCACAAGTGTTGAGGTCAAAGACGAGTTGACGGTCAGAAACACCATCGCTATTACTAACGATGTGTCATCAATGGAGCCGACAAATAGCATTACCCTTGATATTGATTACTCGACGAGTATCGATCGCGACGTTGCATTTGAATTGATAGGCCCCCAAGGTAACTGGCTAGGTTTAAGTCGCGTTACCGTGCCAGCAGGAGAGGGCACAACTCAGATCACTCTTAGCTTTGAAGAAACGCTTGCCTCTGGAACGGGCTATAAAATAATAGCAGCCCTGCGTGAAATAGACGGGGACTGGAGAACCAGTGTCGATGGTCACACTATCACTGGGGTTGAAATAGCCTCACCAGATGCCGCTCCTGTTCCAGTCGACAATTTGCTGGGGGCAAACGGTGACTTTGAAAAAGGTACATTGGGAGATTGGCAACACGTGTTCGGTTCAACTGGTGACGTAGTCGTCAGCCAAGAAGCCGCTTACAACGGCAGCTATGGCATCAAGTTCGACACTGCAAACGGAAAAGTGGGTATTTCACTTGGCGAAAACGTCTTACCAACAGCGCTAATGAAGGCAAACAAGAAGTTTAGACTGAGCTTTCAGCTAAAACGCCTGACGTCAGGCGGATGGTCAGGTGGCATGAGTCAGTTTATTAACCAAAACGGTGGCTGGAAAAGCTCCGGGCAGAAGTGGTTCGGTGGCACCCTAACGGGTGAGTGGCAACGGGTAGAAATTGAATTTGATGGGCTAGATTGGCCAGATACGCAAACCTCGTTTGAAGTCAATTTGATGAGCTCTGGGCATACTTGGTATGCAGACGATTTTGTATTGGAGGAAGTACCCACAGCGCCTTAACGATAGGTCAACCCTTACCTTACTATTGAGGTAAGGGTGTTAGTGAGTGGCTAGCTGTATCGCACTTTTTTACTACCGCGAATCAATTAGCTTAACCATTATTCCACACGAGGCGTTTTCAGCGTTATCCCTACATGCGATTTTCTCATTTTTAAGCGATGGTCAGTGCATCAGTAAAAAGCATGTGTGTCACAAAAGACATTGCGCAGGCAAAAGGTTAGCTAAATGAACTCGAATAGCGTTATGCAGTAGCATTGATAGCTCAGCTTAGAGCATTGGGTAAGGGGACTAAGGCACGATAGCGAAAAGGGGGGGCTTTAGACAGAGTTGTAAAGGCGCCAAGAAAGAACAAAGCAAAATGTTAAGAGGACACAGACGCCTAAACCGACGTTGCTTCTTGAGTGTTACGAGTGTCAGGGCGGTTATTGTAATAAAAGCTTATGCACTGCACTGACACTAGGTTTGTTAGTTCTTATGTGAATACTCGAACCAATTAAATTGTGCTCGAGCGTTGCTGACGAGCCCTGAACTGGTGGCGTACATGCCAACATAGTTACCATTAAATCTTTGAGTCACTTCATCAGACAAGATACTTACGCTTTGAGGCGCACCGATAGGTGCTAACTGGGATTCATCCTGGCCAAAGCTAAATTGAGCCATATTATTATTTACATCAACGCGCATGATAATAGAGTCATGTGTATAAGGTACGCGAGCGATTTCTGACGCTATTAACTTTCCGTTTTCTGCTCGTTTATTCGTTTTTTGTAACACGAGTTCATTTGCTTGTTTAAGCAGCTGATAGTGATTGGTCGACCTTCGGTATAGCACTAACCCTGCTTTTTCATTTTGTTTGGTCGAGGAGAAATTAAGCGCAGTTGAGGCGTGAAAACTATGGTGCTTAATGCGCTTAGCAACGAACGCGGGATTAGCTAAATCTTCAATGCGCTGAGGTGCCAACGCTAAGTGAAGAGCACCAGCCTCTAGCGCGTACAATTGCTTGCTAGGGGTACGTAAAAAGTTCCACTGTAGCGACAATTCATTAGCATTAAACTCGTCCCGCGCCGCCTCTTGCTGAACAGGTGTCCACGGTAAATTAGGTCTCGGCTGCTCTGATTGCAGCAATCCTACCCCTGGGTTAAAGATAGGAGTGACACCACTTTCATTTCTACTCATAACCACTTTGGCTAGAAATGTCTCTCGGGAGAGTAAGGTAATACCTTCTTGTGGGCGTTTGGCAAGTACCACAGACCACCATTGTTCATCTTGGGTTTGCACTAAATCAGCATGGCCGGTTTGAGCAATAGGATAAGTATTTTGCAAATGACGATGGGTTAGCACGGGATTGGCATGATTGGGCACATATGGACCCCAAAGAGACGGGCTGTTGAAAACCGTAACAGCGTGAAACTCGTTTGTTCCTCCTTCACCAATTAACAACATGTATTCGCCATCAATCTTAAATAACCTCGGCCCCTCAGCCCAGCGGGCATTCGCAGCGTGGCCAAACGTTAATTGTTTTGGTTGGCCCAGCAGGCTGGCTGATTCGATGTCAATCTCTTGCATCCAAATACCGTTTTTCCCCGGCCACTGTTTTTTGTCCTCCGCTTCTAATAAGCCCGCGCCAAGGTAATAGCTCTTACCGTCCTCCCAATACAATGATGGATCGATGCCTATCGCTCCTTTAAGCCACGTGGGCTTACTCCAAGGACCAGCGGGATCCTTGGCTGTGATAATAAAGTTGCCACCGCAACCTACACAGGTCGTAATAATATAAAATGTGTTGCCGTGATACCTAATGGTAGGCGCAAAAATACCCAATGAGTCATTCAGTCCTTCTTGTAGGTTCAAATGCGCAGTGTCATTGATGCCATAGCCAACGAGCTCCCAGTTAACGAGATCTTTGCTTTTATGAATGGGCAGGGCTGGGAACCATTCAAACGTTGAGTTCGTCATGTAATAGGTATCACCAGAGCGAGTTATTGAAGGGTCTGGGTAAAACCCAGAGAGGATCGGATTCTTGAAATTATCGGTAGCTGAATAGGTCAACGGGCTGAAAGACAGAATACAAACAAGCAGCGAAAAACGTTTTAGTAGGTTGTTCATGTCAGCATCTCAATAAGGCGTTCGGTTCTAGTGTTATGTTTACTGCTAGGTTAAATTGGCAAATATAGAGGCGAGCAGAGGGTAGTCGATTGAGTATCGACTACATATTCAATGTTTGCGTTTATCGCCACGCTCTAAAATAATCAACATGGTAATAGGAGCGTTCTTGTCTCGGCTCATTATCCCCTGATTGCCAGTCGTACACTAAAATATCTAGAATAACCGGCATATCTACGTCTCCAGGATAATCCGCCGCATTGACGGCACTCTTCCAAATAGTTCGTACTTTTTTACCGTCTACGTAAAAGTAAATGCCAGCGGGCGTTCGCATTACACCATAGGTATGCCAATCCGTGTTTACACCGCCGTTTTCAAGTTGGGCTGCATAGTTGTAGTTTGGAATTTGGTCTACATTGCCTGTTTGCTGAGTCCATACAAAGTGATGAATATTACTTTTACTTTTGGTTTGATCATTCCAGCCTTCATAGGGGAAATGTTCATACACATCTATTTCATACTGCTCGCCATTGGCGTTATTGCGGTTAAAAAACCAAAAGCTACTCGCAATATTATTATTAGCAGCTTTGGCTCTCACCTCAAAATAACCGTATTTGAAGGCTTGTTTACTAGAGACAATACCCGTGGTGTGCTTATCGCCAAAGAAATCACCTTGCCTCGCTTCCAGCACAAGATTTCCTTGATGCGTATATGCAAGTGAGTTGCTATAGGTAAAACTGTTATTGCCAAGCCAACCGGTAGGGTGATACCGATTCCACTTTGTTGTATCAGGGGTTTGCCATTGTCCGGCTTGATTAAATTCATCGCTTACGCTCGCATCAAACGTATAGCCTGCGTTATTGATTAACCAATTGCCTTCTCCGTCAACATCAGGTGTTGCAGCATGGGAGGCCATGCTAGCGGATAAAGCAATTAAAGCCGGAATAGATTTCGCTATTTTTCTAAAATTAATTTTCATTCGATACCTTATTTTTAACGTTCAAACTGAATTTTTAGAGTTTTGCAGCCCAAAAAACTACCCCTTTGGGTGGGCTTGATTAAAGCATGTGTTGGAATGTTTGTAAATTAAATATGAATCATTTGTTTTATTTGTAAATTTGGTGCATATCTATTTGCAGAGTAAAGTTAAGTGTTTTCCTTTAGTACGTAGCAGTTTTTATTTGAAATTTCTGCAATGACTAGGATTTTTTTGTAATGATGCAAATGTTATATCGTGGGTTAGTGCTAAAGAGTTAATACTTAAAGGAGGGAATATTATGATTGGTTCAGTTCACTTTCAGCCGGCTAGTCAATCTCCTGTAGGATGTCGAGCATTTCAAATTTATGTCGTCCGTCAGCAGTAATAGGCCGATGAATCCCGTTCGACTTTATTCTGTCACAAAAAGGCAGAGAAGCATGCAAAACCGCCCACCAACTTGCCTATATAAATTCAAAAACTCGTCTAACTATTTTTTTTTGGATCCGATACGGAAATTTTGATCAAACATGTCATGTTTGTCTCAAAGACAAGTATTTCGTTGCTTCGTTGGGTACTACCGACTATGACACCGCGAGATGGCTTGCTCTTTACATCAAGTGTAATTTGATAAAAGACAAGGATATAAACATGGATAAAGTTGAACCAAATAATCAAAAGTAAGCGCAGATAACCTGTAAAAAGGCACCTACAGTTTCGTGGGTCCCCCAAATTGGCGAGCTCACACCTTTACCTTAAGAACTCCATGTGAAAACCATAGAAAGCATTAATTGAGCAACTTTAAACATCACCAACGGTTAAATGTAATGACTTCGAGAACCACCAGGACACTTTAAGAGTTTTTTACAATCATTTGAATAATCTCTAAAAATCTACTTTGCATTTTCGTTGGATGCCAATTTTTACGCATAGTTAAGCCTATCTCTCTATCTGTATCAGGTAAAGTCATAGGGCAAACGACAAGCAAGCCAGCGCGGACTTCCACTTCTACTTGTCGGGCGGGTAACAAAGCTGCGCGTTCGCTGTTAAGCAAAATGCCACGCACCGCTACTAAAGAGCTACATTCAATCACATGGGATGGCGGCGCTAAGCCTCTGCTCACAAAAATCTGGCTGAATACATGACGTGCTGGTGTGCTTTTAGCTGGCGCTACCCAATCGAACTGTTGTAATTCGGTTGCTGTGATGGATTGGCGCGTTACCAGCGGATGATTAGCTTTCACTACTATACTGAGTTGATCCTTAAACAACTGGCGCTGCATGGTATCTGGACTGGGGGAGCGTAGGGCACCCACTATTAAATCTAGTTGCCCATGTAACAAGCTATTAAATTGCTCGCCGTAGGGGCCATCTACAATAGATATACTCGCTTCGGGGAACTCATCATTAAGCTGTAAAACCGCTAAGGGAACAATCTCTGATCTAGCCAAAGGCAAACTACCTATGCGCAATGAACCGTTTACTTGACCATTAAACTCATGCATTTCGTCGATGCCTTGCTGTAATTCTGCAAAAAACAAACTGGCGTAACGCCGCAGTTGTTTGGCGCGCCAAGTGGGTTCTACGCCAGTTGGAGAGCGTTGCAATAAAGCTTGTTCACAAAACTGTTCAAGGTCTTTGATGGTGCGGTGCAAAGTAGGTTGCGACAAACCTAAGTATTGAGCGGCGGCGGTATAACTTTGTAATTCTACAACGTGGAGCAATGCTGTCAGTTGCCGACTAGTGATTGCGCGTATAAAAGTTTGGCGTTTCGCTTTGTCGTTGGCAAATAAAATGCTGACAAATTCGTGTAAGTGTTCAAAGGCACGCTCTATACGCAACAAAAATAGCTCACCGACTTCAGTAGGTTGCATACCTGCATGGGAGCGATTAAAAAGTGTATGACCAAGCCCAGATTCTAACTTATTAATACCTTGGGTGAGAGCAGATTGAGTCAAATGGATTTGACTGGCAGCCTCACTCAAAGTGCCAAATTCCTTTATCTTTAGGGCGCAAAGTAAATGCCGTGTATTGATGTGCATATAAAGATACTTAACAACTTTTAACAGAGTAATCATTTCATTATAGAAAAAATTAATGGCCTAAGACAGCTTTCTAAAGTTATTTGTGCGTAGGCTTGGGCCATACTCATTATCGTTAAATGACTTTTCTAGGTGAATTTATGGCAATTTGTGTAACTGATATTCCTCGTCCAGACAACACAGTGGTGGCTAAGTATCAAGGTGCTGAAGTCGCTACAGTGCACGAGGCGCAAGGGCGAAAAGGCCTCTTGTCTGAATATATGCGACCTATTTATAAACCAGCTAAAATTGCCGGCCCAGCAATCACCTGCGAAGTCGCACCTGGTGATAACTGGATGATCCATGTTGCGGTTGAACAATGTCAACCAGGTGATGTACTAGTAGTTAAACCAACCAGCCCTAGTGTTGATGGTTTTTTTGGCGATTTATTAGCGACCTCCCTTAAAGCGCGTGGGGTACTCGGTTTGATCATAGAAGGAGGAGTGCGTGACACTGCCACCCTTACAGAGATGAATTTCCCTGTCTGGTCAAAAGCTATTTTCTCCCAAGGTTGTGTTAAAGAAACCATTGCCAATGTCAACGTACCTATGACTTGCGCTGGGGCTTATATCCGTCCTGGCGACATGATTGTTGCCGATGAAGATGGCGTGGTTGTGGTGCAACGGGAAGAAGCAGAGAGTGTCATGTCGAAAGTAGAGCAACGCATTGCCAATGAAGAGTCGAAACGACTGCGATTTGAAAAGGGGGAGTTAGGCCTAGATATCTATAACATGCGTGAACGTCTTGCTGCCAAAGGTTTGGTATACGTTAAGTTCGATGAGCAATAGTGATGCATGTAAACCATGACCGACAAGTTGTCCCCTGTTACATCATGCGTGGTGGCACGTCTAAGGGCTTGTATTTTCTTGCCTCAGACTTGCCTGCTGAGCCTGCTTTACGTGACCCACTATTACTGAGTCTAATGGGCTCACCAGATGATCGCCAAATTGATGGTTTGGGAGGCGGTCATCCTCTTACCAGCAAAGTGGCTATTGTGAGTAAATCAACTCGCGCCGATGCAGATGTGGATTATTTGTTTCTTCAAGTGATGGTGGATAAAGCTCAGGTCAGTGACGCGCAAAATTGCGGGAATATTCTTGCCGGAGTCGGTCCTTTTGCCATAGAGCAAGGTTTAGTGGCAGCTAAAGACAACTATACCGATGTGCGTATTCATATGCTCAATACCGGTTCTAATGCAGTGACACGAGTACAAACCCCACAAGGTAAAGTGACCTATACCGGCGAAGCTAAAATAGACGGCGTTCCCGGTGCTAGTGCACCAATATTAATCGACTTTTTGGATATTGCAGGTTCTAGTTGTGGCAGCTTGTTCCCGAGTGGTAATAGCCAAGACCTGATAAATGATATTGCTGTGACTTGTATCGATAATGGCATGCCAGTGGTATTGCTCAAGGCCGGCGATTTTGGTTTGTTAGGGCATGAATCGCCCGCTGAATTAGAGTCCGATCAAAGCCTCAAAGAAAAAATTGAAGCTATCCGTTTACAAGCGGGGAAGTTAATGAATTTAGGTGATGTCAGTAAAAAAACCGTTCCCAAAATGACTCTAATTTCTAAACCTTTACATGGTGGTTTACTGAATACTCGAAGCTTTATTCCCCACAGGGTACATGATGCTATAGGTGTCTTAGGATCGGTCAGTGTCGCTACTGCCTGTGTGCTGAAGGGCACTGTTGTCCACGATTTATTACAACAAAACTTTGCCGATGGCAGCGTAGAAATAGTAGTCGAACATCCTACTGGTCAATTTAATGTAGAAATGGAAGTGAGCGGCAGTGCCAACATCAATCACTTTACAATTCATCGCGCCGCTTTATTACGTACCGCCCGGTTGTTGATGCGTGGCGAAGCCATGGTGAATTAGCAAGCCATGGCGAATTAGTTAGCCATCGCAAATTAGCAAGCCCTGGCTGCTAATTATTAATGTTATTTCGGAGAAACAAACCAGTCCCCGAATCAAAAGGAATATAATATGATCATTGATTGCCACGGCCATTACACAACAGCGCCAGAGCCGTTACAGCTTTTTCGTGAAGCTCAAATTAAGGCGTTTAAAGCAGGTAAAGCATTACCTGAAGTACCGTTTATTAGCGATGACCAAATCCGTGAGAGCATAGAAAAGAATCAAATTAAACTGCTTGATGAACGCGGTTTAGACATGACAATCTTTTCGCCGAGAGCGTCTGCTATGGCTCATCATATTGGTGACGAAGCTGTATCTAAGCAATGGACCAGTGCTTGTAATGATTTAATTGCACGAGTTGTTGATTTGTACCCTGAACGCTTTATTGGTGTTTGCCAATTGCCACAATCGGTAGGTGTACCCATTAAAAACTCAATCGAAGAATTAGAACGTTGCGTGACTGAAAAAGGTTTCGTCGGTTGTAATTTGAACCCAGATCCATCTGGTGGGCATTGGAATTCGGCACCATTAACAGACCCTAGTTGGTATCCGTTTTACGAAAAAATGGTTGAGTTAGATGTGCCAGCAATGATCCATGTATCAGGTTCATGTAATGCTAATTTTCATGCTACAGGTGCTCATTACATGAATGCCGATACCACAGCATTTATGCAGTTCTTGGAAGGAAATTTATTCAAAGATTTCCCAGAATTACGTTTTATTATTCCTCATGGTGGTGGCGCTGTACCATACCATTGGGGCCGTTATCGTGGCTTAGCGGATATGCTTAAACAGCCACCTTTGCGAGAACATGTAATGAATAACGTGTATTTTGATACCTGTGTTTATCATCAGCCGGGTATCGATTTGCTGTTTAAAGTTATCGACCTTAAAAATATATTGTTTGGTTCAGAAATGATAGGTGCCGTACGTGGCATAGATCCAGAAACGGGTCACTATTTTGATGATACCAAACGTTATGTAGACGGTTTAAATCTGACTGAAGCACAACGTACACAAATATATTCAGGTAATGCCCGTCGAGTGTATCCGGGGTTAGATAAAAAATTAAAGGGGATGGGATTGTGAGTGAATTTGTAATGGATGCCAATTGGCTGCACTGGCATCAATCACCGTCAAAACCTAGTTTTCAGGTACCCGCAGGTGCAGTTGACGCTCATTGTCATGTATTTGGTCCAGGTAGTGAATTTGGTTTTGCTCCTGAGCGTAAGTACACCCCATGTGATGCATCAAAGCAGCAACTTTGGGACCTACGACAATACTTAGGGTTTAGCCGCAATGTAATAGTACAGGCGACATGCCATGGGGCTGATAATAGTGCTTTGGTTGATGCCTTAGAAGCCTCAAATGGTTTGGCCCGCGGCGTAGCGACTATAAAAGAAGATATTACAGAAGCTGAGCTTGATAAATTGCACGCAGCTGGTGTGCGAGGTGTACGCTTTAATTTCGTAAAACGTTTAGTTGATGCATTGCCTTTTGATTCCTTAAAGCGAATTGCCGATCGAATTGTTAGCCGAGATTGGCACATAGTGATCTACTTTGAAAGTCAAGATTTACCTGAGCTATATGACTTCTTTACGAGTTTGCCTACCACCTTAGTCGTTGATCATATGGGGCGTCCAGATGTGAGTAAACCTGTAGATGGTGAAGACTTCGCATTATTCCTAAAATTTATGCAAGAAAATGAGAATGTATGGTCAAAGGTCAGTTGTCCTGAACGCATCTCTATTGTAGGTCCTGACAACAATTATCTAGACGTTGTGCCTTTTGCTCGTAAAGTGGTTGAACACTTCCCCGACCGTGTTTTATGGGGGACTGACTGGCCTCATCCAAATATGAAAAGTCACATGCCAGATGACGGTAAATTAGTGGACATGATCCCACTTTTTGCGCCCACTGCTGAGTTACAGCAAAAGCTATTAATCGATAATCCAATGCGTTTGTATTGGTCGAAATAAGGAACACAGATGGCTATTGATAAACCTTATAAAAATGTGCCGGGTACCACCATATTTGATGCCGATATGGCACGTTTAGGGTTTCATTTAAACCAGTTTTGTATGTCATTAATGAAAGCGCCTAATCGCGAAAAATTCAAGCAGAATGAAAAAGCCTATCTCGATGAATGGCCAATGAGTGAAGCACAAAAAGAAGCGGTCATGGCGCGAGATTATAATCAAATGATGAGCCATGGAGGCAATATCTATTTTCTGGCAAAAATATTTTCAAGTGACGGTATTAGTTTTCAAGCTGCAGCATCAACGATGACTGGTATGACGCAAGAAGAATATGCGCAAATGATGTTGTCAGGTGGACGAGTTCCCGATAGCAGCAACACACTACAGAAGGATAGTTAACAATGGCTAAAATTAAAGCAGGTGTGGCGACATCTCATGTACCAGCTATTGGGGCCGCTATCGATAATGGTTTGACACAAAATGACTATTGGAAACCTCTTTTTGATGGTTATGAATACGCTAAAGAATGGATAAAACTACAAAAACCTGATGTGGTTTTACTTGTTTATAACGACCATGCTACCGCCTTCGATTCTAATTTGGTACCGACTTTCGCTATAGCAACGGGCGAAGAATTTAAACCTGCCGATGAAGGCTGGGGGCCGCGTCCAGTACCTAATGTTCAGGGTCACCCTGAATTTGCTTCCCACATTGCGCAGTCGGTAATCCAAGATGATTTTGATTTAACAGTGGTGAATACCTTAGATGTTGATCATGGATTAACTGTGCCATTGTCACTCATGTTTGGACAGCCAGAAAACTGGCCTTGTAAAGTCATTCCCATTGCTGTGAATGTGGTGCTTTACCCTACACCATCAGGTCAACGTTGCTACAACCTAGGTAAAGCATTGCGTAAAGCGGTAGAAAGTTTCGATGAAAACCTAAATGTACAAATTTGGGGGACGGGCGGGATGAGCCACCAATTACAAGGCCCCCGAGCTGGTTTAATTAATAAAGAATTTGATAATGCATTTTTAGATGACATTGTGAATAACCCTGAAAGTCTAGCTTTAAAACCCCATCTTGATTACATCAATTTGGCGGGTTCTGAAGGCATAGAGTTAATCATGTGGCTTATTATGCGTGGTGCTTTGAATGACAATGTTGACGTAAAACAGCGCTTTTATCATGTACCCGCCTCAAACACGGCTGTTGGCCACCTGGTGTTAGAAAACAAATAGATTTGGAGAGTTAACATGAAAGTAATAGTAGTAGGCCCAGGTGCCTTTGGTATAAAACATTTAAACGGTATAAAAAATATCGACGGTGTTGAAGTCGTCGCCTTAGTAGGCCGCACACCAGACAAGACTCAAAAAGTCGCTGATGAATACGGTATTGCACAAACTTTTACCAGCTTAGAAGAGGCATTGAAAGTAGAAGCTGATGCAGTCATTCTATGTACGCCTACCCAGCAACATGCTGAGCAATCTATTCTTTGTATGCAAGCGGGCAAACATGTACAAGTTGAAATCCCCTTGGCTGATAGCTGGGCTGACTCTCAAGCGGTAGTCAAAACCCAACAAGAAACCGGCTTAACGTGCATGGTAGGTCATACTCGTCGTTTTAATCCTTCCCATCAGTGGGTTAATCAAAAAATTACCGCTGGTGAACTCAATATCCAACAAATGGATGTGCAAACTTATTTTTTCCGTCGTAAAAATATCAATGCCAAAGGGGAAGCCCGTTCTTGGACAGATCATTTGTTATGGCACCATGCCGCTCATACCGTGGATTTATTTGCATATCAGGCTGGCAGCAAAATTGTTAAAGCCAATGCAGTACAAGGGCCAATTCATCCTGAGTTAGGCATAGCGCTGGATATGTCGATTCAGTTGCAAGCTGAAAATGGGGCGATTTGTACTTTGTCATTATCATTTAATAACGATGGTCCGCTGGGCACCTTTTTCCGCTATATCTGTGACAACGGTACCTACATTGCCCGTTACGATGATTTAGAGGATGGTAAAGGCACTGTCATAGATGTATCAAAAGTGGATGTATCTATGGACGGTATTGAATTGCAAGATCGTGAGTTTTTTAGTGCAATTAAAGAAGGCCGTGAGCCTAATTCAAGCGTTGGTCAAGTATTGGCTTGTTATAAGGTGTTGCACGATTTAGAACAGCAGCTTAACAGTTAACAAACAGGAATCTAACCATGTCACTGCGCAGTATTGCCGACAAAAAACTCAAACCAATTGGCTTGGGCTGCATGAATTTGAGCCATGCCTATGGTACGCCTCCTTCTGAAAAAGAGGCAATTCAATTTTTACATCAAGCAATTGATTTAGGCGTGGATCACTTTGACACTGCTGCCCTTTATGGATTTGGCAACAACGAAAAGCTACTTGGGAAAGCATTAAAATCCCATAGGAACAAATTCTTTTTGGCCAGTAAGTGTGGCATGACAGGTGTGGATGGCAAACGCGTGATTGATGGTCGCCCTGCCACAATAAGAGCGACTATTGAACAGTCCTTAAGAAATCTGCAAGCCGATGTGATTGACCTTTATTATTTACATCGCTGGGACAAAAATGTACCTATTGAAGACAGCGTGGGGGAGTTAGCACTGCTGGTGACAGAAGGTAAGATCAAGGCCATTGGTTTATCTGAAGTCTCTGCTGTCACTTTACGTAAAGCCCATCAAGTGCATCCTATTGCTGCTTTACAAACCGAATATTCCTTGTGGACACGTAACCCCGAGATTGCGGTACTAAATACCTGCCAAGCGCTAGATGTTGCCTTCGTGGCATTTTCTCCCTTGGGTCGAGGGTTTTTAAGTGGCCAAGTGCAAGATTCAAACGCTTTGGTGCAAGGTGATATCCGTAAAGGTATGCCGCGCTTTCAGCCGGAACAAGCCAAACTTAACCAAGAGTTATTAAGCCACATTTCAGACATGAGTTTAACGTTGAATTGCTCTATGGCGCAGCTGAGTTTGGCCTGGTTATTACATCAAGGTAACCACGTTATTCCAATCCCAGGAACGACCCAACTATCTCATCTTTCCGAAAACATGGCGGCTAGTAAGATTTGTTTATCCGAGAAGCAGTTGGCCTTATTAGATAACGTCTTTGATTATAAAAAAATCAATGGACCACGTTATCCCGCAGCAACTCAAGTGGAAATTGATACTGAAGAGTTTTGATGGACCACTAGCCGCGGAATTGGTACGCCCACTTAGTGGGATACTAATTATCTTGGCCGGCTTTACCTCTTTTATCACTGCTGCTGTAACTTAAATAGGTGTTTATACTCTCTTGTAACTTGTAACTTGTAACTTGTAACGTGCCGATGCCTAACTGGCTATTCTGAACCCATGATCAGTTGAAAACGCTTTGATGACCAAAGTAAACAAGTCTAGTAACTGTTTAAATCGGTCCTTTTCATTACTATCTGCATTAATAGAATGCTGATTGATTATATGAGCAATTCAGTAGGGCAACATGTGCGAACCTTTAATCTCTCAGCATTGCCAATCGTCAGAGGCAACTAACCACGTTTTTATAGCAAAAGTGCATCATCTATTGGGGCTGTAAATAAAGTTACTTTCTTTACATTTTAAAGTGAGGCTTCGATGTACTTTCAACACTGGAATCTAGCCTAGGAAGGATGCTAGTCGATATTTTTTCCGCCGTCTTCTAGTAGGCCTCGCAACCAAAGTAAGCCAGGGTCCATATCTCTGACTTTATGCCATTGCATACCTTCAATGATTTCAGGAAAGTGCTCCCAAGTCTGGTGAAGTTTGATGGGGTATAATTTAGCATAGTGCAGGGCATAACGACGATGCATAGTAGCCAAACGTTTGGTTCCCACTATTCCTTGGCAGAGTGCGCCAAATTCCGGCAACTGCACCTCAACCCGTCTTTTCCTGCCTTTTTGATCTACATGTTTGTCTGCAATAGAGGCCCTGTGCTCAAGTCCAAAGGTAGCAACGGCGTGTCCACAAGCAAAAAAAGTATCTTCATCAATTTTATCGAAGCCCGCTTTTTGACAACTAATAATGACCTCTTCGTCCCGCCACAGTTCAGTAAATGTGTGTCCCTGTAAGGCGAACTTATCGACGGTTACTAAAAGATCTATTTCAGCACGTTCGAAACGTTCATTTACTTGTTCGTTAGGTGGCATGATTTCAAAGGTGACAAAGGGAGCGAGCGTTGAGGCCTTGGCTATAACCTTGGCGAGTAAAATTGTATAGGCGTAATCAGAAGCTGAAATCACAAAATGTCGCGATGTGGTGGTTGGATCAAAACTGCCAGCCCGGGTAATTTCACCTCTTATCTGAAACAGTGCTCTGCGAACAGGGCTAGCTAGTGCTTCGGCCTTAGGAGTAAGAAACATGCGGCGCCCGCTTTGTTCTAATAGTTCATCGTTGAAATATTCCCGTAAGCGTTTTAGGGCTCCGGTGACAGCAGGTTGACTTAAATGTATACGTCGAGCTGCCGCTGATACATTTCGTTCTTCTATTAATGCTTCAAGAGCAACTAGGAGGTTTAAATCCAATCCGTCAAATCGCATGGGTAAATCTAACTCATCAAGTTATGTGTGACAAATCTATCAGCCCCACTTATAGCTTACAAGGTTAATTGTGATTGGACGCTGATAGGTTTTAGAGGGAGAGTAGAGTGTCCGCCCATTAGGCGGTTTGTGTACTTAGTTAAAAACGGTGATGCACCAAGATTTTGCTGTTTGTGGACTGAGGGTATTGACCATTGTTAGGCAAATTTAATGTCCTCTAGTTGAGTTAAATACCACACTTTGTTTTTATTTCTGAAAAGTGAAATAGGTACAACAAATATGAGTCGTGTGTATGTTGGATATTGCACATAAATTTGTCGTTAAAAAATATTGTTTTATTAGGTTTCGTTTATGAGTGCTGATTGCTGTACAGGTAAAAATTTAATTTCGGTAAGTAAAAAAGGGCAACATTTAGTGGTGGATATTCATTGCCACCTTAATGTGAAAGCGGCAGATCAAATTGTGCAATCTAAATACCCTGGGCCACCACCAGGTATCCACGAATTTTCTAGTGACAAGTCTAACGAGGTCAATAAGGCCCAATTTTGCACCATAGGCGCAACCCTAAACAATATCGATTTACGTATTGCAGATATGGATAGACTGGGTGTTGATGTTCAAGTGATATCGCCCAATCCCGGCCAGTATTTTTATTATACTGACGATGAAACTGGTCTGGCTGCTTCACAAGCAGTGAATAATGGTATTGCTGAAGCGGTCGCTTCTAATCCAGAAAGATTTGTGGGTATGGGTACAGTCCCAATGCAAAACATTGCCATGGCGATCTCAGAAATGAGACGCTGCGCCCAAGAATTGGATCTGCGTGGTATTGAGATAAGCACCAATGTAAACGGCAAAGATTTACATCATGAAGAGTTGCAGCCTTTTTTTGCTGCAGCTGAAGAACTTGGCATCTTATTGTTTATACATCCACTGGGTTTTACCCAAGCACACCGCATGAAAGAGTATTATTTTAACAATCTAATTGGTAATCCATTGGAGTCCACACTTGCCGTAGGCCATTTAATTTTTGGCGGAGTGTTAGATCGTTATCCAGAATTAAAAATCTGTGTTGCACATGGTGGTGGTTATGTTCCTGGGTATTGGGGGCGTATGGATCACGGTTGGCGTGCCCGTCCTGATTGCAGTGAGCATTGTAAGCACTTGCCTTCAAGTTATCTGCGCAAACTATGGTTCGACACCCTAGTATTTGACAAAGAGCAGCTAGATTCTCTAGTGCGCAGCCACGGTTCTGATCGTTTATGTCTTGGTAGTGATTATCCATTTGATATGGCTGAACCCAACCCAGTGGAATTTCATGATCAGCTAGCTGAAAACGATAAAGCCAAGATACTTGGTTTGAACGCAGCAGATCTATTGGGATTAGCACCGAAAGTTTGATTACACCTAAATATATC
Source organism: Alteromonas sp. MMG017 (assembly GCF_018100795.1). Lineage (GTDB taxonomy): Bacteria > Pseudomonadota > Gammaproteobacteria > Enterobacterales > Alteromonadaceae > Alteromonas. The sequence goes on along the minus strand of NZ_JAGJDY010000002.1, from coordinate 382,693 downwards.
GCGAACGTATAGTTTTTTGACCTATAAGTATTACGAATACCTAAGTGAGTAATTTGTCATTGGACGCTGATAGGTTGGAGCTTTATATTATTGCCAATGCTGAATTGGGCAGACATTAAAGGGGAGTGTTGTCACCCCTTTACTGACTCAAGCAGAATATCAAATTCAAAAAGGAGTACTCTTACATGCGTATTAAAAGCCTTCACAATGTGAAGTTTAAGGTACCTGATTTAGTGCAAACCGAAGCGTTTGCTCAGGACTTCGGTTTGCTTACCGTAGAATGTAATGATCAACACTTGATTATGCGAACCGGCGGTGGAGACGCTTTTGCTTATGTCGCTGAAAAAGCCGATAAAGCGAGTTTTGTAGGCTTGGCGTTTGAAGTAGACAGTAAAGATGATCTTGAAAGCGCTATTAGCGAGCACGGTGCCAGTCCCATTCAAGCACTAAGCACACCAGGCGGCGGTATCGGAGTGACATTAACCGATCCTAACGGTTTCAAAATTGATCTGGTTTATGGCATTGAGCGAGTGGCTGCAGAGCCAGCTTATGACCAGCTTGTTATGAATGCACCGGGACAATATACCCGTGAAGAACGTTTTGAACCAAAACGACCTATGGCTCCAGCAAAACTTTTTCGCTTAGGTCATGTAGGTTTATTTATTCCGAGTTTTGGCCAAAGTTTGCCTTGGTATAAAGATGTGTTGGGTTTGATCCCTAGTGATGTGTACCACATTCCTGGACAACCCCAGGCACAGATTGTGGGTTTTTGTCGTCTTGACCGCGGTGAAGAGCTGGTGGATCACCATGTTATTGCCCTTATGCAAAGTCAAACCGGTGAAGCGGCTTGTCACCATATTAGTTTTGAAGCGCAAGACTTTGAAGCCCAGTTTATGACCCATCGTTATTTAGAATCTAAAGAATACGAATTGGTTTGGGGCGTTGGCCGTCACCCCCATGGTAGTCATATTTTTGATGTATGGCGCGACCCAGATCGCAATCGTTTTGAAACTTTTTCTGACACCGATCGCTTAAAAGCTAGTGATGGTTCACGGGTGCATAATATTGCTGAAGTGGAAATGGATGTGTGGAGTTCTGAGCCACCTGATCGCTATTTTGAATAATCGCCATTTCACTACACAAATATCAGAATAGAGGTATAAATAATGAGTAAATTTATGATGGGCGACGTAAAGCCCGCAGTAGAGCCAGAAAATATCAACCCAGTAACGGGCTTAGTCGAAGGAACCTTTGGTATTGGTACTTACCAAGTAGAAGGCGAAGCCGCTTTCCCAGGTTTAGTTTTGCCAAATGGTGATGTGTTAGATGTATCTGACCGTTATGTAGACACCCATGCCATCTTTGACGATTGGGACAATGCCCTAGTTTGGTTGAAAGAAGTAGCGGCGAAACAAGATCGTCCAGCAAAATCGTTTACAGAATTGAACATTTTACCTGTCTTAGCCCATCCCAACTTCATTTGCGCAGCGTCTAACTACCGTCAACATGTTGCAGAAATGATGACTTTCAACAAATTCAATCAGGACAAGCGTTTACCGGGTGAAGACGATGAAGCTTTCTTTAAACGTAACTACGCTGAAGTAGACCGTCGTGGCCGCGAAGGTACCCCTTTCTTTTTTACCGGTTTACATTCTTCTTTATGTGGAGCGAATGAAGACGTTCCCTTGCCTTTAATCGGTCAACAACCTGATTGGGAATTAGAGCTTGGATTTATCCTTGGTAAAGGTGAGCGTTATGTAAAACCAGAAAATGCCGAAGATATGATCGCTGCATACGTAATGGTTAACGATATAGGTACGGTTGATGAATTTAAACGTGCCGATATCAAATTTAACTTTGATTGGGTCAGTAAATTCCAGCCTAACTTCAAGCCATTTGGTCCTTTTGCAGTGCCAAAAGAATTTGTCGATCGCAACAAAATGCAAATTAGATTAAATGTTAATGGTGAGAAGCGTCAAGATTGGCCTGCAGAAGATATGATCTTCGGTCCAAGTCAAGTGCTTTCCCATGCATCCGAGCGTCTTCGGTTATTACCTGGTGATCTGTTCATTATGGGCTCGCCTCCAGGTAATGCTGCAAATTTTGGCGGAGCATGGCTTAAAGAAGGCGATGTAATGGAAGCTGAAATTACTTACCTTGGCCGTCAACGTAATAATATTGTCAAAGAGGAAACCGAAGGTAAATCGGTCACTTATGGTGCGTTCAAAACCGAATGGTAACTAAGCGCTAACGCTCTATTTGATAAGTGTGAGCGATGGTGTTTGAGATATAGTAGGTTCAGAAGCGATCGCTCACCGTTTAGCTATTTAAAACAGTTGAACTTGGAATTTGATAAATATTGAGCACAGTTATAGATTAACCATTTCTTTTATATTTACATTGTTAGGCTTTTAGTGACCTTTTGAAGGTCAAGCGGTTAGATTATGCTTGTTCTAGATTGGTTTTAGGTCATGAAATTACCGGAGGGGTACTTGAAATGGGGCGAGATGTCGAATTTATTTAGCCCGGTGACTAGTTTTCAGTACCCTTTAATATTGTCAGTGGCCGCTGTCGCAATTGTAAAGAGGGAAGAACAGGTATATGTCTAAATGTAAACCTTGCCCGTCCGGTTGCCGCTTAAAGCTCAATAGTTTGCTCTTGTCTAGAAGGTTCATGTAATCAACATGGGCTCCCTGATTATTTGAGCTAAGTTTATTAAGCTTTAGCTGATCTCGGTCTATACGAAGTATTACGGCTTTAAATCTGGAGTGTTTGTTTACGATAACGACTGGGTGACAAACCAGTGCGCTTGATAAAAGCTTGCCTAAATGCCCGTTCAGAATTGTAACCAATCATCTCGCTAATCTTGCCAATTGGAACTTTGCCTACCTGTAAAAACTGTGCCGCCTTTTGCATACGACAATCAATCAGATAATCGATGGGTGTTTGTCCTACTAAGTCTTTAAATATTCGCGCAAAACTCGCTCGAGACATGCCTACTTCTTTGGCAATTATACTGACGCTTAATTGTTCTTCACTGCGTGTATGCATTATTGCTAGCGCTTCGCCAATTCGCGGGTCAGATAATCCTCGCATCCAACTCATTTGGGTTAAATCTGCGGAGTTTAGATAAGAGCGAATAAACTCACCAAAAATCAAATTAGTGATATTCATTGCTGTTGCGCTGAAACCTGGCGTGTTGTGAGTAAGTTCCCGCTGGCAAAAAGTGTATGCTGCGGCTATCCATGTATCGAGCTGATTTCCCTTGGGGATCAGAATATAGGGAGGCAGTAATCTCAATAGTGAGTTTTGCTCCGGTTCATCTACTGTAAATGCCAAAGATAGAAGAGAAACAGAATTCGGGATATCACCAACTTTAAGATCCATTGGTTTATTCCGAATTTCTCCAAATTTTGGCAGTTCATTGGCTGCCCATATCTCTTCAAAACACTGCGGTTCACTGTCTAATGAAACTCCAAAGCGGTGTGCTCTACCACCTAAAATTAAGATTGAGTCACCCGTTTGTAAATGGCAGGGTTCGCTACCGTCAACTTCGATCCAAAAGTCTCTGTCGATATTGGAAAACACATAGGCAAAATTGGTTGGCAGCGCAGATAAATGTAAATGTATCGCGGGGGCTAACCTAAATGTGCCAATTGAATGCGAAAACACATTTAATGAGCAAAGTACATCACCAAGTAAGTCCATAATGAGAGTATTTAGCCGAAATGTGGGGCCTTAAAGTATATATTCTCCGTAATATAGAAACTACACTAAGTTACAAAATAATAACAACTATAGCCCATTAATAACTTTTTAATGCATGTTTGGTATATCAGCAATATACATTTGAACCACTAGTAAACAATGTGGGTTCGGATTTGAATCGTCGACTTTGGGCAGAGCATGAACTCCAAGTTAATGAATAATAAGATAGGATTATTGACATTATGTACCCATTTAAATACAAAACATCTATCGTACGAAACCGTTGGTATATGGCCGCTTTTTCTAACGAGATATCCCGTGAACCAATAGAACGCACGTTTTTGAGCAAGCCAGTTGTGATGTACCGTAAACAAGATGGTACTCCGGTCGCTATGTATGGCTTATGTCCGCACCGTTATTTTTCGTTAGTAAAAGGTCGGGTTGAAGGAGATAACATTGTATGTGGTTATCATGGCTTTAAGTTTGCCGATAACGGCGATTGTATTGAAATTCCCTCACAAGATACGGTTCCCCGTAATTTTTGCCAGCCAGTTTACCCTTTAGAAGAGCGAGGGCCAATTTGCTGGATTTGGATGGGGGACCTCGAAAAGTGTGATACTAACTTAATCCCTCCCTATCATGACATTGGATTAGATAATTCAGACTCATATTACAGTTCGGAAAATTACTTTCATGTTGAAGGCCGCTCGCAATTATTGGTCGATAATTTAATGGATCTAACCCATTTGCCCTACATACATCAGCAATTGGGTAAAGGGGGAGATACCTTGAAAAAAATTCCTATGGAGACCTTAGAGCGTGATGAAAGTTACCGAGTGCTCAGAAAGGGAAAAATGCCGTGGAACCCCTTCTTAGAAACGATTTATGGAAAAAAAGCTGAGTATGAGGGGTTAGCTGACTTTGTTCACTTGAGCGATTTTTATGGCCCAGAACTAGTCAAAACAAGCATCCCTTCTATCACCAAAATACCAGGTAGAGATGGTGTGCCTAAAGAGTTGGGTCATATGGCCATATTGCATGGACTGACCCCTGAAACTGAAACAACCACCCACTATTTTGGTTTTTCTACTCGTAATTTTAGACAAGGTGATAAAACATTAGATAAATTCCAATATGATTCTGAAATGCAAGTGCGCCAACAAGATGTTGATGCCATTGAAGATATGGAAAAAAGAATAGATCAAGCAGCGCTATTTCAAAGAGAGTTAATAGTTGGTGCTGATAAAGCAGCAATTCAGGCTCGAAGAAAAGTGGATGCAATGTTAGCGGCAGAAAACGCGGTGACAGGCCTTTAATAAGTATTCAATCTTTTACTATTCAAATGCGCCCAGTGCATAAGCTATTAGGCTTTATGAAGATACTGGACAATTTTAAGGAACTTGAGCTTCAACGTAAAATCTTAGGTTTTACGTTGAAGCAGGTCAGTGGCAATATTTGGTGGCGTGGTGGCGTGGTGGCGTGGTGGCGTGGTGGCTTGTGTGCTGGTTCTTCTTAGATGGCATTGAGACCAATAATGAATTGCCAGCTGACATTGCCATACCCATGAATAAATTAGCGGCCGAAGCAGAATTACATGAATCATTCCGTTTTTAGTTACTACTAATTAAATTTAGCCGCACTTTCGATGATCTTTTGCCTTAACCAACGGTGCATAGGATCATTTTCTAAGGTGGGGTGCCACATCATAATTTCTTTTAGCGGAGGTGTTTCAAAAGGTAATTTAACAATTTTAAAGAATTCACGCTGGGCATGCGTTTCGGCAAAGTGCTGAGGCAAAATGGCAATACGGTTGGTATTTAGCAAAGTATAAATCATGGTTGAAAAGTCATTCGTAAGTATCTCGACTCGACGAGTTATTTCCATTTTTTCGAACAACCAATGTTCAATACTCAAGTGGCTAGTACGGGCATAACCAACAGATACGTGGCCCAAAGAACTAAATTGCTCTAAAGTCAAAACATCATCGACCAGTTTATTATTAATATCTGCAATACACACCAATTCATCAGTAGTCAGTGGTGCACATGAATATATATCTAACATGGCAACTTCAGGGGCAATTGTCATGTCCGCGCCACCTTTGGAGAGGACATTTATTTCATGGGCAAAAGGTGACATAAACTCAAAGGTGACATTAGGTGCCAATTTTGCGACCGCCACTACAACATGTCGGAGCAATACCTGCACAACATAATCAGTAGCCACTATTTTGAAATGACGTTCACTTTGCTCAGGATTGTTGGCTTTTTTACCAATGATAGAGCCGCGCACAGTGGCGAGTACACCAGCAATTGGTTCCTGCAATTCTAAAGCAAAAGGTGTTGGCTGCATCTTTTTGCCAATCTGTACTAGTAAGTCATCTTCAAAAAAGGCTCTTAGTCTAGACAAGATGCCACTGGTTGCAGACTGGGATAGGTGTAATCGTTCTGCACTACGGGTGATATTTTGCTCTTCAAGCAATATATCTAAGGCTACAAGTAAATTAAGGTCAAGTTGTTCAAATCGCATATTATTTTCTCATAGAAAAGCCAAGCCAAGCCATTCACCAGACATTCAGTTGTAAAATATTTTGAGAACTTTAGGTATCCAGTTTTCTGATGGTTGCCATCTAAACATTCAATTTTTTGAATTGCAAATAAAATATTAACATTGAAACTCAATTTAATTGATTAATTTTTAACAATTTTAACTGGGTCTAATCTATGAAATTAGCATCGCTAAAAACCGACCATCCAGATGGCAAACTAATTATCGTTTCACACGATCGGGCCCTTTATGTGGATGTGAGTGACATTGCAGCAACAATGCAGTCGGCTCTAGAAAATTGGTCAAGCTGCTGTGAGGCCTTAACCGCAAGGTATCAAAGTCTTAATAATGGCGAAGCAAAAAGTGCGGCGGTGTTTGCTGGACAATCTGTTCTTGCTCCTTTACCTAGAGCTTGGCAATGGCTAGATGGTTCCCTTTTTCTCAATCATGGTCATTTAATGCAGCAAGCATTTCATCTTGACCCTATCGCTGACGCAGACAAATTTCCGTTGGTGTATCAAGGTGCTGGTGACAGCTTTCTTGGCGCTAAAGACGACATAGTGGTCGCAGATTTAAAACACGGTATCGATTTTGAAGGTGAATTTGGTGTGATTGTGGATGCCATTCCAATGGGCTGTTCTGCCCAAGAAGCGCTTTCGAAGATTCGCCTAGTGGTGCTGCTTAACGATATTAGTTATCGAGCCCTTGGCCCACGTGAAATGAAAACAGGCTTTGGATTTGTGCAAGCAAAAGGGGCGACGGCGTTTGCTCCTATTGCACTAACCCCAGATGAACTTGGCGAGCATTGGCAGAATGGTCGTGTGTGTTTGCCCTTACAAGTAACTCGCAATAGTGAAGCATTTGGCCAACCTGATGGGCAAGAGATGCACTTTGGTTTTCATGAACTGATTGCTCATGTGGCACAAACCCGTCCGATTAATGCGGGCACAGTTTTTGGCTCAGGTACAGTATCAAATGCTGACCCATCTAAAGGACAAGCCTGCATTTCTGAACTTCGCGCAAAAGAAATGATCCAGCACGGCGCGCCACAAACGCCTTTTATGCAACAAGATGAAGTGGTTGAGTTTAATGTCTTTGATACTAACGGTAACAGTCTATTTGGTGCTATCGAACAGCGCGTTACAGCCAGTAATAAAAGTGAGAACCAATAATGTTTAACCCAAGAAATTTTACCATTGTCGACTTGTCCGTCACCCTAGACAACAACCCTTATACCGATCCTCCGCCTCTATTACCCAAAATTGAATATACCGATCATCAAGAGGGTTGGCCAGAAATGGGCGCTATGTTTCCCGGCCTAACTAAAGCACAAATGCCGGGTGACGAAGCATGGGCTGCAGAACGCTTGGATATAACCACTCATAGCGGTACACATATGGATGCACCTTGGCACTACGCATCAACAACCGACGGAGGAAAACCAGCTTTTGGTATCGATGAATTACCTCTTGAATGGTGTTTTCAGCCAGGTGTGAAATTGGACTTTAGGCATTTAGCAGATGGCTACGTTATCACTGCCAAAGATGTGGAAGAAGAGTTAACACGCATTGGGCATGAGTTGCAGCCATTAGACATAGTGGTGGTCAATACTCGCGCAGGTGAACTGTTTGGGCAGCCTGGTTATCTTGATGCAGGGGTGGGCATGGGCCGTGAAGCAACCATGTACTTATTAGAACGTGGCGTAAAAGTGGTGGGTACAGACGCATGGAGTTGGGACGCCCCCTTTAAATACACCCGTGAGAGATTTGCCGAATCTGGCGATGCTTCTATTATCTGGGAAGGCCATAAAGCAGGCCGAGATATCGGCTATGGGCAAATGGAAAAACTCAGTAATTTAGAGACTTTACCGTCAACGGGATTTTTAATTAATTGTTTCCCTTACAAAATTAAACACGCATCTGCGGGCTTTTGCAGAGCCGTTGCATTAATCGAAAAATCATAACATTTGAAATTTTGAGCATTCATTTTGAATCTCCAAAATTGAGGAAAAATTATGTTTAAGTACTTTCCAACAAACTACGTATGGAATTTATCAGTCAATTTAGCCATAGAAATGGGCGCACGTATCGGTGAGATAGAGGAAATGTGTGGTCCGTTACAAGACGCTGCAAAATCACCAGATAAAGAAGGTGTGCAAGCCTTTAGAGACACCTGGGCCAAGATGGCTGATAAACTTTGCGGCTTAGCAGAAGAAGATTTGGCTAAAGGGCGCACCTTATCAGCAGGCTATAAATATAATCGTGCAGCAACCTACCTTATTACCTGTGAGCGTATTCAAGCTCATGGAGCCCCTGGCAGAACAGAACTTTATAAAGATTCACTTGAGCTTTTCCAAAAGTCTATTGAGCTTGGTAAAGAAAATTGTGTGCGTGTTGAAATCCCTTATGAAGGAAAACACCTGTCAGCACTCTATGTGAAAGCTGAGGGAGTAGAAGGCCCAGCGCCCCTCCTTATTCAAGTTAACGGTCTTGATTCATCTAAAGAAATGAAATATCGCGTGGGGTTACCCGCATGGTTAGCTGAGCGCGGCGTGTCATCATTAATTTTGGATCAGCCCGGCACAGGTGAAGCGTTAAAATTACAAGGTTTTCATGCTCGTTATGATACTGAACATTGGGCCAGCCCAGTGGTCGATTGGCTAGAACAACAAGAAGACGTGGATAGCAAACGAATTGGTATGGAAGGGGTGTCTTTGGGCGGTTATTACTGTCCTCGTGCGGTTGCCAACGAACCTAGACTTGCCCTAGGTTGTATTTGGGGCGCTAACCATGACTGGCGTGATGTGCAAAAGCGTCGCCTAGAGAAAGAAGGTGACTTCCCCGTTCCCCATTATTGGGCACATGTCCAATGGGTGTGGGGCGCCAAAGATATGGATGACTTCATGAATATTGCTGAAAACGTGCATCTTGATGGTCAGATTGAAAAAATTAAAGTGCCTTTTTTAGTTACTCATGGCTTGAAGGATTCGCAAATCCCCCTTAAATGGGCCGAGCGCACCTACGAGCAATTAGTTAATAGCCCTAAACGCGAACTTAAAATATTTACCGAACGTGAAGGTGGCGTGCAGCATTCAAGTTTTGATAACAGTTCGAATGCGGGTTCTTACATCGCTGATTGGGTGGCTGAAACCTTTAACGAATTAAAAGAAAAGTAGGAGTCCTATTATGAATATTATCGGACCAGACAAACTTATTTTTGCTGTCGACGATGTCACCGCGTGTAAGCAGTTCGCCCTCGATTATGGACTAACACAGCAAGATGATGTCAACTTTGTCGCCCTTGATGGCACAGGCATTGAAATTCACAGCAAAGATAACGCCTCACTTCCCGAAGCTCTTAGCACCGGCTCTATGCTGCGTAAAACCCTTTATGGTGTTGCTGATAATGCAACAGTAGATGCAATAAAGGCCGAGTTGTCAAAAGATAGAGAAGTCAAAACCTTGGATGATGGCAGCATCGAAACGATGGATGACATGGGATTCGTATTAGGGTTTCAAGTGACTATTCGTCAAGCCCTCGACTTGCCAGCTGAAACCATTAATGCACCGGGTGCACCGCCTCAACGAGGAGTGAATGAAACAGGTGTCAGCAAAGAGTTTGTGGCTAAACCTCGAAGCTTGTCTCATGTGGTTTATTTTGTGCCTGATGCTGTTAAAGCTGAAGCCTTTTTCGCTGAACGCCTTGGCTTTGTGACTACCGACCGATTTAAACATATGGGGCCATTTATGCGCCCTGCCGGCACAAATGACCATCACACCTTATTCTTTTTAAATACGCCGCCGCACATGCAAGGTGTCGAGCATTTTACTTTTCATATGAGTGGCCCAACAGAAGTCGCACAGGCAGGCAATGCCTTGGTTGAAAAAGGTTACCAGAGTTTCTGGGGACCAGGTCGTCACATCTTTGGCTCTAATTGGTTTTGGTATTTTAAAAGCCCCTTTGGTTGCAATATTGAGTATGACGCAGACATGGACTTACATGACGAACAATGGGTTGCACGTGAAGCCATGCCTGGTGCAGATAACTCTCAAGTATTTTTATTGCACTATGAAGAGAAGTGGGCGCCAGGCGGGCCACCTCCGTCTAAAGCGTCCTAAGTCAAATGAGTAGAGTACGCTTAGGTAATATTGGTGATATTGCCGATGGACAGGCCAGAGGATTTGACCCTGGTTGCACAGGTCAAGATAGCTTGTTTGTGGTGCGAAAGGGGGGGCTGGTATATGCCTATTCAGATGTCTGTCCGCACTACGGCAGTACGTCTTTGCCCTGGAAGCGGCATCAGTATTTAGATGCCGCTTGCAAATACATTGTTTGTGCCGCCCATGGAGCTCTGTTTGATATAGAAAATGGTCTGTGTATTCAGGGGGCTTGTGAGGGCCAATCGTTAGCAAAGATAGAGGTCGAGGTTAACGCCTGCAATGACATGTGGGTTGACCTGAGAATAATAGAGGAGTTCAAATCATGAGCCCATGTGTGAATAAAGTTTTGATTGTTGGTGGTGGTTTTTCAGGTATGTCTGCTGCCATTGAGCTACGTAAAAATGATATCGAGGTCGATTTAGTTGAAATTGATCCTAATTGGCGAACAGATGGTGCGGGTATCAGCATAGGTGGTGCCACATTACGGGCTTTTAAAACGCTAGGTATATTAGAGGACTTTTTAAAAGTGGGCAGTGCCCATAGTGGTCTGGATATACACGCTCCCCATGGCGTGCATTTGGCTCATATTCCTACGCCAGTGATTGGTGATCCAGATATTCCTAATTCGGGGGCCATTATGCGTCCAGCTCTGGCAAAAATACTAGCAGAAAAAACCCGACAGTCAGGCTCCAATGTTAAGCTCGGTTGCACCTTCACTGAAATGACTCAGACAGAGAATGGTGTAGACGTTACCTTTGCCGATGGTACATCACAAAGCTATGACTTAGTGATTGGCGCAGATGGCATGTTTTCCCAAGTACGTAAGACTCAATTCCCCGAAGCTGAAGAGCCTAAATATGTAGGGCAAGGAATTTGGCGTGCGGTACTACCTCGTCTTCCAGAAGTAAAAAACACTATGATGTGGGTCGGACCTCATTTGAAAGTAGGGGTAAACCCTATGTCCAAGGACGAAATGTATCTATTTTTGACTGAAGACAAAAAAGAACGTCAACACGTTGAGCCCGCTGATTTCTTAGAGAAGCTTAAAGCCTTAATGGCGACTTTTCCCGCCCCAATCATTCAGCAATTTAAAGATATGATGAACGAAGATTCACTGATTGATTTTCGTGCTATAGGGAAATTACTTGTGCCTGCTCCTTGGTATAAAAATCGTATCGTACTTATTGGTGATACGGTACATGCAACAACACCTCACCTAGCATCTGGTGCTTGCATTGGTATTGAAAGTGCCATTGTCTTAGCAGAAGAATTATCCAAAAATGTGAGCCTGGAAAAAGCACTCGCCACATTTCAAGACCGTCGTTGGGAACGTTGTCGTATGGTGGTGGAGAATTCGGCTCGATTAGCTCAAATTGAAATAGAGGGCGGCGATAAGCAAGAGCATACACAAATTATGCGCGAATCAATGATGGCCTTGGCTCAGCCAATTTAAAACGGCTATTTTAATGCCAAAAAGGACAAGTGCCTTTTTGGCTCATTTTATGTCACGTATAGTGTTATTTTCTACAGTGGTTCAAATGCGTTAATTTGTTTTAGGTTTTTATTGAGCTAAGGTAATACCTAATGACGACCTCTAAATCTGCCTTTGATATACCACTCAAGAGCAATTTTTCTCTAAAGCCAACCTAGGTATTTGGTCATGAAGGATTTCTCTTGGTCGAGTAGGTCGCACAAATGAAGAGAGCCTATCTTGTTCACCTTTTCAAAAATAACATATGTCGATGCTTGCAGTCGTTTGCTGCGTAGAATGATGCCATATTTTATTCGTGCAGTTTAGTCAGCATTTGAAGCTGTAGTGTCCGGGTGTTGTTATTCAATTATTTATATTTAATAGGTATCAATGCCACTAAATAGCTAAGTCAAACACTATAATTAACTTGTATGTGAGAAATGGGTTAAGCCGATTTAATGTATCTAGGAACGCTATTATTACCGACTTAAAATACGCCTTTGTGAGCACTGCAAAACGAATCCATCTGCCTGATAATATTGATTAATTACCTCAAATCGGATAATGCGATAATCAACTATTATAGGAAGCGGTAGCACTCCAGACTTAAGTGCTTTTCTTACCTAATAATCACTGTATCTCACAACTGCCATCACTTGCTTGTCCATGCCTAAGATAATGCGCTTTCGAGAGACGACTTGGGCTATTGCCTCTTTTTACTTCTTCAGTTTGCGAACACCATTGATGCCGAACTTTTCTCCAATATCTTCTAAGTCATAGTAGAGCTTACGACAGCCATACACATTGCCAGATTGAGCAAAATGCCACTTCGACTAAGGGATAGTGGTATCGCCTATATAGATAGTTAATATCAAAATATTCGATTTTATCAATTCCTACATTTGTCCTATGTTAATCATATGAAACAAAAACGTTAAATAAGCACTATGTTTGCTATTAAATTTTAACATCAGGCTGTTTTATAGCATCGAACACTACATATACGAGTTTGGCACAGCAATAATTATTGGGGACGTCACATGAAACTAAAAAAACTATCGTTATATTTTCCGCTTCTGGCATTTTCAGCACTATCACTTCAAGCTGCAGCTCAAGAGACTGCAAACCAAGAAGTAGAGGCTGACGAAAGCGCTGCCATTGAAACAATTATGGTCACGGCTCAACGAAAATCTGAGTCGTTACAGGACGCGGCTGTACCAATGTTAGCGGTTAATCAGGATTCACTGACTCGTCAAGGTCTTGATTCTGGTCAAGACCTAGGCAGGCTTTCTCCTTCATTAGGGATAAGTCCTGGTGGTGGCCCACTGACAAGTATTTTTGTACGTGGGGTAGGGGCGTTGACAGTCAACCCTTTGACTGATGCCGCCGTTGCGCAGAACGTCGATGGGGTCTATCTAGGGCGTTCTAGTGGTGCTGCGGGACAAGCGCTTTTCGATTTGGAACGGGTTGAGATTCTAAAAGGGCCTCAAGGTACCCTATATGGACGTAACGCAACGGGCGGTGTTGTTAATTACATCCCTGTAAAGCCTCAGTTACGTGAAACCTCAGGTTACGCTCAAGTTGAAGTAGGCAATTATTCAAGATTAGGTTTCCAAGGCGCTTACAATGCACCGATTGGCGATGATGCAGCGCTCAGATTATCAATTAACTCGTTACAACGCGATGGTTACTCTGACGATGGCACTAACGATGCCGATACGTTTGCTGTTCGAGCTCAAGTTTACTATGAACCTTCTGATGATTTTAACATTCGTTTTGCCGCAGATTATTCTGAAAATTCAGGGATAGGCCAAGGCGGTGACCTGATAGGTACGTTTAGTAATGACTCTGGCAGTCTAACTGATTTTACTCCTTCAGGAATTGCTCTTTATTCTGGCCCTACCTCAGATGAAGCTAACGACATTCGAACGGGTGTGCTGCACACACCATCGTTTGCACCATACAAACCGTTAAATATTGACGACTTAGGTCAGGATCTTTCATTTTCAGGCTTAATGGTTGAATTAAATTACACGACTGAATTAGGTACATTAAGTGTGATCCCCGCGTACAGAAAATCAGACCAAGAGTACACATTTATTGGTCCTGGCTTTGCACCCGCTAAAACGAGTGAGGAAAACGAGCAAACGAGTATAGAGACCCGCTTTACAACTGATTTCGAAGGTCCCTTTAATGGTATTTTAGGCGCATTCTATTTTGACGAAGAAATTCAAACCAGTGGTGTGTTCGCGCAGAACTATGCTTCGCCAATCCAAAATTATGAAAATGGTGGCGACTCATGGGCTATATTTGGTCAGGGAACATATGACATATCGGAAACGTTTCGTATAAATCTAGGTTTGCGTTACACGGAAGATAAAAAGTACGTTGAGGGTATTAGTGATACGTTTGTTACCTTCTGTGGTGGTGCGCCGTCTAGCGGTAACTTCCTAACACCGCCAGCAAGTTTTGGTAACGGTTGTGCCTCTGGTGCTATGCCAGCTCACCCTATCACTTCAGATCGGGATGAATTCATAGCGTACTTTGTGAATGAAGGATTAATTGCACCAGACTCAGTTGCGACAGTACCTGGCATGGGGCCTCCTCCATTATATAACTTAACAATTCCAGGTGGTATTACTCCTCAAATAGGCACAATAGCAAATGTGGGTGAGGGATTCATAGAGGCGGACTTAGATTACAGCGAAACGACATACCGTATTGGCCTAGAGTATGACGTGGCCGAAGACAATTTATTGTACGCAACTTTCGAAACGGGTTATCGCGCAGGTGGCGTCGATTTATCTGCAGTATCGCCTACCTATGACCCAGAGTATATTGATGCATTTACCATAGGTTCGAAAAATCGGTTTTTAGACAACACCCTTCAACTTAACTTAGAAGCATTTCACTGGAAGTATGATGGGCAGCAAGTTACTTATTTCACTACATTAGATAGCGCATCGTCGTTTCCGATTGCTAATGGTGACTCAACCATTCAAGGTTTAGATGTGGATATGATTTGGAGAGTCGGCGTTGACACCACGATAAGCGGCAATGCTCAATTCTTAGATTCGACCTACGACTCGCTGACGCTGGTATCGGACCCTGGACGAGGTCGGTTTGGATGTGCATCAACAGGTGTAACAGGTGCAATCGAAAGCTATGATTGTTCTGGAGAAAGCTTATTGTATTCTCCTGATTTCGGTGCTGGCATGGCAATAAACCATAATATTGAGTTTGACGAACATTATTTGTCTTTGACTGCACAGGTTTCTCATCGTTCTGAGCAAGAAACTAATTTCTTATTTGTCGATGCGACAGAAGCAAAGTCTTATACAACGCTAGACCTAGATGCCACGCTTATGTCTACCTCAGGCGATATTAACTGGGCTATATCTGTGTTTGTTCGCAATGTGACCGATGAGTCATTTGTGGCTAACTCAAATGTCAACAACCGAGGGCTAACGTACGCTATTCATAATCCACCTCGTACCTTTGGGCTTCGTTTAAGAGCAAACTTCTATTAGGACCGGCGCAAGAGAGTCGCAATAAATGTTAGCCGCGAATTCTTAGCATTAAAATTGGGCTGTAGGCCTGTTAGTAAAAAACCCCGATTATCGGGGTTTTTTTACATACTAAAAATGTGTTCGAAGAGATACATTAAATTGTTTTTGCTATATCAATAATCAATTGTCTTAACCAGTTTAACCCTGCATCATTTTCACGACTTCGATGATATTGCATGGTTTGCATTAACGCCGGAATTTCAATTGGAGGGTCCATAATTTTGATGGGAAGTGATTGGCTCACAAACTGTGCTAGTCGGCTATGAACAGTGGCAATTCGCTGCGTTCCTATGATAAGTAGTGGCGGTGCGAGCAAGTTTGATGTGGTAATTTCGACCTTGCGTTTGATGCCATAATTACTCATAAACCAACCATCAAAAGCTGGAGAGTGATTTTTCCCATAGCTCACTGCAACATGACCAGCCGATTGATAATCCTCAAAGGTGATTTTGTCACCAATAGATATGTTCCCTTGCCAGCAAATACACTTGTAGCCCTCCTGATAAATTTCGTCGTAGGGGTGACCTTCTAAGGTAAACTGACGAGGGATTATCATTAAATCAATATCACCTTTATCAAGCAGCTCAATGTTACCTATTGTTGATAACTCTAAGCGAATGTTGGGTGCTTCTTCAGCTAATCGACTAATGACCTTTGGCATTAACACCATGGTGGTTAATTCAGATGCGCTAATATTATAACTACGATCCGCACTTTTAGGGTCAAATTTTTGACGATTGATGATGGTGTTTTCCATTTCTATAAGGATGCGGCGTACTGGCTTTTCCAGTGTCTCAGCTAAAGAAGTGGGTACAAGTTCTCTACCTACAAGAACAAATAGATCGTCATCAAAATATTGGCGTAACCGAGATACCGCTGAGCTCATTCCTGATTGGCTCATATTAATACGCTCACCTGCTCGGGTAATGTTGCGCTCAGTAATAAGTGCATCTAACGCAACTAACAAATTTAAATCCAGTCCTTTAAAGCGCATTCACACATCACCATCATTTTTATCGCTACCAAAAGATGATACCAATCTATTTTAAAGGAGCTTTGCCGTCAATCAACCAGTGGATTCAAATATTGAAAATAAAATTAAGGTGATGAATTTAAAGTGTTTTTTGGTGTTTTGGGGCGTTATTTTTTATTGCTTATAATACCATCGAATTTACCGATACCAACTAGCGTTGATAAGGATTGGTGAGTCTTAATAGGCGCTGATATATTACATCAGAATCGTAAAGGCATTAAAAATAGTAAGGTTTTAAGCGCTGCGCTTAGAACGCGTATTTAGGTTTTTTTTATACTGATAGTTTTCAGAACAAGTCATAGAAGACAAGATGTATGAAGTCTTGACGTTACTAAACAACAGGGTAAACAAAGCTTACTAAAAGTATTGAATAGAGGAATATTAAATTATGTATCCATTTAAATATAAAAGTTCAATCGTGACTAATCGTTGGTATATGGCGGCGTTTTCAACAGAGATAACTCGGGAGCCAATGGAACGTACCATGTTGAACAAACCTGTTGTGATGTATCGTAAGGAAGATGGCACCCCTGTTGCTATGTATGGCTTATGTCCACACCGCTATTTGCCTTTAGTTCAAGGGCGACTTGAAGGTGATGCCATTGTATGTGGCTATCACGGCTTTAAATTTGCTGATAATGGCGATTGTATTCAAATTCCTTCACAGCCCAAAGTCACAGGTAGAATTTGTCAGCCGGTATACAAAATTGTAGAAAAAGGTCCAATCTGTTGGATATGGATGGGTGATGAAGATAAATGTGATATTGATTTAATTCCTCCATATGAAGATTTTGGATTAGACCAGCCTGGGTGGGAATTTCATTCCGAAAATTACTTTCACCTAGAAGGTCGCTCGCAATTATTAGTCGATAATTTAATGGATCTTACCCACCTTCCTTATGTGCATCACCACATATCAGGTAAAGATGCGATGGCCGATATACCTATTAACACAGAAGAGCGAGAAAGAAGTTATCGCATAACGCGAAATGGCAAAGCACCTTGGAACGATTATTTCAAGATGGTATTTGGTCCAGAAGCAGAATTCGAAGGGCTCTGTGATTTCATGATAAAAAGTGACTTCTTTGGTCCAGAATTTATGTCAACAAGTTTACCTATTGTTACAGCTGTCCCTGGTAAAAGCGAGGTTCCAAAGGAGTTGGGTACACTGATGATCCTCCACGGCGCAACCCCAGAAACAGACAAGACCACTCACTACTTTGGTTTTTCCACACGCAATTTCAGATTAGGGGATAAAGATTTAGATCAATTCCAACTTGTCGCTGATCAAAAAATTAGAGGCCAGGATCAAATTGCCATCAATGCGGTAGAAAAAAGACTAGATTACGCCGTAACTCAACAACGAGAACTCTTAGTGGGGGCAGATAAACCAGCGGTCCAAGTTCGTAGAAGAATTGAAGCTATGTTAGCCGAGGAAAATATCCCTTTAGAAGACGCATAGATATCAGCACGTCTCGCAGAAACTGTCTCATTACCGTGCAGGGGCCATCCATCATCAAGGTCCATTGGCACGGTTTAGTTTAGTTGGAGTTGCAGGCGTTTAAGTATTCGTTGGCGGGCTACGTATATTGTTGGGATGGCGTACCCGTACCGTTTTTGCTATCTGGCCGTTGCTGACTTTATATTTCATGCAACAAAAGATTTGTCCCCTATAGTCAATGAGGGAGAGCAAACAATCATGTTCTGTTTTGAGTATTTTTACTTCATCTTCTCAGGCCAAGGAGCATTGGCATTAGATAATGTCATCAAAACTGAGCTAAACCGCACAAAAACCAATTAGGTTGTATTTATCTAGTTTGCTTTAGGCAAAATATGTAGACCGAGGAAAATTATGTTTGAAGTTGTTATTCAGAAGAAAACGCAAGAGACCCCTAATATTTCTAGCTTTGAGTTGGTGCGTGAAGATGGTGGGAAATTACCCGTTTTTGAAACAGGTAGTCATATTGATGTGCACCTTGGGGAAAATCTACTGCGTCATTATTCTCTGATTAATCATCCACAAGCTGAAGCTTTTTATAAAATTGCAGTGTTAAAGGATGCTAACTCGCGGGGCGGCTCAATTAGAATGCATAATGAGCTTGCGGTAGGAGATAAACTGATTATTTCTGAACCACGGAACCTGTTCCCGCTCAACGTTCAAAGTAAGAAAGTGTTACTTTTTGCTGGTGGTATTGGAATTACCCCTATTATGTCAATGGCAATAGAACTTGATAGTCATGGCATAGATTTCGAACTCCACTATCGAACACGTTCGAAATCTGAAACCGCTTTTTATCAGCAACTATCCACTTGTTCGTTTGCCTCCAAGGTGTTTTTTTCTTTTTCAGATGAAGAGGAAAACAATACGGCGACAATCAATCAGGCATTGAAAAACTTTACCGAAAATACCCATTTGTATACATGTGGGCCAGTCGGCTACATGGATTATATATTTGATATTGCGAAGTCACATTCATGGAATGAGCAAAACCTACATAAAGAAATTTTTAAAGTTGAACCTAAAGAGTCACACACTGGGGATATACCTTTTAAACTCATTTTAAGTCGTTCTGGTTTAGAGATAGATGTTGCATCCGATCAAACAGCGCTAGAAGCCATTGAAGATGCTGGTGTTGAGATCGATATGTCCTGTGAAATGGGAATATGTGGCGCTTGTTTAACCGCTGTAACAGATGGCGTTCCCGACCATAGAGATGAGTTTTTATCTAGCGAAGAAAAAGCTAAAAATGACCAATTTACACCTTGTTGCTCAAGGGCATTAACAAGTACGCTAACGATAGACTTATAGCTTTTAGTGTTATGGGATTTTGGTGGCTTAATCCCATTGAAATACCCAAATGATTAACGTTAGCAAACAATGCACTAGTAAAGAAATTGGAAGATTTCAGAGCCAGCAACATGGAGTCGTTCAATTCAAAACAGTAGCCAACTTATTTAAGTTTGACTAATTTATCGAAAAAATTTAGTGCATCGAGGTTCACTTTTTTGAGTCAAACGAATAGCCTCTGCAAGTCGTATTAATAGATAGGTTTGGATCCTACACTTAGGATCCGTTGTCTTCCCTTTTTGCAATTTTATGCTCATCTTCAGAGACGCCGAGTTTCCAATAACTTGAGGTATAAAAATGACTTTTAGGCAGTTCAAAGGTGTTGCGCAAATACTTACGAATTGCTTTCATGGTGTTGAATTCACAGGCAACCCATACGGATAAATTACCTTCAAATGAAGGCAATGATTTGATGCGTTCAAGTAAAGGCAAAACTTCCGTATTAGCGCTGGGTTTATTAACAACCCAAATTAATTGCACATTGTCAGGATGCACGAGATCTTGTATATCAGCATCATCAACTACTTCTAGCACTGCATAACCTTTTGTGTCTTTTGGTAATATTGCAAGATTGACACTAATAGCCGGTAAGGCTGTCATATCACCACAGATAATTACCCAATCTGCATCTTGGTTAAGCAGTTTTTTAGGACCAGGCCCGCCAACAATAATCTTATCGCCGACTTTAGCACTTACTGCCCATGAAGAGGCTGGGCCTTTCACTTCATGCAAAGCAAAATCAACATCAATCGAATTCTCTGTTTGGCTACGAACGGTGTAGGTTCTCATCATAGGGCGACCGCCATCGGCCCTTGGAAAAATTAACTTCACGTAAGCGCTGTCTTGATCTGCGGGAAAGTCACTCATCTCCTCGCCGCCTAAGGTAATACGTAACATATTAGGTGTGATATATCGGCTGTTGATCACAACTAAATTTCTTGGTGCGGGCCTAGTAGCCATAACATTTTCCTTTTAAATAAAATGAATTAACGAAAAATCTTTTTGGGTGTAAACAGCAAACCTTCGTTTTCCAAAATCTTAATCGCTTCATCATCACGGGCAATTGCCCTTTTTACAGCGGGTCGTTGTTCCATTCTTTGCGCATGAGCGCAGTAATGAGCAAACTTTTCAACAGGGTAACCAGCCCCTTGAACACGCCAAAAACACCAAAAAAGATAGGCATCCATAGCTGACCATTGATCTTGATACCACCATTGCCGATCAGCTAACTGGTTATCAATTAAGTGAAAAAACTCATCCATGGCATTAAAGGCAATGTCTTGCACTGTCTTTGCATTGTCGTCGCCTGCAAAAAATCCTGGCATTCTTATACGTGTGACCAAAGGGTGCAGTGTTGCAGAACAAAAACACAGATCGGCAATCTGTTTTGCAAAGTCTAGGGCATTGTTAGTTGCAGGTAACAGTTGACCATGTAGTTGATTCAAATAGGTAATAATGGCGACATTTTCAGTAAGCGTCTGGCCCTTGTAGATAAGCGCAGGGACTTTTCCTTTAGGATTTTTCAGTTTAAATTCAGGAGATTTATGCTCACCTTTCATAAAACGCACAACACGAGTTTCAAATTCAAGTTCTAATTCTTCTAACACAATGGCACTCACACGAGCACAACTGCCTGGCGACATATAAAGAACTATATTACTCATTCTGAAACTCCCAGAGGGTTAATGCTTGGACCATAAAATGCTTACTTTACTAAAGTACGAGCATAGCGAATTTGGTTCACTAACACTATTCGTCTATTTTCATAGTACCTATCAGCAATGCCAATAGTTAGTATCTAATAAAGCCAATTTTAGCAGCAGTTTGCATGAGGTAATCTTGATTTATATTTTCTAAAATAAGTCGGAAATAACATGATAGAGCTTTACCACAATGACATGTCTGTCTGTGCTCAGAAAGTGCGCCTAGTGCTAGCGTACAAACAATTAACTTACCATAGTGTGCATATGAATTTGCGTGCAGGGGAACAATTCACCCCGGAATTTTTAAAAATAAACCCGAAAGCGGTCATTCCAGTATTGGTCGACGATGGCCACATAATTACCGAATCAAATGTTATCTGTTATTACCTTGAAGAAGTATTTTCAGAAGCGCCTTTAATGCCCGAATGCCCAGTTAAAAAAGCGGAATTGAGGGTATGGTTGACCCGATTAGATGCAGGGTTACATGAGCAAATTGCGGTTATTAGCTTTTGCCTTGCCTTTCGTCAACAAATATTAAAACGTTATACAACAGATGACGCATTAGAGTCGTTTTTGGCTAATATCCCAGACCCTGCTCGTAAAGTTCTGATGCGGGATATGGTCACCAATGGCACTGAATCTCCCCGTCTAAATTTGGCTATTTATGCTTACAAAAAATTACTAAAAGATTTAGCCAGTGCTCTTGAAAGTAACCACTGGATATTGAATTCTGGTATTAGTCTCGTCGACTTTGCTTTTTTACCTTATATTGAGCGTTTAGAACAATTACAGCTTAAAAGTATGTGGGCTGATTACCCGCAAATTGATGCATGGTTGACTCGGGTGCAAACCACAGATGCATACAAAGTTGGTGTTCTTGAATGGCACAACGCAGAATATATACAATTAATGGCATCGGCAGAAAAACTTTCTATGCTCGATTAATTAGCGGCTTACTGCCCGAATTAACACTCAAACTTGGGGATGATAGTTGGTAACCTGTTTCAGATTGACGTTGGCAACCGTCACAATCAGTCAGTACTTGGTAGGATACTAGCGATGTCACGCATTTTTGTAACGATAATTTGCAAATACCTTTTCCCGATGACGCAGCACCATTAGGTGAGCCGATAAGCGAAGACTGTTCATTCTCAAATGTATGGTCCCCCCAAAAATATAAAGTGATACGAAACTCCCAGCGATGGTGTGGCTCTATAGTTTTGGTTTTGATAATGGTGGCGCGTATCCCGCAGTTGTAATTATTTTATCGGGACGTGAATTACATATTGCGACCATGTTTTATTTAATCTTTTACTAATCCGTAGGGCTAATTCGGACATACATTCAATATAGTTGTCCAAACGTTCTAATCTACTCGACAGCTGTCATGTCCGCTAATATCCCATGGAGCATCTATGAACCACGTTTTTATTAAAAGTATATTTATTGTTCTCATCCTATTTTGTTCAAATTCATTGGCAAGTTAGGTTATGAAAGCTAACCATTAATAATCGCAGAGACTAAACTAGGAAAAATAGAGGAATGCCGGTTAACAAGGTGGGGATTTTCTGTGGCGTGCTCTACGCTAAAAAAACTGTTATCAATAAGTGACATTTTCAAGCGCTTATGGCAGAACTATTCACTCTGATACCGTTAGTTAGACATCGTGTCAGGCAAATCCCCATCAATGGGGTGCACAGTCATTACATTGATTATGTCATCATGAGTGTGTGCTATTTGCCTGTCGTTTCAAATAGGATTAGTGATTAACCAATCCTTTAGCGCCCTTTATCTTAGTTAAAGCCATAACAACACCGATAATCGATAAACCTGCATATACTATTAATACGTTTTCGAGTCCGCCTACTTTGCTTTCCAAAGCAGTAGCTATGATAGGCGCGGTAAATTGCCCTAAGAAAAATGCGCCAGTCCACAGGCCAGTTCCACGTCCTAAGACATTTCTAGGTAGCACACTAAGTATCCAGTTCAGCATGGTAGGTAATAACATGCCAAAACCGAAGGAGGCTACAAAGATGGCTATGCTGGTGAATATTAGCGCTGTCGAGAAAGCGGCACCTATATAACCAATGGCCGATAATGTTAAACCGATGCTAATCAACCTAGGGCCAGAAGCTCCTTTAAATTTACCAAATGCCATTGAACCTAAAGCCATACCAATGTTCGCTGCAGCTCCTATTCCACCAATTATTGCAGGTGATACTTCACTTGCTAACGCTAAAATCGCTCCAAGTTTAACCATAATAGTGTAGAAGACAACACCCACAAAAAGTGTAATAAACAGTAAGGGTAAAACACGTGACCAAGGTACTTTGGGCGTATCTAAACTGACTTTCTCATGGCTTTTTATTGGTTCATAAAGGATAAAAGCAGCACATAGTGCGATTGGAATGGCAAGCAGATAAAGTAAGAACGGTCCCCGAGAGCCAAAAAATTCACCTAATAGCCCACCTATAGCAATCAGTACAATAGCACTTAAACTTACACACGCTATTTGGATAGATACCCAACGTTGCCGCGCTTTACCTTTAAAATAGTCAGCAATTAGCGCGGTTGCTACTGTCATTATAGCCGCTTCCGCAATACCCAATATAACTCTTGCGATAATAATCTGTGTTAGGTTGGTTAGAAAATAAGGTACTAAACCAATAATCGCGTAAATCAAAAGTGCTGATATCAATACTGGCTTTCTACCCATCTTATCTGAAATCCAGCCTGCTAAAGGCGAAAATAACGCAACACATAGGGCTGGAATAGTTAGGGCGATAGGAACTAAAAACGCTGATCCTTGAACATCAGAGAACTCTTTCATCAATAGAGGCAAAATAGGAATTAGAGTAATAATTGCCATTGGCGGCATGATAGCTGCCAGAATAAGAATAATGCCGTGTTTAGCAGAGGCTTGATTATTTGTTGGGTTTACATCAGCGAGGTGAGTCGACATAAAGGTATATCCAAATGTTTTTACTAAGCCTCAATACCCTTTATTACATACATTAAACGATTGTTTTCTAGAGTAATGCAGAATTCAAGTACTAACACTAAGTAGGCTGGTTAAAGGTTTATGTTAAAAGCATGTTGTATATTTGTATATATTAAAAATGGATTAATCTGATTTTAACTATCATGAAAACTGATAGTAAATAGTTCAAAAGTATTTCAATAACAGCTTAATTGTATCTATAAAATCAATTATCACGATAGTTCCTTGTAACGTATAGTTAATGAAGTGTTAAATAAGTGTTGGGCTTTGTGGGCTTTGTGAGCTTTGGCATTTAACTAATTATTATGGCGGTGAAAGAAGCGCCATTTGCAGGACCTATAAATAGGAATTATTAGAGGATAAATTAATGAAGCTGTCGAAAATTATTGTTAGTACACTTATTGGTGCGAGTATTTTTAGTCATGTTTTGGCGGCCAGCGAAACAAATACAAAAAATGAATGGATAACTCTGGGTACAATGGCTGGACCTATTCCTAATGCGACTCACTCACAACCAGCAAATGCCTTGTTAGTTAATGGAAAGACCTATTTAGTCGATGCGGGCGACGGGACGGCTGGACAGTTAGCTAAAGTCGGCTTGAATATTAAAAAGGTTGATGCAATTTTTTTAAGCCATCTTCATTTTGACCACACTGGCGGACTTCCTGCTATTTTGAGTTTACGCTGGCAAACTGAAACTAAAAGTGAATTAACTATTTACGGGCCTCCGGGCACAAAACAAACCGTAGATGGGATATTTGCTTATATGACCTATGGCGCATTAGGCCACTATGGAGTACCTGGTCAAGTGCCCCCGCCGCCAAGTAGTCATGTTAAAGTGGTAGAAGTAACAGATGGTTCACGCATTGATTTTGATGGATTTAACCTCAGTGTTATCCGCAATAGTCATTACAGCTGGCCAAAAGGCAGCGAGGAGTACGATAAATTTCAAGCCCTATCATTTAAGTTCGAATTGACTGACTATAGCGTTGTGTATACTGGTGATACTGGGCCGAGTGAAGCGGTTGAATTGCTCTCACAGAACGTTGATCTATTGATTAGTGAAATGATGGACGTTGAACATACAGTAAATTTGGTAAAACGCATGAACCCGATGATGCCAGCCAAAGCTCTTGGCCACATGCAGCAACATTTGTCTAAACATCATTTAGTACCGGCTGATGTAGGTCAATTAGCTACCAAGGCTAAAGTCAAAAAATTAGTGGTAACACATATGGCACCTGGTTTAGTGACACCTGCTGAATTTGAAAAATACACCAATGAAGTAGCTGAATTTTATAAGGGTGATATTACTATCGCTAACGACCTAGATCGTTTTACCTTGCAAAAATAAACTTGGGCAGTAAAACCAATTATCTAAACATAATTCAGGTTATTTGATAAAACATCGGGGCTGGCATTATTGCTTTCCCGATGTTTTTACATTTAGACTATTTTATTGCAAATCTTCACCCTGTTGACGCCCCTTAAAGCAAACGCACGGTAATAAGTATATTCAAGCGCTGCATAAACCATATCTGGCATCTTAATCATGCTATCGAATTCTCCAGTTTTTAAGGTGCTTTGGGAGCAAGGGGGTGTTCTTGTTTAATAGCTCGATCAATTAACCGTCGCGCCTTTACGCCGCCTGCATCAATATCCAGCTTCAGCAATTTGCGATCAGGATGCAGCAGGTTTTGCTGCTGTTTCTCTAATACTTCTAAATCTTCAGAGAAAATAACCCCTTGACCTTCACGAATAGAATCCGTTAATTTTTGATCTTGGGGTTTAAAGTTACGCGCCATACCCCAGAAATACCAAATTGATGTGTCGCTTTCCGGCGTAATAAAATCAACTACTATACTGCTGGCTTTGAATGCTTGTGGGGCGTGATATCCGCCTAAGCCTGCGTGAGCCACACCCACTTCAATCATAATATGGCTAGGTAAATCGAAACGGCAGATTTGCCAGCGGTCCACTTTTACGTCATCGGCCAAGTCATTAGCGCGAAGGGCGTTTTGCCAAAAAGGCGGTGCATACACATCATCCATAAAGCGACTAGTTACTACTTGGTTGCCTTCCACTTTTGTAGAAACCGGCGCTTCGTCTATTTCTTTTTGGCCAATGCTTGAGGCATGTACATAGGTTTCGTGGCTGAGATTCCCACCGCAGAACGTTTAGGTATTTCGCGTACCCCAGTACGCATTGCTTTTCGTGCACTGGCTCAAGAAGGTTTGCTTGAAAAGTTGCCTCGCCGCGGTTATCAGGTGAGGAACTTCACCCAGGCTCAAATAGTAGATTCTGTGGAAGTGCGAGGCGTACTTGAAGGTTTAGCGGCAAGGCAAGCGGCAGAAGTTGGGCTGAGTGAAAGCACTAAAGAGCACATACAGGCCTGTTTGCTAGCCGGTGATCAATTATTTGAAAATGGCGTGTTAGCAGAAGCAGATGTTGAAAAATATCATAAAATGAACATGCGTTTTCATGCATTAATTATTGCCGCTAGTGGCAACAGTGCTATTAGTGCGGCCTTAGCGCTCAGTGAGCATCTACCTTTCGCCTCTGATAGCGCCTTGGCCTTTAATCCTAAACAAATGCAGCAAGAATACCGACGATTGTTTTATGCTCACACTCAACATCATGCCGTATTTCATGCTTTGATAAATGGTCAAGGTGCTCGTGCAGAAGCCCTGATGAAAGAGCATGCACATGCTACTTTGGCCTATTCAGCGCTATTTGATAAAGAATCAGCCAGAACTGTCATGTAAAGTTTTCAATTAATGGGGGAGCGTCATTTAAATTTGAGGATAAGGCAAGCCCACATATTGCATTGCAATAACCCGTTGGCCGGCTTCATGACTCAGAAAAAAGTCTAGTTCAGACTTCATAAAGCGTTCAAAAGTTTTCTGATCTAAACTGTTTGCTTCTGCGGCATCATCTTTAAAATCATGCAACATATTGCTCATCCACCAAGAAAAACGTTCAGCATGCCACACTCGCTCTAAGGCTAATTCAGAATACCTCTGACTGGCGTTTGCTTGATTCTCAATATACTCTTGGCATAATAAACGAGATAAAATAGCCACGTCAGAGGCTGCTAGATTTAAACCTTTGGCACCCGTTGGGGGCACAATATGCGCGGCATCGCCAACTAAAAACAATTTACCTAATTGCATCGGTTCACAAACAAAACTACGCAGTGGTGCAATACTTTTTTCGATACTAGGGCCGGTGACTAAAGCCTTGGCAGACTCTTGTGGCAAGCGATTTTTAAGCTCATCCCAAAATCGTTGATCGCTCCAATCTTCTACCTTATCAGTTAACGGCACTTGCAGATAATAACGAGAACGCGTTGATGAACGCATACTCGCTAACGCAAATCCACGTTCAGTTTTGCAATAAATTAATTCATCATCAACTGGTGGCGTGTCACTCAATATGCCAAGCCAACCAAAGGGATAAACCCGCTCAAACTCCTGACGTTTTTCTTCCGGAATACTTTTACGTGACACACCATGAAAACCATCGCAACCGGCGATATAATCACATTCTAGCTTGTAAATTACAGCGTCCTGCTCAAATGTGACTGTGGGATTTTCGCTTTCGATATCATGTAAAAGCACATCGCTAGAACTATAATAAGTGGCTAGCGCTTTTTCTGAACGAGCATTCATTAAATCTCTTGTTACTTCGGTTTGGCCATAACACATCACCGTTTTGCCTTGGGTAAGTTTATTTAAGTCAATGCGATGGGGTTTACCGTAATAACTAATGGCAAAGCCGTCATGCACATGACCTTCTTGGTCCATGCGTTCGCTTACTTCGGCTTCACGCAACAAATCAACCAAACCTTGTTCTAATATGCCGGCACGAATTCGACCAAGCACATAGTCGGCCGATACCCGTTCAATGACCACATTGTCTATGCCCTGTTTAGCGAGCAGTTGCCCCAGTAACAAACCCGAAGGTCCAGCACCAATGATGGCAACTTTAGTTTTGATTGATTTCATTTTTAGTCTAACTCATTATCTCTTTTAGCTATCATGGCTAATAAAACAATAATTAGGAATTCACATACGAGCTAAGTTATTGTACTTTTGCGTCATATTGACAATTTCTAATATAAGCGTGGTAATGAGTTTCCTATGATCGATAACACCATTCCCTTTTACGATTTATATGGAGAAGCTTTTATTCGCCAAGAGCCAAATGTGGCCCATGTGGAGGATATTGCAACAAGAAGTCGCGGTCTTGGCTGGGAAATCGCCCCGCATAGGCATAACAGGTTATCGCAAATTATTGCCGTGTTTAACGGTCAATGGACGGTAGATTTAGACGATAAACATCATGAGTTGTTAGGCGATTGGTTGGTATTGATTCCAGCAGGGGTAGTGCATGGCTTTCATTTTGCGTCAAATACCCAAGGTTTTGTTTTATCTCTAAACGACTCATTATTAGCTGGGAATGGGCAAAGCGATACCAATATAAGTGAGTTATCCGCTTTGGATTGGCGGCCCCAAACGCTAAAATTTAAGAATGCTGAACAAATTTCACACTTTTGCAATTACATTAAGCTTCTTAAACATGAACTAACAGCCGATGGAGTAGCGCAAAATCTTGCGGTTAATCATCTAGTACAAATGATTCTAGTTACAGTATTGCGCCAGCAACGTTTACAAGACATGACATTAAGTAACGCCAGCCGAGAGTCAGACATACTGCTAAAATTCCGCGCCTTAATCGAACAACACTATCAACACCATTTAACTGTCAAAGGCTATGCCCAGCATTTGCATATTTCCGTTTCTAAACTTAATCGCCTATGTCGAACCTTATTACATGGCTCACCCAAAGCCATAATCCACCAAAGGTTACTCATAGAAGCCAAACGCAGTTTGGTGTATACCAAACAGAGTGTAGAAGAAATATCAGCACAACTTGGCTTTAACGACCCTGCTTATTTCAGTCGATATTTCAAAAAAATGGAAGGCGTTACTGCCCGAGCTTTTCGGCAGCAAGGAAATATTAAGTAATTCTACAGTTGGCATTTCTTGATAATGACCCACTCACACGAAAGAATAAAAGTTTGTAATGTGCAAAAAATGGTTGAATAAGCCCAATTACTCAAAATTGTATGGATGGCCATATTGGATTGATTTATGACAGCGCCGAACTCTACATCAAGCACAAGCAGGTATATAGACTACATAGAACCATTTATAAATAGAAACTAATACACTATAAGCTTGCTCTTTATTATTAGGCAAAGCTCATTCAAGTATATATTTTTTATGCTTTTTCTTTGAATGGCAGACGCAGCTTTTAAAAACTGGTGCTGTTGAGGTGTGATATCAATGAAACAACTTCCTGCATGATAAAATTTCAGCCTATAGACATACCAAAATTAATAGCCCTTTGAATGTGCAGATTTTCACATTTAAGACATGAATAAATTTCATGATCTTAATTATCAAAGCATGGCACCAAGTAGTACAATCGCGTTTTTATTTTTATCATTCGTTAATAGAGCCACAAAATGAAATTCTTTATCAACCTAATTCGCAACCTACTCGGGGCCATTATTGCTTTTATAGATGTCATTACCCGTGGCACTAAGCTAAAACGTTCGCCAGAAAAACAAATGCAAGTGGCTGAAGAGAGCCAAAAATTGGCTTTATACCAGTTTTTTGGTTGCCCTTTTTGCATTAAAACTCGCCGAGCAATGTACAAATATAATGTGCCTATTCAAAAGCGAAATGTGTCAGAGGGTTCGCCGTACAGAGAGGAGTTGTTACAAGGCGGCGGAAAAATTCAAACGCCATGTCTTCGAATTGAAAATAACGATGGCGTTGAGTGGCTATATGACTCTAAAGCGATTATCGGTTATTTAGAAGCGCGCTTTGTTGAAGCAAAGTAATCGTTCGCAGTAGTATCTAACTTCACTGTAACTGGTGGCCCTACTAAAAGGGCTCACCTTCTACGAAGAACAGCTATAGTGAGAAATACCGCCAGCACCAAAATATTCTCTAGGGCGTAAACGGTAATAATCGCTTTCTGTTTGTGCTGATTGTTCTTCGTAAGGCTTGGCAAGCACCTCTTGCAGTGCGTGAATGCGATTGAAAGTACCCACTTCCGCCTCTTTATATGCCGGCACCACTAACCATTCGCGCCAGGTAAACTTAGGGTTGGTGAGCTTCATTCTTGTCGCGCTTTCGTTAATATCCCCCGACTTTTCAAGTTGAGTACGCCATTGTTGAAGCCATTCATTCCACTGGGAAATCATGTCTTCTTTTAACGGAGCATAAAAGCTCGATGCAAGTGCTTCAACATCATTCGGAAGGTTCGCTAATTCTCTGAAAAAGTAGTTATAGTCCACGCCCGTGCGCATCATTAAGTGTAATAGTTGCAGCAAAAGGTCATTGTCGTAAACCGCAAGCCCGAGTTTTGCGGCCCACATGTTATTCATTTTTTCTTGCATGACAGTGGCAAAGTTGCGGTTCACATCGCGCAATGCTTCTAGTTCCTTTGGTGTATCTGCTAGCAGTGGTTCGATGGCGCGACAAAACATAGCAAAGTTCTTTTCTGCCGCTACAGGTTGGTTAAGAAACGAGAAATGACGGCCGCCACCAGTCCATGGTTGGTAAGCCGAGTCGAACAACTCACAGAATCCAAATGGCCCATAATCTAATGTATATCCTCCCGCCGCGCAGTTGTCGCTATTGAAATTGCCTTGGCAGTAACCCACTCGAACCCAATGGGCGACAAGCGATGTAAGCCTGTCTTGAAACGCAGTAGCAAGAGCCACTAGTTGAGCTTCAAATGGTTGCGCTGTATCGATATCATTTTTATATTCACGTTCAATCAAATGTGCGGTTAGAAGCCGAAGCTCTTCCAAAGCAGTAGGGTGTTGGTTGCTTCTTGCTCGTCTTCCAAAAAGCTCTAGCTGACCTACGCGAATAAATGAAGGGGCCACACGGGTTGAGATGGCCACCAAGTTTGGCACCATGACTTCAGGGTCTTGAGAGTTCGAGCCTTCTAAATACCAAGGTCTGTCGACGGTTTCCGACTGAGACATAAATAAACTAAGAGAACGAGACGTAGGAACGCCCAATGCGTGCATGTGCTCTTGTACTAAAAACTCTCGAACACTGGAACGCAATACTGCTCTGCCGTCTGCACCTCGGCAGTATGGCGTTCTTCCTGCGCCCTTTAATTGCATTTCAAAACGCTTTTTGTTGGTAACAATTTCTAGTACAGACAGCGCTCGACCATCTCCATATCCATTGCCCGTTGAAAATGGACACTGCTGAATATATTCAGTGCCATAAATAGACAGTGCGTAGCCAGTAGCCCACCCATAGGGCCTTATTGCAGAGGGGAGGGAAGACATGTCACCCGAAAACAAGCGCATGAATTCAGGCGTATGGGAAAGGCTATTATCAAACCCTAATTCTTCAAAGAAAGTGTGACTATGCGCAACGTATGTGGGGTTTTCTATGGGGGTTGGTGTTACCGGTACATAATGCCCAGAGAATACCTGCCTTGGGTTATGCTCATTGCCATCTTCTTGTGCTTGTGGGTCTACCACTAGGCTATTAAGAAACGAATAATCAACGTATTTTGCAAGGTCGCGAAGAGTTTGGATTGGCTGTTCGGGTTTATTTTCTTGATCATCTATCATTGGCGACTCTTTAAAACGTTTGATTTAAACGGCATTGTACTACATATAAATAT
Organism: Alteromonas sp. MMG017; assembly: GCF_018100795.1. Taxonomy (GTDB): domain Bacteria; phylum Pseudomonadota; class Gammaproteobacteria; order Enterobacterales; family Alteromonadaceae; genus Alteromonas. The sequence goes on along the minus strand of NZ_JAGJDY010000002.1, from coordinate 350,922 downwards.
CGTTGCTTTAAACTGCGATGAGTATTTAAATTTGTAGTCTATAGAAATGTTCGGCATTGAAAGGCATCATTGGCTATTGCTTCCAAGCTTAGCTATGAAAAACGCGTCCTTCTTGAATAAAGCCTGCTTGCAACCCTATAAATACGACTTTAAACTCTCATTTTTTCAAATTCGATACGGAAATTTTATATGAACTATAACAACGTTAATGCGTTAACAAAGCACCTTAATGATTCCCCTGAAACCGTTGAGTTTGGTGATGTTATTGCCCTTATCGATAGTGCTTTTACTTTCACGCCAACGGCTTTTAGCAATGGCGAAGTAACCAATGAGGCAAACCAAAACAATGGTTCGTGCAAATTGCTCGCGTTAGGGCAGCATCTTCAACTTAGCCAAGCACAAACCTTGGCGCTGTTTGGTGCTTTTTATCGTGTCGACGTTTTAAAAAATCCAGAGGGTGATGACCACGCGAACATTCGCAATTTTATGCAGTCAGGCCACGAAGGTGTTAGCTTTGAAAAATTTCCATTAACCATTAACAGCTAACCCTTCCTGGGCGTTGTGAGCTAAAAACGCTTCGGTAATAGGTGTGATTAAAATATGGCGAAATAGTAGGGCAGTTTACCAGAGCGCCTATTATCTTGCTTCAGAAGGCCTTAACGTTAATACTTCCACGCCAGTATCTGTTACCAAGACCGTGTGTTCCCATTGAGCAGATAGCTTCTTATCTCTTGTCACAACGGTCCAGCCGTCTTTCTTAAGCTTTGTTTTGTAGGTTCCTTGATTAATCATGGGCTCTATTGTGAATGTCATGCCAGCTTCCAATTTAAGCCCAGTTCCCGCGCTACCAACGTGGAGAATCTGAGGCTCTTCGTGCATTTCCTTCCCAATGCCGTGGCCACAATAATCGCGAACAACACTGTAACCATGTTTCTGCGCATGCTGTTGAATAGCAAAGCCAATATCACCAATTGTCGAGCCGTGCTTAACGGTGTTTATGCCTTTCCACATAGCTTCATACGTTACATCAACTAATTTACTCGCTATAGGTGACACAGTGCCAATAGCGTACATTTTGCTGCTATCCGCAATATAACCATTTTTTTCAAGGGTAATATCTATGTTGACGATATCGCCATTTTTGAGCTTTTTGGCAGCAGAGGGAACGCCATGGCAAACCACGTCATTCACAGAGCTATTAAGCACAAATTGATACCCGTATTGCCCTTTACTTGCGGGTCTCGCATTAAGGCAATCAACAATGTACCGCTCTACAAAGCTATCAATATCAAGAGTGGTAATACCTGGGGCAACAAAATTATCTAGCTCGCTGAAGACCTTCGCCAATAATTTGCCAGATTCTCGCATGAGCGCAATTTCACTTGGAGACTTTACGAGGCTATTCACTGACCAACCTTACTGAAGACACATTTTGAGAGCGCATCTCCAATTCAATGATCTGGTCGTACGTTAACTTTGGATTTTGCTCTGCTAAGCGGCCAACTTTCATCCAAAATTCTGCCTGTGAGTTTATAGAACGTTCCATAACAGCACTGGTTTTACGTACCTCTTCGTGCAGTGCATCAGATATTTTAACAATTCCCATCGCTATTCCAAATAGTATATGTATTGCCACATAATGTACTGTAATGTATGTTTTGTCTATTGGGTGAGCTGTTGTCATTGGAAGAGACTAGATATAACGAAAATAAGTGCCCCTAAAGGCACTTATTTTATAAGAGACGGTGGTATTTACTGACTGTCTAAATAGGTATCAACCGCTTCTGAACGTTCTTGTGCATGTTCGTTTAACTGTTGCACTGCATTGTAAAAGTCGCTCGCACTTTCTAAATAAGAATAGCCTGACAACTCGGTTGTTGCATAAGGCTCAATGAGTGCTGAATACGAGTCGTAAGTTGCTTGAATGGTGTTGGTTTCAAACGCGTCGCTAATGACTTCTAATAGGTAGTCGTTGTAACGAGCCTTGTATACGTCATCGGCATATAGTTTTGAAATTAACGGCCAACTGCTTGAGCTAAGGTTTGAGAAATCTAGGTTCAACGCACCACCTTGTTTTCCATCTTGGAACGCTTCATTGTTATCCCAAGGGATCCACGTTAGTTTTGATGTATCAGGATCGTTATACAAATAATAGTTATGCGTCATTCTGCCGTAGGTGTCCCAATTTTGAATGATGCCATTCACTGCTAAATACTTTAAAAAGCCATCTACATCGAACACTGCCTCTAGATTTTCTCTCCATGTAGCAGGTGCTGTTGTTGCGGTATCATCATGTAATGCGTCAAACAATGCGATGATATCAGACCAATCTTCATCATCTTCATTTGTCTTCTTCTCAAAGCTTTCTTCGTTAAATGAACCCTCTACGAAATCCGCACCACTGTCTTCTGGTTTGTATAAGTTTCCATCATCGCTAGAAAACTGTGTGTCGATAACCGTATCGTCAATTTCCTCTACCAAGGTGTAAAGACCGAAATATTCGGGTCCATTACCGTGGTCGACATACAAGGTATAAAAGGCAGTATGAGAAACGGCTAAGCCTGCATCTCTAAATACATCTGCAGCCACTTTTTCGCGTAGAAGTGATTCGTCATCATAGTTATTTTTTAAGCTAAGTTTCTTAAAGCCATAAAAACGTTGATTATCTATTTGAGGGTAGTCGTCTTCAAATTCGTCAAAATCTAGTTTGAAAGAAAGTTTTAAAATACCTGCTTGCCAACTTGATTGTAACGACGAGTTTCCCTTGAATCGAATGCCAACTCGATACCATTGAGTACCTTCGTAATAAATGTCAGCTGGTACAAATATTGGGTTTTCATCGGTATCGATTAGCCCGGCGCTGTTAGTGCTTTGCCCGAATTCACCATAGGTGTCGGTCATATCGTCTAACATACTTTGCCAACGCGCTTCGGTGACAACAAAATCTAATCGCTTTACCGCGCTGCCATCAAACACTTCTTCAAAGTTCGGGTCTACATTTTTACTGTGAGTTTCATCAGTCCAGTCCGTTGCTTCAAAGTCGGTGTCTGTAATTTCTGTAGTATCTGAGCTGCTGTCCTCAGCAGTGTCCTCAGCAACATTGTCAACAATGTCTTCAGCAACGGTCTCATCTTCAACCGTACTACTACTGCTGCCACATGCGGTTAAAAATAGCAGTGCAGTGAACATAACAGCAATAAAATCAAACCGTTGAATTTTGCAGAACGCTGGGTCTAAAGTTAATGTAAATCGATTTCGCATAAGCACTCCATTGAGCTCTTTCAATCGCCTTATAGCGTGAAAGGTAATAGTTCAGTATGGAGGGAAGCTACTGCAAAAAGGTGGAGAAAGGGTGCAGTATTATTGGAGACTTTGAGGAATTATCGTTTTGTAAAAAATTCATTTTAGGTTAACTCACCGTCATGAGACAATTTTACGATTGCTGCGACACTTTTTGTCGCAGCAAATATTTACGATAATGAAAACGTTAATTACAGGCAGAAACCCGTGAGCGCATTCCAGCGAAAATTAGACATCCTACAATTTATACCCCGCGCACCTCGTAAGGTGTCTAGTCGACAGATTCTGGATAACCTACAAAACAGTGGTCATGCCAATATAGATATGCGCACGGTGCAGCGAGATTTAAAAAGTCTTGAGCAGATAGGCTTATTCGGGCTAGAAGTCGATAAACGTTCGAAGCCCTTTGGCTGGAATATTAATGCGTGTTTCAAGAAATTGAACTTAAGCTTGATGGACGGTAACACCGCCCTTGCGTTCAATGTATTGGAGCAATCTAGTGAAACTCTTCCGAATACAACACTGAAAGAGCTACAGCCTTACTTCAATAAGGCTGAGCAAATATTAGCCCATGATAACGACTCGCTTTTGCAGCATTGGTCAAAGTCGGTGAGTAACGTGCAAGTGTCACAACCTTTAGTGCCACCGGATATTGACCCGGTTACGTTAGCGCGTTTAAAAACCGCTTTGTTTTATAAAAAGCAGGTAAATGCCGATATAAAACGTCTTTTTAAACGTGCAAAGCAAGCGGTGTGGAAGCACTATGACAAGGTTAACCCTATGGGGTTAATTCAGCAAAATGGTCGTTTGATTTTCATTTGTACGTTTGGACCTTTGCATACTAGGCGCTATTCCCTACCTATAAACTTTATTCGAAATGTCGAGGTAACAGACAATGATTGCCAGCAAAGTAATGACTTCCAGAAAAACTCATCTGCTGAACTAGTATCAACGCCTGAAAAGGTGAAATTGAAGCTGCTTATCAACGACAGTGCTTTTTTCTTATTACACGGCTACAAGCTGGCTGAAGATCAGGCTATTTGTAGCTCGACGATTGCTGGAAAATCGATGTTGATGGCAACGGTGACCGATGATAGTAAACTTCGCGCGTTTTTAAGAGGACTAGGGAGTAATATTGAAGTTGTAGCACCCTTAACACTTCGAAAATATTTTGCTGACTTATCTGAAAGCCTTTACCAGACCTACTGTAATTAGTGCGAAAACATACTCTCTTGTTCTGACTCTTACAGTAAGTCGTCGTTAATCTTTAGTCCTTCCCTTTAGTATTCCCCATTTAGCTTTTATCCTTTCACTTTTCCCTTCTAACCTTTACCTTTAAGCCTAACGAAGGTCGGCGTATCTAGATATTCTCCCTTGCCATTATAGGGTTGAGATAGTCTTGGCCGTTTCATCTCTACTATCTTCTCAGAGGTAGGTTCGCGTTGTTCATCGGGTGGAATGCCTGTCGCAATAACAAATACCTCAGCAAAGTGGGGGAGTGCTTCATTGATAGTAACGCCACTAATAATTAATGCTTGAGAGCTTTCTATCAAGGTTTGTAGTTCAGCCAGCATACTTTCATACATTGAAATACTGGGCTCTTGTTGACAAGTTAGCTGTACTATCACGCCTTGCGTGCCTCTAATGTGGCTGGTTTGTACCAATGGATTTTTCAAAGCATGACTTAATGCATCACAAAGCGTTTCATCACTTTGAGCCACGCCAACGCCAAGGGCGGTATCACCTTCAAGTGATAGAATGTGGCTGAAATCGTTGATATCTACATTGATGTAACCCGTGCTGGTTAGCATGGTAATGATGGATTCAACAATTCGCTGCATTTGTGTGTCGCAGTGCCGAAAGGCGCTAATAATACCTACGGTTGCATCGAGCGCAGTGATTAGTGCGTCGTTTGACAGCACCAATGTTGCGTTGGCTTTACGCTTAATCTCTTCAAGAGCGTGACACGCTATCTCTTTACGTTTATCCCCTTCAGATTTGAAGGGTAGGGTAACAAAGCAAAGTGCATCTATTCCCATTTCTGTTGCCAAATCTAACAACACGGAAGTAGCACCGCTGCCGGTACCTCCACCAAGCCCTGCTATAACAATAATGAGGGTATCGTCGGCAATCAGGGTTTTTAACAGTTCTATACTATGTTCAGCGGCATGTTTCGCTACTTCAGGGTTAGCGCCTGCGCCGAAACCTTTGGTAGTGTGCTCGCCTATCAACACTACTTCATGCTTTTGTGAGTGCTCTCGTGAATGCTCATGTAAATGCGCACGCGAAAAACCCTGACACTGGTTTAACGCTGAAATATCTGTATTAATCGAGCTAAACCTAATGTTGCTGTGTCCCGAATCGGAAGACATATTGCTAATGGCGTTACCACCACAGCCACCCACGCCTATTACGTGAATATTTATTTTTGTTGCGTCTTTTTCCAACATGACCATCACCTAAACTAGCCGAAGTAGAGTATTAAGGGTGATGTAGTGATGCGGTAAAAACTGACGCACCCAGTCTTTACCTTAGCAAAATAGTATGGTTGTTGTGGCAAAGCGCAGGATCATAGAACCTAAAACGCACTATCTAAAAAGGCACTTTGGTTATCACTTTGCCATCTACCGCACGAAACATTTCTTTATGTTCTTTCCAGTAGCCGCTCACGGTAATCCTAACCGTAATAGGGCCTTGTTCAATATTCATAAAGTAGAAGCCATGGTAGCCAGGAAAAGGTGTTGTGAAAGCGCCATTTTGGCTAGTACCTTCACCTCTGGCGTAGGCCATTTCAAACCCTTCAGGGTAGTTGGTAGCATCTTGGCTTGAGGGGTGGCCATGAAAATCATAATACAGGCCTTCGCCACTAGGATTGAGTACTTCCCAGCTATAAACGAATGTACTGTCAGCGGGCATAATGAATTTATGTTCTATTTCGCCGTAGTCGTCAATTTCAATATCAAAGGTTTCTGATTTAAACGGCGTATCTTCAAGATGAATAAGCCCTTGTACCGACTCGTTTATACGCTCGGCGGTGGGATCATATTCGCCAATGTTAAATGACAACGTTAAGTCTTGTACATCAAAACGGTTAGCGTTTTTATCTTGTGAAAGCTCAGCTTCTAAAGCATCACTTTTAGCGATGTTCACAAGGCCAAGTTTACTGCCTAAACCTGTAGGGTCGATGCCATACTCTGCGGGCAAAATAGCCACCACTAAAATAGCGCCAGCTGCGACGGTGGTGAGTATTATTTTGTTCAACAATGTCATTATTTATTTTTCCTTCACTGCGGTTTCTATTGCCGCAGTATTAATGCTTTCTTTAGACTCTATCTGTAATCTTTCTTATGTATTTTTCATGGCATCTTTTATGCCACTGGCATTACCCAAATGCATTACCCTAGGCATAACTCATGCGTGTCTTATACATGTCAGCGCAACAAATAGCCGGTAATGTGCATGCCGAAAAACATAAGCCCTGCACCAAATAGCCCTATATTCACATTGTTTGAAATAGCTGGGTAGTGGGGCTGCCTACGTAACCAAGATAAGCTACTAAGCAGAATTACAAGGGCCAACAATTGGCCAATTTCGACACCCAAGTTAAATGCCAGCATGTTAGGTATAAGTCCGTTCGCTGACAGCGCTAAGTCTTGTAGTTTACTTGAAAGCCCAAAACCATGAGCTAACCCAAAACCAAATACGGCTATCTTAGGGTTTAAAAAACGAAACTTGCTTAGGTTTTCCAGTGCTTTATAACAAATAGATATGCCAATAATGGCATCAATAAGATAGGGATTTACCTGAAGACCAGACAGCACACCTACCAACAGTGTAATGGAGTGTCCTAAAGCAAAAAGGCTTACGAATATGGCTATATCGCGATATTTCGATAAGAAGAAAATGACCCCCACAAGATAAAGCAGGTGGTCGTATCCAGTTACCATATGTTTGGCACCCAAATACATAAAAGGCCAAACGTGAACACCGAAGGCATTGGCTATAAAGCCTTGATCTTGCTGTGCTACACCATGGGCAAATGCCACCGGTGACGCTAACAGACAAGCTACGAGGCCAGCTAAAAGCAAGGCTGGCAGTAAGGTTGAAGAAAAGGCTGACAGAGCCGGTGCACACTTCAACCTAGCCAATTAGGGCGTTTCCACATAAGGAATAAAGCGGCCTAAAATAATAACGCTGGTCCACAAGAACAGCGATAACCAGGCTACCACATAGGCATTTTTACCTAGTTGCGCAGGGGTGTTCAACGCGCTAGCAGACATGGGCATACTGGCCATTTGCGGTTTAATACATTTTATAAAGTACAAGGTGTTAACGCCCGCCAATAAGATGCAGGCCATTTTGGCCCCAAATGCAATATTCACAAGGTATCTGTCAGAGTCACCTATAACAAAAAGCAAGCCCGAAACCACATTGATAGCGAAACCGATTAACGCCCAACGTAAAAATATGTCTACCCGCTTGATGGGCACAGCCTTGGCAAAGCCCACCATTCGCAAATCAACAACAAGCAGTGAACCAAAAAGTAAACACAACCCTAAAAAGTGTGCCATTTCTAAAACTGGGAACACGACGGCATTGTCCATAACAAAACCGCTGATAGGGCTAGCATTAAGGGTGTCGATAACCCACGAAAGTAATGAATTCATAGGTAACCTCCTTAAGACATGTAGCCGATTAAACGGCCAGCAATAATAGCGGCCACCCAACTGACCATGGCAATAGCAGCAAGCCTTTTGTGCTTAGTCGACACCTTGTCAGTTTGTTTTATACAAATGGTGACTAACCGCCATGTAAGTACAAGGCCAGCAATAACCAAAAGAATTTTAATGCGAAATGCCCAGTTGAAATAAAGCTCTGAAGCGTTTCCACGAAATAGCGCCACACCTGAAACTAAATTAATGCCAAACCCAATTAAAGCAACATTCCAGTAGCTTGCCATTGCGGTAACCGGAATGGCTGAAGCGAAGCCTAGCACGCGAAGGGTCAACATAAGCGCAATGCCGACCATGGTAGCCATGCCTATTGCGTGTAAGGACAGCACAATAGGGTAGCCCCACTGTGTACTCGATATGGTTTGACCTACCTTTGAATCTTCAAGCTTGTAAAGGGTGCTCATTACAGATTGACCGTTTACGTTGCCGCTTTTTGAAACGTCTCTTTTTGAAACATCATTACCTGTAGCTTTGTTGTCAGGTGTTGTGGCGCTGGGATCAAGATTGCCAGAGCCTCGTTCGGCAGTAAGGTCGTCACAGTCATAAGGCTGATAGCTGTCTTGTGTAAAGGTCACTTCATCTGAACCTGTCATAGGTGCTTTGAGATAAAGCGGATCGGTAATGGTATATTCGCGTTTTAATACCGTGCCGTCTTCGTTTAGAGAGAAACGTTCTACAATCACGAGCTCACTGCTATTTTTAGCCGGTGAGGGTGGCCCGCCATTGCCTCTTGGGCCTCCTGGTGGGCCACTTTTTCCATCGGGCGCGCCTTCAGGACGAGGAGGGCGGGCGTTGCCGCCAGGGTTGCCGCCCATGGGAGCCATCAACCATCCTTCGTCAAACCCTGTAGTGGTTACCACTAATGTATTTCCTTCCCATACACCGGTTGAAAACCCTGCGCGATTAGTCTCGTAATTTGCGGGCATTGCGGTGCCATCTAGGTAAATAGTGCGCTCAAGGCTCATAAAGCCGTAAGTTAAGTGTATTTGGTTGCTTGATTGCTCAATCTTATTAACCATAAGATCAAACCACCAATCCATGATGATATTCGTGGGTTCACATTGATATCTTGGGTTTTCATCTTGCGTTGCCCCTTCAACCGCCAAAGCACCGGCTTCGGTTAACTGTGCGAAAGAGCCGCCACCGCCCGGTCTACTGCCTTCTTTTCGCACCATTGCCCAGTTTCCTTCAATGTTAGGCGTACCGTCTGTGCGAGTAATAGAGCGTTGTTCAACAATTTCACTTTGAGTTTGTGATGAAGCGTTACCGTCATCACTGGCCACCAAACTACCATCATCGTTAAACACACTATTGCGGGTGGCTGTTATCCCATTTTCGAAAGTAATTTGTTGCATGTAACAGGTAGTTGGGTCGTTCCTATCTGGAGAGCCTATTAGGGTAATAGCACTGCCTGTTTTGAATTGTTCGGTGTTCCAACCTCTACGTTTAAGTAACGAGCCTGATTGCAGTTCACAACGCATATTAGTCACGCTGCCATCGTCGTTCGTAGCATCGAAATACACATAGGCATGCGGGTTTACTAATCGTACCCGAGTAATCTCGCCAGACAACTCAATCGTTTTATTGGTTTCAAATTGCCCACTACTTCCATGATGGGCAAAGGCCACATTCGGTATAATAAGCGCTACAAGTACACATAGGCATCGTAGATTCCACATTGATGTTGATCCTTCCCACTTAAAAAAATTCGTCATGCGAGCAGTTCCTCGCTGACTGAATATCGATGAAAAAAGCAGTCATGCTAGTAATGTAAAGATCATAAAGTAAACTCTCAACGCTCGCCATTGAGGAAATGTAAAGACTGGTTAAATACTTCCAGAAGTAATGCCTTAAAGTGGTTTCCGAGGTCAGTCATGGTAAAGTTCAAGAGGTTTATCAGCCACTGTGGTTGTCTATTATCTTCATTTTCAGAATTCTGTTTATACCTGTATCCCATTTATCTATCGCCCTTAAAAACCTATATTCCCTCGCATCGGGGAAATCTATACCGTTTACCGTTTTTAAGGAGTGCTTTTATATGACCACAGCCACAGTAAACTATCATGTCAAAAGTAACGACGTTCAGGCATTTCATTTCGATGTAGACGGCGTTGTTGGAAATTTGATTTCACCAGAATTAGTTTCAGTTAAGGTGCCCGTTACTGACATACGAAAAAAAACGTGTTCAGTGAACTTCGATGAAGACGGGATCATTTTTATAAATTCACCGACACAGGTGAATGCATTTGATGAGTCTGAAGCGTGGGCGAGCGAATATGAAAGTGAGCTTGCCGTCATTCTGCAGCAGCAGATAGAAGCAAAAGAAGTGATTGTTTTTGACCATACGGTACGTATTGATGATCCCAATGCTACGCGAAGACCTGCCCGCAATGTTCACAACGATTACAGTGAGGGAGGAGTTGCGAAACGGCTAGTGGATATTATAGGTGCGCAAAGAGCCCGAGAGTTTCAACAAGGGCACTTTGGCTTTGTAAATATTTGGCGGCCGGTAGAATATAAAATTCCTTCTTCTCCATTAGGGTTTATTTGTCCACGTTCGATGCAAGCAGACGATTGGATGAACATAGAGCTAGAGTACCCCGACCGAAAAGGGCAAATATTAGGGGTGGCTGAAAACAAAGCGCATAAGTGGTTTTATCAATCAGAAATGACCCCTGAAGAAGCGATTATATTTAATATTTACGATAATCATGGCAGGCCACATTTGGCGCATAGTGCACTCGATATGGAAGGCGATACTACTGCAACTAAGCCTCGTAAGAGTATTGAAACGCGAACCCTTGTTAGGTATTAGATCGCTTTTGACAAGGGCGGACACGCATAATGTAGAAGCGGATGATGTATAATTCGAGATAAATACCTTGTTAATCGTTGAGGTATTTATCTAACACCTCTAGCAATTTTTCTTTTCGAATAGGTTTGCTGACATGGTCGTCCATGCCTGCATGTAAACAGGCATCTATGTCTTGCTGCATAGCATTTGCTGTTAACGCAATAATAGGTAAGGTGACATTCATTTGATGCCGTATAACCCGAGTGGCCTCGTATCCATCCATCTCCGGCATTTGTATATCCATTAAAATAACATCAAACGGCTGTTGAGATAATTTGTGAATAGCGTCGTTTCCGTTGGGAGCTCGAAGTATTTGTAGGTTTGTGGAGTTTAGCATTGCCGTTATAACCTCAACGTTTATGTCATTGTCTTCGGCCAATAGCACCCGTGTTTTTTTGAACTGGGTAATTAACTGCGCGGCTTCTTTGTTGTGGATGTATTCGTCACCTATGGAATGGCTCAATTCTAACGTAAAGTAAAAGCGGGCACCTTTGCCCATGTCGCTATCCACATGAAGTTTAGAATTCATTTGCTCTAATAGTTTGTTGCAAATGTTCAAACCTAGCCCTGAACCACCATACTTTCGTGCGGTTGAGCTTTCAGCTTGAATAAATGGTTGAAACAGGTTTTCCTGCTGAGACTCGCTAATGCCAATACCGTTGTCCTGTACCCATACGTCGAATAGGCAGTGGGTGCCGTCTTTCTGTTTAACTTTTATACCTATTTCTATAATCCCTGCGCTTGAGAATTTGATCGCATTACTGACTAGGTTGGCAAGCACTTGTTTAAGTCTAAGTTCATCAAAAATCATTTCTTTGGGAAGATTTTTGTCGATATTTAGCTTAATGGTTAACCCCTTATTGCTTGCCTGCGCGTGGAATATATCAAGTAGCTTTCGTATGCTTTGACGTAAATTATAAGGGCCGTAATCTAGCATTAGCTTGCCGGCTTCAATTTTAGAGAAGTCTAGTAAGTCATTGATAAGCTGCAGAAGCATTTCAGATGAGTTAACAATTTGGCTTGTTAGCTTTTTAGTTTGTCTATCTTCTAACTTGTCTGTTAGCACTTGCCCAAAACCAATGATGGCGTTCAATGGGGTTCTGATTTCGTGACTTATGTTTGAAATAAACTCTGTTTTAAGCCTGCTATGAAGTTCGGCTTTTTCCTTAGCAGAAATATAGAGCGCGTTAGTCTTACGTGCCTTTTTAAGCAGAATTAAAATAATAAAAAGGGTAACAAGTGTTAACACAATAAAAATTACAAGCCAGCGGGTGAAGAGCTTTTGTGTTTGCTGAGCTGCTTCTCTGGCTTTAAGTAGTTCTGAAATAGCCCGGTTTTCTTTTTCTAGTAGTGTAGTTTTTTCTTTTTGCTGCTCTATTTCATAAACTAAATTTGCGCTTTCTAATAGTTCTAAATCTTCGTACTTTTTAGCCTCAAGATATTCATTATGGTAAACCTCGTACTCTTTGTATGCCGTTTCAAAGTCACCTTCTTTAGCGGTAATTTGTGATGCGAGCTTTTCAAGTTCGGCCCGCCATGTGGTCTTTTCACCTACGCGGTAATCATCATAGGTGCTGCGAGACTGATCAAGCGCCACTCTCGCCTCGCTTAAACGCCCGCGTTCCATCAACGCCTTCGCTTTTAATCTATAAATTTCGCTATCGTAAAAAGAGGTAGTGAGCGGGTGAGAAGTAACTCTGTCAGCCAGTTTCAACGCTTCTTCAATATTGTCAGTGCGAAAATAGGTAGACGCCATTCCATATACGGCAATGTATTCTGCGTAATTAATGTCTATCTTACTGTCAGATTCAATGGTCTGCTCAAAGTAGGTAATTGCCTTATCAAAGTTGCCCATATTTCTAAACAAAATACCAATGGCATACAGGTTGTCACTGACAAGTGGCCATTCTTTCAGCGTTTTGGCCTCTGCTAACGATTTTTCATAGTACTCAAAGGCTATATCGAACGACTTAACTGAGTGGTAATAATCTGCGGCCATGTAGTGGTAAAGAGCTTTAGCATAGGCAAGGTTATTCTCATGAACCAGTTCGTTAAGAGTGTTTAATAAGTTAACGCTTGAAGCGAAAACTTGCCCTTCATTATATGAAAGGATGAGATACGCAATCGCCATAGCCTTAACAGACGGGCTGGCAGCGGGAGATTGAATGACTTCACCGAACATCTGATAAGACAGGTCATAATTTGCATTAATGCCAACCATCCTTGCCAGCCCTAACTTAATGATTAATCCATCTTCCGTTTCAGCGACTAAAGATTCAAGGATTGTCATCACATCATCGGGCGCTGTGTGATGTAATTTGAGTTTTAGTTGAACGTATCTACCCGCGATTTTAGTTTTTTCGGGCAACGTTAAGTCGGAAGTGAGTAATCGTGTTTCTAGCTTCGATATTACTTCGCCAATGGGCATAGGGATTTCGGTGTTAACCCGTGAATCTAACGATTCAAGTTCGGCCAGTACATCGGCACACGCCATATAACTAAAGGCAGAAAGGCTTACAATTGCTAGAACTCTAAGAGAAAATTTGGTAATGGATAGCACAGTATTTTCTTACGTCTTGTTAGGTGGCTGCTAGGCTTGAGCTAACACCAACGAACTAAATTCACTTCTTGCAAATTAGCAGAGATAAAACGCCATGTCCTGAATTTAGGGGAATTAACCGTCGGGTCATTCAAAATTCAGACTTTAGTCTAATAAGTTTAGCTTAGTTGTTCTATGTTACGCTAAAGCATTGCGTTGTCATCTTACCTTCCATGGCTGATATCCCTACAACATGAAAATTATGGTTGAAATTCAATCTGGTTTACCGAACGAATGTTATGTATCAGCTACATTGCACCCCTCAATGATTAATTCAGATATATGCTTGTTTTATTAACTTTCTAAAAGCAGAATACAGCCACAAAAAAATAGTTTATTCGCCAAATAGTTGGAAGCTTTTTATGATTGGATTTTTTAAACCTGCAGCACATAAAACTCGGTTACCCGAGGAAGATATAGATCCAGTTTACAAAAAGCTTAGATGGCAAATATTCCTCAGTATCTTTGTGGGCTATGCGGGTTACTATCTGGTAAGAAAGAACTTTTCACTGGCCATGCCTTATTTAATTGAAGAGCAAGGCTTCACAAAAGGCGAGTTGGGTTTTGCACTGTCTGCGGTTTCTATTGCTTACGGGTTGAGTAAATTCTTAATGGGCAATGTTTCTGATAGAAGCAATCCTAGATACTTTCTAATGACAGGCTTACTACTGTCTTCCTTGGTCATGTTTATTTTTGGTTTTGTTCCATGGGCAACACAAAGCATCGCGATTATCTTTCTGCTGCTTTTCATTAATGGCTGGGTGCAAGGTATGGGGTGGCCCGCCTGTGGTCGTACTATAGTGCATTGGTACTCGGGGAATGAACGAGGGCAAATTGTCTCGGTCTGGAATATTGCGCATAACGTTGGCGGCGGACTTATTGGACCCTTATTTATTTTGGGAATGGCGTGGTTTAATGATTGGCATAGCGCTTTTTACGTACCCGCAACCTTTGCTGCATTAATCGCCGGTTTTGTCTTTTTGACCTTACGAGATACACCGCAAAGTTGTGGTTTGCCGCCTATTGAAGAACATCGCAACGACTATCCCCTCGATTATGAAGAAAAGCATGAGCAAGAACTCAGTGCTAAAGAAATTTTTGTTACCTACGTATTAAATAACAAACTCCTGTGGTTTATCGCTATCGCAAATGCGTTTGTTTATCTCATTCGATATGGTGTTTTAGATTGGGCACCTACTTATTTGTCAGAGGTGAAAGACTTCTCCTTCGAGCATAGTTCATGGGCGTACTTCTTGTATGAGTGGGCGGGCATTCCAGGTACGTTGTTATGCGGTTACATCAGTGACAAGTGGTTTAAAGGTCGTCGCTCACCAGCGGCTATTTTGTACATGGTATTAGTGCTGATTGCGGTACTGGTGTATTGGTTTAATCCTGCTGGTAACCCCACAGTCGACATGGCAGCGCTAATGGCTATCGGCTTTTTAATCTATGGGCCTGTTATGCTAATAGGCTTGTACGCATTAGAATTGGTACCGAAAAAAGCAGCAGGTACTGCGGCAGGACTAACCGGGTTATTTGGATACCTTGGTGGTGCTGTTATCGCTAACATTGCCTTAGGTTTTACCGTCGATTATTTTGGTTGGAATGGCGGGTTTATACTGCTTACTGGTGGGTGTATTTGTGCCATTGTGCTAATCGGCTTTACGGTTAAACATGAGATTGCGCATTTAAAAAGTAAAGAAACGTCTTCAGTAAGCTAGGTGATAAGGTTTATCTATCGCGTGATATTGTAGTATTTAGTTGTATTTAAATCTGGCAGCAGGTTAATCATGAGCAAGATAGAAACAGCAAACACAGCGAATATCGTTATATTGGGCGCTGGGAGCATTGGGTGTTATTTAGGAGGTTGTTTGCTGTCTATTGGCGCGAATGTCACCTTAATTGGCCGTGCAAGGCTTAAAGATCAAATTGCGAATGGCGGCTTAACGTTAACCGATTGGCGGGGCAGGAATACCAAACTTAAACCGGCTGATATTAGCTTTACTGAAAATGCTGAGGTAATGGCGCGCGCTGATTATATTTTAGTGTGCGTAAAAAGTGGTGATACTCAAGAGGCCGCATCGCTTATTGCGCAATATGAAAATAGCGATCCGTTGAAGGATAATCCGGTTGTCATCAGCTTTCAAAACGGGGTAAGAAACGGACGAGTGCTATCAGAATGCTTACCGAATCATACGGTCATGAAAGGCATGGTTCCATTTAACGTGCTGGGGCAGGGCGACGGGCATTTTCATTGCGGCACGGAAGGCGATTTGTGTATTGAGGATAAATCAGGGCAAGCGAAAGACTTAGTCGGACTGCTCGAAATGGCTAATTTACCGGTGAAGGTGTTTAAGGATTTATCCAGCGTGCAGTGGGGCAAGCTGCTTATGAACTTAAATAACGCCGTTAATGCCCTTTCTGGTAGGCCGTTGCTTGAGCAGTTGAATGACAGTGCCTATCGAAAGATAATGGCGGTAGTATTAAAAGAGGCATTAGCGACAATGAAAGCGGCTGGTATTGAACCTGCTAAAACAGGGAAGGTCGTCCCGAAGCTTATGCCTTACATTATGTCATTGCCTAACTTCTTGTTTAAAAAAGTGGCTGCTGCCACGTTAAAGATTGACCCTCAGGCACGCTCATCTATGTATGAAGATTTAGCGCTAAATAGAAAAACAGAGGTCGATTACCTTAATGGCGAAATTATTGCGTTAGGTGAAGCCCATCACGTGAGCACCCCCGCCAATACCGCAATTTTAAAACTTATTAAAGCGGCTGAAAGTGCAAATAATGGTTCGCCGAGGTTAAGCGCAGCCGCATTACAACAAGCGATAGCAGTTAGCTAGCCAATCGCTATTAATCGTCTTGAAGATCCTTTATGTCGTCAATAATCTTGTTGAGCCTTTTTAAAAGGTGTGACTTTTGTTTAGCGGTCATTGTCTTAACCAATTCATCGGCCAACGACAAATAAGCTTCTCGGTTTGCCTTTCTGCGCGCTAAATATTCTTCGGTGCGGTAGTCATCGGGGTGAGTCAGTAGATGGGTTAGCTTCTGCTGAAATGCTTCTGTGTTTTGCTTACTTGCAAATAGTCGGCGGGCTTCATCCTGCATGGTTATTCGGTATTCAAGCCAGTTTCCACGGGTACGGGCAAAGTGAGGTGCGGCGTTCGCCACCATTGTTTTTTGCTCGTCAGTTAAATCACCCAAATTTTCTTCAAAACCTTCCTCAAAATTCTCAATTAACTTTTCAAGCCTTTCACTTTCAGACATTGAGTCGTACTCATCAAGCTCTTCTTGCTCTTCGTCGTTTTCTTTTTGGATGGCAGCGAACAAATAAATAACTTGGTCGTCACTTAAGCGGGAAGCGAGTTCTGCTAACTCAGGCGCTAGTTTTGAACGTAAGGTCATTACGTGTTCATTAGCCTGATTTAGATGATTGGCAATAACAGCTTTGTTTAATTTATCTTGTTTTATCTCTTTGGTAATCTGCTCTAGTTGGGCCAAATATAAAGCCAATTGTTCTTCTCTGTGCCAATCAATCCACCCTTCAAGCTTAATATCGAAAATAGCTTCTTGTGAATCGTTAAGCTCTACATAATCGTCCATGTACCAATAAATAAGCCAATCAAGATTATTGTATGCAAGCTTAGACGAGCACCCTGTCAGTACTAAGAAGCCAATAACAAGCCATAACTTTTTCATCTTTTAATCCGTTGTAGATGTAGCTATTAGCTACTGATATATAAATTGATTACTGAGCACTAATAGTTCTTAGTAATTTAGCCGCCTTTTGGATTTCAAAATCGATAAATCGCTGCTGAATTTCTATGGCAGCGCCACACATGATATCTGGTGATTCAAGAAAATCTTGAGGCGCTACTACCACCTCAAAATGTGCATTACTGCTATCCTGCATGTCTTTAACTAAATTTGTGATGATGTCATCACTTTCTTCATCAGAATACAAAGAGGGACTTACCTGCTGATGTGCAATTAGCTTTGCCAATACCTCAAGCTCAAGTGCCTTTACTTCGCTCGATAGCTGAACCTCATTCCCGGCATGGTATTCTAGTGGCACCTCATCGGGATACACAAATGCGGCGCAGGCAAGGGGATATTGCCCTTGAAGCTCTTGCATTTGTTTTATCATCACATGCCAATAATTAACGATGTCGGCATCACTACCATGAGCGATATAATGCGTAATTCTTGCTTCAAACACCGCTCGTGCTCGAGTTGCAATAGCATTAATAGAAGCGCCTTCCCGTAAACCTTCTTCATTGATAGCGACAATTCGATAGTAGGTATCTGGATCTTTGTCTTTCATGGCAACCAAGTAGGCATGAGTCAATAAACCAGACTCTACTGCTTGCGTGTTTATTTCGCTTTCGTCTTCATAGCCACTGAACCCGTAGGCGCTACTGTCCACTACTTTACTGACAATACCTGCTCGTAAAAGTTCTTTGTGAGAAGGAGCCCAAAGTTCAGTATTCGGCGTATTTTGTATTTTTTTCGCAAACCAATTCGGAACATCGGCATCTTTATACGCTTGGTCAAACGCGGAACTTAACTCTGTGTTGTCATGCATAGACTTGCCGCCTAATGCGGGAGCGTGAAACTGCAGCACGCCGTCTTCACCCAATAGCCTTTCTTTTCCCGCTAAATACACAATAGTGCATGCCGAAGAGCACGAGGTTTTCACAAATGTGTTAAGCCCATATTTTTTGACTACAGCAGCAAGACGAGTCGCGCCGATAAGTCTTCCGCCAATACTGTGTAAGTGTATTGTTGTTATGTTTTCATTCTGTTTCAGTACATCTAGCAGCAGTAGTTCGGAGCCAATTTCTATACCGCCATAAAGTTCTAGCTCGGTACCATTATTTAAAACCCTAAACTTGGTAGAGGGATAGGTGGATTCAGCGCCAATTAAAGAGACACTTTCAGTAATGATGGGTACCCCTGACCGATAGAAATCTACAGTGAAATTTATCATTCCTATTACTGTCATTATTATCGCCATTGTTGCCCAACCAGCAGAGCCACCGCGATGAGGGTGACGGATGGCAGAGCGAATTACGCCAACCGATTGCCAGATAACCACGGGTGTTAACACCACGTACAAAAGCATCATGTATATACCAAGCTCAGCTCGCGAAGATGCACTTTCTATTTTAAGTTCAACAAATGAGCTTAGCGCAAGTGCACCAAGTGTTATTAAAATGCCAACCACCCAATAACTGATAGGTAACGATACTTGGCCTTTCCAAAAACGAATTAGCCAGTTTGCATGCAATGCTTCGTCATCGTAACTATTTTCCGCTAATGCTGGGTTGTGATTGGCAGTATTTTGAGGATCAGAACTATCTTGATGTTGAGACGTTTCGGTTTTGCTTGTTAAGGGTTGTCTTAAGGCTATTTCCTTGAGCACGGCTGACACTCTATCGGGATATTGCTCTTTGTCGATGTTGGCTAACACATCTTCAAGTTCGGCAAGGCTGTAGTTTGAATAATCAGGAGCTTGCATTTAATACTTCCATGTGGCTTTTATATTATTGAAGATGACGTACATTAACGCGTTAATAATACGGAATATTAGCCGCTAACACTACAGTATTCACCATATCTACCTGAATAGATGAGGAAAAACCATGGCAACACATGAAAAGCTAAACTACGTTGAGTTCGGTACATTGGATATCAACAGTACTAAACGCTTTTTTGAAACCGTATTTGGTTGGGCATTTACCGATTACGGGCCTGAATACACGGCATTTACTAACCAAGGATTAGACGGGGGCTTTTTTAAAGCTGAGCATGCTGGCATTACAGAAAATGGCGGCGCGTTATTAGTTTTTTACAGTGCTGATATTACGCAAACGTTAAGCAAGGTAGAAGGCGCTGGTGGCAACGTGAATAAGCCTATTTTTGAATTTCCAGGGGGCTGCCGGTTTCATTTCATTGAACCTGGTGGTAATGAATTTGCCGTTTGGTCTGAAAAGGAATAGCGCTCTGAAAAGAAATAGAAGCACGGGTACATAATTAGGCTGCTATAGATAACCTCTGAACAAAAAACGGACCCACCTAAACAAAAAGCATTGCATAAAAAAGCCCAGCTTAGAAAAAGCTGGGCTTTGGTAGTTATTTATTGAGGTGTTTACATCATTGTAATTTTAAGCGTTGGCTGATTAAGCTTTACCAAGAACAATACGCAGCATTCTACGAAGCGGCTCGGCAGCACCCCATAGTAATTGATCGCCAACAGTGAAGGCTGAAATATACTCAGGCCCCATGGTCAATTTACGAATTCGACCTACAGGAATAGACAGTGTTCCCGTCACCTTCGCTGGCGTGAGTTCTTGCATAGTGGCATCACGGTCGTTAGGGACCACTTTCACCCATTCGTTATGCTCAGCAAGAATTTGCTCAATCTCTTCAACCGGCAAGTCTTGTTTTAACTTGATGGTGATAGCCTGACTGTGACAACGCATCGCGCCTACACGAACGCAAATTCCGTCAATTGGAATAGGTTGCTCAGACAAGCCCATAATTTTGTTGGCTTCAGCTTGTGCTTTCCATTCTTCACGGCTTTGCCCAGATGGCAACTGTGAATCAATGTAAGGAATTAAACTGCCTGCTAGCGGTACACCAAATTGCTCAGAAGGGTAATCATCACTTCTGATAAATTCAGCAACTTGCTTATCGATGTCTAAAATAGCAGAGGCTGGATTATCTAAATTTGCTTTTACATTCGTGTGAATAGCGCCCATTTGGCTAATAAGTTCACGCATATGCTTAGCACCTGAACCTGAAGCAGCTTGATAGGTCATAGGTGAAGCCCACTCAACCAAGTCTTTCTCGAACAAGCCGCCTAGCGCTAACAACATTAGCGATACCGTGCAATTTCCACCTACGAAAGTGCGAATGCCATTTTCTACGCCAGCATCAATTTCTTTACGGTTTACAGGGTCTAAAATAATGACCGCATCGTCTTCCATACGAAGCGCAGACGCTGCGTCTATCCAGTATCCATTCCAGCCCGTATCGCGCAGTGAAGCGTACACTTCTTTGGTGTAGTCACCGCCTTGGCAGGTAATAATAATATCTTGCTTAGCTAACGCTTGAATATCGAAGGCGTCTTCTAGTACACCTGCGTTAGCACCTGCAAAGTCTGGCGCAGGAAGGCCTTTTTGAGAAGTGGTAAAAAATGTGGGTTCAATGTGCGCGAAATCTTGCTCTTCTTGCATGCGCTGCATTAACACTGAGCCAACCATACCGCGCCAGCCCACTAAACCTACTTTTTGTTGAGACATTAACTTGAGAACCCTATAAAACTAAACTGTGTATTCATGTTGAACTAACGGTGATATCACCCTGCCAACCCTATACCTGTCGCATTTTCATTATTATGCCTGCAGTCTATAAACAATTTAAAACGCTGGCTAGGATGTTTTTATAAATATTACGTTATAGATATAAGTGAATCACATTTGGTAAGCACATTATCAATGTTTTGTTGAAACTAATTCTTAAAATGCTTAATTATCATTCATGCTATAGGAAGGTAGTCTTCTCCTAACAGTTTTTCAGACCCTAGCAGCCTAAATGAGTACCGAGTCAAACGCGCTTAATTTTGCGAACATAAATAATGGCTTTTGCAATGTCTTTAACAATGGTCGTATGTCGATAGGCTTAGTTGTGCCAATCGAATCTTACCCATATGGGCCTGTGCCCACTATGCAAGACCATATAAAAAGAGTGAAGCTTGCAGAAGACTTAGGCTTCAAGGCCGTGTGGATAAGAGATGTTTTATTTAATGTACCAACCTTTGGCGATGCAGGGCAGGTATACGACCCTTTTGTATATCTTGGCGTGCTTGCAGGGTTAACTAAAACAATTACGCTGGGTGTAGCATCCTTAGTACTTCCTCAACGTCATGCCGCACAAGTTGCTAAGGCTGCGGCAAGTATCGATGTACTCAGCGGCGGGCGGTTAGTGTTAGGTGTGGCCTCAGGAGATAGACCTGAAGAATACCCTGCTATTAACCGAGGGTTTGATGACAGGGGCGAACGCTTCCGTGAAAGTGTGGAATATATTAAACGCATGATGCAGGGGTACGGTCAAATCAACAACAGCTTTGGTCATGTAAATGGCACCTTGGATTTACTGCCTAAGCCACACAAAGAACGCTTTCCTATGATGATCACAGGGGGCTCTCAACAATCGCCGAATTGGGGAGCAGAGCATCTAGACGGGTTAATTACTTACCCCAGAAGCCCAAAAATTCAAGCTCACGTGGTTGATAGTTATCGCTCACGTGTAAATACCTTTACCAAACGAAGCAAGCCGGTAATGCAACCGCTTTATATTGATGTAGACGCAAACGATAATTCACCGGTATCACCAATACATTTAGGTGTTCGCTGCGGGATAAACAGCTTATTAGATTATCTTTTAGTCTTGCGAGACAGTGGCGTTAACCACGTAGCGCTAAACCTTAGATTTAATCGCACACCAGTTGAAGAAACGTTACAGAAACTGTCGGAAATGGTGTTACCGCATTTCCATTCTGACGAATTTAGTCATCAAACTAGTTTGAAAAAAGAGGGAATGAACGGATGAAAACAATATTAGTGACAGGCGCGACCGACGGCATTGGTCTTGAAACCGTTAAATTATTAGCTCACGAAGGGCATAATTTGATCATTCACGGAAGAAGTGCCGACAAATTAAAGCATGTAGAACAAATGCTATGTGCCGATTATCCTGCAATACAGGTTACTGGGTTCGTGGCAGATTTAAGCGACTTTAAAGCAGTAGATAATTTTGCTTCTCGAGTGGCAGACGCTTTTTCAGTTATAGACGTTATTATTAACAATGCTGGGGTGTTTCATTCTCCTGCAATTGAAACAAGCGCAGGCTTAGACGTACGCTTCATGGTAAATACGATTGCGCCGTTCATCATTACCAAACGTTTGTTACCACTTATGCCAAGTGGTGGGCGAGTAGTAAACGTGTCATCTGCAGCCCAAGCCCCTGTTAATTTTGACCTGCTAAGTCAAGGTCCTTCTATGAGTGATGGTATGGCATACGCACAAAGCAAGCTTGCTATTACCATGTGGACACGCTTTTTTGCCGAAAAATATGAGACAACAGGGCCATTGTTTGTATCTGTTAACCCTAAATCTTTGCTTGGGAGTAAAATGGTGAAGGAAGCCTATGGGGTAGCCGGTGGCGATTTGGCAATTGGTGCGAAAATATTTGTGGAAGCTGCGCTTGGTGATAGGTTTGCTAACGTGAAAGGTGAATATTTCGATAATGACAACAATCAGTTTGCGCCTGCACATCCATTTGGTGAAAACTCAGCAAATAGAGAGCAATTAGTTAACGTGATTGAATCTATTGTAGCTAGTCACTTTAGTTAAAATTTATCTAAAATCAGCATGTTTGAGTAGAGCACATCAGGTTACTTGGTGTGTTTTACCTATTCGGCATTTTTTTACTTTAGTTTTCTCCCTCTTTATTCTCATTGCTATTGCTATTGCCATTGCCATCTCACTCGGGTTGTTATCGCCTCCTATATCCCCTGTAAAATATTCCCTCTATTTGTAATTATTCTAACGATTAAAAGTGGGTGAACACGTAACTTGTTAATTTTGTTTAATAATTTTAATGTGGAATTCTCCTTGCTTCATACAGTTCTGAAACATGCATGTTTCATCCTAAGCCGTTGTTACAACGCAATCAATTAGGTTATCTCTATAAGGAACTGAAATGGCTGAATCGTTTAAATACCAAGGACAGAAAGGAAAAGGCGGAGAGTTGCATCAAACCGCGGGTAATGGACACCCTACTATGACGACGGCGCAAGGTTGCCCCGTCCACGACGATCAAAATTCTCTTAAAGCGGGCCAGCGAGGGCCTACCGTTTTAGAAGACCACGTACTTAGAGAAAAGATTTTTCACTTCGATCACGAGCGAATTCCCGAGCGTGTGGTGCATGCTAGAGGCTTTGGGGCCCACGGGTATTTTGAAACTTACGAATCATTGTCAGATATTACCTCAGCAGATATTTTCCAGCGCAAAGGCGAAAAAACGCCTGTATTCACGCGCTTTTCTACCGTTGCTGGTAATAAAGGTTCACCAGACTTAGCTAGAGACGTACGCGGGTTTGCCGTAAAATTTTACACTCAACAAGGTAACTGGGATTTAGTGGGTAATAATATTCCCGTTTTCTTTATCCAAGATGCCATCAAGTTCCCTGACTTGATCCATTCTGCAAAACAAGAGCCTGACCGCGGCTTTCCTCAAGCACAAACTGCCCATGACAACTTTTGGGACTTTACCAGCTTATCGCCAGAATCTACCCATATGTTGATGTGGGCCATGTCAGATCGCGCCATACCTCGTTCTTTCCGCTTCATGGAAGGCTTTGGTGTGCACACCTTTAAGTTTATTAACGCCGAAGGTGAAATGAAATACGTTAAATTTCATTGGAAACCGAAGCAAGGTTTGCAATCGGTGGTATGGAACGAAGCACTGAAAATTAACGGTGCAGATCCTGATTTTCACCGACGAGATATGTGGAATGCGCTACAGGCTGGTGATTTTCCTGAATGGGAGCTGGGCATTCAGGTATTTGACCAAGACTTTGCAGATAATTTTGAATTTGATGTATTGGATGCCACTAAGCTTATTCCAGAAGAGCAGGTACCTGTGAAAATAATAGGCAAAATGGTGCTGAACAAAGTGGTAGATAACTTCTTTGCAGAAACCGAACAAGTTGCATTTTGTACCCAAAATATCGTGCCGGGTATGGACTTCACGAACGACCCTTTACTTCAAGGTAGAAATTTTTCCTACTTAGATACCCAATTAAAACGCCTAGGCAGTACAAATTTCACGCAGCTTCCTATAAATGCACCCAAATGTCCTATGCGCCATTTTCAGCAAGATGGGCACATGGCGATGCAAAATCCGAAAGGCCGGGCTAACTACGAACCCAATTCGTGGGATGCTGATGAAAGCAACCCTAGAGCGTGTCCCGAGACGGGCTATCAATCTCATGCGGAGCCGATGGAAGGCAGTAAAACACGCTATCGTTCAGAAACCTTTGCGGATCATTACAGTCAAGCAAGACAGTTTTATATCAGCCAGACTGACACAGAACAAAAACATATGCGCGATGCATTCGCATTTGAATTGTCGAAGGTTGAGCGGTTAGCTATTCGTGAGCGTGTTGTTTCTCATTTACTGAATGTTGATAAGGCCTTAGCAGAGAGCGTTGCACAAGAACTTGGCTTTTTAGAGATGCCTGAACCTGCAGAAGCGGCTATGCCAACCAGAGAAGACTTACCAGTCTCTGATGCACTCAGTATTTTGAAAAATCCGCCAAGCACGTTCAAAGGACGCAAATTAGGTATTCTTGTTTCAGATGGTATTGATGGAGATACGCTTTCAAATGTGATCGATTCGCTTATTGCCGAAGGGGCGATGTTCGAACTAGTGGCCCCTAAAGTAGGCGGGGTGACATGTAGCAAAGGCAAGCATATCGCGGCGCATCAAAAAATAGATGGTGGGCCATCGGTGCTTTACGATGCAGTACTATTGTTACTTTCAGAAGATGGTGCAAAATCTCTATCAATGAAACCTGAAGCAAAAGACTTTATTTCAGATGCACAGGCTCATCAAAAGTTTGTAGGTTACACCGCTGAGGCAATGCCTTTAATTAAAGCGGCTGGCCTGGGTGACGCTATGGATGATGGATGGCTTGATATCGCAAATATGAAATCCGATGCGTTTATCGAAAAGCTTCGTGAAATACGTTTTTGGGCTCGAGGCTAAGGACGTCAATACGGCATGCTCTTCCTAGATAGCCTTCTAGGGTAGTCTTCCTAGAAAACTATTCCTAGATAGCCTTCTAGGGTAGTCTTCCTAGAAAACTATTCCAAGATAGCGTTCTAAAACAACTTTGCGAGATCAACGTTGCTTTAAGCGATAGGGTTATGTCTTTATTATTCAGCACGGGGGAGCGCGTTATTCGCGTATCCCCCCATATCCAAGTAAATTTCCCCGTGCTAAATTAAGTTTTTAATTTAGAATACCTAAAAAGGCCTATGAGCTTCCCATAGCAATTTGCGCATTCATGCAAAACCGTTTGCGTTGAAAAAATAGTAAGGCTCTAGAAAGGTATTAGTATCTAATTACAAAATTCTTCTATATTGAAGTACATTATTAACCGTCGTGTTTCCCGAGGAAAATATGCAGTACGATTCACATCAAAAGTTTTCACCTACCACCATATTTCTACATTGGCTTGTTGGCTTAATCATTATTGGCATGCTGGCCTCTGGCGTTTATATGGTAGAAGAAAACGCTTATTGGGTATTTTCATGGCATAAGTCTTTTGGTTTTATTGTGCTATTTATTGCATTGGCTCGAGCAACGTGGCGGTTAAAAAATGGTTGGCCCACGGCAGCAGGAAATTACTCTAAATTAGTACATGGCGTGGCTAAAGTGATTCATTGGGTACTCATTCTTAGCACACTGCTTATGCCAATATCAGGGCTTATGACTTCAGTACTTGGCGGCCATGGTTTATCTGTATTTGGATTAGAAGTGTTTGCACAGAATTTCAGCGTAGAAGATCCTGAGAAAACATTGCCAATAAACTACGAGCTATCGAAACTCGGCGGCACAGTACACCATTATTTAGGGTATGTATTGATTGGAGCCGTTGTACTTCATGTTGCCGGCGCATTAAAGCACCATATTATGGACAAAGACGGCACGTTAAAACGCATGTTGGGCAAAAGCATCTAGACGTTAACGCCTAAGCTTTAAGCCCTAGGCTATCTACAAAGGCTAGCAACACTTCCATCGTGTTTAAAAAAACCACAGTGTATATACTGTGGTTTTTTGTTTTTTATGAAAGACCCGCTTCTCGTAGCGCTTTATCCCAGTAAGGTTCGCCACTGTATCGTTCCCTTAGAAAGTCGATAAAGGCGCGTACTTTGGGTGCTAATAAACGGTTGCTTGGATATACTGCCCACAGTGCGCACTCGGCCGTTAATGGGTAATCTTTTAATACTTGAACCAGTTGTCCGCTTTGAAGATACGGGTAGCTACACCAGGTGGCCGTAAGGGTTATGCCGATACCGCCAATGGCTGCGTCGCGAACCGCTTCACCATTGTCCATACGAATTCGCGTTTTGGGCTTTATTGATACTACGCCTTGTGGGGTATTAAACTCCCATGTTTCTAAACCCATAAGATTGACAGCTGCATGTTCTGTTATTTCTTGCGGGGTTTTCGGTTCGCCATACTTCTTAATATAATCCGGTGACGCTACAATAATTCGCTTGTCATCAGCCAGCTTTCTTGCGTGTAGGTTAGAGTCTTTAAGCACCGCATCACGAATAGCTACATCAAACCCACCTTCAATCAAATCTAAAATACTGTCACTGAATCTAAAATCGATATTTAACTGCGGATACGCTGCTAAGAATTCTTCCATTGCAGGTACCAAGTGTAGGCGACCAAAAGAAGCTGGCGCGGTTACTCGCAATGTACCTTGTGGCGTTTGCGAGCCAACCCCAACGGCAGCTTGGGCTATTTCAATACTTGATAACACTTCTTCAGCGTGAGGTAGAAAAAGTTTTCCTTCATCGGTTAACGACACTTTACGCGTGGTGCGGTGAATAAGTCGCACACCCAAATTTTCTTCCAATTTATTGATGTGAGCGCTGGCCACGGCCGGTGAAACATTCAATTCACGTCCAGCCACACTGATGTTATTGGTATTGGCGATACGTACAAAAAGCTTAAGGTGATCGATGTTCATAATGGATTATCAATAAAATCTAAAAACTGTATGTGTTTATAACCCAATTATCATATGCCTGGCTAGTGGCTATTATTAGTCTCGAACTTAACGCAACGAGGCTAACTCACATGAAAGCAATGGTTATTAACGAATTTGGCGGTCCTGAAGTATTTAATGCAGCTGAGATAGGTGCACCACGACTTAAAGCGGGACACGTCATTGTGCGTATTGCGGCAACCAGCGTGAATACAGTAGACACCATGATACGTGAAATGGGTCAAGACCTACCATTTTCTCCTAAACTACCCGGCGGTGTGTTGGGTATGGATTTCGCCGGTACAGTTGAAGCCGTTGGAGAAGACGTAGATAACTTTAGCGTAGGTGATGAAGTTTATGGTTGCGCAGGTGGTCTAGCCGACTTGCAAGGTGCCTTAGCTGAATTAATGTTAGCCGATGTTCGTCTTATTGCACCTAAGCCTAAATCGTTGTCGATGCGTGAAGCAGCCGCCCTACCTTTGGTTGGCATTACTGCGTATGAGGGCTTAACCCGCGCGCAAACCGCAAAAGGGCAAAACGTATTAGTGCATGGCGGCGCTGGCGGCGTAGGTCATCTTGCTATTCAAATGGCTCGTCACTTTGGTGCGACTGTATTTGCTACTGGCGGCTCAGATGAACAAGCTTCACTGATTGAAAAGCTCGGTGCGACTTACATTGATTTTCGCTCAGAAAAAGTGGCTGATTACGTCGCTAAGCATACCGATGGTGCTGGTTTCGATGTGGTTTATGATTCTGTGGGTGGCGGTAACTTACCCAACTCTTTTGAAGCGGCAAAATTATGCGGGCAAGTGGCGACGACGGTGTCGTTTATTGAAACAGATCTTACCCCTGTGCATTTCAAAGGCTTGAGTTTACATGTTGTGTTCATGCTTATCCCTATGATCCACAACTACAAACGTGAAAATCACGGAGCGATATTACGCGCTATTACAGGTATTGTTGATGCAGGCGCGTTAACTCCAGTATTAGATAGCGAGACGTTTACCCTTGAGCAAGCGGGTGATGCACATGCGCGCTTAGCAAGCGGCAAGGCTATGGGCAAAATCGTTATTGATGTAGCCTCTTAAGCACTTGTGACTGGCTTTGACCTAGCTATTCTACGAGAGCTTGTAAGAGTTTATGTATAAGCAATTACATCAGCTCTAATATAAGTTTTTGTATTAACTTTTAAATTTGTACCATTACTTTCCCTAAGTGCTCTCCTAAGTGCTTTCCCTTTGCGCACTTTTACCCTTGGCGTTGGCACTTATGCTCGCCAAGGGGTTTTTATTTTTCCTCTCGCCTTTAATTAATCGTCAATATCCTCATGTTTGTACTAATCAAGAGGTCATATTTACTTATGTTCATTTGTTGCGTTGCGCCTTTTTTAGCGCTATTGGTATTTTGTACTCGCAACTGTAAACATCCCCTAAACTATCTTCACTTGCTAATCAGGAAGGAAATCTTATGAAAGTAATGCGTTTGAAAGACAACAGTGAAGGCTTAGCGTCGCTCTACTGCGCAAACGAAACAGAGCCAACCGTCGTCGGCAATGACGAAATTAAAGTAAGGATCCATGCTAGCTCTTTAAATTATCATGATTACAGCGTCGCGACAGGCGCTATTCCCACAGAGGGTGACCGCATTCCTATGTCTGACGGCGCGGGCGTCGTTGTAGAAGTAGGGGAAGACGTTACACAGTTTGTTCCAGGCGACCATGTGGTTTCTACCTTCTTTCCTGATTGGTTAAGCGGCGCACCAACGGTGGGTGATTTTAGTCGCACCCCCGGAGATGGTATCGACGGTTACGCCCAGGAGGTCGTGGTAAAGCCGCAGCAATGGTTTACTAAAGCACCTTCAGGGTGGTCTCACGAAGAAGCGGCTACTATTACAACAGCAGGACTAACTGCGTGGCGGGCTCTAGTGGTTGAAGGTGGCTTGAAAGCAGGCGATACGGTTCTGTTGTTGGGCACTGGAGGTGTGTCTATCTATGCGCTTCAAATTGCCAAAGCAATGGGGGCGAAAGTAGCAATAACCTCAAGCTCAGATGATAAATTAGAGAAAGCAAAGGCCTTGGGTGCAGATTTCACAGTTAACTATAAAACGGACGAAAAGTGGGGCAAAACCGTTGCCAAATGGACTGGCGGAAAAGGTGTCGACCACGTGGTTGAAGTTGGTGGGCCAGCCACTTTAGGCCAATCTATTCATGCCTGTAGAGTAGGGGGAAGTATTGTACTTATTGGTGTTTTAACCGGTATTAAGGGCGATATTCCAACGGCTACCCTTATGCGAAAGCAAATTAGGTTAACTGGCATCATTGTGGGGAGTAATAAAGACCAGTGGGACTTTGTCAGTGCCTTGGAATGCATGAACTTTAAGCCTGTGGTTGATACTACATTCGCCCTTGAAAGACTATCTGATGCGTTTGCTTTTGAGGAATCGGGTAAACACTTTGGTAAAATTTGCGTGAGCATTTAAGCTAAGAGTTGGGGGGCAGCAATATCGCACGCTGCGCCCTTATTTAGCAAAGCAGGAATCGCTAGAATTAACGTAAGAGTAAAAGGAATACCATGAGCTTGTCCCATATTATGTCTACTCGTGTGGTCAGTGTGCACATGGATGATAGCCTAGAGTTGATACAAACCTTGTTCGCCGAAACGGGGTTTCATCATTTAGTCGTCGTGCATCAGAATCAACTGCAAGGCATCATTTCAGACCGCGACGTGTTAAAGGCGACAAGCCCTTTTGCAAATACGGTTAATGAGCGCTTTCGTGACAAAGCGACATTGGAAAAGAAAGCGCACCAAATTATGACGCGAAATGTGTTAACCCTTTCTGCAAGCGACTCTATTGTTAGCGCAATTTCATTATTCAACGAAAACAAGATTTCCTGCATTCCCATTATTGATGAGAAACGCTGCCCTGTGGGCATTGTTTCTTGGCGAGATGTCATGCGCTTTATGGAAGCAAGGGTGAATGCTAAGAAAGGGTAGAGGCTCATGCTATACGTTGTGAAAACCATATAATCAACGATGGTTACATCAATAAAAAAGGTGCGTATAAACGCACCTTTTTTGATCCTTTCCTAGTTTACAGTGAACAAGTTAACTGGCTTTTCGATAACTCACTTTAAACAGGATGCTATACAGTACAGGTACGGCAATAAGCGTAAGAATAGTGGCAAAGGTTAATCCACCCATAATCGTCACTGCCATATCTGCAAAGAAGGCATCGAATAACAGTGGCGCCATACCTAATATGGTGGTTAATGCCGCCAACGTCACAGGGCGCAAACGGCTTAACGTCGCTTCCACTATAGCCTTTCTAATTTCTAGCCCTTCTTCAATTTGTAGGTCTATTTCTTCAATAAGCACGATGGCATTTTTAATCAACATGCCGAATAAACTCAAGAACCCAAGAAGTGACATAAAGCCAAATGGCATATTGGTAGACAGAAGCCCTGTCACTACACCAACTATCGCCATAGGCACCACTAACCAAATGATCAGCGGTTGACGGGCGTGGCCAAATAGCAGCACAGAGATGATAAACATCACTAAGAAACCCACGGGTAATCCTGCGCCTAATGCAGCTTGTGCATCGCTAGAGCTTTCAAACTCACCACCCCATTCAAGGGCATAACCAGCAGGAATGTCCATCGCTTCAATCTGAGGGCGAATACGAGCAAATGCTTTCGCGGCAGTTTCATTGTCACCAGGTTCAGCTTCTACCGTGATGGTACGCAATCTATCTTGTCGATGAATACGTAGCTCTTCTGTCACAATATCTAAACCACTTGATACCTGCGTAAATGGCACATATTGACGTTGTTGAGACGACCATACTTGGCTTTCTCGTACCGATTGAATGGCGGTGTCATCGGGATGCCCCATTTTTGCCACAATACTGTAGGCATAGTCTCCGTCTTGCACGCTGCCTAAACGCAATCCGCTACTGGCATATTGTACGGTTTGACTAAAATCAGAGTGAGAAACGCCCGCAATACCAGCATTGTAATTATCGTACTGCGTATTGATGGCCACACCTTTTTCACGCCAATTATGTCGAACATCTTTGATATTGCCATCGGCTAACATCATGCCTTTGGCTTCTTCGGCAAGGGTTCGCAGAACTTCTGCATCAGGGCCAGAAAAACGTGCTTCAAGTTTGGCGCCAGAGCCTGGGCCAAATTGCATACGTTCTTGGTAGAAATCGGCATCAAGATCAATATTGTCGAGCAAACCCGAAAGCTTTTCTTGAACGGCGGGAATATTTTCTAATTCATTAACGCGTATCATGAAAAAGCCATAGTTTTCATTGGCGCTTTTTGGCGCGTAAGTAAGCGTAAAGCGATCTGCACCTTGACCAATGATGGTGGTTACAGCCGTTACATTTTCTTGCGCTAAAATACGTTGTTCAGCTTCTTTAATGATTTTTTCGGTAGCCCGAATATCACGGTCTTGAGGGCCCCAATAATGCACAAAGAACAGCGGTGCGTTTGAAGGTGGGAAAAAGCCTTGTTTAACCATACCGAAACTGCCGTAGGCTACCACGGTAATCACGAACAACACGGCCATGGTCACCCAGCGTAATTTCAAAGCCCCAGTGAGGGTTTTGGTGAACCAGCGCTGCATCAATGTTGGCTCATTGCCGTCGGTTTGCTTCACGCCTTTGCGGAACACTAACTCGCCAAGCACAGGCACTAAGGTAACGGCCAGCACCCAACTCATCATCAAAGACACTAATACAACGGCAAATAAGGAATACAAGAATTCACCGGTGGCATCATCAGATAAACCAATGCCCGAGAAGGCTGCGATACCTATTACTGTTGCGCCTAATAAAGGCCACTGGGTTCGTTTCACAATAAAGCTTGCTGCATCTTTGGCCGACGCGCCGGTAGCCATTCGAAGCATCATACCTTCGGCAACAACTATGGCGTTATCTACCAACATTCCCATGGCAATAACCATAGCACCAAGAGATATACGCTGAAGCTGAATATCCATTAGCCACATGATAAGAATAGTGCCTAGCACGGTAACTAGCAGCACCATGCCCACTACCACGCCAGAGCGCCAACCCATGAACAAGCATAATGTTAGAGTTACAACGACGACCGACATCACTAAGTTCGCTATAAAGCCATCTACCGATTCATCAACCACCGAGGCTTGATCGTAAATAGGGGTAAGGGTAATACCCACCGGAAGGGTATTAAGTAGATCATCGACTTTGGCATTTACCCGAGTGCCTACATCAACAATGTTCACGTTAGATAGCGCCGAAACCGATACGGTTAAGGCTTCTTCACCGTTATAACGAATAAGCTGTGACTGGATATCAGCAGGCTCTAGCTTAAGGGTGGCTACATCGGAAACACGAATAGAGCGGTTCGTACCAGGGATCACTAATGAAAGGTTAGAAATTTCTTTAATTTTATCTGGTGCCCGTTCTACGATTAAACGTACGTTCTTCTCGTCTACCAAGACTCTTCCGCCGTTAAAAGGGCGCAAGTTATCTTCAAATAGCGAAGTTAAATCAGGAAATGAAATACCTAGCCCGGCTAGCTGGTAGGGGTTCACATAGGCAACGATTTGTTCGGTTTGCACACCGCTAACAGTGACTTTCGCTACGCCCTCAGTGGTTAACAAATCTCTTCGAATTAAACGCGCAAATTCCCGTAACTCACTGGTGGTAAAATCAGGCGCACTCAGGGCGTAATAAAGCCCGTAAACATCACCAAAATCATCGAAAACGACAGGGTCTTGTGCTCCGGTCGGCAAGGATGTAGCGGCGTCTCGTAAGCGTTTTCTAAGTTCATCCCAAATTTGTGGAAGCTCATTGCTATCGTAGTTGCTTTTAACTTCAACGGTAATTTCAGATAAAGCGGGCGAAGAAATTGATGTGAGCTTTTTAAGTTGTGGCATTTGCTGGATAGCAATTTCAAGAGGTTCGGTAATTTCCCGCTCCACTTTTTCTGCACCGGCGCCAGAGTAGCTAGTATAAACCTTAACCTGTTTAATAGTGAATTCGGGGTCTTCTAAACGACCAATATTGGTCATTGCAATAATACCGCCAAGCAGCAGTATCACCACCATTAGCCATACATTTACAGGTTTATCAATTGAATAACGAGCGATATCCATAACTTACTTTTCTCCCTCGTAAGGAAGAACTTTTAAGTCTGCTCGCATTTTAGTTGCGCCTGCTGCAACAACCTTTTCACCCAGCGTCAATGAACCACTTAGTACCGCGAAATCTTCATGAATATGTTCAACGGTTACACTGACTTTGTTTACCAACTTACTGCTTTCGTTATAAACCCAAACAGCAAAACCTGAAGCTTTATCGCCCACTAACGATTGCACTGGAACCACAACACCATCAGGGAATGGCGAGCCTTGTAAGCTTACTTTCACCACGGCACGTGCACCTGGCGTAAGGGGTAAATCTGAGCGTGGTTCCATAGCAAACACGACTTCATAGGTTTGCGACACAGGGTCAGGTTGGGTGCTGTGTTCTACATAGTT
Organism: Alteromonas sp. MMG017; assembly: GCF_018100795.1. GTDB lineage: Bacteria > Pseudomonadota > Gammaproteobacteria > Enterobacterales > Alteromonadaceae > Alteromonas. Next base: position 317,045 of record NZ_JAGJDY010000002.1, on the reverse strand, counting down.
AACCGGGTACCACTGGGTTTCTTCTGTTGTTAACGATGCACTAGCTTGCTCTATTCCACGATTAAGGTTAGCGGTGAGTAGCCTTTCTGGCACATTAATATTGAAGTAAATTTTAGACACATCTTGTAAGCGAGCAATAGGTGTTCCCGCCGCTACAAAGCTATTATTTTCAACAAGACGCTGAGACACCTTGGCATCAAAAGGAGCATATAATTGGGTGTAACTTAAATCCTGCTTCGCCGTCTTTAGTTCTATTTCAGCTAATTCGTAGGTGGTTTTTGCAGTATCAAGGGTGCTTTGGGCAACCAGTTTCTGCGCATACATCTTTTCAATACGGTCTAATTCGCGTTTAGATTGTTCTAAGCGAGTGCGTTGTTCATCAACTCGGCGCTCAAAGGGCTGTCGGTCAATGGTGGCTAACAGCTTTCCTTCTTCAATATCGTTACCCGTCGTTAAATCGGTTTGTACCAACCGACCTGACACTTCAAAACTAAGATCTACCGTTTTCACCGCAGAAACCACTGCCGGAAAGGTAAATTCATCAAAGGCAGGAACAGTGCTCACCTCGGCAAGTTTCACATAGCGGGGGGCGATGGTTTTCTCTTGAGTGTCATTCTCTGTTGTACACCCAGCAAGGGTGAGAACAGACAAAGCAGTAAACGCAACAAGGTGACGAATTCGCGAAATGGGCATAAGAATTTTTCGATCCGTATTTGTGGTGAACACAGTATAGACGACTATATTCACCATAATTAAAGTAAACTGTGCGGTGCATTTTAAAGATCATCCATTGAAAAGTAAACTGCGCAGTGTAAAATGGTCGCATAATATTTTTAGACAGCAAAAACTATGACTAGTACTACACGTACCCGAAGCGATGTTAAGCGAGATGCCATTATTCAAGCGGCAAAGCAGGCATTTCAAGAGTTTGGCGTAAACGGAACCAGCATGGATAAACTGGCTGAGCTAGCGAACGTGTCTAAAAGAACAGTTTACAACCATTTCTCAGCGAAAGAAGAGTTGGTGATGCATCTCATTAAAGAGCAGTGGCAATCTGCCCTTGTTGATATAGGTGCACCCTATAACGCAGAAATATTAATCGCCGACCAACTCACAGACCTTATTATGGCCGACATAAACTTTATGAGCGATGATGAACACCTAGAGTTGGCCCGCGTTGCTATTGGTCACTTTTTTTATGAGCCCAACCGTTTAAAAGATGAAGTTGCTCAACTTCAAGCACAAGAAAAAGCCATATATCGGTGGTTAAAAGCCGCTAAAAAAGATAACCGTATGGATTTTGATGACATTGACCAAGTGGTTGAAGAGTTGGATAGCCTGGTAAAAGGGCAATGTTTTTGGCCTCAATTGTTTAAGCTAGAAGACCCTTTAACTGATGCCCGAAAGTTAGATATTGCTAAAAGTACGGCCGCACTTATTTTGTGTCGGTACGAGGTTAGCTCGCAACAACCTGCATAACTTTTCCCATCATTTAGAAATTACGTGAGTTGATTTAATAGCGTGTCATTGAACCAAGGTGTTAATAGTATAGTTTTTAAATTGCTCCCATAAAGCTTGTGCAACCGGGCCCAAATACTGTTTTTTATTTTTGATAATGTAATAATCGAAAGTTATTGAATTGTCGGTATCGCTTAGTTGTAATTGTACCAACTTGCCATTTTCTATACTTCTCTGAATGTGGTGTCCGGGTAATTTCCCCCAGCCCATGCCGCTTTCAATAAGCATCTTTTTTGTCGCGAAGTCATTAACGTACCAACATCGTTGCCCATCTTGTACACCCCAACTTTTATTCAGTGAACCTTTCCCTGAATCTTGCACCACGATTTGATACTCGTTAATTAACTCAGTACTTGTATGCAACCTAGGATGTCTTGCAATGAGTTGCGGTGATGCCACATTAACGAGTCGGCCTGAACTTAACATGTGCCTATCTATTTGATTGTTTTGTTGGAGATCTGGCGTTAACGGAGATAAACAAAAGGTGGCATTTTGCTGAAGTAGAGCTTCAAGTGCACCAGTTAAATATTCCTGTTTAAGGATCAATTGTGTATTAGGGAATTGCTTTTGTACATTGGCGAGTATCGGAACAATACCTTTTAAATTGTAAGTTGCCTCGGTTGCTAACGTTATACTGGTTTCGTTACCCGAAGCAATATTGTGAGCGATATTACGCAATGAGTTGGCTTCATCTAAAACCCGCAAAGTTTGTTGATATAGCACTTTCCCTTCGTCTGTTAAGGTTAACCGATAGGCTGACCGATTAAACAAAGTAATGCCCAACGTGGTTTCTAATTGCTTAATACTCTGACTAATTGCAGGTTGGGTTTTATGTAGCCTAACACTGGCTTTGCTGAGCGAGCCTAGTTCAGCTACAGATTGAAACATAGTTAATTGTTCAAGTTTCATGCTGGGTCCAAAACATAAACTTTAAGTTTATTAGTTATTAAAATACATTCAATATTATTTATTAATTTATTTGCTTAAGCTTTATGCAAGTTAATAGTAATTAACTATGAATTTTAATGGAGAAGGTCTTGAGCAAAGCAAAGAAAGTAGGAATGTGGGTGAGCTTAGGCTTAGCAAGTGCGGCGTTTGCATCTGCTGGTTTAGCAAAATTAGCCGGTGTAGAACAGATGCACATGTCGTTCGCAGCAATGGGGTTGCCGTTGTGGTTCGGCTATTTTATTGGGGCATGTGAAGTTGCCGGTGCCGTGGGGATATGGTTACGCCGAACCAGCATTTATGCGTGTGTCGGTTTGTTTATTATTATGCTTGGCGCTATTTATTTTCATGTTGTTTATGATGCTGTCGCGAATGTAATACCGGCTTTAATATTAGCGATACTGGTGAGTTATATTTTTGTGGTTCGCAATGGCGAATCTCATTCCAGCAAAAGCTAGACCTGCAGCGAATCGCTTAACACCTGTGGCCTATATTCCTTATGGTAGCGGTCCTATGCCACTATTGGGAGAGCCTAGGCATAGTGAGCTGATACGGTTTTTGAAAGAATAAACACTCTTTAAAAAGCGCGGTTGATAGTAATCAACCGCGCAGTCCACGTACTGCAAAATGAGCGGCGGTACTATTTATTTTCCATTCCAATCTCAGTATTAACATCCATATTTAACACCTGATTTTGTCTGAAAATCCGACTTTTTATCCAAGAAAACGGAATGGTTAAATCGAGTAGTATTAAATATAAACACGGCACTAATATCAGCGTTACCAGCGTAGCGTAAAGTACGGCAAAACCAAGAGCGGCCGCCATGGGCACCACGAACGCAGCTTGTAGGCTACTTTCAAACATAATAGGCAATACACCGGCGAAGGTAGTAATAGAAGTCAGTGTGATAGCCCTAAAGCGAGCACTTCCTGCTTCTGTTACTGCTTCTTTTACACTATAACCTTGTGCCCGGCGTTGATTGACAAAATCCGTCATAACGAGGGAATCATTTATTACTACACCTGCGGCGGCTATCAGGCCAAAAGTAGACATCATGCTTAAATCTAAACCGAGCCAGAAGTGACCCCATATAGCCCCAGTAAAGCTAAACGGAATAACCGACATGATGATAAGCGGTTGCCCATAACTTTTAAGCGGCACAGCCAAAAGGATATAAACCATAATCATTGCCGCTAAGAAAAACAATAATTGCTCACTTTGCTGCGCTTGTTGTTCTTCAATATCGCCGCCCAACTCAGTCATTACCGATGGGAACTCTTCTTGAAGTTGTGGAAGTAGTTTTTCGCGAATTTCTTCGACTACTTCGTTCGGCTCTACCGCTTCTTCGTCAATATTTCCCCACACATACACGCTGCGATAACCACCTTCACGGCGAATGTAACTAATTCCAGGTTTTTCTTCCAACAATACTACGTCGCCAAGTAAGACATCACGGCCTTGAGGTGTTTTAATAACGGTATATTTTAAATCAGCAAACCGCTCTCGGGTAAGTTCAGGGTATCGCACCATTACCTTCACTTCTTCGCCATTACGAATAACCCGTTGGGCTTCGCCGCCATAGAAGCTAGCCCCAACTTGAGAGGCGATGTCAGATAACGTTAAACCTAAATCATAGGCTACGGGCAGCATAACCAGTTGCACTTCTTTACTGGCAGGATCTATGGTTGAACTAACATCGAATAGGCCATCTTGCTGTTGCAGCATTTCAATAAACTTCAATCCTGCCGCGTTCAATGTATTGATATCTGAGCCAAATAAAAGATAGCCAAACTCGCCATCTTCGCCACCCCCATTAACATCATCGATGACAGTGAACGACTTCATACCAGGAATTTCAGGTATGGCTTCACGCCAGCGTCTTGCTAATTCAAAAGTATCAATAGGGCGCTTATCTTCGTGCACTAAAGGCGTAAGAATTTGCCCTTGGGTGCGTTCATTGTTAAAGGCAAGCCTGTCTCGAATCATACCGGTGCCAAACTCATCAATAACCTGCGCTTCAACATCTAAGATGGTTTTTTCTATGGTCTTTAACGCGCTAATGGTAGTTGCATCCGACACGTTTTCATTCATTTCGATGCGAACGCTAGGGAAGTCATGCGGTACTTTCGGGTTAGGCACCATACGAACGTAGTTCGCGTTGATTAGCCCAATGCTGATCATCAAAATACCAAAGAAGAGAAAAAACACCGCCCAACGCCATTTTAGCGCGCGCTCTACCGTCCGCTTATAAGGCCCGTTTACAAAGCCGTAGAATCGGGTATTAAACTTATCCCGCCAGCTTCCTTTTTTAATGGGAGTAAAGTGGGTATGGGCAATATGCGCCGGTAGTATTAGCTTTGATTCAACCAAGCTGAACGCTAAGCAAAAGATAACTACAATAGCGATATTGTAGAAGAAGGCTCCTTCAGGGCCGCTACTTAGCGTGAACGGGGCGAATACCGCAATGGTGGTCAACACACCGAATGTGGCTGGCGTAGCAACACGCTTTGCGCCGCGTACTACGTTATCAATACCACCGCCTTTGCTTTCTATTTCGGTATAGGCACTTTCCCCTATGACGATGGCATCGTCTACCACAATACCTAGCACCATAATGAAAGCGAATAGCGAAAGAATATTAATACTGATGCCAAATATAGGCATCAACATAACCGCGCCCAAGAAACACACAGGTAAGCCTACCATTACCCATAACGCCAGTTTAAAGCGTAAAAATAGGGTTAGCATCAAGGCCACAAGAATGGAGCCTTGAAACAGGTTTTTTAGCATCATGTCTAAGCGAGCATTCAAGTAGTAGGTCATATCTACTAGTATTTCTAAGCTCACTCCATCTGGGAGAGTTTTATTCCGTTGCTCAATATAGGCTTTTACGGTGTTCGCAACAGGAATAGTATTTTGAGATTTAGTTGCACTTACCGACATATAAATGGCATTTTTACCATTATATTTGAAGTAGCGTTCCCCTTCGGTAAAGCCATCTTTAATTGTCGCTATGTCACCTAAGGTAACTTTTGCACCCGCTGTGCCTATCTTCACGGGAATTTGGGCAAACTCAGCGCCGCTGTAATACTGGTTTTCTACTCGAACAGAAATGATTCCGGCGTTAGTACGTAGTTGCCCAGCCGATATATTCGTTGAATAGTTACTTATTGCCTGGCTAACATCGCCAATACTAAGACTGTATTTGCGCAGCATTTCCGGCTTTATTTCTATCGCTATTTCATCGTCAGGTGTCGATATTTCTACCAAGGAAACATTACCTAGTTGAAGTAACTCATCTTCAATATCTTTGGCAATAACTTTAAGTTCAGGAAGGGGCAAGTCGCCCACTAAAGGCATTTCAATAACGTCTTGTTGGAACTCAATTTGAGAGATATTTACCGGTTCCATACCGGCAGGGAAGGTGGCGATACCGTCAACTCTTAGTTTTACTTTATCAAGAACATCAGTGAGTTCTTCATCGGTATCAATTTCCAATGTCACTGTTCCTGAATCTCGAAAAGCACGGGCTACCGTTTTTTTAATTTCGGTTACGTCCTTCAACGACTCTTCTACTTTAACAAGGATACTTTCTTCTATTTCTTGGGGAGAAGCACCAGGATATTGTGCAGACACCGTAATGTAGTTAATTTCGATGTTAGGGAACATTTGGCGCTGAATGGTAAAGTAACTGGCCAAGCCCATTAAAATGATAAATATCATTAAAAGGTTGGCAGCCACTGCATTATTAGCAAACCACGCGATGATGCCGGTTTCAGAATTCGTTTTATTCATTGGCGGCGCTCCTATTCAGCGGTGTCGCTGTTTGCCACAATATCAGCGCTATTATCGATAATTTTTACTTCCATGCCATTTTGGGGGTATTCAGGTAAAGACATCACCACTTTGTTAGGGTTAAAAGTTCCTTGTATAAGAAAATCGCTGCCATCTTCACGAATAACCTGAATTTTTTGCGAGACCAACTTACTTTCGTCATTTATTGTCCAAAGCGTACGATTGGTGATTAACTCTTGAGGAACACGGTATACATCTTCTAACCTTTTGCCTTCAAAGTTAATTGTGGAATAGGTGCCGAATTTAACGATAGGCTTAGTTGCATTTAAAGCGTAAGGATCTTCAATTCTGGCCACAAAATGCGTCATGCGGGTAGCACTATCGATAACCCCCGTATCGCGGTGGATAGTGGCGGTAACTTGTGTTTTACTTAAATCATCTAGGGTAAGTATGGCTTTTTTGCCCAAGGTGTTTTCATCTAAAAATACGCGGTCGAAGCCTGCGATTGGGAAAGTGATTTCTGCCTGCTCAATATTATTGATCACCGCAGCGGTAGTGCCTTGGGTAACATAATCGCCGGTACTGATTTCTCTGGAAATAATGAGAGCATCATAAGGTGCAGTCACTTCGCAGTTATCTAAGTCTCGCTTGGCAATCTTAAGTTGGGCTTCTGCCGATTTAACCGATGCTTGTGCGCTCATCACCTGTGGCTTTCTAAGGTACAAGTCGGTGATGCGCGCATCGGGCATAGACTTAGCTTCTAATGCTGCTACATCCGCTTGTGCTTGTTCTTGAATTAATTGGGCTTGGGCACTGGAAAGGTTAGCTTGCGCAAGTAATAACGCCGCCTCGTAGGCATCCTTTTCTACCGAGAACAACAATTCACCGCGACGAACTAAACCGCCACTCACAAATTTAGGGTTCCAAGACTCGACTTCACCAGACACCTGAGCAGCAAGATTGGTACTTTCTAGCGGTTGCACTTCGCCGTAAGAAGATAATGTGATGACAGAACTTTCAACATCTATCTGCTCGATAGTGACGGTAGGACGAGTGTCTACCGCTTCTGTTATGGCTGAATCTGAGGCAGAGGCCTCAATGCCTTTCATTATAAAATAACTTACTACCAAGATGGCAACGGGAAGTATGAATTTCATCCATTTCATAGTCGGGTCTTTTTTGAAAAAATTAGCGGAGTGTAGTTTAACGCCAAATTGTGTCTAAGTTATTCATCAATTGTAACGAAACGTGAGTCAATAAATGTAAAGACTCAGAGTGAGGAATACCTGTACTTAAAAAGGATTTGGAAGGGGATCAACGTGAGTTGATGGTGCGCTAGCAGCTAGTTTTGCGTTTAAGCTCTGATGCGCTACACACTCTATTTCTGCCGTCATTTTTTGCTTGGTATAACGCCTGATCAGCTAAGTTTAACGCAGTAGTGAGGGTCATTGACGATGTAATTTCGCATACACCAAAACTTGATGTGACTCGATGAGACTTGCCATCAACCAGCATCGCTTTTGCGCTTAGATTTTCTCTTATTTGCTCGATAACCGTTTTAGCATCCTGCTCATCAGTTTCTGGGAAAATAAACAAAAACTCTTCGCCGCCCCATCGTGAGAGTCCATCCTGTACTCGTAATCGACGGCGAAAGGCATCTGCTACCTGTTTTAATACCTCATCACCGGCGTCATGCCCAAAGGTGTCATTGATAGACTTGAATCTATCAATATCAGCGAGCGCAATAGAAAACGGCTTTTTATTTCGCTGTAACCTGCTGAGTTCTTGCTCAAGCTGCTGCTGACCACCTCGGCGGTTTAGCAATGTTGTAAGGGGGTCATAGCGGGCTTGTCGTTCGAACTGTTCACTCAAATATAATGCGGTAGAATAACTGCGTTGGCGGCTGTATTCGTAAAAAGCAGACAGAAAAGAGATAGTGATAAATGAATAAATGAGTCGGGTCTTAAACTCGTAAGAGTATTCAGTAGCTAGCAACGCGTTATCAGGGGTAAATAATATAACAATAACTAAAGTGATAAACCCTGTCAGAGCAAAGAGTCCACGGCGAAAGCCAGTAAAAAACATGGTCACTGGAGGCACTGTAAAAATCCATAGGGGCCCAGTACCCGCATTGCCGCCAGTGATAACAAGTATGAGCATCAGAGACATCAGGCATACAATAATTACCATGGCAGAAATAATACTGCCTTGCTTGGCGCCTATCATAGATTGCATTTTATGTGAAATAGCAAAAAGAATACTGGCCGACAACAACACACAAGCGAGCAGAGTATCTTGTGCAAATAACGCTCTTAATCCCAAGAAAAAAGTTAACCCCATACCTACAGCTGAAAACATATTTACTACTCTGATCCGACGATTTACGTCATCAGATAACGAGTTATGAGTTCCAAATTCTATAAACTTTCTTATCGGGTTAAGCATAAGTGTTACTTTTGTACCGAACTAATATTGTTAGCTATATCTGTTGCTAGAGCATTAATAGCTTCTCGCATAACTTCAATACTGGCTGGGAAACCATCGGTTGAGAGAGGAAGTATATACTCAAAATCGTTAGCAGACTGTGAGTCATTGATATGCTTTATAATGTATTGCCCGCGCAGAATGATATCGCCTTGCCATGTAGCAATAAAGTCATCTATCTGTAGGGTTAAATAGTCATTGATATCTTTAGCATTCACATTATGGGTAACTAACATTACACCCTGGGTACGTAGCGCTGCTTTTAATGACTTGGTAATACCCTCATCAAGGGGCTCAGCCCAGAGATGCTCTGTCGCGATATGTAAACTCGTAGAGCTGGTTTGATAAACAAGGCCTCGTTGTTTTAAATAATCGGGTAGGACAATTTTGTTTATTAATAAACGATGTGGGGCAGATGCATACTGAGTCGCAGAAGGCGATGTTGTTGAATGAAGCAAGTAATATTGCAACGCACTGCCAGATGATGCACAGCCTATTAGCGAAGCGCCAACGAGTAAAGCAAGTATTAACCTTGTTCTATTCACAATGCTAATGAGCGCGTTCCTGTCATTAATAAAATTGTTCATTGTTATCCTATAGTACTTAAATACTACTTTGCTATTTACGAGCTTAACCATTCGCTAATTTCTTGCTTTTGGTTCAATACCAGAGCTATTGCTATCAGTAAAAATTAAACTATTCGGTGACTGATTTAGCTTCAATAATAAAGGCTGAAGATTACGCATGGTATCTTGCATCGTATCTACCGTTTCTTTAATTTCAGATTGGCTCAAACCACCTTCACTGTAATTCTTTAACAAGCTGTCCAAGCTTACCAATACTTGATTTAAATTAGTATTGAGCAGCTCGGTGTCGACATTTTCAATAAGCAAATCAAAGTCATCACTTGCCGTTTCAACAGATTGGGCTGCCAGCTTCATGTCTTCTACAGCCAATAGCACATTCGATACCATGTCACCCAACGGCAATTGATTTATCTTGTCTAAAATAGCATCTGCTTTTTGCGTAATCTGCGTAAACTCGTTAGACACGGTTGGAATAACTTCGTAACCATTCAGCACCGCTATCTCGTCACTGTCATCGGGTTTTGAGACATGTTGTAAGTCTACAAAAAGGCCGCCAGTGAGTACATTACCCATTCGAAGGGTGGCCCTTAAGTCTTTACGAAGCCAATTACGCATGGTTTGCTTAATGGCATTTAGGCCTTCTTCGGTGTCAGGTTGTCTCACCTTTCCAGGGTAGATATTAATGATGACGGGAATAGGATAATCACGTTCAAGTATGTTGCCTTCCACGGCAGGAAACGAGTTAATAGCCGTTACATTACCGATTTCAATGCCTCGGTATTCGACGGGAGCGCCGACGGTAAGCCCGCGAACACTTTCATCAACCAAAAGCACGTATTCAGCGGCAAGTTTGTAGCGGGCATTTGAGGCAGTAGCTATATCTCCGTAAATTGTGAAAAAGGCATTTTCAACAACACGTTCACCGATTTGAACCCCTTCAGGAACACCAAAGGTAATACCGTTGGCTAACAGAGTTTCTAAACTGCCTGTTTCCATTTTGACGCCGCTGGATTCAAGCTTAAGCTTTACCCCGCTCACATCCCAAAAACGCGTATTTTCGGTAATAAGCTTATGGTAAGGGGCTTCAATAAATGCATCGTAGTAGACCACACGCTCTTCAATATTAAACACCGCATCTTCAAACTCACCCACTTTGAAACCTTTATAAATGATGGGATCACCCGGTTTATAAGCAAATTCATCATCGCTTTGCAAAATCACATGTAACCCTGGGGTGCCGGCTGGTGTTACCGGAGGGCGTTCAAGGGCGATAAAATTAAGTTGTTCTTTACCGCTGTCATTCGCAGCCATGGCGATATAACTTCCAGAGAGTAAGGTGTTTAGGCCTGATACTTCTGAAAAACTAATCCGCGGGGCAACTACCCAAAAGTCACTTTTATCAGTAAGAAGGTGAGAGGCATTAGCATCGATACGAGCCGTAACTAGTACACCATCTAAGTCGGGCTTTAGCGTGATTTTTTTCACTTGCCCTACATCTAAATCCCGTACTTTTATGGGGGTTTTGTTAACTTCAATGCCAGTGGCAGATTGTAACTCTATGGTGATCAGAGGCCCCTGATTTTTCCATTGCTGATAAACCATCCAGCCACCAACCACTACCACTAATATGGGAATAATCCATATGCGAGAGATTGATTTTGTAGACGTAACTTTTGCCTCTTCTGTCATGGTAGTTGTTTCCAGTGCTGCCAAATAAGCCGTGAATCAAATGTCATAGCGGCTATCATCGTAGTGAAGACCACCGCACAAAACGCAAGCGCTGCGGGGCCAGGAAAAATAGAAAGGGTATTGCCCATCTGAATTAGTGCAACTAATACCGCGACCACAAAAACGTCAATCATTGACCAGCGGCCAATAGCTTCGGTTATGCGGTAATAGCGAATGCGTAATTGTGTAGATCCCGTTCGGCCAAGTTGAACACTTAAATTCAACCAACAAAGAATGATAATTTTGGCTACTGGCACCACTACGCTTGCCACTAAAATAATAATAGCGATGGGGTAAGAGCCCCCCTCCCACAGTGTAATCACGCCACCAATAATGGTATTTGGGGTTTCTTGACCAAAAAACTCAGTTCGCATAATGGGCAATACGTTCGCGGGGATATACAAAATAGTTGCGGTAAGCAGCAGTGCCCAAGTGCGTTGTATACTGCCACTGGCTTGTTTTTCTTCTAAAGGTTTTGGCGGTGGTAACTCGCCTTCGTGTAGCCACAATGCAAACCCTGTACTGTCAAAGTTAGACATTGATAGAGCCATAAATGCGGTGAAGCCAATAAACGCATAAAAAGACATACCAATAGCGACATCGGCTAGTTCGGTGACTTTTATCAAGCTAACTAATGTTCCCACTAAGAATATTTCGGCCATACTCCACGGTAGCAGGGCTCTCACCCAATAAAACATCCGCTTAATAAATGGCGTTCTCGCATTGTTTAAATGTGCTAACCCAAGGGTAATAAAACCTAAAAGCACCATGCCGGGTAAAATTAATGTCGCTAGGCCGGTAATAATGGCCAAGGATAAATAGTCGTTTTCCATTAACACGGAAAGACCACCGGGAAGATCGATACTATGCTTCTGACCACTTGATTTAAAAGTCAAAAAGTTAAAAGGTAGGGATAGGGCTAGAAAAACAAACGCACTTATTGAAAATGCCAAAAGCCGCTCGCTCGCATTTCTCTTAAATGTGAGCAAGGTATGATGGCATCGAGGACATATTGCTCGTTCCCGATGATTTAACTCTGGCAAAACAACGCGATGATGGCATTGTTCGCAAACGAGGGTTAACCTAGTACCTTCAGCCATAGGGGTAAAAAAACAAACGCCTTATTCTAAATGGAAACATTGAACTGTAGAACCGAGCTTTAGCGCTGGATTGTAAACCCAAACTATAAAAACGACGGTTAAACCGTTGAAATGTAATTGTTAACAGAATAGCGTATTCCACGGTTAGCGGGAAGCTTCGCTGATAATTACAACTAAAAATAATCACAATATAAGACATTACATGAGCATAATAATTCAAATCCAGCGCCGCCTAGGGGTGTTCAAGCGCATAATGAGGCGAGGCTTGTTAGCACGAGTTCCAAGGGTAGCGACGTTTTGGAAAAGCCTGAATTTGGCGCAGCGTTGTTATACTGCTGCAACCTTGGTATTTTTTAGTGCACTGTTCTTTGATGTTCAGGGGGTCTTCTTTAATGTCGTAATCGGTGTATTGGTGTCGATCGCCATTCTTTATGAATTCTGGCCAAGGTTCATGTTGGTATGGAATAGCTTGCCAGGCAAAGCCTTAATTCTTTTCATTTACGCCATAATTGCTAATTTTGCGTTGGCCTCGGCAAGTGGATTAGTTAATAGTGTTTCGGGGGTAAGCGCCGCATCACTACCGTACAGTCATAATTTTGCCATTATCCTCATGTTTCCTAGTTGGTTTTTCTTTACCACGCTATTAGCGCTAGTGTTTGCCCAATTGCTCATGCCGCTGTATTTACTCGTATTACTTTTGCTGAAGCCTTTTGGTGTTCATGGCTTGTGGCATGCGCCAGACTACCGGTTTGTGTTCACCACTGCTTTAGTTCGCTATGTATGGATGATAGTGGTGTTGATAATAATAGATGAGATGTCGATGGTGTCTGGGCCGATAAGCCTTTTCTCAGACACGCCCTCTGAGGTCGTGTCAACAAACTTAGAAGTAGGAGATAGAGGTGTAAATGTTGCCCAACTCGATAACGCAACAGCACTACCAGAAACTGCCTCGCCAGCTACAACGGAAGAAGAAAAAGAGACTAGCTTTGACCTTGCTGCCCAAGGTGCGAAGTTTAAACTTATGCAAAAGCAATTGCTGGCTGAGTTTATCTTTAAATATGAAAGTGATGAGTTTTCTCGTTGCGCTATTCCAGAAGGTACACGGATTGTGGAATTAAACGACTATGAAATTTTAACTATCAGGCCTTTGGAAAATGATGAGGTTGGCTATACCTATACGGTAGTACCGTGTCGTTCGCCGGCCATTGGTAATAGCGTTACGCCTTAGCCAGTCCTTAAATAGTCCTTAGCTATACCATTAGATAGGCTTTAATAGGCAAGCAGGGAACGATTCAACGCAAGACACGATGCATGCTTATAATAAAAAAGCCAGCACAAAGTGCTGGCTTTATATACACAAGATCAACCGCAATTTAGAAGCTAGCATTACCTGGTGTACGTGGGAATGGAATAACATCACGCACGTTTTGCATACCAGTAACATAAGCAACCAAACGCTCGAAACCCAGTCCGAAACCAGAGTGCGGTACGGTGCCATAACGGCGAAGGTCGCGATACCATGCATAGTCTTCTTTCGACAATTCCATTTCTTCCAAACGGGCGTCGAAAACATCAAGGCGTTCTTCACGCTGTGAACCACCAATAATCTCACCAATACCTGGTGCAAGTACGTCCATAGCGGCAACGGTTTTGCCATCGTCGTTAATACGCATATAGAATGCTTTAATATCCTTAGGATAGTTTTGCATAATAATAGGCGCGCCAACGTGTTCTTCGGCTAAATAGCGCTCGTGCTCTGAAGATAAATCAATTCCCCACTCAACAGGGAATTCAAATGTTTTGCCGCAGTTCTGTAGAATATCGATAGCGTCTGTGTAATCCATGCGAACAAAATCAGAACTCACTAACTTTTCTAAGCGTTCAACGGCATCTTTCTTGATGCGTTGCGCAAAGAAGTTCATGTCATCTGGCAGTTCTTCAAGCACGGCTTTACACACATATTTCAACATGTCTTCCGCTAACTGAGCTATATCGCTCAAATCAGCAAAGGCAACTTCCGGCTCAATCATCCAGAACTCAGCCAAATGGCGAGAGGTGTTTGAGTTTTCAGCGCGGAAAGTAGGTCCAAAGGTATAAACCTTAGACATGGCTGTGCAATAGGTTTCAACGTTCAACTGACCCGAAACGGTAAGGTAGGTTTCTTTACCGAAGAAATCTTCTGAGTAATCAACGTTACCTTTGTCGTCTAATGGCAGGTTCATCATATCTAATGTAGATACGCGGAACATTTCACCAGCGCCTTCTGTGTCGCTTGCCGTTAAAATTGGAGTAGATACCCAAAAATGGCCGCGCTCATGGAAGAAGCGATGTATAGCTTGTGATAGACAGTTACGCACACGGGTTACCGCACCAATTACATTAGTGCGAGGGCGCAGGTGAGCGTATTCTCTTAAGTACTCGATACTGTGACGCTTCGCTGACATTGGGTAAGTATCTGGGTTTTCTACCCAACCTAATACCTCAACCTCAGTGGCTTCAATTTCTACTGATTGGCCTTGGCCCTGAGAGGCTTTTACCACACCAGTCACTGATAGTGAGCAACTTGCTGTTAAACGCTGTACGTCAGCGTAATTTGACAGAGAACTCAGTGCCACCACTTGAATAGGGTCAAAGCAACTACCATCGTGTAGTGCTATAAAAGATAACCCAGCCTTAGAGTCGCGGCGTGTTCTTACCCAACCTTTAACGGTTACCGATTCGCCAACTGCGTACTTACCTTTAAGTACGTCGACAACGGGCGCATGCGTCATGTTAATTTCTCCGTCTCACTGATTTATGCTGTTTTGTGTCATTGTCCACAAGCAACAACAATGTGCATTTGCACTAATAATGGTTTTTACGTCAATCTTTTGGATTTTCTGCCGATAATTCAGCATGTTTTAGAATTTTCATCCTGAAAAAGCGAGATAGCACTTAGTCATTTCAAAAACGCGAGAGTGGCGTTTACGAGAAGACTAAAAATAAATACCGCTAATAACGCATAATCCAATAGCACGCTAGTATACTCAACCTAAAGCGGGATGCCAGAGAACAGAGTGACAAATGGGAAATAAATATAATCCGTACGGTGTCGAAGAGCGACGTTCAAGACCTAGAACCGAAACGAATTTCTTTCGCGTGATGCTGGCCCTCAATGTAATAGGGTGGTTAGCACTAGTAGTCACCTTGGTTCTATTTCACTTTGCTCGCCCCGATTTTATCAGCGGTGTTCAAGAATATTGGGGCATTGAAGGCGACACAGGATGGTCGGCTGAATATGTAAAAGCCATGCAAATCATGCTGCAAGTATGTTTGTTGGTAAGTTTGGTTAGTATTGTAATGCGCGCCCGCCGCAGCAGGCGGCAGGGTGATCAGTTTGGTTTTAATTTATTCGTATTGGCCAGCATCGCTGTTATTAGCCTTATTACGCTGGCCACTACCATGAGAGTCGCTACATAAAGGCGATGCTAATGAGCCAATAGGTGTAAATGGCATAAGCTGCCACAAATGCTCCGCCTTCTACTCGGTTTAAGCGCCCTTGGCGTTTGTAGCCTATGCAAAATATAAACAGTGCTACGGTTGCTGCCAACATCACGACCACATCGCGATATAAGAAGTCAGCACTTACGGTCATAGGCTGAATAGTACCTGCAATACCCACCACGGCTAATGTGTTAAACATGTTAGAGCCAATAACATTACCTAATGCTAAATCGTGTTCACCTTTTTTCACTGCAATAAGCGATGAAGCAAGTTCAGGTAACGAGGTTCCAATCGCAATAACGGTTAAGCCAATGATGGTATCGCTAACGCCAAAGTAGGTAGCCACTTCAACAGCGCCCCACACCAACATGCGAGAACTGGCTACTAGCAGTAATAGACCGGTAAGAAGCCATATTATATGGGTTTTGATTGTACCTTCAGATGCGTTTATTTCCTCGCTGTATTCATCGGCAAGTTTGTCTTTACTGCCTTGCATACCATGCCAAATACTCCACGAAATGAGCAGTACAAAAAGGCCAAGTAATGAAAAAGCATCATCCTTTGAAACCGATTGGTCTAGCACCTGCCATGAGGCGAAAAAGGTAATGCCCAGCAATACAGGAATTTCCTTTTTAATAATGTTCGATTTAACCGCTATAGGGCTGATAAGCGCGGTTAGTCCTAAAATAAGCAGTATGTTAGCGATGTTCGAGCCGTAGGCATTACCTAGCGCAATACCTGAGTTACCTTGAATGGCTGCGAAGATTGAGACAATGATTTCAGGTGCTGATGTTCCAAAACCAATAATGAGCATACCTATAAGAAGCGGAGACAACCCAAAGTGATTGGCGACGGATGCTGCGCCACCTACAAATTTCCCTGCACTCCATAGCAAAACCGGTAGCCCAATAAGAATGGCTAAACTGGCTAATAACATACAATCTCCTACTTGTTTTTCTGAAATCTGTTCGCAGTTTTTTTATAAAAAAGCTAAGTGAAAACGACAATTATCTTCGGCTATCGTCTTATTTTAGCTGAGCTTGAATCATCGCCTAGCGCTTTCTAACAAGCGACTGCGCTTCGCCACAAATAACCCTGCGAGATAGATTAGTTTTTGTTGTCTTAACGATGAAAAAAAGCCGTGCTCAATTCACTTTGCAATTTTCACTTTAGGCGTAAACTCAGCGCCATTCTTACTTGAGTGGTGGTGAGTATTATTCCTCATGCTGCACTACTCGAATTGTAACTTACTTAATATTATTTAGAAGCGAATTACATGCACAATACGTTGATTGTGGCTGACGATGTTACGCCATTTAGCGAAACAGCGTTAACGGTACTTACCTTTCAAGATTACTTGGCGGAGTTTCCGAAACTTAATGAACCGAAAATACGGGTAATAAACCTGTGTGACACCACCCGTTATTTAAGCGAAGGGTATTACTGTTCATTGTTAGCACAGGCGCGCAATCACTTGGTATTGCCCGGCGTAAATACCATTAACGACCTTCGACTAGCAGAAGCACGCAGTGTGGATAGACTGCCTTTTGCGTTGTCATTACCCGTTGATAATATTGACATTCCTGCTGCGCCTTTATTGGTACTTTTTGGTGAAGTTAAAGATCAGCGGTTTAAGCGTGTAGCGCGTCAAGCGTTTGAAAAGTATCCATGTCCGATTTTGCTACTTACTCTGACTGCGACTGATTCCCTTGCGGACAAAAAGGACAGTAAAAAGGTAAGTGGCAAACACAACGTGGTTGGCTTTGCTGACATTGCGGCTAAGCCCTTTACTGCGCTAGATAGCAAACAACAGCAGTTGTGTATTGCACAATTAGAAAGCTACACCACGAAACAATGGCGTGCGACTAAAGCAAGTAAGCGCACTCGTTGGGATATGGCTATTTTGGTTAACCCTGATGAGTCGACGCCACCTAGCGATGAAAAAGCGATTCGCCACTTTGTAAAAGCCGCTGAAAAGATGGGGTTTAGAGCCGATGTGGTTTCACGTTTGTCGCCTGAAAATTTGGGGCACTATGATGCATTATTTATTCGTGAAACTACGGCAATAGACCATCACACCTACCGTTTAGCCAGAGCGGCTGAACGAGAAGGGGTGATAGTGATGGATGATACTCAATCTATATTGCGCTGTTGCAACAAAGTGTTTTTACAAGATGCGTTTACGTATCAAAAAGTACCGGCACCGAAAGCTACGTTTGTGTCGAATTCTGATGATGAAACCTGCGATAAGCTTATTGAAGAGTTCGGCTTACCTTTGGTATTGAAGTTACCGGAAAGCTCGTTTTCTCGTGGTGTGCACAAAGCAGAAAACCGCGATGCGTTAAAAGCTCGCTTGGTTGAAATGTTGGCTGAATCGGCCTTAGTACTGGTTCAAGAGTATATATTTACCGAATTTGATTGGCGTATTGGTATGTTGGGCGGTAAGCCGATTTATGCCTGTCAGTATTTTATGGCGCGTAATCATTGGCAAATTTATCACCATCAAGGCGAGCGTTTTTCATCCGGTGGCTTTACAACAATGCCAACCTTTGAAGTTCCTAAGCCCGTGTTACAGGCAGCCATTAAAGCAGCGAAAGTTGTGGGGGATGGCTTATACGGTGTAGACATCAAACATTCAGGCAATCAGGTATACGTGATTGAAGTTAACGACAACCCAAGTATAGATGTTGGGGTGGAAGATAAATACTTGGGCAAAGCCTTGTATGAGTTAATTATGCAGGAGTTTGCGGACAGACTAGAGCGACGAGGGCGATAAGCATGAAAAGTGCACTTGCGTTTGAAAGCAGTGGGCTGGCGCATGAATATAAAAGTGATCGTGAGGCTGAAATGAATGCAGCTATAACCATTCAGTTGAGAAAAGCCACGTTAGAGGATGTGAAACAAATACAGCACATCGAAAACACGTGTTTTAAAAGCGATAAGCTGAATGTTCGTCGCTTTCGTTTTTACGTTACGGCTAAACATGCTGAATTTTATATTGCCGAGCATCACACCGCGCAAGGAGTTACCCTAGCGGGTTATGGATTATTGTTACTTCGTAGAGGCACGCAACTCACTCGGCTGTATTCAATTGCCGTGTTACCAGAAGCCCGTGGTTTGGGAATAGCTGAAAAGTTAATAACAAGACTAGGGGAGCAGGCGTTAGCCAAGGGAAAGCGCTTTATGCGTCTAGAAGTGTCTGCGGACAATAAGGGCGCTATTTCACTTTACCAACGTCTAAGTTTCAAACAGTTTGGCATGTACGTAGATTACTACGATGATCATTCAAACGCATTGCGTATGCAAAAGGTGTTAGTGCCATCGAAAGCCTTGTCTCAAGCTATATACCCTTGGTATCAGCAAACGACTGAATTTACCTGCGGGCCATCGGCATTAATGATGGCCATGTGTTCCTTGCAAGATACCTATGTAATGAACCAACAAAAAGAACTGTCGATTTGGCGAACAGCGACCACAATATTTATGACGTCAGGCCATGGTGGTTGCCACCCTATTGGGTTGGCGCTGGCAGCGCAAATAGAAGGGTTTACGGTAGAAGTGTTAATCAACCAACCGTTACCATTATTTACAGACGGCGTAAGAAGTGAGCACAAAAAGCATATTGTTGGGCAAGTAGAAGCTGATTTTTTGCGTCAGGCGCAAAAAAGTAAAATGGCTATTACTACCGAAGAGTGGCGAGTTGAAACCATTGAGCAAGCGCTAGATGCTGGCAAAGCGGTGTTGTGCCTAATAAGCACTTATGCATTTGATAAGAAAAAAGCACCACATTGGGTGGCTATTACGAGTTACGATGAGCAATGCTTTTATTTGCACGATCCAGATGCCGACGAGGGCGATAGCCAGAACGAGAGTCAACGTGTTGAATTTCAACACATTCCGGTGGCACGAGACGACTTTGTTCGTTTAGCCAGTTACGGTACACGTAAAGTTCGTACATTGGTGCTACTGTCTACAAAAGCTGCTAGCTAAACTTCTGCTTAAAAGCGGCTGCTTGAAAACTTATTTCTAAAGACTCTGTAACTATACAGGAGTAACTGAGTAGCCACGGTCACACTAACAATAAAAGGCGCGGTTGTTTCATAACGCTAAGGCACGCAAACTTAAGGTCGACTTAAAAAGCCTAAGTTTAAAAGCCTTGAGCTAGGAAAAAGCAGCGCCTTTTTAGTGCCTAACCTGCGCAATCGTTACTTCTTCATTCAACGCGTTCAAGCGGCTAACTAAACCTGATAGTTCTTTAACTGAACCAGAGTAGGCAAGTTGCTTACTGGTATGTTGGCCTTTTACCGCAGATTTAAAAATGGCTGTGCTTTCAAAGCAAGCTGTTTTCTTATTAAGTGCGTCCCACTCAGTTTGTAGCTCGTTAGGGATGCAATGACGTTTTGCACTAATCTTGTCTTTTATTTGCAACACTTTCCCAATAAGTAATTGTGCGTCAGTAGGCATAATTATTCTTCCTTACTATTTAACTAACTATAATATTTACGTTTTTTTTTAATTGGCGCGATATTTTTACGCTAAATAAAGAAAACTCGTATTAAGGTTGTTGCATGGAAAGTGCCAAATTTGCATAGAAGTTATTCAAAGCGCATTTTGGGCAGGGGAGAGGGTAAGCTATAAGCTAAGCACGTTAGCGATAGCTAGCGTGCTTAGGCTTGTGCTTCAAATGCCTAACTTGGCAGTAGCAAAGATAAGGGCTCCACAATAATAAATTAATCAGTAAAGCAGTAATAAAGCTGAAAATAATTGATGATGGGGTAAGTGGCACCGACGGGCTGAAATTGCTTAGTACCTTCTGCAGCGTGGACGTATTTGATGGAGTGACCATATACCAAGCTTTTTCATAATAGTGACCGTGCTCTAGGGTCTTGATCCCTTGTTCTATATGGACAAGCTTGGTGAATAGCGCCGATTTACGTTCTGCATCAGCCCTAACCACGGCCTCGCTGTTCTGCTTTAACGCCGTTAACATTGCGCCCACTGATGCATAGCCGTGTTGCGTTGCTAACGCCGACATGGCAGAGACTTCCTCTCGAGTAGCATCGTAATAGCCACTCAAATACTGGCGATAATGATCGGCTAAAATAGGAACTTGTAGTGCTGCAACAAACAGCGTTGCGAAAACGACTTTATCAAAAATGCGTATGAACATATAAATGACTGACCTAGTGTTATTTTCAGCGATTAAGCGGCGTAGAAATTACATTAGACCAGTCAATTCATATCTATTTTCAGCCTACGGTATTACCGCTTAAATAGGTGTAAATAGCGTGGGTGAGTTTACTGAGCTGGTCTGGGCTAATAACATACGGAGGCATAATGTATACCAGCTTACCGAATGGTCGTATCCACACGCCTTGTTTTACAAAATGGCGCTGAATATCGGCTACGTTCACTGGGTGTACAGTTTCAACCACACCTATGGCACCTAGTACTCTCACATCGGCAACGTTGGGCAAATTGGCACATTTTGACAGCTCAGTGTGTAATTGTTTCTCAATGGCAGGGATTTGTTGCTGCCAGTGATTTTCATTTATTAACGATAAGCTGGCATTGGCGACTGCACACGCGAGCGGGTTACCCATATAAGTGGGTCCATGCATGAATACACCGGGCGAACCTTGGCAAACACCTAAGGCAACATCTTCAGTACATAACGTAGCCGCTAAGGTCATGTAGCCGCCGGTAATAGCTTTCCCTAAACACATTATATCGGGTGAGATACCTGCATGTTCACAGGCGAATAGCTTGCCTGTTCGTCCAAATCCAGTCGCAATTTCATCACAAATCAGCAATACATCGTAATTATCGCAAAGTTGGCGGCAGCGTTTTAAATATTCAGGGTGATAAATACGCATACCACCGGCGCCTTGAACCACAGGCTCTAAAATAAGCGCCGCCATTTCATGATGATGTTTTTCGAACAGTTCAGCTAAAGGCAAAATATCGTCTTCGCTGAACGTTTGACCAAAACGGGTTTGCGGAGCAGGGGCAAAAAGCTGTTTGCTTAATACACTCTCGAATAAACTGTGCATGCCGTTTACCGGATCGCATACCGACATAGCCGCAAAAGTATCGCCATGATAACCATTACGTGGAGCGACGATGCGCGATTTTTCGGGGCGGCCTTGGCAGGCCCAATACTGAATGGCCATCTTGATAGCCACTTCTACTGAGACCGAGCCCGAGTCGGCTAAAAATACCCGTTCAAGGCCATCAGGTACCATTTCCAGTAGCGTGCGACATAAATCAACGGCAGGCTGGTGAGTAATACCACCAAACATAACATGAGAGAAAGCCTCAATTTGGCTATGCGCAGCCTGGTTTAATACAGGGTTATTGTAACCATGAATGGCTGCCCACCAACTAGACATGCCATCAACCAATACCTCGCCGGTTGAAAGGGTAAGCTCAACCCCCTTGGCACCTACTACTTCATAGCAGGGAAGTGGGTTAGTTGCTGAGGTATAAGGGTGCCAGATATGTTTTTTATCAAAATCTATATTGTTCAAAATTCAACCGTTAGTAAAGCTTTTTAAATGGTCAGAGTTGACAACTCGTGTTTGGAGCATAGACTAAGCCAGCATTCTAAATTAGTAAAGGACAGTCAATGACTCTGGCTTTCGCGCCTGACGCGCAAAATAATACAATTCGTCACGATTGGTCACAAGCCGAAGTAGAGGCGCTTTATGCCTTGCCATTTAACGACTTGCTGTTTCAAGCGCAGGTTGTTCACAGACAACACTTCAACCCAAACGAAGTACAAGTAAGCACCTTGTTGTCGATTAAAACCGGTGCATGCCCGGAAGATTGTAAATACTGTCCACAAAGCGCGCGTTACGATACCGGCTTAGAAAAAGAGCGTTTGCTTGAAATCGAAAAAGTGATTGAGCGAGCCAAAGAAGCCAAGCAAGTAGGCTCTACCCGTTTTTGTATGGGGGCTGCGTGGCGTAACCCACGTGACAGAGATATGCCTTATATTGTAAAAATGGTGGAAGAGGTTAAACAACTTGGCCTTGAAACCTGCATGACACTTGGCATGTTAACGCGAGATCAAGCCGTCGCACTCAAACAAGCTGGTCTAGATTATTACAACCATAACCTTGATACCTCGCCTGAATACTATGGCGATATTATTACCACTCGTACCTATCAAGACAGACTAAATACCCTTGAAAACGTTCGCGCAGCAGGTATGAATGTGTGTTCTGGCGGTATTGTGGGAATGGGCGAAACCGCAGGCGATAGAGCCAGCTTGCTAATCCAATTAGCAAACTTGCCTGAACAGCCGCAAAGTGTACCTATTAACATGTTGGTTAAAGTAAAAGGTACGCCGCTTGCTAGTTTGGAAGATTTAGATTACTTCGAGTTTATCCGCACCATCGCGGTAGCCCGTATCATGATGCCAAAATCTCACGTGCGTTTATCAGCAGGCCGCGAAGCCATGAATGAACAGATGCAAGCGCTGTGCTTTATGGCCGGTGCGAACTCTATTTTCTACGGTTGTAAGTTGCTTACTACGTCTAACCCTGACACCCACGAAGACGTCATACTGTTTAAAAAGTTAGGCATAAACACAGAACGTACTCGCGATTTTTCTGATGAAGCGCATCAGCAAGTATTAGAAGAAGAAATTGCGCAGCAACAAGAACAAGGTTCTGATGCCAGCGATTTATTTTACGATGCTAGTGCACCGCGAAAACAAAAACAGCAGCCCGCGGAGGCATAATGGCCTTCGATTGGCTTGAAGCCCGCTTAAGTGAGCGGGCTCAGCAAGGATACCTGCGAAAGCGAGTATGCCAGCAGTACGAAAAAGACAACATCATCTGCATTGATGGCGAGCACTATTTAAATTTTGCCAGTAATGATTACCTTGGTATGCGTCAGCATGAAGGTGTGCTGCAAAGCTGGGTAGAAGGCTTAGCACAATTTGGTGGTGGTAGTGGCGCTTCGCCATTAGTTACGGGTCATACGCAAGCGCATTTAGCCCTAGAAGCGTATATCGCTGATGGTTTAAATCGGGAATCTGCGTTGTTGTTTAATTCGGGTTTTGCGGCTAACCAAGCCTTATGTATGGCGCTGTTTAGTGGGGCTCATAATCAAGATGCTTGTAATCAAACCCCAAGTGCCGCAGCCGGCATTAAACATTCCGGTGAAATTTTCGCAGATCGGCTTATGCATGCGTCCTTCCTTGAAGGTGCAATGGCAACCAAAGCCAAGCTGCGTCGCTTTAGGCATAACGATTTAGCTCACCTATCCAATTTATT
Source organism: Alteromonas sp. MMG017 (assembly GCF_018100795.1). GTDB lineage: Bacteria > Pseudomonadota > Gammaproteobacteria > Enterobacterales > Alteromonadaceae > Alteromonas. The sequence continues at coordinate 293,119 of NZ_JAGJDY010000002.1, read as the reverse complement.
AGAAAAGGTTGATACCACCAATAACAGTGACAAGTTGGTAGTCACTGAAGGTGTGTTCAGTATGGACGGCGACAGCGCCCCCCTTCGTGATATGGCGGGTATAGCGAAGCAACACAATGCATGGCTGATGGTAGACGATGCACACGGCATGGGTGTATTAGGTGAAAACGGATTAGGTAGCATTGAAGCGCAAGCGTTATCTCAATCAGATGTACCCATAGTCATGGGCACCTTTGGTAAAGCCGTAGGAACCGCAGGCGCGTTTATTGCTGGTAGCCAAGCGCTAATTGATTACTTGGTTAACTATGCAAAACATTATGTCTATTCCACTGCGATGCCGCCAGCCCAAGCAGTTGCCACCTTGTATTCACTGACGCACATTGCCGCAGATAGCAGTCGGACAGACGCGTTAAATGACAATGTTGCATATTTTCGCGAGCGCTTTGGCGCCCAAATTGGCAATGATCAAAACGGCGATTTAATACTGGCGAATTCAAGTAGTGCAATTCAACCCATTATTGTAGGTAGCCCTGAGCGCGCGTTAGCATTAAGTGATGCGCTAAAAGCTCGTGGCATATGGATACCTGCTATTCGCTATCCTACCGTACCCAAAGGGGAAGACCGATTGCGCATAACACTAAGCGCTACCCACACTCAGCAAGATATCGATGTACTTGTTGATGCTATTGCCCTTGCGATGGAGTCGATAGCATGAGTCCGCAATCTTTCGCTAAACAAGTGCCTCAGCAGCTTTGCCATCAAGGCGCTGTTGCAGTGCAATTAAATGACCATTCGAATCTTCAATTAGGTCTTCAATCAGAAAGCGGAATAAGCGAAGCGGTTGTTGCGAAACAATTTTCAAAAGCTGCAAATAAGTACGATAACGAAGCACATATTCAGTGCGAAATTGCACAGGCAGGGTTAAACAATTTACCTAACGCCTTGCATGGCGAACTACTTGATATTGGCTGTGCTACGGGCACTCATAGCCACACGTTACAGCAACGTGGCGCAAACGTTATGGGGTTAGATATTGCACCAGGTATGGTGCACAAAGCACAAGCGCGCTTCCCTGATGTTAATTTCAAACAAGGTTCAGCCCAGTCGTTACCGTTCGACAATAGCAGCTTCAGTTCTGTTTTTTCTTCCATGGCGTTGCAGTGGTGTTCAAGTCCGCAAACTGTTGCCAGTGAAATTTACCGCGTACTTAAGCCTTCGGGTATGGCGGAAATTGCCATAATGGTCAGTGGTTCTTTTTCTGAGCTTCATAAAGCGAGAAGTATTGCCCAATTACCTGCTGCGGTAACAAGTTTGCCCGAAGCGCAGTTGTGGCTTAATTCGTTCCTCGGGGCAGGGCTGCGGGTTAGCCGCCTTATCAATAAAGATTATGTTGATGAGCACCAAGATGTACTTTCCTTGCTTCGTTCAATCAAAAACGTAGGGGCGGGGGCAACCGGAGCTAAACAGCAATCGCTGTCACGTAGTGACATTAAAAAGTTGTCGTTAGCCTATAAAAATAGTAGTGCTGTCGATGGCGTGCTACCGCTTACTTACAAAGTGTGTCATTTCAGATTAGAGAAACCATGAAGCAGTATTTCATTACCGGAACCGATACCGAAGTAGGTAAAACCTACGTTACCTGTCACCTACTAAAAGCCGCTGAAAGCTTTCAAAAAACAAGCCTAGGTTACAAACCTATTTCGGCAGGCTGTGAAAAAGTAGGCAACGACTGGGTAAACGAAGATGCATCAGAAATTCAACAAGCAAGTAGCATTAAGCTTCCTATTAGTACCATCAACCCAATTGCTTTTCTCCCGCCCATTGCACCGCACATAGCCGCAAAAGAAGCGGGTGTTGAATTAACGAGTAATGCAGTGATTGAAGGGCTAGTTCGCCTGCAACAAGAAACGCCAGATCTTTTATTAATGGAAGGGGCAGGAGGCTGGCGATTACCGTTAACCGATACGCTGTTTCTTTCAGATGTCGTTAGCGAGCTAAAAATGGATGTTATTTTAGTAGTGGGTATGAAGCTAGGCTGCTTAAATCATGCACTGCTCACCGCGCAAGCTATTCAAAACGACGGGCTAAATATTGTAGGTTGGGTAGCTAACGATATCACCGGTAGTATGTCTCGATACGATGACAATTTGGCTACGCTTAAAAATGTCATGCCAGCGCCATTACTGCTGGAAGTGCCTTTTTCAAGCGCGCCAAGTGTCGATGCGCTACAGGCGGCTATTCAGAAGCTCTGTTAAATCTTCATTGGGCGCGATTGGGCGCTTTTCATCACCTAAAAAGATAAACCCGCCTTTTTCACCCATTAGCGTTAACTTTTGCGGAGACAAAGAAAGGGCGGTTCCTTCACGAATGGCCACCACAGGTGTGCTGGGGTTTAACACCGTAAACTCCGCTAGCCGTTGGTCTCGCGTTTCGCCATTGTGACCAGGCGGGTGATAATCGCTGTAGTGCGGATTCAACTGAAAAGGCACTACATTCAGCGCATTAAAGCTTTTCGGCTCAACAATTGGCATATCATTGGTTGTTCGAATGCTTTGCCCGCAAATGTTAGAGCCTGCACTCCAGCCAATATAGGGTGTGCTTTCAGCAATAGCGTGTTGAAGTGATACCAATAAGTTTTGTTGGTATATAGTATGCATCAAATGGAAGGTATTTCCGCCGCCTACTACTATAGCTTGATTGTTTGCCTTTGCATTACTGATAGCCTGTATAGGGTTATCAAAAGTATGAAGCCCTGTCACATTACATTCTGGCAAGGCTGAAGCGACAGCCGACACGTAGTTATCATAGCTTTGTGTCACTGCTGCATAGGGAATAAATAGTAGGTCGCGAATGCTACCTAAGTGTGCAAGAATAAGACTTCTCGCATGTTCAAGGTACGCTTCGTCGCCCTGACGAGAACTACTTAACATTAATACATGTGCGGTCATTACTGCTCCACAATTTTTTTAAACGGCGTTATTTACGTGAAAGTTAACATAAAGTTTAGCTTAGTGCCGTTATTGGTTTTAAAGGAATTTTTATATGGGTCAGAACACATCGGTGTTATTCGTTTGTTTGGGTAACATTTGCCGTTCACCTACGGCCGAAGCTGTGTTTATTCGCAAAGCGGCTGACGCAGGGTTAAAACTAATCATAGACTCTGCCGGAACCCATGGGTATCACATTGGTAAACAGCCAGATAAACGCTCGCAAGCGGTTGGTGTAGAGCGAGGTTATAGCTTTAAAGGCTTAAAGTGCCGACGAGTAGATGACAAAGATTTCGAAAAGTACGACTATATTCTGGCGATGGATAACAGTAATTTAGACAATCTACGTGAAATGTCTGCGCCGGAACACCACGGAAAAATCCACTTATTTCTAGACTTCGCTGACAGTGAAGATAAAGAAGTGCCAGACCCATATTATGGCGGAAAACGGGGTTTTGAATTAGTGTTAGACTTAATAGAAGAGGCCTCTGACGGGCTGATTGCACATATTCAACAGAGCTAAGCTATGCACACGGTTTTAAGGGGCGCGGCGGTCAAGGACGGTGCGGGAAAAGGAAGCGCAGCCATCTTCCTACTTTGCAGTATTACCTTTCTGCTCATCGTTGGCGTGTTAGCCACAGTATGGCTAACCGATTCACCCACTGCATTAAAACAACACATCACATTACAACTTCAAATTCCGCTGATCATTACCGCCATTTTAGTAGGTAGTGTATTGGCCGTAAGTGGCGCCACGCTTCAAATAGTACTGCGCAATCCGTTGGCTGACCCAGGTATTATAGGTATCACCAGCGGCGCCAGTTTAGTGGCTGCAACCCTCTTATTGCTTACACCCTTGTGGGCACAGCCTTATCTTCATTACATACTTCCTTTGGGCTGCTTCATTGGTGCGTTAATAACAACGTTTGTTATCTATCGCCTTGCTCGAAAACTGCTGGGCTCAGCAGTTGCTGTCATTCTATCGGGTATCGCTATTTCTACTTTGAGCGGGGCTGTTATTGCTTGGTTGTACATGTTTAGTGATGCCCAATCACTACGTAATTTAACGTTTTGGCTGATGGGAAGCGTGTATCAAACCACTTGGCCTATTTTGTGGGTAAGCGGCCCACTTATTATTGGTAGTTTGTGGTATCAAATGCGCCAATCTGCCAAGTTTAATAGGTTGTATGCCGGTGATTTAGCTGCGTTAAGCAGTGGTGTGCATGTGCAACAACTTACCGAGCGTAGCCTTATTGCTACCGCCGTGGGGGTAGGAGCGGCAGTGTCTATTGCGGGAGCGATTGCTTTTGTCGGACTGTTAGTGCCTCACATCCTTCGGCTTATTCTGGGACATGATAATAAGTTGCTGTTACCAGCAAGCGCGCTATGTGGCGCCAGTTTATTGCTTATTGTGGTGCTGATGTCTGAACTAACCCGTGCGATTACCCTACCTGTGTCTATGATCACTGCCACCTTAGGCGGCCCTTTGCTCATTTGGGCACTATTAAAAGGCCAGCTTCGATGAGCCTGGTTATTTCTTTGCGCGATATTAGTGTGAATAAGCGTTTAGCCAATATCAGCCTTGATATCAATAAAGGCGATTGCGTTCATATTCTTGGCCCTAACGGCGCTGGAAAGTCTACGCTGTTGTCGATAATGGCTGGGTTGTTGGAAACAGAACGGGGAGAAGCTTCGCTGTTAGAACAGTCTCTTCAACAATGGCCTTTAAGTGCATTAGCAACATTTAGGACTTTGTTAGCACAGCAAAGTGAGGCCGTATTTGGGGTATCGGTAAAAGAATATCTTTCGTTTTTTTCAAGTGAACCTACGTTCGAACTTCCCAGCGTGTTAGAAGCCACATTGGAAGTAACGGGCTTTTTGCAAACGCCTTTAAACCGACTTTCAGGTGGAGAGCGTCAGCGCGTTGAAATTTGCCGTGCATTGCTGCAAGTTTGGCCTGCTATTAAACGAGGCGAAGCGCTTTTATTGTTAGATGAACCCTTGCAAGGGGTAGATATTCGACATCAATACGCGTTAATGGCGCTGTTTCAAACCTTATGCAATAAAGGGAATACCTTAGTGCTAAGCAGTCATGACATTTCATTAAGCGCAAACTATAGTTATAAAGTACTGCTAATGAAATTGGGTACTAGCGTAAGTTTTGGTTTGCCTGAGTCGGTATTGTCGGTCAAAAACCTAGAACAGACCTTCGATTGTCATTTTGCAGTAAATAAGCGCGACGACTTTCTAGATATTCAAGTTTGCGCACCTATTGTATTAGAGCAAATGTGGTAAAGTAGCGCGCAATAAATCGTAGCGCGCATGCAGATAAGCGCTTACACAACGAGATTAACGTTTGCCTAAACGTAAAAACATTTAAATCAGGAGAACCCCTTGAGTAATTGGCAAGTAGACAGTTGGAGGCAAAAACCTATCCTTCAACAACCAGAGTACGATGATGCGGCACAACTTAAACAAGTAGAGCACACGCTAAGTACATATCCACCGCTGGTTTTTGCCGCTGAAGCCCGCGATCTTCGCCGTCAACTTGGTGAGGTTAGTTTAGGAAAAGGCTTCTTGCTTCAAGGCGGTGACTGCGCCGAATCGTTTGATGAATTTAATGCGCCAAAAATTCGCGATACCTTTAAAGTATTGCTTCAGATGGCTATTGTTTTAACCTTTGCAGGTCGATGCCCAGTAACCAAAGTGGCTCGCATGGCTGGCCAGTATGCTAAGCCTCGTTCATCGAACTTTGAAACCCGTAATGGCGTTACACTACCAAGCTACCGCGGCGATATTATCAATAGTTTTGAGTTTAACGAAGCGGCTCGCCGCCCGGATCCAAACCGTTTGATTGAAGCGTATCATCGTAGTGCTTCTACCCTTAATTTACTTCGCGCTTTTTCTCAAGGTGGCTTGGCCGACCTTCACGAAGTAAACCGTTGGAATATGGCGTTTGTTGAAAACAACCCGCTTAAAGAACGCTACCACGATATGGCTGTGCGTATTCAAGATACCTTGTCGTTCATGGACGTGATTGGTATTAATTCCCAATCTAGCCCTACATTGCATGAAACATCGTTGTTTACGTCGCACGAAGCATTGTTGTTGAACTACGAGCAAGCCCTAACTCGAATTGATACGCTAACGGGTAAGCCTTACGATTGCTCTGCGCACATGATTTGGATTGGTGAGCGTACCCGTCAGCTTGACCATGCTCATATTGAGTTCTTCCGAGGCATTCATAACCCTATTGGTGTGAAAGTTGGGCCTAGCATGGAAGAAGACGAACTTATTCGTTTGATTGATGCCCTTAATCCAAATAACGACCCTGGTAGATTAACCCTTATTACCCGTATGGGTGCTGATAACTTGGCTGACAATTTGCCTCGTTTATTACGCCGCGTTAAAGCAGAAGGCAGACACGTGGTATGGAGTTCTGACCCCATGCACGGCAACACCTTCTCAGCATCTAGTGGTTATAAAACTCGTAATTTTGATGCTATTTTGCGTGAAATTAAGCAGTTCTTCCAAGCTCACAACGATGAAGGCACTCATGCAGGTGGTATTCACCTTGAAATGACAGGCCAACACGTGACTGAGTGTACGGGTGGTGCGTATGAAATTAGTGATGAAGACTTAGCGCAGGCGTATAAAACCCAGTGCGATCCGCGTTTAAACGCAGACCAAGTACTTGAGATGGCGTTCTTAGTGGCTGACCATTTACGTAACGCCTAGTTTCTGAAAGAAAACCTTATCGCTTTAGTGGTAAGGCGTCATACTAAAAAGGGTAAATCGACTATCGATTTACCCTTTTTTAATGTTTCGTATGTTTACTTATTCTTCCAGAACTTCTGCTCGCTCAGCTTCGGTTAAAATACCCGTAAATATGGTTTCCCGTCTAAGGCTTGCGGTGCGTTCATCTTCGGCGAGTAACAGTGCTGTGAATACCTCAGGAGTATGAAGCGTTTCTACAATCCCTTGCCATAACATATAGCTACCGTAACGCATCATGCCACTTTCATAACGAGCCTCTAACGTTGCTTGAACGTTAGTTATGAGTGAAGGTTGTGCAATGACTTTTTTAGCAATGCCTGTGTGCAGGCGCAATATTCGCTGATCGATAGCCTCACGTTTTTGCTTTCTTGGGCGAGCGAACATGGCTAGTCGTCATGCAGTAGAGGTTCTACTACTGACTCGAGCCCGTTAAGTTTAATTTCGTACATGAGCGCGAGTTGCTGTCCCAGCTTTCCTTCGGGAAAACCTTGTGTGTTAAACCATACTAAATAGGGCTCTGGCAGGTGGAATAACCGACGCCCCGCATACTTACCAAATGGCATGGTTTGGTTGATTGCACTTTTTATTGCTTCTGGATCCATATTACTCAACTATTCTTTAATTTCATGTACGTTGTCGCGAGCCTGCAAATGCATGGGTTTGGTTTCATGCTTCATTGTTTGAATCTCGTTGCTGAGTCGCCCACAGCCGATTATAAATACCCTGTTGTGCTAAAAGCGTTTCATGGGTGCCATGTTCGGCAATCATGCCCTTGCTTAACACTAAGATGGTATCGGCATCCACAATAGTAGATAGCCTATGGGCGATAACCAAGCTCGTGTGGCCTTTTGCAGCATCACGAAGTGCGCCTAATATCGCTTGCTCTGATTGACTGTCTAACGAAGATGTTGCTTCATCAAAAATCATAATTGGCGCACCTTTTAATAACGCTCGAGCGATGGCTACGCGTTGTTTCTCGCCGCCTGAGAGTTTCAGCCCACGTTCGCCTACTGTGGTGTCTAATCCATCCGGCAAGCTTTCAACAAACTGGGTTAAATGTGCAAGTTTAATCGCATGATTAACCTCATCATCGCTAGCATCAGGATTACCGTAACGGATATTTTCAACCAGAGATGTATTAAATAACACCGTATCTTGCGGAACAATACCAATATGGCTTCGTAAACTATGTTGGCTAAGGTCGCGAATATCCTGCCCATTTATATAAATACCACCCTCGCTGGGTTCGTAAAAACGAAACAGCAACTTCATGATGGTGGATTTACCTGCACCACTTTCGCCAACCACGGCCACCTTGGCCCCTGATGGCACGTCGAAGCTAATACCTTTTAAAATAGGCCGTGCTTGCTGATAGTGAAATTGAACGTTACTAAAACGTATACTCGCCTGGTTTACTGAGAGATGAGCTGCATTGGGTTTATCTTCAATTGCTGGCTTTTGGGCCAGTAGGGAAAATAAGTTTTGAATGTTCGCTAGCGAGCCGCGAATCTCCCGATACACAAAACCCAAGAAATTAAGCGGCATAAATATCTGCATAGTGAAGGCGTTAATTAGCACGAAGTCACCAATGGTCATCTCGCCCTCCATTACACCATAAGCTGCATTCGCCATCATGGCTGTCATCGCCAGCGCAATAATGCTGGCTTGGCCGCCGTTTAAGGCGAAAAGGGATAATCGATTTTTACGCCTTGCTTTTTCCCAGCCAGCCAAGTCTGTATCGTATCGGTTTGCTTCGAAGCGTTCGTTATTGAAGTACTTTACGGTTTCAAAGTTAAGTAAGCTGTCTACCGCTCGTGAATTAGTTGTGGAGTCGGCCTCATTCATTTGTTGTACAAATCGGGTGCGCCAATCGGTGGCTTTCATCGAGAACATGACATAGCTGATAACACTGACAACAATGATCATTGCAAAAGACCAGCCAAACTGAATCAATAGCAATATCACGACTAAGCCAATTTCTAAAAGGGTAGGGACAATATTGAACACCATAAACCGCATTAAGAAACTCACGCCGTTTGTGCCACGTTCAATATCTCTAGATAAGCCGCCTGTTCTCCGGTTTAAATGAAACCCTAAATCTAGATTGTGGAGGTGATTAAATACCTTCAAACCCAGCCTGCGCATGGCGCGCTCAGTAACACGTCCGAATAATGTGTCTCGTACTTCGCCAAGTAAAACATTGGTAAGCCTAAGTGCACCGTAAGCAATAATTAAGCTGATAGGCACGGCAATGGCTAAGGCTTCTACATCACCGTTTAAACTATCTACCGTGTATTTAAGTACATATGGTAAGCCAATGCTGGCAAGTTTCGCAGCAACTAAGCACATTAACGCTAATGCCACCCGACCTTTAAACTCTAGAAGGTATGGCCATAACTGTTTGAGCACCTGCCATTTAATAGGCTCATTTTCGTTTAAAGGAAATCGATTTTTTCGCATGGTGTACTTATGTTCTCACTGCATGGTTGGGACGTTGCAACGCGATGACGCTAGCGGGAGGTAGGAGTGAAAACTCCTTTACTAAGATGAATTATGGTAGATTAACGAATCTTAAACTAAATCGTCTACGGTGAACCGTTATATTTATTTAAGATAAATAGGGTAACGGTACGATAAAACGTTCTAATTTATGCGTTATCGAGCATTTCATTCTTATTTGCGGCCGCGTAAACTGGCGCAAAGACATCATAGTCTATTTAATCACACTATTTGTTTTACGTACCCCTTAAGGGAGAAAATTTGTTAGAAGATAGCTTTGGACGACAATTCCATTATTTGCGTTTATCGGTAACGGAGGCGTGTAATTTTCGCTGTCAGTATTGTTTGCCTGACGGTTATCAAGGTCCTTCTAGTGAGCATTTTCTTTCCCTAGGCGAAATTAACACGCTGCTGAGCGCGTTTTCAGGTTTGGGTACATCCAAAGTCCGTCTTACTGGCGGCGAGCCAACACTTCGCCGCGATTTCCTCGATATTTTAAGTACAACGGCAAATACTCCCGGAATTAAGCGAGTGGCCATGACCACCCATGGTGGTCGGATGGCTGAACATGCTGCTGCGTGGAAGCAGGCAGGTTTACACCAAGTGAATGTCAGTATAGATAGCCTAGATCCAAGGCAGTTTGCAGCAATTACTGGGCAAGATAAATTAAAGCAAGTGTTAGCCGGGTTGGATGCTGCGGTTGAGGCCGGACTTGATGTAAAAGTGAATTCGGTGCTGCTAAACGATTTTTCTGATGCAAGGTTAAATCGATTCCTTGAGTGGCTTAAAACCATGCCAGTCACATTGCGGTTTATTGAATTGATGGAAACCGGCGATACAACTAATTTCTTTAAAGCGCAGCACCAAGGTGGCACTCCGCTTAAGCAAACACTTATTGATGCCGGATGGCAACCCATGGTTAGGCGCAAAGACGCCGGACCAGCGCAGGAATTTTTTCATCCTGACTATGCGGGTAAAATTGGCCTCATCATGCCGTACAGCAAAGATTTTTGTAAAAGTTGTAATCGACTTCGCGTTGCCGCCAATGGTAAATTACATTTGTGCCTATTTAGTGAGCACGGTATTGATATGCGACACCTATTGGCCGAGCAAGATGTAGTAGGGCTACAACAGTTCTTAGTTGAGTGTTTAGGTGAAAAGCATGCAACGCACTTTTTGCATGAAGGTAATACTGGGGCAACGAAACACTTAGCTATGTTAGGCGGCTAAACTTACGTTCGTTGCGCCAAAAAATACGAAAGCAGCAGTATAAAGTTGCTCGTAATAATAACGATTAGAAAGGGAAATCTATGTTTATTGAAGATAGCGCGCGCCTGTCTTTCCACTATATCACCGACTCTGATCTAGAGTTCCTTTGGGAGCTTGATCAAGACGAAGAGGTAATGCGATTTATCAGTGATGGTCAAAAAACATCACGTGAAGATATTACAAACACCTTCGTACCACGCTTTCAAGCGTATTCAAACCCAGCATTAGGTTGGGGCTTATGGCGAGTACAAGAAAAAGAAAGTGAAGAGGATATCGGCTGGATTTTAGTTCGCCCTTTTGGCTTTTTCACTAAAGATCCTGAGATTGATAATATTGAACTTGGTTGGCGTTTTAAACAAGCCAGCTGGGGGAAGGGATATGCCACAGAGGCAGCGATGCAAGTGAAAGACGCTTTGTATCAAATTGGCATCGACAAATTTTGTGCTATGGCAAAACCGGAAAATTTAAATTCCATTAAAGTGATGGAAAAAATAGGTATGTCCTATAGCCATGAAATTGAATATAAAGACAACCTTTACCAAGAAAAGGTAGTGGTTTACACCACCTGATCTAACAGCCCCTTAACCGTTTCATAGCGCTGGCTTTGCTCTTCAGATAAAGAAGCACTTTCCAGCGTAAAGCGGCACTTCTTCATAACCGAGTTCATACTGGCTTCCGCTTTTCCTTCACGAGAGCGTCGCATTGCTGACGCTTGCAGTAGGTTTAACGCAATGGCAGGGTTGTGAGGCATAACCCTGAATGCTTGCTCGAACGTTTGGTAAGATTTCGCCAGTTCGCCACGCTTATACTGCACCACAGCGACGTCATTAAGGTTTTTAGGACTAATTGATATTGCTGTTTTCTCAACAACTTCTTGGTTTATATAACGGCTAAGTAAGCTGTTTGGCGCATCAAGCTCTTTTTGCCTTAATGTCGCTTTATCGAGTAATTTAAGCGCGCTTCCTCTTAACCCCAAGTCGTGGAAGGCCTTTGCCGAGTCTAATAAAGTTTCGACAGACTGTTCTTCAAGATTATCGATATCTAAGGCATCAAGCAGATCTTTTGCTTTATCATTTTCGTCTTTTAGATAGTGAATACGGGCACTAATAACTTGAAGCTGATGGTCAAGATTAACTTTTGGGTAGGCGCTTTTTAGCTGGCGCAGATATTCGTTAGATTGTTTTATAATTTTGTTTGTTTGAGAGGTTTCTGCTGTCATCGCAAAGTCGATACCTGCTCTTGCGACAGATAAGTACATTTCAGGGGTGTCGTGCACCGAATTCTTGCCGAAACGAACCACTTTTTTTGCGCTATTAAATTGCCCCTCATAATCGTGGGTTAACCTAGCAAGTTGTACCGCAGTAATATGGCGCATCACATTTCGAGGTGAAATATCGCTAGCCACATTTACACATTCCAGTGCTTCACCATAGGCTTCTAACTTAATTTGAAGCTCTGCCAATAAGTCATAAGCGCTCAGCAAACTTTCAGGTTGTAGTGCCAGTTGAATAAGATCTCGTTCTGCATCATCAAATTCATCTAAGTGAATGTAGCATTGAACGAGGCCGAGCTTTGCCCACGTAAAGTTTTGAATGTTAATGATTGATTGGTAAAAAAGCTTCGCGTTTTCAAACTGTCTATTCAACAACAATAAATCGCCCTTAGTTTTAAGGGCTAACGGGAAGTGTTCAGCGTTCTTAGGTTCAACTAAAATAAACTCTAATTCTTTAAGTGCCTGCTCGGGATTCTGGTCATCCATGTAACGATAGACATCATGAAACACCTTTTTACGGGTGACGACTTTACTCAGTCGTTTATCTAGTTCGTTGACGGAAAATGGTTTTGCTAAGAATTCGTCGGGTTGCAACTCGATTATTGCATGAACAACGTCAATGGCAGTATCGGCACTGGTAAAAATAAAGCCGGTAGTAAGAGGAATAATCTTTTCGGTTTTCAGCTGCTCGAATAAATTATAGCCCCCTTGTTCTTGCCTTAAATCATAAGCGCAAACAATGACATCGTACTGCCGGGTGCGCAGTGAGGTAAGGGCGTACGCAGCACGATCCACATAATCGATATGTTGGAAGCCAAGTTGCTCCAAAGCATATTTCATATGACTTTTTGCCAAAGCCTGGTCTTCCGCAATTAATAAGCGGGTTTGTCTAGCCAACTGTAGGTTCATTACAACCTCGTATGTGCGTCAATGCTTACCTGTGTAAACAACCTAATAGGAGTTTAGTTGAATAATTAAGCTATCACCATTGTTTAATAGGGTCTTTAAGATTGCGATGCATGGCATGAAAAACAGGTAGAGGGCAGGGACGTTAAGTTAGCTTTTTCAGTTATTTATTCTGAGGTATGACAGGTGGTGAATGCAGCTGCTGATAGAAACGAAGTTGTTGAACCAGGGGTTTATAAAGAAACTTGATAAAAGAGATGGTGGACGCTACTGTGGCTCGCAACGAAGTTGTTGAACCAGCGTGAACTAGTTAATCTAAATACTAGAAAGTGATTTTTTGAAGAAGAGATGGTGGACGTTGCTGTGGTTCGTAACGAAGTTGTTGAACCAGTGATTGTCGTGTCGTGTTTATAAAGAATTTAAAAAAAGGGAAGTGGTGGACGCTACTGGGCTTGAACCAGTGACCCTCGCCTTGTAAGGGCGATGCTCTCCCAACTGAGCTAAGCGTCCATCTAAAAATATGGTGTTTGAAATGGTGGACGCTACTGGGCTTGAACCAGTGACCCTCGCCTTGTAAGGGCGATGCTCTCCCAACTGAGCTAAGCGTCCATCTTTATTTCAAACTAAACAATTATGATAAGTTGTGCAACTTTCATAGCCACTTGAAGAAGTGGTGGACGCTACTGGGCTTGAACCAGTGACCCTCGCCTTGTAAGGGCGATGCTCTCCCAACTGAGCTAAGCGTCCGTCTTGTTTATTATCTTGCCTAAGCAAGTGGGGCGGTATTATAGAGTCGGTTCTCATACTGTCAATAATAAAATGAAAGAAAAATGACTGTATGCCTGAAAAGTGAACATTTTGGGCGCTTTTTATCTAAATTGATGGAATTGTAAGCTTTAAATGAGGCCATGCTAATAACCAAGACATCATTAAAGCATAAATGTAAGTTTCTATTGGTAGCTAATATGCTAAGCAAATGCATCGTGCTGCTTTTGTCGTGAAGCGGAGACTGGTAGAATGCGCGCAATTTCACAATCTAATAAAGATAGAGAGTTTTTATCATGTCGGTTGTAACACGATTTGCACCAAGCCCTACTGGCTACCTTCACGTTGGTGGCGCACGCACCGCTTTGTATTCTTGGCTACTTGCCAAAAACAATGGCGGCGAATTTGTACTTCGTATTGAAGATACAGATATTGAACGTTCCACTGAAGAAGCTAAGCAAGCCATTTTAGATGGCATGCAGTGGCTAGGTTTGACTTGGGACACAGGCCCTATCTATCAAACCGATCGTTTCGACAGATATAAAGACCTTATTCAACAACTATTAGATGAAGGTAAAGCGTATAAGTGCTTTATGAGCGCTGAAGAGTTGGATGCTATTCGTGAAGCCCAGAAAGAACGTGGCGAAAAACCTCGTTACCCTGGCACATGGCGTGATCGTACCGATCACCCAGAAGGCGAACCTTTTGTCATTCGGTTTAAAACGCCATTAGAAGGCACGGTTGTTATTACCGATCACGTACGCGGTAAAATCGAAATTAACAACAGTGAATTGGATGACTTAATCATTCAGCGCACCGACGGTACACCAACTTACAACTTTTGCGTTGTAGTAGACGATTGGGATATGGGCATCACTCATGTTGTTCGTGGTGAAGACCATATTAATAACACGCCCCGTCAAATTAACATTTTACAAGCATTAGGCGCGCCTGTGCCGGAATATGCTCATGTATCTATGATTTTAGGTGATGACGGTAAAAAGTTATCAAAACGTCATGGTGCAGTTAGTGTTATGCAATATCGTGATGATGGCTTCTTGCCTCAAGCGGTACTTAATTATTTAGTAAGGCTAGGGTGGTCACATGGTGACCAAGAGATTTTTACCCTTGATGAAATGATTGAGTTATTCAGTTTAGACGCGATTGGTCAGTCGGCTTCTGCATTTAATACTGAAAAATTGATTTGGTTGAATCAGCATTACATCAAAACTTTGCCAGCCAGTGAAGTTGCTGCACACTTAAAATGGCACTTTGATGGGTTAGAAGTAGACCTAACGACTGGGCCAGCCCTTGAGTCTGTTATTGCTATTCAAGCTGACAGAGTAAAAACGTTAAAAGAGCTCGCTGAAATCTCTACTTACTTCTATCAAGATTATGAAGACTTTGATGCCAACGCTGCTAAAAAGCATTTACGCCCAGTAGCACGTGGGCCGCTAGAGCTGGTTAAAGATAAGTTGATGGCTATTGAAGCGTGGGAGCCGGAAAATATTCAGGCTGCTATCAATACAACCGCTGAAGAGTTAGAAGTGGGAATGGGTAAAGTAGGGATGCCACTGCGTGTTGCTACCACCGGAAGTGGCAATTCACCGTCTTTAGATGTCACCCTTAATTTGCTGTCAAAAGAGAAAGTTGGCGAGAGAATCGACAAAGCGCTTACTTTTATAGCAAACAGAGAAAATTCATAAAAAAACCGTTGACATAAATGGGGTGGATGCCTAGAATGCGCCCCGCTGTCACGGAACAGTCACACAATAGTGACTAAGACACAAACGGGGCCATAGCTCAGCTGGGAGAGCGCCTGCATGGCATGCAGGAGGTCGGCGGTTCGATCCCGCCTGGCTCCACCAAATCTAACTGCAAGTTATATTGTGGTTTAGGCTGAAGGTTTAACCTTCGGGCAAAATTTGTTTTTGTAAGGATAATGTCGCTCAGCTCGCAGAGCTCGCTTCACCTTACAAAAAATCTCAAAAGTGTAGCTTTTGAAAGAAGATTTTTTGTCCCCATCGTCTAGAGGCCTAGGACACCGCCCTTTCACGGCGGTAACAGGGGTTCGAATCCCCTTGGGGACGCCATTTTCCGGTGTCACAGTCCGTAACTGTGAAATAGGCCGGTAGTGATTGAAAAGTTACTATCAGCGACAAAAATTTGTTTTTGTAATGATAAGGTCGCTCGGTTCGCGGAGCTCACCTCTCCTTACAGAAATTGATTGATTGTAGGGATAATGTCGCTCAGCTCGCAGAGCTCGCTTCACCTTACAAAAAATCTCAAAAGCGTAGCTTTTGAAAGAAGATTTTTTGTCCCCATCGTCTAGAGGCCTAGGACACCGCCCTTTCACGGCGGTAACAGGGGTTCGAATCCCCTTGGGGACGCCATTTTCCGGTGTCACAGTCCGTAACTGTGAAATAGGCCGGTAGTGATTGAAAAATTACTATCAGCGACAAAAATTTGTTTTTGTAATGATAAGGTCGCTCGGTTCGCGGAGCTCACCTCTCCTTACAGAAATTTAGTGAAGTTTACTTCACTAGCAAAATTTCTGTCCCCATCGTCTAGAGGCCTAGGACACCGCCCTTTCACGGCGGTAACAGGGGTTCGAATCCCCTTGGGGACGCCATATCGTTAAGCCAACCTTCGGGTTGGCTTTTTCGTTTCTACACCTTAATTCCTCCCGTTCTTATCGATATTCCACATACAAACCAATACCATCTTGATAATATAGCCGGGTAAACAAAGAGGTTATTTATGCAAAATTATCCTATCGGCACGCCGGGGAAACCTTGGGGTGAAGAAGAGAAAGAAGAGTGGAAACAGCGCCAAACTATTAAGCGTTCGTACAGCGATGAGGTACTTAAGCAATTAGAGAGTATTCCTGAAGGGTTTGAATTAAAGCAGTATGGCGCGTTGCCTTATGATGAGTCTCGATACCCGTTGTATGCCGTAATTCCAAAGAATATTCCTAAAAATATACCTAAAGATACCGACGCAGCCAAGCCAGCAGTGCTAGTTACCGGCGGTGTACATGGGTATGAAACCAGTGGGGTGCAGGGCGCGCTTCAGTTTATTAATACTAAGCTAAGCGAGTATGCAAAAGACTTCACCATCATTGTAGTTCCATGTGTTAGCCCTTGGGGTTATGAGACGATTAACCGTTGGGATCAGTATGCGTTAGATCCTAATCGTTCATTTTATCCTAATTCTCCAGCGCCGGAATCAGCGCAGCTAATGGCATTTGTTGAATCCTTAAACTTGCCATTTACATTGCATGTCGATTTACATGAAACCACTGATACCGATAACAGTGAGTTTAGGCCTGCATTAGCATCACGAGATGCAACGACCCATGATAATTGGAATATTCCTGATGGTTTTTACCTAGTGGCGAATACCACAAATCCACAAAAGCCATTTCAGGAAGCTATTATAGATGCGGTTAAGCAGGTAACTCATATTGCGCCTGCTGATGATAGCGGCAAAATTATAGGTGCTGACTTATTGTCTGATGGTGTGATTTGTTACGACAAAAAAGCATTATATCTTTGTGGTGGCATGACAGACGCAGAGTTTGTAACTACAACAGAAGTTTACCCTGATAGCGCTAATGCCACGGTTGAAAATTGTAACGCTGCCCAAGTGGCTGTGATCACCGCAGCGTTGGAATATATAAAATAGACGTTTAGATGTTTGAATGTTTAGACGTCTAGATGTATAGTTGAGCCTTCTCGATGAGGAGGCTTACGTGTTTACATTTTCTGCATTAATTTATGATGGCTATAAACAACAACTGGTGAAGGGTGATTATGAAGATAAAAACCAGTTCGACGCGTACCTGAATGCGAAGTTCGGTGTGCATGTTTGTATGTGGACTGCCAAAGAGCCTACGCAACGAGTGATTGATGCTATGCTACATGCTTCTCTTATTGCTAAAAATACTGCATCAGAAAATCAAAACCTTAAGGCCAAGTATTAGTGAATATAGTGTCACCCTGTATTGCCAACTGTAAGCTAGACGCCGATGATGTATGCACCGGTTGTAAGCGCACCATCAAGGAAATCACTAGTTGGTCGAGCTACAGCACACAGCAAAAACAAAACGTCCTTATGCGCCTACAAGCCCAAAAGTTGGACACACGCTCAAGTTAAGGTTGGACAGTCACTCAAGTTAGAGTCGGACAGTCACTCTAAATACACAATTTCCTATCGAAACTTAAATAGCATGGTCTTATAACCCGCACTTTGCTACACTCTCGCGCCCATTTTAACCACTCAGTTTTAGCGAAATTTAGTTATGAAAATCATGCTGGCGCCTATGGAAGGTGTTGTCGACCATTTAATGCGAGATATGCTTACCCATGTAGGTGGGTTCGATCAGTGTGTAACTGAGTTCGTTAGAGTAGTGGATCAAAAGCTTCCTAATAAAACCTTCTACAAGCTATGCCCCGAGCTACATAATGGCGGCAAAACCCCTAATGGCGTTCCAGTGCGTGTCCAATTATTAGGACAGCATCCGCAATGGTTGGCAGAAAATGCTTATACTGCGGTTGATTTGGGATCGCCAGGTGTAGATTTAAATTTCGGTTGCCCTGCAAAAACCGTTAACAAAAGCAAAGGCGGTGCGGTTCTTTTAAAAGAAACCCAAGCGTTATACGACATCGTAAAAGCGGTACGCGATGCGGTACCCGCCTCACAACCTGTATCAGCAAAAATTCGCTTGGGCTTTGAAGATAAATCGCTCGCTGTAGAAAATGCTATCGCCATCACGGAAGCGGGCGCGTCTGAATTAGTAGTACACGCCAGAACAAAAACGGAAGGCTATAAGCCACCAGCCTACTGGGAATGGATTGCTAAAATAAAGCAAAATACCAATATTCCACTAGTGGCAAATGGTGAAATTTGGAATGCAGAAGAAGCTCAACGTTGCCAAGAGCAATCAGCCTGCACCAATTTAATGGTGGGTAGGGGAGCGCTTGCTATGCCAAACCTAGCAAGGTGTATTCAAAACGGCGAACCGCCGATGGCATGGAAAGATGTGGCCGCATTGCTTATTCGCTATTCAGGCTACGAAATCTACGGTGATAAGGGTAAATACTATCCCAATCGAATAAAGCAATGGTGTGGCTATTTAAAAAGACAGTACCCCGAAGCTGAATTGTTGTTTAACGACATCAGACGCTTATCAAAATCACAAGAAATTGTAGATGTGTTAGCCAAACAAGCTTCTCACTAGGCTATTAAGGTATAATCGCTTCGTTCCTTGTTAATTTCGCGTTATAAATTCAAGCCTGAAAATTTATTGAAGATACCTTCTGGCATTCGTAATATTTGGCTTTCTGCCATATTCACAAGCAGATGCAAACACACAAATTCGCTCTGCAGAGCCGATAGGGCCTGTGAATTTTCTTTCTAGTTTGGTTGAAAGGGTAATCCAAGACTTACCAGAAACCTTAAGCCTGTCTAAGATGGGCTTAATTTTCTGGGGAATAGCACCTTTCTTATCTGGGCGCATAATGCGACCTGTTTCATCAACCAGTACTAAGTAATCGGTTAAATTAAAGGGTAGGCTACTCTCATTAACAGGAACTTGATCGTTAAATGGCATAAGCCGAGCAGGCACTTTGTTAACTTTCAAAGCATTAATTCTGTACTGAATACTGGTGAAGTGGGACTGCTCTGGAGTGTTGGCTATATTGGCTCGGATCGGATTTAAATCGGTATAGGCCATGGTTGCTGCAAGCGCATTTTCAGACAATATCGCTTGGCTTTTAAATCGGCGCTCCCAAAAGTAGCCTGAACATTCGTCTTCTCTATTCGCTTTTCGAGCAATAAACTCATTTAATAGCCGCATAAACCAACTCAAGCTATACAAGCGATGACGGTAAATCTCACTTAATTCTTCAACTTTTTGAAGCTCTACTTCAGATAATGAACTACGGGTCTCTTCATCAAGATAACGTTGGACTATTGAAGGGCACCGGTAAAAATTTTTCCAGCGAAGTAACACTTCATCCATGCTCCAATGTTCAGCTCTGGCCTTTGCGATATGAACCACAATGTGAGTATGGTTGTGCATTACGGCATAGGCACAAAGGTCAATGGCAAAGGTTTTAGTGAGCTTGTGTAGCCTATCTACAATCCACTGCCTGCGATGATTGTAATTTTTGCCTGTGCTGGCATCAACGCCACAGAGGAAGGACTGCCGCACACAACGTGATGTGCAGTGATAATAAGGTGTGACATCTAAATTAACTTGCTTGTATCGAGGTAGCGGCATTTCCATATCTCCGAGTAATTCGGAAATGATTATGCTGGAAATGCGTTAATAAACTACTGTGCTTAGGGCGGGTTTTATCGCTAAACGTAGGTATCTATACGCGAGCCCACTCGACTGTCTGTAGCAGGAGCCGCTTCTTGCGTCTGCTGGGGCGCACTTACTTCAGTTTGCTGGCTTGCACGTTGTTGAACCTGTCGTTGTGGTTCTTGTTGTGGCGACTGAAGTACATTCGATACTGGCGTTGACGTTGATGATGAAACGTCCATAACAATCTCCAAATTAAGCTGTCATTTGTTCTAGCGTTTTACATGTAAGGTTAAAAGCATAGCACAGGTTAACGGTTGTTTAAGATTAAAGGTGTCAATTTTTCGAACATAAAATCGACAATCATTGGTTGTGCTTCTGCGTTAGGATGAATACCATCACGTTGCATTAAGTCTTTATGAAGTGCTATGTCCTCAAGAAAAAAAGGAATTTTTGTAACTTCATGTTGCTCTGAGACAGTCTCAAAAGTGTCGCTAAACATTTGTGTATAGCGTTTACCGTAATTAGTGGGTATTTGCATATCTTGCACAAAAACGACGGTATTGTCTGATTTTGCTATCCTGACAATTGCGCTCAAATTGTCCCTAATCTTATTGATACTGTGCCCTTGAAGGCCATCGTTACCACCAAGTTCTACTAAAATGTGACTTGGAGTGTGTTGTTCAATTAACCTTGGAAGCCTAGCTAAACCGCCATCAGTGGTCTCACCGCTCACCGCAGCATTTACAATATCGATCGATATATTCTCGTCACGCCAGCGTTTTTGTAACAAACTCACCCAACCTTCTTGTTGATCTAACCCGTATGCAGCAGATAGGCTGTCACCTAGAATCAGTAATTTAGCTGAATTATTAGGGACGATGGTATCGGTCTGATCTGATAATGCAGATAACGGTATTAATAAAAGCAGTGTGAACAAAACGGCGCTGCGAAAACGATAAATCACGAATTGATGACCCCTATATGATTAAAACATCCAAAGTAACTAAGTCTGTAAGTACGAGCGAAGGTACGCTTGAGATCCTTCATCCTATCTCTTTTGAAGTCAAGTCTGGTGAGTCCGTTGCCATTATTGGTGCGTCAGGTTCAGGAAAATCTACTCTATTAGGGCTGCTTGCTGGCTTAGATGAAGTCACCCAAGGAGAAATTCATCTAGATGGCGAACCATTACATACTATGGATGAAGAGGCTCGCGCTGTGTTGCGAGGTCAAAAAGTAGGCTTTATATTTCAAAGCTTTATGTTAGTGCAAAGTTTAACGGCCATTGAAAATGTAATGCTGCCGGCTGAAATCGCAGGTTTAGACAACCCTAAGCAGATGGCGACTAAGATCCTCGAACAAGTAGGTATTGGTCATCGCGCGAGTCATTACCCAAATCAACTTTCAGGTGGTGAACAGCAACGTGTTGCTATTGCGCGGGCTTTTATTACGTCTCCCAAAATTCTTTTTGCTGATGAGCCGACCGGAAACTTGGATGCAACAAACAGCCACAAAGTAGAAGATCTTCTTTTTGCGCTGAACCGAGAGAAAGGTACAACATTAGTGCTGGTTACCCACGATAACGAGCTTGCCGATAGGTGTGACAGGCAGTTAACCATGCAAGCGGGTGAATTGACTGAGTCTACCGTAGTATCGCCGATACAGTGTACAGAGGCCGTATAAATGAGCACGACATCGACCTTGGCATGGCGATTGTTTCGTCATGAGGCGAAACGCGGAGAGTTAACCATTATCCTATTGGCAATTGTGTTGTCGGTAGGAGCCGTATTGTCACTGTCACTATTTAGTGAGCGGTTACAAGGCGCCTTAAAGGAGCGCTCAGCGGCATTTATCGCAGCTGATGCGCAGTTACGCTCTGATACCCCCATTGATGAGGCTTGGTTACAACAGGCGCGTGATGAAGGGCTTAACACTGCAAAGCAGGTGACTACTCGGTCGATGGTGTTTCATCGTGACGAAATGTCGCTGGTAGACCTTCGAGCTGTTAATGAGAATTATCCACTAAAGGGCACGGTTAATACCACAGATGTGCCTTTTGGACAGAAGAAAGCGGCTACAGGTTTGCCCAAGCCAGGTGAAGTGTGGCTGCAGTCTCTGTTATTTCAAACGCTGAAGCTTAGTTTAGGAGACAGCATTGAAATAGGTGATGCTGAATTTACTGTAACCAAAGTACTGGTTGATATTCCTGATGCAGGATTCAGTGTATTTAACACCGATCCCATCGCCCTTATTAGACTGTCCGATTTGGATGCAACGGCTATAACCGGGCCTGGCAGTCGAGCACGTTACGTGGGCTATTTTGAAGGCGAAAGTAGTGCTATTAGCACTTTCTACGACTGGCTAACCCCTAGTTTGCAAGATGATTTACATAACTGGCGTACAGTTGAAGATGACGAATCAGCCATTGGTCGTTCGGTAGCCAGTGCTGAACGGTATTTTTTATTGGCGAGTTTACTGGCCATAGTACTTGCCGCGGTTTCCATTGCGGTGGCAGCTCAGCGTTATAGTCAACGTCATTTCGACCCCGTCGCTATCATGAAAACACTCGGTGCGACAAAGCAGGTTATTCGCCGAATCTATCTTTTTCAAATTCTATTTATTACCGGGCTAGGCATTATTATTGGATTAATAATGGGCTTCATTGGCCAGCAAGTTGTGGTGTGGTTAGTTGCTGAACAAGTTGATGTGGCGTTATCTATTTGGCACTGGCGGCCAGTGCTAATTGCGGTTTTCACTGGGGCTACCTGTTCATTGTTATTCTCGCTTTACCCATTGATGCAGTTGTTTTCAATTCCTCCACTGCGGGTGCTTCGTCGTGATTTAAGCACCAATTTGCGTTCAAGAACTATCCAATACGTTGCATCGGGTGGCGCTATTTTTCTACTGATGTGGATTTATAGCCAAGATTTGATGATCAGCCTTATTTTGTTTGGCTCTGGCGTGGTATTAGTTACTGGTTTGCTAGGCGCAACCTTTTTGCTGATTGCAGCGGGACGCAAATTCGGCTCAGGTAAAATGGGGCCGTGGCAGCTTGCTTGGGCGCGAATTAAACGCCGTTCAATGGAAAATAGTGTTCAACTGATTAGCTTCTCAGTCACTATCATGTTGTTACTTGTAGTACTGGTTATGCGCAACGACATGGTATCGCAGTGGCGTTCTCAATTACCTGAAGGTACACCGAATTACTTTTTGATTAATATAACTGGCGATCAAAAAACAGAATTGGACACACACTTCAAATCAAACGGAATTACCATCGAAGAGTTTTACCCTGTGATACGAGGGCGCTTCGTTGCAGTGAATGATGACAGTGTAAATACCGAAGTGTCTAAAGAGGAAGATTCGAATACTGAAGGTAGACAAGGACTTGGACGTGAAGCGAATTTAACTTGGAGTAATTCGTTACAAAAAGAGAACGAAATTACCAGTGGTGAATGGCACGGGGATAACTCTGATGCATTAGGCGAAGACGTATTTGCCGTTTCAGTCGAAACGGACGTAGGCGAGCGACTTGGCATTGAGTTAGGCGATATGCTGACATTCAATGTGGGCAGTGAAATCGTTAAAACTAAGGTTACAAGTTTTAGAAAAGTGAACTGGCAAACCATGCAGCCTAACTTTTTCTTTGTTATTCAACCTGAGGCCATGGCGTCGTTCAATCCCACTTACATCACCAGCTTCTATCTACCCGAAGCACAGAAATCACAACTAACCACGTTGTTAAAGCCATTTGCGTCTATCACTATGTTTGACGTTGATGCGCGAATTAACCAGCTAAGAGATATTGTCAATCAAGTGTCTGTGGCCATTGAGTTTATCTTAGTATTGGTGCTTGTGGCAGGCAGTTTAGTGTTAATTGCCCAAGTTCAAGCCTCCATGGATGAAAGACGACAAGAGTTGGCAATTTTAAGAACGCTTGGGGCGAAAGGCAGTTTAATTCGCAAAAGCGTGGTGTTTGAGTTTCTAATCATCGGCGTGGTTGCAGGTTTCATGGCAGCGCTCGCCAATGAGCTTAGCTTGTATATGCTGCAAACCAATGTGTTCCAAATGACCGCAAGTCTACACTTTGAGTATTGGGTTATTGCGCCGATTGTTGGTGCAATTGTGGTAGGCGCGTTAGGGGCAATTGGATGCTGGCGCTTGCTTACGTTAAATACATCAGCACTGCTGAGGAAGATGGTCTAAGGGCTTTATAGCCAATAAGAGTTAAGAAAAGCCGTTTTAAAATGTGAGTAAATTAGACAGTCACTCAAGTGAGTGTTCTATTTCGCTTAAGATGGTCGTGCAAGCCAACCTACAAATTATTGGACACACACCCTAATTCGAGTGTGTGTCCAATTTCATTTAAAGTTAAATGTAATCTCTTAGATGAAATTTGAGTGTGTGTCCAATTAAGTGAAGTTGACTCAGTGCAAATAAGCTTCACTACTTATAAATTGCTTCAAGCGCACCTTGTAATGTAGGGAAGGTAAACGTGTAGCCTGAGGTAACGAGCTTTTCAGGTAGCACCTTTTGCCCTTTTAGTATCATGTCAGAAGACTCTCCCATAGCTATCTTCAGAACGAAGCCCGGTACGGTAAACAAACACGGTCTTGAAAGCGCTGCTGCTAATGTCTGCGAGAAATCTTTATTAGTCGAAGGTGATGGAGCTGTAAGGTTAAACGGCCCATGGCAGCTGTCATGTTCAAGTAGATATGCAATAGCCGATACCATGTCATCAATGTGGATCCATGATAAATACTGATCGCCACTGCCTATTTTACCGCCTAAGCCTAGTTTGAAGGGTAGTGCCATTTTTTCCAATGCCCCACCATTTTTAGCTAACACTACACCGGTTCTAAGCGTACATACACGCGTTTCGCTGCGAGCGACAGACGTTGCGATAGCTTCCCATTTGGCACAAAGGTCGTGGGTGAACTCTTCGTGGGGGGGCGTTTGCTCGGTAACATCAACACTACCTTTACTGCCATAAAAACCAATGGCCGAACCAGAAATAAATACTGGTGGTGGGGTGCTCGCACTATTAATTTTTGCCACAAGTTTAGATGTAATATCCCACCGGCTATCGCAGATTCTCTGCTTTTGTGTGTCTGTCCAACGTTTATCGGCAATGGGTTCGCCAGCTAAGTTGATGATGGCATCGAAAATTCCAATATCATCAATGTCACTCACCTCTGAAACAAAAGCCACATCGTCACCCAACTGTTGCTTAGCTTTTTGGGGGGCTCTTGTTATGACAGTAAACTGATGCTCGTTTTTAAATTTATTAATAAACGCGCTACCGATAAGGCCAGTGCCGCCTGACATTAAAATTTTCATACAATATGCCTATAAGAGAGTTAGCAAAATGCCTATATAAGTGCCTACATAAGTGCTTATAAAAAGTCCTGAACAACGCTCAACCGGTTTTATTACACGAAAGCGTTAGCGACACCGAGTCAGAAAATCGCAGTGCATGAGGCTTATCAACCTCTACTTCGGCGTAACGGACTGATGAATGTTCAGCAGCTAAACTTAATACGTCAGCAGTGAGTTTTTCGAGCAATGAAAATCGGTTGTCTTCTACCAGCTTTATGATGGCCTTGGTAATCACCTTATAGTTTAGCGCGTCTTCCATGTTGTCGCTGTCTGTCGCTCTTTGGGCATCGTAATCAATTTTCACATTAACGATAACGTCTTGTTTATTGATGATTTCATCTTCGTTAATACCAATATAAGTTCTCAATCTCAGGTTTTTAATTTTAATTGTGGCTAAGTTGAAGGTCATTGTGTTCTCGTATTTGTAGTTATGTATAAGTCACTGTAAAGTGTTTGAGTTTTTTATTAGGAATGATGCACAAAAATGTCCATGGAATTGCGCTCACCCATAGCGAAAGTACTTGTTGTTCTCGCTTGTTTAGTTGTTGTCATGGCGGGTATAAAGTCCGCTAGTACAATTATGGTACCTTTTTTCTTATCAATATTTATTGCTATTGCGTGTAGCCCAATCATTCATTGGACCGGACGTTTTGGCGTGCCTAAATGGCTTTCTATCACCTTAGTAATACTATTAATACTAGTCTTTGGATTTCTTCTTGCTGGCCTTGTAGGACAGTCTATGACGGAATTTAGAGAAAATCTTCCAGAGTACCGGGCTAAGCTTGATACCGAATTTTCGTGGATTATAGAAAAACTCGCACAATACAATATTAACGTTAACCAAGAGCTAATTGCCACACACTTAGACCCCGCCACCGCGATGTCAGTCGCGACCAATTTTATTAGCGGTATGGGCGGCGTATTGTCGAACTTGTTCCTTATATTGTTAACGGTTATTTTTATGTTGTTTGAGGCAGACAGCATTCCAAAACGTCTTCACATTGCATTGTCAGACCCTGACATGAAATTAAAGCACATCGACCGTTTCATTCGTTCAGTAAATAGCTATTTGGCTATTAAAACAGTGGTGAGTTTAGGGACGGGGTTAATTATCGGTACGTGGCTTTATGTGATGGGTATCGACCATTTTCTATTATGGGCTGTATTGGCATTCATGCTGAACTTCATCCCTAACATAGGCTCAATAATCGCTGCACTTCCCGCTGTACTTATTGCGTTTGTTCAATATGGTTTGGCGTCAGCAGGCATGGCGGCATTGGGCTTTTTGTTAGTAAATACCATTATGGGCAATATGGTAGAGCCAAGGTTGATGGGCAAAGGAATGGGGCTATCTACCTTAGTGGTGTTTTTATCTCTTATTTTCTGGGGATGGTTATTAGGTACAGTTGGAATGCTGTTATCTGTGCCACTTACGATGGTAGTGAAAATAGCACTAGAGTCTCGAGAGGAAAGCCAATGGCTTGCGGTGTTGTTGTCTAGTGCGGGCGATAAAAAAGAAAGAGCTTAAACCGGGAACTTCACAATAAAGCGAGCGCCGCCAATAGGGGCGCGCTCGATAAGCAGTTTACCTTGGTAGATGGCAACAAGGTCGCTTACCAAGGCCATGCCAATTCCTTGTCCGTCTGCGTAAGTATCTAATCGAGTACCACGCTCTAACAGTGCTTGTTTCTTATCCGAAGGGACGCCGGGGCCATCATCATCAATGGTCAACACCGCCCAGTTTCCTTCGTTGATTAGCGTAACCAATACCTTCGAGTCTGCAGCCTTACAGGCGTTATCTAACAGGTTACCTACCATTTCCATAATATCGGTTTCGTCAGCCTTTATGGCGACCTTGTTAATGGCTTCAATCGTTATCGACAATTGTTTATGCTGATATACTTTATCCATGGCGTTAGCCACTTTTTGTGTGATAGGTAACAGAGGGATAGCCGCTTGCCACCCGGTTTTACCCGCACTAGCACGTTTTAATTGGCGTTGAATGATCTGGTCAATTTGATTTAAAGATTCAACGGCTTGCTCAGGAAGCTTCTTAACCCCTAAAGCCACGGCTAGTGGTGTTTTTAAACTATGAGCAAGGTCGCCCAAGCTATTTTTATAACGAGCTCGCTGCTGAGATTCAGATTCAATCAGCTCATTAATTGACTGTTTTAATGGATTAAATTCGACAGGGTAGTGCGCATCAAGCTGTTGTTTCTGGCCGGTAGAGGTAAGGGATATTTCGCTAATAAGTTTTCTTACTGGCATAAGCACAAGGCTGATCCCCACTATTATCAGTACAAGCAAACCGAGGGATAAGATAAGTAGCCAACGCCACACCACAGATATAAAGGTTTCTCGCTCTTCATCAAACAGGTGCTTATTATTGAAAATGTAAAAACGGACTGGTTCGAAGTTGCTCTCTGAGGCAAATTCGGCGGTAAACGCGTAGGCGAAATAATCTGTATTGCCGTCGAAATTGGCCGTGTAAGATTCAACGAAGAGCTCGTTACCTACATTGACGTTAAGATTTGGGGCAGGCAAGGTGTAATCTAATGCTGAAGCTGACTGCCATACAACGTGGCCACGAAAAACAATCACACCTAAGTAACCAGAGCCAGGTAAGTTAAGTTGCTCTTCGTATAAAATCTCAGGCATGAAGGGAATATCGCCGTCTAGCTCAAAAGCCGAGAGCAACCCTAGGTTCATGAGTCGAAGTTCACTCATCTTGGCCTGGGTTAAACTAGTGGTATAGGCGTCATCTAAAATAACCACAGTCAGCGGTGCAAAAAGGGCAAGTACGCCCATCGCTAATAGAATGCTCCGTATTCTCAGCGACAATTGTTTCATCGGTTATGCTTCATAGATTGCGGTTAATCCTATATCCACGCCCTCGAAGGGTTTCAATGGGCTTGAAGCTACCTTCAGGATCTAGCTTTTTACGCAACCGGCCAACAAAAACTTCAATCACGTTACTATCGAGATCAAAATCTTGATCGTAAATATGCTCAGTTAACTCTGTTTTCGAGACCACTTTCTGCGGGTTCAGCATCAAGTATTCCATGACTTTGTATTCATACGCAGTCAATTCAAGAGGGGCATCATTGACGGTAATTTCTTCTGCGACTGTGTCCAGCGAAATAGGACCGAACTGTATGACAGGGTTTGCTTGGCCAGAGGCGCGACGAATTAGTGCTTTAACCCGTGCCAATAACTCTTCATTGTGAAAAGGTTTAGTAAGGTAATCATCAGCTCCTGCGTCTAACCCTTCGACTTTTTCCTGCCAGCGATCACGAGCAGTTAAGATAAGTACGGGACAGCGGATGTCTTCCTGCCTTGCTTTTCGGATAACTTCGAAGCCATCCATTTTAGGTAAGCCGATATCGATGATAGCTAAATCGTAAGCATATTCATTGAGTTGATAAAGCGCATGCTCGCCGTTGTCGGCCAAATCTACACTATAGCCATGTTGCTGTAGTAGGCTGTCAAGCTGGGTTAGTAGGCGGCTGTCGTCTTCAGCAATGAGTATCCGCATGTTAATCCTTTGAATTTTTCTTAGATGTCTTCACTTTTCCAGAGCGCTTGTCTACGTCAACAGAGACTACACGGCCCGACTCCTTTAAAACTTTAACGCGGTACTTCTGGTTAGTTTGGCTTACACGAAGTACACGTCCAGCTTCGACCTGACGGGCACGTTCCACAGCTTGGCTCTTGCTTAATTCGCCACTCTTTTCCTGCTGCGCAAAGGCACTACCACCACTGCATATAAACAGGGTTAGCACTAAAGCCACCGCGCGAAGTGTGTTCACCATATATCCTCACCAAAAAAGCAGGCAAAGCCCGATAGATATCTAGTATATAGACCGGAGCTGAACCATTACTGAATGTCTGTATAAGTCTACCTTGCTAAATTGAGCGTGTACATAAAGCCTTAGTATCAAGCCTGAAGTGCAAGAGTGAATGTGGGACAGTCACTTAAGTCTACAAGAAATTCAACTAACTACTGAATTGGACACACACTCAAGGTTTAAGTTTATAGGTGACAGAAGCCACTCACGTTTGAGTGACTGTCCAACTTTTTCTTAAGTTAAAGTGTGTGTCCAATGTTAGTTCTCAATTTTAGTTGGTGTGAAAAACTTACTGTAAGAGTGAATAGGTTATAGGTACTAGTACGAAATGCTTTACGTTTTTACAGGGTGCCTTGTTTGTAAATCCCTTGTATGGCCTCGTCTGTAGTGATTAATGTTCTTTCTGGCACGTAGTGTGAATTGTAATGAGGTAAGTTTATTTTAATTGTATGCAACGGAGGGAGTATGTCGCACGATATTAAAACGGCAATGTGGGAAGCTATGTCTAGCAGCCCAAATGTAATGGTAAGTCTTACTGGTAAAAATACGCACTCTGAGCCAATGCGTGCCCAGCTCGATAAGCACGCTAATAGCGAATTTTGGTTTTATACCACCAAGGATAATCGTATCGCTGAAGGTGGTGAAGCAATGGTACAGTTTTCGTCGAAAGGCCATGATGTATTTGCATGCATCCGAGGAACTTTAGTTCAGGAAACTCGCCAAGACATTATCGATAAGTATTGGTCTAACGGTGTTGAGGCATGGTATGAGAAAGGTAAGGACGATCCTAATCTACTTATGCTGCGATTTAATTTGGCGGATGCCGAAATCTGGGAAGCAGACCCTTCTCTTAAAGGGATGTTTAAATTGATGACGGGCAAAACCATTTCACCAGATGAAATGGGTGAACACGACAAAGTTACATTGTAGCTAAAACAGTTTGGATGAGTGTGTGTCCAACTAAGTGTTTCCAACTAAATGTCGGTAGGTAATAAGTGCTAATTAGCCAGCGGAACGCATAATTGGAGTGACTGTCCAAATTTAAAAATGGTTTGGATTTGAGTGTGTGTCCGATTTAGCGTTTGTCCAATTTAGCGTTTGTCCAATTTAGCGTTGCACACAAAAAAGCCTGAAAGGAATGTGTCAGCATTTCTCTCAGGCTTTTTTATTGGCGAAAATCGAAGCTCATTGCTTGATTAACGTATTTTCCACAAAGGGCTTAAAAGCTTGCCATAGCGCCTTTACTCGTTATAAAACCATAAATAGGCGCAGCTCAATCACCGCTAAGGAAGCACTTTCTTATATGGCTTAACCATTACGCTTTCGTAAACGCCCGCTTCAATGTAAGGGTCGGCATCTGCCCACGCTTGCGCCGCTTCTAGCGATTCAAACTCTGCAACCACCAATGAACCGGTAAAACCTGCTGGGCCAGGATCTGGGCTGTCGATAGCGGGGAAGGGGCCAGCTATCACTAACCTGCCTTCATCCTTTAACGTATTTAAACGCGCTAAATGTGCAGGGCGGGCCGCTAAACGATTTTCTAAGCTATTTGCTACATCGGTAGCGCAAATCATATAAAGCATATTATGACACCTAATCCTTAATCTTTAGCAGTAGCCGCTTTCATAGACTGAACAAACTCACCTAATGCACTTAGCATCGCATTATTGTCGTCTAAGTTTGCCGCAATTAAGTTCACTGTAGCGGAGCCCGAAATAGCACCTGCTGCACCAGCATCAATAGCCGACTTAACTTGTGCTGGCGTAGAAATACCAAACCCAAGTAATGGGGGGGCACACTTGTGTGCTGTTAGTCGTGCAATCAACTCTGCGGCAGGAATTTCAACCGCAGTTTCAGCGCCAGTAACCCCAGCTCTACCTAACAAGTAGGTATAGCCTTTCGAATATTCACCAATTTTTTCCATGGTTTCATCGGTTGCATTCGGTGGAGCTATCAAAATTTGTGAAATGCCATTGGCATCTGCCGCTTTTTGAAATGGCGCAGCTTCGCGGATAGGAACATCAGCAACCAAAATAGAATCGACACCTGCATCACTGGCTTTTTTGTAAAAACCATCGATTGATTGTGCCATTACTAAATTACTGTATAAAAGCAAACCAATAGGAACTTG
The DNA here is from genome assembly GCF_018100795.1 of Alteromonas sp. MMG017. Lineage (GTDB taxonomy): Bacteria > Pseudomonadota > Gammaproteobacteria > Enterobacterales > Alteromonadaceae > Alteromonas. The sequence goes on along the minus strand of NZ_JAGJDY010000002.1, from coordinate 261,975 downwards.
TGGGTACTTACTACGAACGCGAGCCAGTAATTCAAAACAATTGGCTACTGAAACCTTACTTTTATGGGCACGAATACTAGCGGCTTGAATAGTAGGGCCATCAGCGATTGGATCTGAGTAAGGGATACCCAATTCCAAAGCATCGGCACCACTTTCTACTAATTGGCAAATAATCGCTTCAGATTGCGCTAAGTCAGGGTCGCCTATCATTACGAAGGGAACAAAAGCGCCTTCATTTTTTGCGTCTAGGCGCGCAAACATTTCTGCATATCTTTCCATTACAGTTTGTCCCCTAAAATTTTGGTTACGTGAGCCAAGTCTTTATCACCACGGCCAGATAAGTTCACCACAATAATGGTTTCTTCTTCTGCTTCGTCGGCCATATTTAATGCGTGTGCAAGGGCGTGTGAAGACTCAAGCGCAGGAATAATACCTTCTTTGCGTGCGAGTAATTGGAACGCGTTAAGGGCTTCTTCATCGGTAGCTGCAACGTACTCAGCACGGCCTGTTTCAGCTAAATAAGCATGTTGAGGGCCAACTGCTGGGTAATCTAATCCGGCAGAAACTGAGTAGCTCTCTTCAATCTGACCTTCATGGTCTTGCATAATGAAGGTGTAAGCGCCGTGCAATATACCTTTGGTCCCGGTCACAATAGTGGCGCCGTGCTCTTTGGTGTGCACCCCTTTACCGGCAGGCTCAACACCCACAAGTCTTACAGAAGGTTCGTCGATGAAATCAGCAAACATGCCAATGGCATTTGAACCACCACCTACACAAGCCACAACAGCATCTGGCAAACGGCCTTCTTTTTCTAAAATTTGTGCACGGGTCTCTTCGCCAATCATGCGGTGGTATTCACGTACGATTGTTGGGAATGGGTGAGGACCTGCAGCCGTACCTAACAGATAATGTGCTGTATCGTAATTAGCAGACCAATCACGCATGGCTTCGTTTACCGCATCTTTGAGTGTGCCAGAGCCAGCATTTACCGGAATAACTTCTGCACCCATTAGCTTCATACGGAAAACGTTAGGCGCTTGACGCTCTACATCTTTAGCACCCATATAAATACGGGCTTTTAGGCCTAATAGTGCGCATGCTAACGCAGTAGCAACGCCGTGCTGGCCAGCGCCAGTTTCTGCAATCACTTCGGTTTTACCCATACGCTTTGTTAAAAGCGCTTGACCCAATACTTGGTTGGTTTTGTGGGCACCACCGTGAAGTAAGTCTTCACGTTTAAGGTACAATTTTACCTTAGGGTTGCTCACCAAATTGCGGGTTAGCGTCATCGCTGTTGGGCGACCTGCGTAATCTTTTAATAACCCCAAAAACTCTTTATTGAAGCTAGGATCATCTTTCGCATCTAGAAACGCTTTTTCTAGTTGGTCCAGTGCAGGAATAAGTAGTTCTGGCACATACATGCCACCGAACTCTCCAAATTTTGTATCTAATTGATTCATGCGTTGTCCTAAGTGTTAATAGCGGCGACAAATTGAAAATAGCTCGGCTAACTTTTCAGCCGACTTTTCGCCTGGGGCACTCTCTACCCCTGAATTTACGTCGATGGTTGCGCAGCCTACGTTAATGCCTTGGGCAATATTGGTAGCGTTAATTCCACCGGCTAGAATAATTTTTTGCTTGTTGGCTATATTGTCTAACAATCGCCAATCGAAGCTTTCACCTGTACCGCCTTTGGCATTACCTACTTGGCAATCAAGTAGTACATAATCGATATTCTCGTCTTCTAATAGCTGAGGTAGTTGCTCAGGCAATGCGCCTTTCACGCCTTCGGCTTGCCATATTTCACAACTTGCTGGCAGGGCGTTTTTCAGCGTTGCTCGATATGCTGCATCTTCGCTGCCGTGCAATTGAACGGCGGCTAGCGAGAGCGATGTAGCTAACTTGGCAACATAATCGATGTCGTGATTTACAAACACGCCTACGTAATCGCCTTCAACGGTTTCTACGATATCTTTTGCAGTAGATTCGGTGACGCAGCGAGGTGATTTTTCAGCGAAAATCAGCCCGCCCATACTGGCGCCACTTTCAAATGCAAGTTGTGCTTGTGCAGCACTGGTTAACCCGCACACTTTTACCGAACCGTAAATTACGCTGCGAACAGCCCGATTTAAATTAGCTTGCGACATAAGTGCACTGCCTACCAAGAAACCTTGGCAAAGCGGGCTTAAGCGAAGTACATCTTCATGGGTATAAATGCCAGATTCTGAAATCACAACAAAGTCGTGCGTAGCCTTTTCCAGCATAGGCACCAAGTGTTCTGTGGTCGCTAAATCAGTGGATAAGTCGCGTAAGTTACGGTTGTTGATGCCAATGATGTTTGCTTCAAGGGCAATGGCGCGATGCATTTCTTCTTCGTTACTCACTTCAGTAAGAATATCTAACGACAAGCTATTGGCCACGGTGGCAAGTTCACGATACTGCGCATCGTCTAACACGCTTAGCATCAGCAGCACGGCATCGGCGTTGTAATGACGAGCCAAATAAACCTGATAAGTATCAATAAAGAAATCTTTGTTTAACACAGGCTGTGCTACACGTTCTGTAACGTAGGCCAAATATTCAAATTTACCTTGAAAGTACTTCTCGTCAGTAAGTACTGAAATGCCCGCGGCATAGGGTGTGTATGCGGCTAAAATTTCATCTAGGTCGAAATGTTCGCGAATAAGCCCTTTTGAGGGCGAGGCTTTTTTACATTCAAAAATAAAGCCCGCATTCGGTTCGTTCAATGCATCAAACAAGCTTTTGTTTGAAGGCACTAGAGCTGATTTAAAGCTTTCAAGGGGCAAAGCCGTTTTTCTGGCATCAACTTCAATGCGTTTATCGGCGACAATTTTTTCTAGCACATTAGGCATCAGTGCTGACCTCCTGACTGATTTTGGCAACTTGGTTTAATACCGCCAAAGGTTTTGCGTCTTTCATAGCCTGCATGGCCATCTCGGTACCGTCTTTAAATGAATCGGCGGTACCGGTAACTTTAAGTAGTGCGCCGCAGTTCATGGCAATGGCAGCACGATGGGCTTCATGGCCTTCACCGGCTAACGCAGCTTCAATGTATTTCTTGTTCTCTTCTGGCTCGCCGCCCTCAATGGCCGATAATGGGTATGAGGAAAGGCCGAAGTCTTCAGCGGTCACGGTTAACTTACGAATATCACCGTGCTCAAGATCGTAAATGATAGATTCCCCATGCAGAGCAAGCTCATCTAGACCGTCGCCGTGAACAATCATGGCGCGATGTTGGCCAAGAAGCATAAGGGTTTTTGCGTAAGGTTCAAGCAGTTCGGGAGAGTAAACGCCGAACACACCATGCGTTGGGCCCGCTGGATTGGCTAGTGGACCTAGTATGTTGAACAATGTTCTGGTCTTCAGGGCAGCACGGACGGGGGCTGCGAAACGCATGCCCGCGTGATAAACCGGCGCAAAAAGAAATGTGAAATTTGCTTCATCTAAGCATTTTCTCGACAATTCTGGGGTAATTTCCAAATTCAACCCGAACTGTTTGAACAAATCGGCGGAGCCAGATTTACTCGAGACACTTCTGTTGCCATGTTTGGCCACTTTCACACCACACGCAGCTGCAACAACACCCGCAGCGCTAGAAATATTGATGGTGTTGTGTCCATCTCCGCCTGTGCCTACGATGTCGGCGAACGGGTAGGTGGGGGCAGGAAATGGCTTGGCGTTCGCCACCATGGCACTAGCCGCACCGGCAATTTCACCGGGTGATTCATGCTTAATTTTTAGTGCTGTGAGCACGGCTGCAATAACGGCTTCGCTTTGTTCACCGTGCATAAGACTGTTGAACAATGTGTAAGCTTCGGTTTGAGACAGCGCCGTTTGTTTGATAAGTTTTTCAAGTAATGGAGTAGCGTCAAACATGGCTTTATCCTTGTTGCGTTAAATAGTCGATGCTTTGCTTCAGCAACACACTACCTTGGGCCGTTAATATCGACTCAGGGTGAAATTGAAAGCCCAGCATTTTATCAGTTTTATTAAACACGGCCATGACGGTTTCAGAGCCATCGTCGTTAACACAAGACGCACAAGGCTCAAGAGCGTCAGGGAGTGTTTGTGCGGCTAACGAATGATAACGAGCTACATGTAATGGCTGTGGCAGATCTGTAAACATGTCTTTTTCTGAATGGATGATAGCAGAACTTTTTCCGTGCATTACTTGCGTGGCGCGGCCCACAATGCCGCCATAGTATTCAACAATGGCTTGATGTCCTAAGCAAATGCCTAGAACAGGAAAGGTACCTGCAACTTTTTCAAGTAAAGCTGGCATACAGCCCGCTTCGCTTGGTGCGCCTGGGCCTGGCGATAGCATTAGCAATACTGGGCTTTTGGTAGCTTGCTCTTGCATTTTTTCGAATAACATATCGGCGCACACGGTGTTGCGGTATACGTTTATCTCTAAATCAAGCGCGCGTAATTCATCTACCAAGTTATAGGTAAAAGAGTCGACGTTATCGAGCAAGAATAAGGTGGTTTTGTTGATCATAGACATGCTCATGCTTGTGTCTCCGCTTCCGCTTTAAGTGCTGCGCTAACCGCGCTAATAACAGCTTGCGCTTTTGCACGGGTTTCATCGGCTTCAGCTTGTGGAATAGAGTCATAAACTACACCGGCACCGGCTTGTATGAACGCGCGGCCGTTTTTCACGAATGCCGAGCGAATAACAATGCAGGTATCCATATCGCCTTGGCCATTTATATAGCCTACTGCGCCACCATAACTGCCACGACGTTTTTGCTCTACTTCACGAATCAATGTAGCGGCACTTACTTTTGGCGCACCCACTAAGGTGCCCATGTTCATACATGCTTGATACGCATGTAGCGCATCTAAATCATCACGAAGTTGACCAACAACACGAGAAACAAGGTGCATAACATGAGAATAGCGATCTACTTTCAATAAGTCTTTTACGAAGCGGCTTCCAGGGCGGCTTACTTTCGCCACATCATTTCGAGCTAAATCGACCAGCATGATGTGTTCAGACTTCTCTTTGTTGTCTTCACGCAAGTTAAGTTCAATACGACTGTCTAAGTCATGATTGATACTGCCATCTGGGCGTTTACCGCGAGGGCGAGTACCAGCAATGGGGTAAATTTCAACTTGGTTGCTTTCACTTTCATATTTAAGCGCTGATTCCGGTGAGGCACCAAAAATAGTAAAGGCTTCATCTTGCATAAAGAACATATAAGGGCTGGGGTTTTGTTCTTTTAAATGTGCATAAGCAAGAAGCGGTGAAGGGCATGGCAGTGAGAACGTACGAGACGGAACCACTTGGAATATATCCCCTGCCAGAATGTGCTGCTTTAACTCGAGCACGTTGTCACAGAATTCTTCATCACTTTTATCTACGTTTACTGCAGTCTCTCCATTACTAACAGCGCCATCAATACCAGAACCTGAAGTTAAGGTGGGTGTTTCAGGCATAGCCTGCAATTGCTGGTGCAGTGATTCTAAGCGCTGAGAAATCCCGAAATATTGCTGGGCCACGTCTTCACCGCTAAATACGCTGCCAATAAGATGAGTTTCGCGAGTTTGGTGATCTACCGTAATAAGCGTTTCTGCCAAGTAAAACACAAAATCAGGGCAATCATTCTCACCATCATCTACATGGGGGAGCGATTCAAAACCTGCTAGCATGTCATAGGCAAATACACCGCCTACAAAGAGCGCGTGAGGGTGTTGACGAATAGGCGTGATTTTTTTCACGATAATGCGCAAGGTATCCATCACACTTGCAGACTTTAAGCGGCTGTCTTCGTCCAACTGCGCATCCGCAGATTCACATAATAAGGTGACTGATGTGTCGGTGCTGTCAACGCATGTTACCCCTGAAGGGCACTGCGTTTTAAAAATTGGCAGTACGGAAGCGCCGTTTGCCGTTAGGGCCTTAACCTCAACTCGGTTGCCATTGCATTCTAGGCGCAAGGCCGCTTGCACCATCAATAAACTTTGTAAATCATCTTTAGAGTCAATTTCTGCCGACTCTAACAACAAGGCATTAGGACGTTTGGCACAAATATGTGCGAAGGCTGCAAGAGGGTCGTCGATGTAATGCCCAACTTGCTCAATTGTTTCCACTTTGCCTGGGGTTGTGCCCAGTTCCGCTAAACTCATTTTTGCCACTCTCCGACTGCAAAAAGATAAAAAAAAGGCCCGTAAATACGGGCCTTTTGTGTTTTATTCACGCACAAATGCGCACACCACCCGTTAATCGAGGGAGTGCCACCACCAAGAAGCAATAGTTGTTGCTGTTGTGATTGTCATTAATTGCATGAATAAACTCGTGTTTGGTTCAATCTTGTACGAACATCGATAGTTATCGAAGGCGTAAATCTGTATACTTGTGCGTATAGAAGAAAACAAATTCACCTTTGTGTCAACCAATTATTGAAAAGCCTTTGAAAATAGATCTCCACAGCCATACCAAATTCTCCGATGGGCACCTCACTGCAGAGGAGCTTATACTGCGTGCGCACACCATGCAGGTTGACGTGCTAGCCATTACCGACCACGACACAGTGGCGGGATTAGAAATGGCGCACAACACGCAAGCGAAACAAAAACGGCCGCTAAAAATCATTGACGGTGTTGAAATTTCCACCAACTGGCATGGTTTCGATATTCATGTTGTGGGGTTAAATGTTGATAGAACTAACCCAACCTTTTTAGCGCAACTTGAAGGCCAAGCGCAAACCCGCCAAGCTAGAGCAGAAAAAATAGCTGAAAAGTTAGGTAAGTGCGGTTTTGAAGGTGTACTTCCACGTGCCATGGCATTAGCTGGCGAAGGACAAATAACCCGAGCACATTTTGCTCGCGTACTTGTTAACAACTATGGCTTGGATACTATGAATGCTGCGTTTAAAAAGTATTTGGGCAAAGGTAAGCGTGCAGCGGTAAAAGCAGACTGGCCAAGTGTGGAAACTGCTATTGAGTGGATCCACGGTGCGGGTGGACAAGCTGTACTAGCCCATCCAGTGCATTACGATATGACGGCAAAATGGCTACGCAGATTAGTCGATTTTTTTGCCCAAGTAGGTGGTGATGCTATTGAAACCGCGTTTCCTGGGATCAGTAAAGACAAGCAAGCGCTGGTGAATGAACTCGCTGCCAGCCATAATTTATTGGCCTCGGCAGGCTCTGATTTTCACTTTCCATCACGATGGACAGAGCTAGGTAAGAATTTGGGCATTAGCAGTAACTTAACGCCTATTTGGCACGATTGGCCTGTGGTAGAAGGATTTGCAGATGCTGTAAATCAATCTACACCTACACCTAGTCGTAATGATTAGCGGCTAGCTGCTCGCAGGGTGGTATTAGCTGCCTTTCTTTAGCTAGATAGTAACAGAAGCCAAGCAATAGGCATGAACAGGACATTATTATGAGTCAGTTTTTCTATATTCATCCTGAAAACCCACAGCAACGTTTGTTGAACCAAGCTTGTGAGCTTATACGCGAAGGGGCGGTAGTGGTTTATCCTACCGATTCTGGCTATGCCATTGGTTGTCAAATGGAAGACAAAAAAGCCCTAGAGCAACTATGCCGTATTCGAGAGATTGGCAAAGATCATAACTTCACGCTCATGTGCCGAGATATGTCTGAATTATCTATTTACGCCAAAGTAGACAATACGGCATTTAGACAAATTAAAAATAACACGCCAGGGTCGTACACGTTTGTACTAAAAGCCACCCGTGAAGTGCCCAAGCGTTTGCAAAACCCCAAGCGTAAGACCATTGGTATTCGTGTGCCTGATAACGCCATTGCGTTAGCGCTGCTTGAAACCCTTGGCGAGCCGCTGATGTCTACCTCGCTTATTTTGCCTGGTAATACCATGGCAGAATCAGATCCAGACGTTATTCGCGATAATTTAGAAAAGCAGGTGGGGGTTATCATTCACGGCGGCTATTTGGGTGAGCAGCCTACTACCGTTATTGATTTATCTGAAGATACTCCTGTCATCATGCGCCGTGGTACGGGCGATCCTGCCCCATTTGAATAGTGAATACAGATGAGCAGTGAGCAATCGCCTATTCAGCAGCCGCTTCCGCTCGCATTTATTCACGGCGAGGCGTTAATAGAAAAGCCTGAAGACTTATTTATTCCGCCTGATGCACTAGAAGTTATTTTAGAAACGTTTGAAGGGCCGCTCGACCTTCTGCTGTACCTTATTCGAAAGCAAAAGTTCGATATTATTACCTTGCCGGTGGCGACAATCACTAAGCAATACATGGAATATGTCGATGCCATGATGTCGTTAAAACTAGAGTTAGCGGCAGAATATCTATTAATGGCCGCAATTTTAGCCGAGATAAAATCTAGATTATTGTTACCTAAACGTAGTAGCGATAGCGACGAAGAAGAAGATCCTCGGGCTGAACTTATTAGGCGGCTAAAAGAATACGAACTGGTTAAACAAGCCGCTGAAGACTTGGATATTCAACCTCGTTTAGAACGAGACATTTTTGATACCCAAGTATTGGTAGCTGACAGTGTTTCGCCAGTGCGAATTGAGCCAGAGATAAGCCTAGCGGAAATTGTCCTCGCGTTTAGTGGAGCAATGAAACGGGCAGCGGCATTTGAACACCATACCATTGCCCGTGAAGCCTTAAGTACCCGTGAACGAATGTCGTTAATTCTTAGTTTGATAAACGCCAATGAATTTACGCCTCTTGAAGGGTTGTTCACGGTGGAAGAAGGTCGCGCTGGTGTCGTGGTGTGCTTCTTAGCCATTTTAGAGTTGGTAAAAGAGCAGCTTATTTTTTGTATTCAGGCAGGTCCTTACGCCCGAATTCATGTAAAATTAGGCAGCAGTGTTGAGTAATAATGAAAAAAATTAAAACAGCTCAATTAAAACAACTGGTTGAAGCCGCCATCTTCGTTGCCGATGCTCCGGTGTCTATTCAGCAATTAAGAGATACGGTGCTAAGTGACTTCACGGTTGCAGAAAGAACCTTAAAGACCGTTATTAATGAGCTAACCTTAGATTATCAACCTAGGGGGATACAATTAGTGAAGGTAGCCAGTGGCTACCGATTTCAATCTGTGGATGCGTTAAGTCCATGGTTGAGCAAACTATGGCAGGAAACTGCCCCAAAGTATTCCCGCGCTATGTTGGAAACTTTGGCACTTATTGCCTATCGTCAACCTATTACTCGTGGAGAAATTGAGCAAGTAAGAGGCGTAGCGGTAAGCAGTAGTATAATGAAGACACTCACAGAACGAGAATGGGTAAAAGTAGTGGGGCATAAAGAAGTGCCAGGCAGGCCAGCGTTATATGCCACCACCCATACTTTTTTAGATTACTTTTCGCTTTCATCATTGTCGGAGCTTCCAAATTCCGATGCTTTTGATGAAATGGCAAAAAGTATTGAGCCCACCTCGTCGCTTAAGGTGTTAAATGAGGCACCGTCTGAGGTAACAGACCGTGCGACCGAAAACAAGCAAATAAAGAGTGATACAAATGACTGAAAAGTTGCAAAAAGTACTAGCTAATCAAGGGCTAGGCTCGCGACGAGAAATGGAACGTTGGATTGAACAAGGCCGCGTTTCGGTGAATGGTACATTGGCAACATTGGGCGACCGTGTTGACGAGAGTGGCCAGATTCGTGTTGATGGACACTTGTTGTCTCGTCAAACTGAACAGCCTGTATGCCGCGTTTTAATGTATAACAAGCCTGAAGGCGAGTTATGCAGCCGCCACGATCCGGAAGGGCGCGACACGGTGTTTGACCGTTTACCTGCTATTCGTATGGGCCGCTGGATTGCGGTAGGGCGTTTAGATATGAACACAAGCGGCCTATTGTTGTTTACCAACGATGGTGAGCTTGCAAACCGTTTGATGCACCCTAAGTGTGAAGTAGAGCGCGAATATGCTGTACGTGTATTTGGTGACGTAACGCATCAAACGTTAAATACCTTGAAAAAGGGCGTTCAACTTGAAGACGGTGAAGCTAAGTTTTTGAGTATCTCGGGTAAAGTTGCCCCTCCCGGCTCTGAAGAAGAAAGCATGAACCGTTGGTTCAACGTTACGCTTAAAGAAGGGCGTAACCGAGAAGTACGACGCTTGTGGGAATCTCAAGGTGTGCAGGTAAGCCGATTAATCCGTGTTAAATACGGTCCAATGGACTTACAAAAGCGTTTGCCACAAGGGGCTTGGGTAGAGCTGGGTTTAGAAGATGTCAACGCACTACGTGACATTGTGCAATTACCTGAAGAAACGCAAACCATGGTGGATGTACGCCAAGGCAAACTAGATCATGCACGTTTAAGCCGTATGCGTCGCTCTGTGAAAAAACACAAGGTACGTAAAGAAAATGGCGGTGTTAAAAAGCGGGTAGCGAGAACGCCTAAGCGTTAACAGCAATCTGAACAAATTGATTAGAAAAACGGGCTTTGCCCGTTTTTTTTGCGAAATTATCTTTCGGACACGGCTATGCTAATTAGGCGTATGCTTAGCAAGCCCATATCCGCTAGGCTTAATCGCACTTAGTTCCAGCATCAATACCGTATGAGTGTATCGGCGTGTGTTGCGTAGGTTAACTTTTTTCAATGAATTCGATCTCCCCGTGGTTTGAGTGCGTAGGAACAACACATCAATGACTTGATAAACGTGCACAAAAAGGAGACTGATATGAAAGATATGCCTCAGTTAGGAATGGGAACATTCCGTTTGGAAGGCGATACTGCACTCAATGCGGTAACCGATGCACTAGATGTAGGTTTTAGACATGTAGATACCGCGCAAATATACAAAAACGAGGAGCTTGTTGGCGACGCTATTAAAACCAGCGGCATCGCTCGCTCTGATTTATTCATTACCACCAAGGTGTGGTATGAATCATTCAGTGAAGATAAGTTTATTCCTAGCGTTCACGAGAGTTTGTCGAAGCTAAAAGTGGAGTATGTCGATTTACTGCTTATTCACTGGCCTTACCCAGGTGACGACATCTCCCTTGAAGACTACCTCATGCGTTTAAAGCAAGCTAAAGACCTTGGTTTGACCCGTCATATCGGGGTGTCTAACTTTACGATAGATCAGATTAAACAGGCTGAGGAAATACTTGGTAAGGGTGAGATATACACAAACCAAATTGAGCTTCACCCGTTCATGCAGAACCGTCAGGTTGTACAGGTTTGTGAAGAGCGCGGTATAGGCGTAACGGCTTACATGCCTTTTGCCGTCGGTGATGTAATGAAAGATGACACATTAACGGCTATTGCAGATGCGCATGACTCTAACCCCGCACAGGTGGTGTTGGCATGGTTAGACAAGAAAGGGATTAACACCATTCCTTCTTCAACCAATAAAAAGCACTTGGCGCAAAATTTCTCTTATACCGAACTTTCTCTAACGGATGATGATATTACCCGCATCGATGAGTTAGATAACGGTGAGCGCATCGTTAATCCAGACTTCGCGCCCAAGTGGGATTAGGCTCTTATCATTAGATAAACATTTATAACCCTCTCACCAATAGCGTGGTGGGAGGGCTACTCGTAGAGAGATACGTAGGTTCTGTACATATATGAGGGCCTATACCTCGCCAACCTCAACGTGTTTGATTATTTTGGCCGGATTACCGCCAATAACCACGTTGTCGCCGAAACTCTTTGTAACTACAGCTCCTGAAGCCACTACCACATTATCGCCCAAGCTAACACCTGGGTTTATCACCGCCATACCGCCAATCCAGCAATTGTGACCGATGGTGATAGGCTTGGCGAACTCAATACCGGTTTGCCTTGATATTGGGTCGATAGGGTGCGTTGCGGTGTATATACCTACTTGCGGCGCAATCATACAATTATCGCCAATAATCACCTTGGCAGCATCCAGTATTACGCAATTAAAATTAGCGTAAAAGTTTTCACCTACATGAATGTTTTCGCCATAGTCACATTTGAAAGACGACTCTATGTATAAGCGCTTGCCTGTAGCGCCAAAAAGCGCCTTTAATTGACGGGTACGAGCTTTGTGCTCTGTTTGACATGTAGCATTAAGCTCATCTAGTTGTACCCGACAGGCCTTACGCAACCCAGTTAATTCACGATCGTTAGGATAGTAAAGTTCACCGGATAACATTTTTTGTTTTTCGTTCATACCAGTCTACATTTGGGATAATGCCCAGACCTTACTTGCTAGACGAATAACTGACAATCACTTTTTCTTGCAGTGCAGGGTTAGCAATATCCAAATTTACCGGGCGTTCAAGAATTATTGAGCCGCCAATAGACACATCAACTTCAATCGTAAGCTTAGGTTTTGTGCTATTTCTTTCCAGCCAGCCTTCGTCACGCATTTTGTAAATAATGTCGCCCTTAATTAACGTATCGCCTTTGAGGGTGATGTCTCCATTCATACTCTCAATATTGTTCTCAACAATGCTGTCAGCAATTTGAATATCACCATTAACGGTCTCTACGCTACCTTGAATTGTGCTTTGTTGTGCAATGCTTACGTCGCCGTTAACCGTTTCAATACTGTTGGCTACATGTAGATGTGAACCAGCTTCAAGGTCACCATTGACGATGTTGATTTCATCAACGCGAACGTGAGAACCCATTTCTACACTACCATTGACAACACTAATATCTTCGGCTTGGGTATGATCTTCTAGCGATACATCGCCATTGACTGATGAAAGGTCGCCTACTGAACGATGTGTTGCTACATCTACGCTACCAAATACGCTACTAATATCTTCACCCTCTTGAGCACTAGCGTGGCCAACATGGACGACGCAGCCTGAAAGCATTGTTGTAGCTGCAAAGAATAGAGTGCTGGCAATAAGTGTTTTTTTCATCGAAAAGCCTTTTCAGTGGTGTTTAGCGTTATAAATTACGCATTAATATCTGGTTATCTTTCACAATCATCTTTCATAGAGCATGCCAAAAGTAATTTTTATTAATTATCAGTGGTTTACAGTTTTTCATGTCATGTCTTAATTATGGCTTTTAAAAACTTCGCTAGATAATAGCGAAATACACCAATTGTTAGGTTTTCGAGTGGTTTTTAATTTGAACAATTAAGCGCTGTAAGAACCTGATTGTAAAAGTAGCGCTGGCAGCTATTCGATAATTGGACACACACTCGAGATTCGTCGGACACACACTTAAATGATAATAAATATGAAATACCATATGTGGCCAGTGTGAATAATTAACTTATTAAGTAATTTCTTTCAAGGGCTATTTTTATGATTGTTATTCACCATAACCCCGCTTGCGGCACATCCCGTAACGTATTAAAAATTATTGAAGATGCCGGCTATTCGCCGATTGTTGTAGATTATATAAAAGAAGGTTGGACTCGATCTCAGTTACTTGGGTTGTTTGCTGCCGCTAGTTTAACCCCCAGACAAGCGCTTAGAACAACAAAGTCACCTGCAGAAGAGTTAGGGTTATTAGATGAATCGGTATAAGACGATATTTTGCTTGATGCTATGTTGAAACATCCGGTTTTGGTAAATAGGCCTATAGTTTGCACAGAAAAAGGTGTTGGGCTGTGTCGGCCTAGTGAAAAAGTACTCGATTTACTACCTTCCTGGCCACAAGGCCCGTATTTTAAAGAAGATGGTGAGCAAATTTTAGATGAACTTGGTAAAAGGATGTAATTTATGCACGACAAACATTCGCAGTTAAAGCGAGCGAAGCAAAATGCATTAATTTGCTTATTGATAGCCGCGGGTGTTTTCGTTAGTGCCATTGTTACACAAGTTTACGTTCCCAGCTTGGCGAGTGCTAAATGGTTGGGGCTTATAAAAATGGCCAGCGAAGCCGCATTAGTCGGTGGGCTCGCTGACTGGTTTGCAGTGACAGCGCTTTTCAAGCCTATACCTGCACGGTATCCCATCCCTCATACCAATATTGTCGCAAGCAATAAAAAAGTGATAGCGCAAAACCTATCACAATTTGTAAAAGAAAAGTTTTTTCATGCGAGTGCCATTGAAACGCTCATTGCGTCTAGCCAGCCTGCGAAAGGGGCTGGGCGATGGTTGGAAGACCCTCAACATGCGAAAAAATTAAGCCGATTTTTATGTGATGCACTTGCCGGTATTCTTCGTCTAGTGGATGACAAACCGGTTAAAGCCTTCATTGGAAAAACGGCAGAAAAAGGAATTAATCAACTCGACTTACAACAGCTGATAGCTACTGTGTTAAGCAGTATTACCCGAGAGCGCCATCATCAGCTTGTGCTAGACAAGTTGCTAGGAAACGTTGCTAAATTAATGGGTGAGCCTGAAACACAGGAATATATTGCCGCCACACTCATAGATTGGCTTAAAACAGAGCATAACCGTTTAGAAAAGCTACTTCCCTCAACCTGGTTGAGTGAGCGGGGAGCACTAATCGCGGTAAAAGCGGTTTCTCGCGTACTTGATGACGTGTATGCCGATGATGATCATCCACTAAGACACGCGTTTGACGAGCAGGTAAATGACTTTTTACACGAAGTGCAAACTAGTGAGTCGATGGCGCAACGTATCAATAATTATAAAGAGCAACTGGTTCATGACCCTGCCCTAAAAGCGTTTTTAAATAAAAGCTGGGTATCGTTACATGGTCGTATGCTTGAATCGTTAACCGCTGAAAGCGGTAAAGCAGAAACCAAAGTGACACATTGGCTAAACGAACTAGGCCACTCTTTAACCACTGATGAACGCTTATCGAGCGCATTTGACCGCCATATTGGTGAAGCTGGAAAATACATGGCGCCAGAGTTGGCGGACTTTTTAACCAAGCATATTGAAGACACAATCAATAGTTGGGATGAGAACGAAATGGCTGAGCAAATTGAGCTCAATATTGGGCGTGATCTTCAAAAGGTACGAATCAATGGTACCTTGGTCGGAGGCTTAATTGGTGCATTATTATTTGGTCTAGAGCAAATTATCGCATTTACTTCACAATAGAGAATGGTGGGTTAAGCAACGTTTTAGGCAATATATTGCAAGTGGGGGCATTTCTAACGCTTATGCCACCCAGCTTAACCTTACTAATTATGCTTCAGGTTGAAGATTGAAGACCAATGAGTCTGCAGCAACTTTACCTTTAAGGCCACCTTCTAGTGGTTCACGTTCAAGTAACGAAATAGAATAACTAGCATTATATAAGCGAGTCACTTCTGTTTCGTCAACACAAAATGGAGGGCCTGGCATGACGGATTGGTCATAATCGAAGCTTATCAAAAGGATGGGGGCACATTTGGTGATGGTACAAATATGCGCTGCATATTTCTCGCGAAGCGCGGTCGGCAATGCGACCAATGCGGCTCTGTCATAAATACCGGTTACGTTACCTAGTGTTTCGTCGGTTAGCTCAAAAATATCACCAACAAAAATACTTAGCGGGCCATTTTTAAAAAGCTTAAGGCTACCTACGGACGTGACCTCTGGCTCAATATCCAGCTCCGTAAATAATTGCGTGATCGCAATTTCACTTAACTCAGCACCTACCACCTCGCAGCCGTTAGCAAGCAACCAATGGATATCCTTAGTTTTACCGCATAACGGTACGAATATTCGAGGTGAGGTGGCAGCTAACAAGGTATCAGCATGTTTAACGAGAAGTGCATTGCCCTCAGGTTCATGGAAACCAATTTCATTTTTATGCCACTTGCTGTGCCAAAAATCGTGTTCCATCAATATATTCCTTTAACGTGTGACGGTTACAGATTAATCGAGGGGAGAAACTTGTGTAAAGCAACTTGAGTAAAACAATATCAAGCTAGGAGCAATCTGTTCATAAACAAAAGCTCCTTCGCTATATATCGTTAGGTAGTTTTTTGTACCCAAGTTTATTGGTACATAACTTTATTGCTACTTAACTGTCTAGCGGCGTATTAAAATCTTCAGACAGTTCAAAGTCACCTTCTACTGACGTTACTTTGCCGTCTTCAAATGTAATAACCATTTGCTTTTGGAAATCTTCACCGCGTTTTTTCATGCCGCGCTTCATGTCGTAAACGTAGTACCAAGTATTATCATCGAAAGAATCTTGTACTACTGGGTTACCAAGTACATAGATAACTTGTTCTTTAGTCATGCCGATGCGTAGTTTTGAAACGTCTCGTTGATCGAGAAAGTTACCTTGAGGCACATCAATACGATAAATCCAGTTAGAACAAGCGCTTGATGTAAGGGTTAAACCTAAAATTATTAATAAATGTTGCAACTTCATGAGTAAATCAGTCCAGTATTGCTTTTTCTTCGTTACCCAACAGCATAAAGGCGGGTGGGGTGCGTTAATGTAAGCACGAAGGCATGCTACATCGACAAGTATGACCAATCAACTGCATTTTAGTTCGATTGCGCGCTTTTCAATAACTCTTTTGCGTTAGCAAGCGCCGATTTGGTTACTTTGTCGCCAGCCAACAAGCGAGCCAATTCATCCACTCTATCTTGTTTCGTTAGCGCCAACATTTGAGTTTCAGTACTTTCACCGTCGGTAAGCTTGGTAACAAAGAGCTGGTTATGCGCTTGAGCAGCAACCTGAGGTAAATGGGTAACACACATAACCTGTACCTGTTTGCCTAAGCGGCGAAGTAGCCCTCCTACAATAGATGCAGTAGGTCCGCTAATGCCCGTATCTACTTCATCGAAAATCATAGTAGGCGTAGCATGGTTATCACTGGCAATAACTTGAATGGCTAACCCTATCCTAGAAAGCTCACCGCCAGATACGACTTTATCAAGTTTGTCCGCTGCTTGGCCTGGGTTTGTGGATACTTTAATTTCAATCGTATCTTGGCCCAAGGCTGATGGCTTTTTAAACTCATCGTAGTTTACCTCAATGGCTACCTTCGCATGGGGCATGTTCATCTGATGGATTTGTATTTCAATTTCACTTGCCAAATAGTTTGCAGCTTTCACCCTGCATTCTGATAACACTTTCGTTTCGCTTAGATACTGTGCTTTCAGCTCATCTACTTCATCTTCTAACGTGGTTAACAAAGACTCTTGATCGCCCAACGAAGCAAACTCACTGGCTAGGGTTTGGTGGTGCGCAAATAATTCCTCTGGCATAACACTATGCTTACGGGCTAAGTCCATCGCTTTTGCATAGCGCGCTTCTACTTGTTGTAAACGAAGTGGGTCTATTTCTAAATCGTCGCAATAATGGCGCAATTCCCCAGCCGCTTCTTCAACTTGAATAGCTGCCTCATTTAACAAAACAAGAATGGGGCTCAAGCTCGCATCATGGGATTCAAGCTCACCCAAACGGTCTATACTATTTTGCAATATAGACAGTGCATTGCCTTCGTCACTTTCGTACAAGTGATAAAAGCTAGTTTGTGCCTGCTCTAAAAGACTTTGCCCGTTGCTTAGGCGCTTATGTTCAGTTTCAAGCTCTGAAAACTCACCGTCTTCTAAAGCAAATTCGTCTAACTCTCTAACCTGGTAAGTAAGCAGCTGTAATCTGTCTTCACGCTGCTGAGCTTGCGCTTGTAGTTCGCTCAACATTTTTTGCTTTTCACGCCATAAGGCATAGTGCTGTTTTACATTTGAGAGGCTGTCTTTGTGGTTACCTACAGTATCAACAAGCTGACGTTGATAATCTTCTTTTAAAAGCTGAAGGTGCGTATTCTGACCATGTATAGCAAGTAGATGCTGACCTAAACCTTTCAATTGTTGTAGTGACGCGGGAATGCCATTAATAAAGGCTTTTGAGCGGCCTTCTTTTGAAATGACTCTGCGAATGAAACAGCTGTTTTCGTCCTCGTCCGAGGTAAGTTCGTGTTCATCGAGATAGCGCTTTGCATTCGCATTTGTGGCCAATGCGAAATGAGCAATGATTTCTGCTTTAGGCGCGGTGCTTCTTACCGCGTTGGCATCAGCTCGCTCGCCTAAACATAAGCTCAAAGCGTCAATGGCAATAGACTTACCGGCACCGGTTTCCCCAGTGATGGCAGTGAGCCCCTTTTCAAGATTAACTGAAAGTTGCTTAACCACTGCAAAGTTACTAATAGAAAGATGCGCTAACATAACCATACTCGATGTTTATACAGTATATGTAAATATATACAGTATTTTGAGTATGTAAAGAGGTTAGGTAAAATTAATTTACTTCTTCCGTGTTACTTAATAAAGCTTACTACCCCAGCCTAATTTTTTGCGCAGTACATTGAAGTAGCTATAGCCCTTTGGATGCACTAAATAAAGTTTATCTTCACTTTTATTAATGCGTATTTCATCGCCAGGAAGTACAGGGAGTACAATGTGGCTGTCGCAGCTGATTTGAAGTGAATCACTATTAACTTTCGATACCTTCATCGACACTTGGCTATCGGCATCGACTACAATTGGCCTGCTGCTCAATGTATGTGGAAACATAGGCACGAGCGTAAGGGCATCAAGCTTGGGCATGATGATAGGGCCACCTGCCGACAGTGAATAGGCGGTAGAGCCAGTCGGGGTTGCCACAATTAGGCCGTCTGAGCGTTGGCTGAACACAAATTGGTCATCAATATAAATTTCGAATTCCATCATGTGGGCAACTTTACCGTGGTGAAGAACCACTTCGTTCACCGCGGAATTGCTACTTTTTAGTTTTTCATGACGATACACACCCACATCTAGTAGAAAGCGTTTTTCAACGACGCATTCACCTTCAAAAATAAGGTCGAGTTGCTGCACAATTTCATCGGGGTGGATATCGGTTAAAAAACCTAAGTTGCCTCGGTTTACCCCTACCACATGGATATCAAAGCGCGCTAATACCCTTGCTGCACCTAGCATACTGCCATCACCGCCTACTACTACGGCAAGGTCGGCTTCTTTACCAATAGTAACTAAGTTGCATGCGCGATGATTATCACTTTCTAATTCTTTTGAAATACTCTCTTCAACCAATAATTCACAGCCTTTTGCGGTGAGGTATTGAGCCAAAAGATTTAAGCTGTCGTGAGTAGCAGCGTGCTGAGGTTTGCCGATTAAAGCAACGGTTTGATAGGACATGTAGTGCTAATGTGTTTTCCTTACTGATGTCAGGACATTAGCACAGATATTTTACGAATGGAAAGCCTTAGCGCAAGGTTTATCGGGCTGTCCAGCCACCATCCAGTACCATAGTTTGGCCGGTGATATTACGTGCACTATCCGACATTAAAAATGCCGCCGTGTCAGCCAATTCATCTACGCTAATAAACTGTTTTTTCGGCATGGGCTCAAGCATTATTTTGTTGATCACATCCTCTTCTGTAAGGTTGTTTTCTTTGGCCTGTGAGGCAATCTGCTTTTCAACCAGCGGTGTTTTAACATAAGCCGGACAAAGGGTGTTGATAGTGACATCACAGTCGCCGGTTTCAAGGGCGATAGTTTTAGCAAACCCCAGTAGGCCATGCTTTGCTGCCACGTAAGCCGATTTATAAGGGGAGGCCACCAGAGAGTGAATTGAACCAATGTTGATAATTCGGCCAAAGTTTAGCTCTCGCATGCCAGGTAAAAACGCTTGGGTTAAAAGCGCGGGGCCAACCAGCATTATATTAATTAATTGCTGCCATTTTTCGCTTGGGAAGTCTTCAATGCGTGAGACATGCTGAATACCGGCGTTGTTAATCAATACATCTACTTTTTGCCCCTCGAGCAAGTCGGGTAAAGCCGCCACTTGCTGAGCATTGCACACATCAACCTCAATAGCACTGGCACTGCCACCTTCTTTTAGAATATCGTTCGCAGCGCGCTGTGCAGCTTGTTCATTAATATCAGCTATAATCACATGATGTCCCGCTTTCGACATGGCTTGTGCTATACCAAAGCCAATACCGCTTGCACCACCAGTTATAAATACGGTTCGCTTAGTCATTGTTTGCCGTTCCTGTATTCATCGTTGTTTTATTGGCAGCGCCTGTGTTAATCCCTTTAATCATATTAGTAACAGCAGAAATTTGAGCGCCTTTTCGATTTGCATAGTCATCAGAAGAATATCCCCACCAATCCCAGCAACCTTGTGGGTTTAATGGCATAAATAACGATTTTTTAGTTTGCGGGTACAACACAACGATATTGTTATCATCGGCCCAACGGTTGATACCGGTTTTTGTTACATAGCTATCGCCAACCACTTCGGCATATTGATTACAGCCATGAAAACTAATATGTAAGCTGCACGATTCACCTTCTGCACAGTTTTCGGGTACAAAAACAAATCCTTTTTCGGCCAAGGTTTCGCCATCGCTTCCTGAAAGCTTTTGCTGAGAAATAGTGTAAACCTTGCCTGAAACGGTATCGTCGGGTGCGGTTAAGTTGGGTAACAGGTGATTTAACATACTGCCCGCTGCATCGTAATTACAGTTACCAATAAAAGGGCTTTCTGAAACGCTGCAATCACTGCCTTCTTGCAAGGTAGGGAAGTGGTGTGCTGCGCTTTGGTCGTTCACGTACACAATATTTTGAGTGTCTGTCCAATTTTGGTATTGGCGGTACAGTAAATCGCTGGCTTGCGCCGTTACACGTACGTCGTTAGTGCCGTGAAATAACCATACTTTGGCATCTTTAAGGCCCGTTAAAGGCGCAATGCTGCCTTCGCTTGCATAGTCTACGGCAACGCTGGAAAGTGCATCTAGGTTGATTGGCGTATTTACCTTATTTACGCATTGATTTAATGCAGTGGTAATATCATTTTGCGCGCAATAATAAGGCCCTGCAGCAATAATACCTGCGCCTTTCACCCAGTCGCTATGTGCAATATGAAACTGCGTGGCCATGTATCCACCAGAAGAAAGGCCAGATACCGTAGCCTGCTCTACATCAAGATTTAGCGGTGGTAGGCCATTGCCTGAATTAGCCGAGCTGGATAACACTACGCTACTGTAAAGCGCACAAACGCTGGCCAGTATTTTATAAGTTGTTTTCATAACAGGTTCCTACAGTTAAATGCTTGGCTGGTAAGCATTGCACTTATTTAAACGGTTCATTTTTAGTATTTATAAAGCGCTTGAAAGAAAAGCGGCAATGCGCTCGCCTTCGGCTTGCACGTTTACTACCCCTTCAAGGTGTCCGAAGGGGCCATTCAATGTTTCCAGTTCGCTTTTTTTCCCTAAGCCTTTGAGTTGATTGTTTGCCGACTCGGATAAATAAGGCATAAGTAACAAATCGGTGGATGCCGGCAAGAACAAGGTTTTAGCTTGAATATTTTCAAGCCCTGCTTTCAAGCTATTACCATGACCAGCTACAAACAATTGGCAGGCGCGTACCAAATAAAGAAGGTGGTTTGCATCCATTTTTTCAGCACGTTGGCGCGCGCGTTTTTCTAACCATTTCACAATAGAGTGCTGAGCGTTAATGTGCTCTAACGGCGCTTGCTCCACAGCTTGATAACCTAGTTTATTACCTTGTTGGTTAAAATACGTGGGGTACAACGCATGTTGGGTGATCATCATTAAAGACGCTACAAGCCCTTCAGTGGGTTGGTTTTGTCGAGAGTAGCTGCCTTCGTGCCAGTTAGCATCTAACCGAATAGGCATCGCCCAGTGAGAGAGCGCGGCGGTTGTCCACGCATCGCTTCCAGCCGTGCCAATAACCGATATCATTCTTGGCACCCAGTCGGGGTAAGCACTAGCCCAATCGATAGCCTGCATCGACCCCATAGAAGGGCCAACCACCGCATGCAGTTTTTGTATACCTAAGCTTTCCAGTAGCGCCTTTTGCACATTTACGAAGTCGCGGATTGTCACCACGGGGAAATCTAGTCCCCAAGGCTTACCGGTTTCTGGGTTGATAGTCGCTGGGCCGGTAGTAATAACGCGATCATCATAGGCGTTTAAATTAACTAAACTGTCTACACTGACAACGTAATAGATATCCGTATCAATGGCTTTGCCAGAGCCAATTAACGCATCCCAGTAGCCTATGTTAGGGCTTGTCTTTTTATCATTTTCTTCATATACACCCGCCGCATGAGACGTGCCCGAAAAATGGTGAGTAATAAGAATAACGTTGCTTTTATCTGCATTTAATTGCCCATAGGCTTCCCAACCCACTTTCACGTTATTAATGGTTTTGCCACCAAATGTGGTGAAGCTTTGCATAGAGAACGTTTCTTTCTTCGTAATCAGCGTTGGTTGATTTGTTTCTATGCCTGTTGCATCAAAATTATTTTCATCTACTACGCTTGTATCAACAGTATTTGCCACATTAGCACTGCACGTTGTTGTAGTAATCAGCGACAACGCTAGCAAACTACAATATAAAAAAGCTATTTTTAGTTTCATGGAAATCCTTGTCTAAAACACGCTGAATAAGCCAATGGCAAGGGCTAGCCCTATAACCGGTACGACTACGGTTAATGCTGCGACTGCACCGTAGGCTGCCTTATGAGTTTCATGACATATAGCGCGAATTGTGGTGACAACATACCCGTTATGAGGCAGTGAATCTAGCGCACCTGAAGAGATAGAAACAATACGGTGTAATTGTTCTGGTTGCACACCTTGGTCGAGATAATGTGGTGCAAGTAGTGGCAGCGCAATGGCTTGCCCGCCAGATGCCGAGCCGGTTAAGCCTGCTATTACACTAATCGCAATAGCAGCGCCAATTAACTCGTTGCCAGGGATTTGCGTCATTAAGGTTACCGTTTGCTGAAATGCCTCGGTGTTTTTGGCGATTGAACCAAACCCTACGACGGCCGCGGTATTGCCAATGGCTACCAGCGCGCCGGTTGTGCCGGTGTTAATCGCCGCTTGTAAATTGTGAAAGTGTGCATGGTTTATTATTAGCAAGGTAAGCACACCGCCCCCTAAGGCTACAATAAGCGCAAGTTGTGCTAGTGCTTCGTGTAAAAAGAAGGAAATACATAGCACCACAAGCAATGGAATAATGCCGGTAAGTGGGTGAGGGTAGTCTCGTTCGCGTATTTCAGGATCGGTAATTCGTGCTTCAAATTCTTCGCCGTTGGCTATCGCTTTGCGGATCATTTTCGCCAACCACCAGTAGCCAAAGACTGCCATGAAAATAGCAACCACTAAGCTTACTTCCCATGCAGCAAAGGGCGAGGTACCTAAATACTTAATGGGGATCCAATTTTGGATTTCTGGCGAGCCGGCAGAGGTCATGGTAAAGGTGACCGAGCCAAATGCCATGGCGGCGGGTATGAAACGGCGCGGCAAGTTCGCATCTTTAAACAAGCTTACCGCCATAGGATAAACCGAGAAGGCGACAACAAAAACGCTCACGCCCCCGTAAGTTAAAATAGCGCAAGCCAGCACCACTGCTAACACAGCTTGTTTGTAACCAATACGCTGTATTATCCACCGTGAGACAGAATCTGCTGCGCCACTGTCTTCCATGAATTTGCCAAATAAAGCACCAAGCAAAAACATAAAAAACCATGCGGCGATAAAGCCTGAAAACCCACTCATGTAGGTTTCAACAAAATTTATATCGCCAATAAAAACAGACATGCCGTTGGTTAACGCCACAACCAGTGCACACAAGGGGGCTGCAATGAAAAGGTTCATTCCCCGAATGGTTAACACAATTAATAATACAAGTCCGCCTACCAGACCAATCATACTTAACATCATTATTTTTCCTTAGAAATCTGTGACCGCAGATTCTCCAGAACAGTTAAGTTTATGTTTATATTGCGTTTATGTAGCTGTAAGTCATGGCTTTTCATATCAATAAATGATTGGTGAAGTCATGTCCTAGGGCTAAAGTGTGGCGGTAGTGGCGCAAAATTCCCATAGTACGATGGTACTACATACGGCAAGGGTAAAATTACCTAGAGTAAAGTTCGACCGCAGGCATTACATCCGACAGTAACGATAATTTAGAACTAAAAAGGACACATTATGTCACTCACTACACACATGCAGCGTTACCCTCGCTCTATCTGTGCAGCTGCTGTTGCGAGCGCACTGTTAATTTCACCCACTACTTTCGCTCAAGACGCTGATGCTGACGATAAAGGCAAACTAGAACGTATTGAAGTTACCGCACGAAAAACCGTTGAGTCGTTGCAGGAAACCCCTGTGGCTATCACCTCTATTGGGGCTGTTGAATTAGCCGAAAAGGGCATTAGCGTACTCACTGAAGTTCAACAGTTTTCACCCAACACTACATTGCAAACCAGCCGTGGCACGAACTCTACGTTAACGGCGTTTATTCGTGGTTTAGGTCAGCAAGATCCGCTTTGGGGATACGAGCCTGGTGTAGGGATTTACGTGGACGATGTTTACATCGCTCGCCCACAAGGTGCGGTACTCGATTTATTAGATGTACAGCGCATAGAGGTGCTACGCGGGCCGCAGGGCACACTATATGGCAAAAATACTATTGGTGGGGCCGTTAAATATGTCACCAAAGAAATGTCAGGGGAAACCCAGTTAAACGTGCAAGCTACGCTTGGTAGTTACAGCCAGCGGGATCTAAAAGTCACCGGGCAAATTCCATTAGTAGAAGATACTGTGTATTTGGGCGTAGGCTACGCCAACTTAAACCGCGATGGTTTTGGTGAATATTTAGTTAGCGCATTAGACGGCCAAGACAAAGAAAACTACAACAAAGACTTATGGGCAGCGCGCCTTACGCTAGAAGTACACGCTAGTGATGATTTATTTTTCCGTTTCGGCTGGGATAAAACCGAAGATACCTCGAATGCAAAAGGTGGCTATCGTCTTATCCCCAGTATTTTGACCGACGCGCCAGTGCCTGATTCAAAGTTCGATTCGTACACCAGTTTACCTACCTGGAATAAAGTAGAACTTGAAGGGTATAACTGGCTAGCTCGATATAACGTTAGTGATAATTTAGAACTTAAATACATAGGTTCGCACCGTGAGAGTTACTCGCCTACAAATATTGATTTTGATAATACGGCATTGCCCATTTTCGACGTGCCTGCCGAGTATGACGACAGCAACGACACCCATGAATTACAGCTAAATTACACTGGAAATAGCTACTCGCTAGTATCTGGTTTATATCTTTATGATGGTGAGTCATGCGGAAACTTCGATGCTGTGTTAGGTGTGTTGGGTGTGGCGCTAGGCGCTTCCGGCTTAACCCGAGAAGTAAGCGGTTGTAATAACTCTGAAAGTTGGGCCGCTTATGCGCAGTTTAATTACGATATTAACGATAAGCTTTCTCTCTCACTTGGTGCCCGCTACACAGACGAAGAAAAATCGGCAACAGTAAATAACGGCTTAATCTTCGCGAATGTTTACCCTTATACCGATTGGTTCGATGGCTATGTTCGCCCTGATGGTGACTTAGTTCCACAGGTGCTGGGCACTGACAGCGACGGTGATGGTGTATTTGAAGGGGCGGCAGTTGAAAGCTGGTCGCGCTTTACGCCGCGAGTTGGTGTGGAATACCAAATGAGTCGCGATACTATGTTTTTTGCGAGTTATTCGCAGGGCTTTAAATCGGGGACCTTCAATCCACGCGCTACGGTAAATGAGCCTGGCGTAGAACCCGAAGTCGTTGATAGCTACGAAGTGGGCATGAAAAGCGATTTGAATGATGCATTGCGATTGAATGTGACATTATTTTCGTACGACCATTCTGACCGACAATATATTGGTATTGAAGGTGACTTAAGCGACCCAACTGCACTTGATCAAAGACTACGTAACGCTGCTGAAACGGCTGCCAAAGGTGCTGAAGTAGAAATGACGTGGGTAGCTTCTGATAACTTACAATTTGATGTGGCTTACGGGTACATCGATTTTGAAATTAAGAAGAACAATGCGATACCCCCGCTTATTGGTTTGGCTAGCACACCTGAAAATACGTTAAACATTGGTGCAAATTATCTGCTAGAAACCGGCTTTGGTGATATTACGTTTAATGCCAACTACTATTATCGTGATGACTACCTACTATTTGAAACCAGTGACCTTATTGAGCAAGATGCTTATGGCATGGTGAACTTAAGTGCGCGTTGGGAGAGTGTAGAAGGCGACTGGTATGCTGGCCTTCATGTGAAAAACCTTACCGATGAAGAATATTTGGTGGGTGGGTATGATTTTGTTACCCGAGACGAAGACGGTAACTTTGGGCCCGGCCTAGGCGGTGATACCACCTTAATCGGTTATTATGGCGACCCACGTACGGTTCACGTCACGCTAGGTTATCGTTTTTAGATACGGTAAATCGTGAGAACTTGCGATAACTCGCGCACTTGGCTAGAGAAATAGTAAGTGTAATAGCTAGCGCCATAGTTAGCGTAAAAGTTAGCGCAATCGCTAGATATACGAAAAATACAAATTAGCGATACCAAGTAGCTATACAAAATAGCTATACAAAAAAAGCCGGAATGAGAGTTCCGGCTTTTTTATTTGAGTCTACTTTTATCTGGATAGTATGTTTCCACGCAATATAAACACCTTTTAACACTAGGTATTTGTAATCATCGTGTTATTATTAATTTAACATTGTTGTTACAATTGTGCGGCAGATAACAAAATGAAAATACGTGTACTTATTGCAGATGATCACCCCTTATTTCGAGCGGCAATGTGCCAAGCCCTTGGCGACATTGTAGGGCCCGATATACTGCAAGCATCTACGTTGAATGAAACCCTTAGTCAGCTTGACGCTAACCCAGATATTGATTTGGTATTTTTGGATGTGAAGATGCCGGGTAATGATGGCTTGATAGGGTTGTCTGAGGTGCGAGCGCGATATCCTGATGTATTGGTGGTCATGGTGACGGCCTTTGAAGAGGCGAATCTTATTCGTAAGGCGCTCTCTTTAGGTGCATGCGGTTTTATTCCTAAATCGGCATCCATAGAATGCATAGCCGAGGCAGTCGAACGTGTACTAGACGGCGAACAATGGCTTCCTGAATCGGCAGCGAACCTCACTAATGATGGCACTGACACTGACGATTTTAGCGTTAAACTCGCGATGCTCACACCGCACCAATTGAAAGTGCTTCGAATGGTGGCGGATGGATTGCTTAACAAGCAAATTGCCTACGAACTGGATATTTCCGAGTCTACCGTGAAACAGCACGTTTCAGCGGTATTAAGAAAATTGAATGTCATTAATCGTACAAAAGCAGGTATTGCTTTCAAACATGCCATGGCTGTGCACGAATAGGTTTAAGCTACTGATTAAAACTTCTTATTAATCAAACAAGGCCGTTAATTAAACCAGCCCATAAATAAAATCATTCATTTATATGCCAAGCCTATTAATGAGATTTGACCACTGATTTTTCTAGTTCGGCAATTAACCTAAAACCTAGAGTAATTAATAAGCTAATCATCAAGTTTCAATTCGTTTTTAAGTAAGCGCTTAAGGGCTAATGGTTTAACAGGCTTGGGTAAATAATAAAGCCCTAAGTCGCTGGCAGCCTCTCTGATACCCTCACTTCGATTCGCCGTAATTAAAACCCCTGATACTTTGTGTCCCCACTTACCTTGAAGTTGAGAAACAGCTTGTGTTCCGGTTTCACCAGCATCTAAATGATAGTCGACAAGCAGCAAATCTGGTGGAGTAGGGCACGCGTGTATTGATTCAGTGATATTCGTAGTAACGAATACTATTGCGCCCCAATCTGAAAGCAATACGTTCATGGCTTGGGCTATTTGTGCATCATTTTCTATCAGTAGTATTCGCCTGCCGGCTAAGAACGGCTTGCTAGGCAGTAAACCTGGTGTCGCTGCGCTAGGGCTTATGTCGACAGGGGCTTTGTTTGCTTGAGTCTCTGCCGTTACGGCATGCGCCACGCTTGAACTTTTCACTGGTAAGTTTCCACTTTTAGCTGAAGTTTCAACGCAAGGCACTGACACACTAAACTTGCTGCCCTTGTTGACGGTAGATACCAACGAAATAGGGTGATGTAGTAATCTCCCTATACGCTCTACAATGGTTAACCCTAACCCCAAACCTTGAGCGTTTTGTTTTTCATCTAATTGGTGGAACTCGTTAAAAATTTCACTTTGCTGGTGGTTGGGAATACCAGCCCCTGTGTCGTACACACAAATATCAATTAGTGGTGAGGCTGGTTCTAAGTGCTGCTTGGGGCCTGATTGTGAATACTTGCGCCTTACACCAACTAACACCTTGCCAGTTGTGGTGTAGCGGATTGCATTCGATAACAAGTTTTGCACGATACGTCGTAACAAGTTTTTGTCAGAATGAATAACGAGTTTAGTGGGTACATAACACAAGGTTAAGCCTTTAGACGCCGCTATGACTCTAAATTCTTGCACCAATGGCGCTAACATGTCATCCAATGCAAAGTTGCATGTTTGCGGCATAAGCTTACCCGACTCTAACTTGGTCATATCGAGTAACATGGTTAGTAGGTTTTCTGCGCTATTTAGCGAGCTTACTACCCCTTCTGAAAGCGTGGCCAGTTCGCCGCCTTTGGTTTTTTGGGCCAGCATAGCGGCAAATAAAGTGGCGGCATTAAATGGCTGCATAAGATCGTGCCCCGCCGCAGCTAAAAACTTCGATTTACTTTCGTTTGCCCTGTCGGCTTCCAATTTGGCGTGTTGTAGCTCTTCAGTGCGAGCAGCTACGCGGTGTTCTAAGTCGGATTTAGCCCGTTCAAGGGCTTCCTGAATAGCAATGTATTCTGTTATATCACTGTAGGTTGTTACATATCCGCCACCAGGTAAGGGTGAGCCATTTAGCTCAATCACTTTTCCATCGGGCTGCTTCCGAACATACTTGTACCGGCTGCCTTCTTTCATATAAACAATACGTTTATTGATTTCTTCGTTACTGATAACAGCGTTACCGAATAGCCCTCGCTTAGCGTTGTAAGCAAGAATACTTTCAATCGACATACCGGTTTTAAGGAAAGCCCGTGGGTAATTGAACATTTCAATATAGCGCTCATTCCACGCTAGTAACTGCAGTTTTTCATCTAATACGCTAATGCCTTGTTCAATATTTTGTACCGACGATTGCAGTACTTCATGGTTAAACTGAAAAGATTGTGAGGCTTCTTCCACCCAATCTACCAGTTCAGGCAAGGTCTCGTTTTTAGTTTCAGTAATAGCGCCTAGCAATATGCGCGCACTTGGGGTGCCTACTTGAGCGCTGAGCAATTTTTCTGTGCGCTGCAGTAGGGTATGGTTTGCGTACCCAGAATTTGCATTGGCATCCGAGATATTCACAGATAATTGATTCACTAGCGCTTGATGAACACTGGGTTCGAGTACACGCTGGGTTAACGCCGTTAAATCGTTAATGCGAATGGCAAAAGCAGGAGATGTAGGCGATTTCTGTTCAATGCCATGAAGCGGGCGCTTGAACGTAATATAAGAAACCACAATGAAGGTAACGCAGTTCGCTAACAACGAATAAGCGAATCCCATTCCTAGCTCGGCATCGGAAGGTGGACTATTAAAATAATAGCTCGACATGATACTGGGGTATAACAAGTACACCACCCAAAAACTAAAGCCGGCTAGCAGCGCGCAGACGGCGGCAGATTTGGTGCTTCGTTGCCAATATATACCGAACATAAGCACAGGTAAGCACTGGCCTAATAAGGCAATCGCAATAATACCGCTTTTTACTAATGGCGCCGATTGGCTAACATTTAAGTGATACCAAAGTGCCACGGACAACACCACCAATACGGTAAGACGGCGAATAGTTAAAATTTTACTAGGCTGCATGGTGTGATTGGGTTCGGCGCGCAAACGCAGCTTTAACCACAACGGAGTCACTAGGTTGTTGGCTATCATGATACCAAGGGCAAGCGTTGCCACAATTACCATGCTGGTGGTCGCCGATAAGCCCCCAATAAACGCGATGATAGAAACAGACATATTTTCTGCATACAAAGGAAGAGCCAATACATACGCATCGGAATTGACGCTTTGTGGCAGTAAGACTTTACCCGCCAATGCTAGGGGAATAAGAAAAACCGTCATACCCAATAAATACAAGGGAAATAACCAACGAGCAGTGCGAAGCTCTCCTTCGCCGTTTAATTCAACGAAGTTCATGTGAAATTGGCGCGGTAATACAAACATAGAGCACACACCTAAAAGCACATGGGATAAATATACCCATGGAGCCCTGTCGGCATAAATAACACCGCGCGCAGCGTCGTTGCTAGCGGCTTGCGTGACTAAATCAAGCACGCCATCAAACAAATAAAAGCAAACAAATACGCCTACTACCCAAAGCGCAATAAGTTTAATGAGGGATTCGAACGCAATACTAAGCAGTAAACCCGGGTGTTTGTCGGTAAGGTTAAGCGTGCGAGTACCAAATACAATGGCAAAAATAGCCATTAGCCCCGCTACATATAAACTCACGTTTTGCGTTGAATGCTGGGTATCAGGCGTAATGAGGTTAATGCTTTTTGTGATGGCGTCTAACTGCAGAGCAATATAAGGAATAACACCAACAAAGCACAGTAAGGTGATTAACGCGGCAATAAGGTGTGAATGCTGATATTTGAGGCCAATTAAATCGGCCAATGAGCTTATGTTGTGTTGCTGGCATAACCGGCTTATATGCAGTACCACAGGAAAAGCGAATGCCATGGTAAGAATAATACCCATATAGGTAGGTATAATAGCCCAGCCATATTCAGCAGCTTGCGATGTCGTGCCAAAGAACGCCCAAGATGTGCAGTGAACTCCCAATCCCAAGCTATATAAAATGGGGTGTTGTTGATTATCACGTAGCCGTTTATCGCCCCAGAAGGCAATGGCAAATAATGCGAGCAAATAAAGGGCAACTACCGTACCTACGGTCCAAATACTGAGCATCAAAATTCCCTAATACAATACCTGTCAAAGTTAACATGTTTTTTACAATGAGTGGGTGTGTAGCTCGCATTTATTGATCTATTTAAAAAAACTTAAAAACAAACCATAAAAATAGTGTGGTTACCCTTGAAGGCGGTTAAAGCAGCCCCATAATTAATCCCAACGCAGACATTGTCCATGATTGAGTACGAGTCATTCATGGGTTTATGCAGTATAGACATTAACGTTTGGAGGAAAGCATGAGCGATAACCGCGACGTGCAGGCAGAGCAAGAAGTTTCTGGCGTAGACGAAACCGTACAAGATGCTGAAGTTATACAAGAAGAGCAAACTTCACCCGAATCTGAATCAGATGCCACGCAGCGCATCTATGAGCTAGAAACAGCACTTTCAGAAGCACAGGCAACCATTAAAGAGCAGCAAGATAGCGTACTACGTGCTCGTGCTGATATGGAAAACGCCCGTCGCCGCGCTGAAATGGAAGTTGAAAAGGCACGTAAATTCGCATTAGAGCGTTTTGCAGGCGAGCTTCTTCCTGTCGTTGATAACCTTGAGCGCGCTATCGAATTGACCGACGGCGAAAACGAAGCGGTTAAGCCGTTGCTTGAAGGTGTGGAAATGACGCATAAAAGTTTCTTAAGCACTATTGAGAAATTTGGATTGAGCCTTATTGATCCGCAGGGTGAAACCTTTAACCCTGACTTGCACCAAGCTATGTCTATGCAAGAAAGTGCAGACCACGCACCAAATACGGTGATGGCGGTTATGCAAAAAGGGTATCAAATTAATGGCCGTTTGTTGCGCCCAGCCATGGTTATGGTTTCCAGAGCGCCTAGCGGTGGTGTAGATACGCAAGCGTAAATACGTATTGCGGCTTAAATTACACAAAAATGTCAGTTTTTTTACTGACAACTATTGAAAATAGTGTGGAATAACCCCACTAAAATTGTAGATTAAATAAATTTTTGGAGACACGTAATGGGTAGAATCATTGGTATCGATTTAGGTACAACGAATTCATGTGTCGCAGTGCTAGACGGCGACAAACCTCGCGTACTTGAAAACGCGGAAGGCGATCGTACAACGCCATCAATCATTGCTTACACAAACGACGGCGAAACTTTAGTAGGTCAATCTGCTAAGCGCCAAGCGGTAACAAATCCTGAAAACACGCTTTTCGCGATTAAACGCTTAATTGGTCGTCGTTTTCAAGATAAAGAAGTACAACGCGACATCGACATCATGCCTTACAAAATTGTAGGTGCAGACAACGGTGATGCATGGGTAGAAGCGAAAGGCGAGAAAATGGCGCCTCCTCAAGTTTCTGCTGAAGTACTTAAGAAAATGAAGAAAACCGCTGAAGATTATCTTGGCGAAGAAGTGACTGGCGCAGTAATTACTGTTCCTGCTTACTTTAACGATTCACAACGTCAAGCAACGAAAGATGCGGGTCGTATTGCTGGTCTTGAAGTTAAACGTATCATTAACGAGCCAACTGCGGCTGCGTTAGCGTACGGTATGGACAAAAAGCAAGGCGATAACGTTGTTGCGGTATACGACCTTGGTGGTGGTACGTTCGATATCTCTATCATCGAAATTGATGAAGTAGACGGCGAGCACACGTTTGAAGTACTAGCAACTAATGGTGATACTCACCTTGGTGGTGAAGATTTCGATAACCGTGTAATTAACTACCTTGTTGACGAATTTAAGAAAGATCAAGGCATCGACTTACGTAAAGATCCGCTTGCAATGCAGCGTCTTAAAGAAGCCGGTGAGAAAGCGAAAATTGAGCTTTCTTCTTCACAGCAAACTGAAGTTAACTTGCCGTACATCACAGCAGACGGTTCAGGTCCTAAGCACTTAGCGATTAAACTAACGCGTGCAAAACTTGAGTCTTTGGTTGAAGAGCTTGTTAAGAATACCCTTAACCCGCTTAAGCAAGCATTGTCAGACTCTGACCTATCAGTAGGCGATATCCAAGATATCATCTTGGTAGGTGGTCAAACACGTATGCCTTTAGTTCAGAAGCTTGTTACTGAATTCTTCGGTAAAGAACCACGTAAAGACGTTAACCCTGATGAAGCAGTAGCAGTAGGTGCAGCAATTCAAGGTGGTGTACTTTCTGGTGACGTTAAAGACGTACTACTTCTTGATGTAACACCACTGTCTCTTGGTATCGAAACCATGGGCGGCGTGATGACAGCACTTATCGAGAAGAACACGACTATTCCAACGAAGAAGTCGCAAACTTTCTCTACTGCTGAAGATAACCAGTCTGCGGTAACAGTACACGTACTACAGGGTGAGCGTAAGCAATCTAGCGGTAACAAATCACTAGGTCAGTTCAACCTTGAAGGTATTCGTCCTGCTTCTCGTGGTACCCCTCAAATCGAAGTAACCTTCGACTTAGATGCGGATGGTATCTTACACGTGTCTGCGAAAGATAAAGACACAGGTAAAGAGCAGAAGATCACAATCAAAGCGTCTTCAGGCTTAAGCGATGAAGAAGTCGAGAAGATGGTTGCTGACGCAGAAGCGAACAAAGAAGCTGATGCGAAGTTTGAAGAACTTATTCAAACACGTAACCAAGCTGACGGCATGATCCACGCTACTCGTAAGCAACTTGAAGAAGTTGGCGATGCACTAAGTGCAGAAGATAAAGCGCCAATCGAAGAAGCGGTTAGCGCGCTAGAAACTGCGGTTAAAGGCGAAGATAAAGCAGACATCGAAGCGAAAACGCAAGAACTTATTCAAGCGTCTAGCAAGTTGATGGAAGCGGCTCAAGCACAACAAGCAGGTGCGGCTGGAGAAGCTGGCGCTGAAGGTGCTGAGCAACAAGCATCTGGCCAAGCTGATGAAGACGTTGTTGACGCTGAGTTTGAAGAAGTCAAAGACGAAGATAAAAAGTAAGTAAGCTGTTGCGATAAGCTCAACGTAAGTTGAGCTGACTTTAGCAGTTAAGGCGCACCAGGTTCACTTGTTGCGCCTTTGTCGTGTAATAAAACGCGATAAACAAATGTAGTTTCACAAGGGCGATAATGTGTTTAAACAACGTGCTTGTGATAATAATAGGTAGGATAAGTAAACACTATGTCGAAACGTGACTACTACGAAGTGCTTGGGGTAGATAAAGGCGCTGGCGAACGCGAAATTAAAAAAGCGTATAAAAAGCTAGCGATGAAATATCACCCAGACCGCACACAGGGCGACAAAGCCCTTGAAGTTAAATTCAAGGAAATCCAGGAAGCCTACGAAGTATTAAACGATGCGCAAAAGCGTGCCGCTTACGATCAGTATGGCCACGCTGGTGTAGATCCTAATCGCGGTGGCGCTGGCTTTGGTGGTGGTGGCGACTTCGGTGATATCTTCGGCGATGTATTTGGTGATATTTTCGGTGGCGGCGGTGCTCGCGGCGGTCGTCAATCACGTGCTCGTCAAGGCTCAGACCTTCGCTACAACCTAGAGTTATCGCTTGAAGAAGCGGTACGTGGCAAAAGCGTAGATATTCGCGTGCCTACATTGGTTGAATGTGAAGTGTGTGACGGTTCTGGTGCGAAGAAAGGCTCTTCGCCTAAAACGTGCCCAACCTGTCATGGAAATGGTCAGGTGCAAATGCGCCAAGGCTTCTTTGCGGTTCAACAAACTTGCCCAACCTGTTCAGGTAAAGGCAAGATTATTGAAGATCCATGTAACAGCTGTCATGGCCATGGTCGTAAAGAAAAAACCAAAACCCTTAATGTTAAGATTCCATCAGGTGTTGATACCGGCGATCGTATTCGTTTATCTGGCGAAGGCGAAGCAGGAGAGAATGGTGCACCGGCAGGTGACTTGTATGTTCAAGTACATGTTCGTGATCATAAAATCTTCCAGCGTGACGGCAACAACTTGTACTGTGAAGTACCATTAAGTTTCACCACAGCAGCCCTAGGCGGCGAGCTAGAAGTGCCTACACTCGATGGCAAAGTGAAACTTAAAATTAGCCCTGAAACCCAAACAGGACGTATGTTCCGTTTACGTGGTAAAGGCGTTAAATCGGTTCGAAGTGGCGCAGTTGGCGATTTGATGTGTAAAGTTGTGGTGGAAACACCGGTTAGCTTGTCATCACGTCAAAAGGAATTGCTACAAGAGCTAGAAGAATCGATGGGCAAAGCATCAAGTAAACACAGTCCGAAAGCACAAGGCTTTTTTGACGGTGTGAAAAAGTTTTTCGATGATTTAACTAACTAAATCGTATTAAAATTATAAAGCCCTCATATGAGGGCTTTTTTTTGCCTAAAATAAAGAAAAAACACAAAATTTACAGGTTAAAACCTTGCGCAAAAGGTGGGTATTCGTCAGGATAGAAAACAGACCAACACAATCGAACAGGCATGGCGATAACTATGAAAAATATTCTAGGAAAGACAATCAAGACCACATTAGCTACCGCAGCTTTAGCAACGTGTTTAGCTGGTGGAGCAATTGCGGCGACGGAAACATCAGAAGCCTCGTCAGAAAAGCATGCAAAAGCGGCGACTCAATACCGTCAAGCGATTTTCCAATTGGTACGCAGCAACATGGGGCCGTTGGGCGGCATGGCAAAAGGAGCGCTACCTTTTGATGAGTCTGTGATGATGACCAATGGGGTACGACTAGAGCAACT
The DNA here is from genome assembly GCF_018100795.1 of Alteromonas sp. MMG017. Classification (GTDB taxonomy): domain Bacteria; phylum Pseudomonadota; class Gammaproteobacteria; order Enterobacterales; family Alteromonadaceae; genus Alteromonas. The sequence continues at coordinate 226,601 of NZ_JAGJDY010000002.1, read as the reverse complement.
TGCTGATATGATGAGTGATTACTTATCTGTTGATACCCGTAAGTTTGATGTAGACACAGGCGCGAAAGACGCAGTCTGGGAAAACTTCTCCGATGTGGAATCTAAAATTGCCGCGTTAAAAGAAGCGTCAATGGGTTTACAAGCTGCAGTGAAAGCCGGCGATGAAAGTGCTTACCGCGGCGCGATTGGCAAAGTGGGAGCAAGCTGTAAGTCTTGTCATGACGACTACAAAAAAGACTAACTGTTTTAGTTCTTCACAGCGCATGTAGTTCGTGCGCTGTTATTTCCTTACCTCCTTACCTCCATGCCTCTAGCTGCATATATACATATCATTTATGTTTGCTCATAAATCCTCTTTATATACTAAATAATTGCCCACTTGTTAGTGTAAATGTGCTGGAAAAATGAGTAAAAATTCTCTATTGTTGACTAAATAATGATCATGTTTTTTGATTGAGCAGTGAAGTTGATAAGCAAATAATTAACGACAAATGATCGCACTATAACCATCTTGAGATGGATTGGAGTTCACCTAAATGCAGCTTCACGACGGATTGTTGGGCTCTTTACAAGATAGTAGCTTGCCAGAGGTTACCTCGCGGTTGAGTGAAGCCAGGGTAAATACAGAAGCTACCGCTGTCTTGCTTGTTTCGTTATCTCCTACTGCCACTTGCGTGGATATACTGTGCTGCGATGACAGTAATGCCGATTCTGAAAAACAAACACTGGTCATGCCCAAGCATGCTCAGCTTCTGTTATCGATGACAGAAATGAGTGCCACATTACCAGGCAGCGATTTTGAATGGCCAGAGGCGCTAACTATTTGTAGCAGCCAAAATGTGATTGTAGGTGGAATAAAAGATTTTCAAGGCAATATAATTGGGGCCGTTCTGATTGTGCTGCGTTGTCATCAATTAACGAGCCATCAAAAGCACTATGCCAGTATAGCCCGCCAGCAAATAGAACTCAGTCTTCAATATAAACTTATTCAACATCCTTTTACCGACAAACTCGCCGAAAAAATTCAGTTGCTTAATGAAATTGGGCGAATCTCTCATGTTGGTGGCTGGGAATTAGATTTACATGCAGGCCTTGTCTCGTGGACGAGAGAAACCTACTTATTATTTGGTGTTACGCCGGGAAGAGATATTCCGGTAGAACGAGCGTTAGCCAATTTCCCCCAAGTGAGCCGCGAAAAAATTGCCAAAGCAATGAAAGCAGCTATAAAGTCACTGTCTACTTTTGCGTTAGAAGTAGAGTACATCAATGCAGAAGGTTATCGGCGCTGGCTGAAAATGACGGGCACACCTCAGTCAGAGGTAACCAGCTCCCATCAAGATAAGGTGTATAGGATTTATGGTTCTGTGCAGGATATAACGGAACATAAACGTCTATCCGATACACAACACAACTACACGGAATACCTTTCTACAATTTTAGACAGTATCTCTGATGCGCTTGTGACCATTGATAAAGATGGCACTGTGATCACAGCCAACAATACGGTTGAGCACGTGTTAGGTTACGATGCTGATGAACTCATAGGGCAAGATATCTGTATTTTGGTGCCCAAAGTTGAATCACAAAATACCAAAGAATATCTGATAAAGTTTATGGAAGGGGGTAGGAAAACCGCTAAAGCGTCCCTAGAAAATCACTTTGTTAGCCATAAAAATGGTGGCCTGATACCCGTTGATATTTCATTATCTTCTTTTCATTTTGATATGCAAAAGCGAATAGTGGTGGTATTTCGAAATATGAGTGTTCGAAAACAATTAGCTGACCAAGTTTATCAAGCCGCTTACTATGACAATATCACTCAATTGCCAAACGCTAAATTGTTCGAAAAAGGCTTGAAATGTGCTATTCGAAAAGCGGCGGTAACCTACGCAGATATTTATAGCGCGCAAATAGCTATCGATAATATAGGTCAGTATAAGCAGGCGTTTGGCCAGCCTACCGCCGACTATGTGATGCGTATTCTTGCCTCTAGGCTTACTCGCACATTTTCTAAACCTTTCGCTGTTTTCAGAGGCGCCGAAAACAGCTTCTATCTGTTATACGAAGACATCATCACCGAAGAAGACATAGCCGCACGAAACGCTATAGATGCAGTTCGCCAGCAATTTACCGATGAAGTGTGTAGCGACATTACCTTGCACAACAGCCCTCATAAAATTTATGCCGTGGTAACCATTTGCCAACTCAAAGGTATGGAGGCAAGCGTAACGAAAGTCAGGCATATGCTTGGGGAAGGGTATAACCAACTCAGCGCAGACCAAGTGAATGCCCCAGTGGTTTTTCATAGTGCTTCTAGTGTGGGTTATGACAGATACAATTTCATACGCCAGTCTCTTGGTGCTGCAGTCAGTAATCATGAGCTCTTCATAGAGTTACAACCCCAATATGAAAGTGATGGCAGTATGGTGTGTGCTGAAGCATTGGTTCGTTGGCAGCACCCCCAATTAGGCTTAATTACCCCCGCTGAGTTTATTCCTATTGCCGAAGAGAGTGATGCCATTGTTGAAATTGGCCAATGGGTAATAAATGAATGTGGAAAGCTATTATACGAATGTAATAAAAGCGGTTTGAGAACACGACTTTCAATTAATATAAGTGCCAAACATATGGCTAGAGCCGACTTTAGCGAAAAAATGCTAGCCGTGATCGCCCATTGGAATATTCCTAAAGGGAGCCTTACCATTGAACTTAGAGAAGCCGCACTTATTGGAGCTTTTGCTTTGGTGCGTAGTTCAATGAAAGAGCTAGCCGATAAAGGGGTATCATTCTCCATAGATCATTTTGGTAGTGGGAATTTAAATCTAAGTTACCTTCGCGACCTTTGTATAAAAGAAGTGAAACTTGATAGGGACTTTATCGATGAAGAAGACGAGAATGGGGCGCAAAGCCCGCTGCTAAACAGTATTTTCGATATCGCAAAAATCTTCGAGTTAAGAACAGTGGCAGAAGGAATAGAAAATACCACGCAATTTAACGACGCAATAAAGCGTGGTTGCCATGTTTTTCAAGGGTACTTTTTAGACAAGCCCCTTAATGTCAGAGATTGGCGAGCAAAACTACCAGTAAAATAGTGTGCATCTGATTAAAGCAAACCAGATTAAGCCCAGCTATTTAGTCACAAACACCAAATTCTTGATGCGGAAAATACTAATATTAAAGAAATAACTTTAATTTTTACAGTGAGTTAATTAACGTAAGCCTGAAGTCTTATACGAAAAATTCATGTTTATGCAGTAGGGTAAAGTAATACTCTATTGCGGAAACGGTCATGAATTATCATCAAGAATATCGGGCGTCAATTGATAACCCAGAAGCATTTTGGCAAGACAAAGCACTGCATCTCGACTGGTTTACTCCCCCTAAAACAGCCCTAAGCGAAAACACAAATGGCTACCCTCAGTGGTTCAAAGGGGGGAAGCTTAATACCAGTTATTTGGCGTTAGACCACCATGTAAAAGCGGGGCGCGGCGAAAACGCGGCCCTAATTTACGATTCTCCAGTAACGAACACGCAAGAAACCTGGACTTATAACACCCTACTTAATGAAGTAGCCACGTTGGCGGGCGCGCTCACCAGCCTAGGTGTGACGAAAGGCGATACGGTTATTATCTACATGCCGATGATCCCGCAAGCGGCGGTGGCAATGTTAGCGGTAGCAAGAATAGGGGCTATTCACTCGGTAGTATTCGGCGGCTTCGCCGCTAGTGAGTTGGCGGTCAGAATTGATGATGCAGAACCTGCCCTTATTATTACAGCGTCGTGTGGCATAGAAGGCAAAAAGCTACTGCCTTACAAGCCAATGGTTGATGACGCTATCGCACTTGCTCACCATAAACCCGTAGGCTGTGTTGTTTATCAACGCAAACAACTTAGTGCGAACCTCGTAGATGATTTTGACCACGATTGGCAAGCGTTATGTGAAGCCAGTGAGCCAGTAGAATGCACACCGGTAGATGCTACCGATCCCCTTTATATTTTGTATACCTCAGGCACAACGGGCAAACCTAAAGGGGTTGTGCGTGACAATGGAGGTCATGCAGTAGCACTTAATTATTCGATGCAAGCCATTTACGGAATAGACCAAGACGATGTTTTTTGGGCAGCCTCAGATGTGGGCTGGGTAGTAGGGCACTCGTACATTGTTTATGGGCCACTAATAAAGGGCGCGACGACAGTGATGTTTGAAGGCAAACCTGTAGGCACACCAGATGCTGGCGCATTCTGGCGTATGGTAGAGCAGCATAAAATTAATGTATTGTTTGCAGCGCCAACCGCATTCAGGGCGATTAGAAAAGAAGATCCTGAAGCTAATTGTATCGCCCGGTACGACCTAAGTAGCCTGCGTACTATCTTTATGGCCGGTGAACGATTAGACCCGCCCACATATCATTGGACTGTAGAAAAAACCGGTAAGCCAGTAGTTGACCATTGGTGGCAAACTGAAACTGGGTGGCCCATTTGTTCAAACCCTATTGGCATTGAACCGCTTAGTACTAAACCCGGTTCATCAAGTGTACCCACACCAGGTTTTAATGTGAGAGTGTTGGCCGCTAATGGTGAGCCGGTTGCAACGGGTGAAAAGGGAGCCATTGCTATTTCTTTACCGTTACCTCCTGGGTGTTTAACGACTATTTGGCGTGACCATAAGCGTTTCACCCAAGGGTACTTGCAGGAGTTCGAAGGCTATTACAGCACAGGTGACAATGGGTACATAGATGAAGAAGGGTTTGTGTTCATTATGGGGAGAACCGACGACGTCATTAATGTAGCGGGGCATCGGTTATCTACTGGAGAAATGGAAGAAGTTCTAGCGTCACACAATGCGGTGGCTGAATGCAGCGTAATTGGAGTGGCTGACGCGCTCAAAGGGCAGATTCCAGTAGGCTTAGTGCTACTTAAAGATGGCGTTAAAGTAGAAGAGGCAGCTTTTGAGCAAGAGCTCATTGCTAAAGTGCGAAACACCATAGGGCCGGTGGCTAGTTTTAAGCGTGCCGTTATTGTGAACCGCTTGCCAAAAACACGATCAGGAAAAATATTGCGTAAGCTGTTAAGACAAATCGCCGCTGATGAGCCAATTAATATACCGTCGACCATTGACGACCCAGCCAGTGTGACAGAGATTGCCGATTTAATGAAACACAAAGGCTTAGTTGAACGCTAAGCCTTACATATCAAGCTGCATAGTCAGTTACATAGTCAGTTACATAGTCAGTTACATAGACAGCTACACAGGCAGTTAAAAGTACTCTTCTACTTCAGGTGTGGGTGGCGCAACTTCTATTGCATAATAAAGCGCAGCTGCTGTTACCAGGGCAATAGCCAGTGCAAGCCAAAGACGAGACGAAGGAATGGGCTTGTCGTTGGTGTCTTTTTTGCCATGAAACATAGGGGGCACAAGTTTCTGCTTTTTATACACGGCATAAAACCCAATAGCGGCAACATGCAAGCCTATTACCCACAGTAAAATTTCGAAGGCAAGGTGGTGCAAGGTATTCATTAGGTCTAATGTGCTACCGCTGACAAGATGGCGGTAGGGGCCATCTAGAAAAATATCGTCGGTCATGAATAGACCACTTACCGCTTGCACCAATAAGAGTAAAAGCATTACTACGACAAACCAGCCTCCAAGAGGATTGTGGCCTGCCACGGCGGCACTGTTTTTATCAAGCAGCGTACGCAGATAACCTATTACCGCACTTGGCCCTTTCACAAATTGACTAAAGCGGGCATAAGTTGGGCCTATGAATCCCCACACCAACCTAAATACCAAAAGCCCCAAGGTAAAGTAGCCAATATAGAAATGCCATTGAGTCGCATCGTCCATCCACTCAGCAGTAACATATTGTGCTGCAATACTGGCAACCAGTAACCAGTGGAAAAGCCGGGTGGGGAGATCCCATATAAGCTGTTGACGCATATTATTCTGCCTATGTGTTTTGAAGTAGTTCAGTAAACCTTAATTTAAACGCAATTCAGGTCTTGGGGTAAACCCACTTGCTTTCATGCTAGCTATTTTTATCGTTAAAAACGATAGGTTGACCGCCTTTTATGTATTAATGCTGCAATTTTTCAATTATCGGTAATATTTACGCTTATCTCGTTGCAATAGTAACTGCATTTGGCAAAATGCGTTTACTGTTAAAGGAAAAGAATAACGTAAATGAAAGTAGGTTTATTTGGCGCTAATGGGCGCATGGGTCGGGTGCTTATTGAAGCACTAGATCAAAACGAGAATGCAGAATTGAGTGTTGCTACGGTGCGCGATGATTCTCCTTGGGTTGGTATGAATGTGGGCGAGTTGGCTGGTATTGGTAAAAAGCCAATTGATTGCTTAGGCATGTCTGCTTTAACCCAATCACACGCCGATGTAATGATTGATTTTACGTTACCAGTGGTATTTGAAAGTAACATTGCATGGTGTGTGGCTAATAATATGCCGGTGGTCATTGGTACTACCGGGCTAAGCGAAAGTCAGTTGGCTACGCTAGATGAAGCGGCTAAAACCATTTCCATCGTATTTGCAGCTAACTACAGCGTGGGCGTTAACCTCATGTTGTCATTAGTTCGACAAGCCGCGAAGGCTCTAGGCAATACAGCCGACATAGAAATTACTGAAGCCCACCACAGATTCAAACAAGATGCGCCTTCGGGCACCGCCATGGCCATTGGCGAAGCCATTGCCGATGAGCTAGGTCGTGACCTTAAAACCTGTGCTGTTTACGGCCGTGAAGGCAAAGAGCCTGAGCGTGACCAAGGTACTATTGGTTTTGCTACCGTTCGCGCAGGCGATATTGTAGGTGAGCACACCGCATTGTTTGCCGATATTGGTGAGCGTTTAGAAATAACGCATAAAGCATCAAGTCGTTTAACGTTTGCAAAAGGCGCGGTGCATGCAGCCCAGTGGCTTCACGGTAAGCCGGCGGGGTTATATTCAATGGTGGATGTTTTAGATTTAAAATAAAAGCCAACCGCTATAGCGGTGTTTTTTAATTTTAACAGCAGCTTAAGTGAAAATACTGCAAGTTAATAAGTGGTGGTTTTGGCGGTTATACAAGGTAAATGAGTTTAAGTAGTTATTTTAATAATTTTTAATATTTAAATTAGACATTTTTAGTCAGTCATGTATACTCGCCGGAATTTGCCCGAATTTCGTATTCTAAAGCTATAAAACTGGCTGTAGAACACGGTTTTATTAGCTGCAAAGATCGTAAAATGAGCGCTGTTAAATCAGTACTCTCATTTTTTGTGGGGTTTGAACAGAAATTCTGTTCAAACACATAGTTATCCTTAATCTGGAGGTTGACTTGGCTAATTCTGCCCTTTTGGTGTTAGAGGATGGTTCTGTCTTTAAAGGAACGGCGATAGGTGCGCAAGGCACTGCCGTTGGTGAAGTTGTTTTTAATACTTCAATGACAGGCTATCAAGAAATCATCACTGACCCATCCTACGCTGAACAAATCATTACCCTTACTTATCCACATATTGGCAATACCGGTATTAACGAAGAAGACGTTGAAGCAGATAAAATCTGGTCTAAAGGTCTTATCATTCGCGACTTACCCCTTGTTGCTAGTAATTTCCGTCAACAACAAACGTTATCTGAATACCTCAAAGCCAAAGGCGTTGTAGGTATAGCCGATATCGACACCCGTCGTTTAACACGTATTTTACGTGATAAAGGCGCGCAAAACGGCTGCATCGTTTGTACTGATGAGTTAGATGAAGCGAGCGCGTTAGCACAAGCAAAAGATTATCCTGGCTTGAAAGGCATGGATTTGGCAAAAGTAGTAAGTATTACTGAGCCAAAAACATGGACTGAAGGCAGTTGGAAATTAGGCGAAGGGTATATCACTCCAGCCGATAGCAAATATCATGTAGTCGCTTACGATTACGGGGTTAAGAGCAACATTTTACGTTTACTTGCAGACCGTGGTTGTCGCGTTACCTTGGTACCAGCGCAAACCCCTGCTGAAGACGTGTTAGCTATGCAGCCTGATGGTGTGTTCTTATCTAACGGCCCTGGTGATCCTGAGCCATGTGATTACGCCATATCAGCGATTAAAACTATCGTTGAGACAGGGTTGCCAGTGTTTGGTATCTGTTTAGGTCATCAACTACTTGCCCTAGCCAGTGGTGCTACTACGGTGAAAATGAAGTTTGGTCACCATGGTGCTAACCACCCAGTGAAAGACTTAAAACGCAATGTGGTTATGATCACCAGTCAAAACCATGGCTTTGCTGTAGATGAATCAAGCCTTCCTTCTAATTTAGAAGTAACGCATGTTTCGTTGTTCGATAAGTCGTTACAAGGTATTCATCGTACCGATAAGCCAGCGTTTAGTTTCCAAGGGCACCCAGAAGCAAGCCCAGGACCGCACGAAGCTGCGCCGCTATTCGACCACTTCATTGAATTAATCGAACAACACAAGCAGTAGGAACGAGCCCGCTATGCCAAAACGTACCGACATAAAAAGTATTCTCATCATAGGTGCTGGCCCTATTGTCATTGGCCAGGCCTGCGAGTTTGACTATTCAGGCGCTCAAGCATGTAAAGCGCTACGCGAAGAAGGTTATCGCGTAATTCTGGTTAACTCGAACCCCGCCACTATCATGACCGACCCTGAAATGGCCGATGCGACATACATCGAGCCAATTCATTGGGAAGTGGTACGCAAAATTATCGAAAAAGAGCGTCCGGACGCTATTCTGCCAACAATGGGCGGACAAACCGCGTTAAACTGCGCGCTCGATTTGGATCATCACGGTGTATTGAAAGAGTTCAATGTTGAGCTTATCGGTGCAACGGCTGACGCTATCGATAAAGCGGAAAACCGTGAGCGCTTCGACAAGGCAATGAAAAACATTGGTCTTGAATGCCCACGTGCTGAAATTGCACAAAGCATGGATCAAGCCCACGATGTGTTAACGCGCATTGGCTTTCCTTGTATCATTCGTCCGTCATTCACCATGGGTGGAAGCGGCGGCGGTATTGCATACAATATTGACGAATTTAACGAAATTTGTGGCCGAGGTCTCGACCTTTCACCTACCAAAGAACTACTTATTGATGAGTCGTTAATTGGTTGGAAAGAATACGAGATGGAAGTCGTCCGCGACCGTGCAGATAACTGCATCATTGTGTGTACTATTGAAAACTTCGACGCCATGGGTGTACATACTGGTGATTCAATTACAGTAGCGCCAGCGCAAACCCTTACTGACAAAGAATTCCAGCTAATGCGTAATGCCGCTATGGCAGTATTGCGTGAAATCGGTGTTGAAACCGGTGGCTCGAACGTTCAGTTCGGTGTAGATCCAAATACAGGCCGTATGGTGATCATCGAGATGAACCCGCGTGTATCGCGTTCATCTGCATTAGCATCAAAAGCCACAGGCTTCCCAATTGCTAAAGTGGCTGCCAAGTTAGCCATTGGTTACACCCTTGATGAGCTTGCTAACGATATTACTGGTGGTTTAACACCAGCATCGTTTGAGCCTTCAATCGATTACGTAGTGACAAAAATTCCTCGCTTTAACTTTGAAAAATTTGCTGGTGCGAACGATCGCTTAACCACGCAAATGAAATCAGTGGGCGAAGTGATGGCGATTGGTCGTAACCAACAAGAGTCATTACAAAAAGCACTTCGTGGCCTTGAAGTTGGCGCGAATGGCTTAAACTCAATGGTCGATTTAGAAGACCCTGAAGCACGCAATAAAGTTATTTACGAACTACGTGAGCCTGGTGCTGAGCGTATTTGGTATATCGGCGATGCGTTCCGCATGGGCATGACCGTTGATGAAGTATTTACCCTCACCAACGTAGACCGTTGGTACTTAGTTCAGCTTGAAGAGCTTATTCAGCTTGAAGCTCAAGTTGCTGAGTGCGGCTTGCACGGCATTGACGAAGACCTTATGCGCAAACTTAAGCGTAAAGGTTTTTCTGACTCTCGATTAGCAGAGCTAACGAAAGTGGCGGAAGGTGACATTCGTGAAACCCGTCGCGGCTTTGGTGTAACGCCAGTGTATAAGCGTGTTGATACTTGTGCGGCAGAGTTTTCTACCAGCACAGCTTACATGTATTCAACCTACGATGAAGAGTGTGAAGCTGACCCCACTGACAACGATAAGATTATGGTGTTAGGCGGCGGTCCAAACCGTATCGGCCAAGGGATTGAGTTTGATTACTGTTGTGTTCACGCGGCGCTTTCAATGCGTGAAGACGGTTACGAAACCATTATGGTTAACTGTAACCCTGAAACGGTTTCTACCGACTATGACACATCTGATCGCTTGTACTTCGAACCAGTTACGCTTGAAGACGTGCTCGAGATTGTGGCTAAAGAGAAGCCAAAAGGCGTGATAGTGCAATACGGTGGCCAAACGCCGCTTAAATTGGCACGCGCCCTTGAAGCTGCTGGTGTACCTATTATTGGTACGTCGCCTGAAGCTATCGATAGAGCAGAAGATCGTGAACGTTTCCAGCAAATGGTAAACAAGCTAGGCCTTAAACAGCCTGCGAATGCGACCGTGACCAACATTGAGCAAGCTCTTGCAATGGCTGACGGTATTGGCTTCCCGCTTGTAGTACGTCCTTCGTACGTACTAGGTGGTCGCGCTATGGAAATTGTTTACGACCTTAAAGACTTAAAACGCTACCTAACGGAAGCGGTGAAGGTTTCTAACGATTCTCCTGTATTGTTAGACCGTTTCTTAGATGACGCGATTGAAGTTGATATCGATGCAATTTGCGACGGTAAAGAAGTGGTGATTGGCGGTATCATGGAACATATTGAGCAAGCCGGGGTTCACTCTGGTGACTCAGCCTGTTCACTACCACCACATTCTTTAAGCAAAGAGATTCAAGACACTATGCGTGAACAAGTGAAAGCCATGGCGCTTGAGCTTGGTGTAGTTGGCCTAATGAATACACAATTCGCGGTAAAAGATGGCGAAGTGTACTTAATTGAGGTTAACCCACGTGCCGCACGTACAGTGCCATTTGTGTCGAAAGCCACAGGTGTTCCACTTGCTAAAGTTGCAGCGCGCGCGATGGCGGGTGTTAGCTTGGCAGAGCAGGGTGTAACGGAAGAAATTATTCCACCGTTTTACTCTGTGAAAGAAGTGGTATTGCCATTTGCTAAATTCCAAGGTGTTGACCCACTATTAGGCCCAGAAATGCGCTCTACCGGCGAAGTGATGGGTGTGGGTGATACTTTTGAAGAAGCGTATGCTAAAGCTAACTTAGGTGCAGGCGCGCCATTACCTAAGACAGGTAAAGCGTTAATTTCTGTGCGTAATAACGATAAAAATAAGATTATCGAGTTAGCCAAAGCGCTAGATGCTGCTGGGTTTAGCATTGAAGCGACTCGCGGTACAGCGACAACACTTTATGATGCAGGTATTGCCTGTTCTGTAGTGAATAAGTTGTCTGAAGGTCGCCCTAACATTGTGGACTCTATCAAAAACGGTGAGTACGCCTATATCATCAATACAACGGAAGGTCGCCAAGCGATTACCGACTCGGTTTATATTCGCCGAGAAGCATTGTTGAATAAGGTTACCTACACCACCACAATGAATGCTGCTTTTGCCACTATTCGTGCGAAGTCAGCAGACGATCGTGACAAGGTTGCTTCAGTACAAGAGCTTCACGCAAGACTCTAACACTGATGACATTACATGGGATACGCGGTATCCTGTGTATATGACACTTATGTGAACCAATCAAAAGTGCGCCGGAAGGCGCACTTTTTTCTGTTTAAAATCAACTAGCCAGTCGAGACTGTATTCATGAGTCAGTATCCAATGACCGCGCACGGCGCACAGCTTCTGCGCGACGAACTAAACGAACTTAAAACAAAAACTCGCCCGCGTATTATTCAGTCTATTGCTGAAGCTCGCGAGCACGGCGACTTGAAAGAAAATGCTGAATATCACGCAGCCCGTGAGCAGCAAAGTTTCTGTGAAGGCCGTATTCAAGATATTGAAGGTAAATTGTCGAACGCACAAATTATCGATGTTACTAAAATGGAAAACAAAGGTAAGGTTATATTCGGCACTACCGTTACCATTTTAAATGTTGATACCGACGAAGAAACCACGTATCGCATTGTGGGCGACGATGAAGCGGATATTAAGCAAAACCGTATTTCGGTAAATTCACCTATTGCTCGCGGCCTTATTGGCAAAGAGCTTGATGATATGGTGACTATTCAAACGCCAGCTGGCAGTGTTGAAGTAGAAATTATCGACGTAAAATACATCTGATACACCGCAAACCAGTGGCGCTCGCCACTGGTTTAATTCAATACAAAATACACCACTAATACCAATTCTTCTTTTTACCACTCTTTAATTTTTAAATCTCTTTCCCTTGTGAAAAATGGCCATCAGCCTGCTATTACTAAAACCTTACACTAATTGATAAAGGTGAAAGTCTCAGGTAATAGACTACTGTTAACAGTGTATGCATTTATTGGCTATAGCGATATTGATTGCTGTTGTTGCTTACAACGTACTTATTGAATTTTGTAAAAACGTTATTTACTAATCAAAAGGCTGTCTTCGTTATGGTATTGAAAAAACTATCCGTGTTGCAGCTTGCCATTTTAGGTACAGCCTGCTTGTTTGTCTCAATCATGTTTCTGGCCTACAAAGACATCAACTCCTCTAGAGAACTACTCTCTTCAGCACAAAGAGATATTAAATTAGTGACCTTGATAACGGCCGTAGAACGGGTGGCTCATCATCACGCGGTTGAAAGGGGCTTAACGGCTGGTTTTTTAGGTAATCCAAATGAAGCATCGCGAACCAAAGTAGTAAGCCAAAGAAAACAGGCGGATGCTGCAGTTGATAATGTAAGCAGCATAGTCGCGTCGGAATGGAAAAACTCATCGACAATTAACGTTATTCTTTCACCCGTATTTACATTAGTGAAAAACAAAAGTGAAATTAGACAGCAGGTAGACGCGTTAAATGGGAAAAATGCTTTTTCTTTCTACAGTAACCTTAATAAGCGCGCGTTAAATGCCACCAATGCCCTAACAATGCTAGTTAATGCTCCTGACGCTAAACAGGCGTTGTCACAGGCACTGTTATTTGCGCAAGCAAAAGAAAAAATGGGGCAGCGACGAGGTAAAATGAATGCAGTTTTAGCATCAAGGAGCATTTCCGATCCGGTCAGGCAGCAGGTGTTAGCCTATACCAACGAAACTAAATATATAGAAGAAAAGCTCAAGCTGAATTTAGATGACGATGCATTAACTGGGTTTCAAACCCTTTTGAACAGTTCTACAAGCAATGAAATTAATCAAATTGTGAATGACGCCACCTCTGATAACCCTGCATTCTCTTCACTACCCACAAATTCAGAATGGTTTACATTAGCTACAATACAAATAGGCGGCATTGCTGAGTTGTTAGGTGAGCGGTTTGATTACGTGGTAAGCAGCGTTAATTCAAAAGCGAGTAGGGCTAGCACAAACTTAGTCATTACATTCATAGCCATAGTGGTACTCACGCTGATTATTGTAGTTATATATCGCACCTTGATTGGGATCATTACTCAACAGTTAAACAAATTGGTGACGAACCTAGATAAAATAGCGAAAGAGGGTGACCTCACTATTGATTTATCAATGAGCACAAAGAACGAACTAGGGGATATATCCCGTTCAGTGAATGCCACTATTTTAGCTCTGCGGGATCTTTTGCGTGGCTTGGGAGAATCGATTCTCACAAGCTCCAGGCTTTCCAATCAATTAGAAGACTCTAGTAGTGAAATGCTGGATGATGCGGGAAAAACCCAGCAACTTACGGCGAATATTGCTTCAGCTATTGAACAAGTGGCCGCAACTAGCAGTGAAATTGCTAAAGCGGCAGTGGATACGTTAAGCGCCAGTAAGCAGTTAGACAGTTTAGCTGAACAGTCGCTAACAGCGAATGACAATATTCGCCATAGTATGGAAGTACTGTCTGATGATATCAAAGGTGTCCAACAAAATGCTGCCGATATGGAACAGCAAGTCACCGAAATTGGCTCTATTCTCGACACCATTAACTCACTTTCTGATCAGACAAATTTATTGGCGTTAAATGCGGCTATTGAAGCAGCGCGGGCAGGTGAGCATGGCAGAGGGTTCGCTGTTGTTGCTGATGAAGTAAGAAAGCTAGCGCAAAGTAGTCGTGCTTCTTCCGACAAAATATCGAGTTTGTTGTCTAATTTAAAAGATGCCAGTGTAGTAGTGGTGGCAGATATTAATAAAAACGTGGCCTCTATATCAAATTCTATGGAAGTGACCAATGAAGGCCGCTCTACCGCTGAAAAAGTCAAAGAAGCTGCTACCAATGTTGAAGGCATGGCTAACACCATGTCATCTTCGGCGCAGCAGCAGTCCGCTACTACCTCCGTCATTGCTCAAGATGTGGTGAATGTTGAGGAGGCGGCCCGTCATGAAGTGAATATAGCCACGCGTTTATCTGAATTATCAGGCGAGATGAAAGAAAACAACCTTCTTCTTCAACGCACAATAGATGGGTTTAAAGTGGATAATGATTAACTACTGAAATAATAGGGCTAAGCAATTTGACGTTTAAGTTGGACACACACTTATATTGCCTCTCTCATGTTAAGTGTCTGTCTGGCGCTTAACTCTCAATCCTCAATCCTCAATCCTCAATCCTTTACAATCTTGCTAAGACTTTTCATTGCCTAACCCCTAGTCAAAGTTTATTCTGCATAAGCTTTTTATTTAACAGGGATTTTTCCAATGGCCTATGATTTTGGTTCACAGACGTTAGGCATCGCCAACCCATTCAAAAAAGAAGGGGTATTCCGCGCAGTAGGCGGCGGCTTGGTTCTCGCGCTAGCCATTTATGCAGTAGCAGGTGTACCTGAACTATTTGCCGAAAACAAAGTTCGTGGTTACACCCTATTAGGTGTCGCTTTTGTGCTGATTGTGTCAGGCATTAAACATTGCGCGGTGGGTATCTTGCAGCTCATGCGATTTTTTGTAGGGCGAACTGTGCCTACCTCTCTTGCGTATAACCACTCGGTTTCCGAACAAGATGCAGCACAAGCAGAGCAAAAATCTCTGTTGTACTCTAAAGAAAGCCTACACGCTATGCTAATGGGGCGTCGCAACACTACGTTTGAAGAGCCACGTGGTTGGCTAGCTAGGCTAGTGCATAGCGTATTGCCGAAACTTACTTTCCTACCTTTTCCTTTGCGCCATTTATCTCAAGAAATTATTGCCATGGCGGTAACCTTTCTTGTTGCGTTGCTCGCATTCGCTATTGTCTACTTCTTGGTAAGTAACGGCTTAGCGGGTGAGGTGGCTAAAGTATTGGTGATGCCTTTACTCTCAATTTTGCTTCTTGTGTACTTAATTGCAAATTGGGGCTCTACTGCAAAAGGTATTCACAATGAAGGTAACTCACAACTTGCGAAAGCAAGCAGTTTGTCGCTAGGGGTGATTATTGGTCTTGCGTTAGTGGTTCCGTTGGGCGCCGGTGTATTTTTAGATGAGCTAGTGGGTAGGGATATCGATAAAGTTCGAGCTTGGGCAACTACATTCCCACTATTTAGCGCTTGGGCAAACTTAGCCTTACTTCTAATTTGCGTAATTGCGGTAATGGCGTTGATCATGCCGTTACTTTACAAACGAATGGGGCAGGTTACACCTAAAACGGAAGTCAGTGAATTTCGCGCCAATATGCAGGAGTCGGTTCACCCGAATGAAATCTTCATCAATATTGAAAATATCGTGCTTGCGAACCGAAGATACCGCGAAGTGCCAAATCGTATTTATGCCGATTTCGATCCTAGACTAAAAGAGCAAGCAGAAGGTAAAGGTAGTTTTGAGGGTGAGTTACTAATAGAAACTCAGCCTACATTAACCGATGGTGTGACCTTGCCAGAGAAAAAGAAAATGGCCCTCACTGCTGTGGCGCAAGTCGCCGTGGTCGCAGCCGCAATTTTATTTTATGTGGGCGGGTTGCAGCTTGCTGAAGTTCTCGATTTAGTTATTCGCCAAGGCGTAAACACCGACGCGCAAGTCAATACTGCAATTACGATGGGCAACAATCTCATTTGGTTAGTGTTTGCGTGGTTAACGGTACGCGGTGCTGCCAATGTGATGAACAAAGCGTCTCACATGTTTTGGGGGGAAATGACTTTTTCATCTTTGCTTATGTTTATGAAAACGGAAGGTACTTATACAGAGTCTCGCGTATCCACAGGGATGGCCATTCATGATTCTACACGTTCCGAAAATGTTGTGGTGCGAAGTAGTATTACCCCTTGGATCATCACCAGCAGGATCAACACTTCTATTTTTGCCACAAGCGGTATGAACAACTTAGAATCGCCACGTTTCATTATGGGAATGAATAAAAATGATGCCGAGCTTGGTGAGATTGTCACTGAGATTAAAGCATTCTTACGCGGGCGGGAAACCATCGCGTCTATTACCAATGAGGCCGACTTAGCCAACGCTGGCACCATTCACCAGGTAAACCAGCAAACTCGGTCTCACAATGAAACCACGCAAAATAAGATAACATTAGAACAGGATGAAGAAGCCGCCGGCTTCTTGCGTAATAATGCCGATGAAGAAGATGAAAATAAAAGCTAATACTTAGTTTTGTTCATCGGTTTGTTTTCTGTAAATATCGAATGCACTTATAGAAAATAGATGTTGGACACACACATGATTTTTAATAAACATGAGTGTGTGTCCAACTTTTTATTTGTTACTACAACCGATATCCCCCCCTCTGACCTTACGCTAATTACTTCATAAAACTCATTTAGTTAGTAATAATTCACGTGCATTTGTGTGACTGTCCAACAAATTTAATTTCCCTAACGCTCGTGCGATAGACAGTTAAGTGACTGTCCAACATATAGTTGATTCGTTGGTGGGCGGAGTTGCTCCTTGCTATAGGCGCTTGTACACTGGATTTTTGGGGCTTACTAAAGGGCGCTATTATGTCAGATAAGGATATTCAAACGCTTTCGTCAAAAGTGGTTTATGAAAATAAATGGCTTAAAGTGCGTGAAGATAAAATTCGTCGTGCAAGTGGAAACGAAGGTATTTACGGTGTAGTTGAAAAGCCAGATTTTGCGATTATTCTTCCCATCGATGGTGATATTGTTTATTTGGTTGAACAATACCGGTACACAGTAGAACAGCGATTGCTAGAATTTCCACAAGGTGCGTGGGAAGACAACCCCGACGCCGATCCTAAAGTGTTAGCAGCCGGCGAATTAAAAGAAGAAACAGGGTTTACTGCCAGCGAAATGCATTATGTAGGTTTTCAATACCTTGCCTATGGCTTTTGCAATCAGGGTTATCATATATTCGTCGCGAAAGGGTTAACGCAGGGCGAGCAAAAGTTAGACGTAGAGGAAGAGGATTTAAAAATCATACCTGTACATTTAAAAGAATTAGAATCAATGATAGCTGAAGGTACGATTAAAGATGCATCTACCTGCAATGCGTTCGGACTTGCTCGATTAAAAGGGTTTATTTAGTTAACACTATGATTATTGGTTGTAACACTCTGATTATTGGTTGTAACACTCTGATTATTGGTTGTAACAGCGTGTAACAATTTTATGTTGAACGGTATCGAACTCACTTGTATTGTGTGACCACACTTTTTCTTTGGAGCGAACAATGAACTGCAATGGGCAATTTTCCATTACGGGGTGGGATGAAAATATACTAAGTGAAAAACGAGAAGGTGTTAAGCAAACCCATGCTAGCATTACCCAAGCTTATGAAGGCAGCATGGCGGGGCAAAGCGACGTTGAATTTCTCATGTCATATCAGACATCAATGTTGGCGCTATTCGTTGGATTCGAGAGTTTTGTAGGGGTTATAGACGGTCGTCGCGGCACAATTTCATTTAAACATGATGGAAAATTTGTGAATGGCATTGCCAGCAGCAACTTTTCATCAATTGAAGGCAGTGCAACGGGTGAGCTTTCTAATTGCAATATTTCAGGAACCTTCGAGTCTGCTGAAGGCGGTAAAGCGAACTACACAATTAATCTTACCGAATAAATCTTACCGATAACCTAGTTTCTTACACATTAGGTGTAAACGAAAAAACGGCGCTTTTCAGCGCCGTCCAAAACCAGGGAAACGATTTTTAAAAGCTTTGTTTAACTCTCTATTAATCGAGAACCAATCTCAATTTGACGAGGTTTTTTAGCTTCGGGTATGACCCGCTCCATATCGATGTGCAATAACCCATTTTCCATATCAGCAGCTAACACCTTCACATGGTCGCCAAGCTGAAATTTTCTTTCGAAATTACGCTCGGATATTCCTTTGTGAAGAAACTTACGTTCGGCGGATTCTTTTTCCTCCGGCTTACGTGTACCTGTTATCACTAGAGTGTTTTCTTGAACTTCAATGGACACGTCATCTTTACTGAAACCCGCTATCGCCATTGTGACGCGATATTTATCATCGCCAAGCAATTCAATGTTGTAAGGGGGATAAGTACTTTGTTTTTCAGCACGAGAAGCAGCGTCAACAAGTGAAGCTAAGTGGTCAGAACCAATAAATGAACGGTAAAGTGGAGATAGATCGATAGTACGCATAGTCATATCCTATTAATTTAGCAATATGTTAAAAATAATTCGCCCCGACTATTCGGCGGCGGTGTTGTCAACCTGATCTTTCAGCGTCGACATAATAGATATAGGGTGGCTCAAATTCTTTTCAAGGGCTTTTTTTCAAAAAATTTTAAAATTTATTTTGAAATGCAAAAGCGCCTTAGTTTTTACCGGTATCAACACTATGTATTTATTAGTTACCAGAAATAGGCAAGTGCGACCGAGTTTAAATAAATCAAGCGCCCTGCGTAAGCTTTTACTATCCACTTAGTTTTCCTTTCTTCAGTTTGTTCCTTTCAATAAAAAGAACCATTCAATCAACAGCAAGCTTTCGTATGCACCCAAACGAAGCCGGCCTTTACTAATTACTGAACTAAATGATAATTAATTGTATTTGGGTTTTATGGGATAGTAATATAGCCATCTACTTTAAAGAGTATTAAGTAAGCATTTATGTACATAAATGCTACACTTAGCGTTCTTTTTGTTACTTAATCAAACTCAAGAAATCGAATGAAAAAAGAAGTTATTGTTTTAAATTGCGGTAGTTCGTCAGTTAAATTCGCTATTATCGATGCCGACACAGGTGAAGCTGGCCTAAGTGGTATTGCAGAAAGCTTAGGGAATGATGACGCAAGCATATCGTTTAAATTAAACGGTCAAAAAGAAAAGCAAACCTTACCCGCTAATGCCTCTCATGCAGAAGCGTTGGCAGCAATTCAAAACATAATTGCCAGTACAGGTGTTAATCCAATTGCTTTGGGTCATCGAGTCGTTCACGGTGGTGAGCGCTTTAAAGAAGCAGCGTTAGTTGACGATAGCGTATTAGCCTCGGTAGAAGAATATGCGAGTATGGCGCCGCTGCACAACTTAGCTAATCTGAAAGGCATCACCACTGCCCAAGCTGCGTACCCAGATTTACCTCATGTTGTGGTATTCGATACTTCTTTTTTCCAGCAAATGCCTAAACGTGCCTACATGTATGCACTGCCTAAAGCCTTGTACGAGCAGCATGGCGTGCGCAAATATGGCTTCCATGGTACTAGCCACAAGTTTATTCTAGATAGCACTGCGCAATTGCTAAATAAGCCGGTTGGTCAAACCAGTATTATTAGTGCTCACTTAGGAAATGGTTGCAGTGTTACCGCTATTGAAAAAGGGGTAGCGGTAGATACCAGCATGGGGTTTACACCGCTTGAAGGGTTAATGATGGGAACGCGCTGCGGCGATATCGACCCTAGCCTTCCTGGAACTTTACAAGAAAAGCTAGGCAAGTCTGCTGCTGAAATCAACGCACTAATTAATAAAGAATCTGGCCTTGCAGGTATTTCGGAACTAAGTAACGATTGCCGTACCTTAGAAGAAGCGGCAGAAGCGGGGCATGAAGGTGCATTATTAGCCCTTGAAATGTTCTGTTATCGCTTAGCCAAGTATATATCTAGTTACATGATAGCGGTGCCGTCATTAGATGCTGTAGTGTTTACCGGTGGTATTGGTGAAAATTCATCGTACATTCGCGCCACTACTATGGGTTATTTTTCTCACCTTGGTTTTACGGTAGATGAGCAAAGTAATCAGGCTATGCGTTTTGGTGCAAAAGGAAATATAGCGTCTTCTTCATCCACCAAACCTGTTTTAATCGTACCCACTAACGAAGAGTGGGTTATCGCCGCCGAAGCTGCGAAATTTGTCTAGCTTTTTTGGATAAACTTTTGCGTAAATTGTCTTTGCTTTAGGAGCAACTATGTCACGCCGTATTATGCTGATCCCCGTTGGCACTAGCGTAGGGTTAACTACTGTCAGCATTGGGCTAGTTCGTGCATTAGAAGAACAAGCCATTAAACTGAATTTTTTTAAACCTGTAGCACAGCCTCGTAGAGGCGATACCGGTGAAGAGCGCTCTACAGCTATTATTAGCCACCACTGTAGCGTTAAGCCTATTGCGCCGTTTGACCTGAACGTAGTAGAGAGAATGATCAGTAGCGACAATACTGATGAATTACTTGAAGAGATTATAGAGCGCTTTGAGGCGCATCAAGAACCCGATGCCGTAGCCGTTATCGAAGGCTTGGTAACAACTCGCCATCACCCCTACGCAGAGCGATTGAACCTTGAAATTAGTCGCGCTTTAGATGCCGATATTGTGTTTGTTTGCGTGCCAGGAAACGATGATCCTGTTGATATTAACCATCGCCTTGAAATAGTGGTAGACGCTTACGGCGGCCATAAAAGTAAAAAGGTAGTAGGTTGCATATTTAACAAAGTAAACGCGCCTTACGACGAACATGGCCAACTACGTACCGATTTAAGTGTGCTAGAAGCGCCAGAGCACGATGAAACACGCAGCAAAGCGTTGCGTGAGCTGCCTATATTTGCAAAAGGCTTAACCCTGTTAGGAAATATTGACTGGAATGCCGAGCTCATGTCTCCTCGTGCTATCGATATTGCCAAACATTTAAATGCAACGTTAATTAACGAAGGCAATATTGCTTCACGTCGATTAAGTAGCGTTACCTTTGCTGCTCGTGAAATTCATAATATGACACACACCCTAAAGCCAGGTGCACTGCAAGTGATGTCTGGTGATAGAGGTGATGTATTTGTTTCTTGCTGCTTAGCGGCGTTAAATGGCACCAAGTTAGGCGCACTGTTACTAACTGGTGGTTATCAACCAGATGAAAATATAAAGCAGTTATGTAGCCAATCACTGGAGACCGGCTTGCCTGTCATGCTAGTTAATACTAATACATGGCAAACCGCACAGAACCTGCACGCGTTCAATCAAGAAGTGCCGGTGGATGATAGTCAGCGTATCGAAAAAGTGATGGTACATGCGGCTGAAAGTTTAGATGCCAAATGGGTATCTTCGCTTACCGAAAAAGTATCTCGTCAAAAGAAACTTTCTCCCTCTGCATTTCGCTATTACCTTACCAATCGTGCGCGCCAAGTTAATAAACGCGTGGTACTGCCTGAAGGTAATGAACCCCGTACCGTGGCTGCCGCCGCTATATGTGCCAAACGGGGGCTAGCGCGCCCTGTATTGATTGGTGATGAAAACGAAATACAACGAGTGGCACAGCAACAAGGTGTAGTATTGGGCGACGGTGTTGAGATTGTTTCACCTGCGGCCATTCAAGAAGGCTATGTGGCTGGGTTAGTGAAGCTTCGTGGTCACAAAGGTGTTACCGATGTGGTTGCCCGTGAGCTGCTACAAGACAACGTGACCTTAGGTACTATGATGTTACAGCAAGGTGATGTTGATGGTTTGGTTTCTGGCGCTGTTCACACTACCGCGAATACCATTCGTCCGGCACTGCAGTTAATAAAAACAGCAGAAAATGCGTCGTTAGTATCATCGGTATTTTTCATGTTGCTGCCAGACCAAGTCTTGGTTTATGGCGATTGCGCGATAAACCCAGATCCTAACGCCCAGCAGCTGGCGGATATTGCTATTCAGTCTGCAACCTCGGCGCAGATGTTTGGTATTGAACCAAGAGTGGCCATGATCAGTTATTCTACCGGTACATCAGGTGCAGGCAGTGATGTTGAAAAAGTACGTGAAGCAACGGAAATAGCGCAAAAACTTCGCCCAGATTTACTGATTGATGGGCCGCTTCAATATGATGCAGCAGCCATTGAAAGTGTAGGGCGCAGTAAGGCACCAAATAGCCCAGTTGCGGGCAAAGCCAATGTGTTTGTATTCCCGGATTTGAATACGGGGAACACCACTTACAAAGCGGTACAACGTAGTTTTGATTTGGTGTGTATTGGGCCAATGCTGCAAGGCATGCGCAAGCCAGTCAACGACTTAAGCCGTGGGGCATTAGTAGATGATATTGTATTTACTATTGCGTTAACTGCTATTCAGGCCGCGAATTAGTTAGGGTGTGTTTAAGCTAGCTCTTAAATTAGCTCAAGGCTGTTTATTAGCTCAAGGCTGTTTATTCGCTTAAGGTTGTATTAGTTTTTGACAATATAATTTGATAGTTACACGTACAAAAACGGCGCATGAAGCGCCGTTTTTTTATGCTTGAATTTTAGTTCGTCCACTCAACTTGCCGAATAAATCAAAGTTTGTCGTCTAAATCTAAAAAAGGCGACTAGCGCATGGTTTGCATACTAAGCCTTCGAACGCTTTCTTAACCACAAAGCAATAAAGACAAATACCAAAACAAGCATCCACACGCCTAAATCTTGAATCAGGTAATAAGGCGTAAAACCAGAGGTTGCCAACACAGGAGCCGTTAAACTGGCTGCTTCAAATTGAGGTAACCGTGCAGTTATATTACCTTTGTGGTCAATAAAAGCGGTGATGCCATTATTGGTAGCACGCACCACAGGGCGCCCAAATTCGGCGGCCCGCATACGGGCAATGTCTAAATGCTGAGCTGGGCCATGAGAATGACCAAACCACGCATCGTTACTTACCGTAATTATCATGTCGGTGCTGTTGTAAATATTCGCCGCTACTTGCCTTGGGAAGGCAATTTCAAAACATATTGCCGGCGCCAAATGGATACCGTTGGCTACAAGATTGGCTTGCTGAAAATCACCTCTTGCAAAGGAAGACATCGGTAAATCGAACAAAGGCGCTAAGGGGCGTAACCAATCTTCAAAAGGCACGATTTCACCAATGGGTAATAAATGGTGTTTAGCAAACCGGTTGTTATGGAAATACTGATAATCTGGCGTTGTAGCATCGGGTGTTCTTTTACCCAGTACTATTAAATTATTCCACGCCTCGTCGGTTTCCCAATTAAAATTAACAATACCTGTGATAAGCGCTGTGTTCTCGGCAAAGGCGCGAGCATTGACTTGGGTTAAATAATCTAACGCAAGTGGCTCTAATTTTGGTACCGCTGCTTCAGGCCATATAATCAGGTCGTTATCCCACAGCGGTTCCGTAAGGTTTAAATAACGGTCCATGGTAGGGCGGTCTTGTTCAGGTACCCATCGCAAAGACTGCGCAATATTACCCTGTGCCATCGCAACGTTATACTGCTGCTTAGGCACAACCCATGTATGCTGATTGGCAATAAACCCACTAATATACAACACAAAGCTAACCACTACCGCAACGGTGAAATGCCGTTTAGTACGCGCCACGGCAAACAAGCTCGCACCGATAACCAGCAAGGCTGTCATGCCGGTTTCACCAATGATGGGTGCCCAACCCACTAGAGCACTATCGATTTGGCTATAGCCTAAAGAAAGCCACGGAAAACCGCTTAATAACCAACTGCGTAACCATTCTGCGAATACCCAGAAAAAAGGTAAAGCCAATGGCCAAAGACGATGAGGGAAATAGCGAGCAGTAAGCTTGAATGCAAGCGCCGGAAACAACGCAAGGTAGCTACATAATAAAACCATGAGGCCTATGGATGCAATTAGCGGTAAGCCACCAAAATCGGCAATGCTTACATGTACCCAACTAATGCCTGCTCCAAACCAGCCTAGTCCGAACAACCAGCCAGCTAAAAAAGGGCGATGCGTAAGTTTCATCACTTGCCGGATACCCAATGCAAACGCGGGGATAACAAGTGGCCAGATACCAAAGGGGGCAAACGCCAGCGTTAAGCTAGCGCCGCTTAGTAAAAGCAGTAAATAAGGAATGAACCGTTTCAACGGAGTTACTCCAGAGAGGCCACCGACACTTTAAGGTGTATAAGACGGCGTTTATCAGAGTTGGTTACCTTAAAGTGAATATCACCAATGGTAACTTCATCGTTCGTTTCAGGCATGTGCCCAAACGCTTTAAGCACAATACCGCCAATGGTATCGGCTTCTTCTTCGCTGAATTTGGTTTCAAAGAAGGCGTTAAATTCGTCAACAGGCGTTAACGCTTTAACTGAATAGGTCGATTTGTTCAGTGGGCGAATATCATCGGTACCGTCTTCTTCGGTATCGTATTCGTCTTCAATTTCACCAACAATAATCTCTAGTATATCTTCGATGGTAACAAGCCCAGATACACCGCCGTATTCATCCACAACAATGGCCATGTGATAGCGTTGTTGGCGAAATTCTTTCAGCAGTACATCTACACGCTTACTTTCCGGCACAATCACGGCAGGGCGTAAGATATCGCGTAAATTAAGACTTTTTTCTGGGTTAAACGCATAGCTCAGTAAGTCTTTAGCAAGCAATATGCCTTCAATATGATCTTTATCTTCACTAATAACGGGGAAGCGGGAGTGGGCTGATTCCAACACAACAGGTAGGAATTCATCAACGTTTTTTTCAACGTCTATGGTCGTCATTTGCGCGCGTGGGATCATAATATCCCTAACTCGCATTTCGTTGACACCTATTACACCTTCAATCATCTCCCGGGTTTGGGGATCGATGATTTCGTTCTGCTCGGCTTCAGTAATAACTTCAACCAGTTCTTGTTTGCTTCTCGGCTCGCCAGAGATAGAAAGTTTAAGTTTGTCTAACCAACTTTTTCCTTGGGAGCCGTTGGTAGAGTGAGGATTATCGTCGCTCATAATGTCCGCTAATTTATTGATACAACGTCAACGTTAAATGTCTTGGGGAGGGGCGTCAATGCTTTATTGTTTATTTGCACGTAAATTACGCAACTACCCAAGTGTAACTTGTTGGCGCTATTGGGTTTTATTGATAAGGATTACCAATATTTAAAGATGCCAATATACGAATTTCTTTTGCTTCCATAATGTCAGCATCTGCATCGTCTATGTGATCGTATCCCAGAAGATGTAATATTCCGTGAATGACCATATGGGCAAAGTGGTTGGTGGGTGTTTTGTCTTGCTCTTCTGCTTCACGCATGATCACAGGCACACAAATAACTAAATCGCCAAGCAAGTTCATTTCAATGCCGGGTGGAACTTCAAAAGGAAAAGACAGCACATTGGTCGGCTTATCTTTACCTCTGTATTCATGGTTTAGTGTTTGTGACTCTTCATCATCGGTGAAACGTACGGTAACTTCTTGCTCGCCCGTGTTTTCGGCCACAAGTACCGCATTAGCCCAGGTTTCAATTTGCTCAACAGAGGGAATGGCCTTAGCCATTTCCTCATCAGCTTCATAGGCTTGCTGGTAATCTACAATGGCTATCACTGGCTATCGCTATTCTGTTGTGCAGATGTGCTATTAGATGAACTACCAGATAAGGCATTAGCATCAGCTTGTTCACGTTGAAGACGAAGGGCTTCCTCTTTCTTCTCTTTGCGAACACGCTCTTGCTCGGCGTCATAATGCTCATAAGCACGCACGATTCGAGCAACTACAGGATGTCTTACCACATCTTCAGCGTTGAAGAAGTTAAACGAAATATCGTCAACATTATCCAATACTTCGATGGCGTGGCGTAAACCAGAACGGGCACCACGAGGTAAATCTACCTGTGTGATATCTCCGGTAATAACCGCTTTTGAATTAAAGCCAATACGGGTTAAGAACATTTTCATTTGTTCAACCGTGGTATTTTGACTTTCATCCAAAATAATAAAGGCATCGTTTAACGTACGGCCACGCATGTAGGCTAATGGCGCCACTTCTATGACGTTACGTTCCATTAGCTTTTCAACTTTTTCGAAACCTAACATTTCAAACAAGGCATCGTAAAGCGGGCGTAAGTAAGGGTCTACTTTCTGTGAAAGGTCGCCTGGCAAAAAGCCTAACTTCTCACCCGCTTCTACCGCAGGGCGAGTAAGTAGTATTCTACGTATTTCTTGGCGTTCTAACGCATCAACGGCTGCAGCAACGGCTAAATACGTTTTACCAGTACCAGCAGGGCCTACACCAAAGGTGATGTCGTAGTTTAAAACATTCGCCACATACTGAGCTTGATTCGGATTACGAGGCTTAATAACGCCGCGTTTTGTGCGAATGTGGACTTCTTTACCGAAATCGCCAGCGCCTGACCCTGTATCTTGCTCTA
This sequence comes from Alteromonas sp. MMG017, assembly GCF_018100795.1. Lineage (GTDB taxonomy): Bacteria > Pseudomonadota > Gammaproteobacteria > Enterobacterales > Alteromonadaceae > Alteromonas. Next base: position 200,043 of record NZ_JAGJDY010000002.1, on the reverse strand, counting down.
AAGCCGCGGCCTGTTGAATAGCCAAGTGCACTTGCTCAGGTTCAAGTTCAGGCAAGCGGCCTTTTACTGGCTGAGTTTCTACATACAGCTGTTTAAGTAATTCAGTGGCGCTCTGAATTTGGCGTGGCTCACCTAACACCTTGAACGCATTATTTCGGTAAGTAATTTCTACTCCCAACCTGCGCTCTATTTGCTTAATGTTGTCGTTAAACGGCCCACATAAGTTAGACAAACGTTTTGTGTCTGCCGGTTCCAAATCAAATTCATTACTTACCAATGTACTCAAACTACTGTATTCCTCACTTTTACTATTTATGCTGGGTTGAATTGACCTACGCCTATTGCGTCAGGCAAATCAGCCTCGTGCTTAGCCATAATAGATTGGGGCGAAACGGCAACACGCAAGCCCATTTCATCTTCACGGCGAATAACGTCGCCACGTAATGAATTAGAAAATACGTCTGTCACTTTCACGTCTACGAATTCACCAATCATATCCGGCGTACCTTCGAAGTTTACTACGCGGTTATTTTCAGTACGGCCAGAAAGCTCCATAGGATTTTTCTTTGAAGGCCCTTCAACCAAAATACGCTGTTCGGTACCTACCATGTTACGGGCTATACGCAACGCTTGTTGGTTTATACGTTGTTGCAACAAGTACAGGCGCTGTTTCTTCGCGTCTTCGGTTACATCGTCTACTGCGTCGGCCGCTGGCGTACCAGGGCGAGCACTGTAAATAAAGCTAAAGCTTAGGTCGTAATCGATGGCCTGAATAAGGTCCATTGTGGCTTCAAAGTCAGCATCGGTTTCACCTGGGAAACCAATAATGAAATCGCTCGACATACTAATGTTAGGGCGAACTTTACGAAGCTTACGAATTTTAGACTTATACTCAATGGCCGTGTGACCACGCTTCATCAAGTTAAGAATGCGATCTGAACCACTTTGTACAGGCAAGTGAAGGTGATCAACAAGCTCAGGGATAGTGGCGTACACGTCAATAATATCATCGGTAAATTCAACCGGATGCGACGTGGTATAACGAATTCTGTCGATACCGTCGATAGCTGCAACAAGTTCCAATAACTCGGCAAAGCGACATACGGTGCCATCGTGGTTTTCACCGCGAAACGCGTTTACGTTTTGGCCTAACAAGTTAACTTCACGTACACCTTGACCGGCAAGCTGGGCAATTTCTAGTAGTACGTCATCTACCGGACGGCTTACTTCTTCACCACGGGTATAGGGTACTACGCAGAATGTGCAGTACTTAGAACAGCCTTCCATAATAGAAACAAACGCCGTTGGGCCTTCAGCACGAGGCTCAGGTAAACGGTCGAATTTTTCAATTTCAGGGAAGCTCACGTCGATAACCGACTTTTCGCCGCCTTTAAGTTGGTTAATCATTTCGGGCAAACGGTGCAATGTTTGCGGGCCGAAAACTAAATCAACATAAGGGGCACGCTGGCGAATAACGCTACCTTCTTGAGAAGCTACGCATCCGCCCACGCCAATAATAAGCTCGGGTTTATCTTGCTTAAGGTTCTTCCAACGACCAAGCTGGTGGAACACTTTTTCCTGCGCCTTCTCACGAATAGAGCAGGTGTTAAGCAAGATGACATCAGCCTCTTCCGCAGTTTCTGCTGCAGAATAGCCATGAGTAGAGTCGAGTAAGTCTGCCATTTTCTCCGAGTCATACTCGTTCATTTGGCAGCCCCAGGTTTTGATATACAGCTTTTTAGTCATAACAACTAGTCGATAACCTGATAGAGTTCCCGTAAGCAATTGACTGGCGGTTGAAAATGCCACACGCTAACTAGGTTAGGTGTAATTTCTGGCAAAGCCTGCCACTGCAGTTTTGGGAAGATGTTCAAAATAGCCGCGTATTTTACCTGTTATAACGTCGAATGCCCAGTGTATTCACCCACATTCGCCGGAATTTAATGCACTGCCATCTTGCAAGGGCGGTGTGGCGGATATAAAGCATGAAGCAGAAGATATTAATAAATGAAAAGGCGAACGGATTTGGGCTCACATTCGTATTATTCATTAGTGTAAAGCGAGTAAGTTAGTGGGTCAGCAAAAGAGACTTAAAGTATGTATGATTTTTGTATAAATGGTGGTGGCATGGTGGGGGCTGCGCTTGCATTAGGTTTAGCGAAGCAGCAATACCGCGTCGCTATAATTGAACCCCACTTGCCCAAAGGCTTTGACGAAACCAGTAAGCCAGACTTGAGAGTCTCAGCCATTAGTGATGCGTCTGTCTCCTTACTAACTTCGTTAGGCGCGTGGGAATATATTCAAGCAATGCGCGTTAAACCCTATATCGGCTTGAGTGTATGGGATGACCCCGCCCATCGAACAGACTTTACCGCGCAAAGTATCGATGTGCCCCAGTTAGGTTTTTTTGTTGAAAACCGATTATTGCAATTAGGTTGTCATCAAGCGCTAAAGGCGTTTGATAACGTTACCTGGTTTACTGGCTGTAAAGTTACCAATATCAAGCTTTGCAATAGCTCGGTTAGTGGCTCGGTTAGTGACTCGGTTAATAGCTCGGTTGATTCTGATGCTTCAAGAAACCATGCCGCCACTCTTAGTCTTGATAACGGCGAAACTCTTCACGCAAAGTGGTTAATAGGTGCCGATGGTGCGGCTTCGCAAGTTAGACAGGCTGCGAATATTGGCGTATCTGGTTGGCAATATAGTCAACAAGCCATGGGCATTACCATCGAAATGACAAATCCGGTAGATGCCATTACATGGCAAGAATTTACACCTGATGGCCCTAAAGCTTTTTTGCCAATGTTCGACAATTACGCCTCGTTAGTTTGGTACGACTCACCCGATGAACTAAAACGGTTATCAACGCTAAATGACGCACAATTAAAGCAAGCCATTGTAGATGCATTTCCTAGTGAGCTTTTAAAAAACGGTAACGACTTCACGGTAATAGACAAAGCCACATTCCCGTTAACCCGAGCGCATGCTAGCCGTTACGTTATCGACGGCGTTATTTTGGTGGGCGATGCGGCGCATACCATCAATCCATTAGCAGGGCAGGGCGTTAATTTAGGGTTTAGAGATGTTGAAACCTTATTGACGGTGACTGCCGAAGGTATCGATTTAACGTCGCTAGAGTTTAAAAAGCGTTTAATAACAAACTACGAAAAACCGCGCCGGCGTGATAACGGGTTAATGATGTCTGCTATGGATGGTTTCTATGGCTTGTTTAGTAACGATATTGGCCCCATTAAATGGTTAAGAAACCAATTACTTTCTGTAGCTCAGCAGTTTGAGCCAGCCAAACGGGAAGTACTTAAATATGCGATAGGGATGCGAGAATGGAAGTTTTAATAATACTTGCCGTACTGTTCGGCGCACTTTTTATAGTGATACCGCTTATCGAGCGCTCTAAAATGCGCATTAGTGACGAAGACACCGCCAAATGGGCGAAGTGGATTTGGCCGCTAATGGGCATATTACTGGTAGCACAACTTCTTCGCATGATGTTTAGCTAGTCTTTACGTGGCCCTTGTGAGAGCTTGCATTAGAAACGCGCGGTAAACCCATCCATGGGCGCTCTGCCACAGCATCCATGCTGTGGAAGGTTTCTAATGTAAGCTCTCACAATGCCCCCAGATATACCGAGCGAATAGCTAACATTCAGAAGTACGTAGTAAGCCCACCCAAAAGTATTCTGCTTTAGCATCCGTGCTAAGGATGCATTTCTAATGCAAGCTCTCTCAATTCCCCAGATACACCGAGCTAAAAACTAACATTCAGAGACGAGCGCAAACCCATCCATGGGTGCTCTGCCACAGCATCTATGCTGTGGAAGGTTTCTAATGCAAGCTCTCACAATGCCCCAGATATACCGAGCGAATAGCTAACATTCAGAGACGAGCGCAAACCCACCCATGGGCGCTCTGCCACAGCACCTATGTTGTGTGAGGTTTCTAATGCAAGCTTACCTTCTGCACCAATTACTCAGGCCAAGATGTTTTAAGGTCGATGAGTACTTTATCAATCATAGATTCAATGGCGAGATTGTCACTTTGCATTAAGGCAAAAGTGCGAAGCCCTACAAATTGGTTTTGTAACCAATCCGCGGCTTTATCAACGGGTGTACTTGAAGGTAGTGAATTAGTTTGAACGGCCTTTTCTACAATCGATTTGAAGCAAGCTTTCAAGGTACTCATGCCATCAAGCACAGACTGTTTTCCGTTTTCACCCAACATCTCTAATTCGGTAATAGACTTAATCAATAAGCATTGGCGTTGAAAGCGCATTTCTTCAGGGTTAATAAGCTCGCTAACAAAAAAAGCACGTAAGGCATCAAGAGGAGTATCAGCATTAATAACCGTGCTGAGTTTCTGCTGAGTGTTGTCTACATACTTTTCCACTACCAGTTGGAACAAACCTTCTTTACTTTTAAAGCGCGCATAAATGCTACCCGGTCGCATATCTAAGGCTTGTTGAATATCGCGCATACCAGCAGCCTGAAAGCCTTTTTGCCAAAAAAGCGTGGTGGCCTTCTCAATCACTTCAGACTCTACATATTTCATTCTGGTATACCTTATATTCGAATGTTTTGAACACTTGTTCAATTATGACTTGAACAAGTGTTCAAGTAAACCTATATTGTATTACATCAAAACGTAATCAGTATTTATTATCAATTTTTGTTACTGGTTTTCAGTTCACATCAATAGGAGAGTGACATGAGCGATTTTACATTACACACAGCAGATAGCGCACCAGAAGCAGCTAAACCACTTCTTGAGAATTCTCAAAAAGCTTTCGGTATGATCCCTAACTTGCATGCAGTAATGGCGGAAGCGCCAACGTTGCTTGAAGGTTATCAAGTACTTCACGGTTTGGCACAAGATACGTCATTCAATGCAGAAGAGCTTACTGTAGTATGGCAAGCGGTTAACGTAGAGCATGCGTGTCATTACTGCGTACCAGCGCATACCGGTATTGCTAAAAGCATGAAAGTAAGTGATGAGCTAATTGAAGAGTTACGTAATGACGAAACCCTTTCTGATGCCAAGCTAAACACATTGAAAGATACCGTACTAGCAGTAACGCGTGGTCGCGGTCATATCGATGATGCACAGCTTAAAGCGTTTTACGATGCGGGTTATGCACACAAGCAACTATTAGAAATCATTCTAATTTTGGCGCAAAAAGTGATGAGTAACTACACAAACCACTTAGCTGAAACCCCTGTAGACGATGCATTTAAATCGTTTGCTTGGGAACCTAAATAAGGTAGAGAAAAGGTAGAGAGAACTAACTTTCTACCAGTAATAAAATCGCGATGGTTTTACGCAAGTTCATGTAGAACATACGCATACAAGAAACGGCCTTTGTGTATCATAGGCCGTTTTTTTTACGTCTAGTTTTCTCGTATTTTGCTATATCAGTTAAACAAGAGTGTCATACAGCAGTAATAAATATTGAAAATGTATATACAAATGCTATATGCTGTATAGCCATAAATCGCATGAACTAATATCTTCTGGCATTTACGGGCTGACATATACGGGCTGACATATACGGGCTGACATTTTAAGACAATATCGCTCTTGATGAGGACTTACGTTGGATAAGAAAAAGAATAAAAAAAAGAATAGTCAGCTGATTATTCGCATTAACGATCAAGAGCGTGCCGACTTTATTCATCTCTGTGAAGAGCTTGATACTACAGCGGCAAGAGAGATCAGGCGGTTTATTAAAGAATTCACTGAAGCGCAAAAAGCCAAGTCTTCGGATTAGTAGTTTGCGAAACGAATAATGCACTTGCTTTTAAAGCAGTGATTACTTCGAGTGAGCGTATATTGCCTAGCATTCCTCACTCAATAACCAATAGCAATAAAAGGATATTTCCAATGGCTAAAGCTAAGAAAGTTAAACAAGAAATCAAACTAACTAAAGCTAAAATTTCTAAGCAAGAAGGTAAGCTTAAAAAACTTAAGAAAGAACTTAAAAAAGCGAAGAAAAAATAGTTCGTTGCATTAATTCATAAGAATACAAAACGGCGTATAAGCGTGGCTTAACGCCGTTTTTTGTATGTGATTGTTTAATGATTTAGTGCTTTGGCGATTCATCTGAATGACAAACCAACACGTAATACATCGTAATTATAAAGTCACCATACCTGTCAAGTTATGTAAATTAGTTATCCATAAACTTATAAGCTGCCAAACCCATAAGCGGCCTAAACTCACAGCCAGCCTAAACTCACTACTGCAATTTGAACACCTTAGCCGCTATACTCACAATGGTAAAAGAGTTAGTTAATTAACCACCATGATTGCTAAGGAACATTCTTGTCTGATATTCACTTCTACGAACCTAAATTAGGGCATGGTCTAGCCCACGATCCTTTCAACGCCATTATTGCGCCTAGGCCCATTGGTTGGATTTCGTCTAAAAGTAAAGACGGTAAGCTAAACCTAGCGCCTTATAGTTTTTTCAACGCGCTTAATTACACGCCACCTATCATCGGCTTTTCTAGTGTGGGTGATAAAGATTCACTTAAAAATATCAAAGACACTGGTGAGTTCTGTTGGAACCTCGTCGGCAAGCCGTTGGTAGAGGCTATGAATCAAACCAGTGCACCATTAGCAGCCCATGAAGATGAGTTCACGTTTGCTGGTTTGGATACCGTCGCATCTCACATTGTCGATGTGCCGCGAGTGAAATCAAGCCCAGTTAGCATGGAGTGCAAGCTTACCGATATCGTACAGCTAAAAAATGCGGAAGGTGGCTTGTGTGAAAGTTGGTTTGTAATGGGAGAGGTTGTTGGCGTGCATATTCAAAAAAACATGATTGAAGCGGGTGTGTATAAAACCTTGAAAGCAGAACCGGTTATGCGCGGTGGCGGAGCAGGGGATTATTTCACCGTAGATAGCAGCAATATGTTTGAACTGTTCAGGCCAAAATAAATTGGGCTTATGACATAAAAAAGCAGTGGCTACTGTTTTGAGTTAGTAGCCACTGCGATATATTTTTCAAAGATTAGATTACGATCCAAAAAGTTCCGCTTACCAAATACCGTCTTCAGATTTACCCTGAATTTCACAGTCTCCGGTTTTGTATTCTACTTTTTCGCCGCGGTCGCGTTTCGCAAAGTAATCTTTGCTGATAGACACGATGGTTGGCGTCATCCATACAATGGCGGTGATATTGATAACCGTCATTAACCCTAATGCCATATCGGCCATGGCCCATACTTGTGGCATAGCTGCTTGCGCACCCCAGTAAATCATACCCAAGTAACCTATCGTGTAGGCGGCTCGCCCAGCACGGTTATCAAGCTTGAACATGTGTAAGTTACTTTCGCCATAGGCATAATTGGCTACAACCGATGTAAATGCAAACAAGCTGATGGCGGCGGCGACAAAGTCGGTTCCCCCTTCGCCTAAATGGCTGCTCATTGCATCTTGGGTTAACCTAATCCCTTCCATTTGGTCAGAGCTAGACCCGCCTGCAAGCAGAATGATAAATGCGGTAGAGGTACACAGCACCATAGTATCTAAAAACACGCCCAGCATTTGAATATAGCCTTGTGACACTGGGTGGTTGGGGTTTGGCACCGCACCGGCCGCAGCATGGGGCACAGAGCCACTTCCGGCTTCGTTTGAGTATAACCCTCGTTGTATACCATTTTTAATGGCTGCACCTAATGCGCCCGCGCCTGCTTCTTGTAGTCCAAATGCAGACTTAATGATGTCCATCAACATGGCAGGAAGTTCTGAAATGTTGATAAAGGTAATTCCCAATGCCACTAATACATAACCAATACCCATAAACGGCACAACAAATTCAGCAAACCTGGCAATACCGCGTAAGCCACCTATTACTATTAAAGAGGCTAAGGCAATAATGGCTATGCCCGTATATTCGCTGGGGAATTGATAAGCGTTGTTAAGTGCATCAGTGATGGTATTCGCTTGCACCGCACTGAATACAAAACCGTAGCCGAAGAAAAGACATAAAGAGAAAGCTACGGCTAACCAGGTTTTATTTAAGCCTTGTTTAATGTAATACGCAGGGCCGCCACGAAACTCACCGTTTTCATCACGTACTTTATATAATTGCCCTAAAACGCTTTCTGCGAAGCCTGTGGCCATACCTAATATGGCAATCATCCACATCCAGAAGATAGCGCCAGAGCCACCAAGTGAGATAGCCACCGCCACCCCGGCTAAATTACCTGTGCCTACTCGGGCTGATAAACTGGTACATAATGCTTGAAAAGAGCTAATACCTTCTTTTGAGGATTTATTGCTTCCTTTCAATAAGGAAAACATGTGACCAAAATGACGTAATTGAACACCACCTAATTTAACGGTAAACCAAATACCACACGCCAATAGCATTATAATTAATACTTGGCCGTTACCCCATAAGACGTTATTCACCGCCGAGACAAAGTCGTATATCACGCGTTTTCCTTTGTTTTTGTTGTGAGACTCGTAGAAATCCTAAAGAGGCTGTTATTCGCGTAAAGACGAATACCTTAAAAGGCTAATATCTGAATCTCGAGCACATTTAATCTAAAGCACTTCAATGGAAAGTACTTAAACAAAAGCACCGCAGAAGAAAGCATCTTGCAGAAGAGCTCAAAAGACACAGTAAGCAAATATAGTAGCATGTGGGAAAAAAGAGTGAAGCAGCAATAAGTGGTTAGATTACAACTTTATTTATGCCAGAAAACAAAAAACCGGTCGAAGGACCGGTTTCTTATGTATGGCTGGGGTAGCAGGACTCGAACCTACGAATGGCGGGATCAAAACCCGCTGCCTTACCAACTTGGCTATACCCCAAGTGATAACCACGCAGCAAAAGCGCAATTACTAGGAAAAAATGGCTGGGGTAGCAGGACTCGAACCTACGAATGGCGGGATCAAAACCCGCTGCCTTACCAACTTGGCTATACCCCAACTGTGGTGCGGAAGGAGAGACTTGAACTCTCACGCCGTGAAGCACTGGAACCTAAATCCAGCGTGTCTACCAATTCCACCACTCCCGCACAGTCAGAACCTCAAGAGAAGTTAGATAAAAAGAAAAATTGGTGGCTATGGCGAGATTCGAACTTGCGACCCCATCATTATGAGTGATGTGCTCTAACCAACTGAGCTACATAGCCTCCGGCTTTTCTTTTCCCTCTCAGGAAGTGGCGCGTATTATGCGGATATGACTGGCGACCGTCAACCCCTTTTTTACGAACTTTTTCTAAGTGGCTAATATCTGTGCGTTCAGGTCTAAAATCTAGTCAAAGTGCAGCGAATTTAATCAAATATCGCCAAAAAACTTAAACTTAATTCCAAGGCGTTGATGAAGTTTTAGTCTGGTAATAGCAAACATCAATGGGTCTTGGGCTATAAATTTTATCATGAAAGAAAGAATTATCGAGTGTTTGCCCAGTTTTCATACGTTTTTGGAATTCGGGGTGGGAGGGAAGCTGAATATAATACTGTTTACCCGATGTATCTTTGTTGCCCACGTAACTATTTTTTATCTTACTGTTATCTGAAGGTACTTCAATAACGCCACTATTTTCTATTGGCCCCCTTGGTAATTGCTGTAATACGTCCATTCCTTCCAGTACACGCCCAATAACAGACATATTTCTGTCTAAATGTCTTGGAGCTTGCCCAATCACAATATAAAACTCGGTACTGGCAGTGTCCTTTTCACTATTACGGGCAAAAGCGACAGTGCCAGGGCAGTGAAGTGCCCACATTTCATTTCGAGCACTATCTATTCCTATGGGAAACCCATTTAGAAAACCTGTAGCGGGGGCAAACATGTCGTTATCTTCAATAACAACCGCAGATGATGAAAGGGGGATAACAAACTCAGCCTGTAAATTACTGGTTTCTGACGAGGGCGCATGGCTTTCATTACTACCGCCCTGTGCTACAAATCCATCTACCACTCGATAGAAGTACTGCTGCTGATAAAAATCAGTTTTTATTAACTTACGAAAGCGTTTTACATGATGAGGCGCTAAAGCCGGGTTCAGCGCAATGACTACATCACCATAGTGCGTTTCAAGCGTAACGGTATGTTTAGTGGGTACCTTGTACCATTTATTGGTGATGTCGGTATCCAACAAGAGTTTTTCTTTTATCTGAGCGGCCTCAAGGCTTTTTTCATGCTCTTTTGCATACGCGCTTGATGAAACGCTGCTTACACCTAAAAGTGCCACACAAAGCGAAACGGCCAGTGCTGAAATCTGCGAAGGTGCTGAAAGTGAATGTAAGAGGTTTTTTATCATTTTATGGTAAGCCCTAATGAGAATCTTATTATAATCACTGGTATGAGTGTCTTTTTATGTATTTAAAATACCGAGTCATCGCCTGTTAAATCAACAACTAATTCTACAGGCAATAAAAAACCACCCATAAGGGTGGTTCTTTGTACGTTAAAATAAGCGCTAGCCTAGGCTATATTTCTTATTACACGTTAAATCTAAAGTGAATCACATCGCCATCTTTAACAATGTATTCTTTACCTTCTAAGCGCCACTTACCGGCGTCTTTCGCGCCTTGTTCACCGTTGAATTCAACAAAGTGATCGTAGCTGACGATTTCGGCACGAATAAAGCCTTTCTCGAAGTCGGTGTGAATCTTACCAGCTGCTTGAGGTGCGGTAGAGCCTTCAGGGAAGGTCCAAGCACGTACTTCTTTTACACCTGCGGTAAAGTAGGTTTGAAGCGTAAGCAAGTTATAGCCAGCACGAATAACACGGTTAAGACCTGGCTCTTCAAGTCCCATGTCTTGCATGAATTCTTCACGCTCGTCGTCTTCAAGTTCAGCAATGTCAGACTCGATAGCCGCACATACTGCAACAACTACGGCGTTTTCCCCTTTAGCGATTTCACGTACTTTGTCTAAGTATGGGTTATTTTCGAAACCGTCTTCGTCAACGTTTGCAATGTACATGGTTGGCTTAAGGGTAAGCATGTTCATGTAGCTGATTGCAGCGTGCTCTTCTTTAGTCAGTTCTAAAGAACGAAGCAATAAACCTTCATCTAAATGAGGCTTAATTTTTTCCAATACTTTAAGTTCATACTTAGCATCAGAATCGCCACCTTTAGCGCGTTTAGCGACACGATGTAGGGCTTTTTCTGTGGTTTCTAAGTCTGAAAGTGCAAGCTCGGTATTGATAATATCAATATCGTCTTGTGGGTTAACTTTACCTGCAACGTGAACAATGTTTTCGTTATCGAAACAGCGAACTACGTGACCAATTGCATCGGTTTCACGGATGTTAGCTAGGAATTTGTTGCCTAAGCCTTCACCTTTTGAAGCGCCTTCAACCAAACCTGCAATATCAACGAATTCCATAGTTGTTGGAATAACACGTTGAGGGTTTACAATTTCAGCCAGTTTGTCCAAGCGAAGATCCGGTACAGGTACTACGCCTGTGTTGGGCTCTATGGTACAAAAAGGGAAGTTTGCCGCTTCAATACCTGCTTTTGTCAGTGCATTAAAGAGTGTTGATTTACCTACGTTTGGTAGTCCAACAATACCGCATTTAAAACCCATGGTAGGGATCCTTGTCTGGAATTAGTGCTAGCTTAGGCTCACGCCTTAAAGGAGTGTAGCCGATTTTGCGCTTGCTTTAGGTCGTTTTTAAGGAGTATTTCAGTACAACGCACAGCTTCGTCAATGACACTTTCTATGGCCATTTTTTCGTCAGCGGGGGGCTTACCTAATACATGTCCGGTAACACGGCTTTTGTGACCCGGATGTCCAATACCAATACGCAAGCGTAAGAAGTCTTTATTGTTACCCAATTTTGCCACAATGTCTCTAATACCATTTTGACTAGAGCTACCGCCTATCTTGTATTTTGCTACACCGGGAGGTAAGTCGAGTTCGTCAAAAGCCACTAAAATTTGTTCGGGTTCAATACGGTAGAAATTGGCTAATGCCGCTACTGCTTGGCCGCTTTTATTCATAAAAGTGGTGGGGTAGAGCAAACGCACATCTTGGCCTGCAATGGTAATGCGGGCAGTTTTACCGAAGAATTTGGATTCTGGTTTTAGCGGGGTATTGAAGGTGTCGGCAAGTTGGTTTAGAAACCATTCACCGGCATTGTGTCGGGTATTATCATATTCGGGGCCTGGATTTCCCAGGCCCACGATAAGTCGGATATCAGCCAAGCTGATTATTCCTCAGAAGCTGCTTCTTCGTCGCCTTCTTCTGTATCAGCTGCTTTAGGAGCAGGCTTAACAGTAACTACTGCAAGGTCGTGAGTCTCGTCGTCTTTTCCAAGCTCAACAGACGTGATACCAGCAGGTAGTGTAAGGTCAGACAAGTGAAGAGTTGCATCCATTTCAACGTTAGCAATATCTACTTCGATGAATTCTGGAAGATCTTTAGGCAGACACGTAATTTCGATTTCGTTTACGTGGTGCTCAGCGATACCGCCAGCTTTGATAGCTGCAGACTTGTCTTCGTTGATGAAGTGAAGAGGTACGTTAGTGTGTAACTCTTGACCTGCGATTACGCGCTGGAAGTCAACGTGAAGAATACGAGGCTTGAAAGCGTGACGTTGCATGTCTTTAACAAGTACTTCAACCGCTTTTCCGTCTACGTTCAAAGTAAGAACGTGAGAGTAGAACGCTTCAAAATCAGCAGCGTTGTTTACTTTGTTGTGCTCAAGAGTAATCGACACTGGTGCTTCTTCACCACCGTAGATGATACCAGGAAGCTTGTCTTCACGACGTAGGCGGCGGCTCGCACCTTTCCCTAGGTCTGTACGTACAGTAGCGTCCAGAGTAAAAATTGCTTTAGACATTATATGTCTCCAATAAAAAATTAAGAATGTAAGTTCTTGCGACCAGAACCTACTGTTATAGGGCGTTGCAGCTACAAATTGTAAGCAACAATCGCCGCCTCAAATTTTGAGGGCGGCGAATTCTAACACCGAGGCCTATAACATACAAATTTTACTTGGCGGGTATGCACATATTAGCAAGACTTCACACATTTGAAGAATTTAACATGGCACTAGCCTAAAGCTTATTTAGTTAACACCACGCGGTAGTGGGCTTTACCATCGCGAAGCCGTTGTACTGCTTCATTAACTTCATCGAACTTAAAGGTTTCGGTCACTGGTGCAATATCATGCAGCGCAGCAAAATCCAGCATGGTTTTGATAGTAGCAGGGCTACCTACAGGAGAACCTGAAACAGAACGCTGGCCGCCAATAAGGTTGAATGCGCCTATGTCTAACGGCTCTAAGGTTGCGCCAACAAAATGTAAACGGCCTTTAGGCGCTAAAGTAGATAGGTACAAATTCCAATCAAGCTTTACGTTCACGGTAGAGATAATAAGGTCGAACTTACCTGCAGCGGCTTTAAGTTCGTCTTCATCACGGCTATTTAAGGTGTCGTGGGCACCAAGCTCTAATGCTTCTTTCTTCTTCGATTCACTTGAAGTAAAAGCAACAACCTTACATCCCCATGCATTTAAGAACTGGAGTGCTAAGTGTCCTAAGCCGCCAATACCTACAACGCCTACAACCGAAGTGGGTTTAATATCAAATTGTACTAGGGGATTAAATACCGTAATGCCACCACAAAATAGTGGCCCAGCACTTTGTGGGTCTATACCGTCAGGAATAGGCACTACCGCCGTAGCTTGAGCTCGTACTTTATCAGCAAACCCGCCGTGGCGTCCGCCAATCGTCATGGTGGCATCAGAACATAAATTTTGGTCGCCAGATTCACAGGTGCCACAGCTATTACAATAGCCAGCATGCCAGCCTAAACCAACACGCTGACCTACTTTCAATGACGTAACATGTTCGCCAACCGCATTTATTGTTCCTACCACTTCATGACCTGGTACGAAGGGGTATTCACTAATGCCCCATTCATTATCCAGCATGCTTAAATCACTATGACAAATGCCGCAGCTCTCCACATCTATCTCAACATCATGAGAGGCTAATTCGCCAGGATCATATTCAAATTTTTCCAGTTTTCCGCCTGGCTCTTTTGCTGCGTATGCATTAATCATTTGTTTCTCCAACTATTAACAGTGGGGTTTGTACGGCGTAGTTAGCCGAAATCGATCATCACTCCCTGTTTCAAGCCCAGCAAAACTTAATCGAAGTATGTTTAGTGAGAAGATGCATTGCCTATCACTCTGCTGGCGTCGAGTATTTCTACATTTTCAACCTGTAACACGGTGCCGTATTGGGTGATAGTCATTACATCAGGCATAGGCATTCCCGTAATTTTCACAATTAAACCATTCCTGTGAAATTTCTTATCCAGTTTTCGTAGGGTGTATCGCTCGCCACCCTCAGCGATAAAGGCATAAAAACCACCTTCCATTTCTTTGTACACAATAGTACCGGTTAAGGTGACCTCGGTAGGTTCATCCGAAGCGCTAAGACGTTTCTGTTCAGCGGTTTTAGCGACTAAGGCTTGCTGTGGTTTTACATCTTCTTTTTCAGTCATAAGGGGCTCTTTTGGGGTATCTACTGTGTTGATGTCTTCATCAGTACAGCCAGCAAGGGCTAATAGTAATGCAGCGGCTGACAGTGTAGATATTGTGCGAGTGAATTTCATAAATGCCTCTTTATTCATTTTTGTTAGATACCAACCGTAAACCGAATGCGGCTATATGGCTACATAGAAAGACTACTTTATAGCAGGTTTAGTTCTCTTTATTTTGAATGTCAGGCCATTGGTTGATGAAATCTTTAGCGTGCTCTGCTGTCATTGGGCGCCCATAAAAAAAGCCTTGAGCATTAGTAAAGCCTAGACTTTGCAACAAGGACGACACCTCTATGGTCTCCACGCCCTCTGCAGTCGTTTGTAAGTTTAATGCATTCGCTAGTTGCAATATGGCAAACAAAATAGACTCTGCATCAACATTATTGATGCTTTGGGTGTGTTCTGAAGCGGCCATAACGAAACTTCGGTCTACTTTAAGTTTGTCAAAAGGGAAGCGTTGTAGGTAAGACAGTGAAGAGTATCCTGTACCAAAATCATCCAGAGCAATACGCACGCCTTGTTCTCTTAAGTTATTTAACAGTGCAATTGTGCTATCCCCATCACACATTAGTGATGATTCAGTAAGTTCAAGTTCTAGTCGAGAGGCCGGCAAGCCGGAGGCGTTAAGTGACTTTAATACCGTCGTCAGCAAATTGGCTCGCTCAATTTGAACAGGGGAAACATTCACCGCTATTTGTAATGGCGAAGGCCAACTCATAGCATCGCGACACGCCTGTCTTAATACCCACTCTCCCAATTGCACTATCATGCCATTTTCTTCAATCAGATGGATAAAGTCGGCAGGGGAAACAACACCTCGTTCAGGATGGTGCCAGCGTACCAACGCTTCAAAGCCGATAAGTGAATTATCGCTATACCGTATTTGAGGTTGGTAAAGCACCACGAAGTCGCTATTGGCAAAGCTTTGACGAAAATCGTTGAGCAACGCTAATCGCAACATAGCGTATTCATCAAGTTTAGGGTCGTAAAAACAAAGCTTGTTCTTCCCACTTGCTTTGGCGGCGTATAGCGCCATGTCACTGGCTCTTTGTAGAGACACGGGAGAGCGACCATCCATAGGCGCATTAGCTACGCCAATACTGACGCCCAAATCAAATGCGTGTTCTTGGTGTAGCCAGGGTTCAGCCAAGAGCGCATGCACTTTTTGACCGAACTGTGTCGCTTGCAAAGGTGTAAGAGCATGTTTAAAAAGCCAAGCAAATTCATCACCTCCCAGTCTTGAGAGCAACACATCTTTTGGCGTTATTTCCTGAAAACGATTGGCCATTTCTTTTAATAATTCATCCCCCGCTAAATGACCCAGCGTATCGTTAACGATTTTGAAGTTATCAAGATCTAAGGTTATTAATGTAACTTTGTTAACGATGTCGGTATTGTTTAGTTGAGTATTATCGAGAAAGCTTTCATGTAATGTTTTACTGAATAAGTGACGATTAGCGAGCCCGGTTAATGAATCGATATTAGCCAACAACATCATTTCGTTTTCTCGAAGTAGCGCATCGGTAACGTTGGTGCTTACACCACGCCACCCCGATAAGTCACCGTTACTGCTAATCAGTGGCTGGGCAGTCAGCGACCACCACTTTATATTCCCATTAATTTCAATAGGAATATTATCCAGCGTGAAGGGTTCATTTTTTTGAAAATTGGTGGCCAACTCTGTTAATTCTGCATTATTTTCTGCGGGTGTGCATTCAGTGAGTAAGCTTAAAAAATGGCTGCCAGAAAGTTGTTGTACGGGTTTGCCCAGTACATCTTGCATACGTAAAGACACATGCTTTAAACACCCTTGGTGATCAATTTCCCATAACCAATCACTGGCGTTTTCTTCAAAGTCCTTTAATAGCAGTCCTACAACCTGACGCTGATGCTCAATGGCGGTTTCTGCCATTAAGCCGGAAACAAAGCGTTTCGAGGTAACCATGACCACACAGCTTAGGTACAGCCAATAAATTACCAGCAACGCAGATATAAAAAGATACTCACCAACGTAAGTAATATGGATACTTACTGATACCCCCAGAGTTAGAAACAAAACCCAGACCAATGCGGCGGCAGGCAAAGACGCAAATTGCCATGCTCCGGTGGTAATAAATGCGGCAATAATAGCAACCAAGATAATCTTGCCTTGGGTATCTAAAACGCCAAGCAATAGGGTAGTCATTTGCGCATATAATAGGGCGGCGGCCCCTAACATGACTGCCAATACAAACAGCGCGCCTTTTGACCCAGTATTTTTCACCTTTCGTTTAACAAATAAGTACCATGCAATTACATCGCCGGCGGCGATAATAAGTAACGACATAGACCATGTAATTAAGACGTTGTGGTTAATAAGACCGTGAGCAAAAGTGGAACATAGAATAACGATTAAAACAGTAGCACTGCTTGCAAGGGGAAGTTGTCTGGATAAGGAATCAATTTGTTGTGCGCGATAATAATTAGCCAGTTCAGGTGTGGCGTCAGGATCAGTCCAAAAGCAACGCAACCAATACCAAAATACTGCTAATGAGCGTGTTTGTCTTGCATCCACTAACCGCTCCTTTTTGATACTTTTTATTTGGATTTTGCTGATAAGAAAGCTTTCGCGGAATACATTGCATTTAACCGCTAAACACTGAACCAGTTATCGACTGATAGTTTAAGAGCTTTAATAATAGTAAAAGCGTGGCTGTTTGTTTAAACATTTTTTAATCGTTTTGGACGTAGGGAGCAAAGCGAAAATATACGGGCAATAAAAAAGGGCCCGTAGGCCCTTTTTCAAAAAGTGAAGCGTGAATAGTTACCGCTTGAGATGCTCACGATAACTATTCAAGTCGAGAACTCTCGACTATTACGAGTAACTAGTACTCAAACATAGCTGAAATAGACTCTTCGTTGCTGATACGACGAATCGTTTCAGCAAGCATTTCAGATAGTGTAAGTTGTTTCACTTTTCCAATCTTCTGCATGTCTGCACTAAGCGGAATAGAATCGGTAATGATAATTTCATCGATAACCGATTCTTTTAAGTTTTGTGCTGCGTTTCCAGAGAAAATTGCATGGGTGGCGTAAGCATAAACATTACGTGCTCCATGGCTTTTCAAGGCTTCAGCCGCTTTGGCTAATGTACCGCCAGTATCAATCATGTCATCCACAATAATACAGTCACGGTCATTAACGTCACCAATGATGTTCATTACCTGAGCAACGTTCGCTTTAGGGCGGCGTTTATCGATAATGGCAAGGTCAGCATCGTTAAGAAGCTTAGCGGTAGCACGAGCACGCACAACACCACCAATATCTGGCGATACTACAACCGGATCGGCAAAATCGCGCTGAACCATATCGGCCAACAAGATAGGCGTTCCGAACGCATTATCTACCGGTACGTCGAAGAAACCTTGAATCTGCTCGGCGTGCAAGTCGATAGTAAGTACTCTATCTACACCCACATTAGAAAGAAAGTCTGCGACAACCTTTGCTGTAATTGGCACCCGGGCTGAACGAACGCGACGGTCTTGACGCGCATAACCAAAGTATGGAATTACTGCAGTAATACGACCTGCTGATGCGCGGCGCAAAGCGTCGATCATCACGATCAATTCCATGAGGTTGTCATTAGTGGGGGCACAGGTTGATTGGATAATAAAAACGTCCGAACCACGGACGTTTTCATGAATTTCTACGCTAATTTCACCATCACTGAAACGGCCTACTTTGGCGTTTCCGAGTTTGGTATAAAGGCGATCGGCGACTTTCTGGGCAAGTTCTGGTACGGCATTACCTGCAAAGAGCTTCATATCTGGCACAAGTGGGTTCCTCAGTGCGTTGATAAAAGAGGTTTGGCTGGGGTAGCAGGACTCGAACCTACGAATGGCGGGATCAAAACCCGCTGCCTTACCAACTTGGCTATACCCCAATTTTTTATTTCTTGTCCGATGTGGCGTACACGTGCTCTGATTTTTTTAATTTTTGTAATAGCGGTGAGCGATTCACACCTTTTGCGACAAAACTTTGCCAAGTATCGGGCAGTTGAGCCTGAACTTGTACGGCTGAAACTTGGTCAGAAAAGGTGGCAAATACGCAGGCACCTGTGCCCGTCATTCGCGACGGTGCGTAGTGTACCAACCACTGTAATAAATTTGCAACTTCGGGATAGCGATTAACGACTAATTGCTGACAATCATTGCGAGTTTTTTCAAATTGATAGTCTTCCCACTGCATAATTGGTGTATTTCTGGTCAATTGTTCAGCTGTAAATACTTCGGCGGTACTAATATGCACATTGGGGTTCGCCACCAGATACCACTTTTCTTCTTGTGGGGCAGGGGTGATTTCTTCTCCTACGCCTGATGCGAAAGCAGTAAGACCACGAACAAATATAGGGACATCTGCACCTAATTTGAGCCCTAGCTCAGCAAGTTCGTCTTCTGATAACTTTACGCCCCATAAATGATTCAGTGCGACTAGGGTGGTGGCAGCATTTGATGAGCCACCGCCAATCCCGCCGCCCATGGGCAAACATTTTTCTAAACTAATACTAACGCCTTTATGAATATTCGCATGTTCAGCGAGTAGTTTGGCGGCACGCACAATAAGGTTATCTTCATCATTTACCCCTTCAAGAGGAGTAAGCATAGTAATCACGCCGGAATCATTGATTGCAAAAGCTAGCTTGTCGCCGTAATCAAGCATTTGAAATAAGCTTTGCAATTGGTGATAGCCATTAGGGTAACGACCGTTAATATGCAGAAAAAGATTAAGTTTGGCAGGGGAAGGCCACCAATCTAGGTTTGTCATGTTGGGTTTCTCACTAAAGCAGCGTCCATTCATATATTTTTATTTTTAGCGTTGTTGATGGCGGATTGGGCTGAACCAAGTTTATTGAATGGGGTAGCCACACATTATTGCCTTCGGGAGTAGTCACATTGCCATAGTTAGCATAACTGACTTGCCACCCTTTACAGGCGTTACAATTACTTTCAAGCGTATTAAGTAGCCCCTTGTCAGTAAGAGTAAATTTATCATCGGCAAGAGGAAGCCCTTTAATCCACGAAAGTAAGGGTTCAACGGGAATATCCATGCCAGTAGTATAGTAAATTAAAGGTTCGGGGTCGGCGTCTTCATATACGTCATTACCCGCCTCTAAAATCGCTTTATCACCATTTACGTTCAAATCAACCATGGTGACACCAAGCAAATTGGTTAATCGGAAATGAAAATCGACATCATCGGTTTTCCACAAAAGGTTAGCGCTAGCCCCTTCTTTTTCCTGCCTAAAAGCTATTTTTCCGCGCAATTGCCAGGCATCAACTTGTGCCACCTTTTTAAGC
This sequence comes from Alteromonas sp. MMG017, assembly GCF_018100795.1. GTDB lineage: Bacteria > Pseudomonadota > Gammaproteobacteria > Enterobacterales > Alteromonadaceae > Alteromonas. The sequence goes on along the minus strand of NZ_JAGJDY010000002.1, from coordinate 180,171 downwards.
TGGGCACTAAGGTTTACGGCGCGTTCAGGGCCATCAGGTAGTGTGGTACAGGCGCTGATAAGTAGGCTAACCAGTACAAGTATAAAAACGAAGCGAATCATTGGGTATCGTCTTAGGTAAAGTTCATACTTTATGTGAACACAGTTCTACCAACACTTTCAATCATTTTGGGTTTTTCGTACAATGCGCGTCCGACGTTGCCAGCACAGATTTGAATGACTCTACTCGCCCTTGGTATTAATCACAAAACCGCCCCTGTCGCATTGCGTGAAAAAGTGGCTTTTACACCAGATTCTCTGGTGGAAGCACTTGCGTCATTAAGAAAGGTAGACGGGGTTGATGAGTCGGTGATTGTATCAACGTGCAATCGCACAGAGCTTTATGTGAATACTCAGCATGAAAGTGCTACTGCATTATTAGAGTGGTTATCAAGCTTCCACCATGTTGAGGTTGATGAAATTGCCAACAACAGTTATGTGCTTGCTGCAGATGACGCGGTTAAACATATTATGCGGGTGGCAAGTGGCTTAGATTCCCTCATTCTTGGCGAGCCACAGATATTAGGGCAAGTTAAGCAAGCCTTTGGCGATGCCAAACACTCAGGTATGATTAATACCGAGTTTGATAAGCTGTTCCAGCACACTTTCTCTGTTGCCAAACGTGTACGTAGCGAAACTGAAATTGGTGCTAATGCGGTTAGTGTGGCTTATGCCGCAGTGCAATTGGCCAAGCATATATTTGCTGAGCTACCTAAGCGCTCGGTTTTGTTGGTGGGTGCGGGTGAAACTATTGAATTAGTGGCTCAGCATTTAAAAGAGCAAGGGGTAAGTTGCTTAGCGGTGGCCAACCGAACTATTTCACGTGCTGAAGCGTTGGCTGAAACCTTGGATGCCAGCGTATTTACGCTGTCTCAAGTACCGGAACATTTAAAAGATTTCGATATAGTTATTAGCTCTACCGCTAGTCAGCTACCCTTAATAGGCAAGGGTATGGTAGAGAAAGCGTTGAAACAGCGCAGAAATATGCCAATGTTTTTAGTTGATTTAGCGGTTCCTCGAGATATTGAAGCCCAAGTGAACGAATTGGGTGATGCTTATTTATATACCGTAGATGATTTACAGCACATCGTTCAAAAGAATTTACAAAATCGTGAGCAAGCGGCTCTTGAAGCTGAAAAGCTAATTGAAAAGCAAGCTGGCGATTATATGAGCTGGAAGCAGTCTCAACAATCTATCGATTTAGTTAGGCAATATCGTCAAAAGGGCATGGAACAGCGTGACGACGTAGTAGAGAAAGCATTGGCACAGTTAACTGAAGGCAAAGATGCTGAAACGGTGCTTAGTGAAATGGCCTACAAGCTAACCAATACATTGCTGCACCCCACAACCCTGGCACTTAGAGAAGCTGCCATGCATGATGACCCGGCGCTGAGCCGGTGGTTGGGGCAAGCACTATCGTTATCTGACACTACGTCAGATATCAAAAAATAAGGTAAACATAAAAATATGAAAGACTCGGTTGTCAGAAAACTCGAAAACTTGGTGGAACGCTTCGAAGAAGTGCAGGCCTTATTAGGCGACCCACAAGTAATCGGCAATCAAGATAAGTTTCGTAATTTGTCAAAAGAGTTTAGCCAGCTAGAAAGCGTAGTTGCAGGCTTTAATGCATACCAACAAGCGCAAGAAAATCTTGATTCAGCGAATGAGATGCTCAAAGAAGATGACGCAGAAATGCGTGAAATGGCGCAAGAAGAATTAAAAATTGCGAAAGCAGATATTGAACGCCTAGAAACTGAGCTTCAAGTTTTATTGTTACCTAAAGATCCTAACGATGACAGCAACTGCTTCCTAGAAGTACGTGCCGGAGCCGGTGGTGATGAAGCAGCAATATTTGCAGGCGATTTATTCCGTATGTACAGCCGTTATGCTGAAACCAAAGGTTGGCGCGTCGAGCTAGTAAACGCTAACGAAGGTGAGCACGGCGGTTATAAAGAAGTTGTCGCGAATATTAGTGGTGACGGCGTTTACGGTATTTTGAAATTTGAATCTGGTGGTCACCGCGTTCAGCGTGTACCGGATACAGAATCTCAAGGTCGTATACATACTTCTGCGTGTACAGTAGCGGTATTACCTGAAATTCCAGAATCAGAAGCCATTGATATTAACCCAGCAGACCTTCGCATCGATACCTTTAGAGCATCGGGTGCCGGTGGTCAGCACGTTAACAAAACCGACTCTGCTATTCGTATTACTCACTTACCGTCAGGGTTAGTGGTTGAATGTCAGGATGAGCGTTCGCAACATAAAAACCGTGCGAAAGCCATGTCGGTATTGCAAGCTCGATTGAATAACATTGAAGAAGAAAAACGAGCGGCAGAAGAAGCATCTACCCGTAAGAGCCTAGTTGGAAGTGGTGATCGCTCAGAGCGAATTCGTACCTATAATTTCCCGCAAGGCCGCGTAACCGACCACCGCATCAACCTAACCATTTACCGTTTAGATGAAGTGATAGAAGGTGATTTGAAGCAGCTTCTTGACCCTATTATGCAAGAGCATCAAGCTGACTTATTAGCCTCGTTGTCAGACGAATAATACCATGCGTATAGACGCAGCATTAGCCTGGGCGATAGCTGAATTACATGAAGGCGAATCGCCAGCGGTTGATGCCAAAGTGCTGTTAAGCCATGTATTAGATAAACCTCAAGTTTACCTATTTACATGGCCAGATAAAACCTTAAGCGTTGACGAGTTATCCCGCTTTAAAACGTTAGTAACTAAACGCGCACAAGGTATGCCAGTAGCTTACCTAACCGGTAGCCGTGACTTTTGGACTTTACGTTTAGCAACCTCGCCCCATACCCTTATTCCTCGACCCGATACAGAAGTATTGGTAGAGCAGGCCCTTGCTTGTATCGCGTCAGCTGAATTTGCCAATACGCGTTTAAATAATAAGCACGCAGGCCCTGGGTTAGAAAATAACAAGCTAGCCATTTGTGATTTAGGCACAGGCACGGGGGCGATTGCCCTGGCACTGGCCTCTGAGTTACCCCATGCAAATGTCACAGGTGTAGATTTACTGCATGAAGCGGTTCAACTCTCCACGCACAATGCAGCGCTTAATAGCATTACTAATGCACAGTTTAAACAAAGCAGTTGGTTCGATAATTTAGCGGGCGAGACATTTCACGTTATTGTTTCCAATCCACCCTATATAGAAACATCCAGCCCTTTTCTTCAAAAGGGGGATGTTCGTTTTGAACCAGCATCAGCGCTTACCTCGGGCGCCGATGGGCTTGATGATATAAAGCATATTGTTGCACTTGCACCCATGCATTTATTTGAAGGCGGTTTACTGGCTTTCGAGCATGGTTTTGACCAAGCAAAGGCAGTTAGCGACCTGTTAAAGGCTCAAGGCTTTGTAAACGTTCATACCGAAAAAGATTATGGTGGAAACGATCGAGTCACTTACGGTTACCTACCTACAACACGTTAAGAATTTGTCACTTCTATTTTGTTACTTCCATATAGACTTGCTAAAAATACGTATTGCATTAGTATTTTAAAAGCATTTGGGGACCAGGAAGTTATAGATGAGTGACGATTTATTTTTCATCGAAGAAGATGACGATGATGTAGTAGAAGAGTTGGGCACATGGAAAATTCTTATTGTTGATGATGAACCCGAAGTTCATGCGATCACAAAATTGGCTCTCAATGACTTTTTCTTAAACGGTAAAACCCTCGAATTTATCAGTGCTTACAGTGGCGATGAAGCAAAACGTTGCTTTAGAGAACATGATGATATTGCGGTGGTTTTACTCGATGTAGTGATGGAAAGTGACGATGCGGGCTTGCTGGTAGCTGAGTATGTGCGCAACGAACTCGACAATCACTTTACCCGCATTATTCTTCGTACCGGTCAGCCAGGCCAAGCGCCTGAAAAAGATGTCATTATTAATTACGACATCAATGACTACAAATCTAAAACAGAACTTACCGCACAAAAGCTATTCACCGTTATCATTGCCGCACTGCGGTCTTATCGCGATATCATTGTGATTGAAGAGAGCCGAGCTGGCTTGGAAAAAATTATAGATGCGTCTGTAGATTTATTTTCATCTAGTTCGCTCGAAAAATTTATGCAAGGCATTATTCAGCAACTTGCGTCTATTTTAGGGTGTTCGAAAGATGCAGCCTACATTACCACAGCGGTAGCTGCCACACCTGATGCGTCACCTAATCCTACCAATACACTCGATCTTAATGAGCTATACGTTTTTGCCGGCAACGGTGAATATTCAGATAAAGAAGGAGTGCTATTAAAAGATGCCGTGTCACCTGAAGAATATGAACTGTGCAAGCGCGCGATGCGCGACCGCGAAATCGTGTACGCAGAAGACCACGTAGTGGCCTATTGCAACAGTAAAACCCAAAACGGTGCTTTGCTCTATTTATCTGGCTTGCCACGACGCATTGGCGAAAATGACAAGCACTTGGTGAAACGGTTTTCGAACAGTGTTCAACTAGCGTTCGATAATGTGCTTAAAACCATTGACGTAGAAAGTACCCAAAGAGAAATTATTGAGCGCTTAGGCAGAGCCATGGAGCATGACGAGCAGGGCAGTAACCATATTGTGCGAATGAGTGCCATGGCAGAGGTGATGGGCTGTGGCATAGGCATGAATGAAAATGATGTGCGGTTACTTGAGCATGCAATACCGCTTCATGACGTTGGTAACTCTCGGGTACCTGTTGCCATTTTGCGTAAAACGCAGCCATTAACCGAAGATGATATCTTTGCTATTCGTCAACATGCTGAATTCGGCTATCAAATTTTAAAAGATTCATCTAGGCCCACTATTCAGCTTGCCGCAACGCTAGCGCGCCAACACCACGAGCGATGGGATGGCAAAGGCTATCCTGAAAGCCTTGAAGGGCAAGCTATTTTGTTACAAAGTCGCATAGCAACCTTGCTAGATGTGTTTGATGCATTACTCAATACGCGTCCTTACAAGACGGCGTGGCCAATAGATAAGGTCGAACAGGTTATCAAAGAAGAAAGAGGGCGACATTTCGACCCTCAACTAGTCGATTACTTATTGACTCACATTGAAAAATTTATGGCCATTCAACATCAGCACCCTGATATTCCTGAGTATGTTTAACTTAGTCGAATGCCTGTAAATAACGTACAATAACGAATAATTGCATAATCAAAACTTAAAAACGATAGGAATTATTGTATGTATATGATGGCGAAACATCTGCACTTAACCGCAGTCGGGCTAAGTATTCTACTGTTTATTTTTCGCTTTATCTGGTCACAATTCGACGCCACCATTTTAGCAAAAAAATGGGTTAAAATTGTGCCTCATATTATTGATACGCTTTTATTAGCCAGTGCTATTTGGCTATGCGTTATTTTGTCTCAATATCCCATTGTAAATGCATGGCTCACATTCAAGTTAGCAGGTGTTATTGCCTATATCGTGCTTGGTTTATTTGCGCTTAAAAAAGCAAAAACCACCGTAGGACGTTGGGCGTTTTTCATTGCTGCGCTCGTAGTGCTGATGACAACTGCGATGGTGGCAGTTACCAAACAACCCTTTTTCTAGAAATTAACGGATAACGAATTAATTATGTCTGAATCTCAACAGATCATTCGTGTTGGCGATGTAGAAGTTGCTAATCACTTACCTTTCGTGCTTTTTGGCGGAATGAATGTATTAGAGTCTCGCGATCTTGCCATGCGCATTGCCGAGCATTATGTTGAAGTGACCCAAAAATTGGGTATTCCTTATGTTTTTAAAGCCTCATTTGATAAAGCGAACCGCTCATCGGTAACGTCTTACCGTGGTCCAGGTATGGAAGAGGGGTTGCGCATATTCGAAGAAATTAAATCTACTTTCAATGTGCCGTTAATTACCGATGTTCATGAGCCTCATCAAGCCGCACCTGTTGCCGAAGTGGTAGATGTTATTCAATTACCCGCGTTTTTAGCCCGCCAAACTGATTTAGTGGTGGCTATGGCTAAAACCGGTAGCGTTATTAACGTGAAGAAGCCGCAGTTTCTAGCGCCACATGAAATGCGTCATATCATCACTAAATTAGGCGAAGCGGGTAACGATAAAGTCATTTTATGTGAACGAGGCAGTAGCTTTGGCTATAACAACCTTGTGGTTGATATGCTGGGTATGGATGCAATGAAATCCTACGCACCAGTAATATTTGATGCGACTCACGCGTTGCAAATGCCAGGAGGAAGAGCAACATCAGCCGATGGTCGTCGTGCACAAGCAGCACAATTAGCGCGAAGCGGTATGGCATTAGGTCTTGCAGGGTTGTTTATTGAAGCACACCCGAATCCGGATGAAGCGAAGTGTGATGGTCCATGTGCGTTGCCTTTGGCGAAACTTGAGCCATATTTAGCGCAAATGAAAGCGTTAGATGAATTGGTGAAAGGGTTTGAGCCGTTAGATACCAGTAATACCTAGGCCAAGTCTGATGGCGAATGCCGGTGCGTCGCACCGGCATGCGTATCAGGTGTGGGCGTGTATTATTCGCTTTCAGCAACTAATACAGTAGATTCTTTGTTTTTTTCTTTCGCCATGGCGAGTAAGTTGTTGTGAAGCGCAATTTGCGTCTCTTCTGCCAATAATGCAACTGACTGCTTTTTAACAACAATGTGAGCGTCGTTTTCAGGCAATACGTCTGCCATGTTTACGCTGGTCATTGCAGTAGTAATTAATGACTGAAGATTAATCTTTTCTGGTTGAACGTTAGCATTCGCAGCAGCGCTTGCGAAAGCCATTACAGATACACTAGCTAGTAGTAATTTTTTCATTTTCACACCTAATAAAAATAATTTAAAAATATGTTTCCACTTGTTAAATTGTTTAACAAGTAGGCTTTGTAAAGAGTTGATATTCGTATCTCTTTTCAAAGTTCGCACAAATAGTAGCCAAGATTCGTGCAAAAATAAAACGAGTAAAAGTATGGGTTATCATTAGTAAAACTAATGCAAACACTGCTACTATAGTATGAGTAGGTCACACAGGGTTTATTTCTTAACATGCATCGACGTCTTCCCCCTCTAAACGCCCTAAAAGCCTTTGAAGCGGCTGCCCGGCATTTGAGTTTCACTAAAGCGGCGGATGAGCTTTTTGTTACGCAAGCTGCGGTTAGTCACCAAATAAAAGCGCTTGAAGAATTCTTATCGATGAAGTTATTCATTCGTCGTAACAGAACCTTGCTTTTGACCGAAGAAGGTCAAGCCTATTTCCTTGAGTTGAAGGACATCTTTAAAAACTTACAAGAAGCGACGGAAAGGTTACTGGCAAGAGGCAGTAAAGGCGCCATCACTGTAGCCATGCCGCCGAGTTTTGCCAGTCAGTGGTTGGTGCCTCGAATCAGTCAATTTAGTGTGGCGCAACCCGATATAGACGTAAGAATTAAAGCGGTAGATTTTGATGAAGGCTTTTTGGACGATGACGTAGATGTTGCCATTTACTACGGCAAAGGCCGGTGGAGTGGGTTGCAGGCCGACAAACTGCACCGCGAATTTCTTACTCCACTGTGTTCCCCTATGCTTTTTAATGGGCCTAAGCCGTTAACAAGCTTGGCAGATTTGCGTCATCATGTGCTGCTTCACGACTTAAGCCGAGCAGCATGGAAAAACTGGCTCAAGCATGTGGGCGTATCAGGGGTAAATGTTAACCATGGACCTGTATTCAGTCACTCTATGCTGGTACTGCAAGCGGCCGCATTGGGGCAGGGGATTGCATTAGGTAACACAGTACTTGCGCGTCCAGAATTAGATGCAGGCCGATTAATTATGCCATTTGAAGAGAAAGTAGAAAGTCGTGATGCTTTTTACTTGGTGTGCGAAGAGTCACAAGCTGAGTTAGGTAAGATTGCCGCGTTCAGAGAGTGGATCTTAGGCTTGGTAGAAGAAGAGCAAGAGTAATGAATTTCAAAAATAGAAATAATTCAGATAATGAGTGCGGTGATGTTTGATATTGAAATTCACCCTGTAATTACCGATGAAAAGAGCAAGTCACCTATAGCCCGCCTTATTCTTGCGCACGGCGCGGGTGCGGGTAAGCACCATGATTTTATGCAAGCAATGGCTTCGCAGTTAACTAGTCAAAATATTGAAGTGGTACTATTTAACTTTCCCTATATGCAAACCATGATGGAAACGGGGAAGCGTAGACCGCCAGATAAAGCTGAAAAGTTACTCGCACACTTCACTGCGCTTATTAACGAAGTGGCTAAAACCCAAACTAGCGTACCTACCTTTATCGGTGGTAAGTCCATGGGCGGTAGAATGGCAACCATGTTGCTTGATGATGCTGAATCAATAATAGGCGCTATAGCATTCGGTTATCCATTTCACCCACCAGGTAAGCCAGAAAAACTCAGAACCGCCCATTTAGAAACGCTTAACAAGCCGCTGCTTATACTGCAAGGCGAGCGTGATACCTTTGGAACGAAAGATGAGGTGAGTGCCTATTCTTTATCTAGTGCTATTGCGGTTTCCTATTTGGCTGACGGCGATCACAGTTTTAAACCTAGAAAGCAAAGTGGCTTTACGTTAGAGACCCATATAGAATGCGCGGCTAAATCGACCGCTGATTTTATAAAGGCACGCGTAAATACATAATGAATTACCAATTACCTTCGGTTTTACTCTCACTCAATGTCATGGGTAGCAGCTTTGAATAAGCCAATAGATAACGCAGGAGCTGTTAACAAGGGGCTAAACGATAGCCAAAGCCTAAATAAAATCTGGCTTTGCGCTGGCATTCTTTTGGCGGCTACCGCGGTAATGCTAGGAGCTTTTGGTGCACATGGGCTAAAGGCAATATTAGCACCAGCCGCATTATCTACATTTGAAATTGGTGTTCGCTACCAGATGTATCACGGTTTAGCCATAGTCGCGCTTCCTGCTTTATCGGCGTACGTTTCGCCTAAATGGCTTAATGCGGTAGCAGCACTTTATGTAATTGGCTGTGCGCTGTTCAGTGGCAGTTTGTATTTATTAGCAATAACCGGTAACGGATTATTTGGCCCCATTACGCCTTTGGGCGGCCTATGTTTTATTATCGGGTGGATAGCATTGGCCTTCGCCGTTCTGAATGGAAAGACCCGTAGGGAAAAATCTAATGACTAGCATTTTGGCTTATTGTCGCCCCGGCTATGAAAACGACACCGCTAATGAACTGGCTACCCGATATGGCGAAAAAGAATTCTTTGGTTATCCTGTATCAAAATCGAACACAGGCTTTGTACATTATAATTTGTACGACAAAACAAGCTTGGGCAACGCCCTTTCGTTATTTGCAGTGAGTGAGTCTATATTCCCCCGCCAATTGATTGGGGTGTTCGCTACCCTGAATAACATAGAAAAAGACGATAGAGTAGGGCAAGTGCTCGAGGCGCTAGAAGATGTATCGCTAGAAGAACTCACTGGCGCACATGGCGTATTCGGCGCTATCGACGTTGAATACCCAGATACGGAAGATGGCAAAACCCTTGCGAAATTTTGTAGGAAGTTTACCGTTCCTCTTCGTCAGGCATTAAGAAAGAAGGGCTGGTTATCGCCTAAGGAAAACGATACTAAACCTAAACTGCATGTTTTCTTTGAATCTTTTGAAACCTGCTATATAGGTTATAGTCTTGCTGGCTACCGCTCTAATGACCATTTGGGCATTTGCCGATTAAAGTTCCCTTCTGACTCGCCAAGTCGTTCGACCCTTAAATTGGAAGACGCGTTGGTGAACATGCTAAGTGCCGAAGAACAACGATTGGTGTTAAGAGCCGGTGGCAGAGCTGTAGATTTAGGGGCCTGCCCAGGCGGGTGGACTTATCAATTGGTGAAACGTGAAATGTACGTAGAAGCGATTGATAATGGTGCCATTGCCGAGAGTTTAATGAGCACAGGGCTTGTTGAACATCATGCTGCAGACGGGTTTACATACAGACCACAATTTGGTCGTGTAGATTTACTTGTGTGTGATATGATAGAGCAACCCGATCGGGTAGCAAAGCTGATGGGTGACTGGTTGGTAAAACATTGGGCCACTCACGCAGTGTTTAATTTAAAGCTACCCATGAAACGACGATATGAAACCGTAATCGAGGCCATGTCGACGTTAATGACCAGATTGGATGCGTTAGACGATGCATTCACTGTCAAGGTAAGACATCTCTATCATGACAGAGATGAAGTTACAGTAACGATTGTACGCACTTCGTAAAACGAGGTGTGTTTTTGTTATTTTTAATAAAATATTCATATTGCTTATGCTATTGATATTTAAATAAAAAATTAATGGTGGCTCGGTTTTCCACAAACATTTTCAGAGTTTGTGCTAAATAAAGGTATATCTCTTGTACAGAAATCCTTTATAATCCGGCCGTTTTTTTTACGCTGAATCAATGAAAGTGAACTAATGTCAGACTTATCCCATTACAGAAACATTGGTATTTTCGCCCACGTAGACGCGGGTAAAACTACCACTACAGAACGTATTTTGAAGCTTACTGGTCAAATCCATAAAACCGGTGAAGTACACGACGGTGAGTCAACTACTGACTTCATGGAACAAGAAGCTGAGCGTGGTATTACTATCCAGTCGGCAGCAGTAAGCTGTTTCTGGAAAGATCACCGCTTCAACGTTATCGATACTCCTGGACACGTTGACTTCACAGTTGAAGTTTACCGTTCATTAAAAGTATTAGACGGCGGTATCGGTGTATTCTGTGGTTCTGGTGGTGTTGAACCGCAATCAGAAACTAACTGGCGTTATGCTAACGAATCAGAAGTTGCACGTATTATCTTCGTAAACAAATTAGACCGTATGGGTGCTGATTTTTACCGTGTAACTGAGCAAGTACGTAAAGTACTTGGTGCTGTACCACTAGTTATGACGCTACCAATTGGTATCGAAGATGACTTCGTAGGTGTAGTAGACGTATTGACTAAACAAGCATACGTTTGGGATGACACTGGTCTTCCTGAAAACTACGAAATTAAAGACGTTCCTGCAGACATGGTAGACAAAGTTGATGAATACCATGAAATGCTTATCGAAACTGCTGTAGAGCAAGACGATGACCTAATGGAAGCGTACATGGAAGGTGAAACACCTTCGGTTGAAGACATTAAGCGTTGTATCCGTAAAGGTACACGTGACCTTGCTTTCTTCCCTACGTTCTGTGGTTCTGCATTCAAAAACAAAGGTGTTCAACTAGTACTTGACGCTGTTGTTGACTACTTACCATCTCCTACAGAAGTTGATCCTCAGCCTCTTATGGATGAAGAAGGCGTTGAAAACGGTGAACATGCAATCGTATCTGCTGATGAAACGTTTAAAGCGTTGGCATTTAAGATCATGGATGACCGTTTTGGTGCACTAACATTCGTACGTATTTACTCTGGTAAGTTGAATAAGGGTGACACCATCCTTAACTCGTTTACAGGTAAAACTGAGCGTGTTGGCCGTATGGTTGAGATGCAAGCTGACGAACGTATTGAGTTATCTAGCGCACAAGCGGGTGACATCATTGCAATCGTAGGCATGAAGAACGTACAAACTGGTCACACACTTTGTGATCCGAAAGATCCAGTAACACTTGAGCCAATGGTATTCCCAACTCCAGTAATCTCGATTGCTGTTCAGCCTAAAGATAAAGGCGGAAACGAGAAAATGGGTATCGCTATCGGTAAAATGATTGCAGAAGATCCTTCTTTCCAAGTTGAAACTGATGAAGATTCAGGCGAAACCATCCTTAAAGGTATGGGTGAGCTTCACTTAGACATCAAAGTAGACATTCTTAAGCGTACTTACGGTGTAGACCTTATTGTTGGTCAACCTCAAGTTGCTTACCGTGAAACTATCACTAAAGAAATTGAAGATAGCTACACGCACAAGAAGCAATCTGGTGGTTCTGGTCAGTTCGGTAAAATCGACTACCGCATCAAGCCTGGCGAAGCGAACTCTGGTTTCACGTTCACTTCATCAGTTGTTGGTGGTAACGTACCAAAAGAATTCTGGCCTGCAGTAGAGAAAGGCTTCAAGTCAATGATGGGCGAAGGTGTTCTAGCTGGCTTCCCAGTACTAGACGTTGAAGTTGAACTTTTTGACGGTGGCTTCCACGCAGTGGATTCATCAGCAATCGCGTTCGAAATCGCAGCTAAAGGCGCTTTCCGCCAATCGATCCCTAAAGCGGGTGCACAACTTCTTGAGCCAATCATGAAAGTTGACGTATTCACGCCAGAAGATCACGTTGGTGATGTAATCGGTGACCTTAACCGTCGTCGTGGTATGCTTAGCGACCAAGAAGCTGGTTTAACTGGCGTTCGCATTAAAGCAGACGTTCCGTTATCAGAAATGTTCGGTTACATCGGTTCACTACGTACAATGACATCTGGTCGTGGTCAGTTCTCTATGGAGTTCTCACACTACGCAGCTTGTCCACAAAACGTAGCAGACAAAGTAATGGAAGAAGCTAAAGCACGTAAAGAAGCTAAGTAATTAGCGACTAACTAGGTAGGCATTCATGCTTACCTTAGTGTGGAGCATATAAAAGCCCGTCTGGCATACCAGACGGGCTTTTTTGTTGCTTAACGCTACGCACATTATGCCTGCTTCGCCACGCGGAGCTTCTACACAAAGCGACTAAGTGGGTTACTTCAGGACACTCTTATAAGAAGTGAGTAAAGGCCGCTTCAGCCATAATCTATTACCAATAGCACCTTGGCTAATTAATACATCTTGTAAGGTAGGAACTTTCCAGACATCACCACGCTTACACGGTCACCCTTTGGATCGTTCTCACGTTGTAAATCCATCGAGAAATCGATAGCACTCATAATTCCGTCACCAAATTCCTCATGAATAAGTTCTTTTAAGGTAGTGCCATAAACACTTACTAATTCGTACCAGCGATAGATAAGCGGATCGGTAGGTACTTCGGTTGGCAATGAGCCTTTATAGGGCGCAATCTGCAACCACGCAATAGCTTCATCACTCAGTTCAAGCATTTCACCTACGGCCGTTGCCTGAGCTTTAGTCATGGCCATTTGGCCTAAGCAAGCTGCGGTACTCCATTCTTTAGATTGTCCGACAGCTTGGGCAATTTCACTCCATTTAATTCCTTTAGAAATTTTTGAAGACTGGATCATGTCGGTAACTTGAGTTCGATTGGTAATCATTGCATTTCCTTTTTCGAGTGATACGGGTTATTGATATGAGTTAATGACTGCCATAAAGCAGTAAGAATGTCACTACATTGCTAATCACTAATAGCAGAGAAAGTCCCTGCCAAAATTTCAGTGGATGACGTTGTATTAATGGCGCAGTTACGCGATTGAGAAAAGCTGGACTAGGGTGGCGAAGATGATAGGTAAATTCAGATAAGCTGGTAAAACGCTTTTCAGGGTTAGGCTGTAACGCCCGTTTTAACGTGTCATCTATCCAAGCTGGAATAGGTCGTCTATCATCAAGTACCGATTGGTATTTAAGTTTATGCTGCGCCGCCACGGTGCGGGTTTTGGCTACCTGTGTTCCATAAGGAAAACGGTTGCTGAGTAAGTAATAGGTAAGTACCGCAAGGGAATAAAGGTCGGATTGATCACAGCCACTGTCACCCAAAAAATATTCTGGAGCAACATAAGCTGCAGTGCCCATAATATCACTCTCATGTTCAAACAGTGCGTCACTAATGCCCGCAACACGAGCCGAGCCTAAATCTATTATTTTACAGTTACCAGATGCTTCAATCATGATATTTTCAGGGCGAATATCTTGATGAAGCAGCCCCTCCCGATGCATAGCCATTAAGCCTTTAGCTACCTGCTCAATAATACTTCTCACTTTTTCTACATCTGGCTTAGGGTTGTCTGTTAGCCACTGGGTTAAGTTTTGCCCTTCAATATATTCGCTAATGCTATACATGCATGAAGGCGGCTGAGTACGGGCAGGTACATTAATCACATGGTTAGATTTAATCCGCCGTGCTAGCCATTCTTCTAACGCAAAGTGTTCTAAGTATTCGCCGTTTTGTGCCAGTTCAGTAGAGGGTATTTTAATAACGACATGGGTTTTGGTATTTTCATCCCAAGCCAAGAAAACATGGCTTCTAGCGGATTGGTATAGTTGTCGATCAATACGATAGCCATCTACTGTCTCTCCTACATTTAACTGCTTAATAATAGGAAGTGACGTTTCATCAACCGCATATTCCGGTGTTACAAATTTGCCATCGCCCACGCTCGCTACCGTTATACATTGGCAAGAAACATTGTCATCACTCTCGTTCTCTAAAGCCATATCAACAAGGCGTTGTGCGAGAGGCGTGTCACTCTTTTTTACACTAGAACTGTTTTGAATAGAGCTGTTACGAACAGAAGCGTCATTCTCAGGTGCGTGCACCGTCGATATCAGTGAAGCAAGTGTGAGGGAAGAGACATACTCATACACGCCATCTGTCATTAGAATAAGGGTATCGCCTGCTTTTAACGGTACCGTAAGGTAATCGATGTCCACATTAGCATGCACGCCCAGTGCGTTAGCGAGGTAAGATTCATGTTTTGAGTGGTTTACCCGATGAGATTGGGTAAGTACTTGTAGCGTTTCATCGGAATACAAACACACTCTGGCATCACCCACATGGAAGATATGCGCCGTATCGCCTTTAACAATAACCGCAGAAAAAGTGCATACGTAACCCTTATCAGGGGTATAGCAAAAAGGGCTTTGCTGGGTTTTGGTATATAAAGTGGCATTGATACTTTGTATAACGGTTTTAGCACTTTGCGCTACTCCCCAAGTTTCGGGGGTACAAAAGTATTGTTTTATAAAATCTTTAATTGCTAAATCACTGGCTATTTGGCTAACAGTACTGCTGCTTATACCATCGGCAAGCGCAAAGGCGGCGCCTTTTAATGTCAACGCTGGGCTAGTGTTAGCGGGAATAAATGCATCGCAAGCGTCCTGATTTATAGGCTTTACGCCAGCGCTGCTACATTCGCTATAGTGAAGTGATAAAGACTGTATCTGCATAAGAAAAAAGCCCGATACAGAGGAAGCGTATCGGGCTTGTTAAATTATACTGCAGCGACTTTAGCTGGTGCTTTTTCAGCAACAGGAATTTTACGCTTAGGTGCAGTTTTAACGTGTGTACTGTAAATCGTTAAACCAGTAAATGCTAAACCACCCACTAGGTTACCAAGGGCTGTTGGAATTTCATTCCACACGAAGTAATCCATGATAGAGAATTCGCCACCCATAATAAGGCCGAATGGGAATAGGAACATGTTAACAACAGAGTGTTCAAAGCCCATGAAAAAGAACAGCATGATAGGCATCCACATGGCCAGTACTTTTCCACTTACATGCGTAGAGATCATAGCGCCAACCACACCTAGTGATACCATCCAGTTACACAGCATGCCGCGAATAAAAATGGTAAACCAACCTGCAGTGCCATGTTCGGCGTAACCTAATGTTCTTGCTTCACCAATGCTAGCCACTTTAGCTGCAATTGCGCCACCATCTACGTTGTAACCCATGGTGAAAATGAAAGACATCATGAAGGCCACCGTGAGTGCACCACCAAAGTTGCCTAAAAATACTAAACCCCAGTTACGTAAAATTTGTTTAGGGGTAACACCGGGTCGCTTGGCAAGCCAGGCGAGCGGCGTAAGTACAAATACGCCGGTTAGCAGATCGAATCCCATTAAATACAACATGCAAAAGCCCACCGGGAACAATACCGCGCCCAGTAAGAAGATGCCTGTTTGTACGGCAATGGTAATGGCGAATACGGCGGCTAGCGCTAATATTGCACCTGCCATAAACGCACGAATAAGTGTATCGCGTGTAGACATGTAGATTTTAGATTCACCGGCATCTACCATTTTCGTAGCAAACTCGGCGGGAAGTAAATAAGCCATAATTAATCACCCTGATTTGTAATTTATTTAAAATAACGAGCCACATCACTGCTTTCATCGATAGAACAAACGAACAAAAAAAAACGTCCACACCATTCCCTGTTTCCAAAGAAGGTTGTGGACGTCTTTATCCAATTCGATAGATTGTGATAGCCAGTTTACACACTGACTCGTACTAATTAATGGTTAGCGAGAATAGTGCCAAAAAAGCGATTTTATTTTAAATTGTTTAAAATCAGTGCTTTATTATTATTCACTTAAGCTAATGTATTGCTGGAATGATCAGAATCAAACCACAATGGTGCAAATGAAGTGCTAAGGTGCACTGAATTGGTGGATATTAAACCAAATGTACTTACGCATTTTTCGCTGATCACTATAGTGAACACTAAAGCGGATCAACAACACACAGCGTTAATTTGGTTTTGTTCGCTTTAAGTCTTTTTGTAACGCAGCAAGTGCATCTGTCATGGTACGTTCTTTTTGCTTTTGGCTATCGCGACCACCGTCTGTGGCACCTTGATATTGTGCATGTTCAAAATCTTGAGTAAGCGTGTTAAATAGCGATGCTGCATTTGCTGGTAAAAAAGGTTTCACTTGTTTGAAGTAGGCAGTACTTCCCTTATTTTCTCTCGCTATCTGAGTAAAATTCGACACCAACTCAACGGCGTTTAAATAAATGCGTTGATGTTTAGGCAAGGTCGACTTTCTTCTAATAGGGAAGAACAACACCAGCAAAAAAATACTCACTATTCCAAGTACGCTTAGAAAGAAAAACGTCATTTTTTGAGAGGTTAAATCGCCAAGGAGTTTTTTCAATAAATCCGTTTGTGTTTGATTATCAAAACCCAGTACTAATCTACTCCACTGATAATCTAGCTGGCGAAACCATCCTCTTATCGATAAAAACAGCTCAGCAGAACCTAAATCTTTAAACATGCCTTCACTGCGGGTTTCGTTAAAATCGGCTAGTGCTTGCTCTAACCCAAAGGAAATGCGAGAGGGAGCAACCATACTGGTAGGATCGTACGACACCCAAACGCCGTCTATTAACGCTTCCACCCAAGCGTGGGCATCATATTGGCGAACTTGTATTACGTTATCACTTAATAACTCACCACCTTGATAGCCTGTCACCATACGAGCAGGAATATCCGCAACCCGAAGGGCAAACACCATGGCGCTGGCATAGTGGGCACAAAATCCTGCCTTTGCTTCGAACATAAAGGTGTCTATAGGCGAGTTCGGCATAGCGTTAGGTTGTAGGGTGTAGCTAAATCCACCGGTTTTAAAGTGACGTAAAATATCTTCGGCAATACTTCGCTCACTTTGTACATTTGCCGTTAGCTGCTTTACCCACGCTTGGGTACGTAGGTTACTGTCTATTGGGTATTGAATATTAAGCTGATAATCAAAATCAGATATCTCACTAACAAGTGGCGTATCTGGAAAATAAGTTAAATAAAACGCTCGTTTACCCACAATTGGACGTGCTGCTCTTAATGCATAATTAAACTGACGCCACATCTCAGGATTGTCTAAATCTGTGTTTTCAGCAGACACATCAAGAGAGTATAGCCAGCGCTGATTGCTGGGCTCTACAATCAACTGGTAGTTTTCTGAGGGTGTTAATGATGCCTTAGTTGAGGGCGCTGCAAGACTTCGGCCCATGGTTTTAAGCTGTGCTTCAGCTTGTTTTCGTCTTGGGCTAATGGCCCACGTTTTACCGTCAAAGGCTTCCATCGTCATGGCGCGCCAATATCGCTGTTCGGCCAAAGGCGGGCTTTGCTCAAAGGTTGCAGTGAAAGCTAAATCGGACGATCTCGCCAGTGAAGCAATATCCCCTGGCGTGACCGAGTCCGATAAACCCGTTTCATTCGATTTAGACGTCGGCATTTGCCATAAAGGCGGAAGCTGCGGCATCACTACAAATAACAATGCAGCCAAAGGAAATGCTTGCAGCAGTAATACCGCCGATTTACGCATAGACACCCTAAAACTTCTGGCGGGGGCGTATACCAATGATAAAGCAGTAAACAAAAGCACAATTACCGCGACGTAGCCTAGCCACGCTTCTAACCCTAGCGCAAAAATAAAACCGCAGCCCACAAGAAATATGCAGGAGCAGAAAAGCTGTAAAAAATCTTTTGTTCTTGAAAGCAGCATAAGCTTCAATGAGCAGGCGATGACTAAGAGGTTAATCATGCTATTGAGCAAACCAATAGAAAGACCAAACCAACCTAACGCTATTAAGGACAGAACCGCTAATAAATTTACGGTGCGGCTACTTGGGTTATATTCTTGCCACCTAAAATACAATGCGCTTTGCATAATAACCGCGCATATGGCGAGCAATACCACCCAAGTTAGCAGTGGGGTAAGCAGGCTAAGCGTTAATACCATAAAGCAGGTGGCTAGCAGCATATTTGCTTTATGGTTCATTTGCTAAGCCCTTTCGAAGCGCTGTCACCTGTGGTTTGGGCTGCTAATGAGGATGAGGCTGCGGCAACTGGAGTGGTAGAAGCACTGTTGACCGCAAAAGTTGTGTTGGGGTAAGTCGCCAGTGCCCTTAGGCATTGATGCATATGTGCAATAGAGTTATTGGGCGTAAAGGTTGTACTACCTAGCTTTAAACCATAGTGCACACCTTGTGATTGCATCGACACTATTTTTTGGGTTAACGCACTTAACCCTTCTTCGAGTGGTATGTTTGGCGGTAAGCTTAAATATACGTCATCACTTTTTTGTTCACTAAACTGCTTTACCACCCAGTTTCCTGTTTTAGCGACCTGTTTCCATGCAACTCGGTTTAATGGTTCGCCTTCAATGAAATCGGTAAGGGCAAAAAAGTCCTCATTACCTTGTCGCTCATCTTCTTTACTTCCAGCAGCGTCTTGCGTGTGGTGAACCACTTCACCAAGTTTCCCAGCTTTTGGCTCTGGATATGCCATAACCTCTACGTCAAAATCTAGGTGGGTCCAGCAATTAAATAACCCGAAGGGGTAGGCGCTTTTTAACGTTAAGCGGGGAAGTTTGTGTTCACCTCTGGTATAAAGTAACACCGGAATAGAAAGTCGATGTTCTTGATTACCAATATCAAAGGTTATTGAGGTCGTATCTTTGAGCTTCGGCAGCTTGAGCTTATGAATCTGAAGCCACTGAACCTGCAATAAACCTTCAGGTTTGGTTTTGTAGTTGGAGTGCTTAACCCGATTGAGAGTTAGGTGTGCTGTCGTGTTAGCAAAAACGGTTTTTGGCGGCGACACGCTAAGGGCAATAGCCGCAAAATTTTGATAGCTGTAAAACAACGTGAGTAACATTACGCTAAGTAACAAATAGCTTAATAGCAACATGAGGTTATTTTGATAGTTAGTGCCTAAAAGAAATAAGCACATACACATCACGATAAATCCCCAGCCAAAACGGCTCGGTAAAATAAATACCGAACGCATATTCAGTGCATGTGAAGGATTCGGCGGAATGCGTTTATCTAGCCAAGCAAGCCAAGGCTTGTGAAATACCTTTTTAAACATGGATTACGCCGCCAGCGGATCGATACTATCCAGTAAATGCTGACTTAGTGACGAGCCCGTATGTTCAGGGGTACTTGCACTAAGCCTATGCTCAGTAACGGCAATGAAAATAGCTTGCACATCATCTGGCGTAACAAAGGTTCTATCGTGCATATAAGCCCAAGCTTTAGCAGCTTGCAACAAGGCTCGGCTAGCCCGTGGCGATAATGGGGTAGGGTAGCGCCCTTGTGCTCGGCTCTCTGTCACTAATCGCAATATATAATTAATCACATCATCGCTAGCATGCACATGGGTAACCGCATCTTGCATCGTGATCAAATCGGTCTGCGATAAACACGACACTATCTGCTGCTGGACGTCGGTTGATTGTTGTAGCATAGCTTTTTCGGCTTCCCAATTAGGAAAGCCCAGCGATATACGCATAAAAAAGCGGTCTAGTTGTGATTCAGGCAGCGGATAGGTGCCAGATTGATAACCAGGGTTTTGAGTGCCAATAACAAAAAAGGGCGAAGGTAGCGCGTGGGTGGTGCCATCAATACTCACTTGGCGTTCTTCCATCGCCTCTAACAAGGCACTTTGCGTTTTAGGGCTGGCTCGGTTCAGCTCATCGGCAAGAACAACTTGGCTAAATATGGGGCCGTGTCTAAATTGAAATTCACCATTGTGACTTTGATAAACATTCACGCCAAGCATGTCTGATGGGAGCAAGTCTGACGTAAATTGGATACGCGAATACTGAAGACCGAATACGTGGGAAAGTGCGTGGGAAAGTGTGGTTTTACCCATGCCAGGTAAATCTTCAATAAGGAGATGACCATGTGCTAGTAAACACGTCACCGCGAGTTTTAGCTGTTCAGATTTGCCGATAATTTTCTGACTTAGCGCGTCATGCACTAATTGAATCTCTTTTCGCATGATAAAACGTTACCTTTTAAACCCCTTATATACTGATAGTAGCAACTAAAGTGCTGAAATAGCAGTTGGCTCCCATACAAAGGTATAAGCTTGGTTATTTAACATCTTAAAAGCATCATTTTAATGTTGGTTTTAACGAATTTAGGGCTAGGTTAGAAATAGTGCTGCGCTGTGCGTATCGGTTGTCTATAATGGGGCATCTTGTTAAGGAAGTAGTTATGAAAAGCATTGAAATAGATGATGATTTGTATGCCTTTATCGCCAGCCAAACAAAACATATAGGCGAGAGCGCATCAGAAATTTTACGTAGGCTTTTGTTGCCTGAAGATGGTGAAATAAAGGGTGCAAGCAACGCCTCCCTACCTGATGAGTCAGTACAAGCGACGCCAGCACCGGTTGCAGCTGCCCCTACTGTTACCGCTTCGGCGCAAAAAGCACAAGTGAAGCCCGCTAGTAAAACCGTTGCAAAAGCGGCGCCTAAAGCAACTGCAGCCAAAGCGCCTGTGACAAAATCACCTGTTGCAAAATCAACAACCCCCGCCAAAGCGCCTGTTAAAAAAGACGTGACCGCGCCAGTAGTGACTGAAATAGAAAATCACAATAAAGATGATATTGTGGGTATGGTATCTAAAGATGCGTTATCGACGTTTACTAAACGTGTCGATCAGTTCTTATTTATTTTAAGTGCTGCGCATAAGCTAAATAGCGATACCTTTGAAAATGTTAAATCGATTATCGGTAAAAATCGTACCTATTTTGCTACAAGCAAAGAGGCATTGTTAGAAAATGGCAGTAGTACTAACCCTAAAGCCATTCCTGATAGCCCATTTTGGGTAGTCACCAACAACAATACCGCGAAAAAAGTAAACATGCTGGAACAAGTTTTGCGTACATTAGGGTATCAGCCCGATGTCGTCGAAACGGTAGTAAGTCGATTCGCCCCAGAGGGCAAATAAACGCTTAACTTAAAATAAGGACTTTTCATGGCTTTACATCCGCAGGCTGGTAAACCAGCTGCACCTGAGCAACTGATTAATGTGGCGCAACTTGTTAGCCAATATTACAGCTACAAACCAGACGCCGCTGCCCCTACTGAAGCAGTAAGTTTTGGTACTTCAGGGCACAGAGGATCGGCGTCGAACTATACTTTTACCGATACCCATATTAGTGCAATATGCCAAGCATTAGTTGAATATCGTGAATCAGAAGGTATTACAGGCCCGCTATTTATAGGTAAAGATACCCATGCTTTGTCTGAGCCTGCCATGATCACCGCTATTGAAGTACTCAGTGCCAACGGGGTAGATGTTGTTATCCAGCGGAGCGACAACGAAAGCTTAGGCTATACACCAACGCCGGTCATTTCCCGTACTATCATTCGTTACAATCGTGAAAACGGGGCTGTTAAATCTGATGGGGTAGTCATAACCCCATCACATAATCCACCTGAAGACGGAGGTTTTAAATATAACCCTCCTCATGGTGGCCCTGCAGATAGCGACGTGACGACGAAAATTCAAAACCGCGCTAATGCGCTTATTGCCGAGGGCAATAAAGACGTTAAACGCATTGATATCCGTTCGGTTAGAGCCAGAAGTTTAGTTCGCGAAGAAGATTTCATGGAACCTTATATTGATGACCTTGCTCAGGTTATTGATATGCAGGCCATTGCTAAGGCCGGCTTAAAACTAGGTACCGATCCATTGGGTGGTGCTGGTATTGGGTACTGGTCACGTATTGCCGAGAAATACGGATTAGACATCACGGTTGTGAACCCTGCTGTCGACCCTCAGTTTGGATTTATGCGTCGTGACAAAGACGGTAAATTACGCATGGACTGTTCAAGCGCTTATGCTATGGCAGGCTTAATCGAATTAAAAGACGATTTTGACCTAGCTTGGGGTAATGATCCAGATTTCGATCGCCACGGCATTGTATGTAAAAGTGCCGGTCTGATGAACCCTAATCATTATCTTGCGGTGGCTATTCAGTACTTATATACACACAGACCACAATGGCCAGCTTCACTGAAAATCGGTAAAACACTGGTTTCGAGCAGCATGATTGACCGCGTGGCAAATAGCTTAGATAAGCCGCTTGCCGAAATGCCCGTTGGTTTTAAATGGTTTGTTGATGGCCTATCGAACAGCAATATTGGTTTTGCAGGTGAAGAAAGTGCCGGTGGTATTTTCTTGCAACGTGATGGCGAGACTTGGGCTACCGATAAAGATGGCTTTATTCTTTGCTTACTGGCCGCTGAGATTTTGGCGGTGACCAAGAAAGATCCTGGTGAACATTATCAAACACTGACCGAACAGTTTTCGGCGCCAGTTTATAATCGCGTAGATGTCGCTGCTACCTTAGAGCAAAAGCAGAAGCTCTCTGCAATGGATGCTTCGGTAGTTACTAGTGATTCCCTAGCAGGTGAACCTATCACGGCAGTGCAAACCCATGCACCGGGTAACAATGCCGCTATTGGTGGTGTAAAGGTATCTACTGAAAATGGTTGGTTTGCAGCACGTCCATCTGGTACTGAACAAATCTACAAAATTTATGCTGAAAGCTTCAAAGGTGAAACTCACTTACAGGAATTGATTCAAGAAGCAGAAGCGTTAGTAGGTAAAATTATCAAATAAGGCTAAAAACTAACCACCTAAAGCCTTTATTTGTTACATATAAGTTAAAAGCCGGATGAATGCATACGTTTTCATCCGGTTTTTTGTTATTTTAACAAAATTATCACAACATAATCGTTTAAGCACTGCTATATTGCTCTCATATCGTTGGTTTTTTCTGTAATTAAATTACACATTGAGTGTGCCTTTGTACACGTCAACCAGAGTGAGACGCAAAATGAATGCAAAAGCTGCCAAAACGCAAACCTCTTTACCGCTAGATAAGGCTGAATTTAAAGCCGCTATTGTTAAGCACCTTCACTGTACGCTAGGTACGGATGAAAATAAGGCTAATAACCACGCATGGTGGAAAGCCACCTGTGCTGCCATTCAGGCTCAGGTATTAGAAGGCCTTCGCAAAACCCAAAAAAGTCACTACTTCAATGATACTCGCGCAGTACACTATTTTTCTGCCGAATTCTTAATGGGCAGATTGTTGTCAAACAACCTTCAAAACTTGGGTTTATTTGACATTGCTAGTGGCGCGTTGAAAGAGTTGGGTGTTGAGATTACCGACATCATGGAAGAAGAGCCAGACATGGCGCTAGGTAATGGTGGATTAGGGCGCTTAGCGGCGTGCTTTATCGACTCACTTGCAACGATGGAATTGCCTGCAATTGGTTATGGTATTCACTATGAGCATGGACTTTTTCGTCAAGAAATTAAGAGTGGCGCTCAGATAGAACGCCCTGATAGCTGGCGCGATTACGGTAATCCGTGGGAAATCTGCCGCCCAGAATCAATTCAAGAAGTGCCTCTATTTGGTTATGTAGAAACCAAGTATGGCGAAAGCGGCCGTATTCAAAAAGAGTGGCATCCTGGCTCGATTGTAAAAGGTATCCCTTGGGATATTCCTGTTGTTGGATATGAAGGCAAAACCGTAAACGTGTTGCGTTTATGGCAGTCAGACTCTTCTGACTACTTCAACTGGGATGTATTTAACGCCGGTGGTTATGTAGATGCACAGCGAGAAAACGTGCAAGCGGAAACCATTTCAAAAGTGCTTTATCCGAACGATGAAACCGAAGCGGGTAAAGAGCTTCGCTTGATTCAACAGTATTTCTTCTGCTCATGTTCGTTGAAAGATATTATTCGCCGTTATAAGCGTGCGCATGGTGATGACTGGAGCCGTTTTGCTGATCAAGTGGTTATTCAATTAAATGATACTCACCCAGCCATCGCAATCCCTGAGCTTATGCGTATCTTAGTTGACCGCGCGGAATTAGATTGGGATCAAGCATGGGGCATCAGCACGAAAGTGTTTGCTTATACCAACCACACCTTGTTACCTGAGGCGCTAGAAAAGTGGCCTGCTCGCATGATTGAAAAAATCTTACCGCGCCATTTGGAAATCATCTATGAAATTAACCATAGATTTATGGCTGAGGTCGATAAGAAGTGGCCAAGCGATAACCGCATTAAAGCGAAGCTTTCTATTATTGAAGAAGGCAACGAGAAAATGGTACGTATGGGCCATTTATCGGTTATCGGTTCATTTGCGGTTAACGGCGTAGCTGAAATGCATTCTCGCCTAGTTAAGTCTGATTTGTTCCCAGAGTTTGATGCGTTATGGCCGGGTAAATTAACTAACGTAACGAACGGTATTACACCACGCCGTTGGTTGAAAGCGTGTAACCCAGAGCTTTCTAAATTAATTGATAAGAAAATTGGCACCGACTGGCCAAAAGACTTATACAAACTTGAGGCGCTAGAAAAGTACGCCGACAACAAGACGTTCCAAAAGCAATTCATGCAAGTGAAGCTGAATAACAAGCAGTTACTTGCTGATGAAATTCGCGAGTCGTTAGACATCGAAGTAGACGTAAACGCTATTTTCGATGTGCAAATTAAGCGCTTGCACGAGTACAAACGCCAGCACTTGAACTTGCTTCACATTATGGCTTTGTATCGCCGTCTATTAGAAAACCCAGATTACGATATGGTACCTCGCGTATTCATATTTGGTGCGAAAGCGGCTCCGGGCTACAAATTAGCGAAAGATATTATTTACGCCATCAATAAAGTGGCTGATAAAATCAATAATGACCCGCGTGTAAATAACAAAATTAAAGTTGTGTTCTTGCCGAACTATCGCGTGTCTCTTGCTGAGAAAATGATTCCGGCATCTGATGTGTCTGAGCAAATCAGTACCGCAGGTAAAGAAGCGTCAGGAACCGGTAACATGAAGTTAGCACTTAACGGCGCGATTACCGTAGGTACGCTAGATGGTGCTAACGTTGAGATTGCTGAAGAAGTCGGCGATGACAACATCTTTATCTTCGGCCTAACCGTTGAAGAGGTGCACGAACAGCAAGAGAAAGGCTACAAGCCTTACGATTACTATTATCGCGACCCTGAAATTAAAGCGGTATTAGATTGGCTTGAAACCGATTACTTCACGCCAGGCAAGCCAGGTGCGTTAGTATCGATTAAGCAAAGCTTGTTGGATCATGGTGACCAATACATGGTGCTAGCTGACTTCCGCAGCTACTGTGATGCACAAATCGCTATTGATGAAGCGTATCGCGATAAAGCGCGTTGGGCTAAAATGGCTATTATTAATACCGCTAAAATGGGTAAGTTTACCTCAGACCGTTCAATCAAAGATTATGTAGAACGTATTTGGAAACTTTCACCGTGCAAGATAGAAAACTAGTCTCAACTAGTCTCTGAAAAAAGCCCAGAAATGCTATGCTTTCTGGGCTTTTTGTTGTGGTATGGTGTGTCAGCATAAAGAAAAAAACAAATTAAAATCAATACGTAGTCAGATCATAAGAAAAAAGGCCTACGATTTATAATTAAGTATGGACTTATATACTTAGCGGCCGTTGCGCTTAGTGATAAGTCATGTTGAACTACCATTTGCCAATTTTTAGTACCTAGCCGCCGTTTAGTGCAAGGAATCTGTCATGAGCCAACATCATAAGTCGCTGGCTACACTTCCCAATCGATTTGCGTTTATCGATACCATTTCGAAGTGTGGTGTATTACATCCGTCGTTATCACTAATGCTGGTAGATGTGGTCCGTTTTTCAGATGTCACGACCAGTTTGGGGATTAATATTGGCGATAGATTTCTGCTAGAAATTGCTAATCGTATTCATTCCCTATTTGGTGCAGATATTGGCCTAGGAAGAATAAGCGGTGATGTGTTCGGTATTGCGTTTCCTGGTATGCGCAGTCCCAGCCAAATGCGCGACATGTTCGAACGGTTGGTAGAACATTTCAAAACCCCCATGCATCACGACGGCCATGCATTCATTGCCGATTTTAATGTAGGTGTAGTGACATCAGATAGCCAAGCCTTCGAAATTACAGCATTTGTATCTCGCGGAGAGGCTGCATTAAAGCAAGCTAAAGAAAATAAGTACGAAAATTTCTGTCTGTACAGTATGCAAGATACAACAGACACAGGTCGAAGCCTTGCATTAAAAGCCGATTTGAAACGCGCTTTGTCGCAAAATGAATTAGAGCTTTACTATCAGCCTAAAGTAAATTTGCAAACCCTTGAAGTCATTGGCGCAGAGTGCCTACTTCGCTGGAATCATCCGTTAGACGGTGTGTTATTTCCAGGCCCACTTATTGAAGCGGCAGAGTCGTATAACATGATGAATGAGCTGGGCTATTGGACGTTAGAGCAAGCGTTTAGAAGCTTAGTTGATTTTGATTTTCACCGTTTATCGCTAACCTTATCCGTTAATATTTCGCCTACTCAATTGTATGATAATCATCTGATCCCCTCGTTAAAGATGCTCAGTAAATCGTACGCCATGCCGCTTACACGCATAGAGTTAGAATTAACGGAAGACGTGGCCTTGTCTAATTCACTTATGGTGAAAAAGCAGCTCGATGAGTTACGAGCGTTAGGGGTCGCTATTTCAGTAGATGATTTTGGTAAGGGATATTCAAACTTAGCTTATATACGCGATCTTGATTTAAGTGCCCTTAAAATAGACAAAACGTTTGTCATAGAATTAGCTAAACATCCTGTAAATCGAGCCATTATCGAAGCTGCCAAAGTCATCGGAAAAGCCAAGAACTGCGATGTAATCGCCGAGGGCGTGGAAACTATTGCTCAACTACACATTCTTCGAGAGGTAGGTGTAACCATAGGGCAGGGTTATTTGTTTTCAAAAGCCATTCCATTGAATGATTTTATTGAGTTGGCGCAGCAAGAAATTATTGTCGGTAACTCTCCTTTACGAGCGTAAATAAAATACCTTCTGCTAACTGTGGCAATACGTGCATTAGCCTGACCAAATCGCTAAACTAGTGCTATTCAAGCTATTATTGGTTTATGTATGCAGCAACTTATCGAACAAGGGAATTTTCTTTCTTTGTCTAGAACTCAACCTGAGTTATTTACCTCTCCAATTCAATTTTCATTAGACAATGGTACTGACGTTGCTATTACCGTGCCGGGTATTATCGCCTTTACGCCACGTGCAAAAACGTCGGTAAATAAACACGTTGTGTTATCTAGCGGGGTTCATGGAAATGAAACCGCCCCTATCGAAATATGCGACGAGCTGGTACAGCATATTTTTACCGGTAAAATAGCGCTTAGCCATCGGGTACTTTTTCTGTTTGGTAACTTACCCGCTATGGATATTGCCGAAAGGTTTGTAGAAGAAAACATGAACCGGTTGTTTAATGGTGCACACTCTAAAGGTGAAGGTTGTAACAATAACGAGCGCAAACGGGCTAAAGCGCTAGAAGATGCGATAACCGATTTCTTTGCTGTGGCACGTCCTGGCGACGAGAAATATCACTACGACTTACATACGGCTATTCGAGAGTCTAAAAATGAAAAGTTTGCGGTGTATCCGTATTTACATGGCAAAGCGCACAGTAAAAGCCAGCTTGGTTTTTTAGCCGCCTGCGGTATTCAAACTATCTTGTTATCTGAGTCAGCGACCACAACGTTTAGTTACTCTTCTTCTGTGCAGCATCAAGCGCATGCCTTTACCGTTGAATTAGGTAAAGTGCAGCCATTTGGTCAAAACGACATGAGCCGTTTTGAAGCAGCAAAACAATCCATTACTGCACTTATTTGTAACGATGACTTTAGACCCGAGGTTGATATAGACTCGCTAGATATTTATCGGGTGAATCAAGTTATCAATCGCCATCAAGACGATTTTACGTTGCATTTCGATGACGATACGCCTAATTTTACGGATTATGCGAAAGGCACAATATTAGCTACTGAAACTGGTGCTACCTACACTGCACAGCAAGACGGAGAAGCGATAGTGTTTCCTAATGCGAATGTGGCAATAGGGCAACGCGCTTTATTAACAGTGGTACCCACAAAGTTGGAGAAACTCAGTGTTTAAGTTAGATGCAAGGCTAGAGTCTGATACGATTTTCATTCACGATTTGCCCCTTTGTCGGGTATTACTCATGAATGATAGCCAGTTTCCATGGTTAATATTAGTGCCTCGTGTAGATGGGGTAACTGAAATCATTGAATTATCAGACGAGCAACAGCAGCAATTTTTAAAAGAATCAGCACAGGTAAGTCGTTTATTACAAACTCAGTTTTCACCTGATAAATTAAATATAGCGGCGCTTGGTAATGTGGTGAGTCAGTTGCACATTCACCATGTTGCAAGGTATAAAAGTGATATCGCATGGCCAAAGCCAATTTGGGGCGCGCAAGCTGTTGTGGCTTACCCTGACGATAAAGCGACTGAATTGGTTGATGCGCTGAAACAGGCATTATCTAAATAGGCTAGGGTAACCGTGTACAGGTCAATTGTGTGCTAGGTGGCTAGCACTTCTGTGAATAATTCATGGTCTACTAAAAGACCAAAATATAAACGCAATTTTCATAATAACTCAGCAAGGAGCAACCCATGATAATTTCAACTACGCCTACTTTAGAAGGCCAAAAGATTGAAGCCTACTATGGCATTGTGGTTGGCGAAGCCGTAATGGGCGCTAACATAGTCAAAGATTTATTTGCCTCTATTCGCGATATTGTAGGTGGTCGTTCTGGTTCTTATGAAGAAGAGTTAACCCGAGCGAGAAAACTGGCGTTTACGGAACTTGAACATGAGGCTCGTAGCATGGGAGCAAATGCGGTTGTGGGAATAGATCTTGATTACCAAGTTATCGGGGATAAGGGCAGTATGTTGATGGTGAGTATTAGCGGTACTGCAGTAAAAACGTCGCCGCTATAAGAAGCCGTTAGGCTAAAACGATTCTACGTTCTGATTCGTTTTAGCCCAGATCCGAGTTCGAGCCCAAACTCTAGTTCAAGTCCAGTGTACGAAAATTGAATATGGGGCACTTTTCAGCAGGGCGACTGTTTTACCAGTCGTCCTCTTCATCTTCAAACCCATTTTTCTTTTGCTTATCGTCGTTCTTTTTAAGCGGCGTTGGGAATTTAAATTTAGCACTGTATTTTAACAGCGTAATATTGCCAACGACCACGCCCAATACAATAACGATAATAATGACGACCCAAAGCGTATTCATCCCTGTCTCCATTAGTTATTCTTACTTAAACTTCTTGTACGCGCTTCTACACACAGTGATGTGTTTGCAGCTATGTATGAGCTTATTCCTCCCACGCCATGCCACGATTTAACACATAGCGAAAGTAAATCTCTTCAATATGCTCAAGCACAACGGCTTTACCTTCAATGATGCTGCATTCAATAGCATTAGTCAGTGCTGCTAGGGAAAGCGCTTGTTCAAATTCAGTGGCAACGCCCTGATGACTCAGATGCCAAAGCTCACACGCCACGCCTCCTTTGTTTTCACTAAACGGGCGGAAGAAGCCAAAAGTGCGCATGTTCGCTTCAAGCCACTTAGCCAGTGCAAAGCAAGGCCCACCTTCACGGTATTCACTGTCAACCAATGAAAATTTACCGTCCCATTGTTCAACCGCGTGCTTGTCATAAACATCAAAATCACTACCCCAGTGATGACGACTACCGCCAGGCAACGCTGACCACATCAGTATTGCATGTAGTTTTTCTACGTCCGATAACGTATTCGGGTTTAATGCGGTACCCTTGCTATCCAATAGCGCCGCTTCGCCGCGCCATTTTCTATTCCAAATAGCGCACTGTTTATCAAACTGACGAAAGCTGCTCACTAAACATAAATCTATACCATCATCACGGGCAGCTTGTTGCATATTAACAAAGGGGGGTAGCACGTTAGCATGCAAGGAATGTCCATTTCCTGCATCAACAAGGTGAGGATTGTCTTGCCCTAGCCAGATAGCGGGGTTCATGCGAGCAGATTAACCAAAATACCGTAATACATGTCGCTTAAAGACTCTAAGTCGCTCATTTTCACGCATTCATCTATTTTATGAATGGTGGCGTTTACTGGCCCTAGTTCGATAACCTGCGCGCCCGTCGGCGCAATAAAGCGGCCATCAGATGTGCCGCCTGCGGTAGACAAAATAGTGGGTTTACCACGTACATCGGCAATCGCTTTTTCAGTGGCAGTTAATAGTGGGCCCGAGTCAGTCAAAAAAGGCTGGCCGTTAAACGTCCACTTTATGTCGTAATCAAGTTCGTGTTTATCTAAAATAGTCGTAACACGCTTAATCAGTTCTTGATCTGTTACTTCGGTTGAAAACCGAAAGTTAAAGCACACATGAAGTTCGCCAGGAATAACATTACCTGCACCTGTACCGCCATTAATGTTTGAAATTTGAAAGCTGGTGGGGGGGAAAAACTCGTTGCCATTATCCCAATGAGATTGCGCTAATTCAGTTAATGCCGGAGTAGCACAATGAACCGGGTTTTTAGCTAAATGTGGGTAAGCAACATGACCTTGAATACCTTTAACAGTGAGATCGCCAGTTAATGATCCACGACGGCCATTTTTGACAATATCGCCCACTTCATCCGTAGAAGATGGTTCGCCCACTAAGCACCAAGTAATTTTCTCATTGCGCGCTTCAAGGGTATCAATGACACGTGTAGTACCGTTAATAAACGGCCCTTCTTCGTCACTAGTAATAAGGTAGGCAATACTTCCTTTATGATCGGGATAATCGGCTACAAATTGGCGGGTTGCCACTAACATTGCCGCTAAGCTACCCTTCATATCGGCAGCACCACGGCCATGTAAATAGCCATCTACTTCAGTAGCCGTAAAAGGCGGAGTTTTCCATGCGCTCTCTGGGCCACTAGGCACCACGTCGGTGTGACCAGCAAAGCAAAAAACTGGGCCTTCGGTACCACGACGAGACCAAAGGTTGGTGGTATCGTCAAACACCATGGTTTCATTGTTAAATCCTAAGGTACCTAAGAAGTCTTTCATGGCTTCTTGGCAGCCCTCATCTTCAGGGGTAACCGAACGCCTGTTCATTAAGTTTTTAGCAATGTCTATTACGTTATCGTTTAACAAAATATTTCCTCATACTGCGCAGGTTTAAAGCCAATGTGAAACGTGCCGTTATGATTTAAAATAGGACGCTTCACCATCGCAGGGTGTTCCAGTAACAAGGCTAACGCTTTTTCGCGGGTGATATCTGTTTTATCACTGTCATCAAGTTGGCGAAAGGTAGTCCCACGTTTGTTCAACATCACTTCATAGCCAAGGTTGGCTTCAGCGTCGGCGAGAAATTCAGCGTCTATGCCGTCTTTTCTATAGTCGTGAAAAGTAAATTCGATGTTGTTCTCAGCTAACCATTTCTTAGCTTTTTTAATCGTGTCGCAATTTGCGATGCCATACATTGTTGTACTCAAAAGGATACTCCGTTACAGCGTGAAGTTAGAATAGGTGCATAATAAGCGCGTTATTATACATTTTCAAAAAGGGTTCGAATTTGCCTAAATATACAGGGTTAAC
The DNA here is from genome assembly GCF_018100795.1 of Alteromonas sp. MMG017. Lineage (GTDB taxonomy): Bacteria > Pseudomonadota > Gammaproteobacteria > Enterobacterales > Alteromonadaceae > Alteromonas. The sequence goes on along the minus strand of NZ_JAGJDY010000002.1, from coordinate 148,259 downwards.
AGTGTGTCGCTACCCGCATCAACAAATTTTTGATGCGTAGGTAGAACACCTAACAAGGCTTTGGCATTTAATAGGGTCATTATACAAATATTTTCCACGCCTTGTTGTTTTAGCCACGCAGAATTTACACTAAATAACATCGCACCGGCTTTAATCTGCTGGCCTTGTTTTAACGGAGTTAAAAACTGCGCCCCGCACAGCATTTGGGTGTGTAAGCCATATTTGATTCGACATTTAAGCCCAAAAGAAGATTTAATTTCAATTGAATAGTCGAGGGGATCTATTTTCATTACAGTTGCATTAAAGGGGGATACCACTTTACTTGAAGCAGTAACAAGCGCTAAACCCGGCCCCCATGCACCAACATTTATTAAGTCATCATTAACGTGTTGCAGTAAAACACATTGTCCTGAAACCGGTGATGCAATAGGAATGGCTTTTTTAAATTGCTCAGGAGGCGCGGTGAGTTGCTTTTCTATCAACACTACTTGCCCTCAAGAACCGTATAGCCTGCATTTTTTAATGCCTTAGTTGCATCAGCAAGTTTATTATCTTTCACAAGGAAAAAGTCGGTTTCGAAAGTTGATACAACAAAGATAGAGACTTTTACTGCGGCAAGCACCGCGCCTATCTGCGCCATAATACCTACCATAGATAAATGCAACGGCCCGAGCAGTTCAAGTGCTCGCCAGCCTTCGTCAGAATCAAGTGAATCTACATCTAGGTTTGAAGGGATAACAATAGACAGTTCATCTTCTGTTTTGCCCAAGAAAAATAGTGGGCTTTGAAGTACATTTGCAGGAATGGCACTGTCACCATCTAGGCTGTGGATCGTAAATTGTTGGGGGCGTACAGCGAGTGTTTGTTTTGGCATGAATAACCGGAAAAAAAGGTTTCAATCAAAGTATCCACATTAAAACACTATCTGTGGTTAAGTGCTACGTGTTATCCACTTAATCTGTGGATAAGTTTGTTGAGTAGTTTGGGGCTTTTGTTTAACTGCATGAATTTAAACAATAAAATAAACTGTACAAACAATAGCCAGTGGATAACATTTACCTATTCACAAGCATTTTCCACAGCCTCTGTCTATACATATTTAAAAATTGTTCTGCTTATTTTGCAATTTCTTGTCTTGACACTGCTATCTTTTATCCAACGTAATAAACGCGATCACTACGTGGTTTATTATCAATGAGTGTGCAACTATCAATGAATAATAAGTAAAAATACTGGCTCGCTAGTCTTAGAGCACAAAACCTCAAAAGGGGAATGAAATGAGCGATAGTTTATGGATGGATATCACCACCGATGACGCTGACCAATTAGCTGATTTTTACGTCAATGTAATGGGGTGGAAAAAAGAAGCCTTCGACATGGGTGGCTACAACGATTATGTCATGATGAAAGAAGATGGTATCCCTGCTGGTGGCATATGTCATAAGCGAGGCTGCAATAGCAATATTCCTGGTGGTTGGGTGCCGTATTTCACGGTAGCCGAATTAGACGCAGCATTAGCCGCATCTAAAAGCGCTGGTGGGGAACAAATTGGAGACATTCGTCACCATGGCACTTCACGTTTTTGCATTATCAAAGACCCATCAGGGGCGTATTGTGCGCTTTATGAACAAGGCGCAGATTGATAAACGTATGGCAAGGATCGCGCAGGAATAAAATAAAGATATTGTAAGAATATACAGGATGGTGTCAGCCTGTAGCTAAGGGGGCTGACACCACTAACGCCATTATATGTAAATCGGTAAGGAAGCGTTGGGCTACTACTTACTTAACACACCGCGATTTACCTGATCCCGTTCAATCGATTCAAATAACGCTTTAAAGTTGCCTTCGCCAAATCCATCATCTTCTTTGCGCTGAATAAACTCGAAAAATACTGGGCCAAAAACCGTTTCTGAGAAAATTTGCAGTAACAAACGAGGAGACTCGCCCTCAGTGGTACCGTCTAGCAGAATACCTCGCTGTTTGAATTCGCCAACAGGCTCACCGTGACCGGGTAACCGTTCCTCTAACATGTCGTAGTAGGTATCAGGTGGCGGCGTCATAAACTTCATGCCCTTTGCCTTTAGTTTATCTAAGCAGCTTATAAGGTCGTCACAAGCAAAGGCAATATGCTGAATACCTTCACCATTATATTGCATTAAGAATTCTTCAATTTGACCGCCACCGCCAACCGCTTCTTCATTGAGTGGAATACGAATTTTTCCATCAGGCGCAGTCATGGCTTTTGACAGTAGCCCAGTGTACTCACCCTTAATGTCAAAGTAGCGAATTTCGCGAAAGTTAAATAACGATTCGTAGAATTTTGCCCAATGGTTCATTCGCCCGCGATACACATTGTGGGTAAGGTGATCTAGCGTATGGAAACCACAACCTATGGGATGTCTGTCTACACCTTCAATCCAGGTGAAATCGATGTCATAAATGGTGTTTTCGCCTTGATAGCGATCAATTAAATAAAGCATCGCACCACCAATGCCTCTAATTGCTGGCAATTTCAGTTCCATAGGACCTGTGTGGGTGTCCATTGGCTGTGCGCCACGCTTTAGTACTTCAGAGTACGCGTGCTGAGAGTCTTTAACACGAAAGGCCATGCCACACGCTGAAGGGCCGTGCTCTTCGGCATAGTAGGAAGCGTGACAGTTTTTTTCATAATTACTTAAAAGGTTAATATCGCCTTGGCGCCACAGCTCTACATCTTTTGATTTGTGCCTTGCTACTCGGGTGAACCCCATAGCTTCAAACATAGGCTCCAATAAACCTTTTTTCGGCGCGGTAAATTCTAAAAACTCAAAACCATCTAACCCAATTGGATTTTCAAATACGTCTGCCATTTTCTTTCTCGCTTACTGAAGTCAGAGCCTTTGCGTTAGTTAAGTCGTTTTTGTTATTGAACCCATGCAAAGGCGGATATAAATAGAAGATTTGATTGTAATGGCGAGGTAAATATAAGGGCAATAGACTGTTAAAACATGACGCGAGGTGCTGTTGTATATTCAGTGTAACGATTAGTTTTCAGTTGCGATAAAAGGCAATTTGAATCCCTCGTTAAATAATTAAGTTGCTGTATTTAATTGGTTTGTTTTTATTTGATGCTGTTGGGCTGATGTTCATTTTTAGGTACATTTAATGAAAACACCCAACAGCTCTGCGCCTATATTTTACCGTCGAAATGCTTGGTTATCCCCTTCCAACAATCGATATAGTCGGTTTGGCGAAGCGGGGTACTCAGTGCAAACTCAGTGGGGGCGATGGGAAAGCGAGATTCAAACATAAACGCCAGTGTATTTTCGTATTTATGGGGAGCTAACTCGGCATTTGATGCCGCTTCGAACACAGAGGCTTCGGGGCCATGTGGGGTAAAGCAATTATGCAAACTCATACCGCCAGGCATGAACCCTTTTTCTTTAGCATCGTAACTGCCTTCTATTAAGCCCATAAACTCACTCATCACGTTTCTATGGAAGTAAGGCGGGCGGAAAGTGTTATCAGCCACCATCCAACGAGGCGGAAAAATGACAAAATCAACGTTAGCAGTCCCTGCTAATTCAGATGGCGAAGTGAGTACCGTAAATATGGAAGGATCAGGGTGGTCATAGCTGACGGTATTGATCACATTGAAGCGCTTAAGATCATACTTGTAAGGCGCTGAATTACCTACCCAAGCCACCACATCAAAGGGGGAATGTGAAAGTGGTGCTTCGTATAAGTGCCCACAAAACTTGTTGATAATAACATGGGGCGTGTCGACATCCTCGAACCACGCAGTGGGGTATAAAAAGTCTCTTTGATTAGCAAATCCATTCGCACCTACCGGGCCTCGTTCTGGTAAAACAAATGACTGGCCGTAGTTTTCACAAATATACCCTCGAATTGCGTCATCGATAGGAGTAATGCTGAAACGCACCCCTCGAGGGATCACCATAATTTCACCCGCGGATAGGTGTAACTTGCCAAACTCAGTTTTTACTTCCATGTTTCCATGCTGTGGCACGAACAACATCTCACCGTCTGATGAGTAAAATACCTTATTTCCCATCGCCGAGTTCGCACTGTAGCAGTGAATGCCCATTCCGGTTTGGTGTTTCGCATCGCCATTTGTAGCTATGGTGACTAAACCTTCAATAAAATCTATGCTGCTACTTTCATCGGGCAAGGGTAAGGGGTTCCAACGCATCACATTGGGAGGGCATGGCGAATTGATTTCAGGCCCAGTTTTAAGCTGCATGTTTTTATAAGGTGAAAAATCGCCCATGGCAACAGAAGGCCGTATGCGATAAGTCCAAGTACGTCTGTTTTCGGCTCTAGGCGCGGTAAAAGCACTGGAACTGAACTGCTCGGCATAGAGTTTATAATTGACTTTCTGCGGGCTAAATTGCCCATTTGGCAATGCATTAGGTAAGGCTTCAGTTTCATGCTCATTATTAAAACCCGACAAATAAGTTAGTTGATTCACCATACCCACCTTTCAAATACTACTGATGCTTAACGCGACTATTTATGTAGCGTAAATATTAATAATAAGTAAATCAATTGCGTGGTGCCGATAGGATTTCAGTGAAATGGCGATGTGTGATGATTTGTTTACACAGGCGGCAACTTCCTACATAAGCGCTCACTTATAGTAGTGGTTTCATAAAGGTGATGGACGGCCCATTGATTTTACGGCTTTTACTGATAAATTAGGCGCAAACATGATAATAGAGACAACACGTGGCACCGCTAGAAATTTATGCCGGCAATGGGGCAATGAATACCATTAAGCAACAAGGCTTTCACCCCGAATTATTCAGTTATTTTCTCGGCGCTTCAGGCGGTCCAAAATGGTTTTCATTGGCAGGATTAGACAGAGTACTCTTTCCAGAGTGGTTTAAAAATGTCGACCATCAAATACATGTTATAGGTTCATCGGCCGGTGCTTTCAGGGCTATCTGTGCAGTACAAGATGACCCACTTGCTGCCATTAATCGGCTAGCTACCTCTTATTCCACGACTACCTACAGCGATAAGCCTACGCCTGCGGAAATAACCCGCAAGGCCGAAGCGCTAGTGAAAGAAATGGTGGATAGCGAAGGTAAAAAGGAAGTATTGGCAAACCAGCGATTTAAAGCACACATCTTTGTCGCTAAATGTTTAGGGGCTACCCGCCGCGAGCATAAGTTTTCGCAGTTATCCGGTCTTGCCATGAGCGCCGCGGCTAACGCGGTTACGCGAAAAAACTTAGGTAGATACTATACACGCTGTATTTTTTCTTCGCCTAATACCGAGTTTTCAGTGAAAGACCCTTATCAACTTCCCACTGAACACTACGAATTAAACAACGAAAATATCCACAATGCACTGCTAGCTTCCGGTGCTATTCCTGTTGTACTTGAAGGAATTCGAGATATTGCAGGTGCCCCTCAAGCTATGTATCGCGATGGTGGTATTGTTGATTATCATTTTGACCTAGAGTTCGGCCCTGAAAAGGGCTTAGTGCTGTATCCACATTTTTACCCCAAACCAATACCTGGTTGGTTCGATAAAGGCTTAAAACGCCGCGTTGCACATAAAAATAGTTACGACAATGTGGTCATGCTGGTGCCATCTGCCGAGTTCGTGGCAAGCCTGCCATACGGTAAAATTCCAGATCGAAAAGACTTCGAGCAACTCGATGCCACTACCCGTATTAAGTATTGGCAAACGGTATTGCAAGAAACCGATAGGTTAGGGGAGTACTTCATGAAAATAGCGAGTGATGGCAGTATTGTTGATAACATCAAGCCGTTGCCATTTGTGCAGCGCGAGAACGTTTAAATAGGAGTGAAACACCTATTTTTTTTGAACAAATGGTGGCAAATCAATCAATCGCACACCTTAAACACAAAATATACTTGCAGGACGCACTGCGCATCGCTATTATGCTCGCCGTCCTTAAGGCAGTTCTGCCGAAGTACATTTGCGACTATAGCTCAGTTGGTTAGAGCGCTACCTTGACATGGTAGAGGTCCCCTGTTCGAATCAGGGTAGTCGCACCACTTCTTTTGATTTAATTTACAATTACCTGATTTCTACCGTTTTCTTTTGCTTCATAAAGCATACTGTCTGCGCGCTTGATAAGCGTATCTAATGTTTTATTCGATTTATTACCAACAGATACGCCAACACTAAATGTCATGTTTATATTGTTCGTAAATGCATCTAAGTTATTGCAGTACTTTTGATAGTTTGCAGCAAGCTTTTCAAACGTATTTTTAATGACTTTTTCGTCAGTAGAATGCAACACAAATAACCATTCTTCACCACCATAGCGGCCAAACTCATCATCGTTAGACAATGTGTCTTTCGCAGCATTAGCGAATGCTATAAGCACTAAATCGCCCACATCGTGGCCATACTCGTCGTTGATTTTTTTAAAGTAATCTAAATCAACAATGGCAATTGCCATATCTTGTTGAGCAAGTCTAGCCTCAGCGGTTTTCAATATACCTCTGCGGTTAAAACTCTTCGTCAGATAATCAGTAGATGCAATACGATGATATTTTTTACGTTGTAAGGCTTGTCGATAAAACAGTAGCAAAACCACCAGCACTAAAATAGACGCAATGGTAGCACTAAGACGCCATATTATTTTTTGCTGATATTCTTCTTTAGCTTGAAGGTTACTAATATCTTTTTGATATTCTAACTTACGAATTTTGTCTTCTTTTTCTTTTACTTCAAACTTTATTTGTAAGGCTTTAATGTTGCTTTCACTCGTAGCCTCATAATGCTTTTTGGTATAAAAAAGCTTCTTTTCGATGGCATCAAACGCATCATCAATATGATTGAGCTCTCGCTTTAATTTATAACGTTCGCTCAAAAATTCTGCTTTATAAATGCTGCGACTAAATTTATCTATGAGTGAGTAAACGTCGTCATTTACTTGTTCGGCTTCTTCTAAAAAGCCCTGTTTTAAATAGATGTTGGAGAGTAAAATCATAGACGCAAGTTGCATATCATCAATCCCCGCCGCGCGAGCAAGTTCGATATTTTCTTTTGCTAGTGTGAGTGCGGTATCGTAGTTAGCCTGGAGGTATTGAATACTTGCTATTGAGTATTGAGCGAACGCTAAGCCCTTTCTCATATTTACTTTTTTGAAATAATCTAACGCCTTATTTAAATATACTAAGGCGGCTTCTGTGTCATCTTCTTCAAGAAGGATATTGCCTAAGCTCCAATGCGCTTTGGCCGTAAATAGCCCGTCATTGGTATTTTCATAGGTGTCTACCGCCTTTTTTGCATAGTATATGGCTTTGGTTTTTTCGCTTAAATAGTTATACGCATCCGCTATTTTTCGGTAAAAATAGCCTTGCGATGCGATATCCCCGTTTTTTATTGCCAATTCAAGGCCTTCCAACGCGGCATTAAGGGTTTTTCTCAACACATCAGTGTCGGTGTAGTAGTAGGCCAATGCCCGAAAAATAATGATTTTTTCTTCTGATGTATGCTGTGGAATTTGTGCTTCTAATTGTTTAGCGAGGGCTCTACCTGGCTCTGGATCTCCAGCTTTAGATAACGTCTTTAATTTCGATTCTAAAAAAAGCAAATCTATGTCAGTTTGCTCTTGTTGGTTTGTTTCACCTAGATAAAGTGATAAATGGCTCTCTAGGACTGCGTATTTTTCTTGTCTAAAAAGTAATTCGGAATACAACGCCGCAGCTTCTCTATGAAGGGCGTCCCAGTTTTGCGCTTTAGTTAACGTAAAAGCGTTTATGAGGGCGTCTTCATTTTCTAAGTAATCAAGCCTGCTTTGCCTAAAGTCACTGAGCAACGTTTGTGTATTTTGGTAATCTGGCGCACCAATGAAAGGATTTGTGTTTCCATCTTGAGCAAGGCTAAACTTCCCTGTGCAAACCCATAGGGTGAAAGTTAACGCTATTAGCCAAGCACGATTGCTATAGCGTATTGTATTTATAGTTCTATCCATTGATGTCACTCGTTGACCAAGTTACGTTCGTCGCATTCCAATTATAGCATCTCATAAAGTCATAACTTAATGTTTTACAACAGCATCTTTACACAAATTTAGCGATGCAAAGAGATAATGATAGCTTCAACGTTGTTATTTCCCATACGTTATAAAAACAACAGTGCCTTTAATACATCGCAATTATTTCTCGTTGTTTGCAAATACAACATAAAACGGCGCAATAGGACTCTGTCAAGAAAGCTTCAATTTTATGTCAATAATGTGTCACCTATCAGTCACATAACTCCCTCACTATATTCGCCGCTAAGACCATTTCAGAGATGAATGAATTTGTTCCGTCTCAACCTAACGATTATAAAAAGGATAGTTGATGAAAATTGAACGTTTACGCGATTTAAAATATTCGGCGCTAGCTTTAGCGGTTGCATTTGGCATTTCTGCTTGTTCATTAGAAGGCGATGACGGAGAAGATGGTGTTGCTGGAGCAATTGGCGAGCAAGGCCCTGTTGGCGAACAAGGTGAGCAGGGAGAGCAAGGCGATAAAGGTGAAGAAGGCGATACAGCGGGAACATTAACCCGTATTGCTACTGTTCCTCTTGGTGCTGAGGTAACGGGTATTTTCTTAACCGACGAGGGGGACCTTTTCTTCAACGTTCAACATCCTTCGGGCACTAACTCAGTGACTAATGACGTTAACGCTATGCCTATTAATACTGGCACGGTAGGTGTATTAGCTGGTGCTAACTTCAATAACTTACCGGTTACGCTTCCTAATTCACCTGTACCTGCTTCTGATGAAGAAAAAGAAGTGGTGGTTTCAGCCATTGGTCAATATCAAGTACTTGGTCAAACGGGCGACACCTTTGGTACTGAACTACCAGAAGGCCTAGGTCACATCTATACGCTAGATGGTGAAGAGCTTGTTTTAGAAAACGATATGCCAGACTTTAATGGCTTCATTTCTACTGATACTGGCGAAGGCTACTTGTTCTCAAACTGGGAAGAGCTTCCAGGCGGCATGAGCCGTATGAAAGTTGAAAAAGACGACTTTGGCATGTGGCAAGTTACCGAAGCCATGATGCTTGATTTCTCGCCAGTATGGGGCACAGCGGCAAACTGTTTCGGTTCAATGTCACCGTGGAATACGCCGTTAACCTCTGAAGAATGGGTAGTAGATTCAGAAGTAGATTCAACCACATCACCTAACTGGAATAACCCAGAAGCGGTAGCAACAGAAGCGCGTCTTGGTCGTATGTGGCAAATGACTGCGCCTGATGCGTCAAATCCTTATAACTATGGTTACATTGCCGAAGTGACCGAGCCACTTGCTGATGAGCCAGTGATTGTTAAGCACCTAGCAATGGGTCGCTACGAGCATGAAAACTCAACGGTTATGCCTGATGGAAAAACCGTTTATCTTTCTCAAGATGATACCGGTGGCGTGTTATTCAAATTTGTTGCTGATACTGCTGAAGACCTTTCTTCGGGTACCCTTTTCGGCGCCAAGCTAACGCAAGATGTTGGTCAAAATGACCCTGCTACAACAGGCTTTGCCGTTGAGTGGGTTGAGCTGGCTAGCGGCGATAACATGACGATTCGTGCATGGGTTGACGAGTACAACGGGATTGGCACAGATGATTATGTAGAGGGCCAAAGCTCTTACATTACCATGGCCGATGTAGAAGCGTGGGCAAATGGCGATGCTACATACCCTACTGTTGAAGAGGGTGGTAGTAGCCAAACTGCAGGTGAGCCGATGGACGATCGCGTGGCGTTCTTAGAATCACGTGCGGCGGCGCGAGCTAAAGGAGCCACCGCTGAATGGCGTAAACTTGAAGGTATTTCAATTAACCTTAAACGCGCTGAAGAAGCCGTGGAAGGCACCGATACTATTGAGGGTGAAGTGGTTGAAAATGCTTACCTTTATATTGGCATAGCTGACCTAGATAACACCATGGTTGATGATGAAGGTGATATTCAGCTTTCTGCTCGCGTTAAAGATTGTGGCGGTGTGTATCGTGCACGTCTGGAAGCTGGCTATGACATTACTCGCATTGAGCCTGTTGTTATGGGCGGTACTTACCGCTCAAGCCTAACTGGTGCAGAGCGTTGTGATGTAGAACAGCTATCTCAACCTGATAACGTAGTGGTGATGAACGACGGCCGTATTCTTATCGGTGAAGACGGTTTCCAGGAAAATAATACGCTGTGGATGTACGAGCCAGCAGATAAGTAAGTTTTTCCTTTTAATTCATCCGGGCACATCGTGCCCGGATTTTGTCGTTGTTACTATTATGAAAATACAAACTAAATTACTACCTTTATTCACTGCTTCTATGCTGCCTTTATTGTTTGCGTGTTCACCTGCCCAGCAGGTTGAAGCTGTGTTAGCAGAACAAACGAATACATACCCTTACCAAGAAGGGGATACCATTCCCGCACTGGCCTACATAGAGCATAACGAAGTCTATAACCCTGAGTCGGTCATTCCACCTCAGTGTTACACTAAAACCCAAGGTGAAAATAACCCGTGCTATGCGTGCCATCAAAGCTACGACCGCACCGAAAAACGCCCGAATCAAATGGGTGATGGCACACTTCAAGGCAATTATGAATTCTCAGAGGTGGGGCTAACCAATAGCTGGAAAAACCTATTTATTGATAGACGAGAATTAATAGCGGGCATAAAAGACGATGCCATTTTGGAGTACATAGCCCAAGATAACTATACCGCGGCCATTGAAGGCGATAGCACTATTCCAAGCTATATGCATATCGAAAATTTAAGTACCGGTGCTGCTGCATTTGATGAAGACGGGTTCGCGAAAGACAATAGCGGGTGGGTATCGTATAACTACAAGCCTTTCCCCAGTACTTTTTGGCCCACCAATGGCTCAACAGGCGATGCTATGATTCGACTGCCACACGCCTTTCAGCAACATAAAGGGCAATACAGTCGTGATGTATACTTAGCGAACTTAACCCTCGTTGAAATGGCGCTAAAAGAAGTTGATACGTTGCCGGTAGCCGGACTTAATGAAAAGACACTGGGGCTTGATATAAACGGTGACAATGCATTAAGTGAACACGTAACCACCATGGTGCGTCAGCCCCATTACATTGGCGATGCTGATCATGTTGAACTTGCGCATATGTTGTTCCCGGAAGGCACCGAGTTTTTGCACACCGTGCGCTACATTGGTGTGGATGAGAACGGCGATATATACAACGCTGAACGCATGAAAGAAGTGCGGTATATGCAAAAGCACCGCTTTAGAAGCCTTGAGAGTTTAGCGTCAGCTTATTACGCAGAGGCAAAAGACAAGCATTTCGAAAATCTACCGCAAACGCGCTATTTAGGTGAGCAGGGCATTGAAAACGGATTTGGCTGGACCATTAATGGCTTTATTGAAGATGAGCAAGGTGAGTTGCGGGCTCAGCATGATCAAGAGCTCGCGTTTTGTAATGGATGTCACAAAACCGTAGGCTCTACATTCGATCAAACCTTTTCCTTTGCCCGCAAAGTACCAGGAAGCAACGGCTGGGGTTATATCAACCTGCACGCGATGGAAGATGTGCCCAATATTAACGAAGAGCAAGGTGAATTTCTTACTTACATGCAACGGGTAGGTGGGGGCGATGAATTTCGCCAAAACGGCGAGATGCTAGCGAAGTGGTTTAGTGAAAACGGCATGGTAAATGCGGAAAAAGTAAGTAAGGCAGCGTCTGTTTATGAACTCATCACGCCAAGCCCCGAACGCGCATTAGCGCTAAACAAAGCGTACTTAACCATTGTACAAGAGCAAAGCTACTTGTTTGGCCGTGATGCTACACTCACAGAAGCCACCAACGTATTGAGTCATATTGATGCTGCACAACCTCCGCTGAAGCCAGAGCATCGCTTTAAATGGGATATGCGTTTAAATTGGAATGAAAAAGATACACATGAAGTGGCAGGGCAGTAATGTTCTGGCACTCAGCGTTATAAAGAACAAGCGCCTAACCGTATTTTTCCTTTCAAATTTAACAATGCGTAAGGCATTTCGTTAAATACAAGCTCATCACAATATGTTGGTGAGCTTTTTCTATTGTGAATGTCACAATCGGTGATAACTCGGTCGTATGTGTTATTTCAGTATTTTGAAATTTCCCACCTGATACATCTACCTGTAAGGCATGAGTAGGCAAGGCACTGGTGCTAAACACTTACAGAATCTTTAAAGTTAAAAAGATACGCACTATTTAAAGTGGTTTCTTGCTGCTTATAACATGAGTAATTGGCGAAAATATCTTTATATTCCGTCGCAGCAGAGAAATATTGACTACACTTGAGGTTTGGGTTGAAAAAATAGGGCAAGTAGGTAGTGAATGGATAGCGCGGGGCTAATGAGAGAAAAGGATATTTTCGAAAAAACATTTGAGCAGTGTGGCGTGGGATTGGCGCATGTTAGTCCACATGGCGATCTTATTCGCGCAAATAGTAAGCTAAGTGAATTTTTAGGTTATGAAAGTGCCACACTTGTCACAATGTCTTTTCAAAGTATTACGGAATCCGCACATCTTCAAGAGGATTTATACCTTCTGCATCAAGTACTTCGTGGAGAAATAGATACTTACACAATAGAAAAAAAATACATTCATGCTAAAGGTCATTCCGTTTGGGCTAAGTTAACGGTTACCCTTGTACGTGATGAACAAGGCGAGCCTGATTATTTTATTTCTGTTGTTGAAGACATTGATGATAAAAAGCGCATTGAATCTGAACTTTATAAAGCAGAGGCGCTGTTCAGCAAGATAGTAGCCGCCTTTTCTGCACATACTTTTGTATGGGTAGCAAACCCCGAATTAACCCGCATTCATTACATCAACGAAGGTTATCGCAATATTTATGGGCGTGACGAATATGAGCTGCACGCCAAGCCCGATGCGTTTTTGTCCTATGTGCATGAAGATGACCGCTTGCTAGTGGAAAAGGCGTACAAAGCGAAGCCGTTAGAAAGCTGGGATTTACAATATCGTATTAAAACCAGTAATGCAGAGATAAAGTACATTCATGATAGGGGGGTGCCACTGTTTGATGAAAACGATCAACAGATATTAGTGGTAGGCACCGCTGATGATGTTTCTCATGAAAAAGAGCAACAGCAAGCATTATTAGAAGCGATTTCTAAACTTGAGTATCTATCAAAGACCGATCCACTCACCGGTATTTCAAACAGACGAGAGATGTTCATTCAGTTAGATAAAGAAATACAACGAATGAACCGCGGCCAGAAACCCTCAACGCTTGTATTCATAGACCTTAACGACTTTAAAGGTATCAATGACACCTTTGGTCATAAGGCCGGAGATAAAGCATTAGTAAGCTTCTCAGAAATTATGAAAAACACCCTACGTGAAACTGATCGTTTTGCGCGTTTAGGGGGGGACGAATTCGTTGTGCTTTTATTCGGTTCTGATGACGCCGATGCAGAGGTGTTTTACGAGCGCTTAATGCAAACTGAATTTGATATAGAATTTGACGGTGAGTTTGACAATGAATTAGCAAACAACGGCGAGCAACAACAGGGCGCAAAAAAGGGTGATAGTGAGACGATGACTAAAACATCTTTGTCATTTAGTTTGGGGTGGCACACATGGGATTCAAGCATAGTGACTGCACAAAACTGGGTAGATGCAGCTGATGAAGCAATGTATAAACAAAAACGCCAGCATAAAACAAATACTGGCGTTCAAAAGGTAGTGTAAAAAAGAGCCTAATTTATCGGTAAGGCCGGGTAATATGATATTGCCCTTTAAAATTTAGTTGTCTTTATTAGCATGCGTAGTGCTAAACCACACCGCTATTTCAGCCCGCTCTTCCTCTGTCATGCCGGTTTTATTCAAAAACGGCATGTCTTTGGTCACGGTAGTGCGTCTTACTAATTGAGGTGCATACCGAGTGATATCTTCCCAGCTATCTAGCACTACACCCAGGGGCGCAACTTTGAATATATCATCAGTAGGGGTACGCGAATGACACCCTACACAATGGGTATTCACAAGCTCTGCCACACGTTCATCAGTAACCACAGCCGCACTTTCATTGACAGATCCATTGTCAGAGCCAGTTACCTCAACATGGGCTGGCGTTTGCGGCCATGAAACCCAAAGGGCAATAGCCAGCATGGCAACCGCACCCGATACCAAAATTGATGGCTTAGTTTTACCCACATGACGCAAGTTAAAAAAGTGACGTATCCATGCGGCAGCTGCCATCAATGCAATAAGTACCAACCAGTTTTGCTCGTGCTGATAGGTCATAGGGTAATGATTTGAAATCATGATGAACAATAACGGCAAGGTGAAGTAGTTATTGTGCATCGAACGTAATTTAGCGCCCGCACCCCATTGAGGGTCGATACTTTCTTTCGCTTGTACCGCAGCTACCATTTTACGTTGGTTTGGCATAATGTTGAAAAACACGTTACCCACCATAATGGTACCAATTAACGCACCCACATGAATGTAAGCACCGCGACCACTAAACCATTGTGTTGACAGGTAGGTCACTACGCAAATAAGTGTCACTAAACATAACGCAAATACGACAGGGTATTTAGCCAGCGGGCTTCTGCAGGCAAATTCGTAAATGGCAATGCCACCAAATATAAGCCCAAGACCTAAGGATATCGCCATCGTAGGCGACATATCGTTAACTTGAGGGTCAATCAAGTACGCTGAAGCGCCAAAGTAATACACAATAATCAGAAGTGCAAAGCCCGAAAGCCACGTGGTATAGGCTTCCCATTTAAACCAGTGCAAAGTTTCAGGCATTTTTTCTGGGCCATAGGCATATTTGGCTACTTCATAAAAGCCGCCGCCATGTATAGCCCACAAGTCGCCTTTAATACCTTTATCTTCTTTCCACTTAGGAGGGGTGCGCAAATTATTGTCTAACCAGACAAAATAAAACGATGCGCCAATCCAGGCCACGCCGGCAATAACGTGAAACCAGCGTACAAATAAGCTTATCCAATCAAGCCATGGCATAGTGTGTTTCCTTCTTATTATAACAGCATTGACCGCTTATCCAGGTTTCTGCAATAGCGCGATCATCACCCAAAATACTAAGCGCAAAAAAGACATCGTCAAATTCAGCATTAGGCTTAATTCGTAATTCCATTAGTTCATCATACCGCGGCGCTACAATAATAAAGTCGGCCACTGAACCCGCGTTAAGATTGCCAATTTCGTCATCTAGTTTGTGTGCTACCGCAGCGCCTTGGGTCATTAAGTAAAACCCTTCAATAGGGTCGATAGGTGCGTGGCGCAACTGGCTAACCTTATAGGCATCGCCATAGGTTTTTAACATACTAAAGCTGGTACCCGCGCCTACATCGGTGGCTAATGCCACATGTACATTATTGGCTCGTGCGGTTTGCAGATCGAACAATCCGCTGCCTAAAAATAAATTCGAGGTTGGGCAAAACGCCAAAGTAGCCTCTGCTTCACCTAACCGTTGCCATTCATCACTGGAAAGGTGAATACCATGGCCAAAAACAGAACGCGGACGCACCAAGTTGTACTTGTCATAAACGTCTAAATAACCAGAAGCATGTGGAAATAAGGATTTTACCCAAGCAATTTCATCTTTATTTTCAGACAAATGGGTTTGCACAAATACATCTTTGTATTGGGTGGCCAGTTCACCTAAAGCCGCTAATTGCGCTTCAGAGCTAGTTGGCGCAAATCGTGGCGTAATGGCGTAGCGATTTCTGCCTGTGTTGTGCCATTTTTCGATTAACACGGCACTGTCTTTTTGTGCGGTGTCTGGGCAATCTTGCAAGTCTGCTGGGCAGTTTCTGTCCATACATACTTTACCTGCCACTATCGCCATGTCTATTTCGCTGGCGGCGCTAAATAACGCGTTACAGCAACTTTGATGCACCGATGAAAAAACGAAGCCAGTAGTTGTGCCGTTCTTTAATAACTGTTGCAAGAACACCTTGGCAATTTTCTCTGCATGCTCCACGCTTGCAAACTGCTTTTCGGTAGGAAACGTATAGTTTTCTAACCAACTTAATAGCTGTTCGCCATAGCTGGCAATACTTTCAGTTTGCGGATAGTGCAAATGGCTGTCGATTAGCCCGGGTAAAATCCAGCTGTCTTTATGATTATGCAACACGGCATTGGGGTATTGTTCACGCATGCTTTTGAACGAGCCGGTAGCGATAATTTTTTTGCCATCGATTACTAAACCACCATCGTGAATAACACTAATATCTTGTGCAAAGGAAGATGGCGCAGCGCTGGGCGTTGGAAAGTGTGCAATATTCGCACGAAAAAGCTGCATTATAATTAGCTGCCTCTGTAACTGCTGAAGCCAAAAGGAGAGATAAGCAAAGGCACATGATAATGACCGCCGTTACTTTCAAGTTCAAACGCAATATCAATATGGGGGTAAAAGCTTTTTCCATGCGTAGCAATTAAGTAGTCATGGCTATGAAAGCGTAAGGTATACACGCCGGCTTCAAATTTTTGGCCCCATTGGTTGAAGCGTCCATCGTTATCGGTTTTACCGGTAAGCACTTCACCGTTAGGCAAGGTAAGGGTAAGCGCAATGCCTTCAACAGGTTTGCCCGATGTAGTGTCTAATACATGACTAGATAAAGTATTCATTAATGTTCATCCTTGGCAGTTAACGCTTTGTCTATGCGCAACAAGGTAATTTTAATTTGTTCTTGGGCGGCGTTACGAATCTCTTCATCGGTGCTATTGGGTAATCGTGCTTGCAAGGCACTAAGCATGGCGTCAGCCGACAGCCCAGTGGCACAAATGATGAAAATAAAACCATGCTTTTCCAGGTAAGCTTGGTTTGCTTCTTTTAACGTAAGCAATGTAGCTTCTGATGCACTGGCCGTGCCTGATTGTTCGCCACTAGCAATAGTTTTTGTATTGGCAAACTTTTTACGTAACGAATCTACATCGCCAATCATAGGATGAGCGGTAAAGGCTTCTAAAAAATCGTCTTTACCGCATTTTGACCATGCAGTTTTTGCAAATTCTTTCACATCGTTAACGGTACCAAAAGGGCGACCGTTTACCATACTGTAAATCCACGACTGTGCTGCGCAGGTTTGTTGAAACCAATCGGTAGCAGCGCTGGCCGATAAGGTATTAAGTTCGTTTAAGGTCATACATTATGTTCCTTATTCATGGATGTCGCGGCGTTAGTAATGGCAGTGTTTTGATCATTGTTCTCACTAGCATGTAAGCGCTGAATAATTTGTGAGGCAATAGACACCGCTACTTCAATAGGGCGCTTGCCGGGTATTGAAGTATCGCCAATAGGGGTTGCTAAGCGCGCTAAATCACTTTCATTAAAACCACGATGTTCTAATTTCGTAATAAAACGCTTGGCTTTAGTTTGTGAACCAATCAGCCCCACAAAGGGCAACGCAGGGTATTTCAAGGCTTGCTCGGTAATGCGGTAATCGAGTTGATGATCGTGAGTCAGAATAATTAACCACGTATTTTCTTCAAGGCCACGCACTTCGGTTTCAGGCGCTTCTTCTACGACTTTTTTGACGTTTGCTGGCAATGGGTCACTAAACAAGTCTTCTCGATTATCAATCCACGAAATGCGTACTGGAAGTTGAGCTAGAATAGGCACTAGTGCTTTTGCCACATGTCCCGCGCCAAAAATAGCAATGTGCTGTGCATGTCGATTGCATACTTCAAACAACACTTTGACTGCACCGCCACAGCACTGACCTAGCTTACTGCTAAGAGGGTAAGAACGTATTTCGGTGTTGGCATTATTATAGGCATGGTTTTCACTGCGACCACCACTAGCACCAGCATTAGCGCCAGAACTTAGCATTCCCCGAGCTGTTTTAATGGCGTCGAACTCAAGATGCCCGCCGCCAATGGTATCAATGCTTTGTGCATCGGTAACCACCATTTTGCTGCCAGCTTCACGGGGAGTAGAGCCAGCAATGCTAATGACCGTCACGATAACATAGGGCGCACCGTCTTGCTGACACTGAGCTACCGCCTCATACCAGGTGCTCGCCTTCATTGCGGTGCCTGTTTTGTGTTCTGATCCGGTTGAAAATGCGCTGCTTGTTGCGTTTGTATTACGGCGTTAAGCACCCGCTCTGGCGTGGCGGGGGTATCTAATTGTGGATCTTGGGTGTAACCAGAAATACTTGAAATGGCGTCTTTCAATGCGCACCATACCGAAATCGCTAGCATAAAGGGAGGTTCACCTACGGCTTTTGAATGGTAAATACTGTCTTCAGCGTTATCTCTGCCAAAAAGTTTCACATCGAAATGCTTAGGTGTATCGCCAATGGCAGGAATTTTATAGGTCGCCATGTTTTCACTGGTTAAACGACCATCATCATTCCATACTAGTTCTTCAGTTGTAAGCCAACCCATGCCTTGAATAAAGGCACCTTCTATTTGGCCAATATCAATGGCGGGGTTTAAGCTGTTACCTACATCGTGAAGTACATCGACTTTATCAACGCAATACTCACCACTTAAGGTGTCGACAGAGACTTCACTTACCGACACGCCATAAGAGAAATAGAAAAACGGGCGGCCATCGCCAGTTTCACGATTGTAATGCAGTTTCGGCGTTTTATAGAATCCATTAGCGGATAAAGAAACCCGATCAAAGTAGGCCACTTGAACTAAATCGCTAAAGGCTTTTTGATGCTCACCTAACACCAGGTTACCTGCTATAAACTGTACCTTTTCAGCTTGCTCTGGCATGCCTAGCTCGGTTGCAAAGCACAGTGCTAAACGTTGCTTTAACGTGATGCAAGCGTTTTGCACGGCTTTACCGTTCATATCTGTG
This sequence comes from Alteromonas sp. MMG017, assembly GCF_018100795.1. Taxonomy (GTDB): domain Bacteria; phylum Pseudomonadota; class Gammaproteobacteria; order Enterobacterales; family Alteromonadaceae; genus Alteromonas. Next base: position 129,441 of record NZ_JAGJDY010000002.1, on the reverse strand, counting down.
CCGCTTGAAGCCGCCGTCGGCGATGTGTTGGGTACTTTATCGGTACGGGTGGCAGTCACCTCTATCATGTCCATTGACACACCAAATTCATTTGCCGCAATTTGTGCAATTTTGGTGTGCAAACCTTGGCCCATTTCTGTGCCTCCATGGTTTACTTGAATGCTACCGTCGGTATAAATATGTACTAGTGCGCCTGCTTGGTTTAAATGCTTTGCGGTAAAAGAAATACCAAACTTAACAGGGGTAAGGGCTAGCCCTTTTTTAATCACAGGGCTGTTGCGGTTGAATTCGGTAATCTCGTCTCTACGTGCCCAATAATTAGCGTCTTTTTCAAGTTTCGCTATCATTTCAGGCAGTAAGTTGTGCTCTACTTTCATTCCGTATGGGGTAGTAGTGCCAGTTTCCGGCCCGTATAAGTTTTGTTTACGTACGGTTAGCGGATCTACCTGTAATTTACGAGCCATGGCATCCATCATGGCCTCAGCCATAATCATCCCTTGCGGGCCGCCAAATCCACGGTAAGCCGTGTGCGATACTATGTTAGTTTGCAGGCGATGACCTACAATATTGCTTGCACCTAAAAAGTAACCGTTATCGGCATGAAACATGGCTCTATCGACAATGGCATCTGACAAGTCAGGGGAATGCCCACAATTGCCGTTAATATCCACTTTTGTGGCGACAATTTTACCGTTTTGGTTAAAGCCAACTTCAAAGCTATTATCGAAAGGATGACGCTTGCCCGTCACGTGCATATCTGTACTTCGGGGTAAACGGCATTTCACTGCGCATTGATTGCGAGAAGCTAATAAAGACGCTAGACAAGCCCATTGGGCTGCTTGGGTTTCTTTTCCCCCAAAGCCGCCGCCCATGCGACGCATATCTACCATCACATGATGCAATTTAATATCAAGCACTTCAGCTACAAGCTTTTGTACTTCACTAGGATGCTGACTAGAGGTATACACCTTCATACGGCCATCTTCATCAGGGATAGCCAGTGAGACTTGCCCTTCAAGATACATATGCTCTTGACCGCCAATCGAAAGGTGACCTTTGCAGCTTAACGGCGCGCTTGCAAGTTGGGTATCAGCGTCACCTTGGCCAAAGCGATGAGTAGGGCGTACAAAGCGTTCGTGCTTGTGTGCTTCATCGGTGGTAAACACAGGGGCTGTAGGAATAACCTGAACAGTACCTTTTAATGCCGCTTTACGGGCTAAATGTACTGAGGTAGCAAGTACGGCAAAATACGGCTGACCGTAGAATTTAATTTCACCATTGGCCAGCAAAGGATCGCCTTCAAAAACCGGCCCAATGTCTTTATGACCTGGTACGTCATCGATGGTAATAACATCAACCACACCTTCACTTGCACGTACGGCAGACAAATCCATAGACTCAATAATTCCGGCCGCGCACTGGCTGGTGCCAATAGCAGCATACAGAATGCCTTGCGGTTCTACTAAATCGTCAATGTATTTCGCATTTCCTTGAACCTGCCTAGCTGCGCTTTCATGCTTTACCGAGGTATGAACAACCTGTGTTGAGGCTGAATCTTTTGCGCTATCGATGAGTTTACGCATGTTGCACCACCCGAGTTTCAATTTTGTTACTTGTGTGACCGCCAGTTTGGCTAGCGTTTTGATGCTCTAGCCAAAACCGATGCCACAAATTAGCCAGTACCGTTTTACGATATTCTGCGCTCGCGCGCACATCATCAATAGGGGAGAAAGCTTCGCTCAAAATCTGCTTACCAATACTTAAGCACTCGCTACTAGCCCACTGTTTGCCATTTAGTGCGCTATTTAATGCATCGCAGCTAGCAGGGGTTGCGGCAACACCGCCAAACCCAGTGCTAACATCTTCCACTTTGCCGTCATTCAAGGTTACCTTGAACACGGCACACACGGCAGAAATATCATCTTCCATGCGTTTTGAAATTTTGTACGCGGCCACTAATTCATTGGCCGTTAGGTAAGGAATTTCAATGGCAGATAGCCATTCGCCTTTTTGTAGCGCCGTTTGGCGATAGCCAGTAAAAAACGAATTCACAGGTACAGCGCGAGTGTCTGTTCCATTATCAATATGCAATACCGCGTTCAAGGCAAGCAATACCGGCGGCATATCACCTATTGGTGAAGCGTTAGCAACATTGCCGCCTAGGGTGGCTTGGTTGCGAATAGGCAATGAAGCAAAGCGGGTAATCAACTCTGCCAACTGAGGAAAGTGCGCTAATAACGGCTGTGTTAAATCACTTAGTGGTGTGGCTGCACCAAAGGTGATCGAATGTTCGTTTACAGTGCATCCCTTTAAAGATTTTACGCCGCTTAAACTGATTAACGTGCTCACATCTTTAAGTTGTTGAGTAAACATCAAGCTTAAATCGGTACTGCCTGCCACTAAGAGTGCATCTGGGTGCTGTGCGATGGCATCAGCTAATGCAGTGCGGGAATCTGGCACAAGCAAATTATTAGTACCAATTACAGGCGTACTGGTGAGTTGCTTTAACGCGCTCAAGGTATCGGCTTCATTACGCGCAAATGTGTCATCAGGTGTGTTTCCACACACGGATAGTGCAGCATCAATAATCGGACGATAGCCGGTACAGCGGCAAAGGTTGCCCGATAGTGCATGCAAAACATCATCGCGATTGGGCGTACCTTCTTGATGATATAAAGCGAACATAGACATAATAAACCCTGGCGTGCAAAAGCCGCACTGTGACCCATGAAAGTCGATAAGTGCTTGTTGTACCGGGTGTAATGTATTGTCTTGAGCTAAATGTTCTACCGCAATGAGTTGCTTTCCGTGCACAGCAGACATTAAGGTAATACAACTGTTTACCGTACGGTAATGTAACGCATTAAACTGTGGCGTTGGCTCTGCAATAACAACGGTACATGCACCGCAATCGCCAGCGGCGCACCCTTCTTTTGTACCCGTAAGTTTTCTGTGCTCGCGTAAGAATTGGAGTAACGTTAGCTCAGCCCGGGTATCGTCCAGCTCAACGAGTTGTTGATTAATAAGAAAGCGAATCATACCCGCACCTCATAACTATTTTCATTGATATATCCATTAATATAGCGGTATTCTTGAAAGAAAAGTAGACCATTTGGTCAAAAAATTGCTTTAAAAAAAAGGCTTCCTTTGAGAATAGCCCCTGATCTGGTAAGCAAAGCTGCATACTTGTTGATGTAATACAGGCAAGAATCATGCAAGGTTGAATATAGAGAACACAATGTTCAGTTGAGGTAACGGTACAGTGTTTACGTTTTCTGTTTTGCGCTAAAACCGTGATAACGTAATACAAACGGATGCCAGATGTGTAGTAAAGGATAAAATAATAACGATGACCAAATTAAGAGACACGGACGCAGGTGTCGGCGCCACAAACAAAAGAAACATACTGCAAGCAGCTGAAAAATGTTTCGCCCAGTTCGGCTTCAAAGGTACGGCGGTTCAAAAAATTGCCGATGAAGCGAACCTGCCAAAAACCAATGTGCTTTATTATTTTAAAACGAAGCAAGAATTGTATGTGGCAGTGTTAGAAGAAACACTGTCTTTATGGAACTCCCATTTCGACAGAGCCACTGTAGAAGACGATCCCGCTGAAGTGTTAGCGGCATACATCACAGAAAAAATGGAAGTATCTCGCACCCATCCCCAAGCTTCTAAAATATTTGCGATGGAAATTATTAACGGTGCGCAGAACTTAACCGGTTATTTTGATGAAGAACATGCCAAATGGATGGAAGGGCGCTTAGCACTTATCGATCAGTGGATTGAAGTCGGTAAACTCCCCCAGCTTGATGGCGAATACTTACTTTATACCATTTGGGCCAGCACCCAGCATTATGCCGATTTCTCTGCCCAAATTACCCGTCTTCGTGGTCGTAAAATGATTAAAGCAGATTTTGAAACGGCCACACGCCAGTTAATTCAATTAGTGCTAGGTGGCTGCAATCTGCCTGTGCCAAGTCGTTATATTGAGAATGTTGATGTCGAATAACTCCCACGCTTACCCTCGCGATCTTATCGGTTACGGGGCTGATGTACCTAAAGCAAACTGGCCGAACGGCGCTAAAATTGCCCTCCAGTTTGTATTAAATTATGAAGAAGGCGGCGAAAACTGCGTGCTTCATGGCGATGAGCACTCAGAAACGTTTTTGTCTGAAATCATCGGTGCTCAAGCATTCAATGATAGACACCTTAGTATGGAATCTATTTACGAATACGGCAGTCGAGCAGGGTTTTGGCGACTTCATAGGTTGCTTACCAGCTACAATATTCCCGTAACGGTTTTTGGCGTCACTATGGCCATGCAGCGTCACCCCGATGCGGTGCAGGCTATGTTAGATGCTAAATGGGAAATAGCGAGTCATGCTATGCGGTGGGTTCATTATCAAGACATGGATGAAGACACTGAACGCAAAGAAATCGATGACGCTATTAATTTGCATGAGCAACTCACCGGCAAGAAACCCGTTGGCTGGTATACAGGGCGAACCAGTCCTAATACGCTCAAACTTATTGCTGAGCGCGAAGACATTCTCTACTGTGCCGATTCTTATGCCGATGATTTACCCTATTTTGATAACCATTACAGTAAACCCCTATTAATGGTGCCCTACACCCTAGACACCAATGATATGCGCTTTGCTGCACCACAAGGTTTCAATAGTGGCGAGCAGTTCTTCCAGTATTTAAAAGACGCCTTTGATGTGTTGTACGAAGAGGGCAGCGAAGCACCTAAAATGTTATCAATAGGCATGCATTGCCGTATTTTAGGGCGTCCGGCAAGAATGGCGGCGTTGAAACGTTTCATCGAATATGTGAAATCTCACGATAAAGTGTGGCTTGCTACCCGTGAAGACATTGCTCGACATTGGTTAGCCGAACATCCAATGGTTGAAAAATCTCAGTAAAGTGTAAAGCTATAAGAAGTAAGCTACGCTATATAAACTGGAGATATAAAAATGAAAGCAAAAATTGCCTTATGTTTATTAACAGCACTCGTGTTAACGGGCTGTTCGAAGCTAAATAAAGAAAACTACGACAAACTAAAAATGGGTATGTCACAAGATGAAGTGTCATCAGTGATAGGGGCTGCAGATAATTGCGCAAAAACTATGGGCGCAGTGTCGTGCGTTTGGGGTAACGAAGAAGCGAAGCACGTAAAGATAGTCTTTATGGGCGATAAAGCGGTTACCTTTAGCTACGATGGTTTAGAGTAGGATTAGAAAGTTCAATCTACGTATAGCCGCCTAAGCAGTGTAGATAATTTAGATGGTCTAGATAGGTCAATGAGTTTAGGTTAAGCATAAAAAAACGGTGAAGATTATCTTCACCGTTTTTTTATATGTTAAGCATAGGGCTGTGTTTACTATTTTAGGTCAAATATATAGCGCAGTATAAACACACCCGCCAGTGCGTAGGTTAACCCGCTCACTTCTCTGAATTTCCCTGTACCCATCTTAATACCCACATAGGTAATAAAGCCAAGTGCAATACCTTCACTAATACTAAATGTGAGGGGCATGGCTATTAGCGCAACTGTTGCGGTAGCAAGAGCACCTAAATCGTCGAAATCTATTTGGCGAATGGCTTCCATCATGAGAATCCCCACCATGATAAGTGCAGGAGTAGTAGCCATTAAAGGAATGACTTTCATTAAAGGCGTAAGGAATAATGCTAAAACAAAACACAGTGCAACCACTACCGCAGTTAACCCTGTTCTACCACCGGCTGATGCCCCAGTAGCAGACTCTACATAGCTGGTGACCGGTGATGTACCAATAAACGCACCCACCACACTGGCAGAAGCATCTGCAGTCATAGCAGGGCCAATTTTAGGAAGCTTTCCATTTTCATCTAGCAAGTTCGCACGGCGAGAAACGCCAATTAAGGTGCCGATGGTGTCGAACATATTCACGAACATAAGGGCAAATATTAGATCCCATGTTTCAGCGATATGATCTATAGGGTACCAAAAGTCCATTGCCATAAAGGTGTTTGATATAGGTTCTGGTAAGCCAATAATGGCTTCAGGGGTTGCGGTTAACATACCGTTTTCTGTGGGCACAAACGCACCAATTACGGTAAGCAATACGATAGAAATAAGAATACCGCCCGTCACCTTTTTTACTACCATTACAATGGTAAAAATGATGCCTAGTAAAGCCAGCATCACCGCAGGGTTAGATAAATCACCAAGGCTCACGAAAGTAGCTGGGTTATCAACAATTAGCCCAGCATTCTTCAGGCCGATAAAGGCAATGAATAATCCTATGCCGCATTGCACACCAATTTTCAGGGCAGGGGGAATAGATTCGGCTACTTTTGTCCTAACCCCAGTTAGGGAAAGAAGCAAAAATAAAATACCGTTCCAAAATACTATCCCGAGTGCGGCTTCCCAAGGAATTTCTCTCGACAAACAAATAGTAAAAGCAAAAAAGGCGTTCAACCCCATACCAGGCGCAAGCGCAATGGGATAGTTAGTCATAAACGCCATCAATAACGTACCTAAACAGGCAGCTAGTGCGGTTACCGTGATTAACCCTTCGATAGGCATGCCACTTAAACCAAGGATCCCTGGGTTTACCACTAAGATATATGACATGGCGGCGAAAGTAGTTAGCCCCGCTACCACTTCTGTTTTTATTGTGGTTCCATGCGCCTGAAGCTTAAACAGGCGCTCTAATACGTTATTGGACATGTAGATTTCTCTATGCGTTGAGTCATTTATCATTATTTGATGTTGCATGAAGCAAAAACTTGACCACTTAGTCAGTTTGTTGGTGCGTTTTGTGCTACGGTAATCATAGCCAGAATACGCAAAGTCAGTGGTACGCCAGTGAAACTAACTAATAAAGGTTTTAAAAACCGTGTATTTCACATCGGAAGCGTTATAACAACGCCTGACTAAATCAACGCTAGAAAAGAAGTTGCGCACCAATTAAGATCAAAATGCATCAAAATGGTGCGCTTCTAACTGTGAGGGGCCATGTCGCTATCAACAATAATTCAAAAACTCCCGAAGGCTGAACTGCACTTACATATAGAAGGCAGCCTAACACCTGAGCTTATGTGGCACCTGGCAAGTAAACATAGTATCACGTTGCCATATAAAAGCATTGAAGAGATAGCTGCCGCCTATCAATTTACTAACTTGCAAAGCTTCCTTGATATATATTATGCCGGTGCGGGCGTGCTCATTGATGAAGATGATTTTTACGCGTTAATGTGGGCGTATTTCACCCGATGTCATGAAGACAATGTGGTTCACACCGAAATCATGTTTGACCCACAAACCCATACCGCAAGAGGTATAGGATTTGATGTATTCATGCCCGGTTTTTTGCGGGCTATGAAAGATGCACAAAAGCAGTATGGTATTTCTAGTTATTTGATCATGTCTTTCTTAAGGCATTTACCAGAAAGCGACGCCTTTGCCACACTTGAAGCTGCCAAGCCTTATTACAGTGTAATAGATGCGGTTGGTTTAGACAGTTCTGAACTAGGTCATCCTCCGTCTAAATTTGAACGGGTTTTTCGAGAAGCGCGAGCGCTTGGGTTTAAAATAGTCGCTCATGCAGGTGAAGAGGGGCCGCCAGAATATATTTGGGAAGCACTAGATTTACTTAACGTTGATAGGATTGATCATGGCGTAAGGTGTCAGGAAGACGAGAAGTTGATGGCTTACATTAACGCTAACCAAATACCTCTTACTGTATGCCCATTAAGCAATCTAAAGTTGTGCGTGGTAGATGACCTAGCCAAACACAATATATTATCGTTACTCGACAAGGGCTTAATGGTTACTGTGAATTCAGACGACCCAACGTATTTTGGTGGGTTTTTAAATGATAATTATACAGCCTTGTGTGATGCGCTACCTGTGACAGACGCACACGTGAAGCAACTGGCTATTAATAGTTTCGAGGCGAGTTTTTTACCGGATGACATTAAGCAACAACACATTGCTCACATACATGCTTTAACAAGCTAAGATGGTATGCCGCTCATTGTATCTTAGCTTGTTATAGCATTTATGCGTGGGCGGCAACCATTTCAGATTTAGTAGCATCAATCACTTCTGCTAATGCATTAACCTGTACTTCAATTTCTTCCCAATTATCCGATGCTGATAATATTTCAATAGATGAGGCTTTGTGACGCAACAGTTCGGCACCCACATCACCTGATACACCTTTAATAGCGTGGCTAATAAAGCGAACTTCTTCTCGCTCTTTATTTGAAAGTGCAGTAGTAAGCGCTAAATATTTTTCATCGATTTGATCAATAAACATTTCAACAACGCGTTTCAATAGCGTGTGGTTTCCCGCTAAGCGTTGTAGCGCCTGTTCATGTTGCCAAAGCGACGCAGTGTCTAAGTTCATAAGTTGCTTTTGCCTGTTGAGCCGATTAAAAATGTCAGTAACTAACTTCTTAAAGAAACCTTATATTAAAAAAATTTAATTGTGAACATATTTGCAATACGTTTAAACATTTTATACTAAAATCAGATTTAAGTTTTACTTTAATGCAAAGGTTGAACCTAATGAACTTTTGTTTGGCTGATAACCCGTTTCATCAATACTGCCAATACAATTTTAGTTACATAAGCTCGGTCGAATATATACTAAAGGCTAATAACGAAAAAGATGGCGTGGTCGATACTTGTAATAGAAAAGGGTTTTAAGAAAAGTTAATAGGAAAAACGACAGCTATGGATATGCGTGCACAGAAAGTGCTTATTGTTGATGATGAACCCGTCAATGTCGTCATCTTAGAATCAGCGGTAGGTAGCTTAGCGAACGTAATTAGTACCAGTGACAGTGTAGAAGCCCTTCACCTTATCGAAATACACAAACCCGACTTAATTATTCTTGATATCAGTATGCCCAAGCGTTCAGGTTTCGACATCTGCAGAGCGGTGAAGGCGGATTTAGGTTTACGAGAAATCCCCATTCTTTTTGTTACATCGTTTACCGACAGCGATAATGAGCGAAAGGCACTCGCATTGGGCGCTATCGATTTTATTGCGAAGCCTATCGATATCGAAATTTGTCGAATGCGAGTTAAAAACCATCTTTTAATTCAACGTCAAAAGTCACAGCTAGCCATTTATAACGAAAGAATTCTTGAGGAAAAAGAGCAACTAAACATTACGCTTAATGCTATCGCTGATGGCGTTATCGCCACAGATGCAGAAGGTATTGTGACGTTTATAAACCCGGTTGCTCAGCGCTTAACGGGCTTTAACGAATTTGAAGCGTGCGGGCGAATGGTTGATGACATCATGGAGTTGCGAGACGCCACAACTAATACGGCAATGATTAACCCAGCGTTATACACCATGAAGGTTAAGCGACCTGTTGCAATGGCGTTTAACGTAAAGTTAGTGAGCAAGCAAGGTAAAGAGTGCAGGGTAGAAGATACGGCATCTCCCATTTTAGATACGCAAGGCAATGTTAGAGGGGCCGTTGTAGTGTTTCAAGACGTGTCTGAATCGGTGGCAATGGCCGTTCAAATGACCCATGTCACTAACCACGATCAACTTACAGGCTTACCTAATCGCGTGCTATTGCATGACAGAATTGTTCAGTCTATTAATCGCACCGACAAAGCGCAGTATAGTGTCGCTTTGTTACTTATAGACATTGATAATTTTAAATATTTAAACGATGCGCTGGGACACAAAGTCGGCGACTCTATTATATTATCTATATCGAAACGCCTTCAACAAGCATGTGGTACGTCAGCAATACTGGCAAGGGTGGGCGGTGATGAGTTTGCATGTTTATTGACTGTAGGTAGTGGTTTAAGTGCCGACGGGGTGGCAATGAGTTGCTTGCAAAGTGCAAGAGAACCCATTCATATTAATGGTCGGCATCACCAACTAAGTTTGAGTATTGGCATTAGCTTGTATCCACAAGATGCTTCTAGTGCAGAAGAAATGATGCGTCACTCAGACACCGCTATGTATCGCGCAAAAGCCACAGGTAAAGATAAATTCAGCTTCTTCTCAAAAGATCTCCAATTGGCCATGCGCAAGCGGGTTGAGACCGAAGTAAAGCTTCGTAGCGCGCTTGATAGCAACGGCTTGGCGGTATTTTTCCAACCTAAATACGATTTGAATTTAAACAAAGTTGTTGGCGCAGAAAGCCTTGTGAGACTCATTGACGAAGACGGCAATATAATCCCACCGGATGAATTTATTCCATTGTCTGAAGAAACGGGGTTAATTCATCGGCTAGGTAAGCAAGTTTTGGTAAAAAGCTGTGAGTTTATTGCTAAGTGTGTTGAAGCAAATAAACCGCTCGTGATTGCAGTTAATGTATCTGCCCAGCAAATAGCGAACCCTTGCTTTGCTAAAGAAGTTGAGGAAGTGATTATTTCGACCGGCATCGACCCAAGGCTGTTAGAGTTAGAGGTAACCGAATCTGCATTAATGGACGATTTTGACCAAACGCGAAAAATGTTACTCGCGCTTTCCTCATTGGGGCTTTCACTTGCACTAGATGACTTTGGCACTGGCTATTCAAGTTTATCTTACTTACGTCAGTTTCCTTTAAACGTACTTAAAATTGACCGCTCTTTTGTAAAAGATATGGATCACGAACCCCAGGCGCTCGATATTGTTACCGCTATTGTTCGCCTTGCCAATTGTCTAAACATGATTTTGGTGGCAGAGGGGCTTGAAACCGAATTGCAGTTTCACTCGCTGAGGCAGTTAGGCTGTGAATATGGCCAAGGTTACTACATGTGTAAACCTTTATCAGAGGATGAATTCACCGCACGATTTTTGAGCCAGACGTCATTAATGACGTAGTGATATGCTATAATAACTTAACAACTTAAAAAATTAAGTTGTTAAGTTTCTGAAAAGATATAAGTTTTATTTTTTTGAGTTAATATTTAGCGAATGTTGCTGTAGTATGACATCAATTGCAATTTTCCTCCCGAGCTTAAAACAGTTTTGTTAATTTATGCAGTTAGAACTTAAACCATACGCGGCATGCAAAGTGCTCGTAGTCGATGATGAGCCTATTAGCAGGATGCTTTTAACCTCAATACTCGAGCCTTTCGTTACATGTATTTCTGCTGCAAGCGGCGAAGAGGCAATTAGCCAATGTGTTGCGCATAAGCCCGATCTCATTCTGTTAGACATGAACATGCCCGATATTGATGGGCTTACGGTTTGTCGAACTTTAAAAGACAGTGCTGATACCGCTCACATACCGGTTGTTTTTGTTACTTCTACTATTGATGTTGAAACTGAAAATATGTGTTGGGAAGTGGGGGCTTCAGATTTTGTTTTAAAACCAGTTACCGCCTCTACACTTGTGCATCGCATAAAAAACCACTTACAAGGTAAGTTACGCACAGAACTACTTAAAAAAATGACCTTTCACGATCAGTTAACAGGTTTATACAACCGAATGTACTTGAGCAATGAAATTCCATTATTAGTAAAGCAAGTTGCGCGCGATCATGGCACCGTAGGTGTCATCATGATGGATATCGACTTTTTTAAACTCTACAACGATAACTATGGCCACCTTCAAGGTGATATCTGCCTTCAACAAGTGTCAGGGCTTATTGCTGAGCATGCTCGACGCCCTAAAGATGCTGCCATTCGATTTGGTGGTGAAGAATTTATGTTGGTATTACCTTATACCGATTTGAATGGCGTTAAGAAAATTGCAGAAGACATTGTGGCTGCAATAAGAAGTGAATGTATTACGCATTATGCCGGTAAAGGTGGAATGCTAAGCCTTAGCGCGGGCTATGCTGTCAGATCTGCCGTTGAGTTACAGGACACCGGCGTATCTTCACTTATCGAGTCTGCTGATATTTTTCTCTTTGAAGCCAAAGAGTCAGGGCGTAATCGCGCCATAGGGTAAACCGCTTCTCCCTTAGAATAATAGCCTATTGTTTAATTTTTTTTATTTGCAAGAACCACTATTATTGCCGTAATGGAGCAGTGTAATAACTGTAGTAGCTCCTCTCTCCCTTAGAGGGCTTCTTGATTTTAATGGCGGTTTGCTATGTCTCAACAATTCGATAGTAAAGAAAAGTACCCTATTTCCGTTTCTTCAACGGTACTTAACTTTGAAAAAGTACTAAGGTCTGGTTGCGACATATTATCCATGCAGCAAGGCTTACTGTTGCATGTTACTTGTGAACATATCGATGTTATTGCCAAAGCCGATGCCTCTCTAGCTCCCCATCAATTACTATTGCCCCCTTTTCCTGTTGATATAGCTTCTCTTCCTTCCAGTCAGTTAGAAAGCTGCGCTGAGGTTAAGCTGTGGGCGAAGCAAAACTTATTGGCAAAAGACTTTATTATTGGCCGAGTTCACCGTGTTGGTAACTATCATGTTGTGTTAATACTGGTAAACAGTGTGGAAGATATAGAATCTTCTTACGATAAAGGAAAGTTGTCTCTTCTTGATAACTGGTTAGAAAGCGTTTTACAAAAAGAACGTGGTGCTGACGATAATTCTATAAAGCATGCTGAGTTGTTCGAAAAACTGCAGTCAGTGGCCAACATAGGCGTGTGGGAAGTTGATATTGTTGAAAACGCCCTTTTTTGGTCATCTCAGACCCGCGTAATTCACGAAGTCCCTCAAAACTATGTGCCAGCGCTTAGCTCTGCCATAGAGTTTTATAAAGAGGGGCCCCACCGTGATGAAATAATACGCCTAGTTAATCATGCGATAGAAACGGGTGAGCCATGGAGTGCTACTTTGCAGTTAGTAACCGCAAAAGGAAACTCTGTCTGGGTAGAAAATCATGGCATGGTTGAAATGTTTGATGGCCATTGTGTTCGCCTTTTCGGTACATTTCAAAATGTTGATAAGTCGGTAAAACTTCGCTTGGAAGTAGAAGCAAGGCAGAAAGATGCTGAAATGGCATTCAAAGAAAGAGGCCACTTGTTATCTCGTATCAGTCATGAATTGAGAACACCGCTTAATGGTATTACAGGCATGCTGCAGGCAATAAAGTTTGAGCAGCGCGTAAATATTCGTGAGCGAAAAACTGATTTAGCGCTTAAGAGTGCTGATCGCTTATTGCTGCTTATCGATGATGTTTTAGACTATACTGAAATTTCCAATGGTGAGCTTGTACTGAAGAAAAATGACTTCTGCGTGCGGGCAATGGCAGAAGAGTTGACTGATGTATTTAAACCCTTGTGCAAAGAAAAAGGGCTTCGTTTATACGCGGCTCTGTCATTCCCCGAAAATAGTTACATAAATGGTGATGCCAACAGGATAGGGCAAATCATCTCCAAATTAATCCATAACGCCATTAAATTTACTTCACGGGGGCACATCTCCATACAGTTGACGCTAAGAGAAGCATTCAAAGTGCCTAACTTGCTTATTTCCATAGAAGACACTGGTAAAGGAATGGATGAGGAAACTAAAGCTTCGTTATTCACGCCTTTCGTACAAGGGCAAAAGCAATCGGCTATTAAAGGAAGTGGAACAGGTTTAGGGCTTTCTATCGTAAAGCAGTTAGTTGAGAAAATGGATGGCGAGCTAGAGCTTCGTTCTGAAATGAATGTAGGCACTTGTTTTGATATTGTTCTTCCGGTGACCCTAACTGATGTTAAACAAGGCCTGCTTGAACACGACGAAGCCCTATCATCAAGTTTACTCACTATACCATTGTCTATCCTGGTGGTGGATGACAACGATATTAACCGCATCGTGCTTGCCTCCATGTTGGAAAAATACAATTTCATTGCCGATGAAGCTGAAGATGGAGAAGTGGCAATACAAAAAGCCAGAGAGAAAGACTACGATCTTATTTTCATGGATTGTGCCATGCCAGTGCTCGATGGAGTGTCGGCCACAAAAATCATTCTTGAAGAGGGGTTAATGCACAGCCAAGGTAGTATTGTAGCAGTTACGGCCAATACGTCAGAAGAAGACAGAAAAGCGTGTAGAGAAGCAGGCATGTCAGCGTTTTTGTGTAAACCTGTCGATCAACGTAATGTCTCGCTAGAACTTAAGAAAGTGTTGCTCAGTAAGTCTTTTGAAATGCACCAGTGACAGCAAAAGACCGCTGCCACTGATGTTTAAACGCTACTGTCTTACTATTACTTAACCGGTATGTCAGTTTTCACTGTATCCCAATTTGTCGTAATTTCCTCAATAACCACCGAACCTACAGCGTAAGCTGCTTCTACGGCAGATTGTAGCGCTGCGTAGCCTTCCCCAGAACTTTCTAATTCAAGGTTTTTAGCAGCAGTCAGTCCTTTGGGCTGCATAGTAAAGTTACTGGCAGTACGTAGAATAAGTACGCGGTCTTTATCAACCAATTCAGCGTTATCTAAATAGGTGAGAGCTTGAAGGGTTGCTGAATCTTCCATACCTGAAGTGACAAAGTTACCTTTACTTTGTGTCCAGTAGCCCACCCAGTCGTTCGCCCAATCATTTAGCAAAGCACCATGCCAAAATGTAGAAGCAGATAAATGAGAGCCAGTCATAATTGTGGGTGCCGAAAGCGCTTTAGGATACCCCGTATAGGTAGCACGTAACTTATCCATAGCGGGAGTATTAGGTAACGCCGTATCTTTAGTAAGATTAAACGCCCAATCCCTTAAATTCGCATTTAAAATATAAACTTCGCCGTTAGGGGCTTGTTCCGGGTTTACCGACGCAGCATTAGCGTAAGGTGAATGAGTGAAAAGCGGGAAATAGCCGGTTTTCCAATCGCTTGGAATTTCACGTGCGTCAATTTGATGGGCTAGGTCGCCATCAACCACATAGTCTGTCCATACAGCAGAGCCAATAGTGCCATCGGCAGGATCCATGCCTGCAATACCTGCTACAAGCCAGTAAGCATGCGTTAAGTCGAATCTTGGGTCTAACCCAAGCGCCATTATAGCGGCAGAGGCACGAGCGATACCCATGCCCGTTACAATACCTAGTACACCGGTTTCTTCGTTAACAAAAATATCATGGTGAGCATGGGGAAGGGCATAGCGGGTTGAAAGATTTTGGCCTTTTTTCCACAGTTGGAATTCACCGGGTTTGTCACCTTCGTCTTCACCAATTTCAAACATGGCAACCACAACGGCTTTGATTTCGATAGGGGGAGTGGTTTCAGCGCAGTGCCCAGCGGAAGCGAAAAAAGAAAGGGCGAGAATAGCATTAGCAAAATAGCGCATTAATAATTGTCCTCTTAGGTATAAAAAAAGGTAAATCTACGAGGGTAGATTTACCTTTACAACTTTACGTATTACAAACACATATATTACAGTGGCTTAGAACTTATAAGCGAACTTCGCGCTCCAATGACGTGGTAATTCAGGCAATACAACCTGGCTACCGAATAAGTCAGGGAAGTTAGCACGGAAATAACGCTCATCCGTTAAGTTCTTAACGGTGAAGTTAACAGACCAGTCATCTGCTTGGTAAGACACACCAGCATTCACTAGCGTGTATGCTGGAAGCATTACCGATGCAGAGAAACCTGATGCCACTTCTTCAACGTCAACTACACTCACGTTAGCCGCATAACCGTTTTGGAAGTCGTAAGTTGCAGTTACTGTGTACACGTTTTCAGGAATACCCGCTTTACGTGCATCAGTGTTAGCAAAGCCTTCACCAATTAAGTTCAAACCAATGACGTTACCACCAAATACAAGCGATGGATCGGTAAGGCTTGTTAGGTCTTCAGCGCCTAGGAAACCAAACTGGTTACCATTTTCAAGTGCAGTAAGGTTAATAACCTTGATGTTGGTGTAGCCAGCAGACATTACAAGATTTTCGTTCACTACCCAACGTAACTCGAACTCAGTACCTTTGTTGTTGGTCGTGTTGTTCGTTACGGTGTTTTGGCTGCTAAAGTCAGTTCTTTCCATCTCGAATGATGAAAGTGCAAAGTATAGGGTGTCGTCTAGTAATGAACCTTTAATACCAAATTCAAACAATTCAGATGTATCAAATGCACCATCTTCTAATTGCCCAACACCAATTTCAGCACCTTGACCGGCAACAATAGTCGCTTGCTCAGCCGCTGTGATGTAAGGAATTAAACCAAACGGAAGTTCATATGAAATACTGGTATTCCACGACCAACCGCCTACTGTGTCTTCAGCAGAAACTGGCGTACCTTCATTGCCTTCAATGCGAGCACCAGGTAATAATAAGTCCTGACGTGATGTGGTTTCGATATCAATAGTGTCATAACGCACACCAAGAACAAGGTTCAAGCCCCAATCCCAGGTAAGGTCGGTCATGGCACCAATACCTAAATCAAGGTAGTTACCTTCATCGTAGTTGTCGTAGTTCATGCCTGAGCGAGTGGACAGTAAACGTCTGTCTAATGCTGAAGAAGCCATGGTCAAATCACGACGGTTAAAGTATTCGTAGGTAAAATCATCACCGTGTAAAAAGTCGGTATAACGAATTGACGGTGAAATCTGGAATTGCGCTAACAAGCTATCGTTTTCATATTCAGTGGCGAAAACAATTTTATCTTCAATTACCCAGCTATCGTGGAACTGCGAGAAACCATACGCATTTTCGTTGATATTATCGTATGAATCGTAGAAGAACTGGTTACGAACTTCCCAGTTGTCCGCGTAGTAAATAGTGTCGAAGTAAAAGGTAATCGCTTCGTTGCCCAGTTGGTCGTCTGGTGCAACCAATACTTGGCTACCGTTTAGGGTAGTCGTACCAACGTTTTCAAGTGCCATTAGGGCAGTTGCTTCATCATCGGTAAATGCAGCGCCAGGAACGTAGAAGAAGCTGTTACCCGCAATGTTTACTGCACCATACTCTTCATGACTAATTGAACCGTCGCCGTCAGTATCAAGCGATTGAGCAGTACCGGTAATATAAGTGCCGTCGTCAATTAGGTCTTGTGTTAAACGGTTCCAACCAGCAACTTGGTTGCCGTCGTAATCGTGGTACATACCACCAAATTCAACACGAAGGTTATCAGTAATATCGATGTTGAACGCGGCTTGTAGAATGGTTTGATCAGTTTGCGTATTTTCATAATAGCTATCTGAATTTTCTACTTCACCGTACAGGTAATATCCTACTGTTTTGTCGCCAACCTGTGCTGGACCACCAACCTCTGCAGTTAACACGCTCTTATCCCACGAACCCGTAGTATAAGAGATTGCACCTTCAGGCTTCTCTAAATACTGACCAGAAGAAGCACGAGCAGATTTAGGGTTAAAGTTTAAGTAACCACCAATCTTAGACGGGCCATAAATAGGAGACGCTGGGCCACGAACAATATCAATTCGGCTTGAAGCACCAATTGGCGTTGGGTAGTTACCTGGGTTATCTAGGCGTTTAACGCCACGAAAATAGGTTTCACCAGGTGTACCACGTACATCAAGTGAACCTGCAACACCAAAGAATGATTGGGTAAATGTACCAGGTGCAAATGCCACTAGTTCATCAATATCTGAAACGTTGAAACGCTCCATTTGTTCTTGAGAAATCGTTGATGCAGAACGTGGCGTTTCAAGAATTGATTTTCCAAAACCAAAAACTGATTCAACATCTTGACCAGGCAAACTGCCCAGCGACCCTGTTACTTCAATTTTTTCAACGTCAGCGTCTTTCGGCGCAGATTCAGCGTCTTGTGCAAGTGCAATTGAAGGCACTGACAACGTCAGACCGAATGCCAGCGCACGGGCGAATGGGTTTAGTTTGAATGTAGTGTTAATCATGGTTTCCTCTATTTTTAATAGCCTTTAAAAAGGCCTTTTATACTTTTTTATTTTTCTGTCTGGGTAATAGCACAATGAGTGCCATCTTCTTGTCCAGTTGGTCAGGAAATTAAATAAATTTAAATTTATGATTTAATTGAACTTTTTCAAAAGAGGGAAACGCGTCAATGTTATTAAAATGTGAAATGAAACAATGCTGGTGGATCTCTGCACCAGCATTGTGATGGTTAACGTGAATGTTGCACCAAATTTGCCCTTTACACTTAGCCGTGCGTATTTGTTGCTGCTTTCGGTATATTCTGTGTTGCTTTTTGCGGTGCACTGGGCAAAGTAAGATCTAAAATAATAGCGGTTAGCCCCGCAGACGTGACAGGAGAGAGTAAAACGTTTTCCAACCAAGTAGGAAGCTGAGATAGCGCACTGGGTACCATCATTACACCAATACTCATACCTAATGCGCAGGCGGTAATTAAGCTACTTCTTCTATCTAACGCGTAGCTAGCAAGTAGCTTTAAACCACCCACAGCCACCATGGCAAACATCACTAAGGTTGCCCCTCCTAACACCGGCTTAGGGATAGCTTGTAGCACACCGCCTACCACAGGGAATAGGCCAACAAAAACAAACATGCCCGCCACAAAGAAACCCACTTTTCTACTCGCAATACCGGTAAGCTGAATAACCCCGTTGTTTTGGCCAAAGGTAGTGTTGGGAAAGGTATTAAAGGCGCCAGCAATCATAGAATTAAGTCCGTCGCCCAAAATACCGCCTTTAATACGAGATAAGTAAAGCGGGCCAGACACAGGCTCTTTGCAAAACAGGCTATTCGCGGTTAAATCGCCCGCGGTTTCAATTGCGGTAAATAAGTAGATAAGTGCAATGGGTAAAAACAAGGTAATGTCGAAGCTAATGCCAAAGGCAAAGGGCTGTGGAACGGCAATGGCAGGCAAGTTATGTAGGTGAGAAAAGTCTAAACCTTTAGTGATCCACACATAGGCAGTGCCCAACGTCATTCCTACAAAAATGGCCGACAGCCGTACCCAATGATTATTCGACGCATTTAAAAATACAATAATGAGTAAAACGCTTACCCCTAAACCTAAATTGTCTAAACTTGCAAAAGATTCAGCGTTAAATCCACCGGCTAAATCCGTCATTCCTACGTTAATCAGAGATAAGCCAATGGCGGTAATCACAATACCGGTAGTCAGCGGTGTAATAATGCGCTTTAGCTGGGTAACGAATAAACTAAACACCACCTCAACTACCGCGCCCGCTAACGTAAGACCAAATAGAAGTGACAATATTTCTTCGCTACTTCCACCCTCATTTTTTACTTTCATACCCGCTAAAAGTAACGCACTAATAAACGCAAAGCTGGTCCCTTGTATAGCCACTAAGCCACTGCCTACAGGGCCGAATTTTTTAGTCTGGATAAAGGTACCCACGCCACTGACAAAAAGCGCCATACAAATAAGGTAAGCAGTATGCTCTGTAAGCCCTAAAGTGGCAGAGATAATTAACGTTGGGGTTATCACCCCTATAAAACTCGCTAGCATGTGCTGAAACGCGGCGGTTAAGCACGCCACTGCATTGGGTTTATCGTGCAAACCATAAAGTAAATCTTGATGTTGTTCTTGCATGATCAGTCCTTATCGCCGCTGCACAGTTGGCTTTCAAATGTACAGATGAATGCGCGAAACGTTGGGGTTTGGGTAGGCACGGTATCTGACGCAACTTGGTTTTCAAATTCAGCCACCCGTTGATGATATAAAGCGAGTTGCTGTGCTTTAACATCCGGTTGTAAAAAGCTGTACTGCAAGCTGTTAATACCGAGGTTGAGCAGTTCTTCCCAGCTCAAGTTAAATTGGGTTACCGCGATATAAAATTCGTCGGTTAAAGTGGAATCGAACATTCCGCGATCATCAGTAGATAACGCGGTAGGAATACCGGTACGTAGATATTCTGGAAACGGGTGGCTGTCGTAATTAGGTACATAATCTAACAGTAAATTTGAAATAAGATTAATTTCTATAAGGTAATGGCTGTTTCTCATTAGCAATAAAGTATCTGGATCAAAAATGGTATTTAACCCGTGCCCAATACGCTCTGCACCAAGTAATAAGGTGTCGCGCACGTTCGAGTCGGCGGTTTCTGATTCGCCTGCATGAAAGGCCAACAAAATTTTGGGGTACTTTGCACGAAGCTTTCGCAGCGTTGATGCAAAACGCGTGGGCTGCCCGTTTTTATCATCTTCTCTTCCCACCAAGTTTATGCCGACATAAATATCTCTATGCTTATCTACAAAGTCATAAATCCATTCCAGCTGTGCTTCCGCGTCGGGCAAAAAGCGCACTAATGCATACTGCAAGCGAACCGTAACCTGTGTGGCTTGGGCTTCTTCGCTGGCAAGCATGTCGGTATAAACTGCTAATGCTTCATCTGGAGAGTAGGGGCTTCCGTCGGGTTTTTTCGCATAGCGTACATTCACTTGCGTCTCTAAATATTGTAGGTTTTCTTTTTGATATTCCTGCATATTGCGAAGCAATATTTTTGAAACCAGTATGGGGTTGGCGGTTAATTCATTTAGCCGTTGCCAATGTGTAGAGAAAAATTCGTCTCGCCCTTCTGAGGGCGTATGCAGCCGAATACTATCCATAAAATCTTGCTTCTGATCTTCGTTAAGCAACGCTAATTCGGTATAGTTTTGTTGCAGACAATCAGGAAGCGTCACCCATGTGGTTTCACTGATGGTGTGAAAGCGTAGTGGACTTTGATTATCTGACTGGGGTTTGTCTGACTTGCACTTTCTATTGTTCACTTGGGTGTAATAGGTATAACCGCCATTTTTTGTAGGATCTGAACCGAGTTCATACCACCATTCGCTAAACCCTGAACCCGACAAGTGGTGATGTAAATCACCTCCTTTTGGCATGGCGTGTAAAAATTGATACATCTGGCGTGGCGAGGCGGTTTTTTTGAAATCTTCAAACCACAACGGCATAGAAAATGAAGAATTAGAATTAGAAGGGGAAGAATCGGCAACCGCACTTGATGCAGCAACGCTTTTATAGGCAAAACTGGAAAGAGAGATAAATACAACAAAATAGAAAGGTAAAAAGGTAAGTCGCAAACGCATGAGTACTACAGCAGTATTGAAATTATAATGCGGGTGGTTTGCAAGAAGCTGACCAGTTAGTCCATGCTCAATAAGAAGGTTAACTCAATGATAAACAGATATTTTTAGTTAAAATAGATGCGGGAAGAATAAAGGTTAAAATGTGGCGCGCACCAAGTTGGTGCCTTAAAACGAAAAGCGCGCCAATATGACGCGCTCAAATTAACAGCAAGGCGATGAAAGCTATTAGAATTCAACACCTTCGTCTAGCGTAACAAAGATAGAATGACGCACTTCGTTATACATGGCTTTTGAGCAGTGCCCTTCACCTTCAGTGTCTTCCAGTAAAATAACATCACCAGACCCAAATACGTGGCGCTCACCGTTAGAAACCGTAAATTCTGCACGACCTTTTAAGATAAAAAGAAGCTGGCGTGCTGGCGCAGGATGCCATTTAAAGTCATAGTCTGCGGGAGTTTCTCTAAAGATAATTTTATCGGCGCCAAACTTTTCTGACAATAGACCAATAGGCCCGCCATCTTTTAGCGGAATATCGATTTCACCAAAGTGGCTCTTACCTTCATCGTCATTATAAATCCTTGCTATCTTCATCTTACTTACACCTGTTTCTTATCATTCAACGAATTGCACTTAAAGGTGGGGGTTAGCGTAAGCCCCATAACAAAGCACTAAAGCGAGTCTTAGTACTTTAACTTGCGAAGACTGTGGTGCATTACCGCTAAGCTCGCGGCAACATCGCCTGTAGTGATTGACTCAGCCGGATGATGACTAATACCACCTTTACAGCGTGTGAATAGCATAGCAACAGGGCATATTTCAGCCATTGCCATTGCATCATGCCCTGCACCCGAGGCCAGTACTTTGGGTACGATCCCAGCTTCAGTTACACCTTTAAGCAATGTATTTTGTAGCGCACTATCACAATGTACCGCTGGCGCACTGTGCGTTTGCTCTATCTTTAATTCCACATTGCGTAGTACAGCAATGTCGTTGATTTTCTGCAAAATCTCTGCCAATGCGGCTTCTCTGAGCGGGTCTTCTTCACTTCGAATATCTAAAGAGAACTGGCATCTACCTGAAATCACATTAACACCATTAGGGGCGTTCTCAATTTTACCTACGGTAGCCACAACACCAGGGCGCTGCTGACTAATAGACTCTACCGCCAAAATCATTTCGGCGCTGGCACATAATGCGTCGTGGCGCATCGACATGGGCACAGTACCCGCATGTCCTGCCATACCGGTTACGGTTAACGAAAAGCGTTTCGCACCAGCAATAGCATTCACCACACCTACCGGTAAGTTTTCTTGTTCTAACACTGGGCCTTGCTCGATATGCAATTCTAAATAGCCAAGCAAGTCAGTCTGTGCAATTGCGGCACTGTTAATGGCATCAAAATCTAGCCCAAAGTTTTTCATCGCATCTTCTAGAGAAATGCCATCTTCGTCTTTTAGCCTACGCCATTCGTCTTGCCATTTTCCGGTTAACGCGCGGCTTCCTAATAACGTGGTGCCAAAACGTGTGCCTTCTTCGTCACAAAACCCAACAATATCGATATGGAAAGGGAATTGGTGTCTTTCGCCGCTGAACATAGCCATTAGCGTAACAGGTGCAACCACACCTAGCATGCCATCGTATTTTCCGCCGTTGGGCACGGTGTCTAGATGGCTACCAATAATTAAACGAGGGGCGTTAGGTACAGCTGATGTGTAACGACCCCAAATGTTACCCACGCTGTCTTGCCACGTGGTCATGCCAGCTTCTATCATCCAACCAGAGGTAAGTTGATTCGCCAACTTATGTTGTTCGGTTAAATAGCGCCTGTCTAAACAGGTGGGATTTTGGCTTAATGAACCTAGCGCTTCGCAGCGCGCCATCACTAGCGCGGCTGCATCAGAAAACTCAGACATTCATGGCTCCCGAGTACACAGCAAGCGCGGCATCTACGCCAGCACCGGCCGGTAACGACATACCTTGTTTACGCAATACGGTTTCAAGCGACTGTAGGGTGTGCAACACGGCATCTTGGCGAGCGTTATACCCCATAGTGCCTATACGCCAAATTTTACCTTTAAGGGGGCCAAAGCTAGTACCAATTTCAATGTTGAAACGCAGTAATAAGTCTTCGCGAACTTGTTCGCCGTGCACGCCATCAGGTATAACCACGCCCACTACGTTACTCATTTTATTGGCAAGGTCGCCAAAAGGCGTAAGGCCTAGCGCTTGCACACCAGCTAACATGGCATCACCTGCCACTTTATGGCGTGCAATAACATTTTGCTGGCCTTCTTCAAGATGCAAAATAGCGCATTCTCGTGCGCAATAAAGCATGGTCGCTGCTTCGGTATGATGGTTTAAGCGTTCATCACCCCAGTAATCCATGATCATGCCAAGGTCGAAATAGTTAGAGCGAATTTTCGGGCCACGTGCACTTTCATGGTGCGCATCGCGAATACCCGCTTCTACGTGGTGGCGAGTGCGCACTACATCAACGAATTTTTGGCTCATGGTAATGGGCGCACTACCTGACGGGCCGCCTAAACATTTCTGCAAGCCTACTGAAACAGCATCTAGTTTCCATTTGTCTACTTCCAGCGGGTTGCCACCAACCGATGCCGTAGCATCACAATAGAACAATACGTCGTTAGCTTCACAAATCGCACCAATGTCTTCAAGCGGTTGAAACATAGTGGTTGAGGTGTCGCCTTGTACTATGGCTAACAGCTTAGGTTGAACTTTCTTAATAGCTGCTTCAATTTGCTCAGGTGTAAATACTTCACCCCACGGCACTTCAATAGTGTGAACTTCTGCATCGGCGCGCTCGGCAATTTCAGCCAATAGATGACCAAAACGCCCGAAGATAGGCACAAGTACCTTATCACCTGGTTCGATAGCCGACACTAAAACCGCTTCAATACCTGCACGAGAAGTACCGTCAATCAGCATGGTTTGCTGGTTTTCGGTATTAAATAACGTGCGGTACAGCGCCATGGTTTCGTTCATGTAGCCTGTCATTACTGGGTCGTATTGGCCAACCAGTTGTGTAGACATGGCAGACAATACACGCGGATAGCAATTAATAGGGCCTGGGCCCATTAAAAGGCGCGGTGGAGGTGTTAATGGAGTAAAACCAGTCATAATAGGCTCCTAGATAAACACCTGCGCAAGCATGCGCAGGCCAGTAATGATGAGAACAACAGCAAAAATCTTCTTAAGTAGACCCGCGTCTAACTTATTGGCAATGCCTGCACCAATGGGCGCAAAAATAACCGTTAACGGGACAATACACGCGAAACCAAGTAGGTTAACGTAACCGTAGGTAGCGAACGGCGCGTCAACAGGGGTAGTGCCCACAAATAAAAGTGTAATGGCAGCAGGCAGCGATATAATTAGGCCAACAGCGGCTGCTGTACCTACGGCTCTGTGCGCGGGGTAATTACAAAACGTAAGGGTAGGGACGGTAAGCGTGCCGCCACCAATGCCAACCATTGAACTGAAAAAGCCAATACACGCCGCCATAATTGACTGTCCAACACGGCCAGGTAGGCCGTTAAACAATGCATCTTTTTTGCCAACTAACATGTTGATAGCAGACAAAGTGGCAATAACACCGAACATCAAGGTTAGGAAGTTAGCGTCTAGTACCGTTACTAAGTAACTTCCGGCTAATACACCTATTAGGATAAACACAGCCCATGCTTTTAGTAGGGCAAAATCTACATTGCCTTTACTGTGGTGAGCGCGAATAGAGCTAATAGACGTAGGCACAATAGTGGCAAGTGATGTTGCAGTTGCAATCACCATGGCACTTTCAGCCGATACCCCTAGCGCTTGAAATAAGAAAAACAGAACAGGCACTATAACAATACCGCCGCCTACACCTAACAGGCCAGCCAGTAATCCGGCGAACACGCCTGTACCAATTAACGATAATATTACCGTCATGTTATCGAGTAAAAACTGCATAAATTAAGAGTCTCGTTGTGAAAGTGTGCTTACTAATAAATTTACGCCCAACGTAAATTATGGTGGGTTGCTCTGACTTACTTAAAAAGGGGTGGACGTCCTTTAAAAATAAGCCAAAAGCAACACACCGATAAAACGGCTTGGGGTAATTTTTGTTGTTAGACCTTATCGGTAAAAGCTTTACCGTCGCTTCGTGGATCGCTTGCTGCGCTGACTGCACCAGTAGACGTGCGAATAACCGCGCCCGCATGGCCCATCAGTTCGTTACAAGGGTCGACAGTCACCATATCGTGGCCGCGGGCAATAAGGCTTTCGCCTACATACTCAGCTAAGTCACGCTCGGCTTTTAAGTTGTTACTTTCATCGCCCCAAGTACGGCCTAATAACCATCGGCCTAGGGCAATCGCTTTATCAATTGGCTGGTTGTGATAAACATGTCGAGCAAAAAGGGCGGCTTGTGTTTGTGGCTGACCTTCACCGCCCATGGTGCCGTAACTCATTCTGCGCCCATCAGCTAAATCGGCAAACGCAGGGTTTAGCGTATGGAACGGCTTTAATCCAGGCTTTAAATATTGGTTGCTAGCTGGGTCTAACGAGAACGAAGTACCTCGGTTATTCCATACAATGCCTGTTTGTGGGCTAACAATGCCTGAACCAAACTCCCAGTAAAGCGATTGAATGTAACTTACCATTCGACCTTCGCTATCGCAGGCACCCATCCAAATGGTATCGCCTGGTTTCGCGACATGCGGCCACGGCTGTGCCTTTTCTATCGAAATGTGTTTAACCATTTCATCAAGTGACGCATCGGTGAGCAAGCTCGCTAAATCAACCGGCGTACGTGAAGGGTCGGTAACGTTCGCATTTCGTGCAATAAACGCCTGTTTGGTGCATTCAATTAATAAGTGCACCATGTCGGCATCGGAAGAGCCTAAATGCTGCACCTTGTCGTACAGCGCTAAAATAATTAACGACGCCACACCCTGGGTAGGTGCAGGTAAGTTATACAAAGTACCTTTGCTGGTGGTAACCGAAAGCGGCTCTACAATTTGTGCTTTGTATTGGTTAAAGTCTTCAATACGAATAGGTGAACCAGCGGCTTCTAAGTCGGTAGCCAGTTTGCTAGCAAGCTCGCCCTGATAAAAGTCATCAAGCCCTGCTTTCGCTAAGTGGCTAAGTGTTTTAGACAGCGCCGTCAGTTTAAGTATTTTACCTTTTTTAAGGGCTTTGCCCTTAATTAAGAACTGATCAAAATTTGGGTCGCCGGCTAAATCGTCAAAGGTTTTATTACTGGCGTCTACTAAGCTTTGCGTAACTTCTATACCCCAATTAGCCTGGCTAATGGCGGTATCAAACAACGTATTAAGCGATAGGCCGTCTTGCCACTGGTGGCTTATTTTTAATGCTTCATTCCAACCTGCAACAGCACCGGCCATAGTAAGGGCTGATTTTCCGCCTCGGCTAGGAATAGCGCTTTCGTCTTTATAAAATTCAGGGGTAGCACCCAATGCTGCAACGCCTGAAGCATCAATACCAATAGGGGCTTTGCCAGGCTCACTAATTAGCCAAAATCCGTCGCCACCCATACCATTCATGTGAGGGTATTCAACAGCAATAGAGGCCGCTGCGGCAACCATTGCTTCAATCGCGGTGCCGCCTTTTTCTAAAATATGTAAACCCACTTGCGATGCCGCAAAGTGAGGGGCTGTGAAGCCTATGTTATGTTTTTCACTCATTGTCTTTTTTTATCCATTTGTTATTTGGCAAATGCGATCTTGTTTTCATGTTAAGCCTGCTAAGCCCGCTAAGCCCCTAATGACGAAGTCATTTCAAATCAGTAGCGACTGCGTCATTTTAAATCAGTAACGACTACATCAGTGCGGGCCTTTGATGACTAGCGCATTAGGCTGTCAGTATTTTTGCTAACTTAATAAGTGCAAGATCGCTGCCTTTTTTGCCTACCAGTGATAAACCACATGGGGCATTTTGTAGGGTAAATAGCGGCATATGAATTTGTGGAAGCTCTGCTAAACCTGCAATTGAGGTAAGCGCAAGCAGGGCGTTCCTATCGTTCGCTAGTGTTTCTTCGTCGGCATCGCACCGTGGTGCAATGCCGGGAGTAGTGGGTATCAACAATACGTCTACAGTTTCAAATAAGCTGTTGATGTATTCTTGAAACGCCACTTGCTGCTTCTTGGCTTCTTCAACTTCTTGTTCAGAAATCGTTTCGCACCAATTTAGTCGAAGCATTATATCGTGGGCAATGTCAGGGGATGTATCTGTTATCCACTGGCCATGTTGTCGCCAAATTTCAGCGCCTTGTAATACGCGAAAAGTCGCGGCAGTATTCAGTGCCGATAAATCTAATTCGTGTTCGGTAATCGGGGTAATAGTAAAACCCGCATTGGCGTTATCTGCTTTTTTATTAAGTGTTTCTACCCATTTTGTGGCCAAAACACCGTGTTTAGCACTTTGCAGCAAGTGTTGAACGGCACCAATTCGTACTAAGCTTGTATTTGAATCACTGTTGGCTACGTCGGTTTTATCTGCACCGTTTACGTTTTGTGGTGTAACCAATTCTTCTTGCGAACCATCAGCTAAACAAACTTGGCTGACTTTTTCTAGGGTGTCGAGATCGCGGCTCATCCAACCTACTGTGTCGAAAGACGGTGCCAATGCCACCATATTGTCACACGGTATAGCATTATGGGTAGTGCGCAGCCCCCATAATCCTTGATAGCTCGCAGGAACACGAATAGAACCACCTGTGTCTGTACCCAAACCAATATCAGCTAAATGTGCCGACACAGCAACAGCCGAACCTGAAGACGACCCCCCAGGAATGTGAGCAGGTGCAATAGGGTTCACCAGCTGCGGATAATGTTTATTTTGACCGTGAAGGCTATAGGCTAGTTCATCGGTAATTGTTTTACCTTTGAAGGTAGCGCCTGCATCAATTAATTTTTCAACTGTGCTATTGGTGGCCGTTGGCACAGGGTGCGTTGCCAACCAATCGGGATTCCCGGCTGCGGTTGGTAGCCCTTTAATATGAAATAAGTCTTTTACCGCTAAAGTGTAGCCCTCCAAGCTAATACCAGTTAGTTCGCCAGCTGTTGGTGAAGCATTGGCTGCCGCAGAATCTGAAGCACTTTTAGCGTTTACTTTATAGTCAGCAGGGATCGAAACAAAAGGAGAAGACACGGCACATTCGCAATAGTGAAAAATATACCTCCATGAAACAATCGTTTCTCTTTGTTGTCAAGTGAAACGTTTGTTACTGGCGTGTTATATGCAATGTTATATGCAATATGTGCGATGAGTTATATGCAATGACATATATGCACTAAAACCGGCTACCAGCCTGACTGAGGAATCGTTCCTCTTCTTTGGTACTGGTCCTGCCTAGCACCAAGTTTCGGTGAGGGTAACGGCCAAATTGCTCAATAATACGCAGGTGTTTCAACTCGTAATCGTATTGCTGCTCTAAACCAGGAACCGCAAAAAGTTGAAGCGCAATATCGTGTATAGCTAAAGATTCGCTATGCATAAATGGCATGTATAAAAATATGCATTGCTGAGGCGTAAGGGCTTTGTCGGCCTCCACACTCACCGCCTCTTGGGCTAATACTAACGCCATAGGATCTTGCGAGAAAGCGTGGGGAGTGTCTCGGTATATATTTCGTGAAAACTGATCAAGCAAAATAATTTCAGCTAATCGGCCTGTAGGCGTAGCGCGCCAAGGCCATAGTTCACCTTGTGATGCAGCGCGGTGTAAGGTTAAAAATTGCGATGCAATAGTGCGATCAAGGGCAGAATCTTGAGTAAACCACTGGGAAGGGGTTAGTTCATTAAACCAAAACGCTAAAACTCTGCTAGACTCTTCTATAACAAGGTGGGATTTATCCATTTCAACTCCAACATCAAATGCTTGGTTGCCTTTTTAAGGGAGAACAGCGCAGTTGTCTCTTTGTATCTCGTGTGGCAACACGAATTGTTATACGTACTTATTTAATAATTCGATCTTCCATTCTTGCTTAAAAAGCAACCAAATAAAAGTAGTTAATATTACTTTACATGTTATTTAAATCGTACTTTACCTATTACTTTCGCTCGGAAGGCTCTAATTCATCAAGGTCGCCATACAGGCTAGTAATGGCTTTAACACGCTTTGATGCGCTGTCGCCCAAGGCAGAATACGTAAAGTTACATAGAGTAGAAACCAAGCTCATTGGGGCAGCATAACTGTCGAATGGGGCGTAGTTATCTACCTGTGAACTTAAATGATTGCCTAAATGACACACCAATAAATGCTTTACGTTATCTCGGTATACTTGCCCGGTAGGATCGGTGATAAGAATGGTTTGGCAGTGAGAAAGGGTATGCAACACGTGTTTAAATTGGCGGGTGCGTCTACGAAACCCAAACAACACCACAACATCGTCTTTACCCAAATCGACTAAATCTTCCCCTAAGGTTTGCCCAGGTTGAGGCAAAAGCCTTACCGAGGTGCGAATCTGCTTAAGTTGCTGGCGAAAATGCAGGGCCAATGGGTAAGCGTTTCTAAACCCGATAAGGGTAATTTGTTGCGCGTTTGCCAGCTTTTCAGCAATGGCAGTAAGGGTAGCAATATCAATATTGTCGAAGGTTTGCGAAATATTATTTAATTCTTGCTCGTGCTGTAAAACCGCTGTGGTGCTAGGGCTAACAGGCACGCCCTGTTCGCGTAGGGTAAGCAACGTATTTTTTGCTTCTTGATGCGACTCAAAACCAAGCTGACGAAAAAAGCGACTTACCGTAGCTTTTGAAGTGTTGGTTTGTTCAGCAATATGAGAGGTTGATTGAGTAACAACCGCAATAGGATTACGCTGTAAATACTGAGCAATAGTTTGGCCTGATGGCGATAAAGACGCGTAGTGCTTCTCTATTTGCTTAATAACATCGTTTGAATTTTTGGCCATAGGGAATAATCTTCAACTGCTCAGTGGTGGGTGTCGCGTTCTTGTAGTTTTGCACTATATTGATGCTTTTTAGCAAATAACAACAATATCGTGAAGGAATATATTTCAGCAACAGTGCCCATCTGCGTGTTATTTATACACACGAAGTGAGCGTTTATTGCCTGTTAACAAGCAAACCGTAACCGCCGTACCTTCGTTACATACCATGTCACGTGCCATCATGTTCTATTCTCACACTTTATTCCACTGCCAGAAATTCAAAAAAACGCTAATTTATCGTGACTTACTTATTTACGCCTGACGTATAAGCCTAATGTATAAGCTCTGTCGTAAGACTTCTACGCGAATTGGCACTATAATTTCATTATCTTTTTAAGTTCATATTTCTGTCATCATTTTGCAATTAAGTAGGTGTTCTTCGTGGTAAAGCTATGGTCTGAATTGATCATCTTGTTCGTAGCATTGCCCCTTGCCGTGCTTTACTGGATTAATCACGTCTCCAATTGGCTTATGCCTATTTTGGGCATAGTGTGTTTGTTTTGTTTAAGCGTGCTATTGGCCGACAAACAATTTCAACGAATTCGTTTATGGCATTGGGAAGATTACGGCCGTCATTTAAAAAGTACCCTAAAGCTTTTTCTACCATGGGCAAGTTTGCTTGCGCTGTGTGTTTATCTCATTAAGCCTGAGCTTTTTTTGCATTGGCCAATTAACGAGCCATGGATGTGGGTAGTTACCTTGTTGGTGTATCCCGTGGTGTCGGTTATTCCTCAAGAAATCATTTTTAGAACCTTTTTCTTCCACCGTTATAAACGTATTTTACCTTCACAAAATGCGCGCTGGGCGTTAAGCACTTTTGTATTTGGCCTGGCGCATCTGATTTATGGGAATTGGGTGGCGGTTGTTATATCGTGGTTCGGTGGCGCTATATTTGGCTATCGTTACATGCAAACAAATTCAACACCCATTGTGGTAATAGAGCATGCTATTTGGGGAAGTTTTTTATTCACCATTGGTTTAGGCTCATATTTAGTGGTGGCTGGCCCTTAGCGTAAACCACTTCGCGAGCCTGTGCGTACTAACATATGCGTATTAATATACTTATAGTGGTAAGCAGCACTAACAAGCACCTTAGCGGGTTGAGCGTATAATTATTTGGCTTCCCTCGTGGTAGCTAATCTCATTTCAAGGAGCGAAAGTGAGCATCATCAGTTTATTTACGGCATTTTCTACGGTCTTTTTCACGGTATTTTCCGACGTAGCAAACCTGTTACCTCTTAGTGTATTAGCAGCAGATACAGTTGCGCCCACATCTGGGGTAGAAAACTTCACCGAAGCACAGTCGGTCTTATTAGATTTATGGCATGGCTTTTTGTATCGCCTACCAGGGCTTGGTGTCGGCCTGCTAATAATGGCGCTGTTTATTATCGCGGCAGGGCCGTTATCTCGATTGCTACTTAAGCCGTTTTCTTTTTCCTCGTTAACGCCGTTGATTAAGTCGGTAGCCCAACGCTCTATTAGTTTGATTATTATATTGCTTGGCGTGTATTTATTCCTGTTTATGGCAGGGTTAACCGGCTTTGCGGTGGCGGTAATAAGCGGTACGGGTGTAGTAGGGTTAATTCTTGGCTTTGCCTTTCGTGATATTGCCGAAAACTTTATTTCAAGCTTATTGCTGACTATTCAAAGGCCATTTCGAATTGGCGATATTGTTGAAATGAACGAGTTCACTGGCATCATTCAAAAGGTCACGTCTCGTGCAACTACCATGGTAGATTTCGACGGAAACCATATTCAAATTCCCAATGCGACCATTTATAAAGGTGTCATTAAAAACCTAACCGCCAACCCACTAATGCGCGGCCATTTTGTGTTAGGAGTAGGGTACGATGCAGACATTCGTTATGCTCAAAATCTGGCCGTTGAGATAATATCTAGTCATGCAAAGGTACTTGAAGATCCCGAACCTCAAGTGTTAATCGATAACTTAGGTGCATCGACCTACAATTTAAAAGTGTATTTTTGGGTAAATGTTGAAGACACCAGTGTGCTTAAAATGTCGTCATTACTGATGCGTCAAATTGTGGGCCGCTTCACAGAAGAAGATATAAGTATGCCAGACGATGCTCGAGAACGTGTTTTCCCTAACGGATTAGCCATAGTGTCTAATCAAACCGTCGATAATGCCGGCAATAATACTGGCAAAAATAACGGCACCAACACCGCCAATAACAACGCCGCAGAAGATGAAAGCGGCGGGTTCACATCGCTTAATAAACCCTTTTCACAAGGTAACAACACTCAGTTAGCGGAAAACCAAAAACCGGCGGTAGAAATAGCAGGTACGTCGGCCAACAATAAAGCACCGGCATCTTATCTTTCAGCATCTAACAGCAAAGCCAATTTAGCGCATGAAAACGATGACGTTAGCAGCGAAGCCGAAGATATAAGAGAGCAAGCTAAAAAAGCCCGCGACCCAGAAAGTGGTGAAAATATTCTGTAGATAGCTTTTCAAAGGAGTGGCCCTTCAAAAGAGTGGCCTCTTAAAAGATTAGTCTCTTAAAAGATTAGTCTCTCGAAAGATTGTTCTAAGTAGAATGCCGTAAACTATGGCGCGGTGGGCGATAAGTTACAGCGACCCAGAAAGTCTTGCCATAACACCACGTGGGCTTTCATCGCATCACTGTACAGTGTGAAGTTTTCAACAGCATGAGTATGAATGTGCGCTTTAAACGGCGCGCTTAATGCGGTGTTTTTACTCCATTGTTCCCATAAAGGTTGTAGCTGATAATGGTAGCTGTTTAAGGTGCTAGCAATGGGCTGAATTTCTTCTATAAAATACAAGTAAAATACGTTGCGTAAAATAGTCGCCTTGTCGCTGGTTTTTCCATTTTCGCAATGCACATCGTTCAGAGCAGGCGCTAAAGCTTGATTAAGTTCCACTAAACGATTGTGCAGTATAGCTTGCGTTTGCCATAGCTTGGCGGGAAGCCTTGAAGACGCAATAATCTGTAATTGTTGTTCAAGTTCGCGGCTGTCGTACTCGGGTACGCCAGCAACGCTATTATCGTCATTATTGCCGCTATCGCCGTTAATTCCACTATCGCCACTACTATTACCATCAGCTTTACGTTTCGCTTCTGGCTGTACTTCAACAACCTCTTTAACAATTGATGTGCCAGCTAAACCGTTAATAAAGTTAAGCGCATTAATCGAGGCATTAGCATCTTTATTTTCACTTGCCTGTAATGGCGAGGCAGCCATGCTTAAACCCAGTCGCATTTCGGTACTGGTTTGTACTACGTTTGCCCACACGCTTTGATACTGAGCCTGCTTTTGTTTACGCCAACTCGCGACCGTAGCTGCAATAGGGTCTTGTGCACCTTGCAACGTGGTTTCGCAATTTGCCAGCGCCTTCAATACGCGATGTTCGTAACCTAAGCGCTGTGAAGGTAATTGCGTTTTACCCAATGCCGTATTTCTTTCGGCCACTATACGGCCAAGCTCGCAATCTTGTATGGCGTAGAACTCTCTTATATTAATATTTAAGGCGGTAACATTGTTACCAAGTTCTGTTAGCGAGGGGTAAGTTTGAGAGGGTAGTTTAAGAGTAGGGTTTAATGGCTGCGTAGAAGGGCTACGTTCATCTACCAGTGGTTTATCTAATACTCTAGATAAGCGAGTGGTATATTCATCCATGGTGTCATCAATACTGGGCGCACCAAAGCACCCTTGTAATAAACCTAAGATAAGTACAACACCTGCTAATCGCATACGCTTTCCAATATGTGTGCGCTCAGTTTGAATGATGCGCTGTGAAACCAGGCAATTACGCCGACGCATTAGTGTGTAGGCTGCGGCCACCATCTACATAGATAATTTGCCCGGTAATGTATTGAGCTGAAATTAAAAATGTTGCTGTGTTTGCAATATCCTCGGGTGAGCCAAGCCCGCCTAGTGGAATGCTGTCTAATAACCGCTGTTTTTGATCGTGCTCTAATTCTCTTTCAGGCCACAAAATGGCGCCCGGCGCAATACCATTCACGCGTACGTGCGGCGCCATTTCAACTGCCAGTGAACGGGTAATAGATGCCAATGCCGTTTTAGCAAGGCCGTATACCGTATGGTGGGGCAGTGGGCGGTCTATGTGCATATCGACCATATTAATAATACAGCCGTTACTTGCTTTTAATGCAGGCCACAAAGCTTGCGACAAGAACAAGGGGCCTTGTACGTTGCTGCCCACTAATGCTTGCCAGTCACTCGCAGAAATATCGCCAAGGGGCGTAGGGTAAAAGCTAGAGGCGTTATTAATGAGTACGTCGATGCCGCGTTGACTTTGTGTATTGGCAATACTGCTAGATGAAAACGCGTCTGGCGCAGTGGCTTGTTCAGCTAAGCGAGTAATATCCTCTAACTTGCACAAGTCAGCTTGCAAACAAATTGCGCTATTGGACCTTATTGCATTTAACGAACTTACCAAAGCGGTTGCGTCTTCAGCCGATTGACCGTAATGCACAATCACGCGATAACCAGCACTGTGAAGGGTTTTCGCCATTGTGGCACCAATGCGTTTCGCTGCGCCGGTTATCAGTGCTACAGGTGAATGTTTTTGTGTCACTTGTTCAGTAGCAATGTCTGCATTAGCGGCTTCATCTTCCATAGTGTGGTTGTCGGTAAGTTTTTGTTCGTTAGGCATTGGCAGGCACTACTCCGTTGTTCGGGGCTTTTGTTCGATTTTTTTATTCGGTGTTACTTTTCGCACAAGCATGTTTGCTTAAGTTTGACAGCATTTCCAATAATTTAAAGATAAGAATAAGTAAGGTTTCAGGTAAAAACAGGTGAAATTCACAAAATGTTTTTACTCAAATGCACGAAATGTGGCTAGCAAGGCATTGAAAATACCCTTACCCATTGCAAGTGCGTTTTCAGTCGTTATAATCGCCCATCGATTATCGTTTATACGGCCGGCCCAAGTATGGAAGTCGGCAAAGAGTAAACGGTAATCAAAGTTATATTGTTTATTGCGCTAGTATCGCAAATACCGCGCAAGCAATGAACATAACGACATCGCTTTAACACCCAATAGGTGTTTTTAAATTTAAAATTGCAAGTGGCGCAGAGTAGGCGTCACCACTGTAAAGGACATATCATGCCAGTAATTACCCTTCCTGATGGAAGCCAGCGCGCTTTCGACCAATCAGTTTCTGTATTAGATGTTGCCAACGATATCGGCCCAGGTTTAGCGAAAGCCACCATTGCCGGTAAAGTAAATGGCGAATTGGTAGACGCCGTAGATCTTATTGAGTCAGATGCTCAACTACAAATCATTACCGCAAAAGATGAAGCTGGTTTAGAAATTCTTCGCCACAGCTGTGCGCATTTGTTAGGCCATGCTATTAAGCAACTTTGGCCAAACACCAAAATGGCAATTGGGCCTACTATCGACAACGGGTTTTACTACGATGTTGATATGGAAGAAAGCCTAACCCAGGAAGATATTCAAAAGCTTGAAAAGCGTATGCTTCAACTAGCTAAAACTAACTATAACGTTGTTAAAAACAAAGTTAGCTGGCAAGAAGCCCGTGATGCATTCGAAGCACGCGGTGAAACCTATAAAATGGAAATTCTAGATGAGAACATCAGTCATGATGATCGTCCAGGATTATACCACCATGAAGAATACGTAGACATGTGCCGAGGCCCTCACGTGCCTAACATGAAATTCTGCCAAAACTTTAAACTTATGAAAGTAGCCGGCGCTTACTGGCGTGGCGACAGCGACAATAAAATGTTGCAACGTATTTACGGCACAGCATGGGCAGATAAAAAGCAACTTAAAGCTTATTTGCAGCGCTTAGAAGAAGCTGAAAAGCGTGATCACCGTAAAATTGGTAAAACCCTAGACTTGTTCCACTTCCAAGACGAAGCGCCGGGTATGGTGTTTTGGCATAATGATGGCTGGTCTATTTACACAGAATTAGAAAAGTTTATTCGTGGCAAATTGCGCGAGTACGACTACGGCGAAGTAAAAGGCCCATTAATGATGGACCGTTCGTTGTGGGAAAAATCGGGTCACTGGGATAAATTTGGCGATGCCATGTTTACCACTGAATCTGAAAAGCGTGAATACGCAATTAAACCAATGAACTGCCCAGGTCACGTTCAAATATTTAACCAAGGCTTAAAGTCTTACCGCGACCTTCCGTTGCGTATGGCAGAGTTTGGTTGTTGTCACCGTAATGAACCATCAGGTGGTTTACATGGTCTAATGCGTGTACGTGGGTTTACACAAGACGATGCACACGTGTTCTGTACCGAAGAACAGATACTCGATGAAGTGGGTAGCTGTATTGACATGGTTTACGATGCGTACAATACCTTCGGTTTTGAAAAAATCGTGGTAAAACTTTCTACTCGCCCAGAAAGCCGAGTAGGCAGTGACGAGATTTGGGATAAATCTGAAGCTGCATTGGCAGAAGCACTTAATAAGAAAAATATTGAGTTTAGTTATTTGCCAGGCGAAGGTGCGTTCTACGGACCTAAAATTGAATTTACCCTTCATGATTGCTTAGACAGAGCATGGCAGTGTGGAACGGTTCAGCTAGATTTCTCTATGCCGGGTCGTTTAGGGTCTACTTACGTAGCTGAAGACGGCGAACGTAAAGTGCCTGTTATGATCCACAGAGCTATTTTAGGTTCACTAGAAAGATTTATCGGTATTCTTACCGAAGAATTTGCCGGACTTTTCCCGCTTTGGTTAGCGCCTCAGCAGGTGGTAATTCTAAATATTACCGATAGTCAGGGTGAATATGCACAAGAATGTGCAAAAAAACTGCAAAAAAGTGGATTTAGAGCAAAGTCGGACTTGAGAAATGAGAAGATTGGCTTTAAAATCCGCGAGCACACTCTCAAGCGTGTTCCTTATATGCTAGTGGTAGGCGATAAAGAAATGGAAGCTGGCGAAGTAGCAGTACGCTCACGACGCGGCGACGACCTAGGCAAAATGAGCCTGGAAGCTTTTATTGCCATGGCAAATCAGGAAGTGGCAGAAAAGACCATTAAATAGTTTGAGGGTTTTCGTGTATACTACACGACGGTGTTTGCTTATCAGTACTGAATTAAAGACAGATGATGAGCAAACAGAAGAATTAAATGTTTGGAGGAATGCACATTAAAGGCGCTAATAACAAGGCTCAGGGCGACAAAGCCCGCATAAACGATGAAATTAAAGCCAAAGAAGTACGCTTAATTGGCAAAGACGGTGAGCAAGCCGGCATTGTGACGTTAGCAGAAGCGACGAAACTTGCTGAAGAAGCCAGTCTTGATCTAGTAGAAATCAGTCCGAATGCTGAGCCGCCAGTCTGTAAAGTTATGGACTATGGCAAATTCCTCTTTGAAAAAAGTAAAGCTCAAAAAGAGCAGAAGAAAAAACAGAAGCAAATTCAGGTCAAGGAGATTAAGTTCCGCCCTGGCACTGATGAAGGCGATTACCAGGTAAAACTGCGCAACCTGCGTCGCTTTCTTGAAGGTGGTGATAAAGCCAAAGTTACGATCCGTTTCCGCGGACGTGAAATGGCGCACCAAGAGATCGGTATTGAACTTCTTAACCGTGTTAAAGCGGATTTGGAAGAGATTGCTGTGTGCGAGTCTTTCCCACGTCGTGTGGAAGGCCGCCAAATGATCATGGTGCTAGCCCCAACTAAGAAGTCGTAGTGGTCTAAAAGTTTTTGAGGTACTGCAATCTCAAAACACCCTGCGGCTAAACATTAACCGACAACCGGTAACTGCATACCCAGCGTCGATACTAACAATGCGGAGTTTTAGCAATGCCTAAAATGAAAACTGTAAGCGGTGCCGCCAAACGTTTTAAGAAAACGGGTTCTGGCCGCTTTAAAAGCAAACAGTCTCACTTACGTCACATTCTGACTAAGAAGAGCTCTAAGCGTAAACGTCACCTTCGTGGCAAGAAACTGGTTCATGATTCTGATACCAAATTGGTTCAGCGCATGTTGCCGTACGTATAGACTTAGGAGACTGATTAATGGCTAGAGTAAAACGCGGCACGGTAGCACGTGCACGTCACAAAAAAGTCCTCAAGCAGGCAAAAGGTTATTACGGTGCTCGTTCACGTGTTTATCGCGTAGCGGTACAAGCCGTAACTAAAGCTGGTCAATATGCTTACCGTGACCGTCGTCAGCGCAAGCGTCAATTCCGTCAATTGTGGATTGCACGTATTAATGCTGCTGCACGTCAAAATGGTATGTCATACAGCCGTTTCATTAACGGTTTGAAAAAAGCGTCTGTTGAAATCGATCGTAAGATCCTTGCCGACATTGCTGTACATGACAAAGCGGCTTTCAGCGCACTAGTCGATGCGGCTAAAGGCGCATTAGCTTAATTATTAACTAATTAAGTTTAAGTTCTTTCGGAAAAAGGCGAGCAGGATGCTCGCCTTTTTTCGTTTCTGGCGTTTAGTTTTTTGTTAACAGCACTATTCGTACACAGCGCAGCCCCCAAAACGGGAAACCAAAAAACGGAAAACCACAAAACGGAAAACCAAAACTGAAAAGAGCCAGGCTGTGTTAAATAGCGATCAGCCCACGGCTCTCACACGCACTTAATAAGGTGTAGACAAATTCACACCCTTACTCATATAAATATCATCATAAGCCAAGCCGCCATTACCGTATGGTTTATCAATTGGCCCTGTATTGCTATTAGCCAAAAAGTAAATAAGTGGCAGTTCTCGTTTCATTCTAAAATTAGCGCTTTCATACGCTAAGGTTTGCTGGCTGAACTCGCCGCCTTTCACGTAAACACTATAAACTTGCCCACCATTTTCAACCGTGGCGTTATTAACCACGTACCAAATTTCGTACCATTCGCCCACCGTAAGAGGCTGTGATATTTTGTTGTCAGCATTTTTTACACTGGCGTATTGGCGGTATTTACCCGTACTGTCTATTTTCACCATTAAGCTACCGTCGTTCTTATACCCGTTCGATTCGTACTTATCGGTAACTCTTAGGGTAGGTTCAAACGCGTTGTAACCATGTTTAATTATGTCGGCAGGTTGCATGTTACTAATGCCAAAGGCATGGTTGTTAGGAAATCGCTCAACGCAAATTTTGGTATAAAAGGTATAGGTATCGCCCACGTTTACAGGTACAGGCAGTGCTTTGAAGCTTAGGGCTTTTCTATTCCCCACAACGCCGTCAGCTGCAGGCTTTTTAATTAAATAGCCGTTGCTAGCGTTAGGCAGAGTAGGGGAGATGTTTGTATGGTTACCTTTGCCTAAGGCTGCGCATGAAGCTGCCCGAGGATCGTAAAATCGAATTTCAGTCACTTGGGCGTTCGCTTTAAAGGGGGATGCATAAGATTCAGTGTCATTTTGCGTGTCGGCTAATTGCCAACCAGTTAGCGATTCGTTATTGAACGCATCAATTACTAACCAAGGTGAGGGAGTTTGTGTAGGTAATAAGTAACAAGCAGTGAGTAAAAATGACGTACTTGCCAGTAATAGGTACTTCATAACGTGGCTTATAATGTAATGGGTGTCACTTATTTATACACTCAAGGAGCCGGAAACTACAATTAAAATGGCCTCCAATAGTACGTTGAAGAATGAACTGGCAAGCGCCTCACGCATTTAATTATATCGTTAACAGAAACAAAAAAGCCTCAACACGTGGTGTTGAGGCTTAGATTAGGTGTATCAAAATTTTACAATCTTAAACTCATAAAATTGGCACTAACCAAATTTAAACAGATAGTGTTAGTAAGCGTTCTTATTCGCTAATCCACCAAACACGGTCATAAAGACTATTTTAATATCGAACCAAACAGACCAGCGGTGAATATAATCTAAATCATATTCTACTCGCTGTACCATTTTATTCACTGTCTCTGTTTCGCCGCGTAAGCCGTTAACTTGCGCCCAACCGGTAATGCCAGGCTTAACCTTATGGCGTAGCATGTAGCCCGTTATAAGCTTACGGTATTCTTCATTATGCGCTACGGCATGAGGGCGGGGGCCTACAATCGACATTCTGCCTTGTAGCACATTAATAAACTGCGGAAGTTCATCAATAGAAGAACGGCGCAGAAACCCACCAATTTTAGTTAAGCGAGCATCATTCTTAGTGGCTTGTTTAACCACAGCACCGTTATCTTGCGTAGTCATAGAGCGAAATTTATAAACGGTAATTTGCTTTCCATCTAACCCATATCGTTTCTGTTTGAAAATGACAGGGCCCTTAGAGGTAAGCTTAACCGCTGCAGCAATGCCCAACATTGGGATAGCCAGCATGATTAAGATTAGAATACTTAATACAATGTCTTCAAAGCGTTTTAAAATGTCGCTAGCACCCTGGAATGGGGTGTCGTACACGCTTAACGCTTGGACAGAGCCAATCGACTGCCAGCGGGCATTTAGCAGGTTATACATAAAGAAGTTAGGAATAATATAAACGTTAGCCGTGGTGTCGCTACATTTTTCAAGAATGTGGCGAATACGGCTTTCTGCACTCATTGGCAGTGCTATATATATGTAGTCCACTTCATTACGCTTAGCCATTTCAATGGCCGATTCAATATTGCCTAATACTTGGTTTCTAAACTCATGAGGCAATCTGTCTTCACTTCTATCGTCGAACAACCCTAAGAAACGAATGCCCAAATGTTCATTTGAAACAATTTGATTGGCCATGTTGTAACCCAACTGACTTGCACCAATTACAATCGATTTTCTTGAGTTTAATCCGCTGCGGCGAAGGCGAAAAAGGAATTTTCGCATTACATAGCGCCAAGCAAGTACCACAACAAATGAAGATGCGGCCCATAATAAAACACCAGGTGGCGTAATTCTTAAATCGCCAAAGAAAAAGAACCCAAAAGCGGTGGTAGACAACATACT
Organism: Alteromonas sp. MMG017; assembly: GCF_018100795.1. GTDB lineage: Bacteria > Pseudomonadota > Gammaproteobacteria > Enterobacterales > Alteromonadaceae > Alteromonas. Next base: position 88,744 of record NZ_JAGJDY010000002.1, on the reverse strand, counting down.
AAGTGCCCACGCTATAGCCGCTGCACGAAGCATTTCATTCGTTCTGTGGCCACGCCAAGAACGGTAAAGCTCTACAAATTCACCAGATAATTGGAAACTAATAACAAAGACAAAAAGGAATAGAAGGCTGCCAGCGGTTACTGGGCTATGGTAATAAAACGCTGAAGCGTAATAAAGTAAGGTCACTAAGCATAAATCAATAAGCCTATATATGGTTGAGAAACCACTTTGGTTCCTAACGATAAGCCCGCCAGAAGCATTGGGTTCAACCTCGTGAGATTTGAGGACTTGGTTAGGTGCTACTTTATTATCCATGTAAGTATCTCTAAGAAATAAAAGTTCACGCCGACTTCAATTGTCAATAAAGCAAAAGACCACTGCGTTTATTATAAGCTTTAGCTTAAATTACTTTTTAAGCTGATTAGTTAAACTAAAGCAAGATTTGTACCGAAAAGCTTTGAAAGCAAAATTGAAAACAAGAAGAGGGGCTTAACCACGCCAAGCTAACAAAAAGCTAACTAAGCGATATTAACCACTCTTTCAGCTTAACTATAGTATAAGCAAGTTGTAATTTTATTACAAAACTATTGAAAGCAATTCTTCAAATGATATTGTAAGATAACTAATTATCTTTATACTGCGTGCCATAAATCTATTAACTTTCAACCTGAAAACTTCGTTTAACGGGGTTGAAAAGTCGCCTCAATTTACAGGTAAGCCCGTAATCTAGACACATTGCTGCAATATTCATTCGCTATGCTAGTAGTGGTGATGGGTAGGTTTTGAAATATATACGGTGATTGTTTAGTAGATACGTACGTGTTGATTGATGCTGATAAAAAGTAACGAAAATTTTCATTTAATTTTTCATTTAATTTTCATTACAGTGCATGGCACGGTATTAGCATGCTTAATGGCATATAGCGCAAAGATTATAAATTTCACACTCAAATCGGTTAAATAAATGTGGTTAGTGTTGTTTTTTTGAGCAGGCAGGCAAGTGTTGCACTGTTTTACCCCAACATTAACCCATAATAAGACCAAAAAAATTTTAGGAGCGAGTATGTTTAAAAGGACAACAAGCCTTGTTGCACTGTCGGTAATTAGCGCCATATCGAATGCACAAGAGGCTGGCCGTATTGAAGCAGGCCAATTCGACATCATCCCCACGTTCAACACCTCATTGAGCTACGTTGATAACGTTGCTTATGCTCGTGATGGTGAACCTAAAATTTACAGCTGGCGCGCAACGCTTTCGCCAGAAATTATTGCGGCAACCGAAATTGATGGCAACCCCGTTCAATTTGGTTACCGCTTAGAGCGCGGTGTGTACTTTTCAAGCAGTGCAGATGATTACACTGACCATTTTGTTGAGGCTACCGGTGAATACGAGCTAAATAGTCGTCATCGCCTAAGTGGAACTGCGCAATATGAAGATGGCCATGAAGATCGCGGTACCGGTTTTTCACTTGGGGCTGGCGATGATATTACTTCGCCTGATACTTTTAAGAGTATATACGCTGGTGCTGAGTACAGTTACGGTGCGTTAACGTCAAACGGCATGCTAACCCTTAAGGCAAACCGAGAAACATTAGATTACGACCGAGAAGAGCAAGCTTACCTGCTTCGCGACCGCGCTAAAAACAAAGTAGGCGCTGAATTCGCCTACAAAATTGCACCTTCTACCGCTTTGGTGATTGACGTTACCAATACATATACTCGTTACGACCGTCAATTATCGGCAGCTTCTAGCCTTGATAGTGACACATTACGTGTATTAGGTGGTATTACGTGGGAAAGTACGGCAGCCACTACCGGTTTTGCGAAAGTGGGTTATACCGAAAAAGACTTTGAGTCTGCAACTCGTAGTACTTTCTATGGTGTAGATTGGGAAGCGGGTGTTGAATGGCAACCTGTTACCTATTCAACATTTCGATTTGCAACCAGTGCAGATACTCGTGAAACCAACGGTGAAGGTAACTTCATTCGAGGCCGCGATTATACCGCCTCTTGGGAGCATGAATGGCTACAGCGTTTAAGTACATCCACAAGCATTAGCAAGTTAACAGATGAATATGTGTTAGATGACGAAGGCATTGCCAATCGTGAAGATGATTTAATGCGTTATACCGCTGCATTAAACTATCAAGCACGTCGTTACTTAAGCTTTTCTTTGTATTACACATTAAATGACAGAGACAGTAACCGAGATACTATTGGTTACGACAGAAGTGTAATTGGTTTATCTGCTGAGGTTAGCCTGTGAAGCAATGTGTAAACAGTATTTTCGCATTCCTTTTTGTTGTAGTGATGTCGTTCAATGCCATAGCACAAGAAGGTAATTTGAGTATGAGCCGCTACCAATTGGGCTCAGGTGACAGAATAAGTATTAACGTATTTGGCCAAGACGATTTATCGATGGAAGTACGTTTGCCCGATGTTGGCACTATTAACTACCCGTTTATGGGTGAAGTAAAATTAGTAGGCTTAACCTTAGGCGAAGTAGAACAGCTCATTTACGAAGGCTTAAAAGGGGATTACTTAGTAAACCCTTCAGTGTCGGTGACGATTATTGACTACCGCCCGTTTTTTATAGACGGCGAGGTTAAACGCCCAGGTGGTTACCCTTATCAGCCTGGTTTGTCGGTTAACAAAGCCGCTGCGTTAGCTGGCGGTTATACCGAACGAGCAGCAAGAGACAAAATAACTATAGTTCGAGAAAAAGATGGCACATCACGCAGCTTTACCGTTACGGTAAGCGACATGATTCAGCCCGGTGATATCATTACCGTAAATCAACGCTTTTTCTAATTAGCAGAATTTCAGGATACAAAAATAACATGGCAGTAAATAATAGGGACGATGTGAATCATGGTGTGCTAGATAGCGAAACTATCGATATTGCACACTACCTTGGAATTCTGAAACGCTACGCTTTTCGTATAGTTTCATTAGCCATTGCGTTTACTATTTTAGTGGCTTTGCTGGTAATGCGTATGACGCCACTTTACACGTCGTCTACTACCATATTAGTCGATTCCGAAAACGCGAACGTGGTGTCAATTGAAGAAGTGTATGGCTTAGATACTAAGCGTAAAGACTACATGCAAACCCAATACGAAATACTACGCTCGCGCCAAATAGCAGAGCGTACTGTAGAGGGCATGAACTTACACTTAAACGATAAATTCATGCCGCCTGAAGAAGGCCCTGGTATTGTAGATTCGCTTCTTGCTAGTGCGAAAGATATGTTGCCATTTCTTCCTCAAGAAGAAGCGGTTGAGCGTACCGAAGCACAAATTATCGCTGCAAAAAAACGTTCGGCCGTGTTCAGGTTAATGCGCGCCGTAGAAGTTAGTATGGTAGATAACACGCAGGTAATGAAGATTTCAGTAACCACTGAATCTGCTTCGTTGTCGGCGGAAATTGCCGATACTATTGCCGATGTTTACATTGAAAACTACCTTCAAGCTAAACTAGACATGACAGCAAAAGCAACGTCGTTTCTTACTGAAAGCTTAGAAGGTTTGAAAGACAAGTTAGATATTGCTGAAAAAAACTTGGCGCAATTTTATGAGCGTAACCAAGTGGTTAATATAGACGGTGTAGTTGGCCTTGCTGCTGACGAACTAGAGCGTTTGAGTTCACAGCTGCTTGACGCACAAACTGCACTAAAATTAAATGCGGTTATATACAGACAAACACGCAATAACGTTACCCTTGATGATATTGCAAGATTGCCAGAAGTTCTAAATCACCCTACCATTCAAGGGGTGCGCCGCGACGAAGCCAAAGCCATGACTCGCGTGTCTGAACTTAGCAAAGTGTACGGCCCTAAACACCCGAAAATGATTGCGGCAAATGCCGAGCTTTCTTCAATTCGTGAAACCTTAAATACCCAAACCCGCGATCTGATTTCTAGTATTACTACCCAGTATCAAGTTTCAGAACAGCGCGTAGCGCAGTTACAACAAGAGGTAGAAATAGCGAAAGCAGAATTCCGTGGCTTATCTGCGTTAGATAATGAGCGCAAAGCGCTTCAGCGTGATGTTGATATTAACCAGCAACTGTATAATTCGTTCTTTACTCGATTGAAAGAAACCGATGAGTTGGGTGGTTTTGAATCAGCTAACGCCAGAGTGTTAGATAGCGCAGTTGTTCCGTCTGTTCCTTCTGAACCGAATAAAAAGCTTTTGATTGGTGCGGCTTTCGTATTCAGCATTGGTTTTGGCGTGTTTTTAGCTATTACCATGGAAACGCTAAATAGCGGTATCCGTTCTGTAGAAGACGTAGAACGTAAATTAGGCCAGCGTATGTTGGGGTTAATTCCATGGTTGGCCCATAAGAAGAAAACCAATTTACCTATTCGTACTTATTTTGACGGTAAAAAACATCAGTTTGCCGAGTCGGTTAGAACCTTACGTACTAGTTTGTCGTTATTGAATTTAGATAAAGACAACCAAGCTATTATGGTTACCTCTAGCGTGCCTAAAGAAGGTAAAACTACCGTATCTATTAACCTTGCGTTCGCGTTAGGGCAATTAGATAAGACCATATTGATAGATGCTGATTTACGCCGCCCGAGCATTGGTAAGCAATTTAATATTCCTAATTACCAACCCGGTGTGGCTAACCTTATTCTTAAAACCCACAGTTTTGATGAATGCTTGGTGCGTGATGAGCAGGCGAATATTGATATTCTTTCTGCCGGTACCATACCTTCTAACCCACAAGAGCTTCTTGCCGATAAAGGGTTCGATGCATTAATTAAAGAATTAAAGACCCAATATAAATATGTGGTAGTTGATACTGCGCCTACCCAAGCAGTAAGTGATTCTATGGTTATTGCTAACTCGTGCGACTCTATTATTTACGTAGTACGTGCAGACAGTACTAGCGAGAAAGTGATCAATACTGGGTTGTCTCGTTTCTTACAAGTTGGACATCGCCTTGATGGGGTAGTGCTAAATCAAGTAGACTTACGAAAGTCTGATGTAGCACAGAGGTACGGCGGGTTTTATGATCAGTATGATTATACTAGTCATAAGGACAGCTAAAAATTAATTGATAGACCTTCACAGTCATATATTACCTGGTATTGATGATGGTGCCAGAACCATGGCCATGTCGATTGACATGGCCAAACAAACGCTTGAGTGCGGTGTTACGCACTTAGTTTGTACCCCTCATATTCACCCCGGTTTTTTCGACAATACTCCTGTTATTATTGAAAACGCGTATAACGACCTTGTGTTAGCGCTTCAGCAACAAAATATACCGCTTACATTGTCTTACGCGGCAGAGCTTCGCGTGTCAGAACACATTCCTATTTGGATAAAGCAAAACGCCGTTCCGTTTTTAGGTGATATTGATGGCAAAAAGGTGATGCTGCTTGAAATGCCTCATAGTCATATACCATCTGGGCTAGAACCGCTAATTAAGTGGTTATTGAAAAACAACGTACAGCCGCTTATTGCACACCCAGAGCGAAACCGAGAGCTACTACGCGAGCAACACAAATTTGACTGGTTGCAGCGCATAGGGTGTTGGTTTCAAGTAACGGCTGGCGCACTTACAGGCCGATTCGGTGAGCCAGTGCAGAACTTTGCGCTAACACTACTTGCCAATAAAAGTTTTCATGTAGTGGCTTCTGATACCCACGATACTGTTCGTAGACCTAACGATATGGGCGAAGCATTTGCAGTGGTATCGGCGGTAGACGCGGCCTACGCCCAGCAAGTTTTCGTCACTACACCGGGTAAGATAGTAGGGGCAAGTCGTGACCTTATCTAACTTATACAACAACAATCAATTATTGATAAAACGTGTTGTGCGTACCGTGTTTTTTATTACCGCCGCCTGGGGCGTAATATGGAGTGCTCAGTTTTTCGTATCGGGAAACTATTACTATCGTGTAAACAACCAGTTAGAAGCATGGCAAAGTAAACCTGAGCTGGTTACACAAAGCAAAGTAAGCGATGCTATCACCAAAATAGATTCTGCTATTTCCATGTTTCCAAATAACGCATTGTATTATCAAATGCGCGGGCAGCTTTATGAGTGGCAAGCCTTTGTCTCGCAAAAAGCTGCTCAAAGCACGGCTCAAAGCGCGGCTGAAAGTGACAAGATGAATAGTTTGAAACTGGCATTTACCAATTACCAGCAGAGTTTATCGCTACGCCCACTTTGGCCAGCTAGTTGGATAGGCTTAGCGTCGGTTAAATGGAAACTTAATGAAGTAGACGATACTTTCTATCAATATATGAATAAAGCGGCTCAGACAGGCCCACAAGACGCCGTAGTACATAAATTTATAGTGGAATATGGCTTAGCCAATTTCTCGGCACGGTCGCCTGAATACATTAACGTTATTCAACCATTAAAACATCATATGAAATTAGGGTTGGCAAACCCCCATAGCAGAGAAGCAATTGTTCAAAGTATCGTTAGATACAACGCAGAAGAGCCCGCATGCAGATGGATGCGCTTGGCGTCTTACCCAGTAAGAAAACGCATTCCCAATTGCATCACGTACAACTAGCAGTATTTAGGTTCATTTATTACCGTTGGACTTACCGGTAGAAGCATGCCGTTACTAGCATTTTCATTAGCTTTGCATAGCGATGTTTAAGCTATTTTTATAATACCTTCGCTTAAAACGTAGCTTTAAGCCAATCCCACAAACCTAGCGAAAAGTTTTCAAACAAATTAATGCCCAGCCACGATTTTAATATGTACAGCAGAACCATACCTACAAGCAGTGAAAATAAAATAAATAGGGTGAAACCAAACGCCAAAGTAAGTTGGCCAATTTTACTTTCAATACGTGAAGGGTCTCGTTTATCTTTGCCACCTAAAAGTGCAAAATAAAAACGGCTGTGCCCAATACCAAGGGTACCCCTTAAATCTAACTTATGCTTACCCCAACGCCTGCCTGCTAATGCGGTATTAATATGGGTTAACTGTTCTTCACTAAAAGAGTTAGCCACATGCTTGGGCATTCTTTCTAGCATATGCTTAACGTTGGGTTCTTCCTGAATGGGGTGATTAACTTTTAAAACCACGTTGCACTTTCCATAATGTTATTAATAAGTATATGCATAAATAAGCCCTTAATTAGGCGCTTGAGCAGCATCCTAATTATATAAGGTTCATTTGCGCGATGTTGATTTGCGAACCCGAATACGATTACTCATTGCCCCTAATGCCAGCAACGTAATAAATATCGCACTGTTAGCTGGAGCCTGTAAGGGAAAGTCTACGCTACTGTGTATGGCCATACCAATAATAGCCATGAAACACGCAAATGCCGCTCCACGTGGCAGAGGGTGGTGGCGTTGCTGAAAAGCATTGAATGCATTTATGCCGCAACACAGTACAAATACGCCCATAAACAGTGCGCCAATAACACCAAATTCAATACTAAACTGTAAGTATTCGTTGTGAGCATGATCGTAAAAGTGTTGAATACTCTCACTTTGAAATTGAGGGTAAACGGTATAGAAGGTTCCCCCACCCGTACCAATTAGTGGGTATTCCGATAACAAGGGCAGTACGTCGGTAACTACTTCGTCTCGGCTTTCATTGGTTAAATCGGTTTGTTCAAGGCGTTGCTTCACTTCGTTTAAACCAAATACACTACTTACAATCATAATGTCGATAACGAGCATGCTTATAAACAAGGCTACATAGCTTTTTTGTCTAGGCTTGAAATACCACAAACCTAGGGCTGCGGTTATAGTCATGCTAACAAAAAATGCCGTATTCCCCATTCTTGAACGTGACATTACCAGTGCAATAACCATGATTATAATACCAATACGAAACAGTACTTTATTACCCAGCCAAAACTTTAGCCACCGCCGCAATCTTTCTCTTTTAGACAAGCCATCGTCTTCGCCTAAACTTGCTATTAAATAGCCTAGTGCCGCGCTTAAAGAAAGCAATAAGTAATTAGCAAAATGGTTTTTGTAAATAAAACTGCCGGTAGCAATGTGGGTAACAGATTGCTTAAACACTAAGCTGTACTCAATACCTGATAACACCTCGAGCGACCCATAAATGGCCTGAAATATGCCACTTGCGCTAATGGTTATTAATACAAATTTCAGCCGTGATGTAGAGCGTACCAATGCCAATACACTGAAAAACAACAAGCAATAGCAAAGAGATTTCAAAAAAACAATTTGGCTTTGGCCTACATCAAAACTAAGCGGTAACCAACTAGCACCAGTTGGTACATTTGCGTATTCGGGTAATAGCTTTTCTGGCCGTAGGCTGGAAACAAGTGAAGCGGGCAGGGGGATTAAGTTTAGTAGCTGCCAAGCAAGAAACAAAACCCATAGCAGAACGAAAACACGATATTGGCGAACTACAACAGTAACGGTGCGAAAGTGAAAGGCCATTAATGATGCGCTTATACAAAAAACAGAAATTTGCATAAGCGCCCAAGCCCATGGGCGATTGGCTCCTAAAGGGATAGGCAGCCAAAAAAGGGTAAATAAAAGAAAACCGAAAAGAAGCTTTTCGGTTTTTCTATTATTAACACTCAGCATTTAATATCGCCATTTATTACTACCACTAACGATCGCTAACACAGAGTTTAATTACAATATAACTTAGTTTGCTGAAACAGTAGTATCGCCACCGCCCGCACCAGCAGCACCCGTACCCACACCTAGTGGTGATACGTCGTTGCCAGCAGCACCCGCCGCAGTAGCGGTAAGGGTAGAGGTATCTATGCCTGCATTAATTGCAGCTAACAATGCGTCTTCGGCACTAATTACGCCCGTTTGCAATGCAACGTTATAAATTTCGTTGGCATCTTCAGGGAATAAAATCATCGCAATGGTAACCACTTCTGATGACTGTTCTGGTAATGCACCAAAACCAGCAATAGCTAATTCAAACCCAGTTGCGTTATCTACCAATAAACCTACCATGCTTTCAAACGCAGCTTGGTTAGTCTGTAAAAAAGGCAAGCTTTCAGCTGGAATAGCAACACTGCCATTCGCAAGCACATCGTTACTAACGGTAACCGACGCTTCTTCAGCTGGAGTACCATTATCTATAACGGTTAATAACTGGTTTCTAATTTGCAAACCTGGAACGCTACCTGCACTTTCTTGCGCAATAGCCACTGGCGAAATAGCAATAAGCACACTCATTACTAAAGAAAAAATAACTCTATTACGCATAATAGTTCCTACTTCAAAAATTCTGTTTGCATACATTAGGTATTGTATACCAAATGAACGCCCCTTGTCTTAGCTTTTTACTTCCCTAGACGCCATGCTGTAGGCTTGGCAAAGTGATAACCTTGCTGATAAACAACCTGCAGCTTATTCAGCGCATTACTTTCAAGTTCGCTTTCAACCAGCTCTGCAATAACCTTAATTTGTAACCCATTAGCAATACTTACTAGGCTGCTAACAAATAGCTGATTGTCTTTGTCTTCATGAATATCCTTGGTCAATTTGCCGGATATTTTTACAAAGTCGGGCTGAATAGCCCTTAACCCACTTAATGATGCAAGATTGTCGCCAAAATGTTCAATAGTAATTGTGCATCCTGCACGTTTAACCATTTCACAGAATTTAAGGGTTGCTTCACGGTAATAAATAATAGCTGAATCTTCAATTTCAAAGGCTAATCTATCGCATAACGATTTGTTTTCAATAAGGTAACTACTTAGCCATTGGCAAAAGTCGGCATTCGCAATTGATGCAGTAGCAATATTCACTGCCACAGTATGTGGCGATGCCATTAATTTACTCACCACTAAAGATGTTACAAGCCTATCTACTTGGGGTATTAAGTGAAGCCGCTCCGATGCTGGTATTAGCTGCGACATGGGTATATCTGTATTGGTAGACACATCTTTAAAGCGCGCGAAACCTTCGTAATAACAAGGCGCTTTGTTTTCGGTACTAAAAATTGGCTGAATTAAAATGTCGGCATACTGCTGTAATAATATGTTGTTTAGCCTTTCGCGCCATTCAGTATTGCTATGTATGTACGTAAGCTCTGAAGCAAATTGCCAGCCTCTGTCTAGCTTCGTTGCCGCCAGCAGAGCGCTATCCGCTTTTTCCATCACTTCGGAAAAGCTATTTTCACTTGAATACTTAGCGGCACCAATCCAGGCAGTTTTGTCGCCATCTTTAAGAAAATCTATTTTGTTAATTTCATCGCTAAGGCTTTTAAGTCTTTTTTCGCATTCTTGTTGCGATACAGCTTCCATTAGTAAGGCAAAATCAGAACCCGACACTCTAAATAACGTCACTTTATCTGGAAATTGCATTACAGCCAGTTTCAGTTTTTTTGCAGCCGCACTTACATATTCATCACCTTCGGCACCGCCGAGTAGGTTATTTACCCGTGCAAGCTGCGTTAACCTAACCAATACCACATAACCTTCTTCTACCGTAGCCGTGCCACTTAATAGTGCGTTCATGTGTCGATTAAAGGCATTTCTGTTAGAAAGGCCTGTTAGGGTGTCGCCATAAGCTATCGCCTTGAATTGTTCCGCACGCGCGGTTAGTTCTTTAAACATGCTTTCTACCGCTCTAGACAGCTTATTAACGGCTAGCGTGATAAAAGAAAACTCTTTAGTGAAAGGTTGATAATCAATTTCTGAGAATTTTTGGTTTTGAATATCGCCAATTTTTTCAGTCACTATTTCCAGAGGTTTAGTAATTTGACGAATAATTACCAACAGCACTAAGTAAGCAATTACAAAGGCAATAAAAAACATTAGTGCACTTTGCGTAATGCTGTCCCAAAGCTTTTCGTTGGCAAGGCCTGGGTGGCTTTGCACTGAAAGCTGCCCTGCGATAGTCCAGCCATCGTTCAGCTCGGTATCTTTTACGGGAGGGGTTACATGTACCGCTTCTGTAAACCAATTCGGTACCGTGTCTATTTTATTCGGGTTTTGCCTAATAATGAGCGTTTCGCCATTGGCATCTTTTAACGAAATTGTTTGATAGTAACCTCTGTCGAATATGGCATTTACCATAGTTTCAGCCACTGCTTGGCCATTTTCTTGCGACAGATAAGGCGCCATAGCCAAACCTAAAGAGGTGGCGGTGTCTTGTGCATGGGTAGCCAATTGTTCATTCACATATTCTTTGGTCATTTTTACGTTAATAAAAAAAGAACCGGCGAACACGGCCAGTAAAAAAATGAGCAAGCTAACGCTTAGTTGGGTAGATAATTTCATTGTTCTTGTGTATCTCCGAGCATTACGCTGTTTAAACGATCTATCATGTCGTCCCACATTTTCATGGGGCCGCTGCCTCTTAATTTTCTGCCTGTTCCCATAGACTTTGCAGCCCAAAGACCTTCACCATTAAAACTGTACACGGGCGCAAGATCACGTCGCTTATTTGCAGGTAGTATACGGCGGTTAATATTATCAAGCACTAATGGAATAGAGGTAGGGCTTGGATAATAGGCTAATACCATATGGGGTTGGTTCAATTCTAACGCGGTAACGTACATAAGGCGAAGTTGCGATTCAGGAATGCCAAGTTCTATTAACGAAAAGTACTTAGCAATAGAATAATCTTCACAATCGCCCGCACCTGTTGCAATAAATTCAATAGGCGTGGCCCAGTAATCGGGTTGACGCCAATGCTTCAGGTCGTCCACAAATTCAAACCGATTGAAAAAACGGTTAACCTGATAAAGCTTTTCATCAATATCTTCGTTCTGACTGTTGGTAACTAATTGTCGCCACTTTGCTACATCAGAAGAGGCATTTTTACCAAACAGCGCTTCAACTCGGCTATAAACTGCAGGGGTGAATATATTTTTTTGTTGTGCAACAACATACGATGCCGCACTAAAAAGCAACCCCGTTAGAGCATAAATACAGGTTCGGCGGTAATTTTTACACGCGTTGCGAGTTGCCATGCCAATTGAGCCTTAATGCACCTTAGTGAAACGAATTCACTAAAAAGTAACTGTAAAAAAAAGTTAACCACTTCATAGTATATTAAAAATGTGGCAGTAAATTGATAATGTCAAACTTACAGAAAAGTTGGAAGTGTTTTCAACGTAGTATCGTTGGTGTAATAGTTAGCACTTATATTTGGCATGTTTCATGAATGGCATTCTGAATAATACTTGTAGAAACCGTATACAATAATAGTAACCGTATATAGCCTGAACATTAATTACTACTATGCGAATATAGTTAATAAGTCAGCTTAAAAGATAGCTTATAAAGAAACAGCTGCACAAACAGTTAGGTTTTAACCCAAACCCCTAGTGTTCGCACCAGTTATTCACAATAGAGCAAAAGTGCTACTAGTTGTAATGTTGTAATTTTACTACAAAACTAAAATCGAGCTGTGTTAATATTAGCATTAGCATTTAGTCTAAAGACAAGGATAATGACGTTTCATGCTGAAAAGTAACCGCCCAGTGGTATTTATAATTAATTCCCTTGAAGGCGGTGGCGCTGAAAGGGTAATGGCAAAGTTGCTAGCAATTATGGAAGATTACTTTTCCCACGCAAACGTACCTGTTCACCTTGTACTGTTAGATACCCTTGAAGAAAGCCAGCAGTGCCCACCATATGTTACTAAAACGGTGCTTACCAGTAATGGCAGCCTTAAAGCCGGTTATCAACAGCTAAAACCACTGCTTAAAACCTTAAACCCGCAAATATGTTTCAGCTTCTTAACCCGTAGCAATTTCTTAAACATTGCGATAGCAAAATCGTTAGGTTACCGCGCCATTATTAGCGAGCGAGTGAATACCACTAGCCATTTATCAGGCGGTTTAAAAGATGTTGTAAGCCGATTTTTAGTTAAGCTTTTGTATAAGCGGGCTAACAATGTTGTAGCGGTGTCTGAGGGCGTAAAAGCCGATTTAGTTGAAAATTATGCGGTGCCTGAACAAAAAATTTCCCTTTTATATAACCCGTACGATATTGCCCAGCTTCATGAGCTTGCGAGTGAAGAGGTAACCGACATTCCCAAAGCCCCATACATTATTGGGGTAGGGCGGTTAGTTAAAAACAAAAACTTTTCATTATTATTAAATGCCTATGCGAAAGTCAATATAGTTGAAGACCTGGTTATTCTTGGTGTAGGCGATGAAGAAGCCATGCTTAAAGGGCTAGCAAAAACACTAGGCATAGCAGATAAAGTACATTTCTTAGGCTTTAAGCCAAACCCTTACCCGTACGTAGCCAAGGCAGAATATTTTGTTTCAACCAGCAATGCAGAAGGTTTTCCCAATGCCATAGTGGAAGCCATGTGTTTAGACAAGCCGGTTATTGCGACAAATTGTGAATCGGGTCCCGCAGAAATTATTGCTGAACAATACCCTTACCAAGTATCTGGTGCCAGCGAAGAAAAGAATGGCATACTGTGTGAGTTAAATAACGCTCAAGGTGTTGCCGATGCATTGGTGTTATTCAAAGGTAGTGCTAACAGAATGCGTTATGTAGAAAAAAGCCAAGCGTGTGCGCAACAGTTTTCTTATGCAGCTTTTCATAAGCGTGTAAGTGCCATTCTAGAAAAAGATGACTAACTAATTATGTTTGAAGCAATCAAACTACTGGTAGGGGTGGTAAGCCTAATATTGGTTTATAGAACCATTACCGGTAACTGCAATAAGTATTTAGCCTTTGCTATATGTGCAATTTGGCTACGTTACTTCTTATCTGCATTTCATACTATTACTTACCCGTCTTTAGTGGCTGGTTTTTCAATTAACGCATTGGGAAGTATAGGCGTAGCGGGGTTGGGCTTACTGCTAATTCCTACTGCAGTGTTTACGTTAAAAAAACTGTTTCCTTTTTATGTGTTTTTTATTGCCATTGCAGTAAGTGGATTCGTGAATATGCAAATTCCAGGCACCATCAATGTACTGGTGAAGTGGTGTTATTTCTTGGTGTTGGCAGGTGCGTTGTTTTTGTCTATCAGAAGCCAAGGGCAGAATGAAACGTTTAAGAAGCTGTTGGTAGCGTTTGTAATGCCGGTAACGCTTCAAATATTATCGATATTATTGGGCCAAGCAAAAGCGGCGGAGGCGGATGGATCTACAAGTTATATTGGTGGTTACAACCATGAAGCAGCTTTTTCTATGATAATTGTAAGCTTTGTATTTGTTGTAGGTCTTACAGAAAGAAATTCTATTCGCTTTAGGACCAGCTTGTTTACACTATCTATTTTTCTTCTTGTTTTAGTTAACTATCGAACCGCTATTTTAACTATATTGCCGATTGCTGCGGTATTTTATTTTACCTTGGTTGAGCAAAGGTTAAAGCCATCTCAGAAAGCGCCGGTATTAACTATTGTAATCATGTTTTTAGTTACCGCTTTTATGTTACTTTCTTTTACGATGCGTGAGCGCTTTGCAGACGTTGGCTTATTAGTCAGTAATTTAGATATCATTTTCAAAGCGCCAATTTATTTTAGTGAAGCAGAAAAAGATATCATGTCGGCCCGCGTGTTCATCTGGAGCCAATATATCGACGCATTTGCGAATGCTAATATGCTAAACCAATTGGTAGGGTTTGGGCCTGATTCTTGGAAAGGTGTGTTTGCGAAATACGCGCATAATACTTACGTTTCAAACTTGTATGAATACGGTATTTTGGGCTTCACTGCGTTTATTTTTATGTGCGTAAATTGTTTGCTACAAGCTCTCAAAATTGCCAATAAGGGGCTATCTAAAATAGTTGCCTTCTCTATTGTGGGTTTTTTGATCATGAATATGGCAACCATGCCATTGTGGAATATTGAAGGGTTAGTATTTTTTGCCATTTTGATAGGCGTAGTGTTTTCAACAGCAACGTCTAAAAAACCGGCTGTTTCTAAAGTACATGCCAGAAAAGCAAATCATGAGGTTCGCGAGGTAATATGAAGATATGTGCAATAGGTTTGCGTGGAATACCTGATGTAATGGGGGGAATAGAGTCTCATTGTCAACAGTTGTACCCTCGTATGGTTGAAAGTGGTGTATCGGTTACAGTAATTGCACGCTCTCCTTATGTGAACCAGAAAAAGTATACTTATAAAGGCGTTAACGTAATAAGTGTATGGACGTTACAACATAAATTTTTAGAAACGTTTATGCATACTTTCTTTGCTATTTTATACGCTAGGCTATTTGTACATCCAGATGTGATTCATCTTCATGCTATTGGCCCTGCTTTGTTTACCCCACTGGCTAGATTGCTAGGAATGAAAGTAGTAGTTACCCATCATGGTGCAGACTACGACAGGCAAAAATGGAATGGACTGGCAAAATTCATACTTAAAACTGGCGAAAAAATGGGTGTGCTTTTTTCTAATAAAATGTTTGTAGTAGGTAAAACACTTACTGAAAGATTAAAAGTACAATTTCCGAAGCAAGCCGATAAAATTAGTTATGTACCAAATGGAATGCTTCCATCCTTTACCGGGGCAATAGATGCAAGCACGCTTCCGAAAGAACTATCTATATCTTCACAAAATTACATTCTGACAGTGGGCAGGTTAGTACCCGAGAAGGGCTTTCACGATCTTGTTACCGCTTATAAGGCTTCGAGTACCCATTTAAAACTTGTGATTGTGGGTAAAGCCGATCACCAAGATGAATATGCTTCTTCTTTGGTGGGCGAAGCAAGCGAAAATATAGTTTTCGCTGGGCGAAGATCGGGTGATGAATTAAAAGCATTATATAAACATGCGAAAGTGTTTGTTCTGCCTTCATACCACGAAGGCTTACCTATTGTAGCTTTAGAAGCCATAAGTGCGGGTGCGCCAGTTTTGTTAAGTGACATTCTACCGAATAAAGATATTGAAGCACCCAAAGACAGTTATTTTCCCGTTGGCGATACATCAGCATTATCTGAAAAGATAACAAGTTTAGATTCCCTAAATTTAGACTTAGATCAAAGTGCATTTTTATATGAATTCAATTGGGACAGGATTGCGGAAAATACTATTTCACTGATTAAAATGATTGGCAAAAAAGGTGATAACCAATGAGTTTGAAAATCTCAGTAGTGATAACCACCTACAACCGCCCCGACTGCTTATTAGAAGCCCTAGATGGTATTAAAAGCCAAAGTTGTTCGCCGCATGAAGTTATTATTATTGACGACAATTCAAGCTGTTCGTATGAAAGCGTAATGCCTGCTATTAGTTCATTGAATGCAAAGTATTATAGGCAAAGTGTTTCATGTGGTGCGAATAAAGCCAGGAATTTAGGCGTTGAATATTCTAGTGGCGATATCATTGCCTTTCTTGATGACGATGATATTTGGTTACCGGAATATTTAACTACTTTAAATGAAAAGTACCAAAAAGGTGCAGATGCTTGTGTTTCTGGCTTTAAGCAGCTAGGCAAAGAGGAAGTAGTTGTAGTTAATAAAGATACATTAGTTACCAAATCTTCATTGTTGCGAGGAAATACCTATTGTGGAATGAGCGGCTTTAGTGCTAAGCGTGAACTATTACTGCAAAACGCTTTTGATGAGTCGTTGAATAATGGGCAAGATTGGGACATGTACGTTCGACTGTTCCAGTTAGGTGTGACGTTTGTAAATGTGCCTACCCCCATTTTTCTGTATAGATTTCAAAATGAAGATGGTATTGGTGCAAAAGTACGCAAAATGAAACCTACTGATATCGACAAAAGGCTTGGTTCAGCTTACAAACATAAAATTTTTCTCGGTGATTACTGGTTTAAGAAGCGGGTTTGCGAACAAATTTTGTTCTCTTTAAAACATAAAAACGCTAAGGTGGTGTGGGTAAAAAAAGCTATTGAAATGGCCGGAATACGAGCAACATTAGTTTTCTTCATTGCTGCAATCAAGCGTAAATTACTAAACACTCCTATGGATATTTAACTTTACAATGACATGTTTTACAACAATTGGTAAGTATTAATATATAATGAAAAAAATTTTTTTTGAACCAATCACACACAGTAACCAATTTATTGAAATAAACAAAAATATTTTGGAAAAAATTGGTTACAAACCGGTCAAGTTTTCATTAAAAAGTATCATTTCTAATCTTAAAAACAGAACTCCATTAGTTTTAAACTGGGTAGAGGATCAACCCTATCGAAAAGATATAGGAAAACTCAAAGCTTTTTTAATAACCGTTAAATTTCTAGTTTTAATTGGATTGTCGCCAATTTTTTCCTCCAAAAGGGTATGGATAAAACATAATTTTAAGCCTCATAACTCGGTTGGAAGTTTGTTTTACTATAATATAATCTGTTTTTTCTTAAAATTTTTCCAATTTGAGAAAGTATACTTGGAATCGTATTTAGGTGGCTCGAGTATCATTCATCCACTTTATTTAGCGGATGAAAAGCTAAGTAGTAAAGTTAGTGTTGTTCAAAATACTTCTAAAAATAAAGCAAAAAAAGTTCTATTTTTCGGAGCAGTAAAAAAATACAAGGGTTTACACACACTACTAGAAGAATGGCCGCCTGAAATAGAGTTAATCATTAGAGGGAAATGTGTGGATTTATCATATGCTTCCGAACTGATGGAGATCATAATACGAAGAAAACTTAATGCAACTTGGGTGAACGGTTTTGTTTCTGACAGTGAATTAGAAAATTTACTTGAGTGCACAGACTTCATAATCCTACCTCACGAAGATGAAAGTATGATTTCTTCAGGTACTTTCTATCACGCAATATCTTATGGCTGCAATGTACTTACTAAACAGTCTCGATTTGCACTTGCAAAATCAGAGAGACATAACTTTGTAAATGTGGTCGATTTCGCTGAGCTTAATCCACTTTATCTCCAAGAAATATATATAGACAGAAGCCGTGTTATTGAAAGCTCGCTGGCTAACTACTCTAGAGCAAACCTTCAGTCCTGTTGGGCTAAAATCTTAGACTGATTTCGGAAAAATTAAAGTTGAACGTTAAAAAGAAAACACTCACGGGCTCGCTGTGGAACGTTGTACGAACTTTTACTATAAGCTTCATAGATCTTTTCGTTTATATGTACCTGGCAAGATTACTTACTCTTGAAGAGTTCGGAGTTCTCACTTTTTGTTTGCTGATAGTTGAATTTGCAAACATGTTGACAAATGTTGGAGTAAACCAAAATTTAATCCAACGTAAAGAATGGGATTTAAGTTATTTTTCGAGTGTATTTACATTTGTTCTTTCGGCTTCAGTGGTACTTACATTTTTACTAGGTTTAATTGGTGGGGGAGTTGCTTTTTATACCCATTCGAAGCTTGCCGCTTTGGTGATACTGTCTCTCTCTATTTTACCAATACTTGTAGGCCTTCAATCTATTTTTTCTGCAAAAATGGAAAGGGACTTTCTTAACAAGGAGATTACAACAATAAAAGGAAGCGCTGCGGTGTTTTCAGGCTTGTTAACTATTACTTTAGCATATAATGGAATAGGGCTTTGGTCAGTAGTTGTCGGTAAAATAACTCAACATACTGTTGTGCTTATTTGGTTTTTTGCTAAGGCAAAGTTAAAAGTCTCACTTAGCATAGAGCGTTCACATTTAAATGAAATTACTTCTTTCTGTTTACCCTTATTTGCTATTGCGGTGATTAACTTTTTGCACGGAAAGGCATCAAATTTATATGTGGGTTTAGTGTTAGGGGCAGAAAAATTCGCATTAATTTCTGTTTCGAAAAAAGGAACCGAAGTTCTTAGCCAATTATCGATTACTTCAATTAATAAGATGATAGTACCTTCGATGTCACGCGTTGCGAATGAAAAAAAAGTTGCAGCTTTCTATAAAGTGCTGCATTTCACCTCATTGGTAGTAATACCGAGTTTTCTGGGGCTAGGTGCAGTTAGTGAGAAGTTCATACTTCTAACCTTTGGTGCGAAATTCTCAGAGAGTGCTATATTCCTTCAAATTACAACATCAATGATAATAGCTCAAACCCTCACATGGTTTTTACCCAATTTGTTAATATCTGAAGGAAAAACTAAAGATGCCCTGCGATTGAAGCTTATAAGCGTCATTGGAAGTGTCCTAGTTTCAGGTTGTACAGTTTGGTTCGGTGTCGAAGTTATGCTTATTTCAATGACTGTAGCCTCTTATTTAATAATGCCTATTATTGTAAGTGTAGTTAAGAAGCACTACGACATTGAACTAGGAAAGATGATTAAACTCTGTTTACCATCAATAATTTCAAGCTTCGTTATGATAACGGCAATAAAGGTTGCTGAAGTGTACTTGGATTTATATAGTATCCCTTTGATTTTTGATCTACTTGCGCTCATTTGTGTTGGTGGATTAACTTACGCTATTGTGATTATGATATTCTTTAGAAGTAGCGTGGGTGAAGTAGTTGGTTTATTGAAAAAAAATCAATAAAGCCTTTTTAATTTTAAGTGTCAGTATATTTTACAAGCTTGACGTTTATAGGTGGTTTTATAATTCCATAAAGTTTCAAGTCTATGAATGTTAAGGTTTTTTGTTTTTTGGCAAGGTATTTGCTTTGTCTTGGTTAGTATTAGTTGTTAATTTAGGACTTAAAATGAAAAAGTATTTGTTGATGGCTCTAGCTGTATTCAGCTTCAGCAGTAGCGCAAGCGTAATTACATTGGATATGAGTCAGCCGTTCGTCAATTATGGTAACCAGTTTACAGATGGTACTGTGGTAGCAAGCACTGATAGTACATCACTTGATATGTTCGGGAACAATTGGGTTGCTTTTAACGGTCCTTATGTAATCGATAGCAGCACTATATTGGAAATTACGTTTTCTTCATCATCAATCGGTGAATTACACGGTTTCGGTTTCGATAATGACACTATTTTTGATACGTCAGCCGATTATAACAATGGCGGTGATAGGTATTTTCAGTTAGCTGGAAGCCAAACTTTCGGTGTTCAGGATTTTAATACTTATACAACAGAAGGTTCTACGGTTACTTTTACAGTCGACTTGGGCAACTATTTAACTGGCACATACAACTATTTGGTTTTCATTAACGACCAAGATCAAAATGGTGTTGACGGCCAGTCGCTATACAGTATATCTACTACAGATAGTAGCTTTGCTCCTACTGCGGCACCTTCAGCTCCTGTAGCCACAGTGAGTGAACCAGGTGTTTTGGGGTTGATGTTTGCTTCAGTATTATTACTTGGCGCCTCAAGAGCACGTAAAGCGGTTTAATTAGCTTTTATGTAAAATCCTATTCGGTAATAAAAACCACTTGCCCCTAGTTGGCAAGTGGTTTTTTCTTTGTGGCTAATCGAACTAACGTATTTGTCTTTGCTATTTTACCTACAGAATTATTTTCCATTCCCGTTCCCCATTCAGAAAATTAAGATATTACAATACTGCTTTGTCGACTAAAAATGCACGATGTTATTCTATTAAAAATTCGCCAGCGGAAAAGATATTCAGGTTGTACTTTTATCGGCAAAAATGATTAGAGCTTAGATAAGCTGTAAAATAACTAAGCCCTAATATTTTTATTTTGAATCATTAAATCTTGAGGAACTAATAAGGAAGTTTTGGCCTGTTTAAATACAGGCTAGTGTGTCGGGGTAAAGTGGGAAGTATTAATGCAACAGTAGAAGGTAAAACCAGTAACAGACTTACTGGTTTTACTAAAGTAATTTTAGTATTTTTACTGAAAGCGATCGAATGGAAAACTTGCAAAAAGTGCCAATTGACGTTCATGGAGGTCAGGAATTGGCTGTGTAGTAAGGTCTAAACATTCCTCTATAGACTTTCCTATCGCAAAATCTTTCCGGCCAGTACCCTGATAATAATCGTTATATTTGAATATGTTTTCCCCACTACCTGAGTCGTAAAACACTGCTGGTATGCCAAATGCTTCTGCCAGAACAATTCCATGTAGACTACTCGTAATTACTTTCTCAGCATTGCATATTTGAGAGATAAAGTTTGCGGGTAGCTGCCTTGGTGAAACAAGTTGACTCTCGTAAGCACTATAAATTTTGAAGTCATCATTTAATTGTGGAATTACGGCAATCCCGTTTTTGCGTTGCTTACCTACTGTATTCAACAGGTCTTTAGGGTAAAGGAATGGTGCTAGTATACCAGGGTCACCAAATACCTCAGGCACCTCTATATTCTTAGATTCTAGGTACTCTTTGGTCAAAGGGCCACGTACACTTCTCACATCTAATTTAGAGAAGGTATGTTTATTTTCATCAATTTTTCCGTTTCTTCCTGTACCCCAAATCACATCATTATCATTCGCAAAATGAAGTACCGATCCGATGGACAATATTTTACCTGTATCAATATCTAGTGGATGTTTATCTCTAAGGTTTAAGGCATATAAAACTGTTTCATATGCCAAATAGTCTCCGATGTTGGGCTTCTTGTCTTTAGGGTTCCAGAAATACACCTTGTTCTGTAGTTTCAGAGCACTTTCGACTTTTGGGCTACCTTTTATACGTTTAAACACTTATATTCCTTAATTAAATCCGTTTTACGATTTTACTAAACCTTGTAACGGTGGTTACTTCGCTGTTCTTCCATATCTATCTGAAAAACGAACAATGTCATCTTCACCTAAGTAAGCGCCTGACTGGACCTCAATAAGCTCTAACGGGATTTTGCCGGGGTTCTCAAGCGCGTGGACGGAACCTATTGGAATATAGACAGATTCGTTTTCAGTTACTAATTTGGTTTTGTCGTCTATGGTGACGTTCGCGCTACCAGAAACGACTATCCAATGCTCTGCTCTGTGATGGTGCATTTGCACCGATAGTTTCTCGCCGGGTTTAACAGTGATTCGTTTAACTTGAAATCGCGATCCGTTGTCGATTGAATCGTAGCTACCCCAAGGCCTAAATACTTCACGGTGAAACTCAAATTCGGGACGTTTGTCAGATTTTAGTTTACTGACTACATTCTTAATACTTTGAGCATCATTTTTATGCGCAACCATTACTGCGTCTTTAGTTTCAACCACAATTACATCATCCAAGCCAATGACTGCTACTAGTCGCTGCTCAGAGTTAACGTAACTATTTGTGGTGTTTTCCAAGATAGTATCGCCGATAGTAGCATTACCATTTTCGTCTTTTTTAGCGGTTTCCCACAGTGAAGTCCAACTTCCCACGTCAGACCAACCAGCGTCTAAAGGCACCATGGCTGCGCTAGTTGTTTTTTCCATCACGGCATAGTCAATTGAGTCGTCTTTACAGTTAGAAAAAATATCTTTATCGACTCTGATAAAGTCTAAATCGGGAGTTTCAGATTCAATTGCTTGCTTACAAACTTCTAAAATTTCTGGGCTGTATTTTTCCAACTCTTCTAAATATCTACTCGCTTTGAACATGAACATACCACTATTCCAGTAGTAGTTACCGGATGAAATATATTCTTTAGCTATAGATAATTCTGGCTTCTCTACGAAGCTGTCTACTTCGAAGCCTACTTCTAGTGAACTTCCAGATTTGATATAGCCGAAGCCAGTATGAGCTTTAGTAGGAACTATTCCAAACGTCACTAGTTTCCCTTTTTCTGCAAGTTTTTCGGCTTGATTTATGGCTGAATGAAAAGCTTCGTTATCTTGTATTAAGTGGTCTGCGGCTAGAACGAGTAGGGTCGGGTCTTCACCAGCTTTTATTGCGTGTATTGCAGCTAAAGCTATTGCCGGCGCCGTATTCCTACCGACAGGCTCCAGAAGAATCCCGCCATGGATGATGCTCTTTTGTCTTAATTGCTCCGCGACGAGGAATCTATGTGCTTCGTTACAAATAAATACAGGCGCTTCTGTGGGTTTGTCACCTAAACGAGTAACAGTATCTTGTAACATCGTATTGGCTGATGTTAACGACAAAAATTGTTTTGGTAGCGCCGCACGAGACTTCGGCCACAAACGGCTTCCTGTGCCGCCAGCTAAAATGACTGGTTTCATTGATAGATTTCCTTTTTAGAGAGTATTAACTGAATGTTTTACCAATATTATGAAGTGTTCGAGGAAGATTTTGAACTTTTAATAAAAACACTTCATAGCTACGTGTTAACAAGAGAGCTATATATTGCGTAATCTATCCTACTAATATTTTGAATTTTACTCATTATATCTTTATTTTCATACAGGTTTGATGATGCTGTCTTATTGGGACTAGAATTTTTACTATCTATTTTTATTCTTGTCTGAAAATGTGAGTTAAATTTGTTTTGCCACTCGTCTAACTTTTCTAGAGTTCCAGATACAGCAAAACTCTTCAAGTTAGTAATAGCGGAGGTAATAGCTTCGTCTTCGTTAGCAAAAATTTCTTCGGCATTATTATATTTCGAAAAATATCTGGCGTATGTGGTCGCAGAATGCAGTGCTGCAGCAGACGCTAGATAATCCTCTATTTCATCACTATGCCTCATCCAATCAGATTCTTTGTATTTGTTGTAAACAAACTCAGATACAAATCTTTTGTTAGGGTCTCGTAGGATAGTTACAAAATTCCAAGTATCACTGAAGTTATCAACAATTTCAGGTCTCGCTCTACAATGACCTGTCGTAAATCGTTTGTACTTGTCGCTAAGATGAAAAGCCAGCTGCACTTCTCGAGCCATGATCATATCTATATCTAATAGTTGAGCACTTATTTTGCTAGCTTTAAGATCTATATGGCTACTTATCCTAGTAGCTTTAAAAATACTAGGGTATAGAGAAGCGTGAATTGCGTTCGATAGTGACACCCCTGCACATTTGGGTATATGACAAAAAAAGACTTTTGGGTAACGTGATAGAAAACTTTCAGCATTTTGTTTTATTAAATTTCGCATTTATGCTTTACCTTTAAGTGCATTGCTTTTATTTAAATTTTATCTAGTTAGTTAACCCGATTACGATATCTTTGCCTTCATCGGTATAATTCATACCAACAATTTTTTTACTTATTCTCAACTCTGAGAATGTAACCGAGCTGTTATTCTTTTCTTGTTCTATATCGTTATCCAATATAAACACGATATAGTTGATTTTCCCTGAATGGTATTTACCAGCTTCTATAGTAATTTCCCCGTAGTTATCGTACCCAACTAATTGAGTCAGATTATTTCCATATTGTTGTGAACCACTAAGTCTAATAACTTTGGATGCGGTAAGTGAATTATTTGTTTCTAGTGCAATACCAACAATTTCAGCTTCACCGATAATCTCATAATTTAAAGACAATATAGTGTCATCTTCGATAACATATTCAAACGGGAGCTTATACCAAATATTCCCACTGAGTCTGATACTAGATTCATTCTCTACATCTACATTGCCATATTGAGTTTGGTTATCAAATGACGAAAGCTGTTCTTCTTTAATTTCAATATTAAAGGCAAGCGGCGTGCCAGTTGAATTATTATCCGATAATCGACTAAAGTTAGGCACCAAATGTGAATCAGAGATAGGCAGTACGATGCTCGGCTCATTTTTCAGCCCGTAATTAAAGACCGTGTCGGTAGTTAATGGGTGGGTAAGTAAGCTATCGGACGCTACATCTAAGTTTGGTCTACCTATTTTGGTATTAAAGATAACATTGTTTGTAAATTGCGACAGGGGTGATTTTTCTTTATCGAAAATCCCAAGTCCAACAGCATTATTAAATAATCTATTGATTATTATATTATTGGTCGCTTCTACCCAAAAGGTCCTGTCGCTGCTCACGCTTGAGGCCGCTATCCCGTTTCTATCTGTAATAATATAGTTTTCAAGTATATATGTTTTTCCGGCTGGCTTTGACAGCAACCCTCCTGCTTTTATGGCTGCCCATTCTTTACCAGTTTCATCGCCCAAGTCATGTATGTAGTTGTGAAAAACATAGCTCGGTCCTAACATATTAGGAGCAATACTTATGCCAACATAGCCCTGTGTCATCTCATTTTCATAAACTAATACATTCCGTTGGCCGCCATCTATTTCAATCAGATCATCATTTGCGTACGCTAAATAATTCCCATATATAGCGGAGTCACGTACAAACCCACCAGTTCTATATGCATTTTTTCGACCTTCAATTACGTCATTGAACCTGTTTGAGTCGGTGCCGAAGAAGCGGTTATTTCTTACAATTATCTGTCCACGGTAAACTTCTTCTGGGTGGTATGCGTAAATCTGTAGAGCATTTGGCCCTTTGGGGTGGCCAAAGCCCCAGTGATTCGCTTTACCATTTGGGTTCTCAATAATGCAGTCTTCAATTACTGATACCCCTGTTTTTTCTAAGTAAATTCCTGAGTCGTAATTAATAGGTGAAGTGCTTTCGACAGACTTATAACCAATACCACCTCTATAATCATTTGCTACATTTCCATACTCAGATATGTCACAACCTTTGATCCATATATGATGAGTTTTATCTGAGTAAACCCCATATCTTTGCCCACCTTTAATAGTGAGATTTTCAAGCATAATGTAAGCTTGGGAGCCGATGTTTACAGCCGACAGGAACTCGTCAGAAGCAGTTATAACCGGACCGTCACCAATAATTTTTGCGTAACCGTTTTCATCGCCGTGTATATTTAGTGCTTCTAAATCTAATTGACCTCCGTTGTATATTTCAGAAAGGTAATAAATTTTCTCAGGATCTATCGGGGGAGAATTAGGGCGCGTTTTAAAATCGAAAAAGTACTGTTTTTTAGTGTCGTGGTAATCAGTTACTAAGATTTCAACCTCATATTGGGTATCTGGCTCTAGATGTACAATGCTTCCTGAAAGTGCACCGTATATCGGCTCCCATGCAAGCTCTAATGCTGGAAGCCATTTATTATTGCCAACTTTTCTGTATTTTACTTCACTCGTACTATCCTCGTCTTGCCCGTAAATTACTAGGCCAACTGAGTGTATAAGTGGGGTGGCACTATTTTCCATGCCTGTGGCAGAAGCATCCAATACAATTGTTGGGTCTAGTTTATTTTCAACCGCGATTGCTAACAGGCTACTTTCGTCAATTAGGTTCTTTGCACTCGCGTAAGTCAGAATTCTATACGCATCTATTGGGAACAAAGAAACAAGGGTTGAAATTGACGAAGGTGTATCATCCGTATAAGCCAATTTCTCTGAAATTTCATTTCCCCGATATTTGTTCTGTACAACTAGCAATAATGTTCCTGTTTTATATAAGTGAATAATATTATCGTTGTGTTTCGAGATAATTACTTTAGCCGACTTCGACATCTTCATTCTTGATAGGGCAGTAGTTAAGTCGGTTTCATTACTCGCTTTGCTCGCAGCAAGGTGAGCTTGAATTACCGCTCCCAATTGGTTGTTAACGGAGTTACTTTTTTGAGGGGGATTCGACACTGAGCAAGATGCTAGTACCACCACCAACGCTATAATAAATAAAGAGAATAACTGTCTGTAACGCATAGAAAGGGATTCCATGAGAAAATCCTTAGGCTGAGTCGAAAAAGAAAAAACACGTGTGTTCTGGCGCGAATAAACGTATTTTTACGGAAGAGACTTATAGTCTAGTAATACGATTTAAACTACACAAGCGATTAGTCGGAACAAAAAAATTGCTAACTTCGTTTTTATATAACTATTTTATTATTTTTCTTTTTTATGCATTAGCATTATCTAAGGCTGGTTCTACCAAAAATTACATCTGATAAGGTGGGAAATTAACACTCAGGATGCGCAAAAATGATGGCTTCATCATCCAGACGGGCGACATGCACACCTGACTCCAGCTAAAGTTTTCAAACTGTCGCACTACCCGAAACTTGCGAGAGAGAGGTGTGTTCGAACTACTAATTGAATTTATAAATGTTTTATTTAAGAGTCATGCGTTTTCTTATAAGCAAACCACAAAAAATGATCATAATCATCCAAGTACTTGGCGAACTCACCCTAACTGCATTAACACTAGCCAATGTAAAACCTAGTGTGGAATCAATATTGCGTTCGAAGCCGCCAGCGGCAGGGTAAAAGCTCTCTCTTACGCGAAGGGTGCCGCTACCTTTCTGGTTATCATCAGTGACGTCTAGGTCAATCCACGAAAAGGGCTGCGAGAAGTCGGGTTGTTTGTCGAATAGTTCAGTTTCTTCACTAAACACCAAAAAGTCATTAATTAAGTCAAAGAAATAAATGCTTAAGTTGTAAGTTGAAATGGTTTCGCCTGCCGAGGTTTTCTCTGAAATTCTCGCAAAATCGCCAAAAGATTCACCATCGCCAATTGGGCCGCCGTCGTAGTCGGGGCCGTTATACATCTCAATGTGCTCTTCAGGAAAGAAGTCATCCTCAAAAGCGTTGTAAATGCCTTGGTTGGCTAGGGTGTAAGTGGTGCTGCCCTGGTTGAAATTTGTACTACATGTTTATTCAAATCGCGCTGAATTAATACAATTCTGCCGTCTCATATTTGTTTAGTGTAGTTGTTAATATTTCTTGAATTATTAAACATCATATGTTTACATTGATCGCAATTGTGCGTTGGGTGATGCAAGCATATAAGCTCCTTAACTACGCACTAAATCGAACCAAAAGGTACAAATAAATTGTTTTCAGCAGCGGTTATTTTAACTGTATAGCCGTGCCGTTTATTTAAAGATTAATTTAGTTATCGGTAATGAGGTGTTGTCCATGCCAGAAAAGTTTACTCACAACAAAACAGAAGTTGATACGTCTAAAAGCCCTAATGTAAAGCTCAAGCCTATTTCTATGGGGGATTGCAAATGGACTGACGGATTCTGGGCCGAGAAAACGAAGTTATGTGAAGAGTCTATGATCCCCTATATGGGCAGTCTGTTAACCGGAGAGGTTGGTCATGCACTAAACAATTTTAAAATTGTGACCGGTGACTACAATGGCTCATTCAATGGCGAATATTGGCACGATGCTGATTTCTTCAAATGGATGGAAGCCGCGTGTTACATGTATGGTTTAAATAACGACCAAAAGCTCTTGCAAGAAATCGACGAAATTATAGACATTATTGCAAAAGCACAAGAAGACGATGGTTACCTTCACGCCTATATCCAAATTAATGGTATTGAACACTTTTCTAATCGTAAGTACCACGAAATGTATAACTGTGGTCACCTTTATACGGCTGGGTGTATTCATTACCGCATGACGGGTAAAACAAACTTTCTAGATATTGCCTTGAAGAATGCCGATCTTTTAGTGGCTAAGTTCGGCCCTAATCCTCCAGAACTTCGCAGATTTGGTTTCAACCAAACTCAAATAATGGGATTGGTTGAACTTTACCGCACGGTAGGAAATAAGGATTATCTCGAACTAGCTGAGCAATTCATTAATAACCGTGGTCAGTCGGAAATGGTTCACGACTCAACAACTGTTGGTTACCCCATTGGGGATATGGTTCAAGAACGTGTGCCACTTCGTGAAGAAACCGAGGCGGCTGGTCATGCAGTATTAGCGCTCTATTACTACGCTGGTGCTGCCGACGTGTATGCTGAAACCGGCGAAAAAGCGCTAATTGATGCGCTAGACCGATTATGGGAAAACGTAACGCAGAAAAAGATGTATGCAACTGGCGCTGTGGGGCAAACTCACTATGGCGCGTCGCCGCGTAGAGATATGATTGAAGAAGGCTTTATAGACGAATACATGATGCCCAATTTAACCGCCTACAATGAAACCTGTGCAAACATCTGTAATGCAATGTTTAGCCAACGGTTATTGGGTATTCATGGCGAGTCTAAGTACGCAGATATAATGGAGCTTGTACTTCATAACTCTATGATGTCTGGTATTAGTGTTTGTGGAACTAAGTATTACTACGCGAATCCGCTTCGTAAAATAATTGGTGCGCGTGATTATGAAAACATGAATACGGAATCACCCGATCGGGAGCCTTACCTTTTCTGCTTTTGTTGCCCACCAAATCTTGTTCGTACGGTTGCTAAATCTTCTCTATGGGCATACAACCTTGCCCAAAATGGAATTTCGGTAAACTTGTATGGTGGCAATAAGCTAGAAACAACGCTGCTTGATGGTTCAACGTTAAAACTAACGCAAAGCACCGAATACCCATGGGAAGGGCTAGTAAACATTACCGTAGATTCATGCAAAGCAGACGCGTTTGATATTATGTTACGTATTCCTGAGTGGTCTAAAGACAATAGCCTTAAAATAAATGGCAACGCTATCGATATACCGCTAGTTGCAGGTGAATTTGCCACTATTTCACGGGAATGGAAAGCGGGCGATACCATAGAGCTAAACATGCCCATGCACATTAAATTAATTGAAGGCCATAATCGTATTGAAGAAGTACGTAATCAAGTTGCGGTAAAACGCGGCCCCATAGTTTATTGTGTTGAGTCTCCTGACTTGCCTGAATCAGTTAACATTACTGATGTATATCTTCCAAGTAACGCACCATTCACCGCGCAGAAACAGGCTTCGTTGTTAGGTGGTGTAACAACAGTTCATGCTGATGTGATGTTGCGCACAGATACTACGAAAGCTGCTTCTAACGAAATGTATCGTGATATAACACAACCGGAATTTAATAAATATTCAGCGCAGTTTGTACCTTACTTTGCATGGAGTAATAGAGGTGAAGCTGAGATGAGTGTATTTATGCCTGTGATTTGGCAGTAATAAGGCAATCGCTAAACGTGAAAATTGAGCCCGCTTATTCAGCGGGCTTTTTGTTTTCTGTTATCTGGAAAAGAACGCGTTATTAGTAGTGAAAATTACGTGATAAGACTATACATATGATGTTTGCTTATGTAGTATTAATGGTATGTTAAAAAATAGATAATCAGATGCGCATAGCTACTAATATTAACGTTAATAACAAATAGCAATGTGTACTTACATTAGGAACTGAACCATGAAACGCCAATTCAAGGTTGCCGCATTGGCACCGCTTATGATGATTGGTGCCGCGTGCACGCAAGTAGAAAATGTTGAAAACATGTCACCAAAGACTGCGCAAATAAAGCGGTTAACTAATGCTAGCAAGTTAGAAATAACAGCGCGTAGCAAAATAGACGCTCTTGAAACTATGATGGACCAAGCCAAGTCTAAAAACATTGATGTTACGCGCGAAGAAGCAGTGGTTTGGTTTGCCAACCAATTTTTAAAATTTGCAAACTGGGACCAAGCCAACCCTGACGCTATAGAAGCCGCGTTTGGTTACGAACGGCACTTTGCTCCGAATAAAAAGAAACTTGCTGCTGACCTTCCCGATTTTGAACGTCGCAAGGTTATCGATATTGTTGATTCGGCTATTGAGCAGCTGGGCAAAGTACTTCGCAATGAAATTACGCGTCGGCCTGTGGTAAAGGTAGATTGGCAAGATACCAAAGCGGCTGACGATATGTTTGTTAGTAATGGTAAACCTATATTTTTATATGATTATTTTTCAAAGTCTGTAGGGCAGCCTCTCGGACAACCAGATGTTTACAACGATTACTTAGGTGCGTTGTACCATGGTGGAGAAAATTTGTATCCGGTAGATCACGACCGTGCTATCAATTCATTTTTGGTAAAAGAAGATGGTTCGTTTGATGAAGATTTGCTTAAAGAGTTAACAGAAATACCCAACGATAATATCGGCTATTTGGTGGCATGGTTAATGGGAATACCAGAATGGGTAGAAGCCAAAGAACCAGAAATAAGAAAGGGGCGTTCGCTTTTCCAAGGGTTCGATTTAGATAATCCACTTGCCCGTGACGTCTGGAGTAAAATACTTCGTAAAGCGGCAGAGGTAACAAAAAACAAAAAGGTTATTGAATTAGGGTTTGTTTTAGCAAACGAGCCGCACTGGTATTCAGAATCTGGGCATTGGACGGGTAACTATGAAGAGATGCAAGAGATATCATCTTATACGTTAGCTGAATTTCAAGGTTGGTTGAAAAAGAAATATAGTAATAATTTAAGCCAGCTAAATGAAAAC
Organism: Alteromonas sp. MMG017; assembly: GCF_018100795.1. Lineage (GTDB taxonomy): Bacteria > Pseudomonadota > Gammaproteobacteria > Enterobacterales > Alteromonadaceae > Alteromonas. The sequence continues at coordinate 57,936 of NZ_JAGJDY010000002.1, read as the reverse complement.
TGGGGCACTAGTTTTAATAGTTTTGCAGACGTAAATATTGAAATTCCTATTAATGCTGATTTACGCGGAAAGCCAATCTGGTTTGATTGGAACCGCTATAACATGTACCGCGCTACGTCGTGGTTTACCTTTATGCAAGACGAACTGCATGCGGTTAATCCAGAAGCTGATACCCATATAAAAATTTTCCCACGTACTTTTTATGAAGACTCGCGTTCTCATGGCATCGATATAGAAGCCTTAACTGAACTTACTACTATGATTGGGCATGATGCAAAAGCGTTGGGAAGCCCAAGTATTCGCCCGCACATTTCGTCTGATTGGTGGGAAAAATATACCTACAAGTGGGACGGTATGAGTATGATCCACGATTTTACCGAGTCGGTATCGCCTCATAAAATTAACGTTAATTCCGAGTCGCACTTCTTGTCTTCAGGTCAGTGGAAGATTATGGAACCACGGGTAAGCTACGTGCGTAACGTTTATTGGTTAGCAACACTTCAAGGTATGGACGCCAATATGGGCTGGTTCTGGATGCGTGATCCAGATGGTTCACCAGAAGACCGTCTAGAAGGCGAACTCAATTTCTTCGACCCTGGACTTGCAGGCGCGTTTGCCGGTTCAAATAATATGCAGCCTCATGTTGCCAACGAAGTCACGCAAGTGATGTTCGACATGAACTCGTTCTCTGAAGAAATAATAGCGCTGCGTAAGCAGTCTAGGCCCATTCGCCTATTTTATTCTGAAACGTCAGCAATTAATGTCGAAGATTATATGACCAAGCAAGGACAACTGTATAAATCTATGTTTTTTGAAGGTTTCCCTTTAGGTTACGCCACCGAAAATATCATCAAGAAGCAGGATAATACGCTTTGGGATACCATAGTAATTTACAACACCCCCCATGTAACCGATAGCGAGTTTAATGCGTTGCAAGCGTATTTAAATGCCGGTGGTTCGGTGGTAGTTGATGCCAAGTCGTTGATGTTCAACGAATACGGTCAGAAGCGCACTAAAGCACTTACGCCTGGGAAGGGGAATCTTAAACTCTTGGCGCCAGATAGTGGCATTAGCACGCTACAATCTGCTGCGCTCGAGCAAGTTAACCCCACTAGCTTGCCTGATATCAAATTTGATATAAAAAGCCCGCTATCACACAAAACCACCATTACTCGTGTAGCGCATACTGAGGGAAGCAAATATCTTGTTAACCTTTTAAGTGTTGGACATGAACCAGTAAATGTCTTGCTTTCACACAGAAATGGGGGAAGCCTGAAAGTAACTAATTTGATGACCGGTAATGAAGTGTCACCCTCGTTTGTACTGGCTTCTGAAGAAGTACTTTTATTAGAGGTGGAATGGATTAACTAATTAAAAATGGTGCCCCTAGTGGGCACCTTTTGTTTTACATCTACCGCTTAACAAGCACATCACTTTGTGATGTGTTACGTTTTTCTTCTCTTTTCAAGCTCTTATTGTTCTCCTCTTATAAACCTTAATTTAAATTCATGTTTATTTAGTGTTAAATTTATATTGATCATACAAACATAGTATGTTTAAAATTGTATTATCTTTTAGGGTTGTTAATGTTTCTTTGGGTGCGTCTTAAAAAAGTGTGTTAAAACCATCCATCAGAACATGAATACGCTAAGTGAAAAACACAGTGAAATTTATATAGGCTTGTGGAACAGATCATGAAAAACAGTAGATATGTTAGTGGCGTGAAAAATACGGCGATAGCGTTAGCAGTAGCACAGTCATTTTCCATTGGAACGAGCTTCGCGCAAAGCGTCGATGGTAATGACAGTAGCGTAGAAGTTATTGAAGTAAGAGGAATTCGGGCTAGCCTTAGCCAAAGCTTAGCCAAGAAAAAGAACAGCGATGAAGTGCTTGATAGCATAGTTGCAGAAGACATTGGTAAGTTCCCAGATACCAATGTAGCTGAGTCGTTGCAGCGTATTCCTGGCGTATCTATTGATAGAGCGGGTGGCGAAGGTGCACAAGTTACCGTTAGAGGGTTCGGGCCTAGTTTCAACTCTGTTTTAGTCGAAGGTCGACGCTTGGCTACTGATACGGCAGGAAGAAACTTTCGTTTCGACTTGTTGGGAGCCGAACTTATAGGGGGCGCTGATGTTTATAAGTCTGCTCCTTCTCATTTGCAAGCAGGTGGCATAGGCTCAACCATTGATTTACAGCTTCAACGTCCACTGAGTATAGGTGAAGAAAAAGCAGTATTGAGTACACGTGCTGTTTATGAAGACAACTCAGGCGATGTAGCCCCACAATTTTTCGGGCTTTATAGCAATACGTTTGATGACAATAAAATGGGCGCTTTGGTTTCGCTGTCTTATCAAAAACGTAAATCGGCGCAAGACGCTGTGACGAGTGGTCCTTTTGTTGGGCCAGAAGTTAACGAAGAACAGGCTTCTGTTTTGTTCGCTGATGGGGAAGGGAACGGCGCAGGGCGCTATATTCATCAACAGCAAATTCGATACGCTCGTCAGTTTCAAGATCGTGAACGCCTTGGTTTAACAGGGGTGTTCCAATATCAACTTTCTGACACGGCTTTGTTAACGATGGACGGCTTGTTTAGCCAATTTGATATTTCCAATCAAACGACTCACAACTTCATGTTTAATGAACGTGCTACCTACAATAATGCCATTACAGACGAAAACAATGTGCTTGTTGCTTGGGATCAAATTGGTCGCCCATTTCAAGCTGCTGTAGAAGACAATCGTGTTTCGCAAGTATGGCAGGTAGGGGCTAATTTAGAGTGGGATATTAGCGATAGCTTAATTGCTACGGTCGATTTGTCTTATTCTGAAGCTGAGGACGATTCTGCTGGAGATGACTTTTTCTTCGTAGTAGCGGGTCCAGAAGCGGTGCAACGCTATGATAATACACAAGGGTTAGACGCCCCTTTATTTACTAATTACGAATTTGAACTGGCAACCAGCGATCTTAATGGTGACGGTCAAATTAACAGTTTAGACCGTGTAGTGGGCGATCAAATTACCGCGCCTGATCCCAATGATACGTATTCATGGTTCGGTACGCGAGAAGGACAAGGTAGTAGCGATGAAATTTTAGAATTGCGTACCGACTTTGAATGGTATTTAGATAAAGGGGTACTTGAGAATGTGACTTTCGGTGCGTATTACGCAGATCAAGAAAAGTCCCGCTCAGACGCGCGTACGCCAGGTGGTGGTAATGGTATTAACAATGCCTATCTACAAGGTCAGATTCCACTTCCTGCTGAATTATTTACGCTACGAAACAACGATAATTTCTTAGACGGCATTAACCTAAATGCACCGTCTCAATATTTAGCCTACGATCCTGAAGAGGTTATTGCCTACTTGGAATCGGACGCAGCACTTGCTCAGCGTGATCTCCTAAATAACCTACCGTTAGGAACGAGTGCCATTCGGTTAGGATTAGACCCTTCAAATCCTCGCGCTGATGGAGGGGTTGGATTCAACGCAATAGACGTACCACGAAACGCTTTCGTTATTGGTGAAAAAACAATGGCTGCCTATGCTAATGCCAAGCTAACCGGTGAAGTCGCTGACATGGGGCTAACGGTTAATGTAGGTTTCCGGTACACCAAAACAGAAACAACATCAGAAGCTTTTGCTGAACCGTTTGCCACTATCTTTCCCGACCCAACTAGACCTGACGTATTGTTGAGTACTCGATTACCGGCTCAATTTATTAAGCAGACAGAAGATTACGACGAGTTTCTTCCTTCTGTTGCTGCAAGACTAAATGTAACGGATGAGTGGGTGTTAAGAGCTTCTTATTCAAAATCTTTAACCCGTCCGAATTTGGCTGACTTAAACCCTGGCATTAACACGGCACCAGAGTTGCGACTTTCTGACTTAACGGGGTCATCAGGTAACCCAGATCTCGACCCGTTTGTATCAGACAACATAGACTTGTCGATTGAATACTACTTCAACGAAGCTTCTGCAGTAAGTGTTGGTTTCTTTAGAAAAGATGTGTCAGCGTTTATCGCACAGCAAGAGCAACGAGAAGCGATAACACTTCCAGCGGGCAATCGACTAGATGAAGTTACCGAGGATAGAAGCAATATTGAAGGCGATACAATATTCTTAAATATTAATAGACCACGAAACTTAAACTCTACTGTGGTTGACGGTATCGAGATTTCGTTTCAGCATGTATTCGATAATCTGCCAGGGCTACTTCAGCATATTGGTGTTAGCGCAAACTTAACTTATGTGAACTCTGACGATGAAGTAGGTAATGAGCTTATTGATGCTGCCGTTGCGCTTCCAGGCCTTAGTGATTCGCAAAACTTTGTGCTTTACTACGATGACAGCACAATCGAGGCACGGTTGGCTTATAATAATCGAGACCGTTTCTTTAGCGGCCGCCAAGGTCCAGAGCCTATTTTTACTGAAGATTTCGACCAGCTAGATGCACGCGTGGCATGGAATGTTAGTGAAAAATATCAAGTGTTTTTAGAGGCTACGAATTTAACGAACTCTTTTGTTAAGCGTTCGGGCAGATTTGAAAGTCGATTTGGTGGAATTGAAGATCCAGGTGCAAGATATGTCATTGGTGCCAGAGCTATATTTTAAGCTAACGTATATTTAAGTGGTAACATAAAGCACCTCAATTGAGGTGCTTTTTTTATTTCGGATGAGCGATAGCGGAATTGCTCAGCAAATCCTTCAGTGAAGAACAAATCATGAAGGCCATCACGCAACATGAGAGCCAGCTTCATAGGGTTGCATCAATAATTGTGGGTCGGGAAGTGCGGATAAAATAGGGGCAGACAGAACAAGAAGTTAAGTTGCTACAGTAGCAAATGTCTGCTCAACTTGTTTGACGCTTTACAAGCGTAGGGCGGAACTGGTTGGTTTGAATAGTCTGTTTTTCAATTCGATGTACTACTTCATGTAGCATTTGGTGAAAGGGATACTGAACGGTGGTCAGCTTAGGGTAGCTTATTGTGGAAATCATATGGTTTCCAAACCCAATAACCGTGACTTCGTGAGGTATGTTAACTGCCAGTGCTTTTAACGCTTCAACAACACCGTATGCAGAAAAGTCATTTTCAGCAATAACAAAGTCTGCGCGCTTAAATTGCGCTTCGTGTTTCATTACTAATTCTATCGAGCTATCTATATTGCATAGGTCTATATGGAATGTCTCAAATTCTATGTTGTGCTTACTTCCACTTAATCTTCCTATTGTGCCTGCAAAGCGTTGCGAACTGGCATGGTCCATTTTAGTTGAGTGAATAACAATTCCGTATTTGCCGCCGTTTTTAAGAGCTTCAGTTGCTTGCAAAACGCCGGCTTCTAAATGATTGAAAGTTACGTTTTGAAACGGTGAAGAGGTAAGTTGTCGGTCAATACAGAATAAATGGGGGAGTTTTTTTGCCCAACTATTTAATGTTTGGGTTGTGGCTCTTGATTGACATAAAACAATGCCAGAACAATAGCTTGCATTCATATTTTGAATACATACGCCTTCTTCGAGTTCAGAATGGGCGGTCTGCGCTATAAAAGCAGGAAGTGGAGCTGCTGTATTTTTCTGACTTATGCCAATAAACGCATGGCAATCAAAGGAAAAGTGTGGGTAGATAACGCCCAAAGACGAAACACGACTTCTCACTAAATCCCTAGCATAGGCATTTGGTTTGAAGTTCATTTTATCAATTACGCGCTGAATCTTAGTTTTCGTTGAACTTTTTACTTTACCGTTGTGGTTTAAAACCCTAGAGACAGTGGCAATTGAAACGTTTGCCAGCTTAGCAATATCCTTAATCGTAACCGTTTGAGCTACCATCTTTTCCCTCCTTTCTTACGAATTAAGTGTGCCTGTAAGCCGCATTATGTGCAGGCACTCTTCATTAGGTTTAATGACGACACATCATACAATAAAACATATTATTTTTATTTACATAGTATGTTTAATTTACTTCGTTAAATTAATCGGATTCATGTAGAAGAATCAACTAACGTGCTGTTGCGTTGAAGTTAACTCAGCGAATATCATCCCAACCGTTAACCAAATGTTGATTAAGGGTTGAATAATCTTCACATTAAACATAATATGTTTATATTGGTAGTATATTAAATGTGAAGTTATGCGACAACTCGTTAAATTTAACTCTGCAAACATGAACGTTACGTTCTTCGCCCTTGTTGCCGCTTTTGGTGGCTTTATTTTTGGTTTAGATGCCGCGAACATTTCTGGGGCACTACGTTTCGTAAGTGCGGAATTTGAATTAGATTCAATTCAGCAAGGGACATTAGTGGGAGGTGCACTTCTTGGTGTTATTTTAGCACTATTTTTCACCGGCACCTTCTGTGAAAAATTTGGTAGAGCAACCGTTTTGCTTGCGATTGGCTGTACATACTCTCTTTCCTCTGTGGTTTCTGCATTTGCGCTTAGCTATGAAATGCTTTTTGTAGGGCGATTCATTGGTGGAGTCGCTTTTGCATCCATTACCGTTTCTGCGATGTACATAGGAGAAATTGCACCAGCAGAAAAGCGAGGAAAGTTTGTATCAATTAACCAATTTATGATTGGTTTAGGTTTGCTGTGTGCTTTTGTTATTAATTACTTCTTAGTTAAAGCATTGCCTACTTCCTCTTGGCTTACCGAAGAAAATATATGGCGTGTAATGCTTGGCGCAGAACTATTTGCCAACGCCATTTGGATAGCACTTATTTTTTGTATTCCTGAGTCGCCTCGGTGGCTAGCGAAAAAGGGAAGGGACGGTGAAGCGCTTTCTGTATTCGAAATGATCGCCTCTAAGGGCAGTGCGCAAGCGTTGCTAACGGGTGTAAAGGTATCGTTGGAAAACAATACCGACTTAGATACTTTCTCTCAGCTTAAAACACTGTTTAGTGCAAAGTTGCGTTTCGTTGTCTTCATTGCTGTGGTTTATGCGGTAGTGCAAGGTGCAACAGGCATGAACGCCGTATTATTTTTTGCTCCCATGGTATTTGAGCAAGTGGGAATGAGCGTTGAAAATACCTTTATGCAAACCATTACCACTGGGGTTGTGGGTTTGGTTGCTACCCTGGTAGCGATCGGGTTTGTAGAAAAGTTGGGAAGACGAACACTCACGCTAGCGGGCCTTGCTCTGGTTGTTGTTGCGCATGGGTCTACCTACATTGGGTTTAAACAGGCCTCCTACGAATTCAACGACAGCGCTATGGAAGAATTAACAGCCCATTTTGAAGAAAAAGAGATTTCGATAGCTTTGCTTGCTCCTTTTTCTGGAAAGCGTTTTAGTTCGGATGTGGCATTAAAGACAGAACTCGCTAAGCAATTTGATAAGAAAACACTGCCGTTGGTAAGTGGAGTAATTATCGAAAAAACAATTAGTAATGTTAATGCGGTCCTTGTTTTATTTGGTATTTTCGCATTTCTAGCGGCTTTTAATTTATCTATCGGCCCAATTATGTGGGTTATCTTTTCTGAAATATTCCCTAATAAAGTGCGTAGCGTAGCTTTGCCATTCGCTGCGTTGGTTCAAACCATTTCCTCTTGGTCAATTCAGCAATTTTTCCCGTGGCAACTCGATAATATGGGCGTGGCTAACATATTTTTGCTTTACGCCGGCATCGGCGCATTTGGGCTAATTCTTATGTATCGCTACCTTCCAGAAACCAAAGGAAAAACAATTGAAGCACTTGAAGTTGAACTAACAAAGAACACAACGATGGAGCAAAAGAACAGAAATGCGTAGTCAAAACATAGCGACATTTGTTGTTGATTGGGGAACGAGTAATTTTCGCCTATTTGGGCTTGATAGCGAAGGTTCGCTAGTAAGCACAATAGAAGCACCGTTAGGTGTATTGCAAATAAAGCATGCAGAGTTTGCTGAGGCGTTGGAACAGAAGTTAAAAGAAATGACGTCAGACTATCAGCACAAGACTGTTGTTATGGCTGGCATGGTTGGTTCCGCATCTGGATGGTTCAATGTGCCCTATGTGAAGGCAAAAGCAACCGTATCTGATATTGCGAAGAATGCGCTGCTCTTTCAACTTCCTTGGGGGGCTCAGGCGTACATTTTACCGGGAGTAAGCTATCGTACCTCTGCGCTTTTTTGTGATGTGATGCGAGGAGAAGAAGTACAAATCTTTGGTTTGTCACTGTTCAATCAGTCGGAGAATACGCAAGTGGTACTTCCTGGTACCCATAGCAAACATGTTTTTATAGAGAATGGTGCCATAAGTCATTTTTCTACGTATTTCACTGGTGAACTTTACGCTTTATTGAGCCAATACTCCTCTGTTAAGCCACCCTCACCTGCAGGAAAAGAAGTGAATGTAGATGCTTTCCTCAAAGGGGTAAAAAAAGCGGCAGCTGGTACCTTACTAAATGATATTTTTTCCGCACGTGCGCTTCGATTATTCGGAGAACTTAATGATAATGAAATTGCTGATTACCTCTCAGGTATTCTTATCGGAAACGAACTGCAAAGTATTAAGCGGCCAAACATCTATTTGGTGGGAGGTGAAGCTTTGTGTCAACGTTACGAATTAGCTGCACGTCAATTTGATATAGAAACTCACACATTTTCAGGAAATACGTGCTTTCTACATGGCATGTCTCGAATAGTTAAGGAGTTAAGTCATGGTCGTTGAAACCCGAGTTGATTTGCCGCTAATCGCGATTTTGCGTGGGATAACCCCAGAATCTATTTTGGAGGTGTCTGAGGTTCTGGTTGCCGCTGGCTTTACTAAAATTGAAATACCATTGAATAGTCCCAGGGCCATTGAAAGTATTTCGTTATTAGTGTCAGAGTATGGAACAAAAGAGTTCGAACTAGGGGCTGGAACCGTCACCAGAATAGATTTAGCGGAAGACGTTTTGGCTACAGGCGCAAACCTCGTCGTAACCCCTAACTGCAACACAGATGTTATAAAAATGTCTGTTGGGGCAGGGTGTATTACTTACCCAGGCGTGGTAACCCCAACCGAGGCATTTAATGCGGTTCATGCCGGAGCAACAAACCTTAAATTATTTCCTATTAGCATGGTTGGTGTAGCGGGCATGAGTACTATTAAAAGTGTGTTGCCAAAACACATCAATTTGTATCCTGTAGGGGGCATTGACGCTACATCAGAGGCAATGGCTCCTTTTTTAAATAAGGGCGCTAAAGGGTTTGGATTGGGATCACAGTTGTATTCCCCATCAATGTCAATAAACGAGATAAGTGAACGCGCGAAGGCTTTTGTTAAGGTGTTTTCTACGTGTAAGTAGATTAGCCTTGTGAGCGTTTTTTAAAAAATGTCTTGGCTTACTAGGCAGATGTAAATTTAGGTATAACGGTGTAAAGATGAATTTTGTTGTAAGTTGAGAGTGTTATGCCTGTTTCATTGTCGATATGTCCATACTTCCCTGGAAACAACTACCTTTTACTTTTATCGCCAGAGTATGAATACTTGTTTACATCTACCTAGGCCAGACATAATTCACCAGATACTAAGTGGTTTTAGTTTTGGTTTTTTATGAATTTACGATACTGTTATAACTAGCACACTAGGTTTTTAATTGTTGACATAAAATGCGTTAAGCTATGGTGGCTTACTTGTCTTGTAGTTTAAGCTTAATAGCGTGATTCAATGTAAAGTGTTATGATTGAATTTGTCATATGTTTAATGTAACCGGATTCAATTAAATGAATGAATTAGTTTATTACGACCTAAAACGCGCCGCTAAAATGACGCCGAGCTTGTCGGTTCAGGTTGCGAAAGAGATTGGTCGTCGAGTTGTTGCAGGCTCTTTAGAGCCAGGCACGCTACTAGAAGAAGAAAACTCCCTAGCAGAACGCTATCAAGTTAGCCGTGTTGTTATTCGCGACGCGGTGAAAATTCTAGTAGGTAAAGGGCTCTTAGATGTAAGAAGAGGTATAGGTACAAAAGTACGCCCTCGCAGCGAGTGGACGCTATTAGATGATGATGTCTTAGCATGGCATATCACGGCACCACCTAATCAGCATTTTATCAGCCAACTTATGGATGTAAGGCTTGCGTTCGAACCTAAAGCAGCCCGCTGGGCCGCCGAACGCGCCAACCCGGAAGCCTTGAAGGAAATTGAGGAAGCCGTTGTTCGCATGGAACAAGAATCCGGCTCTTTAGAAAAATTTATTGTAGCTGATGCACTGTTTCATCAAGCGGTATTACGTGCTGCACAAAATGAATTTCTAACGTCTATGGAAGGTATGATTTATTCGGCATTGCTGGTAAGTGTGCGAATTACTAATCAAGATCCCCGGAAAAACAGTGATTCAGTTAAATTTCATCGAGATTTATATGAAATTATCGCAAAGGGCGACGGTGACGGAGCCGAAGTACTTACTGAAAAACTACTCAACGATGCTATCAGAAGACTAAAAGAAGCATTTGGTAACGATTTTAGAGAGGAGTAATTCACCTCTCATTTTTACTAAGGCCAGCGTGTTGCCCTGACAATGCTGGTCTTCGTTCTTGAATAGCCAGTGATATGCGTTTCTAAATTTCATCCCCCCCCTTTCTTTATTCTCCTTTTCGTACTCAGTTTTCAAGTCAATGTTTTCACTTGTCATTGTACATTTTGTGTTAACGGAAAGGTTTGTCTATTTACATTTAAACATAATATGTTTAAATTGATTATACCATCTCGCGATTGAACTTTATATTTGCCGTACAAACCGTGTTTTCGGGAAACGTAGCGAAAAGTGGTTTAGCCGATTTTAACGTGATTAAGATGCAAAAGCAGTGCTACAAGCGATAACCCACACGCATTTATGAGCGGGTATTAAAAAGGGAACTTCAACATTTTTATGAGTAGTAGAAGGGGGAATTCTATGCCATTAACACAATTTTTTAGTTGGCGGTTATTAACAAAGTTTGTGGGTGTTTTGCTCATTACCATAAGCCAATGGTCAATTGCTTCCGACAGCGTCGGAAAAGATAAAAATACAAATAAGGAAAAGGAAGAAAGTCCCGCAAATATTCTTATTCTAATGTTTGATGATATGCGATTCGATACTTTTTCTTATCGAGGGGGGCCTGTTAGCACACCAAATATTGATGCATTAGCGGCCGAAAGTACACGCTTTGACAATGCAATGTCTACCACTGGATTATGCTCACCATCAAGGGCAGCTTTTTACACTGGAAAATGGGGGCATAAAACAGGTCTTGATGACAATGTAGAACTGTACCACACGCGTTTAGCTGAGCTAGATTTGAAAGAAGGCGGTTTGATCAAGAAAGCATCTGAGGCAGGTTATCTTGTCGGCCACGTTGGAAAGTGGCATTTAGGTGCTCAAGGTACGGCACTGCGAGGCGCTGAAATTGACCTCTCACATGGTCATGAACCACGACAACGCTATTCTCGAGTTTACACGCCCATCAACAAGGTACAACAAGTAAAGGGCTATTATGAAGGTAACCTAGACGCCAATAGCGAGAAGCATGAATATTACAAAACGCTTGCTGGTTCATATGAAGATACTGAAGCCTATAAAAAAGTCGTTGCGGGTAAAAAAATGCTTAGCCAAATGGCGAGAGATGAACGGCCTTTTTTTGGTGTAATCAGCTTTAATCAGCCACATCCCGCTTATCGGGTTCCCGAGCCATATGCCAGTATGTTTAACCCCCATGAACTAAAATTACCGGCTAATCATCTTGCTGAACGTGTTAATAAACCCATGGCACAGGGGGAGATCTGGTGGCCCTGGCATGATGTTGGGCATATGCGTGGCATAGATTGGCGTAAAGCGCGCGCTCACTATTATGGCGCTATCGCTATGGTAGACCGCATTGTGGGAGACCTTATTCAACAAGCAAAAGATGAAGGGATTTATGAAGATCTACATATCGTTTTGTTTGGTGATCAGGGCTCTATGCTAGGAGAGCATACGCTATATGACAAAGGTCCCTATGCCTATGACGAGCTAATGCGTATGCCGCTTCTCATTAAAGATCCTGACATAGCACCTCGGGTTGTTCGCCGCCAAGTGTCGCTCATTGATGTTACCCCTACATTGACTGAAATGATGCGCTTAGATGCTGACAAAGACTACGACGGCCACAGCTTAATGCCCTTGATGTTAAAAGGTGATATAGCAGAGGAGGGGCAAGTAGATAAAGCGCTCTATGCTTACGAGTGGTACAACGGCTCCTGGTTTGGTATTCGCGCAATTCGTACTCCTGAATATAAATTGGTTTGGAATCCAGGTGAGGATTTAGATGAATTGTACGATCTTGAGAAAGACCCAGGAGAAGTAACTAATCTTATTGAAAATAAAAATTATGCGGGTGTTCGAGGGGACATGCTTAAGCTGCTCATGTCTGAGCTTAAACGAACTGAAGACCCAGCGCTCACAAAACTAGAATACCACGCCAAACATTATTCAAAGGACACTCGTAATGAAAAAACAAGCCATTAAGTTAATAGCGGCGCTTAGTTTTTTATCAGCTGTGCCTGCTGTAGCGACAGAGGCGGAGAGGCCCAATATTTTGGTTATCATAACCGATGATCAAGGTTATGCGGACGTTGGCTATCACGGTTTTGATAATGACGTTAAAACTCCTAATTTAGACATGCTTGCTACCGAAGGGGTGCGCTTTAGTTCCGGCTATGTTGCTCATCCTTTTTGTGGGCCTAGTCGAACTGCACTCATGACAGGACGCTACCCCCATAAAATTGGTGCAGATTTTAACCTTCCAGTAGATGGTTCTACCATTGGCATCGATACTAATGAGATGTTTATTAGTAAAGCGCTTCAGCAAGTTGGCTACCATACCGGCGCTATTGGAAAATGGCATTTGGGTGAGGAAAAACCTTATCAACCGAATAGCCGAGGCTTTGATGAGTTTTACGGTTTTTTGGGCGGTGGTCACAAATTTTTTCCAGAGCAGTACCGCGCCCAATATGAAATTGCGAAAACTTCCGGCCTTAAACGCATTAACGATTACATAACTCCCTTGATGCGAAATACCGAAGAAGTAAGAGAAACTGAGTATCTTACCGATGCATTTACTCGAGAAGCGGTTAGCTTTATTAACAGAGCAAGTGAGAACAAGCAGCAGCCGTTCTTTTTATATTTAGCTTACAATGCGCCTCACGTGCCATTAGAGGCGAAAGAAGAAGACCTCGCACTCTTTTCGCATGTTAAAGATAAAAAACGTCGTACTTATTTGGCAATGGTTTACGCAGTTGACCGCGGTATTGCCGAAGTGGTCGATACGCTTAAAAAGAGTGACCAATTTAACAATACACTCATTGTTTTTGTGAGTGATAATGGTGGCAAACGCAAATGGGGCGGGGTAAACCTACCCTTGCAAGAAGGGAAAGGCAGTGCAAGAGAAGGCGGCCATCGCGTTCCTATGTTTTTCCATTGGCCTAAGGGGTTAATAGGCGGTCGTCAGTACAATGCGCCTATTTCAACTTTAGATTATTACCCTACGTTCCTAGCCCTTGCCCATAGTGATATTCCTTCTGGTAAAAAACTTGATGGTAAAAACGTTCTTCCGCATATCGTAGATAACACGAGTGCCCGCGAAGGCGCCAGCTTGTTTATTATGCGACATCGAAAAGGAGGGCATGATGTTTCTGTTCGTCGTGACGATTTTAAAGCCGTTCGCACTACCACCACAGATGGCTGGAAGTTGTTTAATGTTGCTGAAGATATGGGTGAAACAATAGATTTAAGTAAACAGCACCCAAAGCTTCTTGCTGACATGATTAAAGATGCAGGACATTGGGCATGGTCAAACAAACCGCCACAATGGTTTCACATCCATAAAGAAGGCGACGAATGGCGTAGCGAGGATATGCCGCGCTACGGCGAAACCTTTGCGCTAGATTAACAATTAACGTTGCTTCGCCAATCACAAAAAACCGACGTCATATGATGTCGGTTTTTTTTATTAATATTATAACAATTAATTCACATAATGTTATCAAACATGATATGTTTATCTAAATAATACATATAACAAATGTCTTGCCCTACTTCTTTCATCAAACTATTAGGACACAAAATGAAGACTAAATTTTTATTTGTATCCGCAGTCATTGCCATTGGCACTCAAGTGAATGCGGAAGTTGTCAGACCAACGGGAATGAATGCGGGAGAAATAAGGTTTAAGGAGCTGGGGGCGCAAACAGATGATTTTGAAAATGGCTTTAACAATGGTAAGTGGCAAAATGCGCCTGCCAGTTTAAATGTAGGCGCTTGGACATTCGATAATGACAATGCTTTTGTAGAGAATGGCAGATTAAAAATTGCTTCTACACAGGAAACGCATACTAGGTCATTTCAAGACAGCTGTTGGGACGGTGTTGCTGGAGGTCCATCTCAGACTGTTCAAAGAGAGCTTTATTATAAGTCTGGTGCTGTACGCTCTACAGTGGAAGGAACCTATGGTTTCTACGAAGCTTCTATTAAAGGTGTAAACATTTTCCCCGGATTAAGCCCTGCTTTTTGGCTATACAGCGACGGCCACCCATTCCCCCGTGTTCAGGGAGAGCAGTATGTCGATTATAGCGAGATAGATATTGTCGAATTACAGCAAGCCGATTGGCGCAGTCCGACCGACTTCGACGAAGTTAATGATATGGACCATAATCTTCACGCCCGAGTTGAAGAGAATGGAAAAATAGTTTGGAAACGACCCAAGCCAAACCCTGATGCTCAGTTGCTGCACTATGAAGCGCCATTTGATCCGTCAAAAGACTTTCATACTTATGCAGTAGAAAATCGTCCTGACAAAATCATCTGGTATGTGGATGGTGTAAAAGTGGGAGAGAAAGTCAACAAATGGTGGCATAGGCCCATGCATTTGATTTTCTCTCAAGGTCTACGTCGTCACTTAATTAAATATAACTCTGCTTGTCAACGAGCCGATCCAAACCCTGACAATATTATAAAAGAGGGCTTTCCTGAAGATGCGACTATGCAAGTTGAGTATGTAAAAACATGGGAAGTATTGCCATCAATTTGGGTAGATGATGTAGATAAATATACTACAACGAACTACCGCTCTGGCAGCACGTTAGACGTGGTGGTTAACTATCACGGTGGGAGCAATTTCCACGTAGTGTCAGACAAGTATAACGGTATAACTGTTAACTTAGTGGAAAAGAATGCGCAAGGGTTCGTAGGAATTGTCGCATCAGCCAATGATGCTAGTGTTGTCAACGATAACAAGAAATATTCAGGACAAACAACCATATCTTTGGATTTAAGCGGCGTCATGCCAGCAGCCGAGTTACCCGTGGGTCATTATTACGCATTAGCGCCCGTATTTAAGTCTTCCAACGGCAGCGATATATTTCTACAAAATGCGATTAATAATATCAACATTGTGTCAGGCAGTACCGCAGGTGTCGCTGTTTCTGGGGTGAGTATTACGGGGAGTAATAGCAGGGTAATCAATGTTGGTGAATCTTTGCAGTTGGCAGCTTCAGTACAACCGAGCAATGCTTCCAATAAGCAACTGACTTGGTCTTCAACCGATTCGTCTATTGTTGATGTGGATAGTAACGGTGTACTTACGGGCTATTCAAAAGGTACCACGAGTATTGACGTCGAGACGGTTGATGGACGATTTGCTGACGTGGTTTCCGTTACGGTAAATACAGATAACTCTGGCGGGGACTCGCTTGAAAATTTGGTATTTAACAGCAGTTTTGAACAAAACAATCTCGCCACTTCGTGGACTAATAGTTGGGGGAATGTCGATATTGTCAATAACAATGCAAAGCGTGGTAGCAACGCTGGCTATATAGATGGTACAGGCGCATTAGTTCAAATTATCGATGTTCAGCCAAATACCACATACACCCTATCGGGTTATGGTAAGGCTTCTTCGTTGACAGAAAAAGTAAGGCTGGGCGTAAAAGAATATGGTGGTAATGAAAAAAGCCTTAGATTTAAGCGCCTCTCTTACCAGCAGCTAAGCACAACTTTTACCACTGGTGAGTCTAACACCAAGGCTAAAATTTTCTTTTGGAATGGTCAAAAAGGCGTTCAGGCATACGCTGATGATATCGTTGTATCTAAAGAGAGTAACGGAGGAAATTCTTCAGAGCCTGTGAACGTAACCGGCGTAAGCACCAATCCAGCCAGAGATGAATTAATTGTTGGTGAAACGATATTGCTAACGGCGACTACAAGTCCAAGCAATGCACATGATAAAACAGTGACTTTTAACACAAGTAACCCGTTAATAGCAGTGGTAAATAATGCTGGTTTAGTTACCGCTGTTGGTGAAGGGAGCGTCAGAATAACCACTAAAACGAATGATGGCGGCTTTACAGATGCCACGGTGATAACTGTTACTCCTTCAGATGCCGTTTCGTGTGATGGTGGCTGGGTGAGTGTGGCGGGGGTGATGTTATCCATAGACGATAATCGTGTACACGTTGGTCAAACAGCCAATTTAAATACGGTAGTTGCACCAGTATGTGCTTCAAACAAATCAGTGACTTATTCCAGTAGTAATTTAGCGGTAGCAACAGTTAACGCTCTTGGTGTGGTGACAGCACGAAATAAAGGTGAGGCGGTGATTACTGTTAAAACAAAGAATAAAGGAAAAACCGATAGCGTAACAATAAAAGTGGATTAATAGTTCGCTAGGTATAATAAAAGCCTGCGCCATTCATAAGGTTCAGGCTTTCTCTACACGCCTTTCCCTTTATCTTCAGACAGAAAGCATCTTTGCTATCTGCCAACATCCCTATTTTTTTACAGTAACGATTCCGTGAGCTTTCTTGATAAGCCTTTTTGATTGCATTTTGTTCGAAATAGCGATGCAACGTTGGTTCCTAAGTGAATTTTTAGTTTTTTTGTTAAAAGGCTGTGAATATGGTTGAAATGCAAACATCATATGTTTATATTTGTTATATTACACGATATTGTATTGAAGATACCACTGACGGCTGTCTTGAAAGTTGAGTCTAAAAATGAAAATTGAATGTATCAAAACGTATCATCTGCGGTGTCATCTGGAGCAGCCTTTTGGGTTTTCTCAATGGTTTTATGATCAGCGGAATGTGCTTGTTGTTCAAGTTATTGCTGACAATGGCGTAAGCGGTTGGGGGGAATGTTATGGCCCAGCAGACGTCATTCAGGCGGCCGTAGAGAAGTTCTACGCTCCTCGTATAATTGGGCATGAAGCTCTTTCTACCGATGCCTTGTGGCATTTTATGTGGCGAGCTTCACTGGACTTCGCAAGAGCAGGCGTTATGACCGCTGCTATGTCAGGTATTGACATGGCACTTTGGGACTTAAAAGGTAAAGCGTTAGGCCAGAGTGTTAGTACGCTTATGGGGGGAAAGTGCCGTGACACAGTGCCTTGTTACGCAACGGGTATGTATTATATCGACTTACCAGAAGACAAACTTTTACCCCATTTACTTGATGAGGCGCAAGGCTACGTAGATGAAGGGTATAAAGCGCTAAAAATTAAAGTGGGTAAAAATCCAGACTTTGATATTGCCTTTATTCGCGCCATGCGAGCGCGTTTTCCCAACACCATTTTAGCGGCAGATTCAAATCATGCGTTTGATTTAAGCGAAGCTGTAAAAGTAGGGCAAGTGTTAGACGAGTGCAATTATGCGTGGTTTGAAGAGCCGTTATCGCCTGAGCATGCAGGCCAGTTCAGACAATTAAGTGATAAGTGTTTAACGCCCATCGCCACAGGTGAGTGCGAACAAACCCGCTTTGGTTTTCAAAAATTACTCAGCGCTGGTGGCGTACATTTAGTGCAGGCCGATTTAGGTTATTGTGGTGGGCCAAGCGAAGCATTAAAAATAAGAACCTTAGCCTCTTCACAAGGGCTGAATATGATCCCTCATGTCTGGGGCACGCAGTTTAACTTGGCCAGTGCTTGTCACTTTTTGGCAACCGCTTATCACGAACCTGGTAGAGCGGAAGAAAAGCCGCTTTTCTTAGAGTACGATCGCACTGAAAATCCTTTACGTGACGACATATTTTCTCAAAAAGTGGTTGTTGAAAATGGTGATGCTCATGTGCCTTCTGGAAATGGGTTGGGTGTAGAAATCAATTTAGACGCAATGAAACCTTACGTGTTTTGCGAAACGGAGACAAAATGAACCACACGTTTAATATGCTAGTTAATGGCGAGTTAACAGGCGCAGATAAAACTTTCCCCGTATTCAACCCATCAACGGGTGAGTTGATTGCTCAAGTGCCAGACATTTCAGAGTCTCAAGTTGTGAAGACATTAGACTACGCAAATGAGGGTTTTAAGCAATGGGCAAATACACCGCTTGCTCAACGTGCAGAACTTATTCTTGAATATGCAACGCTTCTTGAAGCTAACGCCGAAGATATCATTGCAATACTTATTGAGGAAACAGGTAAGCCTCGTGATAATGCTGAATATGATTTCGGCATGCTAACGAATTGCTTACGCTTTTTCGTTGAAGAAGCGAAGCGTATCGAGCAGCCAGTTATTGTAGATCCAGACGAGCGTTTTCACCATTTTGTCCAGCGTCAGTCGCTAGGTGTAGTGGTAGGTTATCTAGCGTGGAATTTCCCGCTGCTTAACTTAGGTTACAAATTAGCACCGTCTCTTGCGTCTGGCTGTAGCTGTATCATCAAGCCATCACAGGTAACGCCACTTGCGACACTTAAGTGTGCCGAGCTTGCTCACCAAGTAGGCTTTCCAGCAGGCGTTATCAATATCATCACTAGCAACAACTACGATAATACGAATCCACTGCTAACAAGCGATACCACAGCATTATTCACTATGATTGGTTCTACCCGAGCTGGTGTTAATGCAATGAAAACCGCATGCACTAGTGTAAAACACTTTTCGGTAGAATTAGGTGGTAATGCGCCTGTTGTCGTTTATGACGATGCAGACCTAGATAAAGCAGTAACTGATATTGTAAATCTTAAGTATGGAAATTCAGGTCAAGTTTGCGTATCGCCAAACCGTTGTTTTGTTCACGAGTCTTGCGTAGCCGAGTTTATTGATAAGGCCGTAACTCACGCTAGTGGTATTGAATTAGGTACAGGTGATGACGCTGAGCGTCTTATGGGGCCATTAAGCAGTGAAAAAGAACGTGGGCGTATTCTAAAGCTCATTGAAGACGCGGTTAAGGATGGCGCTGAAATAGCATTAGGTGGCGGGATACCTGTTGGTAGAACTGCCGGTTTCTATTTGGAACCGACCATTCTTGCTAATGTGAACGAAGAGATGGAAGTGGCTCGCACCGAAGTGTTCGGTCCAGTGCTCTCTATTATTCCTTTCTCAGATGCCGACGATATTATCGCTAAAGCTAATGATACGGAGTTTGGGTTAGCTGCATACGTATATACAACTAATTTAAGCAGAGCATTTAGCGCAGCTAGAGGGATTCAGGCTGGGAGTGTGTGCATTAACGAAGCGCATTACTCTGTTCAGCTACCTCACGGTGGCCTAAAGCAAAGTGGTGTAGGCAAAGACTGCTCGAAGTACAGCTTGCAAGAGTTCTACACGACTAAGCGTGTATCAATGCTAATGGAGTAATTTTAGGGTTCTGCTTAGTTAGCTTTTATCCTAGGCAGTATTTAACTCACTTCTAATAAAAACAAACCTCCTATCTAGGAGGTTTTTTTATGCTATCGGTTAAACACGAAGTACACATCGGCGTTACCATCGGTATTGACAATTATAGGGCCTCTAGCGCGAACGCTGAATTACCCGTTCAACCATTTGGTTATCAATGAATTTCAATATTATTAGCTGATGCATACTGTTAATCGTGGGGGCATCAACAATCAATGCCATGATTATCTTCGTTAGTTCGCCAACACCCGTTAATGAATGTTTTTGTCGTAGTTGTTGATTTTATTTTGCTTTGTGTAGGATAAAAAAACGCGGCCTTCTGGCCGCGCTTTTGTGTCGCCTTAACAATTTGTAGTTACTGAACTTCTACCGAAGAGTATTCATCAATCAATACTTTAGCGCCTACTGGGAAGCCAATGAATTCATAAAATACGAATACATCTGTAACTAGGGACCAATTTTCTGGCACTGACCATTGCCGACTCCCAGTAGCATCATCAACAAACTCAATGAGTTGCCATTCAGTGGTGGGCCTTAACATGGCTGTAAATATTCCAGCCGCATCTAGCCTTTTGTCGAAGCCCGGACCTGTGGGTCCACCTTCATACGCAAATGGCAGCACAACATGACGTAACTGCACTTCTTCTTGAGGCATTTCTTGAAGTTTAACCCACATTGCAAACTTGTAGGTTTTCCCTACACTTGCACCACCAAGGCCATAGGTTGAACTGTGCCAATTGCGTTGCTTATTGAATACTTGTTGTAAAATACGCGTAAAGCCTGAATTGGCATTGGTCATAGTTACTTCTAACGCGTTACCTGATAAGGCTTCGTTTACAGTAGTCACTAAGCCATCTGGTTTCCAAGGGGCGCCCTCACCATCTAAGTTAAAGTCGGTATTAAACCCTGCTGGATGCGCCGACGTACCCGGATCACACATTAAGTTCTTTTCAACAATAACAGTCGCACTTTTACTCTCAACCTCATCGCTAGGGAACGTGCCTGTATTACCCGATAAATAAGCAACACTTGCTTCAAATTGTGAGCCTACGTTGTTTAAATCACCTGTGCTAAAGCGGCCGATTCCACCTTCACCGAAATGTATTGTTTCAGTTAATGGGAAGTCGATGTCGTTAGATGAAGACCATTCGTAGGTATACTCTCCAGTAAGCGTTTCGCCTGAAGCCGGCTGTGGTTCTACATATAAACCAGCAGAAACACATGATGGAGTAGTCTTAATTTCGGTTGTTAGCCCATTTTCATCAGTGTCTTTATTTGTCAAATTTAGAGTAAACTCAGAGAACACTTCCAAAGCCACTGTTGTAGATAGTTCGGGGTTACTTAAGCTGGTGACTGTTACCGTTGTTTCACCTATAGCGATAGTCGTAATATTACCGTTGTCATCTATCGTAGCAATGCTTTCATCCGCTACGTTATAGGATAAACGTTGATCGCATGCCTTTTGTGGTAACACAGTAGCGAATAGTGCACCTTCTTTGCCAAGTGATACTCTTACCGGTTCTGCCGTTACATTCTCTACTTCATCGAAAATGGCGTTTACGGTGAGTTCAAGAATCCGTCGAGGCAGAATCTCGCCAGGCTGCAAGTTAAAACCGTTGTCTATGGCAAAGTCAATGGTATAAGTAACCGATGGAGGGTTATCTAAGATGCCATCGGGTTCAGAACCAGGCGTTGAACCGAAGTTGTCACTGGTATCGCATGTGCTTAATCGATCAGCGAATAAATCAGTATCCACAACCAAGTTTCTGCCCTCTACTGTGAAAGGTGATATGGTTTGGTTGGGCTGCCCAATAGAAGGCGATTGCGGTGTTCTGTATAAAGGTGAAGTGGTGAACTGTAAATCAGAAATTACGATATTACCCTGGGCAGGTTGACCATCTACCGTAACGCCCGCCACAAGATCGATAGTTTGCTCACCAGACTCTTCCGCCATTTCAGCACTTAGCACTGGCATAGAAATAACAAGTGGTGTGTCGGCACTGAAATTAGGGTTAAAACCTTCGTCTGTTCCACCGCCACATCCTGTGAGCGCAGTTGTTATCGTAGCAGCGAGAGCAGATATTTTTAGTAAGTTTTTTTTCATCTTACTTCTCCAAAAATATGAAATTGGCCAGAGTTAAATCTGGCCGAATAAATTGAATGATTAGAATGTTCCGCGAATACCTACTCGGAACTGACGACCGAACTTAAATAACGATGCCGTGCGTTCTTGAGGAATACTGCTGTCTTCGTAAATACTGCCTTCATCAAGCACAATTTCGTTGCTATTCACGTTATTTGGATTAATAGCATTTGCAGCGGTTACAAAGTTTCTTCTGGTATCGTCGGTAATGTTCAGCGCGTTAAACGTAACAGTAAGGTTTTTATTAATGGCATAAGACGCACTGAGATCCAGTCTGTGGGAATCATCCTGCCATAGCGATACGCCAGATAATCCGCGGTTAACTAATTGCTGACCTGTGTAACGATGCGCTAGTCTTAACTGAATACCATCTTTTTCATAGAACAGTGTCGCGTTAGCGGAATGTCTAGGCGTAAAAGGTTGGGGTAGTGGTTTCAAGAAACGACCAGACGATCCAATTTCAACAGGATCAGACTCAGATTTCTGGTAGGTGTAGTTAATGGTTGCACCAAAACCAGACCAAATTCCCGGTAAGAAATCATAGTTTTGTGTGTAGCCAAGCTCTAGACCTTCAGTAGTTGCACCTGATCCATTTTTTGAAGTATTGATATTGGCAACATCACATTCAATTCTCCATTGTTCGAAGAAGCCCGCAGAAAGTCGAAGTGGATGACAATCATCTTCACCTCCGGGTGTGCGGTTTTCATCAAAGTCGAGAAGTAGATCAGAGCTTTGCAGATCAACTTCTTCTCTTACATCGCGATAGTGAAAAGGGGTAACAACGGTCTCTTCGAAGTTATCCATGTCTTTATAGAATATAGCCGCAGACAACAATCCTGAATTGCTGAAATACCATTCGTAAGACAAATCAATGTTATTAGACGTTAGCGGTTTAAGCGCCGTATTACCTGCGTTCCCAGACGCTAAACCAAATTGATTTTCGCGGATGAAAGCGGAGGGGTTTAAAGAGTCGAACCGCGGACGAGTCATCGTTTTGGTTAACGCAAAGCGCACAATAGTTTCTTGGTTCAGCGCATAATTTAAGGTTAGACTGGGTAACCAAATAGAGCTTGAAGCTGAATCAGTGACTGGTGCTGTTCTAACTTGTACTTCTTGACCTGTACCATTAGGGCCGGTAAACGATGTACTTCTATCCAAGAAAGGCCATACATAACCACTTTGGTTAAATCGCGCCCAGCTAGATGCGTTTGTTGGCACTAAGTTGCCGTTAGCGTCATAAATTTGGCCGGGTAATTCGTTAAAGACGAAATTGCCATTTTCATCTTGAAATACCAAGCGGTTTACGTCTATACCAGTTTGTCCATCAGGGCCCATAACAAGAAACTGACCCGTATTAACGTCAAAAGGTATGGTTGCAGCGTTGTTGAAGTTGTATCCATGGGTTAATGCCCAGGCCCAGCAATTACTCAATTCAGCTTCATTTTGAGGCGTGTAGCGGGTATCGCCATTGGCAATCGGTACGCCTAGCGGGCAGGGGGCTAGGCTTGTGTTCCCTAAGTCTCTTTCTACAAACAAGTTGTAAGGGTCGATGACTTGAGGTGCTCTAATATAATTAATACCGCCAATGCCAGAAGCTTCGTTTTCATCTTTTACGTAGCGAACACCAACGTTACCGGTAAGTCGGCCATCCATAAATTCAAAGTTAGCTTTGAAATATGCAGCCATTGTCTCTGTGGTGATTTCACGGGTACCTTGGTCGCTAAACCGTACGCCAATCTCTGAAGGGTCTTTACCAGAGAGCAGTTCTAACGCTTTTTGGGCATCCAGTAACGGCCAACCACCCCAGAACTCATTATTTAGGTTTGCTTGTAAATCTTCGCCGTAGTTATCATATGGAAATGCTTCGTCTGAAAGCATATTTGCGACACGAATAGATGCTAAACCCCGAACGTCAAATTCTGCATCAGGATCGTCTAAAGCAATCAGGTCCTCGCCGTTAGTAATCGCGGTATTTTTTATCGATACGTCACGGTTTCTATGCGCGTATTTCCCGCCGAACTCTATACTGGTTACGTAATCATTATTAAGCGCATAGTCGAAGTCGATGAAAACAGATTTGTTCGTAT
The DNA here is from genome assembly GCF_018100795.1 of Alteromonas sp. MMG017. Classification (GTDB taxonomy): domain Bacteria; phylum Pseudomonadota; class Gammaproteobacteria; order Enterobacterales; family Alteromonadaceae; genus Alteromonas. Next base: position 34,129 of record NZ_JAGJDY010000002.1, on the reverse strand, counting down.
CTTTAAATTTGTTTTCTCTAAACGCTAGATTTCCAAGATGATTATGTTGCAAGTCAAACGGATTGAAACGGCTGGTCACGCTGTTTGCACTACCGTCAAAGGCATCAAATTCGCCCGGTGTACTTCCCGTGAAATACTCACAATCTGATAATGAACCTTGAGTACAATCGTAGCCAACCAATTCGAGAATATCTGACGGCATCGCTTCAACAACGTTTCGTCCAGCAGTTCCCCATGTTGCTGTACCTATTGTAAAAAAGGCATCGGGGTCAGCTCTTTCAGGCGTTTCATCTTTTGAGCCAGAATAACCCGCTCTAAAGTTCATCGTTAGGTCGTCAGTAAAGCTGTGAAGTAAATCTAACGTGACTACGTTAGTCGTTAGCTCCCTCAGCCCCCTTGCTCTGTTGAACCCCCCTGTAATAGAGCGACTCGTTGATCGCTGTAGTGTATTCGTTGAAAGATCGACAACATTCAACGCTACATTGTTATCATCTTGGTGAATAAGAGGAGTCAACGGCGCAATGTTCATGAACATGCGATGGTTGTCTGTGAGTATCTTCTGATTTGTATGCGTAATATCGACTTGAAGCATAGTGTCGTCACTCACTTCGTACTGGATACCAGTCGATATAGAAAGTCTGTCGCGTTGGTCAGTATTCAAGTTGTAGTTTATAAATTCGCGACCCATAACGAATAAATCCCCCTCAACCAGGGTTTGAGTTGTTGGGTCGTAATTTAAGAGGCTTTCAATCGGGTTCGATATAGGTTGGCCGTCTTCGCCAAGGATAAGTTCGCCACTGTTGTCGCGCTGATACCCAAGAACCCTAATAGGTTGCCCTGTTGCTAAATCAGTTGCTGATCTTGCTCGGCTGCCTTCATCCAGCGCATCTGATATTTGTACTGCTTGGTTTGCCCAATCAGTATCAATTCTATCGACGCGTGTGTTTTGCCTATCTTTAGTGGCGGTGATAATAAAACCGAGTCGATCGTCAAATAGTTTTTCTGAAAAGCTTCCAACAATTCGATAATCTTCATCATCAGCAAACTCGTTGTATCTACCTTCGAAGGTAAAAGATCGCCGTGGCTTATTTAAAGAGAGAGGGCGTACTGTTTTTAACTCAATATTTGCGCCAAGAGAACCTTCGTCTTGATCGGCAGCTGCTGTTTTTACTACATCTATCGAGGATAAAATATCTGCAGAAAATGAACTCAAGTCAACACTATTATTGTTAACACCGTTACCACCGCCACCACTTAATCCGCCTGTAAGTGCAACGCCATTGATAGACACTTGATTTAGTGATGGACCTGCACCCCGTACAGAAATTCTGGTACCTTCTCCAGCTTCTTCTTGCACAGTAACGCCGGTAACGCGCGATAGAGCATCAGCGATGTTTTGGTCAGTTGACTTCCCTACATCTTCTGCGTGTATTGAATCTGAAACGCTATCGTTAAATCGTTTGGAGTTTACTGACTTTTGTAAGCTTCCTTTAATTCCCTGTACTTCAATAACTTCGATATCTGATTCTTTTTCATTTTTCGTTGTGTTTTTAATTTCTTGCTCGTCGCGCTCTTGGGGGGCTTCTTGAGCCCACAGAGGCTGACTCAAACAAGATGCGAGCACCACGGTCGTAATCGCATTAAGTTTAAATATGTTGTGCATGTGGTTTTCTACCTATCGTTATAACGTAGTTTGAATGAGTTCATTTATTTCTCAATAAAATAATTTAAGCTCCCTAATTGATTTTAATCTATTGATTTTAAAGCTTTATCTCTGATTTAAAGTATTGCATATCAACGTTTCACTGGCAGACAATACGAAATGCCAAACGGGATAAGTTTTCACGTCGCTATCTAAAAAAAAGGCACTGTTGGCATTTCATTTTGATAGCAAGCGAATTCAGCGTTTTTTAACTAATTTGAAAACACCTTATCTTTCATTTAACAAATATAAACATATGATGTTTATAAATTCAAACATAGTTCACAATTAATTAACAATGTTTTGTGTTTATAGAGGTAAATCATTGAAATGAATCGTAAAAAATATAGGTGAAAGTGTTGAGGATAGGGCTTTCTAGTAAAAATGGGTTAAGGCGAGAGTTTGTAGCTAGGGGAGGTCCTTAAACAAGTCGCACTTGTTATCAACCGAAAATTACGAGCTTTTATTAAATATATTGTGTTAGACCACAATCCATTCTTCATTAGGATATGGCGAGAAAACAAGCCATACCTTCCTTGGCATCAAAAGTCATTTCAAATACTCAACCGACTAAGGCGTCAGATATTATTTGTAAAATTACTTAACATTCACAAAACATATGATGTATATTAAGGTGGTATTTGATAAGGGCTTGTTGATTTTGAAATAGCTCGTTGCCTAGAGAACTAAAAATGTTTATTAAGCGTCTATTTATTGGCACCTTTAAGAGTGTCGATTTTCCAAATAAAAAGATATTAGAAGTCATTTTGATAGCATTTGCGGTCAGTACTTTCAATGTTGCTTGTGCAAGTGTTCCACAAAAAAACGACACGGCACTTAGTGCAGAGAATTTCAATCATAAGGGCACTTTTCATACCGTTACTGGTGATAAAGAAAACATTCAATTCGAGCCGGATACAATCAATTTTCCGATTAAAAATAGTAATTTACGTAAATGGGATGTGCCGACTGTCGCAGACCTTGATCAGGACGGCTATCCAGATCTCTTGTTGAACGATCACGGTTTTAGTTTAAAGGTATTGTGGAACAATAACGGACGCTTTGCTAAGCCCTATGATCTCATAATGGGGGACATGCACGGCATTACTGCCGGGGACTTTGATAAAGACGGTAGCACAGAGATAGCGGTTTCAAGAGGAGGCGGTTCCGGGAGTAATGCTAGGAATACTAAGCTCTTCCGCATAGGTAAAGACCGTTCAATTTCAGCTATGCCAGACTTCGATAACCCCATGCCATTTATGCGTGGGCGAACGGTAAAACTAATAGATTTAAACCAAGATGGTTGGCTTGATATGCTAAATTTTGCTTTCCCATCGCGCGAGATGAAAGGAGAGAGTGAAAGCTATGTGTTTAAAAATACTAAGAATGGTCAATTTAACGAAATCATTAAATTTCCTTCAGTGAAAGGTGATGGGCAGAAAACACTGGTTACCGATTTTAATGACGATGGTCTGCCTGATCTTATAATTTATGGCAACGATAAGGCGAGGGCTTATCAAGCGACTGAAGCATTTGATTATAATGAAGTCACTGACAGCATTTTTCCATTCCCCTTACATGACGTGACAAGTTTTAATGAAATTGATTTCGACAACGATGGAGACTTTGATTTATTCATAACACGCTCGGTTGAATATCAACCTGGCCAAACCTTCTACGATAAAAGCCAGCAATTAATGGGCTACTATTGGCTGCGAGGTGCCCATAAATTCCCTCAGTTTAAAGCGGGTCCAGTCATAGAGCTGATCAACTTTCAAAGCCAATGGCCAACAAAAGATTTGTTTGTTGGTGAATCTGCTTATCCCTACGCGTTTGAAGGTGAAACGCACATTGGCAGAAATGTGCGAATTGTAAATAGTGACGCGCTTGGTTTTCCTGACACCTTAGACAAAAAAGGAGCATATATTGGGTATGTTGGAAATGATAAATGGCAATTTGCGACAGCAACCTTTTCTATTTCCACGGGGGTTATAAAAGGCGTTGCCGCATTCCCACATATGGAAAAACCTAAAGCTATACGCGATGTGGTATTAAAAAATAACGGTGGGAAATTTGAAGATGTTTCTCAGCAGCTAGGGATAATGTATCAGGCAAACACGGTTGCATCTGCAGTGGCTGATATCAACAACGATGGTTATAGCGACCTTGTAATCGCCCAGAAAGGCGATCTTATTCACCCTAATACAGCGTTGGTTTTTACAAATGAACAAGGTAAGCAATTAAAGTTGAATGCATCTCATGGCGTAATAAGTGCGGAGCTTGGTGCGTTAGGACTTGGTGTAGAACCTCTAGATTACGACTTGGATGGTCAAGTTGACCTGCTTGTAGGTAACGATCGTGGCAAATGGCACCTCTTTCACAATACATTCTCACAAAATAACTTTTTCGGAATATATGTTCCTTCTTCTCCGAAGGCTAATGGTAACGCTATGGGATCGGTTGTAGAGATTTTAGCGTGTGGCAATATGCAAAGAAAGAAAGTAGGACAAACATCGGCTGCTTACTCTTTAAGCGCTAACAATGCTTTACATTTTGGTGTGGGGAGCTGTGATGAGCCTGTAACCGTTACCATCACGTGGAGTGATAAAACGCAAGCTACTAAGACATTTAGCAAGTTGAATACCTACCTGAAGTGGTAAGAGTTGGCGAATAATGACAAAGCGAGATAGCAATGCGTCAAGGTGCCGTTATGGCAGATAGGAAAATGCATATTGTAATTACCGGCGCATCTTCTGGAATAGGCAAGGCATTAGCCATGCTTCTAACAGGCGATAAATATTTGTTGAGCCTGTGTGGGCGTAGCGATGAAAAGTTGATGCAAACAGTGAGGGATTTACCTTCTGACTCGCTCTACAGCGAGAGCTTTTGTCTAACCAATGTTCAACAAACCTCTGGTTTCTTTAAACGTGCTATTGAAAGACATGGAAGTGTAGACGTTCTCGTAAACTGTGCTGGGCTTAATAATATTAGGAAAACAGGACTAGATACCGAACTTTCAGAACTAGATTGGTTAATGGAAGTAAATTGCTATGCGCCAATACGATGTATGCAGGCGGTAGCTTCCTGTATGCAAAGTCTCAAGCAGGGCGTAATCATTAATATTCTTTCTACGGCTTGTTTATTCTCAAACCCTGGAATAGCCGCTTACACGGCAAGTAAAGCGGCGCTAGATGCTTATACCAAAGTGATGCGAAAGGAGTTACGCGGCGACAATATTAAGATGCTCTCAGTTTACCCCGGTGGAGTTGATACTGACTTTAGAGAGGCTCAGCGACCAGAATACTTGCACGCCGAAGATGTCGCGAAGGCAGTTTTTAATTTACTGCAGGCAGAGGAGTTAGTGCATATTCACGAACTTGTGATCCGTCCGCAGTTTGAAGAAAACTTCACATGATTTTTTGTATTTATAAATTTGTACTAGAAGGACAAAGCAATGAAAAAACATAATCACAAGGCGCTTGGATTATGGGCACTGTGTTTATCTGTGATCCCAGCAATATCGTTTGCTCAAGGAAGTATTCACGGCACAGAAGTTGACTCGAAACAGCAATCAAAACCCAACATCGTTTTTATTTTTTCTGATGATGCTGGTTATGGTGATTTTGGCTTTCAAGGAAGTAAAGTAATAAAAACCCCTAACCTCGACCAGCTTGCTCACGAGGGAGTAAGGTTCGAGCAAGGTTATGTTTCTGATCCTACATGTGGACCGTCAAGGGCTGGATTATTAACCGGACGTTACCAGCAACGCTTTGGCTTTGAGGAAAATAACGTTCCAGGCTATATGAGTAAGAATTCAGCCCTTGATGGGGACGAAATGGGTGTACCTGTTGAAGAAAAAATGATGGCCGATTACCTTAAAGAGCAAGGCTACACATCCGCTTATTATGGTAAGTGGCATGTAGGAGGAGCTGATAAATTTCATCCGTTAAATCGAGGCTTCGATGAATTCTATGGTTTTCGCGGCGGTGCGCGCAGTTATTTTGCTTATGATGAGGGAAAAGCGCCTTCAAAACTTGAATTGATGGAGCGAAATTTTGCTCAATACCAAGAGCCCAAAGAATATTTAACAGATGAACTTGCCGATGAAGCAATAGACTTTATCGAACGGAGCACAGAGGCTGAAAAGCCGTTTTTTGTATTCCTTTCGTTCAATGCTCCTCATACTCCTATGGAAGCTACAAAAGAAGACTTAGCGAAATTTCCTAATCTAACCGGCAAGCGAAAAACAGTTGCCGCCATGATGTATGCCATGGACCGAGCGTCTGGCAAGGTATTAGACACGCTGAAACGCTTAGGTATTGAAGATAACACCTTGGTGGTATTCACCAATGATAATGGCGGCCCTACCGATATGAACGCTTCAGATAACTTCCCTTTAAGTGGAACTAAATCTAATCACTTGGAGGGTGGGGTACGGGTGCCATACGTTATGAAATGGCCTGGTGTATTTGATCACGGAACTACGTACACGCATCCTGTAAGTACATTAGATTTACTTCCTACGTTTTTTGCGGCTGGCGGTGGTGATACATCAACGTTAGAAAATATAGACGGTGTTAACTTGATACCTTTTGTTCAAGGTACGCTTCAAGATGCACCCCATGAATTTCTATATTGGAAAAAAGATACGCGAGCCACTGTACGCGCTGGAAACTGGAAATTAATGCGCTTTCCAGACCGTCCTGCAGAGCTTTATTACATCGATAACGATGAAAAGGAATTTAGAGATGTAGCCGCTGAGAATCCAGAACTTGTAAAAATGCTGTTCAAGAAAATATTCGAATGGGAGTCCACGTTAGAAAGACCTCGTTGGCTACTAGAACGCAAGTTTGAAAATTACGATATAGATAGGATGGACCACTACTGGCAGAAACCGTCAGATGGGAAAGAGTCTGAAGGGAAGCTGTTGATACGTCCGGCGTCTGCGCACTAATGTTCACGCTAGCAGTAATGTGTCGATAGGATCAGATTGTTTAAAGACAAGGCAAAATTGGCGTCTTCTTCATTCTATTTAGCCCCTTATGAGCCGACGCCTATTTTACAGGGGCTATGCTACAACTTTACGACATTGCAGGTATCGTACTTTTCTCTAAAACTTCTTTAGATTTATATATGACAGGGTGTAGGGCTTGCTATGTTCAGTATTACGAAGCCCATTTCCTTTCATCAGGTCAAAGTTCGAAATTACAAGCTTTCCGTCGTAAACCATGAGGTCTGCGGGTTGATCAATTTGACCATTACTTCCATCATTATCGGGATAGTCGGCAATTTTTATCAGCCGTTTATTGGATGTTATTTTAAAAACTTGATTTAGACCAAAGCCAGCGAGATACAAATTACCTTCATCGTCAAACACCATGCCATCTATTCGAGCGTCATTCGGAATGTTCATATACAGTTCTTTTCTTACAACATTCCCATCACTGTCTAGCGTCAACTTATACACTTCGCCATCACCTAAATCAGTTGTAAATAGATAGCCATCTTTGTCAAAATCCAGTCCATCAAGACCTACTTGAATATCTGGATTATCGGTTTGAACATTGAAAATGAGTTCCTTATCCAGTAATGAATTAGTCATTGTCTTGTCTCTGTCAGTTAATGAGAATCGATAAATTCCACTAGTCATTCCGTCTGTATTGATTTTAGGCATCATAGGCTGAGTAATGTATACCGCGCTGTCGTGAATTCTTAGTCCATTAGGATTGATACCGGACGCAACTATTTCTGTTTTAACCAACTTGTTCTGGTCAAACGACATTTTAAGAATACGCCCATCTTTGATTCCTCTTGCATCTGCGACATATAGTGCACCCTGAGAGTCATATGCGATCCCCATTGGATTGGCTTTTTTCGATAGGCCAAGTTTTGGAACAGTGACTAAATGGCTTACATTTCCTAATTTGTCTACAGAAAACAACTCTCCTTGTAGCTTGTTATTAGCGAAATTAGGGCATGAAAGCGTAAGCGATCCATTTGGCGCGATTGCAAAAGCATCTGGCGTAGGGCAGTTATCTGGCAAATTTGCAAAAAGCTTTGCCACTTGTAAATTTTCAGCAGCGTGTGCACTGTTTGTAATAGTGAAAATTGCCACAACAATGCTGATAAAGCAGAAATTTTTCATATGTTCTCCACGTAAAAATTAATATTACCGATAAATTTTAATAACAAACCATAAACATAATATGTTTAAATATATAATATGTACATGCTGCTGTGAAATTTAATAACTAATATGTATTTTTTCAGTTGTTTTTTATTGTTAGCTGGTAATGACAGATTGAGAGAGTAAAAATGAACCCAGTAAAAAATGTGTCTTTTGCGTGTTGCATTATGTCCATAGTGGCATCGGCTCTACTTAGTGGATGCGCTAGCGAGCATGCTTCAGCAATGAGTAAACCAACAAACTCCCCCCGCTGGTTTTCAAAAGAACGAATGGGATTATTCCTTTTACTCAGTCTCTTCAACGAAAGTGGGGAGCCGCTGTTACTGCCGACGTTGATCAAGATGGGTGGGATGATGTGATAACCACTCAGCATGGTACTAACGCACTTATTTACTGGAACAACGAAGGGCACTTCTCTGAACCTATTGTAATAGTAACTGGAGACACACATGGTTTAGGCGTGTCGGATTACGATGGTGACGGCAAGATGGATATTGTTGTATCACCAGGTGGTGGCGATGGAGGAAATCCAAGGCGACCCATTTATTTCAGTGTGGACAAACAACGAAATATCACAAAAGGCGGCACGTTTTCGCACTTCAGTGCCAGTAGAGGACGGGCCATTAAATTTCTAGAGGCCAATGGTGATAATAAGTTGGATTTATTCACAACCGGCTTTGCGCCTAAACGCGTAAAGTCTTTGACAACAAATCAACTTTACTTTAATTCGGGCAAGAACTTTTCGCCCCCTCTAACACTATCTATTCCTCATGACCCGCTATCGTTTAAAACGCTGGTCACTGATGTGAATAATGACGATATTTCCGACGTACTTACTTTTGGTGGTAAAGATATGACGCTATCGATAGGCCAGGGCGAAGGAAGTTATGTTGATAGTACAAAAGAAGTCTTAGGTGATTTAGCTAATACCCACAATGTGATCAATATTGCAGAAATAGATTATGACAACGACGGTGACTTTGACCTGTTTCTAGCCCGCAGCCAATATCAATTTCAACAGGAATCTTATTACGACCCTAAAGATAAAAACTTTGCGTTCTTTGTATTTAGAAAAAGTTTTATGTTTGAAGACATCACTATTGAAGGTGAAAATCTTATTCTGGAAAACATCCAAGAAACGTGGGCAACCTATAACATTCAGCTAGGCCGAGAGAGGAAAGTTGTTGAAGCAGTGCGTGCAGCTCACTATATGGATGGTCGTCTTGAAATAACACCACAAAACGCAATGGGCTGGCCGGCAGATAGCGAACTAAAAGGCCTACATATTGGCTATTTGGGGAACAGTAAATGGCGTATTGGTGGTGCAGTGAAGTCGCGATTATCGGCAGTAATAAAGAATGTTGTTAATCACCCTGATGAGATGAAGCGAAAGCCTTTACCTGCTCTTTTACTAGAAAATCGCAACGGCAAATTTGTAGATGTTACCCAACGCTTAGGTATCAATATACAGGAACAAACCACCAGTGTTGCAGTGGCAGATTTCAATAACGACGGCTTTATGGATTTAGCCATAACCCCCTATGGAAATATGGCGCTACCTATTGAGCACTACGTATTGATGAATCAGCAGGGGAAGAGCTTTAGTAAGTTCTCTCACGCAGGCTTAACATCCGATGAGATTGGCGCTACAGGTGTTGGAATAACTGCTTTCGACTATGACCAAGATGGTCGGGTTGACGTGGTATACGGCAATGAGAGGGGGCGTTGGTATTTGGCTAAAAACCAAATTCAAAAAGATGCGTTGGGTAATTTCATCAAAGTAGAAGTCGGAGTATCTGAGGTTCAAAAAGCTCAGCCAACAGGCGCTAAAGTCACTATTACAGCCTGCGGCAAACAACAAACGCAGCATGTTGGTGCCACGGGTGACGGTTTCCATTATATGTTAAACAATAATATGCACTTTGGTATTGGTGAATGTGACAGCGTTGAGAAAGTGCATGTTATTTGGCCTAATGGTGAAGAAAAGTCTTTAGAAGATAGAGAGGCTGGATCGAAGGTTAAACTGTAAAATTATTGTTCATAAACAAAGTATTGAGGATCGGTAAGTAATAGACTAAGTTTTCAGCTTTAATGCGACTTAACGTTTAAAGTGCAACCTAGTATTCTACAAGCAAACCGCTAATCAATTTAAGGCTATTAAAATTGAACACATTTCTTTTGATAAGTTTTGGTTTAATCATCTCTGTATTTTCACTATGTACTTCGGCTGCTACTGTTTTTACAAACGTAACAGTATGGACAGGAGCAAAGGGTAAAACAGAACAGTCTGTAATAGCCATAGACAAGGATAAGATTGTCTTTGTTGGAAACGATATACCTAAGCAGTTAAAAGGCGAGAAGATCGTAGATCTCGGTGGGAGGTTTGTAATGCATGGCTTCACAGATAACCACGTGCATTTCATGGAGGGGGGCGCTGCACTAGCTAGTATCGATTTAAGACCCGTTACTACTCCAAAAGAATTTACCCAACTAATGGCCGCTTACGCAAAAACTTTACCCCCTCATCAATGGATTTTAAATGGCAACTGGGATCATCAAAACTGGGGCGGAATGCTGCCCGATAAATCTTGGATTGATTCAGTTACATTAAATAACCCAGTTTATGTTATTCGAATTGACGGACACCAAGCGTTAGTAAATTCACTGGGATTAAGGCTTGCTGGTATTGATCGCAATACCCCAAATCCAAAAGGTGGAGTCATAGTACGGGACGAACATGGCGAGCCTACAGGACTTTTAAAGGGAAACGCCCTTAATCTTATCTTAAATATTTTACCATCGCCGAGTGACGATGAATTAATGAAACAATTTGCGATGGCGCAAGAGCTCGCGTTGAGTTTGGGAATATCAAAAGTACATGCTGTAACTGCTTATCCATCTGAAACAACAATGCTAGACATTTTTAAGCTCGCAGAAAAACGCGAAATTATGAAGATAAGAGCGTTCGTTTCAACACCCCTCTGAAGATGCAATCAGAAAGTTAGCTGAACTTGGCGTTATCGCATCCATGCAGCCTTATCATGCAATCGATGATGGTCAGTGGGCAGAAGAGCGAATAGGCCCTAAAAGATTGCCTACAGCCTATGCATTTAAATCTATTTTGGAGCAAGGTGGGTTATTGACGTTTGGGTCGGATTGGCCCGTTGCCCCTTTGTCACCTTTTGAAGGCATTTATGCCGCAGTTACAAGAAGCACTCTTGATAATACTAACCCCCAAGGCTGGATTGCAGAACAAAAAATATCGGTAGAACAAGCACTCACCGCCTACACAGTAACAAATAGTTACTCACTGAACGACGAACTAAAAAGAGGCACATTAGAAAAAGGAAAGTTCGCTGATTTTGTAGTTTTATCCCATGATCCTCGTACAGTGCCTGCAAACCTGATAAGAGAGATTAAGGTTTTAAAGCATTACATAAATGGCGAATTAGTGTACGAGTATTAACATTAAAAAATGTTCTATCCTTACATCTTGCTAATTATGGTCTTAAAGAAATTGGCCATATGAAAATTTTAGCCGTAAAAGCAAAACCCTATGTAAGTTGCCGCTTTGCTGGTTTAAAAAGCACGCTACCAGGTAGCGTGCTTCAGTTAAAATACAGGCTGAAGAACAGTTTTGTTGCTCAGCCTGCTGATTCGGTATTTTATTTAGAAAGTATGTAGTTTTTATCACTTAGCTTCAGGCTTTTGCCACACGCGAATATACTCAACTTCAAAGTCTACCACACCATCATGTTTTTTATCCTCAGGGCTGTTCTGTTCTAAATCCTCCAGACTATTTGGGTAGCCATGCCAAGGGAAGGTTTCCATATCCAGCCATAAATTAATAGGACGGGTGGCGACATAGCCATTATAGTCATCGGGAAGATCTTTACGGTTTTGCTTAGCCCACGCAGTTGCTTGTTTTGGTGTCATCGAGGAAAAGAGCTTTCCGTCAATGTAGTAGTTTATGCCACTCTCGCTCCATTCAATGCCATAAACATGAAAGTCATCGGACATTCTAAAACCTAGTTGCTTTCTTTCTGTGTAGCTAGGTTTGCCCCCAACAGGTTTTTCCCAGTCTCGAATTGACCACCATAACTCGCTGTCTAAATGATCTTTATTTGGGTCTTCACGGCTATCACCAAACGATTCGAAAAAGTCGAACTCCATCTTGGGCCCCATAGACCAGAAAGCACTGGTTACCTCTGCATCTGCAGATTTACTTTTTATTTCAATGTACCCATAGGTAAAAGAGCGGCGGCCGATGAAACAGGGGGTGGTGATATTCTCGTGCTTCATCGGCTCACCAAATACCGGTTTTCTAACTTCATCAGTGAAAGGGAAGTCCGGTTCCCAGCGGGCTTCAAGCATTAGTTTTCCGTCTTCTAAACGGTAGTTACGACCAGAGAATTGGGACGGTGCTCGACCTTTCCACACCCATTTTTCTGGTTTATCTGGGTGCACATATTGTGGTACGCCATCTTTGAATTTACCGACAATAAACCACCTGTCTTCATCAATTTTGTCTGCATCAAATTCATCACTAACTTCTGTATTAAGTACCCAGTTTCCCTTGTTTGATGGGTCTGACATCGGTAAAAGGCTATCTGCATATGCATTGTACCCAGTGTTCATACTCAGTAATAACGAGGCCAGACAAACCCTCTTGTATTGTTTTTTCATCATAACGTAAGCTTCCAATTTAGTGGTGATACCTTGCTTAAGATATGATGTTTTGTTTTGGGGCGTATTGCAATTAATTGTTGTTAAATTGTTAATAAACTAAAGAGGGAGGGGGATGAGCCGTTGATTTCTCTTTTTAATCCGGCATTTTTGAACGAAAGTAACTAAACGATTCACGATCTCCCTGCTTTTTAGAAAGAGACATGCCTAATTCTACAAGGGTTCTCTCTTGCACATGTGATACGCCTTCTTTAATCGTGGTAATACCATTTTGCGTTTGTCCAATATTGTCCAAAGCAAGGGCATAAATATACCAGTTTTGCGCATTAGTAGGTGCTAGTTCAGTCGCTTTTTTAAATAACTTAACGGCGGTGGGTTTATTTTGTAGGCGAATATTTAACATACCAAGTGAATAGTAAACAAGGTCGCTATTTGGAACCGCTTTTACCGCATCTTCAAGGGTTTGTTTTTCAAGCTCTGCTTTATTTTGGCTGCGGTAAAGTTCAGCGAGATTGATATAATTTGCTTCAAAGTAAGGATCTATTTTAATACCTTGTTTTAATAGCGCTTCGGCTTCATTGATATCACCCAATTGATAGTTAACTAAACTCTGATTTAAGTTTCCTTCGCCACGCCACTGATTAACTTCGTTGGATAAACTAAGTTCGTTCAGCGCTTTTTTAAATGCGTCAGTTTTTAAACCAAAACCGATGAGGTTATTTACTGCTGCAACCCTTATCGCCTTGTATTTGTCGCTTAGCAATGATGTATATGATTTTATTCGCTCATTGGATGGAAGAGCTCTACCTGCTTGCGCTGCAGCTAGCCGTAATAGCGGCTCTTTATTTCGAATAAATGTTCGTAGGTCTCTGTCGCTCAATGCTTTCAAGCGAGTAGGCAAAGACGATAAAACGGTTGCACGTTTAATAATAGGTAGTGATTTAGCGTGAACTAGACCAAGCATAGTTGTTTTATTCATCGGCTCGCCGTGCATAAAATCAATATATTTTTCTTCTTCATTACTTAAGGTAGACGCACGTTCATACCAATCAGTTAAGTGCTCAGATACCCATGAGTTGTCGTTTTCATGACAATTTAGACATGCATTGGGTGCGCCGGTTTTCTGTGATACGTGAGGGGTGGGAATACTAAAACTATGATCTCTTCTTGCGTCAACCCCCATGTAAGTGCGAGTAGGCATATGGCAATTTACACATCGGCTAGCCTCACTATCACTCGGATGTTTTGTGTGTTTTTCACCTTCATAGGCGTTTGCTGAATGACACTGCAAACATAAGCCATTCCCTTTTGCTTTCACTTTCATTGTATGAGGGTTGTGACAGTCAATACAGTTTACGCCTGCTTCATACATACGACTTTGTAGAAACGAGCCGTAGACATAAACTTCTTCTCGAATTTGCCCATCGTCGAAGTAAAGGGGAGAAATAAGCAACGAAGGCGTAAATTGTTCCAAATAAGCTTGTTCGGGATTAATTCCGTCAGAGAGAGGCGAGCGCAACGAGTGGCAGCCAAAACAGGTATCCATGAAACGGTTATCTCGCTTAGCTGGCTTGTATTCACCGTTATCTAATTCTTTCCAGCTTGCTATTTTTTCGTCGTTTTCTAATAACCACTGCCCCAGTGCTTTCTGCTCAACTGTTGAAAGATTGGTATGGGAATACTGTTTTTGTGAAGGCGCTAAGCTTTGTGTGACCTTTGCGGAATCATGGTGTGCTTTCATATTTCCATGACAAGAAATACAGGATACATTAATTGTGTCAAAGTGGCTGTTAAACGAATGTGTTTTGTTATCGAAATTGCGCTTCAAACCGGTCGAATGGCAGTCAGCACACATACCATTCCAGTTTTGCATTGGCTGTTTCCAGTGTAGCCTGTCCTTTTCACCAATGTCTTCAGCTTGATAATTAGGATACCAACGCTGCCCTCCATTTGATTGACTTCTGCTATCCCACGCAAAAGGGAATACTTGAAAACGGCCCAATTCAGTCTCAATTAAATACTGTTGTAAAGGGAAGTGTCCGAACACATACGAAATAGTGTAATTAGTTGTTTTGCTCGCTTCGGTAAGCGAGACCATAAACTGGTTACTGTTTTTGTAAAAGCGCGCAGTTTGAGATAAGTGAGTAGTAGTTACGTTGTTGAAATTACCCAAAACGGTTTGTTCTGATGCATGGCTCATGGCTTTGCTGTGATCAGATTCCCGCCATTCATTTACTTGTTTGGCATGACAACTTAAACAGTTAGCTTGCTCGTTTGAATACGCGGGAAGACTGATATAAAACAAGAAGAACGCCGCGGTGAACTTAACCCACTTTTGCACAACATTAGCTCTCATGTGACAACAACTACTCAACGTTACCATACTTTTATCTTCATGTCTGAACAATGCATACATAGCATGTATTGTCACGTTAGTAATGTAGCGGTGCTCTTTTTAGGCGGCACAGTTATAAAGCTAATTGGTATACTCAGTCTGGCGTTTACACATAAATATAGGCAGTCAATTGAATAAATGTTGATATTAGGGTAACGATAAACCCCTATCCGGGATGTTTTACCCTAGCTTGGTACAAAAATCTGCCAATATCAGCCATATAGGGTAGCGGTTATGTCTATCAGTCGTGTAAACTGTCGCCTTTATTCAGGCAAGCCACAAATTCACGCACTATAGTTAGCCTTTTACAGGGCTATGTTGTAAAGCTATACATAGTGCACCGTGGTTATCCAGTCATCATGTCAATTGAGGAAAACATGGAGCTTGACGCTATTATCAATCAGGCAAAAGAACTGATTGACGCTGCACAAGATGCAGCCACTCTAGACCAAGTTAGGGTCGAATTCATGGGTAAGAAAGGTAAACTTACCGACTTACTTAAAGGGCTTGGCAAGTTATCTAACGAAGAACGCCCAGCGGCTGGTCAGAAAATTAACGTGGCCAAACAGCAAATTCAGCAAGCTATTTCTGCGAAAGGTGAAGCCCTGCGCAGCGAAGAACTTAACAAGAAGCTTGCTGAAGAAGCCATTGATGTTACGTTACCTGGCCGCACCGAAGCGCCGGGCAACTTGCATCCGGTTAGCCGTACCATCGCGCGTATTGAATCTTTCTTTGGTGAGCTTGGTTTTGCAGTTAAAACCGGCCCTGAAATTGAAGACGGTTTTCATAACTTCGACGCCTTGAACATTCCGGCTAATCACCCAGCCCGTGCCGATCACGACACCTTCTATTTCAATCCAGACATGATGCTGCGTACCCAAACCTCGGGCGTGCAAATTCGTACTATGGAAGCTGAACAGCCGCCATTACGTATCATCTCGCCAGGGCGTGTTTATCGTAACGATTACGACCAAACCCATACGCCTATGTTCCATCAGGTTGAAGGTTTGATGGTAGACAAAAACGTAAGCTTTACCGACCTTAAAGGTATTTTGCACGACTTCTTGAATCACTTTTTTGAAGAGTCGCTTGAAGTGCGTTTTCGTCCGTCTTACTTCCCGTTTACCGAGCCATCTGCCGAAGTAGATGTGATGGGTAAAAACGGCCAGTGGTTAGAAGTACTAGGCTGCGGCATGGTACATCCTAATGTACTTAAAGCGGTAAACATCGACCCTGAACAATACACTGGCTTTGCCTTTGGTATGGGCGTAGAGCGTTTAACCATGTTGCGCTACGGCGTGAATGATTTGCGTTCGTTTTTTGAAAACGATCTTCGTTTCCTTAAACAGTTCAACTAAGGCAGAGAGTAAGCATGAAATTCAGTGAAAAGTGGTTAAGAGAATGGGTTAACCCTGCTTTGTCGGCTAACGAACTGTCTGAACAGTTAAGCATGGCTGGCCTTGAAGTTGATGGTGTTGAACCTGTTGCCGGTGAATTCAGCGGCGTATTGGTTGGGGAAGTGGTTGAATGTGGCCAACACCCAAATGCCGATAAATTACGTGTTACTAAAGTAAACGTAGGTGATGGCGAGCTTCGCGATATTGTTTGTGGTGCGCCGAATTGCCGTGAAGGTATTAAAGTAGCCGTTGCTGTTGTAGGCGCGGTGCTACCGGGTAACTTTAAAATTAAAAAAGCAAAATTGCGCGGCGAGCCTTCTATGGGCATGTTGTGTAGTTTTTCCGAGCTAGGTATTAGCGACGATCACGATGGCATTATTGAATTGCCAGCCGATGCCCCAGTTGGCACTAATATTCGTGATTACCTAGACCTAGACGATACCTCTATTGAAGTAGATTTAACGCCAAACAGAGCCGATTGCCTTGGTATTCGTGGTATTGCACGCGAAGTGGGTGTGTTAAACAACCTAGACGTGTGCGAACCGGCTATTAGCCCTGTGGCTGCTACCATTGACGACAGCATTACGATTAACTTGAGCGCCCCAGAAGCGTGCCCACGTTATGTAGGCCGAGTGCTGCGCAATGTTAACGTAGCTTCTGCTACGCCGCTATGGTTAAGCGAAAAGCTTCGCCGCTGTGGTATTCGCAGTATCGACCTTATTGTTGATGTTACTAACTTTATTTTGTTAGAGCTTGGTCAACCAATGCACGCATTTAACCTTGCTTCAATTGAAGGCAGTGTAAACGTGCGTATGGCGAATAAGGGTGAAACCCTTACGTTGCTAGATGAAACAGAAGCTAAGCTTAACGACGATACGTTAGTGATTGCTGACGACAATAAAGCCCTTGCTATGGCAGGTATTTTTGGTGGTTTACATTCAGGTGTAAATACAGAAACCAAAGATATCTTGCTAGAAAGTGCGTTTTTCAGCCGCGATGCCATTATGGGCCGCGCACGTCAGTACGGTTTGCATACCGATGCGTCGCACCGCTATGAGCGTGGCGTAGATTCACAACTTCAGCGTAACGCCATGGAGCGCGCAACAGCCCTTATTTTAGAGATATGCGGTGGTGAAGCAGGCCCAGTGGTTGAAGCGTGTGAAGAAGACAAACTGCCTAAACAAGCCAGTGTTTTACTTCGACGTGATCGTTTAGCCCGCGTGTTAGGTATAACCATAGACGACGCTCAAGTGCTTGAAATTCTTGAACGTCTTGGCTTAAACGTTGTCCAAACCAATGAAGGTTGGGAAGCGAAGGCGCCAAGTTATCGTTTTGACATTGCCATTGAAGAAGACTTGATAGAAGAAGTAGCGCGTGTGTATGGCTATAACAACATTCCACATGTTGCGCCAACGGCTGCGTTGTCTATGTTGCCTTCACAAGAAGCAGTGTTGTCGGTTAACTCGATGAAGTCGTTATTATTAAGCCGTGGCTATAATGAAGCGATTACATACTCGTTTGTCGACCCTAAAATTCAAAGTGCGCTATTTCCTGATGCGAAGAGCATGGTATTGCCGCATCCTATTTCATCAGACATGTCTGTAATGCGCGTTAGCTTGTGGCCTGGCCTATTAGGTGCAACAGCTTACAACCAAAAGCGTCAACAGGGCAGAGTACGTCTTTTTGAAACAGGATTACGCTTTATACCTCAACAAGATACGCCTAATGGTGTATTGCAACAGCAGGTTATTGGTGGTGTAGTAGCAGGGCGTCGTAACGAAGAGCATTGGGATTTAGGCGACAACCCAGTTGATTTCTTCGATGCAAAGGCAGATGTAGAGGCTTTACTAGCGCTTACCGGTAAAACGGGGGAGTTTAGTTTTGTAAGTGCCCAACATAGTGCGTTGCATCCGGGTATGACTGCAAAAATTTTGCTTAATGATGAAGAAGTTGGCTATATTGGTGCTATACACCCGCAGTTTACGAAGGTATTGGGTGTTAATGGTCGCGTTTTTGTGTTCGAGCTTGAAGTTGAAGCTGTAACTGCACGCAAATTACCGTCTGCTGCGCCTGTATCCCGCTTCCCATCGAACCGCCGTGATATTGCTATTACGGTTAAAGATGAAGTGAGTGTAGGAAATATTCTTTCTTACATAGAAGAAATTGGCGTAAATCAACTAGTTGGCTTAAACTTGTTTGACGTGTACAAAGGCAAGGGAATTGAACCTGGTTACAAGAGCCTTGCATTGTCACTTCACTTACAAGATCCGGAAAAAACCTTAGAAGAAGCTGAAATTCAGCAGGCTGTAGATACTGTGGTTAAAGGTCTGGAATCTGAGTTTGAGGCCGCGTTAAGAGAGTAAACTATGGCATTGACCAAAGCCGAGATGGCTGAACACCTATTCGAAAAGTTAGGCATTAACAAACGTGATGCTAAAGATCTGGTAGAGCTTTTTTTCGAAGAGATAAAAGGCGCTTTAGAAGCTGGTGAGCAAGTAAAACTGTCAGGTTTTGGCAACTTCGACTTGCGTGATAAAAATGAACGTCCGGGCCGGAACCCTAAAACCGGTGAAGACATTCCAATTAAAGCGCGTCGGGTGGTAACTTTCCGCCCGGGTCAGAAATTGAAGAGTCGCGTAGAAAACTCTTCACCTATCGACCAGTAATCTACCGGTCGTTACAATACTTATGAAAGAGCGGGGCAACTCGCTCTTTTTTGTATTGCCTTTTTAAAAACCAGTAACCTTGTTGCTGCGTTTCTTTTCATTATGTCTGGAGGAAAGTGTGGTTAAAGCGCTTCTCATTATTGCTGCTGTTTTCATGTGTATTGTTTTTGCCGTTGCAGGTTGGTTTGTTTATTTAGCGGAAGATACTAATCAGCGCGATCAAGCGTCGGCACAAGTTCCTGTTATTACCTTAATGGAAATTCTGCACGCCAGTGATTTACAAGCTGGGGTTAAAGAGGCCGTTAAAAATGGCGACGAAGAAGCCATTAATACGTGGATGGAACAAGCGCAAGTGGTTGCCAAAGCAGGCTATTTAGCGCAAACACATATTGAATACTTAGGTTCGCAACAAGCTCACGATTACGTGGTGTTTAACGCTAAACGTCAACTGTTTAACGAAGCGTTTGAAGCGCGTTATTACGCACTGAAAGATATGGGTAATTTAAAAGAAGAATACCCTGAGGCGTACGATTTATACGAGCGTACAGAAGCGTTGCTTGAAAAACGTGATGCTATTATTGTTCAAATGGCCTCTGCAATTTCGGGCACAACGCCGCCCAGTGAAGCGGCATTGAATGAAGCGAAGCAGCGCTGGTTAGCACGTGCTGAGGGTGACTCGCTGTCGCTAACCATAGACGAGCCTAAATAAGTAAAAACAAAGCTAAAACAAAGCTAAAAGAAGGCTGAAAGTAAGTTTGAAAATTAAGGTTAACGATAACCTTACTTTGTTACCCCGCGGCAATCTCTGCGGCTTTGGCCTGCATTAAACTAATAATGTGTTGCGGCGCTATTTCTAGCTCTAAACCCCGTTTACCTGCACTAACATAAATTACGTCGAAAGCTAACGCGCTTTCATGCAACACGGTTACCAAGCGCTTTTTCTGCCCTAATGGGCTTACTCCACCTAACAAATAACCGGTAGTGGCAACCACGGTCTCGCTTGGGGCCATGGTGATTTTTTTAACACCTAATACCTTTGCCAGCTTTTTTTCGCTCAGCGTTGTGTTTACGGGCACTAGCGCCACAGCTAATTTATTGGTTTCATCACTTACCACTAGCGTTTTAAATACCGAACGTGGTTCAAGGTTTAGTTTATCGGCTGCTTCTAGGCCATAAGAGGGCGCATTGCTGTCGTGATCGTACTTTAAAATAGTATGGGCAATGCGCTTTTTCTTTAGTAGGGTAACTGCAGGGGTCATCGGTTTATCCTTCGTCCTTCGGATACCATTGACGTAAATGAACACGTTTGCCCGGTAATAGTGGGGTGGCCGCTTGTGTGGCGTAATCACTAAACCCCGTCTTAAAGAAGGGCGACAGTGGATGGCCAGACTGTGCTCCCGGCAGCGTTAAAATAGCATCATCTAAATGACCTGGACTTACAAAAAAGCGTTCAGAAGCCCCAAAAGTAGCAGACTGTACCGCTGGCATATAGGTATCGCCAAACCCTTCTACCGTGTCCATATTTAGCTTATGCCCCACAAAGGGAATTTGTTTTGAAAACGGATGCTTCACAGTAAGTGCATTTACGCTGCCCCAACGTAAGTCTTCCATATTAGCTTCAACTGGCGAGTATTTATCTAACAGCGAATGTTTGGCTTTCCTATAGGCATCTACAAGTAGGTCATCAAAAGATTCAGAACCTTCAGGCAGCCAGCTATCGGGCTGGGTGTGAATAAGTTGCCATACCGCAGGCTCTATACCGCGCAGTAACGAACGGCTCTGTACGCCTTGGGTATCAATACTATTGAGTATGTTTCCAAATAGCTGGCTTACCACTTCTTTGCGGAAATGTTTTACCAGAGTGTAACCTACAGATTCTTCGCACGCGCATTCGCCCCATTTACGCAAATAGGCAAGATCGGCTTTAAATTCAATATTGTCGTTAAGCAACAGGCCTGACAACAACTGCTGCCATGGAAGTAAAAATTGCGCATGGTTGTCCAACTGAATGGCATAAAAGTCGTTTTCGTTGAACTGGTCTTTTTCGAATAAACGATCTCTTATTTGCTGGCCTCTAGCACCAAGGGCATAGCCGCCATCACCTAACCTTGCTACATCATCGGCGGAAATTACCCGCGCATTGGCGGTCCATATTCTGTTACTGCTTGGGTTTTTCACTACTGGAAGGTTAGTGGCGCGAGTGGGCTGGGTTGTTGCCACTGAGTTTTCGTCAATGGCGGTAAATGAAGCCTGTTCTCTGTTCATTACTGCGCCGCCGGGTAACCATGCTGCGCTGCCTGAATCATCTACTATCACCATGTTTTGGGTAGGTATAGCAATGTCTTTGCCAACGGCAATAGCATCATCAACGTTGTTAGCTGTACCCAAATCAACAATAGCAAGGTTAACCGCAAAAGGATGATGTGCCACCCAATTTAATGCGTAACGTTTACCGTTAACGTGTTTAACGGGGCCATACTCGCTAAGCTCTAACGTGTAATTATGCGATACCTCTTTGCTTACTATGACTTCATCTACCATTTGAGTAGGTGTGTCGTCGGCAAGTGCTATCCAATCAAGGTTATCTAAGTTGGCATTGGTGAAGCCCCACGCCACTTTGTTGTTAGTGCCAACGATAACGCCAGGCAACCCTGGAAGTGATACGCCAGTTACCGACACGGCAGTAACGGATGAGTTGGTGCTCGACAAACCAAAGCTTTGACCTTCGTTTGAGGTGGCTTGTGTTGTGTCTTTGTAATTCAGTTGAGTGCGATACCAAATAATAGGCACGCGCAAACCTAGGTGCATATCGTTAGCCAGTAAACCACTCCCTGTAGCGGTAAGGTTACCGGTTACTGCCCAATTGTTACTGCCTATGTCAGGCAGTTCTTCTGCGTTGTATGACTGTAGTGATATTTCTGCTGTTATAGGTGGCACCGAATCATCAATACCGCCACTAGGTTTAGGGGCCTGCTCGCGCTGGCTAGGCTCAGACGGGGTAGACTCAGAAGGGCTTGGCTCTGTTGAAATAGCTTCAGTTGAAATAGCTTTAGGAGAAGTTGGCTCTGTTAAAGCTGGCTCGGGTAAAACCGGATAAGGCGGTACATCTGCGTGGTAAAGCGCTAACTCACTGCCATCTAATGCCGCTTGATAACGGCTAGGCTGGGTGATGAAGTTATATAAGGGCATGCCGTAAGTTTCTTTTAGTGCAGTACGTGCCAAATCAATTTCAATTTGCCCGCCTTGTAAATCTAAATACATGCTGTAGGCCACCAAAATACTGTCGGTGGGCTGCCAAGGCGTTAGTGTTAAACCTGCTGCAATGTATTCAAAAGGCGGTACGGTATATTCGTCTAGCGCAGCATTTACACCATGAGAGTAACTAACCAGCAGTTGCTTATGGGTTAATGGTAGGCTGTCGAAAACTTTTACAGCCCGTGTTGAGAACTGGTGGAAGCGGGCGTTTTTATCAATCTCTAGCGCTACATCGCCTACCCATTCAGCTAAGCGGCCCGACGCGCTGCGTCGTTGTAAATCCATTTGAAAGAAACGGTCTTGGCCGTGGGCAAAGCCTAGGGCATAAGCGGCGTCGAATTTATCTTGTGCATGTATTACTGCATGGCCCATATTGTCGCGGGCAAGGGTAGCGGGCGCGGTAATGCGAGACGTGGCGTGGTTACCGTCTAATGTGGGTAAACTTAAGTGCAACGCCATATACACACCACCTAGTGCTAAAACGACTAATGCAATTGCACCTAAAACCAACCACTTAATCCAATTTAACACGTGTATTACTCCATTTTTTTCTCTATCCTAACCACACTACATACAAATTTGAAGTGATGTTTTATGACACGTTTGCGAGAAACACTATGGGCCCGTTAATGCTAGATTGTCAGGCAGAGCGTTTATTGCCTGAAGAAAGAGAAAAACTAGCACATCCTGTAGTGGGCGGGGTCATACTATTTAGCCGTAATTATTACGATGGCGAACAGCTTACTCAGTTGGTAAAAGAAATTCGAGAAAGTGCGAATAAGCCTTTGTTAATAGCGGTAGATCACGAAGGGGGCAGAGTACAACGCTTTCGTGATGGTTTTACTGCATTGCCTGCTATGGGTGAATTAACCGCGTTAGTAGACGCGCATACGGCGGGCAAAGAGTACGACCGCACCGCAATAGATAAAACTAACCAAGCTAACGTAAACGACGCCACGCTAGCATTGGCTAAGGCTTGCGGCACTATTATGGCGCATGAACTAAAGCAAATAGGCATCGATTTTAGTTTTGCGCCCGTGCTTGATATTAATGGCGTATCGAAAGTTATTGGCGACAGAGCATTTGCCGAAACCGCAGAAAAGGTTATCCCCTTGGCCAGTGCGCTAATAGAAGGGTTGCAGGTAGCCAATATGCCTGCCATTGGTAAGCATTTTCCAGGGCATGGCAGTGTGGCGCCAGATTCTCATGTGGCTTTACCTATAGACGAAAGAGCGCTTGAAGAAATTAAACAAACTGATATGGTTGTTTTTGAAAGATTAATTTCTAAACAGTTGCTAGATGGTGTAATGCCAGCGCACGTTATTTATTCTCAAGTTGATAGCAAGCCAGCCGGTTTTTCCGAGCATTGGTTACAAAAAATATTAAAGCAAGACTTGGGTTTTAACGGTGCAGTGTTCTCTGACGACCTATCTATGCATGGTGCCAGTGTTGCCGGAAATTATGTCGACCGTGCTATGGCTGCGTTGTCGGCAGGTTGCCATATGGTATTGGCATGTAACAACCCGAAAGGGGCAGAGTCTATTGTAGATGCGTTGCCTCATTCAACGAATTCTTTCGAGGCTTTAACCTCACTTTATGGGCGCAAACCAGCTGTGCATGCCAGTGCAGCTTATAAAAACGCATTAAAGGTGTTGTCGCGCTATGGAATCGGTTAAACCGAAACTAATAATAATATCCTTGGTTAGCGCAGTTGCTCTGTATGGAGTGCTGTTGTTTGTAGGCCTGTCACATATTATGGCCATTAGTGCGGCCATTACCGTGTTGGTGGCTATGTTGTGGGTTACCGAAGCGCTGCACATAGCGCTGCCCGCACTCATTCCTTTCTTCGCCTTTCCTATGGCGGGGGTTATTAGTTATCAAGAAGCCGCCTCGGCGTTAGGTAACCACGTTATCTTGTTGCTGATGGGCGCGTTTATGTTGTCTAAGTCGCTAGAGAAATCGGGTGTACATAAGCGGTTAGCGGTGTACCTTATTCGGCTAACCGGTGCGAACAGTGCCCGCAGGCTGGTATTTGGCTTTATGTTTACCTCAGCCATTTTAAGTATGTGGATTTCAAATACTGCCACCACACTTATGCTTCTTCCTATCGCTCTTGCCATTATTCATGCGTCTAACTCGCCCAAATTGGGTGTAGCCGTGCTACTGGGTATTGCTTATGCGGCCAGTGTGGGCGGCGTGGGTACGCCTATTGGCACACCACCGAATATCATTTTTATGAGTGTGTATCAGCACACCACAGGCACAGAAATTAGTTTTATCAACTGGATGAAAACGGGTGTGCCTATTGTGTTGGTGGCATTGCCGTTAATGGCGCTGTGGTTAACTCGGCATTTAAAAGGCGAGAAAACAGGCGGGTTACCCGATGTTGGCCCTTGGCGAAGTGCAGAGGCCCGTGTGCTGGGTGTGTTTACTTTTGTGGCGATGGCGTGGGTATTTAGGCCATATTGGACAGCATGGTTTGGTATGGATTTTGTGGGCGACAGTACCATTGCCTTGGCAGGGGTAGTGCTAATGTGTGTTATTCCAAATGGTGAACGCGAACCTACTGCTACGGGTAGCAAGCAAGGTTACTTGCTTGACTGGAATACCGCGCAGCAAATTCCATGGGGTATGCTGTTGGTGTTTGCTGGGGGGATTTGCTTGGCGCAAGCTTTTTCGGCGTCGGGATTAAGCGAGTTATTAGGCCAAGGCTTAACGGGTTTAGCAGTGTTACCTTTGTTCTTATTGGTGTTAGTGCTGTGTTTATCGGTAAGCTTTGTAACCGAAATTACTTCAAATACGGCCACTGCCACGTTACTAATGCCTATTTTAGCCAGCGCGGCCGTGGCAATAGATGTCGATCCGCTTATTCTCATGATGCCTGCTGCTATTAGTGCTAGCTGCGCGTTTATGATGCCAGTAGCAACGCCGGTAAATGCAATTGTGTATAGCAGTGGTGAGCTTACGGTGAAAACAATGGTGCGGGAGGGCGTAGTGCTAAATATTATTGTGGCGTTTGTGGTTACCGCTGGGGTGCTATTAACGCGCACCTAGTTTTCTTATCTGAACAGATAAGCGTTGTTTAGCCATTGATTAGCGTTTAATTGGCGCTAATATCACAGACGTGAAAGACGTGAAAGACGTGAAAGACGTGAAAGACGTGAAAGACGTGAAAGACGTGAAAGACGTGAAAAACGTGAAGCGTTAGCCGTGTTTACACGGCTACTTCGTCGAACCCGGCTTCGGCATTTAAAAAGCGGGCGAAGGTGAACAAGTAGTCAGACAACCTGTTTAAATAAGCGGGTACTACAGCGGGTACATCGTAATGTTTAGTCAGTACGATAACCGCCCGTTCTGCGCGTCGGCAAACGGCACGGCATACATGGCTTTGCGCAGCGGCTTTACTGCCACCAGGCAATACAAATGTCGTTTGCGGGCCTAAAGTGGCTGTCATCTTATCAATATCACTTTCAAGCTTAGTAATATCGTCTTGCGTTAGGGTAGAACTGGCTGAAATAGCAAAGCCTGCTTGAAACAAGTTACGTTGAATGGTGTAAAGATCTTCTTTCAAATGCACCGCTACCATCGCAGCCAACAAACCCAAGTGGCTGTTTAGTTCATCAATATCACCGTAGCTTTGTACTACTGCATCATCCTTTTCAACTCTTACTGGCTTGTCGGCATATATTTGGGTACTGCCTTTGTCACCCGAGCGGGTATAAATTTTCATGCTAGTATGTAGTCCTTAGTTTTATACTCTCAGAAATAGTTTTCTGAAGCTTACTCTTCGGGCGCGCTAGGGCGTTTGTAACGGCGAATTTGCACTACCATGCCAAACAAAGGGTGATCAAAGTAATGAAGCTGATTACTGATAACGCGTCGTTGCTCACTAAAGGGTAACGATACTAATTGATATTCCGGCGAAGCATTGGCGGTAACATTGTTAGCATTAGCATCGCTGATTACTCTATTGTCCGTACTGCTAATAGAGGGGGCTAAGCTAGTAGCGCTTTGCCCATTAACAGGAATAGGTTGGCGATAAAAAAGCTCGCTATCAATATGCAAATAGGGCACGCGGTTTATGTATTTCAAAAATACTTTCATGTTGCCGTCTACTTTCCAAATAGGCGCACGAAATGCGGCGCTTATATTGCTTTCATCGGCATCGTCCACCACATCGGCGGTATCTAACGCCAGTAAATCTTCAAACAAAATAGGTGAGGGGCTAGCAAGCCGTGCATCTAAATCATAAAAGAAGTCACTGGTCATGGTGTCTGTGGTAGCGGTATTTGATGCAAGCTGTTGGGTGTAACCTTGGCTTTCATTTAATTCGCCTGCTGAGCGAGCATAACTTAAGTTTCCAGAACCAGAGCCTCCAGAACCAGAGCTTCCAGAACCAGAGCTTCCAGAACCAGAGCTAACATCAAGACGCTGGATTTTGTCTTCCAAATTCTGATAGCTGTTTTCATCAAAGCGGTTTGAGCCAGAGCTGTCAGAGATTGACGCGGAGTTACCAAAGCGCAAAGGTGGCTGGGGCGGGCGCTGAACGCCGTCTTGGTCGAACTCATCGGAAAAGTTGTTACCAGCAAAAAGGCGAACATTAAAGGCGTTGTCTTTACCGAATTTTACCGGCTGACGCCAGGTTACATGTAGCAAGCGCGTAAGGTCGCGATTTTGCCTGATTTGACGCGACAACGACGACATTTCTTGTGCGTTCTTCGTCAATAAATGGGCGTGGCTGGCCAGAGGCCAATCGCTGCCTTCAGGTGTAATTGGTAGCTCTTTTGGGGCTGGTAAGCGGTTGTCTGGTCGATGAATATGCCATTTACTGTCGTAATAACTCAACCAAGGCTTATGCTCCACACAATACGGCTGGTTCGGTACGGTAATGGTTTCAGTTTCATCTAACCCTAAAAACGCAACCCAATGAGCGGCTATTTCTTCTGGCGATAAGCCATCATTTGATAAGTCATCAGTTAATGCTTGAGCATCTGTGAATGACTGAGAGCCCTTTAATGACAGCACGTTTAGCTCATCGGCGAAGTTAGTTTGAGTGGTTTGGGTTTGGTTTGAATAGGCAGTGTCTGGCTTAATACCCGTCGCTTGCCCGGCTAATTGGCCATTTAATTGGCCAGGTTGCGTATTCACTTCGCTAGTAGCACTCGCAAAGTAATCAAATTCAGGCCATTTTAGGGTGTTGGTCTCACCACAAACTGCAATGCCTTGTTTAAGCATGCTGATATCTGGGGTTATAACCGCACCTATTACATCGGCATCTGTGGCGGGAATGGCTAAAGAGTCGGCTAAATCAAACTGCTCTTCAAGAGCTGACATTGCCACCTTTCTTTCAAAAACAATAACTTCAACATCAAACCACCAGTCGTCATCTGCCAACAACGGGGTAGAAGCCAATACAGCAAGTAGTGGGCTCCAACGAAAAAACCTCATGTTATCGCGACTCCTTTGCAAGGTCGGCAATGATATCGCTAATAAACGCAATGCGCGCTTTTGCAGTATCAGTCTGTTTTACTAATCGTAGTTTTTGGCTGCCTTCAAATTTGAAGGTATTTGGCTTGGTTTGCACAAGCTGAATAATATAGCCAGGGTCAACCTTGGTGGTATCTGTAAACTCTATGGTACCGCCTTGTGCTGACAAGTCTACTTTAAGCACGCCAATAGCTTCTGCTTTTATTTTTATTTCCGCTACTTCAACTAAGTTTTTAGCGGGTTCTGGTAGCAAACCAAAACGGTCGATACATTCTACTTGGAATTCGTCTATATCGTCTTGGTTTTTACAGCTGGCTAAACGTTTATATAGCGACAGCCTGGTATTAACATCGGCAATATAGTCATCGGGAAGTAGGGCTGGAATGCGAAGCTCTACTTCGGTGTGACCGGCCATGGCATCGTCTAGCGATGGCTCTTTACCTTCTTTTAGTGATGTTACCGCTCTATCTAGCATGTCCATGTAAAGGCTAAAGCCAATACTGGCAATTTGGCCAGATTGGTCATCGCCCAGCAGCTCACCTGCACCACGAATTTCAAGGTCGTGGGTGGCTAGCGCAAAACCTGCACCTAAATCTTCAAGTTTAGAAATGGCGTCTAGTCGCTTAGCGGCATCTTTAGTCATACGCTTAGGATGCGGTGTTAACAAATACGCATAAGCTTGATGATGCGAACGCCCCACACGACCACGTAATTGGTGCAATTGGGCTAAGCCTAAATGATCGGCCCTGTCCATTATGATGGTATTAGCACTGGGTACATCAATACCGGTTTCAATAATGGTGGTACACACCAACACGTTGTAGCGCTGGTGGTAGAAGTCGCTCATTACATTTTCAAGTTCACGCTCGCGCATTTGGCCGTGGCCCATGGCAATGCGAGCTTCAGGTACAATTTCGGCAATTTCTTCAGCGGTTCTGGCAATGCTATCTACTTCGTTGTGAAGGAAATACACCTGCCCACCACGTAGAATTTCCCGCATAATAGCTTCACGTATCGTGGCTTTATTGCGTTGTTGTACAAAGGTTTTAATTGATAAACGTCTTGCTGGCGCGGTAGCAATAATCGATAAATCGCGCATGCCCGACATGGCCATGTTTAACGTACGAGGAATTGGCGTGGCAGTAAGAGTAAGAATATCTACATCAGCACGAAGCGATTTTAGCTTCTCTTTCTGGCGAACTCCGAAGCGATGCTCTTCATCAATGATCACTAAGCCTAAGTCGCTAAATTTAATGTCGTTCGACAATAGCTTATGCGTACCGACTACAATATCTACTTTGCCTTCGCTTAGGCGCTGCATGGTTTCTTTCTGACCTTTGGCGCTAACAAATCGGCTCATCACTTCAATTTCAAACGGCCATGCGGCAAAGCGATCTTTAAAGTTTTCATGATGCTGTTGAGCAAGTAGAGTGGTGGGCACCAAAATAGCCACTTGTTTGCCTTGGTTCGCGGCTAAAAACGCTGCGCGCATGGCCACTTCAGTTTTACCAAAACCTACATCACCACATACCAATCTGTCCATGGCTTGTGGGCTACCCATGTCATGAATAACCGCCGCAATAGCTTGCGCTTGATCGGGCGTTTCTTCAAACGGGAAGCTGTCGGAGAATTTTTGGTAGTCGTCCCAATCAATATTGTAAGCAAAGCCAGGCTTGGCGGCACGGCGTGCGTATACATCTAGTAATTCAGCGGCTACGTCGCGTACTTTTTCAGCCGCTTTTTGTTTTGCTTTGCTCCATGCATCAGAGCCTAGTGAATTAAGCGGGGCATGATCGGCATCGCCGCCCGTGTACCTAGAAATTAGGTGAAGCGAGGCTACAGGCACATACAACTTGGCTTGTTTAGCGTATTCAATGCACAAGTATTCCGTGGTCACGCCGCCAGCATCAAGGGTTTGCATGCCAATGTAACGGCCCACACCATGATCTAAGTGCACTACGGGTTGGCCAGTAGTAAGCTCGGCCAAATTGCGAATAATGGCACTTTCGTCGGTAGCCGTGCGTTTATCACGAAGCCTACGCTGGCTGACCTTATGGCCTAATAGCTCGGTTTCGGTAATAAACAACAACTCGCCACTATCACTGCGCCAGTTAAAGCTATTTTCAACCATGCCCACCGTAATGCCTATGTTGTCGCTGGCACTAATAAAGGTGTTGAATGATTCAGCGGCTTTGGGCTTAATGCCCGCCTTTTGCAGTACGGTTAGCAGCCCTTCACGGCGACCTTGGGTTTCTGCGCAAAAGAGCACTTTAGCGCCGCGCTTTTTGGCATTGTTTACCGTGGAAATTAATTGCTCTGCAGGTACTCTCTTTTGGCTGTTAATGGCAATGTCGTCAAGCTTGTCACAACCTAAATTGAAGCTACCCGGCTTTTCTTCAATGATTTCTTTTGAAAGGGTTACCCGCGGCCACTGTTTAATTTCACCGAATAAGGTATTAATAGGTAGAAATAAATCTTCAGGTGGAAGCAAAGGCCTAGCGGGGTTGTATCTGTGTTGTTCGTAACGCTCTTGAATATCGGCCCAGAAAAACTCGCTGGCCTCTTGCACATCGCCGTGTAATAACAATACGCTTTTAGGGTGCAAGTAATCGAACAGCGTGGCGGTTTTATCAAAAAACAGCGGTAAGTAGTATTCCACACCGCTTGGCATGGTGCCTTTAGTGACTTGTGAAAACACCGACTCTGAGGCGTTGTTTGCATCAAATTTTTCTAAAAAGCGCTGACGGAAAAGCGTAATAGATTCTTTGTCGGTGGGGAATTCACGAGCAGGTAGCAGCTTTATTTTTTCTACCGCATCGCCCGAACGCTGGGTTTCAGTATCGAAAAAGCGAATAGAGTCTACTTCGTCATCGAACAAATCAATTCGAAACGGCTTATCGCTACCCATAGGGAATAGGTCGATAATACTGCCACGCACTGAAAATTCACTGTGGCTCATAACCTGACTAACGTGTAAATAGCCAGCTTGCTCTAAGTTGCGTCTGAATTGGTCTCTATCAAGGGTGTCTCCCTTATTCAGCATCAACAAGTATTTTGCGAGGTAATCGGTAGGTGCCAACCGTTGCATTAACGTGTTTACCGGCACAATGAAAATACCGTTTACCTGCTGGGTAAAGCGAAATAAGGTTTCCAAGCGCTGAGAAACAATATCTTGGTGCGGTGAAAACGAATCGTAGGGCAGGGTTTCCCAATCGGGGAATACGGTAATAGGTACATTGGATTCACCTGCTTGGCCACCAGGCATGAAAAACGCCAACTCTTTTTCTAATTTTAGCGCCGAGGGTGTGTCGGCTGTCACCAGCACAATAGGGCCGTTGTATTGGGCTTGTGCTTGCGTAATGCACAGTGCAGCGCTGCTGCCTTGTAACTGACCCCACTGTTTGTGGTCTTGTACAGAGGCAGATTTTTTCTGGGTCGGCAAAGGCAAAGATAAAAGAGTTGCTGTCATGTCGTCCTATAAACTACTTATTCAATTTAAATGTGTTGCTGGGCTTTTGTTTTCTGGTGTTTAGTTTCTAGCTTTTATTTTAGTATTAGGATCCCGAAGCCTTATCTTGCGCGCGCTTTTTAAGTTGCTGCGTTTGCAGATGCAAGCTGGCACGAACAAGCAATTCTTGATCTTGCTCTCGGATGCTATTGAAAACAAAAGCTATATGGTAGTCATCCTCAACATTCTCGCAAGTAATAACTTCCCCGTAGCAAAAGATGGCGGCCGCTTCGGTATCAAGAAATAATTTCAGTTCAGCTTGGCTGCCAATGTCCATGGTGGTTGGGCTTTTAATAATAACGCCACCGCCCCCGAGCTTTATTGTGCTAAAACGATGATCTGGTTCATCTTGTTGGTGCAAAATAAATGACATCATCAAATCTATTTTGCGGGCTTGGTGATTTAGATATTCAGCCAAGGATTCAGCGTGATCGCTTAAATGGCGTAACGGGCGAAGTGCTTGGGCTTCAATGCTAGCCATTTCGCTGGCCACGCGAAATGCGTAGGGCATGGCTTGCTCTAAACCCGCTTCAGAAGGCACGGATTCACCTTCAGCCAGTGGTTTTACGTTAATATTAACGCTGTGCTGAATAGAGAAATACTCATCGAACTGGGCTTTTTTTTCTTCTAGGCTTAGGTTTTCCATCATATCTCCCGCCACTTATCTTGTACGGCCAGTAGCTTACACGTAGTATACGCACTTTACTATTTTGAGATTGCCCCGTCATCACACCTTTGGACTAAGCGCGCATTATGTATTTCCCTCTTCCCGCATTTATTGCTTATCGATATGCGAAATCTGGCCCGGCGCAGTCGTCTAGCCAAAATAGCTTTGTTTCCTTTATCAATCGCTTTTCGGTAGCTGGTATTGCTCTTGGCCTAACGGCGCTCATTATTGTGCTTTCGGTAATGAACGGCTTTGAGGCTCAATTAAAACAACGCATTTTGGGCATAGTGCCGCATATTGAAATTAATGCGCCTGTTGAAGAAAGCTTTGTAATGAGTCTGCCCAATGTGGTGGCAAGCATGCCGTTTCGAGAAGCCGAAGCGGTAGTGCAGTCTCGTTCAGACTTACGGGGTGTGCAGTTACATGGCGTGCAAGCTGATAGCATGACGCAGTACACCATGGTAGCTCACGAGATGCAGCAGGGTAGTTTTGATAGCCTAACGGCAGGTAGCTATAACGCCATTATTGGCAGGGCGCTATCAATGCAATTAAATGTGCGGGCCGGCGACAAACTTCGAGTAATGGTGGCGGGTGCCAGCGTGTACACCCCATTTGGCCGTATGCCAAGCCAACGGTTGGTGACTATTTCAGGTGTGTTCGATATGGGCTCGCAAATGGATGACAAAGTTATATATATGCAGCTTGATGATGTGAACCGGCTATTGCGAGATGTATCGGGCAAGAATACAGCGACCAGATTATTTTTAGATGATGCTTTTTTGTATCAAGACACACTGAAGCCTATTGTTGACGCGGATTTGCCGGTACGAACATGGCGTGAGCGACAAGGCCCCTTGTTCGATGCAGTAAAAATGGAAAAGAACATGATGTTCTTAATGCTGCTGTTAATTATTGCTGTAGCGGCGTTTAATTTAGTTTCGTCTTTGGTGATGGTGGTGTCGGAAAAGCAGGGCGATATTGCGGTATTACAAACCCAAGGCATGCTGCCAAGCACCATTATGACGGTATTTGTTTTAAACGGGCTGTTTAATGGCGTGAAAGGTGCGGGTATTGGATTAGTTGCAGGTGTGGTTATTACTTTACTGTTAAACCCTGTCATGAGTTTGCTTAATGTGCCTATTGCGTTGTCGTCAGACGGGCAGGGGCTGCCTATTGATATGCACTGGCTGCAAATAGTTTCTGTCACGCTATTTTCACTGTTGCTTTGTATTGTGGCGAGTATTTACCCTGCTAGGCGTGCCATGAAAACGCAACCTTCGCAAGCACTTCAAAACGAATAAGTTAGTGAAATTGCCGTGCAAATTGCGGCGAAATTCACTATAATCGCGGTCTTTAAATTTCGGCCAGTGAGACGTCATGAACAAGAATTTTATCACCTCGCAAGCGTTGCTTCAGGATTCCTTTCGTTTAGCAGCAAAGGTGTATGATGACGGGTTTCGCCCCGATTTCATCATTGGTATTTGGCGCGGTGGAGCACCTATCGGCATAGCGGTACAAGAATATTTTGAGTTTAAAGACTATTCTACCGACCACATTGCGGTACGTACTTCTTCTTACTATGGCATTAATAAGCAGTCTAAAGAAATTCGTGTTCACGGTTTGCACTACCTAGTAGAAAACGCTGACGCAGAACATAAGCTACTTATTGTTGATGATGTTTTCGATTCAGGCCGCAGTGTTGATGCGCTTATTCAGCAAATTCGCAAACTGATGCGTTTAAACATGCCAAAAGACATTCGTATTGCATGCCCTTGGTACAAGCCTCAGAACAACACGACCGACATCGTGCCAGATTACTACGTTAACGAAAGTGACGAGTGGCTAGTATTCCCACATGAAATCGCTGGTTTAAGCGAAGAAGAAATTCGCGAAGGCAAAGGTGAACTTGCCGATGTAATGGATATCTTGTTCGATAAAAAGTAAGGCTACGCGCTAGCTTTTTACAAAGACACCCATAAAAAAACCGCCAATCAGGCGGTTTTTTTGTGCCCGTAATTATCAAGACACCCATGTTATTTCGGCATTCTCTTATCAAGACACCCATGTTATTTCGATACTCTCTTATCGAGACACCCATGTTAATTCGGTATTCTCTTATCAAGACACCCATGTTATTTCGATACTCTCTTATCGAGACACCCATGTTATTTCGGAATTC
>NZ_JAGJDY010000019.1 GCF_018100795.1 Alteromonas sp. MMG017 | reverse complement strand
CCCTCTTTGAAAATTATGTAATAAAATGAACTAAGTGGTTATTTTTCACTCAGATAACATAATAAGTAGACAATATGGACTAATTACTAATAGGATGGGGAACTAGTTCCTATAAAGTAGTAGTCCTTAAGTGGTATAGACTACGCAATAAATATAAGGTGGATATATGGTTCGTATTACTTCATTGCTTTCATCGGCAGTGCTGGTACTCGCAGTAAGTACACCAGCGATAAGTATGAGTGCAAAGGAAGGAACAGTTTCACCGGAAGAAGCTAGCTCTAATCAATCAAGTCAATCTAATCACTTTCAAACCTCGTTCCTGAAACGTCAGGTTGATCAAAACATGTCAGTTGGACGTGCTATTAGCTCTATAGCAGGTCATTACCCTCAAGATGTGGTTTCAATTGTTGATATCGCATTGGACACTTATCCTGAACAGTATCGTGAGATTATCTTTGCTGCTATTTCATCTCAGCCTTCATCTACAGAAGAAATAGTACAGTTGGCTATAGAGAAAGAAGTAAGCTCATGCCCTAATATCGTTCAGTTAGCGATAATGGCAGAACCCACTTATGTAGATTTCGTTGTTCAAGCTGCTGCTGTTGCAACGCCTGAAGAACTAAACGAGATTGTTCGTGTTGCCGTGCTTACGCAACCTGATGCCGCAGACAGTATTGTTCAGACTTTGTCTCAAGAACATCCAAACAAGATTGTCGATATCATGACAAGCGCACTTAATGCAGTGCCTTTTGTTGGTGAATACGTGGTAGATGCATTGTTAGCTGTATTCCCGAACGATGCAAAAACAGTTGTAGAAACTGCGGTAAGAGAATCTTCTCAACAACGTGAGCAAGTTATTCGTATATTAGCCACTGCACAACATGCTGGTGTTAAAGACGACAAATTAAAAGAATATGCGCTAGCCGCAGGGTTATCTGAAAAAGACTTTGATTCAGCAATCAATAACTAATTCAGCAATACTAAACAAACCTTCAATCTTACGTAAATAATGCGTAAAGATAAGACCCTTCGTCACGTTTGTAAGTCAGAGTAGGTAATCCTTTATTTACTCTGACTATTGATAAGCTATGATGCCGAACAATGACGACCTCTCCCCTTTTAAACAACCTATTATTTGTTTAACCAGCCTATCTCATTCTGGGTCAACGGTGTTCTCTATGGCATTAGCGTGCCACGAAAACCTTATCTCGCTTGGAGAGATATACCAGGTCTTAAGGATGGGTCCGACTTATTGGCTGAATAAACAAGAACATCGTTGTAGTTGTGGTGCACCTGCCGACCAGTGTGATTTCTGGCGCCCCGTATTAACAACAATGCGCAGTGTAGACATTATAAACCCTACTTTACCAAGCTATTACCCAGATGCTTATGCGACTGTGCTCGCCCAGTTTTCTAAATTGTACGGTAAAGACTACCAACCAATAGATACCTCAAAGGGAATAAAACATCTAAAGTTACTGGCGGCCTCTAAGACAATTGATGCCAAAGCCCTATTTTTGATTAGAGATGTTCGCTCTTACGCGAGTTCGCAAGCTAGGTTAGCGCGTTCACAACCTCGCAAAGGGTTAAAGAAGGTGAAAGGTCACTATTGGTACCAGATGATGCGCTGGCTAAGTGACAATAAGAAAAGGGAATCTTTATTAACCGATCTTGCTTTACCCTTCGAAACGGTAGGTTACGAACCCTTTTGTTTTAACCCCACCCAAACTCTCGATAGCGTTTACGACTTTTTAGCGTTACCGAAAACACCAAGTTCCGAGAACTTAGGGAAATCAACGCATCATGTACTATTCGGCAATCCCATGCGAAATTGTGAGACTCGTAAAACCGAGATTCGATATGACGACAGGTGGTTTAGTGAAACCAACTACATGCTAGCGGCCGCACTTATACCCACCTTAATGCAATACAATCAAGCCCGAGTCTATGCTTCAGGTCAATAAAAGCCCTCAGCTAAATGAAAGCAAACTTTGAGGCCGAAGTAGAAGCGGCTGACTGAACACGCAGTGGTTACCTACTGAACTAGTGATTAACCGTGTGCAGTTTAGCAACGACACGATATAGCATAAGCTCAGCATTCAACAAATCGACATTTGTTTCAATCGCTTTCATTTGCGCCTTAATTTCATTAGATGCCCTAGCGTTTAACGTAAACATATCACTGTCGCCTGCATCAAAGCGTTTAAGCTCCATACTTGATAGTAACTTGGCGAGCTCTGCATTTTCCTGCTGTAAACTGGCAATCTCTTTTGCTTGCACCCAGTATTCATAGGCTTTTTCGAATGCTTGCTCGATGGACTGCTTACTAGATAGATACTTATGCTCGAGCTCTCGTCCCTTCGATACTAGCTTAACTTGCTCGGCTTTTGCCTTTCTGTTGCCTAGGGGATAGGAAAAGGCCAAGGCCACTTTGCTTTCTGTACCGTCTAGTGAATTAGGTCCGCTGCCAATATCTCGGGCTAACGAGGCTTTCAGATCAAGCTTAGGTAGTAGCGCATTCTTAGCTAAGACTTGCTTGTTCTGAACCACCGTTTTACTCATGCGCAATAAAGCTAACTGAGGGTGCTGAGTTATTTGTTTACGTAGCTGAGATATTTGCGTAGTACTGATACTAAAAGGCCAATGAATATCTGGCGATAACATAGTTTCTGTTATCGGTATCATTTCACCTTGCGTATCGCGCCAGTAGTACGACAAGGTTCGAGCATGCGCATTACGTTTTTGCTTTAACTTAGCTACTAGTAAACGCTGTTCTAAAATATTAGCTTTGAACTCGGTAAGGGTGGCTCGCGCTAAATCGCCTTTTTCAACCCGAGTAGATAAGGCACGTTCGCGCTCAGCGGCACGGCTTAATAAAGATTCTACCGATACCACCTGCATCGCGCTTTCATACCATAGTAAATACTCGGTTAACCCTTTATATAAAAAGCTATTCAGTAAGTCTTGCGCTTCCGCCTCCCATTGCTGGGCCGCCAACCTCGCATTTCTTACCCCAACTCTGCGTTTGTCTACTTCGCGGTTTTTCAATAAAGATAGGGCTATTCCTACACTGGCTTCCCCGCCTGAAAGCGTTTCGTATTCTTGCTCGTAAACAGGAAAGTCGCCATCAGACACACGGTACTCTGTATAAACTGACGCGTTCAATGATTGAAGCGGCTTTATTGCTCGTTGCTGTAGTGCCAAGCCATCGTAATAACCGCTAACTCTGCTAGATGTTTGTTGTTCTATAAAAGGGTCGAACTCACTAAGCGCAATGTCGATATCTGCGCCACTTTGAATTTCCCCCTCAGCAATAGCTTGAGTATAAGGATGGTGATACTGCATTGACTCAATAAGCTCGGTTACCGTAGGTAAAGACGATGCAAATGTGAAACCCGTCATAGAAACACTCAATACAAAGGCAAGCGTGCCAACATGTAGTTTTCTCATGCTAACCTCACCAACTCGACGTTTTAGTTTGAGATGATTCCGGCTCAGCAGTTTGCTGGGGAGGAAAGTTATTCAGTTGCCTCCACAATTCATAGCCCAACTTCACTTCCTCTAGTAATACCCAGGCTTTAACGCGGCTTCCTAACCGCGTAGCACTTTCTCTGGGCCATGGCACATCATCATTATCAGGCACTATCCACACCTGAAACGTACCAGCGGTACTTGCCACCGGCTCAACGTATACCACCTCGCCACCAAACGTACCTATTGAACTGCCCGGCCACCCGCTAAATTGAAACACAGGCCAGCCTTCAAACTGTAAACGCGCCTTGGCGCCTTTTTTAACTAGCGGCGCATCGAGCCCAGTTACCGTTATACGTATGCTACGTTTGGCATTTAAAGGAATAAACTGACCTAGTACGGCCCCTGCTTTTACAAATGTTGAAACCCCGCCAGAGTAAAGCCTGATAATAGTGCCATCGACTGGCGCCACTTTTGTTTGTATAGACTGGCGAGATAAGCTCATACTTACATCGTTAATAGCGGATAGAGAACTTGCCGCTTTCGCCTTCAACTCCTGCACCTTTATTTGCGCTGCCTCTACATCTTTGCGAGACACTAACCCCTGTTCTTGTAATCCAATTTGACGTGCTAGGTTATTTTCAGCGTTAGCCACTGCCGTTTCGTTAGCTTGATGCCCAGCTTTTGCGGCCGTGAGTTGAGATTGAAGTTTATCTAACCGACCAGCGTCGGTATCAATTAACGTAACAATGGGATCGCCCGCTTTTACTTGCATACCTTCGCGCACATGCCATTGTTTTATTTGCCCGTCTACTAAGGCGCTAATCGCTTGCGTTCTGTCGACCGGATCTAAAGAGTCGACCATTCCTGTGCCATAGGCCGTTTGCATCCATGGTGTGAACCACAAAATTAGCGAGGCACACAACACCATCGCTAGCACTAAACCACACACCACTTTGTGAAGTTTAGGAATGTGTAGTGACGATAAAGAACTGACATTATCTAAAAATCGCTTTTCTGCACTATTCATCACTTGCTCCTTCCTGCGGCACTTCCCGATTAATAGTGCTGTCTTTTGCAGGTTCAGCGGCCACTACCTTGGCACTGTCTTTTAGATAAATGACACCATCCAAACAATGAGCTTCTGGTGTATTAGTAAAATAAAGCACCGTACAATTAAGTTCAGACAAGCGGTTTAATAACCGTAATCGCAGTGCTAGTGGAATGGCGTCGAAATGTTGATTAATGATAAGTACTTTAGGCTCTTCAATGATAACTGCGGCCAGTTTTAAAAGTAAGAATTCTAGCGGCTGCAATGGTGCTCCTAGTACCGACACCTTAGAGTCGACTCCTTTAGGCAGCGCGTCGATAACTGTATCTAACTCAACAACGGCCAGGGCTGCTCTAATTTCAGCAAAGCTCGCTCGTGGGTTTGCTAACCGTAGGTATTCTTCAATAGAGCATTCAACAATAAGAGAGCGGTCTAGCGTATTAATAGCTTGGCGTAATTCATAAGTATCGAAGTCATATAAGCTTAAGTCACCAAGCAATAACTCGCCTTTTTGCGGCTTTTCATAGCGCTTCATCAATCCAATGAGTTGTTTTTGAACCCAACTCTTGTTGGTAGTAATAAAGTACTTACCACCCGCTTCAATTTGCAAATCAATTAAGCAGGTATCGCTACCATGGGTAAGGTGTAACTTATTAAATATTAGTTGTGAAGAAGTTGGCACCCGATCGGCTTTCTCGTTAACGTCTTCTTGCGGAATAACCAGTGCAGATCCTATTTTTTCAGCCGCACCATACAATTCATAATAAAGCTTTAAATATTGCGTAAAGCGCGACAATCCAAAGAATACTGCAGACATTATTAATTCTGCCGCGACCAACTGGCCAATAGATAACTGGCCTTGCACCACCAGCACACCACCAATACCTAATAGTGCGGCACTGGCAAACGCATAAAGCAGTAAGAACATAACGACTTGCGCGAAGGTATAATGGAAGTGATTTTTATGCTTAGTTAGGTAGTTGTTGATAAAAGTGTCGGTGCTTCTACCTGCATATTCTACATGGTCGGCCGACTTAAAAAACTCATGAGCAGCTGCAATGTCGTTTAGCCATTTCGCCGAATCGTACTTCGCATGTGATAGCTCAATAGCAGAGCGTTTAGCCCCCGTACCCCAAATTTTCCATATGGCGTACATGACTAAAACCAGCACCAAGTTAAACGCAAATAACATGGGGTGGTAAAAAGAGACCAAAGTAAAACCCACTAGCATTTGCAGTACTAAGGCAAAGCCGTCCACCATCAGTGAAGGCACATTCTTCTGCAGGGTCATTATGTCGAAGTAACGTTGGGTAATATTGGTGTTTTGCCGGCCTTCAAAAAAGCGGTGTTCAGCCATAATCGTTTTTAAGCTAATAATGGCGGTGAGCCGCGCATAAACTTTTCGTTCGTAATATTCCATAATACGCATTCGAAGGGCACTAAAAATCCCCGAGACAAAGAGTGTTAGAAACAGCACAATGGCGAGAATAATAACCGAGCGCGTAGAGCCGATATTGGCAATACTATTAATTAGTGTTTGTACCGCAATAGGCACCGCTAATGTCATTAAACTAATGGCGACACCATAGGCAATGGCAACCCAAAAGAAACCAGCCTCTGGTTTCAAAATAGCAAACAAGGTTTTCCTTGTTGCGTGTAAATTGATGACTTTTCCCATAATTCCTTCGATAGCGCCGAGTGATACTTCGCATTTTATCTAGTGTAATTCAAATAAAAGAATACTAAACCTGTTATATTCTTATTAGTTCATCGTAAAAACCTTACTTATGCATCACCTCAACTATCATCATCTTTACTACTTCTATTTAGTGGCTCGCGAAGGCAGTATTGCGCAAGCTGCTAAGTTACTTCACGTTACTCCTCAAACTGTCAGTGGGCAACTAAGTACCTTTGAGAATCAAATTGGCTACCCTCTTTTCGATAGAGTGAATAAGCGCCTATATTTGAATGATAAAGGGAAAGTAAGCTTTCAATATGCCAGTGAGATATTTCATAAAGGCCATCAGCTAGCAGAAATACTAAATGCTGGTGATGAAATAAATACTAAAGAATTTGTAATTGGTATTACTAATGGCATTCCTAAAGTGCTTTTTTATGACTTCGTTCATGACACGATGCGCAATTTTGCTGACGTTAAATATGTGATTAAAGAAGACAGCTTCGATGGGCTTATTAAAGAACTCGCAATTAACGCGATTGATTTCATTGTGGCCGATAGGGGTATTGCGCCGGGTTCACAAGTAAGTGCTAACAGCCACTTTCTTGGAGAAAGTGCGCTTAGCTTTTTTGCTAAAGCCCCCCTTCCCAGTAACCAGACCTTTCCCGAGTGCTTAAATTATATGCCATTGCTGATTCAAGGGAATACGTCGGGTATACACCACGCGTTAACGAGCTGGCTAGAA
Source organism: Alteromonas sp. MMG017 (assembly GCF_018100795.1). Classification (GTDB taxonomy): domain Bacteria; phylum Pseudomonadota; class Gammaproteobacteria; order Enterobacterales; family Alteromonadaceae; genus Alteromonas. The sequence continues at coordinate 22,779 of NZ_JAGJDY010000019.1, read as the reverse complement.
ACGGAACAACTCTATCCAAAGATAGTAGCAGAGTTTGATGACACTGCACTGCTAAAGCTGTTTGGTAGCGAGAACTTCGGGGTATTTTGCGCACCAGCAGCCATATCAAGTCATGTTGAAACCCAATATGGTGTTTGCTGTATTGGGCAGGCTCATTCACTGAATGAAAGGTATTATGCTATTACGGGGAAAAGTCGCGTAGATTTTACTATTACTGAATCTATTATTGGGGCTGCGCGCATTATTTTAGGTTACTCACAAAAGCCTATAGGTGCTTAGTTGAAGTAAGCTTTGAGGTTTTGAAAACAAAAAAAGCCGAGCATGTGCTCGGCTTAAGTCATAGTCCAAATACCAACATAGTTCTATTGATCAAGCTTAAGTGATGAAACTGAACGGTTGCTCTGTGAGTCTGGAGTATTGAGGCCATTAATTTCCGTATTCGCCCAAATCTCTGGATAAGCTTCCTCTAAGTTTAGTGGCATAAAGAAGTTAAGCCTTGGAACCGTACCAATTGGTTCATCGCTGTAACCATCGCTATAGTTAATGGTACCTACTTGATATTCAATGGTAGCCATTAAGCCCGAGTCTGTCACACCAAGTAAGTCCCACTTAAGACGACGCTGAAAGACGAATGCACTATTCTCTCTAAGACCATTTAGTGTTAAAAGGTCACCCTCTTTCTGCCACTGAAAGTCATAAAGCGCGCGGTCATCTGCAAAACGAGAGACCGGTGCGTCTGGTTCAAAATAATCTATCTCGGCAAAAACCCTACCGCCAGTACCATCACTATCAAAGTAGTAACTCCACAAATCTTCCGCTAGTGGTAAATCATTAACAAAAAGCGAAGCATTCAAGGTAGAAGCCCAAACCATTGGGGGCGTAGACGTTACATCAAAATTTTCAGGTAAACTGAAGTCGATACTATGCATATCAGCCGCATACTTTATTACGTTTCCGGCCTCTTCATATTCGTACACAGCAATTAAGTAGTCATTCTGCTTTTTGAACGGTGTTACTGTAAATGATTTACCATTTACAGATAAACTAATTGTACCGCTGTCGAAAGACCAACTGCCCTGAGTACCAAACAAACGAGAAGTGACCGTGTTGTCATCGTTAAAAGTAAGGTAATCGCTTATCATACCTTCCATAGAAATCGGGTTACCTTCTGAGTCGTTTAAGCTGTACTCAAACTCACTGTTATAAGCGACTACCCAAGGAGATGCCAACACGTCTTCGCGAGAAAGTGAAATGGCTTCAGAAGTATCACTGTAAATGGAGGTGTAAGTTTGAGGATACTCTGTGACAAACTTAGGCGCTCCATAACTTTCATCAACTGCTGGCGTTATCGTTAGCTCTATCACTTGTGAAACGTGGGCAATCGCATTACCCCCATTTTCGTACACTAATTCGAAACTCTCAGAAACTGGTTTTTTTTCTATTCTCCATTGCGCAGAGTAACCTTCTTCATCTGCAGCAAGAATTTGCAACACTGTTTCTTCATCGAAATATTCAAGATAGCTCGAAGGACTTGGAGGAAATTCAAGGCTTGGAGTGGCATCGGTATTCGCCACGACAAGCACACCATCATCTACCGACCAACTAACACTGTCTGAAAAAATATTGTAGTAGTTTTCGGCTGACGACTTGCTTCCTGTTCCATCGTCATTGAATGTATAAACAGCCGAACCTTTAGTCGCTAGGTAGGCTCCAGCGCTATAGGTTGCAAAGGTTTTGCCGGCTATCGATGATTCACTGTAGCTTTGTTGAAGCGTGTCATCTTCTAATGTTTCAACTCGGGCAGTGTTAATTGCATCGGCGTACGCATCGGCATAGGTACCGTCTTCGTTTATCAGCCCTAAACCAATTAAATAGACACGAATGGTAGTGAGAATATTTTCTTCACTGTCGGCAAAGAATGAAACCGTATCTGTACCATCAGGTAACGAAAAGTCATCATTGTCAGCAAGTACCTTTATAAAGCTTGCAAGGCCTAACACTTTTTCAAAATCGGCTTCAGCGACGTACACGTCAAAGCTTGCTTCCCCACCGTCGTTTACGTACTCAGTGTACATAATAGAAAGCGCGGTGCTTACATGGGTGATTTTACTTTCTAAGAGCAGTGCATCCGAAAGCTCAGTCGTATCGTTTTCACTTGCAAGCGCTCTTAAATCTAAGAAGTCACCCAACCGCGATACTAAACTTACATGAGCCTGATCACCCACCCCGTTAGCGTTAAGCACTAAGTAACCAGGGTCTTCACTTACCAGAATTGGGAGAGAATATGTACCGTTGCTATCAGTAGCTGCACTCGCTACAACATCACCGTTATCGTTGGTAGCAGTAACCTCTCCGTTATTTATAGGAGCGTCAGTGGCAATACCAGTAATTGTGACAGACTGTTGATTTGTGATGGTAACCGTTGAACTTGTTGATAATTCACCATCAGTTACTTCATACGAAAAGCTTACATCGCCCATGGCTTGAGCTGATGGCGTGTAAACCAATGTATTGTTCGTAATAACGACGTCACCAACATCAGGCGTACCGACAGCAGAAATGGTAAGCGCATCACCATCTGGATCGCTATCATTTGCTAATACATCAACGGTAATCACTGAGTCGTTCAGTGTGGTTGCAGCATCAGCAGTGAGAATAGGCGCTTGGTTTTTTTCGTCAGAACCACCACAGGCAGAAAGAAGAGCTGCACTTACAACAAGCGCAATAAGACTTTTTTTCATCATTTAATGTCCTTATCAATTTTTATAGTTTTTTTAACAATACCATTTAATTTCCAAAGCATAATAACCTAAGAAAATTCGAAATGCATTGCTAAAAGTATCGTCTTTAAAAACCGTAATGACAGGTAAAAGAACGGCAAAAAGTGGTAAGTGTAAGATAATGCGAATATTGAAAACAAAAAAACCAGCGTTAACGCTGGTTTTTGTGGGCTATTAATTTTTTGTAAAAGTACTAGTCAGCGCCAAATAAATCACGGCTGTATACTTTCTCTAATACGTCTTCAATGTCATCAGTTACGCGGTTAGCCACAATAACGTCAGAAATAGATTTAAACTCTTCTAAATCTTTAATTACGCGTGAGTTGAAGAAATCATCTTCGGTGATAACAGGCTCATATACCACAACCTCGATACCTTTCGCTTTAATACGCTTCATGATGCCTTGAATTGCACTTGCTCTGAAGTTATCAGATCCAGACTTCATAATTAGGCGGAAGATACCCACAACCTTAGGCTGACGACTCACAATAGAATCGGCGATAAAATCTTTACGAGTGCGGTTAGCATCTACAATAGCCTGAATCATGTTGTTAGGCACTTCACTGTAGTTAGCTAGCAACTGTTTAGTGTCTTTCGGCAAGCAGTAGCCACCATAACCAAAGCTTGGGTTGTTGTAGTGATCGCCAATTCGCGGATCTAGTCCAACACCTTCAATGATTTGTTTAGAATTTAAGCCACTACGCTCTGCATAGCTGTCTAGTTCGTTGAAGTAAGCGACACGCATAGCTAAGTAAGTATTAGCAAAAAGCTTGATGGCTTCAGCTTCGGTACTGTGAGTGAAAAGAATGTTAATGTCTTCTTTAATCGCACCTTGCTCTAATAACGCTGCGAATGTTTTTGCGCGTTCGCTTTGCTCACCCACAATAATACGGCTTGGGTACAAGTTATCATAAAGAGCTTTACCTTCACGCAAGAACTCAGGCGAGAAGATGATATTTTCAGTACCATGACGCTCTTTTGCTTCAACAGTGAAACCTACTGGTACGGTAGACTTAACCACCATTACCGCATTAGGATTAACGCGCATCACTTCTTTTATTACCGCATCTACTGAGCTGGTATTGAAGTAATTGGTTTGCGCATCGTAATCGGTAGGCGTGGCAATAATAACAAACTCGGCGTCTTTATAAGCAAGTTCAGTATCTAACGTGGCTTTAAGATTAAGCTGCTTGTTCGTTAAGTATTCTGTAATTTCTTTATCTTCAATAGGAGACTTTTTGTCGTTTAGAAGATCCACTTTCGCCGATACTACATCTACCGCAATCACTTCATTGTGCTGTGCTAGTAATACTGCATTAGATAAACCAACGTAGCCTGTGCCTGCAACGGCTATCTTTAAACTTTTCGACGTATTATCCATTTACTTTATCTCCAATTCTTTTAGGTATAACAATACAAATAAGATTCAATCTGAACATTGTGCATGAGTTTTTTGAAATAATCATGAAATTGCATCATAAAGGTGCCTAATGACCTCGAATGCCAAATTTCTGTAGAGCTTGAGCACGCATTTTTCAAAAAAATCGTAATTTAGCGTTAACAAAGCAATATACGCGCCTAATATTAAATTTGTATTTATTAGTGCTTAATAACAACAAAACCCTACTATCTTTTCATAGCAGGGTTCATAACGCTTTTCGATTGTATTGAGTGTTAACGTTTACTCGCCAGCCCCCAAGCGTTCACCTTGATAACTGCCATCAAGCACGGCTTTCCACCAGCCTTCGTTACTTAAATACCATTCAACGGTTTTGCGAATACCGCTTTCAAAGGTTTCTTGTGGTGACCAGCCTAACTCGCGCTCAATTTTAGATGCATCGATAGCATAACGCATATCGTGACCAGGGCGGTCTGCCACATAAGTGATTTGCTCTGAATACTTGCTGTCTTTTGGCTGAACATCATCCAAGATGTCGCAAATTGTATTCACTACTTCAATATTTTGCTTTTCGTTATGGCCGCCAATGTTATAGGTTTCGCCAATTTTTCCTTCAAGAGCAACTAGCACCAATGCACGGGCATGGTCTTCCACATACAACCAATCTCGTATTTGATTACCTTTACCGTATACTGGTAGCGGCTTGCCAGCTAGGGCATTCAAAATAACTAAAGGAATCAGCTTTTCAGGAAAGTGATACGGGCCATAATTGTTCGAACAGTTGGTTACCAGTGTAGGTAGCTTGTAAGTACGTAGCCATGAACGCACCAACTGATCGGAAGACGCCTTACTTGCAGAATAAGGTGAGCTTGGCGCATAAGGGGTAGTTTCAGTGAATAGAGGTAATTCTGTACCCTCTTCTACTTCATCTGGATGTGGAAGGTCGCCATATACTTCATCAGTTGAAATATGGTGGAATTTAAAGCCTTCCTTTTTCCCTTCATCAAGCGTTGACCAATAAGCACGAGCCTGCTCAAGCAAGGTGTAAGTACCTACTACGTTGGTTTGAATAAACTCGCCTGGGCCGTCAATTGAACGGTCCACATGAGATTCAGCCGCCAAGTGCATAATGATGTCAGGTTGATGGGTATTGAGAACTGCTTTTACGCCGTCGGCATCACAAATATCGACTTGTTCAAACGCATACCGCTCGTTATCTGATACAGATAAAAGCGATTCTAAGTTACCCGCATAGGTAAGCTTATCTAAATTAACTACTTTATGTTCTGTATCATTAATAAGATGGCGAACAACTGCCGAGCCAATAAACCCTGCCCCACCGGTTACTAAAATTGTTTTCATACGTGTATTACTCAATAATTATGCTTTCAATTCATCCATCATGGCAGACAATTGAGTACGCCAATGTGTAAGATTAAGTGATGAAAAAGTATCTCGTGTGCTGGTCTTATCTAGCACGCTGTAGTGCGGTCGTGAAGCCGGCGTTGGGTACTGAGAAGAAGGAATAGGCAATACTGGAATAGCCGAAGATAACAAACCTTTTTCAATGCCAAGTTCTTGAATGGCTAGTGCGAAATCGTACCAACTTGCAACACCTTCATCCGTCCAGTGATATACACCTTGGGTTTTATTCTGCGCTGCACTTACGCACACTTCTGCCAACCCTTTGGCCCACGTAGGGGTGCCAATTTGGTCGTCAATAACTGACAACTGCGGTTTGTCTGCCATTAAACGAAGCATGGTTTTAACGAAGTTATTCCCATGAGATGAATACACCCACGCGGTACGAATTAAGCAACTTGAGTTAGGCAGTAAATCAAGCAAGGCCTTTTCGCCATCGGCTTTGGTTTTACCGTAAACCCCTTGAGGCTCGATAGTGTCATCTGTGAGATAAGGCGAACCTTTATGGCCGTTAAATACGTAATCGGTAGACACATGCACTAAAAATGCACCCGACCGCTTACAGTACTTTGCTAAGTTTTCAACGGCTGTCGCGTTTATTGCGTGGCATAAATCAACGTCGTCTTCTGCTTTATCTACCGCTGTATAAGCTGCTGCGTTAATAATAACGCTTGGCGCTAGTTTGCTTAGCGTTTCAGATAGTACAGATTCGTTGGTAATGTCAGTATCTTCAGGGCCCAAACAAATAGTGTCTTCACCTAGAATACGAACCAATTCATACGACAACTGGCCAGCATTGCCAATAACTACAATACTCATGTTTAATCCTTAAAACGTAGGGGCATCAACGAACGCGACGCCATTTTCATCTTTTCCAGATAAAGACGGCTTTTCACCATTAACTAGTGGCCAATCGATGTTTAAAGTAGAGTCGTCAAACTTAACCGACACTTCTGATTCTGGGTGATAGTAGTCTGTGCATTTATATACGAACTCAGCAGATTCACTGGTTACATAAAAACCGTGAGCAAAACCTGCAGGCACCCATAGTTGACGCTTATTTTCAGCCGACAGTAAAACTCCTACCCACTTTCCATAAGTCGATGAGCTTTTACGCATGTCTACGGCAACATCATATACTTCGCCGCTGACTACGCGAACCAATTTTCCTTGGGTCTGCTCTAACTGGTAATGCAAACCACGAAGAATACCTTGGCTACTTTTTGAATGGTTGTCTTGCACAAATTCAACATCTGCACATTCTTTTTTGAACCAGTCGGTGCGGAAGGTTTCTAGAAAGAAACCGCGCTCGTCGCCAAATACTTTTGGCTCGATAATTTTAACGTCTGGGATGTCTGTTTCTATTGCTTGCATGTTTTACTTAATTCCGTAGATGGAGATGTGAACACTATCACTTTAACTTAATGACCGTTGGCTGATAATTATTTGACTCGATCGTTAATCACTTTGAGTAAATAATCACCATAGCCACTTTTTTTCAATGGAGCTGCTAGCTTTTCGAGTTGTTCAGCGTTTATATAGCCCATTCTAAAAGCGACTTCTTCAGGGCAACAAACCTTTAAGCCCTGGCGCTTTTCAATAGCAGCAACAAAGTTTGCTGCATCAAGTAATGAATCCAACGTTCCCGTATCAAGCCAAGCAGAGCCTCGGCCCATTAGCTCAACCTTTAAGCTGCCATCTTGCAAGTAAAGATTATTAAGGTCGGTTATTTCTAGTTCACCACGATGTGACGGCTTAACTTCTTTAGCAAAATCTACCACGCGATTGTCATAATAATATAAACCAGTCACCGCATAATTGGATTTTGGCGTTTCTGGCTTTTCCTCAATCGACAGCGCGTTCCAGCTTTCATCAAAATCGACCACGCCATAGCGTTCTGGGTCATGAACATGATAACCAAATACCGTCGCACCATGCTCTTGCTTAAATGCTTTTTGAAGCGAGAGCTTTAGATCATGCCCATAATAGATGTTATCACCTAAGACTAATGAACAACTATCGTTACCAATGAACTCCTCTCCAATTATAAATGCCTGTGCCAAACCATCGGGCGATGGTTGAGAAGAATATTGTATGTTCAGGCCTAGAGACGAACCATCGCCAATAAGGTCGATGAAACGTTGCTGCTCTTCAGGAGTAGTTATAATCAGAATATCTCGGATACCAGACATCATCAGTGTGGTAAGCGGGTAGTAGATCATAGGCTTGTCGTAAACAGGCATCAATTGCTTGCTAACCACTTTGGTTAGCGGATGTAGTCTAGTGCCGGAACCACCAGCCAATATAATTCCTTTTCTCATTCCTTATTGTCCTCTTTTAAATAGGAAATATCTTTGACCAAAATGCTTTTCATATGTATCAAAGTCTTCTTTGTAAATGTCCTCGACCAAAGCCTTCGCTTCTTCACAATACATACTTTCGTACTGAGGCAAATTACTTTTTTGCTTCATTGCATTGAGGACTCTGATACTTGTTCGAGAAAAACATTCATCATGGCTCGATTGTGAACTTTGCACTGAATGTTTGGTGTAGAGACGTGCATCTACAACATCTAAGATTTTTTTGTTTTTTAGAGTATTAGCAGCCTCTTCAAAGCACTCAACACTGAATACTTCACTGTACTCTTCGAAAACCCAAAACGCACTTTGTGTTTTCCAATGATGGTCTCTATTCCTATCTGTTTGACGCTTTATATTTTTCAAAAAACGTAGAAAGTTCATATTGAGGATATTAAAGTCGACATATTGGCTTTCAATGAACCGAACTGACAAATTTGACAAACTAACAAATTTATCTAAAAAAGTACTGGCAATTCTGCGATATGGACACCTTAATACAATGAAGGAATAATCGACAGATACCAGTTCACGAAGGTTTGCGACAAAACTAGAGTTGTTCTGATGTATCCAGTTGTGCTGAGATGGGACATCAGTTACTACCCCGTTAGCGACGGCTAGACTGAGTCTCAATGTTGAACAAGCATTTTTAGGTATGTAACTGTATATTGCATTCGCACCGTAAATATTCAACGCATGACTTACAGCAAAAGTATGATCAGTATTCTCTGAAAGTTGGCAATCGAATCTGCCTGCAAATTTTAATTTATTCATAAATAATTAACTATTTATCTGTTAGACGTTGAAACATTGTCATCACCTGCTTAGTCAGTGTATTCACATTGTAATAGCTTTCTAACTTTTGCTGGGCTTTTTTGAGTTGTTTGTAGTGTGCCGCGGGACTCTCGATAAGTGCTTTAAGACCGTCATACCATTGTTCGTTATTTTCGGCCAAGATTGCACATCCATCTGCACCACAGTCATCGTATACTGTATTTTTCGTCGCAACAACTGCAGCACCAATTGACGTATACTCGACCCACTTCGTATTCGCTTTAACCTTGTTGAACTCATCAACGACTAAGGGGCAAATTCCAATATCCCAGCTAAGATCAGCAAAAGTTTCAAGGAATAGCTTATAGTCCCTAACTGGCTCAATCATAATAATTCGTTCACCGAACGACTTTAATTTTTCAGGCTTTGGTATGGTACCGAACATTGAAAACGTTGTTTCTGGATATTCATTCAAGATTCGTACGATGGCGTCCAGCACGGTATCCAAGTCATGGGAATGGTCAAATCCCATATAGCCTAGCTTTTTAACTTTCCGTTCGTAAGCTGGAACAGCGACATCGGCTGAACAATAGATATCTCCGCTAACCATTCTATTTTGTACGGATTGAGCTTCGAATTTTTTCAACAGAGGTTGGGTTGAACAGTAAACTAGATCCGCGTGATCGAGTAAGTATCTCACTGTTTTAACGCGTTGAGGGGAGTTATGCTGTTCAAATTTAGCTCTGCCTAACGAAAGCGGTACATTTAGTAAGTCGTCGTCAATATGGAACAAAACAGGTACATTATTTTGCAAAGCCCAAAGCCTTACTGAGACAGCATGTGGCCCACTATATCGACAGAATACAATCTTACTGGGTCGAAATTCGTCTAATCGTCTAACCACGTACCGTTGGGAAATTGAAGCGCTTGCAAGGCCGCCAAACTCATCTTTGAGCTCTTTCTCTGTTAAGTATTCACATAACATATCTCCGCGCTCTACTAACGTCCGCAAAGGTTTAATGAAGCTCAATTGCAAAGTAGGTATCATATCATTGGCTATGAATAACACTTTCTCTTCCGAAGTCTCACCATGCTTTTCATTAGTCGTGAGCGAATTCATTATGAGGTTCACAAAGTTTTTTGCACCCTCCCTCGCATTCAGAATAAGTCCACTATTTTCAAGAAATACTTTTTGTTTAGCTAGAAAATATTCTGGGTTGCTCTCAGCTCTTTGAGAAAATAGCTCCATTTCCTTAGCATTTGAAATTGTCTCTAACCCTCTATAATTTGAGTGATCCATCACTCCTTGCTCATCAACCCAAACCGCAACGGGTATTTTCGCATAGAGCATATCGATTAAGATCGACGAAGGTGCGGAAACTCCAAATGTAAAAGAGCTTAGATCAACTTTATATATTGGTTCATTATTTATGACTGCATTCTTGGGCAACTTTACTTTGTTTTTCAGCACATATTGGCCACCAGGATGTGGACGCAAAGTAACCTTTTTCTTCTGACTAGCCACTGCAGAGCAGAATGATTCGAATGTTGCCATAAACTCATTTTTCAAATCACCTGAGGCCGACATTCTTACCGAATGTAGGTTTTCGCAAATGAGGCCTGTCCTTTCATTACAGCGATCGGAAAGTGGAGGTTCATTAAGAACAAAAGTAGGACCAAATGGCAACACTTTCTGACTTTGCAAGGCGGATATAGAAGGTAAATTTGCTGTGTCGGTCCAAGCACAAACCACATCGGCACTCCAATAAACATTGGCGCCGTAAGAGAGGTTGTGTTGTACACTTTGGGAAAAACCCACACATTCGAAACCATGCTGCAGAGTCACAGAAACATAGTCATCACTTAACATTTTGAAAATGTTATGAGTAAATCTATGTGGAGGTAAGTTCGACTCACTCGCAGCAAATACAATACCACCACTACCCTCCAATAAATGCAGAGCTTCAATCTCATCGTCTACCTGTTGAACAATAGCTCCTGTCGCTAATGCAATATCACATAGCTCACTTTGCCAACTTTTAGAAGTATCTCTAATAGTAAAGTCTTTACTCTGAATAATTGTTGGATACGAATTTTCAATTTTTGCCGCTAAATTTATCAGAGGACGAAGAATATTAACGTCCTGTAGTAAATTCATTAAGAAAATAACTTTATGTTGCACAACAGGCCTCTAATTAATAAGCGAAGAAAGATTTGCTTGTTTCTGCGTTGAGCAAAATATAGCGTTTAAAAAAGCCGTCAATTACTGATTCTGTTGCAGCTAGACTTTGTTTGTACAAATTGCTGTAGAAAAAACTGTTTTCGCCACTGCTAAAAATATTTTCTAGACCGTCCGACAACTGCAGTTTATCTTGAATTGGTTTAGAGCTTACTAAGCGGTCTGTTCGATTTTGAATATCAAGGAGAAGTTTTTGCGCGCCTTTCCCTATTGTCACAGAGAGTTTTCCATCTTTATCGTGAACAATACTGAAGACATAATTAGCTTGCTTACCAAGAGCTGGTGAAGATACACAAACCCAGCTGTAATTAATTGCGAATTTATATAGTTTTTTATCAAGATTAGAACCTAGATTAATCAATTTCACTGAATCGTCTACTCTTGCTGTCGAGGGACCAAGTTGCTTCAAAAAATTGATCAGGTTACATGTCTCATTCGAGGCGCTGGCAAACTCTGCAAATAGTGATTTGATTAAATCTTCGTTTTCTAGTGAAAACTTCAGAGAACTAGACGTCAAATGGACTATTAGTTCTTCTACATTTCTATAGATAATTGAGTGTAATTGCTCGTATAGATCGTAGCCCAATGAAAGTACCTGAGATCCCTTCGCGAGTGCTGTAACCGCCCTATTAAAAGATTTCACTTTACTAAAATTTTGAAAATTAACTGGAAGTAAAGTAACAGTAGATTCTCCCAACAATAAGCTCTCTTTTTCTTCAGTCCAAAACTGTAGGTCATATTCTATCGGTAAACGCTTCAACATTTCATACGCATCTACTGTCAAAGCTCTATGATTAGTAAGAAGGGTTAGTTTGATGTTAGGAAAAGCCTTTTTTAGTTTTCTTAATACTTGAGGGGCATACCTGACTAGATCTTGGATTCCGACATCAAAATGGGGGTTATCCCCAATGCCAAACCAAAGCACTCGTAACTCTTGATTTAAGGCAAACTCAGATTGTTTCGTATCTACTAGAGCAAGAACTTCTTGAAGTTCCTCTGGTTCAATATCAGCAGGGTCGTTCAATACGTGCATTGGCACATCATCAAAATATGATTCCAAACGACTTTTAATTTTTGTTGTAGAACAAAGCGCAAAGTTACTGAACTTAGCGAGTTCTGATAACCATTTTCGCAGACGTGTAAACCGAAAATCCTCTAAATTACTGAAGTAATCATCGAACAAATCTGGACCAACGAGTTTACCAGCAGATGATATTTCAACTGCAAGTATTACAGCTCTGAAATCATATACCTTACTAATAATATAAATATCGTCCTTAAAGTCCGTACTTCCAACAAAATCATCAATGACTTTAAAGTTTAAAGTGACATCTTGCTTCAAAAGTTGAGTACTAATACGCTCATAACGGATTCGAACGCCAGCCTGCAATAGGTATCCAGAGGAAGGTACTACAATACAAATGTTCATCTTTCTACTCCTTCCACGCTGTCGTTAAAATAGGCAGTAGTTCCTCGGCCCACTCAACATTTACAGTACAAAATTTCATCGACTCCCCCCCCACCGCAAATTTATTAGCGTTAACTATCGACATACCTTTTGAGCAAGCCGCATAACTAAACAAAAATAAACTTTGAGCTTCATCAAAAATCGATTCAACATGCTCGGTTTTATTAAGCAGTTTCAAGCTAGGAATAGCCGAATCAACATCGATAACAAGGAGCGGATGAGATGTAGACTCAACAAAAGAACTTCGGTTTAAAGCAAGACTTGAGTCTAAGACCCCAACTTTATAATTAGCATGTTCTTGAGAATGAAAGATATGATAAGAAAAGCTTATTTCTCCTAACTTTTCTTTATTCTTTTCATTATGCGTTTCAACCAACAAAGGCGCTACAATTTTAACTTCGGTATCGAGTTTCCCTACTAAAGACGACAAAGTCGACGTGTTATAAAGGTAAACATTGTCACTAAATAGCACTACAGTGCCTTTATTAATAGACGTAAATACCTTTTCCAAAACGGCATGATAAGTTTGACTGTCGCTTCTTCTATAAAGCTTGATGTCAATTCCATGCCAAGCACTAAATTGACTTATATCTAACTTCTGAGTTTCACCTACGATTAAAGATAAAGAGACGATAGTCACGCCCTTTTGACTTTGCAACATCTGTAGCACATAAGTAAACTGACTAACTAGCATCGACTTGTAGTTAATTACAACATTAATCTCTTGCGCGCTATCCACTTCGTTTTGCTCGAGTAAGTTTGCCGCCCCCAAAATGTTATTGATATGAGTTTTTGGTGCATCAACACTGAGAGCCGAAATCTCCTGCTCGAGTGTTGGTCGTGTTTTAACCGAAGCGCTCCTTCTTACGTGACGTTCTACCAAGTTAAGTTCTTGTCGACTTCTATATAGAACATGTTGAGGCTTTGTCGTTTCGTCAAAAACAAGGCCGGAAAGATAATGAAGTGAAGGAATTTCTCCAGCAAGGTATTGTGGTAATTTCTCAGGACACACTCCTAGCGTTGTGTGCAATTCAAAATTTACATCTGCTTGACTACTTGTGGAAACTTTAACATTCCAGTAGTCTTTCAACCACGTTCTGAATTCACTATCGAAAATTGGTTCAAAACCTCTAGCGTCATTTAAATCAACATTCCAAACTCTTTCCTCAGTTCGTTGAACATTCTTTATTGCACGATTCAGTTTATTGCAAAGAAACTGATATTCTAGGACAGTCTGTTTGGCATTATCAGAATAATACCCTAGTTCAATTTCGTGTAAGCCACCGTCAAGCAGTGACGGAAAGGGAACGAAAAAAACATCTATCACTAGGTTACTGCTAACTATCAAAACAGCGACTGGGCTATAAGGATTTGCTAAGGACAAATCGACATACGATGTTCCGAGCGCAGAAATCGACACGGTTTCAACGATAAACGGGTCTCTATCAGTCGCAGAGAGAGGCTTTTGAATCAATACAAAATAATATTCTTGATCGTCCTTGCATTCCAAGCCAAATCTCAATTTGTTGTGTGTTCGGTTTTGTAGCAATTTCACCTGTGGGGCTAAAAACCCAAAAGCATTTTCTTCATCAACTATTTTCTTGCAGCTAATCTCTGGAGCGAACGTGCTAAGTAGAGAAGCTGTAGTATTCGTCCATTCAAAATCCTCGATTGAATTAACGTTAGCTTCAACAGTTCGCTTAAAACCAACACGCTTGGCAATCTTAGCGTTTAGCGAATCCAAAGCTTCAGACGCTAAAGACGGCAAGTAAGTGTTATTCGAATCTACCTCGGAGATAACGACCTCTCCAAATATATCTGTTTGTGCAGACTTGGAATGAGATATTGCTCTTCGCTCAGTATTCTGAGTCAACAAATAATGGACGAGCGGGTTCATTCCACTCTCTAGCACATCTTCATGCATAGAAAGGTAATAAGAGCTGGAAAATAACGCTGATGGATCTTTCCCTTCAAACCCTCCAAATAAGTAGTAGTGTTTAGCGCATTGTGAATTCTCTAAACCAAGCTTTTTGTACTTGCGAGAGTAGAACTTAAAACAAAAGAACTTGCTACGCCCTAAAAGTTCGAGCTCGATTTTTTGACTAACTTTAAGTTTGATACTGCGCAAGTAATCGTTAATGTGACTTTCTCGCGCCTTTTCGGATAACTCGGTAACTCGCTTTTCAGACTTACCATAATTGACGTAGTGAAGATAAGGATTTATTGAACTTTGCTTGATGTCATCATATTTCTTCACATAATCTGAGGTATTGAACGAGTAACAGGGATCGAGTGAATAGTCATAATTACCAACAAGGTAATGCAAAAGAGCGTAACCTTCTGTTTTATAGAAAAATCCATAAGATCTATTAAACCAAGAAAGATCGAAATTTCCCTCTAACAAAATAGCATTAATCGCCTCCTTCCGCAGTGTAACCTCTTTCGATAGAGCATTATCGTCAAATGCAAACCTAGATGAAACACCAACAATCCTACCTTCTGATCTTCCACAAGTTAAATAATGGTAAAAGGGGTTAATCATTTCTTTTTCAACATCTGAGTTGTTCCTCAAATAATCAGAAGTCGAAAAATAAGGATTTGGGTCGAACCCTCTCTCAGAGCCAAAGACAAGATAATGAAAAGTAGCGTACTCTTTAATACTGTCGGGTAAACAGTAGTTACTTGCGTACCAATTAGCAAAAAAGCCGGAAGATTCATCGAGTAGCTTAATTATAGGAGCTTTATTTGTTCCCTTACTTATTTTCGCAATTACATCTTCTTCACTAATATAACGAGAAGACGGCACCTTAACATATCCTTTGAACCGCCCTTTGCTCAAATAGTGAACCAAAGGGTTAGTCCTGCTATTCAAATATACCCTACGATATGCTTCACCGTTAAACTTTGCGCTGGGGTCATAACCTTGTAAATGCCCATCTATAAGGTAATGCGATAACAAATCTTTTTTAGGGAGGTTAATTCCATACTCTGATGCATACCAATCTGCATCAAAAAGTGATGATGCTTTTAAACTACTGATTGCACTTTTTCTTAGAAAGCGTTTTATTCTGCTCAACATGGGCGTACTGCTTGTTGTAATGATTTAGAAAATGATTAGTTATGGCGATCTAAAAGCTCTTCGTCACACTCTACATCAATAATACTTTTGGTAGTTTGCTCAGGTAGTTCTTTCGAAACCGTAGGCGTTTTTTTAGCAAGCTTTGTGGAGTCTCTATCAGTGACGTTATTGAAAAACACTCGCATAACATGGTTTACGCCATCTTCTACAACACTACGTAAATCGTCTCCGTAATATGAACCCCTGTTGAAATTGCCTGTAATAATTTCATAAGAAGGGAAGTAAAAAACATCGTTTGATTGTCTCACGACTTCGTCAGCCGCGACCCGAAGTACTGACTTTGAATACGTCGTTGCTGTGAGTACATGTTGTCCTTGTTCCGCGGTAGCCATCAGCGGCACTGGAGAGACAGTAAATAGTACTTTTACAGAAGGATTTTTTAATCTGAGTAAACCGATAAATTCTTTGAGGTCCGAAATAATGTCAAAGACACTCTGATTATAAAATTCATAAACTTCTGGGCCAAATGTGCCACCCTCTACGCCTGGGCATATTGGGAAAACAACACCATCATCTTTGCGCCTCCAGCACTCAGTCAAACCCAATGTAAAAACAAATACATCGACTTCAGAGAACATTTCTCTAACTTTACTTAAATGAAGTTTTCTATCTTCTAATAACTCATCAACTGTTGGGTAACCGCCCACTTGTGTAGTCGGCCTGAATGGGTCTCTGAACGACCCATCTTCATGCTCCCAATATGATTCTACTGGCTCTAATAGACCAAAAGCTCTCCTAAATAATTGTAAAAGTTGTCGCGCTGTATAGATATTCCCATAGCGAGCGGAAAACAAGCCGTAGTTTTGTTCTTTTCGAATCGTATCGCTCAATAGAGGGTTTCCGGGTTCACTAACTAAATAGTTGAATCCAGAATTACTCATATGACGAGCTATATGCTGCGCAAAACAACTGCCTGCAGTAGCTACTTTACAATCTTTGGTAATAGTTAACCCAAAATCACAAACAGGTTCCACTGCTGAAACATCTTTATTAGCGACAGACTTTCGCCAAAAGCTCTTCTCGGGTAACGATTTATATGGATGTTTCATTTATAATAATCCTTCCAGCACTTTGATTACTTCTTTTCCATACTCACAATTAGCATGTGTGAAGTCCGTATCGTAAAACTCTGGCTTTAAAAAACCATCTGAATCAATAGTGCTTGAGGGCACACTCACTATTTCAACACCATGATGATTTAAACAAGATTCGAGAACACTCATTTCAAATTTCCAAAGCCCTAAGCGGTAACTTGGCGAGTTCAGAGACGCGGCGTGTATTTCCATATCACGATATTTGGTGTTTTTGCGAGCAGCGATATCCAACAAGAACTCTTGGTCGCCTTTTGGCGGAGGTGTTGATAAGTGGACGACCTTACAATTAGCGGCTTCAATCAATTCGAAGACTCGTTTGTTTGCTTCTATTTTACCCAAAAATAACTGTTTAAGTGTATTAGTAGGTATTAGATCACCGGGCCCTTCTAACTTATCATAGAAGAATGCGAAAGGTGGATTCTGCTTTAATAATCCAAATACGTTGTGTAGTGTCCCCAAGATACTTATGACTAGCAAGTCATTTTCACTGAGAGCTCTAACTTCTTCTAGTGCATCTTCAAACTCAATATCACCTAACTTACCTAACTTTAACCATTTGGCATCGATCGCTAAATTAGGAGGAAATGATCCGCTCTGCAATGCTCTATTGATCGCACTGGTGTGACTATCTCCAAAAATCTTAATTACCATACCTATTACCCCATCAAGTTCTTTTCTTTCAGCTCTTGGTTGGCTTTATCGAGTTTGTCCTCTGGGAGAGGTTGAGTATTTACCCAGTCAACAAAACGTTTCATTCCCTCTTCAAGAGAGACTTTTGGAATGTAATTGAGTACGTCTTTTAAACGAGTGATGTCAGCACAATTGTGTCTGATATCCCCGACTCGATATTGAGCAGTAACCTGAATATCCGGTTCTTTGCCAAAAGCACGTGTTAGCTGACTGGCGATATCTATTACTGTTGTAAACTCTCCTGTACCAACATTAATTATCGTATTAGGCGCCTCTTCTTTTGTGAGTGCAGCTAGAAAGGCACCAGCAACATCAGATACATGAACGAAATCGCGAGTTTCTAAGCCATCTTCAAAAATAGGCAAGTGCTTGTTCATTCTCACACGCGTTGAAAAGATAGACAGAATACCCGTGTAGGGGTTATTCAGTGATTGGCCTTCGCCATAGACGTTCTGCAAACGCAAAATGCCATAGCCGATCCCCAATGACTCGCAGCAAATGGCAATTAAATCTTCTTGTGCATATTTTGTCGATGCATAAATAGATGCTGGCTGAACTTTATCGTCTTCGCGGGTTGGAACTGGTACTAGGTCATTGCCATTCTCATCTTTGGCAGTCCATTGGTGGTTTGCTAGTTCTTCAGGAGTTCGAGGCCGTGGATAAATTCTGTTGGTTGCGCCTTGGCCGTCGGCTAAATAAGCACCCTCACCATAAACCGATCGGCTAGACGCCAATAAAACGCGTTTAATTGGAAGTTGTTCGTTAGTTATAATATCTAACATCAACGCTGTGGCTTGGCTATTAACTTGGTTATATTTCTCTATTTCGTACATCGACTGACCAGTTCCAGTCTCCGCCGCTAAGTGAACAATTCCATCAGCGTTGCTCAGCACTGATTTCATTACATCTCTATCTGTAACCGAACCTTTAACGAAATGAATGTTTGAATCAGAAATCCATAATGGGGTTTCTTGTGACTCGCCGTGAATTTGGGGCGATAAGGTGTCCAAAATAGTAACATTGAAACCGTTTTGTTGCAGAAGTGGACACAGATGGCTGCCAATAAAACCGGCGCCGCCAGTAACAAGAATATTTTTCATAGTTGATAGTTCTTCCCGAAATACAGCTTTTGTGGAAAAGCTGACTTTTTAGCTCCTAAATGTGTAAATACTCTATTACATTTTTAAAGCTGATTCGAGGAATTTCACAACTACCACGTCAAAGCAGAAGGAATACCTCACTTATTTTTTCAGTCTCATTGAAATGGATTCCTATCTTCATTACTCTCTACAAAATTATTCAAGGAGCAAAATTATGAGAAAAGTTTTTGTAGGGTACACTTCATATCAAGATGTGGTATATCAGGTTGCCAAACATTCTATAGAGAGGCACTCAGCAGACGTTAAGTGCTACCCTATTGTCCAACAAGCGTTACGAGACTTAGGGATCTATTACAGAGACGTAGATAAAAACGGTTCAACAGAGTTTTCAATTACACGTTTCCTTACCCCGTGGCTTGCTGGTCACAAAGGCTGGGTGATGTTTTGCGACAATGACGTTCTAGCTCTCACTGATGTAAATGAGTTGTTTGACCAAGCTGATAACAAGTACGCAGTAATGGTGGTAAAACATAACCATACACCATCTGATACTGTTAAATTAGACGGTCAAGTTCAAACTCAATACCCCCGAAAGAATTGGTCTTCTGTCGTTTTGTGGAATCTCGACCATCCCAAAAATCAACTTATTACACCGGACTTGGTCAACGAGATTTCTCCTCTTTACCTTCACAGATTTATGTGGCTAGAAGATCACGAAATTGGAGAGCTTTCCCTTGAGTGGAATTGGTTGGTAGACTGGTATAAAGAACCAGATAACGGAAAACCTAAGTTTCTACATTTCACAGATGGCGGTCCGTATTTTAACAATTATCAAAATTGTGATTATGCAGAGCAATGGTTGCGAGAGTATGAAATGATGACTGGTAAGCCGTTCACGCAAAAAGACATAATCGACTAGAGAATTGAGAACAATAGTTATCATGAGAATCCAAAATATTGAGATAAGCAACAACACACCATTCTGCCTATTCGGCGGAGTAAATGTTCTAGAGTCAGAGCAGTTTACGATTGATGTATGCGGTCACTATGTAGAGGTATGTAAGAAGTTGGATATCCCGCTCGTATTTAAAGCATCTTTTGACAAAGCTAACCGCTCATCAATTCATTCTTATCGTGGCCCCGGTTTAGAAAAGGGCTTAAAGATATTCACAGCAGTGAAGAAAGAATTTGGAAATATTCCAGTAATCACAGATGTACACGAGCCGTGGCAGGCCAAGCCCGTTGCTGAAATCGTTGACGTACTGCAACTGCCTGCGTTTCTTGCTCGCCAAACTGACCTCGTTGCAGCGCTTGCTGAAACAAAGAGGCCAATAAATATTAAAAAACCACAGTTTATCAGCCCTGGGCAGATGAAAAATATTGTCCACAAATTTGAAGAAATGGGGAATGACCAACTCATGCTTTGTGACCGTGGAACTCTCCATGGTTATGATAATTTGGTTGTTGATATGCTTGGATTTGGTGTCATGAAGAAAGTGACAGATAACAAGCCAATTATCTTTGACGTCACTCATGCTTTACAAACCCGCGACTCGGGTAGCGCTGCATCTGGCGGCCGCCGCGACCAAGTGTGCGAATTAGCTAGAGCCGGCATAGCTACTAAAATTGCAGGGTTATTCTTAGAATCTCACCCGAATCCAAATGAAGCTAAGTGCGATGGCCCTAGTGCTTTACCCCTAAAAATACTTGAGCCCTTCTTGACTCAGGTCAAGGCAGTAGATGACTTAGTCAAATCTTTTAGTTCACTGGATACTTCAATATAAAATGAGCGTACATATAGTAATTCCAGCCCGGTATAACTCATCTAGACTACCGGGCAAACCCTTACTCGAAATCAAAGGAAGGCCTGTTGTTTGGCATGTTTACCAGAGAGCTTTAGAGACCAACATTGAATCTGTTATTGTCGCTACGGACGACGACAGAATATATCAAACTGTAGAATCCTTTGGGTGCCGAGTCTTAATGACTAATGAGGCGCATGAAAGCGGCACAGATCGCTTAGCTGAAGTAGCAATAAAGTTAGGTTTTGACGACAACGATATTGTAGTGAATCTTCAAGGTGATGAGCCTTTAATCGACCCCAAATATATAGAAAAAGTAGTTGAGCAACTCACAACAAACCATTGGGCCGATATCTCTACTCTTATGTGCTCTATAAACTCGGTTGAGGATTTATTTAACCCTAATATAGTGAAAGTTGTCTCTGCAGAAGATTCTTCAGCCCTATACTTCAGTCGAGCCCCTATCCCATGGGAAAGGGGGAAATTCGATAAAGTAGACAGCCTCGCTAACCTGTCAATTAATGATGGAGTATATCATCGCCATATAGGTCTTTACGCATATAGGGTAAGTACACTCAAAAATTTAAGTCAATCATCTGTGTCCAAGCTAGAACAAATCGAAGCACTAGAACAATTAAGAGCTCTGCATCTCGGCAAGAAAATAGCGGTTGCTAAGGTTGATGATGCATGTCCTCACGGCGTCGATACGATAGAAGACTACGAAAGAATAAAAAGTATAATGGAATAGTATAGGTTATGGACCTTAAAGAACGAGCAAAACAGGTTTTTAAAATAGAATCCGAAGCAGTCGCTAATTTGTCGGCATTACTCACAAATGACTTCTCTGATTCTGTCTCCGCAATTTTAAATAGCAAAGGGCGCCTAATTGTTTGCGGAATGGGAAAGTCCGGTATTATAGGAAATAAAATATCTGCGACTTTAGCTAGTACCGGAACGCCTAGCTTTTCAATGCACCCAGGTGAAGCATTCCATGGCGACTTGGGCATGGTCGCCTCAGAAGATATATTTTTAGCAATATCAAACTCAGGAGAAACCGAGGAGGTTCTCAAGCTACTTCCATTTCTCAAAGACAATAAAAATCTATTGATTTCACTGACTGGAAATCCTCGCTCGACGCTAGCCTTACAAAGCGAGTACCACCTTAATATAGCGGTTCCTCAAGAAGCTTGCCCACTTAAACTTGCCCCAACAGCGTCAACTACTGCGACACTAGCAATGGGCGATGCATTAGCAATTGCATTGATGGAAGGGAGGGACTTTAGACCTGAAAATTTCGCTAGATTCCATCCTGGAGGAAGCTTGGGGCGCAAACTTCTACACAAGGTCAAAGACCAAATGGTATCAAATAACCTCCCAATTATTAATATAGATTCGCCACTGATAGATATAATCGATACCATATCAAAAGGGGAACAGGGCCTTGCTATAGTTACAAATGATGAGAGCGCTATTATAGGCCTAATTACTGATGGCGATATCAGAAGGGCTATCGAGCATCATGGCGACGGAGTATTTAAATTAAAGGCGACAGACTTAATGTCGCGTAACCCCTACACAATCGGCGTCAATGAGTTAGTCTCTTACGGTGACTTAATCATGGAAGACAAGAAGCTAAACAAATTACTTGTTGAAGACAATGGCAGATTAGTCGGTATTTTACGAAAATAATTTTTTTGCCAGATTTGTTATATCGCTCATTAAATTGAATATGGTGTCCTTCGGTGAAATGAATAAAAATTGTATTGAAAGTGATGTGATAGACTTAATTAAGAAACTTAGAAACTCAGTAGATGTATCTTCGAATTTTTCTGCGTTCGACGACCTTGTAAAAAGTAACATTCAGTTTGTAGTTGGTAATTTCAACACAAAGTGGCTCGTTTCAATATGCGATACATACGCCGACTTTGGTAATTCAGAAGAGAAAAGAAATGCACTGTATATCACGTGGTTTGTCGCCACATTAAGACTAGCTGATACTGTTATGTTAATGCACAATTCACAACTTGATACTGTACAAGTTACCAAGTTGAAAACTAGTAGGGTTCCTCTTTATGATGGCCTAAAAACTTTACATCTGGATAGGCAAGATGAATCGACCAGACTTCTCTAGACACTTAATTGCTTTATAATTATGTGTACTAAGGAGAAAAGATGTCTCAGCGATTTACAGAAGAATTTAAAATACAGGCGGTGAAACAAGTTACCGACCACGGTTATTCGGTGTCTAGCGTCTCTGAGAGGCTGGGAGTCACTAGCAGTTCTCTTTATAACTGGATAAAGATGTATGGCCCTGATAGTGAAGAACACGTTCAGTCTAAAGAGCAAACCGATCGAATTAAGCAGTTAGAGAAAGAGCTTAAACGCGTGACAATGGAACGCGACATCCTAAAGGAAGCCACTGTAGGTTCAAGTGAACATCGCAACACTCCTTTCAATCATGTGTGACGGTGTTTTAAATTTCAATGTTTTTCTTGGTCGTTCATTTAGTTGAGTG
>NZ_JAGJDY010000018.1 GCF_018100795.1 Alteromonas sp. MMG017 | reverse complement strand
AACATTTAAAAACCAAAAACAATTAAAATAAAAAAAAAAAATAAAAAACGTTATCCCCCCACATTCGGGGGGCGACATCCGTTTACGACTTATTTAAAGTCTTGAAGCATTCTTGCAATGCTTCGGATTCCCTTGGCTGTTGCACCTACTGGCATTTCTGCCGTTGCGCCGCCATGATAAGCCGCCGCTAAATCTAAGTGCACCCATCCTTTTCCTTCAGGGTTTACAAATCGAGATAAGAAACCTGCCGCGTTAGAAGCACCGCCTCCGCCACCGCCTTTCATAGGTCGGCTGTTAGCGGTATCTGCAAAGGCAGATGGGCAACGGTCGGCATGAAAAGGTTCAATAGGCAATGGCCAAAAGCGTTCATTCTCAGCGCTTGCAGCCGCAAGCATTTGCGAACGCGCACTGTCATCCATTGAAAATACGGCGTGATAGTCAGAACCTAGCGCCACCATTGCTGCCCCCGTCAAAGTGGCCGCATCTATAATTAATGGCGCGCCAGTTTCTGTTGCCGCCATTAAGCCATCAGCCAATACCAAACGTCCTTCCGCATCGGTATTGACGACTTCTACAGTCACGCCGTTTTTATAGGTAAGTACATCACCCAATTTATAAGCATGGCCACTAATTAAGTTTTCTGCACAGCATAAAATGAGCTTTAAACGCTTAGTAATACCTTGGCTAATGGCAAGGCCTAGTGCGCCGGTTACGGTAGCTGCGCCGCCCATATCACATTTCATATCAAGCATACCTTCACTTGATTTAATGCTGTAACCACCACTGTCGAAAGTTATTCCCTTCCCTACTAGAACGGCTTCAACAGGCGCATCAGGATCACCCGTTGGGTTGTAATCAAGGCCTAACATCACAGGTGGGCGTTCACTGCCTCTGCCTACGTTATAAATACCTGTCCAACCCGCGTCTTTTAATTCTTCACCTACGGTCATGGTATAAGACACATGCTCTTTACCTAAATCAGACAACCAAACTGCTGCACGCTGCGCTAAGGTTTCAGGGCTTAAATCTTCTGGTGTGTCGTTCACTAACTGACGGGTAAATAGTAAGGCTGCGTAGTTCTGCTCTAGCCACTGCTTATCGTCGTTATCTGCCCACTTGATAGTTGAAGGGTTGCGAGCTCGGGTGAAACTTAACGCGAAAGCCCATTGTTGTTCTTTGGTCCACTTGCCCGTTAAGGCTACTTCGGGAATATTTAATCCATCAAGCTTACGCGCGACTTGTTGAATTGTGCGCTCAAGCGCGCCACTATCGCCATTTGGCAAGTGGATGACTGCGCCGTTTTCACTAAAAGAGAGCTTAGTATTTTCTCCCCACGCACTATTGGCTTTATCTGAGGATAAGCTTACGGTAAATTCTGCCATTACGTTTTAATCCTTATATATTTTTGCGTTTCATTGCTGGGGTAGATGTTTAGTTCTAGCAACGCAATGCATGTAAATTTATGTCGTTATAGGCCAATTGTTATGTTTTTTTCGCCATCACTACTACGTGGCACCTTAATTAAACGCTATAAACGGTTTCTTGCCGACGTAGAACTTGAAGACGGCTCAATAGTCACTGCACATTGCCCTAATACGGGGGCGATGACAGGGTGCGCCGAACCTGGCTACACCGTCTATTTGAGCGAATCTGACAATCCTAAGCGAAAGTTAAAATATACCTGGGAGCTTGCCCAAACCTTTGAAGGCGATTTCATTGGCATTAACACTCACAATGCTAATAAATTGGTGGCAGAGGCACTAAATAACAAGGTCTTGTCTGCATTTTCTGATATTAATCATTGGAAAGCTGAAGTAACACCGCCTGGTGGTAATAGTCGTTTCGACTTTGCCTGCGGTCAAGGTGACACCCTTGAGTATATTGAGGTGAAATCTGTCACTCTGGCGCGGGGAAACCAAGGCTATTTTCCCGATGCAGTCACCGCTAGAGGTGCAAAACATTGTTTAGAACTTGCAGAACTCTCTCAACAAGGTATAAGTACCTGCTTATTATTTTGTGTTCAGCATTCGGGCGTGCATTCTGTACAAGTAGCGCGAGATATTGATCCTGTTTACGCCGACGCCGTAAACACCGCGGTCGCATCTGGAGTCAAGTTCCTCGCAGCAAGCTGTTCAATTGATGAACAAAAAATAGTTATAAATCAAACACTACCAGTAAACGTGTGAAAAATAGGTTGATTTTTTTCATTTCGCCTTCATATTTGCGCCTTGTTTTACTGGAAGTACGTGAAATACGTAAACTAGTAACAGTGCTGACTTATAATCAATATCCTCAGCATAATAATTACATAGACACGAGCAATTGCTTGTAATGAACGGCTTTGATTTAGTTAATCGATTCATTCAGGACAAGATGGATGTCGTAGTGTAGGAGATGTGGCAGATGCCAACAGGTAAAGAAACAAAATCCCTAGGGCTATTAGCACTAGCAGGATTACAGCCGTACCAGGCTACCGCTGACGAAGAGTACATGGGCGAGCCGCAAATGGAGCACTTCCGTTTACTGCTTAAAGCATGGCGCAACCAACTTCGTGAAGAAGTTGACCGCACCGTTACGCACATGAAAGACGAAGCAGCAAACTTTCCAGACCCGGTAGACCGCGCTGCGCAAGAAGAAGAGTTCAGCCTTGAATTACGTACTCGCGACCGCGAACGTAAATTGATCAAGAAGATTGAGAAGACGCTTAAGCGTATTGAAGAAGATGACTTTGGTTTTTGTGACCAATGTGGCATTGAAATCGGTATTCGTCGCTTAGAGGCTCGTCCTACTGCCGATCTGTGTATCGACTGTAAGACCATGGCAGAAATCAAAGAAAAGCAACTACAGGGTTAATAAACCTACGTAGTAAGTTACACGCCTCATAGTATTTACTATAGAGGTGTGTAACAGTATTTCTATTCATGCCATCTAAAATCGACTCCTCACCTCAATATGTCGGCCGCTTCGCGCCTTCGCCGTCCGGTCAACTTCATTTCGGCTCTTTAGTTACCGCGCTCGCTAGCTACCTAGATGCACGTCATCGCAATGGGCAATGGTTAGTTCGAATGGAAGACATTGACGCACCCCGATGTTTACCTGGTGTCGACAGCGACATTTTGCGTACCCTTGAATGCCATGGCCTTCACTGGGATGGTTCCGTTTTATATCAACAACAGCAGCATGCAAGGTATCAGGCAAAACTTGATAGCCTACTAGCAGACAAATCAGCCTATTTTTGTGCCTGTACTCGCAAACAAATAAAAGCAAACGGCGGGCACGATAACCACTATTGTCGAGACCTAGGCCTAACCGCTCAGGCAGTACCTGAATTAGCATCGGATACCCGTAGCTTAGCAATACGATTAAAACTTGATTGCCACTTAGATGCCTTCGATGACGGTATTATGGGCAGTGTTGATAAGACAGGGGCGCTATCAGTAGTCAATTCTGTAGCCCATTCAACATCATCTGGCTTAGTCGAAGCAAAACACCACAGAGTCAAACGCAGTTTCAATAGTAACAGCAACGATAATTCGATAGGCGCAAGCGAAGTGAACCCGTTAAGCAATGCACCAGAAGATGTAGTGATTAAGCGCAGCGATGGCTTTTTCGCCTATAATTTTGTCGTAGCGTTAGACGATGAATATCAGGGTGTAACAGACATTATTCGAGGCAGCGACCTTTTAGATGTCACCCCGCTTCAACGCGCTGTTTATCGTTCATTAGGCTGCAATGTGCCACACTATGGGCATATTCCGGTTGCTGCAGTGTCACCAGGGCGAAAGCTGAGTAAACAAAACCATGCTGCGCCCATTAACAACAAAAATGTGCTTGAAAATATCGTTAATGGTCTGTCTTTTTTAGGCCAAGGTAACTATCACGCTAACGAATTTGAAAATGCCGCACAACTGCTTACTATGGCAATATCACGCTGGGATAGGAAATTAGTACCTAAAATAGCCGAAATTATTGTGGGCAAGCGCGAATCCACTTATTATAGCCATCCTTTATAACCTTCGGAGACTTCACCATCATTCATCGTGTTTTCAATTCTGTTAAGCGAGCCTTTACTAAGGAACATACCGCTGACAATGTACTAGAGCCTCGTGTTATGACTCGTGGGGAGCACGGCATCTCTCGCGAAGACGTGAGCCCTAATGCGTTGAAAGTCATGTATCGCCTTAACGGAGCAGGCTTCGAGTCTTATTTGGTCGGAGGTTGTGTTCGCGATATTTTGATGGGGCATGAGCCCAAGGACTTTGATGTGGCCACCAATGCCACACCGGAACAAATTAAAGGGCTGTTTAGAAATTGCCGTTTGATTGGCCGTCGTTTCAGACTAGCCCACATTGTTTTTGGTCGTGAAGTGATAGAAGTAGCAACCTTCCGTGGCCATCACACCGAAGAGCCTGAAGCGAAAGAAGTACCGAAGAACAAAGCAGTGTCAAAACGAGATGCCCACGGACAACTGGTTAGAGATAATGTTTTTGGCAGCATTGAAGAAGATGCCGAACGCCGCGATTTCACATTCAATGCCATGTACTACAGTGTGGCTGATTTCACCGTAAAAGATTTTGCGAATGGCCTAGAAGCGATTGAAAAGCGTGAAGTACGTTTAATTGGCGATCCTGAAGTGCGTTATCGTGAAGATCCGGTTCGCATGCTTCGTGCTGTGCGTTTCGCGACTAAGCTTTCAATGCGTATAAGCGATGACACCGCAGCACCTATTAAGCAGCTAGCGAGCTTGCTAAATAATATTCCAGCCGCTCGACTCTTCGAAGAAACCTTAAAGCTGTTCTTATCTGGTCAAGGTGAGAAAACCTTTATGATGCTTCGTGAGTACGGCTTGATTGCACCGTTGTTTCCGCAACTTGCACCGTTTATCGAAGATGAAAATAGTCGTGAAATGCAGTTTGTACGAAAAGTACTGCAAAATACCGATGAAAGAATCAACAACGAGCAACGAGTTACACCTGCATTTTTATATGCTGCATTGCTTTGGTATCCGCTAGAAGAGCGCGCACAAATTATGCAGGCAGAGTCTGGATTAAGCGCGCATGATGCATTCAACCTTGCGTCAACTGAAGTGATTGCGAAACAGACGCAACGCATTATGATCCCTAAGCGTTTCTCCACGGTTATTCGCGACATTTGGATTTTACAGCAACGCCTTCCTAAGCGTTTTGGCCGTCGTGCCTTTCAGCTGTTAACCCATCCTAAATTTCGTGCCGGTTACGATTTCCTGCTTGTTCGCGGGCAAGTTGAAGGCGGAGCCCTATTGGAACTAGCCCAATGGTGGACACATTTTCAGCATGGCGAACCTGGCAAGCAAAAGAAAATGTTAAACGACCTACGTCGCCAAGAGGGTGATGGCCCCAAACCAAGAAAGCGTAAACGCCGCCCAGCATCGAGAAATACCGATGCATAAAGAGCACGTTTATATTGGTATTGGTAGCAATTTGGGCGACCCTGTACAACACGTTGAAGATGCTTTTATCGCATTAGGTTTACTTGAAGGCACTCGCGTACTTACCTGTTCGTCGCTGTATTCCAGTAAGCCCATGGGGCCGCAAGACCAACCCGATTATATTAACGCAGTATGCTTGATTGAAACGACCCTAGAGCCTCATAAGCTACTTGGTGAGTTACAGCGAACTGAGCATGACTTTGGCCGAGAACGTAAAGGACAACGCTGGGGCGCGAGAACCCTAGATTTGGACATATTACTTTACGGCAGCCAAACTATTTCTGCGCCTGATCTTACCGTGCCACATATTGGCATGTCTGAACGGGAATTTGTGTTAGTTCCTCTGTTTGAAATAGCCCAATCTATGGTTATGCCCGACGGAAAACCTATTTCACACTGGGTTGCTAAGTGCTCGCTTGATGGTCTTAAACGCCTGCGCGCTTCCATTTAGCTTCAAAATCCGTATAGTTCGCCCCATTATTCTTTCCCTGGAAGGTTGCTATGAAGAAAATTACCGTTTCTGGCTTGCTTAAAAAGAAGCAAGCTGGCGAAAAAATTACCTCACTAACAGCTTACGATGCCAGCTTTGCAAAAATGTTTGATGAGCAAGGTATTGATGCACTGCTGATTGGCGATTCGCTCGGCATGGTGCTTCAGGGAGAAAGCGACACCTTACCGGTAACGATTGAAGACATTGAATATCATACCCGTAGCGTAAGACGAGGTACAGAACGTGCCTTCGTATTAGCTGATATGCCGTTTATGTCCTACGCCACCCCAGAACAAACGTATGCGAACGCGGGCAAACTCATGGCTGCTGGTGCAAGCATGATTAAAATGGAAGGTGGAAGCTGGTTATGCGAGACCATTCAGGGTTTGAATTTGCGCGGCGTGCCTGTATGTGGTCATTTAGGGCTCACGCCTCAATCGGTACATGTGTTTGGTGGATTTAAAATACAGGGCCGCGAGGCAGACAAAGCAGAAAAACTGCTAGCAGAAGCTAAAGCGCTTGAAGCGGCAGGTATTCAGCTACTTGTGCTAGAGTGCGTACCGTCTTCATTAGGTAAGGCCGTAAGCGAAGCGCTAACCATACCAGTAATTGGTATTGGCGCAGGAAACGATACAGATGGCCAGATACTGGTGATGCATGACATGTTTGGTATTAGCGCCAATTACATGCCGAAGTTTTCAAAAAACTACCTTGCCGAGACGGGCGATATGCGCAAGGCAGTTCAGCAGTATATTGCAGAAGTACAAAGTGGTGCATTCCCGTCCCCCGAGCACAGCTTTGAGTAACGAGGTTTAAATATGAAGGTTGTTGACGACATTGCGTCATTACGAAAACTAACTACTGAATGGAAATTCAGTGGCAGCACCGTTGGGTTTGTTCCTACAATGGGAAACCTGCACAATGGGCAC
The DNA here is from genome assembly GCF_018100795.1 of Alteromonas sp. MMG017. GTDB lineage: Bacteria > Pseudomonadota > Gammaproteobacteria > Enterobacterales > Alteromonadaceae > Alteromonas. Next base: position 29,356 of record NZ_JAGJDY010000018.1, on the reverse strand, counting down.
TTAAAACTCGTTAAACGCGCCAAGGCGAACAACTCCCGTGTAGTGGTGAGTATTTTTGTTAACCCTATGCAATTTGGTGTCAACGAAGATTTAGACGCATACCCGCGCACGATTAAAGAAGATAAAGCCAAGCTTATTGAAGCGGGTGTTGATGCCGTATTTTTACCCAGCGTTAGCGATATGTATCCCGGCGGTGTTGAGCATCAAACAGTAGTAGAAGTACCCGATATTTCGGATATTCTATGTGGTGCAAGTCGTCCCGGGCATTTTCGCGGTGTAGCGACGGTAGTGAGCAAACTGTTTAACATGGTTCACCCTCACGATGCTTTTTTCGGTGAAAAAGACTTTCAGCAGTTACAGGTAATTCGCACCATGGTGCGCGACCTTTCTATGGGCGTGAACATTCATGGCATTCCTACAGAGCGTGATGTATCTGGCTTAGCCTTAAGCTCTCGTAACGGTTACTTGACTGATGAGCAACGTCATACTGCAGCAACTATTTACAGTGAAATGAAATCACTAAAAGCACGCATAGAAGCGGGTGAAAGAAATTATGTAGCGTTAGCGGCAGACCTTGCAGATATCCTAACCGACTCAGGATTTAACAACGACTATGTTCATATTGTTAACGCCGAAAGCCTAAAACCTGCGAAACAAACCGACAAACACTTGGTTATTTTGGTGGCCGCTTTTCTGGGTAATACCCGTCTTATCGATAACCTCCAAATTAAATTATAGCGTCAGTTATAGCTAACAGGCTCTAACGCACATCCAATAAAAAAGCCCTCGCATTCATGCGGGGGCTTTCAATATAAAAGCTTCAATACAAAAATTTCTATATGAAAGCTTTGCGGGCATGTTTACGCCGCAGGTATTGTCTCTATCATCTTCACCAATTCTTTATACAACTTCGTTTTCGTAGCAATAGTATGTTGCTCTTCAAGAATATTACGCAAGTCTTGGGTGCTGGTAAGAGGATTTGCTAACACCACTCTGAACACAGTAATACAGTTGGTGGGGTATTCTGGCGCCTCCAAGCGTGTACGAGAGACAAAAGACTTCCCCGCCTCCCGTTGCTGCTTCTGTACAATTACAGTCAGCCTATCAAGCTTCTCGTTAATCTTATCTTTAGTGGCTTCATCTGCATGTTTAAGCTTTTCTTGCAGGCCAGCTGGACAAACGCGATAAGTCAGCAATGATAGTGTAGGCGATGTGGTCAGTTCAAAGTCTGGGTGCTTCGCAATCATATCGGCAAAGGTGCCCGCTTTTTCGATGCTTCTGTCGATTAACAGCTCATAGCCTCTGCGCCCAAAGATATGCATGGCAGAATACACCATCATGGCCATACCGTTACGCGAGCCTTCAAGGGTAGTCGCACCTAAATCTTTAGAGCCCGCACGCAATATGTATTGTGCATGATGGCGCACTGCATTGGCATCTTCAGGGTTTTTGAATAACGCCATACCTGCACCCATTGGCACGTACATTTGTTTATGGGCATCAATTGTGACCGAGTCGGCACGCTCTATGCCTTTTAAGCGATGTTTATATTGCGATGAAAACAAGGTTGCCCCGCCCCATGCAGCATCCACATGGAACCAGCAACCTAGCTCTTTAGCTACGTCAGCCAATTCATGAAGCGGGTCGACATGCCCAGTTTCAGTAGTACCACCAACGCCAACAATGGCCAATAACTTGTTACCTTCTTCCTGATAGCGTTTACCAGCGGCTAGCGCTTTTTCGGGGTCGAGGGTTTGATTCGGTGCAGGTAATGATAATAATTGATCGCGGCCTAAGCCTAAGGCATCAACCGCTTTTGATAAGGAGTAATGCCCACGCTTACTGCACATAACACCAAGATGATTAATGTCGTGGAAACGATAAGCCGCAGCCAGCCCTGCTTTTGCTACACCAGCAAACCCCTCTTGCGGACCCAAAATTTTATTTCTCGCTACCCACAAGGCGGTAATATTGGCAATGGTACCACCGGAACAAAAGGCGCCTAAAGAACGCTTAGCACTGTGTAAGTGATTGTCGTAGAAGTCTTTGGATTCGTCATAAACAAGGTTATGCATCATACCTAGCACTTGACGCTCAAGAGGCGTGAAGGCCTTAGAGGTTTCAATTTTCACCAGGTTCTGATTAAGCCCCACCATCAACTTAGACAGGGGCAAATGAAAATACGGTAGTGCAGAGGTCATATGACCGATAAACGTAGGCGAATAGGTATTTACCGAATGGGCAACCAGTTTGTCTAGCAAGCTTTCAGCATGGGTTGACACAAACTCTGGCGATTCAGGAACTTTTGAATCACTAAAATCTTTCTCAATTTCTTCTAGCGAAGTTTTTTTGGTAACAACGTGCTGCGACAAAAAATCTAAGATATTGTCAGATAAATGCTGTTCAATTTGAGCCATCTTTGAGTCTTTGTGTTCAGGCTTGGTAAAGACCCTAAACAAGTGCTCTAGACTAACTTGCGCTTCACCCACTCAACCGACCTCACTTTAAAATGACTCTTTTTCAAGAAAACACAACCCTACTTCGTTGCCTACGCTGAAAGCGATCATAATACTTTCAGGGTCACGAACTTTACCTCAGATTGCCCACTACGCCAAGCGTATCCCAATGATTTGACCCTGTATCAGCACAAGATATTCTGTGGTGATAATTCACTATCAATACAGTGAAGTAACCTAAACTTCTCAAATGATGACGGGTAGTGCTATATTTTGCCTATACATACGAATAAAAATAAAGGCAGCAATGTGCCAATAAGAGCCGTAAGTGAAACCGTTTCTATCAATAATATCGTTCCCTACTTCCAACCTATCATGGATTTAAGGTCTAAACGTGTATGGCGTTACGAGTGCTTGGCTCGTTTAATTACCGCTGAAGACAAAACCTTCTTACCCAGTGAATTTCTCTACTTAATTGAACGCGAGCAACACGTTAAAGCACTTACCGAAGCTATGTTCTGCCAAAGTGCTCGTTACTTTCGCCATGTACAAGTGCCGTGGAGCATTAATATTAGCGCGCGAGATTTACTTAACGAAAACCTGACTAACACGCTTCTTTCCCATTTGATAGACTACCCAAACCCAGAAAGAGCCAGCATTGAGATAAGTGCCGCCAGTGCATTAACCCACCCAGAGCTAATGCAAGCGTTTGTTGAAAGAAGCGCCGAGGCAGGACTTGGGGTTTTCTTAGATAACGTGGGTGAAAACCCAGGCAATATTAATGCAATATTGAATATGCCGATTAAGGGCATCAAATTAGCCGGTGGTTTGATAAGCCACTATGAACAAGATGATGCAGTGCAAGATTACGTCGATAATTTGCTCGCACTATGCCAAACGCGCGCTATTAGCGTGGTAGCAGAACATATTGAAACGGATTTATTGCTTGAAAGCGTGAATAAGCTGCCCATTCAGTATGCACAAGGCTATGTCTTTAGCCCTCCACAACCGAATACCCCACATCACTAGGCGCCGGTAGCTATGCTCGGCCTCAATCTACGCGCCCCCTTCGGCCTCTTCTGAATAGCACTTAAGCGACCAGCAGTGTTGCCCGCTAGCGCGATATTTGCGTTCAAAAGGGGTCATGGCGTTATCAGACGTGATTTCAGTCAAATCAGACACCAAACCGTAATGCGTAGCCGCTTGGGCAAATTCCATTAAATAAACCAACCAATTACTACGCACTTCAATATTGGGGGTAATGGCCATTAAATCTGCCATGGCTGCACTTCCGTGCCAGCGTTTTTGAACCTGGGCTTTCTTCGGATACGGGTTTGGATAGAACAAGCAATGCTGGATCACCTTCCAATTGGCCCTGTGAACCAATCGCCAAAAGTCATTCACATCAGCGCGGATAACCCGATAATTATCTTGCCCAGCACAATAATGCTGATGCTTATCCACCCGCTGCGCCGATTTATCTAATCCAATAACACGGCACTCAGGGTTCGCCTTAGCAATATTTGCTGTGCTTTCACCCACGCCGCAGCAAGAGTCCAATATAATATCGCCAGTAAACCCATCAAGCCATTCGGTTGCTTCGTTAAAGGCGAGCAGCGTGTGCTCGCCAATAGGACGCTGGTTTTCTGATGACTTATAACGCTTTACTAAGTCATCGAGTTTTTCGTGCACACCTTCTTGATTCGTAGTGATGCTTCTAGAATTCCCACTTGCCATTAACTACGTATTCCTTTGCCCGTTTTAAGCAGGTAATAAGCAACAGCAAACAGCACAATATTGAAGCCCACCAATAATGCTAACGATAAGGTAACGTCAACATCTGAAACACCTAAGAATCCGTAGCGGAAACCATTCACCATATACACAACAGGGTTGGCCTTGCTCACCCACTGCCAAAACTCTGGTAGTAAGCTGAGTGAGTAGAATACGCCACCAAGGTAGGTTAACGGTGTTAAAACGAAAGTGGGTACAACACTAATGTCATCGAAAGTTTTAGCAAAAATAGCGTTAATTAACCCTGCGGTAGAAAACAGTGATGAGGTAAGTAGTACCGTAAGAATAATGATACCAATGTGGTGTATTTGCACATCAACAAAGAACAGCGATACCAAGGTAACAATAATGCCAATTAGCACTGCTCTTGCTACACCGCCCCCAACAAAACCTAAAATGATCACCGATGTGGGCACAGGAGAGACCAGTAATTCTTCAATATTGCGCTGAAACTTAGCACTGAAAAAAGACGAGGATACATTTGCGTATGAGTTGGTAATGACCGACATCATGATCAAACCTGGAACGATAAACTCCATGTAAGAAAACCCGCCCATTTCGCCTATTCGGTTACCGATAAGGCTGCCAAATATCACGAAATACAAGCTCATGGTAATAGCGGGTGGCACTAAGGTTTGGATCCAAATGCGTAAAAAGCGAGTGCACTCTTTTATCCAAATGGTGGTTAGCGCCACATAGTTTTGTTTGAACCAGCCAATCTTTTCGTCAGACTGTGTGTTTGCCTGTGAATTCATGTTTAACCCTCTGCCTTTGCCGTTTCAACCAAACGTACAAACAGCTCTTCTAATCGGTTTGATTTATTACGCATACTCAGAACTTGAATGCCTTGCTCGGTTAATTGAGCAAAAACCGGGTTTAAGCCTTCTGCCTTTTCCACATCAACTTCCAACGTATGGTCGTCAAGTAAACGGCTCTCGTAGCCGGTCAAGTGCGGTTTTTGTTGACCAAGATTTATGTCCAGCACAAACGTTTCTGTATTCAATTTCGACAATAGCGCCTTCATACTGGTGTTTTCCACAATGGTGCCTTTGTTAATGATGGCAATATTGCGACACAGCATTTCTGCTTCTTCCAGATAATGCGTGGTTAAGATAATGGTAATACCTTGGCGGTTAATCTCTTCTAAGAAGCCCCACATTGAACGACGGATTTCTATATCTACGCCAGCGGTAGGCTCATCAAGTATCAATAAACGAGGCTCGTGCATAAGGGCACGAGCAATCATTAGCCTGCGCTTCATACCGCCTGATAGTTCACGAGCTCTGGCATCTCGTTTTTCCCACAAATCGAGCTGGGCTAAATACTTCTGTGCCCGTTCTTTCGCAATGCTTCGTGGCACACCGTAATAACCGGCTTGGTTGAGCACAATTTGCATCACGGTTTCGAACTGATTGAAGTTGAATTCCTGTGGCACTAGGCCAATACACGCTTTGGCTTGCTCTTTTTGAGTATGAAGGTCGTAACCAAAAATCGATACCTTGCCATCGGTTTGATTAACTAAAGAGCTAATAATACCGATGGTGGTAGATTTACCCGCACCATTGGGGCCAAGCAGGGCGAAAAAATCCCCTTTATCAACAGTGAGATCGACGCCTTTAAGCGCCTGTACGCCACCTTTATAGGTTTTGGTTAAGCCTGATATATCCAACGCTTTCATGTGCTGCCCGTATGTTGCTCGTAAGTTGCTCGTCATTTAAGGCCTCCATGAATGGAGCCCCTGTCAATCGAAAGCTCTATAAATCGAGAGCCTGCTGTAAATCAAATGCGCTTTAAATTCAGTTGAGGTGATTACCAATCAGTCATGATACACCGACAACAGTGATAATATGACGGCATACCTACCGCCAGAATGTTTAAAGCATAGTGCTGGCAAATGCGATTAATTCAACCCTTGCCGCAACAGGGGCATTTAGTGCCTATTCCGCCAATGCTATCACTAATTTAAAGACTTCATAAAAAAGGAGACAATTATGCCACATTTATTGCCCTCTCTGTCTGCCACTCCCCTGTACTTGCCGATTATTTTGCTGCTCTTATCGATTTGTTTATCGAACCCTTAATATAGGACTTTTGCATACTGCGGGGCATAGCTCGTTTTGTGCCTGATAATTAGCTGACTACAGACTATTTATCGCAAGAGAAACGTGACCAGAACGAGGGCCGGCTGACTTAGATAAAAGAGGCTTAACTGAAAATAGATGTATAAAAAAGCACTGCACCTAGTTGGGGGCTAGGCACAGTGCAAGGGGTTGGCGTACCAAAGTGAGTCATACTTGAGTCAATCTGTCTTCCCAAGCACAGATATAGTTAACCAAGCAGACAAGGCAATATCAGGGCACAATAATGGAAAAGCTATTTTGTTTAATGGCAAATATGGCGAAAAGCGGGCGACTTTATGGAATTTGCGCCGAACTCAGGCACAGGCGCTTTTGCCAAGGTATAGTAGTGTAAAGAATGATTAAGAGTAGAATTCATGCCTAAAACAATTGCGCTAGTAGAAGATGATGCTGCTATAAGAGAAAACTACCTTGTTGCCTTAAGGGCACAAGGCTACAAAGTTAATGCATTTGAAGATCGCCCCTCGGCCACTCAGGCGTTTAACGAAGCTCTTCCAGATTTAGCCATTATTGATATTGGTTTAAAAGAAGAAATGGAAGGCGGTTTCTTGCTATGCCAGCAATTGCGAGGGTTGTCACCTACCTTGCCTATTATCTTTTTTACTGCAAGAGACAACGATGTAGACACCATCAGTGGGCTTCGCATGGGTGCTGACGACTACTTAACTAAAGATATCAGTATGGCACACTTACTTGCCCGTATCGCCGCGCTTTTCAGGCGAAGTGATTTAATGTCAGCCCCTGTTGAACAAAAAGACGAGCTTCGTATAGGTGAATTAAAAGTAGACGCCTCACGCATGACGGTAAGTTGGGGCACAGAACCCGTTGCCTTAACCGTAACCGAGTTTTGGATGTTGCACGCGCTGATTAAACACCCGGGCCACGTAAAAAGCAGACAACAATTAATGGATGAGTCGCGCATGGTGGTAGACGACACCACCATTACTTCTCATATAAAACGCATGCGCAAAAAATTCATTCAATTAGACCCCCAATTCGACCACATAGATACTGTTTACGGTATGGGGTATCGATGGCAGTTGTAAGGTATTGCTAACATGCGATTAAGGTTCTCCATACGCTTACAGCTGCTTGTACTGTCGCTGTTCTTTTTTGCTATTCCCTACCTTGGGTATAATTACGTATGGGAGCTAGAGCAATACCTTCGCACCGGTCAAGAGCAAACCATGATTGGTACGGCACGGGCTGTTGCCACCGCACTACATGAGCGCCCTGCATTATTCGACAGCGAATCGGCCTATTTAAAAGACGTTCGCCCAGGCACTGATTTATACGCCCCTCCTATTCCCTATCCTATTCAACTTGATGGTGAGCTAAACGATTGGCAACAAGTTGACGACTTGCTTACCCACTATGGCGCTAACGAAATTGTTGAGCGCTTTACTAGCGCGCAAACTAACGACGGAACCCAAAGCGCCGCTAGCGAGAACAAGGGCACCGCTAGCGAGAATAAGGACGCCGCTAGCGAGGGCAATGAAACAAGCCTTTCATTCGAGCATATGGTGGGCCGGTATGATCAGTTCCTGTATGCCATGTTCAACGTCACCGACGATACCTTGCTGTGGCGACAGGCAAATAGTTTAAGTGTAGAACGGGGAGACCATTTACTTATTGGTATGCAAACCCCAGCAGGTGACCTAGCTCGATATGTGGTAGCCCCCTATGAAAGTGGCTGGGTAAATGCATTTAAATTAGCAGAGTCTGGCGCAACGAATCGCGCGGTGGAAAATGCGTTAAGTATTCAAGGGCGCTGGCAAGAAACCGCTGCTGGCTACAATATTGAACTTCGTTTCCCCCTTTCCATGACGTCTGGCGCACTCGCCTTTGCCATTGTTGATGTAGACGACCCGGTAACAAGGCAGAAGCGCTACGCGATTGGTACCGCCAACACCAATAACATTGATGAACTAGGCACGGTAGTAACACCGTCACCCGAAATTGAGCGCATATTAGCAGGGCTAAAATATGCCGACTCCCGCGTATGGGTGATAGACAATCATAAGCGGGTATTGGCGCGAGCAGGCGATATACAAACGGCTTCCGGCCTAAATACTGCCAAGCGAGAAGCAAGCGAAAACCTGATATGGCGCTGGGTAGAAACCCATTGGTTACTGCCCTTGTATTACCATATTCTCACTAAGCCACCCGCTGATTTTGTGGATGAACTAGAGGATGCCTATGCGTTGGCGGGCCGAGACATTGGTTTAGCCCTTAATGGTCAACCGGATTCATTATGGCGCTTAACCCCTGATAACAAAGCCGTGGTTGTGTCTGCCGCTTACCCTATTTTTATTGAGGGCGCGGTGATGGGTGCCGTGGTGGTAGAGCAAACCACAAACGGTATACGCACATTAAGAAACCGCGCTTTAGAGCAGCTTTTTCACGTTATTTTGGCCGTAATGATACTAGGTACCCTAGGCTTATTGCTTTTCGCCAGCAGGATATCCAACCGTATCAGGCGACTTCGAGATAACACCGAAGCCATTATTGATGCCAATGGAAAGATTGTCGGTAAATTACCTATTGCCAAAGAGGGTGATGAAATTGGCGATTTGTCGCGGGCATTTTCAGATGTTTTATCGCGATTGCAGCAATATAACTCCTATTTAGAGAACATGGCCTCTCGGCTTTCCCATGAACTTAGAACCCCAATCGCCGTGGTAAAGTCGTCTCTTGATGCCTTGTCTCAAGTGAGTGTTCAAGCCAGTGCCTCTACCAGCGCTAGTCAAGAAGCGCAAGCCAACGCTGTGGTGCAAAACAGTGCTCAGCAAGATATTTTCGTTCAACGTGCTCAGTCTGGTATCAGCCGGCTAAGTTCCATTTTAAATGCTATGAGTGAAGCCACCCGCTTAGAGCAAGCTATTGCGCAGGAAGATGTGACCACCTTCAACATGATTGACGTGATTAAAGGCTGTGTGGGTGGGTATCAACATGCTTATACCGATAGGCAGTTTGCACTATCGTGTCCACCAGACGCCGCGATGCTAAAGGGTGCTCCCGATCTTATTGCGCAAATGTTCGATAAAATCATTTCTAACGCAGTAGATTTTAGTCAACCCGACAACATCATAGACGTCGCGGTTTATGCCAAAGATAAAAGAATTATTCTCACCGTAAGCAACCCCGGCCCCCTATTGCCCGAAGGAATGAAACAACAACTCGTACAATCGATGGTATCAGTTCGCCCTGAAGGGGAAGCTCAGCAATCTGAAAGCTCTCCACACTTAGGATTGGGATTATATATCGCTGATATAATTATCGCGTTTCACAAGGGTTCACTGTCCCTTTCAAATAAAGAGGATAGAAGTGGTGTGCTAGTGACTGCCACTTTCCCCATAGCCTAGCATTAGCAAAATTACCGACCATAACTTCTGAGCTTTCATCACTTTTGCCGCAGAAGCGCAAGGTGCTTACTTTTGATGTAGCTGCGCCTTGCGGCACCCGCCAGTTTTTCTTCTTAAGCGTATATCTAGGCGTTGAATAATTCATTGAGCAGTAAACATTCATCGCATTGCTACCTGCCTATATAGCTAACTGGGTAGCTACCCATTACCTGGCGGTCTACCTAGCTGCCTTTCTACATATTTATATCATATTCATTACTACTTATTTATTGAGAATTGTTCTCATTAGTATTTACATTCGTTTACAGTTTGCATACACTTCGGCGCCTACACACACAGGGAAACCACACTATGAAAAATAAAACGTTAACGATGGGCGCACAAACCATTGCTGCGGCCTTAGCTTTCGGACACGGTGCTGCACTTGCACAAACCCAAGAAACTGAAATCTGCAAAGATAAAACAGAAGCTGAATGTAAAGCGCAGCAAGACGAAATTGAACTTATCCGTATCCACGGTGTTCAACAGTCTATCTATCGCTACGACAAATCTGGCGATCCTCGTCGTTTAGCTGATCTTGTTGATACACCACAAACCATTAGTGTTCTTACGCAAGACCAAATTCAAGAAAGTGGTAAAACTGACCTTAAAGATATTCTTGCTGCTCAAGCTGGTGTAACTCTTGGTACAGGTGAGAATGGTAATGCTTTTGGTGATCGCTATGTAATACGTGGCCACGAAGCACGCAGCGACGTGTTTGTTGATGGCTTGCGTGACCCAGGTATGACTACCCGTGAAAGTTTCGCCACCGAGCGCGTTGAAATTACTAAAGGCCCTAGTTCAACATTTGCAGGCCGTGGTTCTTCAGGTGGTGCAGTAAACAGCATTACGAAAAAAGCCTCTACTAGTTATAACTTTGGTCGTGTTGATGCTGCCATTGGTACTGACGAGCACACCCGCTTAACTGTAGATTTGAACAAAACGCTAACGGAAAACAGTGCAATTCGTGTTAACGCACTAACGTCTCAAGAAGACAAGCCGGGTCGTGAAGGCATTGAACGTGGCCGTGATGGTGTTCAGCTTTCTTACGTATTAAACCCTAACGACAGACTGTCTTTCATTGGTGATGTTTATTACCTTAATGCAGAAGATAAGCCTGACTTGGGTAGCTACTACGACCGTGATGCGGGTTATCCGTTAGAAGATATTCCTGTTTATGCACAAGATGATGACTTCCAAAACTCAGAAGTCACTACCTTTACCTTCCGTACCGAATACGAAATTAGCGACAATGTTCGTTTCTACAACGCGACTCGTGCAGGTAACACTGAAAACGAATACGTAACAACCGGTATGAGTGCGACAACCCGTGATGATTCTGATGAAACAGCACCAGGTGCAGATACGCTTCGACTTAGCACGCACCAAGGCTGGCAAGAAGTAGATTACTTCACGACTCAATTTAACCTTTTCTGGGACACGTCATTTGCAGGCTTAGATCACCGTTTAGTATTTGGTTTTGAGTACAGCGATGAGTCGGTGGATAACGGTGTTTTCAATATTGAAAACCTAAACACTAACTGTGCACTTGGTGGTCGTCGTGGCGTATCACAAAGCTACTGTATTGTTGACGGTGATGGAAACCTTATCGATAACATCGGTTCATTGATGGACAGAACCATTGAACGTGGTGATGAAGATGCCCTTTTCGATATTGAAACCTATGCAATTTACGCCATGGATACCTTTGCGTTAACTGATAAGTTAGACGTGTTCTTCGGCCTACGTATGGACAGCTACGATTACAGTAACCAAACAAGTAGCGACCTTTATGAGTTCTCTGATGAATTGTTTAACGGTCATTTAGGTTTAGTGTATGACATTACTGAACACGGTAATGTATACGCGTCTTACAGCACAGCAACGAACATCAATGGCGGCGAGTCTGACCTTGGTGCAAACTGTGGTTACGGTGGCCTATGTGGTACACCTGAACAAGCTGCACAAGCCGATCCAGAGCATGTTGAAAATATCGAAATCGGTACAAAATGGATGTTATTTGATGAGAAGTTGATGGCAAATGCGTCAATCTTCCGTATTACGAAAAGCGATGTTCATGAAAGTATCGGTGAAGATGACTACTCAACTATTGGTACATTGAATACGGGTGAAAACCGTGTTGAAGGTGTTGAATTTGGTGTTAGCGGTGATATTACTGAGAAGTTCAGTGTTCAAGCATCTGCCGCCTTTATGGACTCAGAAGTACTAGACTCTTTCACAGAATCTAACATTGGCCTTGCGTTAAGTAACTTTGCTGACGAAAGCTTCTACTTGCAACTGCGTTATCAACCAAATGAGAAGTTCGCGTTTGGTGGTGACTACACGTACAAGTCTGAAATGTTTGGTGGTCAGCCTGACACCGCAGCAGGTTATAGCGCAAATACTGGCGAATACTCAATTGTTGTTCCTGATTATCAAGTATTCAACTTGTTTGCTAACTACTACGCATCTGAAAAACTAACGTTCCGTGTTAACATCGGTAACTTGTTTGATGAAGAATACTGGACTGCAGCTTATCGCTCTGGTGCCTTCATGTACATCGGTGACGGCCGTAATGTGACCGGTACGGTAAACTACGAGTTCTAAGTTAGTTTTAAGAGAAACGCTAAAAAATGATCATTATTGATAACCTACTAGACGCCGACCAAGTGAAGCAATATCGGGCTGCATTAGCCGATGTACCATTTAACGATGGAAAAGCGACCGCCATGGGCATGGCAGCAGGGGTTAAAAATAATGGTCAAGCTGACGCGCAGCACGCTACGGTTCAAGCGCTTGCCAATAATTTATTGGCAAGTCTGGGTAACCACCCACAAGTAGTCTCTGCTGCGCTACCTCAGCGCATATTCCCCCCTTGCTTCAACCGTTACAGTGAATCGCAGACATACGGCTATCATGTTGATGCCGCCATTATGCGTATTCCGAATACCCCTGACGTTTTGCGTAGCGATATGTCGATGACGGTGTTTCTGTCTAGTCCAAGCGATTATGAAGGCGGAGAGCTAGTTATTCAGACTGGGTTCGGCGAGCAAAAAGTTAAAGGTAACTTAGGCAGCGCTGTACTCTACCCTTCTTCAAGTTTACATAAGGTTACTCCGGTAACACGCGGCGAAAGAATAGCAGCGATTACATGGATGCAAAGCATGATTGGCGATCAAGCTATTCGTGAAACCTTATACGAGCTAGACCAAAGCATTCAGTCTTTAGTGCAAGGCGGCAAGGCCGACCGAGACGAGTTAGATAAACTTCATCACGTATACCACAACCTTATTAGAAAATTTTCCATCGTTTAAACTGGACAAAAGCTTACCCGTCACGCAAGGTTATTCTTAGTGATATGTTCTAGCGGGCTTATGTTTGTCTACAGTGTATTGATAAACATTTTTCTATGTCTATTTGCTAAGTGTTTTTTTTAAGTGGCTGGCCTAATATAGCCAATATGAGCCTATGCTTCTCAAAACACAGGTGTTGAACCTGTCCTTTGAAATAAATCAGGTTTACCTCCGGTCTCTCTATATGATTGAAAAATTGGGTTTTTAGTGAAGGAATAAGGTTACTCCGAGATGAATAAATTGTTGTACGGATTATGCTTTTTTAACTTAGAGGCTTGCTGGCTTAACACGGTAAAGCGACGCTTTGATAAGCTTTATGTGATAGGAGCCATCGCCTTACTGGCCTCACACAATGCGTTTGCAGATACTGTTACCGCCTCCATCACATTACTAGATGCTGAACAATCTCCGGTTAAAGACGGTGTGGTTATCTTCACTCCCTTGTTTGATTTGTCCAGCACAGAACTCAAAAATTCAGAAGCAGAATCAACGCCTAAAACTGCGATTATGAATCAAATCAATAAGCAGTTTGCTCCCCATGTTCTGGTGGTACAAGAGAACACAGAAGTCACATTCCCTAATGCAGATAATGTGTTCCATCATGTTTATTCGTTTTCACCCACCAAGCAGTTTGAGCTAAAGCTCTATAAAGAGTTTACCGCAGAGCCATTGTTCTTTGAGCAAGCTGGCATTGTGGATATTGGCTGTAATATTCACGATTGGATGCTAGGTTACATCGTTATTGCCGATAGTCCTTATTTTGTAAAAACCGCAAATGACGGTAACGCTAGCATCTCACTACCCGCAGGTAAATACAGTGTTGAGTTTTGGCATCCGAACGCGCCAAACGAACAACCCTTTATAGAAACTGAAGTTAAGTTAACCCGCGATAAAAACTTCACGCTAACCTTATCGAAAGTGATAGCTAGCGATGATGATTTTGATGACGGTTTTGGTGATTATTAATGCTGAGCCGTTGTATTGTCGTTATTTTTTGCTTCATCAGTTTTCACGCTTTTTCAGATACAAGGTTGTTGCTTAGAGGTAGTGTTATTTCAGCAGATAACGCTGACACATTTCAAACGAATGGCGTTTCCCACCAGCGCTTTGAAAATAATGCAGTTGCGTTATCTCAAGCGGTACTAGCGTACAATAAAGTGCTCAGCGATGATTGGCAGTTCCATGTTGTCGCCAACGGGTATAGTGATGGAGAACAAAAGCTCGGGATCAGCCAACTCTATACTCAATACCGTCCCCTTACTGCATCCACCATTAAACCAGAAGTTAAACTCGGCTTTTTCTACCCGGCAATGTCTGCCGAAAACACCGATATGGGGTGGCTGTCACCGCATTTTTTATCTAACTCAGCCATTAACAGTTGGATTGGGGAAGAGCTTCGAACGTTTGGTGTAGAGGCAAGCTTAAGACAAAACGGTAGGCAAGTTAGACGTGACTGGTCATGGAAAGTGGTAGGAAGCTTATTTAAGGGAAACGACACCACTGGCACCTTGCTATCTTGGCGTGGTTTTGCGCTACATGACAGGCAATCGCTGAATGATGATAGAGTGAAATTCACTCCCATTCCTGGCGTGGTATCTGAAGAAGGAATAGGCGCCCCAGCATATACCGACCCCTTTCGAGAAATAGATACGAAAACAGGTTATTACGGGGGGCTGCATTTAGCCCATAAGCGCCGTTCAGAGCTACGTTACTATTATTACGACAACCGTGCCAATCCACTCATTTTCGACCCTGACAGACTATACGCATGGCGCACCCGATTTCACGCGTTAACCCTTCGCCATATGCGTAACCGCAATGTAACCCTATTCGGGCAAGCACTGATAGGTGACACCTTGATGGGGGAAAATATTGTAAATAACGACTTTTACGCGGCCTACATTGCTGCATCGTATACCCATGAAGCACATCAATTTTCGACCCGTTTAGACTGGTATCAAGTGATAGATAATGACAACACCACAGACGATCCGAATAACAGCAGAGGGGAAGCCATTACCGTTAATTACACCTATGCAATGAGCTCGCAAATAGCATTATCTGCAGAGTGGCAAGTGAATCGAGGCCGCCAAGAAAATCTACGATTTTTAAATGCGTCATCGGTACCTAGTGAAAATTTTCACGAAAACCTACTTCAGCTAGCGATTACCTATCGAATCGACTGAACAAAACTAATCAGTATTACCATTAGATTTAGACTTATCGAGTGACACATCAGGTACATTTTTAACCATCATTCGCTCTTTGCGGCGCGTCATCATTTTTGCCAATCTACGCATACTTACCGTTGTGTCTTTCTCGTCTATAATATCTACGCCTAGCAAACGCTCTAGCAAATCTTCAAGGGTGATCACCCCTTCCAAGCCGCCATACTCATCTACCACTAAAAGCATATGAACATGTTTATCGATAAAATGGTCGAATGTTATCGACAGTGGCATAGAGCCAAGTATGGTCACCATGTTTTTGGCGTACTCAGATAACGGTTTATCGGTATTCCCGCGAGCTTGTGCTACCAATAAATCTGAACGCATGACATAGCCGGTGATGTTTTCCGAGTCTTTGTCTTCATAAACAGGAATTCGGGAATACTCAATATGCGCATGCTTATGGAAAAACACTTCTACGGTCATCGATTCTGCCACCGAAAACAACACAGTTCGGTGGGTTATGGCATCTTTTACCTTTAATTCGTGCAAGCTCAGCAAGCTTTGTAAGAATACCGCTTCGTGGTTAGCTAACTGTCCTTCTTGCCCTGATAGTTCGGCCATGGCGTGTAGCTCACCGCGGCTTAACCCACGAAGTGGGCTGTCATCTTTAAAGCCTCGCGTGAGCAATTCAGACATCACCACAAAGGGCTTAAGAATAATAATCAGATACTTTAGGAAGTAGGCTGTCACTGGCGCCAATCCACGCCAATAGGTTGCGCCTACGGTTTTAGGAATAATTTCAGAAAAAACCAAGATAAGTAGCGTTAATACCGCTGAAATCACGCCCAAGTATGCTTCGCCAAATACACTAGCAGCCTGCGCACCCGCGCCAGCAGCACCCATTGTGTGAGCAATAGTATTTAACGTTAAAATTGCCGATAGCGGCGTGTTGATATTATCGGTCTGCTTTCTTAGCAAGATACCGCTAGGCCGATTCTCTTTTTCTAAAACAGAAATGTAGGCTGAGGACACACTTAAAATGACTGCCTCAGCAATTGAGCATAAAAAAGAGAAGCCCAAGGCAATCAATACATAAACGATGAGTAAAAACATGAGTCCTTTCCGATAATCGGAGTATGAAGCAAACGACCATTATGCAAGCCTTAACCGGACTTACAAGAGCGCAGATGAATTAAATACAAATACCGAGTAATTTACTCATAAATATAGGAATACATATACTGTATTCCTATTCATTTTTACCTTTGCGTTAACCACAACAGTCTTGATGGTTTTCTTCACGCTGTGCCAATCGAGCACTAACTTTTTTAATGCCCAATCGAGCCATTAAAGCAGCAAGAAGAATAGCGCACGCTGCATAGAGGGTTTGAATATTAGCACCATGACTATGTAGTTGGCTTTCCATGTGAATTAAGCCTTCTAATGACAATGCTGACACCGCGTAATTAAGCAAATAGCCAAACCCAATACTGGCAGTAATTACACTAAACAAATACAAACACAGGGTTCTAAAACCCATTTCTTGTTTGATCATGCCCATGGTAGACACATTAGTAGCCGGCCCTGCCATGAGAAATACCAACACCGCACCAGGTGATAACCCAGCGGCTAAAAACCCCACTGCAAGTGGTGTAGATGCCGTAGCGCAAATATACATAGGAATGCCAATGACGGCCATGACCAACATAGCGATAACCCCATCACCCCATTGAGTAAGAAAGTCTGTTGGTACCCAAGTTTTAATGGCTGCGGCTAAGGCTAGGCCAATAAGTAGCCATACCACAATATCTTCCAGTAACTTACCGGAGGCATAACGAAACACTTGGGTAAATTTATTACTTTGTTTTGCTGACTCAGCCGAAGTAGCAAGCGTGTCGTCGCAACAACTTGTAGTTGGCTTCTCACTGGCACAACAACTGGTTTGCTCTTGATTCAGCGAGGTCGCTTCCACTTGCTCTAAAGCTGCAGGGGTCTCACTTGAACAGCAAGATACATTGCTAAAGTGATTGCCAGAATGATCGTTAGAGTGATTGCCAGGAGCGTGAGCATGTGAGTGATTATCAGCGTGCACATGCTCGTGTTCTGCTTTTTGAGGCTTGGCGCCATCAAACCATCTCACCATAAGACCTGCATAAATTGCGCTAACGATAGCGGCGATTGGCCTAACAATAGCGTACAAAGGGCCTAATAACGCGTAGGAAACAGAGACACTGTCTACGCCTGTTTCAGGAGTAGAAACTAAAAATGAAATCGTCGAGGGTTTAGATGCACCGCTTCTACGCAGTCCGATAGCCGCTGGAATAACGCCGCAAGAACACAAAGGCAATGGAGCACCTATTACCGCCGCTTTCGTAATAGAGGCTGTTGAGCTGCTTCCCATATGGCGCTCTAAAAAGCTAACCGGCACCAGCTCGTGCATGATACCCGCCACCAGCAGGCCCAGTAGCAGCCACGGAGCAGACTCCATAAATAGGCTGATAAAATTTTGCACTAAGAGCATTAGGTCAGTCATACCACTCCAAACGAACCGCGTTGAATACTTTATTTCTACTTGCTGATTTACTGTGCCGGCTACTGTATCGACTTACTTTGCCGATTGACTACGCCAATCTACTATGATTATTTAATGTACAGTAAATTTACCAAATTCGGTGAAAACGTATAATAGCAAATTTACGCTCCTACCGTGAATGAACTAGAAGTAATCCACCTCATCGAATAACCCGATTGCCTACAAAAAAGCCGACGCTGAGAATAACTCTCTGCGTCGGCTTTGTATAAAACTAGCACTCAACCAACTAAAGACAGCGGCTTGCTATCTTTTGTGCTGCGGCTATTCCTTCTCGCCCACTTCGTCTTGATGTCCGCTGCGAAGTTTAGCCACAACAGACCAGGCTTCAAGCATCACTAACACAGACACCACCAGCACCACGGCATCTAAGAACACCAATAAGTAGTTTTCAGCAAGATAGTACTCTTTCAGCTTTATTAGCCCAGCAAAGAAAGCCATTACCAAAACGAATACCATGGGTATTAATGTGTAGCGGGCTGGTCTTCCCATTTTGATTAGCATAACGGAAATAACTAACAAGGTAAGACTCGCCAGTATTTGGTTGGTAGAACCAAACAACGGCCAAATGATCATACCGCCACCGCCTGAAGAGCCACCTGCCCCAAAGGCGAGTAGTAAACAACAAGCAACGGCTAAGAAAGTCGCCACTACCCCATTTTTAAGTGCTGACAATTTATAAATATCGCCCCACTCTTGAATAATGTAACGCTGAAGACGAACACCAGAGTCCATGGTTGTGCCTGCGAACAGCACTACCATTACCGCTAATATTGTTGATGAGAAGGCTTCGGGTAGTCCCCAGCCTTGATGAATTAGCGCCGCACCGCCACTAATAAACGCACCTACGCTGCCTGCACCTAAGTGACTGTAGACTTCATGCCACTCTTCTGGAGAGGCTGCAAACGCCACACCACTCACCGCAACAATAGTAATTAGCGCTAAGGAACCTTCACCAATCGCCCCTAAATAACCCACAAAGCGAACATCAGTTTCCTTATCTAACTGCTTAGAGCTGGTGCCTGAGGCCACAATACCGTGGAAGCCTGACACTGCACCGCAGGCAATAGTCACGAACAACAAGGGAATTAAGCTGGGGGAGTCCATGGCCGTCTGTGTATTGAAGGCTGGCGCGGTAATATCTGGCATAGCAAAGAAGACCGCACCATACAATAGGAATAGCCCAACCAATAACTGCATACCGTTAATAAAATCGCGGGGCTGAAGTAACATCCACACCGGCAACAACGAAGCAATAGCAGCGTAAATAAATAAGATAATAATCCAGTTCGCTTTGTCAGCTAAACCAAACATGGTTTCAGGCAAGCTGATAGGAATGTAGCTACCCGCATAAACCGAGGCATAAAGCACCACGATACCTACAAGACAAAGAGGGATTAAACCAAAGTTACGTTTTAATAACTGTCCAATAACCAATGCAACGGCAATGGCTGTCCAAGCAGGGAATACCGCATTCGGCTGAGAGACAAATGAGTTTGCTATCACCACACCAAAAACGGCGTTAACCATTAACAGTACTAGAAAGATAACAATCATAAACAATGAGCGAGAACGCTTGCCGATAACACTTTCCGACAAGGCACCCATCGATTTACCTTTGTGACGCGCACTGGCCCACAAGGCGCCCATGTCGTGCACACCAGCAAACAAAATGGTACCGAAAATCACCCAGAGTACAGCAGGCACCCAGCCCCAGTATACGGCGATCGCAGGCCCAACAATTGGTGCGGCACCGGCCACTGAAGTAAAGTGATGCCCCCAGAGCACAACTTTATTGGTAGGTACAAAGTCTTTACCATCTTGTAGTTCGTGCGCTGGCGTGGTGAAGCTATCGTCTAATTTAAATATTTTCGTGGCAATAAATTTAGAATATACGAACCACCCGAGGAGCATGCCCACGATCCCGAGTAATACTATGGCTATTGACTGCATATTATTGTCCTGTGTCGATGTTGCACTGCATCATTCAATTTTGTTCTTGAACACATATACAACGCTTTTCTGTCGTTAAAAAACGCTTATTTAAACATTAAAACATTATTTACTTTTTTACGTCGCCATATTAGACCAAAGTCTATTGTGGTAGCAGCTTTTTTACACTGCTCGTACCATGCGAGCTTCATAATTTTTACCAATCATTTACAACAAAAATAGCAGGCAAAACGAAAATAGCAGGTAAATATAGTTTTAATCTTACCTTCACCCTTCAAATACATCTCAGTCTCGTTTATAAAGGCTCATCTATAAATAAATCTATTAATAAGTAGTTATGGCATCACCTAAATTTCATATGGCCGTCCGTAAATATCACCGATGGTTAGGCTTTTTCTTAGCAGGCATAATGGCAATTTATGCTGTCAGTGGCGTGTTACTCATTTTTCGTCCCACCGATTTCCTGAAATTCGATCAAACTGAAGTCCGTCAGTTGTCTCAAGACTTGAACGGCAAACAGGTAGCATCGAAAATTAAGGTGAAAGGTTTGAAGGTGGTTGAAGAGAATGACAACCAAGTTGTGTTAAATATGGGAACTTACGACAAGGTAGATGGTGTCGCTACGATTACCCGTAAAGACTACCCCCTTGTTCTGGCGAAAATGGTGAAGCTTCACAAAGCAACTAATAACAGCCCCTTATTTTGGTTGAACATTAGCTTTGGCGTTGCCCTTTTGTTTTTCGTCATATCTGCATTTTTGATGTTTATGCCGAAGCTGCCTATGTATAAAAATGGGCTTAAAATAGCGGGATTAGGTGCAGTAGTGGCTGTACTTGTTGTGATGTTCGGCTCATAACTTCACATGTTCGAACCACCTTGATGTGGTTCGAACACTTTTTAGCACATGCTTGAACCCTGTGGTAACGTATCTGAATAGTAATGAATTCGTACGCTCACTATCAGGGAAGATTTATGCCGCGCCAGTACAACCTCTTTTTCGCTGTAAGTCCTTTTATTATAAATACCTCTGCTATCAACGCACTTATATCAGCTTCATTCAAACTTAATAGCAACACCGGTACAGCAGCGCTTATGCATGGTGAGCGACTATGAATTTTGTCGATTTCACGGTAGTGGCTATATACCTTGTGGGTTTGTTAGTCATGGGGTTTGTGTTTCGAAAACAAGTGAGTAAAAAAGATTACTTTCTTGCTAATCGACAGTTGGGCTGGAAGCCGCTTTCCCTTTCCATTATGGCCACGCAGTTATCTGCAGTCAGCTTTATTTCCGCCCCTGCTTTTGTTGGGATAAGAGAAGGTGGTGGCCTTATTTGGTTATCATATGAGCTCGCCCTCCCTCTTGCTATGCTGGCCTTGCTCTATTTTATTTTACCCACCTTGTACCGCTCTGGCGTCGTCAGTGTTTATGACTTTTTAGAACAACGTTTTGGCCGCTCATCACGAGTACTCATTAGCGTGGTGTTTCAAATAAGCCGTTCATTTGCCACCGCCATTATGATTTACGCCATTTCTATTATATTGCAAAGCACCATGGGCTTAGCGTTTTGGCAAAGCGTGTTACTGATTGGTGTTATTACCCTTATTTACTCTTTGCAAGGTGGTATGAAAGCCGTTGTGTACGGTGATGCTGTGCAAATGATATTGATAGTTGCAGGCGCCTTGGTGTGTTTAGGTTTTGGGCTATACCATATAGGCGGGTGGACAAGCTTTCTTGAGCAAGTACAACCTGAACGACTCACTACACTAAACACATCATCTTATGGGTTTGATGGTGAAGGTTTCGGCCTGCTGCCCATGATTTTTGGTGGCATCGTGTTATACGCTTCATATTATGGCTGCGACCAATCAGAAGCCCAGCGTTCGCTGTCGGCCAGGAGCTTAGGTGATTTAAAGAAAATCATTATGACCGCCAGCTTCTTACGTTTCCCTATAACACTCATTTACTGCTTCGCAGGGCTGGTCATAGGAACGCTAGCACTGACCACCCCAGAATTCCTTGCTCAAATTCCTGACGACCAACCCGATTGGCTGATGCCTATCTTTATAGTCAACTACCTTCCAAACGGTATTTTAGGTTTGTTATTAGTGGCCATTTTAGCTGCGGCCATGTCATCTCTAAGTTCAGCGATTAATAGCTTAGCTGCGGTATCAGTTGAAGATTATTGTCGAGTAGTGGGTAAAACACTGTCGCCAGAAAGTACCCTTCAAGTGGCTAAGTACACTGGCATGTTCTGGGGCTTACTCACATTGGGTTTGTCATTTGTGGTAGATGACATCGCCCCCACCATTATTGAGGCCATTAACAAGATTGGCTCGGTTTGCTTTGGTCCAATTTTGGCTACATTTTTCTTAGGCGTGTGCACAAAACACCTTTCGGCAAAGCAAGTAAATACTGGACTTATTGCTGGTGTATTGGTCAATATATATTTGTGGCTAAACCAGCCGGATGTATTTTGGT
Organism: Alteromonas sp. MMG017; assembly: GCF_018100795.1. Taxonomy (GTDB): domain Bacteria; phylum Pseudomonadota; class Gammaproteobacteria; order Enterobacterales; family Alteromonadaceae; genus Alteromonas. The sequence continues at coordinate 7,019 of NZ_JAGJDY010000018.1, read as the reverse complement.
TTTGGTGGAACGTGAGTGGCTTTTTAACCGCATTTGGTGTTTCTCTTGGAGTATATTGGCTTGGTCACAAGAAGTTTAAACAACCTTTCATAAACACCGACCACGGTATACTCACTAAGATCAATATGGCCGCCCTACTTACCTGGTGCATTGTACTTATTGGTGTTTGTATTGCCTTACCTATGATACTTATTTAATAACCGGCCATGTCGTACATTTAGGTTGCTAACCGTCATTATTGGCGGTTAGTAGAAACTGCTTAAGCTCTTGGTATACAGCGTGAGACTCTGGGGTTTCATAAGCAACAACGTAGTCGGCATGGGACAACCCTTCGAAAACTTCTAATTGTGTACGCACGTTCGCATTACGCAACTTACGATTCACTCGCACCGTATCACTTAGAAACATATCCCGCGTGCCTGATACGAGCAGCGTAGGCGGAAAGCCATCAAAATTACCATAAAGGGGGGAAATAGACGGGTGGGTTAAGTTTTCGCTACCAGCGTATAGATTAGCCGCTGCTTCCAAAAAGCCTTGGTATGACACCAATATGCGATCAATACCTTCGTTGGTATAAAGGGTATCGCCAGTTTTCGTCAAATCAGCCCAAGGGGTGCCTGCATATACCGCCGACGGCAGCGGTTGCTTTGTTTCAATAAACCTTTGCACGGCAGAAAGTACCAAGCCTGCTCCTGCAGATGTGCCACCTATAAAAAGGTTATGTGCGCCATATTCTGCAGCCAAGCTGCTATACACCGACACTACATCGTTAAGCGCAGCGGGAAATGGCGCATGCGGTGGCATTCTATAGTCGATACTAATCACTGTAGTACCAACTCTATGGGCGACTAACAAGCTTTCTTCTATACTGGGAAGCCCAGCAAAAAACACGTAACCGCCCCCGTGTACATCAATAAACACCTTGTTTTTAAATTCAGGTGCAATTGTCTTAGGCGTAAGTCGCCTGACCGTTACCCCATTAATTTTTTCCAAAGACACATCAACATCAAACTGCTTGCGCATTTTTTTGATTTTCTTTTTCTGATCTCCGTTTCTTATTTGAATCAGTTCACGCCACTGCGCTACAGATTGAGGCGTATTGTTAATGACTTCATCAACTGACGGCATGGGGTATTCAGAGATAGCGCTTTTAAGTTCATCACTCGCAGCATTTGGTAGCGGTACCATTTTAGTCGGCACAGTTAACAAAGAAACAATAGTCGTTTTGGCTGTATCAGTGTTGTGGGCAGAAGCTTCTGATTTAGAGGACGAAAATGTCATTGATACCACCAAAATGAAAAAGGAAAAGGTGAAGGTGAAGGTAAGTAGATTCATGCGCAAAACGCTTTTATATTATTGACGTTGTTATAACCGATAAACTTACCTGTATCCTGTTACTTTTCAACTGTAATCGTCATTCAATTCAAATGCGCTCATTACTTTTATATAGACTTATGGGCGATTACGACCAAACTGATCATGACTCGAAACCCATTCATCAGCTACTACTGCCGCGCCTAATGATAGCTCGCCGCACAACACGGTTGCTGCAATAATTTCGGCTAACTTATTCACGCCGCCTTTACCATAACATCCTAGCGTTTCTAGGCATTCTCGCTGAGTAGCCAACCCGGTACCACCGCCATAGGATGCCACTACAAGTGAGGGAATAGTAATAGAGAAGTAGTAATCGCCATTTGGGGTTATTTCGCTGTAAGTATACCCTGCTGATGATTCGGCTACATTTGCGACATCTTGGCCGCAAGCGATAAACAAAGCAGTAATACCATTGGCAAAGTGGGCTCCATTGCTCACGCTACCTGCAACAAATGCCCCCATGTTAGACAACTGGCGTTGCTTGAATAATGCTTCAGGTGAGCAATGCATTAACGATTTCATCAAATCAGCAGGGATAGTGGCTTCGGCTACCACTCGCTTACCTCGGGTATGCAGTGAATTTACAAAAGAATGTTTTTTGTCGGTATCTAAATTACCCGATAGAGCAAAGTGTTCAAGCCCTTCAATATGCTGCGACTGCATCCATTGACAGGCATGTCGCGTGGCCTTGCTAACCATGTTCTGCCCTGCCGCATCGCCGCAGGTAAAGTTAAAGCGTAACCATCGCATTTTAGATACGGCATACTGCTCAATATCACGAAGCTTGCCTACCGACGTCGTTTCTTCCGCTTTGGCTTTGATGACTTCAAAGTTGTCAGTGACCCACTTCCCGAATGCTAGTGCCGCGCGAGCGTCTTCAAACACAAATACCGGTGCCCGCTGCATGGCATCATCAATCACGGTAGTTTTAACCCCACCCGATTCTGCGGTTAAGCGCATGCCGCGGTTATAACTGGCAACTAACGTACCTTCTGTAGTTGCCATTGGTACATAGAATTCGCCTTGTGCGGCTACACCGTCGATAACAAGCGGCCCAGCCAACCCGATAGGCACTTGGGCAACACCGGTAAAGTGTTCAATGTTACCTGGCAAGGTATCTGGCTCAATTGAAAACTTACCGACATGACTCATTTCAGCGCCAGTTTTATCTTTCACAAACTGACGTCTTGTTTCCGCCATTTCTGCGCTGTAGTCGTTGGGGGAACTATCTCTTAAGCTTTTGTCATTGGAACTGCCGCGTGGGATCTTAGCCATAACACTCTCTTGTTAATTTAATGTTAACTCATTATGTTATGCCTAGTACTCCATCACAAATCAACCCTATGTATTACTCGTCATAGTTAACCGCAATAGTTCGTGGTTGTGGTTCGTGTCAATAGCTCGTAGCACTAGCTCTTAGCGCGAGTTCTTAACCTTAGTCTGCAACAAATAGACACTGGGATTGATACGGTTATTGATATGGATATTGTTAATAGATCACTTTAGATGCGGGCGCTTATTAATAGGCAGGCGTATAAATAGTGGTGAAGAGTATAAGGTGTAAATAGCATTTAGATTTTAATAAAGATCTCTATGATACCGTCTTTTTTCGATAAACGTGGAGTACTGCGCTTCACCCAGCACATCTCGTAGGGCAGCATCGACGCCTTTACCCATCCCATCAAAATTACCGCATACATAAATTTGCCCATCACGGCCAGTGTAAGGACTAGCATCGCTGTTAATGCTTTTACTGGAATTAGGGGCTTTACCGGAGTTAGAGCTAATGGTTTTACCAGAACTAGAACTTAGGAACGCTTTTAAGGCCTCGGCCTGTTCTACTATCATATGCTGAACATACTTTTTAGACTCAGTGGCAGAACCTAAAGAAGACTTCGAAAAAATAGTAGAGGTTTTATGAATGCACGGCGCATTGTGAAAGGGTGATAGCGCCTTACTTAAAACGTTATCAAGTTCTGAGTCTCGTTCACCATAAAAAATCCATACTGGACCACTTTCGTTAAGCATGGCTCGTTTAGCAAGTTGAGCCCTAACACCAGCAATTCCACTTCCGGCGGCTATAAGCACTAACGGGCATTGGGTATCGGTAATGACTGCATTAGAATTTTTGCGTATTTGTGCATAGGCTCGCTGGTTCTGCAGTAGCTTGTGCGTTAAAAAGCCCGAGCCATAGCCAAGCTCTCCTTTCGCTTTTCGTACCTCTCTCACTACCAATTTTAAGTCATCTTCTTCGGGGGCAGACGCTATGGTATATGAACGCCCAATTAGCTTTCTTAAGGGCTTTGTTAAAGGCTTAGTCAAGAACTCGCTTGAGGGCTCCTTCTCGTGCGCCATATCAGGATAAATATCAATGATATCTCCTGCTTCCCACGCTATTGGCGCTGCGCCATTCTCATGGGCTGATTGAGGCTGCTTTAAGGTAATCGCATACAAGCCTCGGGTATCGTCTTGATTAAGTTGTTTGCGGTGCTCTAATACCCAAGGTTGAATTTGTGCAGATGAATCTTTCGCTAATGAATCAAGGTGTGCTAAATGTTCACCCTTTCCACTATCTAATGTAGTGAGCGAGGTTAATGGCGTACCGCCAAGTAAGCGCATGTTCTCATAAAGAGAGACTGCAAAACGGCAAAACTGTTTGTATTCTCGACTTCCCAACCCGATAACTTCGAATGACAAGTTTGATAGCGGCGTAGCACCACTCTTTTTTGCTCGCTGCAAAGCATGATAAAAGCGAGTACCTGCATCTGGCGGCTCACCTTCACCATAAGTGCTAACGACAAACAGTGCCTTTGATACATTACCAAGCATTGCAATATTTAAAGAAGCCATGGAAATCAGGGAAATAGCTTCGCTTTCGGCCAGTGCTGCTGCTTTAGCCCGCGCAATCTTTTCGGCGGTGCCAGTTTGGCTAGCATAAACAATCAAGGTTTGGTTTTTACTATCGCTACTATCAACGTTCGTACTATTTTTTTTGTCTGTAGAGACATTTGTCGCACAGCGCTTCTTGTTGCATTTATAAAAAATCACCGCTACCCACAACACATAAAGCGTAATGCTAGATAGTGCTATGAGTAAACGGTGAGTTTCAGTCATGGTACTTTTAAAATATCTCAGTAAATGCTTAAGCTGAGCTTACAGTGGTAGCACTTCAAAGGTACCTGAGTAACTTCCGGTTCTTACCGTTGCTGGCTTTTCAGCTTTATCATCTTTGTAACTAATTTCGACAAAATACATACCTGCTTGTGGCCAGGTAATGTCAATTTGTCCTTCGTTATTTGATGTTACCGAAATCATTTCTTGGGTGTTTCTATAACGCATACCGCCACGCACCACTTCAACTTCTGCGCCTACTGCTGGCTCACCATCAATAAGTAAAGTAAAGGTAGCGGTTTCGGTAGCAAACAAATCATTAGGGTGAGTTACTGGGATAAGCTCTAAGCCTTCGCTAGTTGGTGTAAATACCTTTTCTGAGGGCGCACCAAGGGTTACAAAGGTTTCAACACGGCGTGAACCTTGAGTCACACTTAAATCGGTTGCCTCTTTAGGCACTGATGTAGCGAACTCTTCTGCAACATAAGGCTTACCGCGACCAGGCCACATTTTACGGTTACCCTCTTCATCTTTCCAAAAAGCCCGTATACCAGAACTGAAAGACGTGATTTTAAAGGTGCCTTCCTCTTCTAATTTCACATCGAAAGTAGTGCGATACTTTCCACGTGCACTATTTTCAGTTTCTATGGTTTCACCACTAGGCGCAGTCACCACTAAATCGTCAGTATTCATCGCAAAATGATCAGGGTGAAAAATAGTGTTTGAGATAGCGGCATCAAACGTTACGTATGCTTCTTCACCCGATAGAACGGTTGAGCTTGGCAATAGCCATGCTCTGTGAGCGCTGGCAGAAAATGAGACGGCTAATGTTGCGGCTAACGCGACCAGTGATGTAGTTACCGATAATTTTTTCATAATGTCCTCTGAGAGTTTATTAATCTTCCAGACGCAATGAAACGCGTCCAATTTCTGATTTGCCTTCCAAAGTAACTGGAAGTGATTCTGCCGAGATTGGGAGAGTAAATGGAATTGATAATACTTCTCTGCCCCCTACTTCGCGAGACGCTTCTACACGAAGGGTATAATCGCCGTCACTTAACTTCGAAAGCGCGCTATTGAGTTGAGTATCGATAACGTGCGCCCCCGGGCCTTTTGTTGCACTGGTTAAACCGTCGTAAGGTAAATCTAAACTTCTACCACCACGACGCCACCACTGCCTAAGATCCTTAAGCCATTCTTTACCTTCGTGTTCACGCATATCAACGTCATACCACACCGCGACCTGAGTAGATTTACGCTTGCTGTTTTCTATCCACACAGCCACATACGGTTTGTGATACTCAGCAACATCTAGCTGAGGCAAAGCTATATCAAGCGTTACTGACTGCGCAGCTATAGAGACCGATGAGGCTAACATTAGCCCTAGCGCTCCAGACGCTATTGCAAGTCTATTTCGCACTTTCATTGTTTCACTCCTTTTCAAGTTCACATCCCCAAACCGTTAATGCACAAATAACAGCAAAATGACAAATGGGATTAATACGCCCAGAACAGTTACAGGCCAGGTGGATGCTCTACTTGGTGCATGACGCATTAGTAACTGCAAACCTGTGACACTAAAAATAATGCAGGCAACAGCAAACACATCAATAAACCACGGCCACACTGCTCCGGTATTCCTACCTTTATGAAGATCGTTGAAATACGAAATCCACCCTCTATCCACGCTTTCATAGGTAACCATTTCAAGTTCGCTGTCTACAGCGACCCAACTATCAGTACCCGGCCCAGGCCACGCGGCATAAAATTCAAGACCGTCCCATTCCCCCACCACGGAAGCAGGGATAGCAACATCATATTTATCAGATACGAAATCCACTAGGACATCAGGTATAAAAGCTTCACCTTCTGGCAAAGCCACAAATTCATCTATTACAGATGCAGGCAACGATGCATCTATTTCAGTTATTTTTTTGTTGGCTGGAATATCAGCAGCGTGATTAAGCGTTATACCCGTTAAGGAAAACAGTAATATGCCGACAAGACACCACGCCCCGCTTATCCAATGCCATTGCCTAATGCTGCCTAATGAGAAGCGCATAGATATTTTGCTATTCCTTATACAAGGCTATTTCATCGTTCGAGGTGATAGATAATACAGATTTTACACAGTGACTCAATGCAAATGAGATTTATTCTCGCATTTATCGTTACTTCGCGATCATAGTCATTTAACAAGGGTATAAAGGTATGGATGCTGTAGCGAAGGATTCATATGTAACCATCAGTAGCATGGATGCTGTAGCGAAAGCCCCATGGATGGATACACGCCGCGTTTCACATGGGCTTCTACTCGCGACTATTATTAATATTCAACGGTGAGCCTTATTCGGCTGTTCAGAAGGAAGGGCTTTGTGCGCCTCGGAAACTCTCTACAGCATGGATGCTGTGGCAGAGGCCCCATGGATGGGTTCACGCCGTGCTTCTGATCGGGGCGACTCCCTCTCAAAACATAAACGCAAGACACAAAAAAGGCGCTCTAATGAGCGCCTTTTTCTTAATGCTTTGGT
>NZ_JAGJDY010000017.1 GCF_018100795.1 Alteromonas sp. MMG017 | reverse complement strand
AGCGTTAGCAGCCAAGTTTAGGAATTCAATATTAGTACGATGTTAGAACCTTCAAGTAGCACCTACTTCCTAAGTAACGTGGAGTCCATCAGCGCTAGTTTCAATTCAATTGGTTTGTTAATCGCTGCCGCAATCCTTGTCGCGACTTTCAAATTCACGACTCTGCTACAGTCACTCTCAACTTTAACCAAGTTAAAGCCTAAATACATCGTAGTCATTGCATTTAGCGTATTTTTAGTTGCCTTTACCACATCACTTCTCAACGGCTTGAGAGTTCATAACGTCCAAAATTCTATTTTGACCAACCAGAGTCAGATCATATCAGGATGTATAACCGACCATGAAATATTACAAGGTAACAGTAGGGAAGAAATGTTCGTTATTTCAGATGTAAAATTCAAATATAACGATTACGCTACTGAACAATACTTTTTTGCTAATCGGGGTCACAACACCTTTATCAAAAACGGACAGTGTGTGACTATTGTTTTCCTGCCTAAACAGGAAAACGGAATTTTAAAGATCGACAAGGTTTGAGTTGCATTGGCTGCTAACAAACAACTGTTGGCGCTCACTGCGTTCGCTGGGACACAAACACGTAGGCTCCCGTCGCTTCGCTCCTTATTTTAGCCTACGTATTTGTGCCCAAAAGTTGGGCGTTAAGCACTAAAGATGAAAATGAGCAGACCGATACAGTTAGAATTCATCAAGGGAAATTTTATATCCTTATTAGCCTATGGTGAAAACCCAAATGAATCACCATATACCCATAAACAAATAGCTGAGTGGTGCGAGTTGTTCTGGAATAAATATTCTGACATTGATGCTCCGAAAGAAATTGAAGTAATTATGCCAATATTGGCAGATGTAGAAACACAATGGGACCTCTACTTGGCAAATACATATTCATCAACAGAGTTACAGCAACTAGATTTTGAGTCTGTTAACATGCCAGTACAGTGGTTCAAAGATTGGGGCGCAGAGGCAGATGCTTAACAAGGCCAAGCAACATCAGTCGCTACGCTCCTTGGACAGCTTTGTCGTCGCGCTTTTTGTGCATGGCTTCGCCATTGTTGCACAAAAATCACAACAACAAACCTGCCGTTGTTGGCGGCGTTAGGCATCTAAATGAGCAACGAAGGATTAGTTAAAGTTCACGTATCTTTGCCCAATCACTGGATGATTGGTGGCGAGTCTATGTGGGCAGAACCTCTAGGGAATAATATTTATCGGCTTGAAAATGTCCCATTCTTTTCATACTCGTTAAATTTCAAGGATGACGTACAAGCTTTTGAGGACGATAACGGCATTTTGGAAATTGAAAATGTCATCGCAAGAAGCGGTAACCGAACGCTGAGAGTAATCTTCGACAAATCAATGGATAGAAATAAACAAGATATTTATATCGAAAAAATTCGCAATTTAGATTGTTCATTGGAAAGATGGGATGAAACATATTTAACTGTCAATGTCCGTAAAACTGCTTGCTACTTGGATGTAATCGAACAGTTTGATATCTGGAATGCAGAAGATGTTTTTGCTTATGAAACATGCGACGAGCATATTCCAGGGTCCTTCGATGCTGAGCCGGATGATGACGCCTAACAAACTGTTTAAAGTGGACAAAATTACGTTGGCTTGGTTTCGCTCCGCTCCACATTTTAGCCAACATAATTTTGCCCATTAACAGGGCTACATGGACTCCCCTTTGTCAAGCACAAGTAATCTTCAACAACAGTGGATCTGACAGCAGCTCTACATTCGGCGTTTAATTAGCTTGCTGCCGTAACAGCTTTTGCTATCGCCCTGATGATTTGCGCTTGAGCAATGCCTCATTCGTTAAACAGAGTATTTATTAATAATCTCTTCCCGATTAAACAGGCTTTCTTGCTCTCGGTCTGACCGTGTTATCGTCAATTGCTAATGCACAGACTCGGTGGGGTTAACCGTTTTGGTTTGACCTTGGTTATAAGGATTAAGTGTTATTTCACGTAATCCACTTGGTACTCTTTTCCAGACCGTAATAATGCCCATATTAGGCGGGCGTTTTTAGCGGCCAATGCTACAGTGGCACGTTTAAAGCCACGTCGTTCAACTAGGTCTTTTACCCATAAACTGGTGCGGTCGGTTTTGTTTTTACAATTAGCAATAACGGCTCTAGCGCCATGAATAAGACAAGTGCGAATGTGTTTTTCGCCTCGTTTGCTAATACGACCTAATCGAGCAACACCATCTGTGGTGTACTGTTTTGGGACTAAACCAATCCAAGCAGAGAGTGAACGACTGGACTCAAAGTGCTTTGCATCATTGACTGTGGCAACCACAGCGGTTGCGGTAACTTCACCAATACTAGGAAAACCCAACAATTGTTTGGCTTGCTCCATATGATTCGCAAGTTGATAGAGCTTTCTATCATGATTCAGTATTTGCTGGTTTAAGTCTTGGATGCTTTGCCATAAGTCATCAAGTAACTCACGTGCTAAAATGGGCAATCCATTTTCAGCGTCTTCTAAAATACCCATAATGGCATTTTGAGCAGGATAGCGGCCTTTGGGCATGATGATGACAAACTCAGATAATAATCCACGCAATCTGTTAATACGTGCCGTTCTATCTTTAATTGCGCCTTGGCGAATACGGTGCAAGCATAGCAATGCTTGTAGCTCTTCGGATTTAATACTGACGAACCTTGTTTTAGGTCTGCAGGCGGCTTCACAAATTGCTTCAGCATCGTTTGCGTCATTCTTTTCAATCTGCCGATAAGGAGTAACAAACTTAGATGCCATGATGCGAACCTCATGTCCCAACTTAATAAATTCTCTTGCCTAATAATGTGAGCCTGAGCACGCTTCCATTCCAATGATAAATTTAGGTAACTGTGCAACTTCAGCTAACAGATTGTTTCTCTTTATAGTTTTTCTTAATTTACACTTGCCATGTTCATCCACACCGTGAATACTAAAAACAAGTTTGGCTAAATCGATGCCAACGACTTTAATTAAGGACATATGGGCTCTCCTTTTTATTGATTAGTTTGCACTTTCAATATGGCACATTGATGCCGTTAATGGAGGGGAGTCCATATCATTCGTTGGTAGGACTCTCCATGTCAGTATAAACCGAGTGTCTCCCTGGTATTTTTTCAGTCTATAATTAGTTGTGTTCTTACTCATATTAAATGAACAACGCCTATCATACTCACCCCGCCGTAGGCCGGTGATCGTTCAGCCTAGGCTCGTGGGTGATTACCCTTTAATAAGCTGGTGCCACCATAACGCCCTCGTTGTCCTTCACAATAGGCAAGCGGGTGAATCTCTTTATGAGTGTCAAATCCCACAAAAATCATGCTATGTTTGTTGATGCTAGCGTCTAAGTTGATTTAGCATTGAACAAACTAATATTGTTCCGGCCGGCGTTCCGGTGGCTTTCAACTGAACTACGAAAATGTGGAGGCTGGCATTTGACAGGGCGTTTTTGTGTCTATAAGCCTGGAAACTTTAGTTCTTCAAAAAGGCGTTTAAAATTTGAAAACCTATTACTTGTTACTTTCAATTTTCTTTTGTTTTACCGTAAATGCCCAAACTCACAAAGTAAGCGTTATTGTTCCCCAGTCATACGAAACTGAGACATCAAAAAAATACCCTGTTATTTACTTACTAGACGGCACCTCGAATCAGAATATGCTAAATGGCATGCTTCAAAGACTCCATTTATCAAAGGGGTCTTATGAGCATATTATTGTAAGTATCGATGTAGAGGATCGGTTGAATGATTTCGCACCAACCGTAAACATGGATCCACGAGGCCCTGTTGGAAAAGGAGGGGGCGGGGATCAATTTTTAGATTTCTTAGAAAAAGAGCTTATACCGCGCATCAACAAAAAATATCGCACAAGTGAATTTAATTCCATCGCTGGCCACTCTGTTGCTGGACTGCTAGTTATCCATAGCTTTCATTCACGCCCAAAACTTTTTCAGTCTCATCTAGCCTTCAGTCCTGCTGTCTGGTGGGGAGCAAGAGAGACGGCTAAATCGGCTAAAAATTATGTGCTCTCTAACGGAGGCAGTGAAAATTACCTTTATATGAATATTGGAAGTGAAAGCGGTGAAATGAAATCAGTGTATAACTCGTTTGCAGCTACACTATCGAAAAACCGTTCCATCGACTTAAAGTTAAAGCTAAACGCGTTTGACGATGTTTCTCACGATTTCACAATGATTGCGGGCTTATACAATGCTTTATCAGGGTTATATCAATATCAGCGCGGTAAGGGCATACAATAATGACATTACATTGCTCGTAAGCTCAATAGGACATTCACACGTTGGCTCTGTCCCTTCGTTCCAATTTTACCTAAGTATTGCGACAATTTACCCTAGCATATTTGCAGTGATGTACGCATAATAAACTGGTTACATAAGGAGTTACGAATGAATTCTAGTCATATCTTTTGGCCTGTGTTGGCTCAGGTTTTTCTTACCCTAGTACTTTTTATCGTTCTGGGAGCAAGAAAAGCCAAGGTAGTGAAAGCTGGCAAGGTTAATCGTCAGCAAGCGGCGTTAGATAATCGGGTATGGCCTGAAGAGGTCGTCAAGGTTTCCAACAACATTGCCAACCAGTTTGAAGTCCCGATCCTTTTCTACGTTTTATGCGTTGTTCTCTACAGTATAAATGCCACCGGTATTGTGGCCGTCGTTCTGGCTTATATGTTTGTTGCGAGTCGATACGCGCATGCCTGGGTCCACGTGGGGTCCAACTATGTGCCAATGCGGTTGCGGCTCTTCATGGTTGGTTGCGTGGTGTTACTTGCCATGCTTGGAGTTGCAGTTTGGAAATTGGCTGCATGACCGATGTCTGCATAACAAAGCAATCAAATTTGTTTCGGCCTTCGGCGGACGATTCCCCCGAATTAGTTGTTTCAAAATTCTTGAAACTGTAGAGTTTGTTTGGGGTAATGCAAGTTAAGAGTCTTTATTGGGACAAAACAAGACAGGCATATTTAGAAAGCTAAAGCTGCTTTTACTGGACAAAACAAGACAGGCATATTTGGAAAGTTAAAGCTGCTTTTACGAAGGCTATATTCGTCGTTAATTGTGTAGGTAAACGTTTCTTTTTAGTTGATGGTTAGAAAAAGCAGAAGTGTGCGTAAGAGTAGATGGCGCTTAAGTGTATTTATTCCTTCACCAGCGTAAAGATGCAATCAGTTTTGCGAGGTACGCTATTTAGTTACAACGCTATCCCAGTAACCGCATTGCACTTTGTCGCCCTTGAACCCGTTGCTGATGTTGATTTTGTGCGTATTGCTCAAGGTGAATCACTTTGCCAGCAGCTAGCTTAAAGTAGGTTTCAAACTGCGTGGTTAAGATTAGCCATTGTTCGTGTTCAATATTCAGACGTTCTAGAATAGTAGGCAGGCTATGTTCAACTTTGCCGCGCTTGTTGGGAAGAATATATCGGCTGGTTATATCTACAAGCTTTAAGTAGTCGGGGAGGGTAAAAGGTAAACCTTGCGGCATCTCTTGCTTTGGATTTCCCGCAAAAGGCATAAGTCGTTTGGGGTTTTTGCCTACCCTGAATGCGTTAATACGGTATTTAATGCTGGTATGGTTAGATGTTTCGGGGGTCTTTGCTATTTTTGCCCGCACCGGGTTTAAATCAACATAAGCCATGCAGGCGGCAAGCGCCGACTCATCTAATAGCGCTTGCGATTTAAATCGCCCTTCCCAAAAATGCCCCGTGCAGTCATCCTCTTTATTGGCGGCCCTGGCAATATATTCATTCAGTGCACGCATAAACCAGCTGATATCAAATAGCCGTTTACGCCATATCTCAGCCGTTAACTCCACCGTTTTAATTTGGGCTTCATGTAACTCTTTGCGTAAATCTGGTGATACGTAGCGCTGCGAGAGTAGGGTGCCTTTGTACAGCCTGTGCCAACGTTGAATCACGTCTTCTGTACTCAGTGCGTCTGCCTTCTCTTTAGCTACATGCAACACCAGATGCGTATGATTACTCATCACCGCATAAGCACATACATCAATGGCAAACACCTCACTCAAAACATGAATACGGTCTTCCACCCATTGGCGACGATGTTCAAAGCTTCTACCGTTTTCCTCGCCACACAAAAAGGCACGACGAACACAGCGGGAAACACAATGATAATACGGCGTATCCAATAAACTAATTTGCGACTTTCGGGCTTTTGGCATTGCGGCTGCCTGACTCTGATTGACTCGTTTACAAGTTTGAATAGCTATTCAGACTAAAGAAAGTGTACTAAGGGACAGTTTTGGTATTTTTCAAATTATGGCTGTCTTGTTTAGTACACGGTCAGCCACCGCAGATGTTTTTTGACCAATTTGCCGTACCTTCATAACGAATGTTGTTGCGTAGTAACAGTGCTTTAAGCTGATACTTGGCTTCTTTTAAATCTTTCATTGCCGCTTCACGAGCACGGGATAAATCGCGAACGGCTTCGTCCTCAGGCTCGGGCACATTCATGGGCGTGAGACTTTCCGACTTTAGCAACTTCACTAATTTAAGTGCATCACGGCGGTCAGTCTTAATTCGTTCACCAGGCTTTTTTGGGAATAAGAGGCGGTGCCACGACATAGCAACAATGCCCAAGACTGGTAATGAAACGATATATCCAGTAGCCACATGGCCCTGCTTCGTAAACAACGTGAAGTGTTACGCCAGGATATTTAGATTCAAACTGGCGAATAAGCTTTTTGACACTGACCTTAGACGAGGGAATACGCCCATAATGAACCGGCGTCGCTCCGCGCTGCTCTTCACAATAGGCAACCTCGTGAAATTCTTTGTGAGTATCTAATCCTAAAAAAACTATGCTATGTTTGTTCATGCTAGCCTCCAAATGATTTAGTCTTAAGCAAACTAATTATGGCACTGGCTGAAAAGTTAACCCACGAAAATGCGGAGGCTAGCATTTCACAGGGAGTCATTGTGTCTATACAACAGGGAGTAACGAGTGAGAGAAGTCTTTTTAACGCCGGAACATAGTAAATGGTGGCTTCTTAGTCCTGGGGTGACCATTTACTATGACAAAATAAAAATTTGTGAATCTGATTACAACAAAGTTTTAAAGGAAGGGGCTCAGTCCTCCTACCATAATCAGATAGCAATGCATCTTGACTCATTTTCTTCAAGAGATGATTTTCCTGAAATAGAAATAGTCAAAGATGTAGAGCTCGGATTGGCCAAAGAGGATTACACCAAAAGATCAGAAGTTATAAAAAACCTTCTATTTAGGCGCGCTCAAGACAGAAACGATCCTACGCTGGAACCTAAAGACCTAGTTAAATTAACTATTGATGCATTCCAGCATTGGATTGAGTATAACCAAAGTAAAGTAAGGTATCTGAGAAAAGATGAAGCTTATCGAAATTTACTAGGCAGTGAGTTACTACCGGCTTGGGAAGAACGAAAAAAATCTCTAATTGAAATATATCAGTCCCCTGAAAGTGAAATATTGGGCAGGTTTTCAGACAATAAAGATGCGATAAGTACATTTAGTCGGCTTTTGGCCTCTTGTTCAAGATGTATGGATTTAATAGATTCTGGCAAGCAAATTTATGACCCCATGTTGACTGAGTACCTGCCAGCCATTCAGTTGCTGGAAGGCAGGCGTGTATCAAATCAGCTTATTAAAAATAATGGTGATGTCTCAGAATTCTTCGAAGCATTTCGGATTCAGATGGCAAAATATTCTGAAATTCTACCTGTCGATATTAGCCTTAACGAAGTTGGTCAGAGTATTCAAAGCTACAAAATAATCCGAGATAATTTAACAAAACTAGATAAAACGATTAGTTCTATTACCGACTCTGACTTGGCGTCCTCTTTATCTGAAATAAGAGGTGATATTGGATCCTTGGTATCTGAGATTGACCGCCTTTCCAAAGGAATAGGATATGGTTTTTGGGTTTCTGGTTTGATTTGGACGGTTGCGTCTATATTAGGCGGCCCGGACTTTTCTAAAAGAATTGAAGATGCCGCTGTTACTTCAAAGTTAATGTCGAAGGGTGTAGGAAGGTTTGCTGGTGCATACTCATTAATTACTGATAGAGTTGTGATGCAACAAGATACGGTTGTGAATTCAACAGCATATCACGAAGTTGACTATGAATACTTTAAAAAACATTACTGGGACTTTGGCAAGAAAAACGTATAACAAGCGCATGTTGTCGGACTGGTTTTTCGCTGCGCTCCAAACCAGCCGCAAATGCGAGCGTTATAAACCTTAAAAGGACGTATCGTGCAAAAATTCGTACAACTAACAATAGTCATTTTAACCCTTAGCTTTTTAGGTGGATGCGCTTCTACTTTAAAGCCAACTGAGCTGCAATCAGTCAAAACTGTTGGCATCATCAATCAATTTCCAGACACACCAAACTTTGTAACTATCGGAACCACAATATTTAATAATGAGTATGCTCAAGTAAATGAACCAATATTTTCTACGCTTTTAACTGATTCTGTTATCAACAGGCTAGAAAATAAAGGGTTCCAAGTCCAAGTGATTGACGAGGCTCAACGGGAAAAGTATGACATGATCATTGAGCTCATTCCCCGCGATGTTTATGCAACTCCCGGCACGTATGGCTATGGGGTTAATCAGCGGTCGGCTTTTGGAAATGCGATGCAAGCAAATACTTATGTTGCATTGAATATTGCACCTTTTATTCACGGTAAGAAAAGGTGTAGTGCTTGTTATCTACAAAAATTGATGCCTATTAACATTGAAGAATTACCAGCGACTTGGGATGAGCTTTCAGACACTGATAAACAGCATGTTTCTGAGGTTTTAAGTCAGAACATAGAATCATCTATAAACGAAATATTGATGCAAGCAGGTTTATAACAAGGCCATTAAGTAGCGGACACATAACAGTTGGCTGTGCTCGTTCCTCGCAATTTTAGCCAACAGTTGTTTAGCCGCTAATGGCGGCGTTGAGTTGTCATGGATACGATTGAAGAGTATTTAAAAAGTACTGAAAGTGCTACGAAAAAACTGTTTGAAGGCATTGAAGATTATCTTTCTATCCTTTATGAAGTTAAAAAACCTGTGTTTTCTGGAGATTATACTGATGAAGATGATTTTCAGGCGAAGTTGATAGTATGGGCTGAGGAAAATGAAGAGCAAATACAGGCTAAGCTTGATTCGCAAAATAGATACATTAACGAGATAATTGCTCAATCCACGTTGTGTGGAGCTATTCTACAAATTGCTGCCATGGGGATAAAAAAATACTCAAGAAATAAAGTTATTCCAGATTCTTGCAAGGGTATAGTTAAGATAGAATTTGCTAGAAAATATTGTATTGGTCGAATTGTAAATGGACTGCCTATTGGTTTAGTTATCTATGCTGGAAGAAACCAATCTAACCATCTAGATGATGGCAAGCTTCGTGATCCTTCGCAGTCTATTTTTGACATAATAGCCACTATAGGTCCTTCAAAACTTGTAAGGGAACCCTATAAAGATCCGTGCTTTGATACGAGTAATCCAACGCTAGATAATTATGCGTCAAATATTACTGGTCTGCTTCAGTGGCGTGATTATGATCAGTATAAAAAAGATATGCTCGGTATGCTCAGTGCCGATAAAATTTAACGTTCAAAGGCAGCGGTCGCCAAAAAACGGCGCTCTCTGCTTTAGGGGCTTTAGCATAGTACATAGGACATTTATGAGGCTACTATATACTTTCGTATTTTTATTTGGATTGGCGGGGTGCATGAACCCAGCTGCCAATGGGCCTCTATTCTCCGGTGTAATGCCAACCAATCAAGATAAGGCGCAGATCTACTTTTACCGGCCATTAGAAAATGACGGCGGTACAGTATGCTTAAAAGTTTTATTAAACGATGTTGAAAAAGGATGTCTTGGAACAACAGGATTTTTGGGATTTTACGCAAAGGCCGGTGATTACCGGGTTAAGATAAAACCAGATGCCTTCCCTACACACACACTTTTAGAATTTGATGTTAATATTTCACGTAATGATCAGCGTTTGTTTAAAATCTCTATCGCAAACTCCAGTGACGTACCAAAATATAACGAAATTACAAGATATACACCAGGTGGGACTTGGTTTATAAAAGAAATGCCTTTTAGTTATGCTCAACAGGAGCTCTCTAAATTAAATGAGTCAATTGGCCCCTAACAATCACATTATGTTCATTCGTTTCGCGCAAATATAGCCAGCAAGCCTGCGCCCCATATGTGAAGTGTTAGCATTACAAGGATTAGATGAAAGGTTATGGCTTCAAAAATTAGCGTTTTTTCTTTGCCCCTTATCTTACTTACGATATGTTCATGTTCTACATCGGCACCCATTGTTGTACATGACCAATACGGTGAGATGAGTGCCAATAATGAACTGTTTCGCAAAGAAGCGAGTGATTGTGCGTTACAAGCTAGAGAAAGTGTTACTGGCACAACATTAGATAAAAATTCACATAAAGAAGATGTAACCGTTGCAAGCGTCCAGTTATTATCATTTTTTAGCGGTAATGCTTTATGTCTTAAAACTAAAGGTTGGTACATTAAAGAGTAATGCTAACAAGTCAATCATGTATGACCGCTAAAGCTTGGCTCAGTTTCGCTTCGCTAAACAATTTTAGTCAAGCATTATCAGCGTCTTATTGGAGCGTTACACGTTAAGTCATGATTATCGTACAAAAAATAGAAACACATTGGACTAAAGCCTCACGAGGGATGCCAAACTCAAAACTAAGAAACTCTGTCCCAAGGGGGCTAGAGTTACCTCATATTGAAAATGATGCAGCCATTTTTGTTCATGAGGTCAAAGCAACCGAAGATAATAGTTTTAAGCTGGAAAGTGAAACTTTAGCTATTTCAAACCCAAAGAAATACTGGTCGTTTGAGTTTACAGAGTCCGATAATAGGTTAAATGTATTCTTTCGCTATAGTTACCACGAACATGGTGCGCCAAATAGGGGCGGTGTTCGCCGTAATCTTATTAACCTATCTAAAGGTGAAACGGCTAGCTTTCATATAAATGGTCGTTTTACTTATTATAGTGGTCAGTGGTATCGGCAGTATTTTGTAAATATTGGGTACGGGGTTAGCGAAACTGACGTTTTCCTGTCAAAGCCGTTTACTCGTCATGTTGATAAAATGGCCAATTTATTCTAAATGCGGCGTTACATGCTCTCGACTAAACAAGACAGGCACCTTTGTGTACGAAGGTATACATTCTGTGCCTATCTTATTTAGTTCGTTATTTAGTTCCAGTGCTATGCACCGCGCAAACACTGTTGGTGATTTTCATTCCTTTCAATACTTAATATTGTATCTATCTAGTTTTACCCTTTATCCTTTCTTCAGGCAAAAAAAAGCCCCTAATGAAAGGGGCTTATATAGCTTAATTTTAGCGTATCTAACGTTTATTAATTCAACGGCACGCTACTGTTATGACGAACTAGCCCTTTTAGAGTAGGCATCGTTTTTTCACAGTTTTGCTCAAAGTTCACGGCTAGGCTTTCTACATTGCCATTCTCATCATAACTTAGTTCCAGTATCTCAAATCTTCCACTTAATTCGTTGCAACCTCTGCCCGCGCCCGAGAAATCTAAGCCTGGGCCCGTAGGGGATTGAAATGGCCATCTGGTTGCACCTTCATATACCCCAACACCTAATACTTCATCAGTGGGAGAGGCAAGATCTAACGTCCACCAATCGTCGGTTTGATAGTCTACCGATAAGTAATGAGGTGCTTCTTCATGGTTGGTAAAGGTGAATACCCCCTCATTTTCAGTGAACAAGCGCTGTTCGCCGCCACCAACAAAATCACCCACTGGGCTATCGAAGCTTAGGATCGAACGAAGCGGAGCAACGTACGTTAATAACACTTTTTCATTTACGCTATATCCGTATTCCGAGGTAATTACAACTTCGATAGCAAGCTCGCTGTCAGCAGTTTCTGGTACTGTAAATGTTGTGCTAGCCGCGTTTGGTGTTTCAAATACAACACCTGAATCACTCAATTCTTGCCACTGATAGGTAAGTTCACCGTTGGTATTATTGCCTGTTTCCTCTGCGCTTAATGTAGGTGTGTCATTAAATCTATAGAGATTAGTTTGCCAGGTTACCATCGGAATAATGTCGTCACGGGTTCGCACAGACGGAACGTACATATCATAGTTATGTTGGTTAAAGCTTGTAACTATAAAGCTCGATACATCGTAATACGTATCGGCCATCAGGCTTTCTTCTGGGGTAATGGTAACGAGAGCGCCATTAATCTCAACGCTAGCCAGTACCTTATCGAAGGGCCAGTCTTCAGCTTGAAAAGCCATTTCACCATAAGACGCTACAAATGACTCGACAGGTCTTGAAAATACCAACTGGTAGCTGTCATTAAGACCATAATTTGTTAGCGTACTTGTGTTTAGAATTGATACTAGATCAAAGTTATCTGAACGAAACTCGTATATATATGAGCTACGTTGACCATTTAACCCGGTTATCGCGCCATCAATTGTACTGTCCCAAGACAACGAAAAAGAGTCGTCTTTGTATTGAACATCGTATAACGCTGAGTCTTCAACAAAGTTGGCCGTCACTGTTATACTTTCAGTACCGCTTGTTGATATAGTTATTTCACCTTCATTAGGGAACTCGTCAAAATAACCAGAAAACGGGGTAACTTGACTCAGTGAGTATGTCCCGTTTAAGGCTTCATCCCTAATATCACCATCTACACTCACGCTATATTGCGCTTCTGCAAAGTCTTCGCGCTTCACAATTTCCATATTACTAAGCGTAATGATTGTGTCACCGTTTATGTCAACATCAATTTCAGTAGATGTCGTTACGGTCATAACAGACTGAGTGTCTTCACGCTGATAGTTCACACTTAGCGAACCTACCAGGTTTATGCTTTCATCTACCGTTAATGAACTGGCATCAATAGTAATGTCGTAATCCGATTGTTCTTTCAATGCTGTTACGTCATAACGAACAGTGCCGTTGGC
The DNA here is from genome assembly GCF_018100795.1 of Alteromonas sp. MMG017. Lineage (GTDB taxonomy): Bacteria > Pseudomonadota > Gammaproteobacteria > Enterobacterales > Alteromonadaceae > Alteromonas. Next base: position 35,242 of record NZ_JAGJDY010000017.1, on the reverse strand, counting down.
AACACTATTTAAATTGTCAGAGTAACATTCTCTGTAGGTTACCGTTACTTGGTCACCGGCCGAAATCACAGAGTTATCATCGTTATCGGTGAGCGTTTGTTCGTAAACTCCTCCGTTAAAACAACTCCCTTCTCTGTTGGCGCTAATGTGCGCAGTGGTAAACAACGTGTTATGAGCTAAAAAGCTAATTTGCAACAAGCTATCTACTGAAGACAAGCTGATACCACTTGCTTCACCTGCATAGTCAGCAAGAGTAACAGGGGGCGTAACTTGAACCGGAGGGGTAACGGGGTCTGCACCACCACCTCCGCCACCACAGGCACTGATAAGCGAAACGGTTAATAACGACAATAGGGGTGTTTTATAATTAATGGGTGCGTACTTCACGTAGACTTCCTTTTCTGATTTACGGTTTTTTAACCGTTTTATAAATATTAGTAAAGATGCATTTTAGATATTGTTAACAGGATGGCAAGTTAAAAAATACCGCTAGCCCATACACTTCATATTCTATTTTCATCAAAAGTCTGCAACCTATACGTACCACTTTTTACAAACCTGTTATGTCATCAGAACATTTTTGTCCCATTTTCTGGATACTTTCGTGACATCTTTCTTTCAGTATTGATAGGGCGTTAACACAAACCTATTTATTACTAAGGAAACATCATGAAGCGATTTAATAAAATTTCTGCAGCGGCATTGCTTGCGTTTGCAAGCCAACAAAGTTTCGCTGCTGATATAACAGTAGAAATACAAAACTTAACTCATGGGTTGTACTTCACACCTATTGCTGCTGTAGCGCACACTGCCGATGCAAGTTTGTTTGAAGTGGGCGAAGCTGCTAGCACTGAACTTCAAATGATGGCCGAAGGTGGTAGCTTAGATGGTATTGCTACCATTGGTACAGCTATTGGTGCAGACGTTATTGCTAACCCAGCAGGCGGGCTTTTAGCGCCTACTATGTCTACCTCAGCTGACTTAATGACAGCAGATGACAATGTTGTGTTGTCTGTGGTTGCTATGATTTTGCCTTCTAACGATGGCTTCATTGGATTAGATAACTGGGCAATTCCAACGGAAGCTGGCACGTACACGGTTTATGTTAATGCGTATGATGCGGGAACCGAAGCGAATGACGAACTTCGTGGAAGCGGTGAACTAGGTATGGCGGGTATGCCAGTACCACCACCACTAGACCCTATGTTAGGCACAGGTGGAACCGGTGTTGCGGGCGCAGATACTAACGCTACCGTACATATTCACCGCGGTAACATTGGTGACGACTCGTTAACGGAAGGTGCAAGTGACGTAGATAATGCCGTTCATCGTTGGTTGAACCCAGTAGCTAAAGTAACAGTAACCGTACGATAAGGAGGCTGTTATGCAATATTTAGCCAAACATTATAAAAAAGCATTGGTACTTACTTTACCCTTTTTGCTAGCGGCGTGTGGCGATGACGATACCCGTGAAGTGATAGTCGAAGTAGAAGTGCCAGCTGAAATTCCAGATCCCGTACCGGTATCTTACGATGTCACCGTAACCAATTTAACCAATGGTCAGCCAGTATCACCGCCTGCGGTAGTGCTGCATAGCGAAGGTACGTTGTGGGAAGTAGGTGCAGTCGCATCAGTTGAGTTAGAGCGTATTGCTGAACAAGGTGATTCTGCCGACTTTTTAATGCTAGGTGATGCAAGTGCTGGCGGTGTTGGCCCAATTACCCCGGGCGATTCACAAACTATCAGTGTATCGATTAACGATATCACCGACGCTAACCTAACGATTGCCGCAATGTTGGGCAATACCAACGATGCCTTTACCGGTATTAATAGTTGGAGCCTAGCAAACCTTGAAGTTGGTGCTACTTATACCACTACGCGTCCAGCTTATGACGCTGGTACAGAAGCAAACACTGAAAGTGCAGCAACGGTACCAGGGCCTGCCGCGAACGGAGAAGGCTTTAGCCCTAGTCGTGACGACACAGGGTTCATCTCAATGCACCCAGGTGTGGTTAGCGCTGACGATGGCCTTTCAAGCTCTGCGCTAACGGTTGAACATAAGTTCGATAACCCGGTTATTCGTATTCAAATTACGCGAAAAGAGTAATGAGTAATTATGCCCTTAGTTATTAGACGAAAGGCTAATTTAACGGGCAAGTAAATAAAAAGCGTTAATCTTGTGAAAGATTAACGCTTTTCCATCGTTCTATTAGTTTTTGAACTGTGGCTTTCCTAAAAATGACCGACAAAATATTAATTGTTGAAGACGACCAAGATATCGCCAATTTGATGCGGGTTAATCTGTTAGAACTGGGTGTTGAAATAGAGCATCAAACTGATGGAAAAGTAGCACTGGAATGTGCGTTGTCTGACGAGTACGCCATTGTAATATTGGATGTAATGTTGCCCACCATGAGTGGTTTGGATATATGCCGAAAGGTACGCGATGCCTTACCTATGCAGAGCATTATTATGCTTACCTCGAAAACCTCTGAAACCGACAGAGTATTAGGGTTAGAGCTTGGCGCTGATGATTACATGACAAAACCTTTCAGCGTAAGAGAACTGCAAGCAAGGGTGCGTTCCCAGCTTCGTAAATATCATGTGGTGCAACAAACCCAAACCACACAACAACAAGCAGATACACCTTTAAAAATAGGCCGACTTGTTATCGACCAACGCAATCATCAGGTGTTTTTATCTGACGACGAGCTGGTATTGACGGCAACTGAATTTGAGCTGCTTCATCATTTGGCTAGCCACCCAGGGCAAGTGTTCAGTCGCAGCCAATTATTAGAGTCGGTGTGGGGTTATCACCATAGTGGTTACGAGCACACGGTGAACTCGCACATCAATCGATTGCGTTCAAAATTAGAAAACGATGCCACCGCACCACAAATCGTACAAACCGTTTGGGGTGTAGGGTATAAATTTAATCCTCAAGGAGTTTAAACCCATGAAATTTGGCTTTTATCCTCGCCTCGCTGTGTGCTTGGTTGGCGTATTTATGGTGGTGATGATTGCCTGTTTTTACTCCACAAATCTATTGCAAAAACGTACCCAACAAGAAGCTGAACAAAAACTGCATATCGGGTTGGCGGAACACTTGGTTAGCGATAATCCACTGCTAAAAGAAGGGGTGTACGATTACGAAGCTCTTGGAAATCTTTTCCATACGCTAATGATACTAGGGCCTAGCTTCGAGTTTTATTATTTAGACCCTAAGGGCACCATACTTACCTATTCAGCTGAACCTGGAAAAGTGAAAGCCACGTCGGTGGATATCGCGCCGATAAAGCAACTGATTAATACCGATCGCGGTTTTCCTATTGAAGGCGATGATCCTAGAAATATTGGCCTGCAAAAAATATTTTCGGCCGCACCGGTTTATAATAATGAACAGCTGCAAGGCTATTTGTATGTAATTATTGGTGGTGAGCGTTATGATTCCATTATCGCAAATTTAAAGAACAGCCAAAGCATGCGTGAAGTGGCGTTGTTCATGTTTGTAGGTTTGTTCTTATTATTGTTGGCGCTTCTTGTGTTGTTCAAGTACTTCACCACACCGTTAAGGCGCTTAAGTGATGATATGGACAGCGTGCGAGAAGCGGATTTTCATCGCGAAAAGTTACCCCCTAACTTGTCTGTATGGAACAGACACAGCGCGAACGAGGTTGACCGCCTAGGCTGTGCGTTTACCGATATGCTTACGCATATAGACAATCAGTTCGACCAGCTTAATAAAATTGATAGCCAGCGTAGAGTATTGTTAGCCGACTTATCTCACGACCTTCGCACTCCTTTGGCTAGCCTTCAAGGCTACATTGAAACGCTGGCGCTAAATGAGGAGACGTTATCCAAAGAAGATAGAAGGCATTTTGTAGATGTGTCGTTAAAAAACGCGAAAAACTTAAAGCACCTTATCGACCAAATATTTGAACTAGCGTATTTAGAAGGCGGCCAGGTTACTTTGCATCAAGAGTCTTTTCCATTAGGTGAATTGCTGCATGACGTAGCGGCAAAGTTTGAACTTGATGCCAAACAGAAAAATATCGCCATTAAAGTTATTCCCGACCACTTCGAATATTACGTGTTTGCCGACATTGGTAAACTTGAGCGCGTGTTAACGAACCTTATTGCCAATGCCATTCGCCATACCCCAGCAGATGGCAGCATAGATCTTGCTGTGGTGCTGCATAATGACAAGCTAAGAGTGGACATTAGAGATACTGGCATTGGTATTAGCGATAAAGAAATTGCGTATATCTTTGATGCTAGGTATCAAGCCAGCAACACAGAAAAAGACACCTGTAGTCATGCGGGTTTGGGCTTGGCCATTTGTAAAAAGTTAATGATGCTACTTAATTCAGATTTACGAGTAGAGAGTCAATTAGGGAAGGGCACCTGTTTTAGTTTTGAACTTACACTCGCGAAAAGCCAATAGCGAGTAGTTGCTAATAAGCACTTCGTAAAATAATACCCGTTTATTAACGGAGCCTTGTAACTACGAAAACTTACAGAGCCAAAAAGGTAGCTGAACAGATAACAGCGTAAAGACAGATTAAAGCGGTACTTTAATTTTAAGCGGGCATAAGGCAACGCAGCAACACGGAAGAATTTCATCATCATCAATAAAGGCGAGGGGATCGGTAGTGTATTCTACTTCGCCTTCAATCAGCTTAGTTCTACACGCACCGCAAAAGCCTTCACGGCAATGGTAGTGAATATTGATGTTAGCGGCTTCAAGGGCGGTAAGAAGCGTAAGATCAGGAGGGGAAGAAATACACCCCACATCAACAACGTCGATGCGGAGTGCTTTATCAGTTGTGCTCATTTTTTTCGGTGCTAATTTTCAGCGCTATAGCTCGAAATCAGCAAAATCGTCTTCACTAACAGCAGAGTCAATTTGACCTACCAAGTAAGAACTAATTTCAGACTCTTGTGGTGCTACCTGAACGTTGTCAGAGTTAAGGTAGTTGTTCATCCACGGCAGAGGGTTACTGCTGATTTCAAATGGCGCGTCTAGGCCAATTGCCGTCATACGTTGATTCGCAATGTATTCAACGTAAGAACAAAGGATTTCTTTGTTAAGGCCAATCATAGAGCCGGTTTTGAATAGGTAATCAGCCCATTCTTTTTCTTGTTCAACCGCATTCATGAAAATAGCGCGTGCTTCTTCTTTGCAATCTTCTGCAATTTGCGCCATTTCAGGATCGTCTTTGCTTCGTGCCCACAAATTTAAAATATGTTGGGTAGAAGACAAATGCAGGTTTTCATCGCGGGCAATCAGGCGGATAATTTTTGAATTACCTTCCATCAACTTGCGTTCCGCAAAGGCAAACGTACAAGCAAACGACACATAGAAACGAATTGCTTCTAAGGCATTCACTGAGTTCATGCACAAATACAGTTTCTTCTTAAGCTCATACATGTTGATGGTATGTGGCACGCCATCAACCGTGTGCACACCTTCCCCTTGGGTTTGCCATAATTGAGTGGCAAAAATAAGGTCGTCGTAGTACTTCGAAATGTCGGCGGCACGGCGCTTAATTTCATCGTTAACCACAATGTCTTCAAAAATATCGCTAGGATCTGAAAACAGGTTGCGCAAAATGTGCGTGTAAGAACGAGAGTGAATGGTTTCAAAGAAAGACCATGTTTCAACCCACGTCTCAAGCTCAGGCAATGAGATGATAGGTAGAAAGGCAATATTAGGGCTGCGGCCTTGTACCGAGTCTAATAGGGTTTGGTATTTCAAGTTTGAAATAAAGATGTGCTTTTCAGGGTCGGTTAATTTTTGAAAATCAACACGATCGCGAGATACATCTACTTCCTCAGGGCGCCAGAAAAAGCTAATTTGCTTTTCAATAAGCTTTTCGAAAATGGCATGCTTTTGTTGGTCGTAACGGGCTACATTCACCGGATTACCGAAGAACATAGGTTCAACCAATGGGTTGGTACTTTGCTGATTAAACGTAGTATATTTCATGAGTGCCTAACTAAAAACTTAATGATAAACGCGTTTTATTTATTATGTTCTTGCTGCGATACCGATTTCGCAAAAGCGTGTGCGCGCTATATTTTGCACGCACCGCCTGCACAATCATCGTCTTCTTCTATAACCACTTCTTCTTGACGAGGTAACGGCTCATTGGCTTTAACATCTAATGCTGAAGCGTCTGTCGCACCATCGCGTGTGTTGTGGTAATACAGGGTCTTCACACCCAGTTTGTACGTCGTTAATAGGTCTTTCAGTAACAGCTTCATAGGAACCTTGTTACCGTCATAACGGCTAGGATCGTAGTTGGTGTTAGCAGAGATAGTTTGGTCGATAAACTTCTGCATAATACCTACTAGCTGTAAGTAACCATCGTTCGAAGGGATATCCCACAATAGTTCGTACTGATCTCTTAAGCGCTCGTACTCTGGTACTACTTGCTTAAGTACGCCGTCTTTACTTGATTTAATACTAATAAAGCCACGTGGCGGCTCAATACCGTTGGTTGCGTTTGAAATCTGAGAAGATGTCTCAGAAGGCATCAACGCAGACAAGGTAGAGTTACGTAAACCGTGAGTCTTAATTTCTTCACGAAGGGCATCCCAATCGTAATGAAGTGGCTCGTTACATACGCCATCAAGATCTTTTTTATAGCTATCGATAGGCATGATGCCTTGCGAATAAGTGGTTTCGTTAAACTTAGGACACGCGCCTTTTTCTTTCGCAAGATTGTTCGATGCTTTTAGTAGGTAATACTGCATTGCTTCAAACGTGCGGTGAACAAGACCATTAGCGCTATGGTCTGAATATTTCACACCATTTTTCGCTAAGTAGTAAGCGAAGTTGATAACACCCACACCTAAGGTTCTGCGTCCCATAGTGGCATTGTATGCCGCTGGAACTGGGTAGTCTTGGTAATCGAGTAGATTATCAAGCGCACGTACTGCAAGGTCTGATAACTCTTCAAATTCGTCTAACGACTTGATGGCACCTAAGTTGAAGGCAGACAGCGTACAAAGGGCAATTTCACCTTCTTCGTCGTTAACGTGCTGCAACGGCTTAGTAGGCAGTGCAATCTCAAGACAAAGGTTACTTTGACGTACAGGAGCCACTTCAGGGTTGAACGGACTGTGCGTGTTACAGTGGTCAACGTTCTGAAGGTAAATACGACCTGTGCTTGCACGCTCTTGCATGAACAAGCTGAAAAGCTCCATGGCTTTAATGCGCTTTTTGCGAATGTTGTCGTCGTTTTCGTACTGAACATACAAACGCTCGAATTTTGCTTGATCAGCAAAGAACGCATCGTAAAGGCCAGGTACATCAGATGGACTAAACAATGAAATATAGTCATCTTTCATCATGCGTTGATACATGAGTTTGTTGAACTGTACGCCGTAGTCTAGATGACGAACGCGGTTTTCTTCTACACCACGGTTGTTCTTAAGCACTAATAGCGATTCAACTTCCATATGCCATAGCGGGTAGAACAAGGTAGCCGCGCCACCACGTACACCGCCCTGAGAACAGCTTTTAACCGCTGTTTGGAAGTATTTATAGAAAGGGATACAACCCGTGTGGAAAGCTTCACCACCGCGAATAGGGCTGCCTAATGCGCGAATACGGCCAGCATTCACACCGATACCAGCTCGCTGGCTTACGTATTTAACGATAGCACTAGCCGTGGCATTGATTGAATCAAGGCTGTCGCCCGTTTCAATTAATACGCACGAGCTAAATTGACGAGTAGGGGTACGTACGCCAGACATAATTGGCGTAGGTAGTGATAATTTAAACGTAGAAGCTGCATCGTAGAAACGACGAATATAGCTCATACGAGTATCTTTCGGGTAGTTAGCGAACAGACACGCTGCTACCAAGATATATAGGAACTGTGCACTTTCGTAAATTTCACCGGTTACACGGTTTTGAACCAGGTATTTACCTTCAAGCTGCTTAACGGCGGCGTAGCTGAAGTTCATGTCGCGCCAATGATCGATATAGGTATCCATCTCGGCAAATTCTTCAGCAGTATAATCTTCAATTAAATGCTTATCGTATTTGCCCATCTCTACCATGTTAGTTACATGGGTAAAGAGTGCAGGGGGCTCGAACTGACCGTAGGCTTTCTTACGAAGGTGGAAAATAGCAAGGCGAGCTGCCAAGTATTGGTAATCAGGTGCGTCGGTAGAAATTAAGTCTGCCGCTGATTTAATAAGGGTTTCATGGATTTCGCTGGTATTAATACCGTCGAAAAACTGAATTTGAGCTTTAATTTCAACTTGTGAAACCGAGACGTTTTCAAGTCCCTTTGCAGCCCATGTCACCACCTTATGAATTTTTTCTAGGTCGATGGATTCTTGTTCACCATTTCGCTTGGTGACGGATAAACTATTATTCATGTTACTCTGGCCGTTGTCTGTTAGCGCGCGAGGCGTGGGTATATCACCCTGTTATAATGTGTATTCTTTTTGGTTAGTTGTTTCGCTGCGAAGTAATACATCTGCGTAAGACCATTTGCGCGATTTACACAACTAACCACGACCAACCCTAAACTTATTAGCGCATAAGTTTGAGAGGAGCCGCTGAATTCTTTTCATTAATAGTATGTTTTGTCTGATCATCCGAAAAAAACGCAGTGAAAGGATCGTTATCGATCTCAATATTTCCCAAAAACTCGCTTTGGGATCCCGCGTTGGATTAAACACAAGATAGTGAGGTTTGCGTCACAATGCAACCCAATATCTGGTGCTTAAACGACCACTTAAACTGGCACGGATTTTAGGTTAGTAGTGACTAACTTTTTAGCTTTCTACAAGCCTTAAATATACTGATTGCAAGTACTATTCGAAAAAATGATCGAGGCTTAAAATAATTTAACTTATTATCGTACTTAACACCCAAACACGATATGTGGTGTTGAAATTATCAACAAGCCCCAATATGTAGTGCTAATTAATCTTGCGACACCGTATATAGTAGGTAGTTAACATCCACATTACGGTCAGACAGATAAAAACCTTGGGAAACGGGGTCCATATGTAAGCCAGTCATATCTCGTGGTAACAAACCAGCCTCATCTGTCATCTGCATGAGTTCAGAAGGTTTAATGAATCGAGAATGATCGTGAGTGCCTTTTGGCACAAGCTTTAATAAATACTCAGCGCCAACGATCCCCATTAAATAAGACTTTATATTTCTATTTAAGGTAGAGAAGAAAACATGCCCGCCAGGCTTAACCAATTTAGCGCAAGCCTGCACGACTGAAGCGGGGTCTGGTACATGCTCTAGCATTTCCATACAGGTAACAACATCAAACTGGCCAGCATGACTGTCTGCGAATGATTCAGCGGTCACGCAATGGTATTCAACGTTAATACCCGACTCTAAACCGTGAAGCTTGGCAATTTCTAATGAGGCACTTGCCATATCGAGGCCCACCACTTCAGCACCGGCTTTCGCCATAGACTCTGCCAATATGCCGCCACCACAACCAATATCCACGACTTTTTTGTTAAACAAGCCGTTACTGTGTTGGTTAATAAAATCTAAACGAAGTGGGTTAATTAAATGTAGGGGTTTGAACTCACCTTCAGGATCCCACCACCGTGAGGCTAACTCTGAAAACTTATCAATTTCCTGCTCATCAACGTTTGTCATTTATGTTTTTTCCTTTCTGCGCCTGCTTATTATTTTGCACTAATATAGAGAACCTGTTTTGCAAAAGAACCTGCATGACTGATGCCGCTCGACAGATAGAAGCTATCTGTGATTAATTAAACACTGCCTATATAAGAGCAATAACATAACGCAAAACCAGCATTAAGGCATCGTTTTTGGAACTCGAATGCGGTTTAGCGTGTCTGCTTGAACGAAAAGTAATCGCTTGTTGACGAGTACGTAAGGAAGGGCAATTAAGCGCTACATAAATGTGTCATCAAGTGTTACACTCGGAGCAAGATTATGACCCCATAATAACAATGCAAATCTATCGTTTGCTTCTCTATATTGTGTAGATTGAGCTAGATTGATAATGCAGAACAAACCGAAATAAAGGGATTAAGCAGTTTATGTCTGATAACGCTAACGAAATCCTCCCCGTTAATATTGAGGAAGAGTTAAAGAACTCCTATCTCGATTACGCGATGAGCGTTATTGTCGGGCGAGCATTGCCTGACGTAAGAGATGGTTTGAAGCCTGTACACCGCCGTGTGCTGTTCGCAATGAACGAACTGAAAAACGACTTCAATAAGCCATACAAGAAATCTGCCCGTGTGGTAGGTGATGTAATTGGTAAGTATCACCCACATGGTGATTCAGCGGTATACGATACTATTGTACGTATGGCCCAGCCATTCTCGCTTCGCTACATGTTGGTAGACGGCCAAGGTAACTTTGGTTCGGTAGATGGCGATTCAGCCGCTGCAATGCGTTATACCGAAATACGTATGGCAAAAATTGCCCACGAACTTCTTGCCGACCTCGACAAAGAAACCGTCGACTTCGTACCTAACTACGATGGTACTGAACACATTCCAGAAGTGTTACCTACTAAGGTTCCTAACTTACTGGTAAACGGTTCTTCTGGTATCGCGGTAGGTATGGCAACTAACATTCCGCCACATAACTTAACTGAAGTTATTAACGGCTGTATTGCCCTTATTAAAGACCCATCAATTACGATTGATGACTTAATGCTTCATATCCCTGGTCCTGATTTCCCAACTGCCGCTATAATTAGTGGTCGTAAAGGTATTGATGACGCTTACCGTACTGGTCGCGGCAAAATATACATGCGCGCCAAAGCGGAAATTGAAACGGAAGATAACGGTAAAGAAACCATTATCATCAACGAAATTCCGTACCAGGTTAACAAAGCTCGCTTAATTGAAAAAATTGCTGAGCTTGTTAAAGAAAAACGTATCGAGGGTATTTCTGCACTACGTGACGAGTCTGATAAAGACGGAATGCGTATTGTTGTTGAAGTAAAACGAAACGAATCTGCGGAAGTACTACTTAACCATTTATATGCCAATACCCAGTTACAAACGGTATTTGGTATCAACATGGTAGCGTTGGATAACGGTCAACCTAAAGTCTTTAACTTAAAAGATACCTTAGAAGCCTTTATTCTGCATCGCCGTGAAGTGGTTACGCGTAGAACCGTATTTGAACTACGTAAAGCCCGCGACCGTGCACACATCCTTGAAGGTTTAGCCATTGCGCTAGCCAACATCGACCCAATCATTGAGCTAATTAAAGCCTCTCCTGGCCCTGCTGATGCGAAAAAAGCATTAGTTGCGCAAGGTTGGGATTTAGGCGATGTATCGCAAATGCTTGAACGTGCCGGTGATGATGCTGCACGTCCAGATTGGTTAATGCCTGAGTTTGGTATTCGTGATGGACAATACTTCCTTACTGAACAACAAGCACAAGCTATTCTAGACCTTCGTCTGCATAGACTTACTGGTCTTGAGCACGAAAAAATTCTTGAAGAATATAAACAGCTTCTAGACGTTATTGCTGAACTACTTCACATCCTTAATAGCCCAGAGCGATTAATGGAAGTGATTGAAGAAGAGCTTGAGAAAATTCGTGACGAATTTGGTGATGAGCGCCGTACTGAAATTACTGCTGCTAGTCACGATATTGATATTGAAGACCTGATTGAACAAGAAGACGTTGTTGTTACCTTGTCTCGTGAAGGCTATGTGAAGTATCAAAAACTAAACGATTATGAAGCGCAGCGTCGTGGTGGCCGTGGTAAATCGGCAACTAAGATGAAAAATGAAGACTTCATTGAGAAACTATTAGTGGCCAATACCCATGACCACATTCTTTGTTTCTCAACCCGAGGCCGTTTGTACTGGCTGAAAGTTTATCAATTGCCGTTTGCGAGCCGTAATGCCCGTGGTCGTCCAATTGTGAACATTCTTCCTTTAGAAGATAACGAGCGTATTACTGCAATCTTACCTATCAAAGAATTTGAAGAAGGTAAGTTTGTATTAATGGCTACGGCTAACGGTACCGTGAAGAAAACAGATTTAAGCCTTTATTCACGTCCACGTTCAAGCGGTATTATTGCCGTTAACTTGAACGAAGGTGACGAACTTATTGGTGTTGACATTACCCATGGTGACGACGACATTATGTTGTTCTCAGACGCAGGTAAAGTGGTTCGCTTTAACGAAAAACTTCGTGATAGCGAAACAGGTAACGTTAAGTTAGATCCTGAAACTGGCGAAGAACTATTAGCACTACGTCCAATGGGCCGAACTGCTACTGGTGTTCGTGGTATCAGATTACAAGACGACCAACGCGTTGTTTCCCTAATTGTACCTCGTGGTGATGGTCCTATCCTGACTGCCACAGAGAACGGTTTTGGTAAACGTACGCCACTTGAAGATTACCCAGCGAAGAGCCGTGCTACACAAGGTGTAGTATCCATTAAGGTTTCTGAGCGTAATGGTAAAGTGGTTGGCGCGGTTCAAGTTGATGAATCCAATGAAATTATGCTTATTTCTGACCAAGGTACCCTAGTACGTACCCGCGTTGGCGAAGTGTCAGTAGTAGGAAGGAATACCCAAGGTGTTCGCTTAATCCGTACTGTTGAGAACGAGCATGTTGTTGGCTTACAACGTATAGAAGAAGTAGTTGAAGAATTGCTAGAGCTAGATGAAGATGGCAATCCAATCGCTATAGAAGAACCTATTGAGCAAGAAGAAAACGCTGCACAAGACGGCGACAGCTCAACGACAGAAGAGTAGGGTATTGCCCGCTTAATTTAAAAGCGGGCAGTTATCGGTGTTCTTTATTACAAGCGGCTTAGGCCGCTTGTTATTTTATAGGTGTTGAAAAACGCAATGAAAGAGGTTTTCAATTTTAGCGCTGGCCCGGCAAAGTTGCCTGAAGCCGTAATGCAAAAAGCACAAGCTGAATTTACTAACTGGCGCGACTCAGGTTGCTCGGTAATGGAAGTCAGCCACCGTGGAAAAGATTTCATCGAGATAGCAGCCAAAGCTGAACAAGATTTGCGCGACTTACTCTCGGTCCCTAAAAATTACCATGTTCTTTTCACCCATGGCGGTGGACGTGGTCAATTTGCAGCGGTTCCCCTTAATTTATCGTCTGCGTCAGACACCAGTCTTCACTTAGTGAGTGGATCTTGGTCTGATGGTGCAGTAAGCGAAGCCGCGAAATACAACAACGCTGTGGTCGTTGGTGAGCTTACTAAAAAAGATGGGTTGCATTACATGCCTCAACCATCGCTTGCCAATGTAGACCAATCAGCAGCGTATTATCATTTCTGTCCAAACGAAACCGTTGACGGTATCGCGTACGATTGGTTACCAGAGTCTGGCGATGTGCCGCTGGTTTCTGATATGTCGTCTACCATATTGTCTCAGCCTATTGATGTTGCTAAACACGGTCTTATTTACGCCGGTGCGCAGAAAAATATTGGCCCAAGCGGTTTATCGGTCGTGATTGTTCGTGAAGACTTGGTGGGTAAAGCTCGCAAAGAAACACCGTCAATTTTCGACTACGCATTAGCAGCGAAAGCTGATTCGATGTACAACACGCCACCTACGTTCTCGTGGTATTTGGCGGGGTTAGTGTTTGAATGGCTTAAAGAAATGGGCGGCGTTGATGCTATGGCAAAACGCAACAGCGAAAAAGCGTCACTGTTGTATTCTGCTATCGACAGCTCAGATTTTTATGCTAGCCAAGTACACCCAGACAACCGTTCTAAAATGAACGTGCCGTTTCAGTTGGTTAACCCCGAATTAGACGCGCTATTTTTAAGCCAAGCACAAGACGCAGGCTTAATGGCATTAAAAGGCCACCGCTCTGTAGGTGGAATGCGTGCCAGCATTTATAACGCTATGCCTGTTGAAGGGGTAATGGCGTTAGTAGAATTTATGCGTGAATTTGAACGAGTAAACGGGTAGTCATGGAACAGTTAACATTAGAACCTATTAGCAAAGTATCGGGGATAGTAAACGTTCCTGGGTCTAAAAGCCTGTCGAACCGAGCGTTATTGCTTGCTGCATTAGCTGAAGGTGAAACCGAACTAACAAACTTGCTTGATAGTGAAGATATTGAGCATATGTTAAATGCGCTAACCAAGCTTGGCGTAACGTATTCACTTAGTGAAGACAAAACCCGCTGTAAAGTGGTGGGTAATGGCGGGGCATTTTCAGTTGCTGAGCCATTAGAGCTTTTCTTAGGTAACGCGGGCACAGCAATGCGCCCACTATGCGCAGCATTAGCAGCCAGCAATGTACAAGTAGTCCTTACCGGTGAGCCGCGCATGGAAGAGCGCCCTATAGGCGATTTGGTTGATGCATTACGAGAAGGCAATGCAGAAATTGAATACCTTAAAAACGATGGTTTTCCACCGCTACAAATTAAGGGTAAGACTTTGTCCGGCGGTGAAATGGAAGTAGACGGTAGTGTATCTAGTCAGTTTTTGACTGCACTTTTAATGTCTGCACCATTGTTTACAGGTGACGTTACCATTCGCATTAAAGGCGAATTAGTGTCAAAACCTTACATCGATATTACCTTAGATACCATGGCGAAGTTTGGTGTTGAAGTAAATAACGATAACTATCAAACATTCACCATAACGGCAGGACAATCATATCGTTCGCCGAGTAAATTTATGGTGGAAGGTGATGCTTCATCGGCTTCTTACTTCCTTGCAGCCGGCGCCATTAAAGGTGGAACGGTACGCGTAACCGGAATTGGCCAAAATAGCATCCAAGGTGATATTCGCTTTGCAGATGTGCTTGAAGCGATGGGCGCAAAAATCGCGTGGCATGATGAATATGTGGAAGTAACAGGGGCGCCACTTAAGGGTGTAGACATGGATATGAACCATATTCCTGATGCGGCCATGACTATTGCTACTACTGCGCTGTTTGCCGAAGGGCCAACCAGTATTACTAACATCTATAACTGGCGAGTAAAGGAAACTGACCGTTTAAACGCCATGGCCACTGAACTTAGAAAGTTGGGTGCAGAAGTAGAAGAAGGGCATGACTATATTAAAGTATGGCCAACGGATTCGTTAAAGCATGCTGCCATTGATACCTATAACGATCACCGCATTGCTATGTGCTTTTCGTTAGTGGCGCTCAGTGATACGCCGGTAACCATTAACGACCCAGGTTGTACCCGCAAAACCTTCCCTGACTACTTCACGCGGTTTGCCACACTCTATTCTTAGTCTGCAAAAAGACCCCATTTCGTTTATAGCGTATTATTTTTAAAACGAAATTTAGCCTTATGTACAATGCCATCAACGTTCGATGGCATTGCTTATCTCTACTTAACGCGTATAATTGCGCGCGATTTTTACGTATTTTATAAATTCTGGAGCAGGTATGCATTCTACACCCGTAGTCACGGTTGACGGTCCCAGCGGTGCAGGTAAGGGAACGTTAAGTAGCTTACTCGCAAAGAAGCTTGGTTGGCACTTTTTAGATAGCGGCGCGATTTATCGTGTACTTGCTGTTGCTGCGCTTCACCACGACTTGCCGTGCGACGATGAAGAATGTGTTGTTCCGTTAGCAACCGGTCTCGACGTAAGTTTTGAGACAGATAAAGACACCACACGCGTTATTTTGGAAGGCGAAGACGTTACTGACGACATTCGTACTGAAGATGTAGGTAGTGTTGCATCGAAGGTTGCTGCGTTACCTCGCGTTCGCGAAGCATTGCTTCGACGCCAGCGAGCTTTTCAACAAGATCCCGGCCTTGTTGCCGATGGTCGAGACATGGGTACGGTCGTTTTTCCAGACGCGCAGGTGAAGTTATTTCTTACTGCTAGCGCTGAAGCCCGTGCCGAACGTCGCTATAGCCAGTTGAAAGCTAAAGGTATGGATGTTAATATTGCGCGCCTTTTAACCGATATCAAGGCGAGAGATGAGCGAGATACACAACGTTCAGTCGCTCCATTGGTACCGGCACAAGATGCGGTAATTATAGACTCAACTGATTTGGATATTGACCAAGTCTTTGAAAAAGCGATGGATATCATCAATTCGCGCCTTTAAGTAAGGTGAGTTTTTAAGGTATTCAAAGCAGTGCTACCACAGGGAGTGGCGGCTTTTACTAATAACCCCACGTTATCCGGATTTGAAGCGTGGATATCAACTTAAAGTTAATTTAAACCTTATGACTGAAAATTTTGCACAACTTTTTGAAGAAAGCTTACAAGAACTAGAAACACGTCCAGGTTCAATTGTAAAAGGTACTGTAGTTTCTATCGACAAAGACATCGTTCTTGTTGATGCAGGCTTGAAATCAGAAAGTGCTATCCCAGCTGACCAATTTAAAAACGCTGAAGGCGAGCTTGAAATCGCTATCGGTGACGAAGTAGATGTAGCGCTTGACGCAGTAGAAGATGGTTTCGGTGAAACTATTCTTTCTCGCGAAAAAGCGAAGCGTCACGAAGCGTGGGTTGAGCTGGAAAAAGCTTACGATGATAAAGTTACCATTAAAGGTATTATCAACGGTAAAGTTAAAGGCGGTTTCACTGTTGAAGTTAACACAGTGCGCGCGTTCCTTCCTGGTTCATTGGTTGACGTACGTCCAGTACGTGACACAACTCACCTTGAAGGCAAAGAGCTAGAATTTAAAGTTATCAAACTTGACGCTAAGCGTAACAACGTTGTTGTTTCACGTCGTGCCGTTATTGAAGCAGAAAGCAGCGCAGAGCGCGAATCTCTTCTTGCTAACCTTGAAGAAGGCCACGAAATCAAAGGTATCGTTAAGAACCTTACTGATTACGGAGCATTCGTTGACCTTGGTGGCGTAGACGGTCTACTACACATTACAGATATGGCTTGGAAGCGCGTTAAGCACCCAAGTGAAATCGTAAATGTTGGTGACGAAATCAACGTTAAAGTACTTAAGTTCGATAAAGAGAAGCAACGTGTTTCTCTTGGCATGAAGCAAATGGGCAACGATCCATGGCAAGAAATTGCTTCACGTTACCCAGAAGGTACTAAGATCTCTGGTCAGGTTACGAATCTTACCGATTACGGCTGCTTCGTTGAAATCGAAGACGGCGTTGAAGGTCTTGTACACGTTTCTGAAATGGATTGGACTAACAAGAACATCCACCCATCTAAGGTTGTTAACCTAGGTGACACAGTTGACGTTATGGTTCTTGAAATCGACGAAGAACGTCGTCGTATTTCTCTAGGCCTTAAACAGTGCATCGACAACCCTTGGGAAACTTTCGCTAAGTCACACGAAAAAGGTGACAAAGTGTCTGGTAAGATCAAGTCAATCACTGACTTCGGTATCTTCATCGGCCTTGACGGCGGCATCGACGGTCTAGTTCACCTTTCTGACATTAGCTGGAACAAGTCTGGTGAAGACGCTGTTCGTGACTATAAGAAAGGCGACGAAATCTCAGCTGTTGTTCTTCAAGTTGACCCAGAGCGTGAGCGTATCTCTCTTGGCGTTAAGCAAATCGAAGAAGACCCTTTCAACAAGTATCTGACAGATAACAAGAAAGGTGCTATCGTTGTAGGTACGGTTACTGAAGTTGACGCTAAAGGCGTTACAGTTAACCTTTCTGAAGAAGTTGATGGCTACATCCGTGTTGCAGATTTATCTGTTGACCGTATTGAAGACGCAACTGAAGCTGCTAACGTTGGCGACAGCATCGAAGCGAAATTTATGGGCGTTGACCGTAAAAACCGCACCGTTAACCTATCTGTGAAAGCAAAAGATCAGGCTGACGAAAAAGAAGCTATCGACAAGGTTAATCAGCAAGAAGATGCTGGTTTTGCTAGCGCAATGGCAGAAGCATTCAAAGCTGCTAAAGGCGAATAATAAGCTATATGTGGGAGTGCACAGCACTCCCTTGTTCGCAGTAGCTGTTTAACTATAATATTGAAACGAGGTTTGTATGACCAAGTCTGAATTAATTGAACGGCTCGCGGATCAAGCGCGTCAAATTCCTGCGAAAGATCTTGAACTGGCAATTAAAGAACTTCTCGAACAGATGGCCCAGACCCTTCAAAAAGGGGATAGGATTGAAATTCGAGGATTCGGTAGCTTTTCATTACATTACCGCGCTCCGCGCGTGGGACGTAACCCGAAAACTGGCGAAACAGTAGAGTTAGATGGCAAATATGTCCCTCACTTTAAGCCAGGTAAAGAGCTTCGAGAAAGAGTAGACGCCTCCATAGCTTAAATAAAAAAAACCGCACTTGTTGCGGTTTTTTTATATCTATTGAAAAAAAATTTGGTATATTCGTAACTTAAGTTTAAATTAATATCTGGATGCAGGTTTTATTTTTAAATCTGAATAGATTGTAGTTAATTAAATACGGTGCATGGTGTACCAATGTCGGCCGGCGAAGAACAACAAATTATAAAGCAATATCAGCCGCTTATTCGTGCCTTGATCCCCTATGAGCAACAAAACCGCTTATTGGAAGGTATTAATAAATTTTCAAAACGGCTCCCTGGCAATATCCGCAAAATCATTAAAGAAGAAGTTGTAAGGCTTACGTCTCTAACTGATGCATCTGCGGATAATTCTGCATTCGCCAAATTCCCTGTTATGAAGTTTAAGCATTTTGGTATTCCCATGCGCTTAGACAAAGTGGGCGCTAAAATTCTTCAAAATGAAACTGCCTTATATCAAGAGCGATATACGGTAGGCGTGTTTGAATCGGTAATGAACTCCGACTTTTATCAAACACAAATCAAGCGCGATCAGTTTAAAAAAATTGTTGAAGCATTCAATGTTGAAAGCCAATCATTTACCGATATCGATTTTGGTGACGACATCGCCGTTCGGCCCAACTTCACTGTATCTTCTATAGATTTTGAAAAGGGCAGGCATTGCACGGTTAGCTCGCTTTCGTTTACGAGTATTGCTGTAGAAACAAAACGACCGCCTAACGTAACCACCGGTGATATTGTTACCTTCGTTATCCCTGAGGTGATGGGGTTAACTACTGAACCTACAGAAATTACCTACGAACTCGATGCCATTAAATATAATAAGCACTTAGGTAAGTACGAGTCATTTTTTACGATTTCATCTGAAACCGATCTTAGCCTGCTTAATAATTTAAAGCGCTACATTAAAGGCACCTCGTATAAACAGCCCTTGCAGCGAGACTTAGAAATTGAAAGGGCAATGCAAGACCTTGAGCGAGACCGTATTTTAGAAAACAGCCCATGGTTGCCGGTGTTTCTTTCAGCCCATCAAAAATCACTCAAACCCATTATTGCGCTATTTACTAAAGCGAATGTGGATAATAATAATTCAGAAAAATTACTGGCCAGTCTGCAAGACAAAGCGCATTTTGAAAATCTGGTTCAAGAACTAAATAAGTATAATGAAGCGTTTATTTTTCACGGAGTCATTAAAACCAAAAGCGGTGCAATTACCATCACGGCAACGCATCGCCAATTAGTAGAACTTGGACAACTCAATGCCATAATATATCTACTGGTTAAAAGCGGCGAGTTCACTTGCACGCAGTGCCGCTTAGAAGATGTGAGCCGTGAAGACAAAGTAAAAGCCTTCGCTATTCATGATATTCCTAGCAAAGAGTTTGAGCACCTAGCCGCGTTAAGCCATGTAATGTACTGCCGTGATATTTCTATGTACCTTACTAACTTAACCCTTAGCGAGAAGTGTGATTTTAAGCCCTTATCGAAAACACTACGTGCTTCTGGCGATAATTGGTCTATTGATTTCGTGATGGAAGATGACCTTGATAGGCGCTCTGAAACCCGTTATATCATCGATAAGGCAGCGATGATAAAAGTAGGGCTGCTATCTTCAATTGATGTTCGCGTTGCCGATTTGTCTGCCAGTGGCATGAAGTTAATGGTTGCCCCAGGCACTGAACTGCAAAGCGAAGTGCGGGTATCGGTCCCCGACCTTAAAATCAAAAACGAGAAATACAAAGTTGTTCACTACGACGCCACGTCGGGCGTTGTGCGCTTATGCTTAGAAGATGTGAAAAAATCTAAGGCAGGGGCAAGTGTTGATGCCATGGTTGAAGAAAATACCGCGTATTTCAAAATTAGAGACATAGCCCGTATTCAACGCTCAACTCACCGATTCATTTGGGAATTAGCCGTACGGCATATGCCTTCGCTTGCTGTGCTGTGCGTAATGAATAGGCATATTCTGGATAGGCTCAAAACCGTTTATCAAAGTGATTCATCTGACGATTTATACCCTTTTTCTCGTACCGCCAACATTATTCCATTGCATGGTTTTTTTGCCGATAAAGCAGTGGCCAAGCCTAAATCCATGATGCTTGAAGCCATGTTTAAAGGCGATGTTGAAAACAACCTTGTAGTGCATTGTGTACGTAAAAGCGACAATCGCTTGGTATACATAAAAGAAAGCGATTTTCTTTATTCGAAATTGCGCACGCAAATTCAAAATCAGTTAGAAGAAGAGAAAGTGCAGGTGAGTGCCACTAATGTCACAGCTATACGCTGTTATGGCGCCACCACACCGCTGACGAAGAAGCGTTTAGCACAGCTGTCTAAACTTGATAAGGCAATGTACGATAAATTAGAAACCATGCAAGCTGGCTATACACACTGTATTTTTGTGACTAATATGTCTGCATTGCATCACGACTTGGTTATGGCCAAATTAATTGCAAAGCAAGAGCGCCCTTTATCTGAAGATGAAGCCACCGCGTAACGCTAACGTAAGCTCAACTAAAACCTTGGGTTTTGGTGTTATCTCTTGCTGCATTTTGCTATTCTTTATTAATTACGTACAAGAAGGGTTTGGTCTTGAAAGGGATCCTCACAATACTCGCCATTTTGATATTACTGACATTTGCTTTTGTCATTGGCACACAAAACGAAGCCTATATCACCGTTAACTATCTTATTGCTCAAGCTAACATGCGGGTTTCCACCCTTATTGCGATTGCGCTTTCTTTGGGTGTGTTAGTAGGGATACTTATTATGTCAGCAAGCTGGTTACGTTTACGCGTTCAGTTGTTGTCGGCGAATTCAAAAATCAATAGCCTGAAAAAAGAACACTAATATGCTCGAACTGCTGTTTTTACTTTTGCCTGTTGCAGCAGGTTACGGATGGATTATGGGCCGTAACAGTGTTCGCCAAGCACAACGTAAACAGTCTAGTATTCTTTCTAAGCATTACTATAAAGGCTTAAACTTCCTCCTTTCCGATCAACCCGATAAAGCGGTAGACACGTTAATTAAAATGATTAACGTGAACAGCGACACGGTTGAAACTCATATTGCGATGGGCAGCTTTTTTCGTCACCGGGGCGAAATAGACAGAGCCATTAAGGTTCACCAAAACCTAGTAAGCCGAGACGAGTTGCAACCCACGCAACGTGAAAGTGCGCTAAAAGAACTTGGCCATGATTACACTCACGCCGGTTTTTTAGAGCGGGCTGAAAATGCTTTTCTTCAACTACTCAATAGCGACAAACACTATTTGGTAGCACAAACACAGTTATTTAGTATTTACCAAACCACGAAAGAGTGGGACAGAGCCATTGAGCTTGCCGAACGCATGGTGGAATGCCATGGCGACAACGATGATGTGTGCGAACGTTTAGCGCATTTCTATTGTGAGCACGCGGTAGCGAAACTAAAAGACGATGAGCAGGGTTCTGCGTTATCTTTACTTCAAAAGGCCGTTAATGCCGATGAGCATGCAGTAAGACCTTGGTTAATGCTTGGACAGCTAGCACTTCAACAACAACGCTACACTGACGCACGGGCTTATTTTGTACAAGTGGCCGAGCGTGATATCAATTGGTTCAGTGAAGCGGTGCCCAGTTTAGAAAAAATTGCGGAAGAAACCGGTGATTGGGATAGTTTCGAGGAAAGCTTAGAAGCCCACTGGCAAGAGTGTGCAACCTCGTACCTTGCCATGGTTGATGTATTGCTTAAAAAAGGCGATACCACTCAAGCAGCAGATTACCTATTAGAACAATTACGTAAACGCCCAACCATGCGTGGTTTTAAAACCCTAATGGGTTTATATATCGATCAATTAGACGATAAGACCTCAGCAGAGAGTTTACGTATATTAAAAGAATTAGTAGAGAAGCAAATGATGCAACGCCCTAAATACCGCTGCCATAGCTGTGGATTTTCTGGGCGTAAACTCTACTGGCTATGTCCTTCATGTAAAAAATGGGGCGTAGTAAAACCGATAAAAGGGCTAGACGGAGAATAACTTCACCATGCAAGAACCTCGCGTTATTGTTGCACTCGACTATGACAACCAAGAACAAGCACTTTCGTTTGTAGACCAATTAGATCCCAGCCTGTGTAAAGTTAAAGTGGGCAAAGAGATGTTCACCTTATTTGGCCCTGAGTTTGTAAAATCTTTAGTGGCTAAAGGCTTCGACGTTTTTCTTGATTTGAAATTTCACGATATTCCAAACACGGTAGGTAAAGCGTGCAAAGCCGCTGCTGAACTAGGTGTGTGGATGGTAAACGTGCACGCCAGTGGTGGGCTTCCAATGATGCAGGCAGCCAAAGAAGGCATCGCACAAAGTAGCCGACCTGAAACCAAATTAATTGCGGTAACGGTACTAACCAGTATGGATCAATCGCAGCTAAGTGGCGTAATTGATAATGTAACGCCTGAGCAACAAGTATTACGCTTAGCGTCGTTAACTGCCCAAGCGGGTTTAGATGGTGTGGTGTGTTCTGCTAAAGAAGCGGCAATGCTACGCAATGAAATCGGCGAAGACTTTTTGTTGGTTACGCCGGGTATCCGCCCCAAGGGCAGTGATGCGGGCGATCAAAAGCGCGTAATGACGCCGCCAGAAGCAATAGACAGTGGCGTAAGCTACTTAGTGATGGGACGACCTATCACGCAAGCTAGCGAACCTATGGAAGTATTGAAGCAGGTAAACGCGTCTATCAGTTAATTGCCAAATAGCTAACTGCCCAAAAATAAAAAAACCAAAAAATACACACATAGGGTACACACAAAAAGCACACAAAAAAACGCCCAGTCGTGAATGCATTCAATATGCTAACCACTTACTGGGCGTTTTTATTTGCTAGTGCTTTTACCGCACTAGCATAATCAAGCATTGCTTAAGCGTTTAGTGCTTCTTCAGCAGGTGTGTAAGTTAAACCTAACTTTTCACCTAAAGCGTCAACAACTGCTTTATAGGTCACTTTGCCTTCATGAACGTTAAGACCGTTCAATAAGTGCTTATCTTCAAGCATGGCTTTTGCAGGGCCTTTATTCGCTAACGCTAAACCAAATGGTAGCGTCGCATTGTTAAGGGCCATAGTAGAGGTACGTGCAACACCACCTGGCATATTCGCAACACAGTAATGCACTACGTCGTCGATAATGTATACAGGGTCTTGGTGTGTAGTGGCTTTAGAGGTTTCAAAACAACCACCTTGGTCGATAGCAACATCAACCAATACAGAGCCTGGCTTCATAGCCGCAATTTGTTCGCGGTTAAGTAGCTTAGGTGCTGCTGCACCAGGAATAAGTACAGCGCCAACAACAAGATCAGCTTTTGACGAATAATGCTCAATCGCATCAACGGTTGAGTAAACCGTTTTAACTTGGCCATTAAAAATGTCATCTAACTGACGAAGGCGAGGAAGTGAACGGTCTAAAATAGTCACGTCTGCGCCTAGGCCTAAGGCCATTTTAGCGGCTTGCGTGCCTACAACACCACCACCAATGATAAGCACTTTACCCGGTGCTACGCCAGGAACGCCGCCCAATAGTGTACCGCTGCCGCCATGTGCTTTTTCTAGGTAATGTGCACCGGCTTGAACTGACATACGGCCAGCCACTTCGCTCATTGGCGCTAACAATGGTAAACCACCACGGTCGTCGGTGACGGTTTCATAAGCGATACAGGTTGCGCCAGAAGCAATAAGAAGCTCTGTCTGTGTAGGATCTGGTGCCAAATGAAGGTAAGTGTAAAGGGTTTGGCCTTTACGAAGCATTTTACATTCATTCGTTTGTGGCTCTTTAACTTTAATAATCATTTCCGCTTCAGCAAAAACTTGCTCAGCAGTAGATGCGATAGAAGCACCAGCTTCAACGTACATTTCATCGGTAAAACCAATTGCATCGCCAGCTAGTGTTTGCACTAACACTGAATGACCATGACTGGTAAACTCTTTTACTGCCGCAGGCGTTAAGCCAACGCGATATTCATGGTTCTTAATTTCTTTTGGTACACCGATTAACATAACTTTTCCTCTAATTGATTAGCCCAGTGGCTCACTTGCCGATTATTATTTGATTCAGTATACGTGAGATAAAAACGAACTATGTGCTGAAAAAATATCAGTTGCAGCATATAATCTTGTATAGCACGATTTAGTCGGAATAAAATATGCTGGTAAAGACTCCAAAACACCTTGACCGAATAGACAGGAATATACTGATTTCGCTACAAAAAAATGGGCGTATATCAAATGTTGAATTGGCTAAAGACGTGGGTTTAAGCCCTAGTCCTTGCTTAGAGCGTGTGAAGCGTTTAGAGAGCCAAGGCTATATAAAAGGCTACCATGCTGTGGTTGATCCAGAAAAGCTGGGCGCCGCCATGCTTGTTTTTGTAGAAATAACGTTAACGAAGACGTCGGTAGATATCTTCGCAGAATTTTCTGCGGCAGTTAGGCTTCATGACGATATACAAGAGTGCCATCTAGTCTCTGGGGATTTTGACTTTTTGCTAAAAGCCCGAGTTGCAGACATGTCTAGCTATCGTAGATTGTTAGGCGACACTTTACTGCGCCTTCCGGGGGTGAGTGAGTCACGAACCTATGTGGTAATGGAAGAAGTGAAGAGTACAACATCGCTTCGAATAAATTTGAAGTAATGAAAGCATGGCTCAATTATGGGCATTTGTGATAGGCTGTGCAAAAATACAGTGGTTATTGTTAGTGTGAATTTGACTCGCAATAGTGGGTGTAAGTAAACAGGTTTGTAATACACCTTATTAATAAATTACTTATTGAAAACATTACGATAATATTGGCACTGCATTTGTATTCTTCTTTATCGATAGAATTATCACAACATCGAAACATCAATTTAGTTTAATAAGTGATTTAGGGTTATGACGCAATTAACAGGGATTCAGCGAATTTGGGAAGCCGGCATGATTATAGCCTGTGTCTTCGCCTTTTTCTTATTGCTGGCATTAGTATCTTTTCATCCGGGCGACCCTGGCTGGAGCCAAGCCGGCTTGCAATTAGACGTACATAACTGGGTAGGCTCTACCGGCGCGTGGAGTGCCGATTTATTACTTTTCTCTTTTGGCTTCTTAGCTTACCTCCTTCCTTTTGGTGCAGCCTTTTTAGGTTGGTTTTTATTCCAACACATTAAAGCCCTAGAAGAGTTCGATTACCTCACAATAGGTTTGCGCATTATTGGTGGTTTATTAATGGCACTAGGTGCCACGGGCATTGCCAGTATAAATTTTGACGACATATACAACTTTTCTGCCGGCGGCTTTGTGGGCGATGTTATTAGTTCAGCCCTTGTGCCGTACTTTAATACCGCAGGCACGATTTTGTTGCTTCTGTGCTTTTTCTGTACCGGCTTTACCTTATTAACGGGCATTAGCTGGTTAAGTATTGTGGACAGACTAGGTGAAATGACGCTTTGGTTTGGGCGCAAATGTGTGTCTTTACCACAACAGGCATTAGCGCTTGATATGCCAAGGCTTGCGCTACCTTCTCGCAGTGCAAAGCCTGAAAATGAAGAATTAGATATCACCAGCATGCGTGCAGAGCCTGCAGAAACGCCTGAACCCGTTTATACGCCGCCACCTAAGGCTGAGCGCAGTGAACCGTCATTTGGCATTCCAGATGATGTGTTTGACCAAGATGATGTACCGCCTTTTGAAACCCAAAGCCACACGCCTGCTAGTACTGAAAGTGAAAATAAACCTAAGTCGAGCTTTTCGTTATCGGGTATGCGTGAAGCGGTACGCAATAAAGTGAAAGAGGCTAAGCCTTCTAGCAAAGACGAGGTAGCAGACAATCATCACGTCGCTGAATCACAGTCAGAAGAAATGATTGAACCAACCTTCGACATGTCGCAAACCGATACGTTAGATGAAACGCAAGCGACTGAGGCCCAACAAACCGCTGAGCCTGTTAATGCAGAGACGCCAGCGCCTGCTCCTGAATCAGTAGCGCCAAAACCGGCTCATCAACCTTTTACGCCGGTTGCGATGGGTGCAAAATCCATTACCCGTGTTGAAGGGGAGGGGAGCGAACCTATTACTGCTATGCCGTCGTTCGACTTGCTTGAGCGTGCAGATAAACACGAGAATCCACTCACGCAAGAAGAGATAGATGGCATATCAAGGCTGGTTGAAGAGAAACTGGCTGACTTTAATATTGAAGCCAATGTTGTGGGTGTATACCCAGGCCCTGTTATTACACGCTTCGAGCTAGACTTAGCACCTGGAGTGAAGGTAAGCAAAATTACGGGGTTATCTAAAGATTTGGCTCGCGCCATGTCGGCAATATCAGTGCGTGTGGTAGAAGTTATACCGGGCAAATCCGTTATAGGCCTTGAGCTTCCAAACAAAAAGCGCGAAATGGTGCGTTTGAGTGAAGTGATTGGTGGTGATGCCTTCCAGCGTAATAGTTCACCGCTTACCATGGTATTAGGTGCGGATATTTCCGGTAAGCCTGTAATAGTAGATTTGGCTAAAATGCCTCACTTGTTGGTAGCGGGTACTACCGGTTCAGGTAAGTCGGTTGGTGTTAACGTCATGATCTTAAGCTTGCTGTATAAGAGCACGCCAGAAGATGTACGTATGATCATGATTGACCCCAAAATGCTTGAGCTATCGGTATATGAAGGTATTCCGCATTTACTTGCTGAAGTGGTTACCGACATGAAAGAAGCGGCGAACGCCCTTCGTTGGTGTGTAGGTGAGATGGAGCGTCGTTATCGCTTAATGAGCGCTTTAGGGGTAAGAAACTTAAAAGGCTACAACGCAAAAGTGGAAGAAGCGATTGCCGCTGGCACGCCTATTCAAGACCCGCTTTGGAAGAGTGAAGAAAGCATGGAGCCTCATGCGCCAGATTTAGAAAAGCTGCCCGCTATTGTGGTTGTGGTAGATGAATTCGCCGACATGATGATGATTGTAGGCAAAAAAGTAGAAGAACTAATTGCTCGTATTGCACAAAAGGCCCGTGCAGCAGGTATTCACTTGGTACTCGCCACGCAGCGTCCTTCGGTAGATGTTATTACCGGCTTAATTAAAGCGAATATTCCAACGCGTATTGCATTCCAGGTTTCTAGTAAAATTGATTCACGTACCATTTTAGACCAACAAGGTGCTGAAGCATTGCTAGGCATGGGTGATATGTTGTACTTGCCACCAGGCAGCCCAGTTCCAACTCGTGTGCACGGCGCTTTCGTGGACGACCACGAAGTTCATGCTGTTGTGGCAGATTGGAAGCGTAGAGGCGCACCTAAATATATTGATGAGATATTAAATGGCGAAGCGTCTGCCGAGGTACTTTTACCGGGTGAACAAGCCGAAGGTGAAGATCAAGAATTTGATGCATTTTATGATGAAGCCGTAGCCTTTGTTACCGAAACAAGAAGGGCAAGTGTCTCTAGTGTGCAACGCAAATTCAGAATTGGTTACAATCGCGCAGCACGATTAGTGGAACAAATGGAATCTAGTGGCGTCGTAAGTGCACAGGGTCACAACGGCAACCGCGAAGTATTAGCTCCGCCAGCGCCTAAGGATTAAGAAGAATGAACAAAGTAGTACCTATTATGATGGCAGCGTTAATCGCCGCACCATTGAGTTTATCTGCAATGCAGGTAACTAATATAACTAGCGATGCGCTAAAGACGAATAGCGAAGCCGAAGTGGTAGTGGGTTCTGTAACAAAGCCTGAATTTACCACTCAAAGTACTAACGAAATGTCGAAAGCAGTTAATGCAGGAGATAATGCAGCCGATGAGGCAGCAGATAGTGCAAATGTACTTTTGAAAAAACGCCTACATGGATTACAGCAATACCAAGCCGCTTTCAATCAAACGGTAACGGATGCCCAAGGCAATATTGTGCATGAAGCGCAGGGTACATTAACCATGATGCGCCCGAATAAGCTTCGCTGGGAAACCACGTTTCCTGATGAAACCTTGCTTATCGCCGATGGTGAAGCGGTATGGAATATCGATACCTTTGTTGAGCAGGTCACTATTATTTCGCAAGATCAAGCAATTAAAGACAACCCTATTGTTTTATTAACGGCTAACGACGATGAAACGTGGGACAGCTTTGTGATCAGTAAGCTTGATGACGCAAAAGCCAGCTCGATGTTAGAGCAATACCAAGTTGTGCCTAAATCGACAGATGGTCAAATTAAGTCACTGACATTGGGTTTCAATAGTGAAGGCACGTTGTCGACACTTGATATGCTTGATGCACAAGATCAAACCAGTGCGTTAATCTTTAGCGAGCAAGACTTAGATTTTGCTATTGATACGGTTAAAGACAATCTTTTCTTTGTAGACGTGCCGCAAAGCTATATTATTGATGATCAGCGATAGCAAAGAATAGATGATTAACGATAACAAAGAACCGCTTGAACCTTTTGCGCCGCTAGCTGCAAAAATGCGGCCGGTGACCATAGATGAGTATGCCGGTCAGTCGCACTTATTAGGCGCTAACAAACCCCTACGTAAAATGCTAGAAGCGGGTCACTGCCATTCAATGATTTTATGGGGCCCACCTGGTACGGGTAAAACAACCCTAGCAGAGCTTATTGCCACATATACCAATGCCTCGGTTATTCGCATTTCGGCGGTAACCTCTGGGGTTAAAGATATTCGCGCTGCAATGGACACCGCGAAAGAAAACTCCCGCTACAACCAACGTACTTTATTGTTCGTAGATGAGGTACACAGGTTCAACAAAAGCCAACAAGACGCTTTTTTACCTTTTGTAGAGTCGGGCACTGTTACTTTCATAGGTGCAACCACTGAAAACCCTTCTTTTGAATTGAACAACGCATTGCTTTCTCGTGTTCGGGTTTATGTACTTAAAGCACTAGAACAAGACGCACTTGCTGAATTAATGCAACGAGCGCTAACCGATGAAGAAAAAGGGTTAGGTTTACGACAATTAAGTATTGAGGAAGATGCCAGTAACGCCTTGTTAGGTTTGTGTGGCGGTGATGGCCGCAGGTTACTCACTTATTTAGAGCTAGCCGCCGACTTTACTGAGAACAGTGTTATTTCTATTGCCGATATTGAACAAGCCGTAGGCGAAAAAATTGCCAGCTACGACAATAAAGGTGATACATTTTACGACCTAATATCGGCGTTTCATAAGTCGGTACGGGGTTCCGACCCTGATGCCGCGCTATATTGGTACGCACGTATATTAGACGGTGGCGGTGATGCGCTGTATGTGGCAAGAAGATTATTGGCAATTGCATCGGAAGATATTGGTAATGCCGATCCCAGAGCCATGCAGTTATGCATAAACGCGTGGGATACCTTTCATCGCGTGGGGCCAGCTGAGGGTGAACGTGCCATTGCACAAGCGGCTGTTTATTGTGCGTTGGCGGCAAAAAGTAATGCCGTTTATATGGCATTTAGCCAAGCAAAAGCACTAGCAAGACAAACATCCGATGCGCCTGTGCCCATGCATTTACGTAATGCTCCTACTGAACTAATGAAAGACCTAGGCCATGGTGATGGTTATCGGTACGCGCATAACGAAGCAAATGCTTTCGCGGCAGGTGAAGTGTATTTACCCGATAGCATTGCAGGTACTCGCTTATACGAGCCTAACGAACGTGGTTTAGAGAAAGCGCTTAAAGCAAAACGTGACTATTTAGATAATCTCAATGAACACGCGCAGAGTGCGCGTAATAATCAAAAACGGTGAACATTGTGCCTCAAGGCGTTATTTTATACTGCTATATTGCAGCAGGCGGTGCAGTTGGGGCTTGCTTGCGTTATTTTTGTACCACAACCATAGATTCTTGGTTTGGAAAAAATATGCCCTTTGGTACACTAGCGGTTAACGTTGTAGGTTCATTTGCCTTAGTTACCCTGTATGGCTTTATTGAGCGCAACGAATTAACTGACTCTCCTTACCGAGCACTAATTGGGGTAGGGCTGTTAGGCGCGTTTACTACATTTTCAACATTCTCTGTGGAAACGCTCACATTATTAGAAAACGAGCTGTGGTTAAAAGCCATTGCTAATATATTTCTCAACGTTGGCGCTTGCTTATTAGCAGGTTGGCTGGCTATTGAACTCATGAAAGGATAAGTAGGAACACATGTTAGATCCAAAGTGTTTACGAAGCGATATAGAAGAAACTGCCAAGCGTTTGGCTGCCCGTGGTTATAACCTCGATGTAGCAACATTTAACTCGCTAGAAGAAAAAAGAAAAACACTTCAGTCCAAAACACAGGATCTGCAGAACGAACGTAATGTTCGAAGTAAGTCCATTGGTAAAGCCAAGTCACAAGGCGAAGATATTGCACCTTTGTTGGCAGAAGTGGGCAAATTAGGCGACGACTTAGATGCGGCTAAAGCTGAACTAACCGTACTGCTTGATGAAATCACTGCGTTTACCCAAGGCATTCCTAACTTGCCACATGAGTCGGTACCTGAAGGTAAAGACGAAGACGACAACGTTGAGATTTCACGTTGGGGTGAGCCACGTACTTTCGATTTTGAAGTGAAAGATCACGTTGATATTGGTGAAGGGCTAAATAACAGCTTAGATTTTGCTACGGCGACTAAATTAACTGGTAGCCGTTTTGTAGTGATGCGCCGTGAGATGGCTCGCTTAAACCGTGCCATTGCCCAGTTCATGTTAGATGTTCACACTAACGAACACGGTTATGATGAAATGTATGTCCCGTTTTTGGTAAACGCTGACAGCCTTTACGGCACAGGGCAATTACCTAAATTTGGTGAAGATTTATTTCATACTCAGCCAGCAACGGAAGAAGGCCAAGGGCTTTCACTTATTCCAACTGCAGAAGTGCCGCTAACCAACATCGCCCGTGATGAAATTCTAGATGAGAAGTCGCTACCAGTTAAGATGACCGCGCATACTCCTTGTTTTCGTTCAGAAGCAGGCTCGTATGGTCGTGATACCCGTGGTTTGATTCGTCAGCATCAGTTCGACAAAGTTGAGCTTGTACAGCTTGTGAAGCCTGAAAACAGCTTCGATGCGTTAGAAGAACTTACTCAGCACGCTGAAACCATTTTGCAGAAGCTTGAATTGCCATACCGTAAAGTATTGCTTTGTACTGGCGACATGGGCTTTGGCGCATGTAAAACCTACGATTTAGAAGTATGGTTGCCCGCACAAAACACCTATCGTGAAATCTCGTCATGTTCGAACATGTTAGATTTCCAGGCTAGACGTATGCAAGCACGTTTCAGAAACCCAGAAACAAACAAGCCTGAGTTGCTTCATACCTTAAATGGTTCTGGTTTGGCAGTTGGTCGTACATTGGTGGCTATTTTAGAAAACTACCAACAGGCTGACGGCAGTGTAACGATACCTAAAGCCCTAGTACCGTACATGAACGGTGTAGAAGTGATAAAAGCGTAAGCGCTTTAAACTAAGTTGTTGCAGATTTAGCGCTGCAACTTACATTAGGTATTTAGTTGCTGTTTATAAGCTCGTAGATGTTGAATCTACGAGCTTATTTGTATGTGAGGGAAACTAAATCTCTATTGGCCGATATCTATATCTATGCCTATTGGTAAATCCCAAATACAAAACGCTTGGTAGCAAAAAGCATAGCGTGTAGTGTTTGTCACTTACTTGTGACTTACAGTGAAAATCGTTGCCTCAGAAAGCGAGCGACACCATCTTCATTATGATGCCCAATCACTTCACTGGCTGCGTTTTTGATAACCGGCTTAGCGTTGTCGGGGGCGTAACATTCGTTCGCTAACTCGAACATGCTCAAATCGTTGTCGCTGTCGCCAAAACAAATAACATTGGTAGCGCCAAGTTTTTGTTTCAAATTCATGACCGCACTACCTTTGCTGGCCGCACGGTGGTGAATATCCATCCAGCTAAAAGATTGCCCTTCAATTGCAGGCCCTGAATACGCAATAAGGTTTTCAACGTCGTTAGTGGTTTTCCACATATTTCTAACCCTTGTATTGTCGCCAATCATACTGATGTTGGTTATTTTAGCTGAAAGGGAAAGCTGGCTTAACGGGCGAAGTACTGCGTTAGTTTTCTTAAAATATTTGTCTAATAAATTTTGTTCTATTGGGTGTTTCGGTGCGGGGTGATAAACAACATGAGACGTGCCATCAATCACATTCACAAAAGGCGTAATATCATTTTGATGGGCAAGATTGATGATGAATTCGAGTTCATTACCATTAACGAGATTTTCGAGGGTTAATGCATTGGCTGTGGGATCCCATATAGCCACACCGTTATTATAAATATGGGGTAGAAGAAAGTTATCTTCTGCAATAATGCTGTTGGCTGACAGCATGGTTCTGCCCGTTGCCACTGTATATGCTATGCCGTTTTGTTGGAGCAGGGCTAACGTTTCGCGGGTGTAATTTGATATTTGCGATTCGCTGTTTAACAGCGTCCCGTCTAAATCGAAAAAGATAAGATCCATGTACTGCTCCTCATTAGGTCTTAATTAGTGCCTAAGCGCATGCACCAACTGAAATAGGTATTACAAGCATTTAGCCGGTTTTGGCAACCCAGCAAGTTTGGTAGCTTGCTTGGCTGGCCCTTTAGGGAACAACCGTTGCAAATAACGACTATTACCTTTCTCTGGCCCATATTTAGCTGCCATTGCTTTCACTAGTGCGCGAATAGCCGGGCTAGTTTCAAATTCTTCGTAAAAGTTACGTACAAAGCGAATAACTTCCCAATGAGGCTCACTAAGCGTAATGTTTTCGTTTGCAGCGAGTGTTGGTACCATATCTTCATTCCACAAGGTGTGATCAAGCAGATAGCCTGCTTTGTCGGTGGGAATGGCTGTGCCGTTAAATTCAAAATGAAACTGTTCTTGGGTCATTAATAAAGCTCTATAGTTGACGCACTGGGTATTGTGAGTGTCGATGTTAGGCGTTTATATTAGTCGCTAAAGCAGCGTAGATTTGAACGCTTAAAGATACACCACAGGATAAAAAGTATCGGTTAAAGTAACGAACTCATCCATCAATAATGATGTGAAAGATGCTTTATTACTTTTACTTTCCCCATTACTTATTCCTCGAAGGGCCATATCTTCTTGTAAGGCAAATATTTCCGGTATTGGGTCCGTATTGGCGTCGATTTCAAGTGCCCTCGCTAAAACGCTTAACAAACCGTCATTAGTCTGTTGGGCGTAATACACACCATCGTCTATTAAAACTAGCGCTTGGTCAGACTCAGCACTTCTAAACGCCTGCTGTAGGGTTTTGATTGCTACAGCATTTAATGGGTAAGATTTTACAATAAAGAGCATTAGAAGGTCACCACGTGGTCAACGCGCGCACACAGTGCTAGCTTTTCATCAATCGATAACAGTGAAGCGTCTAGTTGTGCTATTAATTCATGTTTCTCGTTATTTAGCGGCGACAGTTTCAAACTTTCTTCGCAAACGTAACATTCTTCAATATCGAAAAAGGGCAGGGAGCCTAACCGTTTGCTGTGGTTTTTTGTTCCGCGCACAGAATCAGTCTTATTGAGCTGCAACACACCTTGATGTTCAAATAGCACAATGATCTCATGGCCATAATTGGTGGCAGCCAGTGCGAAGTCTAGCCCGTCTTGACTAGCGCTAGATTGATAAGGGGCTTGCGTAAAACGAATCAGTAAAGTAGCCATTAAAACTGTACCACCTTATCGCAGTCATGAAGTGCGGTAAAAAACTCACCTAAACCTGCTTGTTCAAACCCATCTGCCACGTTAGCAGCTGACACGCCAGCACTAGCGGCTTCCTGCTCGCTAATGACTCCGCGTTTAATCGCGGCGGTAATACAAAGCAGCAGGGTAATATTATGGTCGTTTTTGAGCGCCTGCCACCCGTTAAGGGGATAGAATTCATCACCCACTTCCACCATGAAGCCATTAGCATGGTGCACACCTTGGCCATAAAAGAAGATGTTATTAACAGTATGCCCTTGTGCAATTGCACTTTTAATAAAGGAAACCGCACGCTGAGCATGTTGGCCTTCGTAAGGGGAGCTTGTGACTAAAATTGAATAGTGTGCCATTACTCTAAAATATGGTTAGTGATAAAACTAATGTTAAACCTAGTAATAAAAATTGCGTTGTAGAAACAAAAACACCCCAGTAACGGGGTGTTTTCTTAAACGCTTACGTTAAGCTTAGTCGTCGCCGCCAAATGCACCTAGAAGGTGAAGCATAGACGTGAACAAGTTATAGATGTTCAAGTACAAAGAAACCGTTGCGCGGATGTAGTTTGTCTCGCCACCGTTGATGATACGGCTTGTATCAAACAAGATGAAACCAGACATGATAAATACGATAGCTGCGCTAATTGCCAAGCTTACCGCAGGTACGGCGAAAAACATATTCGCGATAGCCGCTACAATCACTACAACTAAGCCTACTACCAAGAAGCCACCCATAAATGAGAAGTCTTTTTTGGTGGTAAGTGCATAACCAGAAAGGGCGAAGAATACTAACGCAGTAGCACCTAACGCTTCCATGATTAAGCCTGGTCCCGCTACACCTAAGTAAAAGTTAAGTGTGTATCCTAATGAAGCGCCCATTAAACCGGTGAACAAGAATACCCAGTAAATACCTGAAGCTGATTCAGCTTTCTTTTGTACAACAAATAAAGTGATGAATGCACCAATGGTCATGCCTAATGACATCATAGGAGAAATACCTACAGCCATGGCAACACCAGCACAAACCGCACTGAACGCTAGTGTCATCGCAAGCAGCATATAGGTGTTGCGCAAAACCTTGTTTGTTTGCAACACTGATGGTTGAGATGCACTTGAATACATCGAACGTTGATCCATTGTTTCCTCCAAAAGGACTATGTCTTTAACCAAAATGGTAAACTAACTATTAGTGTATGTTGTATGGGTTTTAGTTCCCATTTTCAAGTAGTTTCAAATGAAAATAGTGTTAGTAAGTATGAATTACGTGTCAACCGCGCAATTAGCGCACTAATTGTCTGAAATGCCATCACTTAACCTATTTTTTTTAATTTTTACTTTACAGTCAT
>NZ_JAGJDY010000016.1 GCF_018100795.1 Alteromonas sp. MMG017 | reverse complement strand
GGATGATTTTCGTTATTGAAGAGTTCTCGGAGTTAAGCAGGCTTACCATTTAACAATACGGTAATTTCCTGACGTTGGCTTTTAATAAAGTGATTGAACTTCTTCGATTTTGAAGGTAAGTGCTGCTTTCTGGTGTAAACCAGATACAACTTCGGTGAACAACAAGCTGATTTGTATTACGATGCGTTTTTTGATGCATTTAAGCGCGTAGCAAGCAACCCCAATGCTTACCTATCTGTAGACAATATTCGTGCCGGCTATCGACGTTGTCCGTGTGGTTCAGATTCAATTTATTTTCGAATCCGCAGCAATATTGTTGAGGTCATGGCCATTATCGGAGGACAAGATACAGACATTTGGCTCTAACCTTCGAAAGCCACTCACGTCTCCATTGCTCCGTTGAGCCCGTTGCCAGAGCAACATTTATGACAACCAGCTTTTCACTCTTAGTTCGTTCAAAACTATGTCCGCTATTTGCCAATTGCAGCCGTTTAAAAGAACTTCTCTGGAAGGCAGATGTGAACCTAAGCGGACAGACGAGCGTTAAACCTGCCGAAGATGTTTATGTCATTCGCGGATCTTCATTCCACCTTGATTGAAATAGTGGCAATCGTAGCATTCTGGATAATCAGTTCCTTATTGGTGAACACACTATCCAGTGATCATTTTCAATTATTTTGAATTTTAAGACGAAAAGCACCGTATCTTCTTCAATACGGTGCTTAACAATCACACTTTCGTTGATTTCGAATGCATTACCCGATACAAAATAGGCAAAACGACCAATGTTAGAATGGTCGAT
This sequence comes from Alteromonas sp. MMG017, assembly GCF_018100795.1. GTDB lineage: Bacteria > Pseudomonadota > Gammaproteobacteria > Enterobacterales > Alteromonadaceae > Alteromonas. The sequence goes on along the minus strand of NZ_JAGJDY010000016.1, from coordinate 94,770 downwards.
GAGATGATCCCGCCAATCACTACCGTTGCCAACGGTCTTTGCACTTCAGCGCCCGTGCCGACATTAAGTGCCATGGGAATAAAGCCTAAACTTGCTACCAATGCGGTCATCAAAACCGGACGCAATCTTGTGATAGCTCCGTCAACGATTGAGTTAATTAAGTCACCTGTTTCTAGTACTCGCTGTTTAATAAATGACAACATCACTAAGCCGTTTAGTACCGCAATACCAGAGAGCGCAATAAACCCGACTCCGGCAGATATAGACAGTGGCATTTCACGCATCCAGAGCGCGAAAACACCTCCCGTTAAGGCTAAAGGCACGCCAGTAAAGATGATCAAGGCATCACGAAATGAGCCAAACACCACCACTAGTAACACAAGTATTAGAAATAGCGTGGCAGGCACCACGATAGACAGTCGCTGACTGGCACTTTCAAGTTGCTCAAACGTGCCACCATAATCCAGCCAGTAGCCTGCGGGCAGTGCAACCTGTTCGGTTATTTTGATTTTTGCTTCGTCAACAAAACTCCCTAAGTCGCGTTCTCTGACATTGGCGGTAACCACGACTCTGCGCTTACCGTTTTCTCGACTGATTTGATTGGGAACAGACGAGTAACTCAGTGTAGCGACTTCTGATAACGGTACAAATTCCCCATCGGATGTAATAATAGGAGTGCTGCCAATGGCATCTAAATCGGTGCGAATACCTTCATCAAATCGCACAAGCAACTCGAATCGTCTATCTCCCTCAAAAATTAAGCCAGCGGTATTACCCCCGATGGCCGACGCCAACCACTCCTGCAAGTCGGCGACGTCCAACCCATAACGTGCCAAATCGACTGGCTTAGGATTGATAGTGAAGATAGGGATATCATCGACCTGCTCAAGTCGTGCATCCGCCACGCCGTCTATTGATTGCAAAACCGTTAAGATGTCGTTTGCAGAGGCAACAAGCGTGGTTAAATCATCTCCAAAGACTTTAATGCCAAGATCAGCCCTTACCCCACTGATCAACTCGTTAAAACGCATTTGGATAGGTTGCGTAAACTCATAGTTATTACCTGTCACCGCTTCTAAGTCTCGCTCAAGGGTTTCCACGAATTTAGCTTTTGATAGGTCAGGATCAGGCCATTGCGTTCGTGGTTTTAGCATCACAAAGGTATCGGTTACGTTGGGCGGCATCGCATCCGTAGCTACTTCTGCGGTACCGGTTTTCGCAAACACGGTAAGTACCTGTTCGTATTCCATCAAGGTAGATTCAAGAGTTGTTTGCATTGCGACGGCTTGTTCAATACCTGTGCCCGGTATTCGCATGGCGTGCAGTGCGATGTCTCCTTCGTCAAGTTGGGGAACAAACTCAGAGCCTAATCGCGTTGCCAACCATAAGCTGCCTACTACTAGCACGACTGAGCCGACAAGCACTATCCAGCGTAATTTCAGTGCAAGGTGAATGATGGGGCGATAGGCGGATTTGGCTGCAACAATAATGAAGCTTTCTTTTTCACTGACTTTTCCGCCCATGAACATCGCGACTGCCGCTGGTACAATGGTAATGGAGAACAGCATCGCTGCTATCAGCGCCATGATGACCGTTGCCGCCATTGGCTGAAACATCTTGCCCTCAACGCCTGTCAATGAGAACAGCGGGATATACACCACAGTAATAATCAATACACCGAACAAGCTAGGACGAATGACTTCGTTGGTCGCTTGAAAAACCAGTTCTAGCCGCTCTTTTAGTGGCAAGACTCCACCTGTGCGCTTCTGAGACTCGGATAACCGCCTGATACAGTTCTCTACGATGATCACCGCACCATCGACAATTAATCCAAAGTCCAAAGCCCCAAGGCTCATCAGATTGGCAGACACACCGGTATTAACCATCCCTGTGATGGTCGCCAACATCGCTAGCGGAATAACTGCCGCAGTGATGAGCGCGGCGCGAATATTGCCAAGTAATATGAACAAAATCACTATGACTAATAACGCTCCTTCTACTAAATTCTTCTGAACCGTGTCGATAGCTTTATCGACCAATAGGGTGCGGTCGTAGACTGGCTCAATGACAATACCATCAGGTAAGCTGGATTGGATGTCTTTCACCTTCTTGGCAACTGATTGGGCAACGGCTCGTGAGTTTTCGCCGACAAGCATCATTGCGGTACCTAAAACGGTCTCTTCACCTTCCTGTGTTGCCGCACCGGTTCTCAGCTCTTTGCCAATAGCTACACTACCAATGTCTTTCACCGCAACGGGAACAGTATTAATGCGTTTTATTACCACATTTTCTATATCGCTAAGTGTCTGGAGCTGACCTTGTGAGCGCACCAATATTTGTTGTCCATTGCGCTCAACAAACCCCGCTCCCTGATTCGCGTTACTTCGCTCCAGAGCAAGATGGATATCTCCTAGACTAATGTCAAAATTTAGCATTTTCTGTGGTTCAGGATTCACATGATATTGCTTTACGTAACCACCAATGGCGTTTACTTCTGTGATCCCTTTAACGAGTGCAAGCTGAGGTTTTACTATCCAGTCATGAATTTCCCTAAGAGCCATTGCGTCATATGGCTCACCATTTTTTTGCACGGCACTTTGATCAGCTCGTAAGGTATACATATAGATTTCGCCCAATCCCGTAGCGATAGGACCCATTTCAGGCTCTAAACCTTCAGGTAGCTGACTTTTGATTGCTCCTAGTCGCGTATTGATGAGATTGCGCGCAACATATAGATCAGTGCCTTCATCAAATACCGCTGTTACCTGAGATAGCCCGTAGCGGGATAAAGAGCGGGTGTAGGATAGTTCAGGCAATCCCGCCAATGCTGTTTCTACTACGAACGTGATCCGTTGCTCGGTTTCCAAGGGCGAATAGCCCGATGCTTGTGTATTGATTTGCACTTGCACGTTGGTGATATCGGGTACCGCATCAATAGGTAATTTTTGATAACTGAATATCCCCATGCCCAGCACAAGGAAGATCAACATCAGCATTAAACCTCGTCGCTCTATGGACAAACGTAAAATGGATTCAATCATGTGTTCGTCCCCCAATAACAGAGACGTCTGACCATGTAGATAGCATTGTGTTATTAATGAGCATGACCAGCCTCCGACTTTTCTAAATCGGCTTTAAATAGATAACTATTCTTGCTGACAATGACATCTGCAATATGAAGGCCTGATAACACTTCGATATTGATACTATCTTGTTGCCCAAGCATAACGGGAACGGGATGGTATTCCTCACCTTTTTTTACAAATACTACAGATGCCCCTTCAAATTCTTGAATCGCAGCTTTAGGTACCATCATGGCGACATCAAGTTTGTTGATTGTGACAAGCCCTTTGATAGCCGCGCCAACCGGCCACTGACCTGAGATATTAGCTATTTTGGCATACGCCAATATATAAGGTTTTTCATCGGGTGAGGGTAAGATATGTCGGATAGTGGTTTCTAACGATGAGCCTGCCACACCAAGTTGAACACTTTGATTCTCTGCAATATCTGATAGCTGTTGTGGGAAGACTTTAAGCTGTGCCCACACGTCATCATAGTTTGCGATTGAAAATAGCACTTGGCCATTAGATAACTCGCCTTCATTGGCATGCCTCGCAATCACGCTTCCTGAAAACGGTGCTGTAACGGGGTAGCTTTTCAAGCTTTCGTTGGATTCAACGATTGCCAGTGTCTGGCCTTTTTCAACCTTGTTACCTAAATTTACGTTAACCTTAGTCACCATGCCGTCGAATCTAGCACGGATATGACTCAGTGAAGCTGGGTCGGTCACCACATTTCCGTAAACGGTTGTGGTGATATTGAGTTGTCCCGCGATGACACTTTGAGTCATTACTCCCATTTTTTTCGCCATACTGTCAGAGATGAGTACAAATTCGGAATCATGGTTATCTTCCCCCCCATGTTCGCCTTCTGATGCGCATATTGGACGACTTATAAGCAATATGAACACACTGCATGTTATGAAAGTTAGCAGGGTGTTTTGTGTCTTGATTAATGTTTTGTTATTCATTTAGTTTCGCTCGAAGAAGATGTGACATTTGCATCAGCAAGCGGTTGCGCAGTGAGTGATTCAATATCCGCCCCCCGCTGATGTGCTTGTTTGGCAGACTGAATTAAGGCTTGCTTGGCATTAAGTAGTTCTTGACGGGTGCTGACCCACTCAAAATAACTAAAGCGCCCATTGATATAGGCTTGTTCTACCAATTCCAGCGCTTGAACTAACGGCGGGATAATCGAGTCTTGTAGTGTCTGCACATTGAGCAGCGCATTATTTCTCGCTACTAGCGCCATATTTAGTTGATGGTAAAGGTTTTGGGTTGCAGTCTGTTTTTGTTGTTGCAATTGCCCTTGAACAGCCCGTTGTTTTTCATACTCACCAATATTTCGATTTCCCGCAAACAACGGCATGCTGACACCTGCTACGAAAGCGGTATCATCAATCCCATTAATACGTCTTATTCCGGCCGTCCAGCTTAAATCTGATTGATTAGCTGCTTGAGTAAGGCGGACTTGAGATGCCTGCAATCTCGATTCTTTCGTATAGACCTCAAGATTGGGACTGTTCAATAGAGTGTTGAAAAGCGCGGTTAATGAAGGAGATGATTGCAGTGTAAATAAGTCACCCTTAACACCAGTAAAAGTAGGATCTTTTTCCCCCCACATAATAGCCAGACTTTTTATCATTGATTGCTTAGTCTGCTGTGCCGTCACCACATCCAGTCTGGCTCTTGCCAATGCAGCTTCAGCACGTTGCTGTTCAAATACTGGAGATGCTCCCGCATCCACACGCTTTGTGACAGCGTGGTAGGTATATCGGGCAAGAGTTTCTGTCTCTTGTTGCGCGTCAATTAGCGCTTGTTGCGCTAAGACATCGATGTAGCGACGTGTCACTTCAGCTAAAACATCCAAGGTTTGCACTTGTTTTTGTGCTTCGACTAAGGTGGATTGCGCCTTAGCAAAAACCTTACGTGAGTTGAGTTTATTGCCCAATTCAATGACCGACGACAATGTGAGAGTCATCTCGGTGTCCTTAGTTCCTGAGACATCTCCTGTACCTAAGAAGTTTTCTAGTTCAATACCGGCTGTAATCTCAGGTTTGAGAGACGCTGTTTTAATTTCCCCCTCAAGTGCTTGTTGCCTATATGTGAACTCATGCAATTCTGGCGAATTTGTTAATGTACGCTGTATGGCGCTTTGCAACGTCATTTCTAGATTGTTGGTACTGTTTGTTTGTGCTACTACCACGGTGTGTGTTGTCAAAAGGACAATCATCATGGAAACCACCCAAGCGTGCACACGCACAGGACTACTCAATGAAAATTTCATTGTTGTTTTATTCCTAAATTATCAAAAATATATATCGCCAAGTTGTTGGCGAACGGTGTTTGATTAGTTCAGGGTTATGCTTTAGGTGGGCGTAACAATTGTGTGACGGGCCCTTCTATTACTTTCGTTAAGTAATAGAAACCGTGATGGGTGGTAACAGAATCGAGTTCGATGCCATTGCTGTTTCCAAGCCAGTGAGCATGGGTTCCGTGACAATGACCACAGTGGTGGCAATCAGCGGGATTATGAGAAATATCTACGGTGATTTTATCAGCATTGGGTTGTTCGTTAGATTGCTGTTGAACAAGCGCCTTCGCAGAAACAGTGTTATCTCCCGCCTGATGTTCGTGTATTTCGCTTAGATGTTGCGAGTCGATAAAATGAAAATCCAAGGAATTAGCGACAGCCGAAAACGACTGAAACAAAATCAGCGAAATCAACAGGTAACTTGCCACCCTTACACTAAACATATCTATCTTCTCTCATCATGTTTATGTTAACAGCTTATCGAACTAAGACCAATCGACCAACCAAAACCAAGTATTTCAACCATTACATTACTTATCACGGCAATCTTCACTGGCAAATTCAATTTCAATGGTAGTGTGCACAAAGTCAAATTCACCAAGGTCGTGACGAAATTCGTCTTTGAGTGTTCTCAATTGAGTAATCGAAACATCTTGTTTCAACACCACATGTGCCGTCATGACGCTATGTTCACCGTCCAAAGACCAGATATGAAAATGATGTATATCCGCCACATCAGCGTTTGACATAAGTACTTTACGCACTTTCACCATCTGCGTCGTATCTGGCGTGCCTTGCAAGAATAACAACAAGGTTTCTTTTAGATTTCTGACGACATTAAATAAAATGAATAATGTAAAGCCAATAGATAAAATGGGATCCAAAATTGCCCATGGCTTGAACATCAGCACAATCGATACGATCAGCACTGCCACCCAACCCAATACATCTTCAAGTAAGTGCCAGTTTAAGATACGTTCGTTTAAGGAGCTCCCTTCGCTAAGTTTATATGCGGCAAAACCATTTACCGCGATACCAAATATCGAAAGCATTAACATACCTTCCACTTGCGGCATTTCAGGTGCTGAAAGCCTAGGTATGGCCTCGAACAAAATCCATATTGAGCCTATAGTTAAAACAATTCCGTTGATCAAAGCGCCTAACAGCGAAAATCGTTTATAACCATATGAAAATGTTGTGTTCGCTTCTTTATCGCTTAGCTTGTTCAATCCCCATGCAGTGCCAATAGATAAACTATCGCCCAAATCATGTACTGCGTCAGCCATTATGGCCGTGCTGTTTGTCAGCCATCCGCCAATAAATTCAATGATAGTAAATACGACATTCAAGAAAAATGCCCAGCCAATGCGTTTTGAAGCGCTGTTATTACTGTGACTGTGGTTATGATTATGCATGATTGATTTTGTCCAATATCGCTTGATTTTTAGCACTTACCGGTAGTCGTTTGAATGGACTGATATTAGTGCCACCTGTGTTCCCTTTGGGTACAAGGCCGATAGCGGTTTTGGTTGCAGCACCAATTATTCTTATAACTTGTCCAAAAACGGCTCTCCAATCTTTGTTTAGAAAACCATGTCGCAGCATTTTATAATGGATTAAACAATGATAATAAGTAGAGTGCTGACCAATTACATGCGCATCCTCCAGCGCTGCAAATGCCTGCCTCTCATTATTATTAGACATTGCATCTAAGTAATCGGTTAATTTGGAATCGATATGCGGCTTAACGGCTTTATTGTATGTCATTGTGGATCACCCGCTCTACATTTCTGTACTTCGTTATTAAGTGCTTCCTGCTTGGCGTCTTTCAGGATCATCCACGCTCCGCGTAGCACGACTATTGACACTACACAGCCGACAACCAGATCCGGTACTCTGCTATCAAGCCATACCACTAGAACACCGGCGATGATGACACCCATGTTGGCAATGACATCGTTAGCTGAAAAAATCCAGCTGGCTCGCATATGTACTTCGTCGTTTTTATGATTACGAATAATCACCAAGCAAGCGACGTTTGCAATGAGTGCAATGAACCCCATTCCTATCATTAATGATGAGATAGGCTCACTGCCCAAGAATAATCTTCTGGTAATATCAATGAGAATGATCACGCCCAGCAACAGCTGAAAGTAACCACTGATTTGCGCAGCTTTGGCTTTGTAAAGTATAGATTGACCCACAGCATAAATACCTATGCCGTATACAACCGCATCCGCTAGCATATCCATAGAGTCTGCTATCAAGGCAGTAGAGTCAGCCAAAATACCAACGGTCATCTCAACGAAAAACATCGTCGCATTGATGCCAAGCAGCCAATACAAAACCCGTTTTTGTGAGGCATCTTTGATTTCCACTTCACAGCCGCAACCACTCATTGTTCAACTCTTATTCCCAAAATTATAGGTACAGTGTAAAGTCTATATTTAGTATAGAGTCAACAACAAAAAGGCGCGTTTATGAAAATAGGTGAGCTATCAAAAAATAGTGGGTGTTCTATTCAGACGATCCGTTTTTATGAAAAACAGGATTTGTTTGAGGCTTGCAATCGCAGTGAAGGCAACTATAGAATTTACGACGCGTCATCGTTGAGAGCACTGCGATTCATTAAGCAATGTCGCTCATTAGATTTGACTATAATAGAAATTAAACAGCTGTTGGATACGAAAAATAATCCCGACAAAAGTTGTTCTAGTGTGAACAATTTGATCCATCAACATATGGTTGACGTCACACATCGCATTGCAGAGCTTGAGGAGCTAAAACTTACACTATCTGAGATGGCCTCGGCATGCACAGATGATAGAAAAGTTAAAGAGTGTGGGGTATTGCAGTTGCTTGAAGAGTGATACTCATATCTACAAATCTTGTAGTTTTACGTTTGCCTAAGGTTTAATAATGGTACATGGTTCGCTAATTGATTTTAGATAAAGTAACCAATACACAATAAATAGCTACGTCCGCTTTCTTGGGCAAAGCAGTCGTTCGACTCCGATAGCTCCTGATTGCTCATTGCAGCCCATTGAATTATCAGGATGCGAGGGACTGCTTCACGTACAAAGCTGCCGTATACCTATATCAACAAAGCCCCAATTACAGCTACTTGCACCAAGCTGCCTGTAAAATAACACAGCAAATAAAAAGGCCTATCCTCGCTGGGATAGGGCTTTTAGAAGGTTATCAATATATCAGAGTCAGTAAATACTAACGTACCTTCAACCCCACTGTAATGCACACAACATCAACTTAAACCGCTGCGCACACTCGCGTACCTTGGTCGATAGCTCGCTTTGCATCTAGCTCTAGCGCTTCATCGGCACCACCAATTAGGTGATAAGGCATATTAAGCCCTTCAACAATGTCGCGCATCGGCTCTTGGCCAGCACAAATAATTACGTTATCAACGGCAAGCAGTTGGCTTTCACCGCCTACGGTAATGTGTAAGCCTTCATCGTCAATTTTGTCGTAAGTTACGCCTGGGATCATTTTAACCCCTTTTGCTAATAACCCTACTCGGTGTGCCCAGCCTGTGGTTTTACCCAAGCCTGCGCCCACTTTATTGGTTTTACGTTGTAGCAAGAATATTTCGCGACTAGAAGGCTCTGGCTGAGGCTTAACCCCTTCAATGCCTGAGCGAGCGGTAAAGGTCATATCAATGCCCCACTCTTTCATAAACGCGGGTATATCTTGGCTTGGGGTCGATTTTCCGTGTGATAAAAACTCTGCTGTATCGAAGCCAATACCACCAGCACCAATGATGGCTACGCGCTGCCCCACTGGCTTTTTCGCTTTCAGTACATCTAGGTAGCTCATCACTTTTCCATGCTCAACACCTTCAATGGCAGGCGTGCGCGGTTTAATACCTGTGGCCACCATCACTTCGTCAAAGCCTTCGTCGTTAAGCATGGCTGCATCAACTCTGGTATTAAGCTTTAACGTAATGTTCTTATGCAGCTCAATTTGACGAGCGAAGTAACGTAAGGTTTCGTAAAACTCTTCTTTACCCGGAATCTGTTTCGCTACATTGAATTGACCACCAATTTCAGCGGCGCTGTCGTAAATCACTACGTCGTGACCACGCTGGGCAGACGTTACGGCAGATGCTAAGCCAGCTGGCCCTGCACCTACTACCGCAATGCGTTTTTTAGTATCGGCCGGTACAACGTTTAGCTCTAACTCGTGACACGCGCGAGGGTTAACCAAACAGCTGGTTAACTTGCCATTGAATACATGGTCAAGACAGGCTTGGTTACAGCCAATACAGGTGTTTATTTCGTCTGCGCGATTTTGTTGTGCTTTACGTACGAAGTCGGAATCGGCCAAGAAAGGGCGTGCCATCGACACCATATCTGCATCACCACGTGCCAACACTTCTTCCGCTACTTCCGGCGTATTAATTCTGTTTGAGGTAATAACAGGAATACTCAAAGCTTCGCGGAATTTCGCCGTCACCCACGTAAATGCAGCTCTGGGTACTTTTGTAGCAATAGTAGGAATACGGGCTTCGTGCCAACCAATGCCGGTATTGATAATAGTGGCACCGGCTTTTTCAATTTCTTTGCCAAGCTTAACCACTTCTTCGTAGTTTGAGCCACCTTCAACAAGGTCTAGCATAGATAAACGGTAAATAATGATAAAGTGCTTACCTACTGCTTCGCGTACACGGCGCACCACTTCTATAGGCAACCGGATACGGTTTTCATATTCGCCGCCCCAATCATCGTCTCTGTGGTTAGTGCGCTTGGCAATAAACTGGTTTAAGAAATAACCTTCCGAGCCCATGATCTCTACGCCGTCATATCCAGCGCGTTGTGCTTGGGTGGCTGAGAATACGAAATCTTTAATTTGCTGTTCAATTTCGTCGTCTTCTAATGCCTTTGGCTTAAAGGGGTTAATGGGCGCTTGCACCGCAGAAGGCGCTACCAATTTATCGCTATAGGCGTAGCGACCTGTATGCAAAATTTGCATACAAATTTTACCACCCGCAATATGCACGGCATCGGTGACTTCTTTGTGATGATTAATGGCTTCGTCTGTGTCTAATCGGCGAGTTGAGGGATGGGTTGAGCCTTCTTCGTTTGGCCCAATACCGCCGGTAACAATAAGGGCGACACCGCCTCTAGCACGTTCTGCATAAAACGCCGCCATATGCTTATGGCCCTTAGGCATTTCTTCTAAGCCAGTATGCATAGAGCCCATTAATACGCGGTTTTTAAGCTGGGTAAAACCTAAATCTAACGGGCGAAATAAACTTGGGTATACAGGATGATCGGTAACGGTCGTATTCATCATAAATCCTTAACTAGTGCCTGTTTCTTAATGCTTTTGTATTCTGTTTTTACTTTGTGTTTCACGTAGGCTATTCGGTCGCCTGCACGCTAGTCTTTCATTTTATTTACTGCGCCATGAAGTGGCTCAAAATCAGGAAGCGATTGGGTTTTCTGTGCTTCCATGGCTTTCATCACATCTTCCATTTGGAACATGCCTGCTTGCCAAGTGGCCATGTAAGTTAAGCTCTCAGCAATAGTGTGCTCTGTAGCGTAATTAATCATGGTTTTCGTGCCTGCTACTGCGACGGGAGAATTCATCGCGATAGACTGAGCTAGCTTCATGACTTCTTTTAGCATGACGTCTTGGCTGTCAAACACCTTATTCACAAAGCCTAACTGCTGGGCTTCTTGAGCGCCAAAATTACGGCCGGTATACGCCAACTCTTTCACCACACCAATAGGAATAAGCTTAGGTAAACGCTGCAGTGTGCCCACATCGGCGGTCATGCCTAATTGCGTTTCTTTTATAGTAAAGAAGGCATCGCTGGTGCAATAACGCATGTCGCATGCACTAAGTAAATCTACTGCGCCGCCAATGGCACCGCCTTGTACTGCCCCAATTACCGGCATGCGGGCTTGCTCTATGGCCGTGAAGCTGTCTTGCAATAGCATCACCATGCGACGCATGCGTTCAGCGCGACGTGACGGGTCGCCTTTAAAGTCTTTTGCCATGTTCAAAAATACCGACAAGTCCATGCCGGCAGAAAAATGCTTTCCGGTAGAAGAAATGATAATAACGCGAGCAGTGCCCTCATCGTCTATCGCGCGAATGGCAGCAGGGAATTCTGTCCAAAAGGCTGGGTTCATACTATTCATAGCTTCTGGCCTGTTTAGCACGACCTTTGCAATATATCCCTCGTGTATTACTTCAAGGGTTGAATACGGGTTTTCTTGCGACATTGACTCGGCTTCCACTTCATTCTCCTGTTAACATTTTTGCAAACTAGACGGCGTCAAGATAAAATGCAATGTTGACACTGTCAAGATAAAACGTTATCTATTCGTCTCAACCATAAAATAGGGTTTGGTTTACACCAGTATGACAAACGCAGCACAAACTTATCATCATGGCGATTTGCGCACCGCTTTATTAGAAGCGGCAACCAAACGGGTGGCAGAATTCGGTATAGACAGCTTGTCACTGAGAAAGCTTGCGGAAGATGCTGGCGTGTCGCGAACCGCCCCCTATCACCACTTCAAAGACAAAAGCGCCTTGTTAAGCGCTATTGCAGCAAAAGGTTTTAGCCAGTGGCACACCAACGCTAAGCGAATTTTCGATCAACATGATGTGGCACCACAGTCGCGTTTTCGTCAGTTTATTCATGAATATATAGGGTACGCGGCGGATAACCCGCAAATGTATGAGCTTATGTTCGGCCGTACTATCTGGCACGACAATGGCGCTACACAGGGGCTAAAAGAAGTAGCTTACCCCTGCTTTCAGTTTCAAGTAGATATGACGAAATACTGGCAGCAAACAGGCCTACTTCCAGCCGGGCAAGATGCGCTTCGCATGGCGCAAGTGACGTGGGGCACCTTGCATGGCATTGCACGACTATTGATTGATGGAATTTATGCGGACCGCAGCCACATCGATGAAATGTGTGACTGCGCCGCCGATTTATTTATGCAAGTGCCGAAAAACTAGCCTATCGGTTAAATGGGTGCAGCAAGCCCTTCATGCTCGGCTTTGATAAAATCTACCGCTCGCTCTGCAATCATGATTGTGGGCGCATTAGTGTTTCCGCCAATAAGGCTTGGCATGACAGAAGCATCTACCACTCGCAGGCCCTTAACGCCCCTGACTCTAAGCTGGTTATCGACCACTGCCATAGGATCATCATCGCTGCCCATTTTACAGGTGCCAATAGGGTGATAAATGGTTTCAGCTCGCTCCCTTAAAAACTCAAGAAGCGCTTCATCAGACTCAGCATCAGTGCCTGGATGCAGTTCACTGCCTTCAAATTTATCAAATACAGGAGCGGATAAAAGCTTTCTTGCCATTCGTATGCCTTCAATCATCACTTGCCTATCTTCAGGTTCCGTAAGGTAACCAGGGTCGATAAGGGGGTGATCGGCAGGATGGCTGCTTTGCAGTGTAATACTGCCTTTGCTCTTGGGGTACAAACAACATACATGCAGGCCGTATCCGTAACCAAAGGCAAACTTTCGCCCGTGATCATCTAATATAGCGGGCAAGAAATGAAATTGAATGTCTGGGCCACGGGTAGCAAGGCTTGAACTTACAAAGCCCCCCGCTTCTGCCACATTAGAAGAATAAATTCCTTTTCTGTGAAAAAGATAATCGTACGACGCCTTTATGTACGAAGGTAATGCACCAGCAGCAATCGCATAACCTTCTCGTGCTTTACAGGTAAATTGAACAATGGCGTCTAGGTGGTCTTGTAAGTTTTGCCCCACCCCTGGAAGGTCATTCATGACATAAATGCCTTTATCTTCCAACTCGCTTCTTGGCCCTATACCTGAAAGCATAAGTAGTTGCGGAGAATTAATAGCCCCACCGCAGAGAATTACTTCACTATTAGCCGCGTCCCTATTAATAAAATACCGCGCAATTTTGCCTTTTTCACGCACTTGCACGCCAGTGGCTCTGGTGTCGTCAAATAATACTTTCTCCGCAGCCACACCGGTTAGCACGGTAAGATTATTACGGTGAAGTGCTTGGCTTAAATAGCCTTTTGCGGTTGAGCAACGCTGTCCGTTGACTTGTGTAACATGATAATAGCCAATGCCTTCACGTATATCGCGGTTAAAATCATCTACAACATTAAAATCTGCGTGGCTTGCGGCTTCAACGAAAGCCTCAGAAAGCACGCTGGTGTGCTTAAGTTGAGAAACATGCAGCGGCCCACCTTCTCCATGGAATTCGTCTTCACCTTTGAAGAAGTTTTCAGAGCGTTTGAAGTAGGGCAGCACGTCCTCAAAACCCCAGCCAACTGCGCCCTCCTCTACCCAATAATCGTAGTCTTCTTTTTGGCCACGAATATAACACATAGCATTAACTGAACTGCTGCCGCCTAGGGTTTTTCCTCTAGGCCAAAATAGCTCACGATCGTACAGTTCTTTTTGTGGTGCGGTATGATACCCCCACCCTATGCCTTCAAAACGGCTTAATAGCGATAAACCAAAAGGAATATGAATAAGCGGATTAGTGTCTTTAGTACCGGCTTCAAGCATCAGTATTTTCAGGGCTGGGTTTTCAGATAATCGCGCCGCTAATACCGCACCTGCAGACCCCCCGCCTACGATGATATAGTCATACTTACCCTGAATCTCATTCATGCATTGCTCCAAAACACTTTTACGCGGTGAAATACTCAGTTAATGCCTGTATTACTATGCAATTACGAATTGTAGACGCATGACTGAGCTGTGCCGACTCTTATTATTAGATGCTTAGTATTAGTCACTTATTATCAAAAATAAAATGATATGCAGCATTGTGGTAAGACCAGACTATCAAAATAATCAGCCCATCTAAAAGTGATATGTTATATATTTTAAAAACTGTTTTATGTATAACGAGTTAAGTCGATTGCAGCTTGTTCCAGCTACTAAACGTATAGCATGAAAAAATGAAACTAGGTTTACGCGACAGAGGTATGCTTCTTATTTCCCAGCTTTTAATCAAGCTAGGAAGGCTTCGCTACGATCAGTTTTCAGCTGATGAACTCAATACTTTGTTATCTGAAAATCTGCCTCAATCGTTCCCCTTAGCCATACCGGCAGGCCAAGCCAATGTAGTGGTAACCAGTGGCAAACTAACCTTGAATGCCTCCGAAAACCGCTTATGCATTCAATTATTAGCGTCAATCACCATTAACGTTGCAGACACGACCATTTATCGGGCTCACTTAATTATTACACTAAGTGCCTCACCGGATTACAACGTAAATGAATCTACCCTTTATTTTATCGATAAGCAGGTAGACAATATCACTATGGTGAACGATGACTACGCCTTGTTAAAGGACACCCAATTTTTGCTTTCCCGCTTTGTACCCGGTAATTTGGATGCCTTGTTTGGGCGCTCGCTAAAAAATTTATTGTCACTGGTAACCGTCGGCACGTCCGACCAAGCAGTAGAATATTTAAAGCTCTATTTAAGTGGCTCGAAACAAGCCGTGCTTGATTTCCATAAGCCTCAAATTGAAAAAGCCATATTGGATAAAATGGCCACACTCCCTCTTCACCATATCATGCGCGAAGACCAATGGCGGGAAGTGCTTTTTGCTCGCTATGGTAAAAGCGTTAGAGTTGAACAAGACTCTCTTCGGTTCTATTTTTAGTGTTCGCTTACAATCGACACAGGCACCGACTCTTCATGCTCCCCAATATCAGTAATGCGCAGCCGAGGGTTATCGATGCAAGCCTCTAACATCTCGAACGCTTCTTGCACATAACCTGCTAATGGCTTCAATGTACTTATATTTTTATTGCAGCAAACAATACCTACATTGGCCACACCTGCGTAGGTCATCAAGGTGATATTTATTCCGCCGCCTGGTGTCATGGTGGAGATGGGATAACAGGCAAGTAGCTTACTGTCTTTTAAATATCGCGTATCTCGTGGACCAGGTATGTTCGATACCAGAATATTAGCGATAGGTTTAACCACATTGGAAATTTTAAGCCATTCAAATACCAACGCTAAGGACTGGATCACAATGGTGTAGCCGCTAAAGGAAGCTGGTCGGGCTCGCATAGCAGCATGTTTTACAATTCTGTGGTTAATGATTATTTGGCGTAAACGAAGGTAAGGGTCCTGATCGCCATGCGCCAACTGTACCGGCACAATAGCAATTTTATTTCCTGTGGTTTTCTCTCCAGGCTTTCTAAGATTAATAGGCATATTGGTAAACAATGCTTTTTTGAAAACCTGACCATGATCTTGCAGTAACCGATGAACCCCGATATCAAATGCACACAGAAGTATTTCATTGGCTGATGCACGGGTCCGTCGAGCCAAGGCCTTTACCCGTTTAAAATCGATATCTGTGGTAGTGACTACCCTTCCCGCTTCAACTTGCCCTGTCAACACGGTTTTAGTGCCCGAAAAAGGCACAGGCATGTAATGGGGGTTCACTCTCAACAGTTTTAAAAAAATGCGAATCAAGATAACCAGCAAATCGAAGCCCGTTTTTATGGCGCTTCCCACACTCACTAAGCGTTTGTAAAAACTCGGTGAGTCGTTGCGTTTGTGTCGTAGTCGTTTTACCGCCCAGATAGGCGTGAATTCAGCATTATTGGAAGCAGAAACATAGCAAGATTGAAACCACCTCACTAAGGTCGCGCCATCGCCATACATATGATGTACCTTGGCGTAAATAGCATAAGTATTACTATTGCTATCGAAGATGAAATGGTACTGCCACAGAGGTTTATCGGGATCTAATCGTGCGGAGTGTAATTGCGCAGCAAAATCATCTAGATTCTGTCGGTCACTCACATCGTCAATATGATGCAATTGAACATGGTAATCCATATTCAAATGTTTCACTGGCGAAAGACCAACCGGATAGCCTAGCACGGTTTTTACAACGCAATTAAACGGTGATGTTCCTTTGGCAAACCCTTTAATTTCATTATAAATAGCAGGCACATATTCAGGGCTTTGCGCCCCTTCTGGCATCTCTAGTAATTGAAGGCATCCAACATGTTTTGGGTTGTCATCAGATTCCGTTATCCAAAAGGATTTATCAAGAAAACTTAGTGTTTTACTCATCGACTATTCCTTTGTATTAAACATATCCTGTGGCACATGCTCAGTGACATTGGCTAATGCATGTGAACGCAACGCATCTACAATACTGTTTTGCTGAGCATCACTGAGTACTAATCGTGGAAGTAAGCTAACCATCATGAGCGACAGCGCGTGATAACGTTGAGATGTTTCATCCATATGGCTGTTAGTTTCATCAAATTGACAAGACTGAGTAATGATGAGGCTAAGCAGATCAACCAGCAACGTCAGATCTGAACGCGATGCAACCAACACATTCTTATTGTTTAACGTAGTCAGTAATTGAGAAAGTTGCTTATGTAAACTTGAAAGAATATTCTTCCGCGGCTTTTCAATTAACGGATATTTTTCAACAATATCCGCGGGGCTTCGATAAATAAACCGAAATACGTGCAAGCTGTCTACCAACAGATATAAGTAATACATTACCTCTTCTGCGGTAAGAGAATCTAACGCGTTGGGTACCAATACACGCTGCATTTGCTTTTCATGCATACGCATAAGCGCACTCACCATGCTTTCTTTACCCTTGAAATGGTAATACAAATTGCCAGGGCTAATATCTAACTCCATGGCAATGTCCACACTGGTAACGCCGTTCTCGCCATGGCGATTAAACAGGGTGAGCGCCGTAAGTAAAATTCGCTGTGATGTTTTCATTTATAGAAACACCAAATATAACTGAGCAAAGCCAGCTAGTAGGCCTAATAAGGCACCTGTGACAATGAGCTTCCATTCGTCCTGTTGATAAGCCGGGCGCAACACCCCTTCAAACTCTTCAGGGCTAAGGGCTTTCATTCGTTCGCATAAATCTTGACCTACGTGCATAGCATCGTTTGCGTAATCGTAGGCATACAACAGGTATTTATCGGAATTATCGAATATCTGCTTCACCGCCAACGCTTTCATTTTATGATAATTTTCTGATCCCACACCTAGGGCAAAGTATGGCTGAGTAATGGCGACATAGCGCTCTATAGCATCGTTAACGTGTAGCTCAATTAGCTCCAAAAATTGAGCTGAACCAGAGCCATGCATTATTACGTGGGTAATATTTTTAGGCGTGACCAGCTTCTGCTCAATAATTTCAGCGTACACCTCAGACACTTCTTTTTGCCGTTTTAGAAACATACCTTGTATGGTGACTGGCCCAAACTTAAAGGGTCGCTTAGGCTCAAAAATAATTTTTATCGCAATCCAATTTGTGGCATAGCCCACCAAAAGTCCGCCGAGGGGTAAAATCCACCAATTTTGGAAGAAGTACCACAAAATCATGGTGGGTAACCCGAACAGGAAACCAAAATAAAAGCCTGAACGCACAATAAAAGGAAACTCTTTGCTACCAGCGTTAAGAAAAATTTCATTTATTAACGAAGGTGAATTTACCAGCTGCTCAACCACAAGCTCTTTTATGTCGAGAATTTCAGCCACATTATGCTGAAAGTCATCCACCATCTTGTGGACGACATTGGGAATATCATTTTCAATACGCTGATAGACAAGGTTTTTTCCTTGCACGGGAAGCGCTGCCCACAATTGAGGGGCAGACTCAGACATAACGTCGTTAACGACTTTTCGGGTAACTTGCCCCAGTCGACGTTCAATCGCTTTGGTAAGATCGCTAGGGTCGATGCGTTGCGCGAGCTCTTCAACACTCAGCAACTTGCCTAAAACAAGCTCAACCTCAATCTCCGCCATTTGTCGGCGTTTAGCTGGAATTAACCCCTGCCATCCAAATATGGGCTTTATCCCGACAAACTCGATGGGATAAAACATCATCTTTACCGCGAGGTAATTCGTTAACCAGCCAACCAGAGCGCTTGTCAGCGGAATTGACAGCAAACTCAGTGTTTCTAAATTCCATTCCATATGGCGAATAACTTGCTCGAATTATTTTTCTTCTCTTTCAGGCTACTGAGTGCTTACGAATTGGTCAATGTTTTATCTGTAAATGCATCAAGGTTTCCAAGTTTTATTAAAATACATCAAAAAAAACCCGCTTAATTTTGGCTACTTTTTGTTAGGTAGCGCATTCTAAATTTCCTTTGTACACTTTTTGTATGCTCATTCGTGACACTGATAATATGGCTTTATTTGACTTACGTTTAAAAAAATTAGACCAAGACATTGCCCATGCTTCAAGCTATCAAGCGTACCAAGAAGCTTGCTTAGCGCATGATGAAATTTCCGGTGCAGAAGCATGGAAAGCCGATGATGCATCAGATGATTACGACTACATACTTATTCAAAAACGGGTACAGCGCTTAAAAATTGCCAGAGGCAATGGTGATATGCATGCGCTTATGTCAATTATTCATGAAGGCTTGCATGGGAATTTAGGCAATATTGCTAACCCTGCTATGCGCCGTAAATGCAAGATGGGCACTAAGTATCTCATCGTGCAATTCATTGATGAGGTCAAGCTGGCACTTGACCAGATTTACCAAGCAAATGAAGACGACGTAGACTTTTACGAGAAGCTGTCATTTTTTGAAGAAACTGCCCATGCATTCGGGCGCAGCTGCCTTATGTTGTCTGGCGGCGCTGGATTGGGCTTCTTTCATTGCGGGGTTGTGAAGTCGCTAAATGAGAAAGAGCTGTTGCCTTCTGTTGTGTCAGGCGCAAGCGCCGGTTCCATTATTGCTGCCTTGGTAGGCACACGTACGCATGACGAACTGCTTGATGCATTAAGCGCTGAAAGTATCTATGAAACATTCAAAAAATGGCGAAGCTGGGCGGGCTTTGGTAAAAATAGTTTGTTTGATAGCACGGTGTTAGAGAATGCTTTAATCAGCCTATTCGATTTAACGACCTTTGAAGAAGCCTATAAAAAAACCCGGCGGCATGTAACCGTAACCGTATCGCCTGCAGATTTACACCAACATTCTAGGCTACTAAACGCTAAAACATCGCCTAATGCTATTATCACCCAAGCGGTAAGAGCGTCATGTGCCGTACCGGTAGTATTTAGCCCCGTACAACTTCGCGCTAAAACACCAGCGGGTGATATCGTCCCCTATATTCCTAACCGACGTTTCGCCGACGGCTCACTAATGGCCGATTTACCTTTCGATAGACTTGCTAGGTTGTACGGCGTTAACCACAGTATTGTTAGCCAAACCAACCCACTCGCCGTGCCCTTCATTCAATCTGCGCGTATTAACCCTCAATCACTGTGGGGGCTATCGAGCAGACACGTGGGGCAGCTATTAAAAAGTAACAGTATTTTTGCCATCGATATTATTGAAAATATGATAGACAATAAGGGCGCTAAACTTGCTATTCATAAAGTGAAGTCTATTATCGATCAGCAATATGTAGGAAACATAAATATTCTCCCCAAACAACAAATTCGTAATTTGACACAAGTTATTGCTAATCCAAGTCTTGAAAGTATAAATGCGCTCATTGTGAGTGGAGAAAAATCAACTTGGCCACAGCTCGATGTTATTGAAAAAAATACCAAAATTAGCGAAAGTTTGCGGTATTATCTTGGCAAATTGAAACAAAGAGAAGCGGTTGAATTAGGACACAGTGCCTAATAACCCACCCCAAGCAGAAATCTAACTGACACTGGGGTTGAAAACATATACGAAGGATATCGGTGAGCGCACAAATTCAAAGCCCAGACAGCATCTACACGCAGCAAGTTAAACAATTAATAAACATGGTGTACCCACAAGAGGTTGGCTATGGCTCAATCTTTGAAGATGCGAAACATTTTTTTGCTTTAACACCTGAGCTAGAAGCGCATGTTGAGGAGTTGAAGGTACAGCTAAAAAAAGCGGAAGCTTCAACTAAGAAAGAAGTCCTTGTAGATCAGCTCAAAAAGCAAATTAAAAACTCTAGCCAAAAGCTTGAAGAGGAACGCTTGGCGCGCCTTGCGCGTATTGATGAGGTGAGCATTAAGCTTATCAAGCTGTGCGAAGGAGATAGCTGGCAAGAAACTCAGCAGCTAAGTGCAAAGTTTCTTGGCACCTTAATGTTACTCACTCAAGGCCCCGAGGGTAAGTTTGCCCGCATTCACCAGCGCTTTAAGCCGCTTTACAAAGCCGTGTTGGTGTTAAGACTTACTGATAAATTACTCGATCACGACACCATTGCGCACAAGTACCTTTCAAAATATCGTGACGCGATCTCTCGTATGCGTGGTAACCGCTATTGGCGTGAAAAGTGGCGTATAGAATTAGGCCGCCCATTAATTACTGCCTCTTTGCTACAAGATGTAGGCTTACAAAGTCCCGCCGCATTAACGATATTACGCGGTGCAGACAACAAATTAGATGAATTCAGATTACTAGAAGAGTCTCAGCGAAAAGACTTGTTGAAGCTTAACTATTACTTCACCATGAGATACCTTACTGAAGGGTTAGGTATTCCAGCCTATGTGGGAAACGTGAAAGAAGAACGTGACCGATTTGTGCAAACCCATAATGAGGCCAATGAGTTTGTTAGCCAGTTGGTAAAAGATGCCTTTGTGTCTAAAACTGGTTTAGGTGAGCTAATTAAAATACCGCAAATTTATGCGTCTGTTATTTTTTCCACTAAAAACGACTATAGCCGTAAAAACCTACCTAAAGGCTATTTGCTTATAGAGCAGCTATCTAAAAAAGGCGCATTAAATAAAAAGCTTGCGGAGGACTTTATTGATTTGGTCGGTTACTTCCCGCAAGGCTTCGGCATTACTTTCATTCCCGTTAATGAAAACGGCCAAGAAAAAGACCAATATGAATGTGCGGTGGTGATAGGATTAAATCCAACCAAACCTGGCGAGCCAATTTGCAAAGTGACCACCCGCAATCAAAAGCATATCAGTAGCGGTCATATTGAAGTTATTGAGAAAGGCAGAAATCTTTATTTCCCTGTTAGCAGAAAGAAGCTGATGAATGTTGATAAAGCGCGCTTAAAAGAAATTATGAGCCAGCTTTCCAGTAATTTCACCCCAGACGCAGTAGATGACTTAATCCCCAGCTTTTGGGAGCCCTACGACTATTTTAGTTTTAAGAAGCACCAAAATTTGTGGAGCAAAACAAACTAGGCCTGTTGCTAAGTATTAACAACGCTATCAAACGCGACTATAAAAGAAGAGAGTGCCCTACTCTCTTTTTTTGCGCCTAACGGTTTAGCCCGTAAGGTGCTACAGGCTTACGAGCCGCCATCGGTCTTGCTGTCACCATTGGCTTTCGTCGCAGTTGACGTGCCGCTACTTGATGCTGAAGACTTCGTTTCCTGGGGCTTAGCTTCTGAAGACTTGGCGGCAGTCGTTTTAGTCGCTGCTGGTTTCGATGCAGCGGAAGTCGTAGTGGTTGATTTCGCGGCGGCAGGAGTTTTTGCCGTAGAGGTTTTACTAGCCGCAGCCGTTGTTTTGGTGGCAGGTTTTGAGGCGGCTTTAGGTGTAGCTTTCGCCGTGGGTTTTGAGACTGTTTTAGGTGTGGCTTTCACCGTGGATTTTGAGACTGTTTTAGGTGTCGTTTTTGAAGCAGTCTTAGCTGTCGACTTTGGCGCCGCTTTTACCGGGGCTTTTGTTGGCGTTTGGGCTTTCTCTGCTGCTCGTTTCGCGGCAAGCAATGCTACTTGCTCTACCAATAAATCAACTTTAGCGGAAAGTAACGCTATTTGATGCTCTCTTTCAATCCGAGCTTTTCCACCAGAAAGTAAGCTAAACAGAGGCGTAGACATCACCAACTGTTGTGCACTATCAACGAGTGAAACTGGGTTAAATCGACGTTTCAACTCACCTTCGACTTCAGCGCCCTTGCGCTGCATAGCCTCAATTGAGGAGTGAGTATCATCAATTTTTTTACTTACTGTAGTAGCTGTACTCTCAAGTTGCGCTGATATTAAATCAGAACCTGCTGTAAGCCACCCAAATAAGGGTGATGATTTGTGATTATTAGGCATGTAACCTCCCGCTTCGAAAACGAATAGGGCAAGGTAGTTTTACAGTCGCATCGGCGCTAGCATTTGCACTAACGCCTTTGTCAGTAACCGTACTACAAAAAACGACAACAACTACCTTGCTGAAAAATAGCAACAATAAAACGCGTGTGCTATTTATTCGCCGCTAACTTAGCTACGGCTTCCGTCAACGCGTCAATTTTTGCTGAAAGCTCTTCAATACGATGATCGGCGGGGTCGGTATCTAAACCCAGTTTTTTACGTACATCTGCCACACGGTTTTCAACATCATTGGTGGTCGACTTAAACTTACTACGCGCATCGTCTTCTAGCGTTTCACCTTTGGTGACTAAGTCATCAAACATTTTGTTCGCGTCTTCACTTAGCTTTTCGTAACGACCTTGCGCTTCTTCTACGCTTTTTCCGTACGCGCCAAGCCCTGCTAGCCAAATTTTGCGAGCCATGTCTTCTGCTTCGTTAATTTTACCTTTAATGGTATCAGTGGTTGTCATCGTCAGCTCCTGTGAATGTTCGATTACAGAATCACTATACAAAGTACAATTAGAAACCGCATACTAATAAAAAAACAAAACCACAAAAAGTTTACGCTTGGGAATGAAACCCAATCATATTCCCTTCAGTATCAATAGCTAACGCAATAAACCCATATTCACCAATCGACATTTTTTCTTTCTCAAGAACGCCCCCTGCGTCAACTACCCTACCCGCTTCAACGGCGCAATCCTCACATGCAAAATAGACTAAGGTGCTATTTTTACCTACTGGTGCGCCCTCCATGTGAACTAGTGCGCCACTGGCGCCATAATGCTCCATGTCAGAAGGGAACGTCATCATACTGAACGCGCCTTGTGATTTATCGGCAGAAGGGTCTTCTAGTGCTTCTAAAGAGACCTTCAGTACGCTTTCGTAGAAAGCCTGCGCGCGTGGCATATCTTCAACATAAATTTCAAACCAACCAACGGGATTACTGTTCATAGCATGTTTCCTTTTAGTGTTAACAAATGCTAAATGTAAAAAACAGGCAAATGCTGAAGCACTTGCCTGTTCGTTATGTCAGTAAAACATAGTGATGCTAGCTTAAATCTCGATAGCTAGATTTCTATACCTGCCAGGTAAAACACGAATGCATATTCTAGCGCTGTAGACTCAAAACGTTTGAACCGACCAGATGCACCACCGTGGCCTGCTTCCATATCCGTTTGAAACAACAACAAATTATCATTCGTTTTATAGTCTCGTAGCTTAGCTACCCATTTCATCGGCTCAAAGTATTGTACTTGTGAGTCGTGAAGCCCTGTGGTCACTAACATGTGAGGGTAATCTTGGGCACTCACTTGATCGTAAGGTGAATAAGACAAAATATAGTCGAATTCGTCTTTATTCGCAGGGTTACCCCATTCTGTATATTCCCCAGTGGTTAAAGGAATGGTGTCGTCACTCATTGTAGTAACAACATCTACGAAGGGCACATGTGCAGAAATCCCCAAATAAAGCTCAGGAGCCATATTCGCAATCGCGCCCATCAACAGCCCCCCCGCACTGCCGCCCATGGCGAACACACGGTTAGGATCGGCATATTGCTTTTCAATTAAGCCTTTTGATACGTCGATAAAGTCGGTAAATGTATTAATTTTGCTGTGCATTTTACCGTCTTCATACCACTGTCGGCCTAGCATTTGACCGCCACGAATATGAGCAATCGCCACGACAAAGCCCCTATCGACTAACGATAACCAGCTGCTTCTAAAGGTAGGTTCAATGGTGGCACCGTAAGAGCCATACGCATATTGATACAGTGGGTTGGTGCCATCTTTATTAAACATATCGTTACGATACACCAACGAAACAGGAATATTCGCTCCATCTTGTGCTTTAATCATGACACGTTCAGAGGTATACGCCGCTGATGAAAACGAGTCAGAGACCTTAGTTTGTTTAAGAACCGCTTTATCAAAGGTGTTTAAATCGATATCTACAATGCTGGCGGGCGTAGTTAACGAACTATAGTAAATACGTAAGGTATTGGTATTTTGCTGAGTGTTACCTGTGAAGTAAGCACCGTAAATAGGATCATCAGTAGGTATTACTGTGGCTTTATCAGCTTTAAGATTGTGCGCAACAAGACGTAAAACACCCTCTTGCTTTTCTTTTACTACCAAAAAGTCGCCCAGCACTTCTATATCTTGAATGAATACGTCAGGATTATGGGCAATCACCTCTTCCCATTTGGACATGTCATCGGTTGCAGAAGCTGGCGCTTTCATGACGCGAAAGTTAGTTGCTTTATTGTTGGTTAAAACAAAATAACTATCACCCGACTTTTCAATGCTGTATTCCTCATCTTCTCTAATCGGCAAGAATGGGACTGGCGCCTTAGTAGGTTGGTTCGCATCTATTAAGGTCACTGCACTTTTGTCTGTGTGACTATGATGAATGTATATCACATCATCATCTTTGCTTTTACTAATGTAGGTATAAAACGTTGGATCAGTTTCCTCGAACACTAGCGTATCGTTTGCTTGAGGTGTGCCAAGCACATGACGATAAACCTGAAATCCTAGCAAGGTTTGCAGATCTTTTTTCACATAGAAAAGATGTTTATTGTCGTTAGCCCACTCTACAGCGCCAGAGGTTCCTGTCAGTTCATCTGACAGTAACTCACCCGTGGCTAAATTTTTCACAAAAATGGTATAAACGCGGCGGCTCAACGTATCTTCAGAATACGCGAGTAAATTATTATCACTGCTTACTGAGTAGTCACCAATATTATAATAGTCATGACCTTCGGCCATCACATTCATATTTAGTAAAACCTCTTCCTCTGCATCCATTGATGGTTTGCGCAGATAAATTGGGTATTCATTTTCCCCTGAGTATTCGGTGAAATACCAATAATCATTTTTTAAATAAGGAACCGTCGTGTCATCTTTCTCTATTCGGGCAATCAATTCTTCGTACAAGGTTTCTCTGTTATCTTTTAATGGCGCCATAACAGTTTCTAAATACGCATTTTCTTTTTCTAAGTGCGCCAACACTTTCTCGTCTTCACGACTATCATCTCGCATCCAGTAATAGTCATCATTGCGGACGGTACCGTGAGCCGCTAGCTCATAAGGAATTTTCTGTGCAACAGGTGCTGGAGTATCAGTAATCAATTTAACGCCTTGTTGTTTTTCTACTTGTGAGGTTTGTTCCATGCTAGTGCTATTATCGCTGCACGCGCCTAGCGAAAGACTCGCCGTTAACGTTATGCACGATGCTATCCATAGAGATTTCATGATAGGTCCTTTTGCGGAAGATGATAAGTGACAAAACTTAACCCCAAAGTATAGGTAATTTCTAACGTTAATATAGGGCTAAAAAGCACTAACCAGATCGAATTTGGGACTAAATAGTTACAAGCTGTGTCAAAAACAAAAAAACGCCCTGAATAGGACGTTTTTGATAATACTGAAATAACTTTCGTATTTAGCTTGAGGGAGAATTCGCTTCTCCCAACCGCCTTTGTATTAATCGACAATATCTTTAGGCATGCTGTCTCGCACTTGCTGCCAAACTTTGCCACTTTCAATACCATAGTCTCTTACCACTACAGGTACTTTGTCGTGTCGTTCGTTTTCTGCAGCATCGAGCAATTTAGCGTAATACGCTTTGGCCACGTCTCGCGCTTGCTGATGATCGAAGTAGAACCCACCAATACGTGAGTACATGCCCCTAAAGCCATTCATCATTAACACAAACACATTATTATTTGATGCCAATGCTAAATCATGGGTCATTTGGTAATCGAATTGCGCAAAAGCAGCGCCATCTTCTTCCACGTCTTTATAACGTGCAATAATCTCAGCGGATTCCTTGGGGTTGTTACGAATTGCACCTCGAATAAACACGGCACTTAGATTAGTACGGGCCGCTAAGAGGTTGTCCACTAGCTCAGGAATGCCTTCTTGATCGAGACGCGCTAAGGTTTCTAGAATGTTCAAGCCACAGCTTTCCCAAAAGTTATTCACTTTTGTAGGTTTACCATGTTGAATGGTTAACCAACCGTCACGAGCCAAACGTTGCAAAACTTCACGCAAGGTTGTGCGTGTTACACCAATAAGTTCTGAAAGCTCTCTTTCGGCAGGCAAAATTGTACCCGGCGGGAAGCGTCCACTCCAAATCGATTCAACAATGTATTCTTCGGCAAATCCAGCGGGACTCTGCGCCTTATAAATCATAACTAATCGCCTGCACGTTATTGTTATTCTGCGACTGATTGTACCAGATGCGCTTTTATTATCACAATGAAAAATCCCCTGCCAACAACATTTGTTAACATTTCATTAAAATAATCCCAAAACCTTTGCGTTAATGGTTTTTTATCACACAAAAGCAGACTTACTCAACGCAATAAACTACATTGTTAGGTTGATTATCAACCTAACTTGAGTAATTCCGCTAACTTTCCTTTTATGGGGTCTGTGAATTGCTTTCTCAAGGTTGTAATATCATGTACGCTTAATTTCGGACTATTATAATGAAAGCAACAAAACTGCCCGATTATCGACAACTTGCAATCACTTGCCCTCGATGAAAGTCAGTTTATGTTTGCAATAACCAGAAATTCAAAACGTAAAGACGCAACGTTAGCGCCTTTGTTGTAAAAGGAATAGGAACTCATGCAAACCTCAATGATCTCGGCGGTCTTTAGTAACTTTCTGGGACACGCACCCAATTGGTATAAGCAAACCATCATCGCCTTCCTCATTATAAACCCAGTATTGTTTATGGTTGACCCCTACTTGGCGGGTTGGACATTAGTGATCCAATTTATTTTTACTCTCGCAATGGCGTTAAAGTGCTACCCACTGCAGCCAGGTGGCTTACTACTCATTGAGGCCATGTTCATTGGGATGACAACGCCCGGACACATGATGCACGAAATTGAGGTTAACCTTGAAGTGCTATTACTTCTGGTCTTCATGGTTGCCGGTATCTACTTTATGAAAGACCTACTTATGTTTTTATTCACCAAGTTAGTCATTGGGGTTAAAAACAAAATGGTCTTGTCATTGTCGTTTATCTTTGCCTCAGCCTTTTTGTCGGCATTCCTTGATGCTCTGACCGTGGTTGCAGTAATCATCAGTGTAGGTTTGGGCTTCTATTCCATTTACCACAAAGTAGCTTCGGGTAAAGAGTTTCACTCAGATCATGACCACACAAGTGATGACGGCGTAGATTCACTAGGCAGTAATGACCTAGAAAACTTCCGTGCATTCCTTCGTAACCTAATGATGCACTCTGCGGTTGGTACTGCACTGGGCGGCGTAATGACAATGGTAGGTGAACCGCAAAACCTAATTATTGCTGATAAAGCTGGCTGGGATTTCGTTGAATTTTTTATCCGCATGGCGCCTGTTAGCTTACCAGTTTTTGTATTTGGTTTATTAACCACCATGGTTTTAGAGAAAACAGGTTGGTTTACCTATGGTGCAAAACTGCCAAATTCAGTGAGAAAAATTCTTACCGACTACAGCGAACATATGGATAAAAGCCGCAGCAAACGTGAAAAGGCTAAGCTAGTAGTTCAAGCTCTAATTGGCGTATGGTTAGTGGTTGGCTTGGCCACGCACATGGCATCAGTGGGCTTAATCGGTCTTTCTGTTATTGTATTGGCAACATCGATGAGCGGCATTATTGAAGAGCATGCGTTAGGTAAAGCGTTTGAAGAAGCGCTGCCTTTTACTGCTTTGCTTTGCGTATTCTTTGGTGTTGTGGCAGTGATTATCGACCAAGGCTTATTCCAACCCGTTATTCATTGGGTACTAAGCTTTGAAGGTGAAACTCAGATGGTGATGTTTTACCTCGCCAATGGTGTGTTATCTATGGTGAGTGATAACGTGTTTGTAGGCTCTGTGTATATCACAGAAGTTACCGCAGCCCTGCAAGCCGGCCAAATCACACGTGACCAATACGATATGCTAGCAGTTGCGATAAATACAGGCACTAACTTGCCTAGTGTTGCGACACCTAACGGTCAAGCTGCATTCTTGTTCATGTTGACCTCTGCGATTGCACCTTTACTACGCTTGTCGTACGGGCGCATGGTAATGATGGCACTGCCATACACCATCGTACTTACTATTGTGGGTTTGGTGGCTACCTATGTAGGCTTAGCCGATGCAACCCAATGGTTGTACGACATGCATTTAATTGAACATCATACCGCGACAGAAGCTGTTGGCGGTGCTGTTTCACACTAGGAATTAGACATGCGTTCAGTAGTACATCGCATTAGTCGCTGGGCAGAGCACAAGTCTTCATGGCTTGTGCTTTTCGCCACGTCATTAGGGCTAGAATTAGCCGCGCTTTACTTTCAATATGGCATGGGCTTAAAACCCTGCATTATGTGTATTTACCAACGTACTGCCATGTACGGTATTGTGTTGTCTGCACTTTTTGTTTTAATTAAAAATAACGGCCTTACTCGCATGGTAGGTTTTGCCGGCTGGGCAGTATCTGCTGGCTGGGGCTTTTTAATCGCCAAAGAACATATTGCTATTTTGAATGCGCCGAACCCTTTTTTCGCCAGCTGCGAAATAGTGCCTAACTTTCCATCATGGCTTCAATTACACGAATGGATACCTGCCATTTTCGCCGCACAAGGTGATTGCTTAGAAGATAGTTGGCAGTTTCTTTCAATGGGAATGGCACAATGGATGCAAATCCTCTTTGCTGCGTACTTTGTAGTATTTGCTATTGTGTTTGCATGTCGCTTGCTGGATAAGAAACCCTTTTGATAGACCTTTCTATTTTGCCGTCAAGGCTCCCTCCTATCCACACAGAACAGGGGCCGGTGACAATACAGCGCATAGCCCCTAAGCATGTTGAAGCCTTATGTGAGGCTTCACAGCAATCTATTCACCATGTGAAACCTTGGTTAGGGGCAGCGCTGTGCCCGGTTACCCCTGCATTGGCGAAACAATGTATTCAATCGATGGAGGCAGCGCGAGAGTCAGGTTATGGGTTAACCTACTTGTTAATGCACGATGAACGCTGTTTGGGCATGGGGATTATCAATTACATCCACCACACTCATTTAACCGCGAATTTGGGTTATTGGCTTCGTTCAGACTCATGTGGAAAGGGCCTCGCCACTGCCATTTGTGAGGCACTAAAGAAGCTAGCCTTTACACAAATGAATTTACACCGATTAGAATGCCTAATCGAGCCTAACAACAAAGCCAGTTTGCGCGTGGCCGTACGTATTGGTGCTGAAAAAGAAGGGCTTTGCCGCAAGCGTGTTTTTGGGCGCGATGCCCTGCTTTACAGCATAACGGCTTAATCTAAATCTTCTAGCGGCCAAATCGCAATATAGTCTTCAAAAGCATCTAAATCCACATCGGTTTCAAACACCGTTTTATTGCGTACAGACATGCCGTTTTTGTGCATCACATGCTTCTTGCCCTTATTTAGCAGTGGATGCCAAGACGGTAACCCTCGTCCTTCATGAAGACGGCGATAAGCGCAGCTTGTGGGCATAAAGAAAATGTCTTTTAAGTTGGCTTTTGTTAGCTGAACGCAATCTGGCACAAGCTCAGTTCGCTTTGCATACTGGGTACATTCACATTTTTTCGTATTAAGCAGCGAACAGACAATATTGGTGTAATGAATTTGTTCATTGGCATTGATGTAATCCGTAGGCGCTTGCGCTTCTTCATTTTCATCATCAATAAACTTATGTAAGCAACACTTTGCACAGCCATCGCATAATGACTCCCATTCCTTTTGGGTCATTTCTTCAAGGGTTTTGGTTTCCCAAAAAGGAGCGGTCATTAGCGAACAACCTTTGTATTAACAGTAATTTTATCATGTAAGGTGGCTTCAACATTGTCACCTGCAAGTAACGGCCCTACTCCTTTAGGGGTGCCCGTTAACACCACATCACCTGCATCTAGGGTAAAGGTTTGAGACATATGCGCAATTAACGGCACTATTTTGTGCAGCATCATCGCAGTATGCCCAGACTGACGTATTTCACCGTTTATACTCAGCGTGAAATGTAAATCTTGTAAGTCTGTGGTGCTATCTATCGGAACAAAGCCTGACACTGGACAACTTAAATCGAAAGACTTTGCCCGCTCCCAAGGTTGGCCTTGCGCCTTAAGCTCGCGCTGGACATCACGCAGGGTTAAATCCAAACCAAGCCCTATACCCCAAATGGCCGCTAACACTTCAGCTTCTGTGGCTTTGTATAACGCGTATTTAAGCAATACAGCGACTTCAAGCTCGTTATGACATTCACCTTGATTGGTAGGAATAACAAGCGGTGTGGCCATATCGCACAATGCCGCTTTAGGCTTTAAAAACAACAAGGGCGACTCTGATACAACCGATTTCATTTCTTCGATATGATCAAGATAGTTACGACCAATACAGGCCACTTTACCTATCGGCAATGCGATAGGATTGCCCTGAAATTCTACATGTTGATACATATTAATACCCTCGTTTTATACGTTCTGAAAGGTAACCTACCGACACGCCGAAGTAACTAGAGCGGTTCCATTTCATCAAAGTGTGAAAGTTATTATAGACAAGGTAGACCCGCCCTTCACTGCCATCAGGCATAATAAGAGAAGCAGGAATATTAGCGTTTGGTAAATCGCTACCGTCGAAGCGTCTAACGCCTGCTTGCTGCCATTCGGCTAAGGGCTTATAAAGGCTTTTTGAAAGGCCGAAGGCTTTAATAGGCTGGGTTAAAGACACTTGCCTACCCCAGGTGCCGTTGTTATCCCACCCTTCTGATGATAGGTAGTTTGCAATAGAGGCAAATACATCGGCTTCGGTTTGCCAAATATCTTTTCTGCCATCACCATCATAATCTACCGCGTAATTTAAAAACGAGATTGGCATAAATTGGCTTTGCCCCATGGCACCAGCCCAAGACCCCTTTAATGCATCAACGCTAGTATGGCCTTCATCAAGAATAGTCAGCGCGGCAAAGAGGTTATCTTTAAACAGTTTTTCTCGGCGGCCTTCATAGGCAAGTGAGGCCAAGGCAGACAGCACGCTGTAATTACCTTGAATGCGTCCAAAATTTGATTCATTACCCCATAGCGCAACAATAAATCGAGGTTGAACCTTAAACTTCTGGCCTATTTCTTCAAGCAATGACTTGTGCTTGTTGTACACTTCAACCGCTTGCTGCACTTTCCAGTCAGGCACACGACTGGCTAAGTAACTATCGAGTGTAATTTTCTTTTCAGGTT
The DNA here is from genome assembly GCF_018100795.1 of Alteromonas sp. MMG017. Taxonomy (GTDB): domain Bacteria; phylum Pseudomonadota; class Gammaproteobacteria; order Enterobacterales; family Alteromonadaceae; genus Alteromonas. Next base: position 63,106 of record NZ_JAGJDY010000016.1, on the reverse strand, counting down.
GGTTTTTATCTGATTTGATAACCGTTGGGCGAAAACTAATATCGTTAAAGGCGTCGTTAAGTAATGATTCATCAAAGCCTTTCTGTTTGGCTTCGGCTTTTAACGCTGTTACGTATTCGGCAAACCCTTGTGCTGTTTTTTCTTCGGCTTGGGCAAGAGCAATGCTTGCCACAAACCCCGCTACTGCAAGTAGCGATGTTGTTAACCATTTAGCCATGCTTAAAACTTTTTATCTGGCGTGGCTTGTAACCCCAAAGACTTACGGTGGGCCATCAATAAATCGTCTTCTTTAGGTGGCATTTGAAGGTAAAAGCCTTTTTCTTCAAGCTCAGCAATAAGCTTTTGCTTGTCCACACCTGCCAGCTTTTCATGCTTATCTAGTGATAGCACAGTGACCAGCTCCGGCTTGCCAAACATGTCTTTTAGCACCTCAGGCACATCATCAAATTTGTCTTTGTTTGGCACATATAAATACGTACCTGGGCGTTTTCGTGATTTATAAATCGCGCACAACATCATTTTGTAAACTCTTTAACGTTAGAGACTAGGTTTATTGCCTAGTAACTTTTCTAAATGGGGCTCAAACAATGGCGCTCTCCAGCCAGATAAAACATCTGGTTTGAGGCCTAGCACTCGGGTTTCGTCACTGTCGAACCAGTACCATTTTAGCACTTGGTTCAACTGCTTTTTAGATGCAATAACTTCTGGCGATACATCGTTTTCGCTGGCAATTTTATCGCTCACGGCTTTTAGCGCTGCTAATGTTTGTTTGTAGCTTGCTACGTCAATCAAACGACTGACTTTCGGCAACCTAAGAGACTCAGAAGTCGCCGCGTACTTTTCTCGTGCTTGGCTTATGAGAGTCACAATGGTGTCACCATAACGCCTTACCGACTGTGGATTCATTCCTTCAAATTGAGACAACCCCGATTTGCTTGAAGGCATAAGACGCGCAGCTTCATAAAGATGTATTTCTTTAAATACAAAGTTCAATGCCATGTCTTTTTTACGCGCGGTAGCGAGTCGCCACGCGGCAAGTGCTTGAAGCACGGTAAGCTGCTCTTTTGATAAACGCCAGTTGTTTTTAATCTGCATATAGGCAAATTCTTCCGGCATTTGACTGCGCTTTTTATCGGCTAATTGGGCAATCTCTTGATATACCCAATCTAACTTGCCTACATCATTTATTTTTTCGACTAAATGTTCATAGCAAGGTAATAGATACAGTACATCGTTGGCCGCATAGCTAAGCTGTGCTTCCCTTAAAGGACGCGCTATCCAGTCGGTACGAGACTCGCCTTTATCTAGGCTTACATCGCACAATAACTCAACCAGCTTTGCGTAGCCTAGCGATGCGCCTAAGCCTAGAATACTGGCAGCAAATTGACTATCGAATACGGGTGTTGGTACGGTATTAAATGCAGTCAGGAAAGTTTCAAGATCTTCTGAGCATGAGTGCAGCACTTTTACCACACTGGTATTTTCCATTAAGGCAATAAATGGCGAGAGATCATCAATTGCAAGAGGATCGATAAGTACTAACTGATGCCCGTCATACAACTGGATTAAACCAAGATGCGGTGACAGTGTTCGGGTACGAACAAATTCAGTGTCCAGCGCTACCGCTTTTTGTTGTTGAGCAAGCGTGCACACGCTATCGAGTTTTTCAAAGGTGGTTACTAATTCATATTGCATAATAATAAAAAGCCGGCTTACGCCGGCTCTACAGTTTTCCTAATTCACTTACCGAATTAATCTCGTAGTTCCCGACGCAGAATTTTACCTACATTGGTTTTAGGTAGATCTTCTTTGAAGACTACCTGCTTGGGCACTTTATAGCCCGTTAAGTGTTCTCTACAGTGCGCAATAACCGCTTCAGCAGTTAGCGAGTCGTTGTTGCGAACAACAAATAACTTCACCACTTCACCACTGGCTTCATTTGGCACACCAACTGCTGCTGATTCAACAATGTTGTCATGCATAGCAGCCACTTCTTCAATTTCGTTTGGAAACACATTGAATCCAGAGACGAGGATCATATCCTTTTTACGGTCAACAATATAGAAATAACCTTCATCGTCTACCGTGGCGATGTCTCCGGTGGCAAGCCAACCATCTTTAAGAATTTCGTCAGTGGCTTCTGGGCGATTTAAATACCCTTTCATCACTTGCGGGCCTTTCACCCAAAGTTCGCCCGGTTCACCTTTTTCTACCTCGTTACCATCATCATCAAGAAGCTTGATGTCGGTAGAAGGCACTGGCATACCAATGGCGCCTTTGTACGCGTCAATTTGTGGTGGGTTTACTGTTACAACAGGCGAGCATTCCGTAAGGCCATAACCTTCAAGCAGCACAGTACCGGTAACCTTTTCCCACTTTTCAGCCACAGGTCGTTGAACGGCCATGCCGCCGCCTAAGCCAAACTTGAAGTTTTTAAAATCAAGCTCACTAAACCCTGGTGTGTTTAACAAGCCGTTAAACAAGGTATTTACACCTGGAAGAATAGTGAAAGGGTATTTGCTCAATTCGTTTACAAACCCTGGCATATCACGTGGGTTAGTAATCAGTAAGTTTTGGCAACCGTATTTAAGGAACATCAGGCAGTTCGCAAGCAAGGCGAATATATGATAAAGCGGCAACGCAGTTACCACGAAGTCTTCGCCTTCATCTATTACGGTTTCTAGAATGCCAGAAACTTGCTCAAGATTCGCAATCATATTGCGATGTGTCAGCATAGCGCCTTTAGATACACCCGTGGTACCACCGGTGTACTGCAAGAAGGCCAGTTCATCGTTGGTTAAATCTGGACGTGTATAGGTTAACGATTGCCCTTGCTTTATTGCGCTGGTGAAAGACGTGGTCGCTGGCAAATTAAAAGCCGGCACCATTTTCTTCACATACTTAACTACCGCATTCACTACCCAACGTTTTGGTACAGGCAGCATGTCGCCTAGCGAAGTAAGAAACACTTCTTGAATGTTTGTTTCACTGATCACTTCTTCAAGGGTGCACGCAAAGTTTTCAACAATAACAATTGCCTTAGCATTCGCATCGTTTAACTGGTGCTTCAACTCTCTTGCTGTGTACAGCGGGTTAACATTAACCACAACCATACCAGCACGAAGTACACCAAACATGGCTACAGGGTACTGAAGCAAGTTCGGCATCATGATTGCCACGGCATCGCCGCGCTTCAACCCACTATTTTGTAGGTAAGCAGCGTATTGTGCAGATAATTTGTCGAGTTCGCCAAAGGTCATCGACTGACCCATGTTGATAAACGCAACTTTGTCTTTAAACTTTTTTACTGATTGTTCGAATATATCGACAACGGATGCGTAACGATCTGCATCAATTTCTGCAGATACACGAGGGTCGTAAAACTTGAGCCAGGTTTTTTCCACCAAAACCTCCTTCACTTATTTTTAACACAAAGGCGCATGAGGTATCACGCGCGTTTGAGCAACTGGTCTAATAACTTGCGAATAGTATAGGAAGTGTAAAAAAAAATAAACTATACAGTTTACATTTGCTCAACAAACTGACGGATTAACATGCCAACTTCATCAGTTTTTTCCATGTGAATATGATGGCCGCCTGTTAATTGCTCAAACCGAGCGTTTTTAAACCAAGATCGCCTTTTGTCATAAACACTGTCCAAGGTTTTAAAGCTGCTTGACGCGCCTACAAAAAGTATAGGACAAACTATCGCACTCATAATGTTTTCTGCCTGTTCTTCGGTTAATCGAAGGACAGACTTGGTGCGAAGACGCGGGTCGCTCGACCAAAAGCAATGGCCACCGGCATCTTGCGTAAGATTCCTTTCTAGAATTGCGCGCGCATGATCAGCTGGAATATCAGAGACCTTACAGCGGGCTTTCACCGCATCATCTAAATTAACCAAGGTTAACTTATTACGCTGTTTTTTCTTCCTGCTAAGAATGGCTTCCCGCATCTGCGCTTGGCTGGTGTTCGCCTCTAACGTTAACGGGCCGCATGCATCAAGGCTAATAACCCCCTTCACTTTTTCAGGGAATAACCCAGCATACAATGACGCTAAAATACCGCCCATAGAATGCCCGAGCAGTATAACCTGTTCCCACTCTTGATCTTCTATCAACGCATGCAAGTCTTGTAAATAATCAGCTTGATTATAGTGCATGCCTATCGGTCGATGGGATGAACGACCATGGCCGGCAAGATCAAGAGCAATAAAGCGTTGAGATTGCAGGTATGGAGCCAGTAACCGTAAGCTTTCTGCGTTATCTAAATACCCATGTAGCCCTATCACTACAGTACCAGCGCCCTGGTTTTCTAGCGCGGCTAAGTGTAAATTTCCTGCTGTAAATTCAGTTTCTATCATGTCGCTCCCTCACACAATACGGCGGCAATTATTTGCCCATAAAGAACCAAATACTGCCTGATAAAAAAATAGGGAGGCAAAATCTTGCCTCCCTAGTAAATACATATTTTTATTCAAATACGATTATCTTTACGAACATTTTCATCTGTTAGCGTACTTATTTCGCTTTATCCTTGCGCATTTTGTCATGCGGACCTGAAATCGTGTTGACGTTTGTTGGCCTCTTTGAAGGTTTCGGGCTTGATGGTGAACTGTCATAGCGTGTTACCCGCACTCTTCTGTAGCTTGGGTAGCCCCAAGGTCTGTGTCGCATAAACGGTGAATACCAACCTGTACCATAATCAAAATAGTACATGTTCACGTCGTAAACCTCTTGTTTACGCCACATGTGGTAGTCGTCAGCCAATATCGTAGGATACATATAGGGTTGTTCGCCAACCATGCCCGATGTAGGTGGAACTAATTTACCCACAAACGTGGCAGAACGACCTTCTTCAAAAACAATAGGATCAACAAAACCGTCTATTTGCACTTTAAAGCGCCCGATGGTTTCGCCACCACTATTAGGCTTGCCGTAATTATTTAGTGGAAAATGAACAAGTTCGATGAACGTTTTGTTTGGCTTATTTTCAACCCCAACAATAACGCCGCCCCACCGAGCCATTTTACCTTGTGCATTGGCACCCGAAGTAACGGCTTTAGAATAAGAAACTAGCTCAGTACCTTTAGGCACTTCTACGCTTTCTGGCACAATCGCGCAACCTGCGAAAAGTACCACACTTACTATCACTAACATTCTAACCAGCATGAAGCCTCCTTTTGGCCGCCTAAGCACTTTTAACTTGGAGCTGATACTAAGCGCCGAGAAAATATATAGTACTACAAATAGTAATGAATCAAACCATATTGCGCTGAGTAACGGTGTAACACTGTTAACCCGCACATTCACCAGAGATAATCATTAAAAGTGACATTACTAGTGGGATACTTTGCCCTAAAAGTTAGCACTGATAATTAATAAATGCCATAAAGAACATTGATTTAAACGATTGTTAATCTTTAGACGGGATTTTAGGCAAAAAGTTTAGTTGAGATTGATAACACGTGATTGGAAGGCGCGTAATTAACGCATTGTGGTACAGATTTCACTGCTTATAACAGGCGAATACAACGCAAAGATAACACTAACAACACGCTATGTTAGTTTAAGCATTAAGCGTAAATATCTACACCAAACATGCTTTGTACCGACTCACGTTCTTGCTGTTTTTCAAAACTGGTATACGAGGCAATAGCCTGCTGAGAATAGCCCGCACTATCTTCACGTACGAAACGTTGATAAGCCTGTGCATTGTCGGTGCCCTGTGCGTCTGGGGCCACCACAATATGATTATTCTGTTGCTTACCTTCACCATTGCTTTGCTGCTGCGCATCTTTATTAACTTTAGCAACGCGCCCTTGTGAGGGCTCTGATTGATGCGATGAAGGTATCGAAAAATTGTTAGTTATATGCATACCAAAAACGTGTCAGTCTTTTAAATGAAACCAAATAGGTAAATACGTAATGAGATGACTACAACGAATGTTTATGTTGTAAGCGCCATCTCCTTAACGATACAAAGCGCTAAATTGCATTCTATATTTAAAGAATATTGCAAGAATCGCGCCCAGATACTGGAACGCTTACCTGCTCACTCGAGAGCCTAGCTCTAAATCTTGATTTACATGTCACACTATATTCTGCAGTTAATGGCGCAGCAGGCGCTTAAAAAGGTGTTCAGGCCTGAGGTTTATACTCTTATTCGCGGCCAGGTAACTTTTTCCACGTCACTTTGTCACGCAAATAAACAGGTTTTACATCACTAGCCACTTGTACATCGCCTTCCTGCGCTCGTTGCTCAGCAAGAGGCAACATATAAACCGCGTCAGGAAATTGAATAGACACCTCATGATCTTCAGGCAGCAATGCCTCAAGTGCCGGATAAGCCTGCCAGCCTGTACCAACAGGCTCAAATTCACCCATAGCCTCACCTTCATTAGAAACTATTGTGTCATTGATATGCGCTACGGCTATTTCAGGAGGGCACACTTGCTCAGCAACCACTTCTTCCAATGAGCCATTTTCAGATTTGTAGATGGCAAAATAAACCTCGCCCATGCGGGCATCGGTAGCACACACAACCCATGAAGCTTGCTTGGTTTCCGTTTGCCTAGTTTTCGTCGGCTTAGCTGTTAGCGCTTGTTGCGCCATGGCGGCTAAGGTGCTTACGCCAGCTACCTTTAAACCACTGCCAAGGGCTAAACCTTGAATCATACCAGTGGCAATACGCACGCCGGTAAAGCTGCCAGGGCCTCGACCAAATGCCAGTAAGTCTAAATCGGCCAGTACAAGCCCTGCGTCTTTTAACACTTCATCCAACATAGGCAGTAAACGCTGACTATGTTGCTGTGGGCAAATTTCAAAACGAGATACAATACCGCTGCCTGTATTAAGTGCTACTGAACAGGCCTCTGTTGCCGTGTCTATGGCTAAAATTTTCATTCTTTACTCTTCATCAATTTTTGCAAGGAAAGACTCTACTTCGTCTAAACTGCGGGTTCTGCGCATATTCGGCAAGCTACCTATAAAAGTTTTCGCATAGGGTTTGGTCACTAAACGATTATCGCAAATAACCAATACTCCTTTATCGGTAGGGTCGCGAATTAAGCGCCCAGCACCTTGCTTTAAAGCAATGACGGCTTGGGGTATTTGAATAACGCCAAAGGGGTTTGCGCCGCGCTTTTTAACGTCGTCCATTCGGGCTTGTAATAGCGGATCATCTGGTGATGCGAATGGCAGTTTATCTATCATGACGCACACCAAGTCATTCCCTCGCACATCCACCCCTTCCCAAAAAGCGCCCGTGCCCATTAATACCGCTTTTTCGTCAGCCAAGTAGGCATCTAATAGTGCCTGCTTGGTGGTCGTGCCTTGTACTAATAATGGGTTGTCGATTTCATCTTCCAGCTTACCGGCAATTTCACGCAGCATGGCGTGGCTGGTAAACAACAAAAAGCACCGGCCTTTACTGGCTTTAATCAATCTTTTGGCCGTATTCAACAAGGTTTCCCGCATAGAAAAACTGTTCGGCTCGGGCAAATACCGAGGTACACACAACATGGCTTGTTCGGGGTAGTTAAAAGGGCTATCTAAGCCTAACGTTTTTGAGTCTTCTAATCCCATTCGGCGCTGAAAATGCTCAAAGCCACCGTTAACCATTAATGTTGCAGAGGTAAAAACCCAACCGCGAGGAGGCGATGCCACAAAACGGCGGAACTTAGCAGCAATCGATAACGGCGTTAAATGCATAATTAAATGGCGAGTGGTGGTTTCATACCACAAGCTCACATTTTCTTGCTTCTCATCACTTAACGAGTCGAGTTGCTCCCTCACCGACACAATTCTTTCGTACAGATTATCTAAATCTTTATCGCGACCAATATGCAGCTTACACACTTCATGCAGTACCCCTAGCGCCTCTGCTAGTTTACCTACTTCTAAGCGCACATCGTCACGCATTAAGGCTTCAGCCCAGTTTCCTCGTTGGGTAGTATCGGGGAACAACAGGCGTAAATCGGCAGCAATCATGCGGCATTTATCTGCTGCTTTGTCTAATTGTGCCGCGTCTTTTAAAACGGTTCTAAAAATGAGGGTAATATCTTTGGCTAAATCTTGAATTTGGCGGGTAGAAAGCGATTCACCAAAGTAGTCTGCGGCAATATCGGGAATTTGATGGGCTTCATCGAATATAATGGCGTCAGCTTCTGGGATAAGCTCACCGAACCCGGTATCTTTTAGTGCCATGTCAGCGAAAAACAAGTGGTGATTTACCACGATAATATCGGCATCCAACGCTTTACGCCGTGCCTTAACCAAATAACACTCTTCATAATCGGGGCAGTCGCGCCCAAGACAGTTATCTACTGTAGACGTAACCAAAGGCAGCACTCGCGCATCCTCAGGCAAACTTTTTAGCTCGCCCATGTCGCCAGTTTTTGTGGTGGTAGACCACAGCTTCACTTCTGATAGCTGCCCTAACACCTCTTTTTCCACTAACGTGGAGTTACCGCCATGTTGTTCTAGTCGGTGCAGGCAAAGGTAATTAGCACGGCCTTTTAACAACGCCGTTTTACGCCTGCTGCTAAGGGCTTTTTTCACCAGAGGTAAATCGCGATGAAATAGCTGTTCTTGCAGGTTTTTCGTTCCCGTCGACACTATCGCTTTACCCTCAGCTAACAGCGCGGGCGCTAAATAAGCGAAGGTTTTCCCTGTACCTGTACCGGCTTCCACCACTAGGCTGCCGGTTTCATCAATGGCTTCTTTTACCGCTTGCGCCATTTGTGTTTGCGCCTCACGGGGAACAAAGCCATTGATGGTTTTAGCAAGTAAACCCGTGGAAGAAAAGATGTCATCGATAGTTGGCATAGTGTACTTAACGTAAAAGTGAAGATTTGGCCGCTAGGCCACAAAGCGGTGCATTATGCCAAAGTTTTTCGAAAAATGGTTAGTATTCGCGAAAATTCCATACCGAATGACAGATTTCATGCCCCTCTGAAGCCGACGGTTCAAACACTCGCAATTCATACTTATTGTCACATCCATCAAGAAGTAATAGCGGGTGAGCCATGCTCATACCGATTAATGAGCACTAATCCATACCTGATAACCCCACGAGCCAATTTGAACAGGCTTCTCGATATGTAAGTGTTCTGGTTCGCTTATTAGCTCGGGATGGGAGGTATTTGAATCAAGCGTGCACTTAGAATAAGTGCCATTAAGTATGGGGTCGTTAAAAGTAACGTTGCATTGGGAGCTGGAAAAATTGATGATAACTAATACTTTATTGTGTTCATCCATTCTCACAAAGCTAAATACCTGTGACATACAGTTACTTGGTACCTGAATCATACGGGCACCAAATTCGCCATTGCCTAAAGCAGGGATGGATTTTTTTATCTTAATTAAGGCTCTGTACAAATCACCGATACAGTGAGGTTGCCATTCAATAGGGTCACGTTCAAAAAACGCTAAACGCTTTGTTTCCCCTGCCTCTTGGCCATTATGAATTAGTGGCATACCTTCACCTAAAACAGATAACACGATAGCGCCTTCTAGGGCATTACCAAACTGTTCACGTTGGGTACCATCCCACGCATTTTTATCGTGGTTGCTTACAAAGGTCATTCGATAAGCACTGTGCGGCCACGCTCGCTCATTCCATGAATAGTATTTTCTTAACCTGTCGAGAGAACATCGTCCATGGGCGAGCTCGTGCATGGTTTCATTCCAGCTCCATGCATAGGTCATGTTAAAAGCAGTTTCGTGTAAATCGCGATTTTCCCACTCGGCTAACATAAATACCGGCTTTATCGCATCCAAGGCAACACGCGCTTGATGCCAAAAGTCGTTTGGAACATAACCCGCGACATCACATCGAAAACCGTCAATATCAAAGCGTTCTACCCAATAGCGCATGGCGTTAATCATATACTCACGTAGCGCAGGCTCGTCGTAATCAAACTCGATAATATCTGACCAATCCCACCAAGGAGACGGGCGAAATTCACCGTGATGATCTCTTGCATACCAATGCGGATGCGTGTCGACTAAAGGGTTGTCCCAAGCACTATGATTAGGCACCCAGTCTAAAATAACTTTCAAATTCCGTTTGTGCGCCTCTTGTACCAACTCTTTAACGTCGTCTGCATTGCCAAATTCGGGGTTAATGCCTAAGTAGTCTTTCACCGCATAGGGGCTACCAAGCTCACCTTTGCGATTTTTTTCACCAATAGGATGGATAGGCATAAGCCAGAGAATATCGGCACCTAAATCACAAATGTGACTTAAGCTATTTGTCACTTCTTTAAATGTACCAGATACAGAAAACTGGCGAGTATTTACCTGGTATATAACGGCATGTTTAGACCATTCGGGCTGCGTTACACGATAAATTTTCTTGGGTGTTGTCTGATATGTCATCCATACATCCTTTTTTGACAAACGATTCCTGTTTAAAACTATGCATTTAAAAAGTGAGCTCTTTAAAATTGAGCGCTTAGAAAATAGGCAAACCAGATACGCCGAGCAAGAGCACCCAAGTGCCAAAGAAAAGCTTAAGTTTTTGGGGTGAAAAAGCCAACACAACAAACTTGGCTAGCATGCCACCAATTATTGCGCCCGCGCCAGCAAATATCACTACGTCCCAAACTACGGCATGGGTTACTAACACGTGATAAATCACAGCGCCCCATACAGTAAAGGCTGATAAGATGACAGCAGCGGCGATGGCCATAGTGACATTGAACCCTCTGATAATGAGATAGACAGCCACCAGCTCACCTACCCCCACCGAAAGCCAAGCGGTTATAATTCCACCAAAAAAAGATACCAATGGCAGCGCCACAATATCAAATTGATCAGCGTCTTGTTTTAAGGCAACCCGTTTCATAAAAGGAATAGAGGCAAAAATAGCCACGGCGAGCACTATAGAAAAGGCGCCAAACCCCAAGTGAATTTGTTCTATTCCCCCTTTAAAAGGTGAAAGAGCAGTGAACGTATCTGGCCCAAACTGCGCAAGCCAGACGCCGCACAGCGACGCTGGTACGCTTAGCAATAAGCTTGTAGGCAACGCGCACCATTGACTATCGGTTTGATGATGACGGCATTTGTAACGCCACCACGTAATAGCGCCCGCGGTCATGCCGCAGCATTGAATAGCGAAACTGGTAGCCACCACGCTTTGAGATGAAAACTGTAAGTGGTTAAAGAAAGGAACAAACACCACGCCCCCACCCGCACCGGTAGCGTTTGCGAAAATAGCGCCAATGATGCCAAGCAAACTAAAAAGGCTATTCTCGGCGATGAGCACTAGCGGCGTGGACTGAGAAAAAATCACCACTATCCACAGTACAAGCAAAAGAATTTTAAATGGGCTTTTTATTACCCACTGCAATAAACGATTCAACACATTCCCCCTCAAATGGCGCATAGAGATGAAACTCTCGTGTACGGCTAGTGCTTTTATTTAAACAAATCACGACGGCAAAATGCCCAATGCCTACTAATATTACTAGGTAGTCACCGTTTTATCCTTTGAACTTTATGTTAGAAACCATTTCACTCCAAGGTAAGAGGAGGTTAAGGCTTACGCCTAACCGTTCAGCCAGCTGGCAAGATACTAAATGGCTGATGTTGATATTTGCCGTTGCTGTATTCACTATCGCTATTGGTTGGGCGGTGGTGGGAGTGTGGGTGATTTTACCCTTTGCTGGCATAGAAGTCGTATTGCTTGTTTTTATCATGTACCAAGTTTCCCGCAGTACGTACCGGTGGGAAACCCTTGATATTGAGCCCCACAAGATTCACTTTTGTACCCGCCACCGCACACTCTCTTTCACTCGTCCGTCAGCGCATATTGTATTTACCGAATCTGAAAACGATTGGCACCTTCCCATCGTCACCTTAGTGGATGACGAACAACGTATTGTCTTGGGAGCGTTCCTTAATCTTGAAGATCGCGCATTACTGAAAGAAACACTAGATAACGAAGGCATCATGGTATGCCGTAATCATTGGTGGAAAACGTAGCCTTGGTTCTTACTTTTTGTAGTCTAGCTTGTGCGTGCTGCTTTCGTTTAGCGCTAGCTTTAGTGAATTGAAGCAAAGTTTAAATTAAATTTAATATCCGTTTTTCTGCCTATGAACTACAAATAGTAATGTCTACTTGCGTTATATCGGAGAACAATCATGAATCTGTACATAGAGTCAATTGAAGGCGGGAGCTATTTAGCGGCAACAGGACTAGATGCATCTCGCACGTTAGTAAGAGACAAAACGTCTCGGCCAAAGACATTTCATTGTCTAAATGAGATTAAAGACCACTTTAATTCTGAGGAGTTTGAACATGTATGGCTGCGTCAATCCACCCCTTACGAGGAAATGGTAGGTCAGTCACAGATTCCAGATGCGTTGGAACTCGAAATTGATTGGCATCGATAGTTAGCTGTCTTTAGTATCTCTCTTTAATAGCTCTCTTTTTAACTGTCCATCGATCAACGGCCCTGTTGTGAGCTGTACTGGGTAAATAGACCCAGTTGAATAGATGTTACTTACTCGGTAAAGTGGCTGATTATCATCTAACAGGACAATGTGATGAAGTTCAGCCCCCGTGCTTTTAGCTTAGCGCTTTTACTTACAACTTGTGTAGTAGGGCTAACCACGCCTGCCTTTTCAGCCTCGGTTTTCAAGGTGAGTAACGGTGAAAACACTCTCTATATTGGCGGTACACTTCACCTACTTAGCGAAAGTGATTACCCTCTTCCAAATGCCTACGACACCGCTTACCAACAATCAGAAACGTTAGTGTTTGAAACAGACTTAGACGCCTTAGAAACACAAGAATTTGCGCAGTCTATGATGAAAAAGCTAACTTATACCCAAGGTAACAGCCTTGCTGATGATCTTTCAGAAAAAACCATAGCCAATTTATCAGCACACATGGAAGCGCGTGGTTTATCACTGTCTAACTTTATGATGTATAAGCCTGCATTTTTGAGTATTACCTTAAGCATGATTGAACTTCAAATCATGGGGCTAACCAGTGAAGGCGTAGATAAACATTTCTTTAATCGTGGCAAAAATGACAATAAAACCATTCTTTGGTTAGAAAGCCCCGAACAGCAACTTTCGTTTATTCAGAAAATGGGTAATGGCGATGAAGATGCGTTTATTCAATACACCCTTGAAGACGTTGAAACACTCCCACAGGTTTTACCAAAAATGAAATCGAGTTGGAAAGCAGGCGACATCGATAAAATGTACGAAGAAAGCATGGCTGATTTCAAGTCCGAATACCCTGATATATTCGATACACTTTTATCATCTAGAAACAAATCCTGGATGCAATTTTTAGTAGAAGCGTTGGCAACTAAGTCCACTGAATTTGTGCTAGTAGGCGCATTGCATTTGCCAGGTGAATTGGGTGTATTGAACATGCTAGAACAGCAAGGTTTCAGCGTTGAGAAGGTGCAATAGCAATTACATTTACATTCAAAACTAACCTTTGAGCACATTTTTTGCGTACTAGGATTGTAATGACACGCAATAAACGATTAAACCGACCCGCTTAGGTTTCTTTAATACCTGAGCCCAAAGTTTAGATAGTACGTTTTAAAATTGAATCAAAGGAAAAAATATGAATTTCAAAAGCTTAACTTCATTTTCGTTGATAGGTTTAGTTTTACTCGCTGTAACTGGCTGCGCCTCAATGGGTGACGGTAGTGTTGCGGAAAAGCGACAAGCTATATTAGATATGCAGCAAAACGCCTTAGCAAGGCTATACACTGAAAAGCCAGATACCCGCTCACAAGTGCGAGATGCAGCAGGCTACGCGGTATTCACGAATGCAAATATTAACGTCATTTTCTTTGCGGCCGGTACGGGTTACGGTGTAGTGAACAACCAAGTTACTGGCACGAAAACTTACATGAATATGGCCGAAGGCGGTGTTGGTCTTGGACTAGGTGCGAAAGACTACCGCATTGTGATGGTTTTCCACACGCAAAAAGCCATGAACTACTTTATCGAAAATGGTTGGACAGTAGGTGGCAACGCTGATGCTGCGGCTAAAGCGGGTAACAAAGGCATGTCAGCAGAAGGCGAAGGCTATTTAGGCAATGTTACTGTGTACACCATGACTGAAAGTGGTTTAGCCCTACAAGCTACCGTGAAAGGTACCAAGTTTTGGGTAGATAAAGAACTTAACTAATTGAAACTGAGTTAACAATAATAACCTGGTGCTGACCCTTTTAAATTTTTAAAAGTTTAGCGCCAGTTTTTAAAAATCGCCCCCCCTAACCTACCTGTATGTAGCAAGCTTCATATCGCAATATTACGCTTATACTCTGCTACCAATCTCGAACGTTGATTTCATTACCAAAATACAACATATTAGTACTGAGAAAATTTCAGGCTCTGCCTTCGCATCACCATTCAGCGATTATAGATCAACACGCACGCGACACCTTATTTGAAGCGTTGAACTAGGTTAACGTCTTTTAAAACATCAATAATTGACCTTGAGCAGTCTTAGACAAACACACAAAGGGAAACCATGGATTTTACAAATAGACACACGGTTAGGGTTACGTCGTATTTACTCTTTTTACTGGCCGCTACGCAGGCGCTTTACACCCTACTTCGCGTGGCCGACATCGATTTTCCACGCCAGCTATTCTGGGGAACGGAAAGTATTCTTTTTACCTTCCTTATGGCATTTGCTGGCGCCGCGATGGTGCGCGCAAAACATTACCACGTAGGATGGTCTGCCATTGCATTTAGTGCAGCGCTTAACTTGGTACAAGTGAGTGTCGGTCTTACTCTGTTTACACCATTTCGCGAAGCTGCAACGCAAAACGAAAGCCTAGGACCATTAGCGGGTGCAGTAGTGGCCTTGTCTTTCATGATCTATTACGCAGCAAAGCTCTTGCTAGGTTTTGCGGCACTTATTTTTGGCATCGCAAAAATGCAAGATGGTGCTAAGCCTTTAGGTGGAGTTACTGCGCTAGTGGGTATTGTTGCTATGCTCGCCAATGGGATATTAATTGTATTTGGCCGTAACGCCTTCTTACCTTCGGCGGTTGCTGGTGGGTTTGGTGTACTCGCAACCTTGCTTCTAGCCTTCTGTCTGATGAATGTTGCCCGCGAAGATTAAGTGAAATACGCCCTATTGTTGTTCTTTTACTGCTTGGAGACTTCATGATTATTAGAGATGCTGTTTTAGAAGACTCGCCCAAAATAGCTGAAATCTATAATTTCTATGTTGCTAATACCTGTATAACTTTCGAAGAAACTGAAGTTTCAAGCGAAGAAATGTCTAAGAGATTAAGGAAAGTGTCAGAATCTACCTTACCATGGATAGTTGCAGTCGAAGACGAAGCAGTTATAGGGTATGCATATGCAACTAAATGGAAAGAAAGGACGGCTTATCGTTTTTCTGTAGAGTCTACGATTTACCTTTCTAACGAAGCCCAAGGAAAAGGGTTAGGCACTGAACTATATGAAGTACTTTTAGATAAACTCAAACTTCTGGGCATCAACAGTGTAATCGGTGGTATAACGTTACCTAACTCAGCCAGCGTTGGTTTACACGAAAAATTAGGTATGAAAAAAGTGGCACATTTCCCTAAGGTCGGGTTTAAATTTGGTGAATGGTTAGATGTTGGGTATTGGCAGTTGAGCCTTCACAATTAGGGATTTAAGAAGCTTTCTTAATGTTCAAGTTCGCTATTAAGTAAATTGTGTACAAACCTAGAAGTTAAAGGTTACATAAAAAAGGGAATGGTATTTTATGAAGAAGCGTTCAAAAAGCTCTCATTTGTTTGTGCTTGCCGGGTTCAGCCTGCTATCTAGCGGCTGTCATTCAATTAATGACATGGATGATTGCTCAGCGCGAGTCTTTGAAATGCGTCAACAGGTTGTTGATGAGCAAGTATATGAGAACGACTTATTTTTAGAGACCGACGATCCAGATCGATATAAGGGTTCTAATGGGAAAGTTAACCTTGCTCTAGATTTACTGCTTAGTGACGACGTAAAATTACCACCTCAACCACCTCGCTTACCTCCAATAACCTGCGATTAATCAATTAGTCTAAAAACGCTTGATTTTTAAACTAAAGTTGAGTGCCCAGCCCCTATTTTGTAGCCACCGAAATGATAATATTTGGTTGTGAATTATGACATTCCTTCTCAACGCTTATAGGTATTACTATGACAACGCTACTTTCTTTAAATGCAGATGATTTATTTATCGTTACGGGTATTGCGCTTATGTTTATCAGTTATGCGTTTTTACTGCCAACTGAACTAAAGCGCGCAATTAAAAGCAGCGGCAGAAAATAATATAAGTTTACTGAATGTAATTTTGTTCTGCAGAGTTACTTTGAGGCAACATATAAGAAGTAACGGGAAGGAACCCGAAAGCCACTTGCACAGTTAAATAGTAATATCCACATGCTTAATGCCCCGCGGTAATTTAGTGCCCGTTGCATCTGCGGTATTTAATTCGCGGCTTTCAGTTTCGCCCAATTGCTGCCCTATTGATTTGTCGTCTTGCTTGTTTTTTTGCTTGAGTTCTTGTGTATTAGCTTGACTGTCTTCTTGTTGAAGACTCTCTTGTTGACGATCCCCTTGTTGGCGACTCTCTTGTTCGCTCGGGTGTTCATTCTTTTCGTTGTTTTGCTCGTGCCGTTCACGCTGTTCCATTTCATCAACGATATGCACTTCATCGTGCTGCTCTTTTTCATCTTGATTGAGCGCTTCTGACTTTTCGCTGCGCGCCACTTTTTTTACCCGGTTATCAGTTTCGATGGGCACTTTGGTGTTGCGCGGTAAAATGGAAAAAATTAGGTCATTACTCATGGCTACCCCAACCCGTTAGGGTCAATTCTGTGATATTTCATCCCGTACATTAACTAATAGGGAAAACGATCACATTGGCTCAGATCAAAAAGTTTTACTATATACATATTAATTTAGACTGAAACTGCAAAAAGAGTTCACTTTCGCCTTGCAAATGTAGGGGCAAACCGTTAATGTTTCAGCCGTTCAAAAATAGGTTTAAATAAATTAAATGATTAACTGCGCTGTAAAACATCACCACCATCATAAAGCATAGCCTTTCAGGTTCGTGCTGGAAGGTCTATTATTCCTTTCAGTGGCGCAGATAGAAAAAATTCTCGACCCCCGGAAGGAAACTTCCGGGGGTTTTTCGTTTTAGGCGTAATCGTTAAGACAGTAAAAAGTAGTACAACGTGTAAGGAACGTTTCAATGAGTAACAGCAAAAGACTTCGAATTGCCATACAGAAATCAGGCCGTTTAAGCGATGACAGCATCGCACTACTTAAGGCTATTGGCATAAAATTGAACATTCGTGATCGCCTGCTGATTGCGCATTCTACCAACGAGCCTATCGATTTGTTACGTGTTCGCGATGACGACATTCCAGGATTAGTGATGGACGGCGTAGCCGACCTTGGCTTCATTGGCGAAAACGAGCTTGAAGAAAAAATGTTAGAACGCAAAGCGGCTAACAAGCCTTCTGATTATGAAGTATTGCGTCGTTTAGACTACGGCGGTTGTCGCTTGTCTATCGCCGTTCCTACTGAAATGGATTACACCAACATTCAGTCTTTGGAAGGCAAGAAAGTGGCTACCACTTACCCATTCCTTTTAGAGCGTTATTTTGCAGAGCAAAAAATTAACGCCAAAGCAGTCATGCTTACTGGTTCAGTTGAAGTTGCACCGCGCGCAGGTGTTGCCGATGCAATTTGTGATTTGGTATCCACAGGCGCAACTCTTGAAGCTAACGGCTTGGTTGAAGAAGATGTCATCTTCCGCTCTAAAGCAGTGTTAATTCAACGCGCCGACGGCAACATGAGCGATGAAAAGCAAACCCTTATCAACCGACTAATGCCTCGTGTCGACGGTGTATTGCTAGCGAAAGAAAGCAAGTACATCATGCTTCACGCACCAAAAGCTTACCTAGAACAAGTGAAAAGCTTGTTACCGGGCGCGGAAAACCCAACTGTATTGCCTTTGTCTGGCAATGAAGAGCATGTCGCTATTCATGTTGTTTCTACTGAGACCCTATTTTGGGAAACGATGGAAAAACTAAAAGCACTAGGCTGCTCTTCAATATTAGTAATGCCTATCGAAAAAATGATGGGCTAAAAGGCAAAAGATTATGATTATCTGGTCATCTCTATCAAAGCTTGAGAAAAAAACAGCGCTTTCGCGCCCGGCTATGGCCAATAGCCAACAGTTAAAACAAACCGTGGGCGAGATTATCGCTAACGTAGAAAGTGAAGGCGATGCAGCCGTTATCAACTTTACTCGTAAGTTTGATTGCCCTGATTTGCAATCGCTGGTGTTATCGCAAGAAAACATCGACACGTTAGCAAGCTCGGTTACCGCAGAAGTAGCTGGCGCAATTGATATTGCATTTAACAATATTAAAGCGTTTCACGATGCGCAGTTGCCAAGTGATATTGCCCTAACTACTACACCTGGTGTGAACTGCGAATTGCGCTTCACGCCGCTAGATGCAGTAGGTTTGTATATTCCAGGTGGCAGTGCTCCTTTGCCTTCTACGGTATTGATGTTAGGTGTGCCTGCGCTAGTAGCAGGTTGTGAAAACAAACTGCTTTGTACGCCACCAAACCAGCAAGGCTTAATTGCCCCTGAAATTGCGTATGCCGCAAGAAAATGCGGCATTGAAGCCATATATCTTTGTGGCGGTGCACAGGCCATTGCAGCCATGGCACTAGGTACAGACTCTATACCGCAAGTCGATAAAATATTTGGCCCAGGTAATAGTTTTGTAACTGAAGCCAAACAGCAGGTTAGTTTACGTGCTGATGGTGCGGCAATTGATATGCCAGCAGGCCCATCTGAAGTATTGGTATTAGCAGATGAATTTGCCGATGCTGAATTTGTTGCCTCAGATTTACTTTCTCAAGCAGAGCATGGCCCAGATTCTCAAGCCATTTTAGTGTCTAACAGCGAAACGTTAATTGAGGCAGCAAAAGCAGCGGTTGAACGTCAATTGTCTACGCTTTCACGTGCCGATATTGCTCGCCCTGCAATGGAGAATGCCCGCTATATTTTGGCTGACTCAGTAGACGACGCCATTTTAGTAAGCAATGCCTATGCGCCTGAACACTTAATTGTACAAATTGAAGATGCTCGCAGCTTACTGCCGAAAATCAAATACGCAGGTTCAATATTCTTAGGCCCTTGGTCACCCGAATCAGCCGGTGATTATGCCTCGGGTACAAACCACGTATTACCTACTTACGGTTATGCGAAGAACTATTCTAGCTTGGGTTTGCTCGACTTTATGCGCCGTTACACCATTCAAGAATTATCAGCCGATGGCATGCGCAATTTAGGCCCCGCTATTATGGCCTTAGCCAGCGCTGAAGGCCTAGATGCTCACGAACAAGCCGTAGCACTGCGTATGCAAAAATTAGGTATGCAAAAACAAGCAAACGTTAGCGATAAGGGAGATTCATAATGTCTACTCTTATCAATAATCTCATTAACGATAACTTGGTGCCATTGAAGCCCTACGAGTCGGCAAGGCGTTTATATTCAGGCGGCCAAGATTGGCTAAATGCAAACGAATCACCCTATGCCAATGAGTATGATATAGATGCAAGTAACTTTAATCGTTACCCGTCATGTCAGCCTTCATCGGTAGTAGAAAGCTATGCAGCTTACGCAGGCATCGATACTTCACAATTGATTGTTACCCGTGGTGCAGACGAAGGTATTGAGTTACTAATTCGTACTTTCTGCACCCCAGGCAAAGATAATATAGTGATTTGCCCGCCTACCTACGGCATGTACGCAATTAGCGCAGAAACCTGTGATGTCGGTATTACTACGGTACCACTTAACAGCGATTTTAGCCTAGACGTTGATGGTGTATGCGCAATTGATAACACTAATGTTATCTTTATTTGTGCACCGAACAACCCAACGGGTACACAGGTTGCCAGAGAAGACATTCGTAAGGTCCTCACACACTTTACCGACAAAGCTTTAGTGGTGGTAGACGAAGCCTATATTGAGTTTGACGCTGATAATACGTGGGCAAATGAAATAGCGGATTACCCTAACCTAGTAGTATTGCGTACGCTTTCAAAAGCCTTTGCGCTAGCTGGACTTCGCTGCGGGTTCACGTTAGCCCAAGCGCCGGTTATTCAAGCGCTACTAAAAGTGATTGCACCTTATCCTATTGCTGAGCCTGTTGCACAAATTGCTGCACAAGCGTTATCTACTGATTCACTGACATTAATTCAGTTGCAGGTAGATACCATTAATAGAGAAAAAGACCTATTGGCAGCGGCCCTTGCTGATATCGACGGCTTTGAATTAGTAGGCGATAGAAAAGCTAACTTTGTGCTATTTCGCTACGAGAAAGCCAGCGAACTCATGCAATATTTAGTGAGCAAAGGGTTATTAATACGCGACCAATCTAAACAGCTTAACCTTACAAATTGCTTGCGAGTAAGCATTGGTACTGAAGAACAAAACCAGCGTTTATTGCAACTGATCAACGAATTTAAAAAGGAGCTAGCGGCATGAGTCAGCAAGCCATTTTATTTATCGACCGCGACGGCACGTTAGTAGAAGAGCCGCCAGTAGATAAACAGCTAGACAGTTTAGAGAAGCTGGTTTTCGAGCCAAATGTTATTCCTGTGCTATTAAAACTAAAAGCAGCAGGCTTTAAGTTTGTGATGGTCACCAACCAAGACGGTTTAGGCACAGATAGCTTTCCTCAGGCAGATTTTGATGCGCCTCACAATGCTATGATGGCCATATTCAAAAGCCAAGGCATTACGTTTGACGACGTGCTTATTTGCCCGCATTTTGAAGAAGATAACTGCACGTGCCGTAAGCCTAAATTAGGGCTAGTAAAAGACTACCTTCAACAAGGTAAAGTGGATTTCACTCGTTCATACGTTATTGGCGATCGCATGACTGACATGCAACTTGCCGAGAACATGGGTATTAAAGGGTTGCAATATAACCCTGAAACCTTGAACTGGGATCACATTCAAAAAACCTTATTGTCGTCTTCACGTATTGCTGAAGTTATCCGCACTACCTCGGAAACCGATATTAAAGTGCGCGTAGATTTAGACTCTACCGAAAAGTCACACATTCACACTGGCTTAGGTTTCTTCGATCACATGCTAGACCAAATTGCGACCCACGGTGGCTTTGAATTAAACGTAACCGTAGATGGCGATTTGCACATAGATGACCACCACAGTGTGGAAGACACCGCACTGGCATTAGGTGAAGCCCTTAAGAAAGCCCTAGGTGATAAACGTGGTATTGGCCGTTTTGGCTTTGCTCTGCCTATGGATGAGTGCCGCGCTGAATGTATCATGGATATCTCAAACCGCCCTCACCTTAAATTCGAGGCCGATTTTAGTCGCGACCAAGTGGGCGAAATGGCCACTGAAATGGTGCCGCATTTTTTCTACTCATTGGCGCAAAGCATGGGGCTGTCGCTTCATCTTTCCACCAGCGAAGGGAATGCTCACCACCAGGTAGAAAGTTTATTCAAAGTATTTGGCCGTGCGTTACGTCAAGCCATTACGCGACAAGGCGATGCATTACCTAGCAGTAAAGGAGCGCTTTAATGCCTGACATACAAAAATCGCAAAGACAGAAAATTGTCATTGTGAACACAGGCTGCGCAAATATTTCATCGGTTCGCTTTGCGCTAGAGCGTTTAGGTGTAACCGTTGAAGTATCTGACGACAAAGATGTGATCACCCGCGCTGACAAAGTCTTTCTACCCGGTGTCGGTACTGCCGCTGCTGCCATGGCAAGCATTACGCAAAAAGACTTATCAAGCACATTGCAAAGCCTAACTCAGCCTGTACTAGGCGTGTGTTTAGGTATGCAATTGATGGTAGAAAGTAGCGCTGAAGGTAGCTTAGAGAACCGCCTAGGAGACACGCAGGATGATATTCCTTGCTTGTCACTCATGCCTGGTCGTGTGGCGCGTATGGAAGCGAATGGCTTGCGTTTACCGCACATGGGTTGGAACACGGTTTCTCATAACGACGACACCTTGTTTAAAGGCATTCCGCAAGATACCTATTTCTATTTTGTGCACAGCTTTGCCGTACCAGAGTACGCCCATACGCTAGCTAGCTGTAATTACGGAAACCCGTTTTCAGCGGCCATTAACAAAGACAACTTCTTTGGCGTGCAATTTCACCCTGAACGTTCCAGCGATGCTGGTGCGCAACTACTGACTAACTTTGTGAACCTATAATGATTATTCCAGCAATTGATCTTATCGATGGCAGCGTAGTGCGTTTGTATCAGGGCGACTACGAGCAAAAAACAAAATACGAATTTGACCCAGTAGACGTAGTAAACGACTACGCAGACCAAGGCGCTACTTGGTTGCACATTGTTGATTTAACTGGCGCGAAAGATACCAGCAAACGCCAACTTACTTTGATTAAATCAATGGTGGATACCAAACGCATGCAGTTTCAAGCAGGCGGCGGTATTCGTAGCGAAGAAGAAGTGGCCCAGTTACTCGATATTGGCGTAAGCCGCGTGGTAATTGGTTCACTGGCCGTTAAACAGCCTGAACTGGTGAAATCCTGGGTAACCAAATACGGTGCCGAGCATATCGTGCTAGCCCTAGATATTAACATTAGTGAGAATGGCGAAAAGTTAATTGCCACTCACGGATGGCAGGAGAATTCAGGGGTAGCCCTGGAAGACTTGCTAAACGACTTTACATCGGTAGGCGCTAAACATGTGCTTTGCACCGACATTAGCCGTGACGGTACGCTACAAGGTGCTAACGTAGAGCTTTACGAAGAGATGAGTGCACGCTTCCCTAATGTTAGCTGGCAAGCGTCTGGCGGCATTGGCAGCTTAAATGACATTTCAGCCTTAAAACCGACTAACGTTGGCGGCGTTATTTTAGGCCGTGCCTTACTTGAAGGTAAATTCACCGTGAAGGAGGCTATCGCATGTTGGCAAAACGCATAATTCCTTGTTTGGATGTTCGCGATGGCAAAGTGGTTAAAGGCGTTCAATTTAGAAACCACGAGATTATTGGCGACATTGTCCCCTTAGCAGAGCAATACGCAAAAGCGGGCGCTGACGAACTGGTATTTTACGATATTACTGCAAGCTCAGATGAGCGCGTGGTAGATAAAAGCTGGGTAAGTCGCATAGCTCAAGTTATCGATATTCCATTTTGTGTAGCTGGCGGCATTAAAAGTATTGAAGATGCTGGGCGTATATTAGAGATGGGCGCAGATAAAATTTCAATTAACTCCCCTGCCCTCAATAACCCAGCATTAATAAATGCCATGCACGACGTTTACGGCCAGCAATGTGTTGTCATTGGGGTAGACAGCTTTTACAACGAGGCCACCGGCCAATACGAAGTATATAAGTTTACTGGCGATGAGAACCGTACCCAAAAAAGCCAATGGCAAACCCTAGACTGGATTAAAGAAGTGCAGTCACGTGGCGCTGGTGAAATCGTGCTTAATTGCATGAACCAAGACGGTGTGCGTAAAGGCTACGATATCGCTCAACTAAGCGCGGTGCGTGAAGTGTGCGAAGTGCCGCTTATTGCTTCTGGCGGAGCGGGTGAAATTTCACATTTCAACGACGTATTTCAACAAGCCGATGTTGATGGCGCATTAGCCGCTTCTGTATTCCATAAAGGCATTATTAACATTGATGACCTAAAAGCCAACTTAACCGCTAATGGCGTACCTATGCGTAAGCGTCACGCCCTACCAAACGCACAAGGAATAAAGCCATGATTGTCACTACCGAAAATAGTAATACCCTAGCATGGGAAAAAATGGACAACTTGCTTCCCGCCATTGTACAGGATGCCCTTTCAGGCAAAGTACTGATGCAGGGTTACATGAACCAAGACGCCCTAGCTACTACATTAGAAAGTGGTAAAGTCACCTTTTTCAGTCGCTCTAAGCTACGTTTGTGGCAAAAAGGTGAAACATCAGGCAATACGTTAGATTTGGTGAGCGTAGCCGCTGATTGCGATTTCGACTCGCTATTAGTACTAGCCACCCCTAATGGCCCAACGTGCCACACAGGCGTTGAAAGCTGCTGGTTTGAAGGTAATACCCCTAGCTTTACTTTTCTAGCTGATTTAGAGCGCTTATTAGCTGCCCGAAAAGGCGCAGATCCGAAAAGCAGCTACACCGCCAGTTTGTACAATAAAGGCATTAAGCGTATTGCACAAAAAGTGGGTGAAGAAGGGGTGGAAACCGCACTTGCTGCTACGGTACACGACAAAGAAGAGCTTAAAAACGAAGCTGCTGATTTGCTGTATCACTTAACAGTATTACTACAAGCGAGCGATATGTCTCTTGATGATGCCTTATCGGTATTACGTGAACGTCAAAAATAAGTGTTAAGGCTATCCGCCTTCATTTAGTTCGACGTACTGTAATATAACGCACTAAAGAAAAGAGCAAATTACTCTCGTAATTTGCTCTTTTTATTTTAATCAACCGCGCTTTCTACTAAGCACAGTACCAATAGTTATTTCCCCTCGCCGTGTTGTTTGGCCAATGGAAACGTTAACTCTTTTGTAGCAATTTATCTTCAAGTCGAGAAATTTCTTGTCTTCTACCTAAATCGGCAAGTGGACGATCTGTTCTAGCAGGGGCTTGACTCGCTTTTTTTACATACGCTCGAGCTTTATCGTACTCTCCGTTATCATACAAAAATTCGGCGTAGAAATAGTTTGGGTCAATACCATCAGGGTTTATTTCCAAAGCGTGCTCCAACAGCTTTTTCGCTTTTTTATCATTCCCAAAACTAATAGGCCAACTCGGTAACTTGTGATAAAGCACTCCTAAACTGGTCATGGCCGACCCTGCCAAGGCTTTTTCATCTAGTCGCATTGCATGCTCAAAATTCTTACGCGCGGCTTTAGCGTAGCTAAGCGCATCTAATCCACCTTTAGCCCCTGCTGCGCTTGATTGAATAATTCCCAGCCAAATGATCAATTCAGGGTTGCTAGGATCTTGCTGAATAAAAAGCTTCGCTTTTTCAATAAGCGGAGAAAAGGCGTTTTCTTTTTGCTTGTCCGCCAACGCATAATTGATATGCGCCCATTCATGTTGAAGCTCGGAAAGCGGAGATTGAACCGCCTGCTGGAATGACGATTTTAATGCATCGTTTGAGGATTGATTTACATCATCTTGTGCAAGTGTGTCACTCATAACGCCTAAAGATAATATAAGTAAGGCGACTTGGGTTACGGGGGCTATATTTTTCATCATGATCACTCCGGTATTAAACCAACTTGTGGGATAAGTCATTGTGTTGGACACTATCTATGTGCTGGTTCGATTCACTTTTGCTGAAAGTGTGACGTTTAATAGTGGACAGCTGTTTTGCCAAAGCCTTATCTACTACGTTTGGAAAAATGGCATTTAATTTGGCAAAGCATCGCTCAGCAAAGCCAATGCTAAGCCGCGCTTTATCTTGTTCTAGCAATTTAATGAGTGCTTGAGCAACAATGTCAGGTGTATCAATTTGATTGCCCATAGCTTGATTAAGCGCCACTACTCTTTCGTCATTAATAGCTGTAGATGTGGCTCGGGGGGCTAAATAGTGAAACCGAATATTACTGTCGTGATATTCACGATGCAGTGATTCGGTCCAGCCTTTAAGTGCAAACTTAGTCGCGCAATAGGTGCTGTGAGCAGCAAAACCAATACTGCCAAATGCAGATCCTACATTGACCACATGTGCGTTGGCTCGCAACGCTAAAAATGGAATTAACCTTTGGGTAAGTAACATCGGAGACAATAGATTCGTTGTTACCACTGACTCCACTGGCGCACTTGTAAATTCACCGACATGAGTTGTACCTGCATTGTTTACCAACATACTTATCGGTAGTCGCTCACATGCGTGAATAAGTTTCTCTCGCCCTTCGTGAAGCGAAATATCCGCAGCTAAAAAAGTATGATGATGCTTGAGGGACTTTTTTAGCTGTTTCAACTTTGCTTCATTTCTGCCAGTCAAAATAAGGTGTGCGCCTTTTTCATCAAGCACTTTGGCAAAGGCCTGCCCAATGCCACCACTTGCACCTGTGATCAGTATCACTTGATTGTGCCATTCAATATTCATAATGATTTGCCTTGAATTAACCTAAACTAAAACCGCGCTGAACGAATCATGCAATTTGCGCAATGGGATGTAAGCCATGATGAGGGGTAAGTTCGCGAAAAATATCACCATATAAGCGATAAAACATATTGGCGCTACGTATTATCAAGGCTTGCTCTTGGGGATCTGATATTTTGTTCATCAAACCCTCAAAGAAAACGATATGTTCTTGGTCGAGGCTGCCGTGTGAGGTCAGGTATCTGAAAGCAGATATTGGTAGCGATAGCTTATCCTTTATTTGTTGAGCCGCAGCATCAGCCAACGCAATGCTTGTGCCTTCAAGTACGAATACCATTCCAAAGAAATAAAGTGGGTTTTTACGTGCAATTGCGTCAAACGCATAGGCAACCATAAGCTCGGTCGCCGGAGCGGGATGGCCATGACGTGCTTGTTCTTTGTCTACTCCACATGCAGCTAGATCGTTTAGAATCCACTCTTGGTGTCCCATTTCCTCTTCGATGTACTCACCTATAGCTTCACGAAGCCACTCTTTGTCGTCACCTAATTTAGCGCCGGTTGACATAAGTAGTGGCACCGTAAATTTCACGTGGTGATAGGCCTGCTGCAGGAAAGCGATATAATCATCAACCGAAAAGTCGCCACTAAAACAGCGCTGAATTATTGGCGCTTGTAGAAAATTGCTTCTAGCTTGCTCGGTACTATCTTGCAGTTGTTGATAAAAAGACATTATTTACTCTCCAGGGGTAATGTGTTGAATCGCACTTTCTTAAGCGTGTGAGAAAAATTAGATGTCGCATACAGCGCACTTATATTGCTACTGTAATAAGCGAGCACGCTGTCTCGTTTGATCTTACCCGTTTGAGTAAGTAACCCATTTTCTAATGTGAAGGGCGCAACGACCACAAAGTCCTCTACTTGTGCATAATCTGGTAGATGCTGATTAATTGATGCTGTGGCTTTGTGTAATTCATCAATTGAAATATCCGGGGACGTCGGTACTAGCAGGGCAATACAATAAGGACGTGCCTCACAGAATATAAGTACCTGTCGCAATACCCCACTCCCCATTAGTAAGGACTCAATCCATTCAGGCGATACGTTTCTGCCTGCGCTGTTAACCATAATATTTTTCTTACGCCCGCTTAGAGTCAGTACCCCGTCGGCAATTGTGCCAAGGTCTCCGGTTCTCACCTGTGTAGGATAAAAACTTTCTGGTTGATTCAAATACCCTAAAAAGTGGTTGCCGGTCACGACAATTTCGCCGCTGTCGATACTAAGTGTATTATGGCCTAGCGCTTTACCTGCAGCCCCCAGCACATTGCACTGTGGCGTATTCAACGTAGAGACAGAAACAGCCTCAGACAGGCCGTATCCTTCATAGACAGGTAGACCTTTCGCTCTTGCTTGAGCCAGTATAATAGGTGAAACATGCGCACCGCCCACAGCGATAAAAGTCAACGACACCGGTGGAAGCCAGCCTTTTAAGCAGGCTTGTAGAAGCATCATAAGTAATTCTGGTACTAAGATAATTGAGGTTGGCTGGACACTGTCTATGAGGTCTAATAATGCCTGTGGATTCACAAGACGACTCCCCTCAAACCCTCTGGCACTCGCTGACGCAAGCTGCACAGTACCGCCATGAAATAGTGGTGCGTAGATACCCGCTATGTTTTCGAGCAATGTAGATAAAGGCAGTAAGCACAAATGGTGGACATCATCTTGATCAAAAGCGCTATCAATAGACTTTGCAACCCGCCACTGGGATTCACTAGAAAGGCATACCCCTTTTGGCGTGCCTGTTGACCCCGATGTGAAGGTGATTTTATTGGTACCCGTCGGCATAAAAACTGCCGTAGAGTTTGAAACAAGGGCATAGCCAATAATGTTTAAGCTATCACTTAAAATCTCCCTCTTCGAAGAAGGAAATAACGTTAATGCTTCGCTTGTGAGTAGGTATTCACACTGACTTTCTTCGATAACATGTCGCTGCTGTGTTTCGCTGAAAAAAAGTGGAATAGGTACACAGCAAACTTGTGCTTGCTGGCACGCAAGATCACTTACCACCCAAGCAAAACTATTGTCCATAGCGATGCCTATCCGACTAACATTGTTGTTTATAATCCAATTGGCAAGTTTTGCGACTGCTTCTTTAAGTGCCGAGTACGTTAACGATTTACCTTTATGCTTCAGTGCAATGGCGTTGTCGTCACCGTTTAAATAGTGATTAAGCAACATGGGATGCTCCTTTTTGGTTACAAACTAAGGTATCGCTTAACTGCTGTTCGTTATCAGAACCAGCGATGAGCCCAATCGCTTGTAGATAATATTTACGAAGCGGTGCACTGCGCATTACATGATGAGTCACATTTCTAAGAGATAGAGTCATTACTTGCGGTGCCGTGTCGTAATACGTCCCCCAATCGTCATGATTGGACTCCAGCTTTTTAGCATCCGCGTTAGCCAAGGCAGTAAGCGAAATACCGGCGCCTTGTAGAAGTTCTTTTAGTTGTTTGGTTGCGCTAAAAACAAGGTGCTTTTTACCGACTTGAGAGAATAAAAAACACAGTGAAAGTAAAAGAGTTAGCGTGTATCTCGATGAACTACTAAATAAGTTACCCACTTCCACAATTTCGTGTCTTTTCGCACTAATTCCGTGGTGCAGCAGTACGCTTTCAATAGTGATAACGAGGTATTGCTCAATGAAGAGTACGTGGTTCATACTTCCAGTAGCACCACATCTCGCACCGACGGCAGCCTTAATTCCATTAACTTCAAGTGCAAACAACATAGGCATGAATGAAGTGATTCGCGCGTTATAGCGCGCAGCAAAGCCATTAGTAATAAAGGTTTCGATTGGCTGTCTTGCTGAGTGAGTGACATTTGCAGCAACAAAAGTAAGCGGTGAGTGCAATCTTCTCTGCTGGGAGGTAAACCCATCATTGTTTAGATTAGGTGCTTCCGATAAATTAAGGCTCATACATACACTCTTGTGCTCTTCGATAGTATGAGTATTGACGTGCTAGCTTAAGAGAACCTTAAGTTAGTCATTGTTTTTAGTAAGGCTAGATAAAAAAATTATCACGCTAAAATACAGTGGCGTTGTAACGCAGCGCGCTACACTAACGTTTACGACCATCATATCGAACAAAAATAGTCTAATGTTGTCACCATTTTATGAACGGTAAATAGAGCCATCTGAAAGCAGTTTACATTCCACATCAGCGGCTGTTGAAGGTATAAGTAACCACTCTTCTCGATGTGCAAAGCCCAACGATACTGCCTTCTCTAAATTGACACACTGAAATAGGTAGTTTTTAGGCGCTAACAAATAGCGAATGGGCTGGGCTTTGAGCCATGCCCATGCAGTGCCATTCTCTCTATCTTTTTCAGTATGATAACCAAAGTGAGTGACGGAAAACGGAGCAAAAAGTAGGTATTGTTCTTTAAAACTGACAATACCTACATCCAAAATATCGATGTCGGGTGAAATAATATTACTTTGGGTTTGAACACGCATTAGCAACTGCGTTGGCGTGCGCAAATCATTGAGCACCCATACGCCAATTGTCGACGGAACAACAGTTGTTATCACTAACCACAAAATAAGATGTTTAGTGAAATTTATAAACTGCGTGCTCACACCCATTATTCCGACTAAGAAGAAAATAGCACCTAATGTGGTTATCATGCTTAATGTGCAGTGAAAGCGTAACATTAATGCGTTTACTGTTTGCTCGTTAAATATAAGTACAGCGGCAGCTGCGATTGCCCCTAGCGAAATCAGAAGCGTCACTGAACGCGCCAAAATACTAATAGTTTTTGAAACACCGTCACGAGACAGTAGAAGCCCTGCAATCATAGCAACAGCAGGCAGTGCAGGAAGTATATAAACACCTCGTTTCCCTGGGCTAAAACTGAAAAACGCTACCACTAACACCACCCATATCGCTAGCGAAAAGTAGGCTGGGCTCTTCATCAAAACCCGTTTAATTTGCTTTCTCTTGACTACCATCACCATAAGAGGGGGAAACCAAAACAGTGGAATAACCTCGATGGCGTAGTAATACCATGGCTCAATATGGTGCCAAGCATTTGCGTATCGCTGAGCAGTTTGCTTCAACAGAATATTAGATAAGTACTGTTGAATTATTGGATCTTGCTTATATGCGCCTAGATAAAGTACAGGTCCTAACCAAGCCAAAACTACACTCAGCATTATCAACGGCCCGAGTAATGCGCGTTTTCTCCATCTTGTGGTGGGGAGTTGCTTTTTAATGGCAAAAAAAGAAAGAGGGACTAGGAGAAAAAGCGGTAAGAAACCCACACCTTTAGTAATAACTCCCAAACCCATTGCAACCCAAGCGATAAAATAGCAACGCCAACTTTCTGCTACACAAAAATGGCGAACAAAGCCATAAACGCCAACCCAAACAAAACAAGCAACCAACGCATCTATTTGAGCAAACTTAGCTTGAATTAGAAATTGTGGGCTTATTAATAGTAGTACCATGCTCAGTATCGCTGCATTCTCATCAGCAAGAGCTCGTGATAATCGATAAGTGACTGTCAGCGTTACAAGACTTGCGATGGCATTCGGTAGAAGCATGGCAACGCTTAAACTACCAGTCAAAAGGTAGAAAAGTGCGATACTCCACATAAAAAAAGGAGGCTTATCAGGATAAATTTCGCCCCCACGCATTGGAATAAGCCATTGACCGCTTGTTACCATCTCCTTGGCAACTAAAGCAAAACGAGGTTCGTCGGGCGGCCAAGCATCGCGAAGGCCCATACCACTGAAAATAATGATAGCCGCAACAACGAAAAGTACGAAAGCGGTACGCTCGTGACGAAATATGTTTGTCACTACGCATTATCCTTACGAGTAAAGCGCATCATAGAAAGTATTAGCATAACGCTAACCACTAGACCTGCTATATGGACAGGTTGCTCGAAAGCATTAATATACCGTGAGCCACTTCCGAGCATTGAAAAAAGTAAGGTTTGCGGGATAAAACCTAATGCGCTGGCCGTAATAAAGGAGGTAAAAGGTACTCGAAACGCGCCTGCTATAGCATTGGTTGCAACATTGGAACCTATTGGAAACAATCGAACCATGAGTACTGTTCGAAAGCTGTTTCGAACGAGTTTCTCACGCAGTTGTGAAAAACGGCTCGCGTAAGCATCTGATTTAATAAGTTTGGCTATGCGCTTTCTCAGAAAACGGCGAACTAATAGATAGGCTGTACTTGCAGAGACGCAGGTAAGGAATAGCGCTATTAAGCCCCCCTCAAAAGCGCCGAAGCCAACACCACAGATAAAGCTAA
This sequence comes from Alteromonas sp. MMG017, assembly GCF_018100795.1. Lineage (GTDB taxonomy): Bacteria > Pseudomonadota > Gammaproteobacteria > Enterobacterales > Alteromonadaceae > Alteromonas. The sequence continues at coordinate 31,637 of NZ_JAGJDY010000016.1, read as the reverse complement.
CTGCTTGCCGGGGGACACCTAATGTCATCAATACAACAAAAGCACACAATACCAAGAGTACTCCTTCTGTTTCACGCTCCGTTATATATGATGTTAGCCAGTTTGGATCGGTGCTGTGTATGAAAACTTCACTGGTTACTTGAAGTGATAGATAACAAGCAACCCCCATCATCAATGTACCCACCAAGAAGCTGAGAGTACTTCTAAAAGGAAAGCCATTACTTTTCATACGTCATTGTCTTGTTAGTGGTATCGAGTCTATTGCGATACATCAGCCATCTCACGCCGAGCATATCTATAACACCGGCTAAACCTCTATTCCAGGCATTGTAATTTGACTGACCTTCAAGCCGCGCTCGGTGATTCACTGGCACACAAACTATATTGCCACCTAGACGCTTAGTAAGCGCAGGTATATACCGGTGCATATGATCAAAATAAGGGAGCAGTAAAAATGTGCTTCGTGGAAGCAGCTTTAACCCGCACCCAGAATCAGATGTGTCATCTTTTAAAATCCACTGTCGTATTCGATTTGCCACTTTGGATTGAATACGTTTCCATTTCGTATCTTTCCTTTTTTGACGATGACCGATGATGCAAAAATGCACGCCACTTTCTTGTTTAGCTGTTGCTATTAATTTAGGGATATCCGCAGGATCGTTTTGACCATCAGCATCTAATGTAACCACCCACTTTCCACGAGCCGAGAGTACACCGTGATAAACAGATGTACTTTGTCCACAGCTACTAGGGTGTGTGATTATCTTGCAAGCAGGGGAAAGTGAGTCCATCAAGGAAACAAGTAATGCCGACGTGTCATCATCACTACCGTCATCGACTACGATGATTTCGGTGAGTTCAGGCGTTAATGAATTTGCAATTTCTTTTAATAAGAAAGGAAGGTTTTTCGCTTCGTTTTTTGCGGGTATTACCACACTAACTTCAATCTGGTGCATAAGGTTGATGTCTAAAAATAACTATGCACAATACGGTAAAAAAGAAACCTTAAGAAAATCTTAAGGTAATTCATTTTTGTTAATTAAAACTCGAATTCTAGTGACATTCTCAAAGTATGATCCTTACTGTCTCCATTAAGCCCCGCGATAAAGCCAAGCTCCCATTTTAATTGCTTTTGCCTTTCAAAACGTTTAATACCCATAAAAGCTGGTCCAACGCCGACATAGTCCTCGGCTACATATAGTTCAATACCCGGCTGAACTTCAGGGATCCACCGGTAGCGATACTTTGCTTTGAATTCCCCTTCCCATTCGTTGGTAACAGTTTCTCCCCATTCGTATACCAAACTTACGTTGGTGGTCAGGCTAAACTGGCCAAACTCTTTCTCAGTGAGTATGCCCGCCTTTGCTGCCCAGTCATCGGTATTGTGTTGTTTCTCTAACTCAAACAGGGTTCCCCAATCAGCCCAATACTTTCCACGTTCAGTGACCATCCAGCGAAGCTCAAGCTCATAAGAATCTAGTCCAAAATCCTGATTTTCATCGCGAGCTCCCACTAGGTAAGTTTCTAAGATCACAAACTCAGAAAGGGCGTACCCAAACGAGAAGCGTTGCATTAGGACATTACCGTTATCATTTTGGCGTGAGGTTAGACGCCACTCAACTTCCCGCTCAAAAGGCAATACATAGGGTTGGTAGACACGGTCTACGGTAAAGTTGTCAGCACTTACGGAAAAAGTGGTAAGAAGGACAAATAGCAATATAACTATACGCGTCATTGTATAACCTCCACCTGTTGCCACAGTGCAGGTATGCGCTTCCTTATTGCAGCGATGGCGTTGGGCACAGCTAGGGTAAATAGAAATAACAATATGTAACTCATCGAAGGAGTGGCTTCATAGCCAATTAATGCGTTCAATAAATGCCCATACTCGCTCTTGTCGCTAATGATGTGACTACTATCCCAAACTTGTTGGGGAGTAGGAAATATATCTATTTGCTCCAGAAGTAACGCTACGTTTGCAACTTGCGCGGCAACAAAAACGGTGGTTAAACGAAACGTCGCTTTTTGGCTTACAAAATGAGTTAGTACGATATTGAGCAAAATAGCGATGCTAATGCTGATACCCAGCCCAATGGTAGTGCCAAGAAAAAGCAACGTACTATCGCTGCTATGCGAGAACTCTGATACAAAGTACACCATAAAGTGCAGACTGTTAGGTAGCCCTATCCCAAACATAAGCAACGTAATACCCATACTGTTTACGCTACGTTTTGAAAAAGGACAGATAACAAGTACACAGATGCCTATCCACGCACTTACTAATAGCGAGGATTTTAGTAACTCAAAACCAGCGCCTTCGGCCAATTCAGAGATAACGCCTAAATATGAATAAGAAATTACGGCGATTACAAGCAATAAGACTATTCGCCACATTAGTGACAAGCAAGACACGCTAGGTATCGCAATAAGTAAACTAAGTAATAAAAAAATGGGCAATGTATCTCTCAGGAAAAGTACCACGGTATTAATGAGCATCTGGCTCCTCCTTTTGCGATTGCACAACTACTTTGCCTACCGCACTGTTAGGGTGGAACTCTCCAAAAAAAGGGTACTCCCCTGGAGCCAGCGGCCCTATATAAATAATGCCTTTGCTGTTGGCAAAAATCACTTTTTCTCTGTTAAGCGAAAAGCTGTCTATTTCCTCAGGGGTATCATCAAAATTGATAAAAGTAAGACGTACCTTTTTTCCTGCTGGAACCACTACATTTTGAGGGTAAAAAAGATGATCTTTAATTTCTACCACTACTTCAGGTAGCGCATACACTTGAAAAGAGGCAAATGAGAAAAGGGCCAGAGAAATTTTAACGTAGAAGTTCATTTTTAAACTCTACCTTTACAACAAGGCCCCCCAACGTAGCATCATCAAGCACAACATAAGCATCATGCAGAGCAGCAATTTGAGACACTATGGCCAAACCAAGGCCACTACCCGTCGTGGTCTTAGCTTGTGTTGCACGGTTAAATCGCTTTAGCACACTGGGTCTTTCATTTGCTGGGATTCCAGGGCCTGAGTCCGCAACACTTAAAATCACTTTCGATGCTAGCTTTTCAATTCGAACAACAATTTGTGCTCCCTCTTGAGAATAATTACTCGCGTTGGTGATCAGGTTCTGCAACAAGGTGTACAACATAAAATGGACACTGTTTAGCCAAACCTCATCACCTTCCAAGGATATTTCTTGCTGTTTAGCTTCAATTTTCCCGTACAGGTCACTAATAACTTCTTGGGCTACATAGTGCAGATTTACTGCCTCCTTTTGCTCTACAAAAGTCTCTGGGCTGGTGCGTGTTAGTAATAAAAATTGATTCACCGCGTGAATCATCCTATCGGTATCCCGTTGAAGTATTTCAAGTAATTTACCGCTATCACCTAACTCCTCAGCGATATTATGGATATTGATTTTCATCACACTTAGCGGTGTACGCAGCTCATGTGCTGCGTTAGATGCAAACTGCTGCTCTCTATCAAACGCGGCACTAAGACGAGAAAACATGGAGTTGAGCGTAGAAACAACAGGTTCAAGCTCACTGGGTTCTCTATCAAGTGAAATGGTAGAAAGATCATTACCTGTTCGCTTAGCCAGCTTTTGGGAAAGCTGTTTTAGAGGAGCAAGTCCCCACGTTATTCCCAAGAACAAAATTACAGCAAGGAGGGGAACACTAATAATAAAAGGTGTTATGGAAGCAACGGTTAATGCATCTGTTAAGGTAAAGCGATGACTCAATGGTTGAGCCACCATGTACCAAGAGCTTTCACCTTTTACATAAGAGGTATTCACACGCCATCGTGTTCCTAAAACATTTTTTTCTGAGAACCCCTCTTTAAAGTCAGAAAGTGGCGCTTTTAACACTTCGCTTGAGCTTTTTATCAGCTTATCGTCTTGCCAAATTTGAAATAACAAAGTGTGGTCTTTATTTGATGCCTCTCCATTAAAAGAAGCAATAGCGCGACTCAACGCTGTTAGCTCATTATCAAGTAACGTAGTTGATATATCGATTGTGGCACGATACCCGTGCAGCGCCGCACTGAAGACAATAAGTACTAGGGCACTGGTAAGGGTTAAAATAAGAAAGCGACGAATCGACGTCACGTTATTCTCCAGAGTTGGATATGCAATACCCCACGCCTCTAATTGTTCGAATAAAGTTTTCTGGCATCTTTTTTCTCAAATGACTGATGTGGACTTCTATCGTGTTACTTGCTACTTCCTCCCCCCACTCATAGAGCTTACTCTCAAGCTGATGCTTACTCAGTATACGCCCAGCGTTTTCAATTAGCGCCTTCAAAAGCATAAGCTCTCTTCGAGGAAGATGCACCTTATCTCCCTCAATAGTCAGTGTATGGTGCGCGGTATCAAGACTGACGTTCTTTACAGTGATCACACTTTGGGATGCAGTACCTAGCCTACGCTCCAACACCCGCAGGCGTGCTAGTAACTCATCAATTTCAAAGGGTTTTGGGAGGTAATCATCTGCACCCGCATCTAGCCCAGAGATTTTGTCGGTAGTTTTGTCTCTTGCTGTAAGAATTAAGACTGGCAGTACTGGGTTGGTTTTGCGAATACGCTTAAGCACGTTCAATCCATCTTGATCTGGTAGACCTAGGTCGAGAATGACAATGTCGTTTTGCGACATCTTAAATGTGTTCAATGCGCTAGCACCATCGAAGACACAGTCTACGACGTAGTTTGCTTTACTCAATGAAACCTTAAGCGCACTGGACAATGGCCTATCGTCTTCTACTAACAGTATGCGCATATCATTCCTATAATTAGCTAATAAATTTAAGGGTACATTAGCAATATTAAGAAAACCTTAAGCTTTTTTATAATCAAGCTCGAAGTATAAGACAATCAACGTTCGGTGTGAAACTTGAGTAAATACACGAGAAATAAAGCCATGGTTGCCATTACCTAAAACAGCAATACCCTTGCATAGAAAAATGAACAGCTTACTTCTCATCATCTATTTTTCTCCCCTCGCCGTGTTGCTTTTTATTATTACGCCTAAACGTTGTTATCTCTTTTCGGAAGCACTGAGATTTATATGGACATTAGTTTACGGGAAGTCACTAAAGACAATTGGCTGGATATCATTCATTTAGAAATTACTGAAGAACAAGAAAACTATGTAGCGTTAAATTCGGAATCTATCGCCGAATCAAGTTTCTATCCCCATTACGTGAATAGAGCCATTTATCGAGGTGATGAGGCCGTAGGTTTTATCCAATATTATCAGGAGTTAGAAGAAAACCTACCTGACGAGTTTTATATTGCGCAATTCATGGTTGACGTCAAACATCAGGGGCAAGGCATTGGAAGAGTCGCGACCGAACAAGTTATAAAGGAAATGAGCGCCATTCCTGAATGTAAAAAAATAACAATTCTCTATATGCCAGGACACCATGCGATGCGAAAGTTCTATTCACAGTTCGGCTTTGTCGTAACCGAGGAAGACGACGAGGATGGTGTTGTGATGGAGCTTGAAATTAAATAACGTAAATGACGTTCCACACATTATTTTTCATGCATGACGATGACTGTCGTTATGGCGTACGTTCAAAAATGCAATTCACTATTGTTTAAAGAAATAGTTCCCCAAGCTTATGTTGTGCTGGAAAATCCATCATTAACAATTATAAGTTCACAGGCCGCTTTTAATTATTGAATGTAAGCCAACAGTGAAATTTGTCGTATAAAGTTTCGATAGGACTAATTTATTGAGGAGAAATATATGAAGAAAATGCTGAGAGGCTTTTCCTCTATCACAGTATTAATTTATTTATTGGCCGGTTGCACAGCATCAAACGAAGGCAATGTTAAGGGGTTGAGTGACAAGGAAATTGAAACGCGATTAGATAAACTACCGACATCACTTACCTCTGGCGATTTGTTTGATACAAGCATTCTCGAACCAACTCAGCTGTTTGATAATCTTTATTTTGTAGGTTACGTCAGTGTAGGTAGCTTTGTTGTCACCACGCCAGAAGGTATTATCTTAATTGATACTATGTGGACTCCTCACGACGCCGAACATGTCATTGTTCCAGGTCTTAAAAAATTAGGCTTAGACCCTGAAGATATCAAATCCGTGATAGTGACTCATGGTCACAGCGACCACTATGGTGGTGCTCATTATTTTGAAGCAAAATATGGCGCTACAATTTTAATGGGTAAAGATGAATGGAGCTATATCCACGATCCAAATGCCCCTGTTCTGACAGACCCTTTCGGTAATTTTTCTACAGAAATACCATTACCAGACACATACAGCCAAGTAACCGATGGTGAGACCATCGGGTTAGGTAACGCAAATATAACGGTACTTGCCACACCAGGGCACACCCCAGGGGGATTATCTTTATTAATACCGGTTACAGATAACGGCGAACCTCACTTGGTCGCACTGTGGGGCGGTACAGGATTACCCGATACGAAAGAAGAAAATCAAAATTATTTGCATTCTTTAAACTACTTCCAAAAAATAGCGAATAAGAAGGGAGTTGATGCAAGTATTTCAAACCACCCATTTTCAAATAACTTAATAGAAAAAATGAATGCATTGAAAAATCGTGAGTTTAATCAATCAAACCCAATCGTAACGGGCAATAAAGCGTTTAATGAATATATCGATAATGAGTTACGAAATAACGTTAAAAAGAAGCTGTCATCATTTAAATAGTGCGAAAGAGGCAACATAAAATGCCTCTTTAAAATTTGCGTCTGGCACTAGAACAATATAAAGATCTGGTTATATGAGAACTAGGATGATTAGGTATGCCCAATAACCAGATCCTATTAACATGGTTTGTTTGCATACTCACGTTATGTACGTGAATTGCCTACGCCACATGTTGTCTAATAGGCGACCTTACAAACTCCACACATCTTGAAACACTTTCACTATGAACTGTTTTCAGTTCACGTTTTCTACACTTATAGAACTTTTAGAAGCGGTTATAACTGCACCATACTAACCACCTATTGTTAGGAATAAAAATGAAGCAACAAGCTGGCTCGTTTATTAAAAGAAACTTACCGTTCATTCTATTTGTTGTACTGATGTTTTCATTTAGAAGTAGCGTGGCGGATTACTATCATGTACCGACCGGTTCCATGGAACCCACCATTCAAGTCGGTGATCGCATTGTGGTAGATAAAAGTGCTTACACCTTTGAACTGCCGTTTACTAATGTGGTGCTTGCCCAAACGGGCGACATCGCCCGTGGTGATATTGTGGTTATTCAAAGCAGTGCCGCCGATACGCGGTTAGTTAAACGTGTTGTCGCCATTGCGGGTGACACGGTTAGCTTAAGTCACAACAACCTAACCGTGAATGGCGAGCACGCTGTAATACACAGGCGCGAAAACTATGTATTCCAAGAAAATATGGGTGATAGTCAGCGCACTATTCAGCTATTACCGGTTAAAGGAGCGCGCTCGTCATTTAATGACGTTGTTGTACCTGAAAAGCATGTATTGGTAATGGGCGATAACCGAAATAACAGTGTGGATTCACGATACTACGGTTTTATTCCCGTAGAAGAAATTCAAGGTCAGGCAACCCGCGTGGCTTTTTCGTTAGATAAAGAAAATTACTATTTACCAAGGGGAGAGCGTTCTTTACTTGCCCTTCAGTAATATCAATATGAAAGGCATATTCTTAATAGGATATGCCTTGCCTCTTTCCCCTACACGGCATTAGTTATACGTTAGCGACAAGTCTCAGCACTTCCAGTCTATCCCCATTTTCCATTTGTACACAATTTGTAACTAACTCTTATCAAAAACAATAGCTTGGCAACTTGCTACTTTACCCACGTTAATGCTATTGATTGATTAGTAACCATCCGCGTTACTGAAATAATAAACAACAAGTAAAATGGAACCATAAGGAAATCACAATGAAACATGGCGTTAAACTTAGTGCGCTCACACTCGCACTGGCTGGACTCTCGTCTATCTCCACCTCACAAGCTCAAGAAGTAGAAGAAAAAGCTGAGGGAGTAGAACGAATTGCGGTAACAGGCTCTCGTATCAAACGAACCGACATTGAAGGCCCCTCACCTATTCAATCGATAGATGCCACCATGATAAAAGGCATGGGCTATGAAAACCTCCAACAATTGCTAGAACGTATGCCGGCTACCGGCGCAGGAACTTTCTCAACGCGCAACAATAGCCAAGACTCCACCGCAAATGGTGCGGCCTCTGTGTCCCTTAGAGGTATGGGCCCAGATGCCACCTTAGTTCTCATTAATGGCCGACGTGTTGCCATCAGTGCATTTGCAGAAAGTATTACTAACTCATTTGTCGATATTAACGCTATTCCGGTATCGGCCATTGAGCGTATAGATATCTTAAAAGATGGCGCGTCAGCTATTTACGGTTCAGATGCCGTAGCCGGTGTAGTGAATGTTATTTTAAAGAAAGACTATGATGGTTTAGAAGTAAACGTAGGCTATGGCGGTACCACAGGGCCAAGCTACGGTGAAACTACAGCGAATATGCTGTGGGGCAGCCAAAGTGAAAAAAGCAGCGCTACAGTCATTCTCGATTACTTTAACAACAGCCGGTTGGGCGCGGATGAAATGGGGCGGTTTGGCACGGCGAATCAATCGCCTTATGGCGGAATGGATTTTCGTTCTTCTCGCGGGTATCCCGGTTACTTCTATGTTGATGGTGTTAAAACCATCGATCCCGACTGCCCAGCTGATAGCGCAACAGCATCAGGAAGTTGTTTGTTTGACTATGGTCCATACGGACTCACTATTCCTGAATCGGAGCGCGTAGGTTTTATTGGCCAATTCGATTACAAAATTTCATCAGACGTTACCGCGTTTATGGAAGTTGCCGTACAGCACAATACCTCTGAAGCTGGCGGTGCAGCCACGCCACTTGATGAAGATGCTGGCTTAACCGTACCTGGCTCCCATCCTGATAACCCTTTCGGGCAAGATATTGATATTGGCCGATACCGCCCCGTTGATGCTGGCGCAAGACGTTGGGATATAGAAACAGATACCCTTCGGTTTGTGGCAGGCTTACGAGGCCAAATTTCTGACTACGACTGGGAAGCGTCTGTACAAAAAGGCAGAAGTCGATCGGAGCAAAGCGGTGACCAATCGCAAGGTTGGGTTCGCGTAGATTGGCTACAGGAACAGATTGACCTAGGTAACTACAATCCTTTTGGTGGTGTAACTAATTCACCTGAGGTAATTGATGCCATCACCACAAGCTTGGTTCGCCGAGGTGAATCTCGCATGACAAGCTTTGATGCTCACATTACTGGCGAAGCATTTGCGTTAGGTGATGAAATGGTCATGATGGCTGCAGGGATAGAATATCGCGAAGAGCAAGTATCAGATATTCCAGATATCCAATTCCAGCAAGGACTAATTTTTGGTACTGAATCTGTTTCTGCTAACGCAGAGCGCGATCAATATGCCGCCTATCTGGAATTATCAATTCCTATCTCTGATCAACTAGAGCTTCAACTGGCGGGTCGTTACGACGACTACAGTGACTTTGGTAACACCACTAACCCGAAAGTTGCTTTGCGTTGGGCGCCTAGCGATGAAGTCACCCTTCGTGCCTCGTGGGCACAAGGATTTAGAGCGCCGTCATTGGCACAAGTAGGTTTGGGTCCTTCACAAAAGAGTGTATTCTTTGTGGATAGATACCGCTGTGAAGCAACAGGTTTAGATTGTGAATCGCTAGATTACAATATTGAATTTGCAGGTAACCCAGATTTGGAAGCGGAAGAGTCTGAATCGTGGAATGTGGGCGCAATTTGGGCCCCAACGCAAGCGCTTGGCTTAAGTGTTGATATTTGGAGTATCACCCAAGACAACAAGATTGATGAGCAGCAATTTGGATTGGTATACGACACTGAGTGTAATAATCAAGACAGCGAAATTTGTGTACGTTTAAATCCACAAGGCGGCGCTAGCTTAGGGGTTATCCAAAAGATATTTAATACTTATCAAAACGTGTCTTCACAAGAAGCTGCGGGTATCGATTTAAGTGCAAACTACATGATTTCGCTTAACGACTATGGCGACGTTAAATTCAATCTTGATTGGTCTTACCTTACCGAATTTGAAAAAGACGGCTTAGATTACACGGGCGAATATGGTTATCCTGAGCATCGCTGGTTGTTTGGCACTACGTGGAGCAAAGGGGCGTTCGACGCTAATTTGAATATTAGTTTTGTGGGTGAGTTTGAAGATACACCCGATATCGACTTCGACGGCGTGTTAGATTTTGAAGAAAACACATCTCGTATGGTCGACTCACAAATGCTAGTGGATATTCAAGGTGGCTATAACGTGACCGACACTATTCGACTTGTACTTGGCGTAAACAACGTATTAGATGAAGAACCACCCTTTGCTATAGGGAATGGCGATAGCGACCTTTACGGGTACGTGGGTAGTATCCACAATCCACGCGGCCGCTTCGTATATACCAAAGCAACGTTTAGGTTCTAAACGCTAGCGCTAACTGTGATTGCCTGAATGTCAGGCAATCACAATCCAAAGTGAATTAGCATTAAGTTAGCAATAGCTGCTACTAACATGGCTAAAAAGGTCAGTAACATACCTGCGATACGTTGCCAACTTGCCCCACTATGATGTCTTAATCCGTAAGCATGGAAAATACGCCCGAATAACAGTGAAGATGCTAGTAGATGTACCGCCCAACCTTGCCCCGTATTCGCTTCAAAACACGCAATCATAATTAAGGTAATAGGGACATATTCACTAAAGTTGCCATGAGCGCGACTGAGCCTTTTTAGATCTTCGTTGCCACCATCACCCAAGCTAATTTGATTTTTTCTACGAACGCCTACCACTAGAAATGATAAGTATAAGTAGCAAATCCCCAACAGACTGGCATAAAACGCCGTTATAGGTAATACCATGAGTTAGCTCCACGTTTATATTAGTTATTCTGCAATTATTAAACGCTATTCGCTTATAACATACAAGTAACAAAAAAGGCCGCTACTGCGGCCTTTACAAATCAACAAGCTTTATTAACCTAGAAGTTCTGCAAGCTCTGCGCTTACTTCGTCAACTGGGCGTGTGCCGTCTAATTTGTGGTATTCGCAGTTGCCCGCATCAGCTTCAGCGCTATAGTAATTAACTAATGGCTTAGTTTGCTCATGGTAAATTGCAAGGCGTTTACGTACGGTCTCTTCTTTATCATCATCACGGATAATAAGGTCTTCACCAGTATCGTTGTCTTTCCCTTCCTCTTTAGGTGGGTTGTATACAACATGGTATACGCGACCTGAAGCAGGGTGTACGCGACGGCCGCCCATACGCTCAACAATCACATCATCTGGTACGTCAAACTCAATACAATGATCGACAGAAACACCCGCTTCTTTCATTGCATCAGCTTGAGGAATTGTACGAGGGAAGCCATCTAACAAGAAACCATCTTTACAATCGTCTTGTGCAATACGCTCTTTAACTAGCCCAATAATGATTTCATCAGATACCAGCTTACCTTCATCCATTACACGCTTGGCCGCAAGGCCCATTTCCGTACCTGCTTTTATAGCAGCACGAAGCATGTCACCGGTAGAAATTTGGGGGATCCCATATTTGCCCATTAAAAACTGAGCTTGTGTGCCCTTACCCGCGCCAGGAGCGCCGAGAAGAATAATTCGCATGAGTGCGTTCTCCGCTTATGATTTTGAACTTTTTTACTTGGGGCACTTTACACATTCAGCACCACAGTGACAAGTATAAGCCCCACTGTAGAGGGAAACTAAACACTTATGATGAATATATATACTACTTATGGCCCGTTATAAAATCCGACTTTGGTCTTAACTCACTGCTTACGTTCAAACGTACCGAATGAAGTTAGCTAAACGGGTAAAATATAACATAGATTAACGTGCAAAATAGATTTAAAGACCCTAGAAACAAAAAACGGGCATTACGCCCGTTTTATATTAATTAACTTTTAATATTAAAGCTTATTTTGCTAACTTCATTAGTAAAGTGTTTAAGTTTTGCACAAACGCTGAAGGGTCTTTTAAGCTACCCTGTTCAGACAATGCAGCTTGGTCAAACAATACACCAACCCATTGCTTAAACAAATCTTCGTCTTGCGTTTCTGCTAGGGTTTTAACCAAAGCATGCTCTGGGTTAAGTTCGAATAGATACTTAACATCAGGCACAGGCTGACCTGCAGCTTGCATCAACTTCATCATCTGTGTGGTCATGCCGTTGTCATCAGCAACAATGCACGCAGGAGAATCAGTTAGACGGTGTGTAAACTTAACGTCTACGACTTTATCGCCAAGGGCGGCTTTAGCACGCTCAACAATACCTTCTACTTCTTTCTCTGCTTCTTCTTGGGCTTTCTTAGTATCTTCATCTTCAAGGTCGCCTAAATCTAAGTTTGCTTTCGCTATAGATTCAAACGGCTTTTCGTTGAAATCGCTTAAGTGCGACATTAACCACTCGTCAATGCGCTCACCCATTAGCAATACTTCAATGCCTTTCTTACGGAAGATTTCTAAGTGCGGGCTCGATTTAGCCGCTTGTAGGCTGTCTGCCGTTACGTAGTAAATCTTATCTTGGCCTTCTTTCATGCGTTCAATGTAATCTGCCAACGACACGGTTTGAGCGTCAGAGTTACTATTGGTTGATGAGAAGCGAAGTAAACCAGCGATTTTTTCGCGGTTACTATGGTCTTCAGAAGGGCCTTCTTTCAGCACGTTGCCAAATTCGTTCCAGAATGACTGGTACTTCTCAGCATCGTTCTTGGCCATTTTCTCAAGCATTTGAAGTACGCGCTTGGTACAACCTTGACGCAATGCCTGGGTTACCTTGTTGTCTTGTAGAATTTCACGAGACACATTAAGTGGCAAGTCGTTGCTGTCTAGAAGACCTTTAACGAAACGCAAGTAATTAGGCATAAACTGCTCGGCGTCATCCATGATGAAAACGCGCTGAACATATAGTTTTAAACCGTGCGCTTGGTCGCGGTTCCACATATCAAACGGAGCTTTAGAAGGAATGTACAACAAGCTTGTATATTCAGTCTTACCTTCAACTTTGTTATGTGCCCATGCAAATGGGTCGGCAAAGTCGTGGGATATGTGCTTATAGAATTCTTTATATTCTTCATCAGAAATATCTGATTTCTCGCGGGTCCATAAAGCAGTAGCTTTGTTGACTAGCTCCCACTCGCCTGGCTGTGCTGGCGTCTTCTCGCCATCAGGGCCTTCGCTTTCAGGCACTTCTTCTTTCCACATTTTAACCGGAATACTAATGTGGTCTGAGTATTTGCTTACAATTGAACGTAAACGCCAATCATCAGCGAATTCTTTTTCGTCTTCACGAAGGTGCAATACAATTTCAGTACCGCGAGTTGGTTTGTTGATTTCTGCTAAGGTAAATTCACCCTCGCCTTCAGAAATCCACTCAACGCCTTGTGATGCATCTGCACCAGCGGCACGGGTGCGTACCGTTACTTTGTCAGCAACGATAAATGCTGAGTAAAAGCCAACACCGAACTGACCAATCAGTTGTGAGTCTTTTGCGTTGTCGCCAGAAAGTTTACTGAAGAAATCTTTTGTACCCGACTTTGCGATAGTACCTAAGTTGGCTATCACTTCGTCGCGGTTCATACCAATGCCGTTATCAGCAATAGTTACCGTGCCCGCTTCTTTATCAACACTAATTTTTACGTTTAGGTCGCCATCATTTTCATAAAGGCTGTCGTTTTCTAGTGCGCGGAAACGTAGCTTGTCTGCTGCATCGGCAGCGTTAGACACAAGCTCACGTAGGAAGATTTCTTTATTTGAATACAAAGAATGAATCATCAGATGTAGAAGTTGTTTTACTTCCGTCTGAAAACCGTGGGTTTCTTTATGGGCTGCTTCAGCCATAATCCAATATCTCCTCGTTGAATGGATCACGTTACTTTCAAACAGGTAAGGCCGAACTAGCAGTTTTCAACAGCAAAGAGAAAAAATATTATTGGGGAAGCGCCGCAATTTAGAGTTTGCGGCGACCAGAAAAGGCGTGAGTAAGGGTGTTACCGTCTATATATTCAAGCTCGCCGCCCACAGGCACACCATGGGCAATACGAGACGCTTCAACGTTATGGGCCGCACAAAGCTGGGCTATATAATGCGCAGTGGCTTCACCTTCCACGGTGGGGTTGGTGGCAAGGATCACTTCGTCAATGCCACCTGCACTAAACCGGGTTTCCAATTCATTTAGGCCAATTTCTTCAGGCCCTACCCCATCGATAGGTGACAAATGCCCCATCAATACAAAGTACTGCCCTTTATAACTAAGGGTTTGCTCAATCGCCAGCACATCTTGCGGGCTTTCAACAATACATAATAAGCCACTGGCCTCACGCTCGGGGTGACGACAAATTTCGCATAGCTCATCTTCCGTAAATGTTCTACAGCGCTTGCAGTGATGGATATGCTCCATGGCGTTGTGCAACACATTACTTAAATCTATCGCGCCCTTACGGTTGCGCTCCAGAAGGTGAAACGCCATACGCTGGGCGCTCTTATTCCCTACCCCTGGTAGGCAAGTTAACGCTTGAATTAATTCATTCAGTAACGGGCTAAACTTCATACAAACTACTTATCATTTTAAATCGGATTACAAAACAACTACGCATGCTACTCAGTAAAGGTTCTTGTTGCACACCTTAATAAAGGTTTGCCACAGGTTAGTTTGACTCAATTATTTTTTCTTTTGGCTTTTTCGCCTTTCGAATCAACTTTTTATGTACTTCATCGAGTTTAATTACATACGCGTTGCCGCCGAAAATACCTTTAAACTTCTCGTCAGTAAATATAATGGTATTGTCGTCTTTAAAAGTAACCGCCTCTTTTTGCGTAATTAAGCCCAAATCGATGCGGTAAACATCGCCAGAGAAGAACCTATCCCCTTTGAAGTTTTCGAATAACCAAATACTGGTGGAATCCAATAGCGCTAGCTTAGTTCTGTCAGGACTCAACGCCGCCGAGGTTATCCAGCACAGTTTTTCCATCGTAGTACAAGTTTTGAAAGAGTCGATTAGCTCGGCATCAAAGTTAGCCGCATGATCGCCCACTTTATATACGTTAGTAATACCATCAAAGGGCTCAGTTCTATTTTTTGTGAATAAATAAAGGTGGCGCCCTAGCGCAACAAAGGCTTCCAAATCGAAGTTACGATCATTAGGCTTAACCGGTGTTTTCCCGTCCATTTCAGGATACGTAAACTTTATGATTTCGGCGTTCGTCGACTCGGTTTTAATATCGATTGGATTTTCTATTTTGTAAATAGTCAGCCATTTTCTGTCGTTATCATTATTACCAAAATCGCCTAAGAAAAAGTGCCCGAAGTCATTTTGAGTAATGTCTTCCCAATCAATGTTTTTAGCATTGGCTACCATGACTTCTTTGGTAATGTCACCGTTGTCGTCTAAACGATATAACTTAGGATCATCACCGCTATCGTTAATAGCCCAAAGAAAGCCTTTTTTGTCATACTCGATGCCAGAGATTTCGTTTAACTTAGGATCTACGGATAACTGTTTTTTGCTATATAGCCTGTGAGTAGAAATGCCAAAGAGGGTAATGGCTACGACAGCGACTACCGTCACCGACAGGATAATACTTTTTTTCAGCATGAAAATGATGATATTTCTGAACGTTAAGATGGGATGTATTATTACTGATGGTCTACCATAACTAAAGCGTTTTATGCTGAACCTACTGACCAATCCGTTAAAGCAGACTATTCCAAAATAATAGGTATAAGCTGCGTTTAATAAAAAGCTGATGTTAAGTTACGTAAAAACAATACCTGCATTGTATAAAAATATATTTAGAAAAACATAAGCCACTAAAATTATGGCATTTAATTTACTTAAAACACATTTTTGTACGTTTATAGGTTTATATAAATTTAAGTGATAGAAATAAACACCCACCCTACCCATTCCAATATCGTCAGAAATTTTTACACCCAGCGTCTTAAAATTAATAATAACTAGTAAATTCAATAAATTAAAAACTGGCTAATTTCTTGCTCAGGCACTTTCGAATCTTGTAAATAGATCAAAATCAAAAATAAAATTTGTAGAACATCAGGGATGTAGTAAATGCCTATCTCAAAAAAAATTATAAAAATTAGCACCTTCACACTCAGCGTTTTATTTTCTGCTCAATATGCCAGTGCTATTGTTATAGAAAGCAGTGACTCTGCCGAATTTTTAACCGACGCATTGTTTATTAACAATTCAGGTTTAACCATTACCGACCAATCGCTATCGGGTCAATTTGGTCAAGCTGGCGTTTACATTAATAACTCAGGAACCTACGGGCTGCCTAGTGCTGGCGGTATAGTGTTTAGCACAGGCCAAGTTATCGATTATGTCGATGGACCGAATGAATTTATCGATAATGGCTTTGGATCAGTAGAAAGTCCCCTTCCACCTACTGACAACGGTAATGAGCTAGAGGCGCAGTTCTCTAACAATCCTGTTGATTATTTTGAGCAAGATGAAGCGAATGAAGTTGGAAATGAGCAGTCTGGGCCAGTAGATGGTGTAGCCAACGAGTATGTGCCTCAAAACCCAGCATCAGCGGCACAAAATACCATTTTATCTCCAATTACGGGGCAAACTGAACATTTCGATGCGGTTCAATTAGATATTACTTTTGATGTATCTGATGATGTGGATACTGTGTCATTTATTGCTGCGTTTGGTTCTGAGGAATTTCCAGGCTATGTTGATAGTGATTATACCGACGGTTTTGCGCTATTGCTTAACGGTGCGAATGTAGCCTTTGCACCTGTAGCAGAGCTTGCCGTAGACGGTGTGTTTGCCCCTATCTCAATAGACCATCCTGATTTCGAAGCAATTGAAGGCACAGAATTGAACGGTTTATTAGCACCTAATGGCATTCCGCTTTTGCAATTCGATATTCCGGTAGAACCAGGTAGTATTGGAAATACGTTCACTATGTTACTCGCTGATGCATCGGACGATGCGTTAGACACAACTGTATTCTTGAGCAGCTTCGGTAATTTCGATGTAGAAAATGGTGAGTCGGAATTTACACCGTTAATGCCTGATGAAGACATTGAAGTAGGTGAAGAGAGCGAATTCGTATTTACACTACCTGAAGTTGAAGCTGGCGAAACAATTTGGTTCGATCCAGATGTATCGACAGGTTATACGTACACTGCTGGTAACGGTGGACAATTTGCCAGTGTTACAGCACCGACTTTACTTAGTGTAAACGATGCCGACGGATATTTAATTACCATTACTGACTCGTTAGGAGTGGAATCAACAGAAGCACTTATGGCAGGTCAAACCTTCGATTTTCCCTTCCCTGTTACAACATTCACGTTAACAGGTATCAATGAAGATTTAATGTTAGATCCTACTGATCCAACCGCGTTTGTTACCGGTGTGTCGTTTGAAGAGACGGGTTCATATACAGTGTCGCAAGCTGCTATTACAACCTCTACCACTAGCGTGCCAGCGCCGTCATCAATTGCTATATTCTTGCTTTCTCTTGTTGGTATTTCGCTAGCACGCAAGCATAAGCGATAACAGACGTAAGTACGCGTTAGCGAAAATTTTCGCTAACGCAAAACTTAAACGCCACTAATTACCACTAATCGCAAAGTAATGGAGAGGGGTGCCTATTGCACCCCGAAAGTAAATGACATGATGAAGTTTGTACTAAGCCTTAGCGTTATGTTTATGTCTTTTTCCGCCCTAGCGGCAGACAGTGAAGGCGCATTTAATACAAAGGGCGCGGCAAAGCGCAGTTGTGAAGACTTTACAAGTACTTATGCTGAACAAGGTGCTGAAACGTATTTGTATGGCGGTTGGCTTGAAGGTTATATAACGGCGTTTAATGCACTGCAGCAAAAAACGTTCGATATTACGCCATGGCAAACAACTGAGCTTATGTTGTTAATGCTAAATAAGCATTGCACCGATAACCCTGACCAAAAATTTCTAGATGCCACTAATATTATGCTGCAAGCGTTTTTGCCAACTCGCTTGGTAACGCGTTCAGATATTATTGAAATGACAATTAACGACAGCACAATTTACATTTATCAAAGCGTGCTTGATATGACCACCGAGGCTTTAAAAGCGAGCGGTTATAATGTTGATATGGCTGAAAGCGAATTTAACACATCTTATGTGAAGGCTATTACCCAATATCAACAAGCAAAAGGTATTGCAGTAACGGGCTTCCCCGATCAGCAAACACTTGTTAATTTGCTATTGGTGCCCACCAAGTAGTGCACAATGCAGGTGTGAATATAAATTGCTGCAAAATATAAAACAGACTGATACAAAAAAGCTCAAGAGTTAATTTCTTGAGCTTTTTTTTCGATTCATATTCAGTCAAGCTAGCGCTTTAGGAACATGGAGCTCTTTATGCGGTTCTAGTTTATAGGATGATAGTTGCCTAAAACGGCATTTTGAAACCTGGAGGAAGTGACATTCCACCAGTCACATCGCCCATTTTTTCTTTACTGGTTTCTTGAACGCGGCGAACGGCATCGTTAAACGCGGCAGCGACCAAGTCTTCAATCATGTCTTTATCGTCTTCCATTAACGAGTCGTCAATGTCTACGCGGCGAACATTGTGGTTACATGTCATGGTTACCTTAACCATGCCTGCACCGGCTTCACCTGTGACTTCCAGCTTAGCCAAATCGTCTTGCACTTTCTGCATACGATCCTGCATTTGCTGAGCCTGCTTCATCATGTTGCCCATTCCACCTTTAAACATATTCTTTTCTCACTGTGTCTTAGTGTTAGTTAATGTTGCTATCGCGCTTTAACCGAGTCGGTCACTATTGATGCGTCGAACGCTGATAACAACGCTTGTATTGTTTCATCGGTATGTACCACCGATTGTGCATGCGCTTGACGCATAGCAATAATGTCTTGTTGCAACGCATAAGGCGTTTGATTTGGCGAACCAAGGGTGATGGTAATGTTCTCCCCTTCGCCAAAACTATGATGCAATACATCAAGCAACTGTTGTTTTGCACTGTCTTTTAGTAGATGCGCCTGACTGTTATCAATTTCAAGCGTTATACCCTGATCATTTCGCAAAAAAGAAGCATGAAGCACCAATTGTTTAAGTAAACCTGCAATAGGCATTTGCTCTACATCATTGCTCCACTTATCAATTTGGCTCGCATGAACAAGCTTACTACCATCATCCAGATAAGCGGCGAGCTTACCTTGATACTCACTAGTAAATTGATTTACTGGCTCAGCACTAAATTCATTATGGGCTTCGTTTGGCCCTGGTTCATGACCTACAGATTCGGTTTGCGATGCTTCGTTACCTGCTGATTCGGTTTGCTGTGTTTCGTTATAAGCAGGCTCACTATTGCCGCCATACTGCGGCGCGTCAGGCATTGGTGAATCAATACGAGTAGCGTGCTCATTAGCGTTGGCTGCAAACGGCTCATCATTATGTTGCACACCGGTATCCCACGGGGGCATATCGCTATGATTTTGAGTGCTAACGTTAGAGGTAGTGTTAGCGCCAGCGCTTAAATTTGTGTCTGAATCTACGTTTGAATTTGAAGTAGCAGAACTCGAAGGCTCAGTTGCCGATGCAATAGCCGGTGCAGCGTTGTTATATGACGTCTCGACGGAAGCAGCAGCTTCGTCAGGCTCGCCTTTAAATTGCTCATCACCTTGGCCTTCACTAGAAGGGGCAAGTGAGCCTTGGCTTGAAGCCTTACTCATTCTATCTACAAAACTAGTAGTTTCGTTCGTCGCTTCAGGCTTTTTCGCAGCTTGTTCTGCGCTTTCATCACGCTTTTGCTTTAATCGCTGTCGTAGCGCGAGCATATCAGCCGTCGATGTCAGCTGTGCCTCTGGCGTGGGCGTTGACTTGGGCGTAGTTTGAGAATCAGCACTTTCATCTGATAGCGGTGCATTTGAAAGCTGAGCATCGGCAAAATCAGGCGGCATAAATGACGACTCACCATCGTCATCGTAAGGCGGTGGCATATCGTCCATGTAAGCATCAGCAGGCGGCATATCATTAAACGGTGCCGAGTCTGAAGATGTATGCACTGGTGACAAGCTTTGGGTTTGCTGACCATCTTCTTTTGAAGGTGGCTCATCACTTGAAGGCCGATCATCTACTGAAGGTTGATTATTTGCTGTAGGCTGAGAGGCACCTGAAGGCTGGCCATCTTTAGAATGCGCTACCTGCTGGGACTGCTCTGCCTGTTCAAAAGACGCTCCCGATTGAGAAGCGACTTCGTTATGCACCTCTTTTTCATAAACTGAAGTTTCTTGTTCAGAGGGAGTAATCTGCGAAGCGGTTGAATCTGCTACATCAGTAGAAGAGAAATTCACATCAGTTTGCGCGTGGGCGGTTTCATCAATAGCAGTTGCTGCATCTAGAACATTAGCACTTTCAGCATCTTGTTTGTTGTTGGAAACCTCTTCACCGGCTGACGCTGACCCAGCTTCTGTACTTTCTTCATGTGATTGGCTTTTCGCGCCTTCAGCACTTTCAGCATTAAAAGAGCTAGCGGCAGAAGTCGTACTTTGCGCTTCTGGCTCAGAAATTAGTGTTTTTTTTTCCGCCGATGCAATAGGCAACGAGCTATCAACCGTACCACCAGCTATTTCTGAAGGCGCATCGGCTAACGGCGTACTAGGTGCAAATGTCATCATACGCATTAAGGTCATTTCTAATGCGCTCCTGCCGTCTGATGAGAAAGGTAAGTCCTTTCTTCCTTGCAGTGCAATTTGATATAACAATTGCACTTGTTCAGCAGAAATTGATTTAGCAAGTTGGTAAATAGCTTTGGCTGACGTCGTTTCCAATTTACAGGCTTCAGGTACCCATTGGGTTAGCGCTATTTGATGTAGCGTACTACCTAATTCGGCAAGCACATGATCGTAATCAGGTGCTTGTTCCGACATATCCTGTACCAATTGCATGACATCGGCTGGCGTTTTACTTACCACCGCATGCAATAACTTCACAAGCTGGTTTTTATCCATTAAACCAAGCATGTCGGTGACCACTGATGCGTTAACCGCATTACCACCTTGTGCAATGGCTTGGTCGGTTAAGCTTAAGGCATCACGCATACTCCCCTGTGCAGCGCGGGCTAACAGCGCTAGCGCTTGCGGCTCAAAGGGTAAAGCTTCTTGCTCTAGAATATGATTAAGCTGCCCTACTATTTGCTCTCGCGACAATGCTTTTAGATTAAACTGTAAGCATCGGGATAAAATAGTAATAGGGAGCTTTTGTGGATCGGTAGTAGCCAGTAAAAACTTAACGTGAGGCGGTGGCTCTTCTAGCGTTTTTAGTAACGCGTTAAAGCTGTGCTTAGAAAGCATGTGTACTTCATCAATAAGGTACACTTTATAACGGCCGCGGGTAGGCTTGTATTGAACGTTATCAAGCAACTCTCGGGTATCTTCTACCTTCGTGCGTGATGCCGCATCAATTTCAAGCAAATCAACATAATTACCCTGCTCAATTTCTTTACAGGTATTACATTGACCACAAGGGTTAGACCCCTGCCCCTCTTCGCAGTTTAAACTTTTAGAAAATATACGAGCAATGGTGGTTTTACCTACCCCTCGCGTACCTGTGAATAGGTACGCGTGGTGCAAGCGGTCGTTATCTAACGCATTCGAAATAGCTGAAACAACATGTTCCTGCCCTACGAGTTCACTAAACTTACCCGGGCGCCATTTACGTGCTAATACCTGATAACTCATTGCCTGTATTTTTATCCTTATTCGCCGTCGAACTCACAAAGCGTGAAGCTTTTAATACCCATCGCGGTTAGCTTTTCACGGCCACCTAGTTCAGGTAATCCGATAACAAAGCCAGCATGTTCAATGGTGCCGCCTAATGTACGGATTAGCTTTGCTGATGCTTCGATGGTACCGCCCGTTGCTAGCAGATCGTCGATAAGTAACACTTTATCGCCTGGCTGGATAGCATCCTTGTGAATTTCCAACGTATCAGTACCGTATTCAAGATCGTAGGTTTCACTCACCACTTCACGGGGTAATTTGTTGGGTTTTCTTACTGGAACAAAACCAATGCCCATCTCGATGGCCAGTGGTGCGCCGAATAAAAATCCGCGCGCTTCGGTTCCTGCTACTTTGTTGAATCCCATGTCTTGGAATTCTTCAAGCAACAATGCGATACAACTACTGAAAGCCTTATGGTCTTCTAGTACGCTAGTAACATCTCTAAATAAAATACCTGGCTTTGGATAGTCAGGAACGGTTTTAACAACTGATTTTATATACTGTGCAGTCACAATTATGCCTTGAATGTCTGCGTTATAACCAGAAGGTAAACCAGCCGCAGATGATATGCATCAGCGGAAACGCGAGTAAAGTTACGATAGAAGCTAGAAAGTACCACTTATTGTAGACTTCTTTGAAATCTGAATTGTCTGCCATATGCACTACCTAAACAATTTAACTAACAAAAAAATGGTCGTAAATGTTAATCGAAAGCAGACCGGATTGACAGCGCTATTGTGGTCAATTGCCTACTTTCCCAACATTTAACAGCCAAAGTTACACACTCGCGTACAACTTTAGCCTTTCTTCACTTAAGTGCCAGATAAAAACTGATGATTTAGTGTTCAGCAGATTGTTCAGCTAGGTAGTAAAATACCTTTTTGCAGCATGTCGCTTACTATTTGCTGCATACCTTGAAGCACAGTTTGTTCTGGTAGGTGGTCTAATTGTTTACGAAGCTGCTCACCTAAGGCGTCTATGTCTATGCCTTGTTCGTGCTGTTCAATGGTATGCAATAACACGGCGGTAAGCGGATTCAAATGCACAAATTCTACGCGCTGCTCTTCATTACGATACACCACATAGAACTGTTGCTCGGGTGCGGGGGCTTCGGGAATATGATCCACGCCAATTAAATGCACGGGGTAGGTATAGGAAGCAAGAGTAGCCAACGGGGAAACGCTCACCGTTGTTACCTGTTCACCCACATTGAAATACACCACATCACGGAAAGTTTTTCGAATGCTAATATCTAATTCTAGCCATTCATAATGAGCAAGCTCAGCGGCGAATGCTGGTAATTGAAATGAGAGTTCTGGGCTTGCTGATAAATACTCTACAAATTCTTTGCTAATATCTGAAAAATACGGAGAACGGCTTTCATGATGAATAAAAAAGGCGCGCACCAATACATTCCAGTTTTCTTCGCTTACCAATGATTTTAACACCGGAAAACCTGTGCTTATAAAACCTGAAATATTATTAAAAAACAGGGATTGGTAAATATCCATGCGGCGTTTAATGTCGGCGTCGTTTGTTTCAAACGAATCTGGATCTTTAATCGCATTAACAAACTCTTGCTGAACGGATTTAAAATTCTCGCTCATGCAGACTGCCCTTCGAATACGGTTTGGTGACTTGCAATACACTGAGCTTGTATCACTTTAATACGCTGTACTTCTTTTAATAACACTTCTATAGCGGGAATATTAAAATCACGCTCTAACAATGTAGGGAACACACCGTGGGTGTTATAGGCATGCTTCAGTAAATCCCATACAGGCTCAATAACATCAGCGCCATGAGTATCTACTTTTAAATCTGGGGCTTCATCGAAGTGACCAGCAATATGGCCATAGACAATTTTGTCGCTAGGTAAGCGGTTTATGAAGTCATAAGCGTCATAGTTGTGATTGATACTATTTACATAGACGTTGTTCACATCAAGCAGTAACGAACAACCTGACTCTGCTAATACCGCATTAGTAAAATCTAGTTCAGACATCTCTTGCCCTGGCGCCAAATAATAAGACACATTTTCTAGTACCAATGGCCGCTCGATAATGTCTTGAACCTGCTTTATGCGGCTTACAACATGGTTAACAGCGTCTTCGGTGAAAGGAATAGGCATAAGGTCATACATATGGCCGTTACCAGAACAATAGCTTAGGTGTTCGCTATATAAATCGATATTGTGAGTGTCTAAAAAGCGCTTTACCGTTTTAACGAATTCGATATCGAGCTTGTCGCTACTCCCGATAGAAAGGGACAAACCGTGTGTGGTAAAAGGCGCTTGTTGAATACTTTGGGCAAACTGACTTTCGTATGTGCCCCCTAAAGGGATCCAGTTTTCGGGCGCAACTTCCCAAAAGTCGACTTCGCTAGGCAATGTTGGTAACAACTCATCTAACATCTCGCGACGAAAACCTAAACCTGCACCTTGAATATGCTTCATTATTTCACCCCAATTTCACACTAAAAAGGCCATCGAATGACGGCCTTTTTTATACTGCAATTGCCGTAGCTTTACATGCTACCGCATTTACCTTCACCACATTTTCCTTCTTTGGCTTTTTCCATTTTACCTTCGGCCATGCTAGCTGCTTTATCGCCACCGCATTTACCTTCGCCACATTTTCCTTCTTTGGCTTTTTCCATTTTACCTTCAGCCATGCTAGCTGCTTTATCGCCACCGCACTTACCTTCGCCACATTTACCTTCGGTAGCTTTGGCTGCTTTGTCGCCACCACACTTACCTTCGCCGCATTTACCTTCGGTTGCTTTAGCCGCTTTGTCGCCACCACACTTACCTTCGCCGCACTTGCCTTCAGTTGCTTTGCCCTCTGCAGATTTGGCGGCTTTATCACCACCGCACTTACCTTCACCACATTTGCCTTCAGCAGCGAATTGGCTATAGCCAGACTCTAATGACTGCATTGAAAATGGGTTAACTTCAGCCATAGCAACCGTAGATGCCAACGAGCCAATAACAACCGCACCAAGTGCCGTAGCAACAGAAGATTTTTTAATTTGTTTCATTTTATCTACCCTCAAAAGTATAAGTCTGGTTTTAACGTGCGGTAAGCACGTGTAGTAGTATAGACCTAGGAGACAGTGATCAAATTTCACTTTTTATTAATATTTTTTATATTATTAAAATTTAAAGGTATTTTTAGCTAAATTTTATAGTCCCAGTTTAGAATCGATGTAGTACCTAACTCAGCGTAACTCGTTTACCTTACAACTAAAGTAGGTTAGGTTTGTTCTGATTGATTTCTTTTGAGCAAATTTAATACATGTTAAAGCAGTTTTATTTGGGTGACTGGCAAGTTGAGCCAGCCTCCAATACCCTTATATTAGGTAAAACCAAGCGCGCCATTGAGCCCAAAGCAATGGACGTTTTATTGCTATTGTGTCAACAAGCGGGGGAAGTAGTTAGCGCCGATGACATTGTTGCTCAATGTTGGCCCGACTCACCTGTTGGCGATAACCCTATTCATAAAACGATTACTCAATTACGCAAAGCATTGGGTGATAAAGCCAGCTCGCCTTCTTTTATAGAAACCATTCGAAAGCGGGGATATCGGGTTATTGCCGATGTTCAGTTTTTAGAAGATGAACAAACACGTGCTGCAGAAACCGATTGGCAAGGTCAATCTCCGTTCCCTGGTTTAACCGCGTTTACACAACAAGAAAGCCAAGTTTATTACGGTAGAAATGCAGCAGTAAAAAATCTGCTCGCTAGGCTTGGGGACCAATTCACAAAAAAACGCCCTTTTACCCTTATTATCGGCCCTAGCGGTTCAGGTAAAAGTTCGTTAGTGCACGCCGGTTTATTACCTAGGTTATTAAACAATAAGGGCGCGAATGGTGTTCATGCCATCGATTACGCCAGTATTGATATTGCAGATATTCAGGCAGCACAGATTGTAGAAGAACTTGCCGCCTTTATGCTGGATTGGGATATTAACGATGCCCCCTTATTTGAAGGGGAAAGTGCAGATTCGTTAGCGGCAAAACTAAAGGGTGACCCCAAGTCGGTTATCAATATAGCGAAAGCTAAACTTACTACTACAAGCCAGTACAACAACGTCGCTTTCCCGTGCTATGTAATTGTACTCGATCGCCTTGAAGCCTATTTGGCCACCAACCATGTTGATAGCGCCCATAAGCAAGCGGTATTCACGCTGCTTGAAACATTGGCTGAAAGTGGCTTCATTTTGATGTTGTTAGTATGTAGGAATGATTTCTACCATCACTTAGCTGCATATCCCACCCTAATGAAAAATAAAGAGCGCGGAGCACATTTCGACCTTACACCCCCCTCTGCCAGTGAATTAAGCCAGATGATACGTCTTCCTGCTATTGCCGCAGGGCTAGAGTGGGAAGAAGATAGCCATACCGACGTTACGTTAGACGACATTATACTTACCGATGCCGCGGCTGAACCCAACTGCCTTCCATTATTACAATACACCTTACAAGAACTGTATTTGCAGCGAACAGACAACTTACTGCAAGTTAGTACCTACAAACAGTTAGGCGGTATGGAAGGCGCAATTGGGCATAAAGCTGAACAGCTTTATCTACAAATGTCGGCATTAGTTAAAACCGCACTCGACCGCGTGCTTCCTCTTATTGTAACGCTTACCCAAGATGGCAGTAACTTAACTAGCCGCACCGCATTTTGGAGTGAACTTAATAACGATAACGAGAAAAAATTTGTCGAGCTAATGGTAGAGCATCGTTTATTTGTATCGCACCTTTATCAAGACAAAGCCTGCTTTAAAGTGGCGCATGAAGCTGTGCTTAAGCGCTGGCACCGGGTACAAGATTGGATCCAGCAGCACCAAAGCGCGCTGGTGAGCAAAGGCCGACTAGAACAACAAACCAAACAATGGCTACAAGATAATAAAAGTAAGGCGTTTTTGCTTACAGAAGGAAAGCCCTTAACGGATGCTTTGGCGTTAAAAGGCGACACTAGTTTAAGCCTTTCCCAAGACGAACTCGCCCTCATTAAGGCATCGCAAAAAACCGCCCAACGCAAACGCGTTATTCGCGGGGTGACCTTTGCAGCCCTTACCGGTTTAACGGTCATTTCGTTTGGCGCCATGCTACAAAGTCAGCAATCGCAACAACTGGCCGAAAGAAAGCGGTTAGAAGCTGAAAATTTAATGGGTTATATGATAGGTGACTTTGCCGATAAACTGCGTAGCGTAAAACGTATGGATTTATTGGAAGGTATTAGCGAACAGGCACTTCATTACGTTGAACAAGCCCAGCAATCCAGTGAGTATGGATTTTTTACCATTAGCCCGCCAAAAGCCAGTTTCGAACTGCGTTTTCAACATGCGCTTTCACTGCAAGCTATGGCAGAAGTACGATTTTACCGTGACGATGTAGCCACTGCGAAAGACGCTTACGAAGAAGCGGATGTGCAAATAAAGGCGCTGTTGAGTGACGCGCCTAATCACTTCGAGCTGCTAAAAGCTGCGGGGGCAAGCGCATTTTGGTTGGGCCACATTGCTTATGATGATGGCTTGATGGACATAGCCAGAACGGCATTCGAACGTTACTTGGGGTATAGCGAACGTATGCTAGCACTAGCTCCAGATAATACTGACGCCATGATGGAGGTGGCTTACGCACAAAACTCTTTGGGCTCTCTTGAATATGAAAACTTCGAGTTTAGTAAGTCGATTAAATACTTCAGTGCATCACTAAAGCTCAAACAATATATCGCTGAACAAAACCCTGGTGACCTTGATGCTCAGCTTTATGCTGCCGATACCCTGTCGTGGATTGCGTCGGCCACTGTTCATACTGGGGAATATGAAAAAGCTTATGGGTTGTACGAGGAGGCTGACGAAGCTTTTGAAAAGATGTATAAAAAAAATAGTTCTAATGCAGCTATTATCGAGCCTTATGTGGCACTACTCGTACAAAAAGTGCGACTAACGATATATATGAAACATAGCGCAGTACACACTTCAACATTGGAAAAAGCTTACCAAAAAATTAACACCGCAATCTCTCAAGACCCCAATAATAGCGAATGGAAGGCAGATTTACATAATATCGAAATATTGTTGCTGCTAAGCTCATCTGAGTTAGGAAAAAATATCGATATCGATAGCGCGGAACAATTTGCTTTAAATTCGGACGACGCGTGGAATCTATTGTATCTGGTTGAGTATTATCAATTGAATAATGAATGGAGTAAAGCAGACAAAATCCTCGCCAATCTACCTAATCATGACTTCGAGAACTCGAAAGGTTTGAAGCCATCAGATAACTTTGTCGATGATGCAAACAAGCTACGAAATGCACTGGCTAGATTTGTACAACAAAGCCGTAATAAAAATAACATCAATCAAACATTATGTGAGAATCTCCAAAAATTCTCAGCGCCAATAATGAAGAAAACATCACACCCAGGGTTTCTGCTACCTTATTTGTTTTCTATAAAGTGTATAAACAAAAAGTTAGATAGCAACAAACACCACTTAGAAAAAGGCGAACTATTAGCCTTTCCTTATTACTTTAATTATTTAAAAGGAAACTAGAACTATGTCCAACCCAACACCAGTGTATCAATTTACTGTTTCTGTCGATACTAAGTCTACTCCAGCAAGGTATACAATATGCGATCTTTCAGGTACGCCCACATCAGGAAACGTAAACGTAACTGAGTTAAATACCATGATAATGTATACCCTTGACGATGATTCCAATGACCTACAATTCGTTGGGCCTTTAGTAACGGGCGATATCGATAATGACCTTACGTATAGTATTACTGCTGATGGTCAAACCATTATCTTTGTAGATTCCGATGCCACTACTGAAAACATCTGCATGAAATTGGTTACTGCGCCTAAAAAGAATGTGTACACCAGCCAAGATCCACAAATTATAAATAAAAAACCAGGTTAAATAATTTAGGGCTTTTTATAAAAGCCCTCTATTCTACAAAAAGCAAATCTGATCCCTTCCCTGAGACTTCGCCTGATAGAGCAACGTATCAGCCGCATTCAGCAAACCTTCTTTTGAACTGTAGCGATTCTCCATTTGGGTTGCCACCCCCATGCTTACCGTTAACTCTGATTCTTGCGTTAGCGCAAACTGCCTAGTACTTAGTTGCGATATATGTCGCTTAATACGTATAGCGAGCAATTGAGCGGTCTGTGCTGAACAACGGGGTAACACTAATGCAAACTCCTCACCGCCATAGCGTGCGGCTAAGGTATCGCGATTAGGAAGGCTTAATGAAATAGTTTCCCCTATTCTCTTTAAGCATCGGTCCCCAGCTATATGGCCATATTGGTCATTGAAGTCTTTAAAATGATCGATATCAATAAATATAATACTTAGCGGTACGTCGTCTTGCTCGCAAATATCCCACTGTTTATCTAGATATTCGGCAAACCTATGGCGGTTAGCTAGCCCTGTTAAATAGTCGGTATTAGCTTTGTGCAATAACGAACCATACTCGGCCTTGTGAAGCGTAAGGTCGCGGAGTATACAAAGATACAATGTATTAGCCGACGAGAATGCTTCTGGTAACGTTGATATCGACATTTCCACACACACTTGTGTTTTGTTGTCGCGGTCAGCTTGAAGGTTAACTTCCATAGGGGGGGAGGAAATTAAACCCTGCTGGCCTGCATCTAAACTCTCAATTACATAGGTCTGAGACTTGCCTGTATCATCTATCACTAACTCAAGTAAGTTATGTCCAAGAAGTCTATCTTTTTCTATTCCCAGTAATGAGGCGGAAGTAGAGTTAAGCATTTCAATAGTGCCGTTAGCATCTATAACGACAACTGCTTCATTGAGAAAATTAATCATGCGCGAAAGTGAAGAGTCCTGGTAAAAGTTAAAAAGCTTTTCTGTGGGTTTTTTATTGATATTTTTACTAAGCATTGTTGAAAACATTCCTTATCCCCTAGCTCTGGGCTGTATTGATGGAACAAAGATTAAGGAAATTTCCCTAATTAAACCTTCTGGTTACCTTACGACTTAAAACACTGATTTAAATAACAAATTCTATTACGGGAAGGTTAACTCTCGAATCAATTAAGTAGGATGTGCAACGTTCGAGCAGGAATATCTGTGGCATATAGCACAGTGCATATTTTTCACAGCATGTGTCCTTTTAACACTTTATTTACTTAAACCTGGAATACAAAAAAAGAAAAGACCATTTAAATCATAACGTTAATGCTTGGCACAAAGTATGAATCATAAATCGGGAACGAAATAATGTGATTTTCAAGATAGGAATAGAGATATGTAGGAGTAAAGGCATGAAAATACCTTAGTGCCTTGTAATAGTCATTTAAACCGAGAACGGTTTTGGCATTCACTTCTCATGTTCAACCCAATGCATTACAAATGCAAAAGAAGGAATTTATTATGAAAAAGCTAACGTTAGCAATGGTTATTGGCGCAGTAATGTCTACTTCTGCTTTCGCTGCCCATCACGAATCTAGGATAACTTCAGACTTTGAGGCACTAGATGCAAATGGCGACGGCATGCTTTCAAAGGAAGAGGTTAAGGGAAGTATTACTGAAGAAACTATGTCTAATATAGATTCAGATGGCGATGCTATGATTAACCACTCTGAGTTTACTGCCTACATAAAAGCGAAGCCTGAAAAATTTGCTGACGAACTTGTTGTTAAAGAGAAAGCAAACCACGACGACAAAGCTGATGTAATACATCACCCCATGGACGAGAAAGAGGCTATGGGCACAGATGGCGACGTAATTAGCGAAAAAAATAAAGAATTGCGTACACAAATGAAAACCAGTGCAAGCCTTGAATCAATGAACAAAACATCCGCTATGGCTAAAAAGAATTCTATGGGCGCAGACGGCGATGTAATTAGTGAACAAAATAAAGAAATGCGTTCTGAAATGAAAACTAGCGACACACAACAGTCGATGAAACATGGTGATGCCATGGAAGAAACGGGTGCTGTGATCAGTGAAAAGAACAAGACATTACGTACAGAAGTTACGGATGCTGCAAATATGCGATTCGATGAAGCCGATGCCAATAAAGATGGTGAACTATCTAAACGTGAAATTGAAAACGCTGGTATTAAAGGTGATTTCATGACCATGGATAAAGATGGCAACGAACTTATTACGCGTATGGAATACCGTAGATATTTTGAAGAAATTAAGACAATGGGTCAGTAACACTAATTTCCATAGTGTTATAGCTCAAGCCCCGCGCATCTGCGGGGCTTTTTACTGTAAGTCGCTTATAGAGCGCAGCTAAACAAAATAGAAGAGTTTTAATATAGAGTCGAACTTTCTATCACGCATAAAAAAAGGGCTATCCGTTAGGGTAGTTGTCGTTGTGAAGCAATCGTTGTGAAGCAATCGTTGTGAAGCAATTTCTTCGAATGGGACCTGACAGTGTGGAGGGCCACCCCGTGCTACTCTCACATGGGTTGGACACACACTGGGCTACGCCGGTCACCGATTCTCGGCAACGCTAATACGTTACTCCGGGCTTCTGCCCTACGCCCTTCGGGTCGCGTTAAAGCGCGTTTAAATGTGTTCCCTACACATTTATCACTTCTGAGTTCGGTGGCTTATATGCATGGGGTGCAGAATCATGATGCTTTTTATCATGCTTCTTTTTTGGAATGAGCGCGCAAGGACCTGCAGTACACTCAGCGTTTTACTAAAGCGTACCTGCTAATTTCACTTTCCTTTACACATAAAAAAAGGGCTATCCGTTAGGATAGCCCTTCT
>NZ_JAGJDY010000015.1 GCF_018100795.1 Alteromonas sp. MMG017 | reverse complement strand
TGGCTTGAAAAATAATGTCAGCACAATTAAAAGCACTTCTCTCAAAATTGGAGAACGCACCTAACGACTTGGATTTAATCAATGATGTTGCAATGGCTTATTATCAAAATCCAGAATGGGTAAGTGATGATGAAGACCTAAAGTTATTTGAGCGGGCGTATAACACTAAAAAGACTGTTAAAACTACAAACAATCTAGCTTGGCAACTTTATTTTGAATATGGCAATGCGGAACGTTCATTACAAATATTAAACGAATGTTTAGCTCTTCACCCATCATCCCATTTTCCTTACAACCAAGTCGGTTACATTCAATTAAATTTAGAAAATTACGAAGAAGCGCTAAAGTATCTAAAGCTGGCTGAGGCTAAATCAAATTCAAGAGATATAGTTAACAATATCGGTGTCGCATATTTTTATCTGGGCAAATATGACGAAGCAAAGTATTGCTTCCTAAAAGCGTCTAACTTGAGTGATAACGAAAATATTTCCTTATATAACTTAGCCGTAACGAACTTAGCGTTAAAGAACTATTCAGAAACGGAAGACCAATTAGCCTTGTTAGTTAAAAACATTAGTAATGAGTTTCTAGATGTAATTTGTAGCTATGAGATCGCTTCTGTTTACGCTGAAATGGGACAATATGACAAAGCAACAGAACTTGTCATTGAGTTAGGGCTTGATGGAATCGATTTATCTGATTGGCCTGAACTGGGCTATTCATTGTACAAAGTCAATCCTCAACTTTTTAATGAAACAATTTATTCTTTAATTGAAGAAAGAAAAGAGTGGATCATTGAGCTAGAGAATGATCACGAGGATTGGGAAGATTATACGGAAACTGAAAAGTTAGAACGTATCGAAGAATTACGAGACGAAATCAATGTGCGTGCTGGCCTCAAGTCTAAATTTGAAGTTGGTAAACCCAATACTAACCTCACATTGTTTAATGAACACTGTGGTTGCTTACTATTCGGCTGTCAGACACATGGTAACCCAAAGGATGATGCTATCTAATGGAAGAACTTCTAAGTGCTATTGGCGCACATTTTGATGAAGCAGAAGGCTGGATAAGAATTGTGGATGCCGATTGGTATGCTGATGACTTAAGGGTTACGTTGTCTGTAAA
Source organism: Alteromonas sp. MMG017 (assembly GCF_018100795.1). Lineage (GTDB taxonomy): Bacteria > Pseudomonadota > Gammaproteobacteria > Enterobacterales > Alteromonadaceae > Alteromonas. The sequence goes on along the minus strand of NZ_JAGJDY010000015.1, from coordinate 96,395 downwards.
AATGCACGACGATGATCATCCTCAACTATGGGAAGTAGAATGTCTTGGAACTGTGGAAGAGCTGATTTCTTCAGATGGTTCAGAGGCTTTACTGTTAACAGCCAATTCGCCAAGGTTATACCCGTACAAAGCGGAACGATTTGATATTTTCTTTTCTAAGAATGAATGTAATCCGGGTGAGCTTTTGGGCATTCTGACAAGCATCTGCGCCAAAATTTTTGGTAACATAACCTATTTACAGCGGTTTTTGAATTTGAAGCCTGATGTTAATGGAATAGTTTCTGAAACTAGTGGCAAACTAGGAAATTTTCCAAAACCAGTTATGGAAGAGTTAGTTGTGAAACTTAAGGAATATCCGATAGTACTCAGCGTAATTTCGACTGGAAATCCTAAAAAGTGGAATGGCAATGAGTTCAAAGAGTATCCCTCTCTCAAGTCCTTTGAAATCGGTAAAAGCTATATAATTGCTAACTCATTTAGTGCAGAAAGGGCCTAGCAGCTCCTTAACTGAAAATCTTACTGCCAAGTTGAAATGCTAACAGAGTTAAATTTTGAAATTTGCTGCGGGCTGTAGCCCATTCGCAGCAACTCAAAATCACGAAAATCTATCGCTGCATCTGTTCCAGCCCCCTGAAGTACATAGACGCTGCCGCTAATAAAGGGGTCAGAGTACTTAATTCGTTTAAAAGTACTCTGACCCCATTTTTTACCATTTTTTGAAGGACTAGCTGATGGCGACAATGCATTTTTTCTTACCACTGCTGCCTGATGAGCATTACTAATAAAGGGGTCAGAGTACATTATCCCTCAAAAATTCTTAGCCCTCATTTTTGGGGGGCGCCCTAATTTTTCGTTTTTTAGGGCGATTCCGGTTAGGTTTTCAATTTGTTGTTTAAATTTATTGTTACCTAATACTAACTCTTTTTTTGAACAGTATTGAATATTGCCAATACGTGTTTGGGAGATTTCAGTTTCGAAAAGTGCACGGTAGGCTTTCATGCGCTCAGTTTCAGTTTTCCCTAAAGATAAATATACTCTGTGGGCACTGCATAGTGTCGATTTTACCCCTAACGCATTTGTTGGGTAGCTAGACCATTTATATTCCGCTGGGTCTAACACCATTTTCGCCCTTACAGGGTTGAGTTCAATGTACCTGTATACGGTAAGCAGATATTCTTCTGAATCTACCAAGCTAGAGGTAAATCTACCTTCCCACAAGGTTCCAGTCCGCTTGTATTTTTGGTTAAAGTACCTAACATACATGCGCCCTAAAGACTGCATCATAGCGCTCACACCGCGGTTATCATATTTAGGGGTGCAAAGGAGGTGGGTATGATTAGTCATTAGCACCCATGCATGAATGCTAACATCAAATTGTAAAGAAAATTTCTTCAACCAGTGGATGTAAGCAATGTAGTCACTTTCACAGGCAAAACAAATTGACCGGTTATTGCCTCTTTGAATAACGTGTTGTGCAAAGCCTGCTGGTGCTAGTCGTCTTTTCCTGGCCATCTCTAAATCTGCCATATTGGATTGTTATTTATCACGATGGATAAATTCAGCTTTAGCTACAACCCTGTACCAGTTAAAACTAATCTAAAAGACAGTGATGAAAAGTTGGGACGGTAGGCATTTATACAAAATAAAAGTACTCTGACCCCATTTTTTCTAGGTTTTAATGTTAACAATCTGTTTGTGAAATATTGACTGTGTAGTGGTTGGGGAGTAGTCTAACTTTATATTTATAACGCGTACGATTTCTGGCCCCTCTATTTATGTTTCGCTGCATAACCCGTCTTCAATCTATAATACTTCCTATGTTCCAGCGCAGCGCAGTAGCTGTCTTTAGCACAGTACTTTGTGTCAACAGTGCATGGGTTCTTGCCGATACGCTAGACAATGAAGTTAGCCTTTACGGGTTTGAATCAACCAGTTCACTTTCTTCCGTATTTACTCACGATGGCAGCGTTAAAGTTGTATCTGCGTTTATTACGGAGGGATTCCAGTACAACGGTGAACGAATAGCAATTAGTGCAGATGGTAACAATCAAGCTGATCATCACACTGAAGCACGTTGGCCGCGAGCTGACGAGGATGATTGGGCAGGTACAGCCGCAACACTAGCAATGCTTGCCAAAGAAGAGTTGCAAGATAAGTTGGTCCATTATTCCTTCAATAACTTCATTGAGGCACCACCGCATACCAACGAAACAAATTACATGGCAGACTCTGTCACTGGTGCAATTGAGTGGTGGAACTTTCCTAAATCAAAGTTCTTCGATGTGTCGAAAAATACAGATAGGGCAATTGAACATCTGGCACGCGAGATTGCGAAATCTAGTGAACACGACCCTCTGTATTTTATCAATATGGGCCCTTCAGAATTTCTTTACCAAGCCGTTGCACGCGTAATCGATATAGAAAAGATTGCGTCACTTTCTTATGTATATGTTATTTCTCATAGTGGGTACAACGACAACCATTTGAGAAGAAAAGCGCATCATACAATGTCAGATGTATTGCTGCTAAGTGGTAACCGCATCCATTACAAAAGAATTATAGATCAGAACGGGTGTGACAAACCTACAACGCTATGGTGCTCAAAATCATTTGAACCCTTTGAATGGCTTAGAACACACGACGACCCTTCGTTACGTTGGTTGTGGGAGCGAATGCAGCACAACCCTAAAAATAAAGCTGACTTGTCTGATGCTGGGATGGTGTTTTTTCTGCTTAAGGGAGATGAACACGGTAACCCTCAAAAATTCCGCCGCTTTCTGGGAGATTCGGTAATGCCAAGATAGCGTTGGCAGGTAGCGGGTTTCGGACCGTTTCAGGCTCGGGGAATAGAGTTGGTAAGCCCGAACTGCTAAGCACAGAATCGCAAGCAATTAGAATAAACGAATGAATGCCTAACAAATACTGTTATCAGAATAACTGAGTAGTGAATTCAGGTTCATGTATTTCGGTCTTGAAGTCTTCATGATTTTGCAGTGGGAACACAATGAAAACGAATATGGATGTAAACAAAAGAGGATACAACTTGAGTTCTCTCATGATGGGCAGCAATAGTATTTGCACAATCGGTTTTGTACTGTTGCTCATGACTTTGTCTGTTAACGTTTACGCCATTGATATGGGCGAGGCGGCATTTAAAGAAAATTGCGGCGCCTGTCACGATCTAAAGCAAAATAGTACAGGTCCATCGTTAGTTTATATTAGCGATCGTTACCCAGAGATTAAACGGGAGGCATTTTTAGCATGGGTGAAAAGTCCGGGTAAGAAAAACCCTGATATGATCCAAATGCCTGCGATTACCTATTTGGACAACGATACGCTTGCAGCTATTCAGCTTTACATTTTAGATGTGAGTAAGGACCAAAAACAAGAAGGGGAAAAACCTAAATTCGCACCTTACAAGCCGCCACAGCGACCTTATCCTCGGGTGGTGAGACGTTATCTGCCTTTCACTAGCCCAGCATCAATAGCTATTGCTCTAAATTCTGAATTAACAGTGGTATGGGATACCACCATAGCAAAATTGCGCTATGCGTACTCCACTGGCGCTGATTTTGACGGAGAAAAAAGACGAGAGGAAAATGCGAAAGCCATAATGTATACAGAAAAAAGCGACGTTTTATTTTCGTTTGTTGATAATAAGGAGATTATGTTCAAAGGATATCAATTGATTAAGGGGGAGCCCGAGTTTCATTATCAGGTCGGCAACGTTGAAGTAAAAGAACGTATTCACTTAGGGAGTAATGAAAGAACGTTCGTTCGTGAGTTTACAATAACAGGCGTAAAACAAGATGTAGTACTTACTCTTGTCCATTCGTCTCCATCTTCAATACGCCTAAATGGAAAAGCTCTAGCTGACGATAACGTTCACTTGTCCCCTGAGCAAGTGTCGAGCTTCAGCATTGAGGTGGAATTATGAATACCCTTTTATCCGCATCGCTACTGGTGGTGCTTCTTTCCCACCTTATGTTTTCCGCAATGGTAAAAGCAGTTTGGTATGACTACTACGCCATTGAGCGGGTTGATTACCCAATTGAAATTGACCCTCAGGTCGGTGGTTTAACGGCAATGAAAGACGGCCGACTAGCGCTTACTGTGATGCACGGGGACGTGATTATCTATGATCCGGAGTCTGAAAGATGGGACGTGTTTGCGTCGGGGCTGCATATGCCACTTGGTATTGTAGAGGAGAAGCCGGGACAATTTTTAGTCATTCAAAAGCCTGAGCTTACGCGGATAATTGACACTGATAATGATGGTAAGGCAGATCAGTATCAGACGGTATACGATGATTTTGGAATGACGGGAAACTACCACGAATTTGCGTTTGGTCCGGTGGTTGACACTGAAGGAAATATATTTGTTGCGCTAAATGTAGCATCTAATTTTAATGGAGTTTTTGAGTATATAAGGGGGGAATACAGTGATTTATGTCCTCCTAAAGACAAGATGCAGCAGTGGCATGACTTTGAAAAATGGAAACAAGGGTATCGGAAGAAGGTAACTCGCATGTTTTCTTGTGCGCCTTACCGAGGGTGGGTAATGAAGATAGCGCCTGACGGTGAGGTTACGCCTTTTGCTTCAGGGTTTCGGTCGCCAGCTGGAATGGGATTCGATGATAACGGGCGCCTATGGGTAACTGATAATCAGGGTGACTGGATAGGAACAAGCCCTTTGCATCATGTCAGCGAGGGAGATTTTGCAGGGCATCCAGCTTCTTTGCATTGGAAAAAAGGTTGGCAAAAGCCACATTCTGAAATAGAAGCGTCAGATTTATTGTCGTTGCGCAAACCCGCAGCGGCATTGTTTCCTCATGGAGAGTTGGCGAATTCACCAACGAAACCGGTTAAAACTATCGCTAAATCTCTTTTTGGTCTTCCAGAGGGAGAAATGCTCTTAGGCGATATGAACAAAAATCATCTCATTCGATATTTACCCGATGAAATTGACGGAACATTGCAAGGAACATTAATTCCTTTTATAGCGGGCAACACGCTTGGCATTGGAAATTACACGATGGACTTCTCTTCAGATGGCGCATTGTGGGTCGGCAAAGTACACATGAATTGGGCTGGTGGAGAGGGCTTGCTCAAAATTACTAAGAAAAAAAAGCCTTTTCTTATTGAAAGTGTAACGCTTCACAAAGACGGGTTTCAAATTACCGCTAATGAGCCCATCGAGGCTATGCCAGATTCTGTTTCAATAACGCATCATACCTATCACTATCACGCTAAATACGGCTCAGAAAAGGTGGATGTAACTAATGTAGTTCCAGCCAAACTCACTTTAGGTAAATCGAGAAAGCAGCTTTTTATTACCTTGGACAGCCTTGCCGAGAATAGACTTTACACTATAGACCTAGGTGAAATGGTTAGCGTGAACGGTAAACCTCTAATGGGCACTGTTTTACGGTACAACCTGATTAAACGTGTAGAATGAAAAATAAAGGGGTCAGAGTACTTAATTTGTTTAAAGTACTCTGACCCCTTATTCTCTAGAACCTATCTCTATATTCACTGGGTGTTATCCCGCAAAGTCTTATATAAGCTCTAGTAAAAGCACTCTGGTTTTTATATCCCAAAAGTACGGCAATATCAGAAAGTTGATAGCAGGTACTTTGCAAATACTGGTTAGCCTGCGAAAGCCTAATTGAGTCTAGTATTGAACTGAAGGAAAGAGATCGCTCGGCAAGCCTTCGTTTAAGGGTTCTGGTTGAATAACCCAAGCTACTGGCAACAGTGGCTAGGTCTGAATAACCGGTCGGTAAAGTAGACACAAAAATATTGGATATTGCTTCCTCAAGGTTGACTGATTTAACAAAGTTACTGGCATTTAAGCTGTTTGAAATTATTGATTTATCAATTTGGCGATGCAGTATTGCACTATCCATAGTCAATTTTACAGTCGGCGCGTCAAAAGCAATTGGACATCCAAAGAATGCTGCATGTTTTTTTTGTTGATTTAAGTCAGGCTCACTGCGTGAATAAAAGCACCCTCTAAGAGGAAATTTTTCACCGACCAAGCGGCGTGTTACGCAGACTGTGCTAGCCAATAGATAATTTTGAAATTGTTGCCTATTAATGAGAGTTGGCATATTGATATCGAATGCCAACTCTAAACAATCAGAGGTCTCTATTAATCGAATATCAAACCCAAATACAAGCAGGCGGAAATATTCAAGGATTTTTGCGTACGCTTCTTTCAATGATGTGCAATCAACTAACAGTCGTGACATAGGACCAATTGAGTTTAAAGTTTGACGCCCTGCCAAATCTATAGCTATTTCAGGATAGTCTAAGGATTCTGCTGCAACCTCTAAAATACCAATAAAATTATCAAAGGGAATAAGTTGGTGCCTGCCTGTTAGCAGGGGGAGCGGAATATCAGCCGCTTTACTGAGGGTCGCCAAGTTTGCCCCTCGCGCCATCACTAATTCAGGGAATTGATCTAAAAAACTGCTCAATACATAGGGTCCATGATGCAATTTAGTCATTTCCTGCTCCAGATTTTTAGCCCAAACACTGTGGTAATTCCCATGGCCTCATTTGATAAATACATGGCCCTTAATGATAAATATTGTCAGATTTTAATGCTAGTTTCCATAGCTGGAAAATTAATTAATCAATCAAAGTGGTTCTGGAGCAAGCATGGAAACAAAACATGTGCTATGTGCAACCTGCGACATTTCTTGCCAGTTAGTCGCTAAACGCAGAGAGGGCGATACAGACTTTAAATTGTCTGGAGATAAAGCTAACCCGTTGGCACCCGGCGCAATTTGCACAAAAGGACAATTGTCACAAAGCACTTTTGAGCATCCCAGCAGATTGAAAAGACCACTGAAACGCTCTGGTCAACGAGGTGAAAATAAATGGCTAGAAATCTCTTGGGAGCAAGCGTTAGATGAAATTTCTGCCAAACTTAAAACGGTGGTAAATAAGTATGGACCAGAAGCATTAGCCGTTACGAGTGGCCCGTGGAATTGCAGCACTGAATCAGGTATGACTCGCCGATTTATGAACCTACTAGGCAGCCCCAATTATCTATCTCCTGTTGCATTGTGTTTGGGTAATACCGCTGCCGTTAATCGCCTGACTTATGGTTGGATGCCGTTTCCAGATTTTGAAAATACTAACTGTATTGTGTTGATGGGCCACAATACCAATAGCCAGTCTTGGGTATTTGAATACATTCGACAACGACTTGCCCAAAAGCGCGGTGCAAAGCTTATCGTCATGGATCCAAGACGAAGTCCGAATGCAGACAAAGCTGATATCTATTTACCGATAAAACCCGGCACTGACATTGCGATGTGCATGGGTTGGATTAATGTCATCATAACTGAACAGCTTTACGATAAAGATTTTGTTAGTAACTACACAGTTGGTTTTGATGAATTAGAACAACGTGTAAATGACGATTTTTCACTGGAAAAAGTGAGTAATATTACCGGTGTGCCTATTGAATCGATTAGAGAAGCGGCCAGACTTTATGCTACCTCAGATGGCGCTATTATTCCTTGGTCTCCGATTACCGATCAGCAAGTAAGCAGTACCTCTGCAATTAGAGCAATCTCCATTCTGAGGGCTATCACTGGTAATTTGGACGCACCCGGCGGTGAAATGTTGATGCACCCGGGTACAGGTATATTGTCAGAGGCGGAACTTGAACTCACCGAACTGTTATCTGAAGAACAAAAGCAAAAACAATTGGGCTACGACCAATATCCAGCCTTTACTTTCAAAGCCGCGGATAAACTAAAAGCACATAGTTTGCGCGTTTTTGGTCTCGAATACCCTAACTTAGTTAAAGGCACTCACATGGCAGTACCTTCGCCTACATTTAGGGCTATGGCGTATGGCGATCCTTACCCGGTAAAAGCCTTTTTTGCCATCGCTAATAACGCTTTAATGGGATATGGAAATCAGCCACTTATCAAGCAAGCAATGCTTAATCAGGATTTAAATGTCTGCTTTGAACAGTTTATGACACCGACTGCCCAATTGTGCGATTACGTATTACCCGGTGATAGTTGGATGGAGCGACCCAATTTGATGGATGCATATAACTGGGCAAGTTTAGTGATGACTTCAGAGCAACTTTATCAACCTCCGGGTGAATGTCGTAATGTGTATGATTTTTGGAAAGGGCTGGCTGAACGAATGGGAATGGGGCAGCACTTCACTTGGAATTCTGTTGAAGATCTTTTTGACCACCGATTAGCTCCCATGGGAATGACTTTTAACGAATTTAAGGCCAAGTACAAATTAAAACTTTTTGACTACCAATATTATAACTACCGCAATACTGGTTTTGCCACTCCAAGTGGTAAAGTGGAGTTGTATTCATCTGTGTTAGAGGAGTTGGGGTGTGACCCTTTGCCTTACTATCGCAACATTGAAACGAGTGAAGAATATCCCCTGAAGTTGTTTGTAGGGCTGCGCGAGCCACAATTTTTTCAGTCAGGACAAAGGCATAACTCTAAATTACGGGTGAAGAATCCCTTTCCCAGAACCTTTATTCACCCTAATGATATTGAGAAATTCAAACTCGAGGCAAACCAATGGGCCACTATTGAAACCATCAACGGCAAGATACAAATGCTAGTGACGCCAAGAGAGGATGTACCAGAAGGTTTGATTAGAGTCCCTCATGGTTGGTGGCTGCCAGAAGAAGGTGCTGATTACAACGTTGATCATAACGATGCCGTTGTTATTCCTGATACTGATGACTACCTAGATCGGGAACAAGGCATTCCACATCTAAAAGGTGTGCCTTGCAAAATTTATCTTAGCTCTGAACAACCTCCCATCAAAAACTTAAAAAGTGGAATTCAGTGATGAGTTGGAAAGCAAAGAAAGCCGAAGTCATGATGAAAATAGCTGGGTTTACCACTCAACAACACAATAGTAAGTTTTTACAGTACCTAGCTACATTTGTTGCTTGGCTAAATGTGCGGCGGTACGGTTCAGACGCTTTAGGTTTTTTACATGAGGAAAATTCTATCGACCACCTTGATTATAGCCAAGATAATAAGTGCACACTCGATGTAAACAACAAGCCACATATTAATCTCAGTTATAACTGGATAGGGGCAGGGTTTGTAATTGCAGGCTTAATGAACTTTGTAGGTGTATTACTGGGCACCCTATTTTTCACTCACAATATAATTCAAACCTATGACTCTCAAGTTATGTCCAGTTTTGGTCTGATGATTATATTATTATGGGGTGTGGCCTATATGGCAATGGCATCCTCGTGGTCAAGCAATAAATTGATGGTCGGCACTTTTATAGTGGTAAAAGGCCTTTATTTTTTGCACTGGGTGAATTGGATTTTCAACCACAACGAATTGCTTTACGAAATCTATGAGCAACATTTCTTATCTGGTTTGTTTTACAGCATTTATGGTTTAAATGATTTGTTTTTTGCTATTTTCTTTGGGTATGTGATTCTAAAAACAAAAAACAAGTAGATATTTTGTGCAGAGAAAGTGAACGACCGCTTTTAAGGTAATTGTCCAGTTTGAAGGTCAATACTTCGCAAACTCTATGAATAACTGGGAGTCTCTGTGTTTGGACCACTCTAGCGGCTGAGGTTAGTCTAGCGGCTGAGGTTAGTCTAGCGGCTGTGGTTAGCATTGCTTGAGTGCATTGATAAGTCGATTAATATGTCGCTTCTTTTCATCCACAAAACGACGACCCTCCTCAACTAAGAGGGTTAATATTTCAAATGTTATCATCAGTTATTTTTAAGATGTGTAATTTTATCGGGATAGCGAAATAACAAATCATCGTTTTTTTAATATGCGAGTGATAATACTTTGTCTAATGCGGACGAATATTTCTTCCCCCTAAAAATGCTCTGTAAATTTGAAATTAATAAAGTCAGAGTACATCACTTAGTGATGAGTACTCTGCCTCTATTTTTCAAAATCATTACTTAGATTGACGTTTATCAAGCGCATACTGAACGGCCATTCGAGCAATACCCGCTCCAATGCCTGACACTACCGCCCAAGTGACGGCCTCTTTAAGGTCGGTGTTTTCGCTGCCCTTATCTTTAGGAGCAGGTTCGTTATTTACCTTTTCCCACGACTTTTGTAACGTTTTTCGTGCAAGAATACCTGCAGATGCCGCAGCAAGTCCGATACCAACGTTCGTAATCATTTGTTTATTACTCATCATTTTCTCCATTGGATATTTAGGGTGATGCTGTTCCTATGCAGCGCTTTAGGCTCGCAAAGGGCAAACAGTAATATATTCGAGAACTTACGTACCTGAAAAAAACAGCCATTAATCAAATGACTAATGGCTGTTTAATTCAGACTCAAAATAAATCTTCAAACCAATCGTTAAATTGGTGATTGTCTATTTTTTGCCTCTAACCATATTCATCACAATTGAAATGATGAGTAAGATGACAAAAATACCGAATATGATTTTAGCGATACCGGCTGCTGAACCAGCAATTCCACCAAATCCTAATACTGCTGCAACTAATGCAATAACTAAAAATATTAAAGCCCAACGTAACATAATGTATCCCTTCAGTTTGTGAGTTAATGTGACTTAATATTAAAAATGCAAAGCATAGGCCTACTTTACAAAATTCTTAGTTTATTGTTTGAATAGCAGTCAATACGCGGCTTGTAGCTTGGTTGTATATATACAAGCAACGTATCTTTTGGTGCCTGAATAAGAGTACTTGCGAAAAACGTTAACGATATTACGAAAAAATTGTAAAAATTTCTTGGTACTGAATAAAGACATCTGCGTACATTATTCTGCGCACGTATCTTTTGATGTACTCTCCCTCGATTTTTCTAGCGGGCGTAAAAAATCGATAGGTTGTAACTGGTATTTGTTTAAGCTGGAGAAGCGTAATGCAAGAAGTCACCAAATCAGAACCATCGTTAACGGAGGGCTCAATAGTCGCTCACATGCTGCGGCTTGCTATCCCGGCTTCAACGGGCATGATCTTCAATACATTGTATAACCTTACCGATATTTGGTTTGCTGGCTATTTGTCAGATAATGCACTTGCCGGCTTATCCATCGCATCCAGTGTCTTTTTCTTACTGTTATCTATTGGTATTGGCATTCAAACCGGGGCATCGGCAATGATTGCACCTGGCGCAGGAAGAGGCGAGACCCACGACGTGAAAGGGTGGCTTGATAACATCAGCGGCCTTGCCATTGCCTTTAGCGCATTGTCGTTTGTTTTGGGCTATTTTGCTGCGCGACCTCTTGTTGTATTACTTGGCGCCGAATCTCACATTGAACCTCTCGCTATGGAATATTTATGGGTAACGCTGGCAGGTTCGGTAGGCTTCACTTTATCCTTCGGTGCTGCAGGCGCATTAATGGCATTAGGAGATACCAAATCTAACCGAAACGCACTTATGATTGGCTTTTTTGCTAATTTTGGGCTCAACCCATTCTTCACTTTCGTACTCGATTTAGGGGTAGGCGGTATAGCGCTAGCTACTGTTGTTATTAAGTTTTCTACCGCGTTTTATCTGTTTCGAGTACTCATGAAACGATTGAACATATCGGTTATGCCAGCCTTTGATAAAGCGCGGTGGCAAGAGCTACTTAAACAAATATTGCCCGCCAGCTTTAACATGCTCACCATCATTTTAGGTGGGTTTATTACCGTTGCGCTTATTGGGCAATTTGGAAGTGAACATGTAGCTGGTTACACCGTTGGGCTGCGCTTAGAGCAGGTTTTGTTGCTACCTGCACTAGGCTTAAATAGCGCGGTAATGGCTATTGCGGGTCAAAATATGGGCGTAGGTCGTTATGAGCGCGTGGGTGAAACCTACCGTAAAGGACTGTTGATCGGTTTCTTTATGGCGGTAGTCTCTATCCCTATTATGTATTTTTTATCGCCGCTGGCGATGAGCCTTTTTACAAGCGACAGCGCCATTAAAAATACAGGCGTTACCTACCTTCGAATTGATACGTTAGCCTTTTACGCTTACGTGGTGTTGTTTCAAAGTGTGGCTATTCTACAGGCCATGCAGAAACCTATGTTTCCTATGTATTTAGGCATTGCTCGGCAACTTGTTGTGCCCGCGTTTATAAATTATATGCTGGTTGTGGTGTGGGGCTATCCCATGGTGTCTATGTTTTACACCATCGTTACCGTTGTCATCCTAAGCGCCATACTTGCCTTCTTCTATACTAGATGGGAGATAAACAAAGTAAAAAAAGAAGGGGGCAGTACTGCTTAAATGTACGCCGCCCATCGCTTTATCGCTTCATCAGTCACAACTAATAAGTTGCGTAGAACTGCTGTAAAAATCGTCCTCTAGAGCAACTTTATCAAACTTATATTCTTCATCCTGATATATTCTTTCTATTGAGCCTGCCCAATGGTACGAATCAGATTCTACATAAATGAAATAAGCATCGGCTTGGGTTTCTAAAACCGTTTTTGTTGTGTATGGCGCTACGTTTATCCAACCGTTAATTTGCCAATCGTCCTCTATGAACGTAAGAACAGATATGGTTTCGTTGCACGTATTTTTCACTTTTATCGTGTTAAAAAGGTTGAAAGATGCTTTTAGTAACTTCCCGTTGTCGTACTTTCCGTATATTGTTCTTCCGCGCTCTTCATCGTATAACTCCCAAACGCCGTCCATTTCACCGTCTAAATAAATTCCGGCTTCTAAAACTTGGCCGGTGCTATCAAGCTTTTGGTATTTCCCTGACTTGGTCTCGTTTATGTAGGTAGTTTCTTCTGCTAAGCTACCATTTGGGTGGTATTTATAATATCTCCAAATGCCTTTCCTGAAGCTTTCAAGGCCGGTACCGTCGATGTTTTCTTGAGAGTAGTACCCACGCACTGCCAGTTGTCCATCTTCGTGGAACCTTACATACAAACCGCTTTCTAGTCCGTTGAATGTATCTGTATGCGTTTTGAGTTGGCCATTATCATAAAACGTATTTACCTCACCTAAACCCACTTTTTTTCCATTCTTGAGCGTGTATTTTTGTACGATTTCATTCTGAGCCGTTAGGTATAGAATTTCTCCGTCTTCTTCACCATCCTTAAAACTGCCTTTATAAGCGATATTACCGTTTGGATGATACTCAACTAAAGAACCTGATGTATCTTGGTGAATGTATTCCATAGCAAAGTCAGAAGCGTCGGTCATAAAGCTCTCTAGCTCTTTGGCTTCGTTATTAAACTCTACAATACTATCAATCTTAACAATTCCGTTGCTGTGATATTCCTTGTAAGTCAATTGCGTTAACGTTGACGAACCTGAGATACGTGTTTTTAAATCACCGTTTGAGAAATAATCGTTAAATACGAAATCTCCGAGTAATTGTCCGTCCTCCATAGTATGTTTTGTCGACAGCAGACCTGGAGCGACGTAATTTACTATTTTGTAGTTATGCATACCCCATTTTTCAGGTGCGGTGACAAAATGCATACTAAGTTCACCGGTGTCGAAGTACTCTTTGTAGTTTGCTATTAAATTGCCTTCCTCAACTACGGATATACCTTCGAATCTAAGCTGACCATTTTCATGGTAGTCTCTTTCTATTTCCTGAGCGTGAACAACACTCTGTAGTAGAAAGGTAAAAAGAATAAATTTAAAACTTCGACGCATGTGCTTTCCTTTCAGTAACTGAATCACCTTCACCCTCAAAAAAGGGCAATAAAATACGCTTACACGGCGCACTAAAAATTGTTTTTATTCATTTCCTGCTTACTCAACGGTAAGGAAAATGCGCTCTGACTTTTTAGGTTTAGTGCAACACGTGTTAAGCAATCATTTTGTTGATTATTTTTTGTATTATTTAATATTAACTCTTTTTTTAAACAGTATTAAATAGTCGTTATAAATATTGGCGATTTTAAGTACATTTTTTAAGTTTGAATAATACACTGTTGGATTTCGTGGGCGGTATTTCGGTTTACCCTTAACTGCGAATAGCCCATTCCTATTTTTATCAGTGAAACAGGTTATAATAGCTGATAAATGTAAATAGGAATTGATATGAAAGTCTGTGGTGTAGATTTAAAAGGTAACGAAGCAAATGTATGTCTGTTGTCGCTGATAGATGGGCTGTTTCATGTTCCCGACTGTCGTACGCGTCGGCTAACGTTAGCTGATAGCAGTGCCAAAGGGTTAAAAAGTTTTCAAAGTACGTTTGCTAAACTTGTCGCAGACTACCAAATTGATGCCGTGATCATTCGCCAGCGTCAAAGCAAAGGCAAATTTGCGGGTAGTTCTATTGGCTTTAAGTTAGAAGCGGCTATTGAATTAATTGAGGGGTTAAACGTTGTGGTATATAGCCCTACTGATATTAAAGAATCTTTACGCCGAAACCCAATGGCAGTGCCTTTTGCCGAAACCGGTTTGAAGCAGTTTCAAGAGCCTGCTTTTACTACTGCCTATGCGTGGTTAATGCAGAACCATTACGCTTCGCAAACAGACGAGTAAATTAAGGGGGCAGGGTAGTTTATCTATTAATACCCTTGCCCGGTTTAAGCGTCACAAGGTGGTGAAATAAGCGCGCTACTTTGTCTGCGTAAGCTCCTGCTACAGCTCCTAGAATGGCGCCTTCCTTTTCAGAGTAAATCGCCATGGTAAAGTTGCGTCATCTTCGGCGTAGTCTATACCAATGCGCGGCGAACAGGTGATGTCATCACTTAATATTTTGTTTCCATCATCATTACCTTCATCTTGAACCCAAACCACGTTTTGATTCATTACTGATGTTGCATTAAGAGAGGGCGTCAACGCGAGCGCTTGGGTTAGTTTAGCGGGGCCAGAGCAGAGGTTTTTGTTGGCAGAAGTCATATTCCTTCTTTTTGCCATGGCTTCAAGCCCTTCAGTAGGCTCAATTGCCCGGATAAGTACAGAGTCTGCAAAAGACTCACTATTTGTTACTATGTTGAACATACTGTGGCAGCCATAAACGTTATAAATATACGCAATTCCGCCGTTGCTCTTCAATGTTTTTACAGAAGAAGGGCGCCTCAGCAAATGCTGTTGCATTGCTAAATCATTGCTATGAGAATAAGCCTCAGTCTCTGTAATAATGCCGCCGGTACGTACACCATTCATTTCACTGTATAGGTACTTGCCTAGCAAATTCTTCGCTATGCTAACAACATTGCTTTGAGTAAAAAAAGAAGGGGGCATCATAATGAGTGCAATAAACTGCAGAGAAGTTAAGACGTTTTCTTAAGTTCGCTATGCGATTTCAGTAATTCAGTACCATCATCTTGTTCAATAAGGTAAGCCGGGTCATTTTCGCTGGCCTTACGTTTCACTGACGAGCCTTTTATCGTGCGTTCAACATCGCTTGTATATTTCTTTCGAATATTGCCCGAGGCGCTTCCTTTTCCCCATTCCCACTCTACTTCTGTGTTAACAGCATAATGTTTCATTTTAAATCCCTGTGTAAATGGTATTGAAGGTTAACGTGCTAGATTAGATTCACTAGAACGAAACCATGGTGCTAAAAATTAATCTATGTACAGGGCTTTAAACGGTGATATGTAGGTAAAGTTCACAAAGGGGAGTGGGGGCACGAGACTAAGCAAACGGGGCACTCATTACTTCACATATAGATAAGACCGAAGAGGAATTTATTAGATCACCAATGTAAAGAACTGCGACATCAGACTAACGTCGCCATAGTATATTAAATGATAATAAACTCATTAAAATTAAGGTGTTGGTGTGCTTTTGGGAATTGGCTTGTGTGCGTAAAAAAGCCTGACATTTATCCTCAAATATAACTAGTAAAATGCCAATTATAAGAGTAACTATCTTTTTACATTTTCTTTGCAAGCTTTTAACTCGTTAGTGAATTTTCATTAGCATTGTCGGTATTTTTCCTTTTATTACAATTGTATAAGCATATTTTGAGTACCTCACTCAAGAAGTTTATTCTGCCACATGGTTGAATATTAATCGTATTGGCGTGCGTCATGCATAGGTATTCGCGGATTGCGCACATATGCAACGGGTTATTGAATGGATTTAGCGACGGAATGCTACTGTAGTTTGGTTAAATCTCCGCCTGCTATCTCAATCGCCCTAACGCGCAACTCGGAATAACTAGTTAAAAAAGGAATAACTATGTCTATCTCAAAAAGCATGTCCAAGCTCCGCTTAACAGTACTTTCATTTGTATTGCTATTAGGTTTCAGTACAACTGCTAATGCCGCCATCATTACATTAACACCCAGTTCTTCAACCTTGAATGTTGGCGACAATGTAACCATCGATTTTGTTATTAGTGATTTAACATCTGGCGGTGCACCAAGCCTATCGGCCTACTTTGTTGATGCATTGTTTAATAATGCATTGTTTAACTTCGTCAGTGTTTTTAACTACAGTACGAATTTGGGCTTATCACTCAACAGCCCTGTAGAGCTTATACCTCCTTTAGTGTCCCCGGGAATTGTAGGTGTATTAGATTCAACATTTGAAACGCCCGCATTTTTAGATATTAACCAGCCGGCAAGCTTCACAATGTTCTCTATTACATTTCAAGCGATGAACATGGGTACTGGGGGGTTCACTATCGACACCTTAACATCTAGCTTCTCGAATTCAGATAGTTCAGGATTGATTGATATTACTGCATTAAACACCACTAGCGTCAGCGTCACTAACGCAACATCTACTGTTTCTGAGCCTGCTACAGGAGCATTAATACTCACTTTGGTTGCAGGGCTTTTCGCAACCAATCGCCGTCGCCGTGTGTCATAAAGGCATACGCGACTTTTTTCATGAAGGAATATGATCATGAAACATTTTGTGACTAAAACCGTTGCTGGAGTGTTGTTGTCCGGCGTTACTATAGCTGCCTCTGCCGAATCTATTGGCCTTAGCTTCGATGTGATTGCTAAGTCTAATAGCCAAGTTGAATTCAACTTACTCGCAGAGAATATCGGTACCAAACCCATCTATAACGTCATCATTGAACCTAGCTTTGATGAAATCCCACAACTTAACTACGGTGACCTATCAGCCGGTTCTCAGGAAGGTAGATACGTCAATCTTCAGTGGGCTGCAGACGAACCACCCACGCTAAGTTGGAAGATAACTTATGTCGATGCTAACGGCAGTACCGTCGTAGAGCATCAATAAATAGCGTTTAATAGGCACTGTTCTCGCAGTCTACTTTGTCTTAGCCGTTCTAAAAGTGCGAGCAACCCACACACAGTATGGATTCGTGTGACTTGGGGGCTATTGTGCCGACAAAAGAGAAATAAGGATATCACCATGAATGTATTTAAACGGTGTTGCCAATCGCTGCTTATCGCGATCGCAATATGCGCGGCAACATTTGCTAACGCCAAAACCGACCTCGTCTTTATTGTTGATGGCTCCGGCAGTATTAACAGTAGTGACTGGAATATTCAGAGACAAGGTATTGTTGCTGCAATCCAAGATACTCTTGTTGTACCCCGTGACGGAAGTGTTTCGATCGCTGTCGTCCAGTTTGCTAGCTCGACGCGGTTAGAGTTCCCATATCGTCTCATTGACTCAGAAGCGGACGCGCAAGCTGCAATTTCTGCCGTTCAGTCAATGAGTCAGTTTAGTGGGTCAACAGGCCCTGGTAACGGAATAAACACCGCAACAAGTCATCTTATCTCAATGGGCGCCTTGGAGGATGATTTCCAAAGCTACTGTCTGTCTACCGATGGTAATCGCAATACAGGCGCTACTGTTCCAAGCGCAATAAGTAATGCGCAAAGCGCTAACTTTAGTCTTGACCGTTTCAGTGTGATCGCTATAGAAGATCCACCTTTCTTTGATGCGAATGACGCGATTAACAATTATGAACCGCATGTGTTCGGCGGGGGAGCAGTGTTCGTCGTTACGAGCTTTACCGAGTTCGCAGGTTTCGTTGGCTCACTTTGTATGGGTGAACCGTTGAAACTTGTGGGTATGGAAGTTACACAAGTTGTTCAAGATTTGGATAACAAAGTGATGCTGATTGAGGAAAAGAAAACCTTAGTCAGAACCTACATTGAACCCAAAGACGGTACTGACCCTGTAAAAGCAACCGCGCGATTGAAAGGCACCCGAGGCGGAGTAGATCTTCCAGGTTCACCATTAACAGCCAGCAACTCTGGTGGCTCAATTGTGGCTAAACCTGATGCGTTATCTCGTCGCGACATCTTGAGCGACAGCCTGAATTTTCAACTGCCTGACTCTTGGCTCTCTGGCACTGTAGAACTGGAGCTGGAGGCGGTTGGTGGCACTCTTGAATGTATGGAGAGTGCAGGCCCAACTGCAAATGATTGTATGTCTACGGTTACCTTCAACCAAGGCTCCGAGCTTGAAGTGAAATTCGTTAAAGTGAAATATGAAAAGTCGGGTTCCACAATCCAGCCAAGTAATGCCGACTTAAACGAGTTAGAACAACGTTTACTCGCCACTTTCCCAACATCTAAAATTGACCGCACTACCGGTACCTTAGATATGGGCGCCAGTGGCGATCCGAAGGTAGATGATGTGCTTAGCCGTCTTGAGTCCATGCGTTTCTTAGACTTTTGCTGGGATCTGTACGGATGTGAACGACTTTATTACGGCGCAGTTGATCAAACCGGTAGTCTTCTAACAGCAAGCGGGAGTGGCACTGGCGGAAAAGCCAACGGTATTCCTGGATCAGTTTCCGCGGGAGTGATTCGAGATGGAAATAGCTACGGTCGTAATCGTCACGGACACGAAATTGCTCATACCATGGGGCGCCACCATGCTTCAAACGCGGCATTAGTTGGTACACAAGTATTTGGAACCCAAACCTATGAAAAAGGAGCTTGTGGTTCATTTGCGGAAGCAAGCGCGCCCAATTTCCCGAATATCTTTAATGTATCGGGAGCACAGCGCGCAACTATTGGTCCAATGAGTTCAGGCGATAACAAGTTGGTTTATGGCTGGGATAGCCAACGTAATTCAGTCGTCGACCCAAATAAAACTTTTGCGATGATGAGCTATTGTAGTGGTTTCCGCTGGCCTTCAGATTTCAGTTACGAAGGTATCCGCTCTTACATTAACACTAACTTTTCAGTGGCAAGCCTTATTGCGCCATCTCCAATTGCTGTGAAAAGCTTTTCTACAAAAGTAGCGAGTCTCACTCAGTGGAAGTTGATTCGGGGTATTATCGATTTGGATAACTACTCAATTCAGTTCTTACCTGCGCTACCATTTGAGCTACCAGCAGGAGTGATCCCACCTAACCAAGACGGAACGGACTATATCCTCGAAGTTAAAGATTCATCGGGTAACATTATAGATTCAGTGCTATTTACACCGGCGATGCTGGAAGGCGACGGTGAAACTGGTGGAGGCTCAGGTCAGCCCGACGATGGCACAGCACTTATGTTAGTGCCAATCATGAGTTCTTTAGATATTTCTACGATCACTGTCAGACGTGCAACCAATAATGATGTTGTTGGAACACAAACGGCAAGTGAGAATGCCCCTGTGGTGGAAGTTACCTTCCCAAATGGTGGAGAAATATTAAACCCACCTGATGTGGATATTGTTTGGACTAGCAGTGATGATGACCCTTCTGACGTGCTTACACACACTGTACAGTTCAGCCCAGATTCGGGCACAACGTGGGAAACATTGGTAACAGACTTTTCAGGAAATACGCTCAACGTATCTCTTTTTGACCTGGGTCAGACAACACAGGGGCTGGTACGCGTAATTGCTTCTGATGGTTTTCTGTCTGATACTGATGAGTCTGATGGTATCTTTACTACGCCAAATACAGCGCCGTCTTGCCAGATAACCTCTCCTGTAAATGGTGCCTCATTTGTAGGTGTGCAGCCTATCAATCTAAGCGTATTTACTCACGATACCGAAGAGGGTACAGTGAGTAATATTCAATGGAGCAGTAACTTGGATGGTAACCTAGGTAACGGAGAAACTATTCAAACTGAATTAGGGACTGGCATAAATGCTTCAGGTATTCGTCGACTTCGCGAAGGTACACACATCATCACTATGAACTGCACTGATGGAGGTGGCTTGTCCGCACAAGATACAATATCCATATCTGTAAGCCTGATTCAGCAGCAAATTAAAGGTGATGCGGATAACGATGGTGATGTAGACCGCAATGATATTCTGTTGCTAAGACAAGATCTAGGCAAGCCGACTGATGGCAGCAGTTGTGGTGCGAAATGTGACATGAACGATGACGGTGTTATTAATGCACTTGACTTACGTTTTTGTACACTCGCTTGCACCCGTACAGCCTGTGCTGTTAATTAGTGCAGGTCGGCTAAGGTGGTAACGCGTTGGCCGACATGTTAATGAACTTAAAGGGTGGTTTCCTCATTGCTATATTTGTCATCTTTGCATGTAGTGAAGAAACAAAAATACGCGTAGAGGAAGCTACCCTTTCTGCTTCTTCCTCTATACTTTCAGGCAAAGTTGAGCATGTCAGCGATGTTTCTTCTATGGCCAATCAATTCCTTTCAAACGCAAACATCGTGATTATTAATGACCCTGAAGCACTCACTAAATTTTGGAGTGATTATGGCAAAAACTACAATTCGACGTTTGATTTACCCAAAATACAGCAGCCTGTGTCTTCCGCACTGTTAACGCAGCAAGGGTGGACACTGACGTCTCTCGATTCGCGAGGGATCTTCGAGACGGCTAAACCCGACACCTCATTTGTTGTTTGCTTAGCGAACATTTCAACTACATCAAAAAGTGGCTACTGGATGGTTGAAGGATGCACTAGTCAAATATCTCATTCACAATCCCACGGGGTGCTAGTGATTACATATGGCGAATCTGGTGTGGCTTATTACTGGGAAAGCCAAGCCAACTAAAGCAGTAGCCTACCAATAAAGGGGGGATGATGATGCTTTACAGAGAATTAAATAAAGCTCTGGCTTCTTCTTTATCTGCAAAAGGTAAATCTGACGCAAGTGCATTTGCAAGTTCAACTTTAGCCTGCTGATGCTTTCCTTGTTTCAATAGCACGAAACCTAGGTGGTACATAATATTAGGGTCGACTGCATCGAAAGAGTAAGCCTTCCTTAAGTTAGGCAGTGCCTCGGTATAATATCCCTGACGCGCCAAAATCCAACCATACGTATCTAAAATTTGTGGTGTATTTGGTGAAAGGGATAAGGCCTCTTCAGCGTAAATTAGCGCCTTTGGTAGGTCGTGTTTCGTTTCGAGATAAGCAAGGTTATTTAAGACGGTGGCTTTGTCAAAAAGCGCTTCTATTTTTGATAAAAATTCATATAGCGTCTTGGCTTTATCATGCTCACCTTGGGTTAAATAGAAATCTGCTAATAGTCTTTTATGGAAATAGGCGTTGGGATATTTCTTAACGTAAGGAAGCATAAGTTCCTCAAAGGCTATAAACATGCTTTCATTACTCGCACTTTGAAATAGTGAAGCTGCGTGTATTGAAGTATGAGGGTCTAGTTCAAACGCACGGGAAAAGGCACTGAACGCTTGTTGTTTATCTTTTTTCGCATTATAAAAGTTGCCGGCTAATAGATAAACTTCAGGGCTGTTAGGTGCTTTGACCTGAATAGCGTTAATTGCTTTTTCCAAACCATCAAGCTGATTAGCCCTTAAGTTAAGTTTAGCTTCTTCTAACGCTACCGTGACGCTGTCTGGTGCAATAGTTTTAGCCTCATTTAGCGAGGTACGTGCGCCAGTAAGATCATTTGCGTTAATCTGTAATTTACTAAGCTTAACCAAAAGCCTAGGGTTATCGCTCCAAAGGCCATATAAAACATTAAGCGCTAACCTGGCTTTTTCATATTGTCCGATTTCCGTTAAAAGCGAAGCCTTTGCAACCAATGCAGTTTGATCTAGTCTGTTTTGCTTCAGCAGTGCGCGCACTTCTAACAGTGCTTTTTCATGCTGTCGAGAATTGACATAAATTTCTAACAGTAAGCCTGAGATGGGGGTATTTTGTGCTATATCCCTTTTGGCCGCTATCAGTAGTGACAGCGCAGCTTCGATATTATTAGATTTCGCCAATGCCTCGCCTAAAAGTAACGTATGTGCAAGGTTGGGTTCGCGTTGGAATAGTTGTTCAGCAATGAGTAGCGCCTCGTCAACTTCATTCAATTTAAGCAAAACTTCTGTATGTAAAATTAAAGCCCCCGGCGCGTTGGGCGTGTGTTTTACAACCTCTTGAGTGATGGCTTTCGCCGCTTCTAAATTACCCCAACTATCCTGAACTTTTGCTTCGAGTAACTTAAGTCGACTCATGTCTTCAGTCGTGGCGTAAAGGTCTTTAATGTCATCTAAAGCCGCTTGATATGATGACGTCTGCATTTTTAATTGAATGCCTAACAGCTTTAGCTGCTCATCTTGTGCTTCGCTAAAGGTTTCGTTAAATACCAATAAGGCATCGTCAAAGCGGCTGCGCTCTATTAACGAGTTCATACGTACATAACTGAACGTTGCTTGTGGCCCATGAATGAATTCTGCTTGTTCAATAAGCCTGTCACATTTAAAGCTACGGTTGTTTTGAATATATAAATTACACAAGGTCACCGTCAGCGGAATATTGCGAGTAACCAAGGTTTGCCGTCTATCTAATAGCGTTAGGGCATCTTTCGAGGTATCTAGCTTGATGAATGTATCAGCTAACAAGGCTAGCGCTTTTACACTGTCATCATTATTAGCAAGGTAAGTAGAAAAGGCCTTTACGGCGCTTTCATAATCTTCATTCAAGTACGACGCAAAGGCATTGATAAATTGCAGCTCTTGGCTACTTTGCATAATGTCTTCAGGCAGTAAAGTAAGTGCCGCTAAAAGTTCATCAAATACTTGCTTGGCTATGTCGGTTTGATTGTTTTTGGCACGAAGTTGCCCTAAAAGTAATTTGACGTAAGGGTCCCCAGGGGTTTGATCTACTATTGTTTGTACAATTTTTAGTGCGTCATCATTGCTGTCTATAGCCATGTAGGCACTTGCCAACGATCGCATGATAATAGGGTTTTCAGCAGACAAAGAGTGAGCGCGTTCTAAGAAACTCACCGCTTCTTGTGTATTACCTTGTCGATAGGCTAACTGGCCACGCAAATGAAGTGTTTGCGGGTTTTCTCCAAACTCATTCGTTGCCTTATGGATATAAGAGTTGGCTTTCTCAAAATCATCTACGTAAAGATAGTGCGATGCATAAGTTTGTAAAACGCGTAAGCTATTGGGCTGGAATTTATTTGCTTGGTCTAAATACTTAATAGCTTCTTTGGGTTTTGGTGACTGATGCTGCGCGCTGCTCTTAATAAGAAGCACTTCAAATGCTATATCTTGCTTCAAGCTAGAAGTATCGATACTCAAAATACGTGAGTAACTTTTTAACACTAGTAACGCTCGCGCGATTGTTACAGCGGTGAGGTTTTTATCTGCCCCTAGCTGCTCTGCATCATATAACTCTTGTAAAGCAGCATCAAAAAAGCCTTTTTTATAAAGGATTTTTCCCATCAATATCTTCGACGGCACATGGTTTGGATTGGCTGCAAGAGCATTCTTCAAATGAATATATGCGCTTTCCGAGTCTTTTTGCGACATAGACTCTAAAGCAGACTCAAAATACTGCTCTTCAACCTCAATGGCATTGCTCGATATGGAAAACAGCAGAAGTATTAATGTGATGATGACAAGACGATTGAAATACATGGAGCAACCATTTGGCCTATAGAGGGATTTCAGTTTACGAAAAAATGTAAAGTGGATAAACAAAAACGACGCTTTACAGCGCCGTTGTGTTTAATTCATAGCAAGCTACTTCGACTTTCTACGTCTTAGTAAAATAACACCGGCACTTAAAAATAACGCTATGCCAGCAGGTTCAGGAACCTCTGTGGCTTTTACAATAAGGTTATTGATGGCACCTGAGCCTGGAAGGTTAACAACCAGTTTAGTGACATTAGTGTACAGCGATGCCAATTCTGTAGAAACGAAATCTTTTCTTGCGTATTCATTGTTACCCGGCGCTAGCACTTGGGTGCTATTTGATGTGCCGTCTGCGTAGAAAAAGTAGATAAGGTTTTGAGGCGATGTTGTATCTGTCCGCTCAACGCCTTCAACGTCGAAAAAGTCTAAATTAAGAATATCTACTGGGCCATCGGTAAAATCAAATACAAAGAAGCCACCAGGACGTGTTCCTTCGTCGTCAGGGTTTGTACAGCTTGTTGCATTGCACGGTTGCTCATTTAAAATTAACGCATTACCTGGGCGAGACCATAAACCGCCCCCGGTGCCCGCTTGAGCTTTAATATCAGCATAGTAGCTTTTGTAATCTGTAAGCTGGTCGTACTCATCGCCTGAGATAGCGCCTTTCCATTTACCGTTAACTTTATCAAATTCTAGGTCAGGGTCTTGGGTGTTGTTAGCTTGCGTATTAAAAGCGGCTTGTCTATTGCTGTAATCTGGGTTTGCAGCATTAGGATCGTCATTACACACGCCGGTAACTCTATCTGTACCCGCAGCGGCGGCGCCGTTTGTATTACAGCTAGAAATTAAAATGCCCCAATCAGCGTATTCATCATCGATAACCTGTCCATTTTGAATTTTATTTAGATTCGCATCTAAATCGAAATCGACGACTCTGACCGTAGCCAGCACATTTGCTGACGACACACATAAAACAACACATAACAACTGCTTGAACGACAACATCTACACTAAGCTCTCTGATACTTTATTTTACACAAAGCACAAACCGGGCCATATTTTAAGTTACTGATTTTGATGGGTTATATGTGAAATTATGAGCCTAATGTAAAGAAAGTTGACAGTTTGGTGTAAAGCAATCTATACCTTAGTATTAATAGAGCCAAGTTGTGAGAGAAGCGTTTTTACAATCTTTATAAAATAATTGCTAAGCCTAGAGAATAAATGGCTTAAACAAAAATAAACATTCTTAATGTATATCAACCTCACTTCTTACTGGCAAAATGAGTGAAATTTGCTGATAATCAAATCTTTAAACTATTCAAAGATATAATGGAAACTCGACTCCCTCTTTACAAAAAGTTGTTGGTGATGTGCCGTATTGAACCTGGCTGTCTTGGGCCTCAAGGAACAGATTACGTTGAGGAGTTTTGTGTTTTCGCCAAACAAAAGCTGAAAGACAACCGCGGTCATTGCTTGCGATGGGCTGTTAAACCTCGTTACGACAAATCACTTCCTGAACTAGAGTTTCAGATGAAAAATATTACGGTATCGCGAGAGAATGCTGACAAGTATATGAACAGCTTCGATATCGACATTGATGTTTTCGAAGAAGAGTTGGAAGAAACCCTTGCTGATTTGGTTGATGTGTTTTTTGAGCGCTGAAAAATGGGGTCAGAGAACATTATTCGGGTTATTTAACCCCATTTTTCCTTTGCTTGATTCTTTAAACTAGCGGCGCTTTCTACGCCCCTTCGATCTGCCTTTACCCTTCGGTTTATCGTCAGCTTCAAAATTCCCGTATAAGTCTTCTTCTACCTTAACTGCAGGTGGCTTCGGTTTTGGCGCAAAACCGGAAATAAAGGTCTTTTTAAATTGTCTGCCCAGAAGGCGTTCGATGGTTCTTAGCTGCTTTGCTTCGTCGTCGCTGAATAGCGAAATAGCCAATCCCTCTGACGACGCTCTGCCTGTACGGCCAATTCTATGAATATAGTCTTCGGCTACATAGGGCAGGTCTACATTAATCACACAGGGTAATTGCTGAATATCGATACCTCTAGCGGCAAGGTCTGTTCCAATCAGAACCTTAATGCTGCCATCTCTAAAACCATTTAACGCTAATGTGCGAGCTTGCTGTGTTCTATTTGCATGAATAGACTCTGCCGCAATGCCTTTCGCTTCAAGCTCATTCCTTAAGCTATCTGCACCGCGTTTGGTGCGCGTAAATACCAATATTTGAGACCAGTCATTATTTTCAATAAGGTGAATGAGAAGCTCGTTTTTTCGCTCCTTATCTACCGGATGCAAAATTTGCGTGATTTTTTCGATATGATCTTTGGCTGTAGCTAGCTCAATAGTCTTAGGGTTGTTCAGCATGGTGGCTGCTAATGTTTTAATTTCTTTTGAAAACGTGGCTGAAAAAAGTAGCGTTTGACGCTTCTCTGGCAGAAGCTTTTGTATGTGATGAATATGGTCAATAAAGCCTAAGTCCAGCATGCGGTCGGCTTCATCTAGCACCAATATTTCAAGATGGTCGAAGTTAATATCACCTTGCTCATATAAATCTAGCAAGCGCCCTGGTGTTGCGATGAGAATATCGACACCTTGCGCTAATTCATATTTTTGAGGCTCAATTCGCACGCCACCAAACACGGCGGTTGAGCGAAGATTTAGATTTTGGCTATATTGTTCAACGTTTTGAGCAACCTGTGCGGCTAGCTCTCGAGTAGGGGCAATAATAAGCGCCCTTATACCCTTGGTTTCTAGGCGCGGCTTGTCTACCAATAGCTGCAAAATGGGTAATGAAAAACTCGCTGTTTTCCCCGTTCCTGTTTGTGCAATTGCGATAAGGTCTTGCTTGCTTAATATTGCTGGAATGGCTTCCTGCTGAATTGGCGAGGCCGAGGTATAGCCCTTGTCAGCAACGGTGTTTAAAAGTTCAGTACATAAGCCTAAATCGCTAAATGACATAAGAGGGAACCCTACAACGCATTAAAATTGGCGCCATGATACTTGAATATAGGGGGCAGAGTACACTGGCTACCCAAAAGTACGTAATCTACCAACAAGTTCTTACTCTACTTAAAATTACTTTGGTTTCATTTCTGCGCCACTTCTACTTGAAGACTATTTTTTGACTTCTGTTTCTGTAGCCCTGTTTCTAACTCATCATTTCTTAGTTATGTCCTTTTTGACCCGCTAAGATTAAGTTTTTGTCCTACCATCCATGTGCAAACAGGCATAATATCTTTATCGACAATCATCTGGGCATACCTGTATGTTGATACTTAAACCTAATTGCGAATGCTGTAATGCTTCATTACCTGCAAACTCATCAAAAGCTTACATTTGCACTTACGAATGTACGTTTTGCGAAGATTGTTTAACGGGAATATTGCAAGGGGTTTGCCCCAACTGCGGCGGTGACTTGCAAAAAAGGCCTATACGCCCTGAAAAAGCCTATCGGCCAGGGCTGGGTTTACAGTATCACAGTGCAAGTACCCAGAGGGTAGTAGGGCAACTTAGCGACCAAGAAATCACTACATTTGTAGACAAAATGAAACATATTCCGGCGCATCAGCGCTAATCAATTAATGGCAGCGAAAAGGGTAGGGTATGTTAGGTAAAGATTTATTGATCGCAATATTTATTGTGGTGATATGGGGCGTGAATTTCGTTGCAATTGCTTGGGGGTTAGAAGGTATGCCTCCTTTATTAATGGGCGGTTTACGCTTCTTGCTAGTAGCTTCGGTGGGAGCCTTATTTTTCAAACGACCCAACACGCCGTTTATATGGTGGGTGGCCTATGCCGTGCCCATTAGCTTCCTGCAATTTGCATTTCTATTTTCGGCTATGGCCTATGGCATGCCCGCTGGGCTAGCGTCGCTTGCACTGCAAGCACAGGCATTGTTTACCATGATTTTTGCGATGTTGTTCTTAAAAGAATCAATAAAAAATTATCAGGTGTGGGCCTTTTTTATTGCCGCGTTTGGTTTAACTTTTATTGCACTGAGTAAAGATGATCATAGCATTACAGCCTTAGGGTTCGGTTTAACCATGGCAGGCGCGGCAAGTTGGGCTTTGGGGAATATTAGCGCTAGAAGCATTAGCAATCGGGGCTTTAATTCGAACGTTAATTTAGTTGTGTGGAGTGCATGGGTACCGCCTATTCCATTTTTTATCGGCAGTTATTTTATTGAAGGCCCCGAGCAAATCATCGCCAGTTTAAGTGGGTTTAGTTGGGTGTCGTTTGGCGCGTTATTGTATTTGGCGGTTGGGGCCACTATTACCGGATATGGGCTTTGGAGCTACCTGCTAACGCGCTACCCCGCTGGCCAAATTGCCCCGTTGTCGTTAGGGGTTCCTGTTGTGGGGCTAAGCTCTGCTGCGATAATGCTTAATGAAAGCATTACGCCTATGCAGTGGTTGGGTATTATTTTGGTATTGTTAGGCCTTCTACTTAATACCTTTGGTGGTCGTTTTCGCCGTAAAGTAGCAGTGAGTGTATGATGGCTGAGTCTGTTAACACTTATGAAGCTGACACTTTGGATGCTGACACTCTAGATACTGACAGTCTCGGTACTGGCTCTCTCGATATTGGCTCTCTCGGTACTGGCATTCTCGGCGCTGGCATAAGTACAAATGCCGATACTGAAAATGACACTATTCCCATCTACATAGTATTGCTGCCTGAACTTTTGATGTTAGATGTGGTAGGGCCCGCAGAAGTGTTCGCTTATGCTAATCGCTACGGAAAAACCCATTTTAAACTGCATTTTGTTGGGCCAGAAACCACACTTAAAAACTCACTTGGTATGAGCTTAACGGTAGACCCTCTACCAAGAACCGTCGAGCCAAACGCTTGGCTATTAGTAACCGGCATGGTGGGTAATGAACTTAAGCTTGATACGCTGGCGTTGCAAAAGGTATGTGGGTGGTTAGCAGAGCATCAATTCGCAAAAGTGATAAGTGTGTGTGCGGGGGCCTTAGTGTTGGCAAAAGCGGGGCTGCTCAATAATAAAAAATGTACCACGCACTTTATGCATTGCAATGAGTTATCTGCTTTACTTACCGCTAAGCAAGTACTCGAAAATCGCTTGTTTGTGCAAGATGGTAATGTTTATACCAGTGCTGGCGTATCGGCTGGAATTGATTTGGCGCTTCACTTGGTACAACAGCAAGTTGGCCCCCAAGTATCTGCAAAGATAGCCAGGCAAATGGTATTGTTTATTCGCCGAGGAATGCAAGATCCTAGCTTGTCACCGTATTTGGAGCACAGAAACCATTTACAGCAAAGAATTCATACTATTCAAGATAAGATTCAGCAAGATCCCGCTAGAAGTTGGAGCCTAGATGAACTGGCTGATTTAGGGCATTGCAGTAAACGCCATTTTGCGCGCATATTTAAAGACAGCACAGGCATTACTAGTAAAGAGTATATTTACAAATTGCGATTAAGTTTGGCCCAGCAACTCTTGCAGCACTCGCCGCTACAAGTAGAAGAAATCGCCCAGCGCTGTGGGTTTGAAGACTCAAGGCAGTTTAGGCGCCTTTGGGCTAGATACCACAGCAGCCCTCCATCATCGTATCGGTAGAGTATTGGCGGTCTGCGAAATAAAGCAAAATTAGCCGATGTTAGCGCAAGTGAGCCGTACCCAATAAACACGCGTAAACATCGTTATTAATCATTATTTGCGTGGCACATTACGATGTGACGAGTATTACGCGAACCTTTTACAAGGTTAAAAACGACTATGCGAAAACGTATCACGCGACAAAAAATAACCCTCCTTATTACCTTGCTAGCAACCTCCTTCGTTGCATTGGCTCAGTCAGACTTGCCCACTAAGGTAGAAATGAAAGGTAGCAATGGCACTACGCTTGTCGGAGATGCTATCGCTTCATTTAATAATCCTTGGGCAATGGCGTTTTTGCCTGATGGACATAGTTTAGTAACTGAAAAGGCTGGCACGCTGTGGCTGCTTGATAAGAACCAGCAGAAACGCTTTGCAGTAACCGGTACTCCCAACGTTCAAGCGCGAGGACAGGGCGGTTTAGGCGATGTAATTGTTCACCCTGATTTCAAAACGAATAACACCATCTATATTTCGTATATAGAGCGGGATCCTAAAGACGATGCCTACAGTGGGGCAGTGATTGAACGCGCAACGCTAAATATTTCTGATAGCGGTGCAAGTTTATCTGACAGAGAACTTATTTGGCACCAATCTCCCAAAGTAACCGGAAATGGGCATTATTCGCACAGAATGGTATTTTCGCCTGACGGCCACTTATTCATTACTTCCGGAGACAGACAAAAATTTACGCCCGCCCAAAATATGGCAATGAATTTGGGAAAAATTTTACGCTTAAACGCAGATGGAACCGTGCCAAAAGATAATCCTTTTTATGGCAACGGTAGCGTGACAGAACAAATATGGACACTAGGTCACCGCAACCCCCTCGGCATTGATTTTGATGAGCAGGGAAACTTGTGGTCCCATGAAATGGGACCCCGTCATGGTGATGAGCTCAATGTTATTGAAAAAGCGCGCAACTATGGTTATCCCATTGTTTCGCAAGGCGACCATTATTCAGGTGTAAAAATACCGAACCACGAAGATTACCCTATTTATAAAGCACCAGAAAATGCGTGGGTACCAGCTATAAGCCCAGCGGGTTTTATCATTTATAAAGGCGATTTACATAAAGACTGGAAAGGTAATGGCTTCATAGGCGGTTTATCATCTGAAGCATTAGTGCGGGTTACGTTCAGTCAAGACGGTGAGAAGTGGAGTGTGGAAGAAGCGGAACGTTACGAATGGGGTAAACGGGTTCGTGAAGTTGAACAGGATAATAAGGGCAACATATATGTACTTGAAGACAAAGAAGGCGGCCGCTTAATAAAACTTCAGCCAAGTCATTAGCAGCTAAAACATAATAGGTTAAATTGAAAGAGCACAAAAAAGCCCGAGTAAATCGGGCTTTGATTACCTAACAATCCGTTAAAAAGCGTAACGGGCATTCAGGCCGATAAAATCTACACCATCCCATGCTTCGTAAGTGGCACCTACCGCGATGTTGTCTGTAAAGTAATAGTATGCAGATACACCCAAAGCAGTTTCTGACTCTTCGGCAATATCTAAGTAACTGATGTTAGCACCCAGTTCCAGTGCACTTGTCACCATAGAGCGTACGCCGATAGTGGCACCAAAACCGTTGTCATCTTCAGATTCCGAATTACCTTGAGCTGAAGCGCCTACTTCCAAGTTCTCGTAAGTCACTTGGGCATATACATCAGTACTTTCTGTTACATTAAAGCGATATCCACCACCCAGTGTCAGCTGGGATAGATCTACTTCAACGTCTAGGCCAAAAACATTTACGTCTTCGCTCACATCGCGATAGCGTCCAGTAAGGTAGAAACCCTCACCAAGCGCTTTAGAAAATGAGGCGTTGAAACCTGATGGCGAAAAATCATCGTCGTCGATTTCAGTTTGCACATAACCAAGTTCAGCGAGATCCCATTTCGGACCTTCAGCAAAAGCTGGTGAAGAAGCCGCAATAAGTGTGACCATAGATGCGGCTAATTTATTTCTTAATTCCATTTAAATGTCCTTATTAAATCACATTGCTTTGCGAATGCGGCCTAAATTTAGCACCGACTAAATTTAGCACCGACTAAATTTTGCGTCTACCATTTCAACTCATTTCTTAATTGCTTTAATTACCGTGGTTTAGCAATTTTTCGTAGGCTTGCGTGAAGCCGTTTAAAGAAAAGGGGAGTGTATTTTGTTCTTTTTCTGCATTCATAAAAGCAACCATAAAGCGCTTGCCATTATTAAGCTCTGCTAGCATGGTATCGTCTACAACAATATTACTTTCACACACTTTAGTGTCACATTGCTGAATACTGACTCGAACCGGCTTTCCGTCATCTATTTTTATTCCTAAACCGAACTCTTTCTTTGCAGTGCTGCTAAATCTTAGCGTAAGAATAGGTTGTTTTTGTGCGGAAAGTGCAATGTTTATAGCACCTACAACGCCAGCTTTTTCATTGTTGCGAGCAATCAATACTTGGTTGATGAAGCAATGGTTATCTTTGCACTGATAGCTCCACCTTTCTGAAACACTGCTCTTCGAAGGCATTGGAGCGGCAGTTGATGGAGAGGCAGGGTGTGTTTGTGCCCCAGCGTTCAGGGTGAAGACGAGAAAAAAGGCGGCAAATGTCGCAACTTTGATTTGCGATAATATGTAACTCATTGACAATTTCCAGGGTAAACAAAGAAGGGGCTGTGAAGCCCCAAAAAAACGCTAATAAAATAAATCGCTAGCGGTTTATTTAGTTCTTTTACGAGCGCGGATGGCAAATAAGCCAAAAGCCGTTAGTAGTACGAAAAACATTCTAGGCTCACTGACTGATGTTGGGCTGGCAACAAATTCAGTGATAGGTGTTTGAGACATAACTACATCGCCAGAATCAACGAATGATAAACCAGTAACAAATGCCAATGCATCGTCTGGGTCAATCATGTTCGTAGTGTCGATACCCAAAACACGAAACTCAGTCACGCCATCAGTACCAAAGAAGTACTCTTCTTCAGCTGTTAGGTTGTCAGTGAATTCCCATCCAGAAGTACCCATTAACCACAATTCGTAATCAGCATCGAAGCCCGTTGGCAAAATAACTGAGGCTATTTCTGGACCAGACTCAACCACATAGTCGTATCCAATCGCTACGTCAGGGTCGATGAATACCACTTCATCGTCTGAAATACTAAACTCGAATTCCCAACTGCCATCTACCTCATCTGAAGGCATGAAAGGGTCAAGCTCAGTTCCTGTACCTTCGCTACCCGTTGACGCTGTGGCTAGCGTTACTTCACCGTTACGAACAGAGTATGCCCATATACCATCCTCGCCTACATTTGAGGCGTTAACGAGTTCTAAAATCGCTTCTGAATCACTACCAGGTAACGCAATAAATTGTTCGTCAGTTAGAGATATCCCTGCTCTCGATTGACCCCAAGTAATCCCATCAAATGAGATCCCTTCATCGCGGTATGAAAGTTCGTCGTAGCGAAATTCGATATCAACATCACCAGCGAGGCCTGTCTCGTCAGAGCGGTCGATGATCAATGCTTGAAAAGTGTTTTGACGATTGTTTTCATCGTCGCCGTTATAAAATGCATCTACGCTCATGTTTAGCCACGTAACAGCGACAACACCCTCTGACGGTGAGCCAATATAAGTGTCACCGCAGCTCGAGCAGTCGTAGTTTCCCGGTGCAAAAAAAGGCGTTAGGGACGCTATAGCAGGCTCTAAGTCTAAAAGCTCACTGCTATATAAGTCGATGCCCCCGTTTGTAAATGCGTTAAACGTGTCAAAGTTTACTCCATCAATATTTACATCGAAAGGGAGGACGATCGTGGGGGAATACTCGGTAAAAGTTTGGTCAGAACCGTAGTCGGCTGCGCCGCCCATACCCGAGATAATAACGTCAGCGTGAGACTGCAAAGATAGTGCGGCGAAAGACAGAGAGGCAACAAGGAGTGTGTGCTTAAATTTCATTATAAATTATATCCTTATAGATAATTTTTTTGTTTTTATTCATAGTGTGGCGCGCGGAAAGTTAGCGAAATCCATGCCATAAGGTAACAATCTGATTTATAAAGGGTAATTTTTGTCTTTCGATATGAATGATAAGAGTGTGTAAGTAAAGCTGACAGTATAAGTTATTGATTGTGCTAAATTTAATCAATCGGGGTTGGGCGTAGCGGAGGGCGATGATATTTATAGAGCGTACACCAAAGAGGCCGAGTACATTTCTTTTAAAAAATGATTCTGCCCCATTGTTTTATCTATCTATAAATTATCATCATCAGAAAAATTAATGCGGGCTAATCGTTCTTGCTCTTCGTCAGCAGCGGCTTGTATTTCTTCTAGTATTGCGTCTACGTCAGCGTCTTCACTGTCATCTTCAAACTCACCGGTAAGCACCGAGTTAGGCGTTAAGTTGGCTTCTTCAAACAGCGCCCACATTTCTTTTGCGTAGTTAGTATTCAATAGCTCAGGAGCAAACTCGCCGTAATAGCGTCGAATATTGTTAACGTCGCGGGCAAACATGGCCTCGGCATTATTGTTCGCCGAAGCATTAACCGCTTGAGGCAAATCGATGATTACCGGCCCATTGTTGTCAACAAGCACATTAAATTCAGATAAATCGCCGTGAATAATACCCGCGCAAAGCATAAGCATAATATTATGCATCATGATTTTATGCTGTTCTATAGCGTCTTCTTTACTAAAGCTAACGTGCCCTAATTGTGGGGCTACATCACCGTGTTCATCAGACACCAACTCCATCAGCAGCACGCCGTCTATACAGCAGTATGTATCTGGTACACGCACGCCCGCTTCGTTTAACCGTGATAGGGCATCCACCTCTGCTGTTTGCCAAATCTCTTCTTCTATTTGGCGACCGTAGCTAGAACGTTTGCCCATGGCGCGTGCCTGGCGTCCACCGCGCACTTTACGACCTTCTTGATACTGCGCCGCTTTTTTGAAGCTGCGTTTAACGGCATCTTTATAAACCTTTGCACAGCGAACATGTTCACCACAGCGAACAACAAAAACATCGGCTTCTTTACCGCTCATTAAGCGGCTTAGTACTTCGTCGATTAAACCATCATCGACGAGAGGTTGTAGGCGTTTAGGTATTTTCACTCACTGCCTGCTAAATGGTGTTGTGTTTTCATCATTGTTTACAAAGGTGCTCTATGTGTTTATTCAATTTGCTTAACTAGTATACCAGTGTTGAAAACTAAGAGCAGTGAAGTAACAGCACTTTTTTACCAATCCCTCTTTAAATGAACGACATAAATTAAATACCACTTTATTACCTAAGTGAAGTAAGCATAGGACTTTCACTAAAAACGACGCTTTCCTCTTTTTGTTCAGCAGATCTGTTAAAAGCCAATGCGCGTATCAATTTTAGGAATGGATTTCTAAATAACGGACAACGACATGAACAATAAGCAACCTGTCACGCCAAGTTTGTTACTTGCCTTAACCCCTGTGGTGCTAACCCTAATTATCTTGGGCACGCAAATTTTTTACTTTGGGGTATTTGAACCTCATATTCCTCTTACCCTCGGTCTCGCGCTAACCAGTTTGGTTGGCATGTATTTAGGCCTTACTTGGGTAGACATACGAGAAGGTATCTTCCACGTTGTTCATGTTGCACTCCCATCGGTATCGGTCTTGATAACCGTTGGTATGATTATTGGGGTTTGGATAGCCAGTGGAACGGTTCCCACCATTATTTATTACGGTCTAAAAGCGCTTTCCCCTGAAATTTTCTTGGCTGCTGGCATGATTATATGTGCGGTAGTGTCGGTTTCTCTAGGCACCAGTTGGGGAAGTGTCGGCACAGTAGGGCTGGCATTAATGGGTATTGGTGAAGGCTTCGATATTCCCATGTATTGGACAGCTGGGGCGGTAGTATCTGGCGCCTTTTTTGGTGACAAAGTATCGCCGTTATCTGACACTACCAACCTTGCCCCAGCAGTAACGGGAACCGACGTGTTTTCTCATATCAAAAATATGATGGCGACCACTATTCCCGCCATGTTAATAGCGTTAGTTATCTACATAGCCGTTGGCTTTTTTGTTATTGATACACAAAGCGTTTCCTTTGCAAAAATTGCAGGCATAACTAATGCGCTAGAAGATAATTTTTACATCTCTCCTTGGGCACTGTTGCCGGCGGTTGTTGTAATGGCTTTAGCGCTTAAGAAATGCCCGCCATTGCCCTCGCTATTTGCAGGTGTAGTAGTGGGGAGTGCCATGGCAATGATTACGCAAGGGCAAAATTTGCAGTCGGTATTCGATTTTGCAAATAATGGGTATTCAATTGAAACCGGTATTGCAGAGATAGACGGTTTATTAAATCGCGGTGGCATACAGTCGATGATGTGGACCATCTCGCTTGTATTAATTGCTCTTGGCTTTGGTGGTGCGCTTGAAACTACAGGGTGTTTGCGAAGTATTATCAATGCGATAAAAAGCAAAGCAACCACATTTGCAGGCACACAAACTGCCGCCGTTGGAACCGCATTTGCGACTAACTTAGTAGCTGGTGACCCCTACTTATCTGTGGCGTTACCGGGGCGTATGTACTCACCGGTATACCGAGGAATGGGCTATTCTACCTTGAACCTTGCCAGAGGCATTGAAGAAGGTGGCACCTTGATGTCGCCGTTAATTCCATGGAACGCGGGTGGGGCATTTGTTATTACTGCACTGGGTTTAGGTGTAACTGGCGATAACCTAGAAAACCTACTGTATATACCCTTGGCCTTTGCATGCTGGACCGCGCCATTAATCGGCATTTTTTATGCGTACACGGGGCTTTTTTCACCAAAAGCGACCGATGAAGAACGTGAACGTTGGGAGACTTCCGGCGAAGCAATTGCTGAATTCAACGAAGATGGATCGCCCAAGACCGATTAAGCCACTGTGTTAAAATAAGCGGGAGCAGGGTACATTTCGTTAT
This sequence comes from Alteromonas sp. MMG017, assembly GCF_018100795.1. Lineage (GTDB taxonomy): Bacteria > Pseudomonadota > Gammaproteobacteria > Enterobacterales > Alteromonadaceae > Alteromonas. The sequence continues at coordinate 60,159 of NZ_JAGJDY010000015.1, read as the reverse complement.
AGCAACGCGAAAAATACGCTGTTCCTTTCCTTTTAATATTCCCCTAACCCTTGCTCTGTAAAATCACTCTGTTTCACCTTCATTACCTACCCCAAAATATTCGAACAATACTGTTCGATATCGAACATACAACCGCTAAGTATATAACTGGTTTAATTTTAAGTTATTGATTTATTGTTGTTTTTTAACTTGGCATGGCTTTTTCATTATCAGTTGCAAAGTGAAAAGGCAGAGCACCATGAAAATAGAATTAACTCGGAAGAAAAACCATAAACATTGGTACGCGATGGGCACATTAGTGGTGGTAGCGCTGATCGCTACTTTCTTGTTGAACGCAGAAGATGCACTTGTAGTATCAAGTGGCGAAGTGGACGTGTTGAAAGTTGAGCAAGGCAATATTGATTTATTCAGTCATGCTTTTGGCGAGCTTTTTTCAGAACAAGAGCGATTATTAACATCGCAAGCATCGGGTAAAGTTGCAGAGATTTATCTTCGCCCCGGCGCTTCCGTTGAACCTAGCACGGTAATACTGTCACTTGCCAACCCTGAACTTAATAGAGCTTACCAGTCAGCCGTGGGCGATTACAATGGTCAAAAAGTACAGTTGGAATCCTTTGAGTTAGAGCAGCAGAATGAACGTTTAGATTACCAGAGTCGAATGGCAGATATTGAAGCAGCATTAGAGCGTGGCCAGCTTGAACTCAGTGTAAACAAGCAGCTTTCTGAGCGAGGCGTATCAGCAAAGCTTGAAATACAGCGGGCTGAACTTACCGTTAAACAAGAAGCGAAGAAACTCGAATTCGAACGCCAAAAATATCAACACTTCTTAAAAGTACAAGCCTTCCAGCTCAAGCAACGTCAAATTGAGTTAGAGCAACTAAATCAGCAAGTGGCGTTACTTTCAAATCAATTAGACGATATGCAGGTTAAGGCTGGCATATACGGTACGCTGCAAAGCTTAGAGGTAGGAATAGGTGAAACACTTCCTCAAGGTACTGTGCTTGGAAGAGTGGGCTCGGTAGATAAACTCCTTGCTCGCTTACGAGTGCCACAACATCAGGTCGACCAAATTACCTTAGGGGCACCTGTTGAACTTACCACCCGAAAAGGGCAAATAAGTGGAGAGGTCAATCTTATCGAATCTGTTGTTAGTAACGGCGTGGTTATCGCTGAAGTAAAGTTAACCAGTGAGCTACCCTCTGATGCTCGGCCCTTGGCGCCAGTGACTGGGCAAATATTTATAAAAACGCAGATTAATGCCTTGTATGTCACCCAGAACGCTGGATTACGGCCTATGTCTCAGCTTGATAGGTTCGTCCTGGGGACAGATAAAATCCATGCTGTGAAAAGACGCATTCAGCTAGGAGGATTAACCAAAGGTAAGCTCATCATTCAGTCTGGCGTAGACGTAGATGAACACTTCATATCGCAAATGCAGGACGAATGGTCTGTACACGACTTAATGACAATCAGAGAAGAGGGATAAGAGATGGGAAATGAAACGGTAGTGAGCATGCACAACATACACAAGAAATATTCTGGCTCTGAAATAGAGACACTAGCGCTGCAAGGTATTTCGCTTGATATACACAGTGGTGATTTTGTTGCTATTACTGGCCCCTCTGGTTGCGGTAAATCTACCTTGCTAACCATTATGGGGCTGCTAGATAGTGCAAGCGAAGGGGATTATCAAATAAGTGGTATTGATACCAAAGGGTTATCAGTAGACCAAAGAACCCAAGTACGAAATCAACATATAGGCTATGTATTTCAGTCTTTTAATCTCATCGATAGCATGACGGTTTTTGACAACGTTGCACTTCCCCTAGCGCATAGAGGCGAGAAAACAGAAGTAATAAAAGCCGCTGTTTTTGAGGCACTAGATAGAGTGGATATGCAGCATAAAATTAACTATAAGCCTAACCAGCTATCGGGTGGCCAACAACAGCGCGTGGCAATCGCCAGAGCACTTGTTGGTAAGCCAGACTTAATACTGGTTGACGAACCAACTGGAAATCTTGATACCAAAAACGGTGATGCAGTGATGAAGCTGTTGATGGAGCTAAATCAGCAAGGAGCCACCATCGTTATGGTAACGCATGACAGCCGTTATAGTGGCTTAGTAAGTCGTCAGATTCAATTGTTAGACGGTAAAATAGTGGGCGAGAAACAAATGCGTTTTGAGCATGAGCAGGGGGTTGTATGAAGCTATACATCAATGCGTTTAAACAAGGCATCGCTAAGGTTTTTATATTGTCCCGGCTAAGCTTGCCGTTAATATCAACACTGGGTTTAACCCTGGCTGCGGTTCTCACAGTGGTTGCTGTAGCCAATACTCTGCTGCTTAAACCTTTGCCAGACATAGATGAAAACAATCTTCATTACGTTGAGTTAAATCTAGAATTTAATGAAGGTCTTGTGGTTCCCTTTTTCAGCGATTTGCGACGAGTGGCATCGGCTAAACAATATTGGGGAAAGCAATTAGACTGGGGCTATCTTTCGCCCAACAATACCAATGTTAGCATTGCAAATACCGATATCAATGTGACGTCCTTTAATGCTTCAACAGGAACGCCAGAAATACTAGGGCTTGAACTTCTCTTTGGCCAAAGTAGCACCATTGAAAACGCTGAAGAAGGGATATGGATTTCAAAAAGCTTGTGGCAATCGTTTTTTGGTAGTGCAACGGATATATCGCGCATGACACTTCGCATTGAAGGAAGTGATGTCCCCGTATTTGGTGTGTTTGACAACTACACCAGTTTAAACACGGTAAGCTTGAGTGACGATATGCCAGAACAAGTGTGGCGTTTCGAAAAGTTAGATGACAGTTTGGCGTCACCAGACACCATTACTCTTAATATGGGCCCAATTACGGTGGTGCGGGGTCCCATGAGTGCCTTACCCCAGCCTAGCGACCTAGAAAGTTGGTTTATTGATTATGCTAACAACGACATCACTGCCGAGCGCGCTCGAGACTTTTTGTTAAGCAAGAAGGTAGTGGGGCAAGTCTCTAGCTATAGAGATGCCTTTATTGGTGACAGTGAGCAATTAGTTTTTGTACTTATTATTGCCATGGTCTGTTTACTGATTATGGCGTGCCTCAACTTGTTGAACCTATTTATTGCGCACTATCAAAGTCGAAGTAAAGAGTTTGCGATCCAAATTTGCATGGGGGCATCTGTGGGTAAACTTCGCCGTCTAATATTCGTAGAAAACTTACCTATGTTTTTGATGGCGACTTTACTCGGACTAATATCGGCAGGGTGGTTAATTAAGATTCTACCCATATTGGCAGGGGACAACTTACCTTTGTTAGATCAAATTTCAGTCGATATGAGCAGTGTGTTGCTAGCGCTCATTTTTATTGTACTGATTAACGTTACCTTCGCCACCATTGCGCTTCTATATGTCGACAAATTGGCATTAACCGATAGCCTAAATTCAAGCGGAAAAGGCACTCCAGCGCAGCAGAAACAAATCATTAGCAAAGTACTTATGGTGTTTCAACTTTCCTTAGCGTGTGTGTTACTTACTGCCGCCAGTGTGTCGGTTAAAGATAGTTACAACAGTGCCTACCAAAGCTTGGGTTACAGTATGCCGAACGCCTACGAAGTTGGCTTGCAAGTCAGTGATGATACATGGCGAGGATCGCTTGAAGAGTTTGAAACTTACCAAGGCAGTGAATGGCAACAGTTAAGACAAGAGCTTACAGAGCGCCTATCTACTCTTGGTGGCGAGGTTTTCGATATTAATGCACTACCATTAACGGCTAATGTATCTATGAGTGCTTACCCAGACCCAGATACGGGAGATTCAGTAATGATTCGACCGTTAATGTGGGCACCAGAAATGTTGTCGGCGTTTGATATCCAATTACTTGCTGGGCGTGATTTAACCAAAGATGATATCGATATGCCTAATGTCTTAATTTCTCAGTCTTTCGCTATCGGTCGTGCAGGCGAAAGCGAGTGGATGTCTATGGTGGGGAAAGAGATTAAAATGGGAGAAGATGCTGAAGATATTTATAAGGTTGTAGGTATTGTCATAGACATCGACCCCATGCCATCAGGCACACTAAATGTAGATGCGCCGGAAGTGTACTTCAGTAGCCCAACCAGAATGAACTTCGATGCACTCTCAGCGGTGGTTATTATGCCCGAAGGAGAAGTGCTAACCCGAGATGACGTAGTTAATTTGCTGGTGGGAATAGATGAACGTTTAGGGGAAGTAAGTGTAGTGTCGATGGATGAGCGCTGGGATAGCATTACACAAGCTACACGTTTGAATATGATTGTTATTGCAGGTTTAGCCGGATTAACCCTAGTGTTAGCAATTATTGGCGTTTCGGGATTAAGCCAAATGACTGCCAGCCAAAGAAGCTATGAACTTGCTGTAAGAATGGCAACCGGAGCGAAACAAATTCGACTTCTTCAATTACTCATGAAAGAGTCGTTATGGATACTGATTGTTGGCCTAAGCGTTGGCGCGATTGCCGGCGTGGTTGTTTATCAATATATTTTAGGCCTGTTTGAAAGTGCGCCTTCGCTTGACTGGACTGCCACAGCCATAATAAATTTTGCTTTGGCGCTAGCTATGTTGGTATCGGTCGCTATTCCCGGTTGGAAAGTGATTCGAAAAGATCCAATGCGCACGCTCAGAGAGTTGTAAGTCTGTTACAACGAGATTAAAGCTATAACGCTCCAAGGCTATGAGGTCTTGGGCGTTCATCAAAGGTGTCAAATGCCTAGTACAAAAGGAATGGTGGTCGTTGTCGACGACGATGAAGATATTCGCTTCGCGTTGTCAATGCTGCTATCGAACGAAGGGTATCAAGTTTTAGAGGCTAACGACCCAAAACAGTTGGCTCGCATTCTTGCGCAGCAGACTCCTAATCTCGTGCTGCTTGATATGAACTTCCGCAGAGATACCACCAGTGGTGGAGAAGGGCTTGAAGTCCTTGAGCTTTTAACACAGCAAAACATAGCAACCGTACTAATGACGGCATGGGGAAATATTGAGCTTGCGGTGAAAGGTATGCAGTTAGGTGCGGCTGATTTTGTAGAAAAGCCTTGGGATAACCAAAAGTTGATTGAATTGGTCAACAAACACGTATTTGCTAATCCACAATCTCCCCAAAAAAGAGCGCGTAATACTCCCGTGAAAGGGGCCACAAAAATAAGTGCGTGGATTGCACAGTCACCCGCTATGCAAGCACTGGAAGCCATGATTGAGCAAGTTGCTGATACGCAAGCTAGTGTGCTTATTTTAGGCGAAAACGGGACGGGTAAGTCGCTGCTTGCTGAGCGTATTCATCATTTATCACGTCGACATTCCGCACCTTTAGTGTCTGTTAATATGGGGGCTATACCCGAAAGCCTCTTTGAAAGTGAGCTTTTTGGACATGTTAAAGGCGCCTTTACAGATGCCAAGGAAGCCCGCAAAGGGCGCTTTGAATTAGCGCAAAACGGCACGTTATTTTTCGATGAAATTGGCGCGTTGCCTAACGCAGTTCAACCAAAGCTGCTTCGAGTGCTGGAAAGCAACGAATTTGAACCAGTGGGTTCAAGTGTAACGTACAGTGCAGATGTCAGAATAATAAGTGCAACAAACGCGAACCTAAATGACATGGTGGATAGTGGCGCGTTTCGACGTGACCTCATGTTCCGCCTAAATACGTTTGTACTGTCGCTACCACCTTTACGAGAAAGACAAGAAGATATTGTTCTATTGGCAAAAAATCTCATTGATAAATTTTCAGTTAAATATAAGAAAAAAAACTTAAAACTGAATAACGAGGTGGTGAGACTTCTAAATGATTATAGTTGGCCTGGGAACGTGCGTGAACTCAGTCACGTTATTGAGCGTGCTGTCATTCTTTGCCGGGAAAACGTTATAGAGCCATCGCATATCATGTTGACGGATAAAAAAGCGCCCCAAGAAGAGATGGATGAAGGCGTCTTGCGTTCACTAGATGATGTTGAATTTGATATGATCATTCACGCGCTAAAAAAATATCAGGGTCATATGAGTAAAGCTGCTTCTGCATTGGGGATCTCTCGTAACGCCTTGTACAGAAGGTTGGAAAAATACCAGCTGAACAAAGAGGACTTTGAGATTGAATAATGGAAGTTATTCGGTAGAGTTCAAGGTTAAAGCCGGACTGGCTGGCGTAGTTGTTATTTTTCTTGGTTTAGCGGCCTTTATTGGACTCACATTAAACTGGTCCTTACTGGCTATATTCACACTTCTTTTTTTTCTATCTTATCCGCTATGTTGGGCAGCGTGGCGAGCATGGGATTTTTGGCGTTCATCCATCATGCGGGTAACGGCTTATGTGCAAAGCATTAACATGGGAGAGTCGGGAGTAAGCTTATCTCAGCGTGGCAACTCAGTGCTTATTAGCGACTTGGTTCGTGAAATTAAACGACTACAATCAACACACTCATCAAACACAGCTTCAACGCAGATGCTCACTGTATTATTAGCGCAATTGTTTGAAGATATTCCCATTGCCATTATTGTTTTTGACGATGATTTCACGTTAATTTATGCAAACCGAGAAGCCTATGCCATTAGTGAGATAAGTTTGCTGCAAGGCATGAATGCCTCTCAGTTGGGTTTCGCTGTAAAGAATGAAAAAATCCATCATCCATCACTTTCAAAAAGTTGGCGCTCTCAGTCTAGTGCGCTTAACTACCTGCAACAATCTGCACATTTGTTTACTGCTGTGAATATCGATTCCGAATTAAAGCAAAGCGAGCAAGCCGTCCAGAAAAACCTTGTTAGAGTGCTTAGTCACGAGTTACGAAATACCCTTACGCCCATGTCGTCAATGGCCGAAACCATTCTTTCTATGCAGCAATGGGATACAGAGCAGGTACGTAAAGTGCTTACAAGGGTTAAGACACGCTCTGACGGTCTACTTAACTTCGTAGAGCGGTTTGCTGAGGTGGCAAAAATTCCAGAACCAAGTTATGAATACTTCGATTTAGCGCTCTTGATTGAGCAAACCAAAGTATTGTTAGGCAGCAATGATACGCTGAACTTTGTGGGGCAAAAAAGCGGTTACGGTGATCCTCAGTTACTGGCTCAGGTGCTTATTAATTTGATTAAAAATGCCGTTGAATCCGTTGATGGAAAAGGGGTTAACATAGAGATTCAATTTTATATAAAAGACACCCAACAACATCTTATTGTCTCTGACAATGGCACGGGCTTTTCAAACATAGAGAACGCCATTACCCCGCTTTTCACCACCAAAACCAATGGCGCTGGTATTGGTTTGACCTTCGTTGAATCGGTTTTAAGTAAGCATGGCGGTAAACTGAAACTCTCAAATAAATCGACGGGTGGGGCTCACGTCGAATTACTATGGCCCTCGAGTAGCGTAAGCAGTGTGGCTAACTAATCACAAATAATAGGGGCAAAGTACGTTTTACGTAAAATGTACTCTACCCCTTTTTTTATTTTTCTATAACTCATCTGCACCTATATATATTACCAATATAAATATTACTGATAGTGGTGTCATGTTAGTTTAGCTCACACATTGAGTTTGATTAACATAGCGAGACAACCAAAATGAATAAATCAAAACAGCTGTTTACTCTTATCAAATCAGAAGGCGAACTAGAGGTTTCTATCAAAGAGGTAGACGTTCCTGAGCCTAAGCCTCATGAAGTTATTGTTCGTATGGAAGCTTCACCTATCAACCCTTCTGATATGTGGCCCATGTTTGGCCCTGCCAGCCTCGATAAAGCCAGCTTTGATGCCAGCAAAAATGCGTTGGTTGCACCGGTGCATAATTCAATGTTGATGCGCATTAAGTCGCGCCTCGATCAAACTTTACCTATTGGTAACGAAGGTGCGGGAACGGTTGTTGGGGCAGGCGATAGCCCTGAAGCTCAGGCGTTGATGGGTAAAACGGTTTCTATTCTTACTGGCGCTGCGTACACCGAGTATGCGTGCGTTCCAGCTCAAGCATGTTTGCCACATATGGACAGCACAACGGCGCAGCAAGCAGCGTCTTCGTTTGTAAACCCGTTGACAGCATTGGGTATGGTAGAAACCATGCGTATGGAAGGGCACAAAGCCTTAGTTCATACCGCAGCGGCATCTAACTTGGGCCAAATGCTAAACAAAATCTGCTTAGAAGAAGGCGTAGATTTGGTTAACATTGTGCGTAGTCAGCAACAGGTCGATATTCTTAAAGGTTTAGGCGCTAAAATTGTGCTTGATTCTACCAGCCAGAATTTCAAAGCAGAGCTTTATCAAGCTATCGATGAGACGGGCGCTACGTTGGCGTTTGACGCCATTGGCGGCGGCGAGTTAGTCAGCGATATTCTTACCATGATGGAAGCGTCTGGCAGTAAAGATGCTAAAGGCTTCAATACCTATGGTTCAGACAGCAACAAGCAAGTGTATATCTACGGCGGCTTAGACTTCTCTCCAACTACGCTAAATCGCGCATTTGGTATGACATGGGGAATTGGTGGCTGGTTGCTAATGCGCTTCTTAGGCAAGCTAGATAAAAAGCGTGTTGGTGCACTTTATCAGAAAGTTGCTGCTGAAATTAACACTACCTTTGCGTCTTCATACACCAAAGAGTTAACCCTTGAAGAAGCGCTGCAGCCTGAAAATGTAGCGCTATACAACGCTAAGAAAACCGGCGAGAAATACCTTATTGTTCCTAATAAGTAAATAAATAACGGGGTCAGAGTTAATTAATCCAAAAAGTACTCTGCCCCCATTTTATTAAAGAAAACTGGCTATTTCGTTAAGTGATTTTTTCTGCTTGGCATGAGCTGGCACGGTGGCTTCGGCTGCGGGATAGCCAGCAATAATTAGCATATAAGCCCTTTCATTTTCTGGCCTGTTACACACTTGCGTTAAAAAGTTCATGGGCTTTGGGGTATGAGTTAACGTAGCCAAACCCGCATTGTGTAGGGCAGTGATCAGCATTCCAACCGCAATGCCTACCGATTCATGAACGTAGTAATTCTGACGCTTGTCTCCGCTTTCTGTTTCACCAGACTTCTGGCTAAATACGGCAATAAGCCAAGGTGCCAATTCCAAATAGGGTTTACTTGAGTCTGTACCTAACGGTTTAAGATCTTGTAGCCACTGCTCTGTAGCACGCCCTTCATAAAACCCACGCTCATGGGCTTCAGCTTGCTCCCTTACTTGCTGTTTCACGGAAGAAGAGTTAATTGCCGTAAAATGCCAAGGCTGGTGGTTAGCACCGCTTGGTGCAGTGCCAGCCGTTAGTAGGCAATTTTCGATAACCTTTTTGTCTACAGGCCTGTCGCTAAAATGGCGAATGCTGTGGCGACGTTGCATGGTTTGCAAGAAGTCAGCGCTGCGCGATACCATTTCATTTTCTGGATATTCAACAAAGTCATCTAGCGGTGAGTGGTCGTGTGGTTGCATTTTGTAGTCTCATTTCCAGAATTAATGGGGTCAGAATATAGTAACTAAGCACATTAACCGAATACATCAGCTGAGTACATTAGCCAGAGCGGTTTAGATGAAATTTGCGTTTCATTCGATAGCGCCGTGGCTTGACGAGCTGCCTTCATGTAGCGTTTCTTTCCATATCGTCCTTTCATATCTTCCTGTCCATAGCGTTCCTGCTCGCTTGTGTTTTGCTATAAAGGCTACGTTAATCGCAGGTAGATTGTGTGTGTGCTTTGCACTTGTAGTAGAATAGGCATAAGCAGATCATCACGTAATCATTATGGTGTGTTATTTAACCTGAACCTCAGATAAGCAACGCCTGTAAGCCAAGCTTTCCTCTCTGTTTTTATTGCCCAGCATGGATTGAAAATAGATAGCCAATAGTTCATTAATTGAAATGTTTGGTAAGAATCACTGTGTTTTGATATTTCTTATCTAAGATTTAGGTTGGTTAGCTAATTTTTGTGGTGATTTAAAGATAATACCCACCTTCTACTTTTACATATTTGGAACACCAAATGTCAGATAAATTTTTTTTTAAAGGTCGTAAAGACGCCCGTCAAACGACCCTAACATACGGTTATGAAAGAAACGCTAGCCGTATTGCAGGCAGTAAAAAATACCCGCTTAAATTAATGGTAACCAATGAAGCTAGAAAACAAGAAGTAGATGCATTAGTGGCGGAAGCTGGTTTGTATGCAGATATTACCGTTGATACAAAGGAAGGCGCGGTAGAGTCTATACAAGAATTAACAGTGTTGCTGAATAAAAAGGGGACTGTAACCGTAGAGAAAGTCCCTGCTCGTAACGACCCGTGTATTTGCGGTAGCGGTAAAAAGTATAAGAAGTGCTGCGGTTAGTAAGAATCTAAATTAATGGTGTCAGAGTACGTTATTGCTTTGCTTGAAAAGTACTCTGAACCCATCTTTGCCTTTTTTATTTGCAAGTCACACCAGAAAGCATTTCGGTTTCACCGGTTTGATTGTTGCGTAAAATGCAGTGCTTACCATCGGTCAGCAAAGTAAACGTAAACGCAGGGTTGTTGTGCCTTCCTTCAATAGGCAATCTTCGCTCATCCATATGCGCTTTGCGCTCAATGCTGACCTGCGAAGACTCAGAAAATACATCGTCGGCAAGGGTAATTTTTACCCCGCCAAACCAACTGCTTATTTTACTCTCAATTTGCTGTTTTTGCGCTAAGTTCAAGTTGCTAGCATAAGCTTCAACCAAGTCGCTTTCTTGGTTGGGCGCGGTGGTTGCGCAACCACTTGCGAAGGCAAGTGGAATGGCAACTAAACCTATTACAGCGTTAATAATGAGGGGCTTATTAAGCGCCATTATTTGCGCTCCTCAATAACAGGTTCGTTAATTTTATTGTGTAAAATTAACGTTTCTCTTTGTGTGTTGGGATTATCGATGGCTAGCAAAGTGCTTCCTTGAGCTTGAGCATTTTCCGAAGCACTCGCCGTATTTTCTTTTCTGGTCGATGCATCGGCTAAGTCTTCTACTGAAGTCACTACTGGGCAATTTCCTGTCGCAGAATATCCTATCGCTGCTGCCAACATACCTTCTTCGGGATTACCTAGTGCTGTTGTAAAGTCGTCCTCTACAGCACAACCTGGTAGTTCAAAGTCGAAGTTGGGTGAATCTGTTGGCATAAAGCCGTCGGCATAATCACCAAACCCTTTATTATTCACGCCTTGGAATTGAATAGTAAAATAGGTTTCGCCGCAGTTGTCGGTAGGGTAAAAACCATAGGGTTTGCCACAGGTAGTAGAGCCTATTTGAATCACATCTACATCTATACCCCGTAATCCATTCATTACCGCCTCACTGGCGGAGCATGTTGAGTCTGTGGTGATCACGTATACGCGAGTTAGCGACAAGCTAGGTAACAAGGTACTGGTTAATACGCCAGCATTATAGTCAATCTCATTACTGTAAAACGGCGTGGCTTGGAGTGCCGCTCCGGTTACTGGGTTCGTTGTTGTGCTCTTATCATTAAAGCGGGTGGTTTCGAAAATAGCGTTATTGGTTTGGCTTGGCCCCGCGACCATATAGGAAACCTGAGAAGCCAGTGCTAACAAGCCGCCACCGTTGTAGCGCAAGTCTATAACCAATTCGGTTATGTTCTCTTCTACAAATAAATCAAACGCATCGATAAGATCATCTTGGGCCGTGCGAATAAAGGTATTGAACTGAAAGTAGCCGGTTTTGCTAGTATCAAGATTTAGCACGCTTACGTTTTGCACTGGCGTTACATTTATATCAGCGGATGTGATATCTACCACCAGTGGGCTACCATCAATAAGTTCGAATTCGAAGCTGGTTTCAGTGCCTGCGTTGTCGGGAAACAGTGCTTCGTTAATGGCATCTACACCGCTTTGGCTGTTGTCGTTAACGAAATCGATACCATTAATTGTAATCAATGAAGCGCCGCGAGGAACATTGGCTAGCGCTGCAGGAGAGTCCGGTTCAGTAAATCGAACCACAAGCTCACGGGGCGAAGTGTTAGCAACAAACTCCCAGTCGAAGCCGTAGCCAGAAGAAACACCGGTTTGTGTGAGTTCATTGTATTCAGCGGTATCCTGAGAAAAGTGAAAGTTATCTTTTGCAGTTCCGCTAGGGGTTAATTCGTTGGTTTTTAATTGATCGAAGTAACCCAATACCGAAAAGTTATCAGGGTTGTTGTCATCAACTTCGTCGTACCAAAGGTAGGTGTCGTTGGTCCATGAACGCAACCATAGTTTTTCTTCTAATGCTGAGCCTTGTGAATCAGGGTAAGCACTACCCGTAAAAGGATCTGTGCCTGTTCTAGGTGTTTCACACTTTGCGATGAACGTTGACTGTGATTCATAAACACCAGGCTCCCAAGACGGCCCGTTGCTTACCGGTGGTGTAGGTGTTACGGGTGTGACGGTGTTGCCGCCACCCCCTCCGCCGCCACAGCCACTTAACATGGCAACAGTTACTGCAAGAGCAACACCAGTACATTTACGCGCGTTCATCAGCATAGATTTCCCTTATCTAGTCGGCCAACAAAGCGCAGGCCTTCGAATTAACTAAATACTGCCACATCAGGATAGACCTGACTACATAGGAACTTTAAATTAATGTAGGGATTCGATAGGCGCTTGATAGGGATTCCTTTATAATTGTGTGTACTAAGGAGAAAGTGAAGTGAGTGAATACGCACGATATTTCAATGGCTACCCCCAGACTGTTGTTGCGCAAGCACTTCAACTAATAGCCGACAATAAGTTAAGTAATTACCTCGTTAAAAAATACCCCAATGCGCATACTATAACGACCGATAAATTACTTTATAGTTATGCAACCGCCTTAAAAAAGCGTTACGTAAAAAATGCGCCCCCCTTTGGCCGAGCGGCATTTAAAAAGCAAGGTGATATGGTTACTAATGCCTTAGGTACGCATACCTATCGCATGCAAGGTAAAACACGTAAACATGACTTAGCCATTAACAGCGACTTATTGCACGCCCCCGAACCATTATTAAAGGCGCTTGTGGTACATGAACTTGCTCATTTCAAAGAAAAAGATCATAACAAGGGCTTTTATCAACTTTGTTGTTATATGGAGCCGGATTACCACCAGTTAGAATTAGATTTACGTTTGTTTTGTGTTGCGGTTGCTATGGGCGAAAATCCGTACAGATAAGTCGGCGAGCACATGTTTAAATTTGATGGGTAGAACGACTTTCGCTAATTATCCGTTGCGATGCACGAACTACCCAGCCTTTCCCTTATACAATCAAAAACAAGGTTGCAGCAGTGGCTGCGGCCATCGTGAAGTTAAAACGCTTTCTGCGCATGGGCGAACTAAGCCAAATTTTGATTTTTGCGCCCACGGCAGCCCATATAGAAATGCACGGAAACCCAATTAGCGCGAAAGCGATAACAATGGCAAGGCCAGATTCCACGTAGTGTTCACCAGGAATCGTGAACGTACCTACACTTGCCAGTGCCATCATCCACGCTTTAGGGTTAATTAATTGAAATAGTGCGCCCTCCCACCACTTAAGAGGCCCCTGGCGGGTGGTTTTCTTTATTTCAATTTCATCAATAGGGGCGGTCGCAATTTTAATCGCCAGCCACAATAAGTACGCAATACCCAATACTTTTAACACGGTATATAAGGCGGGAAACAAAGTGAAAAGTGCACCTACGCCTAAAAGCGTACTAACCATAAGCCCTGCAACGCCTATAACTATGCCCAACATGTGTGGAATCGACTTCTTGTAGCCATACTGTGCTCCAGATGCTAATAGCATTAAGTTGTTGGGGCCTGGCGTTACTGTGCTAACAAAAGCAAAGGTAGCGAGTGCAAAAAGTAACGAAGTTTCCATGGTTTTCCTTTCCTTTAATGTTCTATTCAAACCAATAAGCGACAGTTGAGCTGCACATATATGGGCGTTATTTAGTAACGCCACAAAATAGTACATTTAAAAATGTGTATGCATCAGAGCCAAAGGTGCTAAAAATAAGCCATACAGATGGATGGGAAAGAGGACTGTATGCTCAAATACCAATAGAACTGTATGGTAAATTCTTACCGTAAGTTAAGGTATAGTTATCTGTATGGTTGTCGTCTGTATGATTCTTATTTGTATGATTATTGTCTATATTGGGAAATTTAAATGACACTGTATGAGTCGCTTGCCTGTGAACTGAAAGCGCAAATAGATCGTGGGTTATTTGAGGAAGGAGATAAACTTCCCTCGGTAAGGCAACTGTCTAAAGAGCATCACGTTAGTATTGCTACAGTACAAGAGGCCTATCGGGTTTTAGAGTCTCAGATGTACGTTGAAGCGAAGCCTAAATCAGGCTATTTCGTTTCGTCAAATACCACATTGAATAACACGCCTAAAATGACCAAGCCGCCGCAACGGCCTATGGATGTGTCTCAGTGGGAAGATGTACTCAACATGTTGCTGAATACCTTTAACAAAGACAACGGTATTGAAACACGGTGCCAATTTCAGCACGCCATGCCCAACATGACCGCTAAAACACTAAAGCCACTCACAAAACGCTTGCATGAGTTAACGAAAAATCGGCCGCTTGATGGCATGGTGTATGGCGATGTTAAAGGCGATCATAACCTAAGAAAGCAGCTTAGCCGTCTTACCGCTGCCTCGGGTTGTAGGCTGCAGTCGGATGAATTTATTGTTACTTCAGGTTGCCAAGAAGCGTTATCAGTATGTCTTCGTGCGGTGGCCAATGCGGGTGATGTGATTGTGGTTGAATCTCCGGGTTTTTATGGTGCCATGCAAGCGATAAAAGGCGCGAATTTAAAAGCACTAGAAATACCTACCGACTCTGAAACTGGCTTGAGTTTAGATGCCCTAAAGCTGGCGCTTGATCAATGGCCAGTGAAGGCCATTCTTGTCGCCCCAACCGTCAATAATCCTCAGGGCTTTGTTATGCCCGATGATAAGAAAAAAGCGCTTTACGATATGGCTAGAGAATACGATGTTGCCATTATTGAGGATGATATTTACGGCGACATTGCCTATTCGTATCCGCGGCCAAGAACGGTTAAATCGTTTGATGAGGATGGCCGAGTATTGCTGTGTTCGTCATTTTCGAAAACCTTGGCACCAGGGTTTAGGGTAGGGTGGATAGCACCCGGAAGTTTCAGGAACAAAGTACTTCATGCAAAGTATGTTAGCAGTTCCATGTGTCCCACATTGCCTCAGTTAGCTATAGCAAGCTACATTGAACAAGGCGGTTACGATAAACACATACGGGCAATGCGACACTATTATTTAAGTGCAAGAGATGCGCTTCGCTCTGATATTAAGCGCTATTTTCCATACGATACGTGCGTGAGTTACCCACAAGGTGGCTACGTACTTTGGGTTGAACTAAATGCGAAATATGACGCGGTTAAACTGGCAGATAAAGCCAAAGAATATGGTATTTATATTGCGCCGGGGCAGCTGTTTTCAGCGACAGGGAAGTATCGAAATTGCTTACGCTTCAACTTTATTGACGGTACGCAGGAGGTTCGTACCCAAAGCATAAAATTGCTTGGCGAATTGATTGAGTCATTAACACAGTGAGCGGCAAAGCATTATGTGTTTGGTAACAAACGTACCAAACACATAATATTGGAGGGCGTAAAGTTAGTCTTTACTATCACACTCGCTTACGTCACCACCCATTTTTTTCTTCATTGCAATACAGGCTTCACGTACTTTTTCAGCGCCAGCGTCCATCATATCAGCACCTTTTTCTTTACCATCTTCATACGCATCAGAGGCCATGTCTTTGCCGTCTTCATAGGCATCTGAAGCCATATCTTTGCCGTCTTCATAAGCACTTGATGCTGAATCTTTAGTCTCGTCCCAAGCATCAACTGTTTTTTCTTTTGCTTCTTCGTAGCCTTCAGCTGTCGCGTCGCCAGCCTTCTCCATTTCCATCATGGCTTCTTTTTTGGCTTCTGCTGCTGATTCTTCGTTTGACTCAGAACAGCCTACAATAGTGAGTAATAATGCTAACGCAATTGCTTTGTTTTTCATGGTGAAACTCCTTTTGCCGAATTTAGTGCAAGTGTTAAGGTTAGTTAAAATGTTGCATTCATCTATTAGCGCTAAACCAGATTATGCTGCTAGCTTATATAACTAATATTTGATATTTCCAGTCTAGCCTAAATAATCCTCAAAGTGTAAAGAGTATTGTATGTACCTACTTACTTTTTAACTAACTAACCGGCTTGATTGATGGTTGAATTTCAATTTGTGGGTCGCAGTTAATCTTATCTACAATAAATTCCCCAGTTAGTTGTGAACGGTAGGTGTGCTGTACCCAAACATCTAGCGCCAACTCACAGGTGTTTATGCTTACCCAGCGCTTCCCCTTTTTGTATTGCATTTTATCGGTTAAGAAAAATGACACTCTGTCATTCTGCCAACTTTCCATTTCGAACCTCTGACCCCGTCCAATATATTCTTCTTCATCACCCGCTCGGCGTACATGGATCCAAGCAAATTTATAGCCTGTCTTTTCCTGCTTGTGTGCTGGTGCGGATTGATTCAGTTCTAAAATGATCTTCACGTCCGCTTCAGCAAAATTGCTTTGGGGTATTGATAATATTCCGTTTAAAAAATCTTTACCCTCATACTTGAAGAAGTAGGTTTCACCTTCTTCAGTGCCTTCGCCTCCTTTCAACGATTGCCCTAGTAAGTTGTCAGTAAAAACCGATAAATTTAAGGTGTAGCTATGAACAGTTTTATGGCAATGCTTTTTATGATGGTCCATCTGAAGCTCCTTTCAGGGTTTAAATGTCGTCTTTAGCGCGATTAACGGCGTCTGATAACTGAGGATGTAAGTACCCTTTTTTTTGCAGACCTAGCAGCACATCTTTAGCCGCACTTCGCTTAGATGACACAAGTAAAAAATAGAATTCAGTTAGTGAAGCATTCATATCTTTCGATAGTTTGTCAGTGTTCGCTGATGTGAGATGTGCGAGGGCTAAGCTTTCACGTTCTCCTCTGTCTACATCTTTTCCGGTATCCTCACCAAGAGTGCAGGAGTGATTTCTGCATTTTAAATGCAATTCCCAAAGTAGGCGTGGGGTAGACTCACTATTGAAATCTAAAGATGGCTTAGCAATATCTAGTATTACCTGTGAGTTTTCACGGTTTTCGAACCCCAATTTCACACTGTAAATTTTCTGTTTTATAGGTAGATTTTTGGTTTTGTTAAATGCAGCATAAGTGAGGTTGAGCAGTTCTGGGTCAGGTTTCTTTTCTTGTGTGTCGAAGAGTAAATGATAATCCCAATAGAAGAACATTAATGTAGCAACTTTGGTCATCCAGGCTTCATTTTCAGGTTCTTGTTTAGCCAGTTTTTGTGCCAGTACTACACCGTCGGCTATTGTTTTTTCAGCTCCTGACGTGTTGCCAATGGACATTTGAGCTTGTATCAGCAAATTAGCAGATGACAAGGTTTGATAGACAATGTTGTAGTCGTCAGGGTTTTCTAGTAGCAACTTACCCGCAAGGGTATAGGCTTCTTGTGCCACTTGCTTAGCTTCTCTAAATTCAAAAGTTTGAAAGGCGACAGCCACTAGCCCTAATAAAGAACCTCGCAGCGAAGTTTGAACTTCACTATGGTTAGGTTGCGACATTAGCATTTTGCGTTTTAACGCAATGGAATCACGGAAGCTTTGGCTGGCTTTTTGGTACTGGGAAATACGAAGCGCTAAACTACCAATATTGTGTTGAGCAGAGCTCACTTCCAGCATCCATTTGGGATTTAGCTCATCAAGCACTAACAGCTGTTGTGAGTAGTTAAGGTACTTCGTCCATTCTTCAATGGTAGTGGTATAGTTTTGTTTAAAGTAGGCGATGACGCCAATCCAATAATGAATATTTCCTTTTAAGAACAGCACTTGCTCACTAGTTTGTGCTGTACCTTGTGAAGTCGCATTTGCTGCAGCTATGCCCTCTAGTGACGTTTCTTTCGACAAGCCATAAGAAGCTTTTAGTGGCGCAGTGTCCTGTTTATTTAAAATATTTAACGCTTGAGACAACTGCTCGCTGGCATCTTCAAACTCTCCTCGGTTAATGTTTATTTCGGCTAAAAGCTTCAACGAATTGGCTTGCCTTAGCCCATCACCAGTTTCAATACCTGCGTAATAATCTAAGGTTTTTTGTCCAACGCCTTCGAGTACATCTAGCTTTCCTATGGGCTCTAACTGACTGCGTAAGTCGCCCAGCATGTAATCAACTAAGCTTTCCGCTTTGTCTCGAAGTACCTGTGCGTGGTGACTTTGTTCAACGGCTAGCTGAGTTTGATTATTGCTATAAATGGCCAGGCCCGTTGTGGCCACAGCCAATATCGCTAGCGCGGCGATGGCCGTGGTTTTATAGCGCTGCGTTTTTTTATGCTGGCCTTCAGACAGACGAATGAATAGGGTTTCCTGCGGTGTTAAGTGCAAGTGGGGTTGTTTTGCCATCCAGCGAGCGTCGTCTAACTTTCTGCCTGAGGGCAGCAACATGTCTTGAGGTTGGCCCGCATTTAACCAGCGACTGCAATCGGTATTGAGCTCCGTTCTCTTTAGTAATGCCGCACGGTTTTTTTGTGCCCAGTCGGTAATGCGATCCCAGTGTTTTAACAAGGCCTCATGGGCTACACAAACGCGCCTATTGCTTTTCACATCAAAGGGCGGAGTATTAGAAGTATATTCATTGGCTGCAATGTCAGATTCGGTAACAAATAATCGAGCATCAATAAACTGCTGAATAAAGGCTAAGTCGTTCTCATCACTGAATTGCTCAAACGGTACTTTTCTAGCAATTAAGCCGGTTTGATTAATATCGTTAACGGTTACCAACTCGTGTATTACGCTCTTCCAACTCGCTTTAGCTGTGTCGCTCATACCTTGGTAAGTACTTTCGGCTTGTTGCGCTATTGCGCCTTCTAAGCCGCCAATGTCGGCAAAGGCAGAAAACAGCAGCGTGTTTTCTTTGTCGCGGCGCTGGTAAAGCAAGTCTAGGGTGAACTCCATTAAGGGCAGTGCATCGGGGTGCCCAATCGCCGCTTCTAGCAATACCTCGTCAAGCTTTTCTCCCGTTTGTAAGTTTTCTTCAAAGCTAAGCCCTGCGGAAAGTGCCGGCAGGCGTATCATACGGGCAATATCTGTAGCATTTGGAGGTTGAAGATCGTATTGCTGGCCTTCGTCTTTAAGCCGTGCGAACCCCTCTAATTCCATGCTGTTGGCATAAAAGTCGTTTCGTAACGACACAATTAAAATAAGGCGTTGGGTTTTTACCAGCACGGTTAAAAAGCTAATTAAGCTAGCCGCGTCATCTTTTGATAAGTTTGCGTCTTGTAGCACTTGCTCAAATTGATCGATAACAATTAGATTGTTAGGGCGCGCTACTGAGTCCCTTGATGGCGCACTGTCATTTAATTCAGAATTGCTATCACTTTTTTTAAGCAATGCTTTTAAGTGAGACGGGTGTTGGCTTAGGTCATAGGCATGGGCGTCTAAATTCCAAGTATCAACCAACATGCCCATATCGTTAAGGGCCCCTAACAGCTGCCTGAATATACTACTGGCTTTGCCGCGGGTAGGGGTGATAACCGTGTAGTGCTGCACTTTTATACCCGCTAAACCTTCACTTCGGGTAATAAAGGGGATAACGCCAGCACGCAGCAATGATGATTTACCGCTACCGCTTTTCCCCATTAATAACAAGAAACTAAAGTCATCATCCATCGCTTGGTTAAGGTGATGAACCACTTCAGCAATCGCTTTGTTTCTACCAAAGAAAATAGCCGCATGCTGAGGCTGGAAAGTTTGTAATCCTAGGTAGGGTGAGCCTTGGTTCCACTGAGTGAGTTTTTGAAGGTTGCCCCACCGCTGACGCTCGTCTAATTGCACCACATTCGCAATAATGCGATAGCCACGGCGCTGAACGGTTTCTATGTATGAAGGTTGCCTTGAATTATCGCCCAGCTTCTTACGCAACATGGCAATACATTTTTGTACTGGAGCATCGCCATAAAACGTACCTTGCCAAAATTCTATAAGCAGTTGTTCGGTACTTATCACCTCGCCTGCGTGGGCTGACAGGTAGGCAAGCACGTCCATCATCTTAGGTTCAAGGTGAACAGATGTGTTGTTACGAGACAGGGAGTTCAGCGATGTGTTGACTTCCCAGTCACCAAGTTGAAAGGTTTCGCTCATGTCTACAGATATCCCATATCCAAGACAGACTGAACTCCAACCCCTTGATGGTTCTTCTTTTTGGGTCATCAATTTGCCATGTATAAGTCTAAACCGAGCGGGTGAGTTTGCAAGACTATTCATCGATTCTAAGGTTTTAAGTAGGTTGAGCCCTGCCGCAAAAAACTCTGCGGCAGAAGCCAATACGCCATGATTAATCCAGTTGGGCTACTTCGATGCTATTGTTTGTGGGAACGTCTAAGTGATTCAGAATAACGAAGTCGTAGGCGGTGTAACCGCGTTTAATAGACGTATTACATCGGGCAAGCGTTAGGGTACTTCTGCCTTGCGGTGATGTTAGGCATTTTCCACTACGTTGATTTTTAATCTTGCCAGAGCTTGTTATTGTCCAAGTATCGTAACTATCTATGCGGCAGTTTTCATAAGTTAACACATTGGTGCCCTTACGATTATGGCCGTAAGTCGACAAGCACTTAGTTTCATCGCTGTTATAAATAACCATTTGCTGCGGCGCATCTAGATTGTTACTCACCACACCCACTTTGTTCAATTCGTTGAAATTTGCTGCCTGAACGGCAGTGAATAAGAGTACTGCAGGGACTAGGCTAAAGGCTGCTTTTCTAATGACGTTTTTCATTATCGTTTCCTTTTTCTATAAATTTCGATAGTAAATTTAGGGTCTAAGTTAATTTTTTAAGGCCATTAAACTGCGATCATCAGTGGCGGTAAGTGTGATGCCAAACAACTTAAATGAGGTAAGTCGTTCACGCTTCCCAACGAAATCTAATAAGGTTATTTCGTTTTTGTGATTGGCCCACGCAATATGGGTGAAATCATCGGCTGACATGGGCAAGGCATAGCTGTGTTTATGTAACGGTGAATAAACGCGAGGGCGAGTTTCTGTTTGGTTGTGCGATATAAACAACAACCAATTTCCTGCGTTTGACCATTGGGGGGAGTATTTGCTTTTTGATGCTGTACTTGGCATCGACTCAATAAGGCGGAGCGTGGCAAGCTGTGTATCATATAACCACAGGTGCTGGTTATGCGTCGTAAAGGTAAGATAGCGATTGTCATTCGACCAACTAAACTCACTAGCTTGCTGAACACGAGGAAGGTGAACTTCACGTTTAGACGTACTGGTTCCCATCTCTATAACCAGAGTTTCTGGCTCACTCATATAGGCAACATAGCCATTGCTTTTATTGGCAGCATAGTGATTATCTGTATGTGTAACTGCGCTTACCCAGGTAGAAAATACCAAGATTATTGCGCAACAACCTAGCATTAACGGTTTCATGTTCATTCCTTAAAGTAGGGTGGAAAAGACCAATCCTTCTTGTCGCGACATCAACCCGCGCTTTTAAAGCGATTGGTGTTGGAATGAGTATTGCCGGTTACCAAGAAAAAGAACTTACGGAAACTTAACGGTTTGAAAATACTTCATGAAGTCAAACTTACGGGGTGGGAAAGCTATTATATTCAGTGGTATAAGAGTATTTTTTAGCAAACTACTTAAACGTTAAATAGTTTGGTGTATTCCTGTTTTGCAGCCATACGACTAAGTGTTAGGGTTGCTGAGCGTAATATAATAAGAAATTAAAGGGAATTTGATGAGTAAAATATGGTTGGTTCTGCTTGGTACGCCGTTTCTGATTGCTGCCTTAATAGTAAATTTTCTATTTAGCAGTGAGGACATTCCATTAGCGCAGAAAGCGGAAAATACAGCCATGTCTGGTAATCATGCCACGGCAGAAAGAATCTATGATGAGATGTTGCTCTCGGACCCATTAAACATAGCGCTCCACAGAGATAAAATTCGTAGCCATTTCAATATCCCAGAAAAAACGGGTAGAAGTTCGTATCGGGATGACAAAACAATAAAAGAGAATTACAAAGATTTATCTCAATCAGCTAGAAGGGAAAAATCTGATATTGGTTTTTATGGTTTGGGATACATTGAAATCATGGATGGAAATTCGGATAGAGCCTTAGATTTCTATCAATTAGTTAGGGATCCAGAGTTACCTTATTTGAATAACTCCATAGGCTACATTTATTTAGAGCAAGAGCGCTATCTTGAAGCAGAGAAATACTTTTTAAGAGAGCTTGACGCCAACGCCAATATATCAGGTGCCTATTCAAATTTAGCTAATGTTTATAAGGCTACTCAGAATGACGCTAAATTAACTAGGTTATTAAGCAATGAAGAAGTTATTGGGTATGTTTCTGAAAGGCTTCTAAGGCATCACATGCTAGGTCAGGGCGATTTTGAGACATACAGCCATCATGCCTTCAAACTAGGTGATTACACAACATCAGGCGTGGTGGGGGCTGCATTAATTCTAATCGTTTGGGTGATTTTCTTGTTGTGGATAGACGTTTATGAAACTGAAAAAATTAGGCATATCCTTTTTGCACTGGTGATAGGTTGTGGTTTCTCTATGTTAGCCACACCCTTATACGATTTATATTTTGTTTGGCTTGGATGGGAGCTCAACGGAAACTACATTAACGATCTGCTGTACTGTATATTTGCTATCGGCGTAATAGAGGAAGCCGTAAAAATTATACCCTTTCTAATCTTGTTAAGATTCAAAAGTATTATCAACGAATCAATGGATTACATAGTATACGCATCAGTCTGCGGGTTGAGCTTTGCTTTTATGGAAAACATAATGTACTTCCATGAAGGTGGCTTAGATAATGTTTTGAGCCGATCTGTTTCTGCTACCGTCCTTCATATGACATTAACTTCTTTTGTTGCTTACGGTTTAATGTACGCTAAATATCAGGCCAAAAGTGGTGCGCTAGTTTATTTCATCTTCGCATTTTTCGCAGCTTGCGTAGTGCATGGGCTATATGATTTTTGGATAATATCTGATGGGTGGGTTGGTCATTTTAAGATCTTTTCGGTTGCAATTCTGTTTTACGCAGTGCATCGGTATGCGCTAGCTATCACCAATGCATTAAACGCTTCAGAGTTCAGTATTGGTAGGGGACAGTTGGTGCGTAGTGCAGAATTTCTCGGTGCTGCCATGACGATCATCGCCGCATACCAATACACCATAATTGGTTACAAGTTTGGTGCTGAAAACGCAAACTTAAACTTATTTTCAATGCTAATAGGTTCGGCCTTTTTAGCATTTATCCTTGTAACAGTGCTTGGAAATATCAGGGTAACCAACGGAAGATGGGTAAGCATACTCAAATTTTGGTAAGTAAAATAAAGTATAATTAACGGAAGTATTCGATTTTTGTTTAAGTTTAGCGCCTGTAAACGCTAAACCTTAAGATGGATCCCATAGATGAAAAAGCTTTCTAAAGTGCAAATTAAACAACAAGCACTTGTCCTTGACGTTGCGAACATGCTTGAAGCGCAAGGGCGCGCTGAAATTCCTGGCATGCTGCAATGCTGGTTTGATATGAAATACGAGCTATTCCCAAGCTCTTTACTACTGCGCTTTCAGTTTGAAAATGAGCAAGCCCTAGCAGCTGCAGAACCGGAATTATTAAAATGGCGAAAGCGCTTAAGCGCCGCAATGGTCAAGAAAGGCGTTATTTTGAAAGATATGCGCAGGCACTTGGTGTTTACCCTAGAAGGGCCTGATGATTAAATCAGGCCTTAAACTGGGCTTAAATGTCACTGCTGCTTAGGCTGGAATAATTTTATTTGAAATCAACCAATCCTTGGTAACATCGTCTAACGCTTTGTTATTTCTAGATACGTGGTAATCAAGCTGGGCAATAACATCATTGTTGAAACGCAAAGCATTTAGCGCATTTAATTGTGCTTTGGTAAATAACTGCTTTTTGTCGTCACGAATTAAAAGCACGGCACGATCAACAACACCTAATAGCCCTTTGGGCTCTTTAATTTCTCTAATCTTATGTTTGAAGTGCAAAAACTGAGGCTTCCAAAGCGGAACAACAAACCAATCTTCTCTTTCAACCTGTTTTTCAAACGCAGTAAAACAGTCCTCTTCAGTGCCAGTATGGAATTTATAACCCGCGTTATTTAGACCATATTTTTCCATCATTTTAATTGAAAACCGAGTGATACCCGCACCAGGATTTATTCCCTGAATATTAGCGTTCATTTTTTCAATGACAGAAGGTTTTAGTAAATCCGCAACTTCAGATACTGCAGATTCAGGAATATAATCCGGCACTCCCCACAAGGCATAAGGTTCATAATGCAAACCGAGCTCTGTTAGTGAAATTACTTCCTCAACATTAGCCTTGTATACACCATGACTAGACGGCAACCAAGCAGACGCGAGTAGGTCTACTTCACCAGATTTGAGCTTTTCAAAGTTACTTTCATGAGGAGAATAGATTCTTTGTACATCAAATCCCATATCGCTGAGCACATTCGATACTAGCGACGCCGCTACATGGTGAAACGATAGGTTAGTAACACCTATCTTGATTAAATTTTTCATAACGTACCCTGATTTACTTTCATCATTTCATCAACGGTAAATTGCTCAAAGGCACCTTTTGTCGCGGCAACGAATGCCGTTAAATGCTTACTCTCATTATGTGCTTGCCACAGTTCTCGGGTTTCCCATATTTCGTAAACCATAAAATGCGCTTCGTTTTCTAAGCCTTGGTGAAGGTCATAGGTGATACAGCCTTCTTCGGGTAAAGTCATTTCAACAAGTTTTATCAGCTCAGATTTTACAACATTAATGTTGTCTTTCTTTGCAGTGATATTGGCAACAATCGTTAATGTATTCATGAAACGTTCCTTAACTGTGTGGCATTTGGGGGAGTTATTAGAGAATAAATGAAAAAATGAGAGTGAAATGGGTGCATTGCACCCATTCAAAATAGTTTTTAAGGCTGGTAGCTAAAACGATAAAGTGTGTAAGGTGGTTTAGCGTTTCCTAAACCTTGGCTAAATGCAGGATGTTGATGCAGTTGATCTTGGGTTACGTAAATATAACCGTTGCTTACCGCTAAGCTATCAGGCCATGAAAGACGTTTATCTTGAATCAGTATTTCGTAATTCCCCTTCGTGGTTAATCCCACCGCATTATGCTCTAAATCTGTGGCTAAAATGCCGCCGCCAGGTGCATAAGCAATACCATCGCTAGGGTTTTTAGGGCCATAAACTTCAATGCTTTGTGCTAGTTTTTTGTCTGAGTTTTTTGTGTTGCTAATGGCTGATGTCGGAATTCTGTAAACTTTTGTGCCAGTAAATGCACCAAAATATAACCACTCGTTTTTATCATCAATGGCAATTGGGTTTAAACCAAAGCGTAATGCGTTAGTTTCACCTTCTGGTGTTTTCGACGCCAATAAAGAAGCTTCAATCACTATGTCTTGGTCTTCAGGCATTAATTGTGCTGCACTTTCCAGTACACGCTTTGACTTGCCAGATTTCAGGTCGACAACGATAATGGCAGGCTTAGTAGCCCCTGCAAAGTTACCGAACGTCATATCGGCAATATAAATTTTGCCGTGTTTTTCATCAATAGAGAAATCTTGGATGAATGAATTTGGTTGAAGCGATGATTTTGCCAATGTAATCGTTGTGTGAAGCTTATGATTTACGCTGTCCCACGCGACTATTTGAGCTGGCGATGTTTCGCTACCCATATCAAGGATCCATACTACGCCTTGACTATCGCTGTGAACGCCAATAACAGATGTTAGTCCTACTTCACCAGTTTCTGAGCCATCCGCCCAATCAGTGGTAGGGAAAGGTTGCTTTGAGCCATTTGCCATCACTTCAATCACTTTCACTTTAGGGTTATCTAGCGGATGCATGCTGATAATAGTACGACCACTTGGCGTAATAGTAATACCACCACCACGATATTCAGTAAACTGAGTAACAGGCTCTAGCGGGCCCACTTCTGCTGCATTTACCAGCGCGCCTACAACACTTGATAAGCCAATAGCAGCAGTAATAAGAGATGCTTTAAATAGTTTCATTGTCTTTCCTGTAATGGAGTAATAATTCAAAAAGCCCAAATGACACCATTAAAGTCTGCTGTGTATTTGCACTGGTTTGGTGTTGTTTATTTCGAGGGGTATAGAATAGAGGTTAATTGCCAAGTTAAAAACAGTGTTTAATTTGAATGATTATCAAATTTTATTTGATAATTAATGTGAAGAGGAAACTACTGATCGTTAAAGCATCTTCATAACCAGTCACTCTGATGTTTGATCAATATCAATTTACGCTTTTTAGGTATCCGCTATATTAAAGATTCTATAGTCACTACGCTGAGCATCATTGAATGGAATTTAAAGATTATTATCAAATCCTTGGTGTTAAAGAAGATGCTGATTTAAAAGAAATAAAAAAAGCATATCGTAAGCTTGCTTTAAAGCTGCACCCAGATATGCAACCTGACAGTAATTCCGATGAAGAATTCAAAGAGTTAGTCGAAGCTTATGAGGTACTTAAAGACCCACAACGCAGAGCTGAATATGACGAATTGAAAAAATATGGTGCTGCCCCACACGATAATTTTCAACCGCCACCAGGCTGGCAAAGTAACAATGATTTCAATGGTGCTCACACCGGCGGCGACTTTTCCGACTTTTTTAATTCAGTATTTGGCGGTGGGTTCAACCAGGGGCCGCGTAGCCATCATTCAGACGACTTTTCAGGGTTTAACAATCACGGGCAAGATGCTGAGATTGAAGTTCCAGTATTCCTCGAAGATTTGTTTTCAGAAGCGCCCAAAACCATTCAGTTTTCGATGCCAATGCTAGAAGATGGAGAGGTTAAACACGTCAATAAAACTCTCAAAGTTAAAATACCTACCGGCGTGGTTGACTCAGAGCGGATCAGGCTAAAAGGTCAAGGCGGCAAAGGGCAGGGGCAGGGTAGAAACGGCGATCTATATTTACACATTCGTTTAGTGCCGCATCCACTGTTCGATGTAGAAGAACACAACCTCGTCATTACAGTGCCGATATTGCCGTGGGAAGCCGTACTTGGATGTAAAGTTGAGGTACCTACCTTGGCAGGTAAGATTAATCTGAATATAAAGCCAAATAGTCAAACTGGTCAAAAACTGCGAGTGAAGGGTAAAGGGCTTAAAATGAAAACGGGCCTTGGTGATATGATTGCTGTTTTAAAAATCGTTGCTCCAGATAAAACGACTGACGAAGACAAGGCTTTGTGGCAACAACTAGCGCAATTAGAGCACGATGATCCTCGCGCGCACTGGAGTAAGTAAAATGACTAATTCACTGCTAATAATATCATTTGAAGAACTTTGCCACGTTGAACGACTAGACCAAGAAATGATTATCGAAGTTATTGATTATGGCATTGCTGAGCCTATCTCGGGTGACGGTACGAGTAATTGGATATTTGACACAAATAGCGTGCGGTGGGTAAAAAAAGCCATCAATCTGTACTCTCAATTAGAGTTGGATTGGGTAGCGGTAGCGATGATTGTTGAGTTGCTAAAACAAAAAGAAAAACTGGTAGTGGAAAACGAAAACCTTCAACGTCGGCTAACGCGGTTTTAACCTTTTTTTACGTTTGCAGTGCTTCATGGCTTGCCATTTTTTCTGTCAGCCATTCACAAAAATGCGCGATACGTTGCTGCTTCGGTGAGTTTTTAAGATAAACAAAGTGAGATTTCCAGCGTACTGGATGAGGAGTATCAACGGGCACTATCAATTGCCCTGATTTTAAATACTGCCCAATCATAACATCAGAGGCTAACATGACGCCTTGTCCTGCCAGCGCAGCGCTAAGTGCAAGATCGCTTGACGATACCACTGTTTTTCTCAACACTTTATTCGATAGATTTATTTTATTGTGTTCGAAGTATGACTCCCAACTTGCTTTCTCTTCTCCAGCAAGTGCTAGCAGGCGCGTGCCTAGCATATCTTCAACAGTATGCAGTTGCTTTTGAGTTTGAAAGGCAGGTGAACAAGCAGGTACGACGCCATTTTCACCAAATTTTCGCGTAATAAGGCCTTCATCCTGAGATGCGGTGGTTGAGGTATAAAAACGAATGGCTACGTCGATATCGCCTTTATGTAAACTTTCAATGCGATTAGATGCTTGAATATTGATATTAATATTGGGGAACTCATTAAAAAACTCGAACAAATTAGGCATAAGCCACAATGAACAAAAAGCTTGAGTAGATGTAACGGTTAAGCTTCCCTCTAAAGGCTCTTCGTGTATTTGGTTCAACCCATTAACGATTTCGCTAAATCCTTTTTCACATGATGCATAAAGTGTTCTGCCCGGGCCAGTTAAAATCATCTTTCGTGATTGCCTACGAAATAAGCTTACGCCTAGATTGGTTTCTAGTTGTCTCATCTGTTGGCTAACTGCCGCTTGTGAAATATATAACTCTTCTGCTGCCTTGCTATAACTCTCATGTCTTGCGGCGACTTCAAAACAAAGCAGGTTATTCAGCCATCGTAATCGCTTATCCATTATTTTCTATTATATAAGTTCAGCTTATTTTATAAGTTAGATTTAATCGTTGGTTTAGTAAAGAACTAATCGCGACACTAGCTACACTAAATGACAAGGAGCTAGTGGCGTGAATACGAAAAAAAGTGGGGCGGTTTCATATTTAATGGCAATAAAAGATAAGCTTGCAGGCAGTTTTGACTACGCGAGCAAACGAGATTCTTTACAAGGTGATAATATTGCTAACGTTGAAAGCGCTGACAGTAATGAAACAGATGATACTGGTAAGAACAGCGCTTCAAAGGGCATGCTATCTAACATGGGAGATAAGTTGTACTTATCAAAGTGGAGTGCATTTAAGTAGCCGAGGAAAAATGCGCCTCTAGTCTTGGTTTAACTACAAAGCTCATTAAACATGCCATTGCAATACCAATAGGTAATGCGGCAAATAAACTTAACGCTGCTTCTCTTGCGAATAGCTCAAGTGAAGGGAAACCTTGATTACTAAACGTTGTAACCAACGCTAGAATCGATTCCATGATAAAGGCCATTGTAAACCCGTGAATTAAATTGCGCTGCAACACTGAGGATGAGGCGAAAACACGCTGCACGAGTTTATTAACGAAATAAAAGATTATTCCGCCTATGGGTAACATGACTAAGAATGCAAACCTAAACGCGCTTAACCACGTTGGAATGAATGCTTGTTCTGGTAGAATACTCACAGATGTCATTATGGCCGTAAGTACTCCAATCAGTAGCGACGCTACTGGCAGCAGCATTAAGATTTTCTTGATATGGTTCACGATGATTTTACCCATTTAATTGGTTGACAATGTCAACTTTAATGATTTAAGTTGATAAAGTCAACTAAATAGGTTCCGTGTACGCTATGAAATTCAATGACGCCTTATTCAATTTGCTCAATACTATTCGAAATAATATTTTCTTAGAGATTAAAGATACTTCTTTAGCATTGGCACCAATGCAGTTGAAATCATTAAAAATTATCAGTCAAATAGATGCCTGCACGGGGCAAAAGCTGACAGATTTTTTGTGCAGAGATAAAGCGCAGATAAACAGATTAATCAAAGAGTTGGTCGATAACGACTTAGTAAAAAAAGTACAAAGTGAAGAAGATAAACGCAGCCAGATATTATCGTTAACGGAAAGTGGAAAACGCGCACTTGATATATTCGTAGAAATAGAAGAGCGCGTTTTTTCTGACATGCTTAAAGATGTTAGCGATGAAGAAAAAGAGATATTTAAGAAACTAGTACTTACATTCAAACATAATTTAGATGAAAGGTGAGTTAACTCACCTTAGTGTTATAAATGCTTTTCAATTTCCACTTCTATACATTCGCTATTGCCAGCGCTTTCGATAGTTAGCCAAATTTGGCCATCTTGCACCGTTACTTGCATTTGCATTGAGCGGTCTACGGCACTGGCCAACGTGGTAGATAAGCTTTCCGGTAAGGTAAATACCGATAAGTTCTTTCGGGTGCGCAAGCTGTTCTGTTCTTTCTTCCACCAAGCATCGAAGCTGTTATCAGCGTATGCGTAAATCATCATCTGCTGGCTTTGATTGCAGCCTTTTTTAATGCGTTGTTCAGAAGGTTGGCCTAACTCAATCCAGAGTTCTATTACATCGCTGAAATCTTTTTGCCAAATGTCTGGCACTTCATCGTCAGATAGGCCTTTTGTAAACTGTAATTGTTCGTGAGCATTTACAATAAAGGCCACGATACGAAGCATCATGCGTGCATCGTTTTCAGAAGGATGACGAGCAATAGTGAGATTGTGCTCATTGTAGTAATTACGATCCATATCAGTTATCGATATGTCCGCTTTAAAAATGGTTGCTTTAAGAGCCATGGTAATCCTGGTTATTCTTCACGACGCGTTACATCGCGCCTGACACTAGCATTACGATAATAAAGAGAGTACTACCGTTTTACGCGCATAGTAACAGGTAATAGCGATTGCAACACTACACAACCCTTTATCTGAATAGCGTTTGGCCAGGGTAAAACGCTCACTTTCGGCTTTAAACCCCTGACTGATCTCTAGTGCCCGGTATTAAGGCGCAGGAAATAGATCTGGTCGGTTCATAAACGTTACTATGTATTTAGCGATTTCAACTGATTTTTCTTCAACGCTGAAATGACCTGAATCCAGCAAATGTAGCTCAGCATTGGGTAGGTCTGTTAAATAAGCTTCTGCCCCTGCGGCAATAAAAGCCGGGTCTTTTTTACCCCATACAATTAGTGTGGGGGGCTGTTTCTTTCTTAAGAATGCTTGCCATTTTGGGTAGTCTAATAAATTGTTGTAGTAGTCTTGAAGCAACTGAACCTGTATGGCTCTGTCTTGTTCAGATTGCAAGAAATGTAAATCGTGAGTCCAGCTATCTGGGCTCATCACTTCTGTATTATGTTGAACATCACGTAAGTACTGTTTATGAATAACAGCTTCTGGAGAGGTAAAAGAGAAGATTTTTGTAGCTTGAGCAACCGATTTATCTTGATTGGCCGCTTTAAAAAAGGCTTGTCGCGGCGAAGTTAAACCGGCTAAGTAGGCATTGCCGTTTTGCACAATAAGCGCGTCTAACTTATCGGGATCACGCATTAGCATTCGAAACCCAACAGGCGCACCGAAGTCTTGAATATATAAACTGTATTTCTCTAGTTTAAGTACATTGAGTAAGCCATTAACGTGTTCGGCTAAGACATCAAATGTATAGGTTTGTTCTGAGGTACTAGGGCGATCACTATAACCGGACCCTAAATAATCTGGGGCAATGACATGGAAGCGACCAGACAATAACGGAATTAATTCTCTATACGAATGCGAGGAGGACGGGTATCCATGCAGCAGCACAATGGTGCGCTTGTGTTGTTCGCCCGCTTCGCGATAAAAAATACGCTTTCCATTTACCATTTGGTATCGATAAAAGGTTTTAGATGGCCACGTTGCGCCATTGTTTTCAGAGTGAACTTCTGTTGCCGGCGCTTTGTTTATTGCAAACATTAAGGTTAGACATAACAAAAACGAAAGAAGTGCGGTTAGTGCACCATTTATAGACCAGCCTTGATTATATGAATTGCCGGTTGTTGAACGATTTGGTGTTGCCATAAATACCTTCTATGCGTTACGGCTAGAGCCATAGGTATTTACGCTAACAAAAACATTTCTTTTCAATGCACTTGTACACAAACACTTAAACTCTTGATACGAAAACTGAGCATATATCCTCTTTAATACAGACCTGAAATGTCTGGTTTTCTTTCAAAAGTTTATAGGTTTTTCCTTTTTTGTTAGCGGGTGGGCACCCGTCAAGCATTTCGCACTAGCATCAATTGCGTCACCATCGTCAATACATCAGCATAGCGGCAATGTTCACAGTGGCCAAAACCAGTTACCTGTCTTACTTTTAAGCGGGTGAATAAAGGCATAGTCATGCCTGTCAAAAACCTACAATAGATAGACGTTGTGATAGTGTCGCTAAATTTCCCCTGTAAATGTAAGTCTAATGCTTGCATTGCTTCGGCTACGTGAGTTTTATTTGGTAAGGGAATAGGTGTTGAGTAGTCTAGTTTGGCCACTTTACCATTGCACACACTGCAATGGCCGCATGCTTTTGGCGCCTGTTGGTCATCAAAATAGGCCGATAAGTTATAGTTTAAACAGCTATTAAGCTCGAAGAACCTTACCAGAGCAGCAATACGTTTTACTTCTTTAAGCTCATTTTCAGCAAAATACCGGGCTAAGCTTTCTGATAGATCATCTGCTAACAGTGCTTGTTGATTCACCTCGTAAACATCGGTAATTAAGCGTGAGGCCAATTCTATATGGTTATGCTCGTGTAAGTACTCTAACGCAGCTACGACTCGTGAACGTTCAGCTCCATAGTGTTCAAAAATACTATCGAAATTCACTACGCCCCATACTTTTTTCATATCGGTATGGGTGAAAACGGCGTTTAGGAAATCGCTTCGTTCTTTACCAAACAAGTTGAGAATATCGGTTTTTTCGGTATTAAAGCGGTATTTGAATTCAGCAAAATAGGCGTATAACGGACGGATAACTTTGGCTAGTTCCAACTGTACTAACAGCGTTTTAAGGGGCAGCTGACGAATATTACTTAACGTCGATAAGCTATTAATTTGTGTTTCCCATTGATACATACCTTTGTCCGATGCACTGTTCACAGTACTGCCTGAAGTGCCAGAGACTTGCTCTGGCGCTTGACTGGCAATGTCCTTAATTACCCGCTCAATAGCGGACTGGTCTGGCGTATCGCCATAAACAAAGTTTTCGATAGTTACCAGACCATCAAGGTTAGCCAGCACCGTGCAGTTGGCGTTTTGACCGTCGCGCCCACCACGGCCAATTTCTTGGCTGTAGTTCTCTATAGACTTAGGCAAATCGTAATGCACAACAAAACGAATGTCAGATTTATCGATGCCCATGCCAAACGCAATGGTGGCCACTACCACTTGTAGCTTGTTCGTCATGAAATCTTGTTGAATGTTCTGGCGAACATCACTATCTAGCCCCGCGTGATATGCACTTGCTGCACAGCCGTTTTGTTGTAAATAGCGGGCCACTTGTTCAGCGGTTTGTTGCAACGTGACATATACAATACCCGCGCCTTGTTGAAGTTGAAGCTCATTTAATAGCGCTTGGTTTTTATTTGCTTCTACCACCGGCAGCACATTCAAATTAAGGTTTGGGCGGTAGAAACCGGTTTGGACAATATTCTCGGGCGCAATATCAAACCGGCGTGCCATATCAAGCTTCACTTTTTTAGTGGCTGTCGCGGTTAACAGCAGCACTAAAGGGATATTTAACTCTTGTTGATAGGCTGGCAGTTTTAAATAATCAGGGCGAAAGTTGTGCCCCCATTCAGAGATACAGTGTGCTTCATCGATGACCAACATTGAAACCGCAACAGACTCTATAAATTGCCTGAAACGTTCGTTCTTAAAACGTTCTACCGACACCATTAAAATTTTACACTCACCAGAGCGAACATCGTTCATGACTTGCTTATTTTGCTCAGCAGTTAGTGTTGAATCGATGCTCGCGGCAGCAATGCCTTTGCTATGTAGAAAAGCGAGCTGATCTTTCATTAAGGCTAATAACGGGGATACCACTAATGTTAAGTTAGGCAGTTGGGTTGCCACAAATTGATAGCACAACGACTTCCCAGAACCGGTAGGAAATATGGCAAGCGATGAGCGCTGATTTAACAGACCTTCTACAACCTCTTGCTGGCCGGATCGAAACGAGGGAAATCCAAACAGGTTTTGTAATAGTGAAGAGTAGTCTGTGGTCATTTAACTGCGCATAGCCTTAAAGTATTTGAGGTTATGATACAGCAAGTAGCAGCATCTTTGTGCCTTCAACATCAACTTCCCCTCAAATCCTCCGGCGTGTTATCTGCCACCACGGCGTCTCGTTCACCCATAGGTTTGTCTTCGCCTACGGTGCTGTCTGCCGAGGTTTGAAGCTCAATGGACGAGTTTACTTCCGCGCCAATAAGTATGATATAGGCGCTTAAGTACAGCCACATAAGTAGAATAATAATGCCACCTACCGAACCGTAGGTTTTGTTGTAGCTGGCGAACTCATTCAAATAAATAGAAAACCCATACGATGCGGCAATCCACAATAAGGTAGCGAATAACGACCCCGGTGTAACCCATCGCCACTGCGCTGAACGCCTATGCGGTGCGTAACGGTATAGTGCCGATAGGCCGATGTTAAAGAGCAATAGCAACACAGGCCAGGTTATCCATGAAGCTTGTTTAAAGCTTATTAAGCCGCCAGACACCCAACTTATCATTTCTGGCAGTACCGTAATGCAAACTAGCGCAACAATAACGGTAGCTATCATACTGATGGTGCCGGTTATGCGGGCAAGCAAGCCTTTAAAAAAGCCTCTGCCATTATCTTCGATGTAGGTAATGTTACATGCGGTAATAAGTGCGTTGGCACCCTTACTACTACTCCACAATGATAAAAAGAGCGTTAGAAAAAAGCCCCAACCCAGAGCTGAATTAGATTTTTGGGTAAGGTTTTTCAATTGTTCTTCAATAATATAACTACTATCGCTAGGTACTACATTAACCAATAAGGCCATATGGTTTTGTAATTCTTCCGGCGACACCATTAAGCCATATAAAGAAATGGTTGCACCAAGAAGTGGGAATATTGCCAGCAAGCAATAGAACGCAACGCCTGCGGCAATAAGAGGAATGTTATGGCTTTGGATATTGGTAAAGGTTCGTTTAACAATACTCCACCAGTTTTTTAGCGTTAATCCCAAAGCAGACTCTGCCTGAGTAGATTGCGATGTGCTCATGTAATGCAGTTCACTTTGCTTGTTGATAACGTTTATACAGTGCGCAGTACAAGTCAGATTATAAAAAAAACTGCTAGCTCGTTTGTACTTACGATTAACACGCACCAGTATCGCATCTAGCAATACTAAGTTGGCGTGATAAACGGGGCTGTTTTGCTTCTTGAGCAACTAGCAACATTTTTAGGTGTACCGCAAACGACTATTTTTCCACCCGCATCACCCGCACCAGGGCCGATATCTATTACGTAATCACTGGCCGAAGCAACCTGCATATTGTGCTCTACCATTACCACGCTGCTGCCTTCATCCACTAACGTATTTAAATGCTTCATGAGTAGTGCGATATCAGCGGGGTGAAGCCCAGTAGTAGGTTCATCTAGTACATAAAGTGTGTGTTTCTTTTCGGCGCGTTTTAACTCTGTAGCGAGCTTTATTCGCTGTGCTTCGCCGCCTGAAAGTTCGGTGGCGGGCTGGCCTAATCGCAAGTAGCCCAAGCCAACTTTTACCAGTGCATCGAGTGCACGATAGATAGGGGCTTCATTAGCAAATATACTATGGGCTTCGGCAACAGTTAGCGACAGTACATCAGCTATCGATAAGTCGTTCCACGTAATGTCTAGGGTATCTTGGTTGTAGCGTTTTGTGTCGCACACGGGGCAGGGGGAATACACCGATGGCATAAATAGTAATTCTACCGATACATAGCCTACACCCTCGCATTTAGCGCACCTTCCTTTGGTGGTATTAAAAGAAAATCGCCCTGCGTCGTAGCGTCGTTTCTTCGCTAATGGCGTGGCGGCAAACAGTTTACGTACATGGTCGAACAAGCCTGTGTAAGTCGCTAAATTCGAACGGGGCGTTCTGCCAATTGGTGATTGGTTGACTACCACCAACCGCTTTATTTGTTCGGCATCACTTTTATTCGCACTATCAATATAGCCACCAACGGCTTTATCATCGTTGCTTTCTAACAACGTGGCTTCGGTAATATCGAGCGCTGTTTTTTTAATGGGGGCGTTTTTAACCGCTGCGTTTTTATCTGAGGCTTTACTCGCATCAAGTGACGCTTTCACCAATTCCACCAATGCATGGCTCACTAAGCTCGACTTACCGGAACCCGACACGCCGGTTACCGTGGTAATAGTACCTAGTGGAAAGGCGCAGTCGATATTTTCAAGATTATTTTTGGTAATGGCTTTTAATGACAACCAACCTTTCGGTGCGCGGTTATGGTGCTTAAGGGCTAATGCGTTATCGAAAAGATACTGCGAGGTTATTGAATTAGATGCTTGCTGCAACGTACCTACTGGCCCACTAAAAACTAATTCCCCGCCATTTGTGCCGGCATTCGGGCCAATATCAACAACCCAGTCGGCGTGTTTAATGACTCGCGGGTTATGTTCAACTAAAAATACGCTATTTCCCGCTTCTACCAGTGCATCAAATGCCTCTAGTAACGCATTTACATCGTTCGGGTGAAGGCCAGAGGATGGCTCATCCATAATATATACCACACCGAACAATTTTGATTTTATTTGGGTGGCCAGCCGTAACCGCTGTAGTTCACCTGCTGAAATCGTCGTGGTACTTCGCTCTAAGGAAAGATATCCCAATCCTAGGGCAATAATAGGTTTGATGCGCGCTACTATGTCTTTAGCAATGTTGCGAATAACTAGTGCCCGTTCATTGTTTTGGGCTTCGGCTGTTTCAAGAAGCGTATTTAAATGTTCCACCACGTCGCTTAAAGAAAGCCGAGAGAAGGCGGTGATGTCTAGGCCACAAAGTGTCACTGAAAGCGACGCTTGTTTTAACTTCTTACCTTGGCATCGTGGGCAGGTTGAAACAGCAAGATATTGGGCGACTTTTTGCTTAACCTTTTCTTTTTGAGAAGTTTTAAAGGTTTCAAGTACATAGCGTTTAGCCCCAATAAACTTACCATTATAACTGGCGGGTTCTCCTTCTTCCTTGGCGGCGAGGGTTTGCGCCAAATTGTAGTTTCTGTAAACAGGCACTTGGGGGGTATCGTCGGTATACAAAATCCAATCTCGGGTAGACTCAGGTAAGGCTTGCCATGGTATGTCGACATCAATATCTAACGATAACAAAACCCTAACTAAATTTTTTCCTTGCCACGCACCTGGCCACGCGGCTATGGCGCCTTCTCTAATGGTGAGGGATGGGTCGGGAACAAGTTTATCTTCGGTAACATCAAATACCGTTCCAATGCCATGGCATTGCTCGCAGGCTCCCTCAACCGTATTCGGCGAGAACCCGTCTGCGTAAATGATCTTTTGACTAGCAGGGTAATCACCTGCACGGGAATACAGCATACGCAGGCTATTTGAAATGGTAGTAATACTGCCTACCGAAGAGCGAATGGAAGGAGCGCCCCTGTTTTGATGTAATCCTACAGCAGGAGGTAAACCTTCAATACTCTCTACATCGGGCGTTTCAATTTGGTCGATTAGCCTTCTAGCATAGGGGGAAACCGAATCTAGATAACGATGCTGCGCTTCCGCGTACAAGGTGCCAAAGGCGAGAGAGGACTTACCAGAGCCAGAAATGCCCGTAAAGACAACAATTTTATTACGGGGAATATCAACATCTATGTCTTTTAAGTTATGAACCCGTGCACCACGAACCTGTAAACAGTTGTTGTTAGCTTTTGTCATGCGTCCCTTACCATCCTTACCGTTTCCAACCTTGCAAAATAGGGCGAACCTAGAATGAGTAAGGTTTAAGCTTTTATAACGATCATAAATTGGGTAGATAAATCTATTGCTAGAAGGGCTAACCCACTCCACTTAATTTACTTAGTATGCTAACTAACGCTATTATACTTAGCATGCTAAATAAGTTGAGGGTGTTTATGTCTTCGCAAAAACCGTTTCACGAAACGTTAGATTTTACACTTATTGGAAATATGGGCCGGGTACACCGGCTATGCCGAGAAGCCGTTACCTTAACGGTTGAGCCCTTAGGTTTAACGCAATCAAGATGGCTAGCATTAATGCACATCAATCTAATTGGGGAAGGGGTTACTCAATTAGCGCTAGCGCAAAGCTTGGGTATAGAAATGCCCTCGTTAACCCGCACGTTAAAGCAGCTTGAGCAGCAGACGCTGATTAATCGTCAAGTTGATGGTAATGATAAACGCAGCAAAAAATTGTATTTCACTGAGGAAGGCCGTGTTGTTTTAAATTCGCTAAATGAAAAAATAGCGGACGTTAAACAGCAGTTTTATGCAGGACTCACCCATGAACAGCTCGATGCAATGGCGCGGGTATTGTTGCAAATAGAGCAAAACGCCTCAGCCTGCATTTCTCAACAGGAGAAACGTGCTAAAAGTAACACAGAGGAAGACGAATAATGACGCCTGATCAAAAATTTTCTCGCTACGTAAGGTTATCCCTAGTCGGCTTTGTGTTGATATTTATTTACTACCTTATTGCCGACACGTTTATGCCAGTTACGCCCCAAGCGCGTATTTATCACCCTGTTGTGCAAGTAGCGCCTCAATTAAGTGGTGAAGTCACACAGGTTTTTGTTAGCAACAATCAAACGGTAAAAGCAGGCGACGTGCTATTTCAGATTGATAGGGGGCCTTACGATATAGCGTTAACCCAAGCAAAGTTAGCGTTAGATGATGCCAAATTACAAAACAAGCGGCTTGATACCAATATTAAATCGCTTGAAGCTCAAATTAAGGCAGCTAGTGCCAAGCTGCATGAGCAAAAGTTACTTCAGCAACGCAGCAACGCTTTGTATAAACAGCGCGCAATTTCAGAGCAAGAACTTGAAGCGATGCGAGCCAACTATGAAGCGAGTGTTGCCAATAAATCGGCGCTTGAAGCGCAGTTATCTGAGGCCTTATTGGCAAGGGGTGATTCGGGTGAAAATAACCTTACTGTTCGCCATGCCGCAAACCAGCTTGCCGAAGCCAAACTAAATTTATCATATACCCAAGTGCGTGCGCGAAATGATGGTGTTGTGTCTAACATGCAGTTACGTGAAGGGGCCTATGCAGTAAAGGGTAATCCGCTACTCGCGATAGTAACCAGCGAGACCGATTTGGTAGCCGATTTTAGAGAAAAGTCGTTAATGCACATGGCCGAAAACAGTGCTGCTAAAGTGGTGTTCGATAGCTTACCTGGTGAAGTATTTGATGCGCATATTGATTCGTTTGAGGCCGGGGTTAGCGATGGCCAGTTAAGTGCAAATGGCACATTAAGCAAGACCGAAACAAGTAATCGATGGGTGCGTGATGCTCAGCGTCAACGGGTTCACATTGTGCTACAAAAAAATGAAGACTTAGTAGAAGGTATGCCAAGCGGTGCCCGTGCCACTGTGCAATTGTTACCTGAATCAACATTAGGCCAGTGGTTTGGTACGTTACAAATTAACGCCATTAGTTGGTTACACTACATTTACTAGCGGAGGTTAAATGTCGACAACAGTTAGCCAACGGCCGCAGTTAGATCCCAATGGTCTGCGCCAGGCATTGCGAATAGCGGGTGGTTGTACGCTTGGGTTTACCATCAGTAACTTGATGAACTGGCCTTATGGTATTTTCTTTACGGTTTATCCCATGTTGTTGCTGGGGTTAGTACCTGTTATTAGCAAGCCAGTGATAAAGCAGTTCATCGCCAGTGCGGGGTTTAGCGCCTTTATTGTATTGGTATTGCAAGGGCTGTTTTCCCACATCCCAGTGGTGATGACCCTTATTGTGTTTCTATGCTTTTGTATCTTGTTCTATCAAATGAGCAGTGGCGGCGGCTTTTTGTTTGGAGCGTTAGGCGCCGTGGGGCTATCGATACAATTGCACTTTTCAAGCTATGTAAACGGCATAGATACTGTCTATCCGTTAATTGTGAGTAACGGTGTAGCTACGCTTTTATCAATTGTTATTGCGGCGTTGATGCATGGCATATTTCCAGACATTGCGCCGCGCCCCCCTCGTGTTCCACCGCCTAAGGCGAAAGAGAGTATTCGTCATGAAGTACTCTTGTGTGCAAGTGTGGCAACTTTATCGTTTGTGGTGTTTCAAGTGTTGGATTTACAAGACTCGATATCAGCTCAGGCGTCATCGGTGCTAATTCTATTTTCACTTTGCTGGAAAGCCGCAAGTTTAGCCGGGTGGCAACGGGCTATTGGTACACTCATTGGTTGTAATTTAGCACTGCTGGCGCAATTGTTTTTGTACAATCACAGTGATTTTTTACTTTTTCCGGTGCTTGTGTTGTGGATTTTAGCGTTCATTTTTAGCCGCTATCATATTTTAGGTGGCGGGATGCCGGGCATTGGGTTTGGTGTGCTAACCACGTTTGGTATTTTGTTTGGAAACTCGCTAACACCCAACCAAGATTTAGTTTACAGCGCGCTTTACCGTTTTAGCTCTGTGGCCGTAGCCATTGCCCTTAGTTTGAGTGCCGTTTACGTTATGCATCATATATTAAATCGCTTTAGCGTTACCCGACACCATACATACGATTAGTTACTTAAAAGAGGGGCATATACAGGTCGTTCATGAGAAAAAGCGGAAACTAACGGGTAAATAAGCCCCACCTCTTTGCAATTTGGGTACAAATAAAAGTAACAGCAAAAATGACCGCAATCACAATGAATGTTTTCATATTTCCTAGCGGCCAGATCATTTCTACAATCTTTACTATGGTTACGGTGATAGCAACAATACATGCCATAAAAAGGATGTAGCTAGTAATCTGTTTGATGTTTTTCAGCAATGTTCTGCGCAACCGCTTGATACAAGGTTTACCTCATTATTCGTAAGCACTTCCATTATTAATTCCTTCTAAAAGTGTTAACTCAAAAGTGGGAGTACTTAGAATACTCATGCTTGCTAACAAAGGTAACTGACCTTGGGAATAGTTCTTGTTATATACAAAAACGAAATACGGTTTTATGGCATGTAATTTTGGCGGCTAATATTGCTAGCATATAAAAAATGCCGGATGTTTTCACATCCGGCATTTTTTTTGAGTTTTAACTTACAAGATTAATTAAAAGCTATAAGTCACTTTTCCGTAAACATAACGGCCCGTGAATCCATAGGGCGAGAAGCCTGAGTATGGGAAAATCATCGAGAAGGTAGTTACGTCATCAACTAAATCGCGTGTAGCTTCTGGGTATACATCAAAGATGTTATTCGCACCAACCGACACCGCCAAGTTGTCGGTAAGGGCTACGCGTACATCTAAATCTGTGATCCACTCAGAAGGTATAATTTCGTTACGAGCTTCAATTGAAGATGGGTCTTCCACCTCGCCATAGCGAGTAGTGCGCAAAGTAGCGTTATAACGGTCGTAAGACCAAGTAACGCCAAGGTTCACTTTGCTATCTGGCGAGCTAGTCTCGAAACGACGCAGTTCTACATCGTCAAACAAGTTACTTTGATCGAACCCTGCATTTTGAAGTACATCTGGCGCTTCTAAAATATCGGTCACTTCATTATCGTTGAAGTTAATACCCGCATTGAAGTTAAACGCACCAAAATCAGCTGTGTTTAATGTGTATGTAGAAACAATATCTACCCCTTCCGTGCGAGAATTAATCGCGTTTAAGAAGAAGCGAGCTTGGTTAGCACCAGTACCTTCAAGCAACGCTTCAATAGCATCACCCGATAGGTTGTTCGACAACACAATACGATCGTCAATATCAATACGGTAGAAATCTACCGTTAAATTGAAATTAGCCGTAGGCGAATAGGTGAAACCTGCACTGTAGTTATCTGACTCTTCAGCATCAAGACCTGGGCTACCTAACGCTTGTGCTACTTCACTTGAAGCGGCAAACGTACCTGTTTCAGTTGGCTCACCATCTACAAATACTGTGGCAATAGAAGTAAAGTGCTGTTGTTGAAGCGATGGCGCTCTAAAACCAGTAGATACTGATGCGCGAAGGGCAAGTGCATCGGTAATGGTTACTCGATGTGACATTTTCCAGTTAAACGTACTGCCAAAATCTGAATAGTCTTCATAACGACCAGCTACTGCCACATTCCAGTTTTCGAGCACATCGGCTTCAACATCTACATAAAAGCTGTAGTTGTGGCGAGTGTTTTCACCTGCTGACTCTGGCGTGAAGCCAGGGAAAACTTGTGATCCCGCTGAGCCAAAAGGGCCATCAACAGGGTCGGTAAC
The DNA here is from genome assembly GCF_018100795.1 of Alteromonas sp. MMG017. Lineage (GTDB taxonomy): Bacteria > Pseudomonadota > Gammaproteobacteria > Enterobacterales > Alteromonadaceae > Alteromonas. The sequence continues at coordinate 18,038 of NZ_JAGJDY010000015.1, read as the reverse complement.
TACGCCACCTGGGCCAAACGTACCTTGGATATACGAATTTTCTTCACCAGCGGTAATTTCATAGCTTTCGTGGCGGTATTCTGCGCCCATGGCGAAGTTCATTTCGCTAAAGAAATAGCCTGTATCCACCAAACGCGAGGCATCAGCGTTAATAATGGTAGTGTTGTACTCTAGCTCACCCGCGTTAAAACTTGTTTGGCTTGTTGGCCCAAGAGAGGTGTTCAAGCTATTTACTACGCTGTACTCTAGTGCATTCCCGCCGTGGGTGAGTGATAAATCGTAGTTCCACACATCGCCATAACCCTTAATGCCGCCTAGTACAGACATATCTTGAATATCGGTTTGTATAGAAGGTAAAAAGCCATCAGGATAGATAGAGGTAATGTTACGGCTATCCGATGCTCTTCGATAAAAACCGCCACCAATAGAATCACGTGAACTAAAGCCCGCAGTACCGTAAAACTCGATATTGTCGTTAATAGCTTTGCCCGCGTTTACAAACAGCGCGTAATCTTCTACTTCACCGTTACCATATACATGGTTGTAGCGGTTAACCGTAAATTCTCTTTCATCTAAATTACCATCAGCGTCACGAGCATAATTTTCGCGGGTATCGAAGTCGGAACGATTTGATTCACCGCGATCGCGGTATTCTGCTGATACATTTACAAAGCCATCATCGCCCCACTCAAAGCCCATGTTGCCGCGAAGGGTAAAAGTTTGACCGTCGGTCAGTTCACGGTCTGAACCAGTATTGAATGCAAGGTTGCCATCAGCATCTGCACTTACGCCTTCTAAATTCGGCACGCCGTCCATCGTAGTTACGTTCGCGCCGTATGTGGCCGACACTTCACCGCCTTCGCTAGCGTCTTTCAATACAATATTGATAACACCAGCAATGGCGTCTGAACCGTATTGTGCCGCCGCGCCGTCGCGAAGTACTTCAATGCGTTTAATCGCATTAGCGGGTATAGCATTTAAATCCACAGCAGAAGAGCCACGGCCCACAGAACCGTTTAGGTTAAGGAGTGCTGAAGTATGGCGGCGCTTGCCATTTACTAAAACCAGCGTGTGATCTGGCGCTAAGCCACGAAGCTGAGCGGGGCGAACATGGTCTGTTCCATCAGTAACAGAAGGCTGCGGGAAGTTGAAGCTTGGCAACAACGAGTTAAGGATCATGTTGGTTTCGGTTAAACCAGTGGCTTCAATAGAAGACGCATCGATAATATCGATAGGAACCGGAGAGTCATTAACCGTTCTCCCCACGCGGCGCGAACCAACAATTTGAATCTGTTCAACATCTTGTTCGTCAATATTGGTTTGTTCTTGAGCGAAGGATGAAGTCGAAAAAGGAATAGCAGCGATTGCGCCAGCGATTAAGGAAAGCTTAAAAGCAGAAGCGTTAAATTTTGCCTGTTGCATTGTGTGTTCCTGAATTTTTATAAATGTATTTCAACATGAGCATAAACTGCATTTACAGGGCGCTAAAAGCGCGTCTGTTTTATGCGTATTTCTGGTACGCATACTGCACCGCAGTTATTGCGATTACTTTCTTTTTATGTGGGGTACAGCTAAACGCCGAATTGTCTGATTAGACTTATTATTATTATTAGATGTGATAAACGCGTTTCGTTTATGTGCTTGAGTAAATCACAAAAGAGAAGGTGGGCACAATACTAAAGTTGCAACAATTTATATATATCAAATAACGTAGGAGTGCTTCTCTGTGGTACAAAACATACATCACATTAACTTTCTGGTAAGAGAGTTAGATAAAGCTGTAGCGGCATTCGCCAAACTTACCAATACCCATCCTATATTTGAGGCACTCTCTAGCCGTGGGGCTAATTCGGCGCGTTTCCAATTGGGCGACACGTGGCTTGTATTTGTCAGCCCAACTGATGAAAACGGCATTATCGCGTCGATTTTAGAAGAAAAAGGAGAGGGTGTTTTTCTCATTTCATTTGGCAGTGACGATCTTTCAAAAACACTCGCTGGATTAACGGGAAACCCTCGCAAGGGTGAAATGCGTAAAGGGTTGGCCAATTGGTATGTGCAAGACATTTCATTAGATTATGATTTCGGTCCAATACTGCAGCTTTGTGAAGCGCTTTAATATTTATACCTACATTTATACCTATATTTATATCTACATTAATATTTCAAATTGAAATTTATTTATTTCATATTGAAATATTAATGCTGGTTATTTTCTCATCGATATGACTACACTGGGCGCTTGATTATTGTACAGCCCCCGTGAATCCTACCGCACACTGTTTTTTTATTAAGTTGGCACAACTGGTGCAATACCCAGTGTAACTATAATAAAAATTCACGTTACTTCATGGGGCAACCTATTGGAGAAATGTGATGGAAAACAACAACGTGAAATCGGTAAGATTGGTTCAGCCTCAACTTCGTATCCTTATCGTTGGTTATAACGAATTTAGCCAGCTGGTGGGGAGCGTGCTACCTGAATACGTCGGTGAAGCCCAATTTAAGATTGTAGATTCCATCGTTGGAAGTACGAAAGAAATTCAACAGCATATTTCAGAATTTGACCCTGATGTAATAGTCAGCGCAGGTTCAAATGCGCGATATCTACAATCTGCGTTGTCTATTCCAGTAGTCTCGATGCAAACAACAGAATGGGACGTATTCGAAGCGGTTGAAAAAGCCTCTAAGGTCTCAAAGTCAATTCACATCATTTCTTTTGCAGAAGCATCGTGCGCAGCAAAACTTGCTGATTCCCACCTCAATATCGATATTGTAGAGTCGATTTACTTAACGGCCGACCAAGCAAGAGAGCAGTTTCATATTGCGAGTCAATCTGAAGGCATCGCAGTAGTGGGAGCTAGCTTGGTATGTGGTTTAGCGAATAGCAAAGGTATCCCCTCATTCTTAATTTATACAGAACGCTCGTGTAGAAAAACCCTTCAAAGCGCCATCGACGAAGCTAAGAGAGCCCGTTTGTTAGCCAAAGAACAAGCGCTGGTATCATGGTTACTCACTAAATCTCAAACCCCCATTATCATGGTCGATGAGAGCGATGATGCCTTAACCCTTAATAGCGCTGCCAAGCATCACTTGAACCTAAGTACAAATGCAGAAGTTGATTTAGATGCCCTTATTCATCCAAGTGGTGGAAAACGTGAAACTGATGGCGAATGTGAAATTAACGGTGAGGAGTGGTGGTTTCATCTAGACACGTTATCTGAAGGCAGTACGAGTAAATTCGTTTACCAACTTTATCGCAAAAAACTTAAAAAAACGCCATCCAAGCAAGCGGCATCCCCTCGCCACGATTTAGTCTACCAATCTAACGAGATTGAAGCGGTGTTACAGCAGGTCAAGGCGTTTTCAACATCGCCAAGTAACGTATTGCTGTTTGGAGAGTCGGGCACGGGGAAAGAGTTAGTTGCCAGGCAAATACATCATCAAGGCCCCTATGCGGGTGGCAAGTTTGTCGCCCTTAATTGCAGTGCTATCCCATCCGAGTTGTTTGAAGGTGAACTGTTCGGACATCAGGATGGCGCGTATACAGGCTCAAAGCGAGGTGGTCGAAAAGGGTTAATAGAGGAAGCCGAGAACGGCGCACTATTTCTTGATGAGATTAGCGAGCTGGCGCTAGACCAACAAGCTAAATTGCTAAGGTTTTTACAAGAAAGAAGCTACCGTCCTTTGGGGGGGAACCAAGAGCGAGAAGTTGACCTAAAACTGATCGCCGCTTCAAACCGTTCGTTATCTGAAATGGTTAATGAAGGCGCGTTTCGTGAAGATCTCTACTACCGACTCAATGTATTCAATATCTCTATTCCTCCTTTGCGCGAGCGCCCCGACGATATTCTTCACATTGCGGCGCACAAGCTTGAAAAACTATTAAATCGTTATGGGGTTTCACACAGCCCATCAATCATTCTTGAACATCTCAATGACAGCTTCACTGCGCACAACTGGCCTGGAAATATACGCGAGTTAGAAAACGTATTAGAGCGCGTGGTGGCTTATCTTCATACCGTAAACGACCTTGGTCGATTGCAAACAGCATTACCTCAAATTGCGCCAGAGTTAAGTGAGGGGCGTCAGCCTGTATTGGCAGACAAAGGAATAATAAAAATAAAAGAAAGCGAACTCATTCTAGCCGCATTGGCGCGATGGAAGGGTGATAAACGTAAAGCAGCTCAGGACTTAGGAATTAGCCAAACCACATTGTGGCGAAGGTTAAAAACAATAAATCACAACAATAATTAGTGTTCGGAGATAGTCATGCAAACCACCGGAAAAACATATTTAGCATTGCAAGTGTCGCTCGCGTTAACCATAGGAAGTTCAGCCATTCCTGCTTTTGCACAAGAAGAAAAGCAAGCAACGTCTGAGCTCGTTGAAATTATCAGTATTTCACGAAAGCGTCCTGAAAGTATTCAGGAAGTGCCGATTGCGGTAACGCCGTTGTCAGCAAGGGAATTAGAGGCTGCGGGGGTAGAGCGTCCTTCCGATTTTATTAGCCTGATTCCAAACGTAAGTATTGTTGATGCGGCCAACGTAGGTGATACGCAGGTAAATATCCGGGGGATTATTTCTACACGCGATGCAGAGTCTACGTTTGCGTATGTAGTGGATGGGGTGTTGCAGACTAACCCGAATAGTTTTAACGAAGGGCTAACCGATATAGCCCAAATAGAAGTTTTAAAAGGGCCGCAAGGGGCGCTATATGGCAGAAACGCGGTAGCCGGTGCCATTCTGATAACAACGGAAAAGCCCTCAGACGTGATGGAGGCCAGAATTGAAGGTGGCGTTGGTAATAACAATTCGCAGCGCTATTCAGGAATGCTTACCGGGCCGCTTGCTGACAACGTGTTTGGGCGCATCGTTGTAGCGCATTCAACCACTGATGGTTTTTATGAAAATGTGTATCTGGGACGTGACGACGCGGTAGATTACTTAGAAGATACATCGGTAAAAGGGCGTCTTATTTGGGAAGCGACTGATGACCTTACTTACGATTTTCGCGGTTCGTACAGCGAGGCAAAAGGCGGTGCAATAAACTTCAACGCTGTGTTCGCGCTTCCTAGTTTTGTAGAAGATTTTGGGCAAGATGCATTTTTCAAAGATGTAAATGATCATGAGTTTATTTTTGCTTTTAATGTACCTGGTGAAAATGAGCAAAAAACCACAGAGTTCTCAGTAAAAGCTGACTGGCAAGGCGATGGTTTCGACGTAACCTCTGTGCTTGCATACAATAATTTAGAAGAGTACCTGTTATCAGATGGCACCAGCGCTTCTTTTTACGGATATGAACTCACTGAACAGTGTCAAACCGATCGTGCCACATTAAATAACCTTCCTGTCGATTTTGGTGGGGCAGGAAGAAGCGACTTATTTGGCGATTTCCTATCTCCCTTTGTAGTCCTTCCTCCAGGACAGGATTTTCAAGGCGTATATGGACCCTACACGCCATCTTCGTGTGATGGTTATCAATATCAAGAACGAAGCCAACAAGATTACAGCGGAGAAATTAGATTTACATCGAACGACACAGATTCGCCCCTGCAATGGATAGCGGGCGTCTATTTCGCCAATATTGATAGAGATGTTGTCGTAGCTTACGGTGCTGATTTAGGGCAAGGCTTCTTGCGTCAAGCATACGTTCCGGCCGACGGACCAAACCCTACAGACTTACTGTTTGATGATACGTTTTCAACCACGGTGCTATCTACGTTCGGCCAAATTGAGTACGACGTTAACGACAAATGGGAAGTGTCTTTCGCACTCAGGTATGACAACGAGTCGCGAGAAGTGGCAAATAATGTACCCAATGTGTCTGCTTCTGGTTTCAATGTGAATACCATTGTCGACGGTGTAGTAGGGCCTATCAATCCCGCATTTACGGCCAATCCTGACGGGATCCCAGATCGCGAGCAAAGTTTCAGCCAATGGCAGCCAAAGTTTACCGTAAGTTACGAAGCAAGCGATGCCCTAAACCTTTATGCCAGTTATGGCGTTGGTTTTAGAAGCGGTGGATTTAATTCTATCGGCACTGAAGCCACGTTAGATTTTTGGTTCAATGCAAGTGGAACCGGTACACCTGGTGATGCGGTTGATGCTCAACTTATCGTACCTGATAACTATGATAAGGAAATTACCACAAGTATTGAATTCGGTGGCAAGGGAACGTTTTTAGACAACCGATTAAAAGTGAACAGCGCGGTGTTTCACACCAAAGTTGAAGATAATCAGTTCTTTGAGTTCTTTGCTGGCCCATTTGGATTATTAAGGGCGGTTACCACCATTGATGAGCTAGAAATTCAGGGCTTCGAAATGGACGCTAATTACCGGGTTAACGACAACCTTAGTGTCTTCGCAGGAATGGGGCTTATTGATAGTGAAATTATCGAGAACAGAAACAGACCGCTCTCGGTAGGTAATGAAGCGCCACAAACACCAAAATCTTCTTACACCCTAGGCATTTCTTACGATCACGAGATTACCAGCGACTTACAACTTACCACACGAATTGATTATCAATATGTGGGAGAAACCCATTTCCATACGCTGCAAGGTGAAGAAACGCCTACTATCTGGGATTTCTTCGGCACGTTGGGTGGCGGTGTTCCTCCCGGCCCTCACTCTCAAAACTTCAGTAACGCTCAGCGTGATGCTTATAGCACCGTTAACGCTCGCATTTCCATAGAAGGTGAAATGTGGACGGTCGCATTGTGGGGCAAAAACTTAACTGATGAGGCTTATTTGCAAGAGGTGATCCCAGCGCCAGAATTCGGCGGCTCATTTGTTCACCCCTCGGCGCTACGTTCCTACGGTTTAGAACTTAGCATGAGTTTCTAATCCCTACGCTTTGAAGATTGAATTTTAATCAGGATGAATTTATGAATAAACCATTGTCAGGCATTACTGTCATTGACCTTACGCATATGCTGTCAGGGCCATACTGCGGAATGATACTCGCCGATTTAGGGGCAGAGACGATTAAAGTGGAGCCATTGCAAGGGGAAGGCACTCGAAAGCTTCTCGCAACCGACCCCGATAATTCGTTGGACGGTATGGGCGCTTACTTCATTACACTGAACCGAAACAAAAAAAGTGTCTGCATCGATTTAAAATCTGAAGAAGGCTTAAACGTATTCTATGAATTGGTAAAAAAAGCCGATGTGGTGGTCAATAACTTTGGTGCAGGTGTACCAACGCGTTTAAAAATCGACTATGAACAGTTAAGTAAAATAAACCCCGAGATAATCACTTGTTCAATTACGGGTTTTGGTAGCAACGGCCCCAAATTTAAACGTCCAGCGTTTGATCAAGTGGCACAAGCGACTGGTGGCGGTATGTCTATCACGGGTACCGATCCAAATCACCCTGTTCGAGCCGGTATTCCAATTGGCGATTTAGGCGGTGGTATGTTTGCCGTCATGGGAATTCAAGCCGCGCTTTTGGAACGAGCAAAAAGTGGTAAAGGACAAGACGTTGATATCTCAATGTTAGATTGTCAGATATCACTGCTTAACTACATGGCTACAATGTACTTTCTGTCAGAGAAAGACCCATTCCCCATTGGCAACTCGCACTTTGTTCACGTGCCCTACAACACATTTAAAACAGCGGACGGTTTTATTGTGATTGCGGTTATCACAGATAACTTTTGGCAGAACTTAAAAACGGTGGTGAAGATAGATGCATTGGACTTACCCGAATTCGATACCCAGCCAGGACGGTGGGCAAAGAAAGACTTTATCGACGAAACCCTTAACCAAACACTGCAAACACAAACCTCAAGCTATTGGATTGAAAAGCTAGAAGCGGCGCGTATTCCTTGCGCGCCTGTTAATACATTCTCTCAAGCCCTTAGTGATGAACAAGTGCAACACCGCAATATGGTGGTTGAGCTCACCTCGGGTGATGGCAACAAAACCAAAGGGCCGGGTAACCCTATTAAGTTTTCACGTACCACAGACGAAGTATTCTCGCCTGCGCCCAAGGTGGGCGAACACACTAAGGATGTGTTGAAAGATTTAGTAGGCATGAGTGACAGTGAGTTAGCCCTTTTATTTGAGAAAAAGGTAGTTCGCTGATGAAAACGAAAGGAAAAATCATCATCAACGATGTTGGCCCCAGAGATGGCCTACAGAATCAGAAAAAGCACCTAAGTGTGGATGAGCGACTTGCATTAATAAATGCATTAGTTACAGCTGGATTACCCGCCATTGAAGTAGGGGCTTTTGTATCGCCTAAAGCGGTTCCCGCTATGGCGGGGACAGATGAGGTGATTAATCAACTCGCGGCCAAAGATAAGGTGGCGTATTCAGTGCTTATACCTAACGAAAGAGGGTTTAGCACTGGGGTTGAATTAAATGTGCCGCTGATGTCACTGGTAGTTGCTGCCAGTACAACGATGAACGAAAAAAATATTCGAATGACGACTACCCAAGCCCTGTCTATGTCATCTGACGTGCTTGCTCTAGCCACACAATTAAATCGTAAAGTGCAAGCTTATGTTGCAACAGCATGGGAATGCCCTTTTGAAGGGCACATCAGCGTGGATGAAGTGATTAAAGTATCAGCCGCATTATTAGATGCTGGGGCTGCACACATTGTGGTGGCCGATACGATTGGTGCGGCATCTCCAGATCAGGTACATGCGCTGATGAGCAAAATGGTATCGGAGTTTGGCGCCAACAAATTGTCGTGCCATTTTCATGATACACGCGCAATGGGCGTTGCAAACGTTTACGCCGCGATTGAAGCGGGTATTCGACAATTTGATGCATCAATAGCGGGCTTGGGTGGCTGCCCATTTGCACCGGGCGCCACCGGAAATGTAGCGACAGAAGACGTGGTGCTGCTAGTAGAGCAAATGGGTTATAGCACAGGCATAGATATGGGCCTGTTACTTGCAGCATCGGACAAAGCCAAGGCATTAACAGGCACAGCACGTGGTGGGCATGCTAAAACCTGGTTAGAACAACAAGAAAATAAAAGGGGAAGCAAATGAGTTATCGATTAGGGGTTGATGTAGGAGGAACCTTTACCGACCTACTATTAATTAACGAAATATCTGGGGAAACCTTTACTGCAAAAGTACCTTCTACACCGCACGATTCTTCCGTTGGGGTGCTTAACGGCATAGACCGTATTTGTGAAGAATCAGGTGTTAATGTTGCTGATATCGCGCGTGTTATGCACGGTACAACTGTTGCAACCAATGCGGTATTAACTGGCAAAGGGGCAAGTGTCGCACTGGTTACCACACAAGGCTATAAGCACGTGTTGCAAGTGGCACGTTCATTTTGTCCGGGTGGGCTGGGAGGCTGGGTAAGCTACATGAAGAAGCCTTTGCTTGCACCGTTAGAACTCACCATTGAAGCAAGTGAAAGAGTGGGCGCTGATGGAAGTATTGTTAAAGCCCTGGACGAAGAGAGGCTCACGCAAAGCTTACTGGCATTAAAAGATAAAGGTGGATTTACTGCACTCACTATCTCTTTTATAAACGCCTATGTGAACGGAGAGAACGAGCGCCAAGCTCAAGCGGTTGCGCAGCGTGTTTTCCCTGATATGCCAATCTCTATTTCTTCTGATGTTGTTCCTGAATTGCAAGAATACGAGCGAACTGAAACCACAGTGGTAAACAGTTACGTTCGCCCTGAAGTAGCCAAATATGTCGATAATTTATATGGCGCGCTAACCGATCGTATGGGCAGTGATATTCACCTGTCTATCTTGCGCTCAGATGGCGGGCTGGCGTCTGCACGTTCAGCCGCAGAAAGCCCAGTTAACTTGCTAATGTCTGGTCCTGCTGGCGGTGTAGCGGGGGCTATCCATTTTTGTAAACAAGGTGGGTTTAACGACATACTCACTTTTGATATGGGCGGCACCTCTACTGATGTTGCGCTTATTCAAAATGCAACGGCTCGGGTAAGACGAGAAACTCGTGTTGGAGATGTTACCGTACGTGCACCATCGGTAGACGTAAGAACCGTTGGCGCTGGTGGTGGCTCTATTGCTTTTGTGCCAGAACTGACCAAAGCACTGCGTGTAGGTCCAGAGTCAGCTGGCGCTAAACCGGGCCCAGCGGCTTATATGAAAGGCGGTGTAGAACCAACGGTATGCGATGCTAATGTGGTACTCGGTTATCTTCCTTCAGATGTGCAGCTTGGTGGCAAAATGGCTATCAATCGAGACGCTGCAGTAGCGGCGGTAAAAAAAGTCGCTGACGCCATGGATATTTCGGTTGAAGAAGCGGCTGAAGGTATCATTAAGATTGCTAACGAAGCTATGTTCGGCGCCCTTCGGTTAGTGTCGGTAGAGCAAGGATTCGATCCAAGAGAATTTGCCCTTGTAGGGTTTGGCGGAGCTGGTCCATTACATGCCAATGCTCTGGGTATTCTAACCCAAGCGTGGCCGGCCATTATTCCTCCTGGTCCTGGCGTATTATGTGCCTATGGTGATGCCACCACACAGGTACGTGACGAGGCCTCCCAAACACTGGTTTCGCTAATCGACAATCTCAGCGACGATGCATTTAAGCATGTACTCACTGAATTAGCAGAAAAAGCATCTTCTACCCTGCTCGCCGATGGAATTTCAATGGACGAGCAAACTATTACTTATGAAGCGGATGTTCGCTACACCGGGCAAGCCTTTCAACTTTGCGTTCCCTTTTCTAAGCAAGATATTGAAGACAAGGGTCTTTCTTTACTTAAAAAGCACTTTGATGCTGAACATACGCAGTTATTCACCTTTGCGTTAGAAGAGGGCCATGAGGTTGTGATGGTTCGCGCAGTTGCTACTGCAAAAAGCAAAGCGCTTCCTGCTCCTCCGCCTGTTAACACCAGTCATACCTTGGAAGATTGCATGTTAACCGATAGCCAAATTTATTATGAAGGTAGCTATCACGATGCAATCATTTACGAGCGTAGAAAACTTCACGAAGCGTTATCGGTTAAAGGGCCCGCTGTTATTTGTGAAATGGACTCAACTACTGTGGTCCTTCCTGGTTACGTTGCAACCGTTGATGCGGTGGGCAACCTATTACTTAACCCGTTAAGCAGCCCTGAATCGACTGGCAAATAAGGAGGCGTTATGAATAATAAAATTAAACAAACGAACACAGCTGAGTTGACCAGAATTGACGTTGATACGGTTACCGTCGATATCATTGAAAATGCATTGCGTAATGCCAGAGAGGAAATGGATGCGGTACTATTTCGTACCGCAATGAGCCCAGGGATCCGCGAGCAGGGTGATTGCTTTCCCATGATTGCTAATAAAGACGGCAAAATGGTAGTAGGGCAATTTGGTTCTTTTATCCATGGCTTCCTAAGTGCATTTGAGGGCGAACTGGAAGAAGGGGATATTATCCTTACCAACGACCCTTACATGACAAATGCAGCCGTTTCCCATTTACCCGACTGGATTATTCTTGTTCCTATCTTTAAAGAGGGGCGACACATTGCGTGGTCTGCAATGTTTGGTCATATGTCAGATAACGGCGGAATGGTGCCAGGCTCAATACCCATTAAAGCGGAAACCATATTTCAAGAAGGTATTCGAATTCCACCCACAAAACTCTATAAAAAGGGTGTGCTACAACGCGATATATTAGAGCTCATTTTACATAATGTGCGAACGCCACAGTGGAACCGCTTTGACTTGAACGCACTAGTGGCAGCGTGTAAAACGGCGGCAAAACGCTGCCAAGAAATAGCCGAGCGTTTCGGTGACGATATGTTTTATTCCACCATGGAAATTATGCTCGAGCGTAACCATGTTGCGATGGAAGCCATTATCAATATGTTGGTGCCAGAAGAGCCTCGCGTATTCGAAGATTATTTATGTGACGATGGTGTGGGCATGGGGCCATACAAAATACGCTGTAAGATGTGGCGTGAGAATGGCAAGGCAATTTTCGATTTTGAAGGCACCGACCCGCAAGCGAAAAGCTCAATAAATTTCTACTTAAATGAAGACATGTTCAAGATGTTCTTCGGCTCTTTTACGATAAATTTGGTGGACCCACAAATACTGTTCAATGATGGGTTTTATGACTTAGTTGATGTGCGTATACCTCAAGGCAGCTTACTTAAACCAAACTTTCCCGCCGCCCTGTCGGGAAGAACGCACGCATTAGGCCGTATCTTTGACGTAATGGGAGGGCTGTTAGGACAAGGTGCGCCTGATGCCATGAATGCAGCCGGTTTCTCTGATTCTCCCCATCTATTTTATTCTGGGTATGACGATAAAGGAGAGTGGTTCCAACTCTTCCAGATTGGCTTTGGTGGGATCCCAGGCAGGCCTGTAGGTGATGGGCCAGACGGACATTCTTTGTGGCCGGGTTTTACTAACGTACCGAACGAATTTATTGAAGCGTACTTTCCTCTACGTGTTGAAACTTACGAAACTATTCCAGACTCCGGCGGCCCTGGTTTTCACCGCGGCGGTAATGGCTTGTCGGTGGGGTATCGGTTCCTTTGTGATGGGGCCATCGCCATTCATGATGACAGATGGTTAACTTATCCTTGGGGCGTTAATGGAGGGTTGCCAGGTAAACGTTCAACAAAACGCCTCATTCGAGAAGATGGCAGCACAGAAATTCTCCCTGCCAAGTGCGAGGGCATTGCAGTAAAAGCGGGTGATGTATTGTATTTCGATACATGGGGCGGCGGCGGTTGGGGCGATCCATTTGACCGCGATCCCAATGCGGTAGCTGATGATGTCGCCAGAGGATTAGTCTCTTTGGAAGGCGCGCGTCGATACGGTGTGGTGATTGAAAATGGGTCGGTAAACGACACCGAAACCCAGCGCTTGCGAGCGACATTGAAAGAAGAGAGAGGTGAAGTGTCGTTGTTTAATCGTGGCGGAACAATAGAAGAAATCAAAGCCAAAGCGAAAGAGGAAACAGGCTTAGCCGCACCTGTATCACCATCGTTCAACGTTGCGAGACAATAATATGCAGCTTAGTAGCAGCGATTTACTATCGCAAGGTGTCGCCTTTGGCGTGCGCCCTGCGTTAATTGTTGTCGATATGACAGTAGGCTTTGCGTCACCTGAAAGTCCTCTTGGCGGTGTATTTGATAGTGAAATTACCGCCGCTGAAGCACTAATTCAGCACTTCGATGGCGCAGACTTACCTGTTTATTTTTCAACAGTTGTATATGACAACGACAGCCAGCAATCGGTGTTCAGACAGCATTTGCCTGACTTAGATATGCTTGTTCGAGGTAGCCGGTGGGTTGAGATAGACCCCCGCCTATCGTTTTCTGAAAATGCCACGTTAATTGAGAAAACCGCCCCAAGTGCTTTTTTTGGAACCCAGCTAAATGAAAAGTTAAAAACCGGCGGGGTGGACAGCGTAGTGGTGTGTGGCTTAACAACCAGCGGTTGCGTTCGCGCAACCGCAGTAGATGCTTTGTCGTGTAATTTTCCTGTGTGGGTTGTCGAAGAGGCCTGCGGAGACAGAAACATTGACGCTCACAAAGCGAACTTGCATGACCTACACGCAAAGTATACTGAAGTTGTCAGTCTTGACACTGTGTCGTCATATTTTGCTAAGAGAGAAGCGGAGGACGACCATGCCTAAAACACTTTATGACAAGCTTTGGGACAGACATTTTGTTACTTCAGTTGATGGTGACGGGTTGCTTTACATTGATAGGCACTTGATTCATGAAGTGACTTCCCCTCAGGCATTTGATGGTTTAAAACAATTCAACAGAAAAGTAAGACGACCTGACTTAACGATAGCAACAATGGATCATAGCATTTCTACGCAGTCGACGAGTCTTGATGCATGTGGTCCAAAGAACGCGTTGCAGTTAAAGACATTAATTAAAAACTGCCAAGCTAATAATATCGTTTTATATCCAGTAGGAGACAGTCACCAAGGTATTGTGCATGTTATGGGGCCGGAAATGGGGCTTATTCATCCTGGTATGACCGTGGTGTGTGGCGACTCGCACACCGCTACCCACGGCGCCTTGGGTACGCTAGCGTTTGGTATTGGCACATCTGATGTGGAGCATGTGTTAGCAACTCAAACTATTCGGCAAAGCAAAGCAAAGAATATGCGGGTTAATTTTAATGGCGAGCTACCCGAAGGTGTCTTCGCTAAAGATATGATTTTAGCCTTAATTCGAGAAATTGGACACGACGGTGCAACCGGGTTTGTTGTGGAGTATACCGGAGACGCGATATCGAGTTTGTCGATAGAAGGGCGAATGACAATCTGCAACATGAGTATCGAAGCCGGCGCGAAAGCAGGCATGATTGCACCGGATGATGTCACATTTAGCTACTTAGACGGAAAAGCATTTTCGCCTAAAGGAGAGAAGTTCGAGGCAATGAAAGTCGCTTGGTCGGCGCTTTTTTCAGATGTTGGTGCAGAATTTGATAAAACAGTCGACATTGATGTGTCTCGTTTATCCCCTCAGGTGACGTGGGGAACTAACCCAGGGCAAGTTATCGGCATCGATGAAGCCGTTCCTCAATTGCCTGACAGTTATTCTGATGGCGACAGTAGCGCTATGCAAAAGGCGCTGCAGTATATGGACATTAACGCTGGACAAAGCATAGACGATGTTGCTATTTCCCATGTGTTTATTGGTTCGTGTACAAACAGTCGAATAGAAGATTTAAGAGAGGCCGCTGCGGTGGTATCAAATGGGCGAGTGGCCGAACAAGTAAAAGCTATTGTGGTACCTGGTTCGATGCGAGTGAAAAAACTGGCGGAAGAAGAAGGGCTAGATCGCGTTTTTATTGATGCGGGGTTTGAGTGGCGATTACCTGGGTGCTCGATGTGTTTGGGTATGAACGATGATGTGCTTAGAGAGGGAGACCGGTGTGCTTCTACCAGTAATCGAAACTTTGAGGGGCGACAGGGACGAGGCGCTAAAACGCATTTAGTCAGCCCAGCCATGGCCGCTGGGGCGGCATTAAAGGGAAAATTGACCGATGTTAGATTGCTATTAAGGAGGCAGCCATGAGGCCATTGAAAACCGTTGATTCTATAGCAGTACCTTTCGTAGAAAATAACGTGGATACTGATCAATTACTACCGAAGCAATTTTTGACAGAAGTCACTCGGCAAGGTTTTGGTAAGCATCTTCTCCATGATTTACGTTACCTTGATTCCAAAGAGAGCGTTTTAAACCCTGCCTGTGTACTCAATAATCCTGCCTATGTTGGAGCGGAAATACTGCTTGCGGGCGAGAACTTCGGTTGTGGCTCTAGTCGAGAGCATGCGCCATGGGCCATTGCCGACTTTGGATTTAGGGTAATTATAGCCAAAGGATTTGCCGATATTTTTTATGCTAATTGTCTTAATAATCAAATCTTACCGATTACGTTACCCAGCAATGTGGTAGATAAAATTGCAAATCAATGCCAGTTGAATCCCAATCAACGGGTAGTGGTTGATTTAAACAATCAGCAAGTTTATTTAAACAGCAACATTTTCAATTTTGCTATTCCGCTTCACCATAAACAAAATTTGATAACTGGAGTAGATAAAATAGGAAGAACATTACTGGAAGGCGACGCTATTGCTGGGTACGAAGCAAAAGCATTGTATTATATGTAAACGTTCTATTAAACGCCCAATAGAGAGCCTTGTTTGAAGGTGGATAGGCAATTGATTGGGCGCCAGCTAATCTGACAGTCTCAAGTGTACGTGAAGCGGATGTTCACGATTTTTAATTTCTAATCAAACGTAAGCCAGTCTGAGGTTTGCATTTTTTATTTTAAAACGAAGTACAACAGCTAAGTAAATGTTTCCAGTCGCAAGTTTTCAGAAGAGAGTAGAGCAAATCGTTCTTCATCACAGAATGGTGTTACGCTAACGCGTAGATAAAAAATAAATATGACAGTGGAGCGTCAACCAAGTGAATCAGAAATCAACATTAGTTTTTATCCTATTTTTTTCCTTTTGCTCTTTTGCTTTTGGTGACGAAAATGACCAAAACGCAAAGAATACGACTCTTCCTGCAATCGCGAACGACATCGCAACGCAATTTCATGATATGGGGTGGTTTTCCGGAAGTGTACTGGTAATACAAGATGATAAAGAAATATTTGTATCGTCTTATGGTTTTCAGAACATTAAAGAGCAAATAAAGAACACGGGGCAAACTCGGTTTAACCTTGGTTCGATCATGAAGGACTTCACTAAAGTATTGGTATTACAACAAATTGAAAAAGGCAAGCTTAGGTTGAACAGTCAGCTGATTTCCTTTGATTTGGGTTTCAAACAGTCTTTTACTGAAGACATAACAATCGAACAACTACTAAATCACAGCGCTGGTTTTGACGATATCTTTGTCGCTGAATATCGGGAAAACCCTCTTGCATTTGATACTCTCGATAAGAAACTGAGTATATTGATCGATCGCCCCCTCATATTCAAACCCGGTACTGACAATCAATATTCGAACTACGGATATATCGTATTGGGTAAGATTCTTGAAAAAGTTACGGGTGAGCCATTCGAAGAACTACTGAAAAATAAGATATTCTTACCGACGGAAATGACAGACACCACATTCGAGCCTTCTCATTCACATGATCACCAGTCGGTAAAATATACTTATCAATACGACAGCACATTGAGGGAAGTGGGTGTTGTTGAGCATCCAAGTCCAGATGGCGGTATTGAGTCAACTGTAAGAGACGTACATCGATTTTATAAAGCGCTCTTTTACACCAATAAACTATTACAAAATTCAAACCCAATTAATCGCAAAGTATTTGCTATGGATAAGCCTCATTGGGGGGCATATGGTGGCGGACTTGGAGTCAGTGCCGCCGTGGAAATTGACCTAGCTAGTAACTATCAAATTGTGGTTCTTGCAAATAGTGACAACTTAGTCGCGGAACTCATATCTGGTCGAATACTCTCGTTTATCAAAAACGGGGAGTATGCGCCAGTTAGGCAGTTGGAAAAGAATTTTGCTTACGAATACTATAAGACCAACGGGAAAAAGAAGTTTTCAAAGCAATTTAAACTGGCTTACAGCGATGAGGGATACGAGCGATTCATTGGCAGAACCATCAATGAACTTGGAATGGAACTCCTTAGGGCAGAATCATTTACGGAGGCATTTGACATGTTCTATTATTTAGTTTCACTTTTTCCAGATGCACCTCAGGTATACGACAGTCTAGCCTTTGCCTATCTATCTAAAGGGGATGAGACGACTGCGAAAGAGACTTTCAGTCAATCTTTAGCTATCAACGCCGATTTTGAAAGCGATTACGTGAGTGATAATTATGGTCATGATGACACTGTAGTTGACTGAGTGCACAGTATTTCTAGCTTTAAGCACGGCATTGCTCTACTTGTAACTATCCACTCGAAGCTTTTAATTTGGGATGTAGTGGCATAATTTTTTTGCAATTAACTACCCAAAGGTTAGTCAATTTTCTGCATGCTGAATGTCCGCTCCTTGTCTCAAGGTGCAGCTAGCACTTAGGGGCTGAAACTTACATTAAGCGGTCATTGGCACATTGACAATAGAGTGGCGACACAGAGCGAGAAGCAGACGGTCGATAAACTTGTTTTTGGGCATAAACGCCTCAGTGTTTTTACTAATTTAAAACAATTCGGACAACCTCAGGTATTGCAAAGCCTCTAATCGAGTGGCCAATTTAACTATGCCACTACACAATAATGGTTTGATATTGCCGTGGCGCTTTATGCTTCAGAGAGAGTCTATTGCTCTTAGTATGGCTCACCGTTTTTTATCGGATGATCTTCTTATATCGGTTCAAATGAGATTACACGGTGCAGGAGCTGCGTATTTGCCTACTGGATTAGTTCAACGGTATATCGATGAAGGAAAACTAATAAGCTTTTGTGAGGAATGGCTCCCGCAATGAAGAAAGTTGTATCTGGTTTACACCGGTAAGCAGCACTTACCTTCAAAATCGAAGAAGTTCAATCACTTTATTAACAGCCAACGTCAGGAAATTACCGTATTGTTAAATGGTAAGCCTGCTTAACTCCGAGAACTCTTCAATAACGAAAATCATTT
>NZ_JAGJDY010000014.1 GCF_018100795.1 Alteromonas sp. MMG017 | reverse complement strand
ACCGTATTTTTCGCGGGCGAGTCAAAGAAAAATACGCGTTCATAAAAGCCAGGCTCAAGAATTATCCAACAAAATTGATGTGTGAAGCGCTGTCGATACAACGAAGCGGCTTTTATGCGTGGATGGATGAACCGAAATCAAATCGGTTATTGGAAGACGAGCGGTTGACGGGATTAATAAAGCATTCTTGGCTAGAAAGTGGCTGTGTTTATGGGTACAGAAAAGTCACGAGTGACCTGCGTGATTTAGGCGAAGCTTGCAGCAAAAATCGTGTAGCCAAGCTGATGAAGCTAGAAGGTATAAAGGCGCAAGTAGGTTATAGAAAACACAAAGGGCATTACAGCGGCAAACCAGCGGTCGTCGCTGATAACGTACTTGATAGGCAGTTTACTGTCACTTCACCGAATAGATATTGGGTCACTGACATTACCTACATCCGAACTCACGAAGGCTGGCTCTATCTTGCAGTCGTCTTAGACTTATACTCTCGCGCCGTCGTTGGTTGGTCAATGAGTTCAAGAATGGAATCAGAACTCGTTACTCAAGCGCTTTTAGCCGCTGTATGGCGACGAAAACCAAAGAAACAGGTACTAATACACTCAGATCAAGGCAGTCAATTTACAGGCTATGAATGGAGTGATTTCTTGACCGAACACAACCTTAAAGCCAGTATGAGCCGGCGCGGCAACTGTCACGATAATGCTGTTGCTGAGAGTTTCTTCCAGCTACTTAAACGTGAGCGCGTAAAAAGAAAAATATACTCAACACGTGAACATGCAAGAGCTGACATATTCGATTACATCGAAATGTTTTATAACTCTAGACGAAAGCATGGCGAAGCGAATAATATGCCTCCACTGGCTTATGAAAAGCTAGAAGAATTCAAACGAAAATCTGTCTAGTAAAGTCTGGTCGATTCATTAACCCATTTACTACCTTTGACTTTACGACTACTCTAAGAGGCTAATTATTGGTGCTTCTCATAGCCAATGAGCTCATTCACTTCGACGTTTAATGCCACTTCAACGGTGATTTCCTTCGACAACCGACTAAATTAGTTTAAATCTTCAGATTTTTTATTTCTTTATTTGCTTCCTTTGCGAAAGTTTCAAGCACTTACTTTTCATGCTCATCCATTTACTCTTAATCTCTGTAAAAAAAATTGAGATTGGCAGTTACAATCTCTTAGAATACGGAAAAGTACAAACTCACTTATAAAAATTATATCTAGTGAGTTTGTAACCAAGTTAGTTTTCGATATTAGTTAAACAATTAGTATTTGATTGTTTAGCGATAAACTCCCTCTCATTGACTATATTATACATAGAGACATTACTTCTTCCCTCTGAATTCATAGCCCAGCTGCACACGATATCCGCCCTGTATAATTCATCAATAACACTCGAGAAAACTGTATTTTTTAAAATTAAGTTACCTTGTGAAAATCCTTCTATTTTTATTGCACCTATATCTTGTTTCAAGCCAATCTCTTCTGAAAATTTATTTATCTCAAACGCGTTAACAAACGATATACTATTATTCAATATAAAGTTATTGCCAGTTAACCACCTTTCACCTTGCGAGATAACAATCGCGGAAAGTCCAGTATATTTGATTGTATTGTTAATAATTTTGTTATGGCTTGAAGAGTGTATAAACTTCATACCATAAGAGAAAGCTCTTTCAATATGATTATCTTTATACAGCCCGTACGATGCAAACGAGTCGATACCTTCACCAACATCGACAATCAGATTATTTTCAACGGAATGAAAGCTCTTTGATTCTGTGGAACATAGGTTTATTCCATCAGTTTCATACAGCAGTGCTTTCCCATTCTTCCTTAATTCCGTGTTAAAAAATAATGAATCATCTATCATAATCCCTAGGATCAGATTAGCTTTAATCTTTAAATTTCTAGAGTTTACACCGTCATCTCTAGTTTCATCGACTTCTATTCCGGTAATTTGACGAAGTGGCATAGTGGAAAACGAATCATGGATTAAGTTTTCGCTGACTTTAACAGAGTGGGAAGAGTTTATTCTTATTATTGCGCTAGTATTAGAAACACCGACGAATTCAACCCCTTCAATTGTTATGTCTTTACTATTAAATATTTCAATTCCAGATTTGTAACGGCGTCCACTGTTTTGAACAGTTATTTTGAGGTCTTTAACTACTACATCTTGACTGCCCAATATATTAATTAAACTCCTTTGTTCGCCATCGTCTTCAAAGTCAAACACTAGTGTTGCAGTTCCATCTGAAGCTAACTTTCTGCCCTCTGGCATGCTTATCGATTTTGAAAGTACTATTTTACGATTTGAGGGTAACCAAACGTCCCCAGCAGTTAGAGCCCAATTAAGTGCAACGTCCACGCTTTTGTAGCGTTTTAAGTAGATGTCTAGACTTACAAATCCTTGAGGCTTTTCTGGTTTATATGTATTTGTAAACGATTCTAATTTGTATTTCTGCTCAATTATCTCTTCATAGGATAGGTATCGTTCATGTATTGAGTCTAAACGTTTTTTTACTTTTCTTGGGTCTAAAAAGCTTTGATGAGGGGCAATTGAGTCTTGGTAAAGAACTTCCTTATCATATTTTTTCCTATGCGACTTAATACTACTATAAAATCTAAGGAGCCTTTCCTGGAATATTTCTTCCTTAACTATTGGCAACTCTTCTGCAATAGCCAATCGAAACGAGGGAATGGTCAAAATTAGTAGTAAGATATGCGTATACCAATTATTCATAAAAGCCTCATATCGATTAAATTTGCCCAAGTAAAAGTATACTTACCTGTAAACGCTCTTCGAGCAGTGTCATTTTCCCTCTCCTAAAGTATATATAGTCCTCTAGGCGTAAGTTTGTTGACAAGCAAAAACCAAACAACATAATTTAAAAAATCAATTAATTTAAATATATAGGCATTTATTATACTAAGCCCTTTATACATCGGGCTGTTCAATCTAGTGCTTGGCGAACTACCATTGTAGAAGTTGCTCGATGTCGACCTCAGATTCGCTATTGAACTCAAGTACATTACTACATACTCAAAAACTCTAAAATGCAACCCTGGCAAAAGAATCGCCGATGTGACTTTCCCCCCCCCCAACCATACAAATTAAGTCAATGTTGAACTCTCTTAATTTGTCTACTGCTAGAGGAATAGCCCAACCTAGGAATAATTAGCTCGACTTGACGAAATGTAGCCTACACCCGCTGCACAACGACTAGTCGATAACTTCAATTTATCTTATACTCGTAAGCGCGTCGAGTATAAGTGAACTGAAGGTATCAGCAAGCTTTGGAAGGGAAAATGCTTTATTAAACCCTAAAAACATCAAAAACCTTCCAGCAGTATTCGAAAATATAGTAAGTATGGTTATTTTTCTTCAAGTAAAAACTCATTAGACTTATTTTTTAGGCAGTGAACAAAAGTACATGATTGGAAATCGTTTTATCAGGAGAGTAATATTAACACTAATGATCACGTAAAAGCGCTTGTGAAGTAATGAGTAAAATCAAACTAGTCGCTATAGCGAAAGATGAGGCAGCATATTTGCCTGAGTGGATATTCCATCACCTTCACTTTGGATTCCATGAAATCGAAATACTTATAAATAGAACCAGCGATAATACCGAAGCTGTATTATGTAAAATTGTGCATGAATTCCCCCAAGTTTCTTTCAGAAGAGTTGATTGGATAGATACCACACCTCCAAATCAGTTCATACAGTATATTGCATACGCTGAAAGTTATAACCGCGCTTCAAACAACGCTACACTATCGCACATATGCTTTTTGGACATTGATGAATTTTGGGTTCCGGAAGACTTCAAAAGCTCCATTAGTGATATCATTGAACAAGTTTCATCGTTCGAAACACTGTCTTTCCATTGGTTGAATATTTTAAATGAAAAAGAATTTAGCCACATAACTAGGCAGTTACATGTTCAGCCGGCCCCGACAGTTAAGTCTGTTATCAACTTATCAAGTAAAATTAAAAAGATACAGCTTCATTTACCTTTACTGGAGAATGGTTCAAGGGGCCATATGCTTTCAAACCATAAGCCTTTTCTGCACTCACCAAAAGAACGACAAAGGCTTCAGGACAAAGCACTAGAGGAACACTATCCAGCATATATTCTACATCGTATGTATCGTTCGGAGTTAGAGTACATTTCCTTATTACAAAGAGGGCGTCCATCAGACTCATTTCCTTTCAAAAGAAATAGGCCTGGATATATCAAAAAGTGTAAAAATGAACGTTTTATTGAATTTAACGAACTTGCTTACAACAACTATAGGGCGCAGTTTGATGCTTTTCTTCTCTCAATTCGAATTGGCCATTTGTTAGATGCTGCGAAAAGAAATATAGAAAGGCGTGCTTTAAATACTGTGGACTTATTAAATAGTCAATCTGACAACTTAAACCCAACAGATGAGAAAGACTTAGTGCGAATTTTTTCTGGATTACAAGAAACTTCTATTCGTGAATCTATAGAAAAAATTAAACTCTCGTCAGCTAAACGCGGAGGAGCTGTTAAAGGTAATGTGGCATCCAATGCAGATGAACATACTTTTCAATATGGCCTCCTAAACAAATTTGGTAGAAAGCTAAGGAGGCTAGCAAAGCTTCCACTAATACGAAAATAAACGAATTCCACGCAATAATTCTGAATTATTACAGATTACATCAAAGGCACTTAATCTAAGTCTCAATGTGTTATACAACATCTTTGTCGAAAAAACGACTTTGTATACTACTTTCATAGTAACAAAATTGAATCGACCTGAATAAAACAAGAGCACAAATGGCTTTTGTTTTATTCAACACCCAATTACTTGTTAGGTTTATTCGAGCCCAATTCAGCTCTCAATTTATCACTGAACTTGACGATAAAAGGCCCTTTAGGGCGTATCTCTCTAGCCTTTTCAATCAGTGCCTGAGAATGTTTTTCCTCACCCCTTTCATACGCTACATAAGCGGTTTCGCGCAAGAAGTCTTCTAGCTTAAAGTCCGGCATCTTTGTAAGAATCGCATTAGAAAACCAAGGTGAATTATCACTACCTTTTTTGTAATCTACATTAAATAAATCAGCAAGCTTAAACGCGTCAGGCCCTATTGTATTATTTGTCAATTGGACTTGAACCTGATTCTCCAGATGGCTGTACAATCCGGGTTTCTCAGCTTTCAACTTTTCTACTACTTCAAACATTTTACAAAATGTCTCAGCCCTATGAGGTAGCTTCGACTCTATTTTAACTAAAGGAGCTTTGAGAAAGTTTGGATTTATTTTAACCAACACTTTATCTAAACACTGTTGAGATTTTTCACGGAAGTGCTCTTCTAGCTTACCTAGTGTCGACTCTGAGACAAGCGCTGATAAATTGATTGATGAATCTTCGCTCTTATCGGAGATTCCTTGTAGAAACCAGTCTAACTGATGATTAAAGTGATGTGCTTTCTGATCAAGCGCATGGTTAAGTAGTCTTTTCAATTCCAAGGCTGTGTATGAATAACTGCGATTAACTACTTTGTTTTCGATAGTAAAGTTTGGGGAGATTTCTTTGCTAGTCAACCCAAGACTATTTAAAAAAACTTCCTGAATAGGGTATTGTTTGAAAAGCGCGGTGTCGTAACCGTACACTTCAACGTCGTCTTTACTAAAGGACTTCACCCATTGATTGAATATAAGCCCAGTATAGAAACTAGTATGCTCCCTTAGCAGTCTAGAACAGAATTGCTCTGGGCTTGCTGTTGAAAAATTGCGCTTAATACCTTGATTATAGTTAGAATTAATTGCCTCTATCGGGTCACGGTAGAAGGCAATAACCTTACAGCGATATCCCTTTACTAGCTCAGCTACAGCTTGAGGTCGTATATAAAACGCTTCTGAAGACAGAAATAATATTTTATCTGCTTTTTTAGCTCTAGTTATTAGCACATCGAACTGCTTTTTGGCTTCTTCCTCACGCTTATCGATTAATTTTAAGGCGAGATCGGAATGACCACCTGAGATTCCATTCTCATCCAAGCTATGTTCAGGATATAGAAAACCCTGTTCATTTAAATTTGATTTGTTTTCAACAAAAAACTTTTGAAGCGCCGATGAGCCAGTTTTGGGTGCACCAATGTGTATAACCACATCATAATGCTTTCTAGTATTTTTCACCTTAGGAAGCTTGAACTTGTCATCGCTCCCTCTAAAAAACTTAATCATTAGTAAGCCCCTTACATTTAATTAGCTAAGGCTAAAGTCTTCATGCGTAGACGATAAATTCATATTATAAGCTGGGTCAGCTTTCAATAAGTCAGCCCACTTTTCCTTCATGTACTCACTTTCTTTATTAAAGCGCGCAACTTTCTCTGGGGTATCTTCTTCACCACGGCTTATCGACTCATGGTGGTAAAGCTCGGCCCAAGGTGTAAACAGGTTTCGATAACCTGCGGTATGTACCTTCAAACAAAAATCCACATCGTTAAAGGCTATGGTGAGGTCTTCTTCATTTAGCCCGCCTACCTCTTCAAAAACAGACTTACGCACTAGTAAACAAGCTGCGGTAACGGCAGACATATTCTGGACTAGATGCAACCGCGTAAAATAACCGGGTTCACTCTTGTGGAAGTATTTGTGTGAGTGGCCAGCAACGCCGCCTATTCCTAAAACAACGCCAGCATGCTGAATAGTATCATTAGGATAATAGAGCTTGGCCCCTACACATCCAATTTCAGGTCTTAAAGCATGGGAGACCATTTCTGTTAGCCAATGCTCGCTGATAACTTCGATGTCGTTGTTTACTAAGCCAACGACGTCTCCGCTTGCTTGTGATACCGCAAAGTTATTAATTGCTGAGTAGTTAAAAGACTTATCCCACTTCAACACGCTAAAGTTACTTTTTGCGTCTAAATAGTCATTAAAGAGGGCTAATGTTTTCTCACAGCTCGTTTGATTGTCTACAACAATAATTTCAAAGTTTTCGTATGATGTCTTATTGTAGATAGATTCTAGGCATTGCTTCAGAATGTCGTAGCCGTCTCTTGTGGGTATTACCAAGCTCACTAAAGGTGGTTTAGCAGGCAAAGCCCAATTAACTCTATAGGTGTTGGGGTATGCCCCTTTTTCAACAGATGCACTTTGCTTTGTCTGCGAAAGGAAATGCTTTATCGACTCAATTCCTGCATCGGTTGTGTACGATTTAGCTGATGCATTCGACGCTGTTGAGTTTTCGATAACTCGCCAGTGATAAAGAATGAAGGGTAAATGCACCACTTCTTCACAACTAAGATTAGCTGCAGCTCTTAATAGTAAATCGTGATCTTGTGAACCTTCAACACCAACTCTAAAACCACCGACTTTTTTAAGTAAGCTGGTTTTATAAACTGCTGGGTGACATATGTAATTTTGACTTAGCAGTAAATCTGGATTCCAGTCTGGCTTGAAATGCGGTTGGTGCCGATTTCCTTGCTCGTCTATTTTATCTTCGTCGGCATAAAGAACTTGCGCTGATGCATTCTCTGTAATGGCCTTTGCAAAGAACGATAACGTATGTGCAGGTAAAGTATCATCGTGATCAAGTAAGAGAACGTAATCATTAGCCACTAAGGCTAATGCTTCGTTACTTGCTTTAGAAATATGCCCATTTTCATTAAGCAACTTAACGTTTATATTAGAATACTGCTGTTCATATGCCTTTAATACTTCGATGGTTTCCATGTTAGTTGATGCATCGTCTGCTATACAAAGTTCCCAGTTTTTATGCGTTTGTTGAACTACAGAATCGATACATGCTTTTAAATAAACAGGGGCGGTATTGTACGTCGGCAATATGATAGAAAACTTTACTTCAGACTGATTTGCAGTGAAAGCTTGTTTCATCTTCTCTATGGCACGCGGCTCATCAAACTCTACCCAAAACGGATAGCTTTTCTCCATTGCACCATGAGTAAATGTATTATTGTATTCTTGGTAAACGGTATCTACTAACCGCCCACCGTTCAGCCTACAGTTCGCGGCCAAGTACTCCTCAATGTTATCTACATGACTAAGTAACTTGTACAAGCGCTGTTTCATGTGCCTCATTGCAATGAAGGAGGGCACTTTTGAAATCATGAAAGTATTTATTGTGAACTCTGTTTCTGCTTCACAAGGGTCGAACCTGAGCATAGCGTTTGCACTTTCAAGGTAGAAAACTCTATTCACAAACTTAGTGCTATGCCAGGGCACATTGATAGACACCAATTCACCCTTTTGAAGGTTAGAATAAAGCTTTCCTATGTGCGACTGATGATTTGCCTCGTTAATCTTTATACGCAAAAGGTACCACCCTTTACTAAAGCTACGAGTGGGAATGCGTCGCGCAGGATGAATAATGAATTGCGGGTCATCTCCCGTTGATACCCAAGTGGAACCACTATTGTCTGCCTTGACTGGCGCTAACTCATGATGGGGAACAATGATTAACTTTTTAGCTAGCCGATAGGCTAATCGCTTTAAAGTTGCAGGCTTGAGAATTTTAGATAACAAAACGGGTGAACACCTTTTCCTATATAAAGCTTAGAATGCTTTCCTTAAACTTCACTTGTTACGTAGAAGGTTTACTACATACCTTTACGGCGCTAATCATACCGCATTTAATAAAATGGAAACACACGAGAATGATGATATTGGATGAAGATATAAATCCAAAAAAAGAAAAAGGCACCAAAGGTGCCTTTCTAATTAATTAACTGTCTAATCTACTTAGCTACACGCCCATATCTATCAGAAAAACGCACTATGTCATCTTCGCCTAAGTAGGCGCCTGACTGCACTTCAATAAGCTCCAGTTGGATTTTCCCAGGGTTTTCTAAGGCGTGGACCGCACCAATAGGAATGTAAACCGATTGGTTCTCGGTGACTAATGTGGTTTTATCATCAATGGTGACATTGGCACTGCCCGATACTACTATCCAGTGCTCAGCGCGGTGATGATGCATTTGTACCGATAGTTTTTCGCCAGGTTTAACGGTAATTCGTTTTACTTGGAAACGAGCTCCATTATCAATGGAATCATAACTACCCCAAGGGCGAAATACTTCACGATGGAACTGAAACTCAGGGCGTTTTTCAGCTTTAAGTTTGTTTACTACGTTCTTGATACTCTGTGCATCGTCTTTATGAGCGACCATAACCGCATCTTTGGTTTCAACTACAATAACGTCTTCCAGACCAATGACAGATACAAGACGTTGCTCTGCGTTCACATAGCTATTTTTAGTATTTTCTAAAATAGTATCACCAACAGAAACATTGCCATTTTCGTCTTTTTCCGCTGTTTCCCATAACGAAGTCCAGCTACCTACATCACTCCACTGGGCATCAAGTGGAACCATGGCAGCACTATCAGTTTTTTCCATTACAGCATAATCGATAGAGTCATCTGGGCAGGTAGCAAAAATATCGTGATCGACGCGAATAAAATCTAGGTCTGGGGTTTCAGTGTCAATGGCGCGTTTACAGACATCTAGCATTTCAGGACTGTATTTCTCAAGCTCTTCTAAGTATCTGCTAGCTTTAAACATAAACATGCCACTATTCCAATAATAGTCACCAGAATCGACATACCCTTTTGCAGTTTCAAGCGCAGGTTTCTCAACAAACTCCGCAACTTCAAATCCGTCTGCTAATCCACTCCCTGCTTTAATGTAGCCATAGCCCGTGTGTGGTTGATCTGGCACTATACCAAATGTCACCAATTTACCTTGCTCTGCTAATTTTTCTGCTTTTTCAATTGCAGCATGAAATGCGGGTTCGTCTTTGATTAAATGATCGGCCGCTAGCACGAGCAATACAGGGTCTTCACCATTTATCGTTGCATGCAACGCTGCAAGTGCAATAGCAGGTGCAGTATTTCGGCCAACAGGCTCCAGTAAAATACCGCCATGGTTGATGTCTTTTTGACGTAGTTGCTCTGCAACTAGAAATCGGTGTGCATCATTACATATGAAAATGGGGCTTTGGGCTTTAGTTCCATTCAATCGAACAATAGTGTCTTGCAACATGGTGTTATCGGATGTGAGTGACAAAAACTGTTTAGGTAACGCCGCTCGTGATTTTGGCCATAAGCGGCTTCCGGTACCGCCTGCAAGTACTACTGGTTTCATATTAACTTCCTTTATGAGTGAGAGAACTCTCACTTCCTGATACTTTTATTATTTATCTAAGTATACAAAGAATCTTTTTGGTATGAAACGGCGCTTCCAGCAATTAACTAGATTAATTATCAGTTAGGACAAATATTAAATTTTAAGAAACAAAAAACCCGGCCTAAGCCGGGTTTTTTAATAATTCTGATAACTCAGAATTGAGAGTATTTATTACTCTTCAGTTGCTTCTACTGCTTCTTCTTCAGCTTCAACAACTGGACGGTCTACTAGTTCAACGTATGCCATAGGGGCATTGTCGCCAGCACGGAGTCCGCATTTAAGAATGCGAGTGTATCCGCCTGGGCGAGCTTCGTAACGAGGACCAAGCTCGTTGAATAGTTTACCAACAACTTCTTTATCACCAGTGCGGGCGAAAGCTAAACGGCGGTTTGCAACGCTGTCTTGCTTAGCCATAGTGATAAGAGGCTCAATAACGCGACGTAATTCTTTCGCTTTTGGTAACGTCGTTTTGATCACTTCGTGCTTGACCAAAGAGCCGGCCATGTTCTTGAACATAGCTTGACGATGGCTGCTGTTGCGATTCAACTGACGACCACTCTTACGATGGCGCATAGTTTTATCCTTCTCTACAAATCAGTTTATTAAAAACCTGATTAATCTTTTTCAGCGATGCTCTCAGGCGGCCAGTTTTCTAGGCGCATACCTAGAGAAAGTCCACGAGATGCTAGAACATCTTTGATTTCAGTTAGCGATTTTTTACCAAGGTTAGGCGTTTTAAGTAGCTCAACCTCAGTACGCTGAACCAGGTCACCAATGTACTGGATAGCTTCTGCTTTTAAACAGTTAGCAGAACGTACAGTTAGCTCTAGGTCATCAACTGGGCGAAGTAGAATCGGATCAAATTCCGGCTTCTCTTCTTTCGCTTCTGGCTCAGATACATCACGTAAATCTACGAATGCATCAAGCTGTTCAGCTAGGATAGTCGCAGAACGGCGGATCGCTTCTTCAGGATCTAAAGTACCGTTCGTTTCCATATCGATAATCAATTTGTCTAGGTCTGTGCGTTGTTCAACACGGGCAGACTCTACACTGTAAGCTATACGCTCTACTGGGCTGTATGAAGCATCAACTAACAAACGACCAATTGGACGATCATCTTCTTCAGAGGAGCGACGGGTAGAAGCTGGTACATAACCGCGACCCATTTCTACTTTAATACGCATGCTGATTTCAGCTTCGCCAGTTAAAGTACAAACTAAGTGGTCAGGGTTAACAATTTCTACGTCGCCATCATGCTGAATGTCACCAGCAACAACAGGGCCAGCGCCAGATTTCACTAGAGTTAGGGTTGCCTCAGTTTTACCTTCTAGGCGAACCGCTAAACCTTTAAGATTTAGCAAGATTTCAATTACGTCTTCTTGCACACCTTCTTTGGTGCTGTACTCGTGAAGAACGCCATCAATTTCTACTTCAGTAACTGCGCATCCTGGCATGGATGACAACAAGATACGACGTAGGGCGTTACCTAGAGTGTGGCCAAAGCCGCGCTCTAGTGGTTCCAAAGTTACTTTGGCACGAGTAGGAGAAACGTTTTCGATCTCAACTAGTCTCGGTTTAAGGAATTCAGTCACAGAACCCACAATGCTTCCTCTTTAGTTAGCTTTACTTAGAGTAAAGTTCAACGATCAACTGTTCGTTAATTTCCGCAGACAAATCAGTTCTTTCTGGTAGGCGCTTAAAAGTACCTTCCATTTTCGTGCTGTCTACTTCAATCCAAGTTGGCTTCTCGCGTTGGTCAGCCAGTTCCAAAGCAGCTACGATACGAGCTTGCTTCTTAGCTTTTTCACGAACAGAAACCACGTCTTCGGCAGAAACGTTGAATGATGGAATGTTCACAACTTGACCATTTACCATGATCGCCTTGTGGCTAACTAGCTGACGTGCTTCAGCACGTGTGCTAGCAAATCCCATACGGTAAACTACGTTATCAAGACGCTTTTCTAAAAGTTGTAACAAGTTTTCACCTGTGTTCCCTTTTAGACGTGCAGCTTCTTTATAGTAGTTGCGGAATTGCTTTTCAAGAACGCCATACATACGACGAACTTTTTGTTTTTCACGCAGCTGAACACCGTAGTCAGACAAACGGCCACGACGGGCTCCATGCTGACCAGGCGCTGTATCGATTTTACATTTAGAATCGATTGCGCGAACGCCGCTTTTAAGGAACAAATCAGTTCCTTCGCGACGGCTAAGTTTGAGTTTTGGACCCAAATATCTTGCCATGATCTTTCTCCAACTGTCCGTCGATTAAACGCGACGTTTTTTCGGTGGACGACAACCGTTGTGAGGAATTGGTGTCACATCGGTAATATTTGTGATCTTATAACCAGTAGCGTTAAGAGCACGGATCGCAGACTCACGGCCTGGACCTGGACCTTTTACAAACACTTCTAGGTTTTTAAGACCGTATTCTTGTGCAGCAACACCTGCACGCTCTGCAGCAACCTGTGCAGCAAATGGGGTAGATTTACGTGAACCACGGAAACCTGAACCACCAGATGTCGCCCATGCTAATGCATTGCCTTGACGGTCTGTAATAGTCACAATTGTGTTGTTGAAAGACGCATGGATATGAGCCATACCGTCTGCAACCTGACGTTTAGCGCGCTTACGCGTACTACGAGCTGGTGCTTTAGCCATAACTTATTCCCCGTTTACTTCTTAATTGGCTTACGAGGACCTTTACGGGTACGCGCATTAGTTTTAGTGCGCTGACCACGTAGAGGCAAGCTACGACGGTGGCGAATACCACGGAAGCAACCCAGGTCCATCAAACGTTTGATGCTCATAGAGACTTCACGGCGTAAATCACCTTCAACGGTAAATTTAGCCACTTCGTCACGAAGCTTATCAATAGTCGCTTCGTCTAGCTCTTTGATCTTTGTATCTTCTGCAACACCAGCACCTACACAAATGCTTTTAGCACGTGTAGGACCAACGCCATAGATCGCTTGGATAGCGATTACAGCATGCTTGTGCTCAGGAATGTTAATGCCAGCGATACGGGCCATTAACAGCACTCCTCTAATTTATTGTTGACGACCTAAAAAGCCCGATAGGATACTTACCCGTCAACTAAATTGCAAATATTTAGGTTCTGAATACTTTAAACAAAACCAGCAGAACCTGATAAGTATAAGTCAGGCCCTGCTTATTGGCTTTGCGAGTATTCAGTACCGCGTAGATTAACCTTGCCTTTGCTTATGCTTCGGCTCTGTACAAATTACGCGCACAACACCGTTGCGTTTGATAACTTTACAGTTACGGCAAATCTTTTTAACTGATGCACGAACTTTCATTACATCACTCCCCTATCTTATATATTAAGGGGCTAACTTAACGGCCGTAGCCTTTAAGATTAGCTTTCTTCAGAACAGACTCATATTGACTACTCATCAAATGCGTCTGCACCTGTGCCATAAAGTCCATGATAACCACCACGATAATTAGAAGCGACGTACCACCGAAGTAGAACGGCACATTCCAGGCAATCAGCATGAATTCAGGCACCAAACAAATAAAGGTTATGTACAGTGCGCCTGCCAGTGTCAGACGAGTCATTACCTTATCGATATAACGCGATGTTTGTTCACCAGGACGAATACCTGGTACAAACGCACCAGACTTCTTCAAGTTATCCGCTGTTTCACGCGGGTTGAAAACCAACGCCGTGTAGAAGAAGCAGAAGAAGATTATCGCTGTTGCATATAACATCACATACAGAGGCTGACCTGGAGATAGCATAAGCGCTACGTCCTGCAACCACGCTGTAGATTCATTCTGTCCGAACCATCCTGCGATAGTACCCGGAAACAAAATGATGCTGGAAGCAAAGATGGGTGGAATAACACCAGCCATGTTGACTTTCAGTGGTAAATGCGTGCTTTGCGCGGCAAAAACCTGACGGCCTTGCTGACGCTTTGCATAGTTTACCACAATTCTGCGCTGTCCGCGCTCTACAAATACCACAAGGTATGTAAGCGCAATAACAATCACAGCCATCAACAACAAGAACAACAAGTTAATGTCGCCTTGTCTTGCTTGTTCTGCCGTCTGACCTATCGCTGTTGGTAGACCGGCAACAATACCAGCAAATATCAATATAGAAATACCGTTACCGATACCTCGTTCAGTAATTTGCTCACCTAACCACATTAGGAACATAGTTCCTGTGACCAAGCTCACTACTGCCGTAAAGTAGAATCCGAAGCCAGGGTTCAATACCAGTCCATTAATTAGGTTAGGCAGACCCGTCGAAATTCCAAATGATTGGAAGATAGCCAACACCAACGTTAAATAACGTGTGTACTGGCTAATTTTACGACGACCTGCTTCGCCTTCTTTTTTAAGCTCTATCATCGGTGGATGAACCACCGAGAGCAACTGCATAATAATTGATGCAGTAATGTATGGCATGATGCCCAAAGCCAGAACGGATGCACGCTCAAGCGCACCACCGGAGAACATGTTAAACATTTCTACAATGGTACCTTTCTGTTGCTCGAACAAGTCAGCAAGTACAGCTGGATCGATGCCCGGAATAGGAACATAAGAACCTAATCTGAATACAACAATCGCACCGAGTACGAACAACAATCTTGCTTTAAGCTCACTCAAGCCGCTTTTCGCGCCTGAATCCAATCCTGGTTTAGCCATCTAGCTTATTCCTCTACTTTACCGCCAGCAGCTTCAATCGCTTCTTTAGCGCCTTTAGTAACCTTTAAACCGCTTACTGTAACAGCGCGTGATACTTCGCCGCTCTTGATAACTTTAACGAACTGGATCTCTTTTTTCACAAGACCAGCTGCTTTTAAAGTTTCTAGAGATGCTGTATCACCATCAACCTTTGCGATTTCTGCAAGCGTTACTTCATCAGTAACGAAGCTCTTGCGTGAAGTGAAACCGAATTTAGGAAGACGACGCTGAAGTGGCATCTGACCACCTTCAAATCCTGGCTTAACACGGCCACCTGAACGGCTTTTTTGACCTTTGTGACCTGCGCCACCTGTTTTACCTAGACCTGAACCGATACCACGACCAGTACGCTTACCAGAATGTTTAGCTCCTGGAGCAGGAGCAATAGTATTTAAACGCATAACTTACTCCTCGACTATTTCGACCATGTAATTAACACGGTGAATCATGCCGCGTACACTTGGCGTATCTTCCAGTTCACGAACATGGTTGATTTTACGAAGGCCTAAACCTTTAAGCGTAGCTCTGTGCTTTGGCAAACGGCCAATCGCACTTTTAGTTTGCTTTACTTTAATCGTTGCCATGTCTGATTACCCCAAAATTTCTGATACAGACAATCCACGCTTCGCAGCAACTTTCGCTGGAGAATTCATCTCTGTCAGCGCGTTGATTGTTGCACGAACAACGTTGATTGGGTTCGTAGAACCGTAACATTTTGAAAGTACGTTCTGTACACCAGCTACTTCAAGTACTGCACGCATTGCACCGCCGGCAATAATACCGGTACCTTCTGATGCAGGCTGCATGTAGACTTTAGAGCCAGAGTGACGACCTTTAATTGGGTGCTGTAACGTGTGGCCATTAAGGTCAACGTCAACCATGTTGCGACGTGCCTTTTCCATAGCTTTCTGGATTGCAGCAGGCACTTCACGTGCTTTACCGTAACCGAAACCTACGCGACCATTACCGTCACCCACTACTGTCAATGCAGTGAAACTAAAGATACGACCACCTTTAACCACTTTAGATACGCGGTTTACAGCAATCAATTTCTCTAATAGTTCACCGTTCTGAACTTCTTGTTTAGCCATTATAAACTCCTAGAACTGAAGGCCAGCTTCGCGAGCTGCATCAGCTAATGCCTTAACGCGACCGTGGTATTTAAAACCACTACGATCGAAAGCCACTTTTTCAATGCCTTTCTCTTTAGCGCGTTCTGCAATTGCTTTACCGACTATCGCCGCTGCTTCAGCGTTACCTGTTGACTTAAGATCTTTTGCAAGTTCTTTATCTACAGTAGAAGCCGCTGCTAATACTTCAGAACCGCTAGGAGCGATTAACTGAGCATAGATGTGGCGAGGTGTACGGTTAATTACCAAGCGATGCGCGGCCAGTTCACGAATTTTTGCTCGTGCGCGTGTAGCGCGACGAATGCGAGCTGTTTTCTTATCCATCGTATCACCCACCTACTTTTTCTTAGCTTCTTTACGACGTACATGTTCGTCAGCGTAACGTACACCTTTACCTTTATAAGGCTCTGGTGGACGGTAAGCGCGAATGTTCGCCGCAACCTGTCCTACAACCTGCTTATCGGCGCCTTTCACGACGATTTCAGTTTGCGTAGGCGTTTCAACGGTAATGCCTGCAGGCATTTCGTATACTACTGGGTGAGAGAAACCAAGCGTCAGGTTTAGTTTGCTACCTTGTGCTTGCGCACGGTAACCAACACCATTTAACTGAAGCTTTTTCTCAAAACCTTGTGAAACACCTTGAACCATTGCATTAAGAAGAGAGCGAGCAGTACCTGCCTGCGCCCAAGCGTCAGCAAAACCTTCACGAGGAAGTGCTTTCAATTGGTTTTCTTCTTGTACAACTTCTACAGCGTCGTTAAAAACGCGGGTCAAAGTGCCTTTACTACCTTTTGCGGTAATTTCTTGGCCAGCGATAGAAATATCTACACCTGAAACCAAGTCTACTGGGGCTTTTGCTACTCGTGACATTTCAACTCCTCCGTTATGCTACATAACCGATGATCTCACCGCCCATGCCAGCGTTACGCGCTGCACGGTCAGTCATCACACCTTTAGAAGTCGACACGATCGCGACACCCAATCCACCCATTACTTTAGGAAGCTCATCTTTTTTCTTATAGATTCGCAGACCTGGGCGGCTTACACGCTCAATAGTGTCAATTACTTGCTTGCCTTCGAAGTACTTAAGCGTAACTTCTAAAACAGGCTTAACGTCACCAGATGCAGCGAAGTCAGTAATATAACCTTCAGACTTTAATACTTCACAAATTGCTACGCGAAGTTTAGAAGAAGGCATAACTACAGAAACTTTCTCTGCCATTTGGCCGTTACGGATGCGGGTAAACATATCCGCGATAGGATCTTGCATGCTCATTATCAGCTACTCCTTACCAGCTGGCTTTTTTAAGGCCAGGGACTTCGCCGCGCATCGCTGCTTCACGCAGTTTGATACGGCTAAGACCGAATTTGCGAAGGTAACCATGTGGACGACCAGTTACGCGGCAGCGGTTACGCTGACGTGAAGAACTTGAGTCACGTGGCAGTTGTTGTAGCTTAAGAACAGCGTCCCAACGCTCTTCTTCAGATACGTTAACATCGCTGATAGTCGCTTTAAGTGCGGCACGTTTTTCTGCGTACTTAGCTACTAGCTTAGCGCGCTTTACTTCACGGGCCTTCATTGATTCTTTTGCCATAACCCTACACCCTACTTTTTAAATGGGAAGTTGAACGCGTCCAGCAGAGCACGTGCTTCTTCATTTGAGTCCGCACTGGTAGTGATAGTAATATCCATACCACGAACTTTATCCACTTTATCGAAATCGATTTCAGGGAAAATGATTTGCTCACGCACGCCCATGCTGTAGTTACCACGACCGTCGAATGACTTAGGGTTCAAACCACGGAAGTCGCGAACTCGTGGGATAGCGATTGAAATCAAACGCTCAAGGAATTCCCACATACGCTCGCCGCGTAAGGTTACTTTACAGCCAATCGGATAACCTTCACGGATTTTAAAGCCCGCTACTGATCTTCTAGCAACTGTAACAATCGGCTTCTGACCGGCGATAGCCGCCATGTCAGCTTGAGCATTCTCAAGCACCTTCTTGTCAGCAATTGCTTCACCTAAACCCATGTTTAGAGTGATTTTTTCAATCCGAGGGACTTGCATGACGCTTTTGTACCCGAACTGCTTAGCAAGTTCAGCTACTACTGTTTCTTTATAGAAATCATGCAGTTTCGCCATCGTACTCTCCAATATAATTAAACAAGTTCGCCGTTAGATTTGAAGAAACGTACTTTCTTCTCATCTTCGAAACGGAAACCAACGCGATCTGCTTTGCCCGTTGCCGGGTTAACAATCGCAACATTAGAAACGTGAATAGAAGCTTCTTTCTCAACAATTCCACCAGCTACACCCAATTGAGGGTTTGGCTTAGTGTGCTTCTTGATAAGATTAACACCTTCTATAATTACACGGTTATCAGCAATAAGCACTTTAAGGACTTTGCCTTGTTTGCCTTTGTCTTTACCCGCTAATACGACTACTTCATCATCACGACGAATTTTATTAGCCATTATCGTGACTCCTTATAGTACCTCTGGGGCCAATGAGATGATTTTCATGAAGTTTTCACTTCTCAACTCACGGGTTACCGGTCCAAAGATACGCGTACCAATTGGTTGCTTGTTTGCGTTAAGCAAAACAGCTGCGTTGCCGTCAAAACGAATGGATGAACCATCTGCACGACGAACGCCTTTTCTAGTACGCACCACCACTGCATTCAGTACGTCACCTTTTTTAACTTTACCGCGAGGAATTGCTTCCTTCACAGTAACTTTGATGATGTCACCGATACCTGCATAACGGCGATGCGAGCCACCAAGAACCTTAATACACTGAACCCTGCGAGCGCCGCTGTTGTCTGCAACGTCCAGGTTAGTTTGCATTTGGATCATGTTAGTGCTCCGCTCTATTATGAGACTCTGCCGAGTCGTTATTGCTGCTAAACCCAACAAACATTGTTGAATTTATATACATACCCCCATAAAAAGGGCGCGAAACTATAACAGAAATTTTGAGCTAGAGATAGCGTTAAATTGGATTATTTTTAATCGATGGGGAAATTAAGTAAATCGTTTCTGAAATGCGAGGGGGTCGCATGACACATGACATGAATAGTGCCAGAAACTGATGCGGATTATACGCAAGATTTTACAGTTTGTCTTGTGATTTAATGTACATTCATAACACACCAATAAAAAGCCCCAGCATAGCCGGGGCAGATAACCAAATGTTGGTTATCAAGCAGGATCTTTAAACCTCTCCTGTTTATAAGACAAGTGATAGTTAATACAGTCGCCTAACCGCGAAACGCCTACAGGTTTTGATATAAAGTCATCCATTCCTGCTCGTAAACACTTTTCCTTTTCTCCACTCAGCGCGTTTGCAGTGAGTGCAATGATAGGTATTGTTTCACCTAACTCTCTAATTTCTTTCGTGGCAGTTAACCCATCCATCACCGGCATGTGGCAATCCATGAAGATAAGATCGTATGGCTTTTTCCTTGCTATAGCACTTTTCACCTTTGCGAGGCCTAAAGCACCATTGTTGGCAAGCTCTACCGACACGCCAATTTCTTTTAGTTGCTCTTTAATGACTATCTGATTTATTTCGTTATCTTCAACTACTAATACCCGTGATTCTGACAACACCCTTTTGCAAAGCGGCGTGGCCCTATTGGCCGCGATAGTTTTTTCTTTCAATGCCCCGGCATTTGCACAATCTAAAGTCATGGTCACGATAAATCGCGCGCCTTCTCCAATCGCACTTGATACTTCGACGTTGCCATCATAATGCTCAACAATATTGTTCACTATGGCTAATCCTAAACCTGTGCCGCCAAAACGTCGCTGTGTTGACTCTTCGGCTTGCAGAAAGGGGGAAAAGATAACTTTTTGCTGCTCTTCACTAATCCCAATACCCGTATCCGTTACTATTAACTTAACTCTATAGCGACCCGCACCATATTTTGTACATCGCGTACTAATTTTAATGGAACCTTCTTCGGTGAACTTCACCGCGTTATTGATAAGGTTCATTAGAATCTGGCTTAGCCTTAACGAATCAGCGAGGAACAACGTATCTGAAACAGCCGCCGTTTCGGTGATAAATTCAATTCCCTTTTTATCAGCCAAACGCCTGAACATAGGCACTTGTTGCTCGATTAACTCTTTCAAATTTACTGGCTCAACATCATAGGTCATATGCCCTGAATCGATTTTTGAGAAATCTAAAATATCATTCACTATGTTGAGCAACGATTCTGAGCTGCGCATAGCAACATGGGTATACTCTTTCTGTTTTTCGTTAAGCGATGTACTACAAAGGGTTTCGAGCATGCCTTGTACACCATGAATGGGGGTTCGTATTTCATGGCTCATGTTCGCCAGGAACTCACTACGCGCTTTAAGGGCTTGCTCTGCAATCGCAGTTTTTTGCTTCAACGATTGGGTGGTGTTAAATCGCTCGGTTATATCCCGTGTTGCTCCGATGATTTTTTGGCAAGTTCCATTTTTCATAATGGGATGCGCACGACTTTCTAACCACCGTTTTTCTCCCCCATCGGTAATTACCTCGAACTCATAAGCCCAATCATTACCGGTTATGGCAATTTCTTCCATTTTAGATTCGTATACATTTCGCACTTTTTTGTTAGCCATGAACTTAAGTGCATGGGATGGGGTTATCTCTTGTTTTTCGTTTATTTGTAACATGCGCTTTAGAGATGCAGACCACTTAAGCGAGTTCATCTCTAAATCGAGCTCCCACGTGCCGACGCCCGCCAATTCAGTGATCTGGTTTAACAGCGCATTTTGTTCTTCTAAAGCATTTTTCTGAGATATGATTTCGCTTAACGCTTGTTCACGCGCCACTTCCGCCCCTATCCAATCGGCAAGTAGCAGTAAATAGTCATAATCTAACGCTGTGAATCCGTCGCCCTTCGAGGAAGTAGAAGAGAAGTTTAGTGTGCCATATAAAGCAGCATTCACATGTATAGGGGTAGCTAAGTAGCTTTTTAATGTGTAGAGCGCATAGCAAGGGTGGCTATTGCCTGGCATAACGTCTACGTCGTTGTAGGCCACAATGCCATTTGCATTTACGGTGTCAGCGCAATACGTGTCAGATAGGGGAAATTCAGCGCCATTGACAATTTCATTCAACGGGGAAATGGCTTGCACCACCGTGTATGTGCCATTATGTACATAGCTAACAATGCCGGTTTCAAGGCCTAACACTTCCGTGCCAATTTCTAGCAATCGCCGAACTTTTTCACTGAAGGACAATGCCCCATCGGTGGTAATTTGGTGAAGATCTTTAATTATACTCATGAGGATTTAAGCCCCTCTTATAAAGGCCCTTAAGGCAAAAAAGACCATTACAGAAAAGTAATAGTCTTTTTAAAAGGTAACTTAAACTCTCGGTATTGAAAGCATACCGGCATTAGCAATTAGTATAGTTTTCACATAAGTGATTAATACAAAATGTTAATTTCATAGCCTGTTGCAGTATCTGCTGGCTCTACTGTAACAATATAGTTCTCTTCTTCGTTAAATCCGAACAATGCTGTGCGATCTAATAGAATTTGCTCTTCGTTATCATCTTCGTAAACGGCAATGATTTCGTAGTAATCAGACGGTAATACTTCACTGTCTGTTTCGCCGAATTCAAGGTTTTGAAGATCGTATTCTGCGGTATCGATAGTTTCATCGTTACGCACAAGATAGAAATCCACATCATCAAAGTCTTCAACCAAGTTAATGAAGTTTACAGTTTTATCGTACGCTTGAGGCAGACCACTTTCTACGAATGTAACCGCGCCAAGTGCACCTGCTTTTTCATAGATTAAAATTGCTTTGCTCTCACCTTGGTTCAAGGTGATAAGTTTATTGCTTAGCGTTGTAGCTTCACCAGATGAATCTGTGACCGTTACGCGGTAATCACCGTATCCAATTTCAGTGAATTCAGATAACTCACCCGCATCCAGAGAAAAAGCAACATCTTCTTCATCTGTGTTACCACCAAAGGTCACATCAAGTGCTGTAGTAATATTGGTCGAGTTATATATACGGTATTGAGAATCGGCTTCAACGTCGGTTAATGCAGTCACTGAAGATGAATTCAAGATAGTATCTACAACTAAACCTGATTGAATTGCACCACTTACATCACGCATAGTAAGTAGGTATTCAGTCTCGTAAGCAAAGTCTAGTGTCTGAGATTCAAATATAACTTCTGTGCTACCCGGCTCTGTTAGGTAAATAGTGTACTCATCTTCGTCAAAGTAATCGCTGTCATCATCTGGATCCCAGTAATCAAACTCAATCATTTCAGACGCAGTTACTGTGCCTAAGAAGTTTGCAGCTTCGAATGGGTCGCCTGATTCGGCTAAATAGAAGTCGTAAGAACCTTCATCAATAGTTACAGACAATGCGAATAACCTGAAATGGTCTTCTAGCGTTTCACGGGTATAGCTGTAATCGCTGATAATGGGTGATTCAAAATCGCCACTCATTACGATAAGACGCTTGTCACCGTTTTTAAGGTTTACGGTGTAAGTATCAATAAGCACTTCTTGGTCATCTGAGTCGGTGCGAATGAACTCTAGTTCAATTTCACCGTTGTCCATTGAGTACATCGCGGTAGTATCACCATATTGCGCAGAGCCAAAGCTATCTCCATCGACTTCTCGCATTTCTACATTCGCACCATTTGGTGAAGCATTATAGAATTGTATATAAGCATACGAGTAATCGGAGCTGCTGTCAGAGCCGCCACAAGCAGCTAGCCCTGAAATAGCCACCAGACCGATAGCTACGTTTCGTAACCAAGCCGGAAATTGAAATTGCATATACTGAACGTCCTTACTAAATTCGTGATTGTTTGAAGGGAGTTACACTGCCCAGAAAGGCGTGAACTATACTGCCGTATGGCACTACAAAGCTTGTTATAGTTCACACCTTTACGCTGCCTTTACAAAGCTGACAATTCACGACAAAAGTATTTTGTCTTTTTATACAAAAAAGCCCCTATTACCTCTCATCAGGTAATAGGGGCGAGCATTGTATTTGTGGGCTAACTATCTATTCATACGAATACGATAACGTTACGCCACTGTATGTCGTGTAAGCACGAATTCCAATATGCCACGTGCCTGCAGCAGGTGCTTGGAACGTACACACTTCATTATTACCATTCTCGTAAGGACGGCAGTCAAAGTCATTGGTTTCTGGCTGAGAACCAAACTTCATGTACAAGTCTGCATCACCGCTACCGCCAGATGTTTGCACTGTCATGGTAGTCACGCCTTCAGGAATGGTCCATGTATAGCGATTCCAGTTACTTTGTGATGCAGATAGTCCGGTAAGCTGACCTGATACAGGCTCAACGGTTGGGTCGGTACCTGGATCTGAACCGCCACCGCCGCCGCACCCATTAGTGTTCAGGTAGCTGTAGGCATCCTCAAGTTGCATAAGCCCAAAACCGTACAAGTTATCACGTCCATTTGCGCCCTTATCTTCGGCCGCCGATGTTAATGCATTACGTATCTGCGTATTTGAGCACTGTGGGAAGTAACTCCACACCAAGGCCGCGCCACCTGCAACGTGTGGGGTAGCCATTGACGTTCCACTTAAAGAAGCATAGGTGTCTGTGGGATATGTTGAATAAACGGCACTACCGGGTGCGGCTATTTCAACTTGGTCATTGTACTGACTGTAGCTTGCTCTATTTTCATTTGAATCTACAGCGGCAACCGACATTACTGCATCATAAGAGGCAGGATATGATTTCGCACTCGTACCTGCGTTACCTGCCGCAGCGACGAGTAACAAGCCATCATCGGTAAAGCTTTGCATTGCGTTTTGCTCGGTTGTAGAAGCGCTGCCGCCACCTAAGCTCATGTTTACCACGTTAGCCCCCGCACTTTGACACTGTGAAATGGCATCAATAAGATCAGAGGCGTAGGTCCAATCGCCATTGTCATTGAATATTTTAACAATATGCAGATTCACGCCAGGGTAAACACCAATAACTCCTTCACTATTGTCATAGGCGGCAATAGTGCCAGCAACATGGGTACCATGACCGTTGCCATCGTTATACCAATTCCCCACCGCACTATTATTCGCCTGACCGGTAACACCATCATTGGTGCCAGGTAAATCCGGATGCCCTAGGTTGTACCCTGTGTCGATAACACATACACGGCGAGCGGTAGTATCTGCTTGCGAAAGCTGATTGGCTTGAACCATGGTGTAACCATAAGGAGTAGTTTGCGCCATAGGTGTTCGTTTTACATCTACTTCAATACTTTCTACATTTGCATTGTTACGCAATTTATTAAGCGCACTGCGGCTTAAAGACGCCGCCATCATGCGATGCTTTCCAAGCTCTTTACGAACATCTCCTCCCACCTTTTGTATTTCACTGCGGGCAGATTGCACTTCAAAAGGTCGCTTTACGGTAGACTTAGTGGCTTGAACTAGCTCAGATGAGCCAGATTTACTGCTACTGGCATTGCTAATAACATCTGTCGTTAATGTTTCTTTGAATTTAATAATATACCGCTGTTTTTCTTGTGCAGACTCGCCCTTTAGAACCAGTCGTTTACCGAGTAAAGATTGAAGCGACGCTTTTTTCTCTTCAACTTTGACTGGCGCATTGGTTGTGTTTGTCGCTGTCGTATTTTTCGTTATTGCTGCTGTTGCAGCGTGACTTACCAACCCTACAGATACTGCAAGGGCGATGGCTGATATACTTGTGTGTTTCATATTCACTATTATTTCCTGTTATCTGTCTTGTCGTGTTTCAACGCTTTACAGCGTTTTTGAAACTTCGTTGTTATTAATAGACATTCAGGGCAAACGCTACTTCCTACGAAAGCACTCCATGCTCAAATTCGCAAACGGCCCACATGCCTTTTGTTGTGGCATTCAGTAAAACATCAAATGCGCACCGTTTAACTATTAAACATAGAATCAATGAGTTAAGTATTACGAAATGTTCCTCACGTTCAAAATATATACGTAAGTTGCAGAATGGATTGTGCTTAAGTAATGTTGGAATTTTAGTAAATGCAGGCGTGGCGTGTGGTTCGGGCGTAAAGTCTCAATTTGTAAGCAAATATGAATTAAGTAATTAATAAAGCTTAAATATCAACTAACTAATTTTACTTTCTACTTAGTGTTTTTCAAAAAACGAAAAAGCCGCTAACGAATACGTTAACGGCTTCTGTGTTTTGCGAATAAGTCTGTAGCGAATACTTATATAGTGACGAGTTGCATACCTACTAAATTAAGGCTCGTTAGCCACGTTGTCGCACTATCTCGTACAAGCAAACACCAGTGGCTACCGATACATTCAGGCTACTTACACTACCTGCCATAGGCAACTTCACTAATTCATCGCAGGTTTCTTTCGTTAACCTGCGCATGCCTTTACCTTCAGCGCCCATCACTAATGCAGTTGGGCCATCTAGTTTTATATCGTAAAGGGTTTTGTCGGTTTCACCCGCCGTACCCACAATCCATAAACCTTTGTCTTGTAGGTGCTTTAACGTGCGGGCCAAGTTAGTGACTTGAATAAGTGGAATAACTTCCGCGGCTCCACATGCAACTTTGCGCACGGTGCCATTAAGGCTAGCCGATTTATCTTTTGGTACTACCACCGCATGCACACCAGCACCATCAGCAGTACGCAAACAGGCGCCTAGGTTATGCGGGTCGGTTATACCGTCAAGTACTAACAATAAAGGCTTACTTTCTTTATCTAGAATTCTATCTAGGTCAGCTTCATCCATAACACGAGCGGGCT
The DNA here is from genome assembly GCF_018100795.1 of Alteromonas sp. MMG017. Lineage (GTDB taxonomy): Bacteria > Pseudomonadota > Gammaproteobacteria > Enterobacterales > Alteromonadaceae > Alteromonas. Next base: position 73,092 of record NZ_JAGJDY010000014.1, on the reverse strand, counting down.
TCGCTCTGGCTACGACGCCTTGATGCTGTTCGCCGTTAACTTTGTCGTCTAGTGCTTTACGCTGACAAAACTGTACTGATATACCAAAACGACGTGCTTGATTAACAATATTAGTTAAACGCTCATCATTACGGCCTTTTAATACCATCACTTCCATTACACGCTCTGGTTCTTGTTCTAGAACCGACTGCATTGCATGTAAACCATATAACCATTCTTGCTGTGCCATTAACGCTTACCCCCTTTCTTCGAACGCGATGGTGCCCCCTTGCCTTTAGGCGCAGCTTTTTTAGGGCCTCGCTTGGCATTTCTAGGCGGCTTTTTCGCACTGGCTACTTTAACCTTCTTGCCGCCGGGGCCGCGCAGCATAGACTTATCCAGTAATAAATCAATCTTTCTTTCATCTAGGTTAACCGCAGCCACTTTCACTTCTACGGTATCGCCTAGTCTAAATTGACGATGTCCCGACTCACCCGCCAGTATTTGTTTAACTTGGTCGTAGTGATAGAAATCGTCATCAAGTGAAGTAATATGTACTAGGCCGTCAATGTGATATTCAGTTAAGCGAACAAACAAACCAAAGTTGGTTACTGAACTCACTACGCCTTCAAAAGTGTCACCCACGTGGTCAAGCATGAATTCACACTTAAGCCAGTCTGCAACATCACGGGTAGCATCGTCGGCACGACGTTCGGTCATAGAGCATTGTTCGCCTAGCTGTTCAATTTCTTCAACCGTGTAATTCTTTGCACCTGAAACCGTATTTTTGCCTTTTTGCTTGGCAATAATCCCTTTTAATGCGCGGTGAACTACCAAATCAGGGTAACGACGAATAGGCGACGTAAAGTGCGCGTAAGCTTCAAGCGCTAAGCCGAAGTGGCCTAGGTTGTCACCATCATAAATAGCCTGCTTCATTGAACGAAGCAACATGGTTTGAATAAGCTCTTCGTCAGGGCGACCACGGGTTTTTAATACCACGTCGGTGAAATCTGCCGGTAAGGCTTCATCGGTGATCTTGTGCGGCACACCTATTTCAGCTAAGTAGCTGGTGAAGGCTGTAAGCCTATCGGCGTCTGGTTTGTCGTGTACTCGATATAATGTAGGTGCTTCATTTTCCGACAATGTAAGTGCAGCACTCACGTTCGCTAAAATCATGCACTCTTCAATAAGTTTGTGAGCATCGTTACGGATAAGCGGCACGATGTTTTCAATTTTACGCTGTGCGTTAAATACAAACTTACTTTCTTGGGTTTCGAACTCGATAGCACCGCGGTGCTGACGGGCTTTTTTCAATGAACGATATAAATCGTGAAGATGTCGCAAATGCGGCACCTGTGCTTCATATCGTTGATGCAAGTCTTTGTCGCCTTGCAATATTTGCCATACCTTAGTGTACGTTAGGCGAGCGTGTGAATTCATTACGGCTTCATAGAATTGGTAAGTATCTAACTTACCTTGCGCAGTAATGGTCATCTCGCACACCATACACAAGCGATCAACTTCTGGGTTCAGTGAACACAAGCCGTTAGAAAGCACTTCCGGCAGCATAGGTATAACTTGCTCGGGGAAATACACCGAGTTGCCTCGCTGTTGGGCTTCATCATCTAGTGCTGTGCCATTTCGTACGTAGTAACTGACATCGGCAATAGCTACCCACAGTTGCCAACCACCATCGTCTAGCGGTTCACAATATACGGCATCATCAAAATCACGCGCATCTTCACCATCAATGGTTACCAGAGGAAGCTGACGTAAATCGATTCGCCCTTCTTTTGCTTCATCGGGCACTTGTTCGGTAAGGCTTTTAACTTGCTTAGTAACGCCTTTAGGCCATTGATGCGGAATATCAAAGGTGCGAAGCGCCATTTCTATTTCCATACCAGGTGCCATATGTTCACCTAGTACTTCAACAATTTTACCCACTGGGCTCATTTTACGGCGTGGGCGCTGCGTAAGCTCAACCACTACTATTTGCCCCATGCGGGCGCCGTGCACATGTTCAGGTGGGATAACAATTTCATACTGTAAGCGACTGTCATCTGGCACAACCATGCCAAACCCTTGCTCTACAAAGTAGCGGCCAACAATTGGCTCTGAACGAGGTTCTACCACTTGCGTAATAAAGGCTTCTTTACGACCACGGCGGTCAGTACCGCTTACGCGCGCTTCTACAATATCGTCATGCAAAAACAGTTTCATTTGGCCTGCGCTAATGAAAAGGTCACCGCTTTTATCTTCGGGGCGTAAAAAGCCGAAGCCATCTCGGTGGCCAATCACTTTACCGCGGAACAACTCATCTTGATCTTGAAGAATATACTTCTTTTGACGGGTGAACTGCACTTGCCCTTCTCGCTCCATGGCGCGAAGGCGGCGCTGAATGCCTATGCGGGCATCTTCTTCTTCGGCATTCACTGCCGTACATATTTCAAGAAAAGACATAGGTTTGTCTTCTTCTTTCAATAGACTCATCAAAAACTCCCGGCTTGCTACCGGGTTTTCGTACTTTTCTTTCTCGCGCTGATAATGCGGATCATCACTCATAGAGTTGTTCTGTCGCCTCGTTAGTTTATTCATTTTTCAAACACTGTTGCCCATGTTCTACGCATAGCAATTTTAAAGCGTTCGATTTACGCACAGTATAACAGCAATCTGCACAAAACATTACGTTATAAAACTGCTATGCCAGTGTCATACACTTTAGATATATCTTTAGTTCTCAATCACTAAAAAAAATCTATTACAGACATACATTATGGACAGATGTGCTTTTATCAAATTAAGTTAAATCGCCGAAGCCAGTGTTGCCATTGCAACAAGTTGAGCAGGCCATGTTTCCACCAGAAATCCACACCTGCCAGCATAGTAAGTAGCCATGAGTGTGTAATTGAAAGCTGATTTGAGGCAGATAAATAATTAGCGTTGTTATTTACCATGACTCATAAAACAAAAATCCCGTTATCGCCAAAAGCGAAACGGGATTTTTTTAACGCTAAAAATATCGATCTTAGTAGCTATAATAGAAGCGAACACCTGCAATGCGCGGCATACCGCGAACATAGGTAGGAATACCTAAACCACCACCCGTATTACCTGCGTCAATCACATACTCTTTATCGAAGGCATTTTCTAAATACACTTCATACGCAAAGCTGCTCGCTTCTTGCGAAAGTTGTATAGATATATCTGTCAATGAATGAGTATCTTGCGACAAACCAGGGTAGTTGCTGCTCTCAAAGAATACTTCAGACTGGAAGCTCGTTAGCCAATTCACATTTACTAACCAGTTCTGAACTTCAAATTCCTTGTTGATGTTTATCGCACCGCTCACCTCTGGGGCTAAGCGGAATTTATTGCCAGCATACTGGAATGGGCTTCCATCGGCCGTTTCATCAGCAAACTCTGCGTCTAAGAAACCAATACTACCGGTTATCGATAAAGTATCGCTGTAGTGATAGGTACCCATGCCTTCAATGCCCGACATAGTTGAATCGCCAACCGTTACGGTAATGGATTGAAGGGTTTCAGGGTCAGTATAAGACTGTTGGTAATCGCTATATTCATAAGTAAACACCGCACCCGAGAAGGTGAAGTTGTTGCTTTGATATTTAACACCTAAATCGTAGCTATCGACAATTTCAGCTTTAGTGGTAGATACACCAGAGAAATCAGCATTAACCACAGGTGAGCGACGGCCGCGGGCGTAGTTGGCGTAAAAATTCCAACTATCGTTCATGTCGTAGCTAACGGCAAAACGAGGTAGCGTATCGTCAAAGTCGCCTTCTGCTTCAAAAGTAAATGTGCCTTCTGGCAGCGTATAAGTATTTTTTGTAAAACGTGATTCATCAATATAACGCACACCAGCGGTGACGTTAATATTATCTGTTACAAAGTAAGAAACCTCAGCCACGTAAGACGTAATGTCTAACTCTGCTTCAAAGATGTACGGGCCCTGAATTAAAGTAGAGGGAAAGTCCGCGTTAGAAATGGGTGTGCCGTCGGCGTTAAATAATGAAGACACTAGCATGGCTCGCAGAGCTTCAATTTCTTCTAAAGAGGCGTCAGTAGCAATATTTTGATTTAACGGAATATTGGAAGAGGCTTCTAATTGCGCTTTTACCGCATCGAACGTACCACGTATGAACGGGTCTACCATGACGTAATATGGAAGTATGGAATCATCTTGGCTAACTGAGGCGCCTACGAAAGCAACCAATTTATCACCCGCGTCATACACCAAGCGCATTGAGCCACCGCTTAGCGTTGCATCATTATCAAAGTAAGCATCTTGAATTCTAAGCGCGGTACCGTCGGCATCAAACCCTTCACTCACTTCTACATCTTTGTAATACGCATCACCGTGGAACATTAGGCTGTTGCTGATATCGTAATCAAGTGAAATATCGTAGGCCTGCAGCGTACGTTCAATACCTAACTCGCTTCCCATACTGAACTCAGCAGCCGTAAAAGGGCTAGTGTCGCCGCCATTAGGCGCAATCGAGCCTGACTTAAACGCAATACCTGGTTGGTCGTTGTATTCCATGGAAGCACGAGCGATTACTTCAAAGTTGTCGTAACTGGCTTTCCATGTACCACGCAGTGCTTGCACTGAAATGCCTTGTAAGTCTTCGCTATTACAGGGCACTGCATTGCCTAAATGATCAATCATGTCGGCATTGCCATAGTAACTGTCTTCAGAACAGGCATTGTTTTCTATAATACCGTCCATCTCGCGGTATAGACCGGCAATACGCACGCTATGATTGTCATTAATAGGTGTATTGAACATGAACTCAGCTTCTTTGCCTGACTCAGTGTCATAACCCAACTGAACCCTTGCCTCTTTTTCATTGGTAGGCAAGTGAGAGTGAATACTGATTGCGCCGTTTGCCGCGGCAACACCGAATAATGTGGGCTGAGGGCCTTTTAATACTTCAACGCGACCGATATCATAGAGCGCTACACTCGATACGGTTTTCTTACTAATATCGAAGCCATCTTGATAGACAGAAATACGTGGCGTGGCTGAAACCGAAGAGCCATCGTCGGTAACACCACGAATATTAAATGAAGGCAAGCTTACTGCTTGTTCCTGAATTTGAACGTTTGGTAAAACGCGAGACAACTCATCAAGTTCCATAATGTTAGTGCGCTCTAAAAAGTCGCCTGAAATAACATCCATGGTGACTGGAACATCCATAATTGACTGCTCACGCATTTGCGCAGTAACGGTAATTTCTTCAATGTAATCTTTTTCATCTGCTGGTGAGTCTGTGTTAGCAAACGTTGGAGCGGCCAATGCGCTGAAAATAGCGGTGGCTAGTAGCGTTTTTGAAAACATGTGTCTGTCCCTTAATTTACTTCAATTAGCGTTTTGTTAGTGTGTTGTGTGCGTGTTCATATGCTTTTTTCATATTGAGTTGCAGTAATCGTCAGCGCGCTGCAAAGCAGAAGAATCTAGCCCTGAAATAAGACGAAATGATGAAGCATGGGTGACAGATAAGAGGCAGTTTTATGACAACATGTTTCAAAAACCAATAATTATCATACACGTATAGAAATACACAATTAACGTATTGAGTTGCAGTAAGGTGCTATTTATCACCTGCTGGCGGGTGTTTTTTGAAGTCGTTATCTATGGCAGTCATTGTTTGCTGAGGTGCTAGCTTACTGAGGCGTTAGTATACTGAGGTGCTAATTTATTGCTGTCGTAGTTTAATCGAGGTGTGTTGCGGTGGGGAAAGTTTTGCAAGCGCGCTGTAAGATTGAGCGAACGAAGTAGCAGTAATCGCTAAGCTATGGAGCTAGCCTGTCTTATGTATGAAACTAGCTGTCTAATGGGCGTTTCGCTGCGCGTACTGCTTTAGGGTGCATTAGCTTTTCAAGCTTGGTTAAGTAACTGGCTATTTTTTGATGTTGCGCTTTGTCGTTAGTGACTGAGTTATGTAACCAATGGTAGGCATCTTGATAGTCGTAAGGGCTGCCGTACCCATCAAGGAATAGCTCAACTAACTGCAATTGCGCCTTTAAACTTTTAAGCGCCGCGGCTTCTCGTAAATACACCACCGCCCTTTCTTTGTTCTCTTGCACTAATGTACCGTTCGCATAGTAACGGCCCAACTGTTCCAACGCAGCTGGAAAACCTTGGTTCGCCGCATCTTCAATATGGGTCATGCCCCTAGCCGGTTCAGCATCTACGCATACCCCCCACGCTAACATGTCGCCCCATAAAAACTGGTAGGCAGGCACTTTCAATATATCGGCACGAGCTTCTATGTCTTGTACCAGCTGACAACGGTCGGCCACCACTTTATCTAAATGGGTATTGGCGTTAATCATATCGATAAGCGCATTTTGATCGTACAACTGTACCGCACGAATTTCATCAATGGTTTCCCCTTCAGCCAACACCGCGGCGCTGAAAAGTGCAGAAAGCAATAAACAAATTGTGGGCAGTGAATACAGTTTCATATCAATGGCTTCTTTATTTAGACGTTAATGTCTGAAAGTTATGCTTTAAGTTAATGTCTAAAATTAATATATAAAAATCGTGCTTCTAAAGCGTTTAGGTATAAAGGCAGGAAAACAAATAAAGGTATCTATATGACGATATTTGCCTCTAAGCCTTTTTGGCTATGTTTAATTATCGGCCATTATCACGAATACTTAATGGGTATTTAGCGGGGCTTATTTAGCTAGGCTCAATAACAGCCCCGCTGCAGGCGCGTATTCGTTAGTGACTACTTTTCCGATTACACAGCGCTGATTGTAGATGACGGGAATGATCAGCCAAATCTATTCCTAAATCGGTAAGGTAACCGCCATCGGGCTGAGTAATCAGACCTTTTGTATAAAGTCTTGATGCGGCATTCACCATTGACTGGCTAGCATCGTGATGAATCTTTAGGCCTTGTAATAAACTGTCTGTAGGAAACTTAACTAATAAGTTAAGTTCGTCGAGCATGTCCTGGTCAAATATTGTCATACACTCACCTTAGGCAAAAAAGGGTATTATTGTTATTCACTCTTTTGTATAGACAGTTCAACTACTTGAAGTTCAACCGCACTAACGCTATCAGACTACCATTTACGTAGGGTGTCCAGATTATTTTATCAACATACGCCGCTAAAACCTGATAAGCCACCCTTTTAGCCCACTGAACTGATCGGACTTTGTGTCGAAATAGTATATTCTTGTTCCTAACTTTAGTCTGCGGATACCCCCTGTTCAAATGAAGTACAAAGATTTACGTGACTTTATTCACCAGTTGGAAGCCAAAGGTGAATTGGTTCGCATAAGCCAGCCAATCGATACCGATTTAGAAATGACAGAAATAGCCGACCGTACACTACGTGCCGGTGGCCCTGCGCTATTATTTGAAAACCCTAAAAACCATAGCATGCCGGTATTAGCTAACTTATTTGGCACACCAGAACGTGTGGCGATGGGAATGGGGCAAGAGTCGGTTGCGGCACTTCGAGAAGTGGGCGAATTGCTGGCCTATTTAAAAGAACCTGAACCGCCAAAAGGGCTAAAGGATTTGTGGCAGAAATTGCCTGTTTTTAAACAGGTACTGAATATGCCAGCCAAGGTCGTTAAAAAAGCGCCTTGCCAAGAAATCGTGCTAACCGGTGATGATGTCGATTTAGGTAAACTGCCTATTCAGCGTTGTTGGCCAGGTGATGCTGCGCCACTTATTACGTGGGGATTAAGCGTTACCAAAGGCCCGCACAAAAACCGCCAGAACCTAGGTATTTATCGCCAGCAGGTTATCGGTAAGAACAAGCTTATTATGCGCTGGTTATCTCACCGCGGTGGCGCCCTCGATTTTCGTGAGTGGTGCCAAACTCACCCAGGTAAACCGTACCCGGTAAGCGTTGCGCTAGGTGCCGACCCGGCAACCATTTTAGGTGCCGTTACGCCTGTTCCAGATACCCTTTCCGAATATGCCTTTGCAGGGTTGTTACGAGGCGATAAAACCGAAGTGGTTAAATCGATAAGTAACGATCTACAAGTGCCCGCGAGTGCTGAAATTGTATTGGAAGGCTATATTGCGCAAGACGAAGTTGCACCTGAAGGGCCTTATGGCGACCATACCGGTTACTACAATGAAGTAGATGACTTCCCAGTGTTTACGGTAACCCATATTACTCACCGTAAAGATCCCATTTATCATTCTACTTATACCGGTCGCCCGCCTGACGAGCCGGCTATTTTAGGGGTAGCATTAAACGAAGTTTTCGTGCCTATTTTGCAAAAGCAGTTTCCAGAAATTGTAGACTTTTACCTACCGCCAGAAGGGTGTTCTTACCGCATGGCTGTAGTTACAATGAAAAAGCAATATCCCGGTCATGCCAAACGCGTAATGATGGGTGTATGGTCGTTTTTACGACAGTTCATGTACACCAAGTTTGTGATAGTGTGCGATGACGACGTAAACGCCCGCGACTGGAACGATGTGATTTGGGCTATTACCACACGTATGGATCCAGCTCGCGATACGGTTATGATTGAAAATACCCCTATCGACTATTTGGATTTTGCTTCGCCAGTATCTGGCCTAGGATCGAAGATGGGGATGGATGCCACCAATAAAATGCCCGGCGAAACCGACCGTGAATGGGGCGAGCCCATTGTGATGGACGAAGACGTGAAAAAACGGGTGGATGATATCTGGGATGAACTTGGTATCATGGATTTACCAACGGCGAAACGCTAACAGCAAACGTAAGAAGAGATTACATGTCACAGATTAAATGTAAGGTTGCCAGCATCACGCCGTTAACCGACGTAGTATACAAAATTGAATTAACGCCTCCCGCGCCCGTTACCTTCCAAGCAGGTCAGTATGCGCTTATTGATATGGGCGAAAAAGACAAGCGCCCCTTTTCTATCGCCAATGCCGCTTTTGATAGTTCTCGCATTGAACTTCACATTGGCGCAGAGCCTGGCAACACCTTTGCCGGTGAAGTATTGAGTCGTATGAAAGAGGAAGGCGAAATTAGCCTTAGCGCAAATAACGGTGAAGCCTTTTTGCAATCAAATGGCTTGCCGATGGTATTAATCGCTGGAGGCACAGGCTTTTCCTACACCTATTCTATATTACAGCAGCACCTGCACAGTGGCGATAAAACGCCTATTACTCTTTATTGGGGTGGCCGTCATGCCGGTGATTTATATTTATCAGAAGCGTTAGATGCACTCGCGGCCAAGCACGATAACTTTACGTTTGTTCCTGTGGTTGAATTTGCCGAAGACGACTGGAAAGGTAGAACAGGATGGGTTCACCATGCTGTATTGGCCGACCATACGGATTTCGAACACATGCAAGTGTATGTCGCTGGACGTTTTGAAATGGCCAAGACTGTGCGTGAAGACTTTACCGTTAGCGGCCTAAAAGTAGAAAACCTATTTGGCGATGCCTTCGCGTTTATCTAAATAAACGTACATGTTGTTACATTTAAAAATGGTGATTCTACTTCTAAATAGCTAGAGTGTTAATTCTTCAAATAACAAAGTGTTGAGAGCCTCCCCAATGGCTGCTTTGTTATTATTGGTAATCTTAAGGGCGGGATAGCCCTTTTGGCCTAGCAGGAAGCATTGGCGCTTTAGTTATTTGAGTTACTTGCGTTTTTTGCCTTTGCTTTTGCTTGCGCCTTTCTTGACGTATGTAGGAGTAAACCATGCTTAACACCAAAAATATTCTTGTTACTTCAATAGCCCTGGGTTTAATTGGCTGCGGTGGCAGCGATAGCACCCCTGACACTCAAACGCCTCCATCTGGCGGCTCTGGTGGCGGAAACTCATCATTTGAATATATTGTTAACGCATCTTACACATCGAAGTGCGGCACTATTACTCCCCAACCTGAAGCTGTTATCGTACGGCATGATGCATCAGGCGACGCTGTAGAAGTCTATGAAGCCGATGAAAATGGCGATATTGCGATAGACTATGGTGATGTAGCCACTTTCAGCTCAATTACTTTCTCAATCGGCGACAGTGGTCGCTTTCCTGAAGTAAAAACCTACGTGTCGGTTACCGCCGATAAAATTCTTAATATGACCTCCTTTCCAGGTGCCGAAGATAATGTGACTGAATGTGAATGCGAGAGTGTCACTTTTGATATCAGTGAATTTACGGTATCAGATAATGTAAGTGTGCGTGCGTCTGCGGCTAATAGCAATGAGCAAACGTATTCTTATGGCATTGACGAAGTAGCTGAAGCCGAAGTATGTAGAGCGGTTAATGGCGAATGGCCTAGTTTAGCATTGGTTATTTCAACTCCCCATAACGGCCAGCCGTACCAAGACATAGAGGTGTACAGTACCCAGCTATCAGACTACGACTTTGATAGTACCCATATTATTTCACTATCAGATGCACACCTTAATTCGAACGTTCCCTACTTAGTCACCAATACACCTGTATTTACCGAAAGCGATTACCGCGTATCAAGTTCTAGCCAGATTGAAGATTTGCACTCTTTTAATTTTTATACAGGCGCTGACTCACTCGCCTTTTTACCGCAAAGTTTACCTATTTACAGCGAAAGCGAAAACTTGGAAACCTATCTTACATTTCAAGAAACAACCTATGATGAGATACTTTTTGATGACATAGAAGGTTTCGTTTGGATGGACATGGTGTCTGGGGTTTCGGTTGATTCAGATTATTCAGGCGTCGTCGATTTTACCGTGATGGAACCAACCCCATTCCTTGAAGCCGCTCAAGATATGCTTTCAGGCGACGATTATGATTTCTCAAATACCGGAGCCGACAATATTTACTTTTATTTCGCCTCATATGAAGAGTTCACTTTCAGTTTAACCACTCCCGCTCAAGGTTCAATGAGCATTCTTGAAACGCTGAATTTTGATGATGTTGTTTTACCTTTCGAACTAGATTTAGACGTAACACAGGAAATAGAGAATGGCTTCCTGTATCTGCGAGCAGAGGACGTACTAGATACAACAGATTATCTTGAGTCTTTATCTGATTGGAGTAATTCTTCATTTGGTGCACTTTATATAGCCAGATAGTTAGCAACTTACTTTCACCTTTGCAAATAGCCTCTTTTTTGAAGAGGCTATTCTTAATACACCTTTTAATTCGACCATTAACTTCTCCACACGTTAACCCCATTTGTTGCTTTCTCTCGTATCCAGTATGGTGGTAAAAAAGATATGGAGAAAACAATGATAAAAAGCATTCCTACATTCGTAAAAATTTCAGCGTTAGCTGCACTCCCTCTTACATTTGCATTTAACGCGCAGGCGCAAAGTGCGCAGCAACAATCCTTGTATAACATTGCCGAAGACATTTCCCCAAAACGAATTGAAAACGATATCACCACACTGGTGAATTTTGGTACGCGACATACCTTATCTGAAACCAAATCAGATACCCGCGGCATTGGGGCAGCAAGGCGCTGGATTAAGGCTGAGTTTGAAAAAATATCAGCTGAGTGTGGCGGTTGCTTAGAAGTATACTTTCAGTCTGAAATCATTAGCGGGGAAAAGCGCATTCCTGACCCTGTCGACGTGGTAAGCGTTATTGCTATTCAACGTGGCAGTACCGATCCAGAACGCTACGTCATGATGTCGGGTGATATCGATTCTCGCGTATCTGATGTGATGGACTTTACATCAGACTCACCTGGCGCAAACGACAATGCGTCTGGGGTAGCTGGTACACTGGAAGCCGCACGCATATTATCGAAATATACATTTAACGGCAGCATTGTGTACGCCGCGCTAGCAGGGGAAGAACAAGGCTTGTTTGGTGGGCGTATTATGGCAAACCAAGCACAAAAAGACGGCTGGCGATTAAAAGCCGTATTGAACAATGACATGATTGGCAACATTGAAGGCGTTAACGGCGTTATCAACAATACTACGGCTCGTATATTTGCAGAAGGCACGCGAGTAACCGAAACCCCAGATGAAGCACGCACCCGCCGCTTCACCGGTGGCGAAGTAGATTCACCAAGCAGAAACTTAGCAAGATACATCGATAACATTGCCGACCAATACATCGAGAATCTAGACACCATGGTTATTTATCGACTAGATCGATTTGGTCGTGGTGGACATCATCGCCCTTTCAACGATTTAGGTTTTCCTGGTATTCGTATTATGGAAACCAATGAAAACTACACCCGTCAGCACCAAGACCTTAGAGTAGAAGACGGTATCAAATATGGCGATACCTTAGATGGTGTGAATTTTGACTACGCAGCCAAGCTTACTGGCTTAAACGCAGTATCGCTAGCGGCTATGGCTTGGGCACCGAACCCGCCTGCTAAGGTCACCATTAAAGGCGCCGTTCAGCCCTCTACTACACTAATGTGGGAAGCGGCAGATTCAGCACAAAATCCACAGCTGGCAGGCTACAAAGTTTACTGGCGTCATACCGATGCACCGCAGTGGGAATTCAGTAAGTTTGTTGGTAAGGTGAACGAAGCCACGTTGAAAAACGTAGTGATTGATAACTACTTTTTCGGGGTGGCCAGCGTGAACAACGATGGTATTGAAAGCCCAGTTGTATTCCCAGGCGCTGCAGGCAGTTTTGGCCAGTAACGGCTATACTTGCTAAAGAGTAATAGCGCCAATAGATAATAATAACGTTGTTTAGGAGATGTCGCCCGTGTTGGTGAGAGTCATCGCTTTATTAAGTTTTATCATTGTTGTGGCGCCGTTAAAGGCAAATAGTGTCACACTTGCCGCAGCACCATTTGAAACTTACGTAAGCGATGAGGGCGAACCTTCAAGACTGACGTCTATCGTTGAAGCGGCGTTCTCGCGAATGCAAACCGACCTAGAGCTTCAAGTTATGCGCGACGCCTTCTTAGGTAGCGCGGTTCGCTCTGGTAAGGTGGATGGCGAGTTCGCGTATATAGACTTAGGCGAAAGAAAAAACGCCATTACCCTATCTGCCCCCTATTTGCCCATATACCTATATGCCACTGGCAAAAAATATGATGTTGAAGAAATAATGCTAATACCGCATTTAAAAGACAGTCGCGTGGCAATAGAAAACCGTTTTGCGAATACTCCAGAATTTCGTTTACTAAAAGAAGTGAAATGGTCTCGCAACCCCAGTACATTCGACGCTTTTAAGCAGCTAGCCGACGATAGAGCCCCGTATTTAATTACTACCCGATTACTTATTGAAGAATTTAACTTGCTGCTTGAAAAAGACGGCGAAGAACTTTTACACGTGTCTTCAGCAGCATTAATGAACGCAGGTTTTTCATTGGCGCTTGGCGACAATACACCGAATGCTAAGGCCACTATTGACGCGTTTGAACAAACGATTCAAGTTATGCAGCAGGACGGCAGTTACAATAGAATTCTAGGGCTACCGTGGCTTTCCAAAGATATAAATAACGATGGTATCGCTGACTATATTGGTGAAACTAGCGTGAGCCTTGTGGCAGCAGATACACCTATTGCCTACCCATTAGATAAAGCATTACCTGGCGATAACAGTGTTTACGTCATTGATGGCATCACGTATGAGTCTAAAGCTGATGCAATGGCTATGCTTAATGGCGTAAAAAGCCAGCGAGAAAGCCTACTCGACCCTGATGTTTATAAAACCATGATTAGACGTTGGTAGCTCTTTCGCTGCTCTATTTAGCCGCTCTCATTAGCCGCTCTCATTAGCCGCTTTCATTAGCCGCTTTGACAGCGCCTTGTACTCGCACTTGAGAAGAGCGGCATTGTAATCAATCGATGTGCGTATCAGCGCTCGCTTTCGTGATTATTCAACTCGTAATTTCAAGAATATCAAATGTTGCGCCCGCATCCCCTCTGATTAACAAAATACAATTAGAAGTTTGCGCCGGAAAATCTATTTGGTTCTCCCAACCTTCTACATATTTTTGTTGATAGTCGTTACATCTAAGTTCCACTGAATCAACACTCCCTTGAGAAACGTCAACTTTGAATGTTGAGAACTCATAAGCTTGAGACCACGCGCCTAAACTACTGAGCTGACCTTTAGTAACATTTGATGATTCAGTCGCCTTAGAAGCCTTAAGCGCGTCGGCAAATTGTTGATGGGTTTGTTGAGATAAATTGAGGCCATCAACACTTCCCATACGCGCAAGGGTTTCAGAGGCACCATTGAAATTACCGTAGTAAAGCTGTGACTGAAAAAGGTTCACCGTAGATTTAGCCAATATTGCGACAGGTAGGTATTCGTATAAATCTACCGTAATTTGAGATTGGCGCATATATTCTAAAAAATCTTCATTCTTATAATAATAGATAGATTTTAACCACGCAGCTAAAGCATGCTCATTTAAATTCTTAGTATGATCTTCTACCAATTCGTCTATGGATGCTTTTATGCTGGTCATATTCGCGGAAGGGCTAGTAAGTGCGTCTATTATAGCTTGGTATTCTTTTGCAAAGGCAGGCGTGACACTACCTTCGCTATGACCAGCCTGTGAGTAAGTGTGTTTAACAAACAAGGTTTGAGCACTGGTTACCGGTTTTTCATTAATTAATGCGGGGGAATATTGTAGGTTTTGAACTAGTTTAGTGCTTTTTTTCACATACCTGTCTTTACCTGAATAATCAAAAACAACGATATCTTTCGTTGTTCCGTCTGTATCTATTATGAATGAAACTCTTGTCCAACCTTCCATACCACCGCGAGAAGTGAAGGCATCCTCCATTGTATTAGCATTTTTTATTAATTTGGCGGCTTTAACTTTTTTGCTGCTGCCAAAAGAGGAAGCGCTTACCATTATCAATGACACGCATAATAACGCAGAAAATACCTTCAAAATTTATCCCTAATTTTTAGCGAGGAAGAGCCATAAGCCTCAACATCGCATTTCCTATTTAACTCTAGGTTATTTATAGCATCTATATTTTACACTTAACAACTTATCGAAACGTAAAGTTTAGACTGAATTCATTCTTAATTTTACGATTGCTAGAATAGTGTTGCCAGTTAGTTTGCGTTGCATCTTTCGCGGTAAGTCATTAATCCGATAAAGACCAATGAGCTTCATATTATGTAAATAAGATCCAACTGCTCATTTAAGCGTTTTCGTGCTCCTCCTAACATAATTTTCATCTGATACTTGTTGATCTCAATCAAACTTCGGCATAAACTTTCAGTAATTTCTGAAAGTTCAGCAGGTATAGATATGAAAATGACACCACTTATTACTTCTGCGGTTATGCACTTCGGTGAAATGGGCAGTCGTTGGGGCTTTAATCGCACTGTGGGCCAAATTTTGGCGCTTATTGTACTTGCTGATGAGCCCATTTCAGCACAAGAAATTGCCGACGCGCTCAATATATCTCGCGGCAACACCAGCATGGGGTTGAAGGAGCTACAGTCGTGGCGCTTGGTAAAACAACACCTTGTTCCTGGTGAACGAAAAGAGTTCTTTATAGCTGGCGGAGATATTTGGACGCTTGCCAACCGCGTATTTGAAGAGCGCCGCAAGCGCGAAATAGATCCTACCATGAGTTTATTGCGGGATTTATTACTAGACACTCCCGCCAACAAAACTGAAGCAAACGCTCAAGATAAGCTGAATGAAATTCACGACTTATTAGAGTCGGTTACTGCGTGGTCACAGGAGCTTCAGAATTTGGGGCCAGATAAACTTAACACCTTGATGAAACTCGGCTCGGGTGTTGGCCGTATGTTAGAACTGAAAGACAAAATTCTACCGGGAAAAAATTCCGTTAACTAAGGAGACTATCTGTGGATGCGTTTTTGCTGTCTCGTTTACAATTTGCATTAAATATTAGCTTTCATATCCTGTTTCCAACTATCACCATGGCAATGGGATGGTTCCTTTTTTACTTCAAGTTTCGCTCAAATGTAACCGGTCACCCAGTATGGATGCGTATGTACCGCTTTTGGGTGCGCGTATTCGCACTTAGCTTTGCACTTGGTGTAGTAAGTGGCGTAACCATGTCTTTCCAATTTGGTACTAACTGGCCCGGCTTTATGGAGCGAGTGGGTAATGTAGCGGGCCCACTACTAGGTTACGAAGTCCTTACTGCGTTTTTCTTAGAAGCCACGTTCCTAGGTATTATGTTGTTTGGTATTCGTCGGGTACCTAACTGGTTGCACACCCTTTCAACATTGATTGTGGCGGTGGGCACTACCATGTCAGCCTTTTGGATTTTGGCGCTTAACAGTTGGATGCAGACGCCTCAAGGGCATGAAATTATCGACGGCGTTGTATATGCCGTAGATTGGAGCGAAATTATTTTTAATCCTTCGTTTCCTTACCGCTTTGTGCACATGATGTTAGCCTCGGGCCTGACGGCCAGCTTTTTAATAGCCGGCTTATCGGCCTACCGTATGCTGAAAGGCGATGACAAACTTGCGCCAAAGCTTGCTCTTAAAACTGCCACCTATACCGCGGCAGTACTTATTCCTTTGCAGATTTTTGCAGGCGATATGCATGGATTAAATACCCTTGAGCATCAACCGCAGAAAGTTGCCGCAATGGAAGGCTTGTGGGATACCACCGAGGGCGCGCCCTTACTGCTTTTTGCCATTCCGGATGAAGAAAGCAGAGAAAATCACTTTGAAATACCGGTACCCAACGGCGCCAGTCTCATTTTAACTCATAAAATGGATGGCAAAATTCAAGGCCTGAACGACTTTGAAGGCGAACATCCCCCAGTAGCACCTGTGTTCTTCGGGTTTCGGGTAATGGTAGGCATGGGCTTTTTAATGTTGGCGGTATCGTGGCTTGGTAGTAGTTATCTATTACGAGGAAAGTCTTTCCCACTTTGGCTTAAGCGTGTATTCGCTGGCATGGCATTCAGCGGCTGGATTGCAACCTTAGCCGGTTGGTATGTAACTGAAATTGGCAGGCAGCCTTATCTTGTTAGTGGTGTTTTACGTACACAAGAAGCGGTAACAACACTACCTCCTGCGAATATCGCTTTCTCGTTCACTATGTACGCCACGATTTATACTATTTTGCTGTTCGCTTATATGGGAACGCTAATGCTGATGTGTCGCCGCGCTGTTGAAATTGAAGAGATTTCTACAGAAGAGCGTGAAATGGCCAAAGCCAGCAAAATGTCGCCGGCCAACACGTAAGGAGCAGTTATGTTATTTGAAAATGTATCAGCAGAAACCTTAGGGAATATCTACGTTGGCTTGCTTGGGCTGGCAGTATTGCTCTACGCTATTTTAGATGGTTACGACTTAGGGGTGGGTGTTTTAATACCGCCCCGAGAAGAGAAGTTTCGTGATGATATGATTGCGTCTATTGGGCCTTATTGGGATGCCAATGAAACCTGGTTAGTATTGGCCGTGGGACTTTTGCTGATTGCCTTTCCCGAGGCACACAGTGAGGTACTTCAAAGCCTATATATTCCAGCCACCATCATGCTATTGGGGCTCATTTTGCGTGGCGTCTCTTTTGATTTTAGGGCAAAGGTGGTTCAAGTACATAAACGTAAGTGGGATCTTACCTTTAAGTACGGTTCATTACTTACCACGCTAGCACAAGGTTACATGCTAGGTATCTATGTTACCGGCCTACGTACCGACTTATGGGCACAAGGGTTTGCCTTACTGTCGGCGATTGGGGTAACGGCTGCTTATGCTTTTATTGGCTCGTGCTGGCTAATATTAAAGGCTGAAAACGATTTACAAGCCAAAGCCTATTACTGGGCGCGCAGAGGGTTGTTTGCCCTTTCAATAGGTATAGTGGCGGTAAGCCTCGCAAACTTGACCTTGCATGATGATGTGCGTGATTTGTGGTTATCATCCACGATTGGCTATGTATTGATGGCTATTCCCGTTGCCTGCTTTTTATTGCTCAGCTTGTGTGGTGTGTTATTGAAAAAACTACCTGATGCGGGCGGTAAAGGTGAATGGATGCCTTTTGCTATAGCATTAACCGTATTTGTACTTTGCTTTACGGCTTTCGGGGTAAGTTACTATCCGTTTGTCATCCCAGGGCACCTCACGGTGCAAGATGCACTAAGCGACGCCAACTCACTGCGCTTCTTATTAGTGGGTGTGGTTATTGTAGTGCCCTGTATTCTTGCTTACACCGCGATGGTATACAAAATATTTTCAGGTAAGTCGGAAAAGCTTAGCTACTATTAGCTTCTTATAGCATCTTTTAGCACTTTCTAGCACCAGTTCACCATTGAGAAAGATGATGGGCTCCTAACCACTTGGTTACGGAGCCTTTTTTTCGCCCCGCTCAAATTCACTTCATAGCAATTTCATTACTCATTCATTAGATCCTTTACTTTTAAATTAGATCACACGCAATCGTAAACAAATAATTACACTAAAAATGAAGATAATTTCTTATAAGTTTCTTTTGTGACAGTGTTGACATAATTATTAAATATACGTATGCTTACTTTGGGCAGAATTAAAAGGAGTACCATTATGAACAATGTAGTTAAATCATTTTCAAGGTTCTTCAGGCGTGCTCACCCCTATACAGTGGCTTACTATATAGGTCGGAAAAATGCTCAAAATATTTTAGGATGTAAGATCCAAAAGAAATCCAAGATTTTTGCTAGCAAGCAAACTGAAGAACAACAGCATTAGTAACGAAGGGCCCCTAACAGGGCCCTTCTTGCATTAGCTGATTTTAAATTGGTTTACATTAGCACTTAATCCATTCGCAAGTGCAGACAAATCTTCAGCGGCATCGTTAACTTGCCTATTGTTCTGAGACAATCTATCTCCCAAGCCTTTAAATTGATTAACGCCATTTTTAGCCTCAATCGCCTGCGACTGTGAATGTTTCGCCAATACGGCTGCTTCTTCACTAACGCTCACTAACGCCAAAATACTTTGCGTTCCTGCTTCAAGCGTTGATACCAAATCATTAGCTAAACCAACAGAGTCATGTGCTTTATTTTGATTTGAGCTCATGGTGGATACTGCAGACGTAATTGACGCTACAATATTTTCTAGCATAGTATTAATTTCAACCGTGGACTGTTGTGTTCTTACTGCTAGGGTTCTTACCTCGTCAGCGACTACCGCGAAACCTCTCCCAGAATCGCCAGCCCTCGCCGCTTCAATCGCTGCGTTCAATGCCAATAAGTTTGTCTGATCGGCAATTTCTGCAATAGTTTTAACTGCACTTGAAACATTATTTCCTTCGACCTGAAGGGTTTCTAACATACTTGCCGTTTGTTCAATATCATTGGCTAAGTCGGAAATGGCTACTGCGGTCTCCTTCACTTGCACACGCCCTGCGTCTACCTGTTTTGCGCTATCTTGCGCAGCGTTTGCCGCTGTTTGTGAGCGCTGAAGGCTTTCAACCATATCTGATTCTAACGAGTCCATGATATTCACTAGGTCAGTAATATCGGTAAGCAAAGTGGCAACCGACGCGCTTGATTGCTCTGTCGACGAAGATAAAGAGTTTACTGCCCCCTCTATCCCAGATACCGCTCCTTTCACTTCTTTCATGCCAGCCTGGAACACAGATACCAAACCATGAATACTGTTGGTCATTCTGCAAAGCTCATGGGTGCGTTGTTCTGGAAGACGCGCCACTAAATTTCTACTTTTCGCTAAACTATCTAGCTTCTCAGCCATGCCTTCTATAGGCTGCGCAATTTGTTTTTTAGCACTATAGAAACCTGCCATGGCAACAGCAGCTAGAATGACCACTAGCAGATAAATAGTGAATTGGCTGGTTTGTAACTGACTTCCTATTGCCTGCGAACGCTCACCCGCTTTGCTTGCCACCTGATTTCTTACTTCAATTAACGCGTTATCAAAAACGGAGGCTAGTTCATTCAATAACTGCAAATCATCACGGGCACGATCCCAGTCTACCCGCGATGCAGACATAGTAGCTTGAAGTGAATCCATACTTGAGACCAGCGAATTGAACTGGGATTTAAGGGTATCACCAGCCATGTAGCCTAGTGCGTTAAATCCAGCATCTACGTTTTGCACCAATACTTGTTTTTGTTCTTCAAAAGCATTACCCGATAACGTGGTGCCATAAAGTGAGTAGCCAATTAAAACAAGTTGCTTACTATTACTTTGCACACTATCAAGGGTACTTAAGGCGGGTAAGGTTTCACTCACGAAGGTGTCGACCTGGTGCGTCACCTGTTTGTTGTTCAATGTTAGTACCACGGCAGCAATCAAGGTTGCGAGTAATATTCCTGCATAACCCGTTAAAATTCTTACTTTTATAGTGTTTAACATTGCTTACTGCCTTCGGGAGAAAAAGTTAACGTAAAGTATTACTGTAGACACTTTGAAGCATAATCCAATAAAATACTTATATTAGTGTTTTTAGTAACCCATAAGTAACCTAGACCCGAGCTCGTCCTTTTTACTTTCGCACGCCTTAAATAATTAGCGATCTATTTGGTTTTTGTTAAAGATGAGTAAGTGGAAGCGCCGTTGTGTATTTCAGTTGTTCCATGGCAAAACTAGAGGTGACATCGTTTAGATCAATGCCATTTACGAGTCTTTTATAGAAATGGTCGAAAGCAGCCATATCGGTTACCACAACTTTAAGCAAGTAATCGTATTCTCCAGACATACGATAAAATTCAACCACTTCTTCAAACGATGATGCGTGCTTAGCAAAGTCTGTTAACCACTTCCCATCGTGACGAGCGGCTTTGATTTGCACAAACACCGTCATTGCCAAGCCTAATTTATGCGCCTGCAATAATGCTACGCGACGGGAAATGACGCCTTGCGCTTCTAGGCGCTGTATACGTCGCCAACACGGCGTAGCCGTTAGGCCCACTTTCTCCGCAATATCTGCAACCGGCACATTGGCGTCTTGCTGAAGAAGCAACAATATAGCCTTATCGACACCATCAAGAGCAATATTTTTCACTTTAAACCACATAAATAGAATTATTAACTACACCTAACCTATCAAATAGGGAGTAATGAGTAAATTTCTCTTTTTCTAGCTGTCACTATTGAATAAGACTGACTTGTAGAGATTTTTGAAATGCTTGATTACGCGATAAATACCATGCCTGGGGTCGTTGACGATATAACGCAAACCATAGGAAACACACCACTAATACGCTTGAGTAAATTTGCGGCAAGCCAACATGTGGAGGCGACACTGTTAGCCAAGGTGGAATTTTTCAATCCTGCAGGTTCAATAAAAGACAGGCCGGCAATGGCTATGCTTAACGCGCTAATGGCGAGCTCTGCTTTTAATGAGAAAACTGAAATAATTGAAGCGTCGTCAGGAAACAACGGTGTGGCCTGTGCTTGGCTCTGCGCTATTTACGGTATTAAACTGACAGTGTGCATACCAGAACATATGTCAGTAGAGCGCCAAAAGCTGATACGCCACTATGGCGCGCAGGTAGTCACTACGCCAAAAGAGCTTGGAACAAAAGGGGCAATCGAGCAAGCGGCGGCACTTATCGAGCAGAATCCAAATGCTGTAGGCCTGTCTCAATTTTCAAACCAAGCTAACCCTGATGCGCATGCTAAATCTACCGCCCAAGAAATACTGCGCGATACTAGTGGTAATGTCGATATCGTGGTTGCCGGTGTAGGCACTGGCGGCACGCTTACGGGCTTAGCCACAAGCATGCGAGCCCACATTCCTCATTTAGAAATAGTGGCGGTTGAACCAGCAAGTTGTCCGGTGTTAAGCAAAGGGCATGGTGGCGTGCACAATATTCAGGGACTGAGTTCAGGCCATGTTCCTGACGTGCTTGATGTTAGCCAAATAAATCAGATAATTACGGTAGAAGACAACGAAGCCATAGCTTACGCCCAGCAGGTTGCGAGAGTAGAAGGCTTAGCGGTAGGGATTTCTTCGGGAGCCGCACTCTTTGCTGCCGCTCAATTAGCCCAACAATCTTCTAATAAGGGCAAGAACATCGTTATCATTCTTGCCGATGGCGCCGAGCGTTACTTTTCTACCCCGCTATTTGCCAATTAATGCCGCCTAACGTCAAATAGTGTCGTCTAACGTTAAAGAGAGTCGAATAACGATGTGGCTATTGGCAACCTACAAAGGTTGCCACTTATGCATTAACGCCACCAAGGTTGGTTAAAGTTCACGTCTTCAGGCGCGATTACGAATTCGTATGGTGGTTCGAAAGCCTCCCAAAAGCGTTCAGCTAAGGCTTCATCTAACACCTTGAACTTACCTTCGTTCGCGTATTCTTTCATCAGAGCTAAGTAGGCTTCTACCGGCATTGAAGGGTTCGACTGCTCGAAAATCACTGCCCCACCATAGGTTTTATACAGGTGTTTTTCTATTTGCCAACGCTCTACTTGCGTTGATGCAATCTCGTCAATACTCGTAATATCTTCATTACTAGCACTTTCCTCCAACTCATTATCGTTTTGCAGAGCATCGTTCTTAGCGGCTACTTTCTGGTTGTTCTTTTCATATTCTGATCCAAATTTTTGCTTAAAAGCTTCCACTAGGGCCAAGTCCACCTCGATATCGTGTGTACTCGCATAGTCGCTAAGCACTGCTTCTATAATTTGGTTCGCCAGATTGATAGCTCGCATCTGAGTAATAAGCTGCGTGACGTTATCGGGCGCTTGCTTTCGAATTTTCGACATTGTGTCTTGGTCGGGAGTAATGTCAGCTAGGGTAATTGGTTCACCGAAAAGCATGGCAATAGCATTGCTTTGGTTACTAATGGCTTGTTTGCTAACGGCGCTGCTGGCACTTTGGGTGTCTTGGGAAGTATTTTGTATTTTACTGGATGATTGCGCGAACGATGAAGAAGATATAAAAGTGGAAAGTAGAACAAAAGCGAAAAAAACACTATTCATCCTTAACATTAGCAAATCCTTTCATTAAGTTTAATACTAAAACAGTAAAGCACTTAATAGCGGGAAAACCAACTATATTAACGAATGTAGTGTTTATAAAAGAAAGAAAAACGGCGGTCTTTTCAGACCGCCGTTTTTGAATTTCTTAGATGGCGTGCACGTTAGCAGCTTGAAGACCTTTTTGACCTTCTTCTACTTCAAATTCCACGCGCTGACCTTCTGGAAGAGTTTTGTAACCGTCAGAAACGATAGCACGGAAATGAACGAATACGTCCTTACCGCCGTTATCTTGAGTTAGAAAACCATAACCTTTATCAGCGTTAAACCACTTAACGGTGCCTGTAACTTTAGACATGTCGTATAGACCTCAAATATCATATTAAATTGCGCAATAAGCGCGTATAGCGAGTGTCTTTAATAGGCGGAGTTGGTCTTACTTACGAATGGGCAACAACTTACTACAAATCACAAGGTAACTTGAGCGGTTTTACATATAGCAAATAATTTCATATCTCGTCTATTCAAAGACATTTGGCTTAAAGCCAAAGCAACTATAACACTCTTCGAACTGATTAATATACAATTTATTCACTAAATAATGCATTTCATAAAAATTTCACCCCAGCGTAACAGTACCTAACGGTTCTTACGCCATGCCAATACCCAACAGAGCAATCCTGCACCAGCTGAAAGCGCTGGAAAGCACCAATTCATTTCGTACATGGGTAAAATAGCAGACAATAAAATAAAGGTAGCGCCCGTTACACCCCATTGAATGGATTGTGCGCTTTTTTTCTGCTGCTCTAATAAAGCAACTTGTGCGCGTTGTTGTTGCAAAGGAAGCCGCTTAACTTGCTGTAAGCTGTCGTAAAGTAAATCTGGCATTTCTGGTAGCTTTTCAGACCAAAACGGCAGGTTTGCTTTTACCTTTCCTAGCATAGCTTTTACGCCAATTTGCTCGCGCATCCAATTTTCTAAAAAGGGCTTTGCGGTTTTCCACAAATCTAATTGTGGATAAAGTTGACGACCCAACCCTTCAACATAAAGCAGCGTTTTTTGAAGCAGAACTAATTGTGGCTGCACCACCATATTAAACCGGCGGGCTGTATTAAATAACTGTAGTAGCACATTACCGAACGAGATTTCAGCAAGAGGCTTTTGAAAAATAGGCTCACAAACCGTGCGTATCGCCATTTCAAACTCATCAATATTGGTGTCGTTTGGCACCCAACCAGAATCAGCATGAAGCTGTGCTACCTTGCGATAATCGCGGTTAAAAAACGCAATGAAGTTTTCAGCCAAATAACGTTTATCTTCTCGGTTCAAGGTGCCCACAATGCCAAAATCAATAGCGATGTATTTAGGGTTTTCTGGGTGCTCGGTAGAAACAAAGATATTACCTGGGTGCATATCAGCATGAAAGAAGCTGTCGCGGAACACTTGGGTAAAGAAAACCTCAACGCCTCGCTCGGCCAGCTTTTTCATATTGGTGTTTTGTGCAAGCAAAGCATCAATATTTGAAATAGGTAGCCCGTATATGCGCTCCATCACCATCACATTGCTGTGACAATAATCGCTGTATATTTTAGGTATGTATAGTGAATCTGAACCTTCAAAATTTCTGCCCAATTGAATACCACTTGCCGATTCACGCAGAAGATCGAGTTCATCTACAATGGTTTTGCGGTATTCCACCACCACTTCAACAGGGCGAAGACGCTTGCCATCTGGCAGCCATTTTTGCAGTACCGAGGCCAAACTAAATAGCAGCTCCATGTCAGCCACAATAGTTTCACGAATATCTGGGCGCAGTACTTTAACCACCACATCTTCATTATTCGCTTTTAGTTTTGCAGCATGCACTTGCGCAATAGAGGCGGATGCCAATGGCACTTCATCGAACTCACTAAACAACTCTGATAAATGCGTTAAACCAAGGGAGGTTTTAATAATCTCTTGTGCCGCTTCTGACGAAAACGGAGGCACTTTGTCTTGCAAGCGAGCAAGTTCATTAGCAATAGTAGGGTGAAGCAAGTCTCGGCGTGTCGAGAGCATTTGGCCGAACTTGATAAAAACAGGGCCAAGGCTTTGCAGCGCAAGCGTAATACGCTCACCGGCAAGTTTGTCTTTATGTTTGTTTCGAATCCAAAAGATGCTGTGACGCATAAGGCGTGCGTACCATGGTAGCCATTTAGCAGGGATAAGATCGTCTAACCCATGCTCTAACAACACCTTATTTATCTTGTACAACCTAACAATGCGCATGCTTGTCTCTTAAATTGATTTTTGTTCTAGCTGAAGTAAGCGGGCATCTAGTCGCGCTACATCATCACGTAGTGCGTTCACTTCATCACTAAAATGTAATACCGCTAATTTGGGCGCTGCTATTTGCTTTTCTTCGATCAAAGCATTGCTAGCGACTTTATTAAACTCCGACAGGGCACCCGTGGCCTTGCGCTTAAGAGCACTAAGCCAACTCATCGTTTGATGGGCAACCACATCGTTGGTCTTCGCTGCCAAAAGCTCTTCTACATCAATATCTAGCTGCTGAAATAGACCGCTAACTTGTTGAGCCACAGCAAGTTCGCCCTCAACCTGTAATTTATTTTGTTGAATAAGGCGGGTTAACTGATTGGTATGCTTTAATTCAGGCAGAGTATCTAGGGATGTTTTAATACAGCAGTCTTTAGTGTTAAGCGTTGCTACTGTGTCTTGGAACGACTCATGAAGGGTTAGCACATCTACCTGATCAGAAAATACAAGCACGATGGCAAAGGCCAACGGGTCTACATAGGCAATAAGCCGCGCGCCTTTCAGCGAAGCCATTCTGGCACCGCTGTCTGGATCTAACGCTAAAATTTTATTCGCTGCCGTTTCAATAACGGCACTTACCAATGCTGACGTTGGCATTAAAACTTATAGCCTCGATGCAGTGCCACGATCCCACCGGTTAAATTTTGGTAGTCACACTGGTCAAACCCCGCGGTTTCGAACATACCTTTCAAGGTCTCTTGATCAGGATGCATACGAATACTTTCCGCCAAGTATTGATAGCTCTCAGCATCGTTGGCCACTAGCTGCCCCATTTTTGGCAATATATGGAACGAATAAGTATCGTAAAGCTTGCTTAATTGCTCTGACGTGGGCTTCGAGAATTCCAACACCAACAGTCGACCGCCTGGTTTTAATACACGGTAAATTGAATTAAGTGCATTTTGCTTTTCGGTTACGTTTCTAAGGCCAAAAGCCATGGTCACTACGTCGAAGTGGTTATCAGGGAAAGGTAACGCCTCGGCATCTGCTTGAACGTAATCGATGTTGCTGACTAATCCGCGATCTCTTAGTTTATCGCGGCCAACTTTTAGCATCGACAAGTTAATGTCGGCCAAGGTTACGTTGCCCGTGGGGCCAACAAGACGAGAAAATTTTGCGGTTAAATCGCCAGTACCACCAGCGATATCAAGCACTTTTTGCCCTGCACGTACCCCTGAACAGTCAATGGCAAAGCGCTTCCATAAACGGTGCACACCCATCGACATTAAATCGTTCATGACATCATATTTAGCGGCAACAGAATCGAATACATTGGCTACTAACGACGCTTTTTGGTTTTTTTCTACCTGCTTAAAGCCAAAATGAGTAGTAGGTGCATCCGATGCCTCAGTGGGCGATGTGTTGTTATGGTTGTCGCTCATGGCATTCCTGCATTAGTGATTCATAGTAAAGGCTGAAGTGTATCGGATTGTCGCGCCCAGCAACAGTATTTACCTTACGCAAAATACTGGTTTGTGCCCCAACTGAACGCAATAATAACGCTTATTTCTTGTAACGAGCGGCCACTTTCTTGATGCCACTGGGCAAACGCCGCATTCGCAGCGGTTAAGCTTTTCTTGCTAGTCAGGCCACCATCGATAATATCGTTCTTTCTCAGGTAGTCCTCAACATCTCGTGAAAACAAGAAGGTATCTACGCCTAACGCCCGCAGCATGTAAGGGCCCGTGTTACCCCCAAGGCGAGCGCCGCGTTTTTTCATGGTAGTCCACAAATCGGTAATATTACTGGCATCGAATTTAGCCACAAACTGACCGAAGCTGCCGTGTTCACGGGCAATATCTTTAATGAACATGGCATTGTCGCGAACGGTCATTACTTTTTTGTAATTACGCACGATACGTTTATCCGAGGCTTTTTGCTCTAGCATTTCATCAGGCATGAGCAGCACTTTTTCGATTTTAAATTCAAAAAACACGGTTTCGAATTCGGGCCATTTTTTTTCAATAACCCGCCACACAAAGCCAGACTGAAATACTTGTTTCGTCATGGCTGCCAAAAACCGATCATCAGGTATTTTGGCAACGTGTTCGGAGGAAAGTGGCGCCGAAAGCATGCTTTCAAGCGCCTTTTCACCACCTTTTCGCTTACATGCCCGCTGATAAATGGTGGAGAAAGATTCTATTCCCATGGTTATCTATCCTAATACTACCTAATACTAATTAGCCACGAATGCCGCTATGGCGTAGTAAGGCATCTACATTTGGCTCCCTGCCTCTAAAGGCAACGAATAAATCCATAGGCGCACGGCTTCCACCCATCTCAAGTATATTTTCCAAAAACGCTTTACCCGTCTCTTGGTTAAAAATACCGTCTTCTTCAAATTTACTGTAAGCATCAGCAGATAACACTTCTGCCCATTTGTAGCTGTAATACCCTGCTGCATAACCACCTGCAAATATATGCCCAAAGCTATGCTGAAAACGGTTGAATGCTGGAGGTGTATTAACCGCTACTTCAGCGCGCACGCTGTTAAGAATAGCTTGCACATCAACACTGTCGCCAGACTCACTATGCAGTAAGAAATCAAACAAGCTGAATTCCAACTGACGCACCATTTGCATAGCAGCTTGGTAATCTCTGGCAGCTAACATTCTATCGAGTAAATCGGCCGGTAAGGGCTCACCCGTCTCAAAGTGACCCGAAATAAAGTTAAGCGCGTCTTCTTCCCAGCACCAGTTTTCTAAAAACTGACTTGGCAGTTCTACGGCATCCCATGGCACACCATTAATTCCAGATACACCCGCCACCGACATTTTGGTTAGCATGTGGTGTATACCGTGTCCGAATTCATGGAAAAGGGTAACCACTTCATCGTGCGTGAATAAGGCAGGCTTATCTCCTACTGGGGCATTAAAATTACAAGTTAGATACGCGACAGGCAGCTGCAATTCACCGTCTAATTTCTCACGGCGAACACGGCACTCATCCATCCACGCACCACCTCGTTTTTTAGCGCGGGCGTACAAGTCTAAGTAAAAGCTGCCACGAAGGGCATCTGCACTATCAGTAATAGTGAAATAGCGCACATCTTTATGCCACGTATCAATGCCTGGCTGCTCGATAATTTTAAGGCCGTATAACCTATGTACTACTTCAAACAAGCCCGACAACACTTTGTCTTCTGGGAAGTACGGACGCAGCATTTCATCTGAAATGGTGTACTTTTCTTGTTTCAGCTTCTCGCTGTAATAAGGTAGGTCCCACGCGTTAAGCTCTGTTACCCCGTGGGTGTCTTTCGCATACGCGCGCACTTCTTCTAGCTCTTTTTCAGCCTGTGGCTTCGATTTAGCAGCTAAGTCACGTAAAAAACCGGTAACTTGATCGGTCGATTCTGCCATCTTGGTAGCAAGAGAGCGTTCAGAATAGCTACCAAAACCGAGCAATTGCGCAATTTCACTGCGAAGGGCCAGTGTTTGTTGGATGATTTCAGTGTTATCCCACTTACCCGCATTAGGGCCTTGGTCTGACGCCTTAGTCGCATAAGCGCGATACATTTCTTCACGTAACTCCGCATTGTCTGCATAAAGCATAACGGGTAGGTAAGAAGGAATATCTAATGTAAACAACCAGCCTTGTAAGTCTTTTTGATGCGCGGCTTGTGCTGCTGCATCGCGGGCTGATTCAGGCATGCCAGATAAGGTAGCTTCGTCAGTGACATGCTTGCTCCACCCCATGGTGGCGTCCATGACATTATTTGAAAATGTGGATGACAGTTCGCTTAACTTCGCTTGAATATTTGCATAGCGTTTCTTTTCCTCGCTAGGCAGTGCCACCCCACTTAAGGTGAAATCGCGAATAGCATTATCAATCACTTTTTGACGCTGTTCATCAAGGTCGGCGTATTCGTTTGAGTCTTTTATCGCCACGTAAGCATTGTACAAGCCTTCGTGCTGCCCTACCCAGGTGCCATATTCTGATAGCAAAGGTAGACAGGCATCATGGGCTTCTCGCAACTCGTCGCTACTCACCACTGAATTCATGTGAGAAACCGGTGACCACATCTTACTTAAGTTGTCGTCTACTTCTTCTAAGCGCAATACTAAGTTCGCATAAGAGTAATCTTTAGATGCAACCACCTCATCAATTTCAAGCTTACATTTTGCTATCGCTTTCTCGATGGCTGGCTTTATCTGCGCGGGCTTAATAGATGAAAATAAAGGCAAACCATCTACCAATTCAATTGCTGGGGTCGTCATAATCTGTCTACTCTTTTCAATTCGTATAGCAAGTTATGTTGGGGTTGTTTGCAATAAAAACAAGCGCTGTAATTGCGCAAGGCAACAGTGATATTTTTGGGTTCTATACTAGGATTACTGTAAACGGTAAGCGTGCAGATCAAATTTTGAATAATTCTTTCTTTTTAAGCGCTTCATTAAAAGTTAAGTAACTTACTCATTCAGCAGCTAAAAACCCTAAAAAAGAGTGTCACAAATGTCACATTCACTACTTTTGTCTAAATTGTGAACAATCCTATTCAGTGCTATAACGTTACAAGTTGGCATTAGGAATTGAGCAATGAAGACATTAACATCAGGTGAAATCGCAACTTACTGCGATGTAAACCTTCGCACCGTGATCCGGTGGATAGAAAGCGGCAAACTCAAAGGGTTTAAGCTGCCAGGTCGTGGCAATAATCGCGTGTTAGTCTCGGACTTTGTATCCTTTCTTGAGCATCACAACATCCCTATTCCCGACGACCTCCAAAGTGAGATATCACCTTCCATTCTTATCGTTGATGATGAGATGTCGGTGGCAAAATCAATTCAACGGGTGGCACGGCGAGGTGGTTATGAAAGTTATATTGCTACGGGTGGGTTTCAAGCCGGCATTATGTTGAGCCAGTATAACTCCAAGTTAATGACCCTCGATTTAAGTATGCCTGGCATGGATGGTTATAGCGTTATCCAGTTTGTTAGAGAACAACCTAAGTATAAAAATTTAAAAATTTTAGTCATTTCAGCACTTGACGATATCAGTCTTGATCGAGCTATCGAATTAGGCGCAAATGCTGCACTTTCAAAACCATTTGCCAATGGCGAACTTATCGAAACCATTGAGAAGTTCATGCTTGAGTAAGTTCATAGTAAGTAAACTTGACCAGTTTTTGGCTTTGGCCTTTTTAATTGAATCGTTTTAAATGCGTTTTTTAAATGAGTGAGTTTGGGGTGAATCATGGTGAAAAAATCAATGTTTCAAGCTGCACGTCGTATTTTTGCTTTTTTAGCACTCACGTTGTTCGCCTCTTATGGTGCATGCAATACGTTAACCCTTGGAATAGTGCCACAACAGTCAGCGAAAAAGCTTGCTGAAACCTGGCAACCGCTTATCAACTATATCTCTGAACATGCCGACATTAATGTGGTGTTTAAAACGGCGAAAGATATTCCTACCTTCGAACAAAGACTGGCCGAGGGAGAATACGACATTGCCTACATGAACCCTTACCACTTTGTGGTATTTCATGACTCAGTTGGCTACCGCGCACTGGCTCGCCAATTAGACAAGCGCATTAAAGGCATAATTGTTGTGAATGCAAACAGCGATATTATGTCACTTGGCGATCTTGATGGTGAAGACATTGCCTTTCCTTCTCCTGCCGCATTCGCTGCCACTATCATCCCCAGTGCATATTTGAAACAGCAGGACATTCTTTTTACGCCGCGCTATGTGCATTCTCATGATTCAGTGTACCTGAATGTACAACGAGGTTTTTTTAACGCCGGTGGCGGCATAATAAGAACCTTTAGTGGTATTGATGACAATACACGAAGTGCTCTTCGTATTTTATGGGAAAGTGATGGGTATACCCCCCATGCAATAGCCACCCACCCTCGAATTACCGATGCGCAAAGAGAAGCCCTATTGAAAGCGTTGCTTACCCTGTCGAAGGACGAAGACAATAAACAACTATTGAAGAACATCGGCTTTAAAGGTTTTATGTCGTCAGTAGATGAAGACTGGGACGACGTACGATCCCTTGGCATCACTTCCTTAGCAAGGCCGCAATTGTGAAAAGAGATGCGTTGCTCACGCTATCGCTACGAACCAAAACTATTGTTGGGGTGGCGCTTATTGCTGCCATTTTGTTTTTAATTCTTATCACAACCGTATTTAAACTATTAAATGACTTAGTCGACACCAGTGTTGAGACGTCTGCCCAAACCACCACAACCTTGTTTGTCTCTACCGCGAAAAATGCCTTTTTGAGTTATGACCTCGCTTCGCTAGAGGCAGATGCAACAGAAATGCTTTCAAACCCCAATATTAGCTATGTTCGGGTTCTCGATAACAACAACAACGTGTATGTAGAAAAAGGTGAGCCAGAGGCTCTTAATCACCCCTTTAAGCAAGATAGAGATGTAATGAGTGCCGAAGACGGTATATACGATACCGCTGCTGATATTACAGTTGGCGAGACCTTATTTGGCAGAGTAGAAATAGGCCTTGATGTTGATTCTATTAATCGGTCAGTAAAACGGGTACGTACCTGGACACTAACCCTCGCCGCCATAGAACTCGCCCTTATTGCATTATGCTCATTCTTACTTGGGTCGTACTTAATGTCGCAGTTAAAACAATTGCGCGCAGGCGCTAGGCATTTAGGGGCAGCGGTTAAAGATAAAAATTACCAGAATATCTCTGTCAAAGTGCGCGGCAAAGATGAACTCAGTGAGCTGGCAGAAGCATTTAACCAATTGGTTGAGCTTTTAAAAGACGAGAACATTCATCGCGAGCGCGTTGAAGATGAACTTAAAGAACTTAATAGCTTATTGGAAGTGAAAGTAAAGCAACGTACCTCGTTGTTAAATCAGAAAAATTTCCAGCTTGAAGAAGCAAATAAAGACTTAAAAGAAGCACAGGTTCAATTGTTACAAGCAGAGAAGATGGCATCAGTTGGCCAATTGGCCGCAGGGGTAGCACACGAAATCAATAACCCGATAGGGTTTGTGAATAGCAATATGCATACCCTCAGCGAATATGTATCAACCTACCAAATGATATTCCAACAGCTTAACGATGTGCTTTCAAAAGATACCGCCACCCAACAAGATGAAGCGATAAAACAGTTGCGTAACATTATACAGCAGCAAGATATGGAATTTATCAATAGCGATATCTCTGAACTCATCACCGATTCGAAAGACGGTTTAGTTCGGGTTGCCGAAATAGTTAAAGGGCTAAAGCTTTTCTCACGTGTAGACAGTGATGAAATGCAATCTTACAACCTAAACGATTGTGTTCGCACCACCCTAGCGATGGTGAACAACCAGCTAAAATATATATGCAGTGTAGAAACACATTTAGGGTCGATTCCCCATATTATGATGAACATGGGTAAAATTTCACAAGTGGTGACCAACCTTCTTATTAATGCTGGGCAAGCCATCGAAAGCACTGGCATACAGGGCGCCATTACCATTACTACGCGAGAAGTAGATGGTAACGTTGAACTAAGCGTACAAGACACTGGCTGCGGTATTGAGTCGAGCCATCTAGATAAATTATTTAATCCCTTCTTCACTACCAAACCAGAAGGGCAAGGCACCGGACTTGGGCTTTCTATTTCTTTCGGCATTGCTCAAGAGCACGGCGGCACTCTTCATGCTTCAAGTAAAGATGGAGAAGGAAGCTGTTTCACGCTTAGCCTACCAATATATAACCCGTTAGACGACAACGCCGAAGATTCTTTTCAGGACGATTCACTATGAATGATACCACTGACCAAAACACTGATGTGTACACTGTTTTATTTGTTGACGATGAACCCAATATTCTTCGCGCCATTAAGCGGGCGCTATTTTCTTTAAAAGTCAATTTATTGCTGGCTGACAGTGGCGCAAAAGCGTTAGAAATCATGAAAGAAAATGATGTTCACGTGATCATTTCCGATATGAAAATGCCACAGATGTCTGGTGCTGAATTACTTCAACAAGTTGCAGAGTTGTACCCTGAAAGTTATCGGTTAGTGCTAACCGGCTATGCCGATATAGAATCGACTATTAAAGCGGTTAACGAAGGAAAGATTCATCGTTATTTACAAAAGCCGTGGGACAACAAAGAGCTTATATCTGCCATTGAAGATGGGTTAGAACGAGTAAAGTTAAAAAACGAAAATGCCCGCCTGCAGAAATTGACCCGACTACAAAATCGCAAGTTAAAAGAAGTGAATACGTCACTTGAACAAATGGTGCATAAGCGTACTCGCCAAATTAAAGCCGCGTTGAATAAGATTGAAAAGCATAATCTTGCAATGGAACAAGTGCTGTTTAACGTTATTAGTATTAACCCCAATATAGACGGTAAGTTTGCCATTGAAGTGAGCGAGCTTGCCACTAAGTTAGCAAAATACCTTCAACTGAGCCCTGAAGACGTTAAACGGGTGCGCTATGCTGGGCTCATTTGTGAACTTGGTTTACTAGGGCTAAATACAGACGATTTTCTAGCCCCGTTTTCGAAACTAAAGTACCAGCAACAACAGAACTACTTAGATCAAACCAAACAAGCAGCGCTTATGCTGGCACCTGCAACAGAGTTACAGCCAGTATCAGACATGATTGAATTCCAATTCGAGCATTACAATGGTGCAGGCCCCCGTAATGTAGTGGCAAAAGAGATACCCATTGGCGCTCGCATCGTATCAATCGCAAGAGATTACTGGCGTTTAGTCACCGGTCGAATGAGTGGTGAAGAAATGACACCGCGGGATGCAAAAGCCGAAATGAAAAAGCATACCAACACACGGTACGACGGCGAAATTCTGTCATTTTTGTTGGCAGATGATGATGTGAACACGTCAAAATACATTTACAACACCATGAAAGCCTCGCAGCTAAAAGCGGGCATGGTGTTAGCCAAAAATTTATACAATGACAGCCATATTCTTATACTGCCCGAAGGGCATGTTTTCACTGATGCCACTATCCAAAAGCTAACGCAATTTGAACAAGAGCGTCGCCGCGAATTCAGTATCTTGATTGAGCCCGAGACACCGTTAGATGAAGGCGAGGAAGCTGCTACACCTCAAGATGCATGATCTTTAGTGCATCTATGGTAGTACCCATAAAACTGGAATAAAGAAGCACTAAGGCAATTAGTGCTTCTTTGTTTTTTTTGTCACTGATGCCTACGATAATGAAATCTTCTACCTTACGCCTCGGTCTCTTAAACGCGTATACAGTGTGTATTCCTTCAATTTCGTGTCACAATAAATGACAACTCTAGGCCTAACGGATAATAAGGCGGTTAACATGAAACATTTTGATTATATCTGCATAGGCGGCGGTAGTGGCGGCATTGCGTCTGCAAACCGTGCCGCCAAGCATGGTAAAAAAGCAGCCATTATTGAAGCTAAAGATATTGGCGGCACATGCGTTAACGTAGGCTGTGTGCCTAAAAAAGCCATGTGGTACGGCGCACAAGTTGCCGAAGCTATCCATCGCTATGCACCAGAGTACGGTTTTGATGTGTCGCTGAACCATTTCAGTTGGGATAGCTTAGTAGCCAGCCGCCAAGCCTATATTGAACGTATTCATGCTTCATACGACCGCTCGTTAACCGCTAACGACGTTACTCTTATTCGTGGCTTCGCGAAGTTTGTTGATAACAATACTGTTGAAGTCGATGGCGAAACCTATACAGCCGACCACATAACAATTGCAACCGGTGGACGTCCTGTTATACCCGATATTCCAGGTGCCCAGCACGGTATAAATTCGGATGGCTTCTTTGCACTTAAAGAGCAACCTAAAAAAGCGGTTGTAATAGGTGCAGGTTACATTGGCGTTGAGCTTGCGGGCGTACTGCATAGCTTAGGAACAGAAACTCACTTAGTCGTGCGTAAACAAGCACCGCTTCGCCACTTCGACCCAATTATTCATGAAACCTTGGTTGATATGATCCACGCTGAAGGCTGCACATTGCACAACCACACCAGCGTTGAAAAAGTAGAGCGTGGTGAAGGTAAAAACCTTTCAATTCACCTTACCAACGGTGAAGTACTTGAAGCAGACTGCCTCATTTGGGCTATAGGCCGCGAACCGTCTACCGATGTGATAGCGATTGAAAATACCGATGTTGAGCTTTCTGAAAACGGCACGGTGAAAGTGGACAAATATCAAAATACTACAGCTAAGAACATCTACGCTGTGGGTGATATTACGGGTGAAGCCGAATTAACGCCTGTAGCAGTAAAAGCAGGTCGCTTACTAAGCGAACGTTTATTCAACGGCCAAGAAGACGCGCACATGGATTACACCATGATCCCTACTGTGGTGTTTAGCCACCCGCCTATTGGCACAATTGGGTTAACCGAACCAGAAGCGGTTGAACAGTACGGTGAAGACAATATCAAAGTGTACTCGTCGAGCTTTGCGTCTATGTACACTGCGGTAACCCGTCACCGCCAAATGACCAAAATGAAATTGGTGTGTGCAGGTGAAGATGAAAAAGTAGTTGGCCTTCACGGCATAGGCCACGGTATGGATGAAATTCTACAAGGCTTTGCTGTAGCCATTAAGATGGGCGCAACCAAAGCCGATTTTGATGCCTGTGTGGCCATTCACCCTACTAGTGCTGAAGAATACGTTACGATGACCTAGTTGGTTTTACATAGCTGAAATTAGGAAGTCTTAGCTAAGCTTAGTAAAACACTAGTGTACTTATAAAATGTAAGGCGATAATCAATTTGTTGATTATCGCCTTTCTTTTACATCCTCTCTAAAGAAACGGGCACACCGTTCAATACGCCATTCCCCGACAAAGTATCCACCTGCATTTCGTCTGTCAGAATATTGGTATTAACGCCCGGGTATTGGCTAGCGACACCCAGTTTTATCCCCTTTTTATTATGACCCCAGCCATGCGGAATAGAGACTACGCCTGGCATAATAGAATCGATAATTTCAGCTTCCACTAGAACATGACCCACTCTTGAAGTGACTTTAACCATATCGCCTTCATTCACAGCATAGTTGTCGGCATCTGCAGGGTGTAATTGCAACGTACAGCGATTATTTCCCTTTACCATTCTGGGGCTATTATGTAACCACGAGTTGTTCGTTTTAATATGACGCCTACCAATTAATACCATCTGATTTTGGTTACGCATCGGCTCGAAAAAGTGCGCCTTTACTCGGGCAATATCTGGCATAAAGTAATCGAAATCTAAATCGATTTTTTTGTTCTCGTGAAAAATAGCGTTAGGTAAAGCACTCTGCAACGGCCCAAGATCGATGCCATGCGGGTGCGCTTTAAGCTTGTCTAACGACAAGTTATAGCCTTCCCAGTCATTGCTGCTAGGGTTGTCATGGCTATTAGCGCTTGCACTAGCCCCGTATTGGCCATTCTTTAATAAATCATCTATCACACCTTTTGGCTGCTTTTGCCATAGTGCTTGATAGTGTGCGGTGCTTTTTCCATTTAATTTATCTAGGCGCTCTGCCAATGATAAGTATATCTGCCAATCGTTTAATTGATTGTCATCTATGTTTACCACTGCCTCAGAATAGGTGGCGTAATTTCTTACTGCAAAGTTGTGAAAAACCACATCATAGTGGTCACGCTCTAACGGGGTCACGGGCGGTAATATAATATCTGCATGCCGAGAGGTTTCAGAAATGTAGAAGTCCACAGACACGACAAAATCAAGTTGTGAAAACGCACGTTCCAACTGCTCGGTATTAGGCGTTGTTACCACCGGATTACCAGCACCTATCACCATGGCCTTAATTTGGCCTTCACCCGGTGTTAATATTTCCTCTGCTAAACATGCTACTGGGTATTCACCTGCAAAAGCCGGTAAACCTCTCACCCGTGAACTATAACCTCCCATGCTTCCCCTGCTGGATACGGGAAGAAAATCGGCGGCAGGTTGGGTAAACATCATTCCCCCCTGCCTGTCTAAGTTTCCAGTCAACATGTTAAACAGCATGATCAGATATTGAGTGAGTGTGCCAAATGCTTGCACACTCGCGCCCATACGCCCGTAACAGACTGCAGATTCAGCACTGCAAAAATCGGTAACCAGTTGGGTTATTTGCGAAGCTTCAATACCGATTAGTTCGCTAACATTTTCGGGCGAAAAGTCTTTTACATAGCCTTTAACATCATATAAATCTTCGGCGTAAGGTAAAAGCGCTTCTGCATTATGCAATTGCTTTTCAAATACCACATGTAACATAGCAAGTAATAGCAATACGTCGCTGCCAGGTCGAATAAAGTGATGCTCGCAGCTTAAATCAGCAGTGTCTGTCCGTTTAGGGTCGATAACCACGACTTTACCACCGCGTTTTTGCACGCCTTTTAAGCGCTTTTTAACGTTGGGTACTGTCATGATGCTGCCATTGGAAGCCAGCGGGTTTCCACCAATAATCACAAAGTGTTGGGTATGGTCGATATCTGGAATAGGAATTTGCGACATATGACCGAACAGCCTGCGACTCACGATATGATGAGGGAGTTGATCTACCGAAGTGGCAGAATATCTATTGTGTGACTCAAGGGCGCGATAAAAATAAGGGCCGAACAAGATAGCCCCCATGTTGTGGGCATTCGGATTACCTAAATACACGCCAACAGCATCTTTACCATGTGTAGACTGGATATGATGGAGTTTTTCAGCAACATAGTCGAAAGCCTCACTCCACGGTATTTCTTGCCACTCATCACCCACCTTTTTTACTGGCCGTTTTAATCTATCAGGGTCGTCATACAAATCTTTCAATGCACTGGCTTTGGGGCATACGTGGCCTTCACTAAACGGGTTATTTTTGTCTCCCTTGATGGAGAGTATGCGATTACCCTGTGTTGCCACTTCAATACCGCACATGGCTTCGCACAGCGTACAGGTTGAGTAATGGAGTTTTTGTTCTGGGCTAACCCCGCTTTGCTCTGATTTCACCACGTTTTGCTCTGAATTAACCATGTACAGCACCTACATCAAATTTTGTTAACAGCTTGTTGCAAAATTAGCGTTTATCCATCTAATAGACAAGCATCATCGTGAGTGATGGATAAATAGGCGAGTGGGTGGTAAAACTGTAGTTTGGTCGTTAGATTTATACGTGAAATCTCATAAGTAAGGTGGCGCCCCGCCGTTTTAGGTTAAAATTAACGATAAATTTACAATTAGATGAGACGCTCACGGGCATACTCATCAATAGACAGAAAACGCATTTCAAGCAATTGGAAACACATATGATAAAAACAACAAAAAGCTTATTAGCCGTTACACTTGTGAGCGCGCTAGGCTTAAGTACGGCGTACTCTGCGTATGCAGCTGACAACATAAAAAAAGAAACAAGCATCAATGAAGAAAAATGGGATGTGACTAACCCACCCTTTGCACTTAATGAAGTCACTATCAACACCACCGAAACCACTTGGTCTAGCTTAGATATCGCCCCAAATGGCAAGTACATGGTATTCGATATGTTAGGCGATATTTATAAAGTGAATATTGATGGCGGCGATGCCACACCTATCACGCAAGATTTCGCGTGGAATATACACCCTAGTATTTCACCTGATGGTTCACAGATTGCGTTTATCTCTGACCGAGATGGCATTAATAATCTTTGGATAATGGATAGCAATGGCGAAAACCTGCGCCAAGTAACAAAAGAAAAGAGCAACCTTATTCACTCTCCTAAGTGGAGCCCAGATGGTGAATACTTGTTGGTATCGAAAGGTATTATGTCTAGCCGCAGTATTCCAGCGGGCGAAATTTGGATGTACCACAATACCGGCGGTGACGGCTTGCAAATTAAAGCCCGTAATCATGGTAAGAAAGATCAACAAAATATAGCCGACCCCGTTTTTTCTCACGACGGTAAATATATTTACTTCACAGAGAACACAGTGCCTGGGAGTCGTTTCGACTATAACCGCGATCCATTAGGTGGCATATTCGCCATTACCCGATTCGACCGTGAAAACGGTGATGAAAGCCGTTATATCAGTGGCACTGGCGGTGCGGTTGTACCCACCCCTTCACCCGATGGTAAATACGTTGCGTTTGTTCGTCGCGTAAAAGAAAAAACAGCGCTGTTTTTAAAAGATATTAAAACCGGTGTTGAAACACCGCTCACCACAGAACTTGAACGTGACATGCAAGAAGGTTTTGGCTCTGAAGGTTACTTTGCTTATTTTGATTGGATGCCCGACTCCTCTGCCATTGTGTATTGGACAGGTGGTACTTTCCATAGCATCAATATTGACGATAAAACCATTTCAGATATTAACATTAGCGTAGAAGCTACTCTTCACTATGCTGATGCGCTGCGTTTTGATGTAGATGTGGCACCGGATGAATTTGATGTAAATATGATTCGCTGGTCGCAAATGTCGCCTGACGGCAAAACACTCTTGTTTCAAGCATTAGGCAAGCTTTACGTCAAAGACGTAAAGTCTGGCAAGATGAAACGCCTGACAAAGCAAAATGAACATGGTGAATATTACCCACGTTTTTCTAACGACGGTAAAGCCATTGTTTACACCACATGGAATGACGATGAATTAGGGTCAGTACGCATTGTTTCTGCCCGTGGCGGTAAAGGCAAAGTTATTACTAAGCAACCTGGCCATTACATTGAACCATCGTTCTCAAGTGATCGGGAAAAGGTAGTGTATCGCAAGTTTACCGGCGGCTATTTACTCGACCCTAAATACTCAGTAGACCCTGGTATTTATGTAGCGGACCTTGATAGAAAAACCGAAAAGAAAGTATCTGATGGGGGCATTAACCCACACTTTGCTGGTGACAATTCACGGGTATTTTTCACTGAGTCGGTAGGCGGCACACCGTATAGAGAGACACAACTTTCAAGCGTAAACCTGCAAGGGAACGATAAGCGAAACCACCTATATGGCGCTGATGATGTAAGTGAGTACAAACTTTCACATGATAAAAAATGGGTAGCATTTGTTTACCAATTCAAAACCTTTGTTACCCCTTTTGTTGAAAATGGCAAGAAAGTAACCATTGGCCCCAACATGACTTCATTGCCGGTTACTCAGCTTTCATCTAAAGCCGGTGAGTACCTAACATGGTCGCCGGATAACACAACGGTAAGCTGGTTTAATGGTCCAATTTTCTACAGCCGCTCGCTTAAAGAAGCCTTTGCGTTTGTAGACGGTTCGCCAGAAACCCTGCCCGACCCTGTGGCCGACGGTATTAATTTATCGTTCACTACCGAAGCCGATAAACCAAGTGGTTACAAAGCGTTAATTGGCGGGAAAGTCGTGACCATGCGTGATGCCGATAACACCCAAGAGGTGATTGAAGACGGCGTTATTATCATTAAAGATAACCGCATTGAAGCAGTAGGTAAGCGCGGTGATATTGCTATTCCTGAAGGCGCTATGCAAATAGACGCCAGTGGCAAAACCATTATTCCAGGATTAGTTGATACCCATGCTCATGGCGCACAAGGCAGAAACGAGATTATTCCAGATAAAAACTGGAGCCAATACTCGAATGTCGCCTTTGGGGTTACCACCATTCATGACCCATCAAATGATACTACTGAAATATTTGCCGCCTCTGAACTTCAGCGTAAAGGCGACATAGTTGCACCGCGTATTTACTCTACCGGTACTATTTTGTATGGCGCAGAAGGCCTAGGCTATAAAGCCATTATCAATAACTACGAAGATGCGTACTTTCACGTAGAACGTTTGAAAGAAAGTGGCGCTATTTCGGTGAAAAGCTACAACCAGCCACGTCGCGATCAACGCCAACAAGTGTTATGGGCGTCGAAAAATCAAGACATGATGGTAGTACCAGAAGGCGGCGGTAAGCTTCAACAAAACCTGACCATGTTAGTAGATGGCCATACAGGGTTAGAACACAGCTTACCTATCGAGCGCGGTTATAGCGATGTCACCCAGCTGTGGAAAGCCACCGAGTTCGGTTACACACCCACATTTGTGGTTTCTTACGGCGGTATGATGGGCGAAGAGTATTGGTACGACCGTACTGAGGTATGGAAAAACCCACGCTTACTTCGCTACACCCCAGCTACCATGTTACATGGCCGTTCTATTAGACGCCCCACCGCGCCCGACAACCAGTACAACCACCAAAACGTTGCCAGCTACGCCAAAGAGCTTCGAGATAATGGGGTCAGTGTACATATTGGTGCTCATGGCCAACGTGAAGGCTTAGCCGCGCACTGGGAGCTGTGGATAATGCAACAAGGCGGTTTCACCGCGTGGGAAGCATTACGCGGCGGGACTATCGATGGCGCAAAACACCTAGGTATGGGTAAAGACATCGGCAGTATTGAAAAAGGTAAACTGGCCGACTTAGTCGTTATTGACGGCGACGTATTAGCAGACCTACGCCGCAGCGAATATGTGGAATTCACCGTACTTAACGGCCGCGTATACGAAGCCGCCACCATGAACGAAGTGGGCAGTAAAACTAAGCGTTCCCCTTTCTTCTTCGAAGAAAACAACGCCACCTTTATGCCAAGAACTACCGCTGAAGCCATTGACGCTAAAGCCCACCACTTCCACTGGAAACACTAATTACCTAATAAGCTATTAGTAGTTATCAAGCCGGCGAAAATCGCCGGCTTTTTTATACCGACTGATCCCCCCCTTATTTCAAATATTCCCCAGCTTCCCCTCAAGCCATCCGCAGATTTAGCTCAGAAGGTAGAAAGCACCATAATAGACCTTCCACCGCGCGGATGCGGTGGCAAAGCCCCATGGATGGGTTTATTAGGAATTAGGACTGTATTAGAAGTGTGGGGCACACAATAAGCAGGCCCTCCCCCCCAAGCCAACCACGGATTTAGCACAGAGGGTAGGAAGCACCATGATAGACCTTCCACCGCATGGATGCGGTGGCAAAGCCCCATGGATGGGTTTATTGGGAGCTAGGGTTATCAGAAGTGTGGGGCACACAATAAGCAGGCCCTCCCCCAAAGCCAACCACGGATTTAGCACAGAGGGTAGGAAGCACCATAATAGACCTTCCACCGCGCGGATGCGGTGACAGAGCGCCCATGGATGGGTTTATTGGGAGATAGGGTTGTATTAGAAGTATGGGGCACACAATAACCAGCCCCTCCCCCTTCTAAAAAAGTCTACGATGGCTGGGGATGAGTATGGCTGGTGGGGCGATAGACCTTCCACCGCACGGATGCGGTGGCAGAGCGCCCATGGATGGGTTCACAGCGTGTCTACCGCCCCACCAGCCATACTTGTCTATGAACAGATCAGCGGTTGCGTCCATATTGTTCGTGAGACGACACCCAATCAGATGAGCTAATGGCTGAGGCTAACGAGATTTCTCCCGCTAAGGCCACCGCTGCAACAATTTCGGCGAATTTGTACACTTTGTTTTTGCCATAGCAATCGATGAGCTCTAAACACTCGCGTTGAGTACCCATTCCTGTGCCACCACCATAGGTCGCTACGATTAACGAAGGAATAGTAATAGACACATACAAGTCGCCATCATCGGTAAGCTCTGAATACATAATCGCAGCCGATGATTCCGCTACGTTTGCCACATCTTGCCCTGTGGCAATGAACATGGCAGTAATACCATTCGGGGAATGTAAACCCGTATTGTTCACCCCAGATAGGAATGACCCGACACCCGCAACCCTGCCGTGATAATCAATTTGCTTAGGCTCTACACGCATGATTTGCAGTAAATGCTCACGCTTAATCGTGGCCTCTGCGGTTACTCGCTTACCACGCGTACGCATAATGTTTATTTGTGAGGCTTTCTTATCGGTTGCAAAGTTAGATTCTAAGTAGAAGTTCTCTACCCCTTCATAGTTATCTAAAATCCACCCGCAGGCAGCGAAAGTAGCCCGCCCCACCATGTTCTGTCCAGCCGCATCGCCGGTTAAATAATTAAAGCGTAGAAAGGCAAATTTGTTTGATAAGAAGTGGTCGATATAAGTGAGTTTGGCAATGCTCGACGTTGCTTCAGCTTCTTCGCGAATTTTGCTGATGTTTTGGTTTACCCACGTCACAAAGTCTCTTGCGCCACGAGCATCGCTAAATATAAAAACAGGCGCACGCTGCATAGCATCATCAACAACGGTTGCTTTCACCCCACCGCTCATATTAAGCAGCTTCATACCCCGATTATACGACGCCACTAAGGTGCCCTCTGTTGTGGCCATAGGCACAACAAACTCGCCCTTTGCATGTTCGCCATTGATAGTTAATGGCCCTGCAATACCAATGGGCACTTGAGCTACCCCAATAAAATGCTCAATATTGCCTTTCAATTTATCTGGGTCTACTGAGTACTTACCTACATGGTCGAGTTTGGCGCCGGTGAAACTTTCAAAATACGACTGACGCTTTTTGATAATGTCATCGCCATAATCATCATGATCGTCTCGGGGTATATGTAACTTGCGATTGGTGGGTGAAGTCACATTATCTTCTACTTCGAACTTAAGCTTTCCAAAAGGCGACGCTGAAAAACAAATACCTATTTTGCGCTTTTCAGGGCTTACCTCCTCGTTAAGTTCTAGGTGTACCGTAATAACTTGCCGTAACGAAAACGGCATACCACCGGTGTCATTAAGGGCATCGAAACTAATGTCACTGTCGTTGCTGCTTTGAATAGAGATTTTGTGGCTTGGAACTTTCTCGCCATCAAATGAAATCCATTTAAGCTCTTTTAGTGTGGCATCTTTTAAACGGTTTTTAAGTGCGAAGGAAACGCCGTTATCAGTTTTGGTTAGGCTTCCGTGAGTGTATAGCTGCTTGAGTAAAATACTTGGTACAAACATGTGAGTTCCTATTCCGTTTTGGTTAAGCCACTGCGTGAATTAAGTACACTACTTTTTTATAGTACAACCTTTGTACAGTATCACTAACCTTTTGCATTTCCATCAATTTTTAACCACATTTAAATTTGAGCCATTTCATTAAAAATTCATCAAGTTTTGCGCCAACACCCTATGAATAAGGGGCGGCGAATGCCCTGACTTCTTTTTATTCGATATTCCCAGCTCCCTTCATCTAACGTTAACAGCGTCAAGGCTTTACCCAAGACCACTTGTCGGTATTCAGGTTTTCGCTGCTTAAAAAGTATCGATTACTGATTAAGCGCTATGTCCA
Organism: Alteromonas sp. MMG017; assembly: GCF_018100795.1. Lineage (GTDB taxonomy): Bacteria > Pseudomonadota > Gammaproteobacteria > Enterobacterales > Alteromonadaceae > Alteromonas. Next base: position 28,874 of record NZ_JAGJDY010000014.1, on the reverse strand, counting down.
CAGGGAAATGGCAACTGAATACCATTTTTTAATTTCATGGGATGAACTGTTATGAGAAAAGGACTATTCCGTCGTCAGGCAATGCAGCCTACTTCACCATTTCAAGGTGAATTATTGATGACGCCTCGACCGTCCCATATGGGAATAACCGCAATACTACTTTTATGGATAGTGGGTGTGGGGATATACCTCACTACGGGTAGCTATGCCCGAAAAGCCACCGTTGATGGATGGTTAGAGCCCTCTCATGGCGTACTAAGGTTGTACGCCGACTCCCGTAAAGGCCGCATTTCTCAAGTGTATGTGAGCGAGGGGCAAAAAGTTTTGAAAGGCGAACCATTATTGTCGATTGAATACGGGGTTCAGCAGCCACAAGGAGAAACCGTAGAGCTAAAACTGCAACAGGAGCTTCTCGCTAAAAAGCAGCGCATAACCGACTCATTGGCCCGTACTATTACTATTCATAAAAACAACCACGCGCAGCTAGTAAAGCAACTTGAGCACGCACAAACAGACGCCGATTCAATACGCCATATTTTAGCGATCTCTTATCAACAGTGGCAGTTAGCACACAATCAATTTACCTCACTTGAAGTGCTACGTAATGCAGGTCATGTAAGTAACGCAGATTTCGATAGTTATAAGCTGGAGCTTTTAAGTAGCCAGCAACAATGGAAACAATCTGAGCGGAATAACTTAAAAAGCGAAGCTGAAGTAAGCCGACTGACACATGAAATTGACGGCTTACCCGAGATACAAGCCAATGAGCGCACCGCACACGAAAACCAACTAAGTGATATCAACCAACAATTACTGACGTTAAATCGCGATCGGCAGCGCATTCTATATGCAACACAAAATGGTGTGGTTTCGAGTCTGCAAGCGAGTGCTGGATTAATGGTCGACCAAAACAGACCGCTACTTAGCTTACTTCCAGAAAACTCCCCAATAGAAGCACGATTGTTAGTGCCCGTGCGCGCCGCCGGGTTTATCGCTAATGGGCAACAGCTCGCGATTCGTTACGATGCCTTTCCCTATCAGAAATTTGGGTTACAAGAGGGACAGATAACTAGCATATCTGAAACTATTTTACTGCCAGGAGAATGGGCTAACACGCCCTTAACCGTAAGCGAACCCGCTTATTTGGTTACCGCTAAATTAAGTAGCGACGCCATTATTGCCTATGGAAATCCGGTAATGCTTAAGGCGGGAATGACATTTTCAGCAGACGTTGCGCTTAGCCAGCGAAGCTTACTGGAATGGATCTTAGAGCCGCTTTTAAGCGTCACTAAAAGGTTGTAATTATGAATATGACTCACGGTTTTGCTTCACCTGTACTCAGCGCTTTATCACCTAAAAATAAAGTACCGGTTGTGCTTCAAACTGAAGCCGCTGAATGTGGATTAGCCTGTGTCAGCATGGTGGCACAATATTATGGTGACAAACGGGATATGACCCACCTTCGTCAGCACATTAGTGTTTCACTTCGTGGTATTACACTTAAAGATATTATGGATATCGCGCAGCAAATGGCATTTCAATGTCGTGCACTAAAAATTGAGCCACAGGATTTATCTCAACTCACCCTGCCAGCAATACTCCATTGGGACATGCGTCATTTCGTTGTTTTGACTCACGTAGGGCGTGAGCGATTTACCATACACGACCCCAGTATTGGCAAGCGTACATTCACCTTCGACGAGGCAAGTAAACACCTAACAGGAATAGCGTTAGAAATTACGCCTAAAGACAATTTTTCGCCGCCACCGGTAAAGCCGTTACTCAAATTAAGAAACTTTTTTACCCGCACGATAGGGTTCAAACGTAACTTAGCGACCTTACTTGCTCTCTCTGCCTTGCTGCAACTTTTTGCATTGGCATCTCCCTATTACGTACAAACCGTGGTTGATGATGTGTTGTTGCAAGGTAACCAAGCGCTGCTAACCGCACTTGCCATTGGGTTTACTTTTTTACTACTGATAAGTATCTTCACCAGAGTGTTGAGACGCTTTTTGATCCTTGCTGTATCAAGCCGGCTTCAACTGCAAATGTCTGCCTCGGTCTTTCAACATTTGCTTTCCCTCCCGCTGGATTTTTTTGCGAAAAGGCACGTGGGCGATGTAGTGTCTCGCTTTGGCTCCCTTGCGCATATTCGTGAGTTTCTCACCACTGGCCTTGTCACAGCCTTGCTTGACGGTGTCATGGCTATTATCACTCTCGTCGTGATGGCACTTTACTCTGTAAAGCTCACGCTATGTGTGGTGCTAGTAGTGGCGATATATCTACTTTTCCGCATTGCATTAATACCTATCACTAAGCGGCTCACAACAGAAAAAATTGCGTTAGGCGCCACCGAGCAAAGCCACTTTATGGAAAGCGTTCGGGGTATGCTGCCTATTCGTGTATACCGCCAAGAATCCCAGCGCCATAGCCAGTGGCAAAACAAGTTAGTCGCCACTTTGAATAAAGATATTAGTTTGGGAAAACTCAATATTGGCAGCGACGCGGTAAACCAAGTGTTATTTGGTCTTGAGAACATCGTTGTGATCTTTATAGCGGCCTCTTTGGTGATGGACAATATGCTGACCGTAGGAATGATGCTTGCCTTCATTGCTTACAAAACCAAATTTACTGCTGCGGTAGATGGGCTAGTGTCCAAATTTATCGAATTGCGAATGCTGGCCGTACACTTTTCTCGCTTGAGCGATATTGTACTAACAGAGCCTGCTGAAACCACCTTGTTGTCACAGCAACCTAGCACTTATTCACATGCAAATTCAAACGCAACCTCAGTACCTGCAGCGGCCTCTTCTCATGCTATTGCCTCTAGTACTCCTGCTATTCATCTAAAAGCCCACAATCTTAGTTATCGCTATGGGGAGGGGTGTAACCCTATTTTTGAAAACCTTAATTTATCGGTTAAAGCAGGAGAAATCATTGCCATCGTTGGAGCAAGCGGAAGTGGAAAAAGCACCTTACTTAAATGTCTGATGGGGCTATATTCTCCCTCTGAAGGAACGGTTAGCCACAATATTATTTCATCATCAAATCAGGCGCCAACCATTGCTTCTGTGCTGCAAGAAGACATGTGCTTATCCGGCTCTATGGCTGAAAACATCAGTTGTTTTGATGAAATACCTAATCAAGAAAAGATCGTACGGGCCGCTCAGTTAGCCTGTATCCATGACGAAATTTGTGCCATGCCGATGCAATACCACTCGTTAGTCGGTGATATGGGAAGCAGTTTAAGTGGCGGTCAGAAGCAACGGCTTTTATTAGCTAGAGCACTTTACCGCTCTCCCGATATTCTGTTTTTAGATGAGGCAAGTAGTCATTTAGATATTCAAAATGAGCACGCTATCAATACACATTTAAAAGCGCTCAATATTACCCGCATTATGGTTGCCCATCGGCCTCAAACAATTGCCCTTGCGGATACTGTCTATCAGTTAGTAGACGGTACTCTGCAGCGATACCCAGCTTCTGAAATAGTAGAAGAAAATGATAATACCCCACTAGGAGATTCATAATGATAACGCCCGAAGTTAGAGAATCTACACCCTTACTCACCGATATTGAGCGTCAACAAATCGTTGAGCATGTAGAGAACTTAAATAGTACTGCCCTTCCTATCGACACCTTGTCTAAACGCGAGCTTCAGGTAGCGCGAAAGATCATGGAAGGGCTGTCGAATAAAGCGATAGCAACAGAGCTATTTATTAGCGAGCGAACGGTTAAGTTCCACTGCGCCAACATCTACAAAAAATTAAAAATAAGCAGCCGCACCGCGCTTATCGCAAGTTGCTTCCGATCGATTTACCACCCCTTAAGGTTGGCTTAACCGCTAGCCTTTTAAATCACACTAAAACGCTTTTATAAGGAGCGAAAAATGCAACATAACACGCAAAACCATACACACAAAAATACACAAACAAAGGTACAAACCGCTACTGCCCTTCATCTTGAAACCCAAGAGTTACTGCAAGTAAGTGGCGGCAAGTCTGGCGTATCAACAGTTGAAGATAAAACGCCAATTCGCCTTATTAAACCACCTGTCTATATCACCCTCGCGATTGGTGAAGACGGCGGACAATTGCCCGATTTATTGTCATAGCAGATTAAGGAGGTTAAGCAGTCCTCCTTTTACCATTTAAAAGGATATTTCAATGCAGATTGCATTAATAGGGAGCGAGAATGACCCACAAATTCTTCATGTAGCTGAGGCCTTAATAGCCGATAAAAATGAGCCCTGTATTATCAATACCAACTACTTTGGTAAACACTGGCAGCTCAGTTACGACCCGGATTTTAATGATGGTCTTTTGCATTTTGACCAGCCTACGCGTAACGGTCTGTTTCGAATTCCGTTATCAGACATCACATCTGCCTATTGGCACCAGTATATTCCTCCCTCGGTGAACGCTTCTGACAATGCGTCTTCGCAGTGGTTAGATCAGGAATATGCCAGCACCTTGTTGTGTTGGTTTTTATTCAGTGAAACTAAGTGGGTTAATGGTATTGACGCTATTCGCGCTCATCACTGCAAACCGATTCAGCTGCGAATGGCAAAAAAGCTAGGGGCTAAGGTCCCATACACCTATATAGGCAACGCTAGTAATGTTGCTTTACAGTTTTGTGCGAATATAGACGAGGTGGTTTATAAGCCCGTGAAAGGCGGCGAAACAGCAAAATTCGTACAACAGGGCTATGATACTCGCGGTTTAGTACAGGCTTTGTTAAAAGAGCGCCCTGTTACGTTTCAGGCATATATTGAAGGGACAAACATTCGCAGTTACGTACTGGGTGATGAAGTCGTCAGTGTACAAATAGACTCTCACGACCTCGATTTCAGAGACGATGCTAACGCACGCCCTTTGCTGACGCCCCTTCCGAAACCAATGCAGGATTTATCACGAAAGATATGTTCCGGCTTAGGAATGCATTGGTGCGCTATCGATTGGCGTAAAAATACCAAGGGTGAGTATTACTTCTTGGAAGCCAACCCTTGCCCTTTCTTCTTGTTTGTTGAAAACGAGACTGGTGTTGATATTACTGGGCGTTTAGTGAAATTATTAACCACATAAAAAAAGAGCGCATTTAAATAAATGCGCTCTTTTATGTGTTACTAGCTTTAAGGCTTTATAGAATGAAGCGCGACAGATCTTCGTTTTCTACTAGCGACTCTAAGTGGCTGTTTACGTAGTCTTCGTCAATCACAAAAGACTCACCGCTTTTTTCAGACGCATCAAATGAAATATCTTCCATTAAACGCTCAAGCACAGTGTGTAAACGGCGTGCACCAATGTTCTCAGTACGTTCGTTCACACGCCATGCCGCTTCAGCAATACGCTGAATGCCCGATTCCACGAAATCGATGTTCACACCCTCAGTAAGCATTAGCGCTTTGTACTGTGCGGTAAGCGATGCGTTAGGCTCGGTAAGAATACGCTTGAAATCACCCACTTCTAATGCTGACAACTCAACACGAATTGGCAAACGGCCTTGAAGCTCAGGAATAAGGTCTGACGGCTTACTCATTTGGAAAGCACCAGAGGCGATAAACAAAATATGGTCTGTTTTTACCATACCGTGTTTAGTCGATACCGTTGAACCTTCTACCAAGGGTAGCAAGTCACGCTGCACACCTTCACGCGATACATCGCCTGACGTATTGCCTTCACGCTTACAGATTTTGTCAATTTCATCCACGAACACAATGCCGTGTTGCTCTACCGACTCAATCGCTTTTTCTTTTAAATCTTCTTGATTCACTAAACGGGCGGCTTCTTCTTCCACCAGCATTTTCAGTGCATCTTTAATTTTTAACTTCTTCTTTTTCTTTTGCGAACCCGACAAGTTTTGAAACATGCCTTGAAGCTGATTAGTCATTTCTTCCATTCCAGGAGGCGCCATAATTTCTACGCCGACTTGTGGAAGTGCCACATCAATTTCAATTTCTTTGTCGTCTAAGTCGCCTTGACGAAGCTTTTTACGGAACGCTTGGCGTGTGCCTCTATCTTCAACATCTTCTTTCTTACCCCATGCATCTTCAGGAGGTGGAATAAGTACGTCAAGAATACGCTCTTCCGCCGCTTCTTCAGCGCGGAACTTCACCTTTTTCATTTCCGTTTCTTTAGTCATCTTGACGGCAATATCAGCAAGGTCGCGAATAATGGTTTCTACTTCTTTACCTACATAGCCCACTTCAGTGAACTTAGTGGCTTCAACTTTAATGAAAGGCGCATTTGCTAATTTTGCCAAACGACGGGCAATTTCAGTTTTACCCACACCGGTTGGGCCAATCATAAGAATATTTTTAGGTGTTACTTCTTGGCGCAAATCAGGCTCTAGCTGCATACGGCGCCAGCGGTTTCGAAGTGCAATCGATACCGCACGTTTAGCATCTTGCTGACCAATAATATGTCGGTCTAGCTCATGAACAATTTCTCTAGGTGTCATTTCAGACATGCATAAACCCTTATTAGTTTTGGTGCCTCTGCATTAATGGCGGGCACAAGTCGCTGTTTGTTTTTAATTGAACAGCGACTTAGTAATCGAGTACGTCTACCGTTTGACTATGGTTAGTGAATACGCAGATATCACCGGCTATGGTCAAACTTTTCTCCGCAATTTCTTTTGCAGTAAGTTCGGTGTTTTCCAGCAAGGCTATAGCAGAAGCTTGGGCATAGTTGCCACCTGAACCAATAGCAATCAGGTCATTTTCCGGCTGAACTACATCGCCGTTGCCGGTAATGATGAAAGACGCAGTTTCATCGGCTACGGCTAATAGGGCTTCTAGCTTGCGCAGCATGCGATCGGTTCGCCAATCTTTGGCAAGTTCAACTGCCGCCTTGGTCAAATGACCTTGGTGGGCTTCAAGTTTTGCTTCAAAGCGTTCAAATAGAGTGAAGGCATCGGCGGTGCCGCCTGCAAAGCCAGCTAATACTTTATCGTGGTACAAGCGGCGCACTTTACGTGCATTACCTTTCATTACGGTATTACCGAGTGACACCTGACCATCGCCAGCCATCACAACTTGATTTCCACGTCTTACAGATACAATCGTTGTCACGTTTAATCCCCGTTTAAGGTGGGCGTTATCGCAGACTCGGGCGATAACTGAAAAAAGACTTTGTTATGAAATGGGGGAAGGGTTTTCGTTTTCAAGGGGGGAAAGATTAAAGGGTATATCGATTAGCGTGTTAATTGCCGGAGGTTAACTTCCACCACAAATAATGGTGGAAGTATTATCAGCTAAACGACATTAAAGATTTAAAGGCTATCTTTACTTGTCGCTGGCTTTCTACCTCAATGATCTTATACGATTTATAAGTTCCAGTACCAAATTTGGCAGGTCGCGATATTCACTTTACGAAGGCTGTGCTTGGCTTTCTCGGCATCACGTTTCGATTCAAATGGTCCTAGAATAACCCTGAACCACTCGCCGTTACTGCCAGAGCTCTGGCGAATAAGGGCTTCTAAACCTTGGAAGGCGATTTTGGCTTTCATCTCTTCTGCTTGGGCACGGGTTCTGAACGACGCACACTGCATAAGGTATCGTTTGTCCGACTTTTCCTGTTCAGCCACGTCTACTTCTACTTCATACCCAGGCAGAGTACGAATATATTCCCACTCTTCTTTCGGTAATTCAGGCAAGGCTTCTTGGGTAGGCGCAACAGGGCGTACAACTTCGGTATCTACCTCAGAGCTGGCGTTGTCTTTAATAGACCATAAGAAAACCGCAAAGCCGATAAGTAATATCACCACGATGGCCAAACGAACAATAGGGAATGCGGCCGTGGGTGTACCCTTCACCTGTGATTTACCGCGTTTTTTATTATCCGGCTTCTTTTTTTGTGGTGCTTTACCACGAGATACATAATCGCGTTGAGCCATATTCGGCAGTTTTCCTACTACTTATCGTTATTTTAGACGGGTGGTGCCATTAGACGAGGACATAGTGCACAACCCTGAAACACTTGTATACATCAGTGTTAAGATTTTACCGTATTCCCCATCAGTGTGCTAACTGAAATCGGTGGGGTCGATATCTACCGACCAACGTACCTTTGCAGCCTGTGGCAGCCCTTGTAAATAAGGCAATGCTAAGCGCAACGCGTTATGTAACGGCGCACGTTTTTCATGACTGCACACCAACATAAAGCGAAAACGCCCTTGGCGCTTTTCAATTAAGCAAGGAAATGGCCCACTCATTTGCGGTACTAACCCCGTAGAATTTGCGTTTGCAGTATTTGAGTTTAAAAGTACACCTCTAGCCTGTTGCAGGAAAGCATAGGCCGATGAGCTCTCGGTTGCCTCGGCTCTAATCACAAATTGGCTAATATACGGAGGCAAGGCAGACGCTTTTCGCTCCATCAATGCATGGCGCGCAAAGTGGGCATAACCGTTGTTCACTAAATCTTGTAATAAAGGATGGTGAGGGTTGTGGGTTTGCAACCACATTTCTCCAGGTTTACTTGCCCGCCCGGCTCTACCTGCTAGCTGTGTTACAAGCTGCGCTAGCTTTTCTGGCGCCCGAAAATCAGCACTAAATAACGCCCCATCACAATCTAAAACAACCACCAGTGTTACGTGTGGGAAATGATGCCCCTTTGATAAAATTTGCGTGCCCACCAGTATTTGATGTTCCTGGCGATTAATGGCGTCTAAGGTTTGATGCAGCTTATCTTTTCCCCGAACCGAATCACTGTCTATTCGCACGTGCTTGGCATCGGGGAAGAGCTTCATTAAGCCTTCCTCTACCTGCTCGGTACCTGTCCCCGCTGTTACCATTTCATGACTGTGGCAAGCTTCACACTCTTTGGGCATTGAACGGGTAGCACCGCAATGGTGGCATTGCAGTCTGTTTTGCCCTTTATGCACGGTATAAGGCCTATCGCAACGTTTACACATTGCCGTAGTGCCGCAGTGATGACATAAAAGTGCTGGGGCATAACCCCGTCTATTTACAAAAACCAGAATCTGATTCCCAGCATTCACATGCTGGCGCATAATTGTCAGCAAGCCTTCTGAAATACCGTAATGAATAGGCTGGTCTCGGGCATCTAATAAATACTGCTTAGTGCTTTGCGCTCCTGCGGCGCGGCGGGTTAGTTGTAAATGCGCGAAGCGACCGTTTAAAGCATTATTGAGCGTTTCCAGCGCTGGCGTGGCACTACCAAGTAACAAAGGAATGCTATGCTCTTTAGCTCGCATGGCTGCTAAATCTCGCGCGTGATACCTAAGCCCATCTTGTTGTTTGAATGATTCATCATGCTCTTCATCCACAATGATCATGCCGGGGTTTTTAAGGGGCGTAAAAATAGCTGAACGCGTACCAATAATAATACCTAGTTCGCCTGCCCTCGCTCGCTGCCAAACTGACAACCGCGCCGCGTCTGTCAATTGAGAGTGCAATACCCCAACAGGAATATTAAAACGTTTTTCGAACCGCGAAACGGTTTGCGGCGTTAAACCAATTTCAGGCACTAAAATAAGCACTTGTTTGCCGGCTTTAAGCAAAGGTTCTATAGATTGCAGATACACTTCGGTTTTACCGCTACCTGTAACCCCCTCAAGCAAGCTGATTGCAAAAGTACCATGCTGCTGGTTTAACGCCGCTATCGCTACCCCTTGTTCTTTATCAGGTACGGGCTTTTCGCCAATGTCGAAGGTATCTAACCAAGCTTGCGCAGTGAGTTCAGGTGTAATTTCCACTAACTCAATAAGTGCTTTATCTAATAGCGCTTTCACTACTGCCGGTGAAAAGGTTTTGCGCGCTTCGCTAGCAATAAGTGATGTGGTTTGAACGGCTTCTAAACAAGCCATCTGCTTGGGTGCTCGGCTTAAACTATTAACATCTGTATCAGCACCTTCTGGTGTGACTTGAATATATTGCGCGGGTGATGGCGTGGCAGGCTCACCTTTTCGAAGGGGCACGGGAAGCATGGCATGTATCACTTCCCCGGGCGCATGGTGGTAATACTGCCATAACCAATGCGCCATTTTTCTTAGCGACTCGTCGATAACAGGCGTGCTGTCTACTACCTCAATGATGGCTTTTATTTTACTGGTATCATCTATGTCTACACCGGATTCAACTACAATGCCTACCAATTGACGTGGGCCGAAAGGCACTTTTACCCGCACACCAGGTTGTAAGGTATCGGTATGAGAATAGGTAAATAGTTGGCGAAGCGGCACAGGTACAGCCACCTGAATGAATACCATTAAAATTGATGCCCCAATATTGATAAACGTAAAGTGAGTAGACGTAAATTCAGAACCGCTAATGATCTGGCATTTAAACATAATGTCAAATAAGGGAAGGGAATTTATTTTTGCCCTTGTGCGGAATCAACACCGCCCCTGTTTACTTCGCATACAAAAAGTGCTTGATCACTTACGACGCTTCCTTTATTATGCGCCGCTCTTTTGCGGCTGACTGCAATTTCTGCGGTCGGTCATTGAATTTAAAGTTGCGTATGGTGTTTGGCTTCGGGCCAGATAGCGATACGGCCTCATATTGAAGGTAATCCAAAATGAAAGATGGTATCCACCCAGAATACGCTGAAATGACAGCAACATGTTCTTGCGGCAACGTAATGAAAATCCGTTCTACTCTAGGTAAAGATATTAACCTAGACGTATGTTCTGCATGTCACCCATTCTACACTGGTAAGCAACGTAACGTTGACACCGGTGGTCGTGTTGACCGCTTCAAGAAACGTTTCGGTGCTTTGGGCGCTAAATAAGCTCAGTACTCAGAAACACTATGTTTCTTTAAAAAAAGCGCCTATCGGCGCTTTTTTTGTGTCTGCGCTCCATAGAAAGCGCTTCCAATACAGTGCTCGGCGAGTGGAGGGCACGGCGAGTGGAGAGCTCGGCGAATGAAGGGCACCGCGAGTGGAGAGCTCGGCGAATGAAGGGCACAGCGAGTGAAGGGAGCGCCTAATGCAATGCTCTCAGTGAAAAGCTCTGCGTTTTAAATGGCGTTCCCAATTGCCGTTACTTTGCGAAGTGCACGCTTGCTCGCTGTCGTAGCGAACACCTTTAATCTGTGCCTTCAACGTGTGACACACATTATCGAGCTCATCTTCAAATGCTTGGTTCCAATTTGCTGCTAGCGCTTCGCTTTTCTGTTTCTCGGTTTCAAACACCGCAATAATTTCCGGCCTGCGCCAGTGCCCCATATGAGTAAGCCATTCAAAGCCAACCGACTCAGATTTTGCCCACTCACACACCGCCGTTAACGCTTCAATCAACTTCTTTTCCGACATCTTAAGTTACGCTTTCCTTTATCATGTTTTCATTATACCTATTCCGATAGCCCGCGCCTTAACTGGCCGATTTAATGCCTTTTTTACAACGCTATTCGATGCTCACTTATGCCTACGTCTATACCAACATCTATACCTACTCCTATAAAATAGAAATAATGTATTAATTTTCAAAGTGTCATTAATATGGTGAATGGCAGATATTCGACGATGTCACTGGTCATACAAGCAAGTCTGTCCTAGATTAAAGGTATAAAGGGCAGATCAGATATGTACTTAAATATCCCTGTGATAGAGTCGAAGACATTCTACTGCGGCAACGCAGATTGCCCTTACGGTAACGAAGATTGCCTAACCCCTACATCGAAGGATATGTTTACTAATGTCAGATTTCAGACAACGTGCGCTAGATTATCATGCCAAACCCACGCCAGGTAAAATTAGCGTGGAGCTATCAAAACCAGCCGATAGTGTGGATGATCTTGCTCTGGCTTACAGTCCAGGGGTAGCTGAACCAGTACGAGAAATTGCTGAAGATCCTGATAATGCTTACAAATATACTGCGAAAGGCAACATGGTAGCGGTCATCAGTAATGGTACTGCTATTTTAGGTTTAGGTAATTTGGGGCCGTTAGCTTCTAAACCGGTGATGGAAGGCAAAGCACTGCTGTTTAAACGCTTTGCTGGGCTTGATGCTATCGATATTGAAGTAAAGCATCGCACCACAGAAGAATTCATTAATACCGTTGCCAATATTGCAGATACGTTTGGCGGAATTAACCTAGAAGATATTAAAGCCCCAGAGTGCTTTGAAATAGAACAAGAACTCATTAAGCGCTGTAATATTCCGGTATTCCATGATGATCAACATGGTACTGCCATTGTAACGGCAGCCGGCATGTTGAACGCCATTGAAATTCAGGGCAAAAATATCGAAAGCGCCAAAATAGTTTGTATGGGTGCGGGTGCAGCAGCGGTAGCCTGTATGGAATTGCTTATTAAATGTGGCGCGCAACGAGAGCGCATTTACATGTTAGACAGAAAAGGGGTTATTCATACCCGCCGTGAAGACCTTACGGAACACAAACGTTTGTTTGCCAATAATACCGATAAACGTACGCTAGAAGATGTGATGGAAGGCGCTGATATTTTTGTAGGCGTATCTGGCCCAGATGTATTGCCGCCAGAAACCTTGGCATTAATGGGGCCTAACCCGATTGTTTTTGCATGCTCTAACCCCGACCCTGAAATTAAGCCTGAATTGGCTCACGAAGTTCGAAATGATTTAATTATGGCAACGGGGCGTTCTGATTACCCTAACCAGGTTAACAACGTACTGTGCTTTCCGTTCATTTTCCGTGGCGCATTGGATGTTCGCGCAACGGCCATTAACGACGAAATGAAAGTGGCAGCGGTAGAAGCACTCCGCGCGATTACCAAAGAGCCCGTACCAGAATCTGTGTTAGCGGCTAGCAATAGCAAAAGCTTAACCTTTGGCAAAGAATATATTATTCCTAAACCAATGGATCCTCGCCTTTGTGAACGCATAGCCTCTGCAGTGTCGAAAGCGGCGATTGAATCTGGTGTTGCAAGGCTTCCAGAAGTACCGAACCGCGCAGAGTAAAGGCAGTATAATCGAATAACTGGGCGCGCAGCCTTGTATTCAATTATTATAAAAAACGGCAATTTTCATTGCCGTTTTTTTAATCTTCTTGTTCGTTTTCAATAGAAACGTCTATACCCATATCTTCCATTATGCGTCTTGCCTCAGCAGGTACACGATTAGGGTTATCTTTTCTCAAATCTTCGTCATCCGGTAATGGCTGACCTGTAAATGCGTGAAGAAACGCTTCACATAACAATTCTGAATTCGTCGCATGACGTAAATTGTTTATTTGTCTACGCGTACGTTCATCGGTTAATGCTTTTAGCACATTAATAGGAATAGAAACGGTGACTTTCTTTACCTGTTCACTCTTTTTACCGTGCTCTGCGTAGGGATGAATATACTTACCGTTCCACTCTGCCATGATGCTAACTCTGTCTGATCTTATTTATGTTATGAAGAGAAATTCTAAACAAGTTGACGAAAAGGTCAATTGAGCAGTGTAAACCTCTTGACGTCTAGACGTAAATTCTTTATTTTGGACGTCTAAACGTCTATAAAAGAGTAATTTTACCATGGTTTCTTACGCACAAGGTGTCGATGCACTCAATCAGTCCCTTTCGGAACTGCGTGATATTGATGTGTCATTCGAGTTTTTTCCACCAAAATCAGAGAAAATGGAACAAACCTTGTGGAAGTCAGTTGAACGTTTAGCACCATTAAAACCAAGTTATATGTCGGTGACCTATGGTGCAAACAGTGGTGAGCGTGATCGCACACATGACGTGGTAAAACGCATTCAACAACAAACTGGGGTTGCAGCCGTGCCACACCTCACGTGTGTGGATGCCAGCCGAGACGAACTTAGACAGATCGCCCAAGACTACTGGGATTCTGGCATTCGTCGTATTGTTGCTCTTCGTGGTGATTTACCGCCAGGTGTGAAAGATACTGAAATGTATGCCTCTGATTTAGTGGCATTACTAAAAGATGTAGCCGATTTCGATATATCGGTTGCCGCCTACCCTGAAAAACACCCTGAAGCGCCTAATGCCCAATTCGATTTATTAAACCTTAAACGCAAAGCAGAAGCCGGTGCGAGCGAAGCTATTTCTCAGTTTTTCTTCGACACCAGTGTATTTTTACGTTTTCGTGACCGAGCAGCAGCTGCAGGTATCGACCTAGACCTAGTGCCTGGCATACTGCCAGTAACCAATTACCAGACCTTGGTAAAGTTCGCCGGTTTCACCAACGTACATGTACCTGGGTTCTTACACAAAATGTTCGATGGACTTGACGATGACGATCAAGCTACTCGGAACCTCATTGGTGCTAACATCGCGATGGATCAGGTTAAGGTACTAGCCAAAGAAGGCGTGAAGCATTTTCATTTTTACACCCTTAACCGTAGTGAGTTGAGCTACGCTATTTGCCACATGCTAGGTGTGCGAGCAGGTTAATTTCGATTAAACCTTTGCTCCTATAGGGCAGACCAGTATACCATTTGCCTATTATCAGGTATTTGAACGACTCGTTTGCCTCGTTGCAACCTTACTTCGCTGTAAAAGGCCAAGGTAAAACGGCGAATGGCCAAGGCGAGTAATAACTAGGAGTAAAGTGTGAATTGGGATCGGGTAAAAGCCATCTATCATAAGCTCGCACCACAAGTTGTCGATCTTTTCACTATCTTCATTAAGCGTTGCCGTGAAGACAATATTACTATCTCCGCAGGCCACCTAGCCTACGTTACGTTGCTGTCTCTTGTTCCTTTTATTATGGTGACTTTCACCATCATGTCGGCGTTTCCTGCGTTTGCTTCCGTGCGAGGCAAATTAGAATACTTTATCTTTAATAATTTTGTGCCTACCGCCAGCGATACGGTTCACGAGTATATGTCTGACTTTGTGGGCAACGCTTCTGAAATGGGCGCTATCGGTATTTTATCGTTGCTTGTAGTGGCACTCATGTTGATTTCCAATGTCGATAAAACCCTTAACCGGATTTGGCGCACTCAAAGCGATCGTCCTATTATTTATACGTTTGCTATCTATTGGATGGTAATTACCCTAGGGCCTATGCTTATTGGCTCAAGCGTGATAATTAGTTCTTATTTAGCTGGGCTTGCTGCTTTTGCGGAAGAATATACGCCAGGGTTGGGTACTTTTTTACTCACCCTCGTGCCTAGCTTCGCGGCCATGCTGGCTTTCTTTATTTTGTACATGATAGTACCTAACCGACGTGTTTTCGCCCGTCACGCTATTTCAGGTGCCATTTTGGCAACGGTTGCGTTTGAGTTAACGAAGTCTGGCTTTGCCCTTTATATTACTAATTTCCCTTCTTATGAGTTGATATACGGTGCGTTAGCAGTCGTGCCTATCCTATTTTTGTGGGTTTATATTTCATGGGTATTGGTGCTATTAGGCGCCGAATTCACATGCAGCTTAGGCCAAGCGTTTGAAAATCGAAAAGCGGAAGACGAGCCAAGGCAAATACCCGAAGAATAAAAAAGGCGTTGTAGGAAACTACAACGCCTTTTTGGTATCTTATTGGTTTTATTAATCCAATGACAATACGTTAAGCACTCACTAGTTAGACATAGCAGCAATAAAGGCATCAGATTCAGCGATGGCTGAATTCATTTGCTGAATGAGCTGGTCAACATCATTTTGAATATTAGTAAGCTCACCTTGTAACGCACCAATCGCGCTAGCGTTCAAGTTATGCTTCAAGTACAAAACGTTGTCTTGAAAAGCGCTTAGTACTGGCGCCATTCTACTCTCTGCTTTACGCATGGTTTTGATAAGCGCACTATATCTGCGCTCGGTATCACGTAACTTATCTGAGCTTTCACGTTTTAATGACGCATTTTGATACTTTTCTAACTCATCTTCCCATTCGTCAAAAAGTGCTTCGGCAACACCTTCAACTTTATCAATGCGAGATGAAACCTCATTGGCGGCAGAAAGGCTGTTTTCATACTCGCTATTAAGCTTGTTATAAACATCTTCTAGCTCACCACCTTCAAAAGCCACTACGGCACTGAAAGCTTCCAATGCAGAGCTAAACTCTTCCTGAGCGTCTTCTTGCGACTCTTTTGCGTTTTCAACACGGTCAACAAGGATATCGCGTTTTTCAACGCCTACTTTCTCCCACGCTGCGTAATACGCAGATTGGCAGCCAGTTAATACCAACATAGCAATAATAGCAGTTGCTATTAGCCTCATAACATCTCTCTCCCTCGATAGCGGGCCGCGCTAATAATACAGATAATGTGCAAAATAACGCCTAATGGCCAAAATACAATTGCTAGTACTACGGTTGCGGCAAGCGCATAGCTCACACCAACCACAATAAAATAAAATAGTGCGCCAAGTATTCGCCCTTGTACTAAATGCCCTAACCCTGGAATAAAAAAATTACAGATTGCAGCAATCACATTGCCGCCAGATCCTTGCCCTGACATAGAAACTTCCTCGCAATTGTTATCAGAATATGATTATGTAGTATTTCATAAGAATAAACTAAACTAAAACAGGCACCCGCACAACGCGCGGAAATAAAATGAAACGACTTTACCCAGATGTTACCTGTTACCAAAATGGATTTATCGAGGTGGGATGTGGGCACTCTCTCTATTATGAGCAGAGCGGCAACCCTGAGGGTATTCCAGTACTCTTTATTCATGGCGGCCCAGGTGCTGGTTTACCGCCGAATTATAAATGCTTCTTCGACAGTAACCGATACCGTATCATCGGATTCGAGCAAAGAGGATGCGGACGTTCAACCCCATTAGCCAGCACCAAAGACAACGATACATGGCTAAATGTAGAAGATATTGAAATACTCAGGCGGCAGCTCAACGTATCGAGTTGGTTAGTGTTTGGAGGCTCATGGGGTTCAACCTTAGCGCTCCTTTATGCCTTTAGGTATGCTGATCATGTTAGTGGGCTTATTCTTCGCGGCGTATTTTTAGCGCGCCAGCAAGACAGAGATTGGTTTTTGTCACCACAAGGTGGTGCTGCTCAGCTTTTTCCAGAATATTATCGCCAGTTCGTTAAAGGGATAGACGCCCCGCTAAGTACTTCGGCTATTTGTGCGCATTATCTCAATACATTGAAAGCCGATAACGAAGTACAACGACATGCGGCGCTAAAGCGCTGGTATCAATGGGAGGAGCGACTTTCTCGCGTGTCTTTACCACCTGGTACTGGCGATTCCACCAGTCAATATCCCCTATCGCTTGTCACCAGCTTAGCCACTCTTGAATGCCATTTCCTAACCAACAAATGCTTTATTGATGAAGGCTACATACTTGATAATATAGATAAAATACGCGATATTCCTGGCACTATCATTCATGGTCGATATGACATGATATGCAAAACTGAAGCGGCAGAATCATTACATAAGTCGTGGCCGGGAAGCCAACTTCAAATCATTCCTGATGCTGGCCACAGTACGTCTGAACCCGGCATTGCTTATGCGTTGTGCCGCGCAACCAGAGATATGGCAAGATTTTTAAAGGAGCAAAAGTAATGATTGGGTTGGTTCAACGAGTGTCTGAAGCTAGCGTGTCAGTGAACAATGAAATCATCGGTGAAATTGAGCAAGGTATGCTAGTGCTGCTTGGCGTTGAAAAAGACGATAGCCCAGAACAAATCGAAAAGCTTGCTAACAAATTATGCCGCTACCGTATTTTTTCCGACAGCGATGGAAAAATGAACCTAAATGTTGAGCAAATTGGGGGGAAAATATTAGTAGTGTCTCAATTCACCCTAGTGGCCGATACGCAAAAAGGCAATCGTCCAGGCTTTTCTAGAGGGGCAACACCTGAACATGGCAATGCTATTTATCTGCAATTCATAGAATCCCTTAAACAAAAGGGCATTGTAGTGGAAACGGGGCAATTTGGTGCTGAAATGAAAGTCGCTTTAGTGAATGACGGACCCGCCACCTTCCAGTTTCAGGTATAATGAACATACTAGAATTAATCTTGTGCAGTTAAAAAGCGTAAGGTTAAATAGATTTTCATTCTTTCATACGAGGCCTCTCTATTGTGTATAAGGTTGTAACCCCTAAAAGCGATACTGAATTCGAAGCCTATTTTCATTTTCGCTGGGCTCACCTTCGCCAGCCATGGAACTTTCCTCCTGGTTCAGAGAAAGATGAGTATGAACAAGTGGCAGAGCATCGCACCATAGTGAACGGTAAAGGCGAAATTGTTGCCTGTGGCCGCGTGCATTTAAATACCGCTGAAGAAGCACAAATTCGTCATATTGCCGTACACCCTGATCATCTGCGTAAAGGGCTTGGGCAGATGATAATGGACGCTTTAGAGAACGTGGCGAAAGAATTGGGAGCTATTCGCGCGGTGACCAACAGCCGAGAAGTTTCTATCGACTTTTTCAGTTCATGCGGCTTCGTTGTTGAACGTGAAGCGCCTAACGAATTAGGCATGCTAAGACGCCAGCAAATGGTGAAAAAGCTCACTGAAAATAACACCTTAGTACTGCATCCCAAATGGTGTAAATCGTTACAGCAAACCTGGACTGATACCATTCCCATTACTGAACATATGGGTATTAAATTATACCAATACACAGGCAGAACATTAGAAACCCGAGCGTCACTTAATAAGAATATTAATGTTCACGGCACTATGTTTGCCGGCAGTATTTTTTCGTTAGCCACATTAACTGGCTGGGGAATGATTTACTTACAACTCAAAGAGCGTGGACTAACAGGCGATATTGTATTGGGCGACGGCGATATTCACTATCATAAGCCCATTACTATGAAGCCTCGTGCAATCTGTAATATAGAAACCTTATCGGGCAAATTTAAGCCTTTAGAAAAAGGTGAGAAAGCGCGATTTGCTTTGAACGTAGATATCTTGGATGGCGATAATGCCGTGGCAGAGTTTGAAGGGGTGTTTTGGGTGCTTCCAGAGCAAACTGAGGCCTAACGAGCAAAGGTATATTATTCGCTGTTTTTTACTTTCGTAAATGAAATATAAAAAATACAAAAAAAGCGCCAATAGGCGCTTTTTTTAATTATGTTTGCTTAGCTTAGGCGCTCACTTACGCGACCATGGCAGCTTGAAGCTTTTTCATCGCGTTCTTTTCAATTTGACGAACACGTTCAGCAGATACTTCGTACTTATCAGCAAGATCTTGAAGTGTAATTTTGCTGTCAGCCAACCAACGAGTTTCGATAATATCTTGGCTTCTATCATCTAGTGTCTTAATGGCTGAGTACAAACGCTTGCTCGCATTAGTATCCCAATCGTTATTAATAACGTCCATTTCAACATCAGTTGATTTATCTTCAAGAAATTGAACCGGTGCAAAGTTGCCCGTTTCGTCTTCGTCAGCAGAAAGATCGAATGCTTGATCTTGGCTGCTCATTCGCGCTTCCATTTGAAGCACTTCTTTCGTACTCACACCCAGCTCGCTGGCTACCGTTTGCACTTCTTCGTGGGTAAACCAACCAAGACGCTTTTTCGCTTTACGTAAGTTGAAGAACAATTTACGTTGCGCTTTTGTAGTAGCAACTTTAACAATACGCCAGTTCTTAAGTACGAACTCATGAATTTCAGCTTTGATCCAATGTACGGCAAAAGAAACCAAACGAACGCCCACTGTTGGGTCGAAACGCTTAACCGCTTTCATTAAACCAATATTACCTTCTTGGATAAGATCAGCTTGTGGCAAACCATATCCAGAATAAGATTTTGCAATATGCACAACAAAGCGTAGATGAGACATAACCAGCTTACGTGCTGCTTCTAAATCTTCATCTTCACGAAGACGCACCGCTAATGCGCGCTCTTCTTCTGCAGTTAGCATATCAATACGACTTACAGCTTGTACGTAGCCTTCAATGCTACCGCTGTGAGGAACTGATAGTGCTAGGGATTGCAATTTATTGCTCATTATTCACCTCATTCTTTGCAACTTGATATTAGCAAAGTAACATCAGCCGCGCGAGACTTAATTGCGATGAGAAACTAAACCAGTTATTGGTATGTAGTACCCATCTTCTAAAGATCAAGACCACAATTGCAAAAAACAGTTCAATTAGTGTCTATCTCTTTCCAAATCACTTAAGCATTGTAAAACGAATTTATGATTACGCTACAACGCTCAATAAATATCACCGAAAGCTTCGAAGAAAAATAAGTGCTACTCCAGAGGAAACAGCTTATCGAAGCAGATATTCACGATATATGCCTATTATACATTCAAAATGTATATAAAACATGCCATTCATCTTTCAAAAGGTTATATCAAACTTAAATTCGGTCGTATTATTGCCATGTATCAAGACAGCTATTTTAGCCGCTCTTAAATACGCAGACTATTACAATTTTTCGATTGCTAGCATCGCTTTTTTACTTACAATAAGATATAAAATTTATGCCTTAAAAGCGCTCGGCACTATAATAAAAAAATTAAATGATAAAATAATAATAAAATTTTCATTTTAACGACTTCAATCGCGTTTTTACGCGGCGAGAGCAAAGAGGCACTCGATGTTCGCATACGTAGCAAGACAACCCATATTCGACGTAAATAGGAACGTTTACGCTTACGAATTACTTTTTCGAATAGGGGAAGACAATTGCTTTCCAGATATTCCGCCCGATGAGGCCACCTCAAAAATTTTAACGTCTACGCATTTAAGCTTAGGTATTGAAGAAATAACAGGTGATAAAAAAGCATTCATTAATTTCCACCGCGATACCTTGATGTACCGATTCCCTACCTCGTTAGATGCTAGCAAAGTGGTTATTGAAATTGTAGAAACCGTTGAGGTAGATGATGCACTTATTGCCGCGTGCAAACATATTCGAGGGTTAGGTTACCCCATTGCACTTGATGATTATGATATGGAAGAGAAGTGGGACGCTTTCGTTCCTTTTACCAGTATCGTTAAAATAGACATTACTGAAATTGCTCACGACACTATTCCTTCATTAGTTAAACGCTTCAAATCGCACAACATCGAACTTGTGGCCGAAAAAATTGAAACCTACGAAGAGTTTCACAAGTTTAAGGAAATGGGCTTCGACTATTTTCAAGGTTACTTCCTAGCTAAACCAGAAATTGTTCGTCATCGTAAATTAGGCCCCAGCGCGCTTACCATGATGGAGCTACTCACATTAAGTAGCCAACCCAAGCTAAATTTTGATGAAGTGAATCGCATTATTGAGCGCGATCCTTCCCTCACCTATTTGCTATTACGCTTCATCAATAATCCGCTTATTAATAAGCGAAATAAAATTACATCCCTCAAGCATGCGCTTAACTTTATGGGCGAAGTTGAAGTTAAGAAGTTTATCGCGTTGCTTGCTTTGGCTAATCTGAATGACGGCCAGCCTCAAGAATTGATGCAGATGGCTCTTGTGCGGGCAAAATTTTGTGAGCTTGTGTTTATCTCTTTTAAAGAACGAGAAAATCCACTTACCGGCTTTTTAACCGGCCTTTTGTCTATGCTTGATGCCATGATGGAACAACATATCGACGAATTGGTTAGCAAGGTACCTATTAGCGATAATGTAAAAGATGCGCTTTGTGGCGAGCCTGGCGTGTTGAAAGACTGTCTTACCTTGGCGAAGTATTTTGAAAGGGCGAACTGGGCAGGTATTAAGAAATTTTCCGGTAAATACAAAATTCAGCAAACTCTGCTTCATGGTTACTATAATGAAGCGATGAAATGGGCCCACCACGTACATGTTTCAGCGCAGGTAGAGAAAAAGTAATTCAAGAATGTACGTTCATTAATATGACTTGCAAAATGTAATGCGCAAATTAACGCGATTTTCGTAAATGCATGTTATGGTGGTGTAAATTACAGTAATATTCGTTGATGATTGTTCAACGTGCCAGTAGGGAACTTGTATGTTCGCGTTTATCGCTCGCCAACCGATTTTGGATAAAACAAAGGATGTATTTGCTTACGAACTTTTGTTTCGAGATGGCAAGGCTGGCGCGTACCCCGAGCATTCTCCTGAAAAAGCGCAATATATTTCTGAACACTTTCATCCACTAGGGCTAGATGATATTAGCGGTGAAAAGACCTCTTTTATTAACTTTTCATCTGAAACCATTATTTCTCGCTTCCCTACCACACTGAACCCAGAGTCGGTTGTGGTTGAATTGGCTGATAACCCTTTTGCTCAAACGGGCTTGTTAGAAGCTTGCCAGCACATAAAGCGCCTTGGCTTTCGTATTGCTATTGACGATCCTATGATGCTTAGTGCTAAGCATGAAATTCTGCCCCTTGTTGATATCGTAAAAGTAGATCTCTCGCAAATTCGTTTCGAAAACATAGAGAAGAATATTCCAAGATACCTAGATGCCAACGTTAAACTCGTAGCCGAACAAGTAGATACACAAGATCAATTTGCGACCAGTGTGGACCTTGGGTTTGATTTGTTCCAAGGCTATTTCTTTGCCCAGCCAGAAGCACGCATACTGCGTCAATTGCCTGCGTCGAAAATGAATATTGTCGACCTTATTGGCGAGTGTTCAAACGATAGTTTTGATATTGATAGAGTTAGCCAAATTGTTGAGCGTGATGCCGCACTAAGCTACCTATTGCTTAAATTTATCAATAACCCATTGATTAATAAGCGCCACAAAATAACCTCACTGAAACACGCCCTTAATTATATGGGTGAAGTAGAGGTAAAGAAATTTATCGCGCTACTTAGCCTTACTAATTTAGGTGATGATAAGCCGTTAGAGATTATTCATATGTCTTTGGTTAGGGCCAAGTTTTTCGATTTGTTGTCGGCCAAGCGTGGCTTAAAAGCGAACCCACCTATCGGCTTTTTAGTAGGGTTGTTTTCGTTATTAGATGCGTTATTAGATCAGTCCATAGAAGATGTGCTTAAACAACTCCCGCTATCAGAAGACTTAAATGACGCTATCTTAGGAAAGACGCCTGAATTCAACAGTTACATGAGCCTAGTTCGCGCTTTTGAAGGTGCGCTGTGGATGAACGTGATTAAACAGGCAAAAGTATTAGATATTGACCAAAAGCAGCTTCATATCCTTTATAACCAAGCGATTGTGTGGGGTAACGGTGTGAGAAGCGCTATTTCTACGCACTTCCCACGCGCTCCCGTTCAAAGCTAGGCCTATCAAAGCTAGTCAGTAAGATAACGCTTATTTTGGTTCAATTTGTCTTACATGGCGTTGCACTGAAATAAGCGAGCCCAGCAACCCTAATGTAATAGATAGCCCCAGCATCGTTAATAACGCTGTACCTGTCAGGCCTGTGATATTAAAGTCTTTTTGATACATGGCGGCAAAGGTCTCAATACTGCTATCCATCCACCATAGAATAATGATGACGGCAAACCATGCCATTAGCCCGCCTAGTAAGCCGTACCAAAAACCGGTATATAGAAATGGACGGTGAATAAAGGCATCGGTTGCCCCTACTAGCTTCATTACGACTATTTCATCGTGCTTATTAAGAATGTTCAGTCGAATAGTGTTGCCAATAATCAGCACCACAGCGAAGAACAATAAAATACCAATAAAGGTGACAAGGTCGCTGGCAATATCAATAACTGCATACAAGCGCTCTAACCATTCTATATCTAACTTACCTATATCAACCTCACGCTGCTGCTTTAGCTTATCAAGTAGCGTTTTAGCGGCATTCGGCGTGGCATGCTTATCTATGGGTGTCACTAACACAACATCGGGTAGCGGGTTACTTTGCAAATACGCAATCGCATCGCCTAACCCTGATAAATGCTGAAACTCTTTTAACGCATCATCTGCAGGTATAAACACCACAGAATCAATTTCTTCCCATGTATTTAACCTAGCAACCAATTGCTGCGAATTAGCGGCTGAAATATTCGGTTTCAGAAACAAGGATATCTCTGAGGCTTGTTCCCACCCAGCGGTAATTTTCTCGGTATTTTTAACCATAATATAAAGCGTGCTAGGAAGGGTAATACTTAAGCCCAACACGCCAATGGTCATCAGTGAAGCAGCAGGCTGGCGCCATAATTCACCTAAGCTTGAAAGGGCTTGCCTAACATGGCTTACGAAGAACATCACAATAGATTGCACAAACCCTACTTTCCTAGACGACGCGCCTTGGCTTCTACCTTTAAATAGAATACTCATTGCCAGTTCCCATTTAAGTCATCGGTTAGCCCGTCGGTAATCATCTGGCCGTCTTTCAACGTCAGTGTGCGATATTTCATTCGAGCAATTAGCCCTAAATCATGGGTAGCGATGAACACAGATACACCGGCTTGGTTGAAATCTTCAAACAAGCGAATAATTTCCATAGAAAGCTTAGGGTCGAGGTTTCCGGTAGGCTCATCGGCAAGAAGTAAGGGAGGCTTATTCACTACAGCGCGGGCTATACCAACCCGCTGTTGTTCGCCGCCTGATAACATAATGGGTAAATTACGGCTTTTATCTCGTAGCCCTACCATTTCTAGTGCAGCATCGACACGTTTGCCAATTTCCTTGTGAGTGTACCCTTCTATCACAAGCGGTAATGCCACGTTGTCGAAAACCGACTTGTCCATCAACAATTGATGGCTTTGAAAAATCATGCCTATATCACGACGGATGTAGGCAATATCTCTTCGGCTAATAGCATTAAGATCATGACCGTTAATCAATACACGACCTACCGTGGGGCGTTCCATAATACTGATAAGTTTAAGCAGCGTACTTTTACCAGCGCCAGAGTGGCCAGTAAGAAAAGCCATTTCTCCAGGGGCAATGTGAAAGTCGACTTTACTCAGCGCCCGTTGTCCGCCGGGGTAGGTTTTGCTTACTTGCTCAAACTTTATCATGCATGTTCCCTACTACCCTATTCTCGTCATTAGCTATTAATGCTGTCTACTCGCCGCTATCAATTTCACTGAATAGCGCATCAATAAATTCTTGGCCGTCGAACTGGCGTAAGTCATCAATGCCTTCACCAACCCCTATATATCTGATAGGTATACCAAATTTATCGGCAATTGAGAAGATAACACCACCTTTTGCGGTACCGTCTAGTTTAGTAAGGGTAATACCGGTTAAGCCAACCGCCTGATTGAATAACTTCGCTTGGCTAATAGCATTTTGCCCTGTACCCGCATCGAGGGTAAGCATGACTTCGTGAGGGGCGTTAGGGTTCAGCTTTTTCATCACGCGAACCACTTTCTTAAGCTCTTCCATCAAGTTGTCTTTATTCTGCAAACGACCTGCGGTATCGGCGATAAGAATATCTGTTTTACGGGATTTTGCTGCTTCTAGCGCATCGTAAAGTACTGACGCACTGTCCGCACCCGTATGCTGTGCAATAACCGGAATGCTGTTTCGCTCACCCCATACCTGCAATTGCTCTACAGCAGCAGCCCTAAAGGTATCACCCGCTGCCAGCATCACTTTTTTGCCTTGCTGTTGAAACTGTTTAGCCAATTTACCGATGGTGGTAGTTTTACCTACCCCATTTACGCCAACCATGAGAATAACGAAGGGACCTTCTTCGCTATTGTGAGCGTTAATGGCATCGCTCAGTGGTTCATTAACCTTTGAGAGCATGCCCGCCATTTGCTGTTTCAAAATATCTAGCAAGGCCTCTGCGTCTTTAAGATCTTTACGGCTTGCACTATCCGTTAAGTGGGTAATGATTTTTTGCGTGGTATCCATTCCCACATCAGCAACCAATAATTGGGTTTCTAAATCTTCGTATAATTCATCATCAATAGCCTTGCCTTTGAAAAGGCTAACTAGGCCGCTACCTAAGTTTGCTTTAGTGCGAGACAAGCTTTCTTTAAGGCGCGAGAATAGTGATTTTTTCTCTTTCGGGGCTGGCGCTGTCTCAACTACAGGCTCGCTGACGACTTCGGCTGCTTCTGCTTCTGCTTCTGCTTCTGCTTCTGCTTCTGCTTCTGCTTCTGCTTCTGCTTCTGCTTCTGCTTCTAAAACGCTAGCCGCTTGAGTAGGAAGTTCAACAGTAGGCGCTTCACTTTCTTTTTTTGATTCAAGAGCTTGAACTGGCGCTTCAAGCGACTCTTCGGCATTTTCATTGTCAGTTACTGACGCTGGCGAATTTGCTTCATCGGCTATTTCAACTGTATCTAACTTATCTGGTACCACACTTACTGGCGTAGCGTCTGCTTTCTCGAAAGATACTGGCACCGGCTCGTCTGCCACTGGTGATGCGCTTTCTGCTGAATCGCTCTCAGATGTGTCTGTTGAAACGCTCTGGGCTGTTTCTGGTAGCACGCTATTGGCAGTTTCTGCTTGCTCGCTCTGGGCAGTTTCAGCTTGCTCGCTCTGGGCAGTTCCCGATAACTCGCTACCGGCAGTGTCATTGACCACTGGCTCGGCAGTGCTATGTGGCTGCTCGGCGTCTGAAGTTTGTGATTCATCAGGTAAAACTGCGCTTTGATCAACTGACTTTTGATCTTGGTTTTCCTGTGCTTTTTGCTTATTTGCTTTTTTGTTCTTACCGAACCAGCCAAAAAGTTTCGACATTGTTAAGACAAATCCTTATAAATACTGGGCAATTTCGGCTACACTTGCCGAATATTGAATAACCCCATGATACCATTGTCAGCGACTATGAAGCGAGTTTCTCGCCCACTCAGGGCATCTTCAACTGCAAAAAAATCTCATTCTACCCACGCAAAAGCGAAAGGCGGACATATTCGCATTATCAGCGGTCAATGGCGGGGAAGAAAGTTACCGGTTCTCGACGCAGAAGGTTTACGGCCCACCACCGACCGAAATAAAGAAACCTTATTCAATTGGCTTATGCCTTATTTGAATGAAGCAAAGTGCTTAGATGTATTTGCAGGCTCTGGGGGCTTGGGACTAGAAGCGCTGTCACGCTATGCCCTTTCTTGTGATTTTATTGAATTAGATAAATCGGCAAGTGCACAGTTGAAAAAGAATTTGGCGTTGTTGACGGCTAATAATGCACAAACTGCTAGCGTCCATCAGGGCGATGCCTTAGCAATACTCCCTACCTTTTCAGGTAAAAGCTTCGATATTATGTTTGTCGATCCGCCTTTTAACAAAGGGTTAGTAGCACCAACGTTATCGGCTATTGCCACTAATAACTTATTGTCAAATGACGGTGTGTTATACGTAGAGCACGAAGCGAACCTAGCGCCTATTTCCCTGCCGGAGCACTGGCAAATTATAAAAGAAAAGCGCACATCGGCGCTTTGCTATTATTTGATAAAGGCTGTGTAGTAAACCCCGTGTCACTCGAAAAATGCGTTAAGCCCTCACTACGAGAACACTAAGCCAAATCGAGACCGATATTCGAAATACCTTCTTCTAGCGCAATCGCTTTTAGCGCATCAGCCGTGCTAGCAGGAGACTTTCCAGCTTCAACACAGTCAAGCAACGCTTCTTGCACTGCTACTTCAAATACCATTAGTGGGTGCTCTTTTACGGTTTCATCATCGGCTTCGCCACTTTCTAACAAGTAAGCTTCTACGCTACCTTGAGAAAGCTTGCTAACAACCACCGCGCCTTGTGGGTCGTCGCCTGCAATAAGATTAAGCACAGCGGCCAACCCAATTGCGGCATCAATAGCAGGATACACACCGTAGGTATCAAAGTCGCTAGTATCGGGCGTCGCCACTTCCACTTTTTCAAGCTGTACTGCAAGATTGAACTTACTTTTAGGTGCTTTTACCGACTCCCATACAAGATTGAGACAGTTACGAATACCTTCTTTGTCACCAAATTCGGTAACTTCACAGAACAGCTCGTAGTTAGGGATCATTCGCTCAAGCAAAGCTGCACTAAAGGCAACCGCTTTGAATCCTTCAAGCGCGCGCACACGCCCAAATGTATTAAGTTTTTGCTTTGCCATTAATTAGCTCCGGTGGCATGCATAAAGTATTGAGTAGCACCATCAAGAAGCATTTGAATGGCTATCATGACGAGGATCATCCCCATAAGTCGTTCCATAGCAATAAGGCCACGTTCACCTAATAGCTTATGAAACACATTTGAAAACATCAAAATTACTGCACTTATCAACCATGAGGCGCCAAGCGCGAGTGCCCAGTCAGACATACGATCTGGGTTTTGGTTTGCCAGAAGAATGAGCGCCGCTAATGTTGAGGGCCCTGCAATCATTGGTATAGCCAGCGGCACCAAAAATGGCTCTTCGCCAACGGCGAGCCCACTAGGGTTACCTGCTGACGGAAAAATCATTTTAAGCGCAATCAAAAATAAGATAATACCCCCAGCAATGCTGACCGTTTCTTGTTCAACATTGAGGAAATTTAACACCGACTGACCACTAAATAGGAATAAAAACAAAATTCCTAATGCAAACAGCAACTCTCTGATAAGAATCATTTGCCGTCTTCGGGGTTCTATCGACTTTAAAACCGACATGAACACAGGCAAATTGCCAAGAGGATCCATGATCAAGAATAACATGACGGCTGCTGACCAAGTATCCATTTTTTCTTATTCTCCAATAGCTTGCTGGTGATAACCGACAGCAAGAATAATTTTTATAATATCATTTTCTGCATTGTACAAAAAAGCATTCGTAATTTGTCAATTTTAGGCTTAAATATTAACTATAACGCTTTGAAACTGTTACGGACAAAAATACATCTAGTGCAAAGCTGTAAAATTAAGCTATTCTCATATTTCTGTATTGAGTCATTTTATTAATAATATGTACCTCAATAATTGAGCGCACCGAGCTATTACAGCGGTAGCTGCGCTTACAACGAGAGTAAATTTAAAAACAAAATAACGTTGGGAACCAGCAGAATGAGTTTGATGACTGTAAAAGAAGTAGCGGCCTATTTAGGTGTTCAGGAAGTGAGAGTAGAACGCTTGGAAAGAGAAAGTTTATTGGTGGCAAAAGAAAAAGACACTGACGGTAATGCCTTGTTTGATAGCGCAGATGTAGAGCGTTACAAAGTGCTTGCTGAGCGCTTAGGCGGTATTTAATTACCCGCAAAC
>NZ_JAGJDY010000013.1 GCF_018100795.1 Alteromonas sp. MMG017 | reverse complement strand
GCCTCACTCAGAGGCTAAAATAGCGAGGCACGAGCAATAGCCAGCTGTTTTTAGTCCTTTGCAGTGACTTGTTAGGTATATTTTACTCTGCTATAGCTATGATTATTAATAACATAAACATAGAAAAAAAGAATAACTCTGTAATATAAAAATACTTAAACCATCTAGAGTTTGAATTAAAATAATAAGGTTCACGATATAAGACGTTGTAACATAAATATCCAGCTCCCATAAATAAAAGAATCACTAATAATGAGGGCCTTAAGTTAGAGCTTGTAATTATTTCAGCCCAACCTAATACAAATAGAGTAAAAATCGATATTAAGATCGATGACTCAAAAATAGATTTATATCTTTTACCTGAAATCTTCAAGTGTGAACATCTTCCGTATATACCTAACGCCCCCACTTAGGGGCACAAATACGCAGGCTATAATACAGCGCGAAGCGATGGGAGCCTGCGTGTTTGTGTCCCAACGAGCGCCAGCGAGTAACTACAGTGGTTTGTTAGCTCTGTTCGTCTGTATCTGTTATGTAACCTACAAGCATTCTGCCGAGAGTAGTGAGACTCGCGCTTTTACCCTTCATTTCAGTAAGCCCAAAGCGAAGAAGAGTTTCTTTGTAGCTATCTTGTAATGCAGCAAGTTCTCGTTTTTCTATTGGAGCAGACATCTCTCTTGTTATTGGTCTTAATACGTCAGGGTGCTTTTCCACCCATTCAGAATGAGGGCCGTGACTTAGGGAAGGTCTCAAAGAATAATATATAAGCCAAATAATCTCCGGATCTGTAAGCTCACGATACAAATTTAAAATCTTTTTAGCTTCTTCATATTTTAACTTATCGCCAGTCAGTGCTTTTTCGGTCAAAGAAGCAAGCCTCTGTCTTCTTTCTTCAGATACAGCACGAGAAGACTGAATAAGTGCCTCCTCTAGTAAGTCGGTTCCTTGTTCTGTGTTCAAGTTCCGTTTAAAGCTATCTAGTTCCGCATCAACTTTTGACACTCTTTCATCTAAATTCTCAAGAAATGAAACTACTCTTTCGAACCTTAAATTAGGGACAACACTGTCGAGTAATTCTGAAACTGCTGAACCTATAAATGGTAGTGCACCCGATGCTGCTTTAGCTACACTAACAAGTCTATCTCTGTTGTTTGTTTTTAAAGAATCCATGGTCATCCTTGAAAGAGCTAACTTTTAAATAAGGGGCGCAAATACGTGGGGCATAATAGCGGAGCGCCCCGCGTGTTTGTGTCCCAGCCCGCGCAGCGGGCGAACTTGATTTTTTTGTTAGCTGCCATGCACTTAGTAACCTCGCATTACACGAGACAAAAATTCAAATGGGCCTCCTATATGGAAGTTCCAATTTCCATAAACCAGAAAATAAAGCAATGCGCCCAAAGTTCCCACTAAAATGATTTGCCCAATACGAATGATATACCAAGGTGTAATAGGTTTTCCTATCTTATCGCTAAAATAATGAATGAAATCCAACATTAAGCCAAAAGTTAATAAAAGAGAAAAAGCTAAGAAAAAACCAGAAAACCGTGACGTTTGATCCAATACTAAAAAATAGTCGGTGAGAGCGACCCACCAACATAAACAAATGCCAGCAAATGAGGCTGAAGGCGTATAATCAGTTGTTTCACGGAATTCAAACGCGCTTACCTTATTACTACCAGCCCCATAGGCAATCCACATGATAAATAGCAGTGAAAAAACAAATGAGCGCTCGTCATCTTTATTGAGGTCAAACGCCACAAAGCTCAAACAAATAACGACTAAGAAGATAAAAGCAAAATTGATGAAATTAGTTTTATTTAAAGTGCTCTTGTTTGTATATTTTTCCAAAGTAACCTCAAATGCTTCCTTGCTGGCAGCTAACAATTTACTAGACCCCAAATCGGTCTGTCTAAACACACCAAACTGGTTTTTTTAATTTTATCCATATCGTCAGATTACTCTCTAACTTCTCTAATTAAAACAATAAATCAGCATGGTGTTTTTTGCTCATGAATTAAAAATACCAAAATGGTGTGTTAGGGGCGAGTGGTGTACTTTGCTCAAATGCTGTAACGGCTAATTAATAAATTGAGGGGCTATCTATAAACAGAAAGCAAAAAAGGAGCCCTTAGGCTCCTTTTTAATAATACAAATCTTTAACCGAAGAATTATCCGGTTCAAACTATACTTAGCTATTTTTATCGCTATTATCTAAATCTGTATCCACGCTGTCATCTGCATTAACGCCAGATTCAAATTCGGTATCGTCTTCAGGTTCAAGCTCTACTTTTCTGGGCTTGCGTTTCACCGGTGCCATACCAATTTCAGTACCTGCCATGGTGTCTACGCGGCGTACTTTCTTCGCAACAGCAGCTTCTGCACCATCTTGCTTACTGGCTTTATTTTTCTGCGTATCTTGTTTAGGCGTAGGGGCTTTAACCCCTTTAAATTTAGCGGGTAGTGCCTCGTGAGCCTCGCACTCCAGTTCATACTGTAAATGTGCCTTAAGCACTATAAAGCTCTTCCAATCGCGAGGGCCAACAAATGAAGCGGCTTCGCCTTTTTGCCCAGCACGGCCAGTTCTACCAATACGGTGAATGTATTCATCGGCATTTTTCGGTAAATCAAAATTAATAACCAAACCAACTTTAGATAAATCTAAGCCTCTTGATGCCACATCGGTAGTCACTAATACAGAATGCTGTCCGCGGGCGAACTCACTCATAATTGCAGCGCGTTGATTTTGTGGTAAATCACCTCGTAAGGCGATGGCCTCAAGCTTGTCTTTGTTTAACATGGTGGTTAAACGGTCGGTATCTTCACGGGTTGCGGTAAATACAATTGCTTGATTATAAGTACGATTAGAAATTTCGTGATGAAGCAGGGCGTCTTTATGCTCGATATTATCGGCAAAGAAACATTGTTGTTGAATATCGCCATGATGTGCCGTTGAATCACCTACCGATACGCGAACAGCAGCTTTCGTTAAACGCGCAGTCATGTAATTCAGTTCAATGCTATCTAATGTGGCAGAAAACAGCATTGTTTGGCGTTTACGGTGGTTCGCAAACTCGTTAATCATGTTTAATTGTTCTGAAAAGCCCAAATCTAGCATGCGATCGGCTTCATCGAAAATCAGTAGTTCTAAGCCATTTAAAAATACACTTTTGTCTTTCAAATGATCAGCCACTCGGCCAGCAGTGCCCACAATAATATGTGGGTTTCGGCGTAACGCTTTCACCTGATCATTATAGTTTTCGCCGCCCACAACCAACGTGCAAGACAGGTTCAATCCCGTACACATGGTTTTGGCTTCTATGAAAACTTGCTTCGCTAATTCGCGAGTAGGTGCAAGGATAAGTGCGCGGGGGTCTTGTCGACTTAACGCCTTTTGCGACATCATTCTATTTATGGCCGGAATTAAAAATGCGAGTGTCTTACCCGATCCCGTTTTAGATGAGGCAATAATATCTTTACCCTGAATAGCAGGAAGCATACTTTTTTCCTGAATTTCAGTAAGCTCGGTAAAGTTTCTACTTTCGAGTTTGGTAATGATTTTGTGATGAACGGGTAAGTCAGTAACTAGCAAGATTCGGCCTCATGAATAATATCATCGCGTATTATCCCTTAAAGGCCGATATTATGAAAGCTTGCTATGCGTTTACCTTGTCGAAAATGCAGTTATACCTGCATTTCGGTCACATTTTCCGAAACAACCAATTTACCGCCGGTTTTTGCTTGTATATCTTCAACCGTTACACCCGGAGCACGTTCTTTAAGTAAAAAGGCGCCATCAACCACTTCTAATACAGCAAGATCGGTAATAATTCGGGTTATGCAATTTACACCCGTTAGCGGTAGGGTGCATTCATTGAGGAGTTTTGGGTTACCATGTTTATCGGTGTGGGTCATGGTCACAATAATGTTTTTAGCGCCTGCTACTAAGTCCATAGCGCCCCCCATACCTTTTACGAGCTTTCCGGGTATCATCCACGACGCAATATTACCGTTTACGTCTACTTCAAACGCACCTAGCACGGTAAAATCAACGTGACCGCCACGGATCATGGCGAAGCTTTCCGCAGAGTTAAAAATTGAAGCTCCGGTAATGGCGGTAACGGTTTCTTTACCCGCGTTAATCATATCTGCGTCTAGCTCATCTTCCTGAGGGTAGGGGCCCATGCCCAGCAAGCCATTTTCAGATTGCAGCATTACACTAATGCCTTCAGGCACAAAACTAGCGGCTAACGTAGGAATACCTATTCCCAAATTAACATAATCGCCATCTTTGAATTCTTGAGCCACACGCATTGCTATTTGATCTCGTGATAATGCCATTATTGTGACTCCTTTGCTGTGGTGTTACTTGCCGTTTTTGCGACAACCTTACGCTCTATGCGTTTTTCAAATTTCCCTTTTATGACTCTATTTACATAAATGCCGGGCGTATGAATTTCGCTAGGGTTTAGCTCACCAGGTTCAACAATCTCTTCTGCTTCTACCACTGTTATAGTGCCAGCGGTGGCGGCCATAGGGTTAAAGTTTTGTGCAGTATGACGATAAACACAGTTTCCGTATCGGTCGGCCTTCCACGCTTTCACTATGGCAAAGTCGCCCTTAATAGCTTCTTCTAAGATATAAGGGCGGTCATTAAACGTTTTCACTTCCTTACCTTCGCCTACAGGCGTGCCATAGCCAGTAGCAGTATAAAAAGCGGGAATACCTGCACCACCAGCACGCATCTTCTCGGCTAGCGTGCCTTGCGGTGTAAGTTCAACTTCAAGCTCGCCATTTAATAATTGCTTTTCAAACAGGGCGTTTTCACCTACGTAAGAAGACACCATTTTCTTAATTTGCTTGTCTTCCAGCAAGATGCCTAGTCCAAAACCATCTACACCACAATTATTAGAAACCACAGTAAGGCCTTTAGTGCCCATGGTTTTAACTTGAGCAATGAGTCCTTCTGGTATGCCGCATAGCCCAAAACCACCCGCAATAACTGTCATACCATCGGTCAGCCCGTCCATGGCTTCTTGATAGGTAGTGACGACTTTGTCAAATCCCGACATGGTACTTCCCCTTAAATTAGCATTGATAAAATGTGTTAAGTAAAAGTATCAACAATGTTATCAATTATGTAAAATTGAATTAATCACTCAATTAATAAGTTTTATTTATTAATTGAATGATTAGCGATGGTTATTAATTTTTCGAATTAAGGGCAAGTCAACGTGTTGGCTATTTTGTCGGTTAGCATTTCAAACATAGGGTGTGGGTCTTAGTTGAATGAATATTTCATATAGAAATTTGCAGGCTTTTATTCACGTAGCGCAATCAAGCACGTTTGCTGAGGCGGCTATTAAGCTTCACCTTACCCAGCCGGCACTTTCTTCTGCAATAAAGAAAATGGAAGAACAGCTTGGCGGGAAATTGTTTAGTCGTAGCACCAGGCATGTGGCGTTAACCAAAGAAGGTGAAGCCTTATTACCCAACGCCATTAGAATAATGCGTGACTGGGACGACACTTTTGGTGATATACAGAACCTTTTCGCCATGGCAAAAGGGCGCCTAACCATTGCGGCTATGCCTTCCTTTGCAGAATCACATTTACCGCATTTACTTAAACGGTATCACCAACTTGCGCCTAATATTAACCTTCGAATTTTAGATGTGGTGATGGAGAACGTAATTTATGAAGTTTCTGAGGGCAGAGCCGAGATGGGCTTCACCTTCGAACCGCAGCAAAATGAAGGGCTTATATTTACACCTCTTTTCGACGATTGTTTTGTAGTGGTGGTAAACCCCCAGCATGAATTAGCAAAAGCCAAAACGGTTAGCTGGGAAGCATGTATCGAACACCCTATGGTAATGATGAATAGGGGCTCTGCAGTAAGAATGTGGACTCAACAGAAAATAAGTACTGTGGGTGATGCGGTGATTGTTGCCGAAACGGGCCAGTTAGGTACCCTTGGTCAGCTAATTAAACAGGGATTAGGCATCGCTATTATGCCATCGTTGTGTATTGCATCAATGGAAAGCATTGGCCTAACCGTGCTTAATATGAAAGACGATCCCCTAGTGAAAAGGGTAGGTATGGTGAAAAACGCCAAGCGCGATATGTCAGTGGCTGGGCAAGCACTTTGGACTGAAGTGTTACACCACTACCAAAGGTAGCGTATCAAATACTTGTGAACTAGCGCATTACCATTTCTTCTTAGGCGCAAACAACTCGTCTAATTCATCACGCTCTTCTTCTTGTTTCTTCGCTCTATCTTGAGCGTTAACACTCTTAAGGTTGTTCTGAATTTCAGACAGCCATTCGTGCAGCGTGGCCA
The DNA here is from genome assembly GCF_018100795.1 of Alteromonas sp. MMG017. GTDB lineage: Bacteria > Pseudomonadota > Gammaproteobacteria > Enterobacterales > Alteromonadaceae > Alteromonas. Next base: position 102,333 of record NZ_JAGJDY010000013.1, on the reverse strand, counting down.
AGCGAGATTGTGTGTATTCATCCTGTTGATTTTGATTTTCTAGTGCGGTTTTTGCTTTTTCGTAATACTGACGGGCTGAACCTAACATATTCGATTGCTGTGCCGCTCTGCCGCGTTTAATTAGCGTTTCAACATTAACCTTAATTTGTAAGCGTTCTAATTGCTTGTCTTCATCATAAAACACTTTGCTTTCTACTTTGCCTTTACTGTGTTCTGAACGAAGTAGAATACGAAGTTTCTTAACAGCCTGAATGTATTGAATAATAAGTTTGTCGTTATCGGGTAAAACGAATTCGTTTGCGCTGACGGCATCAGGGTTTTTGGACGCGGATTTTTGCTCTGCATTGGCAAGTTTTTGCTTGGTTTCTGGCGTACCACCAAGCTCATTAACGGTTTTAAGCGCACCTAACACTCGGTTGTCCATGATTTGTAGCATGCGGCCCGAAATAGGCATGTTTGAGCAAGCTAGAATAACATTCTCTGTTTCATCAATAACAGCGCGTTGTTTAGCCAGATCTGCCCGACGTTCCGAGTCAGCCTTAGCGCGATGTTGCTGCATAGCATTTATAAAGATTGCTGCTATCAGTAATACAACAATCAGAATTATTATTATCATGTACATGCGCGTATTTCCGTTTATTACTTAATTCGAATTATATGTTGGCTTTCACTGCCAAACTATTATGCGTTAATGTTACGGTATTTTTACCCTAAATACACTTCCGCCAAGACTACCGCCATTACTTAAAGAAATCTCTCCTTGCAGTTGGCCTTGCGAGTGAGCCGATGCAATAAGTCTAGCAAAGAAAAGCCCTAACCCGGTTCTACCTTGACTAAGCTGAAAATCGGCTAAGTCTTCGTGGCTTTTTTCAAGCATAGACGTTGGATAGCCGATGCCATCATCTTCAACACAAATATGTAAGCAATCATCTTCAACCTGCGCTGAAATACAAATTTGAGAGGTTCCATACCGAAGGGCATTCACCAGCACGTCATTAATTAACAGGTAAATAAGTTCTCTATCTAAATACCAACTTAAATCTAGGTCAACATTCGCATTAACCACAATTTCTTTTTGTACAATGTAAATATTATTAGAGCCAACTACATCGTCTATTAAGTCACTAACGAAACACTCATCTACTGTTATCGGCAGACTTTCTAATTCTGCACGATAAAGTGATAAAATTTGTACTAGATTGGTATTGAGCCGCGATGCTTCATAATGCACATTAGCCACTTGCTCTCGTGCTTTACTGTTTTCAGGGGCTAAATCATTAGACAGATTTTCAATTGACTGGATAAGAAGAAACAGCGAATTTTTCATATCGTGCACAGCAGCTGCTAGCACCGACGAAAAGTCGATAGGAGAGGTAAGTTGCTTTTTTTCATTCATATGAATAAAACCCGTTATTTTCCTTAAAATTGAAAGCGTTGGACCAATTAAAACATCTGTAAGGATAAAGGAAAACAATTATTCAGTAGGTAACCCATTTTCAGTATTACTTATTTAGCGCAAAATTACCTACTATTTTCTGGGTTAATCTGTCACTTTTGTAATAGCTTATCGTAATTATTAGTAGTTTTGGTTATAACGATAAGGTTATAGTACACAACTGGTTACAAGGAGCGATGTTTTACATGAAATTACAACAGCTACGTTACATAGTAGAAGTACTTAACAATAATCTGAATGTTTCTGCCACGGCAGAAAGTTTATATACCTCTCAGCCGGGCATTAGTAAGCAGGTGAGAATGCTAGAGGATGAGTTGGGTGTACAGATTTTTGGGCGTAGTGGAAAACATCTAACCCATGTTACTGATGCCGGAAACGATGTCATTAATATATCTCGCGAAATCCTGGCGAAAGTAGAAAGTATTAAAGCGGTGGCTCGAGAGCATACGCTACCAGACCAAGGTAAGCTGAATATTGCTACTACGCATACACAAGCACGTTACGCGCTGCCTGATGTAATTCAAGGTTTTATGAGCAAGTACCCGAAGGTGTCTTTACACATGCATCAAGGTACGCCATCGCAAATTAGTGATTTGGCCGCTAAGGGCGAAGCCGACTTTGCTATCGCTACGGAAGCGTTGCATTTATACAACGACTTAGTGATGCTGCCTTGTTATCACTGGAATCGTAGTGTGATTGTGAATAAAGACCATCCTTTGTCGAAGAAAGGCTCTATCGATATCAGTGATATCGCTAAATACCCCCTTGTCACCTATGTATTTGGTTTCACTGGTCGCTCAGAACTCGACCAAGCGTTTGAACGTGCAGGCCTTACACCTAAAATTGTATTCACTGCCACAGACGCCGACGTGATTAAAACTTATGTGCGATTAGGTGTGGGTATTGGTGTTATTGCTTCCATGGCGGTTAGCGATGAACTCGATTCAGATTTAGTGAAAATTGATGCAAGTCATTTATTCGATTACAGCACGACCAAAATTGGCTTTAGAAAAGGCTCTTTCCTACGCAGCTACATGTACGACTTTATCGAGCGCTTCGCTCCGCATTTAACAAAAGATAAAGTTGAAAAAGCCATGATGCTGAAAAACAATGACGAAGTAGAGAAGATGTTCAAAGGGGTAACCTTGCCGGTTAAATAGGCGAGATTAGCATTGAAGAGACAATTGGCTTAATTGAATTGGCGGTTTGCGTATGAAAATACGTAACAGCATAAAAAAGGCGATTTGCGGTGTTTTTACCTATAAACCCCAATCGCCTTTTTGTATTTACTGGTTTATCACGTTCAGTGATGTCAGCTAACGTTTAGCATTCAATAATATTAACGGCTAGGCCGCCTCGGGCTGTTTCTTTGTACTTGGTTTTCATGTCGTTACCGGTATCGCGCATAGTTTTAATGACTTTATCTAACGACACCTTGTGCTCGCCGCTACCCCGCAATGCTAACCGTGAAGCGTTTATCGCTTTAATCGCACCCATTGCATTACGTTCAATACAAGGAACCTGTACTAAGCCGCCCACGGGGTCACACGTTAACCCTAGGTTATGCTCCATACCAATTTCAGCGGCATTTTCTACTGCCGGTACAGTACCGCCCATAATCTCTGCCAGCGCGCCCGCAGCCATAGAGCATGCCACACCTACTTCACCCTGACAGCCCACTTCAGCTCCAGAAATTGATGCATTCTCTTTGTACAAGATACCAATGGCTCCTGCGGTAAGTAAGAAGCGGCTTGCCACTTCTTCATCCACTGGGCGAATAAATTTATCTACATAATGTAAAACCGCTGGAATAATGCCGGCTGCGCCATTAGTAGGGGCCGTTACCACGCGGCCTCCAGCTGCATTTTCTTCATTTACCGCTAAGGCAAACAAGTTTACCCAGTCCATGGTTTGCATGGGGTCGGTGGTATGTTCGGTTTGCAGGCGTCTATAAAGTGCAGGTGCACGGCGCACTACTTTAAGGCCACCTGGCAATATGCCTTCACTGTCGATACCACGTTGCACACAGGCCTTCATTACTAACCATATTTCAAACAGCTTTTGTTTTACGGCGTGAGCAGGTTGAAAAGTGGTTTCGTTTTTAAGCATAAGGGCGCTAATACTCAACCCGTTATTTTTGCATTGTTCTAACAACGCAGCGCCAGATTTAAAAGGAAAAGGCACAGTCGCTTGAACGGCACCTGCGTGAGCCTTAGTGGCATCAAAATCTTCTTCTTTTACGATGAAACCGCCACCAATGCTGTAGTACGTTTGCTCGCACAGCAATGTGTCGTTTTCGTAGACGTAAAAGGTAAGTGCATTGGCATGTTTGGGAAGTGTTTTACGTCGGTGAAAAACAATCGCATTTTTGTTTGGAAACAAAATGGGCTTCTCGCCATTGAGGTACAAAGACTCTTGGTTTCGTACATCTTCTAGCAGTGGCTCTATTTTATTTACGTCAATGCTTTCAGGCATTTCACCAGATAGCCCAAGGATCACGGCTTTACCTGTTCCGTGACCAATACCGGTTTGACCTAAAGAACCAAACAATTCCACTTTAACTGAGGTGATTTTTGAAAACAGCGCGGTGTCTGTTGCAAGTGTTTTAGCAAATTCAGCACCCGCCCGCATGGGGCCAACGGTGTGTGAGCTTGAAGGGCCAATACCCACGCTAAACATATCAAAAACACTAATCATAAAATTACACCAGTCTAAATTACTAATAAGTAGATCATGCATGTAGACGGGCTTAACTACAATACAGAAAAGCTAATCAATTGATTAGAATTGCTAATGTGGTGTAAAGAAATATTTAACCACACCCAATTAAGAGCACGCCGAGGCAAGTGTATTTAAGCGTTGGTAAGCTTAAGGATGAATATGGTGAGACAGGTTACGTAATATGGCAGCCGTAGCGCCCCAAATCATATGTTCATTCCACGGAATAAAGTAGATAGGCGATGAACGCTTACCTTTGCGCGCGGTATGAATAAGGTGATTTTTGCGGTCCAGCACATGGGCTAATGGAACCTCGAAAGCACTTTCTACTTCGTTAGGGTCGATAACGGGCGTAAAACTGGGTTCAACAAAACCCACAACCGGCGCTATTTGATAACCGCTTACTGTCCTGTAATTCGGCAACACACCAATAATTTCTACGTTTTCAGAAGGCATGCCTATTTCTTCACGGGCTTCACGAAGTGCAGCGTCGAAAACGCTGTTGTCTACTTCATCTACTGCGCCACCGGGAAAACTAATTTGGCCTGGATGATGACGTAAGTGATGTGCACGCTCTGTGAGCAAAACTGTCAGCTCATTACCATAGTCCATTAGCGGAATTAATACCGCAGCTGGTCTGCCTCTAGATTTAAGCGGGTAATCGGGCTCTCTGTGCGTTTGACGCAAATGATGAAATTGGCGGAGGAAATCAGCTCTGTTCACGGCCTGCTCCAAAATGGGAGGTTAGCACTGGCAGAATTTTAGACACTTTATCCAAGGTTTCTTTGTACTCGTCATTAGCCACTGAATCTAAAACAATACCACCACCAGCCCAGCAATGCAGCTGGTTATTCTCTCCAAGCAGCGTTCGAATACAAATACTTGAATCCATATCTTCACGAAAGCCCATATAAAAAATACTGCCGCAATAGATATTTCGTCTATGCACTTCAAGTTCGTCGATAATCTCCATCGCCCTAATTTTAGGTGCACCTGTAATAGAACCGCCAGGGAACGAGGAGGCAAGTAAATCTAATGGGGTCGCGTCGTCGTTAAGTTCGCCAACAACAGTGCTCACTAAGTGGTGTACTGCTTCATAGCTCTCTAGCGCAAATAACTCAGGCACTTTCACTGAATGGGGCTTACAGTGCTTTGAAAGATCATTTCGCAGTAAATCGACAATCATAAGGTTTTCGGCACGATCTTTTGAAGCAGTCAGCAAAGACTGAGCGCTTCGCGCATCTTCTGCTTCATCACTGAACCGTGGGCGCGTGCCTTTAATCGGTTTAGTTTCCACCACGCCCTGCTTCACGCTAATAAAGCGTTCGGGGGATATACTTAAAATAGTGCTGTTTTTTAATTGAATGAATGCGGAAAAGGGCGCTTGGTTGCTTTCACGCAGAGCGCGATAGGCTTGCCAGCAGTCGCCAGTGTATGTAGCTGAGAATCGCTGCGCCATGTTAACTTGATAACAGTCGCCGGCTTTTAAATAGTCATGAATGCGTTCAATACAGCCAATGTAGGCTTCTTTAGTTAGGTTAGACTTCCATTCACTGGTTAATGAAAATGACGTTTTGGTATCATCTTCACCTTGTACTTTCTCATCATTGATAGAGGCTAAACAGGCCTGATTGGTATCATCAGCACCATCTGTAAAATCAGTATCAGAACTGGGCTGTGTGATAAAGTCAGGTGGGGTAGTTTCACCTTTTGCCGAACAAAAATATAGGGTGCCTGTTACCGTATCCTCAATTAACGAAGACAGGTATAGCCCTACGGAAAAATCGGGGGTGGTATAAGTTTGCGCCGCTTTCGCCGGAAGCTTTTCGTAATACCGCCCCGCATCGTAGCCTGCAAAACCGGCTACACCTACTATAAAAGGGAGTCGGTTGGCTAACGATTGACTAAGCTCATGTACCTTAAGATTGGCCACAGAAGCATGAAGGTAGTGTGTTACGGCTTCAAAAGGTAGAAGGTCGGTTGCAAATGCCTCATTACCAGCTAACTGCACTAAAGCCGCTTCGCCATGTTTGGCCGTTACGGTAGCGCTCGGTTCCCATACCATCACATTGTAGCGACCATTGCTTTTTGTCGAGCCACAAGTATCAAGCAAAATGGCTCCCGTGCAGTGGGCTACCCGCTCAAAAATATCTACAAGACAAAGGGAAGGCGATGTGCTGATTGGCGTAATGGTAATTAGCGATGTTGCGGGCATTAAAAACTAACTCTATACAACAGGTTAAGAAGAATGTTGTTGGCACTGAAGCAGCGTTAATTGGCAACTGAACGGTCAATTTAACAGTATTTGAACGGTATCAATCAGATAACGTTAGCTAAGCGCGTTAAATTTAACAGCACAAGTTTGTTTTATCGCAAAGCTTCACCCATATTTTACATGGTACGGTGCTAACAGATGCGCTAGTATACGCTTTTTTAGCAGGCTAAGACCACGAAAGCAAAATAAAAAAAGAGGATGTCATGACCGTTATCCGCCAACAGGACTTCATTGATAGCATTGAAGATTCCCTACAGTTTATCTCTTACTATCACCCGCTCGACTACGTTAAAGCCGTAGAAGCAGCGTACAACCGAGAAGAAAGCCAAGCAGCTAAAGATGCGATGGCACAAATCCTTATTAACTCTAGAATGTCAGCTGAAGGGAAACGTCCTTTGTGTCAAGACACCGGTATTGTGACCTGCTTTGTAAAAGTAGGCATGGGTGTGACTTGGGATAAAACCGACATGACCGTTCAACAGATGGTTGATGAAGGCACTCGCCGCGCTTATCTAAATCCAGATAACCCATTACGCGCATCTATCGTTGCCGACCCCGCAGGCGCACGAACCAACACCAAAGACAACACACCGTCAGTTGTGCACATTGATATGGTGCCCGGTGAAAAAGTTGAAGTAATGATTGCGGCGAAAGGCGGCGGCTCAGAAAACAAATCTAAAATGGTAATGTTAAACCCCAGCGATAATATTGCTGATTGGGTAGTTAAAACGTTACCAACGATGGGGGCGGGCTGGTGTCCACCTGGAATGCTAGGTATAGGTATTGGCGGTACAGCGGAAAAAGCAGCTGTACTTGCGAAAGAAAGCCTAATGGATCCGGTTGATATCCAAGAGCTTATTGCTCGCGGCCCAGAGACCACAGATGAAAAGCTACGTGTTGAAATTTTCGAACGCGTGAATCAGTTGGGTATTGGTGCACAAGGCCTAGGTGGATTAACTACCGTAGTAGACGTTAAAATTATGTCTTTGCCTACCCATGCGGCATCTAAGCCAGTGGCGATGATCCCTAACTGTGCAGCAACCCGACATGCACATTTTCATTTAGATGGCTCAGGTCCAGCTGAACTTACGCCACCTAAATTAGAAGATTGGCCTGAGGTAACGTGGGAAGTGAGTGAAAACACCCGTCGCGTTAACCTTAATGATGTTACCAAAGAAGACATTCAAGACTGGAAAGTGGGCGAAACCGTACTCCTTTCTGGAAAAATGTTGACTGGCCGTGATGCGGCGCACAAGCGTATTCAAACTATGCTTGATAACGGTGAAGGATTACCAGAAGGCGTAGATTTAACCAATCGCTTTATTTATTACGTAGGCCCTGTTGATGCAGTTGGCGACGAAGTAGTAGGCCCAGCCGGTCCAACGACTGCCACTCGTATGGATAAATTCACTGACATGATGTTAGAGAAAACTGGCCTAATTGGTATGATTGGCAAAGCAGAGCGTGGGCCTGCAACGGTTAAATCTATTGCAAAGCATCAGTCAGTTTATTTAATGGCCGTAGGTGGTGCAGCGTACTTGGTTTCTAAAGCTATCAAGAAGTCACGGGTAGTGGCGTTTGAAGATTTAGGTATGGAAGCCATTTACGAATTTGACGTAGAAGATATGCCAGTTACGGTAGCAGTAGACAGCACGGGCGCAAATGCGCACGAAACTGGGCCTGCTATTTGGAAAGCAAAAATTGAAGATTTAGATAAAGCGTTATCTAAGTAATCATACATTTGTGATTAAAACAGGTGCCATTGGCACCTGTTTTTGTTTATAGTGCTGTATAAATTAACAGTGCGTGTGTTTTTATGTATTCCTTACCTGATTTTCCCCCCCAATATTTAAATGCTGGCCTCTTATTACTGGCGTTAATTTTTCTTGTTTTGCTAATAGTGACCCGTAGAACATTGAATCAGGCTCGCGATCAAGTGGCTGAAAAAAGTGATGCGTTACTTGTTCTGCAGCAAGCCTCAAACGAAACCCAAGAACGTATGGGCATGCTGGTTGAAAAATCACGTCAGTATGAGCAGCTATTAGCTGAGAAACTACAACTTGGTGAATCCTTGAGCGTCCTGCAAAAAGAGTACAGTAAGTTGCAAGCGCAATACGAAGCGCAAAAAGCGAGGCTGGATGCGCTTATGCAGAATCATGAGGAAAAGCTTGCGTTAATGCATTCGTCTGAACAACGTTTACAAACCCAGTTTGAAAACTTAGCGAACAAAATTTTTGATGAGAAAAGCGCAACCTATCAAACCCAAAGTAAACATAATATTGAAGCGGTATTAGCGCCGTTTAAATCTCAATTGGATGGGTTCAAACAACAAATTTCAGAACAACACATTCGTGAAGGGCAAGAACGAGCATCGCTAAAAACGGAAATTTTAAGTTTAAAGGCGTTAAATCAGCGTATAACCGAAGAAGCCTCTGCATTAACTAACGCACTTAAAGGCGATAACAAAAAACAAGGTAATTGGGGCGAGGTTATTTTAGAGCGCATACTCAAAGAATCAGGGCTTCGCGAAGGTCATGAATTTGAAACCCAGGTATCGGCGCAATCTGAACAGGGTAGGCGGTTGCAACCTGATGTTGTGGTGCATTTACCCAACGACAAAGATGTGATTATCGATTCGAAAGTAAGCTTAGCGGCGTATGAGCAATATTTTAACTGTGATGACGACACCAGCCGCAAACAATATCTAAGTGCACACGTGGCTTCAATAAAAGGCCATATTAAAGGGCTGGGCGCTAAAGAATATCAATCCCTTAAAAGGCTGCGAACATTAGATTATGTTCTACTCTTTATTCCTATTGAGCCTGCGTTCTTGTTAGCGATTGAAGAAGAGCCTGACCTTGTGTCTCTCGCGCTTAATCATAATATTATGTTGGTTAGCCCTACGAACTTGCTTGTGGCGCTTCGTACCATCAACAATATTTGGCAATACGAATACCAAAATCAAAACGCGCAGCTCATCGCAGAACAAGCAGGAAAGCTTTACGATAAATTTGTCGGCTTTGTATCTGATATAGAAAAGATTGGTAAAGCACTAGATAGCGCCCATGGCAGTTACGATGCCGCAATGAATAAGCTTTCAAGTGGGCGAGGAAATTTAGTGCGGCAAGTTGAGAAGTTCAGAGAAATGGGCGTGCAGCCTAACAAGCGATTAGACGACACATTAACAAGATTGTCAGATGAAGAATAATGAAATCGCGTAGGTGAGGTAGCATTAACGTTAGGTAGGGTACTGATACTGAAGATATAAAAAAGGCCGCTTAACAGCGGCCTTTTACGTTTAAGTAATATCTAAGCGATATCGCTTATTTCATTTTACGTCTACGTAGATACACAACTGGAACAAGTAGCAATGCTAACCAACCCATTGAACCACCGCTCTTATCAGTAACGCTTACGGTTACTGTTTCTGTTGTTGTATTTAAACCATCAAATGCAACCACTTCAAACTGAACAGCAATGGTGGTGTTCGTATTAGGCGCTGTAGTCGTTAGACTTGAGCCTGAGATGTCATTGATAGTGAATGTAACGTCATCACCTTCTGGATCTGTTGCTGTAGCAGAAACAGTGATTGACTCACCTTCTTCAACCGTTAGCGGAGCAGTGATGTTGATAACAGGTGGTAAGTTATCTTTTATCGTTACATTGGCTGTTGCCATTGTAGTGTTACCGTTACTATCAGTCGCAGTAAGCTCAAGCACGATTAGCGTATCTTCAGTTACTTCCGGAGCAACTAAGATAGCTTCTTCTATGCCCGCACCTGCAATGATAGCTGCTGGCCCTTCAACTTGCTTCCAAGTAATGTCGACAGCGTCGCCATTAGGCTCTTCAACTAGACCAGGTAAGTTCAACTCCATTAATTCAACAACTTCCAGTGTTGCCACTGTCATGCCGTCAATAGTAACAACCGGAGGACCTTCAACTTGTAAACCTTCATAAGTTTCAGATACTGCAGATGATGCACCAGGGATGTTAGTTACTTCTGACATCGCCATCATTTGAATAGCACCACCAGCGTCATCAGCATTTACCATAACGGTGTAAGCTAATTGAGTAGGGCTGCTATCAACGTCGTCAAGATACATACAGATTTGCGTACCAGATACAATTTCTGTATCAAAGTTTGCATCAAAGAAGTCTTGGTTATAAGGCGTGTAGTAAGCAGCTTGACCCTTAGCGCCATCAATATCTTCGTAACCAATGGTCACAGGCAAAGTACTACCAAGTTGCTGTGTCACATTATCGTATGAGAACACGATGTTTGGTTGACCTTCAGTTGGCTCATTGAAGAAAACAATCTGGTAATCTGCAATATCAGCGTACTCTTCGCTGAGATTATAGAACCTCATGTTATCCCATTCAATGATAGTATAGGCAGCGCCTGCAGAAGCGACAGAAACACCTACGCCGTTAGCAACGTCAAATTCTTGGTCGCGCCATAGTGGTGCAATTACGCCGTTTGGCTCGGCTACGTCAGGTAATCCTTGGTTTATCCACGGTGCAGTACCCAAGCTATTACCGACAGTAACAAAACCATCATCAGTGACTGTAACTGCATCATACATTGTGCCTAGGAAGTAAGCAGGAAGGGTATAAGTTCCGTCTACTGTATCTCCATCTAATGTATCATCCTGTCCAATACCAAAACCGGCTAGGTCGATGTATCCACCGCCTTGACCAAAGTCAGGGTTAGCACAGAACGCATCAGTAGCATTAGTAGTAATTGCATAAGATGGAGTAGCACCAAGTAACGACTCTTGGGTAATAGACCAAGAAAGCGTATTTTCAGTGGCAACACCGTCGTGAGACAATGAACCTTCAACTAACGTAACGTTATCTGGTAGCGTTAGTGAAATTTCATAGTCACGGTCTTCCGTAGTAAAGTTTGGAAGTACGTTTACATAGAAAGTAGCTTCTTCACCAGGTAGTACACGCTCTTCAGACTCAGCAGTTACATAAACATCGTCTTCAGCACGAACAATATCAACAGGGATAACGCCAAGGTTGTCAACGTTCTCAGCATCAGTACCCATTGAAACAGCACCAATGTAGATGTCACCTTCAACCGCGTCGGTTAAATCCCAAGTAAAGCGTACGTCGAACTCAGTTAACTGAGGAATAGCTGAAGGAGCATCAATAGTTAACCCTTCACCTGGTTGGTTATCAACCATGGCATGCGCTAATACAAAGCTATCTTCAAAACCTTCTTCATCAGACGATGCAGCCCAGTTCTGTACAATTACCCAGTAGCTACCTGCTTCTGGCATTTCAACGCTTACATACTCTTCAGTTGCAGCAGTTGCGGCAATAGCAACTTCTTCATCTTCTTGAGGTATACCATCGGCATTTGAGTCGAACAATATACGCAAATCTAGATCTGGTGACGTAGTATCCATGGTTGCAGCTACTAAACGAAGTGTACCTTCAGGTACTTCAATTTGAGTAATATGCAAGCCATCTTCTAAATCATCTAGGTAATCGTTGTTGTCTGAATCTTGCGCAACCATACCTTCAACTTTGGTTGCTTTGGTTAGGCCGTAAGACGTAACCTGAAGATCAGTAATTTCAACTGCCATTACATCTTCAAGCAAGTACGAATCTTGATTACGATGTACTTCAAAGTCGATTTCATCAGGTAAGTTACCGTTAGATGCAACAATTGAAACAGGAAGGTGTAAGTCAGGAGATGAACCAGACACTAAGTTAATTTGACCAAACGACCAAACGTCACTTTCAGCGCGGAATGCATCAATCTCAATTGTTAACTCTTGAGATTGTCCAGCAGTTAAGTCGAAGGTAGCAGGCGTAACAGTAATTTCTATACCATCAGAAATTCCCATACCATCTACAGACCAAGAGCCGTCTTTAGTTGCTGTTACAGTACGAGTCCATGTGCAAGAACCTACACAGTTGTCGTCGGTAACAGAAGGTAGGTTAAGTGTACGAGGCTCACCACCTAGTGCTGGATCAGCAGAAGCATAATTTGCATCTGTTTCATCCATAACTAAGCCAGATTGAACGGCTAGGTCTACTTCAATACGACCTGCGCCCATATCAAACCAATCTGCTGCGGTAACACCGTCTTCTTTAAGAACATCGGTGGTAGCCGTCATCATAAGAGCAGAACGTACCTGATCTGGTGTCCATGACGGTTTCTCATGACGCACAAGTGCAGCAGCACCAGCAACATGAGGACCTGACATAGACGTACCTTGTAGGTAGGCATAATCGGCTGGTGCAGAACCTGTAGAATCTTGACCGTACTGTTCATCAGAGTAAGCAGCATAAATGCTAACGCCCGGCGCAGTTACCGACGGAGTTAGCGTGCTAATTGATGTATTAGGACCACGTGAAGAGAAATCAGCCATAATATCAGCTGCGTCATCATCTACTGTTAATATGCCCTGAGAGGCAGTGATTGACGCAGTATGACCTTCACCTTCTGCCAACCATGAACGCAGCATATCACCGTTTGTAGCATCAACGTGGATACCCGGAATAATATACGCATCGTTATTCACCGATGTTGCGCCATCTGCAAGGTTTGCTAGAACGAAACCAGCAGCGCCGCCACTTGCAACGTTAGATGCTTTAGCTACACGCGCTATTTCACCACGGTCACAAACAACGATTTCACCCGCGAATGTATCTTCTGGGAATGGTTGTAAACATTGTGCTGGATCGCCATCAGGATCATTCGCGTTGGAGTAATCACCAGCGTAAACAATTGAAGCCGTTACCGCACCAGAGTTACTTTTACCATCAATTGCGCCTAACTCAGTTGCACCACCAGTGAAAGAGATTTCTTTATCATACTCTACACTTCGACCGTGCGTAGAAGCAGCAACAACGGTAATCCACGGTGCGTGTTTCTCAGTTGTTTCTGGATCGGGGCCGCTATTACCCGCAGATTGAGCAATAAAAATGCCCGCGTTGCGTGCATTCAACCATGCTGCGTTAAGCGAACCACTCCAAGGGTAGCCACCACCTGAAATTGAGAAGTTGATTACATCAACAATACCTGATTCAACCGCATCGTCTACCGCTGCAGCCATAGCCGCACCAGTACAACCTGCATAGGTATCACCAGTGTTACCAGGTTGACATACCTGATAAGAAATAATGTTTGAGTGCGGGGCTACACCTGAAATTTGACCAAAGGTGAAACCAGTGGCAACACCGTCACTTGCATTTACGTCAAATTCAGCGGTAACTTCAGCAACATCAACAAGAACGTTACCGGCCGCAGTACTTGCAGTATGTGAACCGTGACCGTTGTAATCTTCACCAAAACGTATAGTACCGTTTTGAGGGAAGATAGTGGCATCTGCGTATACGTCAGAGATAGACGGGTAGCTATAAATACCAATTAGTTTGTCATTACAACGAACTTCAGCTTCAACCGCACATTCACCTAAGTAAACATCGGCGCCAAGTGGGTTAGTATGATCGTAACCATCACCACCTACATCAGCAAAAGAAGGGTGGTCACTGTTGATACCAGTATCAAGTACCGCAACTACAACGCCTTCACCTTGACGACCTACGCCGCTTTCATTAGCCGTGCCGTCCCATACTGCAGGAGCACCAATTAAGATAGGGCCAGTGTCAGTATCAAGTTGATACATTTCATCACGTTCAACGTTTTTAACGCCAGGCAAACGCGCGATGGCTTCTGCCTCAGCTGGCGATGCTTTTACCGCAATTGCGTTCAGTGCATATTTGTATTCTGCTATCGTCTCTAAAGAACCTACAGCAGATTCTGCTTTAGCAATAACTTCTGCCTGTTTCTTTTCAAGATAAGAGGCATAGGCTTTTACTTCTGGAAGAGAAGCATCTAAGCGTTTGCTAGCAGTCGACTTCGATCGTGTTACCGAAACTTCTTTTTTAAGTTGGGGGTTAGTAGCTTCTAAACCTTCAACACCACCGTCGTAGCTCGCTACTGCGTCGTCAGAAAGATGTACAAAGTAAATGTAGTCTTTATTTTCGAGTCCTTTCTCAGCGGTGTAGAGTGTTTTTGGTGTGGAAACTGTTTTAGTGTTCTTGTACTTATTTATCGATGTCGCCTTAACTGCTTTGAGTTGATCAGCAGTAACAGAAAACGATTCGGTTGCAGATGATAACTCTGCAGCAGAATGCATGGACATCGACATCAGTGCAGCAGATACAGCTAATGTCACTTTATTATTCACAGGTAACCTCCGTCGGCCTGTTTTTGGGATTTTCCCTGGATGGATGAAATTTCTTATTTTTATTGGCTTTGTTGATCCAATTTTTATTGTCATAACAATGACAATAATATTTCTAGCATAATTTTTTTCACTTTGTAATGAATATTAAACATAAATATGAATTACACATGTTGTTACATTTAGTCATACTTTTTCATTTGATATTAACTAAAAAAAGGGGGAGGGATTTGGCTACACAACAGTCAATTCGCTAGCTAAACGCTACTCTTTTAATAACAATCTCTCATCTTATTTTACAAAATAAAACTCTTCTCTTAGCCTTTCATTAGCATCAATTTAACAAGTTGGGTGTTTTTTAGGATATAAATACTATTAAAAAGGGGTATTGAGAATTTCCATCATATTTAGGTGATAAAGCACCGCCTAAATAGCACAACGCCACCAACATACTTCTACTAGCATAGTAAAAATAGCAATCTTGCTTTCGTATCCTTCAAATTGCAGGGAGTTTATTGTGGAAGATAGAAATCATCTCGGAAAAATTAAAACAACAAACAGGGTTGAAGTTATCGGCAATGGGTTAATTGATATTCCCATGCTGCAATTGCTCAAACCAGATGGAAGTGAGCATGAAAGTGCGCAACTTCCAGAGATTGACCAAACATTGGCGTTAAAAATTCACGACACCATGGAATACATCAGAATTCTTGATGAAAGAATGGTGGCGGCGCAGCGCCAAGGTAGAATTAGCTTTTATTTAGCAAGTACGGGTGAAGAAGCCGCGGCCGTTGCTAGCGCAGCTGCCTTATCGCCCAATGACATGATCATGAGCCAATATCGAGAGCAGGGCGCACTTGCTTTTAGAGGCTATACAACTGATCAGTTTATGAATCAAATGTTCAGCAACAAAGCCGATCCTAATAAAGGGAGGCAGATGCCTATCCATTATGGTGATAAAGCCCTTAACTTTATGACGATATCTTCCCCTCTAGGTACGCAAATACCACAAGCTTCTGGTTATGCGTATGGCCAAAAGATGGCAGGCAATGATGCTATTACTATTTGCTATTTTGGTGAGGGTGCAGCGTCAGAAGGCGATTTCCATGCTGGTTTGAATATGGCCGCTGTGCTCAATTGCCCTGTCATCTTCTTTTGCCGAAACAATGGGTATGCCATTTCAACGCCCTCAGAAGAACAATTTGCTGGTGACGGCATAGCGTCACGTGGGATTGGTTATGGGGTAAAGACTATTCGTGTAGACGGAAACGACCCCCTCGCGGTGTTTGCCGCGACTCAGGAAGCACGCCGTATAGCATTAGCAGAAATGTGTCCGGTACTGATAGAAGCCATGACCTACCGACTTGCAGCGCATTCTACATCTGATGATCCAACAGGCTATCGTTCTAAAGATGAAGAAGATAAATGGCGCGCAAAAGATCCTATCGCACGTATGGCGAATTGGCTTGAACATAAAGGTTGGTTCGATGAAAAGCAGAACAAAGCCAAAGTTGATAAAGCGCGTCAAGATGTCCTCGCGGCGTTGAAAGTCAGTGAAACGGTTCCAATTTGCGGCATAGACGAAATAGTTGAAGATGTTTACGACAGTGTACCTTGGCATCTGCAAGATCAGCTGACGTCGTTAAAAGCCCATATTAAACAATACCCTAAAAAATATCCTAAAACGTCTGGGAGTGTTCGCTAATGGCTAAAATGAACTTACTACAGGCAATTAATAATGCGTTAATTACCGCCATGACAGCGGAAGAAAAGGTCATGGTGTTTGGTGAAGATGTAGGCCATTTTGGTGGCGTATTTAGAGCGACCAGTCATCTACAAGAAAAATTTGGTAAAGGCAGATGTTTTAATACGCCGCTTACCGAACAAGGCATTATTGGTTTTGCAAACGGGCTTGCATCACAAGGATCTTTCCCTGTTGCTGAAATTCAGTTCGGAGACTATATCTTTCCGGCGTTTGACCAAATTGTTAACGAAACGGCTAAATGGCGCTATCGTTCAGGTGGTCAGTTCGATGTAGGCGGCCTAACAATTCGCACACCTTATGGAGGTGGGATTTCAGGTGGTCACTACCACAGTCAATCGCCCGAAGCGTTTTTCGCTCATTGCGCAGGTTTGAAAGTCGTTATTCCACGAGATCCATACCAAGCCAAGGGTCTGCTTCTAGCCTCTATTCGTGATAAAAACCCGGTACTTTTTCTTGAGCCAAAACGTTTATATCGCGCGTCTATTGCCGATGTGCCTGAAGATGATTATGAACTGCCTCTTGGTAAAGCCGATTTAGTACAAGAGGGCACTGATATCACCTTACTAGGGTGGGGTGCACAAATTGAGATATTGCAAAAAGCCGCTCAAATGGCGTTAGACGATGGCGTGTCTTGCGAAATTATAGATTTGCGTTCCATTTTACCCTGGGACGCCGAAGCCGTTATCAACTCGGTGATGAAAACCGGCCGACTACTTATCAATCATGAAGCCCCACTTACCGGCGGCTTCGCGAGCGAAATTGCCGCGACTATACAAGAAAAATGCTTTTTGTATTTAGAAGCGCCTATTTCGCGTGTCTGTGGTTTAGATACACCTTATCCACTCGCTCATGAAACCGAATATATGCCTGATGAAACTAAAACCTACGAAGCTATCAAGCGCTCGTTACATTATTAAGAGGGAGCCAATAATATGAATATTGATTTTATTTTACCTGATATTGGCGAAGGTATTGTTGAGTGCGAAATCGTCAAATGGAACGTTAAAGAAGGTGATGTTATTGCTGAAGACCAAAGTGTGGTTGAAGTAATGACTGATAAGGCAGTGGTAGAAATTCCTGCTAAGCATTCAGGTACGGTACATAAGCTTTATTATAAGCAAGGCGACATTGCACAAGTGCATAGCCCACTATTTGCCCTTCATACTGATGAAAGCGCTAATGAAGGCCATCAAAATAGCACCGATGACACAGCGACTGATGCTACAACTGATCAAGTAAGTAATACAGAAAGAGTAAAAGAAAATACTAGCCCCAGCGCTACACCCGTTAACGACAATACCGGTGAGCAGGGTAACCTAGCCATTAGTGATAAATGGCAAGACGGGGATTTTGAGCCTCCTATTGCTATACCGGGCAAAGTTTTGGCAAGCCCTGCAGTACGCCGCATCGCCAGAGAGCATGAGATTGATTTACTTGCTGTTGCTGGCAGCGGCAAAAAAGGCCGTATTTTAAAACATGATGTCAGCAACGTAACCGCAAATAACGTTAACGCGAGTACCGTTAGTGCAAATAATGACGAACACTCAGCTACGTCTAATCTTGCGGGTGAATCAAGCTATACCGAAAAAGTGCGAGGCATTCGTGCGGCTATGGCAAAGCAAATGGTAGCGTCAGTAAATACCATTCCTCACTTTACGGTGAGCGATGAAGTTAGAATGGATAAGCTAATTGCCTTGCGACAATCACTGAAGCCCATGTTTGAAGCAAAAGGCGTAAAGCTTAGCTTTATGCCCTTTTTTGTAAAAGCATTGTCGTTGGCGTTAAAAGCGTTCCCTATCATTAACAGTCAATTAAATGAAGACGGTACTGAGCTTACTTACTTTAATCATCATAATATCGGCTTTGCCGTGGACGCTAAAATTGGCCTTTTGGTGCCTAATATTAAGGGCGTAGAAAACCTGTCTTTGTTCGACATAGCCCAGCAAATGCATACCACTATCGAGCAAGCTCGTGAAGGTAAATTGGGCGGTGACGCACTTAAAGGCGGCACTATCAGCATTTCAAATATTGGCGCTATTGGCGGTATTTCGGCTACGCCGGTTATCAATAAGCCTGAAGCGGCTATTGTCGCGCTAGGTAAAACACAAGAGCTTCCTCGTTTTGCCGCTGACGGTAGTGTTGAAGCGCACAATATCATGATGGTGAATTGGTCTGGTGACCATCGTATTATTGATGGGGCCACTATGGTTCGCTTCAATAATCTGTGGTCTAGCTATATTGAAGAGCCAGAAACCATGCTAATGCATTTGAAATAGCGATTGGGTTTTAATGTGGGCCGCAGGCCCACAGTTTGGTGATAGACAAGAACGCTAATATATAAATGGCTAATATATAAGTGCGGTAAGAAAAATTGGCGTAACTACAGTGATTTTAATCATGGGGCGCTTTTACTCGTTTTTACTTTACAGGGCTTATTTCCAGAGAACGAGCTGTCGGGCTTGTGTGGACGTTAGCCCAAGCGTTATTATTGGCAGCTAAACTACATTTTCCTGCGCAGTATGCGCGTCAACTTATGGTATATCGTGCTTAGCTATCAACATGCATTTCATGCCGGCAACCACGCCGACGTTATTAAACACCTTTGTTGGATGGGCGTAATAAGCCATCTCAAGAAAAAAAATAAGCCTTTCACCCTTTATGATACGCATAGTGGGGCTGGGCTTTATCAACTTGATGATGCCTTAGCATCTAAAAATAAAGAGTATGAGTCTGGCGTAGACAAAGTCGCTAACATTTCGGCAATTTCACCTTTGTTGCAATCTTATTTGTCGCTATGTAACGGGTTTTTAAGTGATAGATGTTATCCAGGTTCACCAGCTATTAGTGCCAAACTAAAACGTGATATCGATGTGCTGCATCTTATGGAGTTGCATCCTGCTGAACATGAAAAACTCGATGATGCCATGTGGCAAATTGGCGATAACCAAAGCCATGTTCATCACAGAGATGGGTATGAAGGCTTAATTGCACTTACGCCACCTTCACCTAATCGTGGTGCGGTATTAATAGATCCGCCTTACGAAAAGGCTTCAGAATACCAAGATGTAGTCAGTGCGGCGAAAAAGGTATTGGCACGTTGGCAGCAAGCACAAATGGTAGTGTGGTATCCGTTACTATCAGAGCGAGCAGGGGCGAAAAGTGGGGCCAGTCAGAAAATGTGCGAGTCGTTATCGGCACTAGGTAAGCCCTGTTTCACTATCGAGCTTACCGTTGAAGAAAATACCGCCGATGCTGGCATGTACGGTTCTGGCTTATGTGTCATTAATCCACCTTGGCAGCTTGACGTCATTATGAGTGAAGCCCTTGATGAGATTACCCCGGTATTAGGAAGCAATGCTGCGTATACGTTGACATGGCTAACTACTGAAGAGTAATCCCTTTAGCTGGCTTTTAATAACGAAGAGCTAAAACCGAGTTAAAACACTCAAGCGTAAACAATCACAGAGGTAGGCAATTGGCATGTCTCAGGTAAAAGGGTTAACGCATTTTTACATACCCGATGAGCAGTCTATTTATCTGCTCTCACATGCTGATGCCAAAAAACTTAAAGATTGGGTTGCACTGTGCATCGACCAATTGGCTAGTTTAGGTTATCGCAATATTTCGTTATTGGGAAAAGGGGCGTTCGGGTTTGCATTTGCAGGCACAGCGCCTAACCAAAATCTAGGCGTTAACTCAAGCTCTGATTCAAGCTCTGACTCAAGTGCTAGTCAAAACCCAAACGCGCAAGAGCATGTCTTTAAGTTTTCTCGAATAAATCTTCCTCAGCATGTACAAGAACGGCTTGAGGAAGAAGCTTTCATGCTATCTCAAGTATCCCATCCTTATGTGCCTGCATTGGTTGAATATCAGCAAATAGGTAAACAATCTATTTTGGTGATGGGCCGCGCCCCTGGCGAGGATTTAGAAAAAGTGAGTTTAGCTCACGGGCCACTCCCACCAAGGATCATCGTTAAAGTAGCCGTGCAGCTTGGTGATTTGTTGCAGTGTTTTAGAAAGCATACGCAAAAAGGCAACGCGAAACCTATCGTTCATGGCGACATTAAACCTTCTAACTTAGTATGGGATGAATCTAAAGAGAGCATCGGGCTTATCGATTGGGGTTCATCCGTGTTTGCTCAAGTAGACGAAAATGGTCAGTACACTAGCAACAATGTGATGAACTTGATGTCTAGCGAGCTTCACCAAACAAATGCCCGATTAGGAGATGTTTATTTTATTGGAGAAGAGCAGCTAAACGGGGCGCTTTCATCCCCACGTTTCGATGAACAAGGTATGGCAAGCACGCTATATGCTTTAGCGTCGGGGCAATCGTGTCGATACGGCCATCACGTTATTCGCCCTTCATCACTTGGACTGCCAAAAATGTTAGCAAGCATATTAGAATATATGCTCAGTGATGATCCTAAGAAAAGGCAACAAGGGGGAGATTACTTCTTCAATAACTTGCACGTGCTAAAACACATGGTGTTTTCAGAAGACGCTGTACCTCAGTACATACCCACTATTCCTACGTGGATCACGCCCTCGCAAGATGACATCGAAACCGTTGTTTACAGTTCTCGTAAATCTTATTTGCGCCAGCAGTCTGCATTAGAAGATGCTTCATTACGCTATATCGATGATGCCCAGTTCGACCGATACTACAAAAACTTCTTGCAAGGCATGGGCGATACCGAGAAAGCTTTTGTGTCGGCAATTAGTCGGCTAGGCCGATATCCCGTGGTAGGCGGCATGGCAATTCGCTGGGAGCCGAACGGCGTTTATGTAGACTCCAGTTTGAATTTACACGATGCGGCCTTAAAAACGGCCTTCGAACTTGCGGTTAACAATGTGATTAATCTTGCACGCGCTATTCATAAGCCTGGGGTATTTAAGTGTTGCATGTTTAACGCTAAAAATACGCTTCACATTGAGCGAGAAACCGAGAACGATGCGTTTGTACCTACATCAAAATGCGCTATACCGTTTGAGTTATCCCGTGCGTCGGTGGCACAAGATGAATCTAGAACTCATTCTTACTTCGAGGATGGTGACGATCCTGACGAGCTTTTGAAGTTACCTGAGCCCATCATTGCTATTATCAAAGAGCTTAATACTATTCACCACACGGGCTGTATTATTTTTGAAGCTTTAAGTACTCATTTAAAGATTCATAGTTATTACACATTGCTCAATCATCACGAGCAAGAAAGGTTTTCTGAATTATTAGCCAAGTTAGTTGAACATGTTCCGTCAATAAAAGGGCTAGGCATTTCAGGGTTTATGAAGTTACCCTATAAAGACACGCGATTTTTTGAGCATAGGGCGTATTTACCTGAAAAATACTACCCAAGAAACCCGAACGCTGAGCAACAAGAGAAAGAAAAGCATGCCTGAGGTTAAATTATCTTCGTTATTTGAATTAGAGACTGTGGAAGCGGGTTTATATCGCGGACAAAGTTGGGATTTAGGCTTTCGTGCATTATTTGGCGGTCAAGTACTAGGGCAGGCGTTAGCCGCCGCTTATGAAACGGTAGACAAAGACCGTGTAGCTCATTCGTTTCATACTTACTTTTTGCTTCCTGGCGATGCAAAGAAACCTGTGGTCTACGATGTAGAAGTGGTGCGAGATGGCCGTAGCTTTTCTGCCCGAAGGGTAAAAGCAATTCAAGGCGGTCGAAACATCTTTTACATGACGGCATCTTTCCAAGTACCAGAGAAAGGAATGCATCATCAGCAAGCGGATATGCCTGACGTGCCGCCGCCAGAAGAAGTACAGTCTGATATCGAGTTTTATGAAAAAAACTTCGACAAAATCGCCCGTCCTATGCGAGAAGCATTAAGTTATCATCGCCCGGTCGATATTCGTACCATAGGTGCGGCGAACTCCTATCAGTCTAATCGCCAACCCGCTAAGCGCTATATTTGGATGAAAGCAAGAAACGAGCTTGCCCCTGAGATCACACTGCAACAAGCCGCGTTAGCGTATGCTTCTGATTACCATTTTTTAAGTACGTCATTACAGCCACACGGCATTTCAGTCACCGACAAATCGCTACGTATTGCGACTATTGATCATGCTATGTGGTTTCACCGTCCTGTTAATATGAATGAATGGTTATTATATGTAATGGAAAGTCCATTTAGTGGCGGAGCAAGAGGGTTGGTGAGAGGTCAGATTTTCACTCAACAAGGTGAGTTAGTAGCCTCTGCAACCCAAGAAGGCTTGATGCGACAGGTCGATGTCGACTAAAGACATTTTGTCTTGAGAGCACAGTATTTTAAATTATGTACAAGGAACGCTTATGCAATACTCACTGGATACGTTAAGGCCTAAGTGTGATAGCACCAGTTATGTTGCCCCCGGCGCACATGTTATAGGCAACGTGATATTAAAGCCCCATAGCAGTGTATGGTTCAATGTGGTTATTCGCGGAGATATGGACGCGATTACGGTAGGAGAGCTTACTAACGTACAAGACGGTAGTGTGCTCCATACCGACTCCGGTATTCCTCTTACGTTAGGTAAAGGCGTAACCGTGGGCCATAAAGTTATGTTGCATGGCTGCACGGTAGGTGATTACTCTCTAATTGGGATTAATGCCGTGGTGTTAAACGGCGCAAAAATTGGGAAGTACTGCATTATTGGCGCAAATGCGTTAATTACCGAAAATATGGAAATTCCAGACTACAGCTTAGTGGTGGGCTCGCTAGGCAAAGTGGTAAAGCAGCTTGATAGTAGTGTAGAGGAAAAGCTTCAAGCATCTGCTGCGCATTATGCGCACAATGCAACGCATTATAATAAGCACCTTTCTGAGGTTTAAGCAGCACGCGCAAGCCAAATTATTATGTGCCTATTATTCCTCTTTATCTCCCCTTAATTTTAGCGCTCTGCAGCAGAAAAATTTTGTATTTTTCATAAAAAATGCCCAGAACATAGGTTCTGGGCATAGGGGAATGGCTCATTGCTGAGCCGTGCGCTAACTATTGCAAGGGAGAAGTGCATGCAAATTCTTTCAGACGGACATTAACTATAGTCCATATTTGTTTATTTTATAAACTAAACATTGTGAATTTTATTTTACAGAACCCCTAATCCAAATAAAATGATAATAACCTTTGAATAATCATAGGCTTCATACTGGTCGGAGTTTTTGAAATTTTTCAATTCCTCTTTATCCTCATGATACGCACGGGTTATCCACATCTTGCTCAAGGTAGGCCTAGTTATGGCGCAAGACGTTTCCATTCATATCAGTTATGTTCATAACAAGCTGTTGTACCTAGCCGTTAAGATTGTAAGAATGCAGATACGCTATTGTTACTATTATTGTTAAGGACTGATATGCAAACGCACTCTACTTTTCTTCCGCCTGAGCGCACGTTAATGGGGCCTGGTCCTTCAGACGTAAACCCTCGTATTCTCAATGCGATTGCCAGACCGACTGTTGGTCATTTAGACCCGCTATTTATCGAGCTTATGGATGCCACCAAACAGCTTCTTCAATACGCATTTAAAACTGAAAATGCATTAACAATGCCTATTTCTGCCCCAGGTTCTGCGGGGATGGAAGCTTGTTTTGTTAACCTTGTTGAGCCCGGCGATAAAGTGCTGGTATGTATTAATGGCGTGTTCGGCAACCGTATGGTGGAAAATGTTGAAAGATGCGGTGGTCAAGCCATCGTGATTAAAAACGATTGGGGTAAGCAAACCGATTTAAACGCGGTAGAAGATGCACTTAAAAAAGATGCCGATATCAAAGTGCTTGCTTTTGTACATGCAGAAACGTCAACCGGCGTGAGAAACGATGCAAAACGTTTATGTGAACTTGGAAAACAGTACGACTGTTTATCGATAGTAGATGCCGTAACCTCTCTAGGCGGTATGGAGCTAGACGTAGATGGATGGGGCATTGATGCCATTTATTCTGGCTCTCAAAAATGTTTAAGCTGCGTGCCGGGCATTTCACCAGTATCGTTTAGTGACCGGGCAGTGCATGTTATTCAAAACCGCAAAACTAAAGTACAAAGCTGGTTTTTAGACATGAATTTAATTGTTGGCTATTGGGGGAAAGGGGCTAAGCGCGCTTATCACCATACCGCACCAGTAAACAGTATGTATGCATTTTACGAAGCCTTACTTATTTTAAAAGAAGAAGGCTTAGAAAACGCATGGCAACGTCATCAAACTGGTCATAACGAGCTGGTGGCTGGACTAGAAGGCTTAGGTCTCTCGCTTGCCGTAGATGCCGAATATCGTCTACCTCAACTTAATGTAGTCAATATTCCAGACGGTGTTAATGACGCTGAAGTTCGCTCAAGATTACTCAACGATTTTAATTTAGAAATTGGTGCGGGTTTAGGTGAATTCGCAGGCAAGGTATGGCGAATTGGATTAATGGGCTATGCCTGCAAACCTCGCAATATCGACCATTGCCTCACCTCCTTACAAAAAGTATTGAAATAATAGACTGAAATTTGGTATTCAAGCATTCAAAACACCAAAAGTGGGCCATCGAGCCCACTTTTTATTTCTGCCCTTGATTTCCGCCATTCATTTGCCGTCTAAAGCAAAAAAAATTTAACGCTTTTTATTAAAACTCACGTATCTGTTAAATCGCCTGTTTTATGAATGATTTAGTTGCGGTTCATAATAGGTTCACTTACCGTTACTTATGATTTGCCTGAATTAATGATAATGAACACGGAGTTTTGAATGAATTCAATCAATAAACTAGCGGCGCCTTTAAAACGTATTGACGTACGCAAGAACGCACGCAAGCGCTTATCACCGATAGTATTATTAACGGGTATCGTCGCCACAATGCTAAGTACGGCATCAATGGCGCAACAGCAACAACAGCTTATTCATGTTCAAGGCACAGGCGCAATGTCAGTTACGCCAAATGCATACTCAGTTACCTTTGTTATTGAAGAACAAGGCGAAACCGTTGGAAAGCTTAATACTACCCTTGCGTCGGATTTACGATCTGTTGTTAGCTTTTTGCTAGAGCAGGGTATTGAACGTAACAACATTCAATCTATGCAGGTTCGTCTAACACCACGATACGTGAACAGTCCTAACGGCCGAGTGCAAGAAGGGTTTACGTTAAGTCGCGAAATATCAGTGACTGATTCCAATATTGAAAACTATGATAAAGTGCTGGACGGTGTACTAGGACGCGGTGTCGATCGTATTCAACAATTTTCGTTTGTGAGTACAACGCAAACCAATGCATACCAAACAGCTTTAGTCGCAGCTGTGAAAGACGCGAAGGCGCGAGCAGCACTTTTAGCGAAGGAATTAGGCGTTGAAGTGGGCGAAGTAGTTGCAATCTCTGAATCTGGTGGCAATATGCCCGTTCCAGTTATGCGCGCAGACGCGTTTGCCAAAGAAATGTCTGTTTCTTTACCAGGGCAAGAAACCGTTGAAGCACGTATAAACGTTAGTTTTACTATTATTCAATAGCAGGGTAACCGTTTGAAAGAAGAACAATACGCCCAGTTAATAAGCCAGGCGAAAAGCCTGGTTGCTGGTGAGCACGATGTCATTGCCAACATGGCGAACATCAGTGCACTACTTTTTAACCATCTCGATAAGGTAAATTGGGCTGGTTTTTATTTTTATAAAGAAGCGCAGTTAGTGTTGGGGCCTTTCCAAGGACAACCCGCTTGCATCCGTATTCCTATGGGGAAGGGTGTGTGTGGTACTGCCGCTGAAACCCGCACAGTACAGCGCATTGCAGATGTTCATGCCTTCTCTGGCCACATTGCCTGCGACGCCGCTTCAAACTCCGAAATCGTCATTCCTCTTGTGGTAAATGACGAACTAATTGGTGTTTTAGATATCGACAGCCCAGAATTTTCTCGTTTCGACGAGCAAGATGAGCTTGGGTTGTGTAAAATAGCCGATATACTTATTGAATCTCAGCAATCGTTATGAAATACAACGTTGACATCCATGTAGTACTATCTACTTATGAAGATATGGAAGACAATCATGATGACCCTGATGAAGCGTCAGAACGATTAAATTTCGTACTTCACGCAATTTATGATAGAGCCGATGAAGATATTGAAACCCATCGGCTTGAACAATTATTGCAACACGGTTGGGAGTCTTGGCAACAAGATAAACATTTATTAGAAATTGATGATGACGAATTACTCGATTGGGTTGACCACGCGCTGGCAACTTGGGATGATGAGAGTAATGAAGAAATCTCTTGAATAATTTAGAAAGTTTAATGGAATCACCAGAAAAGTTTACTAGCAGTAAGGAAGTTATCGCTTTCCTTTCCGAGACCTTCCCTAAATGCTTTAGTATTGAAGGCGAAGCCCTACCACTTAAGATTGGCATCTTTCAAGATTTAGCCCAGCGTTTAGAAAGCGAAGAACGAGTGAGTAAAACATTACTCCGCTCTACACTTCGCCACTATACAAACAGCTGGCGCTACCTCTACAGTATCAAAGAAGGCGCAAACCGTGTCGACTTAGATGGTGTTGAAGGGGAAACTATTGAGAAAGAGCATGCCGATCATGCACAGAAGCAGCTAGAAGAGAGCAAAGCGAAAGCCGCCGAAAAGCGCAAAGCTAAGCAAGCTCAGCAGCCTCAAAAGAAAGAAAAACGTCAATTTGCTCGTCCGAAATCTACTGGTTCGGCGCCTGCAGGCAGCAACAAAGAAGGCCAGCAGGGAACTAAACCGAAAATTCAGAGACCAACTAAGACACCACCGGCTAAATTGACTGATGCCGATATGCAACAAGGTACGAACGTAACGGTTAAATTAGGTAAAACACCTATGCCAGCCGTTATCACCGAAATTGCCAAAGACGGTATTCATGTTCAGTTAGACTCAGGTATGGTGGTAAAAGTAAATGCAGATGCTTTACGTTTGGCACGCTCCAAGAGGTCGTAAATATGAAAGATATCCTTCGAATTTCCATTGCTAGTGCATTTCTTACCGTTGGGGTAGGCGCTGGTGCAGTCACCACAACCCCAGATGTTGAAGAGCTTCCCGTTCTTCAACAAGAGACACAGCATAGTGTTGCTGCAAAACGCGTTAGTGCGTTATTTACCCGCGCTCACTATAAAGAAATTTCGTTGGATGATGTGTTATCGGCACGAATCTATCAGCGCTTCATTGAATCTTTAGATCACAACAAGCAAGTCCTTTTATTGTCTGATGTGGTGGGTTTCGAAAAATATCGAAATGCTTTTGATGATGCGTTGAGCAAGGGTAACCTTTCTGTTGCTTACAACATGTACAATGTGAGTGCGCAGCGTCGTATCGAGCGCTACGAGTTTGCGTTAGCTGCGTTAGAGAAAGGGCCTTTTGATTTTGAAAAAGCCGATGACAAGTTTTATTACGATCGCGAAGAAGCCGAATGGCCTACAAGCAAAGATGAATTAGATGAGATTTGGCGTCAACGTGTTAAGTACGACGCATTAAATCTTATTCTTGCTGATAAAACGTGGGAAGAAGCAAAAGAACTTCTTGAGAAACGCTACACACGCTCTATCAAGCGAACTAAACAAACCAAAAGCGAAGATGTATTTCAAATTGCTATGAATGCATTTGCGCGTACCATCGAAGCTCACACGAGTTATCTTTCACCGCGCAACGCTGACCGATTCCAAATGGAAATGAATTTGGAATTTGAAGGTATTGGTGCAGTACTTCAAAGCGAAGAAGATTACACTGTAATTAAAAGCGTAGTGCCAGGCGGTCCTGCCGATGAATCTGGGGCGTTAAAGCCTGAAGATAAAATTGTTGGTGTGGCTCAAGAAGATGAAGAGTTTGTTGATGTCGTCGGCTGGCGTTTAGATGAAGTTGTAGAGCTTATCAAAGGGCCAAAAGGCAGTGCGGTACGCTTGCAAGTTCAAAAAGGCGCGACAGATGCGAAAACCATGTCTGTAGTTAGCCTTACTCGCGACAAAATTAAGCTTGAAGACCGAGCTGCACAGTCTGAGGTTTACACGCCTGAAACTGGACCCCATGCAAATCAGCCTTTAGGTGTTATTACTATTCCTAGCTTCTACAACAACCTACACGCCGATGTTGAAAAGGAAATAAACAGCCTTAAAGCACAAAACGTTAAAGGTATCATTGTAGATTTGCGCGGCAATGGTGGTGGTTCTTTAACAGAAGCGACTTTGCTTACCGGTCTTTTCATTGAAAAAGGGCCTGTGGTACAAATTCGTTATGGGCAAACTAAAGTTAGCGTCAATCGCGATACCGACGGAAAAGTATCTTACGATGGCCCGTTAACGGTTTTAGTAGACCGTTACAGTGCGTCGGCGTCAGAGATTTTCGCCGCTGCAATGCAAGATTATAACCGCGCACTCATTATTGGTGAACAAACTTTCGGTAAAGGCACCGTACAACAACACCGTGGTTTAGGTAAAATTTATGACTTGTACGACAACCCATTAGGTAGCGTGCAATTCACCATCGCTAAGTTCTATCGTATTGACGGTGGAAGTACGCAGCACAAAGGGGTAGTGCCTGATATTCTTTATCCTTCAGCAATTGAACCTGCTGACTGGGGTGAAAGCCAACAGGATAACGCATTACCTTGGGACAGTATTAACCGCGCAAATTACACTACATTTGCTGACGGCCAAGCTGCACTTGACGTATTAACGGCGAAACATAATAAACGTATTATGCAAGACCCTGAATTTTCTTATATTCACGACGATATTGTTGAGTACAAAGAAAACAAAGATAAGAACTTTATATCATTGGTAAAATCTGAACGTGAGTCAGATAAAAAAGAAGCTGAAGAAAAAGCACTCGAAAGAGCCAATGAACGTTTACAGCGTATGGGTAAAGAATTAGTCAAAACACTTGATGACCTACCTGAAGATATGGAAGAGTTAGATCCGTTCTTAGATGAAGCTGCCAACATTACTTTTGATATGATAGAAACCGGCAGATACGCAATAACACATTAAAGGTTGATGACAGAGGGCTGGTCAGTGGCCAGCCCTTTTTTTGTGTCTGATATACCTATACAACAATAATAAATAAAGGGAAATCACATGGCTATCAGAGGCGAGTTTTCTTCTCGAATCGGGTTCGTGCTCGCAGCAGCGGGTTCAGCAGTTGGACTCGGTAATATTTGGGGGTTCCCCACCAAAGTAGCAACGAATGGCGGCGCTGCTTTTGTTCTTGTTTACTTACTTCTCGCGTTTGTTCTTGCATACCCCGTTCTCATGGCTGAACTCATCATTGGACGAAGTTCTCGTTCTAACATGGTGGATGCGCTAGGCAATATTTCTGGCAATTTTATTGGTCGTGCAACCGGTATTTGGGGATGTATAACAGTCTCACTTATCTTGGCGTTTTACGCCATCGTGGGCGGTTGGATGCTTGTTTATTTCGCTGATTCTGCCGTCAATATGGTGGGGTTACAGTCTGCAAGTGATTGGTTGTTAACCTCATCGGTTACGCGTAACATTATTTTTTGTTTTATTTTCATGGCGTTAACTGCTTTTATTGTTGTGGGTGGTGTTAAGGCAGGTATTGAAAAGTGGTCGGTTAGGTTAATGCCCACACTGGTACTTCTTATCCTAGCCTTGATCATTTATGTCAGCTTACAGCCGGGAGCTTCTGATGGTTGGAGCGCGTACTTAGTTCCAGACTTCACGCGCATCCTCGACCCCGACTTATTAATTGATGCCATGGGCCAAGCCTTTTTCTCAATGTCATTAGGTGTGGGTACCATGCTTGTTTACGGTTCATACCTAAGCAAAAAAGAAAATTTGCCCACCATTGGTGCTTCCGTTGCGTTAGTTGATATTGGTGTAGCCGTTATTGCCGGTATGCTGATTATTCCAGCCATGTATGTGGCACTGCATAATGGTGTAGAAATCTTTACGCCAGAGGGGGCCTTAATTCAAGGTGATTCGCTTATTTTCAAAGTGTTGCCGGCCTTGTTTGATACAATTGGCGGGGTAGGTGTGTTTGTTGCATTCACGTTCTTTGCGTTAATGGCGATAGCCGCCGTTACCTCTTCAATATCAATGCTTGAAGTACCTGTAGCATACATGGTGGAAAGCAGAGGCTTGGTGCGCAAAAAGGCGGTAGTGACAATGGCAGCCATTATCTTTGTACTTAGTTGCATTATTATTCTTAATTTTAATGCACTGTTTGGGTTCGTTATTGCCCTTACCACTGAGTACAGTCAACCACTACTTGGCTTAGCGCTATGTATATTTGCCGGTTGGGTGTGGCGCAGAGATGCCATACTAGCAGAGCTTAAAGAAGGCGATGCAAACGCAGAGCAAAGTTTGTTTTGGAAGATTTGGCCTTGGTATGTACGCTTTGTTTGCCCGGTTATTATTGCGCTAATGTTTTACCGCTCAGTTTTTTGATTTAAGGCTTAAGAATAATAAAAATGACAACGACTAAAGAATTAAAAGAACCTTCATTATTTGACGCGCTTATTCCCATCGTAGCCCTTGTACTTATGATGGGTAGTGCGGTTTATTTATTTGCCGATAATTCATCGTATGGGCCTAACCAAATTGCCTTATTACTGGCAATGGGTCTTGCCGCCATTATTGGCATGAAAAACGGTTATAGCTGGAAAACCATCGAAAAAGGCATTGTTGATGGAATCTCAATGTCGCTTGGTGCGTGCTTAATTCTATTGGCCGTAGGTTCGCTTATTGGTACGTGGATGTTAGCCGGTACAGTTCCTACGCTTATTTATTTTGGTCTAGAGCTATTGAACCCTTCATTCTTTTATGCTGCCGCCTGCTTAATTTGCGCCGTGGTTGCTATGAGCATTGGAAGTTCTTGGACTACCGCCGCTACAGTGGGGGTTGCACTGATGGGCGTGGCTGCAGGTATGGATATGTCTGCTGCAATTACCGCCGGTGCTGTTGTGTCAGGTGCTTATTTCGGCGATAAAATTTCTCCGCTTTCTGAAACCACAAACTTAGCACCCGCCGTGGCAGGTACCGATTTATTTGAACATATTCGCTACATGCTTTGGACTACCGTACCTAGCTTTATTCTAGCGCTTATTTTGTTTGTAATATTGGGCTTTAGCGAAAGCGGTGATGCTAAAGCAGATCGCATCGAACAAATGCAGTTATTGTTAAATGAGTCTTTCGATTTAAGCTGGTATTTATTAGTCCCCCTTGTTGTATTGCTAACCCTTGCGGTTAAGAAAGTGCCTGCGTTTCCTGCTGTGTCTATTGGCGCATTATTAGGTGCAGTATGGGCAGTGTTATTTCAAAGTGATGTAGTTGCTAGCATGGCAAGCCCTGACGACAGTGCCAGCATTGGTGCATTAAAAGTGGTTTGGACGGCCTTGTTTGACGGCGTAAGTTTCTCAACCCCTGATGAAAACTTGAATAGCTTGCTTTCACGTGGCGGTATGTCTTCTATGCTCAATACGATATGGTTAATTATTTGCGCTATGTCGTTTGGCGCGGTACTTGAGAGAGTAGGGCTATTAAAACGTGCAGTATCCGCTATTTTGTTAGGCGCTAAGTCGGCCGGTGATATGGTAAGCAGAACTATTCTTACGTGTTTCGCGACCAACCTGGTAACGGCCGATCAGTACATCTCTATTGTGATGCCAGGGCGCATGTACAAAGAAGAGTATGAAAAGCGTGGTTTGCACCAACTAAATCTATCTAGAAGCCTTGAAGATGGCGGAACCTTAACATCGCCACTTATTCCTTGGAACACGTGTGGTGCCTATATGCACAGTGTGCTGTTGGTAAACCCATTCGACTATGTTTTCTATGCGTTCTTTAACGTAATAAACCCAATTCTTGCTATTATCTACGCCTACTTAGGAATTAAAATTCTTCGCCTAACACCTCCAGATTATGCAAAGCAACCTGGCGAAGCAAACCAATAATAGTTGCGTAGAATTTCTGTTTTAGGAGACTCTATGTCAGTTACAGCTAAACGTCGGGCGGATTATCTTCCGCCCGCTTTTTCTATCCCGTTAGTCGACCTGACTATTTCATTACATCCCACAAAAACTGTGGTAAAGAGTAAACTTAGCGTTAAGCGCTCGCTTACTAAAGATACGGTTAAAGACACAGAAAAAAATGACGGAAACAAAAAACAGCCCCTCATCTTAGATGGGAATAAGCTGTCACTTGTTTCTGTTCATATTAACGGTACACCTTTTAGTGATTACACCTTAGATGATGAAACGTTAACGCTAAATGTAGATGCCGATGATTTTGAATTAGAAATTGAAAACCACATCGACCCAGAACACAACAAAGCACTAGAAGGCTTGTACCTTTCGGGCGGTGCTTACTGTACGCAATGTGAAGCAGAAGGTTTTAGGCGCATTACCTTTTTCCCAGACAGACCCGATGTATTGTCCGTCTATACGGTGAAAGTCATAGGGGATAAATCGTTCCCCATGCTGTTATCAAATGGTAACCCGGTAGAACGTGGTGAAAACCCTGATGGCACGCACTTTGTTACGTGGCACGATCCTCACCCTAAACCCTGTTATTTATTTGCATTGGTGGCAGGCGACTTCGATTTATTAACCGACACTTATACCACCACCAGCGGTAAAGAAGTTGCGCTAGAGTTATATGTCGACAAAGGTAAGAAATCTCAGGGTACATTTGCCTTAGCGTCACTAAAGCGTGCCATGAAATGGGATGAAGACGTGTTCGGGTTGGAATACGACCTCGATATATACATGATTGTGGCGGTCGACTTCTTTAATATGGGCGCAATGGAAAACAAAGGCCTGAATGTATTTAACAGCAAGTTTGTTCTGGCCGACCAAGATTCTGCAACCGATGATGATTTCTTTAATGTAGAAGCTGTTATCGCTCACGAATACTTCCACAACTGGACTGGAAACCGCGTAACGTGCAGAGACTGGTTCCAGCTTAGTTTGAAAGAAGGGCTAACGGTGTTTCGCGATCAGCAATTCAGTGCTGACATGACATCGCCGCTAAGTAACCGTATTAAGCATGTACGTGTGATGCGCGAGCACCAGTTTGCAGAAGATGCCAGTGCAATGAGCCATCCTATTCGCCCTGAAGAAGTTATTGAGATGAATAACTTTTATACGGTGACGGTATACGATAAAGGCGCAGAAGTAATTCGCATGTTCCATACTCTTTTAGGGCCGGAAGGTTTTAGGAAAGGAATGGACGAATATTTCCGTCGTCATGATGGCCAAGCAGTCACGTGCGATGATTTTGTTTCTGCCATGCAATCAGCTACCGAGTTAGATCTTACGCAGTTTTCTCGCTGGTATAGTCAATCTGGTACACCGCAAGTATCCCTTGCTCACAACGTTACCAGCAATGAAACGGGTTATGTACATACCTTCACCGTAACGCAAAATACGCCTAGTACAGCAGATCAAAGCGAAAAGCTTCCTTTGTATATTCCTGTAGGTTTTGAGGTTATCGATGAAGACGGTAATCGATACCGTGATGATAGTGGTATTATTCAGAACGACTTACTCATCGTCGATGCACCTGAAGTCACGATTACTATCACCTGTGATGCGAAGAAACTAACCCCAGTACTACTTGGTAACTTTTCTGCCCCAGTAAAAGTACATAATGAGCTAGACACCGCTTCATTACTTACTATATTTGCCCACTCGCAAGATGCATTTAATCGTTGGGATGCCATGCAGACTTTATATAACCGCTGTATCAGTGAGTTGTATGAAAACCCAACTGCTACAATAGACAGTGGTATATGGGCGGGTATTCGCGCTGCAATAGACAGCGAAATCGACAATATTGAGCTTTTAAGTGAATGCTTAGTAATACCTTCATTTGAAACCTTGTGTCAGTCTCGAAGCGATATTAGTGTGCAACCACTCATCGATGCACGAAAAGCGTTTTGTCGTCAGTTTTCTACCCAGTTGGAAGTAGTACTTCTAAATGCGTTTAACGGTATAGCCACACGGGCCTATAGTTACCAGCAAGATGCCGTTAATGCTCGCCGCTGCAAAAATGTATTGTTGTCTCATTTGGCTCGATTACCTCAGCATCAAGACTTGGTGATATCGCAGTTCGATATGACCGACAATATGACCGACACCCTAGGTGCCCTTAAAGCAGCGCAATCACTACCCACAGAAGCCTTTGAAAGTTTAATGGCTAAGTTTGAAGAAAAATGGCGTCACGATCCGTTAGTGCTAGATAAATGGTTTGCCTTGCACGCAACTCAACCTCGTGAAGATATACTCGCTACTATCACTATGTTAAGCGAGCATCCTCAATTTAGTATGG
Organism: Alteromonas sp. MMG017; assembly: GCF_018100795.1. Taxonomy (GTDB): domain Bacteria; phylum Pseudomonadota; class Gammaproteobacteria; order Enterobacterales; family Alteromonadaceae; genus Alteromonas. Next base: position 67,644 of record NZ_JAGJDY010000013.1, on the reverse strand, counting down.
GTAATCCTAATCGTGTTCGTTCACTTATTGGCAGTTTCGCTTTCTATAACAGCGAACGTTTCCATAACTTAGATGGGGAAGGGTATAAGTTTGTTACCGATTACCTTATCAAGCTAGATGCCCTTAACCCTCAAGTTGCAGCACGAATTGTGACTCCACTGATCCAATGGCAAGGGTTTGCAGAACCCCATCAGGCATTGATGAAAGCACAGTTAGGTCGATTGTTAAATCATAAGGGCTTAAGTAAAGATGTGTTTGAAAAAGTGAGTAAAAGTTTGGCGTATGACAACCATTCAAGCCACTGATACCGTTTATTACTTCTCAGTCAATGTGCCTTACATTCAATGTGAGGCACTGTACTCTGGTGCTGTGCCTACCGTCGTTATGGTGGCGGAAAATGGCACTAGCGTGCAAGTTCCCTCTACCAGAATAAAACAGTTTATTACCTCCCAAGGTGTTGTGGGGCGTTTTCGCATGATTGTAGACGTCAATAACAAAATTAAAGCCTTCGAACGGTTACGCTAAAGCCCTCAACCTTTACCTTTGGTTGCTTTTTGTGCGTATATTTTTACGATCCCGCCAATTACTTACACCTTTCGGATAAGTTGCTTTTATAGTCCCCACAAAGCAATAACTATTTGATACGATTAATGTTGTAAATTTTGTTAACTGGTACGATTACTTCTTGCGAAAGTGGCAAAATGATGTAATCATTTTGTTAATCGTTATGGTTGATCACGATGTCACGCAGCCTTGTGCGTCGACTAGGGAGTATAAAAATATGATAAATAAGCCTCGCGCTTTTAAGATGTCACCTGTTGCTGTAGGTGTGCTAACCCTCTTGGGTGCTGCCGCACTTCCTGCTAATGCCGCTAATTGGCAAGTAGGTGATGTTAGCATTTCTCTTGATTCTACATTCACAGTGGCTACCAGTATTCGTACTGAGTCTAGAGATTACGATCTTATCGGAAATAGTAATCATGCACAGTTTGATTGGTCAGGTTACCACGCTGCATTCAATCCACTTTATCCTAGTAGCGACGTTTGGGCGTTAGCTGACGGCGGTTATTCAACCAATGGCGACTTAGGAAATTTATCTCACGATCCAGGTGATGCATTTGCAACACAAATTTCAGGAAACCATGAGTTAGATATTAATTTTGGCGATTTCGGTTTCTTCGCACGTGGTTTCTGGTTTTACGACTTTGAACAAATGGATGGTGACCGTCCTAATTCAAATGCCATCACCGGTGTTCAATACGATCACTGCCAAGATCCAGAAGCAGAAGATTTATTATGTACCGACGTGCGTCTTTATGATGCCTTCTTCTATGGCGATTGGTGGATTGGCGATAAGCCGTTAACCCTTCGTGTAGGTCGTCAAGTTATCAGTTGGGGTGAAAGTACTTTCATCCAACACGGTATCAATACCACAAACCCAGTAGACGTTACCCGTGCTCGTGCACCAGGTGCTGAACTTAAAGAAGTATTTATTCCAGTGGGTATGGTTTATGCCTCATTAGGACTAAGCGATACATTAAGTGTGTCGGGTTACTATCAATATGAATGGGAACGCAGTTGGTTGCCTGTTTCTGGAAGTTACTTTGCTGGTAACGACTTTGCGGGCGAGGGCGGTCAGCGTCAAAACGTCCAGTTAGGTTTCAGTGGTAACCCTGATATCGATTTAGACCATTTGTTAACTGCACTTAACGGCTATGGCGATATGTTACGTGCCGGCGGTAATTCTGCAGATATTGCTTCTGCATACTTAGCGTACCCAACCAAAGTGGCTATTCGTGGCTATTCTGACGAAGCGCATAGAGATGCCGACGACCAGGGTCAATACGGTTTACGTGTAACTTGGTTCGCTGAAGCGTTGAATGAATCTGAAATCAGTTTCTACCACATTAACTACCATAGCCAACGTCCACTTATCTCAGGTGTAACTTCTGACTTTACTTCAGAAGGTATTGCATCGGATTTAGCCTTCATTGCAACCAATGAAGTAACCCGCGATAACATTACTGAACTGGGTGCATTCACCCAATCTGAGTTCTATTATCCAGAAGATATTAAATTGTATGGCGTAAGCTTCAATACTAACGTTGGCACAACCGCTTTAGCCGGTGAATTTGCTTACCGTGTTGATGAACCGCTGCAAATTGACGATGTTGAGCTACTCTATATGGGTATGCCCCAGCAACTTGCTAACGCGGGTCTTCGTCCAGATTTAGACGGTATTTCTCAGTTAGGAAACATTGGCAGAGATGTTGGGCCAGGCGAAACTGCGGAAGGTTTCTTGTTTTCAGACACATGGCAAATGCAGTTAACGGCTTCTCACGTTTACGGTCCTAAGTTTGGTGCGGATAACTTCGTACTATTAGGTGAACTAGGTTATGTCAATATTGTTGATATGCCAGATCCAAACGTTATTCGCTTAAATGCACCAGGTACAGCACGTACACCGTCGCTTGAACCTACAGCAAGCGGCAATAATCGTGAAGGTCTACACATTGGTCTTTCCGATGGTCCAGAAACTAACCCATTTGCTACTGATGATGCTTGGGGTTATCGATTATTGGCGGTGGCTGATTGGAACGACATTATGGCCGGCGTAAACCTTCGAGCTCGTGCTACGTTCTCTCATGATGTAGAGGGTACAACACCAGATCCTCTCTATGTTTTCACCGAAGATGTTAAATCTGCGGCACTGGCATTAACGTTCGACTACTTAAGCAAGTGGTCAGCAACAGCCTCTTATAGTGCATTCTGGGGCGGCGTTGGTACCACTAACGCATTGTCAGACAGAGATTTTATTTCGTTTAACATCAAGTATTCAATCTAAAGAGTGATGTATATGATTAGAAAAATAGGAATTATTGCAACAGCGCTTTCAATGGCTCTAACTGGTGCAAGTGTTCACGCTAAGGTTTCTGAAGAAGATGCCAAAAAACTAGGCGGTGAATTAACCCCAATGGGTGCTATACAAGCTGCGAATGCTGATGGAAGTATTCCAGCATGGACAGGCGGTATCACATCAGCACCTGAAGGTTATTCTGTAGGCGATCACCATCCGAACCCTTTTCCAGAAGATAAGGTGTTATTTGAGATAACGGCATCGAACTATAAAGAATATGCTGATTTCCTTTCTGAAGGTCAGAAAAAGTTGTTCGAAGCGTACCCTGATACTTACCGCATGCCGGTATATCAGACCCGTCGTTCAGCATCTAACCCGCAAGCAATTTATGATGCGACTAAGGTTAATGCGACTAGCGCAGAATTACTGGATGACGGAAACGGCATAAAAGGCGCTGTATTAGGTGTTCCTTTCCCAATGCCTCAAACAGGTATGGAAGCGATTTGGAACCATATCTTACGTTATCGCGGTGCTGCGGTAGAACGTAACGGTGGGCAAGCTGCGGTTACAACATCTGGTGACTACAACGTTATCGGTTTTGATGAACAATTAATGATTAAGTATGCTGAAGAGGGTGCTACACCTGAAAAGCTAACTGAAGAAAATATCTTGTTCATGTTCAAGCAAAAAGTGACTAAGCCAGCACGTTTGGCAGGTACTGCTTTGCTAGTACACGAAACCGTAGACCAAGTTAAAGAGCCACGTAAAGCCTGGACCTATAACACAGGTCAGCGCCGTGTACGTTTAGCACCTAACATTGCTTACGACACGCCAGGAACTGCGGCAGATGGTCTGCGTACTACCGATGACTTCGATATGTTCAACGGTTCTCCTAACCGTTACAACTGGAAACTTGTTGGTAAACAAGAGATGTTTGTAGCCTATAACAACTATGCACTGCATTCAGATAACGTAAGTTACGATGAGATTCTTCATGCTAACCACGTTAACCCTGATTTAACGCGTTGGGAAAAGCACCGTGTTTGGGTGGTTGAAGCCACGTTGAAAGAAGGCTTCCGTCACATTTATCAAAAACGCGTATTCTTCATCGATGAAGACAGCTGGCAAATTCAAGTTGCTGATATGTATGATAATCGTGGCGAGTTGTACCGTGTTGGTGTAGCTTATGGAGTGAACTACTATGAAGTACCTACACAGTGGTCAACCCTAGATGCCTATTACGACTTAAACTCTCGCCGTTACTTGGCCATCGGTCTTGATAATGAAGAAGCCATGTATGACTTCTCTATTCGTCCAAGAGACGTAGAGTTTACGCCTCAGGCGTTACGACGAGAAGGTAAACGCTAAGCGTTTTGTGTTAAGACGGTTGGCAGTGCCAACCGTTTTTGTTTTCAGACAATTAAATTTTAGGGAGAATGGTTAATCATGAAAAAAACCATTGCAGCGTGCATAACTGCAGCACTCGCAGCAAATTACTCCGTAACTGCTTCAGCAGAAGATGCCTATATTGCACCCTTAGTTGAACAGTCAGTTTTGCTAGATATTGACGCTGATAAATTTGTCGTTGTTGTCGGAGAACGCGGTCATATTCTTATTTCAGAAGATGGAACGGCTTTTAATCAAGTTGCCGTACCCACCCAAGCGACACTCACTGCAACGACGGTAGTGGGCGATAATATTTGGGCGGTAGGCCATGATGCCACCATCATTCACTCCTCAGACAAGGGCCAAAGCTGGGAAATCCAGAATGTTCAGCCCGAGCTTCAACGTCCATTTTTAGATGTACTATTCTTTGATGAAAGTCACGGCATTGCTGCTGGCGCTTATGGCCTTTTCTACCGTACCACTGATGGCGGGAAAAGTTGGGAAACTGAGCGTCATGCTAGTTTACTAGACCCATACGATCGTGAATATTTGGAAAGCGTCAGAGAAGAAGACGAAGCGTTTTATCAGCAAGAATTAGAATCTATTTTACCTCATTTAAATCGTGTAACACGCGATGGCGAAAAGCTATACCTTGCTGGAGAAGCGGGTTTATTAGCTAGCAGCGACGATATGGGGAAAAACTGGGAACGTTTTGAAGTTGATTACACAGGCTCATTTTTCGATATTAGAGCGCTTGATGAATCAACGCTACTGGCTGTAGGCCTTCGCGGAAATATTTTTGTTTTGCGTGACCAAGGTGAATGGGAATACGTAAATTCTTGTTCAACCAGTACGTTAAATTCAATTTTACTGTCCGATAACGACACGGTGGTTGCCATGGGTAACAACGGTATGATGGTGTCAGCCACTCGTCCGCTTCCCGTCAGTGATCACGATCCATACGCAAACCCTGCAAACTGCGAACCTGCAAAAGGTATTACAGTTACACAGGTTGAAGATAAAGCTGCCATGTTAAATGCCGTTAGCTTTAATGGCCACACCATAGCTGTTACCGCGAATGGTATAAAAACGCTAAATACAAAGTAGGGTGGTTTCGCTTTTATGACCCATTTCATTGAACATCTTGTTTTCTCTAACCGTAAATTGGTGGTAGCCCTTTTTGCTATCGCAACTGTATTTTTAGGCTTTCAAGCATCGCAAATGCGACTTGATGCTGGTTTTGAAAAAAATATTCCGCTTAATCATGAGTACATGAAAACCTATATTGAACATCGCCAAGATTTCGGTGGTGCGAACAATATCTTAGTTTCTGTTTGTGATAAGAACGACAATATATTCAATCAAAACTTTTTTGATACGTTAAAGAACGTACACGACCAATTATTTTTCATAAATGGTGTGAACCGTTCTCTCGTTATTTCACTGTTTTCTCCTTCTACCCGCTTTACTGAAATTGTTGAGGGCGGATTTGCTGGCGGGCCGGTTATTCCAGCGGACTTCAATTCAGCAAACCCAGCTGCGTTAGACTTAGTGGCTGCGAATATTGAAAAAGCCAATATTGTTGGTCGTCAGGTAGCCAGCGACTATAGCTGTGCCATGGTGACAGCACAGTTACTGGATATCGACCCACAAACGGGTGAACCGTTAAATACACTTGCGTTAGCCGCTGAGCTTGAAGAGCAACTTCGCGGCGAGTATGAAAACGAAAATATTTCTATTCATATTATCGGCTTTGCCAAGATGATTGGTGATGTGGCCGATGGAGCGAAAGACGTATTGTTGTTTTTCGCTATTGCTATCGCGATAACAGCCATCATGGTGTACTTCTTCTCTCGCAGTATCATGCTTACTATATTGCCGTTACTGTGTTCTGTTATTGCCGTTATCTGGCAGTTAGGTCTACTGACTTCGTTAGGTTTTGGAATGGATCCTATGTCCATCCTAGTGCCGTTCTTAGTTTTCGCTATTGGTGTAAGTCATGGCGTGCAAATGATTAACGCGGTAGAAAAACGTGCGGTAACAGGAATAGGTGCAAAACGTGCGTCTATGGCGGCGTTTAGAAGCTTGTTGATACCAGGGGGCATAGCCTTACTTTCTGATACCGTCGGTTTCATGACCTTATTGGTTATCGATATAGGTATTATTCGTGAGCTAGCGATTACAGCAAGTATGGGTGTTGCGGTTATTATCCTCACCAACCTAATGCTGTTGCCAGTACTCATGAGCTTCTTAAAACTTGATAAGAAGTACGTAGACAAGTTTGCAGGTAAAGAAAATAGTAACTCCCGCTTTTGGGCAATTATTTCTGCGTGTTCACGTAAAAAGCCAGCAGCCGTTATTTTAATCGTTACCGCCATATTATTCGGTTTTGGGCACTACCAAGCACAAAACATGAAGATAGGTGATTTGCATGCCGGCGCACCAGCGCTTCATGAGTCTTCACGTTATAACCAAGATACCTTCTTGATTACCGACAAGTATGAAGTCACAGTGGATTACATTTCTATTTTGGTGGAAACCACACCTGAAGCTTGTACGTCTCACAGCGTCATGAAAGCAATGGATGATTTCCAGTGGAAAATGGAGAACGTTCCAGGGGTGCAATCGGCTGTATCGTTAGCATCTGTAGCTAAGATAGTGAATGCGGGTTATAACGAAGGTAATGTTAAATGGCAGGTTCTACCTCGTAACCAACAAACCTTAGTACAAGCTATTTCTCGTGTGCCTACTTCGTCTGGCCTATTAAATGGTGATTGTTCCGTCATGCCGATTATTCTGTTTATGGAAGATCACAAGGCAGAAACCATTTCTCGAGTGGTAGATGCAGTGAAAGACTTCCGTACTGAGTATGAGACTGATGATATGTCGTTTAGTCTTGCGTCAGGCCCAGTAGGGGTTATGGCGGCGACGAACGAAGCGGTAGAGGCTGCACAAGATCCAATGATGGTTTACGTCTTTGGTGCCGTTATCGCCCTATGCTTAATTAGCTTCCGTTCTATACGTGCAACCTTAGTGGTAGTTATTCCGCTGTATGTTGTATCTGTTTTAGCACAAGCGCTAATGACGTATCTGCAAATTGGTCTTACGGTATCAACCTTGCCAGTTATTGCGCTAGGTGTGGGTATCGGTGTTGACTATGGTATTTATATCTTATCGACGAAGAGCCTTATGCTTAAACAAGGAGCGACGGTACAAGAAGCTTACTTGGCTGCGCTAAAAGAGCGTGGTAGTGCGGTATTATTTACTGGTATTACCTTGGCAATAGGTGTGAGCACTTGGGTATTCTCCTCACTTAAGTTCCAAATGGATATGGGTATTTTGTTGACCTTTATGTTCGTGGTGAATATGTTAGGTGCAATTATCGTACTTCCAGCACTGGCTAGATTCTTGTGGTGGAATCGAAACGACCCCGGTGCATAATATTTTTGCATAGCTAATCATAAAAAAGGGCCGTAAGGCCCTTTTTTATAGGCGTTTTTTGCATAGTTATCTATGCTGTTAATATAAGGTTAAAAAGGGGCTTTTAATACCTCTCAGTTTTAGCGAAAATAGCCGCGCAACTTAGCACTTACGACATTTATAAGGTTAACTAATGACAGTCACCTCACAGCGACACTCAGTACTGCTAGATAATGTATTTGCACTCATTGAAAAAAAGGTGGATGCCCAGCAGAAGTCACTCGTGCAGCAATTCGGACGCCTGTTGTATAAAAATATCTCAAGTGATGACTTAGAAGATCGTAACGACAGCGATCTATATGGCGCCACTTTAAGCTTATGGAATGGGCTTGCTAAATTTGATAATTCAGCTCCCTACATTCGAGTTTTCAACCCAGAAATAGAAAAACATGGTTGGCACTCAAGCCATACCATTGTTGAAATAATTGTTAGAGACATGCCGTTTCTTGTAGATTCGGTTCGTATGTCACTCAACCGATTAAATATTACTGCGCATTTATTTTTGCATAGCCCAATTGGAATAAAGCGAAATAATAAAAACCAAGTGGCGGAATTTGCAGAGCCTGGCAAGACCGTTGAAAATGCCAGAAAAGAAACCGTAATTTTTATCGAGGTTGACCATCAAAGTGCGAAAAAAGACATTGATGAATTAACTAAAGAATTACACTCAGTCGTAGACGAAGTGTCGTTGGCGGTGAAAGACTGGCAAGAAATGACCACTAAGTTAGAAACGGTGGTTAAAGACAGTACAAAGCTAAACTGGCCCGTGTCTGCTGATGAAAAGAAACAAACTAAAGCTTACTTACAATGGTTAAGCGACCACAACTTTACCATGATGGGTTATCGTTATTACGAAGTGAAGGCCATAGAAGGCGACCATCGCTGGATTCCGTCTAACGATACGAGCTTAGGTTTATTAAAGAACTCTATTAACGACAGAGAGCGCCTGTTGTCGAAATTACCGGCCAGTGCAAGAGCAGAGGCACTAAGTCAAAGTCCGTTAATTTTGACCAAAACTAATTCGCGTGCTCGTGTTCATCGTCCTGCTTATATGGATTATGTTGGCGTGAAAGCGTTTAACAAAGACGGTCAAGTTGTGGGTGAGCACCGCTTCCTTGGTCTTTATTCTGCGTCTTTCTATAATCAAAGTGTGACGCAGCTTCCTATGTTGAGGGAAAAAATTCAGCGTATTTGCGATTTATCTGGCTATGAACCCGGTACCCATGCCTTTAAAGCCTTCGTTAATATTGTAGAAACCTACCCTCGTGATGAGCTACTGCAAACACCAGCGGAAGAGTTAGCGCAAATCGTGATGGGCATATTCCAGATGCAAGAGCGGGGTATTTCACGCTTATTTATTCGCAAAGATGTATTTGGGCGCTTCTTCTCGTGTATGGTATTTGTACCTCGTGAGCGTTATAACACGCAATTACGTGTAGACACCCAAGCGCTACTAAAAGCGTCGTTAGGTGCTAAAGAAGAAGTTGAATTTACTACGTTCTTTTCTGAATCTGTGTATGCGCGCACGCATTACATTGCTAGGGTCAACGACAACAACGCGGAATTTGATGTGAAGGAAATAGAACGCAATATTATTGAGCTGACTAAAACATGGAGCGATCGACTGGCTTCATCTATTTCAGCGGCACACGGTGAAGCCCAAGGTAAAGCCCTTGAGCGTAAATATAGCAATGCGTTTTCCCGTAGCTATATGGAACAGAACTTACCGGGTGATGCCCTTGTTGATATTGGCAAAATTGAACAGTTAGATGATGATCATACTCTCGACATGCTGTTTTACCGTCCACAAGAAGAGCAGTCTGACAGCCAAGTAGTGAAGCTTAAGTTGTTCCATCGTGCTGAGCCTATCCATCTTTCTGACGTACTGCCTATGCTTGAAAACTTCGGTTTGCGCGTAATCGATGAAAGCCCGTACAAGATTACCTGCCCAGATGGTTTTAGAAACTGGGTGATGGACTTCACCATGTTACATAAAAGTGGCCAACACTTTGACATGGAGCGTGCTCAAACCTTATTCCAAGATGCCTTTGCGAAAGTATGGAATAACGACTTAGAAGACGATGCATTTAACCGCTTAATTTTGGGTGCTAATTTAACCGGCCGTAAAGTCACTATTTTACGTGCGTACGCAAAATACATGCGTCAAACCGGCAGCTCATTCAGTCGTGATTACATTGCGAATACGTTAGCTAATTACCCTGATATTGCCCGCTTGCTCGTGGAGTTTTTCGACCAGCGCATTAATCCGAAGAAAAAACGTAGCGCGAAAAAAGAAGAAGCGTTACTTGAGAATATTAAGACTCAGTTAGACAGCGTGAGTAATTTAGATGACGACAGAATTATACGTCGTTATTTAGATATGATGTCGGCAACCCTTCGTACCAACTTCTATCAGCCCGATGAAGCAGGCAATGAAAAATCTTATGTGTCATTTAAGATGCTGCCTGAAATGATCCCTGATATGCCGTTACCCCTGCCTAAATTCGAAATTTTTGTTTATAGCCCACGTTTAGAGGGTGTGCATTTACGCGGCGGAAAGGTAGCCCGTGGAGGACTTCGTTGGTCAGATCGCCAAGAAGATTTCCGAACTGAAATTTTAGGCTTAGTAAAAGCACAGCAAGTAAAAAATACGGTGATTGTGCCTGTTGGTGCCAAAGGTGGGTTTGTTTGTAAAAAGCTCCCCGTTGGCGAAGGCAGAGAAGCGATTCAGGCTGAAGGCCAGGCGTGCTATCGCACCTTTATCACCAGTTTGCTTGATATCACAGACAACATTGTAAACGGTGAGGTAGTGCCACCTAAAGATGTGGTGCGATTAGATGAAGATGACCCGTATTTGGTTGTAGCGGCGGATAAAGGCACCGCTACCTTCTCTGATATCGCTAACGGTATTGCTGATGAATTTGGCTTTTGGTTAGGCGATGCGTTTGCCTCAGGCGGCAGCGTCGGTTATGACCATAAGAAAATGGGTATCACTGCCCGTGGCGGATGGGAGTCTGTTAAACGTCACTTCCGTGAAATCGGTATCGATTGTCAAACCACAGAATTCACTGCGGTGGGTGTGGGTGATATGGCGGGTGACGTATTTGGTAACGGCATGCTTTTATCTAAGCACACCAAATTAATATCGGCGTTTAACCATTTACATATCTTCTTCGATCCCGATCCAGATGCAGCAGCAAGTTACAAAGAGCGCGCTAGATTGTTCGAAAACCCACGGTTAAGTTGGGAAGATTATGATTCAAAATTGATTTCAAAAGGTGGCGGTATTTTCAGCCGTTCTTCGAAATCGATTAAGCTCACACCAGAAATGAAGAAGTGGTTAGGTACCCGTCAAATGACGATGACGCCAAACGAACTTATCCATAACATTTTAAAAATGCCTGTGGACTTGCTTTGGAATGGTGGTATCGGAACTTATGTTAAGAGCTCTAAAGAGTCTCATGCGGAAGTGGGCGACAGAGCCAATGACGACTTACGTTTAAATGGTAAAGACGTACAAGCTAAAATTGTAGGCGAGGGCGGTAACCTAGGCTTAACACAGCTAGGGCGAATTGAATATGCTGCTTCCGGCGGTCGTGTAAACACTGACTTTATCGATAATGTAGGTGGTGTTGATTGTTCCGATAACGAAGTGAATATCAAGATCTTGCTTAACAGCGTGGTAAACGACGGCGAGCTTACGGTTAAACAGCGTAATAACTTACTACACGAGATGACCGACGACGTATCCCGTATTGTGATTAAAGATTGTTATCGTCAAACTCAATCTATTTCGATTACAGAGATGTCAGGCGTAAGCTTATTGAAAGAACAGCTTCGCTTTATTCACGGTTTAGAGCGTGAAGGGCAACTTAACAGAGAGCTTGAGTTCATCCCCAGCGATGATGAAATTTCCGATAGAGTGGCGTCAGATCGTGGTCTGACTCGACCTGAACTTAGTGTTTTGATTGCCTATGGAAAAATGGTGTTAAAAGATGCACTGAATATTCCAGAAATCACTGATAACCCTTACCACGGTAAATTGCTGCTTCAAGCATTCCCTGAAGTGTTACGTGAGAAGTTCAGTACACATATGCAACAGCACCCACTTAGAAGTGAAATTATTGCCACTAAATTAACTAATAATATGGTTAATGATATGGGCCTTAATTTTATGTTCCGTATTCAAGAAGAAACCGGCGCGAGCGTAGATGACATTGCCAATGCCTACGCCATTGTGCACGGTATTTTTGATATGGAAACGCTATGGAGTCGTATTGAAGACTTAGATAACGTTATTTCCGCTAAGCTACAGCTTAAGATGCTAGATGAAGCTCGCCGCATTATGCGCCGCGCCGCACGCTGGTATATTAGGCATGGTAATAAAGCCTTGTCGATTGAAGAGGCTATTGCGAGCTACCGTGAAACTTTTAATACGTTATCTAAGAATCTGCAGAACTACTTGGTAGAAGCTGAATACTCACAGCTGGAAGAAAAAACAAGCACTTACGTAGCTCAAGATGTACCGAAGGATATTGCGTATCAAGTAGCGAGCTTCTCAAATATGTTCTCGAGTTTCGACTTAGCACACATTGTTGCCGCTGAAAAACATACCGTTGATGTTGTTGCTCGTTTGTACTTCCAGCTTGGCTCTAAACTTGAGTTGCATTGGTTCTTAGATCAAATTAATAATCAGGCCGTCAGTAACCATTGGCAAGCACTCGCCCGTGCGTCTTACCGGGAAGAATTGGATTGGCAGCAGCGTTCCATAGCCGCTAATCTTCTTCAAATAAACCCAGAGGCTAGCGATGCAGACAAAATTTTGGAAGATTGGATGCAGAGCAACCAAGTGTTGTTGAAACGCTGGTATCATATGATGTCAGAGTTTAAGACCAGCTCAACCCACGAATTTGCGAAATTTTCTGTCGCATTACGTGAATTGATGCTTTTAAGCGTGAAGTCTAGCCATTAGAATACACGCTATCAAAAATGACGAAGCCCTGTGAAACAGGGCTTTTTTATACCAAACACAAGCGAAAACAAACACCTATGCAATCATTAGTGCAAAAACTGTTGCTTCAATGCGAACCCGAAAAAAGCCATGATTTTACTATCAACTGGTTAAATAAAACGCAACACACGCCGTTGAAGTGGGCTTACAGCACCACAACAATTAAAAAGCCAGTCACGATTGCAGGTATAACCTTTGATAATCCTGTGGGTTTGGCGGCAGGCTTAGACAAAAATGGTGATTGTATAGATGCATTTGCCGAAATGGGGTTTGGTTTCGTAGAAATTGGTACGGTTACGCCTCGCCCACAAGCCGGTAACCCTAAGCCTCGGTTATTTCGTATTCCTGAAAAACAGGCCATCATTAACCGAATGGGCTTTAACAACAAAGGCGTTGACCACTTAGTTTCTCAAGTGAAAAAAGCCCAGTTTAAAGGGCCCATTGGCATCAATATTGGTAAAAATAAAGATACTGATGATGCTAAGGCACTTGATGATTATCTTATTTGTTTGAGCAAGGTTTATCCTTACGCCAGTTATGTGACTATTAACATTTCTTCACCCAATACTCCTGGGCTTAGAAATCTTCAGTATGGTGAAGCGCTAGATGCGTTATTGGTAGGCCTTAAAGCAGCGCAAGAAACCTTGACGCAAACTCACGGTAAATACGTACCGCTATTTATTAAAATTGCACCAGATTTATCAGATGGTGAAATACAAAGTATTGCGCAATCGTTACTCGCCAGCAAAATGGATGGCGTTATTGCTACTAATACCACGCTGTCTCGTGATGCCGTTCAAGGGTTAAAGCATGCTGATGAAATGGGCGGTTTGAGCGGTTCTGTCTTAACTGACATGAGCCTGAACGTAACGAAAAAGCTATCTAGTGCCCTTGATAGAGCCATTCCTATCATAGGTGTGGGCGGTATCGATTCTCCTGAAACCGCAAAAGCACGTTTAGATGCAGGAGCATCACTAGTTCAGGTATACTCTGCGTTCATTTATCAGGGGCCCGACCTCGTTAAACGCATTGTAAAAGCGCTATAATTAGCCAAAGCGACACATTACAGTTTTATACACTCAAGCGTGTGTTAATAAACACACGCTCTATCAGGTAATTGAATGAATACTATTCTGGCAACAACCAGCCGCGGTCTTGACGAACTCCTTAAGCAAGAAATACTCAATTTGTGCCCAGATGCAGAAATTAAACAGTCTCCGGGCATGTTGCAGTTTGAAGGAAGCAAAGAAGACGCTTACAAGCTTTGTCTTTGGTCTCGCTTAGCCAACCGTGTTATTTGGATCTTAGGCACAGGAAAGGCAGGCAATGCTGAAGAATTGTATAAGACAGCCATGGATATTGATTGGCAGATGCATATGGAATCTCGCCATACGTTGTCAGTGCAATTTATTGGTACTAACTACGAAATTAAGAACACCCAATTCGGCGCGGTAAGAATTAAAGATGCCATTGTTGACCAATTCGTAGAAGAAGGCCAAGCTCGCCCGTCGGTTGAGCGCAAAATGCCAGATTTCCCCGTGTACGCCAGACTTCAACGAGATAACGTGATTATTGGACTTGATATGGCCGGTGCAAGTTTGCACCAACGTTCATATCGTCAAGAAACGGGTGACGCACCACTTAAAGAACACATTGCCTGTGCCATGCTAATGCGCAGTGGCTGGACTGAAAACATGGACAAACCTCTTGCTGACATGATGTGTGGCTCGGGTACTATTGCAATTGAAGCAGCTTTTATGGCACGTAATATTGCCCCAGGCATAAAGCGTGAGTATTGGGGCTTTAGTAAATGGCTAAGCCACGATGCCGCTTACTGGGATTCATTAGTCAATGATGCCATTGCGAACCAAACAGAAAGTAAAAGCGAAATTTTTGCTGCCGATTACAACCGCAGAATGATTGCCATAGCCAAAGACAATGCTGACTACGCAGGCGTATTTAACGATATTAAATTCAGCAACCAAGACGCCACTAAGTCGTCACCGCCGGTTGCAACGCCAGGTTACATGGTGTCTAACCCACCTTACGGTGAGCGTTTAGGTGAACTAACCGCCCTTATTCCGCTTTTCAGTGAATGGGGTAAGCGCTTTAAAGAAGCATGGAAAGGTTGGCACGTTTCATTGCTTAGCAGCAACCGAGACTTATTGCGTGTGTTAAAACTTCGCGCAACCAAAGACTACGGTATGAACAACGGTAAGCTAGAGTGCCGTTTAGTGAACTATGTGTTAAGCGAAGAGAACACAGTTCAGTTTACTGAAGATGCGTCGAACCACGAATTCGCCAATCGCTTAAAGAAAAATCTTAAGAAAATGAAAGGTTGGATCAACAAAGTTGATACTAACTGTTATCGTATTTACGATGCCGACTTGCCCGATTATAACGTGGCGATTGATAGGTACGGTGACTGGCTAGTCGTGCAAGAGTACGCACCGCCTAAAACTGTGTCGGAAGACAAAGCCCGTAAGCGTTTGCAGGAAGTTTTACTTTATTTGCCTACTGTTACTGGTGTGTCACCTAAGCAAATCGTACTAAAAGTACGTAGCCAACAAAAAGGCACTAAGCAGTACGAAAAAATTAACCAGTCTGGCACCATGATGGAAGTGTACGAAAACGGTGCGCGCTTATTGGTGAACTTGACCGATTATTTAGATACTGGTTTGTTTTTAGATCATAGAAACACTCGTCAAAAAGTTATGCAGCTTGCCAAAGGTAAAGACGTACTTAACTTATTTGCTTATACCGGTAGTGTGTCTGTGTTTGCAGCTAAAGGCGGTGCGAAGTCAGTCACTACCGTTGATATGTCTAACACCTATTTAGACTGGGCGAAAAAGAATGTGGCGCTTAATAAACTAAATGGGCCACATGCTTTTGTTCAAGCTGACTGTACATCGTGGTTAAGCGATCATAAAGGTAAATACGATTTAATATTTATCGATCCACCTTCATTTTCAAATTCTAAGCGTATGCAAAGCACATGGGATGTACAACGCGACCACGTTACTATGCTAACGAATGCCAGAAACTGCTTAAACGATGGCGGTACGTTAATTTTCTCTAACAATAAACGCGGGTTTAAGTTAGATGAAGAGGCATTACAAGCCTTAGGTTTCACTATTGAAAATATTACTCAAGAAACCATACCCGAAGACTTTTCTCGCCGCGGAAATATTCATAAGTGCTGGATCTTGTCGTTATCGAGAGATGCTTTATTAAAAGAAGCATTATCAAGCGAAGCGTTATGAAAATAGTGTTTTACACGGGACCACAGTGTAGTTTGTGCGATTTAGCCGACATTGAGTTGGCTAATACGCAGCAGTTTTCTTCGTTAAACGTCGAAAAAGTAAATATTCGTAATAGCACCGATTTGTATCATTTATACGGTGCTCGCATTCCTGTATTGAAACGGGAAGACAATGGCGCCGAAATTGGCTGGCCATTTGATACCAACGCATTGGAGACATTCTTACAGTGAGCATTTTGCAGTTAAAGAACATCACTGTTATCTACGGCAACCCCCCTTTGTTAGATGGCGTTGAACTAATTGTTCAGCCCAAAGAGCGTGTGTGTTTAGTAGGCCGAAATGGCAGTGGTAAATCTACCTTAATGAAGGTGATTTCAGGTGATGTGATTGCCGATGACGGACAGCGCATTATAGAAAGCGACACCATTATTGCTCGATTAGAGCAAGATCCGCCGCAAACCACAGACGTGACGCTTTTCGATTACGTTGCTGAAGGGCTAGCAGATGTAGGCGACACCATTAAAGCCTATCACCATCAGACCAAGCTAGTGGCTGAAGACCCTAGTGAAGCTAACTTAAATCGCCTACAAACCTTACAGGAAACCCTAGAGGCCCGTGATGCATGGCAATTTGAGCAGCAAATAGAACAAACGCTTACCATGCTCAAACTAGAGCCTGATATTTCATTGTCCACCTTATCTGGTGGATGGCGCCGTAAAGCGGCACTTGCACGGGCGTTGGTTCGTTCACCCGATTTATTGTTACTTGATGAACCCACTAACCACTTAGATATCGAAATGATTCGCTGGTTGGAAAGCAGTTTATCTAACTATAACGGCGCCATTGTGTTTGTAAGCCACGATAGGGCGTTTATTCGTAATATGGCAACCCGTATTGTGGATTTAGACCGTGGCGGATTAACCAGTTACCCAGGTAATTACGAAACCTATTTAGAGAAAAAGCAGCAAGACCTTGAAGTTGAAGCTGCCCATAACGCCGAATTCGATAAGAAACTGGCGCAAGAAGAAGTATGGATCCGCCAAGGCATAAAAGCCCGTCGTACCCGTAACGAAGGCCGAGTACGTGCATTAAAAAAACTGCGTGACGAACGTAAAGCAAGGCGCGCAGTACAAGGTAATGCGGTAGTAAACCAGCATCAAGGTACACGCTCGGGCAAAATGGTGTTTGAAGTCACCGATTTAGATTACGCCATTGGCGGTAATCAAATTGTGAAGGGATTAAACCTTAATGTATTACGTGGCGATAAACTTGCTTTAGTCGGCCCTAATGGTAGCGGGAAAAGTACCCTGATTAAGTTGTTATTAGGTGAACTAGCACCCGATAAAGGTAACTGTAAGCAAGGCACTAATCTTGAAGTGGCTTACTTTGACCAACATCGCCATGGCTTAGATTTGGAACAAACAGTGATTGATGCTGTAGGTGATGGTAAACGTGACCTTATGGTTAACGGGCATCCAAGACACGTTATCAGCTATTTACAAGATTATTTGTTCTCACCTGAACGGGTGAATGCACCTGTGAAGTCACTGTCTGGTGGTGAGAAGAACCGGCTAATGTTGGCCAAGTTAATGCTTAAGCCCAGTAACTTGCTTGTACTCGATGAGCCAACAAACGATCTTGATGTTGAAACGCTAGAGATGCTGGAAACCCTGTTAAATGAGTATGCTGGCACGGTTTTACTTGTAAGTCATGATAGGGAATTCGTTGATAATGTTGCCAATAGTTGCGTTGTATTTGAAGGCGAGGGCTTCTTACGGGAATTCATTGGTGGCTTCACAGATGTAGAGAGCTGGTACAAAGATCAGAATGCTAAACGTCAACAAGTGATTAAAGACGAAAAAGCCAAAGTAAAGAATGAAACTAATTTAAGTTCGAATAGTCCTAGTGCTAAGTCTTCTCCCCGTAAGACGAAAAAGTTATCATATAAAGATCAACGAGAACTTGAATCGCTGCCTGCAGATATTGAGCAGTATGAAAATGAATTAGCTGAAATGCAGTTGTTAGTTAACGACCCTGAATTCTTTAAAAAAGGGAACGATGAAACTGCAAAAACCTTAGCTCTGTTAGCAGAGAAAGAACAAGCCTTATCCCAGAAGTATGCGCGCTGGGATGAATTAGAAAGTATGCTGGAAGATAATCAGCAGTAAATAGGATTTTAGATGAAACGAACTCAGCTTGCCGTCGCCGTTCTGTTGGCAACAGGTAGTGTTTCGGCAGTGGCCGAAACCTACACCGTGACACCACTTCCTTTGCAGGATGTTGGTCAAAATACCTTCGCTCGTTCAATTGATAATACCGGCAAAATGCTATCAATGGTGCAGCTAGAATTTAACCCACCTGTTGATTTGGATCAGCTAGTAGATGACACCAGTTTCTTTACTACGTTTTCAGGGACACTAGAAGATGAAGATGATGCACTACAAGGTGTATTTACTGATGCTGATTACACCTTAGTCGTCAACTTTCTTCTTACAAACCAAGATAGTAATATCGGTCAGAAGCTCGCGAGCTTCAGAACCTATTCAACTGATACTACTGATATAGACTTGGTGCCTGGTTTAGATGAAGTTACTGATAAATTCGATGATTACACCCAATCTGTAGAAGCTGGCGGCAGAGACAGCGTAAGCGGTAACTTTATTGTAGGTGATTCTCCAGGCGTTGTTGTTCTGGACGAATACGAAAACGAAGATGGCGACACCATCAATTACACCTACTCTGAGTTGCCACAGCAAGCGTTTGTGCAAACCACAAGCGGAACTAAAATTATTCCAGCGGTTGATGATACGCTAGGTGGCTTCTCTTCAGCTCGCGCTGTGAATCAAAATCTACAGGTTGCTGGTTTCAGTACTGTTAGCTTTTTAGATACGGTTGAGGAAGCCATAGAAACCTGTGAAGACGATGAAACCCGTGGAGATATTCCAGAAGGACGATGTTATTACAGCATTTATGGCGGTGATTTCAACGTACCGCGTATTTCTAGTTACTTTGTGACGAACTCTACCAACTATTTACCTGCATTCGTACTTTCATCAGAAGTCAATGCCACTATTTGGCAGTTAGATGTTAACGGTGATGTAATAAGCACTGATACATTCCCATTGCTTTTCACGCCTGAAGAAGATGACACCTCACATTACTTTTCTTATGCCTATGATATTAATGAACAAGGTATTGCAGTGGGTGAAGCGTTAACAGGTGATGCTGTTACTATTACACGTCCTAACTCTTCAGGTTTGAATGAAAGCGAGCGCGTTGCCACTGTATTTAGAGATGGTGAAACAGAAGAGCTACTGCCAAGAGAAGAAAACTTGCTCAGCCAAGCAATGGCGATTAACGATAACAACTGGGTAGCGGGTGCAGTGTTACGTGAATCGAGTGATATTGCGCGTTCACGTTTATTTGCATACAACTTGGATACCACAGAGCAATTATACCCAGACGGTTTCTTTGCAACGGCCGGCGTACAAGCAAATGCCATCAATAATAATAATATTATTGTAGGTAAATCAGACTTTGATGCGACATCTGATACTGTTCGTGAAACTCATGCTTTCATGTTCAATATTGAAACTGAAGAGTTTCTAGATTTGAACGACTTAACGCCGTGCGACAGTGAATACACCTTGCTAGAAGCTATCGACATTAACGACAACGATGAAATTATTGCTAATGCTCGTGTTCGTTCCACCAGTAAGTATGTTACTGGTTCTGATGTGATTAGCTCAGAAGGTGAAACGATAGAAGTAGATGCTATTATTGCTGTTAAATTATCACCTACTGGTGGCGCTATCGACGATTGTAGTATTGATGATGACGGTGAGGAAGTTAATGATAACTTTGAGCGTAGCGGAGCTTCTACGAGCTTCTTTGGCCTACTTACACTAAGTTTATTCGCCATTTTCCGCCGCAAATTGAAGAAATAATCAATTCACTTTATTTCTAGTTATATTTCAAAGGCCGCTACTTTCTAGCGGCCTTTTTTATTGCTAAAGGATGTAAAAACTGAAATATATATGCCTAAAAAGTGTAATATAAAATTCATTGATATTTCATAACATTACCAAATGTCAATGCACTCTTTACAATAATTATGTTGAACCATTTGGCACATTGCACTATCACAGTAGTGTGCACAATGACTTTTCCGCCACTATCAATTTAAAAAGATGTATTGGGCCCGAGAGAGAATTTGTAGCACATCCTACAAAGTTAAAGAGGCTAATCAATGAAAAGACAAAAAAGAGATAAACTGACACGCGCCCATTCAAAAGGGTATCAAGCTGGTATTAGCGGTCGTTCAAAGGATATTTGTCCTTTTCAACAGAATGACGCTCGGTCTGAATGGTTAGGAGGCTGGCGCGAGGCGGTAGAAGACAGGCACGTAGGTCTTAGTGTCAAATAACGTCTTCTCTCTTACAAAGTGATTAAGCAATGAAAAAGCCCCTTTTATGGGGCTTTTATCGTTTTTGATGTGTGTCGGTTTTCTTAGAAGTTAGACGTGTCTTGGAACAAACCTACTTTAAGATCTTTAGCGACATAAATTTCTCTGCCATCTACTTCAACAGAACCATCTGCCATTCCCATGAAAAGCTTACGCTTGATGACACGCTTCATGGTAATTTTATAAGTCACCTTTTTGGCGGTAGGCAGTATTTGCCCTGTGAATTTAACTTCACCCACACCAAGCGCTCGGCCTTTACCTGGCCCATCACACCAGCCTAAGAAAAACCCGACCAACTGCCACATGGCATCTAAGCCCAAGCAACCAGGCATTACAGGGTCGCCTGGGAAATGACAATCGAAAAACCAAAGGTCAGGCGTAATGTCTAACTCAGCAATTATTTCACCTTTGCCATGTTCACCGCCATCTTCAGTTATAGAAACGACACGATCCATCATCAACATATTAGGGGCGGGTAGTTGGCTGTTACCAGGACCGAACATTTCACCGCGGCTGCATGCTAATAAATCTTCTTTGTTAAAACTATTTTTTCTGTCTGACATTCCCAACTCGTTGTTTTTTAAATTCGCGGTGCTAATTTAGCGAACACTTGTACGCTAAACAACTCCGAACAGTCATTTTTCTTAATAAAAACGCGTGTTAAACTCGAACTACTAACGAGCTAGTGATTACTATGACAGAAAATACGAAAAACAGCACAATAAAAGAGAAGGCAAAAGCGAATGCAGATAAGCAACGCCGCTTTCGAGAACGTCAACGAGATGCAGGGAAAAAGCTTGTAAGAGGCTATGTTTCTCCGGAAGCCAAGCTTTGCTACGATGAAATTCGAGAGAAAACAGGGTGGAGTGATAGTGAAGCTGTGTCTAACTCAGTACGTTTGATGTATGCGGCTTACAAATGCGGACAAATAAAATTGCTTAATGAATGGTTACGTAAAAACAACCGATAACCCATTTTTACTATCTTCAACAAGGTTACACGTAACCGCAGCGGCAGTATTTACTGCTCACAGGATACGCATAACCTAAAAAAGCTGACTTATTATGCATGTTATTGTGACAAGTAATGGCGTTATCCTAGCCACTTTGCACAGAACTCACCATTGGGGTCGTAGATTTCGGTTTGTCTTTGCAAATTAAATTGCCGATTCTCACGAGGGTCTGTACCTACGCCTGCCAAGTAAAGCCAATTTCCCCAATTGCTAGCCACATCATAATCCAGCAATTGGCTTTCGAACCAAGCCGCGCCGTAGCGCCAATCTTGCCTGAGCTCATTCACAAAGCAACTTGCCACCAACTGCCGACCTCGATTAGACATATAACCCGTAACAGCAAGCTGACGCATACACGCATCCACAATGGGATATCCCGTTTGCCCATTACACCAACTGACAAAGACTTGAGGGTCGTGGCTGGTGTTTGGCATTTTTGATTTTATACCATCGAATTGAAACCATTTAGGCCCAAACTTTTGTTGAAGCCAATAAAAATACTCACGCCAAAGCAACTCAAAATAAATCCAATAGGTTGAATCATTTTTCACGACGTTTTGCTCGTACTTCTTCACTTCTTGAATAACATATCGTGCCGACAGCGCACCTGTGGCTAACCAAGGGGATAGTTTAGTGCTGTCTCGCCAACTATCTAAGGCGTTTCGTGTTTCTTTATAACTAGCTGCCACTTTCCATTCGAACAAATAACTGTTTAAGTGAGACAGTGCGGCCTCTTCGCCTCCAACGAATGTCCCTTCTGCTTGATTACGGGGAAGGCAACGGTTGAGCGTATATTGGTTTTTTGTGTCTATATCAGGTGTGAAAGGGCTAGGCAATGCAGTTAAGGTCGCTACAGGGACGCAAGGCTTTATTGCCGATTCTATTTTACGCTTAAAAGGGGTAAAGACATCTGGCATGACTTCAAGATTAAAAGGAAGGTCTTCTTGATTAAACAGTGAGCTAGATTCGCCCGTTACTATTTCTATATTGGGGAAAAAACGAGAAACAGCTTCGGCTTCTCTGCGCTCGTTATAGCCGCCATGGTCAGTAATACCAAAGTGCGTATAGGCATTAGATGAAAGCAAAGACACGAGTAGTTCAGGTGTTTGGCCCTTTAAGGTCAAAATAGAGTGACCCAAAGCGCTCGCTTTTTCGTTTAATGCTTCTATTGTATCTATAAGAAAATTAAAACGATGTTCACCAACGGGTTGTATACCGTAGGAGTTCGGTACAAACCAGCTGTCATCAATAATATAAAGCAGCGTTAATTCGTCTACCTGCTGACAAAGCGATGATAGCGCTACTTGGTCGTGAAAACGCAAATCGTGGCGAAACCAAAACAGGCCTCTAGTAGGTGTTGTTGAATCACGTATCACATGATTATCCTGTAACATAGGGTTCCCTCCCTTATACATTTTTTTGGGGTAGACGGATCCTGCTTTCTGCGATTATCGTATCATACGTATGCGTAAGTGTTTATATATTGTTCAAAAAAAGGGCTAACCGTGACAGTGCCAGTGTCGATAATGTGGTTCAGACAGGACCTTAGAGTAAAAGATAACCCCGCGTTAAATGCAGCCTGTGATGAGGGGAAAATAATCCCGATTTACATTTACGATGACAATGCACCTGATGGTAGAGCATTGGGAGGCGCAAGCAATTGGTGGTTACATCATTCGTTGAATTCATTGAACGACAGATTAAACGGCCACCTAAAAGTATTTAAAGGCGATCCTAAAGCGCTTATCCCTGCATTAATGGAAGCCTATGAAGCGAAAGGAATCTATTGGAATCGGTGTTATGAGCCTTGGCAAATTAATCGAGATAAAGCGATTAAAACGCAGCTTTTAGACAATGACTTTGAGGCGCACAGTAGTAACGGTAGTTTGTTGTGGGAACCGATGAAGGTGCTAAAAAAAGATGGCACGCCATATCGAGTTTTCACCCCGTATTATCGAAAAGGGTGTTTGAACGTTGAGCCTCCGCGCTATCCGCAGGCGCCGCCAGCACGCATTACATACGCCGATGTGGATGATAGTAAGAACGGTAAAACTAACCGCCCTTGCGGTATAGATGCCCTGAACTTACTTCCATCACTTAATTGGGATAGTGATTTTAAAAATCATTGGAAACCGGGTGAAGACGGTGCGGCCGACAATTTACAGCATTTTATTGAGCACTCTGCGCGTAAATATAAAGATGCGCGAGATATTCCATCAATGAATGGGACTTCTCATCTGTCTCCTCATCTGCACTTTGGCGAGGTGTCGCCTAATCAAGCGTGGTATGCCATTAAAGATAGATTTGAAACCACTGAAGATAAAAGCATAGACACATATTTGAGTGAATTAGGCTGGCGCGAGTTCAGTTATTACTTGCTGTACCATTTTCCAACCATACAGAATAAAAACTTCAATGATAAGTTTGATAAATTCAATTGGCGACGTGATGCAAAGTCGCTTAAAGCGTGGCAAAGAGGGCAAACCGGTATTCCTATTGTGGATGCGGGTATGCGCGAGTTATGGCAAACGGGGTATATGCACAATCGCGTTCGTATGATTGTAGGATCGTTCTTAGTCAAAAACCTGCTTATAAGCTGGCACGAAGGCGAGCGCTGGTTTTGGGATTGCCTTGTAGACGCTGATTTAGCCAGCAATACCGCAGGTTGGCAATGGGTAGCAGGCACCGGTGCTGACGCTGCACCGTACTTCAGAATTTTTAACCCATTACTACAAGGCGAGAAATTCGATAAACAAGGCAAATACGTAAGAAAGTACTGCCCTGAACTTGCCGACCTTCCCGATAAGTACATACACAAACCTTGGGATGCACCACCGATTATTGCTAAAGATGCGGGTGTCCATTTAGGTGATAATTACCCTAAACCCATTGTAGATTTAAAAGCATCGAGACAGCGTGCCCTTGACGCATTTCAGGCTTTGAAAGAGTAGGGTACCCATGGCTTCTTTAATACTTATTTTAGGTGACCAACTTACTTACAATTTGCCTGTACTAGAAAACGCGACAAAAACGAAAGACACCATACTGATGGCCGAAGTGCGGGAAGAAGCTACCTACGTTAAGCATCATAAAAAGAAAATTGTTTTTCTTTTTAGTGCAATGCGGCACTTCGCAAAAGCATTAAAGGAAGACAATTTTAACGTTAGTTATATTGAATTTAACGATGAAACAAACCAAGGTAGTTTGCTAGAACAGGTGAAACACGCATTAGTACACGGCGAGTACGACAGTGTAAAAGTCACATCACCGGGTGAATATCGGTTGCTAAAAAGCATGCAGCAATGGGAGCAAACCTTAGGAGTGCCGGTCATTATCATTAATGACTCTCGTTTTCTCGCCACCCCTCAAGAATTCAGTGATTGGGCGCATGACAGAAAACAATTGCGTATGGAGTTTTTCTATCGAGAGATGCGAAGAAAGCATGGCATCTTAATGGAAGATAAAAACCCTATTGGTGGGAAATGGAATTACGACTCTCAAAACCGAGAGCCCATGCCGGCAGGTACAAATGTGCCGACCCACACGCAATTCGAAATTGATGCGATTACCCAAGACGTTATTGATTTAGTTGAAAACGAGTTCGGTGATCATTTTGGTGACATTAGCCCATTTCATTTTGCCGTTACCCGTGACGATGCCTTAACAGTATTAAGCGATTTTATTGAAGAACGCTTACCCCATTTTGGCCAATACCAAGATGCCATGGTTGAAGGTAAGCCGTGGTTGTATCATTCTCATATCGCCTTTTATTTAAACTGTGGCTTGTTAAGCCCGAAAGAAGCCATTAGTGCTGCGGAATCAGCTTATTATGCCGGCACGGCACCACTTAACTCGGTTGAAGGTTTTATACGCCAAATACTGGGGTGGCGAGAATTTGTGAGGGGGTTCTATTGGCACTTTATGCCAGGCCTTAAGAGCGATAATTATTTCAATAATGATCGTTCACTTCCTGATTTCTTTTGGGATGGGCAAACGAATATGAACTGCATGCGCCAATGCATAAAGGAAACACAGGCTAACGCGTATGCTCATCACATTCAGCGATTAATGGTACTGGGCAACTTTTGTCTCTTAACCGGCTTATCACCCGATGAAGTTCAGCAGTGGTATTTGTTAGTGTATGCGGATGCGTATGAATGGGTAGAACTACCCAACGTAGCTGGCATGATTTTATACAGTGATGGCGGCCAGCTCGCGAGCAAGCCTTATGTCGCTAGTGGAAGTTACATTAATAAAATGTCGAACTACTGCAAAAACTGCGGATACCAAGTCAGTAAAAAAACTGGTCCGAAAGCTTGTCCATTCAATTACTTATATTGGCATTTCATAGATGAGCAGAAAGAAAAATTAAGTGGTAACCCTAGAATGGCGATGATGTATAAAACTTATGCGCGAATGAAAGATGAAAATATTAATGCCATGAAAGACAGTGCGATCATTTTTTTAACGAAGTTATCTGATAATGAAGAAGTGTGATCTGCCAAGCAAAACATGCCCAGTATGTAATCGGCCCTTTACATGGCGCAAGAAATGGGAAAAGAATTGGGAGAATGTGGTTTATTGTTCTAAACGTTGTTCAGGTAATAGACGTATGAAGTAAAACCTTTAACTATAATCATAATAAAAAGGATACAAATTCATGGATGCGCCTATCACAGTAGATAGATTGCGGTTTTTGCTTTTTAGCTTCAAAGAAAAGCTGTGGGTAAAGCCACTTTCTTTATGCTTATTGTCTATAGCCGCCGTTTTTGCTGCAAAGCTAGCAGACGGAGCTGCACTTGCGCAGCACCTACCTAAAGTTGAGCAAGCATCGGTCGAAACTCTGTTGTCTATTATGGCTTCGAGCATGCTAGTCATAGCGACATTTTCTGCCGGTACTATGGTAAGTGCTTATGCGTCAGCCAGTAGGTCATCCACGCCACGTTCGGTAAGTTTAATTATCTCTGATGATGCCTCACAAAATGCACTGTCTACTTTTGTCGGCGCGTTTATCTTTAGCGTAGTCGCCATTACGGCCTCAAGTAACAACTTCTTCGAAGACGCTGGAATATTTCTTCTTTTTTGTCTCACTTGTTTAGTCTTTGCCATCGTCATTCTAACGTTTATTCGGTGGGTAGACAGTGTAGCCAGACTAGGACGTGTGGGTTCAACAGTACAAAAGGTTGAAGATGCCGCAATGCGAGCCATTAATCATCGGTTGTCTACGCCAAGGCTCGGCGGTAAGCAGCAGCCAAAAAATATGGAAGAGCAGGGCGGTGATACCTCAAAATACCAAACCCTAACAACCGATAGCATTGGTTATGTTCAAATGGTTGATATGGCAAAAGTACAAGCTTGGGCTGAAGAACAAGATACTCAAGTACACATCGCTATGTTACCTGGACAATTTTGTACACCCGACAGGCCGCTGTGCTATATAGAAAGCGTTAAGCCGAAACATTCCGAAGATAACAGCAAAAATAAAAGCAGTGGCAAAAGTAATGAGAAAAACGATAAGTCAGCACTGCTTTCGGCATTTCAGATTGGAAGCGAACGTTCTTTTGAAGCCGACCCAAGATATGGCTTAGTGGTCTTATCAGAAATAGCATCCCGTGCACTTTCGCCTTCGGTTAACGACCCGGGTACGGCCATTAGTATTCTCGGCAGTTATTCACGACTGTTTATTCAGTGGGCGCAAAAAGAAGATAAAAATGAAGACGACGATATTAAATACAACAACGTAACCGTACCTGATATTAGCACTGCAGATATGTTTGATGACGCTTTTTCTGGGGTGGCTCGAGATGGCGCAACTATGATTGAGGTTTCCATAAGAATGCAGAAAACCTTAGATGCCATTGCTAAAACAAGTAACGGTAAAGTATCCGACGCAGCAGCTGAACACGCCAAAACAGCTTATGAGCGCAGTATTAATGCATTGACCTATGAGGGCGATAAAGAAACGTTAAACGCAATAGTGAATAAATTAAACCACAAAAACTCTAATCCATAGAGATACTAATTTAAGCATCTAGTAATGTAATATTTAATTCCGAGTAATATACATTTAAATACGCGCACTGTAGTAAACAGATTGAGGTAGCGTTTAATGAGCACAGCAGACGAAGGTAAAAACCAACATATAGAAAACGTTATAGCTTTTCCGACATGTTTGACGGAAGTAAGAAAAGTTATTACTCGTTATATTACTAGCAAGCTAGTTGGCTGCCAGCAACATTTAATA
Source organism: Alteromonas sp. MMG017 (assembly GCF_018100795.1). Classification (GTDB taxonomy): domain Bacteria; phylum Pseudomonadota; class Gammaproteobacteria; order Enterobacterales; family Alteromonadaceae; genus Alteromonas. Next base: position 39,927 of record NZ_JAGJDY010000013.1, on the reverse strand, counting down.
GATACCGCAATTGAAAATAGCGTAAGTCATTACAAACAGTTTGTGCACAACGCGAATATTATCGAAAGTGTCGAAGTGTCCTTATCAGAAGATGACATTATTTTACTAAATAAAAGCCTGGCAAAAATTCAAAAGGAAAACCGCAAACAGCTGTTAAGAATGCTAGAGCGTTTAATTGTATTAGAAATAGAAAATGCCGCCTTAAAAAATTAATACTATGAAGATCTTAACGTAAAGTAATTTACTGAACATATATTGTTATAAAACCCTTAATTTATAAAATCCTTCCTTAGTTTGTTATCTATTGAAAATTACAGTCTTTCAATTGTTCAATCTAGAAATTCATAACGAAATATCCATAACATAGTAGCTTTCACATAGAGCGCGTACGCGAAAAGTTCGACATACACCACGCAAAACATCTCAGATTTTAATCTCACGCACGTCATAAAAACACATCTCAAACCTAAGCAATAACTGCAGACGCAAAAAAGTGTGTAAGCCATCACGCACTGCAAAGCTACTGAGAACACTAGCATCAACCTCTCCAAACCCTCATGCACTTAATTGCGCATAATGTATATTATGTTAAATAGGATATCGATATAGCTATCAGGTAGGCGTGTTTGTAAGTCAATGTGTTCCCAGCACTGTATCTCGTGGTGGCCTGCTTTAAGACTATTCCCTTTTCCTACGGTTAGATATATTTATCGCTTTGTTTACATTAACTAGGTATGCAATGAATACTATAATTTTAATGGCAACAAACAGAAGCTTTACGAGGTTTAAAACGCTCCGTTTATTATTTGAGTTGGCTAACATCGCTATCAATTTAGATACTTTACGATTGCGTTTAGTCTATAGGTTTTATTAATAAGTTTTGATTAAGGCTCTATCTAAGGCTTAGTAGTTGATTATATAAGAACATCGTATGAGTCTTTACCTTGGTATCTTTATGTAACCTTAAACTGATTTTATGAACAGATATTGTGATTAAAATGACATTCAAGCCTTGGCGGCTGATAACTTAATTAGCAAATTCTTTGCTGATTATTCTTTATAAAAAATAGATGCCTAACCTATTTTTCTAATTAAATTTTTTGACTTAGTAAGTCTGCATTAAAATCCTCAATATAGCTTTATTAAGAGAAATTTTTATCTTTAAAAATTAGCAATACAAACCATTTCAGGTTTTTGGGTAGGACTTTATTGAGTGATGCTATTTGAATAATCACTTTATCCAGTGCTTAGCATATTCATTATTTAGACTAAGTTTAGGCAAAAGAAATTGGGAAAATCAGCTTATCAAAATGCGCTTCTACGTGAAATCTGAGCGCATAATAGAGGTATATACCGTTAAATTTTACGTAGCGCACGTTTAATAAATAGCCGATTAGATAGAGAAAACGTCAATATAGCTGTTAAAGCTGTATATATGAACAGTATTTGTGTGTAGAATTGGGCTATCACAAGGCTATTTTGGTAAATTCACGCATGATAACTGTAATTATCATGCGTGAATTTACTGCCTTAATTAATCATAATAACAATGAGTTAGTTAGATGTCGTCTATATTCAAACCTGGTTCAAATACCCAACTATCAATCGTCGATCGTGATAGTGCTAGTACCGAACGAGCTGAATATGTCGATGCGTATTTTCGTGACATTTTCACGAAACTACCGCGTAATACTCAACGCGCTTATATTAGTGATTTTAACGACTTTGCTATCTTCTGCCAGTCTGAAGGTATTGAAAGCTTCAATGATGATTTCTCTCACAATGAATTCGCAATCAAACGCTATGTGGAAGAACTGTGTAAGTCTCCCCTAGCCTACAGAACTATAAAGCGGCGTCTGTCAGCGCTTAGTAAATTTTTGGGCATTGCAAAGCTTCCAAATCCTATCATTCAATCTGTTTATCTTCGAGACTTCGTTCGGCTCTCGCTTATTGAAAATCGTAAATTTCAACTCAGTCATAACCAAGCCGTTCCACTTACTATCGATTTACTGGATGAGATAAACAATAAGATTATTCCAGACACCTTGTTAGAGATGCGTGACTTAACCATTATGAACTTAATGTTCGATGCACTCTTGCGTGCTGATGAGTTAGTCCGTGTTTGTGCTGAGCATATTAGTAGACGCAACAATGCATTGTTGGTCGTTACGTCAAAGTCCGACCAAAGCGGTAAGGGCTCTCATCGATTTATTTCTACTAGCACTATCAACATGGTGGATGAATATATTGCTGAGGCTAATTTTGATACTAAGTCGCAAAGTGAACGACTTATTGATGATCCTCGTCGTATAAATAAAGGCATTCTGTTTCGCCGTGTTTCTAACCGCGGACATGCACTGCTGCCTTTTGACGAACAACCAAATACACATCATCATTCTCCTGTAAACGAACCTGCTTTATCAGTCTTAGATTATTCGAGTGTATATAGGATATGGAAACGAGTTGCTGCTCGTGCAGGAATAAAAGAAAACATTACACCTCATAGTGGCCGAGTTGGTGGCGCGGTTTCACTTGCTGAAAATGGTGCTACCCTGCCAGAACTTCAATTGGCAGGGGGCTGGCAATCGCCTGAAATGCCAGGTCACTATACACAACAAGCTAACGTTAAACGTGGTGGAATGGCCAAGTTATCAGAAAAATTCAAACGCTAATGTATGTTTTTGTCTAACACTTCTTGGTCGATAAGAAATTTACTTTCTTATTCTCTTTAATAGTGGAATTTGTTGGATGTCATTTATATGGCTTTAAGTTGCTGATATAATAGAAATAATTATGCAAACCTAGTTACGCGTAACTTTTCATCTCTAGTTTCCTCCTTTGCCCTATTCTTTTTCCCTTCTTTTACCCACCTCGCCTTCCTATTTTTCGCTTTCTTTTGTCGTGTTTGTTATCAAAATTGAACCCATTTATCGAATGGCTTCGTACCAACTAACATAGGTATTAAAAAAGGAAATGTTATGTCTAATGGTATTAACGCCTCACACGGTAAAACAATTGCTGAACTCGTCATCCCATCTAAAACTTGGTCTCTTCACCCAGAGAAGAAACCAGCATTCACTACAATTGATGAAGCCATTGATTATTTTGCTGACAACAATGAGCCCCTTTACATTAAGGTGCCATTTGTAGATGAAGATGATGATGTATTAGTTCATGTCAATTCTAGCGGAGAAGATGTGGTGTTTACTATTTCTGATTTGAATCACGGCGGTGAAAGTCGCGTGGATGCATCTCACCTTAAGAATTTGAGCAGCTCTGTTGTGGAGTTAATTGAGCAATGTTACGACGGTAAGAAAAGTCCCGAGACCATGTGATAGGTTAGCTATCTTTTTGATTAAACGTATGTCTCTATAAGTTTGCGTTTAGTATTTTTACAATAAGATGATTCCCCATGTTACTAATGCCAATATCAAGCTTATAAATACTGCCGCCGACCCTATATCTTTGGCCTTCCCTATCGGTTCGTGCATATCAGTACTTACATGATCTGATAATTTTTCTACAGCGGTGTTAAGTAATTCGGTAATAAGCACAACGAACAGCGAAAAGAGTAACAATACTCTTTCGCTGTTTGTTACATCTAGTATGAAAACAATGGGAAGTAATAGCGCCATTGCTACAATTTCTTGTCTAACTGCAGCTTCGCTAGAAAATGCCGCTTTAATTCCTCGACAGGAATAGATAGTTGCAAAATATAAACGAGTGAAACCTGATCGCTTTGGTGGCATAACATCACAGTGTTTTAAGTCATAATACTTAAACACTAACTTATTCAAATGACAGATATGTTACGTGTGTTTCAGCGCTAGTATTCAGTTATCTCGCTATACACCTGCTTTATTAGTGCTTAAATTTTTACCGCCAACACATCTCTTTTCACACCATGTAGTACGGCATTGGCCGTAGAGCCAAGCAGAAGGCGAAGCCCACTTTGCCCATGTGTGCCTATCACAATAAGATCAGCGTTTAGCTTTTCTGCTAAATGATGTATTTCATCAGCGGGTGAACCAATTTCTACGTTTAGATTGCTCTCTGGAATATCGTTGATTGCCGCAATGTCTTTCAGTTTTGTCATTGCTTGTTCTTGTACGTCTTGTGAATAATCACGCTCCAAAAACAACCCATATGGTTCCACGTTAGTTTGTGGAAATGCCACATAGAGTAAATGAACGTTCTTTGGGTCTGGCGCTACCCGTAAGGCTCTCGACAAAATTTGGGTATAGTCTGAAAACACATCAACAGGTACTAAAACAGTAGTGTAATCGTTCATTAGTTCATTCCATAATTGGGAGTGGATAATTACAATATAGTTAACTTCTGTTCACATTTCTTTGATTGAAATCAATTCACGGTTCTAGTTTTGCACCATAATAAAAATACAAAATAATAAAGTTGGAGTTGTGAACATGGCAAAGCTTACTACTGTATTAGCGTCTATCGCGCTTCTATTGGCTGGATGCGATTTAGGACCAAATTCGCCTCGTGGGTTTAGCTTACCTGAGGGGAACGCTGATGCTGGAAAAGTGGCATTTCAAAAGTACCAATGCACTGATTGTCATCAAATTGAAGGTATAACCATGCCAGATGACCATGCTTATCTTGTTCCAAAACCTATACCTTTAGGAGGAAGCAGCGGTAGGATCACCACGTACGGTGAACTGGTTACCAGTGTGATAAATCCCTCCCACAAGCTAACACGCCGACAGCCTGTTAGCATGACTTCCGTAGATGGAGAGTCTCACATGCGCAACATGAACAATGTACTTACCGTTCAAGAACTTATTGATTTGGTTGCTTATTTACAACCTAAATATAAAGTAGTTCCCTATAGAACGTCTGAGTATCGGTTGTACCAATTACGCATGCCAGAACAAGATAGTCAGGGCGAAAATTAAGATACTGATTTCGTTTCTTCTTCGATTTCAGCCAACAAGCTGCATGGCATAAAGCTATCAGAATTAGCTTCTTTGACATGCAGCTTAAATCGCTCAGGAATATCATCACCCAACAGTGTTCCGGTTTTCACTAGCGGGAAGATTTCATCGTACCGAGCGATACTTGCTTGATCGACACGCCTAAATATATGGGTGCGGTTCAATTCCGTTGTACTCACATGGCCAGTTGAAGACAGCATATCCATTAACGCATGCAGCGTCTTTTTGTGAAAGCGATACACTCGCTCAGATTTATCTGTTACATCTAGCCCTTTAGCCAGTTTTGGATCTTGCGTTGCCACGCCGGTTGGGCACTTATTAGTGTTACACGAAAGCGACTGCACACAGCCAAGCGCTAGCATCATACCTCTTGCGCTATTACAAATATCTGCACCTAAGCTCAAGTTTTTTACTAATTGAAACGCGGTGATAATTTTACCAGAGGCAATGATTTTAATTTGCTTTCTTAAGTCGTAACCAATCAAACAATCGTCTACAAAAGCCAGTGCTTCTCTCAGTGGAAAACCAATTGAGTTTGAATATTCAAGTGGTGCAGCGCCTGTGCCGCCCTCGCCTCCATCAACGGTGATAAAGTCGGGTGTAATACCGGTTTCTACCATGGCTTTACACATGGCGATAAATTCACTTTTACGGCCTAACGCTAGTTTAATGCCAATGGGCTTACCGCCACTTAGATCGCGAAGCTGTTGTATATAATCAATCATCTCTAACGGCGTAGAAAAGGCGCTATGGCGTGGTGGTGAATCTACCTGAGTACCTGGCTCTACGCCCCTAATTTTCGCTATTTCAGGTGTATTTTTATAAGCGGGTAATATACCGCCATGGCCTGGTTTTGCGCCTTGGCTTAATTTTATTTCAATCATTTTGACTTGCGGCAAACAGGCTTTTTCTTTAAACAGATCGGCATCAAACTTCCCGTCTTTGGTTCGGCACCCAAAATAGCCAGTACCAATTTGCCAAACAATATCGCCACCGTTTTCTTCGTGGTAAGGGGTTAAGCCCCCTTCTCCGGTATTATGGAAAAAATTACCTTTCTTCGCGCCTTTGTTCAGCGCCAAAATAGCATTCTTAGACAGGCTTCCGAAACTCATTGCACTAATATTAAGAATGCTGGCGTCATATGGCTGTTTACAGTGTTTTCCACCAACAGTAACCCTAGGGTCATGATCCATTTCATCAATGTCTCGGGCCGATAATGAGTGCCCTATCCATTCATAACCATCGTCATAAGTATTTAACTGGGTGCCAAAAGGAATAGTTTCTCTGCTATCTTTCGCTCGTTGGTACACAATAGAGCGGAACATACGAGAAATAGGCGCGCCGCCAGTATCCGATTCTAAAACATATTGCTGTATGAAGGGCCGCAGTGATTCAATGGTCCAGCGAGTTCTGCCAATTAACGGGAAGTTTTTTAGAATCGCATGTTTATTCTGGACTGTATCGAAGATTGCTAAGACGAGTAACAACACGGTTAATAATAGAAACCACCACGCTGGATGCCAATAAAAACCTATCAGTAGGTTAAAAATAAATAATGCTGTTAAGGTTCCTAAGATTTGATTTCGCATAGCTACTCCATGTGTGATTATCAGTTATTACTGTTCCAACACAATTTTGGGTTTTATTAAGCGGTATAATTACTTATTACTATATCTTTAATTAATAAAACCTACAGCGATATAAACGCAACATAATGGTATCTATCTTTTACCATTCGCTCATGTTCCATTACATGCTAATCTAAAGACTTCTATATACATCAGCGTGTTGAGCACTTTCGATGTTCGCCGCGCTATCTAATATAAGAATGTAAGGTAAGAATGTCATGGCTAAAACGGACTACAGACATTCCTATTTGTACTAACTAATCGAAATGGTGAAAGGTAATTCATGGAGTATGCATTTCTTCTGTTCGCATTTGTCTGCGGTTTAACGGTTAAACTTATTGGGATCCCCCCGTTAGTAGGTTACTTGGTCGCGGGCTTCTTGCTAAATTTCTCAGGCTACACACTCACCGATGATCTTACCAAGATAGCCAACTTGGGCATTACCATCATGTTGTTCACCATTGGTTTAAAATTGAACGTTCGCGACTTAAGTAAACGTGAAGTGTGGGCCGGTAGTATTTCGCACACCCTTATTTGGGTGGGAATTGTTACTTGTGGTGTGTATGGCATTGCTGCCGTTGCCAGCCAATATATAGAAGGATTAACGTGGCAAAGCGCTACGCTGATTGCCTTTGCGTTAAGCTTCAGCAGTACGGTTTGTGTTATTAAGGTGCTAGAAGAAAGCGGTGAAAGTAAAACCCGTCATGGTCGCCTTGCCATTGGCATTTTGGTTATGCAAGACGTGTTCGCTGTTATATTTTTAGTGGCTGCCACAGGCAAACTGCCCTCGGTATGGGCACTTGGGCTACTGGCTCTTATTCCCGCTATGCCGCTTATTAACCGTGTTATCAATAAATCAGGTCACGGAGAGTTACTGCCCCTTACTGGATTTATTCTTGCGTTAGGTGGTTATCACTTATTCGAGCTAGTGAATATTAAAGGTGACTTGGGCGCACTGATATTTGGCATTATGTTAGCGCAACATGAAAAAGCCAGTGAGCTTGCTAAGTCGTTACTCAGTTTTAAAGACTTATTCTTGATTGGCTTTTTCCTTACCATCGGGCTAACCGCGCTGCCTGATTTTAATATGATTATTATTGCATTGGTGTTCTGTTTATTCATCCCTTTAAAGGCTGCACTATTTTTTGGCTTATTTACATCGCTACGATTACGAGGCAGAACGTCTTATTTAAGCAGCCTAGTACTGTCTAATTTCAGTGAATTTGGTCTTATTGTCGGCGCGCTTGCCGTGTCGCTGGGATTATTGGCTGAAAGCTGGTTGGTCGTCATTGCGCTTTCATTGTCTGTTTCTTTCGTTATTACCAGTGTGTTGTACCGCACCTCGCATTCTCAATATCACAAATATAAAGACACTATTAAACGTTACGAAAAGAACCGTCGTCTTAAAGAAGACATTTACCCTACTTTGCACAAAGCAGAATTTTTGGTGCTGGGAATGGGGCGTGTTGGGCAAGGTGCGTTTAATGCGCTATCTAAACTTGCTGATGTCAGCGTATGGGGTATGGACGCCGATAGAGTAAAAGTAAAACAACTTGCCAGTGAAGGATTAAACGTTATTTGTGGTGACGGTGAAGATGTTGATTTATGGGACAATCTGGAAATTAAAAACGTTCATTTAATTCTGTTAGCACTGCCCTCTATACAAGATGCGATCAATATTACACGCCAATTAAGAAACGCGGGTTACACCGGTAAAGTAGCGGCAATCGCGCGATATGAAGATGAAGTGAATTACTTATTAGAACAAGGCGTAGATAAAGTATTTAACTTTTTCACCGAAGCGGGTTTAGGTTTTGCCGAAGAAAGTTTAGCCTATGCAAATACGCAACAAGAATAGCTGGCTATTGTTAATGCAAACAAAGGATGAAGTGATAACCATTTCTATTTATATACCATTGTTTTTAAAGTAAATTTTTGACATTTTCGCGTTTTCGCTCTACACTAGCGTCATATTGATTATTAAGGTTCTTACTATGCAAGGTGACAAACAAGTCGTCGCGAAGCTGAATGATGTGCTCACTAGTGAGTTAACGTCTATAAATCAGTACTTTCTGCATGCACGTATGTTCAAAAATTGGGGCTTACAAGAGCTCAATGAAAAGAACTACAAAAAGTCGATTAAAGACATGAAGCAAGCAGATGAGTTGATTGAGCGCATTCTATTTTTAGAAGGGTTACCTAACCTTCAAGCGTTGGGCAAGCTTTACATTGGCGAAGATACTGAGGAAATGCTGAGCTGCGATGCCAGATTCCAAAAAGAACAGTTGCCACTATTACGTGAAGCTATCGCACTGTGCGAAGAAAAGCAGGATTACGTTACACGGGATATCCTCGAATCAATTTTAGAGTATGAAGAAGATCATTTAGATTGGATTGAAACTCAAGAATATCAAATTGGCGCTATGGGTATTGAAAACTACCTTCAGGCGCAAGTAATGGGAGATGACTAATGAAAGGTAATCAAACCATCATTAAAGGTCTAAACGAGCTACTTTCTTATGAACTAGCCGCGATGGATCAATACTTCATTCATTCACAAATGTATTTGGATTGGGGTCTTACCAAGCTTTATGAGCGTATCGACCACGAATTTGACGATGAGCGTGGCCACGCCACTAAACTTATCGAGCGTATGCTGTTTTTAGAAGGCGTACCTGACATGGTCACACGAACTGGCTTTAAAGTCGGTTCAGATGTACCTGAAATGCTTGAAAGCGATCTTCGCGTTGAATATGAAGTGGATGCAAAACTGAAAGAAGTCATCGCGTTATGTGAGTCTGAAAAAGACTACGTAACACGTGATATCTTAGTAGTACTACTAGATGATACCGAGCGTGATCATGCGCATTGGTTAGAGCAACAACTTGGCCTAGTTAAACGCCTTGGGTTGTCTAACTATTTGCAATCTCAAATGTAAGTAATACTACATTATCGTTTCGAAGTTCAGGTAGCTTGGTGCTGCCTGGCCTTCTATATTTAACCGCAATTGCCATTTCATTGTCGATTCGTTACAGCTTCCCAACATAAACCAGCCTGACCATTTCCCTTTGTTCTTATTTTCGAGCAATACGGGCACTTTTCCCATGTACATGTTCACGCCCTCAATCCAGGCACTTTCTATCTTCGTCCCGACAGGCAAATCTAGAACTAGGGTAATAGAGGTTTCAGGTTCTACTTTGTCTGAAAATTCCGCATAGGCGTGTCTGCCGTGTATTAAAAATTCACAGTGCTCGTTGACAAATGTACAGCTCTCTCCTATTTCATTTAAGGAGCTCGAAGAAGGCGTAGCGGACATTTGGTATTGATGCACTGCAAATACACATACTGCCACGAGAAAAATACAAAGCGGCGTAAGCCATCTTTGTGAATAAAATGATCTCTTTTTGTTACTGTTATTTAGCATTTCTTAAATTTTGTATATTTCTTCATTGATGGAGATCAAGCTCAGGTAGTTTATGGTATCTTTTTGTAATTAAAAACCTTATCATCCGCGTACCAACTGGCTTGGAGACTATAATTATTACTCTTTCCGAGCTCGGTGTGAAGCGTTATTCCGTTGCTTTCACATGTCTAGACCGTACTTGAACGGCTGTTGGAGACCATAGTTCATTTGAAGTGGAAGATTCATTAAAATGAGTGAAATAAGCCAAGCACAACCTGACTACAATTATAAAGTAGTTAGGCAATTTACCATTATGACCATAGTCTGGGGTATCATTGGTATGGGCCTAGGGGTATTTATTGCCGCGCAACTATTTGCACCTATGCTTAACTTTGACACACCATGGCTAACATTCTCGCGTCTGCGTCCTTTGCATACCAATGCCGTTATTTTTGCCTTCGGCGGCTGTGCTTTGTTCGCGACGTCATACTACATCGTTCAGCGTACCTCTCAGGTTAGACTGTTCAGTGACAAACTTGCTGCATTTACGTTTTGGGGCTGGCAAGCCGTTATCGTATTGGCGGTAGTTTCTCTACCTTTAGGTTTAACCAGCTCGAAAGAATACGCTGAACTAGAATGGCCAATCGATATTTTGATTACGCTGGTCTGGCTCGCTTATATCATTAACTTCTTCGGAACCCTAGTTATCCGAAAAGTGTCGCATATTTATGTTGCGAACTGGTTCTTAGGGGCGTTCATGCTTACCGTTGCTGTATTGCACATTGGTAATAGCATGGCCATTCCGGTGTCTTTCACTAAGTCTTACTCATTGTATGCAGGCGCAGTAGACGCCATGATGCAGTGGTGGTACGGCCATAACGCAGTAGGTTTCTTCCTAACTGCTGGCTTCTTAGGCATGATGTATTACTTCGTTCCTAAGCAAGCAGGTCGCCCAGTTTACTCGTACAGATTATCTATTGTTCACTTTTGGGCATTGATTTCATTGTACATTTGGGCTGGTCCTCACCACTTACATTATACTGCCCTACCCGATTGGACACAGTCGCTAGGTATGGTGATGTCTATCATTCTATTTGTTCCTTCTTGGGGCGGAATGATAAACGGTATAATGACGCTATCTGGTGCATGGCATAAATTGCGTACTGACCCTGTATTACGTTTCTTAATTGTTTCATTGTCTTTCTATGGTATGTCTACCTTTGAAGGCCCAATGATGGCAATTAAAACAGTTAACGCATTGTCTCACTACACAGACTGGACTATCGGCCATGTACACTCAGGTGCATTAGGTTGGGTAGCCATGGTATCAATTGGTTCTATTTACCACTTAATACCTATTCTGTTTGGTCAGCCATCGATGTACAGCACACGTCTTGTTAATGTTCACTTCTGGTTAGCAACAATTGGTGTAGTGCTTTATATCGTAGCAATGTGGATGTCAGGTGTTCTTCAAGGGCTAATGTGGCGTGCAGTAAATGCTGACGGTACATTAACGTATAGCTTTGTAGAATCGCTTGAAGCGTCTAAACCTTTCTATGTGGTTCGTTTCATTGGTGGTTGTTTCGTGGTTACTGGCATGCTTATCATGGCTTATAACACATGGAAAACCGTTCGTGCCCCTAAAGGTAGTATCGCTGCTGATGTTACAACTCAGCCAGCGTAATAAGGAGACGACATAATGAAAAATCCACATGAGTTAATTGAAAAAAATGTCGGCCTGTTAACCGTGCTAATCCTTGTTGCGATTAGCTTCGGTGCCATGGTTCAAATTACGCCGCTGATGTTTCAGCAGCAAACAATGGAACCGGTAACAGGCTTACGTCCTTATACAGCACTCGAGTTAGAAGGCCGTGACATCTATATCCGTGAAGGATGTGTTGGTTGTCACAGTCAGATGATTCGTCCGTTCCGTGCCGAAACAGAACGTTACGGTCACTACAGTGTTGCTGGTGAGTCAGTATGGGAACACCCTTTCCTTTGGGGTTCTAAGCGTACTGGTCCTGACCTAGCACGTGTTGGTGGGCGTTACAGTGATGAATGGCATCGTGTTCACCTGCTTAATCCGCGTAACGTGGTACCTGAGTCGAACATGCCTGGTTTCCCATGGCTTGCAGAAAACAAACTTGACGGTAAGTTAACCGCCAAGAAGATGGAAGTTTTCCAAGGCTTTGGCGTACCGTATACCGATGAAGATGTCGCGGGAGCACAAGCGGCAGTACAGGGCAAATCAGAAATGGAAGCCCTTATTGCATACCTACAATCTCTTGGCACACATTTGAAATAATATGGATCAAGGAATAGTAGGTAGCATTTTTACTGTCATCGTCTTTGTTAGTTTCATTGGCATAGTTTGGTGGGCTTTTAGTAGCCGCAACAAACAAAAGTTTGATGAAGCGGCGAATTTGCCTTTCGCAGACGAAGACAAAGAAAAATCAAAAGAAGATTAGCAGGAGTCTCGAACTTATGAGTATGTTTTGGACAATTTGGATTTCAGTGATAACCCTAGGGTTAATCATTGGTTGCTATTTCCTTCTGCGCTGGTGTTTGTCCAATCAAACAGGCGTGCCAGAGGGAGAATCAATGGGGCATGAATTTGATGGCATCGAGGAGTTGAACAACAACCTTCCTCGTTGGTGGACAATCATGTTCTACATGACAATCATTTGGGGTTTTATCTACCTTGCCCTTTATCCTGGATTGGGTTCTTACGAAGGCTTATTTGGCTGGAAGAGCTCGAACCAAGGTATATTGACGCTTGAAGAATCGGCGCAAGCGCGCATCGAGGCAAAAGAGCAAGGCAAGTTTGTAGAATACGATCGTGAATTGGATTACGCAGCTGAAAAGTTCGACCCAATTTTTGAAGCGTATGCGCAAATTCCTGTTGAGGAACTAGCGAAAGACCCTGAAGCGAATAAAGTAGGACAGCGCTTGTTTATGCAAAACTGTTCTCAGTGTCATGGTTCTGATGCTCGCGGCCAAAATGGCGGCTTCCCTAACCTTACCGATAACGATTGGTTATATGGTGGTTCGGGTGCAAAAATTGTTGAAACCCTAACATTAGGCCGTAAAGCCGCTATGCCTGCATGGATAGATGTTATGGGTGAGAAAGGCATTGAAGAAGTGGTTGAATACGCATTAAGCCTAAGCGGGCGTGATGTTGACCAGCAACTTGCTGATGCAGGTAAAGTTCGCTTTGCTGCATGTGCTGCCTGTCATGGTATGGACGGTAAAGGTAACCAAGCACTTGGTGCACCTAACCTGACTGACAACATTTGGTTATATGGCGGAAGTCATCGTGCGGTTACTGAAACATTAACCTACGGCCGAAATGGTGTTATGCCTTCATTCAAGAAAACCTTGGGTGATGACAAAATCCACGTTGTTGCATCGTACGTTTATAGTCTTTCTAACGACTAAATTCGTATAACCAACAATAATGCTAAAAAGCCTCGTTATCACGGGGCTTTTTTTATGAGAAAATAACCCTCTTCAACTGGATGCTTTATCTTTCCTATCGCGCCAGTTTTTCTGTAGTAAACGAGTTGATGTAATTAATGAATACACCCTGGTATAAACAATTCTGGCCCTGGTTCCTTATTGCCGTTCCCTTAATTACATTAGTAATGGGTGGCGTGTTATTGAAACTGGCTATTTCAACCGAAGATAGCTTAGTGGTAGACGATTACTACAAAGAAGGTAAAGCGATCAATGCACGGCTCGATAAAGAAGCCATAGCGAAACGCAAGAACATTACAACAGACTTAACCATTACCGATGGCAGTATTTCGGTAGAGTTCCATTCGGGTATTCCAGCAGAAGGAAACGCCCTTAAACTGAACTTTTACCATGTCACCATGGAAGAACGTGATGCGAGTGTATTACTAAGTCGCGATGCGAATGGTATTTACCGCGGCTTTGTTGAAAAAGACCTTACGGGTAAATGGCAAGTTTCGCTTTCTCCTGTTGATGATAGTTGGAAAGTACAAAATACGCTTCGACTTCCCTACTCTGGCGCCATCAAGTTTAACCCGTAATGAGCGAGAATCTTTGTTTCCATTGCGCGTTACCTAACGATGCAACACATAAATACGAAGCAGTAATATTAGGCGAAACTAGGCAGCTATGCTGCCCTGGTTGCCAAGCTGTAGCGCAAGCCATCGTTGATAATGGATTGGAAGATTACTATCAGTTTCGTACTGAACCGGCACAAAAATCTGACGACGGTATTTTAGAAAGCCTTTCTGCGCTTAACGTGTATGACGACCCAGCCCTTCAAGAAGAATTTGTTTTTGATGAAGGCCAACACAAACAAATACAGCTAACCCTTGAAGGCATTACCTGTGCCGCGTGTGGTTGGTTGATTGAAAAACAACTCTCAAAAGTATCAGGCATTGCCCAAGTAGCCGTAAATGTTCAAGAGCGCCGCGCATTAATAACCTGGGAACCCAGTGTTATTAAACTTAGCGAAATACTCACCACATTAAAACGCATAGGGTATGTTGGCTCACCGTTCCACCCCGATGAACATGAAGCTAGCTATAAACGTGAACAAAAATCGTTTATCAAAAAGTTAGGTTTAGCCGGCATTATGACCATGCAGGTAATGATGCTAATGGCTGGGCTTTACTTCGACTGGTTTGGTGCCATTGAGCAAGAAACCCGTCAATACTTCTATTGGGTAGCACTGACCCTTACCACCCCCGTTGTCCTTTATTCAGGTAGCGCGTTCTATTTAGGTGCTTTAAAGGCCATAAGTGCAAGAACCGTAAATATGGATGTGCCGGTCACCCTTGCGGTATTTGGTACCTACTTTGCGGGTTTACGTTCAACCTTGCTAGAGCAAGGTGAAGTGTATTTTGAATCTATATGTATGTTTATCTTTTTACTCCTTTTAAGCCGGTTTTTGGAGCATAGAAGTAGGCACCGTGCGGCACAAATTTCTGCCAACATGATGCAGTATATTCCCGTCTCGGCCGCAAAAATTGAAAGTGATGGAAGTGTTGCTCAGTGTTTGGCGAAGCTATTAATGCCCGATGATGTGGTACTAGTGAAGCCCGGTGAAACCATTCCTGTAGACGGTATTGTGCTAGATGGTACTGCCGCAGTTGATGAGTCTATGCTGACTGGTGAGTTTAACCCGGTTAGTAAATCGGCCAGCCATTTAGTGTATGGTGGTACGGTAAACCAAGATGGCACATTAACGGTTAAAGTGACTCAGAGCTTAAAGCATGCCTTGGTCAATCAAATCGTACGCTTACAAGCCAGCGCGATGGCAAGTAAGCCAAAAGCGGCTCAAATTGCCGATAACTTTTCACGCTACTTTGTTTTCTCTGTGTTACTTATATCTGCATTAACCTACGGTTACTGGTCTTATGTGGGCAGCGAAGAGGCTTTCTGGATCACTATCTCTGTATTAGTGGCAACCTGCCCCTGTGCGCTGGGCTTGGCCACACCTTCGGCGTTAACCTGCGCCATGGCTAAGCTGAATCGTCAGGGCATTTTATTGAAGCGTGCTGATGCGTTAGAACAGCTTACCGATATTGATACCATCGCCCTTGATAAAACCGGCACGTTGACAGAAGGTAAGTTCTCGCTACAACAGCGCTGGTTTGCTAAAGGTGTAGATCCGGTGCAGGTAATGGCGCTTACCGCTTTGTTAGAGTCTCGTTCTGAACACCCTATTGCTCGTGCCTTCGATAACGAAGCTGTTAAGTCACAGAACAAAACCCCACCTAATAAAATTAATGGATTTACGGTTACACCTGGTGGCGGCATTAGTGGTGAGATTAACAATGTGGCTTTCACCATGGGTTCAGCCGTATTTTGTAACTTATCCACCACCGCAAAAGTAGACATACCGGCAAACGTGTTTTTGTGTGCCGATGGCGTATTAATGGCCGCGTTCTGCGTAAATGATAGTTTGCGCCAAGATGCCTTAGCCACCCTCACCGCACTGGATGAACATCAACTCGTAGTACTAAGTGGCGATACACAGAAAAACGTTGATACACTTACTGCCAGTTTACCTATTAACATAGCAAAAGGTGGCTTGTCGCCGGAGCAAAAGTATTCTCAAGTGCACACTTTGCAAAAGCAAGGTCGCAAAGTCATGATGATGGGCGACGGTATAAATGATGCCCCTGTTCTTGCTAGCGCAGATGTGGCAGTTGCCGTAGGAAACGCCACCGATGTAGCGAAAACGGCTGCCGATGTTATTTTGCTAGGCGACAGTCTACTGTCTGTTCCCACCTTATTTTCAGTGGCCCAACAAGCAAAACGTAAAATTCAGCAAAACATCGCATGGTCGGTAGGTTACAATATTATTATTCTCCCCTTTGCGGTGTCAGGGTTACTCTCTCCCTGGATGGCCGTGGTTGGCATGTCACTCAGTAGTATTATTGTGGTCACCAATTCAACTAGGTTATTAAGTAAATAATATGAGTATCATTTACGTATTAATTCCCATCGCTATCATCATTGTTGCGTTGGCGCTGGTTATCTTTTTCTGGGCGGTAAAAACCAATCAGTTTGAAGACCTTGATAGACAGGGCTACAGCATTTTGTTTGATGATGATTTGTCAGGTGATGAAAAGAAACTAGCCGAGCAACGTAAGCAGTTGCAACAACGCAAAGAAACCAATGACAGAGATTAATATATTCTCTGCCTTTTTCATTGGCATTGCTGGCGGCGTGCACTGTGTGGGTATGTGTGGCGGCATAGTTGCTGCACTACGCACAGTAACACCAAGTAATGAAGCCGCTTTGCCCTACACCCTTGCTTATAATTTTGGTCGTATCCTCAGTTATACGTTAGCCGGTGCTATTACAGGCGCTGTTGGCCAAATGGCCACCGAATTTGTGCCAATTGCTAAACCCGTTTTGTCTTTAATTAGTGGCATTATGTTGCTGCTTTTAGCGTGTTATTTAGGTAAGTGGTGGCAAGGCTTAAATTACATTGAAGCAATGGGGCGCGGATTATTTAAAGCTATTCAGCCCTTATCTAAACGCTTCCTACCGTTCAAAAGCCCAGTCTATGCGCTGCCTTACGGTTTTATATGGGGCTGGCTTCCCTGCGGTCTGGTTTATTCAACACTTACATGGTCATTAGCATCAGGCTCTGCCATTGATGGCGCAGCTATTATGCTCTTTTTCGGGTTAGGCACCCTGCCCACCTTGCTAGCGGCCAGTGCAGGTAGTCAGTACCTTATAGCCGGTTTTAGGCACCCCGTGGTAAGGCAATGCTTTTCAGGAATATTGGCTATTTACGCGCTCTTTTTAATTTATGCAGCAATTTCATAAACAAAAGAGTAAGATTATATTAAGTCGACCCTATTTATAGTTTGAACCTATGAGCAAAGGAAGCCAATTCTCAATTCATTGTCAAAATTGCAGTTTCAGTCACTTATGTTTGCCCGTTGCGCTAAACAAGACTGAGATTGAATCTTTAGATGATATTATTGAGCGAAAGAAACCCCTTCACAAGAGTGATTTACTGGTAAAGTCGGGAGATACATTTAACTCTCTTTACGCAGTACGCACCGGCTCTTTTAAGTCTTTCGTCACCAACTCAGATGGTGAAGAGCAGATTACAGGTTTTCACTTTCCTGGCGATATTATCGGCTTTGACGCATTACGGGAAAACAAGCACCAAAGTTATGCTCAGGCATTAGAAACTGCGATGGTGTGCGAATTACCGTATGAAACCCTAGACGAGATGTCAGTTCAGTTCCCCAAGTTAAGACATCAAATAATGAGTTTTATGAGTGCGGAAATTAAACAAGATCATGACCTCATGATGTTGCTTAATAAGCGCTCAGCAGAAGAACGCCTATTGTATTTCCTCTCTCAGCTTTCTCAACGTTTCGAAGAGCGTGGATTTTCAAACAAAGAATTTCACCTTACGATGACGCGAAATGAAATTGGAAATTACCTTGGTTTAACTATTGAAACCATTAGTCGCCTACTAAGCCGTTTTCAAAAAGAAAATATTATTCAGGTGGACGGTAAACTCATTACTATTTTAGATTTTGATGAGATGTCACGACGTTTATCGTCTGTGGTTGCACCTAATATTGCCTGTAATAGCTAATCTTCAAAGCTTTTGATCTAAAACAAGTTACGTAATAGCAAATAGGTATTACACTTAAATTGTAGCAACCAAAATTCTAACGATGTTTGGAGGGGTTATGATTAAGTATGAACGTATTTTAGCGGTCATTGAAGCCGATAGAGATACTCAACCTGCGCTTAGCCGTGCATACGAACTTGCCAAAAAGACAGGGACTTCTGTCACCGCCATGCTGGTGGTTTACGATTTATCTTATGATATGACTACCATGCTCAGCCCTGATGATCGCGAAGCAATGCGTGATGCGGTCACTAAGGAACATGCGGGTTGGTTACGTAAAACCCTTAGCGATTTAGGGTTTGAAAAAACCGATATTGTTGTTGAATGGAACAACCGCGCCTTTGAAGCTGTGGTGCATTACGTAATAGATAACAATATAGACTTGGTTGTTAAAGCAACCAAACGCCATGACGATTTAGCTTCTGTTATTTTCACTCCCACAGACTGGCACCTACTTAGAAAATGTCCCTCCCCCGTATTGTTGGTAAAAGACCATGAATGGCCCGACAATGGTGAAATTATTGCGGCAGTCAATGTAGGCAGTGAAGACGACGAACATGCGCTACTCAACGACAAAATCACAGTTATTGCTAACGATTATGCCGCGCTACTCAGTGGCAACGTAAATTTGGTTAACAGCTATCCTGCTACACCGCTTAATATCGCGATTGAAGTTCCTGAGTTCGACCCTGATACGTACAACAACGCCGTAAAGCACCATCACGAACTTGAGATGAACAAACACAGCGAAAAGTATGCTATTGATAGCGAGCGCTGTTACGTTAAAGAAGGCCTACCTGAAAAAGTCATTCCAAGAATAGCCAAAGATATAGATGCCGAACTGGTGATCATAGGCACGGTTGGCCGAGTTGGTATTTCTGCGGCCCTTATAGGTAACACTGCTGAACATGTTATAGATGAGCTGGTGTGTGATGTACTGGCAATAAAACCAGACGGCTTTATTTCGCCTCTTTCACGCTAATAGATAAGCATTTAAACACAGTCTGTTGGCACGGTTCGCTAGCGTAGCTTTGTAGCTTGAAGCGCTATTGGGTTTAGCCTTTAGCGCTATTGGCATTTTGTAGCAGCCCGTGCCAACAAGATACAAAAAATCTTAACCTCACACATTCAATTTTACTTGATTACTGTATAATGGTTTTTTTCGCAGTAACCAAGCTATTGATATGACCAGTGCAGGCACAAACCGTGCGGACGCTCCGTTAACCGCGTCTCAAAATAAACAAAAATACAGCTTTAACAAGCTACAAAAGCGACTTCGTCGAAATGTAGGCAAAGCGATTGCTGATTTCGGCATGATTGAAAACAACGATAAAGTCATGGTGTGCTTGTCTGGCGGTAAAGACAGTTACGCTATGCTTGATATTCTTATGTTTTTAAAGCGCATTGCGCCAATTCATTTTGACATTATTGCGGTTAACCTCGATCAAAAGCAGCCAGGATTTCCAGAGCACGTACTTCCTGAATACCTTGAAAGTGTAGGGGTAGAGTACAAAATCGTAGAAGAAGACACCTACTCTATTGTTATGGATAAAGTGCCAGAAGGTAAAACCACGTGCTCACTTTGTTCGCGATTACGTCGCGGCATTTTATACAGCACGGCAAAAAAATTAGGCGCCACTAAAATTGCCCTTGGCCATCACCGTGACGACATGCTAGAAACCTTCTTTTTGAACATGTTTCATGGCGGTAAGCTTAAATCAATGCCACCGAAGTTGGTAAGCGATAATGGCGAGCATATTGTGATAAGACCTCTTGCCTATTGCACTGAAAAAGACATTCAGCGTTATTCTGATGCCGTAGAATTTCCAATCATTCCTTGCAACTTGTGCGGCTCTCAAGAGAATTTGCAGCGTCAGAACGTTAAGGCCATGCTACAAGATTGGGATCGCCGTTTCCCTGGGCGTATTGAGTCTATGTTCAGTGCGCTTCAAAATGTAGCGCCGTCGCATCTGGTCGATAAGAATTTGCACGACTTTAAAGGCATCACTACACAGAACGGTCCAGTGGAAGATGGTGATATTGGTTTCGATCCACCCAGCTTCGAGTCACCCAGTGAGCCTACTGACGACACGGTTCAAGTTATCAATTTGATGGAATCAAACTAAATGAAAATAGGTCTAGCATTAGGTGCGGGAGCTGCAAGAGGTTGGACCCACATTGGTATTATTCAAGCATTAGAAAAGCTAGGTATTAAAATTGACGTGGTGGCAGGTTGCTCTATTGGAGCCTATGTTGGTGCTGCCTACGCCAGTGGCAAATTAGAAGGCCTTAAAGAGTGGTCTTGTTCTTTGTCAGATTGGCAGGTGCTTGCTTTGATGGGCGTTGGCTTACGTAGAGGCGGCATTGCTAGCGGGCAAAAAGTGTTTGATAAGCTTGCTAGCGAGTTTTGTGCCCCAACCTACGAAGCAATGGAGAAGCCGTTCGCTTCAGTGGCTACCGATTTGTACACAGGTCGTGAAGTGGTGTTTAGTTCCGGTGAGATTGGCAATACTATTCAAGCTTCGTGTGCTATTCCTGCCCTATTTGCCCCTGTAGCCCATGGCGATCGTTGGTTAGTAGATGGTGCGGTAGTTAATCCGGTGCCTGTTAATCTGTGTCGTCAGCTTGGTGCCGATTTTGTTATTGCCGTGAACCTGAATGCTGATTTCAGGCCCCTTAGGCTTGAGAAACTACGTCTAGATCACGAAGAGAATCAAAGGAAAACAGAAGACTTCTTCACTAAAAGCCAAAACGTGCTTAAGCAGTGGTTCTCACCTGATAGTAAAGATAAAGAAGAAACTGAAACCGACACCGAACATAGCGAACAAAACGAAGGCATTGCTAGCGAAGCTATTGAAGCCATAGAAGAAACGATTTCGCCGCCGCCAAATAAAGTGCCTAGAGGTAACCCTCCAGGAATTTTAAGTGTGATGAGTAGTTCGCTAGAGATACTACAAGCAAGGGTGACACGTTCACGTTTAGCGGGCGATCCGCCAGATATTCTTATCGAACCCCAACTAACCGACGTGGGTATTATGGAATTTCACCGTGCACAAGAGCTATGTGAAAAGGGTGAACAAACTATCACCCGTATTGCTGAGCAAATTAAGTATCAGCTATTAGCTTGATGCCATAGCGGTAACACGAAGGGGGGCTTTCGGTAGCGTAAGCCCTTTATTTTCGTTAATTTCACCTTGTTCTAAGTGAAGTATGCCGTTGTTAATATGCAGGCCCTCTGGGGTTATATAATCCAGATTTTTATCATCAAATTGCAACATCAACCCTTTCACCGTTGGCATTAAGAACGACAAGAAACTGCCCATTTCATTAAAGAAAGCTTCATATTGGCCATAAATAAAATTCAGCTCTTCTTTTGTGTAACTGGCGGTTAGGTAGCTGCTTTTTGTTTCTAGCTGCACCGACATATCACACACATTAGCCGCTTCAGTTAAATCTATTCGCACGTAAGCATTTGCTAATTTTAGCGCTTTTTCTGTAGGTACAGTGAAGCGGTACTCATCGCTAATCTCTAACGGCATAGTTTGTTTGTCAGTGACTATTTCAGCATTGTTAATTTCACATAAACGCCCTTCACCAACACGCAGAAAACCAAAAGCGAATTGCAGGGCTTGAGTATCTTCGTTATCCAGCTTTTTTACGTGGCTATAAAAGCGGCTGTATTCAACATTAACCATTTCGGCGGCAACGCTAGAGGTGAGTAATGCGCCTAAAAGCGCGCAAGCTATACGTTTCATTCAGTTAAGAACTCCTGGTTAAACCGGATCATGGTTTGTAATTCGTCTACATAGGCCGCGCCACGCTCAGAGTAGTTCATTAACCCCTCTGCCAAGGCGACGCCTGTAATGGGGATTTGATTTGCCCTTAACCGCTCTCTGATTTCTCGTAAATCGGTGTAGGCATCGTGCCTATTAAGGTTTCGCATATAAGTATAGGTAGCGCGAGAAAGGCTTGAAAACTTGGCTACCTCGTGCGTTGCGCCGGCATTTCGTTTACCTGGTACAAAGCCACAGCCTTTCACAAAGCACCATATACCAAAGAAGTTATAGCCTTTTTTGGCAAAACGACTGGTGCCCCATGCCGACTCATTCGCCGCTTGAACCAGCACCAATTCAGCAGGCAAAATATCAATTTTATGCAGCAAGGCAAGCAAGCGAGAGGTTAGCGGTTGGTCTGCCTTTACTCGGTACTCAGTTTGTAGCCACTCAAGACGGCTAATATCATCGTCAGTTAGCGGCTCTTCGTTTAAAGCCTTACGATACAAGGTTTGTATGTAGTGTCTAAGCGTAAGTAAATATGCATTTTGTTTTTCAACTTCAGGGCGTAAGTAATCAAAAAAGGCAGTCTTTTTTTCTTTAACGTCGGTATAAGCAGAAAAATCGGGAACAGGTTTAGTCGCTTCAGGTGTTTCAGGAATATCTAAAATATCGGGTTCGCGCTTAGTCAGTATAAGCGCGTTAATGACTATGACTGCTAATACAGCAATAGTAATTAAAACAATTTTTAGGGTTTCCCGTTTATGCATCGAAGCTCGACTCATTCGTTTTATTTTGAACAGTGTGGCTTGGTGTTGGTTCGCCCTCTTCACCAATCATCTCTTCATACAACAAGCCTAGCATACTGAAATACAGGGGTAGAACCCACACAAGAGACAAACCTAGTGTTAACGGAACCGTGATAAATAATATAATGAAGACGGCAAAAACACCGGTTAACGGTGCCCAATATGCATTGAATACGCGGCACGATAAGATAATAGCGCGTAGTGGAGTTAACGATTTGTCGGCAACTAGCATCAGTGAAAAAGAGGTGGCCATCCATAAATACACACCGGGTGCGAATAACAACACCAAGCCGATTTGTACCACTATGCCATTCACCAGCTGTGTAAGCGCTAATGCGAATATTAAAGAGATGTAGCTGAAAATAGAAAATACCGTGGTCTTTTGACCTCTGGCGTGGCTTACCCCCATCATGTATAACCCGCCAATAAGCGGTGCAACAATGAAAATAGCGACTATTTCAATTAACGATTGGTGTTCAAAAACAAAAGTGCCATCGTCATTAAAAATGATGAACTTCTGAGCAACAAAACCAAGTGCGACAAACGTGAGAAATAAAACCAATGATGCTTGGAATAGGCTTGAAAAATTTGCTTTCACCAAACCATTAGCGCGGGAAAACAACGATTTAATATCGAAATCGTACTGCTTTGAAAGTGTTCTTTCTAGCTTGCTAGATGGCTGGTTATCTTTAAAAGGCATTTTATTGTCTGCCACACGTTCCTCTACTGCTGCTATCGAATTTAACCGCCGCATTATACATAAATATGGCGGTTAACCCCAATAACCACGCATTAGTTGATTAAATGTAATGCCTAGCGATTAGTTTCGAAGAATCGATCTCTGAGCGAAATGTTAGCCCAAAACTAATTTTGCGGCCAAACCAACCAATAAAACACCCATCGCGCGGTCGAGCCAGTACCCTTTTTTACCAATAAGTTGAGCAATTTTACTGGTGCTAAGTAGGTAGGATAAAAAGCAAAACCAAAGCCCTGTTGCGATAGCTAAATATATGCCATAGCCAAGTTTGATTGAAAAAGGCGTGTCGATATCAATAATAGCGGTGAAAAGTGATAAGAAAAACAAAGTCGCTTTAGGATTTAAACCATTCGTTAAAAAGCCAATCCAAAGTGCTTTTTGAGCAGAAATTAGTGGGCTAGCTTTGCTGTTATTAGCTGCCTCGGTGTTAGCTCGCCTGTTTTCAACAGAGTTATCTATATTATTTACCGCAGCCTCGCCTTCTACTGGTGGTTGGCTAGGCCCGCTTTTTAGTGCGCCATACGCAAGATATAAAAGATAACCTGCAGCAAGATAACTAAAGGTTTTAAACAGCCATGGCGTGCTGGCTATTACCACGCTTAATCCCACTAATGAATACCCAACGTGCAGCAAAATTGCGAGTCCAATGCCAATGCTGGTATAAATAGCAATACGGCGACCATACGCGAGGCTATTTCGAACGACTACTGCAAAGTCAGGGCCTGGACTAGCCACTGCAACAAGGTGTACTAGGGCAATGGTCAAAAATTCATTAAGGTAAGGCATGGGTTATTTCTATTACTCTGTATTTTTAAGCGCTCAGTTTACGTGAGCCTAAGTGCTAGTGAATAGGCTTTAGCGGTTTTTATCATTAAATCATCGGTTTATCTACAAATCATATTCTTCAATTAACCGAGCAACAAACTCTGGAACTATTTTAGTGGCACTACCGCTAATAGATTCATCGAATAAATAGTTGTTCGCACTGGGCTCTAAATTCAGTTCAATACATTTGGCGCCAGAATCTTTGGCATTAATCACAAACCCAGCGGCAGGATAGACATTACCTGAGGTTCCAATGGCTAAGAAGATATCGGCATTGGCAATAGCTTGGGCAATCTCATCCATATAAAGGGGCATTTCGCCAAACCATACAATGTCCGGCCTCAGTGTTGTGGTGTTACAGCAACCACAAAGACTCTGACCATCAAACGTTGTATAGCATTCGAATGTTTTATTCGTCGTTTCGCAGCGGCTAGACAGTAATTTTCCATGCATGTGCAAAATACGTTCACTACCCGCCCGTTCATGCAAATCGTCCACGTTTTGTGTAACCAACGTAAGTTGGCCTTTTAAAGCGCGTTCAAGTGTTGCTAGCGCTTCATGGGCTGCATTTGGCATAACAGCAGCGTTGGTGAGTTGCAGCCTTCGTTCATTGTAAAATCGATATACAAGGTCAGGGTTTCGAGCAAAAGCTTCGGGCGTAGCCACGTCTTCCACACTGTGCTCTTCCCATAATCCGTTGTTGTCGCGAAATGTTTTTAATCCAGACTCGGCAGAGATACCGGCACCCGTTAACACTACAACGCGAGGGGCTATACTCATAAGCTCAATTCCTTTGAAAGTTATACACGTAACACGACTACCCTAACTTACATGATATTGTTAATCAGTCACCACTGGAAAAGTTGCATTTGCTCCCCATTCAGACCAAGAACCGTCGTAAATAGCAACATCACTTGCTCCACACATAAGTGCAGCAACACCCACAATACACGCGGTGACCCCTGAACCACAGGTACAGATAATCGGCTTCGACAAATCAATGTCGGCGTTGGCAAAAACGCCTTTTAATTCTTCAACGCTTAAGAAAAAGCCATTATCTAACAGCGCTGTGAATGGAAGATTGTAAGCGCCGGGCATATGCCCAGAACGAACCCCAGGGCGAGGCTCTGCCACTTTTCCGTAAAACCGAGCTTCACTTCTGGCGTCGACCAGTTGCGCATCGGTATTAATCGCTTGAATAACCGCGGAGCTATTAACGAACCATTTGCTCTGCGCATCACTTTCATACTTAAAATGTGAGGGAATTCGTTGTTCTGATACCGGTAAGCTTTTATCTTCCCAGGCTACTTGGCCGCCATTTAACAATTTTACGTTCTCATGCCCCATGGCCTTAAGCATCCACCAAACACGAGGGGCGCTGTACATGCCTCGGGTATCGTAAACCACGACAGACGATCGTTCGGTCAAACCTTGTCGCCCTAAGTACAAAGCAAAGTCAGATTCGGTTGGCATACTATGGGGGAAACCAGTGGTGTGATCACTGCCCTCGCCGTCTAAGTCTATATCCACAGAGTTTGGCAACACCATAGCATCACGAGAATCAGGCGTTTTGGTAACCGGGTCATCCATAACCGCACGCACTAAAATGATGGGTTCATCTTGCAGTTGCGTGGCAAGTTGTTGAACATTAACTAACATCGACATATCACTCTCTCCATTGAAATGCCCACGTAACGCAGTGGGCATTACTGGTTTGAGCTATTTACGCTTAATTACAAAGCAGCCATTGCTGAATCGTAGTTTGGTTCTTCAGTGGTTTCAGCCACTTGCTCGGTATAAAGTACCTTACCGTCGGTATCAATCACAACTACTGTTCGTGATAGCAGACCAGTTAGCGGCATTGAAGTGAACGCAACACCATAGTCGTCACCAAAGCTTGTACGGAAAGTAGAACCGGTAATAACATTTTCAATACCTTCAGCACCACAGAAGCGGCCAGCTGCAAACGGTAAGTCAGCGGATACACAAATAACTTGTGTATTGTCTAGACCAGCGGCTTGTTCATTGAATTTACGCACTGACGTTGCACATGTACCCGTATCCACAGAAGGGAAAATGTTAAGAATAACGCGTTTACCCTTAAGATCAGCGAGGGTTACTTCACCTAAATCCGCTTTAACTAATGTGAAGTCTGGGGCTTGCTGCCCAACTTCTGGAAGCGAACCTACAGTTGAAACTGAATTACCTTGAAACGTAACTGTTGCCATGTTTTTCTCCTTGGGTTTTGATTGCTTAACCTTATAGTTAAGCGCGAATGCACGCAAGACAAGGGTTACTTAACTTGCGCCTTTGCAAATTCAATTTTGTGACTTAAATGGGGCTTCCCTTTTAAGTATTGATGTCGAAAAATACTGAAGTATTTGGCTAGCGCCGTAGCCGCTTCAACCTCACCTGCCAAATCTAACACGTTTATTCCCACCTCTGCAGTGCAATGCTGGAATTCCCGTGTAGATTCACGCAACAAGTAATTAGACGATATTTCTGGGGATACGCCCAGCACTGGAAAATTATCAAGGTACGGGCTTTTTCCAAACATTTTTCGCGCTTCACGCCACGTACCGTCTAAAAAAATAAACAACGGAATTTTATCTGTTTTAGCTTCTGGCTTGGGTATGCAGCGTTCTGGCTCAGCATACTCGTGGGGAAATATAATAATGGGTTGATATTTAGGGTTGTTGAGCAACGCCAATAAATCCGCTTCAGGCTCTGTTCTGCGCCATACAAACGCGTAATTTTCTGCTACCACATCCGCAATTAACCTTCCTGTGTTGGTAGGCTTGTAGTACTCACCCTTATACATGATGAAGAGTACCGCACAGGATGCTTGTGGTTCAGGCTTATCAGCACAAATACATGCGTTTACCGGCAACAAACAAATATCGCAACGGATAACTTTACTACCACGGGCATTGAATGCTCGCTTGGCACGTTTAAGCTCAGACGTTCTAAGCGATAAAATGGAATTAATATGTGAAGGCACGCAGTAAACTCAATCAGATTAAGACGATATGGTAGCACAGAGCGTGACTTACCGTTCCCCCTTATAACGCGAAAACCCTATAACTCATATTGCCATTTCATCACTTGCTACGTTCCGAAACAAAATCCCCAATGTTTTAGAATAATTGATTTCTTTGAAAACAATTCATAAAACAGCACATTATGTAAACAGAAGGTTAACGGAAGGTTGGAAAATTTCATTGAATCTATGGTTATTGTGAATTTGTAATATTTTAACGAATGCTGTGTACAAGTTTTCCATAACCTTAATAAAATTTTGGAGAATTGAAATGGCTATAGATGTCACCCCTAACACCGTCGCGACCAACGCACTTCAAGCACTAGATTTTAGTTCACTTATAGGCGGGCCGATGGACGCAATAATCAAAGCTCAAGCTCTGGCAGCGAAAACCACCTATGAATTTATAAATGAAGTCTGTTTGACTATTGACCCCGATACAAACGAAAAGAAGCCGGTGAACGTCGTATTTACATATAACAATAACGGCCAAGAAGCCACATTAACGGTTCCTTTACTTGTTATTTTAACCATCCCTAGTATTGAAGTTTCAGAGTTTACGATTGATTTCATCGCAAACATATCTGCTGGTTCGTCATCTACTGAAGAAACTAGCTCAGACACTGAACTGGGAGTTGATGCATCAGCAGAAGCATCACTGGGTATAGGTCCTTTTAGTATTAAGGTTAAAGCAGAAGCTAATTATTCATCAAAACAGCATTCTAAAGCCGCACAAGAATCAAAGTACTCGGTTGAGTATACGATGAATGTAAATGTTAAAGGTGGCCAATCAGGTATGCCTACAGGCCTGCAAACCGTGCTTAATATCTTACAAGGTAGTGCAACAACAGTTGGAGTGGATGAGCAGGTATTAATTACCCCTGCTAATCTGAATATTGACAGAACGCCAAATGGGACTATCCAAGTCACCATGACCGACACTCAAGGGCGAAATGTTAAATCAGGTAAAGTTACCATTACTCCCGTCGGTGAAAATCCTTTCGAGTCAATTACCTTGATTAAGGGTAATGATCACGAAGAATTACAAGCTGAAGTAAATAACTTGGTAAGTGGTAAAAGACTAAATGTAACCAAGGACTTGATTAAAGCATTTAGGCGTAGAGATACAGGTCCTGAGACAAATGATGCAGATGCAGTCACAGGTTATACAAACAGGAAAGGCGTAGTTCAATTCCTTGTTACATTGTCAGAAAACGCGGTTGATTCTCAGGGAAAACTGAAAATAGAAGCGATGGTACCTATCGCAAATTCTGACAAGACTGAGCAAGAGATCATTGATTACACATACACCGTGGTCACGAACACTGACCCTGTCGTTGAGGTAGAGAATCCCCCACCTCAAGGAACAAAAACGAGCTCAAAAGGCAAAGCTAAAGGATAAATATGCACTGAAACATTGATACGTTAATTAAGTTTAAATTCCTACTTACTAGGGGGGAGTAATTATGTCGGACATTTTGGAATCGGTTCTATCTTCGATATTGATAGATATGATCAACGCTCAAAACCAAGCTAATATTCGTTCGGCAGTTATTGCCGAAAGCTATGTTGGATTGAATCGTAAGCATGAACTACTTCAGTACTTTGCTGTACCCACAGCGAATATAAAATCCTTTGATTTCGAGCTTAAATTTGGGCTTGAACAAACAGATTCACTAATCGGTGAGGGTATGAGCAAAGAACTGAGTGAATTGATTCATTCTGAGCTAAAGGCGTTTATTCAATCGTCATTGCAACATCACCAACTGCCAATTGAAGATGCAGATGCATTAAAAGCATTCATTTCATCAATTTGGAAGCGTGATGAGACAATCCCCCCTGCTTCTTTAAAATTTCAAAATAACAAAAAGTTAATTGACGATATTCGACAGTTTATTAAATCGCTACAACAATTAGTTCATGATTTTAGCGAGTCGAAACCGCTACTAGAAGTAAACGAATCTAATTCAGGTCTAAAGGCGTTACTTACTATCAGCGACCTTAATTCATATAACGATGACATACTCTGCTCAATCAACGTGAAAGCAGAAGTAGCCGGTATGAAAGCTGGATATGCAGATAAGGTAGGTGCTGAGGGCGGTGACGAAAATTCAAAACGAAAAATTTTCTTAGCAGGTACCTAGTATGGATAATTTTACCGAAGAGACTGTAATGTCGAATCTTTTCACTTTTGAGAAATTAGTCGAGTTTCCATTAACTTCGATTATTGAGTCGAGTGCTAACGGAAACAATACAACGCTAAATTTCTTAAATGAGTACTGCTTCACAAACACGAATGGAAAACGCGAAGCTGTTAAATTTGTATTTTACTATGATTATGTAAAAGGTGGAGCAGCTCAAACAATGCGGGTTGAAATACCCATCATATCCTTGATCACCATACCCTATTACACCATTAACTCAGCCCAATTCGAAATGGGCATTAACATACTAAGTTGGGTCGATGTATCGACCAAAACATGGGAGCAAGCGGATGAAAGTAAAAATGATAAAAAATTAATAGCTATGTTAGGGCCGTATGAATCTTCATCGTCTAAAGAAGACGCTCAGTCTGCTGAATCAACGCAGTACAGTAAAGTTAATACCAACATGAAGGTGAAAATGGATGTCGTTTCGTCAGATTTACCGTCAGGAATTTTACAACTACTAAATGTATCTAGCCAAGGCGTCGAAGGACATATTGCTTATGATTTAAAAATCAAGTCGAACACTTCTAGGCTATTAATGGATCAGGAGGAGGTTCCACTAACGTTAACATTAGTAAAAAACAATGATGAGTTTAATGACAGCTTAGCTGAAAGTGATGATATGGATTTAGTACCCTTAACGGTAACCTTAATTCCAAATGAAAAAGTAGAGTTAGAAAAGACTTTCGGTAAGAAAATCACCGTTGATAGTGGAGACATCGTGGGAAGTAGCTCTATAGAAAAAGTGCAAGTTCTCACAAACACGAGTGGAGAAATAAAAGTTACGTTTCATCCTACCCTCAAAGAAGTGACAAACGGATTTATAAACGTATCGAGCCCATTAACGTCTAATATTAAAATTTACTTTAGGATATTAAAATCATGATTAATACTCAAAATACAGCACCCGGAATACCATGTCCCACAGAATCCTGTGGCCACAATATAAAGGTTTCATTACAAGATCTACTTTTTCAGAAGGTAGTAAAATGCCCTCACTGTTTAGTAGAACTAACAATGAATAGAGAAGCATCTAAAGAAACGATATCCGCCATGGCAGAGCTACATAATGCGTTGGAAAGTGCCGAAGCGGCCAAAACGTTTACAGGCAATTCTGTACGCCACCCATAAACTAAATAAATCTGTTTCGTTTTTTTCTGAAAATACTATTTTAGACACAGATAGTGAATTAATGTTAGTGCGAAATAATTTATCGAAGTTTGGTAATACAGATAACTGCACGAAAAAAAGCTGAAACTGTTTTGAAATTAATCTTTAAAGAAATGGTGCCCGGGGCCGGACTTGAACCGGCACGTCATTACTGACGAGGGATTTTAAATCCCTTGTGTCTACCAATTTCACCACCCGGGCATCGGGGTAACCTTTCGGTTGGGGTGTCAGGCGTAGAAACCTGTTGTAGCATTAAAGCATTATGGAGGCGGAACCCGGAGTCGAACCGAGATCCACGGATTTGCAATCCGCTGCATAGCCATTCTGCCATTCCGCCGTAATACTAGACTTTGGAGCGGGAAACGAGATTCGAACTCGCGACCCCGACCTTGGCAAGGTCGTGCTCTACCAACTGAGCTATTCCCGCATTTAAAGCCTTACATTTCGTTTCGTTGTTGCCGTCTCGAAATGTGCGGTGAATTCTACCTGTAACGCTGAAAGTGTCAATACGAAAAACAAGGAAATATGCATTTTTGTGATCGTTTGCTACATTTTTATTCACATTGCTCAATAGACGATCAAATCTTATCTTTTAAACCCGCACTTAGGTGTGGCCACGCAGCACGTGAGTAGATAATCATTGACCAAATTGACAGCACTGCAGCGATATAAAGTAAAATATGTCCTAGGGTTACCCAATAAAGTGGAATGCCCATAAACGATTCAAGGCCAGACAATAATCCAATAATGGCTAACATTTGTGCAGTTGTTTTTGCTTTGCCAATAAATGACACTTTTACCGCTTCCCTCACGCCATTTTGTCCCATCCACTCTCTAAGCGCTGAAACGTAAATTTCACGCACTAATAATGCAATGGCTGGAATGGTTATCCATAAACTGCCGTAACTGTGGGTAATCATTAATAGTGCCGCCCCAACAATGAGCTTATCGGCAACAGGATCGAGGAAAGCACCAAAAGGCGTAGATTGTTCAAGTTTTCGGGCTAGGTAACCATCGAACCAATCGGTAATAGCCGCAAGCCAGAAAATAAATGCGCCAGCTTCGTGGGCCCAACGCCAATCAAGAAAATAAACACCAACAAACACAGGAATAAGGATTACTCTGAATAGAGTAATTAAATTTGGAACCGTCCACATAAATACATCTCAAAATTTTCGCCTATCATAGGCAGGTTTAGCGCGGCTTTTCTTAAGCCTTCAATTTTTAACAGATTACCGCAATTTACGTATTAATGCGCGTATTGGATGAGATTAAAGATGAAGATGGTCGTATATGGTGTCAGCTAACTCTTTGCTAATACCTGGTACGCTGGCAATTTCATCCTTGCTGGCCTTTTTAAGCCCTTGCAGCCCGCCCATGTATTTCAACAGTGTTTGGCGACGTTTAGCCCCTACCCCAGGTATGGTTTCTAAACTTGATGTGGTTTTAACCTTTTGACGGCGGTTTCTGTGCCCTGTAATAGCAAAGCGGTGAGATTCATCTCGAATATGCTGAATAAGATGCAATGCGGGTGAGTGGCTATCCATAGGCACAGTATCGTGGCTATCGGCCAATATAATAGTTTCTAATCCCGGCTTACGAGTGGTGCCTTTCGCCACCCCTAATAACATAGGCTTTTTATCATGAGGCCAATCTTCAAAGAAAGTTTCAGCCTGAGATAACTGCCCTTTGCCGCCATCAATAAGCAGCAAGTCTGGAATTTTTTGTACTTCTTTAACCGATTTATAGCGACGTTTTAGCGCTTGTGCCATGGCCGCGTAGTCATCGCCAGGGGTAATGCCTTCAATATTATAGCGGCGGTAATCGCTTTTAAGGGGGCCTTCACGATTAAACACCACGCAGGATGCCACCGTTTGTTCGCCTGAGGTGTGGCTTATATCGAAACATTCCATACGCTGCAGTGGCGCATCTAACTCAAGCGCCGTTTCTAAATCGAGATAACGGGCAAATACCGATTTTTGTTCGCCATACTGGGCTTCTAGTGCAGTTTCTGCGTTGGCCTGTGCCAATTCTAGGTAGCGACGTTTCTCTTCACGTGCACCTTTGAAGAAATTCACACGGTAGCCAGCTTCACTGCTAAGTAAATCGGCAATCGCTTCTTCATCAGACAACGCACTGGCAAATACCATTTGTTTAGGTATAAGTTTGTTGCCCGCTAAATAAAACTGCAATAAGAAGGATTCGAATATTTCTTGTTCATCGGCAGTGTTCGGCACTTTAGGGAAAAACGCTTTGCTTCCTAAAAGTTGGCTGTCACGAATAAACATCACTTGAATACACGCCATATTGCCTTTCACCGCAAAGCCAAATACATCCATTTCGTCTTGAGTACCGGCCACCCATTGGCGCTCTTGTACTTTGCGAAGCGTATTGATTTGATCGCGATAACGCGCTGCAGCTTCAAAGTTTAGTGCTTCGCTGGCCTTTTCCATTTTATCAACCAAGGTACCAATCACTTGTTGGTTTTTACCTTTAAGGAATAGCCTAGCAAGGTCTATCTGCTCGTTATATTCTTCGTCGCTAACGTAGCCTTCAACACAGGGGGCACTGCATCGTTGCATTTGATATTGCAAACAGGGGCGACTTCTTGCGCGATAGTAACTGTCTTCACACTGACGTACTGGAAAAATACGCTGCATAGAACGCAAACTTTCACGAACTGCACCCGCACTAGGATAAGGACCGAAATATTCGCCCTTTTTCTTTTGCGGACCACGGTGAAACGATAAGCGTGGGTGCTGGTGATCAGATAGGAATATGAAGGGGTAGGATTTATCGTCACGCATGACCACGTTGTAACGCGGCTTGTACTTCTTAATGAAGTTGTTTTCTAGCAAAAACGCTTCTGTTTCGCTGTTTACAACGGTGACATCCATATTGGCAATTTGCATTACCAATGAGCGTGTTTTTGCATTATCGACATTCATTCGAAAATAGCTAGAAACACGCTTTTTAAGGTTCTTTGCTTTACCTACATAAATCACTTCTTCCTGGGCGTTATACATTCTGTATACGCCAGGCTGAGAAGTTAAATTTTTGAGAAACGCTGCGGAATCAAATGCAGACATACAGGCCTAAAGCAAATTCGAATCGATGAGTTTGTGGCGAAGCGCTAAGTGGGTTAATTCCACATCAGTGGTTACGCCTAACTTTTCAAACATACGATAACGGTATGTATTGACGGTTTTTGCGTTAATGCTTAGTTCAGTAGCAATATCAGGTACACGTTTGCCCTTGGTCAGGCGAAGCGCAATACTTAACTCTCTATCTGATAAATCATTGAACGGGTTGTCTGAATTTGGGGAAAGCTTATCGATGGCAATGCTGTTCGCAACTTCACTATCGATATACTTTTGCCCAGCAACCACTTTATGAATGGCTCGAATAACTTCTTCAGGTTCAGCATCTTTAGTTAAAAAACCAAAGGCACCTGCATTCATTACCTGCATAGGAATGGGGCTTTCTTTATGCATAGACAAACATATCACGCGGGTGTTCTCTGACATCCGCACAATGCGTTTGGTAGCTTCTAGCCCGCCAATGCCGGGCATATTTACGTCCATGAGTACCACATCTGGTGCGTTTTTTCGACATAGCTGTACGGCATCTTCGCCATTTTTAGCTTCAGCTATGATTGAAAAATCTACGACATCTTCCAGAATTCGGCGGATCCCTCTTCTGACCAAATCATGGTCATCTGCTAGGATTATCTTTATCACATGTATCTCACTGACTACGGTTTGCTTTCAAACAGAAAAGATCCGTAACCGTGGTGAATTCCACCAGTTACTTACCAATCATGCGTTCGTATCATACCACGACTACCGACTAGGTAAACTTTTCAGTGTAAATTTGTAGTAAGGAGATGTATAAAAACAATCATTAACGGACCTGATTGGTCAATAAAGGTACAGCACCGACATTTTAGCGAATAGCAGGTAAATCAAACCACAGTGCAAGCACATCATCATTGGCTAACACTACTATTTTCTGTTTAGCGCCTAACCCGATGGCATCGCCTTTCGTTAAGGTTGTCATTTTATCGGATTTTACGTCGTTAACCGTTAATTCTCCTTTCACAATGTGCAAATAGCCCGCCCCCAAGGTTGCTGTAGATTCAACGGTTAAGTCAAAACTTTCCCCTTGGCTAAGGGCCAGTTTGCTAATGCGCGCTTCTTGATTAATTTTTAACGAGCCGTCTTGTCCAGACTCACTAACTAGCAGCTCTAACCCTTTTTTATCACTCACCGACTTTTGTAAATAAGCAGGCTGAACACCGGTAACGTTAGGCTCAATCCAAATTTGAATAAAATTAACTTCCTCAGAATCAGATGCATTCATTTCAGAATGCCGAATACCCTTTCCTGCACTCATCACTTGAATATCACCAGCAGGGATAACATAGTCGTTCCCAGTACTGTCTTTATGTTTTAGCGCACCGCTGACCACAAAAGAGATAATTTCCATGTCACGATGCCCATGGGTTTCAAAGCCTCTACCCGCTTGTACGATATCGTCGTTAAATACCCTTAATGCAGAGAACCCCATATGATTGGCGTCATAATACTGTCCGAATGAAAAGCTATGTTTGCTGTTTAGCCAACCAAGATTGATGTTACCCCTTTCACTACCTTTACGAATGTATTGCATACTTAAATCCTTACATCGACTTTCATTTCCAAGCACCACTAGGGTGCTTGTATTCGATAATTAACTTTCAATACACAATATTGTAGTACCTAACCTGCGGGATAAAATTAGCGAAATTAGCACCGTTCATTCGTTTTTAGAGAATGAATAGATTGGGGGAAGGCCTAGGCTCACGTAAATTTGGCTTAGGTTTAGGGTTTGGTATTAGTAATCCTTCGCGCAGAACTACGACTACGTTGAAAGCGATAACTTATTAAGAAAACAATCTTAGTAGCGCCGTTTTTATAGCACTGGGATGGCAGGCTAAATTAAGACGCAAATAACCTGGAGCGTTAAAGCTTGCTCCATCTACGCCAATAACCCCTCGCTTACAGACTTCAACGAAAGTGTCATTTACAAAGCGTTGGTTCAAATTCAGCCACAAGAAATAACCAGCTTCGCCCAACGTAAAGGGTATTGTCGGGCTCAGTATATTCATTAACGCTTTCGTGTATTGTCGATTGAACGCAATAGCTTTTAGCACACACGCCAACCAATCATCAGCTTTTTCGTAAGCTGCAATGAGTGCAACTTTTGCTACGGGTGACGCCTCAAGATGGCAGCTGTCTATTTCTCGGGCAAACTTATCCCGCAATTCATCATTTGCGATAATGGCATACGACGCAGCGGGAATAGCTGATAAATTAAATGCTTTACCAGCACTGTTTATTCGAATAATTGTGTCTTGCGCAAATTGGCTATCTATCGCAAACGGTTTAATGGCACTCGTATTATTTCCATAATGCGTAATATGCTTGGTGTTGCTCTTGGTATTAGCAGCAGAATTAACAGTAGTATTAGCCATTGTATCGGTATTAACAAAGCCGAACTCACTGTGCACTTCATCTAGAATTAGCGTGATATTGTGAGTTTTACAAAAGCGGGCAATTTCATGCTGGAGCGATTCACTGAGCACTGTGCCTGTGGGGTTATTCGGGTGGCAAAGTACAAAGGCGCTACAATCTTCATCTAACAACGCCGTTATATTTTTTTCTAAACCTTTTTCATCACCTGCATCAGATCTGCCTTCATCACCAAGCTCGTTAGCATTGCTATCACTAATACTAATGTCATCAATACTAACATCAACCAGCGCTAGCCCTTGCGCCGCAATTCGTTCTCGAAGTGGGCCATAGGTAGGCGATAGCACCATGACTTTATCGCCCTTTGTCGTGCACACCTTCAAAGCGGTATCGACTGCCGCCATAACACTTGCCGTACTCACTACCGAATTGGCAGTAATGACCGCACCTTGCTTAGCGTAACGCGCTGCCACCACCTCCCCAATATCAACTGATTGATATCCATAATGGGACGATACATATGCCGATATGGCATGGGCGATGTGTTTTGATGGCGCTGTGTCCATATCAGCTATCCACATGCTTACTGCGTTTTCTGGAGCATGAGGGAAGCGAGACGAAAGAGACGAAAACTTTAGGCGGTTGTTGCTTACTTGAACATCGCCATAGTCGCCATTGACGTTGCGATTATCGTTGTCGTCATGTTTGTCTTCAATGTCACCGTGACACAAAGGTGTGTGCCACAGCGTTGAAAATTCATTAAATTCCTCAGAAAACAGGTTGTCGATATCGTCAACCTGTTGTTTCAACGCTGCGTTTGTATTTAAGCCGTTGCCTTTAATTTGTTCGGCGTCAGCCAAAGCGCCTTCCTTGCGTGCTTTCATTAATTACCTTAATTAGCTGTTGGCACAGAACATAAAGCTCAAACGCTGTACACGCACAATGCTATCGCTTTTTAAACACGTTAAATTCAGACAGTGTATGCTGAAATTTACGCTTCGTTTCACGAATAACAAAAGGTATTTCAGTGGGCGCCCCTACTCGCTCAAAGCTTTCTTTAAGGGTTGCTTCCAAAGCTTCCGTAGATGTTAGGGTTTCACCGTTCTCATCTTTGTAACCCCCTAACCATTCACTACGCTCTGTGTATTCTTCTAACCACGTAAATGGTGAAGCTATTACCAGCAAGCCGCCAGCATTTAGCCTTGCAGTAACATCGTTCAATACTTTCTTAGGGCTATACACTCTATCAAGCAAGTTACCCATAAAGATTAAATCGTAGCCTGTAAATTGAGGCTTCAAATTACACGCATCGCCTTGGGCAAAGTGTACTTTCTCCGCAGATTCCGCTAAGCCCATGTTGCTTAACTTACGCGCTTTAAATGACGTAAGTTCGCCCTCTTCAATAAGGTTATAGCGAATTTCGCCACGTTCTTGCATGGCAACGGCGGTTTTAATAAACCGAGCAGAAAAATCGATACCATCAACGTGATCAAAATAGGTAGCTAACTCAAACGACGAACGCCCTACCGCACAGCCTAAGTCTAGCGCTTTGCCGCCTTTGTTTTCCGGCATGTGGCTTAAACAAAAATGCGCACTGGCTTTAGCGAAGTTTTCTACATTGAAGTAAGTGTCACCGTAGTGGAATTCACTGTATTGTGATACCTGTGTATCGCTTTCGTAATCCAAATCATTTACCTGTATGGGTAGCGCAGCTTCTACATAGCGAAAGCCTGCGTGTTGAAAGAAGTGACGGCGAAACGCATAACGGCTTTGTGCCATTGCCTCGTTCCCCGTAGATATCCAGCTTCCGCCTTTAATAAGGTTGTGTTTGTTGTCGAAGGTAGGCGTGGTGAAATCGTCGTACAGCGGGTGCACTTTAAACCCATCAAAGGGGTAAATTGGCGTTTCAGTCCACTGCCATACGTTGCCAACTACATCGTAAAAAACACCGCTTTGGTTAACATCAACCGGCTCACTAGACGCATACTTGCTTAACGCAATATTATAGCCGTCTGAATAGGTATTTTCGGTACCGCCTGCAAACTCACGTAAACGTAGCCATTCATCTTCAGTTGGAAGACGAATTAACGAACCCGTCTGCTCGCTTTTGTAATTACAGAAAGCTTTGGCTTCATGGTAATTCACATCCACGGGCCAATTAAGCGGTAACGGAAACGCTTCTAGCATACTGCGATACAAATAACCGTTATCAGTCTTTACCCAAAAAGTCGGGTGAGCTGCTTTCGTGTACTCGCGCCACTTATTGCCCTCTTCTTCCCAATATTCGGAGTTTTCATACCCGCCAGCTTCTACAAACGCTAAGAACTCGGCATTACTAACAACAAATTGACTCGCTTTAAATTCCGTAACGTTTGCCTGATGATGACCATATTCGTTGTCCCACCCATACAAGGCGTCGTTCCATTGCTTGTTACATGTGACGTCGCCACTTGGCACATCAATTAATGTATTGGTAGGTGCACTGGATGAAACCTTACATCTAGGCCAATTTTCGTTGTCGGGTTTCACTTGGCTTATGGGTAGTTGACGAATAAGTACCGAGGATGTTTCTAAATGAATGCGTTCATGTTCAATACCCATCACTAGCGGCCACATTGGGCTCTCCCAATTAATAGGCATACTAAAATCGAGGGTTTCTATTACCGATAACACGAGATCCCGCACTTGGCGGCGGTATTGACGCACTTCATCAACAGAAGGCCATGCGTAGTTTTCGTCGTTGAGATCATCCCAGCTCATTTCGTCTACACCAATGGCAAACAACGACTCGAATCTCGGGTTGATACGCTCAGTAATGGTTTTGGCCAGAATAAGTTTATTGATAAAAAAAGTAGCGGTATGGCCGAAATAAAAGATAAGTGGATGGCGAAGCTTTTCAGCACGCTGAAAATAGGCTTCATCGCTTGCTAGGCAAGTAAATAGGTTTTCGTAAGTATCAAACGAATCGGTAAAATACGCTTTGATTTCCTCACGCTTTTGCTCAACACTACCCTGACTCAAATTGAGCGTACTCATAGCCTGCATATCAATCCTCTATATTTATTCTTTTTCGTCAGTGGGCGTAACGGGTTGTCGCTGCGTTCCACTTACACTTTCGTTTTAAGCATTAGCACTGTAATGAGTTATAACCTCTAAGTAATAACCTCTATATATCACTTACTATACACCTTAATTGCAATTGGACATTAGAGTGAAGCCCAGACCACACAACTGCAATCTAATCGATTTCTACAAGTCTCAACAAGTGTACCTATTTACAACGGTCATAATATACAAAGCTAATAGTTAATCGTTTTTATCAGAATTATGTGACCAGTATGCGACTGACTCGTGAGCCTTTCTTAATTTCTCACTTTGTTTTATTAATGTTGGTCAGCCGGACACATTAGCCATAATGAATGTAGTAATTTTATAAGAGCTTATTACAAACTATAGACAGAGGAAGATCAGAAAAACTTTCAAGGAGTTGCAGTACTTTTTTACCGCCATTGGTTGTTTGTTAGTGCTTATATTAACGCAGTAGCGCTACCTAGTGGCTAGAACGCCTCCTATCCTTAATTATAGTTGTAGAATCATGAATTTTATTTAATTAAACATTCACAAATTTTTACGCGGTTCAATACTGCTTGATTTGGTATTAAGGCACTTTATTTCAGGCACAAAAAAACCCGCAACAA
>NZ_JAGJDY010000012.1 GCF_018100795.1 Alteromonas sp. MMG017 | reverse complement strand
GCGACGCTTTTGGTCGTGACTTCTGCGCAAGGAGGACGGTGACTACATATAGTTGCTAGCGCCTTTCTTGCTTCGCTTCTCTCGAAGCGGGAGGCGTATAATACGCCGTTCGTTTTCAGTGTCAACGTTTTTCGCAAATTTCTTTTCGAACCGTTGTTAACTCCTAAGAGTTAATGAAAACTGCTTTTCCGGCGTTGTTACTAACTCCTTGAAGCGAGGCGCGCATTCTACATCGTTAAGTACCGATGTCAACCTTGTTTTTAAACTTTTTAATCAGTCATAAAGCAGGGTTAAGCACTATGTCTTGTGAGTGCCTGAAGCCCCCTCAAAACGTGGAGCGCATTATAGATAGGTGGCGTAAAAGATCAACCGTTATTTGACACTTATTTGTATTTAATACCATTTCCACCTTCAAACGCTCATTTTTACATCATTTGGGTGTATTCCATTGGTCTTTAGGATAGTTCTTTCACATTTTATTGTTCTAATTGTTACAAATGAGTAAACTATGACCAGCCTTCATTATGATAATAAACACTAGAAAGGTAGGTATATGAAAGTAGGCTTTATTCAATGCACTGTTATTAGTGCTATCTTTGCAATCGCAGGATATCTGTTGTTTTCATCAGCTAGTATAGAAGCGCACGTTCCGTTAACGGTTTCAGCGTCTTTATTAATAAGCGGTATATTAACGCCGTGGCTAGCTTCACTCCTTAACAATTCACCCTCTGAAACAGCTGCGCCCTCCACCAGCAGCACAACCACTGAAACACTCTATGTGGGTAATCTACCGTATCGTGCAAACGAATCTGCGGTTAAAGAGTATTTTGGTAGTTTTGTCGAAGTACAATCTGTCCGACTCATGAAGGATAGGAAAACTGGCAAGCGAAAAGGTTATGGCTTTATTGAAGTGATAACGAGCGACCTTGACCCAGTAATAGCGAAGACTAACGACTCAGTGTTCCAAGAGCGAACATTAAAAGTTAGGCCAGCTAAAGACAAAGTAGAACAAGCATAAATTAAAAAACCTGGGCATGACCCAGGTTTTTTTTACTCTATTCTGAAGCCGCTTGCTGTGGCATCGCGTTTAATAAGTTTTGATTAAACGTATGGAAGCGATTTATCGCCGATACTAAATCTGGTATTTGTACATCTTTCATTTCACTGATAATACCTGCAAGCAATGTATTGTAGTCATCGCCAGAGCCTAACGTATTCTCAGCATTGCCAAATGTAGACATCATCTTCTCTAAATACTGTGCTATTGGGCTTACAACATTACCGTATTGGTTTTCTGCTTCACCTTCTTCACTATAATGCTTTACGTTCTCATAAGCCTTTACCATTTCGGTTTGTGTAGTACGGTTTAACTGCAACGC
Source organism: Alteromonas sp. MMG017 (assembly GCF_018100795.1). Classification (GTDB taxonomy): domain Bacteria; phylum Pseudomonadota; class Gammaproteobacteria; order Enterobacterales; family Alteromonadaceae; genus Alteromonas. The sequence continues at coordinate 155,846 of NZ_JAGJDY010000012.1, read as the reverse complement.
ATACCCAACTAACTCTTTATTATCGAAACCTAAATTCAACGCTTGTTCGAACGCCTTATCCATGTCGCCGCTATAGAAGGTATCAGCTAAATCTTGTGCTTCACCCACAAGGTTTGCAATAGCTGTCATTTCATCTTCGTCTATTTCACCCTTTAACGAGAAGCTAATGCCACTTCGTTCAAAGTATTCATATTGAGATGACTGCTGCGCCACAATTGAACCTGTATTCGAACTAGATTCTTCAGTATCGTCATTTGCGGATATATACAGCGAAGCCTGACTCGCCGCACTAAATTGTCTGATACTTTCAAAGCTAAGGTTTACTTCATCCCCATCTTTGGTTCGAATAAGCAAACTACCTGATTTAGCATCAGATGCAGATACCGCGTTAAGCTCGCTCACACTCACTGGATTAGGATTGAAGATATTCTGTTCCAGATCATTGATGCCGCCGTCTATCATCTCGCGACTACGGGTAACACCTTCTTCAATCTCGTCATTCATAAAGCCAGCGAGATCCTTTTCAGCCATAGCGAATCCACGACTTACCCCTTCACGGGCCTGACCAAACAACCCTTTCAAGGTATCATCATCCGCACCTCCATCAGCCGCACCTTGAATAACTCCGGTCACGAACCCAAGTACATTACGTGCGACTTTCTCGAAATCGAATAAGCTTTTATTTTCTTCGCCGTCATCTGACTGTTTGCTTTCATTCGGGCGCTTGCCATCAACAACCACATTTTGACTTAAGCTACCACTGAAGACCTTTAAGCCAATACTAGTTTGCGTGCTATTCACGGTGACCGTCGCTGAATGCTGCTTGGTAAACTCGGCTGCTTGTTGTAAGCCTTCCTGTTGAAGCTGCTTCTTTATAGCTTCATTCGGGTGAACCGATGCCTTTTCATCCACTTTCTGGTCGCCCATGAAAGCCTTAATTTGACTCACGTTCATAATTTGATCCTCACTATCCTCAATCAAGTTATCGGCACCAATCACGTATTGTTTAATTTTAATACGAAATTTTTGCTTCTGTGAGTTTTATCCGTTGCACATATAATATAAGGCACTACAATTCGCAGCCTTATTTAAATGATGTTCGGAGAACCACATGACAACCACCACTGCAAAAAACTATCAAGCTCAACTCGATGAGAAAGTGGATCGGTTAGGTACTCTCCTTGCGCCATTTAACGCCCCTACCCTGTCGGTGTATCCGTCTAAACCTGAGAACTACCGCATGCGAGCTGAATTTCGCGTATGGCATGACGGTGACGATCTTTATCACATCATGTTCGATCAGGGGTCTAAAGAGAAATACCGCGTAGATACATTTCCACCAGCAAGTGAAACCATCAACAGTGCAATGCAGCAGTTAATAGAATATTTAAAGCCAAATGAACTGCTGCGCAAAAAGCTTTTCCAAATTGATTATTTAACTGGGCTATCCGGCGAACTGGTTATTAGCCTTCTTTATCACAAGACGCTTGATGATGAATGGGAAGCGCAAGCTGAACTGCTTCGTACCTTTTTAGCTACGCAATTTACCGCGGTAAGCATTATTGGGCGGGCTAGAAAGCAAAAACGCATTGTGGGTAACGATTTTATTATAGAACGTTTACCTATTAATGGCCGTGAGTTTGAATTCAAACATATCGAAAATAGCTTTACTCAACCTAACGCAGAAGTAAATTGCAGCATGATTGAGTGGTCACTTGAATGCTCTGCTTCCCTAACTGGCGATTTACTCGAAATGTATTGTGGTGCAGGGAACTTCTCAATGCCATTGGCAGTTCATTTTGACAACGTGATAGGAACCGAAATAGCAAAGCCTTCGGTACAAGCGGCGCAATACAATATTGCGGCAAACCACTTAGATAACGTGAAAATTGTTAGGCTTTCTGCAGAAGAGTTTACTGAAGCAATGAAAGGGGAAAGAACCTTCTCTCGTTTAGAAGGTATCAACTTAACTGAATACAATTTTACTACTGTATTGGTCGACCCACCTCGAGCAGGGTTAGACGTAGATTCATTAAAGATGATTCAAGGGTACGATAATATTATCTATATTTCTTGTAACCCTGAAACCTTAGCTGAAAACTTAAGCCTGCTTTGTGAAACTCACGAAGTAGCGAATGCGGCGCTGTTCGATCAATTCCCGTTCACCCACCATATAGAAGCAGGTGTGTTACTCACCAAAAAGTAATGCTCTGTATATTGTGAATGTCGCATGTTGTGAATGAATTCGCAGCAGGTTTAGATTTTAAAGTTTAAGATGCGTCGGAAGATGTCTCTGATGAAAGCTTCGACATTGCGCCCAATTGCACGAAACGTAATTGGGCTTTAACCCTTTCGCCAATTTCAATCTTCAACTTAGTATCAGCTTCTAGTGCTTCTGCCCCTGCACTAAAAACCAACCTAACCATAGCATCCGCTTGGAGCTGCGCAATATTGTACTCTACGCTTTGTTGCTCGATGATGTAATCGGTTAGCTCTTCAATAAAATGTTGAATTTCGCGAAAAACCGCCATTCGGTATGCAGCTGATGTGCCTGTATGTTCCCGCAACAATAATCTAAATACATTCTTGTTTGCAGAAATGAACTCCATAAAAGTTTCAACTGACGTGTGGATTACCCCGCCACCTGAAGCAATTCGACGGCGAGCCTGGCGCATTAATTGACGAAGAGCTAATCCAGCTTCATCCACCAGCGTTAACCCTAATTCATCCATGTCTTTAAAGTGTCGATAGAAAGACGTTGGTGCAATGCCAGCTTCTCGTGCTACTTCACGTAAGCTAATAGCAGACAAACTACGGTTTTCATCCAGTAATAGGAATGCCGCATGAATGATATTTTGGCGGGTTTTAAGCTTTTGTTCCTGACGAGTCACAATAATACCAGTTTGTTAGTCTTCACTAGTCTATCGCATGAGTACCTATAGGGAGAAGCTTAAATTTATTCTGCGTTAGAACGAGGCTAAAATAACCCTCGCGCCATTCCCCCATCCAGCACAATATTCTGTCCTACCGTGAACTTTGCCGCTTCTGAACAAAGCAAAGCAACAAACTGCGCGAGGTCATTAGGTTCACCCAAAGTTTGAGTAGGGATATCAAATAAGTCCAACGTCATTTTGTGAACAAGCTCTGGCGTTAAGTTTTCAACAGCTTCTTTTCCATAACGAGCCTCTATCATCGCTTCATGCGGCTTCGCGAGCTCGAGCATGCCCTCTGTAGCATACATCCCTGGCAATACATTGTTCATTACCACGTTGTGTTTTGCTAAATCTCTAGACACCACAGACGTATAATTTGCTAATGCAGATCGTGCTGGGCCGGACATTAAGCGCATATCAAGGGGGTACTTGGCCGCAACAGTAGCAATATTCACGATCCTACCCCACTTTTTATCAACCATACTTTGACTGAAGCGTTTCATGAGTTCCACTGGTCCAATTAGGCCTGACTCAACTGACGTAATCCAATCTTGTTCGGTGATATCGTTATAATTCCAAACTAGTGAAGGTGGTGAAATGGTAATAACTAAAATATCCGGAGTATCGCAGCACTCAAAAAGTTTATCGCGCCCTTTTTGGGTAGCGTGATCAGCAACCACTGGCGTAACACTTACCTTAAAACGGGCTCGTATTTCATCTGCTGCAGTAAATAATCTTTGCGCTCTTCTAGCCGAGATAACTAAATTTACACCCGCTTCTGCCAACGCCAATGCAGTAGCTTTACCCATACCCGCACTGCCGCCGGCAACAATTGCCGTTTTGCCTTTAATACCTAAATCCATTTCTAAACCTGTATAGTTGAAATTCATGAAGGTATATACTTTACGACTGAGCTATACCAATACACAGGGTTAGATAGGCCAAATCTATGGTTAATAATGGCCAAATTTTTGTAGGCTAATATTAGTTGTGTTTCAATTTTCGCTAAAGCACTAGGCCCGCCATTGAGCCGGAGAAATACCGGTCCATTTTTTAAAAGCTTTACTAAAATTAGATGGGTCATTGAACCCTAATTTATCCGCGATAACGGAAACACTGGTGTAACCTTGCGCGAGAAATTTTTTCGCTGTTTTAGCCCGCTCTTCGTCTAGTACTTTTTGATAGCTGGTATCACAGCGATTTAACTCTCGTCGATAAGTGCGCGATGACATAAAAAAGTGAGCCGAAGCATCATCCAATGAAGGAGATAGTCTTGGATGTGTGTGAATAAAATCTCTAGTACGGGCTATTAAGTCCTTTTGATTAAGGTGCAAGGCATCTTGCTTTATACATAAGGCATACATTTCTTTCTGTGTAATAGGGTCGGCAGTAGCTAATGAATAGGACAAAAACACCGAGTCTATAACCACCCGCGTTCTCTTACTTTCGAACACTACTGGGTACTTTCCCCCCGCAATAACATGACTCCAATGATCAGGTTCACTGCATGCCATTTCTATTCTTTTTATTGCTAGCGGTTCTGAAAAGCACAAACGAATAACTTGCACTGCGCCATTAACAGCTGCAGACAACAAAAAATAGCGGGTATCACTTAAGGGTAAAATATCTTCGAAGGTTAAGTATGCTTCAGCTTCATTTACTTCAACATTTATCTTAAAAAGTAGAGTACGTAAATGTAGGAAGCGCGCGATAACATTCAAGAAACCACCAAGTGTTGCACAACTTAGCGCCGCATAACCTAGTGAGCCCAATGTCGTAAGTTGAATTTGCTCACCAAACTCCCATCCAAGATTCTCGTTTGCCGTCACTGCTAATGCATTAGTAACTAACCTTTGATGATCGTTAAAACTCATCTTGCAATGGCTATTATTGAAGTCAGTATCTTTAAGCATACATCCATTCAAGAGGGACTTTGACGAATACCCCGCTGCAGAAGCATTTTGAAAAGCGTTCTGGGAAAATAAATTGGCAATGCTGATTGCTCGTAGGTGAAATAGCTCTTCCTCAATATCTTCTCCGTAGCGTTTTACAGTGACTGTTGTTAATGTATACCTAACTATTAACAACCTGTTAACCATTGTGGCCAGATATCACCGATTCTTGGCCGGAAATGTCCTATCACTCTGTGTAAATATCGACCTACACCTACAAAATAAACTGATCTAATAATGAAAAAAAGTATTCAGCCTTACGTGCTACGGTTAATTTCGAGTGACACGCTACGAAGTATTAAACGTGCCTATTATACTTGTGCGCGCCTTTTTACTCGCGATGTACCTAAATTAGAGGTTTTCATTAAAGTAGATGACCCTTACTCACTTCTACTTGTTCAAGCTTTACCTACACTAGAAGAAAAGTATCGCGTCACAATAACAGCTCGCGTCGTTATCAATTCAGATCCAGTAATGTTTCCCGAATTGGCTATGTGGAACCAACACTCAGTTAACGATGCGATGCATTTAGCAAACGTCTACCGCCTTGAGTTTCCGTGCTCGGCTACTGGGGTTACTCGCCAAGCTGGCTCAGTTTTTACTGCGTCCTATGCAATTCAGCAAAAAATAGATGAAGGCGCTTCATGGACAGGCATTGCTGAATTGCTACTCGCCTATTGGAACGGAGATCATATTAATGCCTCGACGAGCGTTAATGAGGCGGCATTAGAAAAACGCTTTGAAGCACACCTACACCAGCTTTCCTCGAAAGGTCACTATCTGCCCGCCACGATTTTTTACGATGGCGAATGGTATTGGGGTGTAGATAGGCTCGATCACCTAGAACGTCGACTTATCGATGAAGGCTATGCAAATCAAACCAACACGCAAATTGAATTTAATAAAACCTACGCATCGTTACTTCAGTCTTTCAACGTTTCGATAGATACAAAAAAATGCGCTGAACCCTTAACGCTTTTTTGGTCTGCCCGTAGTCCCTATTCTTATATTGCGTTGTTACAGGCGGTAAAACTAACCAGCCACTACGGTATTCCCCTTGAAGTAAAGCCGGTACTACCGATGATGATGCGTGGGTTATATGTCCCTCCTAAAAAAGCCATTTATATTTTTCTAGACACAAAGCGCGAAGCGCAGAAATTCGGGATCGATTATGGATTTCTTGCTGACCCGTTAGGTGAAGGTGTAGAGCGATGCTACGCATTACTAGCCTATGCCCGAGCGAACAATAAATACGCAGACTATTTGCTGTCGTTCGCGAAGTTGGTAAATGCTCATGGTGTTAGAGCAGATACTGATAGTGGAATGAGAAAAATAGTAGAAGGAGCAGGTTTGTCTTGGCAGGAAGCGAAGTTGCATCTAACCAATACTGACTGGAAAGAAGAGGTCAGTGCAAACCAAGCGGATATATACCAAAAAGGCAGCTGGGGTGTACCTGTTTTCAGATATAAAGATATTCAGGTATGGGGCCAAGATAGATTGTTTGTTATGGAAGATGCCATTCGGCAAAACCTTAACCCGCATAATCTTAACCCGCATAAAAGTGCCTCTCGTGATGGAGCACTACATAGCACTCACAAAGCAGTAGGTAATTTAAATGGCGAATGAAACGGACAACTTGACCAACTGGCACAAAAGCGGTCAAACATTTATGCATCACGGTTATGATATTTTTTATCAAGACAGTGACCCGTTAAATAGTCACCCTACCGACAAACTCACAGTGCTGCTTATACATGGGTTTCCAACCGCAAGTTGGGATTGGCATAAAATATGGCCAGCGCTGTGCGAACGTTATCGAGTTATCACGTTAGATATGATGGGGTTTGGTTTTTCTAGCAAGCCGGTGCGCTACGAATACAGTATTGCCGAACAAGCGTCGTTATTCGAAGCTTTGTTGGCTTACTTGAATATAACACTGTGCCATGTCGTTGCTCACGATTATGGCGACACTGTAGCCCAAGAGATGTTAGCACGTCAGAGGGAAAGAAGCGGTTCATCTGTTTTACGTTTTAACTCAGTCACCCTGCTTAACGGAGGGCTCTTTCCCGAAACCCATAGGGCGAAACGCATACAAAAGCTTTTAAATAGCCCGTTAGGTAAGATTATTGGCTTATGCATGAGTAAAAAAAGTATCGCTCGCAGCATGTGCGATGTATTTGGTGAGCGCACTCAACCTAGTGAACAAGACTTAGAAGACTTTTGGCAATTAATAAATGGTCGAGGAGGACGGCAGGTTTTCCATAAGCTAATTCGCTATATGAACGAGCGAATTACACACAGAGAAAGATGGGTTGATGCTCTAAAACATAGCCCCTGCCCGATTCAAATAATCAATGGGAGTGCGGATGCTATCTCTGGTGAACATATGGTTCAAAGATATGAAGAAATTATCACCAGGCAGCATATTGTAAAACTGCCTAATATTGGTCACTACCCTCAGCTAGAAGCGCCTATCGATGTAAGTAATTCAATAATTTCCTTTATAAACAACATTGAAACGCCCTTAGCATAAAGTGTAGTAGGCAATTTTTTGAAGCTTACTATAATTAAAGTTTACACACGTAAGCAGAACTTCTGTCCATTCTGCTTGCCTGATGAGCAATAAAACGATAAATTAGCGCACAGTTGTAAGCTGAGTTGTAGAAAATGAATAAACCACCTCTTATCCTGACGAATGTCTTAGTGTTCATAATTACCGGCGCCATCGCCTTTATTGGCGTACCTGTATGGGTTATCAATCATGGAATTGATTGGGCGGAAATAGGCACTGCGATTTTCTTATTTTATTTCACTGGTATGTCAATTACTGCCGGTTACCATCGTCTGTGGTCACATAAAACCTATGATGCGAATATTGTCGTGCGCGTAATACTTGCTATCGGCGGCGCAATGGCACTGCAAAATAGCATTTTGCACTGGAGTTCAGATCACAGAATTCATCACCGTCATGTAGATGACAACGAAAAAGATCCTTATTCAGCAAAACGCGGTTTGTGGTTTGCACACATTGGTTGGATGCTCCGCGAGTATCAAGAAAAGCGATATGACGACTATAGAAACTGCAAAGACTTGCAGAAAGATAAGGTTGTTATGTGGCAACACAACTACTACCTGCCTATCGTTCTTGCTGCTAACTTTGGCGTTACTGGCTTTTTAGGTTGGTTGAATGGCGACATCCTGGGCATGATTTTAGTGGCTGGCGTATTGCGCTTGGTGCTTGTTCATCACGTCACTTTCTTTATTAATTCCTTAGCACATTTCTGGGGAAACCAGCCGTACACTGATTCAAACACGGCCAGAGATAACGGCGTGCTAGCATTCTTCACTTTTGGTGAGGGCTATCACAATTACCATCATATCTTTGAATATGACTATCGCAACGGTATTCGTTGGTATCAGTTCGATCCAACAAAATGGTTAATCCGTGGACTGTCTTACGTGGGCTTAACATATAATCTGCGTCGCGTACCTGAAGAGCGTATTGAAAAAGCAAGAGCGGCAATGCAATTGCAACGCGCTAGCGAACAAGTCTCTGTATTGCCCAACGCAGAAGAGCTTATGCACACTATTGAGCAAGAGTACGAGCTACTTATGCAACGTATGTCTGATTACTATGCGGCGAAAAAGCGTTTGATGAAGGTAAAGCAAAAATCACTCAAACGCTCAATAGAGGGTTTAGAGCTTACCTACAAGTACAAAGAGCTTAAGCATGCGTTAGCCGTTCAAAAAGAAAAGTGGCTACAATTACAAAGTCTATCGCTTCATACCGCGTAGATTATTGGCTCCACCCGCTTTATTTAAAAACCCACATGCGCTTTGCACATGTGGGTTTTGTTTATTTGGCGATTAGCACTAGAGTTAGTGTTACAAACCCAGTAACGTAGAATATAAGTAATAGTTATTTTACGACATAAGCGGCCACTCAAAAATAGGATGTAGTTATGGCGACAAAGCAAAAAGATAAACCAGTAACCCCTTCTTACCAATACGATGCCATTGTTATAGGTACAGGACCTGGGGGCGAAGGTGTAGCCATGCAGTTGGCTAAAGCTGGCAAGAAAGTCGCCGTAGTAGAAAGGTATGAAGCGGTGGGAGGTGGATGTACGCATTGGGGGACTATTCCGTCTAAAGCGTTAAGGCACTCCGTTAGCCGCTTAATTGAATATAACAACTCCCCCCTTTTTGCAGACAATCATTTAAGCCGAAGTCTCACTTTTGCAGAAATTATGCATCACGCCAGTGGTGTGGTAAAAAGTCAGACTCGTCTTAGATCGTCGTTTTATGATAGAAACCGCGTTAACTTGTACCACGGTGAAGCTAGCTTCCTTGATGCCAATACCTTACAGATAGTCCGTGATGATGGTTCGAAAGATATTTTAACGGCAGCGCAAATTGCTATTGCTACGGGTTCGCGCCCTTACACGCCACCCGATATCGATTTTGATCATCCGAGAATTTATAACTCAGACACTATTTTGTCTCTTGATCACGATCCTAAATCCATCATTATCTACGGTGCAGGTGTTATTGGGTCAGAATACGCCAGCATCTTTCGCGGCATGGGCGTAAAAGTCGACCTCGTAAATATGCGAGACAGACTTCTTTCTTTCCTTGATACCGAAATTTCAGATGCGCTAAGTTACCACCTATGGAACAACGGCGTACTTATTAGACATAACGAAACCTATAAGTCGGTGGAAGGTAAAGAAGACAGCGTAGTATTAAACCTAGAGTCAGGTAAACGAATGAAAGCTGATTGCTTATTGTTTGCCAACGGCCGTACCGGTAATACTGACATGCTAGGTTTAGAGACCATTGGCCTAAAAGCAGATAATCGAGGTCAACTCAGCGTCAATGAGAAATACCAAACTCAAGTAGATAACATCTTCGCCGTAGGCGACGTTATCGGATACCCAAGCTTAGCCTCTGCAGCCTATAATCAAGGCCGATTTGCCGCTGAAGCCATGTTAGGGGCCACGACACACACCGCATTGGTGGCTGATATTCCCACTGGTATTTATACCATTCCAGAGATTAGTTCGGTTGGAAAAACCGAACAAGAGCTTACCGCCGCAAAAATACCTTACGAAGTGGGTAGAGCCCAGTTTAAACATTTGGCGCGCGCGCAGATTGCGTCAACACAGGTTGGTAGTTTAAAAATTCTATTTCATAGAGAAACTAAGAAAGTGTTAGGTATTCATTGTTTTGGAGAGCGTGCATCTGAAATTGTGCACATTGGACAAGCAATTATGCAGCAAAAGGGCGAAGGAAATACTATCGACTACTTTGTGAATACGACCTTTAATTATCCAACTATGGCCGAAGCTTATCGTGTAGCAGCAATTAATGGGCTAAATAGAATATTTTAAGGAAATTTGGGCACAAAAAAACCGGCACCTAGTGCCGGTTTTTTTTAGTGCAATTAATCTCGGTTTGCAGCCAGAGTATTTAGCGCTGAAAGCGCATCTCTATGTGCTACGATATCGATCTGCATCTTTTCTTGGTCAAATGTCATTGTTGCAGTTGCGTAGTCTCCAAGACTTTCGCTGGCAACATTTACCAATTCAGTTTGTGCATCACGGAAATGAATGTTGTTATTGATGTTTTCAGCTATACATTCATTATTCAATTCGAACGATTTTGCGTCCATACAATCGAAAAGCTGGTTTTCGCCAGAGCCCGCATGCGCAATACCAAAGACGGACATTAAGGTTAATCCTAGTACTACTTTACGCATGGTTTATCTCCTGTTCTGCAGTTCATTACTGCGATGATCAAATCATAATGTATATACGTTTTAATGTCAAATCGGATCATGGGAATATGACAGCAATATTACAAAGTGAAATAATATGACTAATTCGGCGATTATTTTTGATAATTTAGTACAAGAGGCGAAACAGTGTTCGTTGTGTATTGAACACCTTCCCTATGGCGTAAACCCAATTTTCTCTATTGGGTTACAGGCAAAGGTTGTGCTAATTGGTCAAGCGCCTGGCTTGATCGCACATCAAAACACGAAAGCCTTCAGCGATAAAAGTGGTGAAAGGCTGAGGCAGTGGCTACATATTGATACTACAACGTTTTACGATGAAAGCAAATTAGCCATTATGCCTATGGGATTTTGCTTTCCTGGCTACAAAAATGGGGCTGATGCACCACCTAGAAAAGAATGCGCCCCCACTTGGCACAATAGGATGTTAAACGCCATACAACCAGAATTAATCTTACTTGTCGGTAGATATGCCCAGCAATATTACTTACCTGAGTACCGAACATTAACAGACGCTATAAAGAACAATTGTGATGAGAGGTTTGCTGTGCTGCCCCACCCGTCTGGAAGAAACAACCGCTGGCTTGCACAGCACCCTTGGTTTGAATCTGAGTATTTACCTCACGTGGTAGAGCGCTTAACTCCACTACTAAAGTAAATCGTTAGTTCGCGTCTTTGTGGGACACAAGGTAATCCATCAATTCACTAAATGGCATGGGTTTAGCGTAGAAGAAACCTTGCGCTTCGTTACAACCCAATTCAATCATATACTCAGCTTGCTCTTTGGTTTCAATTCCTTCAGCAATAGTGAGTAGTCCTAATTTGTTTCCTAAGGTCACAATGGTCTCGGCAAGCACTGCACTTTTACCCGGTTCAATGTCTCGGATAAACGAGCGGTCGACTTTTAAACGATCTAGCGGAAGTTGCTGCAAGTAACTCATAGACGAAAACCCTGTACCGAAGTCGTCTATTGCTATGGCTACGCCATGTTCTTTTAACGTTCTAAGGGCATCTATTACAATCTGCGGTTCGTCCATCACTACACTTTCTGTTATTTCTAACTCAAGTAGACTTGGATCGCATTCAGATGAGCTAATAGTGCCAAGTACTTTATTCACAAAAGATCTATCTCTGAATTGAGGCATTGATATATTTACCGCAACTCGTAAATCGCCGAAATTTGCCTCTTTTAAATCTTTTAAACGATGGCACGCTTCTTCTAGCACCCACTCACCAATATCGACAATTAAACCTGAATACTCAGCCAGAGGCACAAACACCGCAGGAGAAATATAGCCATTATTGCCATCAGGCCAACGCAGCAAACCTTCCATGCCAACCACTTTTTCACTGACTAAGTCTACTTGCGGTTGAAACCATAACTCCAGCTTACGTGCCATGAAGTCGCTACGTAAGCGACGGATCATTTCAAGGCGCCACGTCGTTTTGTCTTCAATGTCTTTCGCAAAATATTCGAAGTTATCGCTGATGTTCTTTTTCGCGCGATTTAACGCAATATTAATGCGTTTTAAAATTTCTAAGCCAATATTTCGTTTGTCATCAAGCTGACATAGCCCAATCGTCACACTGACCGGCAAGGTATGGTCGCTAACTTTAAACGACGATTGAAACAATGAATTGATATTGTCTGGGTTAACCACATTGGAAGGCCCAATAAGCCCAAACACATCCGCACCAATGCGCCCGATTTTAACTGATTCATCGAAGCAAGCTTGAAACCTATCACTGATAGCACACAATAGCTCGTTTCCAGCCTCTTGGCCTAACCCATCGTTAATGTCTGAAAAGTGGTTTACATCAATAAGCGCGACCGAACAGTTCTCGCAGGCAAAAATATGCGGTTTATCGAGCATATTAATAAATTCATTACGGTTAGGAAGTCGCGTAAGCCAATCCCTAAAGGCCGCATTTCTTAACTGGTGAAACAAGTTTACATTTTCGTAGCCTACCGAAATGCTGGTTAAAAACACTTCTAACAAGCTTTTATCTAGGTTAGTAATCTCACTTACCATATTCACGTATACTGCCGCTTCAAAGCCGGAACGGTTTATATACAGCACAGATGAATCAGATTCGAAAATATGACGTTTAAGGCGAAGGCAACGACCTACTTGCTCGGAAATTTCACTGTTGTTAATGTTTTCAATAGACTCATTAATGAAAGAAGCATATTCGCCAGCTGCTCCTAAGACATACACACCGTTGTCGTCTTTATCTAAAACCGAACCCGCCCTAGCGCAAACAAGCCCTTCAGCATCTAATCCAATCAACGAACTAATTTGAGTGACAACCCCTTCGCAAAACCCTTTTACCGAATGCTCTTCAAATAAGTTGGCTGACGAGGTGATGATTTTTTCTAAACCAACACGGTTTTGATTGATTGTCATTATTTGCTGATAAGAGCGCAGAGAAGAGATAACCGTGGTCATCAGTTTAGCGCGGGTAAGTTCAGTCTTTGTTTTGTAATCGTTAATATCGTAAAGCTTAATCACCTCTTCTTCAGGTGCGTAACCAGGTTGCCCTGTTCTTAAGACAATACGTGGCTCGGTTAGCCCCATAGATTCGCGAATATAACGCACAACATCGAAACCGGCATCGTCAGTTTCCATGACAACATCCAGTAGAATAATAGCTATGGTTTTACCGTAATCGTGCAGAAGTGTTTTGGCTTCTTTAGCCGAATAAGCATGAAGGAAATTAAGTTTTCTATCGTTAACAATAAGATCTGAGAGCGCGAGTCGCGTAACGGTATGGATCTCCTCGTCGTCATCAACGATGAGAATATTCCATTCCTTGTAGATTGTAGTGTCGATCTCAGAACTTCCATCATCATCTAAGAAGATAAGTTCATCATTATCGTAATCCGTTGCCGACATAACTGCTTAAACCCTCGTCACTGACTAACACATACTTTTTGACTGTACGCTGCTTATCAGAATTGCTAAATCGATACTGCAATGCAATAGTGGTAACCTATTGTTTATGCTTTTAATGGCAATCTACATATTAAAATGAAGATAACCCCTGATCCTTATACCAGTTCACTTCCTAAGACCAAGCGCCCTACTGAACCATCGCCGGCTAACCGTACCGATAATCCAAACCAAAGTGCGACTCAAAACGTGCAACAAGATACACCGACACACTTTGTACGGCAAAAGATACTCTCTTGGTTCTCTCGTGTCGGCATTTCTCCTTCAATGGCGAAAGATCCGAAAAGCCAACGAAACACGTTAGAACGAAGAAAGCAGATAATTGAATTACAAAAAGCTGCAAACCTTCAAGCTGTCTTAAATATAGCACTAAATGTAACTATAACCGAATCGGAAAGCGATGGACTTGATCCAGATTGGTTTTTTGCCTTTAGCAACATGGCAGAAGAGATCCACAGTCCAGGAATGCAGGAGCTTTGGGGCAAGATTTTTGCCGTTGAGGTAAGTAAACCCGGCAGCTTTTCTCTTCGCAGTTTACAATTGCTAAAATTGCTTACTCACAGAGACGCGAAAGTCTTTGCGAAGGCCGTCAGTATAGCCAGTAGACGGCAACACGATACCATCCCTCGTATATTAGTCGGTTTCCATAGGAAAAAAGGCATACTCTCGTTTTTTAAACGTGCCGTTCCAGAACAACTAAATTTAGCCTCTGTGGGCCTTTCCTATCCTGATTTACTGGCGCTTCAAGATATGAAGCTACTTTATGCTAGCGAGATAGAAAGCGGTGAATATGCAGAAGGCCAACAAACAAGATGGCGCTGTGGTGCAGAACAATTCACACTAGAAAGTAAGCAGCCAGGTGTGGCCTTGGTGTATTTTAAATTTACCGCAGTAGGTAGCGAGCTTTATAAGCTTGTACCACGAAAACAAAACCCAGCTTATTTATCGGCACTCAAGAGCGTATTAAGCGAAGTCTTTAATATTCATTAATTTTTTAGATCGGCCTTTTTAGACCAGCCAATTTAGACCCGCTTCGCCAGTCTCACTGTTTCGGTGAGCTAGGCGAACGGAGTGACAGGTTAAATACCGTCACCAAACTCGTGCAACCCACATTCACGCTTAAGCCCGAAGAAACGCGTATCTTGTTCACTCATGCCTTCTTGCAATGATTGCGTGGTATGCCAATCGCCAATAGACACATAGCCTTCATCCCACAAAGGATGGTACGACAAACCATGCTCTTTCAAATAGTAGTGCAGGTCTTTGTTGCTCCAATCAATAATAGGATAGAGCTTAAACTGACTGCCTACCTTTTGAAGCACAGGTAACTTACCGCGGGTATCAGATTGGCTACGGCGCAAACCGGCAAACCACGTACCTGCGTTAAGTTCTTTCAAAGCACGTTGCATAGGTTCAACCTTGTTCATTCGGTTGTACTGCTCAATGCCTTCAACTCCCTGCTCCCATAATCGACCAAAGCGGGCTTCTTGCCACGCAGATGAAATATCTGCGTTATACACGTGCAAGTTCAAATTCAATGCGTCTTTCAACTCATCAATAAACTTGTAGGTTTCAGGAAACAAATAGCCCGTATCCGTCAATACCACGGGAATATCTGGCTTAGCTTGGGTAAGCATATGTAGCATAACCGCAGATTGGGCACCAAAGCTTGATGACACAATGTGACTGTCAGGTAAGTTTTCAAGCGCCCACGCCACGCGGGCCTGAGCACTCATCTCTTCCAGTTCAACATTGATATCGGCAAGGGCTTCCTTGCTGATATCAAGTGTTAGCGGACTGCTATTAAGTAGCGTCGAATTACTCATAAAAGTCTCTAGCTGAATCGACAACGGGTGCGACAATTTCAGCGCGAATAACATAATCACCGAACGATTCGTTACCGTTACGCTCTTTCGCCCACTTGCCAATTAATGAATCAAGTTCGGCCATAATTTCTTGTTCACTGATGTTTTCACGATACATCTTAGGAATACGCGTTCCTTCACGATCGCCACCTAAGTGGAAATTATATTTACCTGGGCCTTTACCCACTAAACCGACTTCGGCCAACATGGCGCGACCACACCCATTCGGGCAGCCTGTTACACGGAAAATAATACTGTCATCCGCTAAGCCATGCTTAATTAGTAAACCTTCAAGCTCAGTCACCGCATCAGGCAAGTAGCGCTCAGCTTCGGCCATCGCTAACGGGCAGGTAGGCAATGCAACACAAGCCATAGAATCAAGACGTTGGTTTGAAATCTCTGGCGCAATAAGGCCATGCTCTCGGGCCAAAGCTTCAATCTTTTCTTTATCTTCTGCTGGTACACCCGCCACAATCAGGTTCTGATTCGCGGTTAAGCGGAAGTCGCCAGTATGAATTTTTGCAATCTCAGCACACCCTGTTTTTAAGGTTTTGCCCGGATAATCTAAAATTCGGCCGTTTTCGATAAATAGCGTTAAGTGGTATTTGCCGTCTATGCCTTCAACCCAGCCGAAGCTATCGCCACGGGTTGTAAATTCATAAGGACGGGTTTCGCCAAAGGTCACGCCTGCACGTTTCTCTACTTCGGCCTTAAAGTTATCTACGCCTACACGTTCTAGTGTGTATTTGGTTTTGGCGTTTTTGCGGTTAACACGGTTACCCCAATCGCGCTGGGTAGTCACCACTGCTGCTGCAACGGCTAATGTGTCATCCAAACCAATAAAACCAAAGTCACTGGCTTTCCGTGGGAAGGTGCTCTTATCGCCATGAGTCATGGCTAGGCCGCCGCCCACTAGTACGTTAAAACCAATCAGCTTGCCGTTTTCAGCAATGGCCACAAAGTTAAGATCGTTCGCGTGAACATCTACATCGTTTTGCGGTGGAATAACTACGGTGGTTTTAAACTTACGAGGTAAGTAATTGTCACCTAAAATTGGTTCTACTGGCTTTTCAGTGGTTTCCACTCTTTCGCCATCTAGCCAAATTTCAGCATAAGCACGGGTTTTAGGAAGTAAGTGCTCGCTTATCTTCTTAGCCCAGGCATATGCTTCAACATGCAAAGCAGACTCAACCGGGTTAGACGTACAAAGTACGTTTCGGTTTACGTCACCGGCTGTAGCAATAGAGTCGATACCCGCTTTATTAAGCATTTGGTGCATCGACTTGATTTTTGGCTTTAATACACCATGAAACTGGAAGGTTTGACGGGTAGTAAGACGAATGCTGCCGTACATGGTGTGATCAGCGGCAAACTTGTCGATAGCTAACCATTGGTCAGGGGTAATTACACCACCCGGTAAACGGGCACGTAGCATTACATTGTGCAATGGCTCTAGTTTTTGCTTAGCACGCTCGGCGCGAATATCACGATCGTCTTGCTGGTACATTCCGTGGAAGCGAATAAGTTGGAAGTTATCCGCCGTGAACCCACCGGTTAAATCGTCTTTTAAATCGGTTTCAATAGTGCCGCGTAAGTTATTACTTTCACGCTTTAAGCGCTCGTTGTCAGCCAGTTTGCCCTCAACGATAAATGGTGATTTTTCATTGCTCATTAATAGACATCCTTCTGGTAACGTTTCGCTTTGCGTAATTCAACTAAGTACGCTTTAGCATCGGCTTCTGATTTTTCGCCGTACTGTTGCACAATACTGATAAGTGCGTTTTCTACATCTTTCGCCATGTACATTGCATCGCCACACACATAAAAATGTGCGCCTTGCTGAAGCCATTCGTACACTTCTTTACCATGCTCTAGCAAACGGTGCTGCACATACACTTTCTCTTCTTGGTCGCGAGAGAAAGCCAATGTGATTTTATCTAATAGGCCGTCTTTCACGTAGCCTTGCCATTCCACTTGATACAAGAAGTCTTGCGTGAAATGTGGGTTACCGAAGAACAACCAGTTTTTGCCTTCAGCATCTTGTGCATCACGCTCTTGCATGAATGCTCTGAATGGCGCGATACCGGTACCTGGGCCAACCATAATAACTGGTGTATTGGCATCATCAGGTAAGCGGAAGTGATCGTTGTTTTCAACAAACACGTCTACTTCACCGTTTTCTTCTAAATACTCACACAAGAAACCAGACGCACCGCCTTGGTGACGATGACCAAAGGCCTCATAGTCTACGTGAGCGACCGTTAGATGAACTTCATCTTCAACTTCGGTTTGGCTAGATGCAATAGAGTACAAGCGTGGTGTGAGCGGTCGAAATGCTTCAACAAGTTGTTGCGCAGTTAAGCTGCCCGGATGGTCACGCACAATATCAATCAATTGACGCTCTGCCATGTAGGTACGTAGTTTCGCTTTATCTTCCATCATCGCAGCTAAGCTTTCTGAACCTGTAGCTGCTTGATAGGCTTTAATGAAGTTAGGGTAGCTCAGCGTAAGCTCAAGCTTGCTACTTAGTGCTTCACGCAACGTGAGCGTTGCATCAGCAACCGTCACTTCTGCATCGCCATCAAGAGAAAGCGTGTCTATGAACGCTTCAACAAGGCTTGGCGCATTTTTAAACCACACGCCTAATGCATCACCAGCTTTATAGGTGATACCAGAGTCTTCTAGGCTAATTTCAATATGACGAATGTCTTTTACTGAATCACGGCCGGTAATTTTTTGAGCATCAAGCAAGGTCGCGGTGAAAGGCGCTTTTTTGGTATACGCTTGCTCAGGTGCACCTTGAACCGCCGAACCGGTTTGAACCGCTTGGGCAGCAGGCGCTGCTGCACTAAAGTCATCCTTAAGGGATGCAATTAAATCGTTCAACCAACTTTCAGCTTGAGCTTCATAGTCAACATCGCAATCGGCACGCGCAACCAACTCGGTACCACCCAGTTTGCCTAGGCGTTCATCGAAGTCTTTGCCCGTTTGGCAGAAGAATTCGTAGCTGCTATCACCTAGTCCTAACACCGCATATTTAGTGTTATTCAATTTAGGTGCTTTCTTGCCGTTAACAAATTCATGCAACTCGATTGCATCATCTGGCGCATCGCCTTCACCATGGGTACTAACAAATAGCGCCACGTGGGTTTCAGCTTTAAGCGAACGAGGTTTGTAATCTGCCATGCTAACTAACGTAGAGTTAAAGCCCGCTTCTTCCGCTTTAGCCTGACATTGCTGTGCCACGCCTTTCGCATTACCGGTTTGTGAACCGAATAAAATAGTAAGCGTAGGGGCATCAGTCTGCGCAGGTGCTACTGCACTGTCAGCCGTTGCCGCAACGGCGCCGCCTTGTGCAGCGGCCATACCGGCAGCATACCCACTGATCCAAGTCAGTTGATCACGGTTTAACCCAGAAATTGCTTGGGTAATTGCATTGAACTGTTGTTCATTTAATACGGCACCAGTAGCCGATGGATTGTTCGATTGTTGTGACATAATTCTTTAGCCTTAATTCGATGGGCATAAGGCTAACGACTTTCTTACAGAAGAGAAAAGAATAAATGAGACTTTTTTATTACTGAAAGTGATTAAGAGTAAGTATTGAATTATAAACAGGTGGTATTTCTAAAGTTAAGCAACTAATAAATGGTATTTCTGCTTCATATTGTGATTCCTTCTTTAGGTAAAAACGTAAAATTAAGCGTAAAACGAAGGTGTTTTAAGAATAATTCAAAGTAACTTCAGTTTACGTAAAAAAAGCTTAAGCATCTAATAAATATAGAGGTTTAAGAATCAAACCATAAAGACTAATACGCTAAAATATGTTGTAATTACACAAATTCTTTAACCGCTACATTATGTCTCAATTTTCTTTTTTTAGATCAACCCCCTCGTTTATCATTCTGTTCTTTCTTAGCGCAATTTCATCTAGTCACGCTGACTCTTTTGAGCATTCAGAATCTCAATTAAATCAAGAGGCGCATAAAGATGAAGACAATAAGCAAAGTATTGATGAACATCAAGCTCATGAAGACCATCACGACGAGGTTGAAAAAATTCTGATTCAAGCGTCTCGTTCTGGCCGTATAGCTGATGAACAACCTATTCGCGTTGAACTTATTAATCGCGAAGAAATTGAAGAAAAAGCGGCTATGCGACCAGGAAACATCTCGATGCTGGTTGCGGAAACAGGCGGCGTAAGAATGCAAACCACCTCTCCAGCGTTAGGTAGTGCTAATATTAGACTGCAAGGTTTGTATGGTCGGTATACCCAGTTATTAGCCGACGGCCTGCCTTTATACGGTAACCAAGCTGCTTCTATCGGATTGCTTCAAATACCGCCAACTGATTTAGGCCGAATCGAAATTATCAAAGGCTCAGCGTCTTCTCTTTATGGTGGCTCAGCGCTTGGCGGCGTTATTAATTTAGTATCACGTCAACCTGGCGATGAATTTAGTGGCGAAACCCTGCTTAATGCCACTACGCGAGACGGTCAAGATCTCACTACCTATTTTGAAACACCGATAAACGATTCTATAAAAGCGTCTCTCACCGCGGGTGCACACTACCAGCACGAGCAAGATATCGATGGCGACGGCTGGATTGATTTGGCTGGTTATGAACGCTACACCGCTCGCCCTCGTCTTTTTTGGGAAGGGGAAGACGGTGAAACCCTTTATGTCACTACTGGCTTCATGACAGAGCAGCGTGAAGGCGGCACAGTATTAGGTGCAACCGTAGCCAATGGAGAAGCGTTCGCACAAACGCAGGATTCTGAGCGAATCGATGGTGGATTTGTATTCAAAAAGCCGCTATTCAATACCCTAACCTTCAATGCTCGCGCCTCGGCCATGTTGCAAGATCATGAGCATGTTTATGGTAACGATTTTGACGACGATGAACATGAAAGCTATTTAGCCGAAACCAGTTTATCTGGTTACACGGATAAAAGTGATTGGGTGGTTGGTCTTGCCTATCAGTCAGAAGCCTTCACTTCACACACCTATCCAGAGTTTGATTATGATTACAAAGTACCTGGAATTTTCACTCAATTTGACTACGAACTTTCCGACATACTCACCAGTTCATTGAGTGCCCGTGTAGATGATCATAACGAGTTTGGTACTCAGTTTAGTCCACGAGTGTCCTTGCTTTACCGTCCAGGCGACATCACGGTGAGAGGCTCATATGGACAGGGTTACTTCGCCCCAACGCCCTTCGTTGAAGAAATAGAAGCAGCGGGATTATCTCGCTTAGCCAGTATTGACGATTTAGAAGAAGAAAAGGCAGAAACCGCTTCTCTTGATGTCACTTACACGTTAGGCAACGTTGAAACCAGCTTAACCTTGTTTGGCTCAAACGTTGATAATGTTACAGAGCTCGAGGCTTTTTCAAGCAACGGAACAAGTGAGCTAGACCGAGTTAGGTTGGTGAACGCTGAGGGTGAAAGTAAAATTAGGGGTTCTGAGTTTCTAGTACGTTATTACTGGCATGACATAAAGCTAACTGCAAGCTACCTATACGTTGATGCAAGTGAAGTATCTCAGACAAGTGATGGCAGACAAGAAATTGCACTTACACCTCGTCACTCTGCAGGCTTTGTTGCCATGTGGGAACAACATGGCAGTTTTAGAACCGGTTTCGAAGCCTATTACACCGGCGTACAGCGTTTGAATGACAACCCCTATATTAATGAAACCAAACCTTACTGGCATTTAGGTTTAATGGGAGAAATTACGCTTGGACGCATCAGTTACTTCATTAACTTAGAAAACCTCTTAAACGTGCGCCAAACTGACGAACACCCGCTGCTTTTACCTAGTCGAGCTGCCAGCGGACAGTGGACAACTGATATATGGTCTCGCAACGACGGCTTCATTGCCAACGCAGGGATAAGAGTTAAATTCGGCCACTAACCCAGCAGTGCCTATATCAAAAAACAAAAAACCGACATGCGTCGGTTTTTTTATTTACCAGATAAAGTTAGCACTAATTAGAAGTGGACTTCTAACCCTGCAAACGCACCATCAAATTCCATGTCTGCATAGATATCATCAAGATCTTCAATATCCACAGTCACTTTGCGATAACCAACCTGAAGGGTCATATCAACCGCAAGACTTTCTATAAATGAGTAGGTCACAGCCACTTGGTAATCACTAAGTTCGTGATCGTCAAATGACAAATAGCTACCTTCTGCATACGCCGCTAAGCCCGTAAACGGCAAGCCAACTTGTACTTTCGAATACACCATGGGTATCACACCAGAGAAATCGCCCGAGCCCTGCGTGTCGCTAGCGGTATCGTAAACTGAGAACGCGCCATCGATATATTTAGCATTCAAGCCCACATCGAAACTAATTAAGTCGTTATCGAACAGCTCGTAATACAAAATAATGTCTGTAGCATCTAACTCAACGATAGTATCTATCTGGCTCTCTGCAGTATACAAATCACCGTCGAAAGTGAAGTTAGTATTCAGCGTAGTGGTGCCAGAGTTATCTAAGGTGGTATGTCCTATCTTAACGTTAGGCACAAACGGTAATGGATGCTCGAACGCGACATAAAGTGCCGTGTTTGTTTCATCTTCGAAATTAAAGTCGGCGGTAGATGAATTGTCTGCAAACCCACCACTGGTATCGGTTTGCCAAACTTGTGCACCTGCGTACACCCCTGCAATTGTGTCTGCATGTGAAGATGCGGAGAAAAGAGCACAACCTACTAAGGTTGCCAATAGACACTTTTTCATTTGTTATCCTTGACTGAGAAGTTCTGAAAGTTCAATTAAAGCAGCGTTAGCGCGAGAAATATAGTTCGCCATCACTAAAGAATGGTTAGCCAGCATACCAAAGCCACTGCCATTTAGAATAACAGGACTGAACACAGACTGCTGAGTTGCTTCAAGCTCTCGAATAATCTGCTGTAAGCTAACCAATGCGTTTTTATCTTCTAATACATCGTAGAATTCAACTTCAACCGCTTTAAGAAAATGCAGTAGCGCCCACGTCGCTCCGCGCGCTTCATGAAAATTATTGTCTAACTTGAACCAACTGGTTTTAACGGTGCGCTGCTGCGCTACCGACGTAGACTGCTTCGCTTTCGAATCGCCGGCTAAATCTGTATTAATTCTTGCAGAACCAACACTGGCACTTAAACGCTGAGAATAGCTGCCTAAACGCTTTTCAACTTGTTTTAACCACTCACGTAAATTATCAGCACGGGTATAAAATTGGCTGTCAGAGTTTTGCGGGTTCGCAAGCTGATCGCGATAAAGCTTAAGAAGCGCAATGCCGTCTCGGTAACTGGACTCAGACGACGGAAACATCCAGCTTTTATGATCCATGTTAAATTTAGGATGCGCTTTAGTGAGATAAGGGTTTTCTAACGATTGAGATTGTGAACGGCTAAAGTCTTTACGCATAGAAAGCGCAAGGTCACGAATCATTTCCAGCGCGCCAAATTCAAAAGAAGGCATATTGTCTAAGAAAACACCCGGCGGCATCACATCGTTCGACAGGTAACCACCAGGCTTATCTAATAAGGTTTCAGAGACATCAATCATGGTTGCAGTAAGCGTATAGCCGGCCACGTCTTCTGGATTTATATTTTGTGCTTGTTGCGCGACCCGATTTTTAACGTCGTAGGCGTCTGGTGCCATGCTCCAATACAGGCCTATTAACCAAAAAATTAGAAACAACACTGCAATGACAAGGGCTACTCGTTTTGTGCTAATTGATTTTCTCATATCAATGCCAACCTTCCTTTCAAATGACACAAAGCCGGACTTAACCGGCAATGTATAACTAATTATAAATACGCGAGAATGACTAAACCTTTATGACGGTTGCAGTTATATCACCATTTAACGGTCTAATAACACAACTTAAATAAACTTATAATCATCATACAGGGCGATTTAGGTGTTGATCGCGCTTAGATTTGTCCTTAAATGCATAGATAAGTATAGCAAGAATGACGATTGGCCAGAAAGCACCTATACCTGCAGCGAGTAGTGCGAAGAATACTGCGCCAGCAACCAACAACAGTGTGCCAAGAACACTCACTGCCACTACAAAACCCACTACCGCTAACAGAACACCAATAACAGATAGCGCAGCAAGGTTTTCCCAAGGACTAAGTAATTCGTCTGACATCACGATATGCATATCAAACCAGTCGTCAACAACACTTCCTAAACAATTGACCAAGATCACTGCCAATACAATGGCGATAAGAAAATTTTTCATTACAAAGCCCTTGGTAGTAACATGACAGCTGCAAAATAACCGATAACGGCGATAGCTGGCATACAGATAAGGCCTGCCGCTGCACCTACGCGAACCCAAATTGGATCTACCTCTAAGTGCCGTGCAACGCCTGCGCAAACACCTGAAATAACCGCGCTGTCTAAATCTCTATAAATACGTTTTTGTGATGGCATTTTCATTTTCATTTCCTCAAATTCATTTCAGATTGCTTAGGGTTGTACGGTAAGAGCGCGCAGGTAATGACCTACCCCACGCTCTACGCGATATTTACGCTACCTTTTTTTTCTTAAGCGCAGCGAGTTCATTCTCTATCGTTTCATCTGCTTCTAGGGCGTCGAACTCAGCGGCTAAAGAGGTAGCGCTGCCGCTATCCTTCGTTAGGTCGTAAGCATCAACCTGCGCTTCGAGTGTGTCGATGCGCTGCTCGTAATGCTCAAAACGCATCATGGCATCATCGATTTTGTTGCTGTTATCCACGCTTTTTACTTTAAGGCGCGTTTCTAACGTTTGTTTGCGGCTAACAAGCGACTTTTGCTTTTGCTTCGCTTCATTTAGCTTGCTATTTAAACGCCCAGTATCAACTTGGATCTTTTCGATAATTTCAGCCAGCTGTACCTGCTGCTGCTCTAATTGGCTTAGCTTGGCAACATACTTCTGCTTTTCAACCAACGCGGCCTTAGCCAAACCTTCTTTGTCGTTATTCATGGCAAGCTGTGCTTTATCCTGCCAACCGTTGATATCCTTTTCTGCTGATGCCATATGGCGAGCTAAGGTTTTCTGGTCGGCTAGGTAACGTGCTGCATCAGTGCGCACTTCAACCAAGGTCTCTTCCATTTCTTGGATAATAAGGCGAATGATTTTTTCTGGATCTTCAGCCTTATCTAGCATGGCGTTTAAGTTTGATTGCACGATGTCATTTATTCTTGAAAACATACCCATTGTTATTGCTCCGTTTCAGTGTGATTAATAACGTAGACTAGGCAGTGGCCATGCTACGGTTGGCGATTAACTATGCTGACGCCAATCTTGTCGCTTACATCTCTTTGCTTATTAAATACATTACAATTGGCATGCCAAATCAGTAAGGCACTGTTTTTACTGATTAAAACTAAAAAATAAAAATAATTGGTGCTCCGCCACTTTCCTATAAACCAACTTTTTAGCAAATTTAACCACTCACTATTCGTCAATTTAACCAGTGACAAAATCAGCGTTACGTTTTAAAAAATTAAGGCAAAAAAAAACGACCTAATTAGGTCGCTTTTCATAAATAAGGTTGAGCCGCTGATAGCTTACTCGGCACGTGGAGATACTTCTTCAGTATCCGCAGATGATGTTGATGCAATATCGGTAACTTGTACTTTACCCATTGTAACTTCACCTTCTAATTCAAAGTGATATGCCGTATTTGCCACCGTTTGGTACACATTTGCTTTTACTTCGTTGGTAGTGATACTCACGGCGTGATCAACCATATTCGTCAATATTGACTGAAGGATTGATTCTTGCGCATTTGCGCCAGCGCTAAATAAAGTGATAGAAACGATTGATGCTGCTAAAAGTGAAGTTTTCATAATTTCCCTTGATGGTAATCACTGCAACAGCCCTTCGCTATTGCTTTGATTAATAGATAGCTAAACTCGTGCCACCTAGGAAAATTACATTTAAACAATTGAAATTAAAGAAAATAGCATAAAGCATTGCGCTCACAACATTTCGAGCAAATTTCGAACAACGCCAAGGTTTAGTCAAATTCGTTAACTGGTTTAGTGTATTTGACCACTTGGCGCCTTATTATTGATTTAAGAAATATTATTCGCCGCTTTTTGCGCGTTGTAGTCATTGATTTCTTGCTGTGCTGACTCCACTGCGTGCAGTGCATTCATTAACAAATCCGGATCTGGCGATTTTCCTGTACCATTTTGACTTAAATAGCGACGCCAAATTCGGCCGCCAGCTTGTCCTTGATATAAGCCAAGCATATGCCTAGCAACGTGCCAAGGCTTGAAATAAGGGTCATCTTGGCGCGCAATACACGCTTCTATGTATTGCTGCATTTTAAGTACTACATCACGGCGACTAATAGGTTGAACTGATTCATCACCAAAAATCTCAGCATCTACATTGGCCAGAATATAAGGGTTGGCATACACTTCCCTGCCCATCATTACGCCATCAACATATTTCAACTGCTCTTGAGTATCGGCCAGTGTTTTAACACCGCCATTAATACTAATAGAAAGTCCTGGGTGAGCCTCTTTTAGCATATGGACTCTAGGGTAATTCAGCGGCGGAATATCTCTGTTCTCTTTTGGGCTCAACCCTTGCAGCCAAGCTTTGCGCGCGTGAACAATAAAAGTATCGCAACCAGCGTCGGCAACAATATCTACAAACCGCGCGAAGTCTTCATATTCATCCATATCGTCAATACCAATTCGGCATTTCACCGTAACCGGAATGTCCACTACCGCTTGCATAGCCCTAACGTTATCAGCCACAATTTCTGGCTGCGCCATCAAGCAAGCACCAAAACTGCCATTTTTCACCCTATCAGATGGGCAACCCACGTTAATATTCACTTCATCGTAGCCGCGTTCTTGAGCAAGTACCGCACATTTCGCCATGTGGTCTGGGTTACTGCCACCTAGTTGCAAGGCTACAGGATGCTCTTCTTGATTAAACCCAAGGTAGTCGCCTTTCCCATAAATAATCGCACCTGTGGTGACCATTTCGGTATAAAGCAAAGAATGCTTAGAGAGCAGCCGAAGAAAATAACGGCAATGACGATCGGTCCAATCCAGCATTGGAGCGATGGAGAATTTGCGATTTAGCGGAGCGATAGACAAAAAAGTCACCTCAAAATTAAATAGATAAGTAGCGTTTCCTTGTTTTTAAGACTAATACTTAAGTCTATAAACACTTCGCTGAATGGCCTTATTTTACTACTGTAAGTGTAAAGGTTAAAGCTGTTCGCTCATATTAGCGACGCGCTTTGGTGTGAAAGTAAATAACACATTTAGAACTAATGTGTTATTTCCAATCTCGCCTTTACGCGCTATGGTAGGAAAAAGAATAATAAACATCCTATTTTTCAATTTAATGGGTTTATTTGATACGCCCATTTCAGAGGTTTGATGTGAACGCAGTTATGTTTATGCCTAAGGGAGATTTTTTGCATGGCAAATAAACCGTCTAAAAACGTGGAAGCCAAACCCGATGTTACACAAGCGGGTGACGAGCTCACTCAGTTAAGAGAAATACTTTTTGGTCAAACTAATCGAGCATTCAAGGCAGATTTAGCCAGCTTGGAATCTCGCATAAATGACAACTTCGCCACATTAAATAATCAGTTAGAAGTTCAGTTCAACGACATTAGAAAACTCATCGATAACCAGGTTCAAGATTTATCACATCGACTTGAAGGGGCGAATAGCTCAAACAGCAATGTTCAAAATCAGCTTCAAGCCACGACAGATAAATTGCAATCAGAACTTGAAATAGCTGAAACCTCTGCCAAAAATGATAACGATGCCTTAGAAGCACACGTGGTTAAAGAACTAGATTCTTTGGAAAGGGTATTTAGTAAACGTCATCAAGAACTACTTGAGCGTCTGCAGCAGGTGACAAGTGAACTATCAGAAACAAAAACTGATAGAAAAACGCTGGCTAACCTGCTTTCCACTATGGCTTCGAACTTAGCAACTGACCAGTAGCCATAAATGGACGACAAAGGGCTTTCTCCTGAGTCAAAAGATAATTCTCTGCATCAAATCAGAGCATTAATACTTGGCCGAGACGAAAAATATGTTCAAGAAATATTAAAACGCGATGCCAAAGAAGTGGTAGGCGGTATTATTTCTGAAGCATTGCATGACAGAGAAAACAAAGATGGCTCGGTTAATAAAGTGCTGGTGCCCTTGGTCGAGAAGTCGCTGCATCGCTCTATTGAAGCAAATAGCGATAAAATCGTAGGTACACTATACCCTCTTGTTGGCACCTTGGTTCGTAAAGCAGTATCGTCATTTTTAGTCGATTTCGTTGAAAGAACCAACGCACTTATCGAAAACAGTCTTAGCCCTAAAAGCGTATCGTGGCGTTTTAAAGCGTGGCAATCTGGTATTAGGTATTCTGATTACGTTGCTTCTCAAGTCTATCAATACCAAGTTCAACAGCTTTTTGTCATTCACCGAGAAACCGGTACGCTGCTACATACTATTTCTTCTGATCCTGAACGCAGCAAAGATGCCGATCTTATTTCTTCAATGCTGGTTGCCATTAATGATTTTGTTGCTGATGCATTTCAGTCGCAAGAGAATGAGGCCGAAAACGAATTAGGTGAAATTAAAACCGGTGATTTCACTCTGCTTATAAAAATAGGTCCGCAGGCCATCTTGGTTGCCGCGGTTGTTGGCAGTGTTCCTCCGGATATTAGAAGCCGACTACAACAAGCACTAGAAGAATTCCATCAGTTTTACCAGGTTCCATTACAAGAGTATCAGGGCGACAGTGCGCCTTTTGCGGGTTGCGAAACCTTGTTGAACGACTGTTTAATTAGCGCAAAGAAAGATGAAGCAAAGGGTAAGAAAAAAAGGCTGTTCGGTGGTGTTGTTATCGCCATCGTACTACTGCTTTTAGCTTATCTTGCATTTTTACGAATAGATTTATCGATACTACAAAGCACGATAAGAGATTTACCTCCTCCAGCTGGTATTGTGCTTACTGATACCGCCGTAAAAGATGGTAAGGTGCAAGTGCGCTTGCTGCGCGATCCTCATATGCAATCATCTATTACATGGTTAGAAAGCCAAGACATTAACACCAACAAAGTGATTATTCTCGAAGAACCCTTTGTGTCGCTACAGAAAAATGTCGTTATCGATAAAGTTTTATCCTTAGTAGCAACAACGAACAACGAACTGACAGCCATTTATGATGAAAATGATGCATTGTTTCTGAGCGGCGAGATGACGATTGATGCATTACGCACATTCACAAGGGAACTTCGTGCAATACCCGGTATTTCTCAGTTGAAACCTGACCTGTCTGGTATTGATATTGTCGATGGGGTGCGTGCTAATACAGAAGAACTTAACACTGCGGTTATAAACGACCTTGTCGCGAGAATTTCTTCAACACATTTAGCGTTTGCAATTGCACAAGAGAACCTAGATTCTGAGCAATTGGAAGTACTAGAACGATTAGGCCAAGAGTTGCAGCAGTTGCAGGTACTTGCGAAGCAGCTTAATCTGTCAGTTGCAGTCTTTATTTTGGGCGCAAGTGATAATTCAGGTAGTTCTACACGCAATCTTGCCTTAAGCAAATTAAGAGCTAACAACGTGAAAGAAGCGCTGATACCCATGAAGGTTGACCCTAGCATTCTTTTTCCAATAGGGCTTGGCCAGTTATCTTTAAGTGAGGGTTCAATGGGACGAACTGTATTTATAAATGTTTTGCTATCTGAGTCGAAAACATCAGAGGTAAATACACAGTGATTCAAAAAAAGGTATGCATCTTAGGCCCTACCGGTGTTGGGAAGACGAGCTTGGTTAAACAGTTTGTCGAAAGTATTTTCTCTGAAAAATATAAAACGACAATCGGTGTAAAAATAGATAAAAAACAAGTCAATAAAGAGGGCCGCGGCGTTCAGTTATTGCTGTGGGACCTAGAAGGTATCGACAGATACTGTGGGTTCAACCCTCGCTACTTGCGTGGTGCTAGTGCATATATCATTGTCGTTGATCAGACTCGTTCTCAATCACTTTTAGAAGGTATTGAAATACTCGAGATGGCAAAGGAGCATTACCCAGATATTCCGGCTTTTTTCGTGGTCAATAAAACCGACCTGCCTTCAAGCTGGCACTGGAGTGAAGAAGAACTTGATTCCTATGCAAAAAAGTTTGAATCACTAACAAAAACCAGTGCAAAGACCGGAGAGAATGTCGAAAACCTCTTTAGTACAATTGCGTTTTGGTAGGAGCTACGTATGGATATACACCTTCTTAATGCGCTAGGAATAACAGACTGCGTTATCTTTAAAAGCACAACGAGCCTTCAATGCCTCACGCCTGATGTTTCGTGGCTACATAAGATTGCCACCCTAGATGATGATAACAAGGTTAATCCAGACAATTTCTCCTCCATTTTTCTAGACGACTTTATGACAGATGCCAATGATATTTGGCAAAACGACACCGTTTTCACGCTATCCTCAGGGTTTTGGACTGAAGAGACAGAGAATGAATCGATCCATCTAGAAGCGCTTGCTATTAATAGTGGCAAAGGCGAACACTTCTTAGTTATAAAGAATGTAGAAACCCAATACGAAGAAAAACAAAAAACACTACAAGCTGCCAGAGAGCTCCTTTTAAGCCATCACGAAATTGTTGGTCAGCATGAATACATCCGTCAACGTCTAGATAAAACACTGCTTAAAAACAAAAATTACGAAAAGCTGGTTCCCCCCATAAAACAAGCTATCCACCACTTAGAAACTGGGGTGGTTATTTTAGATAAAGACCGTGAAACGGTGTTAGATAATAAGTCCGCTAGGCAACTCCTTTCTTGCAGCCGTTCCAATGACAGTGCCAATAGGCTTGAACATTTACTTGAAGACGTGAGCGTGCCAGACACTTTCCTCCCAACGCTCATCGAAAAGCGTTCAGCATGGCAAGGTGAGCTCTATTGGCAACCCACGCAAAATTATGAAGTATGGTTACAGGTCACCATTCATCCTGTTATTCACGATAATGAACTCACCCATTGGGTATATCTTCTTACCGATATCAGTCACATTCGAAATAAAGAAGAAAGCGTACTCTCTGCTACGGGCATGGACTCGTTGACTAAAATTGCCAACCGTAATTTTTTCAATAGCTATGTTCAGAAGTTGGTTCAAGAAGACGTTAAATTTGCTCTATTTATT
Organism: Alteromonas sp. MMG017; assembly: GCF_018100795.1. Taxonomy (GTDB): domain Bacteria; phylum Pseudomonadota; class Gammaproteobacteria; order Enterobacterales; family Alteromonadaceae; genus Alteromonas. Next base: position 125,156 of record NZ_JAGJDY010000012.1, on the reverse strand, counting down.
ATAGATATACGAGAGTTTAAGAAGATTAACGAAAAACTTGGTTACCATTCAGGTGATGAAATACTCAAGTCTTTTGCATCAAGATTGCAAGGTTTTGTTGGCAATAGTGGGTTTATCGCCAGAATAGGGAGCAACGAGTTTTCCATTGTAAAACGCACCGATACTTTCAGTGGCGTTAACTCATTAGATTATGCGCAGGATATGAAGAAGAAGCTGGTGACTACCTATACCTCGCTTCATGGCGCTGAATCGAACCTTGGGATCAACATTGGCATTGCGAGTTATCCCCAACACGGGGATCAAGGGAATATATTATTGCGTCATGCGGATATCGCCCTCCAGATTGCGAAGTTTCAAGGTAAAAACGTTATTCTTGAATACAGTGAAATGCTGCAACGCCAGCATCAGAGTATGTCTGAGTTGGAAAGCAAACTTCGCACCGCCATTGAAAACAATCAATTAGCGCTTTTCTTACAACCTATCGTTGATTTGGAAACCGGTAAAATTGTTAAGTGCGAAGCATTAGCGCGCTGGAAAACAGAAGACGGAAGCTACATTCCACCGGATGTTTTTATTCCGATAGCTGAACGTACTGAACTGATATTCCCATTTGGTGAATGGTTAGTAGAAGAAGCGTGTAATGCTATTGATAAGCTTACTGAAGCTAATTTAGACATTCGCCTAGCGATTAATATCTCTGGCCGACAGGTCACCGACCTTGTGCTGCTTCACCAAATACAGTCATCATTGAAGCGCCGCGCTATTGACCCAAGGCATTTATCGATAGAGCTCACCGAGAGTGTGTTTATTGACAGTTTGGATACAGTGTCTGTGCTGCTGAACGAACTTAGAGCTATGGGTATTACCATATCAATTGATGATTTTGGAACCGGTTTCAGCTCTTTGGTTTACCTTAAAAAGCTTCCTATTGATGAACTAAAGATAGACCGTTCTTTTGTGAGCGATTTAGAAGCGAACACCGACGATCAAGCTATTATTCAAGCTATTTTAGGCTTGGCCAAAAATTTAAATATTAGCATTATTGCAGAGGGTGTTGAGACGCAAGATCAACAAGCATTTTTGGTAGATAACGCATGTACTTATGCCCAGGGTTACTACTTTGACAAACCAATGTCGATTGGGGACTTCGTAGAAAAGCTGCGCTAGAAAACTGCATTAGAGAGCTGCGATATAACGCTTAGCCACGCAGCTAACTAACGCACTTATACGGGACGCTGGCGCTTAAATTAGGCCTAAATGCCCAGCGTGAAATTCTAAGTGATCTTCAATAAACGACGCTATAAAGAAGTAACTATGATCGTAGCCTTCATGCATATTCAGCGTTAATTGCGTATCTGTTTGCTGAGCCGCTTGCACGAGCGCTAGTGGTTTTAATTGTTCTGACAAAAACTCATCACTATTACCCTGCTCAACTAATAATGGAATGGTATGATTTTTACTCGCAATAATCTTTGCAGCATCGTATTCATCCCATGCTGATTTATCATCACCTAAATACTGGCCCAATGCTTTTTGACCCCATGGACAATCAGAAGGGTTCGCCACTGGGCTAAACGCAGAAACAGAGACATAACGATTCGGATTACGTAAACCAGCGACAAGCGCGCCATGACCGCCCATTGAATGACCGCTAATTGCACGCTCTTTTGTCACAGGGAAGTGTTCCTCTACAACGCTAGGCAGCTCTTCAGTGACATAGCTATACATCTGATAGTGCTCTTTCCATGGTGCTTGTGTTGCATCAACATAAAAACCAGCACCTAGCCCAAAATCATAAGCACCGTTTTCGTCATCAGGAACACCTTCACCCCGAGGGCTTGTATCTGGCGCAACAATTGCCATTCCAAGCTCTGCGGCTAACTTCATCGCTCCCGCTTTTTGCATAAAGTTTTGGTCGTTACAGGTAAGCCCTGACAGCCAATATAAAACCGGCACTGGCTTTTCAGCGGAGGCAAACGGTGGTAGATAGATTGCAAATGTCATACTGCATTTGGTGCTCTTTGCATCGTGACTGTAGCGTAAATGCCTACCGCCAAACGCTCGATTTTCACTAATAAGCTCCATAATGGCTCCTGTACACTAATAAATTTAGAAAAATAACCACTTTGCTGTAGCAAACAGTAAAGGGTCTATCGGATTTTAAATCAAGTTCGTTTACACTAAGTGCCTAATTTTTGAGGTAAGTACGATGATAAGAAGCCTAATGCATCATCTGGTTGGCACCATTTCAGTAATTTTTTATTTTTTAAATACGGTTTTATGGGCAACGCCCATCATTATTTTGTCTTTTTTCAAACTTATTCCGCTTGCGCCATGGAGACGATTTATATCGTACATTTTGGACGCTTGCGCAACCGCATGGATTACGATTAATAATCTTAATCAGCGAGTAAGTAGTAGAACAAAATGGGACGTGACCGGCCTTGATCAACTTACCCGCGATGACTGGTACTTAGTGATTGCCAACCATCAATCTTGGGTCGACATCTTAGTTTTACAACGCGTATTCAACCGAAAAATCCCATTTCTAAAGTTTTTCCTTAAAAAAGAGCTGATTTACGTACCTATTTTAGGCCTAGCCTGGTGGGCTCTCGATTTTCCCTTTATGCGTCGATACTCAAAATCTTTCTTAGCAAAGAACCCGCATTTAAAAGGGAAGGATATGGAAACTACCCGTAAAGCATGTGAAAAGTTTCAAACCAAGCCGGTAAGTATCATGAATTTTGTGGAAGGCACTCGTTTTACCCAAGAAAAACATGATCGACAGAACTCTCCGTTTAGCCACCTGCTTAAGCCTAAAGCCGGCGGCGTGGCCTTTGTACTTTCTGCTATGGGCTCACAATTACACAAGCTAATTGACGTAACGATTGATTACCCTGGTGGCGTTCCCTCATTTTGGGATTTCGTCAGCGGCAAAGTACGTGAAATTCGTGTGAGTATTAAAGTCACTCCCATTAAGGATATTACCGAAAATGGCTACTTTAATGATAATTACTTTGACGACCCGAAAGTTAGAAGCCAATTTCAGCGTTGGTTAAATAGCCGCTGGCAAGATAAAAACGACCAATTAGAATCGATTAACGCAACTCAGAAGCCACTATGATCCGTACCTTGTTTTCCCCTGTAACTTTCGTGATTCACACCGCGCTTCAAATAGCTAACTTGGCGCTGTGGGGAGGACTGATCATCTTGTTCGGCGTGGTTAAACTAATACTCCCATCAGGTAAAATTACCGAGGCGTGGAATAGCGTGATGCACGCTTGCTTGTTTAGTTTCGGCCGCGTTAGTGTATTACTCATTCGCCTGTTTAATAGTGTAAACATTGAGTGTGCAGTGCATGGTGAATTATCAAAAGACAGATGGTATTTAATTATCGCCAACCATCTTAGCTACCTTGATATTGTGTTGCTTATTGAATTTGCTACTCACCGCATACCAGCACCTAAATTCTTCCTTAAAAAGGAATTAATTTGGCTTCCTTTTGTAGGGTTAGGGGCTTGGGCGTTAGATATGCCGTTTATGCACAGATACACTAAGGCCTATTTGGAAAAGTACCCCGAGAAAAAAGGCAAAGATTTAGAAACGACAAGAGCATCTTGTGAAAAGTTTCGTACGGTGCCCACCACTGTTATTAACTTTGTTGAAGGCACGCGATTTACCACTCAAAAACATCATCAAAAGCGAAGTCCTTATGAAACCTTACTGCCGCCTAAAGCGGGTGGCGTGTCTTTTACTTTGGCAGCTATGGGTGAGTTGTTTACTAATGTGCTCGATATTTCATTGTTGTACCCAGAGAATAAGCGCCACCCGATGATGGCTATGCTAAGTGGCACCATGACCAAAATCATAATCGATGTTAATGTGATGCCAGTGCCTGCACTTCAGCAACACTCCACATTGAGTGAACCTGAGTTTCGCACCACTTTTCAAGGTTGGCTTAATGCCATGTGGAAAAATAAAGATAGCCGTATTAAACGTCTTTTGGAGTCGTAATTGTGGAAGTAAGTTCGACTGTACGCGATAACTTCATGCATTTAGTGAAGGATTTTTTTCCATCACTTACCATGCACGACCCGCTATACAATGCGCTAGCGTTGGGCACCATTTTAACGATAGCAATTGTTATTTATGTCTTTGCAAGATTGATTGTTCGCCCTGAAATAGCAAGGTGGGTATCAAAAACTACTAACATTTGGGATAACGCATTACAGGAGCACGGCTTCTTCCGCCGTCTTATGCATTTATTCCCTGCCCTGTTTATATTCCTTGCTACCCCAGTGCTTATTGAAGAAGCCTCTGTGTTGTATGGCTTATTAATAAAAAGTGCTTTGTTGTACATGCTGTACAGTGGGCTGCTGGGTATTTATGCCATTTTAAGTACGGTGGAAGATGTTTACAACGCGTCTGCGTTATCTAAACGTGCGCCTATCACGGGTTTTATTCAAGTCACTAAGCTTGGCTTTGCCATTCTTACCATACTGTTTAGCATCTCGTTAATTGTTGATAAAAGCCCGCTTCTGCTGGTATCAGGGCTAACTGCCATTGCCGCGGTGCTGCTATTAATTTTCCGCGATACCATATTAGGCTTTGTGGCAGGTATTCAAATTGCTGCTAACCGCATGTTTAATACTGGTGATTGGATCACCATGCAGAAATACGAAGTAGACGGTGAAATTAAAGAGATAGGTTTAACCAACGTAAAAGTACAAAATTGGGATAAAACCATTTCAACGCTGCCAACCTATAATTTGACTACCGAGGCAGTTAAAAACTGGCGAGGCATGCAAGAATCTGGTGGCCGCAGAATAAAGCGCTCTGTGTATATCGATGTTCATTCTATAAAATTATGTGACAACGAAATGCTAGAACGTTTCTCTAAAATTCGTTATATCAGCGAGTATATCGAGAAGAAGACTAATGAACTGCGTGCTTACCACAGAGACTATTCTATTGATGAGTCTGATTTATTGAATAGCCGCAAATTAACTAACATAGGTACATTCAGAGCGTATTTAGAGTCTTATTTGCGAAAACACCCCAGTGTGAACCAAGAAATGACCTTGATGGTACGCCAGCTTCCCCCGAATGAGATTGGACTGCCACTAGAGCTATATTGTTTTAGTATTGAAAAAGATTGGGTGAAGTACGAAAAGGTTCAAGCGGATATATTTGACCATGTGATGGCCATGCTATCATTGTTTGACCTAATTGCTTATCAGCGTGACGGTCACTTAGGTTACTTATCCAGTGCTATGGACATAAGCCAGAGTGAACAAGACTAGCGCTTGCGCGTGTAGCAACGAAATTTAAACGCTAGACATAAAAAAACCGGCCTAAGCCGGTTTTTTTATGGAAATCATTTCTTAAGCCAATGCATAACCCATTAGCAAGCAAACCACTAACCCAGACACACCAAAGAAACCATACTCGATTTTTTCTTGCATGCCTTTTGCGCCAGTTTCAGCTGTCATGAAACCCATTACGATGCTGCTAAGCCCCAGAGTGAAGGCAATTAGCGCAACACCAAATACAATTGCGTTAATCCAATCAGTCATTCTCTAAACCCTTTAATTTTTCTGGCGTTATTATGCATGAAATCAATCTAGATGAACATGCCTCAAAAAGCATTAAATACGAGTAATGCGCTCTTTTTCTTACCTCTTTGATCTTAGTCAAAAATGCCAAATAGTTAAGCTAATTACTAATTTTTGGTAAATAGCGAATCCCACAGCTTACCCACAAAACCTTAAGTCATTGAAATGATGATAATTTATTAAAATGGCACTGAGGTTGCAACACTGAGGTTACAACTGGGGTTGTTATAACAGGTTATAAAAACCGCGTGAGCTCATCACGCTAGACAGTCTTCCAGACAGCATCATGGTTAATAGGATTTCAAAAAATGAAAATCAAACAATTTCTTCCACTCGCCTTAGTAACTACTTCTTTACTTAGCGTGCCAGCGTTTGCTTTTGAGACTAGCTGCGACATCGAATTGGATGGCCACCTTAAATACCACCAGGGCCTCATTACTGTCGACATGCAAAATGGTTCTACCATGTCGATTGATGACACTTACCATTTAGTCATTAACGGCGAAAGTGTTACGCTGAACAACGAGCAACAACAATGGGTAAATACCTATTACGACCGTATCGATACTGCCATCCCCATGACCCTTAATATCGCAAGTGAAGGGTTAGAGATTGCGAGTGTTGCCGTTTCTGAAGTATTCGGTGAACTGCTTGGCGGCGATAATGAGCTTACTGAAGACTTCGATACCATGTTCACTTCGCTTAACGAAAAGTTAGCAACGTCTTTTTACGACGACAACGGCAATATCAAAGTGGATACGACTAAATTTGACGAACCAGGCTTTTTCGACGAAAGCTGGGAAGACGAATTTGAAGCGCAGTTCGAGTCGCTAGTTAGTGAATCAATTGGCCGCATTCTGATTGCTGTTGGTACGCAAATGCTATGGAACGGTGGCGACATGGAAGAGTTCGAGGCAAAAATGGAACGCTTTGGTGAATCTATTGAACACCGTGTTGAAACTCAAGCCGCAGCACTTGAAGAAAAAGGCGATGCCCTGTGTGAGGTATTGCAAGAAGCTAATTATGCAGAAAACAAGATGCAAGCCAGCATTCCTGGGTTAGGAGGCTTAGACTTAATCGATATGCGCAGTGGCGAAATGAAAATGTAAGTGTGTTTTTATTGGTGTAGTGACTCCCCCTCCACTGCATTCCAATTACGTTTAATAGCCTTACAACGCTAGCTTTCCAGCTAGCGTTTTTGTTTTTTAACTTATGTCATTGTAATCGCTTTTCACCCTTATCAATTATGGGCCCTCGCTTTGGCCCCCTGAATCAATCCGTTTTGCGCCTTACCGCGTATTTTTGATACTTTACTTTCACGCCCCATTTTCATCTAAGAAGACGTTATGAATAATAAGCTCGTTATATGCGGTTACGGTTGGCTTGGTCGCTACCTAGGCGAAGCCATGTCAGCTACCCACTCCATTATTGCCACCACGCGAAGCGAAGAAAAGGCGCAGCAAATTAGCAATACACACATTCAAGGTTTGGTATTTAGTCTGGGGAACGACACCTCCGCGCTGTGTAATGAACTTAGCGACGCAACACTGGTGCTAAACATTCCACCTGGTCGTCGTAATACCCAGTTAGATGGTTTTACCAATAGCATGCTTGCCCTTATTGATAAGGCAGTGGCGGCCAACGTAGCCCGTATAATCTTTATCAGCACCACCTCGGTATACGGCGACATTAGGAATGAAGAGTTAAATGAGCACGCCAGCACCCAGCCTGAGACCGCATCGGCAAAAGCCCATGTCGCGATAGAACAGCACCTATTAGATTTAAAAACGAATGCCAAGGCAGACGTTAAGATAGTTCGCCTTGCGGGGTTAACAGGGCCAGATCGTCACCCTGTGAAGTCGTTAAGTGGCAGAAGCCTGAATGCAGGCAATAAAAGAATTAACTTAGTGCATATTCATGATGTGGTTGCCGCGTTAAAGACACTTATTTTTTCCGCGAGTAGCAAGGCTGACAGCACAAACTTATATCACTTATGTAGCTTACAGCACCCGAAAAGAGGCGAATACTATACCCAAGCTGCAAACAAAAAAGGGATACCTGCACCCACGTTTAGTGAGTCAGAATTACCACCTACGGGCAAAGTGATTGATGCAAAAGCGAGTTGGGATTTACTGGGAATAGTCCCTGACTATGCTAACCCTGATGACATGGTTTAGTCATATTGCACGTTGTGAAAGAAACACTAGTTTTATAAAGAACGTTCAGGCTTACAAAGAAATATGCATGCTTGCAAAGAAGGTGCGGGGGTTATAAATAGATAAGGCGCTCACATTTGAGCGCCTTATTATTGATATACGTTTTACGTCAATTAGCCTAGTTTAACGACTAACTGAGAACAGCTATTAGCCGAGAATAACGACTAGCCAAACAGGCTAACGCCGAAGTATTTAACCGCCACGGTATTGATGAAAATAACCAATAAGATGGCAGGGATAAAGGTCTTAAGCGATACATCAACATACTTTTCAAACCATCCGCCGCGATAGCCTGAACTTCCCTCTTCAAGGGATGCATTGAAGTTTGCACTCTTCCAACGATAGATAACGAAGATACAAATCAAGAAGCCGTTTAATGGCAAAATGGTCTCGTAAAATACGTCAATAATAACGTCGAAAAGCGACTTATCGACACCCGCGTAGCTGGCAAACTGAGTAAGTGCTTCCACTTTGCCAAAAGACAAAGTACACAATATCGCTAGCACAAGCATTACGCTGCCAAGTGATGCTAACGCCCACTTTCTGCTTACGCCCTTCTCGTCCATTAACGCCGCTACTGGCACTTCAAAGATAGACACTAAAGACGTAATTGCGGCAAAGAACACTAATAGGAAGAACAGGCTTGCCACGATAGATGCCCCAACATAGCCAATAGAGCTTTGCAGCGCTAAAAATATGTTAGGTAAATAAGTGAAGATCATGCTCACCGATGACTCACTAAGTTCATCAGGGTTAATATCAGGGTTGAATGAGAATATCGCCGGTAGAATCATCAAGCCGGCCGTGAAGGCCACTGCGGTATCGGTTATGGCTACTAACTTTGCCGACGTAGGTACATCTGCTCTTTTGTCGATATAACTGCCGTAGGTAATCAATATCCCCATACCTAGCGATAGGGAGAAAAAGGCTTGTGCAAGCGCACCATTAACCACAGTTGCGGTGAGCTTTGAGAAGTCTGGAATAATATAAAACTTCACACCTGCCATCGCGTTTTCGCGAGTAAGCACAAATACGACAAGGCCAATTAGCATGACAAAAAGGGCTGGCATTAGCAGCTTAGCGGCTTTCTCAATACCCTCTTTAACACCACCTTGCAGAATAAGATAAACCACACCGACAACCACAGCCATATAAGCAAAAATAGACGATGAATTGATAAATAGCCCAAAGGTATCTGGGTTAGCTAAGATGTCTAAATTACCGCTGACAGTTTCAAATAGATAACCGAAAATCCACACCGTGATCACCATGTAGAACACGGCAATCATAAATGGCGTAGCAATGGCTAACCAGCCAGCGATTTTCCACTTTCCAGAATTACCACTGATTGCACTGTATGCGCCTAATGGATCTTTTTTGGCATGACGCCCCACTGACATTTCCGCTAACATCACAGGTAAGCAAATAGCGAATACAAAAATGGCGTACATTAACAAGAATGCACCACCGCCATTTTTTGCTGCGCCCACAGGAAAACCAACAAGGTTACCAATACCTACTGCCGATCCTGCCGCTGCTAGAATAAAACCTATGCGCGATCCGAACTGTTCTCTGGCCCCGCTCATATCCCTTCCTCTTGTTGAGTTTATTTTTATGTTTTCTGGGATGGCGATAACTTATGATTATTTCATCGTGCTAATGGCGTCGACTACGTCGTATTGCTCGCCTTTTTTAAGCGAGTCAAAACACTGCACCATTCCCTGAAATGCATGGTAACAGCAGTGTAATAAAAAGTCTTGATATTGGGCTTACAGAAAGCGGCAATTGGCGTATCACCAAGTTACCACTTTACCGTCCCAGTCAATGAAGTGGCAGCTTTCGTTGCCGTTTAGATGGCGAGATTCACTCAATTTTGACAAATGAGTAAGCAGTTGATTAGCCGTAAATTCAGGCGTAAACAGCTTTTTTGCTTTTACGTTTTTCTGAAACGGTGCTGATAACCCTGTATCGACAGTGCCTGGGTGATAGCACATTAAGAGTGGCTCTTTTAAACGCCGTGTGTACTCTACCGCGGCTGTTTTTACCAACATATTAAGCGCGGCTTTTGAAGCTCGATATCCATACCAGCCCCCGAGTTTGTTATCAGAAATACTGCCCACCCGCGCACTAATACAAACAATAGACGGGCTTTCTTTCACCATTACAGACACCAAGTACTTCATCCATAAAGCGGGCATCGTACTATTGACTGCAAAGTAAGTTGCTAGCGCTTCTTCACTAATATCTTCAAGCCGTTTTTCTGGCCGAAGCCCCAAGGGGTCGTTATGAAGTACGCCGGTAGCGACAATCGCTAACTTCACTCGTGTACCTTGAGCTTTAAGGTGTTTAACAAACGCCGCTATACTGGCTTCATTGTGTTCAGGCAAGCTAATTGCCATCACATTATCTGGCCACGTAGGGTCTTTATAACCACTGCGGCTAAGCGCTATAACCTTTTTAGGGTTCTCGCCTTCACCGGCGTCAGCGCTTGCCAATAATTGAACCAGAGCCTTACCTATCCCGCCCGACGCCCCAATGACAAGAGACACCGTACTAGCGTTTTGCTCAGCAGTATTTTGCTCGGCTTTGGGATTATCAGTCATTGTCGCCACCTGTGCCTTTTGTGCTTTCGATACTCGCATTATTTTTCGCCCCAGCTGTGCTTTTAGTATGCGCAGCATTTGCATCACTGGGTGATTCTTGTTGAACGTCGCCAGGCACACATCGGTCACAGGTACGTTTTTTACCGGTCAGTAAATACGAAATGGTATAGCGATGCTTAGCGAATTTGAGGTAACACCAATCGGCAACAATTCGAATAACAGGCCAGCGCAAAGGGGCATATAGCCACCCCACACCCACGGCTTTCCACGCTTGGTGGGTTACATCTAGCCCAGTAATAAGCGTGCCATCGGGTAATAACCCGTGAATTCTGGCATTCAGCGCATGCCAATCTAACTCAGGGTATTGAGCGGCAAACTCTGGTGTTTGAATATCTACAAGGGTTAATGCGCCGTCTTTATCCCGTTTTCGTAAATGGCGCATTTCTGTTTTACACAAGGGGCAGTAGCCATCGTAAAAAATTATCAATGTAGTCACCTCTGACTTGGCGGTAGCTTTCTATGTTTTTGTACTTTCTATGTTTTAAGCTGTTCGTATTTTGGGCTTTTTATTTATTATGCTTTTATACGCTAAAAAAATGCACTTGGATGACTTGAGTTTACCCGCGCTCACACCCACACTGATGTCATAAGTTTTTTCTGAGGTAACACAATGGCAAATTTACAAGTAGCCACCCTAGCAGGCGGGTGTTTTTGGTGTATAGAGTCAGCATTTAATACGGTTGAAGGTGTTGAAAAGGCAGTATCTGGCTATGCAGGCGGCGAAGATGCCTCACCAACCTATGAATCGGTTTGTGGTGGCGGTACTGGTCACGCTGAAGTGGTTCAAGTGACTTATGATGCAGATAACATCAGTTATCGAGAAATATTAGAGATATTCTTTGCGCTACACGATCCTACTCAATTGAACCGTCAAGGCAATGATGTGGGCACCCAATATCGCAGTGCGGTTTTCTATCACAACGATGCGCAAAAAGACGCTGCCGAAGCTATTATTGCAGAGATTACGTCTGAGGAGATTTGGCCTAATCCGGTTGTCACCGAAGTTGTGCCCATTGATAACTACCATCAGGCTGAAGACTACCATCAGGATTACTTTAAAAATAATCCACAAAACCAATACTGTTCAATGGTAGTTGCACCTAAACTAGCGAAGTTTAAAAAGACATTTGCTTCACGTTTACGCACGCAGGCATAAGCAGCCACAATAGAATTAGCTTGGCTTACTCGCGTTGAACGGCCAAACAAAAATGCGGTTACAGATTAAAATCTGTAACCGCATTTTTTATTTCTATTGATAGCCCGTGCATTGAAGCACAGCGCTATTGCAACTCAGTATTTTTGGAGTTTTTTGCTACTGAAGCTTAGTGCTACTGACGCATAGCACTACTGAAACCATGCGTCATTTAAAGGTACTGAGAACAATAAAGGTGCCATGGCTTCGTAACGTGGTGTCTCTGCGTCACATTTGATGTTCTTCAAGTAGTTTACTTTCCACGGATCGTTTATTAGCCACAAGGTATCTTCTACTACTACCAGTCCTTCAATTGAGGCGTTATCCATTACATATTCGCCACACTCATTATCCGCACTCACATTAAACTGCATAGAGATACGTTTTGTTTCAACCTTACCAGCAACATCAATAACCCAGACCTCGTTATCGTTTCGGGCCGCGGCCAGTAAAAAGTTATTACCGCCCTCAGCATTATAAAGAGCTAAGCCATTAATAGGGTGGCTACCCGCATCAAAAATAGGAACCGATAAATCAGATTCATCTACCACAGCGAAGTCCGCACTTTGCCAAAAATCATCGGTTATGTTTAGCGAGAAAATACGCGGCTGCCCCGCTTTGTCTTTCTCAAGACCTAAGTACAAGGTGCCATCTTCTGCCATGGCCATGCCCTCAATACCGTCGTTGGGAAAGTTACCCACTTCAAATTCGGTAGGAAATTGCAAAGGACGAACATGGGTCATGGTGACGCTATCTTTCTCATCCCGCTCTAATCGAACCAACAAGGTGGGATAATCGGTTGAGCCCGTGTTTTGATATTTCTTTTCGCAGCGGGTAGAGAGAGTCCCCGTGCGGGTGGCATCTTCAGTTACGGTATAAATCACATTCGGGTTACTTGGGTCGCTTGCTAGCGCTTCTAAATCTGGTGCATTGGTTAAATAGTCACTAAAACAACTTCGGCGCACTCTTGTGGCAAGTTTAAATGCATTACTTGAGTTAGTCAGTGTTGCCGTATCTTTATTAAGAAAATGCAGTTTTCTTTGCTGCTCGAACGCGGCACTCCCATCTGCAATGGTGACTAGCTGGCCATCAATTTCAATGAGTCCTGAGGTTTGAGGGTCTTGCATTACATCGCTAGTATCAGTGGATATCCAACGCCCAACAGAGGTTAAAACCGAGCTAGTTGTGGCGCTAGCTGCGTCTTCGCTAAATGCGGCATCTTTGTTCTCGCTACAGCCTGCCATAACACTACTTAACGCTACGACAATACACGCGGCAACCGGCCAATTTTTCAACATGGTATTCACTTCCTTCAACATTAAGATGCCCATTTAGCGCACGCCTGGCATAAACCGTAAGCGCTAACTTATTATCAACAAACCGCTATCAGTAAACTGCTGGCAACAAATCAGCCCGCAAACGGGATCAGGGCCTATAATTCTACTGCCGGTCAAATTTACGATATCACCATTTACGATATCACCATTTGCGATACCGTCATTTACGATACCGCCTGCAGTTTTAGCCGTTGGGCAAAGGCAAATTTATGGGCGCAAACCGTCACGAGTTAAGCCCGTTAGGATAAAAAATGTAAGCGAGTATATCTACCATACCGTTTAAAGCCAAAAAAGAGTAAGGTACATTTTTCTTCTTATTGCTTTTGGTAGGAGCATATTATTTCTAAGCAGTATATTCCTGCGGTGATTGCAGGCCCAATGGTTAGGCGAGTCACACAAAGTGCGTGTCATATCTGGCTAGTAACCTCTGAGGCTAAAGCGCCAACGTTTGCACTTACTCAACATGAGTCGCAGCTTAACGCAGAGGTGACAAGCACTTGCGTGCAAGTAGGTAAGCACGCATTCATTCACTTATTGTCTGCCACTGTAGATGAAAGCTTTACTGCCAATATACCTATCTACTACCAACTCACCTTTGCAGCGACTGAATGCCAAGAAAAGTGGCAACAAGAGCAAGTAGACTTACTTTATACCAATCAAACTGCTTTGAGCTTTTGCTGGACCAACAAGCCGGAAACCATACTGCATGGCTCATGTCGAAAGCCTCATTTTGATGGTGACGACGCCCTCGCCCAAGTCGATAACTTGATCGATAGTGCCATTGCTTCAAACAGCGCTCGCCCTGATGTGCTTATGATGACAGGAGATCAAGTTTACACCGATGATGTCGCCGGCCCTACCCTGCAAGCCATTCACCAAACTATCGCCTTACTTGGGCTTTTCGAAGAGCCTCTTGATGGCGCGGTATTAGATAACTCAGCAGAGTTGCCTACTCACCCCCATGGCTTTTATGAACGCGAGCAGTTACTGCCACAAACAGAAACAAACACCGCCCTTTCATCACTCTTTTTTGGTGCCAAAAGAAAGCCCATTTTCACTTCGGTTAATGCGCAAAATCACTTAATAAGCTGCGCCGAAGTGATGGCCATGTATTTCTTGGTGTGGTCGCCTGTCCTGTGGCGAAACGTGACGTTTCATATCAATGATATAGCCGCACAACACAAAGACACCTTTGAAGAAGAACAAAGTGCCATTGAAGGGTTTGTAAGTAAGTTGCCAAACGTTCGACGGGCACTGGCGCATATTCCTGTTTATATGATTTTTGACGATCATGATGTCACCGATGACTGGAATCTTACACGAGGTTGGGAACAAGAAGTTTACGGAAATCCTTTCTCTAAACGTATGATTGGTAACGCCCTTATCGGCTATTTACTTTGCCAAGGATGGGGTAATGCGCCGCAAAAGTGCGCGACGTTAATAGCTAAAGCCGGTGAAGCCTTTACCGACAGTGGCATGGTGAAACAAGATGAACTCATCGACCACTTGTTAGACTTTGAACATTGGAATTACCGCTTAGACACTACGCCACCTATTGAAGTGTTAGATACCCGAACCCGTCGCTGGCGCTCTGAATCGAGTATGAAAAAACCCTCTGGCTTGATGGACTGGGAAGCCTTGTGCGACTTTCAGCACAATATTATTGGAAAGGATGCCGTAATAGTGGTGTCGGCTGCCCCTATTTATGGGGTGAAGTTTATAGAAGCTATTCAAAAGACTTTCACCTTTTTTGGCAAGGCACTTACTGTGGACGCCGAGAACTGGATGGCGCACAAGGGCACTGCGAATGTCATGTTGAACATTTTTCGACATTACAAAACACCCCCTGAATTTATAATCTTATCTGGTGATGTTCACTACTCGTTTGTATACGATGTACGATTACGCTTTCGTCGCAATAGCCCTCACATTACCCAGTTTACTTGTAGCGGATTAAAGAACGCCTTTCCCGATGGCTTAATTCGCTGGTTAGATAGGCTCAACCGCGTTTTCTACGGGCCAAAATCTGTGCTTAACGTGTTCACACGCCGCAGAAATATGTCGGTCACCGCCAGAGAACCTTCATCAGGATACGGTGAGCTTTATAATGGCTGCGCCATCGGTATATTACAAATTTCACAAAATAGTACAGTTGTTGGCTGCAAAGCTTTGTTGAGCAACGGTAAAGAGGTAGAATTCCCGCCCTTAAAAGATGATTAGTTTGTACGAAAGAGGTTTTCATGAGTGATAATGCGCTGTCGATTGGCTTGTTCTACGGTTCAACAACCTGTTATACGGAAATGGCAGCGGAAAAAATTCAGGCACAATTGAACAGCTTATTCGACGAAGACATTGTAGATGTTCACAACATTAAAGATGTGAGTTTGGCTAGAACCGCCGACTACGACGTTATTATCTTTGGTATTTCTACCTGGGACTTTGGTGAACTGCAAGAAGACTGGGAATCTCACTGGGAAGAAGCCCACCAGCTTAATTTGGAAGGTAAAACCGTGGCTTTGTATGGCATGGGCGACCAACTTGGTTATGCTGATTGGTTTCAAGACGCCTTGGGCATGCTGCACGACGCTATCGCCCCATCCAACTGCACTATCATTGGTTATTGGCCCAACGAGGGCTATGAGTTCACCGCATCTAAAGCATTGACCGAAGACAAGTCACAGTTTTTAGGGCTTTCGTTAGACGACGAAAACCAATACGACAAATCAGATGAGCGTATTGCTGCATGGTGTGAACAACTGCTTATATCGTTAGCGGGTTAGCTGTGACCCAAGGGCGCATACATCAAGACTTCTATCGTAATGGCCCTAGCCATAGAGATGGTGCCGATGTCACTTTTCAAGATATTCGCAAACTGTTTAACTTTTCGAGTATCACCATTGGAAAATGGGTAACGGCTGATGAACAGCAAATAGCGGCGAATCTATTCTTCGACGCCTTGTATGATCTGGCCACCATTTTAAATGTTAACGAACAAGTGCTGTCTTTAAACGGCACATTGTCGTTGGCTTTTGGCAGTGGCGGTCAAAAAGGCGCTAGTGCCCACTATAATAGTGCACGAAGACAACTCGCATTAGCCAAGAATGCCGGCGCAGGGGCATTAGCCCATGAGTGGTTTCATGCGTTTGATCATTATATCGCGCCCAAAATGTTTGCCGATGTAGGTGTAGGCAGTTTTGCCTCGCAAGCTTGGTTAGATAATGCGCAACTTAACCCCCACCCACTTAATGAAAAACTGAGTAAATGCTTCTCTTCGTTGTTTTTAGACAACAATAATCGGCCTAACGATTATTTTGTACGATCTGTAGAGGCGGATCGCGCATTAAAAATCTATTATTACGCAATGCCACAAGAAATGGCCGCCAGAGCCTTTGAGGCCTGCATTCAAGACCATTTGATCAAAAACGCTTTCTTGGTTCAAGGCACAAAAAGATCAACAGAGGCTAGACTTGGCATTTATCCTCATGGTAATTTGCGTATAGCGCTCAATGAGTCGTTGATGTTGTATTTTTACCAATTAGGCGTCGCCATTTCCCACAAACAATCTTAAGTTTGTTGTTTTACGATGGAAACTGAGCAATTTTTCAGCAACAAGTGTTAACGAGCACGCTGTTTTGTACAAAACCCTGTTTATTTTTGTTACAGGCAGTATACTAATGCGCTCGAACGTAACAGAAAAAAGAAGACGAGATGAAAAGAAAAAAGCATACCTCGGCCGAAGACGAGGCTCAGATTGATATGACCCCCATGTTGGACATCGTGTTCATCATGTTGATTTTCTTCATCGTAACGACCTCGTTCGTGAAAGAAAAAGGGTTAGATACTAACCGCCCAGAAGACAATCAGGCTAAAAATGATCAGCCTTCTAAAGCATTGTCTATCCGTATAGATGCCGACGGCACTATTATGATGGGTGGCCGTGAAGTTGATATCCGCCGTGTTGTAGCAAATACACAAACATTTTTAGCGGAAAACAACACTGACTCAGCAGCTATTCAAGCTGATGAAGATACTGAACACGGTACAGTGGTAGAAGTAATGAACCAGGTTAAAGTAGCTGGTATCGCTAAAGTTTCGGTACTGGTTAAGAAAGGCTAGTTCTTTCGAAAGTTTAAAAAAGCCGCCTCAAGGGCGGCTTTTTCGTATCTATACCTATACGAAAGTATCTCTTGTGGTGATGCGCACATTTTGTTCTGATCGTACCATTCGGTGTGCCTGGAAATCCATGTTGAAAATTGATTCCAGTTGCTGATTTCACTGGAGCAAAATATGTCAACGATACGTAAACACACAATTTCAACGAAACTCGCCAGTTCCCTTGGCGCGCTAACCTTGGCACTTAGTGCACAAGGTATTGGTCATGCCGCTCAAATTACCTTGAGCGAAGCATTCGACTACAATGCATTCATCTTCGAAGACTATACCGGTTACTACTCCGATGTAGAGGGTAGCCTTGCTGTTGGCGGTAGCCTAGTCGTGAACGACTTTGATGTAGGCCTACAACTTTCCCCAGATTTAACCACAAGTTCATTGTTTGTGGGTGGCGATATCGTCTACACAAACGGAAAAATTCGTAACGGCCAAACCACCGTTAGCGGCAATATTGTGGCTAACAATGTTGAGTTTGAAGGCGCCGTTAATGCAGCTGACAACGCCACTATTACCGAAAGTACCGTTTTAAGCGGCGATGTTAATGTGGGGGGGGTTTTTACCTCAACTAATGCACAAATCAGTGACGGCGATATTAATGCGGGCAGTGTACAGCTAACTAATACTAGCGTAGAAAATGGTGATATTAGTGCAGTTGACAGTGTTGCTCTCGTTAGCTCTGAAGTTACCAATGGCGGCATTGCTGCTGGCGGCACGGTTGTCCTAGATATGAACTCTACAGCCAGTGACGGCATCATTGCAGACACTGTCACATCTTCGGCGATAGATAATATCGACTTTGACGCTATAGAATCTGAAATCAAAGCACAGTCGTTAGAATTCGCTGACATGACAGCAAACGGCAGTACCACCTTTTATTGCCAAGGTGATACAAGCTGTGCAGATAGCAGTGACGTAGATGGTATCGTGTTCTCTGGTGACGACAGTATCAATATTTACGACATCGATGCCGATTGGTTATCTGTGGCGAACAAGAGTATTACTTACGACTTCTCAACCACTAGCTACAACATCATCAACGTAACGGGTGATGCGGTCGATTTGTTTAATACCGGCTTTTTCAACACTGCGTTTGCTGGGCAATATCAAGATAACGACCAAAATGCAGATTATCGTCACGACGGCACCTACACCAATAATATTCTATTTAACTTTGTAGATGCCACCAGCGTGACTATTCAGTCAATTGGGGTAAAGGGAAGTATATTAGCGCCTTATGCCGATATTGCTTTTTACAACGGCCATATTGATGGGAATCTCATCGCGAGTAGCGTGTTTACCCCAGAAGTTTACCTAACCAATGATAATGCCGTTGAATATTTAGCGCCCACTGGGCAAGTCAATAATTATAGTTTCGGCGTAACGCAGGTATCTGCGCCGGGCTCAATACTTCTTATGCTTCCTGCATTCGCGGTAGTGTTTATTCGTAATAAACTAAAGCGCAAAGCCTGATAACCGCGGTGACGAGCGCATTAGCTCGTCACTGGTTACGCCTTCGCCTTTTCCTGGTCGCCAACGTATTTGTATCCCTGCCTCAAAGGCCTGATATTCCACCGCAAAGGCTTTACCTATGTACCCCGCTACTATCCATTCATCAGATAATCTATATTGGCCTTCAAACATCATATTACCGCTTAAGCCCGTGCTACGACTATAAGGCAGGTTTAAGCTTGATAGCGAATTGCTCGTATCATTAACCGTTAATAGAGGAAACCTAGGATCGCTAGGCTCTGCTAATCTAGACAGCCCTAGTGAGGTACTCAATTTAAATTGCCAACGGTGCGCTTCCATCGTCAGCAGTTCAGAATACCCGCCAATACTTAGCATATAATTTGGGCTGAAATACCCACCATGCCCGTAAGTAAAACCGCTTAGATTTTCATCGTACCCTAAATAACTGAAAAAAGGCCCTACGCGCCAGTAATCCAACGTAGTCGATATTTGTGGCGCAAGGTTATAGTTCACATCCGTACGAAGGGATAAATATTTATTATCGGCAACCCCATCGCCACTTAAACTTGCCCACGTTAATGTCCCCGCAACCGACCACTGTGGTTTGAAGCTGTGTGCAGCTAGCACCGAAATGCCGTCTGCAATAACATAACCCCACCGTTCGTTTTGTTCGCTATTAAAGGTACCGGCCTGACTTAATAGACTATCGGTTTTAGGTAAATGAAATAGCGTTGTCGCCAACGTGACTTCAGGTAAAAACCACGTTGCAGAAAGTTGCCCTGTTAGCTCTGCGTCCACAGGCTGGTCAAATAATTCATACTCTAGGTTAGCGTAAAAATTGAAAGCAGTTTGTTGATACGTGATTTCTGCCCGCAGCCCTTTATCTTCAAAACCAGCAATGCCCGCAAAGTCATCTGAAGCTTGCCCATCGGCAAACCAACTGTTCGTTACAGGCTTACCGCTATACAACTGTTGATAATCGAGTGCTACCTGCCATTGCCAACTGTCTACCATACCGCCAACACCAATATAACTCGTGAACACATCAAAATTACCCAGTCCCTCATCACCACTTCGAGACCGAGTAGTTAAGCCTGCAACCACAGTATGTGCATCTTTAGTTTGCGCTGTTGTCGCTCTAGCATCTTCAAGATTATACGATAAGATAAATTGCTTTCTTGGCCATGCACTCGCCGCGTTTTGTTGCTGCAAAATATGTGCAACCGAAGGGTATTTTTCAGCTAATGCAGCACGCCCCTCGGCATTTTCTAACCGTACAAGCGCATTGGCGATATCGATGTTACTCGCCTCACCTGCAGTACGTTGTGATGCAAGAGTAGCGGAAAAAGCATCTCTGGCAATTTGAGCATTTTCATCGGTAAGACTCGTGCTTGCTTGTGACGCACTCCAGCCCAACAGCGCTTGTTCATCAGGGCTTAAACGCCGAATATCTCGCAATGCTAATCCTGTATCTACACTGCGCTGGAATTGCCCGTTGTTGTAATATTCGGCCTGCTCGGAAGCTAAAAAATCAGCGCAGCGAGTGAGGAATTTTTGCGAGCTTGCTTGTTCACACGCATAAGCCCCCGCCTTTGCATTCTCCCCCTGCCCCCGCAGACTCAGCCACACGCCTTCATGATTATCTAACAGTACAAATAACACATAAGCCCCTTGATAGCGTTCGGCGTCATAACGCTTCCAGGCTTCGCCCAGTAGCGTTTCACTCACCTGCTGGCCATTGGCACCCAACAACATCGACTTGAGTTGCGCCGTGCTTTCTCTGGTAATGCTGTCTTTTATGTTTACGTTGCTAGCGCTGTTGCCAAGAGCACTTTGAATACGCGCATTCACAATGGCACGCTTGCCATCAACCACGCCTTTTTTCTGCACTACAGTTTCATGTAAGGCTTCAGCACGCTCAAAATGATGCTGAGCATCGCTTAGCAAGCCTTTGTCTAGGGCAGTCCACCCCAATAACATGTGATAATCGTAACGGGCTAGGTTGTTAGCTAACGTTGATAACTGCGTAAGCTCACCTGCGCTAATGAGTGCACGCTGCGCGGAGGTTTTTTGTGCAAATTTTTGCAGTGGTACGTCTTTCGCCACCTTGTTTTTCGATGGCGTTTTTGAGGACCCCGGATTCGAAGCAGCCTGATTTGTAACAACATCAGAGGGCTTGGAAGGGTTGTTCAATTGATACAATGCCGTTTCAATGTCGCTAGGTACTATCCATTGCGGAAACGCGCTTTTAAGTCGGCCTAATTCTTGGTTTGCTAGTTGTGTCTGTTTTTGATTAATGTGATACCACAACCCCGTAACATCAGGTTTGCCATATTGCGTTACTTGTCCTTGTCTATCTTGTTGCTCTTTATACGTAGTTGAGACTTGAGCGCTGACTTGGGCGCCGCCTAACATCGTGCCTACCATACTGGCCGACAACATGGCTAAAAAAAGTTTTGATGGGCGCTTTTCGCAATAAAGTAGTGAAGGCATTAAGACTTGGCATCCATAACAGCAATCATAGAAAGCAAGGTTAAACTCGCTGAATAATAATCCATATTTCTGTCAATCGATGGAAGTGACAGTGGGCTATCATCAATAATATGTTTTACCGCAGACTCAACCGCTTTCATCCCTGGTGTCATCGAATATTCAGCCGTGTCGTTTGTGATTAAATTGACCGTAGCCGGTGTGCTTTCTATATCCCACCAGCGTTTAAAATCAGAATAAAATGCCGCATCATCAATACCTGCCCACGCAAGGTGAAGGGGTATACGACAGGCATTAAAACCGTATTCCTGAGAAACCGTATTGGTTAAAGACAACTCACCTTCGTTCACTCTTAACCAGTCGGGCGGCAGTTTGTGTTCAGAAAAGCGCGCTTTGTAAATAAACGCAGTACCACTACTGTGTAATGCTTTCCAGCGAAGCGGCTTAGACGAAACCTCTGCAATCGCGTCAATGGCAGGAAACACCCAATAAGACAAATTGACTTGCATGCCCTCATCACTATTCTTATCACTGTTAAAACCGAATTCTCCCGGCAACAGCACTAGGTACTCTTCGGTTTCAATAAACAGCTTTTCTTCTATTGCCGTTATGATGGCTTGAGCATCACGCCGATAGCTTTTGTCTCCCCACTTATCAGCTGCACGCAATAGTGCCCAAGCAATAAGTATGTCGCCATCTGAGGCGTTGTTAGGGTCGTCTATACATTGCTTATTTTTACTTTCACAGGGGCGGTAGCGCCAATGAAATAGCTTATCGTTTCGCTGAAGTACAGTGTGAGTCCACGTCCATATACCATCAAACGCTGCTCTATCGCTTGCAGCAACGGCGAACAACAAACCATAACCTTGCCCCTCACTATGAGATACATCGCCATTACCTGTATCGATGACACGACCATTGTCGATGAATAAGGCTTTATAAGCTTGAAATGCTTCTTGTATTTCACGCTCTTTAGGGTTGCTACATGACACCAAAATACCTAGCAGCCCAAACAGGCCGACGAGTCGAATGAACCGCATGCCCCTGCTACCCGCTACCATGAATCTTGTGCTTTTTTATTGCGGCGTCGTAGCAACAAGTAAATGAATAAGCTGACGAAGAATACTAGTACCATGAAGGTGACTAACCAATACCAAGGATTGTTAGACAACCACAAGCGAAGGGTAAGTAAAACATCGTCCGGCTCACCCATTTCATATTTATCGTTAACCTGCATAACCAGCAATGGTGATTCGTTATCATTCCAAACGAAGAAGTCGCCAGCCATTTGTCCCCACAAAGACAAACTAATCAAATCATCCACTCTGGCGGCCAATTTTTCAGGTGTTTGTGCAACCAATAAAAACAGGGTGTCGGAATTTGTGCCATTGGGGTGACGCTGTGCCACAAACACCGCATTGTCGCCCAAGTCACTTTCCTGCACTGTAGTGCCTTCGGTAAGCATTTGGCGGTAGGATTTATCGTTGCTGAAATCCCTCACACGGTTGTACAACATATTTTGTGCGCGGTAGGGCCAACGCTTAGTATTTCCAATGGCAGTAACAAAACTATCTTGTTCAAGGTTGTTTAGTGTTTCTGGGCTTCCTAATACAATTAATGAGCCCTCACCTTCACTGGCATCTTTAGTGATTGAAAGATTCAGCAGGGGAATTTTTGCAACTTGAGCAAGCTTGCCAGCAAGGGTCAGTGCACTGTCTAAATAGTCGTTAGATGGTATAAATATTTGGCTTTTAGGCGCTGAATTAAAGCGTGCTAAAGGATACCCCGTATCACCAAATAAGCCCAAATCAGGCTGCACGGCTACATGACCTGCTTGGGGAAGTTGTATGCTAGAGCTGTTGTTAAATTGGAACAACAGATGAGAGCCTTGCACATCGTTACACGCGAGCCCAGAAACAGGCGGGCGCATAGTAATGATAAAGCTGACGTTGTTCGTTCCGCCTTTAAAAAAACGTGCAGGGATCTTCAGTTGATAATCTCTAAAAGATTCACCATTCACCTCGCCAAGGTACAAGCCATGAACGAGTTCACCATTCACACTAACGTTCATTGAAGAGCCCGGGCCAATGCCCGCCCCATAACCGAAATCGAGAAGAAACGCTACGCTGGCATTTTCCGGTACAAAGAAATCAGCAGGTAGCTTCATTGTGACATTTTTCTCAAAGCGCCCTTCATCAACAAACTGATCGCTAGATACCCCTAAATCGCTGAAGGTGTAACTTTCACCAGGTTGCAATGCAGCAGTTTGTTGTAACCCTATTGCGTCCATTTGCGTTTGAGAACGAACAATAGTGCGAGCACCAGGGTTTAATACATCATCCATTACCGACAAAGCTTTCGCTGCGTCTAAAACCTCATCATTATTATTTCCGCTGACAATAAGCCGATACGCTGCTGGTACCCAGGTTTTATCAGCAGCGACAAACGCTTCGGTGCGTTGCACTTTTAGAAAAGGGCCGTTAATTTCATTTACCATCGCGTCAGATAGTACTGGCGACAATGCTTGCTTATTCCCTACCAGAACATGAATCTCTCGCGTCTTGGTTTCATCTAAATACCACGCTGTTTTTTCATATGCATCTATTCTATTTTCACTCCAAAATCCCTCTTCTTCTTGAATCACTTTAGGTAAAACATATCCTTGTGGAATGTGCGTATGCATGACACCAAGAGGTTGATATTGGTTTCTGAGTGCCAGCGCTTGCGCTACTAGTGGCAACGTATTTTCAATAATACCGCTATCAGCATCTTCAGCACTGAGTAACTGAACACTACGCTGCCCGCCAATGCCTGCACTAAAGAATCCGGATAAATCTTTAATGCCAAAATCATCTACATCTATATCGGCGTCGACTGTGAGCGAAGAAGTGTAAAGGTTCACCTCGCTCCATAATTCCGGCGAGTTACCATTGACGCATTGCATCGCGTATTGGTGGCTGGCCGCCAACGTTAAATTGTTAAAGCCTTCTCGCCAAAGCTGAGAAGGAATATCAATTGTAGAGATAATATTGGGTTGATTTGGGGCATAGGCTATCTGCCCAATAGTGGCATTGTTAAATCGCACATACATTTGTGAACGTTTCTCAATTAGCGCTTGTGAACTCACAATTTCTAATTTAAGAGACGCTTTTGATATGTCACTAATGGCACTTAGCGGTATTGCGATATCTACGCTACTAGACTTCCCTTCTAAGCGCGCAATACTGTCACCAGCATAAAAATCACTCAGTCGAAATGTTTGTGTTTCAGCCATAATGCTTGCAGAGAAAAACAAGCTAAACATTAGTAAGAAGTAAGGTTTTATCATTATTATTCCTTCAATACCCCAGTACGCAATTTTAATCGTAGAAGAAGTTTCTTTAGTAAAAAAAACAGATGAGCAAATATAGGACCTAGCCCTACATTTAAAACATGTCGCATACCAAACCAGTATGATATTGGACGAGTTCGGCGTCGTTGAAACGATTGCCAACGCCTACTGTCACATAAACAATAGGCCACAACGTTATTTCGTTCCACATCACTTTGTGGATTAAACGTTGCACGTAAGGTCTTCTTATTGCTATCGAATTCAACCACTTTAAGATGTAAATCTACATTAGTTTTTAGTGCCTCTGCCCACGAACTTAATACCACATTAGAAGGAATCATCGGTAAATCCCCCCTAATTTGTATTTTTACCCCACTAGAAGACAAGTCGTTTAACTCCCCTACCCAGGCTTGTCCTTCGTGCGTTCTAATCACAACGTTATCAGTGGCGGGTAGTCGCGATTGGCTTCGAAGCTGTTTACGCTCAAGCAATACACTCATAGCGCTGAACAACAGCAATAAATTAAAACCATTCCACAGTAATACAACGAGTGTAAGCTCTCGGGTAAGCGGTTCATTAATGAATTTATAAATGCCGATAATCATGGCAAACGAAAGTAGTGCGGTTATCCAGTAAAACACGCTAGAAAGTGGCGAAACAAAGTTTTTATCTAAACTCTCCCCTTTGGGAGTAACCACAAATGAGGGCGCGCGAGGCTTTAAAAATACTTTGATGAGCGCCATCAGTGTAAAAGCACATTGTAGTATTTCGTACAACTCAGAGACCAGCGGCCATCGGGTTCGCCCAAATAGCATGGTGGAAATCATGTAGGTTGCAATAACGTGGGGCATGGTAAACGCTAGAATTTCCATCATTGAGGCATGGTAAACCTGTAGGCCAAACACCAAGTAACCCAGCGGCATTAACAGAAAGACAACCCGTGCGAAGGGAAACAGCCAAAACATAATAGAGCTCATGTAGCCAACACGTTGATACCAAGACAAGCCTTTCGCGTTATAGGGTTTTTTCAGCAATAAAATTTGGGTCATACCCTGTGCCCAGCGCATACGTTGCTGGATGAAAGCATCAAAGGTTTCTGGCGCTAATCCGCTTACCATTGGGCGATCAACATACACTGATTCATAGCCCATTTTATGTAAATCGAGGGCTGTTTCTGCGTCTTCAGTGATAGATTCTCCCGAAATGCCCCCTACCAATTCTAAGTGTGCTCGGCGCAATAGCGCGGCCGACCCACAAAAAAACGAGCTAGACCAGTAATCTAAACCTTTTTGAATAGTGCCGTAAAACATGTCGTTTTCAGAGGGCATGCGGGTAAACGCCGAGAAATAGTTTCGTTCGACGGGGTCTGGGTTAGCCATAAAGTGAGGGGTTTGTACCAAGAACACTTTTTCTTTTTTAACCATCCAAGGAACGGTTCGGCTTAAAAAGTCGCTAGTGGGGACGTGGTCAGCATCTAAGATAACAATGAGCTCGCCGGAGGTATTATTGATGGCACTGTTCACATTTCCGGCTTTTGCGTACAGGTTCTGCGCGCGGGTATGGTAGGTTACTCCCAACCTTTCACAGAGCGCTTTTAATTCTGCACGTCGCTCCACAGCTATTTGCGCTTTTTGTGGGTCTGCTTGGTTAATTTTTTCGTCAGTGCCGCCGTCATCTAACAGGTGAATGCTGACTTTATCAGCAGGGTAATCCATCACTCTGGCTGCACGGATGGTTATCTCTAGAATATCTTGTGATTCGTTGTAGGTGGGGATCATGACATCCACAGTGGGTAACTGTGTTTTATCTATATCATCAAGAGTAAGCTGAGGGCGACTAAGTGGGAATACATTTACAATACACCCCAGTATCGAAGTAATTCCAGCATAAATTTCAGCTAGAAAAAGAAGCCATATCGCAATAAATGAAAACACGTCAGTGGCTGAAAGGGTATACAAGCCCCGCCAGAATAAATAGCGCAAAGTAATAGCGACGCCGAGTACCAGCGCGAGTGTTCTAAAGAAATATTGAAATCGTTGTGCGAAATTTGCTTCACGGCTACATATTGAAATGATAACCAGAATAACAGAAGAAGAGATTAGCTGGCCTGCTGCGTCCATAGGGGCAAGAAGCAGTAATCCTAGGAGTGTTGAGGCAATAAATAGGGCAATTAGAAGATAACGAGTGTGATGCTTATTAGTTAACGAATTGCCCAAGGTTACTATCCAAAATATTAACGTGAGTCACGTTAGCATAGCTCGCTCTATTGATTAACGTAACCTTACCGTCTGCAATTTCGAGCTCGTGGTTACTCTGGTAAAACATTCGAGAAATGCTATCGCGAGTTTTCTGGCTACTACGCCCCAATAAAAACCAAGCAGGATACGTTGCCACGCCCAGTGCCATTACCGCTACCATACTAAAAAACACGAAAGGAGTAAGAATAGGTGCCATGTACAAAGAGAAAAATAATGCTCCCATACAGGCTAAGGTAACAACCCCTGTTACTTTACGCAGTCGTTTAATTTTTAACAACTTTTTTTCTGCATTAACATATAAGTTAAGACGTTTTTTCCAAAGTTGTTCGGTCTCTTCTTTAGATTGACCACCAATCAGCTTCGCACAGGGCTCGGCTGCTTCATCAATATGACGCTCGGCAAGCGATGTCACTCGATGAGCGTGCAAGTTCACTACATTCATAAAATACACCACTTCTCAAACTACGGAAGAGTTTATAAATTCTCTTGCAAGGTAAAAATCTCGGGCCTGATACCCTCAGATGATTCTTTATACCCATTGAAGTGGTGTGATTAAATTCAACTTTGGCTTATTAGCATAAAGTAGAAAGCATAACGCAATGTTTTAAAAGGTTTTTTAAAAACCTCCCGCAGCCCTTTTAGACTAATGGTTTACCTTCTTTCTATCACTAATCATCTTTGTCACAATACTAAATAAGTTACTGATATTAAAAATAGTACCAAAAATACTGCCTACTGATAGGGCGTACATGAGCCCTAATGTTTCTGCGAGCAAGAAATAACGCCTTATTTTATCTGTCTCTCTTAACACAATTGAGCCTATCGTAAAGATAAGTGATGAGGCATAGGCAATAAAAATGTTCCAGTCATGGTGCAAAATAAACCACTCATACAGCATGAACAGGATATTGGCGGCCACAAAAATAAACAGTACCCATCGGCTACGATTTTTAATGGCGATAAAATTACGTAACCCCGCTAAGCATGTACCCACGCCGGCAGCCATGGCATCAAGCATAAAAAAGTGTACGCTTAAGCTCAGCAAAGCAAAGGCAGAGATAAACAAATAGCGCTCAACACTATTTTGCCTATAACCAATAAAATTAAGTACGACGGCAATGGCACCGAACGCTTCAGCTACAATCAACATGCCTAACTACCTTTGTTAAAAGCGTAAATAAAATTCGCGGCAGAGCGCTTTGAAACCACTTGAATAATCTCCGGCGCCATCTCTAATCGCCAGGTGTTCAATGTCTTTCTGTTTATGGTTCTGTTGCTTGCTCATACAAAATACCGTTACATAAGGGTTGCGCTGGTCATTGTGCTGCACTCTTAATATACGATTTGTGGATAAACCTAATTCAGCAGCCATGCCTATAATTTCGCTTTCTCGGGCAAACGGATAAAGGCAATAGAACTCACCAGTAGGGGTAAGTGTTTCAGCAACAAATGAAAGAAGCTCTGCAGGGGTGAGTGAAACAGTTTGCCTAGCATGTTCTCTTATTTCACTTTGTAATTGGTAGGCGTGGCTATCGCCTTTAACCTGTTCGAAATAGGGCGGGTTAGACACGATGAAATCGAAAGCGGTATCCGCGGCTAAGTCGGACAACTTGGTATGCTGCACGGTTATTTTTGTTGGCCAAGGCGAAGCAGCAACGTTAGCGCTTGCTTGTAATGCAGCCCCTTTATCAATATCGATAGCGATAATTTTGGCCGATGGGATAGACTGTTGCGCCATCATTAGCGCAAGAATACCCGTGCCGGTGCCGATATCAAGAATATGGGCACCTTGATTGGGCTTAGCCCAACTGCCTAAAATCATACTGTCGGTATTTACCTTCATGGCACAATTGGTTTGATTAACAACGAATTGCTTACAGCGAAACATGGTGGTTCTCTTTATATTTCTATTTTTTGGTTTTTGTTTTTGGTTTTGGTTTTTTAATGCGCTGCGCTCTGCCCTACCACTTTTGTCTGGTCATCATGTTTCTAGCCACATCAACCGCATGCACGGGTCGATATTTCTTTAACGGCCCTTGCATTAGCATTCTCCAAACTGGTGCGGTTTTTTGTGCCACATCTTCTAGAGTGCGAGATTCGCTTCGCGTGCCTAACAGAAGTGAAGGACGAACTGCCGCCGCATGAGGAAGCTGAGGCATACGCATTATCGCGTTTTCTAACTCACCTTTCACTCGCAAATAAAAATTACTGCTTTTGGCATGTGCCCCTACCGATGAAATCCATACGAAACTACCGGTTCGCTGTGCACGAGTTAGTTGCGCGGCAATATGCACGTATTCAAAATCAACACGCCTAAACGCCGATTTAGAGCCCGCTTGTTTGAGCGTGGTACCCAAACAGCAATACACGTGATCGACACCAAAATATCCTTGGTAATTTTGCAGGTTATCAAAATCGATAACTACAGGTTTCAGCCTGTTATATGGATCGGCAAACTGGCTGGACGGCAGCGGTTTTCTTACCAAACAGGTTACTTCGCTGTAGCGACGGTCCTGTAAAAGTATATTTACCAACGTTCGTCCCACTAATCCGGTCGCTCCTAGCACCATTGCGGTTTTCATACTTAGTACCTTGTATCCTAAGACAGTTTCTCTACAATCAACCATTCGACAGTTAAAAATATGCAGATAAAAATGAAAAAAGCCCTTTTAATAGGAGCCGCTATGCTCTCTACCGCTGTACAGGCCAAACCGCTCGATATTGAGCGTATTTTCGCTTCTCCTTCCCTTGATGGCAATGCGCCTCGCGCACTTAAAGTTTCTCCTGATGGAGAAAGAGTTACGTTCTTAAAAGGAAAACAGACCGATTATGAACGTCTCGATTTATGGGAATACCATATAGACAGTGGTGAAACCCGCCTTCTTTTCGATTCTAATGACCTTCAAAGTGGCGAAGAAGTATTAAGTGACGAAGAAAAAGCCCGTCGCGAACGTATGCGTTTATCGGGTAGCGGTATTGTAAGCTATCAATGGTCTGCCGACGGTAAGGCCTTACTTTTCCCGCTTGGTGGTGATGTGTATTACCACAAGCTCGGCGAAAAAGGGGCAAAGCAACTTCTTGATACCGATGTGTTCGAAACGGATATTAAGCTTTCTCCTAAAGGAAATTACATTTCTTTCATTCGCGACCAAAACTTGTTTGTAAAACATATTGAGTCGGGTAAGGAAACCGCCATCACAAAAGAAGGTGGCGGTAACATTAAATTTGGTATGGCCGAATTCGTTGCTCAAGAAGAAATGGGTAGAATGACCGGTTACTGGTGGTCACCAGACGAAAGCTTTATTGCATTTACCAAAGTAGATGAAAGCCCTGTAGATGTCATTTCCCGTTCTGAAATTTATGCCGACGACATTAAAACCATTGAACAGAAATACCCGAAAGCAGGCACCAATAATGTGCTTGTTGAACTGGCTATTCAAAATATCAATAACGGTGCTCGCAGATGGATAGATTTAGGCGAAGACAAAGACATTTACCTTGCCCG
Source organism: Alteromonas sp. MMG017 (assembly GCF_018100795.1). Lineage (GTDB taxonomy): Bacteria > Pseudomonadota > Gammaproteobacteria > Enterobacterales > Alteromonadaceae > Alteromonas. The sequence continues at coordinate 94,909 of NZ_JAGJDY010000012.1, read as the reverse complement.
CGGTAAGTGGATGCCTAACAGTGAAACCTTCACGTATCAGTGGCAGACTCGCGACCAACAAACGCTTGAGCTTAGAGCGTATAACGTTCCAACAGAAAAGCAGGACGTGTTGTTAAGCGAAACCAGTAATACCTGGGTTAACTTGCATAACGATTTGTACTTTTTGTCTGACTCAGACCAGTTTATCTGGGCTTCTGAACGAGATGGCTTCAAGCACCTTTACCTTTATGAGAACAGCGGTAAGTTAGTGCGTCAGCTAACCCAAGGCGATTGGGTGGTTGATAACATTGAGGCAGTTGATGCTAAGAGCAACCGAATTTACTTCGCGGGTCGTAAAGACACACCGCTTGAAAGCCACGCCTATTCAGTGTCATTAGACGGCGGTGATATTTCACGTATTACCAATGAAGGTGCTTATCACAGCGTATCGTTTAGCAAAGATGCTTCTATCTTTATCGACCGTTTCTCTACCATTAATTCACCTGCCCAAGTGAGTTTAAATGATGCTTCTGGCAAGCGTATTACATGGCTTGAAGAAAACAAAGTTGAAGAAGGCCACCCGCTACATGCTTATATGGATACGTGGACTAAACCTGAATTTGGTGACATTACCACCAAAGATGGCGCAACCTTAAAGTACCGTATTTACAAACCTGAAAACCTTGAAAAGAAACACCCTGTTATTGTGTATCTTTACGGTGGTCCACACGCGCAAGTTGTGACGAATAGCTGGGCAGGTAACCGTGGACTGCTGATGCAGCATTGGGTAGATAAAGGCTATGTGGTGTTTACCCTTGATAACCGCGGATCTAACTACCGTGGTAAAGCATTTGAAGATCCTATCTACAAGAAAATGGGCTTTATTGAAGTTGACGATCAAGTAGCAGGTGTTGAGTTTTTACGTACCCTACCGTACGTAGATGCTAAGCGTATTGGTGTTCATGGCCACAGTTATGGCGGTTACATGACCCTAATGACCATGTTTAAAGCGGGTGATTACTTCCAAGCAGGCGTATCTGGTGCACCGGTTACCGACTGGCGCTTATACGACACCCATTACACCGAACGCTATATGGGTAACCCTAAAACCGATGATGATGCGTACACAGCCTCTTCCGTATTCCCATACGCAAAAGACTTAAAGGGTGATTTGCTTATTTATCACGGAATGGCTGACGACAATGTGTTGTTCACCCACTCTACGATGCTATACAAGCACCTTCAGGATTTGGCAATTCCATTTGAAACCATGGATTACCCAGGTAAGAAGCACAGTATTCGTGGCAAGCAAACGGGGATCCATTTGTACAAAACCATTACTAACTTCTTCGATAGAAATTTAACGCCTGAGCAATAAGGTTTTAGATTTTTAAGCTTTGAAAAAAGGTTTTAATAAAAAAACGGCGGTGCTTTTAAAAGCACCGCCGTTTTTATTTATACTTCGCTTATTCTTTTTTAACCCGCCGTTAAACCTAGGCCGGTAGTAAGAAAATATAGCGTTAGGCGAACATCTGATTGGCTAAGTTCTTCTGCACATCTTGCGCCGACGCTTTACTTAACTCAATTTCGATAGCATCACTTTTACCTGATAACCATATTTTTAGTTCTGCATCGGTATCGAAGTGGCCTGCCGTTTCTACCACAAACTGCGTGATCGACTTATAAGGGATAGAGTGGTAGTTCACCTTTCTGCCTGTTAGTCCTTGCTTATCAATAAGAATCAAACGCTTATTGGTAAATACACTTAAATCTCTTACTAGTTTAAATGCGGCGGTGACGGTTTCATTTTCAGCCAGTATGGGTGAGAGTTCTTCATTTACCGCTTCAGCGCTGGTTTCACTAGCGTTACCTAGCAAGGTGTCAAATAAGCCCATTTTATTCTCCTAAACAGACACGAGTTTTGTAAGCCACTGTACGCGATGAGCAAGGGGCTGGGGCTTATCTAAGGCAAAACCTTGACCGTAGTCTACCTGCAATACCTTTAGTACATTTGCCGTTGCGGTATCTACCACAAACTCCGCCACCGTTTGCTTACCCATACTGTGAGCAATGTTATTTATCGCGGTAACTGTAGCATGATCGATTGGATCGTGAACAATATTTCGAACAAAGGAGCCGTCAATTTTGACGTAGTCTACATCCAAGTTCTTAAGGTAAGTGAACGACGACATGCCCGCACCAAAATCGTCGAGGGCAAAGCTACAGCCTATTGCTCGAAGCGTAGAGATAAAATGCTTTGCCGCACTTAAGTTAGTGACTGCGGTGGTCTCGGTGATTTCAAAGCAGATTTTTTCTAGCGGTACTGTGGTGCCTTGAAGCCGCTGGGTAATTTTCAACAAAGTGATTTCGTCACCAAGGGTAATCCCAGACAAGTTAATGGCCACTTTAGCCACATTGTCTACGTGCAACGGATTGGCCTCCAACGTCTTTAACGTATTATCTACCACCCAATAGTCCACTTTGTTCATTAAGCCATGACGCTCGGCAAGAGGAATAAATAAACCTGGGCTAATAAGGCTGCCGTCGCTTCCCGTCAAGCGTAGCAATATTTCATAGTGTTCAAGCGCGGTGGCCGTGTCTTCACCTATGCTATTAAGCGGCATAATGGCCTGGCTATATAGTTCAAAACCATCGAACTGAAGCGCTTTATGCAGGGTGTGCAGTACGTCATTTTCGCTGCTATCCATGCCTAGCTGTGCATCTTGAGCGTGATAGACAAAGTATCTGTTTCGTCCTAAATGCTTGGCCTTATAACAGGCATTATCAGCGGCCTTTATAAGCTCTGCCGCGTTATATTCTTGAGGGTTTATTTCAATGACACCAATGCTTGCACCAACGAAAAATAGTTTATCTCCATACATAAATCGATAAGTAGAGATGGCCTTTAACAGCTTATCGAGCTTTACTTTTACCTTATCGAGAGGCTGTTCATGATAAATAATACAAAACTCATCACCGCCTATGCGGGCAAGTAAGTCTTTATCACTAATGTGCTGCCTAAATATAGTAGACACTTCTTGAAGTAACTTGTCGCCAGCGGGGTGACCACAGCTGTCGTTCACTAACTTAAACCTGTCCATGTCGATAAAGCACATTACGCCAGCGGTTTTAGTATCAGCCAAGGCTCGTGAAGGGTATATGGCAGTAACGTTGTGTCTGTCAATTTCTGCATTGGTCACAGGTATATTGGCGGTATTGACCTCTAAAATTTCTCGTAGTTGCTTATCAAAAGCATAGCGGTTGAGTAGACCCGTTAATTGATCGTGATTTGCTTGATACGCCACTTCAGCTTGTAATTCTTGCTCTTTCGTCACATCCCTGGCGATGCCTTCCACCGCAAGTAGCATGCCAGATTCATCTAATATAGGGGTATCTGAAAACTCTAGTACCAACTCGGTATCATCATAACTGGTGTAGTGAACCAGATAAGGGTCGGGTTTTACCCCCTGCACCGATTTCGCTCGAATATCGAACGTCTCGTCTGGTATTCTCCTGACCAATCGAGATTGTTTTTCGATGAAATTATCTGGAGTAAAACCTAAGATAGTACTAATTCCAGCACTCACATAAATAAACTTATGTTCAGCGGTTTTGGTATAAACGAAGTGCCTGTGCATGCCATCTACCAACCTGCGATAGCGCTCTTCGCTATGTTTAAGTGCTTGCTGAGCCTTAAATCTCTCTGTGACATCCCTTGCGGTTAAGGCAAGATTATCCCCGGCTTTAACCACTTGGACCTTCAGCCATTCAGGCGCAATTTTACTGCCCTTAACAGCGACATACTCTTCAAAGGGCGTGTGGTTCATGGCCACCGCAATTACGCTATCAAACAAGTCAGCTTTGCCTAGAAACGCTAACTGATCTTTCAGTGTTTTAGTACTTAACTCTGAACATGCCCCACGAAATAGGAATCGACTGTAGCGGTTAGCTTCAACTAACTCATAATCATTGCCTGCAGGGCGATAAATAACTAACGCATCTAAGGATGCCTCACTGGCCGTAAGGTAACGCTTTTGACTGGCCGATAGATTCACCGCACCTTTCATTTGCTTATGAAAAATCCAGCTGGCCAGCGCCGACATGAAAAGCCCTATTACCGCGACTAATACACCTGCTCTATAACGCCCCACTTCGGTCTGCATAGACAGCGAAAACTGACGACCAATAAATGAGAACGGCTCAGTCGCAATCACGGTCCCGTCATTAACTAACTCACCATTGCTAAACAGGGTGCGACCAGCGTCTTGAAGCGCAAAATTAAACTGAGGACCTTCTAGCTCACCAAGCATAACGCCCAAAATCGTTTGTGCATCAAAGCCCGCCAGTAAGTACCCGTGATTGAGTTCTTGGGGGCTAATGGTACGGCCAACAATAATATGATAATGCCCCGTTACCGACGAATGAACCAATGTACTGGCCAACGATTCAGCAAGTTTGGGAATAGTGAGCCCTACCGATGCGAGTGGCTTGCCGATAAGTTCGTTTGATAGGCGAGTTTTCGTTCCATGGCTAGGGGTCGCTACCCACTGAATGACACCGTTTTGATCAGCAAAGGTTAGCGAACTATACCCGCGCTGCATTCCCATCAACGACATCGCTTGCGCATTAAACCAATCCACTTGGTTGGGCGCAAAGGTTGGCCAGTTTCGCATTAAATTATGAACGGCTTGAATACGTTCCGTAGAGAATACTTCTAAGCTAATCTTTACCTGTTCGGCAACGGATTGGGCTTTCGAAATTCGAACTCGCTTGTCTTCGTTGTCTAGATAGACACCTGCTGCGACAAAAAGCAGGGATAGAAACGCGAACAGCACTAGGGGCAGCCCGTATATTCGCTGGGTAACTCTTGATTGCATTACGATTACCTCTCATCGAGAGGGTGGGACTATAAACCGCGAAGATGAATTTTTTATGAATTAGCCTTTTAGCATTTAAATGGTAGGGTATACCTTTACTTAATAATAACTGCGTTTAAATAAACGTATTTCTAATGCAGATACAAGGCGTTACTCATGCACCCTAGTGAAACGGAACTCTCCTACTCGTCCATAATTCAAGCGTATGACAGAATTAAAGACCACGTTAAGCGCACACCTATTATGGAATCGAGCCTGTTAAATAAATGGATGGGACATCGCATTTTATTTAAAGCTGAGTGCTTGCAAACTATTGGGGCGTTTAAGCTACGTGGTGCATTAAATTTCTTGGCCCACTTAGATGAACGGGGTGAACTACCTAAAAAGGTGGTTGCCAATAGTTCAGGCAATCATGCCCAGGCCGTGGCTTATGCTGCTGCAAAATATGGTATTCCCGCGACTATTTTCGCTAGCGAAACCATTTCTCCTATCAAAGCAGCAGCCACTGAAAGCTATGGGGCGCAGTTGAAGCGCTTCCCTACCCGCCAAGAAGCCGATATTGCCGTGGCCAATGCGGCTGAGGAAGCAGACACGGTATGGATACCGCCCTTTAACCACCCTGATATTGTAGCTGGCCAAGGTACTGCTGCCATGGAAGCGTTAGAAGATGTAGGCAGGGTAGATGCGATTTTTGCCCCTTGTGGTGGCGGTGGCTTGCTATCGGGCACGTTACTTACTGCTCGAGCGTTACAACCCGATGCGTTAGTGATTGGGGCTGAACCACTTACCGCCAACGATGCCTCTCAGTCATTGCAGCAAGGCGAGATAGTTGCCCTTGATGCACCGCCGGTGACCCTTGCCGACGGCGCTGCAACACCCTCAGTGGGCAATGTGACCTTTCCTCTATTACAAGAGCTTGATGATTTTTACGAAGTGGACGAATTGCAAATAGCCTACTGGACACAGTGGCTGCAGCACCTATTGAAACTTCACATAGAACCCACTTGCGCCATGAGTATGGCGGCGGTTGCGGCATGGGCTGCTAACACAACACCTGGCCAAACGGCTTTGGTTATGTTGTCTGGTGGCAATATTAGCCAAGCCTCTATGGCCGCAATTTGGGAACGAGACTTTTTGCTTCAACCCCCTATTATTAACACGGAAGAATAAGCATGCTAAAAATGCACGTTAATACGACAGAAATAGTAAGTGAAATTACCCTTAGTCAAAATAACAGCCGCGTCATAAAGCGCTCCATTCTTAAATTCGGTGGTGCGCTTGCTATAGCCACACTATCCAGTATCGCTTGTGCAGCAACACTTTTTACCAACGTAAAAGGTTACACGCTGAATGATGATGCTGAGTTGGTGACCTTCTCAAATATCCTTATTGATGACGGTAAGGTGGTATCGCTAAACGTCAGTGCAAAAGACACTAAAGCAGGCATGACTGATGATGTGTCGATAACAGAAACCATTGATGGTGAAGGCCGCGTTATGCTGCCGGGTCTAATTGATGCTCACGGGCATTTATTAGGCTTGGGAGCAAACCTACTTGAAGTGGATTTACGAGAAAGCACCAGTGCTGGCAACGCCGCAGATAGCGTAGCGGAATATGCACTGGCAAATAGCACACAACCGTGGATTACTGGCCGTGGTTGGAACCAAGAGTTATGGTCTGACAGAGCCTTTCCCACCAGCAACGATTTAGACAAAAAAGTGTCTGATCGCCCTGTTTGGCTAACCCGTGTAGATGGCCATGCGGGTTGGGCAAACACTAAAACCCTCACCTTGGCGGGTATTACGAAAGATACACCCACGCCGGTTGGTGGTGAAATTGTAAAAGATGCTAATGGTGAACCAACGGGGGTATTAATCGACAATGCCATGGCATTAGTCGAACCCTATTTGCCGACGCAAAGTAATGGGGTATATAAACGCCAACTCGATGCAGCAGGTAAGCACTTACTATCAAATGGCATTACGTCAATGCATGATGCAGGTGTCGGCCGTGGTGTGTACGACTTTTATATTAAACAAGCGGTTCAAGCTGAATTACCTATTCGAATATACGCCATGATCAGCGCCACTGACCCCGACTTAAGTAAACTATTAGGAAAAGGGCCCATTCGTGACGCTAACGATTATTTATATATTCGTTCAGTCAAAGCCTATGGCGATGGTGCGCTTGGCAGTAGAGGCGCAGCCTTATTAGCCCCCTATTCTGACGCTCCCCACCAGCATGGTTTATTACTCACTCAGCCTGAGGATATGACACCGTTATTTACCTCGGTAATCGGTGCTGGTTTCCAATTGAATTATCATGCCATCGGCGATAAAGCGAATCATGTTGCGCTTAATGAATTTGAAAAAACATTTACGGCTATTGGCGGTAGTGAATTACGTAATCGGATAGAACATGCGCAAGTTATCGCGCCTGAAGATCTCGCTCGTTTTGCCGAGTTAGATGTATTGCCATCCATGCAACCAACACATGCTACTAGCGATAAAAACATGGCTGAAGATCGTATTGGCAAGGACAGAATGGAAGGCGCTTATGCGTGGCAAACTTTACTGGAATCAGGTATTCCTTTGCCTCTAGGCTCAGATTTCCCAGTAGAGTTGGCTAACCCTTTCTATGGATTACATGCTGCGGTAACTCGCCAAGACAGAGAAAACCAACCCGTTAAAGGCTGGTATGCCCACGAGGCGCTTACGATTAAGCAAGCCTTTAAAGGCTTTACCTTAGATGCTGCTTACGCGGGACATATGGAAGACACCCTTGGCACCCTTACGCCGGGCAAATGGGCGGATTTTATATTGGTTGATAGAGATATCTTTAGCATAGATAAAAAGGATATTTGGAAAACCCAAGTGCAGGCTACCTACATAGCAGGCAAAAAAGTGTTTTCGAAATAGCCGTTGTTGGGAGGAAGCACATTGGAAATTGTTATTATACCGGTGACGCCATTTGCTCAAAACTGTTCGCTTATTTGGGACGCAGGTAGCAAGCAAGGGGCATTTGTTGACCCTGGCGGAGATATACAGAAGCTCATCTGCGCGGCGTCAGATAATCAGGTAACTATTGAAAAAATCATTCTTACCCACGGTCATTTAGACCATGTAGGCGGCACTGTCGAACTGGCTAAACATTACGATGTGCCGATTGTGGGGCCACACTTAGGTGACAAATTCTGGCTAGATGCGCTTATGCAGCAAAGCCAAATGTTTGGCTTTCCCCCTGCCACGCCCTTTGCACCTAACTTATGGTTAAACGACAAGGATACCATTTCAGTTGGCGAGCTAACGCTTGAAGTATTGCACTGCCCGGGGCATACCCCTGGCCATGTGGTTCTCGTGGAGCGAATAAGTAACAAGGTTATTGTGGGTGATGTGATTTTTGCTGGTTCAATTGGCCGCACTGATTTCCCTCAGGGAAATCATCAACAGCTGATCGATTCAATAAACGCGAATATTTTAACGCTACCTGATGATATGGTGATTTATCCTGGTCATGGCCCTACCACCACGGTAGCAAAAGAAAAAGACAGTAACCCTTACGTTGCATCGCAATGGGGTTGAGTGGCTATAAGACGTGTTAATACAAGAACCAGTAGAAGAGCCAATAGAACAGTTTTCTGCCCATTAAAAAAGGCGAGTGAGCCACTCGCCTTTACCTATTGCGCTTCTTTACCTACTGGCTTCTTTATTTATTGGTAGGCACCGCTCGCATAATGAAGTTCATAGCTGTGGCTATAAATTTCAAGGATGTTACCAAACGGGTCTTCCATATAAATCATGCGGTACGGTTTTTCGCCTGGGTAGTAGTAACGCGGGGCTTTCATGCGTTTCTTACCACCGGCTTCTACAATCTTTTCTGCCAAGCCTTCAACATCAGGGTCTTGAACACAGAAATGGAATACACCCGTTTTCCAGTATTCGAAGTTGTTCTCAGGATTTTCTTGGTTTTTAAATTCAAATATTTCAACACCTACACGGTCGCCCGTTGAAAGGTGAGCAATGCGGAATTTGTCCCAACCTGCACCAAATACATCAGTACACATTTCACCAATGGCTGAGTCATCTTCAACAATTTCAGTTGGCTTCATGATTAAGTACCAGCCTAGTACTTCAGTGTAAAATATAACGGCGGCATCAAGGTCTGGAACCGAAATACCAATATGTGAAAACGTACGTGGATAAGGGGTCTTAACTGCTTCAGTCATCTTTATCTCTTCGATGTAAAGTATGCAGGTATATTAACTAGACAAACCCACTACTGGAAATTATGATTATTTCTCAAATCCATAATATAAATTTATAGCATGCTGAATCCTTTGTGGCTCGACACCTTTAAGGTGTTAGTTGAAACGGGTAATTTTACCCGCACCGCAGAACAACGGTTTATGACCCAGCCAGGCGTGAGCCAGCATATTAAGAAGCTTGAAGAGGCCTGTGGCTGTGCGCTACTTATTCGCTTGGGTAAAGGGGTTGAACTGACCGAACAAGGCCAGCGAGTTTACGACTATGCGCAAAGTTTGAGTAAGCATGAGCAGGCACTTATAGAGAGTTTAAAGTTTGATGCACCTTATGAAGGTAAGTGCGTAATTGGGTGTTCTGGTGCATTAGCACAGCGTTTGTACCCTGTGTTAGTTGAGCTACAAGTCACCCATCCTCGCTTGAGCATACATTTAGAAGTTGCCCCAAACCGTACCATATTAAACAACATTCAAGCGTCTAGCCTTGAACTAGGCATAGTTACCCAGCAGCCTGACGAGGAATTGTTTTCATCTGAAAAGATAGGCCATGAATCACTGGGGCTTATTTTACCCAAGGGTACGCCTTATGAGACCATTGACGATACATTGCTCGGCCTTGGATTGATAAATCACCCAGATGCCATGCACTACTTAAAGCTTTATTTTAGTCACAGCGGCGAGCAAGCGCTGATGCAGTTAGATCCTAACCGATTGCCACAGCGTGGTTATATAAACCAACTGTCTCAAATTTTATTGCCGGTTAGCAAAGGGTTAGGCTTCACCGTACTGCCTATTAAGGTGCTTGATAGTTTTGCTGATGCGGCAAACAGCTTAACCATTTACCCCGCGAAGCACGATGTAACAGAGCCGCTGTATTTTGTGAAAACGCCACACCGCTCACTGCCACTTCGCTATCAGAAAATTCAATCGCTAATTGTTGAAGCGCTCGAAATTAGCTAAGTTAATTAAATCAACCAAATCAATTAGATAAGTCACACGCGATGCGAGGTCAACTTGCTTGTTGAGCACTCAAATCGGGATCGGGGCTGGTCATAGCGGCTTCAGATTTATGAACGGGTACATCTACTTTGCCGCTAGCAATCACTTCGCCTTGCTGCCATAGCTTCCATTCACCACGCTCGTATATATCCCACTGTTCGTCGTGTGTAAGCGGCGCGGTGGCAATAATGCTTACCACGTCATTGGGTGTGGTTTCAGCGGCAAAATCAATTTCTACTTCCACGTCACTTAAGCAAGCTGGGCCAAACGGCGCGCGGCGGGTAATACTGGCCATTTTAGTACTGCAAAATGAAAACAACCATTCGCCATTGCTGAGCAAGCAATTAAATACACCTTGCTCTGCGTAGCCTTTGGCGATATTTACCAGCGTATCGGCCAATTGTTGCGGCATAGCATCTCGAGGCAGGCTTTCCCGCACTTGATTCATTAAATCGCAGAACATGGCTTCGCTGTCGGTATCACCTACCGCTTCATACATGCCTTCACGAGGCACAAAGTTAGGTAGCTGCCCATTATGTGCAAACACCCAGTATTTACCCCACATTTCTCGGGTAAAGGGGTGAGTGTTGGCTAGGTTAATATTGCCGACATTGGCTTGGCGAATATGACAAATAGCCGTTTCGCTTTTAATCGGCAGATGGGAAACAAACTCTGCAATTTGAGAGGTAGCACAGGGTTCAGGGTCGTGAAAAAGGCGTATGCCCTTGCTTTCATAAAATGCCATACCCCAACCGTCCTTGTGCGGGCCTGTTTCGCCACCGCGTCGGGTGAGGCCGGTAAAGCTAAAACACAAATCAGTTGGCGTGTTGGCACTCATGCCAAGCAGTTCACACACGATATACCCTTTTTAGAACGTAAATATTAGCAGGCATTGAGCATAAACAAGCTTGGCGCGCTAAGCAACGCGCAATACGTTTAATTTACACCTATTTATTATGTCTATTTTGCAAGCTAGCAGGGCGATAAGGCGCGTCCACACCCACATAGGCTGGGCCAAAGGTGGCTAAACCCTTTTGGGTCAAAAACGCATCAGGGGCAGGTAAGATAATAACCGCTAACGTTTGACCAATTTCATAATGCGGATTAGTCACGGGCTCCCCCGTATTATCATCTATCACGCAGATTAAATCTGGGATAGTCACATCTACTTCACCATCGTAATAACTAATTAAGTTTTCGTTCTTAACCCCTATCTGATAGGTATAGCCTTCGTCATCAGCGGTGCCAGCTAAATCGACGGTTCCAACAGAAAAACCGCCTACCGTATCAAATTCAAAGGCGGTCACTTTGCCTCTAAAGGCAACAAAGCCTTTACCCACGTCTGCAATCACTTTGGCAACATCACCACCTTGCAGCTTGGCAGCCGACACCGCTTTACCTAGCGCCCATGCTTTTGAAATCGTTCCGCCAATAAGAGCGTGGCGAATGTCTTTTACAGGCATAGCATGGTCGATAGCCGCAATGTCGTTGGCGCTCACTTGGCAAAGTGCACGCATAACATGCTCGGCTCTTTGATCGTCACGCAAGCCTTCACACACAAAGGTTTCGCAAAAGTTATTGGCGGCAATAACAGGCGCGGCATCAAGGCCATTTAGATAATAGGTTGAATGGGTAATTTCTGGTACTGCCCGCCCAGCAGGGTCAGCATCAATCACCACACCGTTATTCAACGCCGCGGTATAAAATGCCACTGCCGTATTAGAACCGCCCATTTCACAGCACACGGTGCCATAAAACTTCCTATCAAAATAAGATTCTATGCGGCTATACGCACTGCAAATTGCTGGCTCAGTATTTCTAGGTAGCGCTTTGTATTCGTCGGCCTCTTTGGCGCTTAAATCTAGCGCACCCAGTAAATAAGGCGTACAAATCCATGCATCATCAGGCGCTTCATCAAGCCCTACTAGGCGTATTGGCAAGCCTTTTTCGATTACCTCATCAATGAGTGCTAGGCCTTCACTCATTTCGCCACCGCCCCCTGTACCTAGCACAGTGCAGCCTAGCAAAATGTCTTTCATATCTTGAAAGCTTAACTCTTTCATGGGTTTTCTCTCTTAGTACTGTTCTTGATAGGGCTATCGATGCTGCCATCTGTGTTGCTGGTTAATCTGTTGTTCTTAGCCCCGAAGGCGCGCGTCATGTAAAACGTCATGTAATATAGAAAGAGGTAGCTGGCTAATGACACAATCAAAGCGTCTATTGCTTCAATGGGCGTGATGAACAGCCCTGTTTCAGCGCTTGTAAAGCTAAACAGGATGCCGGTTATCCACGCTGCTATGGCGCAAACATTAAAAGAGGGAATAAAGTCATGCGCCCGGTACACAGCTTGCTTTCTTAGAATGAAAAAATCAGCACAGTAGATAGCGGCAACCGGGGTAAACATGATGGACAACGAGAATAAAAACTCAGAAAAATTATCAAGCAAATTAAGGGATGACGCTACAGCTCCCATCACACCCATAGCTATGATCAATACCTTTTGTTTCCCGCCGTTAATAACTGCCGCAGCTCCCAATGAGGCGCTATATAGATTCAACACATTGGTGAGCCAACTTGAACAAATAAGTAGTACAAAGGCAGCTAGCCCTAGTCCCACTTTTACCATAAGCGCAAGAATATCGTCACTGCCGAATACATTTGCGGCTAAAGAGGCAGCGATGTATACAAACGTACTTAGTAGAAAGAAAGGAATGAAAGACGCTGACCACGCATCTCGTTTTGTTCGACAAAAGCGTGCTAAGTCAGGCAGTAAAACAATAGACACAATAAAGCTTCCTACCACCGCCGATACCGCCGTACCAAAACCCATTGTAGGCTCGACCGCCGCCAAGCCTCCTGAAGACTCTACCACCGCCAAGCCGCCTGAGGGCTCTATCGCCATGGCGCTTTTTATTAATAGGAATAATGTGACCACTCCCATTATGGGCACCAGCCAAGTGGATAATATTTCCATCCGCTGAAAGCCGTATAAGGTAGTGATAACAATCACGGCACTAACGCCCCACTCAATAGCACTGGTGTTAAAGGTTATGCCCAAGTAATCAACTAACAAACCGTTGGTGGCCAACGCGAACAAGTCGAGGTTGACGCCGTACCAGCCGAGTAACGACAGCACAAAACAAAATGACACCAGCTTTGCGCCCCACACGCCAAACACATGCCGTATGGTGACAAACGATGTTAGCCGGTTAGCATGCCCGACCAGCGCAGTCACCGTACCAAAGAAAGCTAAAATTAAGCCGCCTACCAGAAAAGCGGCAAGGCTATCCCAAAAACCTAACGCTTCGCCTATTTCTATACCTGTAATTAGTCCAGGTACCGCAAAGGCCAATGCCCCGTTGATCATACCTACCGCCACACCGCTTGTTTGTGCACTTTCAGGCACAGGCTCTAGGGCATAGTCGTTAGTATCTGTTGTACTTTCAGACGTCATCTATTTGTTATCCCTGTTAGGTTGCGGCTTTCGACAAATGTTGGGCAAAACAGCTTACGCTTTCCCGCATTTTTGGTTTGAATTTATTTGGCTGACGTATAAAGAACGCACACGTTAAACGAAGCATTAATCGCTATACACATCCTATTTAAACGGCTAACACTATTGTGCAAACTTTCCACAAAATAATATTTTGTTAATTGCTAACTTTTGATAACCTGAGTACTGAAATCACCGACAATCACGAACTTATTACTATTTCCTAAAAATATTATTTCACATACACAAGATGCTTTATCTCCTACCTAGGTGCAATTTGGTGTAGCTGAGTAATAACATTCGGCGCGCAAGACCATCATAAATGTGGCAATACGTGTGTTTAAGGCAAAAGAAATCACCTTATGAAAAAGATTATTCATTTAGACAGCTACAATCAAAAGATATTGGCCATATTACATTTGCAAGCAGACCTCACCAACGTGGAATTAGCGGGACGCGTTAACCTTTCACCTAGTGCCTGCTTCCAGCGGGTAAAGGCACTAAAAGAAGCCGGCTACTTTCGTACCTTTCATGCAGACGTGAATATTGAAGCTATGTGCGAACATGTTTTTGCGTATGTTGAATTTACCTTGCATGATAACAGCGCCCCTTTCAAACGGCGCTTCATTTCCGCTATTCAAGAAATACCTGAGTTCATGGATTGCATGCAAATAACGGGGAAAGTGGATTATGTGTCGTTCAGTTGTTTTGCAAATATCGCTAAACTCAACGACGCCTGTACATTGCTTAGTGACAGAGAAGAGCTTGGTATTAAGCGCATTGAAAATCGGATTATTTTATCCAGAGAAAAGTTCTTTTTAGGCTATCCCCTCGCGCAATTGAAATGGTTGGATAAAGCGGAGATTTCAATGAGCGATCACGTCTCAGACAGGTAACAAAGATACATTGTCATTTAGCCACTTCGACATTGCTTGCATATCAACAATCTCCACTTTCCCATATTGCTTTCGAATTAGTGAAAGGGACACCAACTTATTTAGCGCTTTGTGGGCGGTTAGCACAGTTACCCCTAAACGCTCAGCATAGTCGCTTTGCCTAAGCGCTACTGCAGTGCTAGTTTGGCCTGAGCGAGCTTGAAAAGAGTCAGCTTGAAAGGTGTTAGTTTCAATTGAGTTTGCTTGCGCTACGCTGGTTTGGTAAATCAATTTTGCCAACTGCACATGAGTCGGTAAGCGTAAAATGTCATCTAACCGCTCTAAGGTAGCGTGAAGCTTTATGGCAAGATTGCGTGTTAAAAACACACCCACTTCAGGGTGCGCAGCTTCGAGTTGCCGAAAGCGACTTTCATCAATTTGCAGCACGGTGCAGTCGGACATTGCTTGCGCATGGTGGGTTCTGGCTAACGATGCATATAAAGTGAATTCACCAAAAGTGTCGCCCCGCTCTAGCACTGTAGTAAGTTGATAATTACCGTCCACGCCATAGTTGCCCACCTTCACCTGCCCAGCCTCCACGATAGAAAGCCCAGGTTTTAAATCCCCTCGATTGTGGATCATAGCGCCCTTGTCATACTCAATTGGCGTACCAAATTGCGTGCACAGCGCAAGTAATGATTCAGGCATGATAATTTGATTGAGCGCTTTTATATAAGACACTTTTCCACCAAATCTATAGTTCTATATATTTACCATGTTAATAGGGTGTTAACTTTACTGCAATACGTGGAGAGAACTATGAACTATCAAATTGCGATTATCGGTATTTTCTTGATATTTGCGTTACTGGAAGCAAAGCAAGGTAAGCTTTTTAAGAAAAGCGCAGAAGTGAGTGATGATGGAAAAGTCGAACTCATTGGCACCTTAGTGCTTTTTGTCATTACCCAACCTTTGGTGCTTTTTAGTGCTGGAGCGCTAATGTTGCTTATTGTGCCTCAGTACCAAGGGGCGCTAAATCAAGGGGCTTTGAATCAAGGAGCATTGGGCGACTCATCAATTTTTCTGCATATTGCATTGCTGCTGATATTCGATGACATGATGCAATATTGGTGGCACCGCCTGTCTCACTCCACCCGTTTCCTGTATAACCTGCATCGTGCACACCACAACGGCAAGTACATGAGCGTGCGCATTATCTATCGCAATAACGTCTTCTATTACTTGTTGATGCCGTCGCTTTGGTTTTCAGGCGCGCTTATCTATTTAGGATTAGGTTGGACCTACGCGTTCTATCTTGTGGTAAAGCTAAGTGTCATTACCGGTGCGCATGCCGAATGGAAATGGGACAGATTTTTATACCAAACGCCAATGCTTAACAAGCTAGCGTGGATTGTGGAAAGGACAATATCGACACCCTCTACCCATAGCGCACACCACGGCCTAAAGGCTGACGATGGCATCACCAACTATAAAGGTAATTACGGAAATCTATTGTTTTTCTGGGACGTGTTATTTGGAACTGCCAAAATCACGCGAAAATACCCAGCTCAATATGGTATTGAAGGAATGTTTTACGCTAACTGGGTAGAGCAACTCGTTTGGCCGCTATATAAAACACCACGCAAACCTAAAATGGTTGCTCAAGCGACAAACGAAGCAGCAAAGAAAAGCGTAATCGACACCGCGTCTAGTCCTAACAATAGTACACATACTGATGAGGTATTAATGCCGGAGTCTGGGGTGAATAAAACTGACGCAACTATATAGCTACGAGTCGGAGTAGGAGCAGTGCTATGACTGCTCCTAAACCGGCTTGATTAGGCCTCTTCGTAAAGTGTAGCAATCCACTTCTCTTCCGAGATAAAGCTCCATGCCCACTTATCCCATTTACTATCAAGCCCTGCTTCAGTAATGGCTTCAAGATTCATACCTTTTGCTTTCTGTGCTTTTACAAAAGCAAAGGTCTCTTCAATCATTGCAAGAAAGCTGGTGTACTCGGCTTTGTTACTAAGTGCACCATGGCCTGGAATGAGGACCGTATCGTCATCTATTTTCGCCATCACTTGTTTAACTGATTCTATGTAGCCTTTAACACTGCCGCCGGAATTTAAGTCGATGAAAGGGAATAATCCGTTGAAGAACAAGTCGCCAGTGTGCATGACATCCGGCTGTTCAAACCATACGATGCTGTCGCCGTCTGTATGTCCTGATTTAAGATGCATAATGTGAATGGTTTCACCGTTAAAATGTAGCTTGATACCGTTTTCATAGGTAATAGCCGGTAGCGCATCAGGAGAGACTTTTTCATCGTTGGCCAATCGAACACGCACGTTGTCATGGGCTAAAATAGTCGCGCCTTTGTGACTATGAAAGAACGCATTAGAACCGGTATGGTCGCCATGGTAATGGGTGTTAATTACATACTTGGGCTTATCACTACCCAGCTCCCCTAGCGCGGCAGCTATTTTCTCTGCAAGCGGAGCGAACTGATCATCAATAATAAGAATACCGTCATCGCCTGCAGAAACGCCGATATTGCCGCCCATCCCCGTTAACATATGCACGGAACCTTTAAGTGCTGTTGCTTCTATTTCAACCTTTTCAAAACGGTCTTGTGAAAAAGCGGCAGGAATGAAGGTCGTTGATACTAAACTTGCAGCAAGTAGCAAACTACGGGTAAGTGGTTGCGCCATTAGGGTTTCCTTAGGAGGTGCTTATTATTTACTAGGTCTACATACACTATGACCTAGTTTCCGGTTCAGATCATTTTTTCATCATCTGGGATGTCACCAATATAAGCAAATCGCGGAACAGATTTGCCTTCTATCACCACTTCTTCTTGAAACATACTCAATGGGCGAACCCACAGGGCTTTTTCGCCATAACATGGACGATACACCACTAAGGAAGACTCATCTTCTGAATGCGTCGCCACTTCGTAAACATCATAGTCACTGCCTTTGTAGTGGCGGTAGCGACCTGGGGTTCTAAGTTCGGGGGTTTCAGACTCTGGAATTTTAGACTCTGGGATTTTAGGTTCTGGGGTAGTCATGATGGCTCCTGCTAGTCACTTTTTGTTCGCTTTTTATTCACTCCCCTACTCACCTTCTAAGGGCAAAGGAAGTTGATGTATGGTTTGCGCCTCACCTAGGCCAATATGCAGTCCGACTAATCGTATACCGCGGCCTTTGGCGCGCTCGTAAGCTTCTTGCAATAGGGTATCAAAGTAATGGGCATTTAACGAAGGGCATCGATGTTCAACAGTAGTAAGTTGGAAGTCTTGAAATTTCAATTTTACCCCTTGAGTCCGTATGCGAACAGGCTTGCCTGTGCGCTTTTCATGGGCCTCCATGCGCTCCTGAAGCTTTTCTAGTAAGTGAGGCATAAAATCTCGACATTCTTCTAACGAGTGAATATCGTTGCTTAGGGTGCGTTCTACGCCTATAGACTTGCGCTCTCGTGATACCGATAGTTCTCTGTCATCAATACCGTGCGCTCGTTCCCATAAAACCGCTCCAAACTTACCTAATTCCTTTTGTATACGCTCAAAGGGGTAAGAGCGCACATCGTTGCAGGTGGCTAGGCCTAATCGTTGCAGCTTTTGCATTGTTACCTTGCCCACCCCGGGAATTTTTTTAAGGGGCATAGCGCTAACAAAACTGTCTAATTTATCGGGGGTAATAACACAAATACCATTAGGCTTATTTTCATCGCTCGCCACTTTGGCCACAAACTTACAAGGTGCTACGCCTGCTGATGCGGTTAACCCCAATTCCGCTTCAATTCGGCTTCTAATTTCTTCGGCAATTAATGTGGCACTCCCCCCGCAATACTGGCTATTGGTGACATCTAGATAAGCTTCATCTAAGGAAAGTGGCTCAATTAAATCGGTATAGTCGGCAAAGATTTCGCGAATTCGTTGAGACTCTTTGACATAAGCCTCCATGCGCCCTTTTACTAAGGTGAGGTTTGGGCAAAGCTTAAACGCGTATGCGGTGGCCATGGCGGAACGTACGCCATATTTACGGGCAGGGTAATTACAGGTAGAGATAACGCCACGGTGCTGTGAGCTACCACCAATGGCAATAGGGATATTACGTAACGCAGGGTTGTCACGCATTTCAACCGCAGCATAAAAGCAGTCCATATCTACATGGATGATTTTTCGCATGCCGTATTGCCCCCTAAACTGCCAAACGAATTGAACCGCTTTACAAAAAACTGTATAGAAAGACAGTATTCTAGAGCATATTAATTCGCCTTACCAGCGAACGAGATGAATAGTGAGCAACTACTTATACCAATCCGCATAGATAATCGCCCACTCAGAAGGCGCTGGCAAGTTTCCTAGCAAAGCGTGGGAATGCAGGAATGGCTGTTCCCTTTCAAATTCCCAGAATGAAGCTAGGAAGCTTGCCAGACCTTCCCGAAGGGCGAGTTTAAAATGTCCGTACTCTTTGTTGTGTTACCTTGGTGTAGAACCACTATACCTGTGGTAACACGCCGCGATTACGAACATTTTAAGTCTCGCTGAGAGGGTAATTATCAATGCGGACTGGTATTACTGCGCAAGTAATAAATGAAGCATACAAAAAAGCGCGGTAAGCTTTTAACTTACCGCGCATCTATATTTATACATTGTGGCGCTGTTGCGTATTGTTTCTGACTTAGCAAAAGCGCGACTAGATCAGATTAAAGGATCTGATTCTGTTTCCATTCATTCAATTTCTTTTCTCTCGCTTCTTCTTTTTCCATGCGAGATTTTTTTCTGTCACAAGGCTCTGGGCAATCACATGCTTTAGCGATACCCAATGCGCCTAGTCCACCGCAGCTACCCGATATCGTTTTACGCTGCACTAAGTAGCCTACCGCCATGGCAAGTACCATGGTGAGGAAAAAACCGAATGCTAAAATAAACGTAGACATAGCCTACTCCTTAATTATTTACTTCTACCAGTTTATCAAATTCTGCCGTGGCATACTCTTCAAATCCGTCTGCTGTGCGACGAATGAGGAATACAGCAAGTTGTTCTTGCTCTGCAAGGTCGATAGCGCGTTCCCACCCCATTACGTTGAACGCAGTGGCTAAGCCATCCGCAATCATTGAAGATGGGTTTACCACCGTCACCGACACCAAATCATGCGTTATCGGCGAGCCAGTATTTGGGTCAATTAAATGAGAATAGCGTTTCCCATCTTCTTCGTAATAGTTACGATAATCACCTGATGTGGCTATGGCGTTAGTGCCTATGGACACCACTTTTTGCACCGCGCGCTCTGTCGTTACCGGCTTTTCAATCGCAATTAGCCATTCACTGCCATCACCACGTTCGCCTTTAACCCGCATTTCACCGCCAATCTCTACAAGATAGTCTTGCAAGTCATGAGCATCTAAAATGGCTGCCACTTCGTCCACGCCATAACCTTTGGCAATGGTTGATAAATCAACATACAACATGGGGTTTGCTTTCATAAGACCGGTTGGCGTAGTAGATAATTTCTCATAACCTACATAATCCCGAACGGCATCAATATCGGCTTGGGTTGGCACTTTTTCTGGTCGTTTATTTGGACCGAACCCCCACAAATTAACCAAGGGCCCTACCGTAACATCTAGCACACCATCGCTCAAACGGGCCAAGCGAAGCGCTTCATTCACCACGGTAAGTGTTTCTGGAGACACCGCAAAGTTATCTGAATATCGGTATTGGTTAAAACGAGACAACTCAGACGTTGTATCGTAGGTCGACATCATTTTATTGATGTTAACTAACTTAGCGTCAATTTCTTCCTGCAAACCTTCTACTGCAGTTTCACCTTCACCAAGTACGTACTTAATATTGTAAGTCGTACCCATAGTTTGGCCTTGCAAATGCACAACCGTAAGTGGCTTTTCACTGCAACTGGCAATAAAAAGGATGCTCATAGCAATAACCGCTAATGCTATTCTGGCAAAGAATCGAATCACGTTTTGGGTCCTTTAACTAAACAAAAAGGGGGCTCTCGCCCCCTTTACTCACTTGTAGATTTCGGATTAACCACCGAAGTCATCAAGCATGATGTTCTCGTCTTCAACACCTAGCTCTTTCAACATGTTGATAACGGCTGCGTTCATCATAGGTGGTCCACACATGTAGAACTCACAATCTTCTGGCGCAGGGTGATCTTTCAGGTAGTTCTCAAGAAGAACTTGGTGAATGAACCCAGTGTAACCTTCCCAGTTGTCCTCAGGCTGAGGATCTGAAAGGGCAACATGCCACTTGAAGTTATCGTTTTCTGCAGCTAACTCATCGAAGTCTTCTGTATAGAACATTTCACGAAGTGAACGTGCACCGTACCAGAAGCTCATCTTACGATCAGTTTTTAAGCGACGAAGTTGGTCGAAGATATGTGAGCGCATCGGCGCCATACCTGCACCACCACCAACAAACACCATTTCGTTTTCAGTTTCTTTAGCGAAGAACTCACCAAATGGACCAGAAATTGTTGCCTTGTCGCCTTCTTTAAGACTCCAAATGTACGATGACATTTTACCAGCAGGTAGGCTTAGATTATTAGGTGGCGGCGTAGCAATACGCACGTTCAACATAATAATGCCTTCTTCTTCTGGGTAGTTAGCCATTGAGTAAGCACGAATGGTTTCTTCATCTACTTTAGATTCGATATCGAAGAAGCCAAAACGTTCCCAATCACCGCGATACTCATCAGGGATTTCAAACTCTTTGTACTTAACGTGGTGCGCAGGGGCTTCAATTTGAATGTAACCACCAGCACGGAAAGGTACGCTTTCACCGTTAGGAATTTGAAGCTTAAGTTCTTTGATGAAAGTGGCTTTGTTATCGTTAGAAATAACTTCACAATCCCACTTCTTAACACCAAATACCGACTCTTCAAGCTCGATTTCCATGTCTTGCTTAATCGCAACCTGACATGATAAACGACAGCCTTCACGGGCTTCACCTTTAGTGATGTGATCAAGTTCAGTTGGAAGGATTTCACCACCACCTGAATGCACGTCTACACGACACTGACCACAAGAACCACCACCACCACATGCTGAAGATACGAAGTACCCTGCATCAGCTAGTGCGCCAAGAAGCTTGCCGCCTGGCTCAGTTTTAATTGCTTTGTCTGGGTCACCGTTAATAGTGATGGTTACATCACCGCTTGGAACCAGCTTCGACTTGGCAAACATGATGATAAATACTAGCGCCAATACAATGGCAATAAACATGCCGACGCCTAGGAAAATTTCTACTTGATTCATTTATATGCTCCCGAGCTCGATTACAGCTGAATACCAGTGAATGACTGGAAGCCAAGTGCCATAAGACCCGCAATCATGAACACAGAGCCCAGACCACGAATACCATCAGGCATATCGGCATATTTAAGCTTTTCACGTACGGCGGCCAATAACACAATGGCGATTGCCCAGCCCATACCACTTCCTACGCCGTAAACGACACTTTCGGTCAAGTTATATTCACGTTGTACCGCGAATGCTACACCACCAAAGATGGCGCAGTTAACCGTAATTAGCGGAAGGAAGATACCAAGCGCGTTATAAAGCGCAGGGAAAAACTTGTCTAAGCTCATTTCCAAAATTTGAACCAATGCCGCGATAACGCCGATAAAGGTTAGGAAGTTTAGGAAGCTTAAATCTGCGTCAGGGAAACCAGCCCACGCTAGCGCACCAGGTGCAAGAATGTTGACATAAATGATTTGGTTAACCGGTACAGAAATACCCAGTACTACGATTACCGCAACACCAAGACCCATAGCAGTTTTAACTTTCTTCGATACCGCCAAGAAGGTACACATACCTAAGAAAAGTGATAACGCCATGTTCTCAACAAAAATTGAGCGAACAAATAACGACAAATAATGTTCCATGACTTACTCCTTAGGCTCTACTTGCTCGGGACGAAGGGTACGGATAACCCAAATCATACCGCCGATTAAGAAGAATGAGCTAAATGGTAGAATTAACAAACCATTACCCTGATACCAACCACCGTTTTGAACTAAAGGAAGAATTTCGAAACCTAAAATAGTACCGAAACCGAATAGCTCTTTGATTGTACCAATAACAATCAATACGAATGAGTAACCTAAACCGTTACCAATACCATCTAAAAAGCTCATCAGAGGTGGGCTCTTCATTGCATAGGCTTCAGCACGACCCATTACGATACAGTTAGTAATAATCAAACCAACGAATACCGACAGCTGCTTCGAAATTTCGTACGAATACGCTTTCAATATTTGGTCAACTACGATTACCAACGACGCTATGATAGTCATTTGGATGATGATACGAACGCTTGATGGGATCTGGTTACGAATCATTGAAATAAACAAGTTCGAGAACGCAACAACCGTGGTTAGCGCCAAAGACATTACCAAGGCTGTTTCCAGCTTAGTAGTAATAGCCAGTGCTGAACAAATACCAAGTACCTGCAAGGCAATTGGGTTGTTGTCCATAATTGGCCCAAAGAGGGCCTTTTTCATTTCTTTAGTATCTGCCATGAGACTCCCCTTATGAACGCCATGCCTGAGTCTTCAGGAACTGGCCGAAGCCTTGCTCGCCTACCCAGTATTGAATGGTGTTTTCAACACCTTTACTGGTTAAGGTAGCACCTGAAAGCGCATCAATAGTGTGTGGATTGCTTGGGTTTGCGTTTTTCACTACACGGATAGCCACTTCACCATCTTCAAATAGTTTCTTTCCATCCCATTTGTCCTGCCACGCTGGATTTTGCACTTCGCCACCAAGTCCTGGTGTTTCTTTTTGTTGATAGTAAATCAACTCACGAACTGTTTCACCATCGGCGTCAAGGGCAAGAAAACCGTACATAAGATCCCATAGACCACTACCGTGCACAGGCAAGATAATGCGAGATACATCGCCAGCTTCGTCACGTACCAAATAAACACTGGCAACATTAGGGCGACGTTGGAAGCCAACGTTGCTGCTAGTTACTTTTGTGCTGTACTCAGTTTGTTTAGCTGCTTTATACATATCGTAATCAGGCTCAGGTGCTTCTACAAACTCACCGCTTTCCAAATCAACGTAGCGAGATTCAATCTTTTCGCTATATGTACTTTCGATTGCTTTACCGGTCATACCTGTTTCGTAAAGCCCTGCTGCGTTCAAAATGTTGCTCTTTTTATCAAGCGACGCATTGGTTTGTTGTAGCGAGCGTAAGCCTACCGCTGCACCTGATACAACAATTGAACACACAAGACAAACGGCAACTACAACGCCAATCGTTTTTCCTAAAGATTCTTTCTTAGCCGACACGAGCTACCCTCCGCTTGATATTGCTTTGTGCGACGAAATAGTCGAACAGTGGCGCCCAAAGGTTGGCAAAAAGAATGGCCAACATTACACCTTCTGGGAAGGCTGGGTTTAGCACACGAACAAGTACTGTCATAAAGCCGATGAAAATACCGTATGCCCACTTACCTTGGTTGGTAAACGATGCAGACACAGGGTCTGTCGCCATAAAGAACATACCAAAGGCAAGACCACCAATAACAAAGTGCCAATAGGCAGGCATTGCAAACATGTAGTTGGTATCGCTACCAATCATGTTCAGCAAGGTGGCAAACACGGCTACACCGATTGCTACACCAGCAACAATTCGCCAGCTTGCAATACGCATGTACATAATGAACAAGCCACCAATTAAGATAGCCAATGCAGATACTTCACCCGCAGAACCTGCGATAGTACCGAAGAAGCTGTCAAACCAAAGGTCCATGTTAGCGTAATCAAGCGCGCCTGAAGCCGCTTGGCTCAATGACGTTGCACCTGAGTAACCATCAGCAGCAACCCAAACTTGGTCGCCAGAGATTTGTGCAGGGTATGCGAAGTATAAGAACGCACGACCTGACAATGCAGGGTTAAGGAAGTTACGGCCAGTTCCACCGAAGACTTCTTTAGCGATAACCACACCAAAGGTAATACCTAATGCAACCTGCCAAAGCGGAATAGTTGCCGGTAAGGTTAATGCGAAAAGTACCGAGGTAACGAAGAAACCTTCGTTAACTTCGTGCTTACGTACCGAAGCAAATAATACTTCCCAGAAGCCACCAACAATAAAGGTAACTGCATAGATAGGTAACCAGAAGCAGGCACCGTAGAAGAACATGCCTAGCAAACCAGAATTCGCTAAGTCTCCACCTAAGGCGGTGAATAACCCTGCTTGCCATGTATCAGGAAGTGTACCGGCACCAGCAGCAATAGCTTCTTGCGCTTGGAAACCAATGTTGTACATACCGAAGAACATTGCTGGGAATGTTGCTAACCACACCAAAATCATGATGCGTTTAAGGTCAATGCTGTCACGCACGTGCGTGTTAGCTTTGTTTACTTTACCAGGAGTATAGAAAATCGTTGCCGCTGCTTCATACAGTGCATACCATTTTTCGTGCTTTCCACCTGGCTCAAAATTTGGTTCAATCTTTTCTAAATACGCTTTTAAACCCATGACTAACCCTCTTTCTCAATGGTGGTCAAACAGTCGCGTAAAATCGGGCCGTAGTTGTATTTGCCTGGGCATACATAAGTACACAAAGCCAAATCTTCTTCGTCCAACTCTAAACAACCCAATGTCTGAGCACTGTCACAATCACCAGAAATCAAGTCTCTAAGCAAAAGCGTAGGAATGATATCTAGGGGCATAACGCGTTCGTAATTACCAATTGGCACCATAGAGCGCTCAGAGCCATTGGTTGTTGTTGTCATATCAAACTTCTTGCTGCCACCTAAGTGACCAAGATAAGCGCGCGTAACAGAATGCTTGTCTGAACCAGGTGTGATCCAGCCAAGGAATTTCTTCTCGCGACCTTCTTTAAGCAGTGATACTTGGGTGTGGAAACGACCTAGGAAGCCGTGAACACCTTGTGCCGTTACGCCGTTTAACACGGAACCTGAAACGACACGTACGTCACCGTCTTGTTGTTCGTTTGCTAGCAACTCTTCTAAATCAGCACCGATAGAGGTACGAACCAGGCGAGGGTTTTTAGCAGATGGACCGCCGATAGCAATAACGCGGCGTGTGTCTAGCTCACCAGTAGTTAGCAATGCGCCAAAGGCCATTACGTCTTGGTAGCTAATGTGCCAAACCGTTTTGTTCAAGCCAGCAGAATCCAAATAATGGATATGTGTACCTGCTAAGCCTGCTGGGTGTGGTCCACCGAATTCTTCTACGTCTACTGCGGCATCGCCAGTTGCTACTGATGAGCCCGCTGCTTTACAAACGTAAACCTTGCCGCCACTCAACTGCGTTAACGCTTTTAAGCCGTTCACGAAGTCATCGTTGCGCTCAGCAATAATCACCGCTGGATCCGCGGCTAGCGGATTGGTGTCCATTGCTGTAACAAAGATTGAATTTGGTACCGAGTCAAGGGCTGGTGATTTGCTAAATGGACGCGTACGTAACGCTGTCCACATACCTGACTCAACAAGGATTGATTGGAGTTGCTCCCGCTCAGTACTGGCGATTTTGTCTGCAGCAATTTTATCAAAGCTAACTGCATCGCTGCCGCTAACTTTAACTACTACTGATTGCAAAACACGCTTTGCACCACGGTTTACCTCTACCACTTCACCCGCAGCTGGAGCAGTGAACTTAACGCCAGGATTCTTTTTGTCTTCAAAAAGCATCTGGCCTTTTTTCACTACATCGCCAACTTGGACGTGCATGGTAGGGCGCATACCCACATATTCTTCTCCCAGAATGGCAACGCGTGAAACAGCAGACCCTTCAGTGATCTCCTGCTTCGGCGCTCCCTCTATTGGGAGGTCGAGACCTTTCTTGATTTTTATCATATGTAATCGCACTACTCTAATAGAAATACTCTTTTGCATGACCGCAGAGAACCCTGCTTATCAGCATGCAAAAGCGTACTATTTTTAAGGTGTAGAACACCTTTAATATTTAGATTGACGGAATTTACTTACTGTTACGGTCAGCCTGTTATGAAGCCGTAACTTACATTCCAAATGTATAAGCGACGTTATACGCCTTTTCTTTTATAGACCAACAGTGAAAATTCACACTTATTTTTGTTGTTGTATTACTGCGATTAACGCTGTTGTTGAGTAGGAGTAGAATAGACCCCTACTTAATTTCGGGATTTTAGCATTAACCGAGCGGTTTGTGCCACGCAAATCATAGATAAAGAGCAACTTTTCTATAATTTAATGTAAACCCCATTTACGTTTAAGTAGTAAGTAAACAACGAAAAAGCCGTCTGATTCGACGGCTCTACTCAATATTAGGCTTATTTAAGTATAGTAAACCTTTACCATTTCACGAGTGGGTCAATATCCTGTTCGTAATCAACACCTTCAATATCAAAACCAAACAGTTTTAAAAATTCGTGATGATAACCAGCATAATCGCTTAGTTCATGAAAGTTCTCTTGGGTCACTTTGTCCCATAAGGCTTGAATCTTAGCTTGCGTAACGTCATTGGTTTCAATGCCGTCCATGCGATAGCGGTTTGCCTCATCTAATGTTGGCGTATCACCAAATAGACAGGTAGAGAACAAACCATGAATTTGTTCAATACAGCCCTCATGGGTGCCGTCGCGCTTCATCACTTCTTGCATTAATGAGATATACAGCGGCATAACAGGAATAGCAGAGCTGGCTTGCGTGACCAAGGCTTTCAACGAACTGACATTCGCTTCAACCAATAATTCGGTATTTTTGCCAATGATAGCGGCAGCGGCTCTGTCTAAATCTTCTTTCGCTTTTCCAATGGTCGCTTGACCATAGATAGGCCAAGTAAGGGCTTTACCAATATAAGTGTACGCCGTGGTTTTACAACCTTCAGCCAATACACCCGCTTCGGCAAGCTTATCCATCCAGCGCTCCCAATCTTCTCCGCCCATCACTTTAATGGTGTTTAAGATTTCGTCGTCGTTTGCTGCCTCTAACGTAACATCATGTACTTTATCTTTGTCGGTATCGTAAGTTTTGGTAGTGTACTCACGCCCTACGGGTTTAAGGGTAGATTTGTATACCACACCCGTATCTGGGTCTGTTCTGCGCGGTGACGCCAAGCTATAGATCACAAGGTCGACCTTGCCCATATTGGCTTTAATCTTATCTATCGTTTGCGCTTTAATTTCATCAGAAAACGCATCACCATTGATAGTGTCAGCATAAAGCCCTTTTTTAGACGCCTGCTGATGGAAGGCTGCAGTATTGTACCAACCCGCTGTACCGGTTTTACGTTCTGTTGGCGCTTTTTCGAAGCAAACGCCAAGGGTTTTTGCACCATAACCAAATGCAGAAGTAATACGCGATGCCAACCCGTAGCCGGTTGAGCTGCCAATAACTAGCACGTTTTTAGGGCCATCACCTAAGCTGCCTTTCTCTTCAATATAGGCAATTTGTTGTTCTACTGACGTTGCACAACCCACAGGATGTGCGTTTGTGCAGATAAAGCCTCTCACTTTAGGCTTGATAACCATAATCATTTTCCTTTTTTAAGCGTGCGCCTATTGTAAACGTGCAAAGGCTTATAACAACTCGGAGCAGATGACACTAACTAAGCACCGAACACCTTATTCATCAAAAAGATACACATGTACAAACGGGTAGCGCAGTTCGAAAGCGGTTTTTTAAATCTATATCGAAAGAATATCTTGGAACGCTATGTAATGTATACGAAAACAAAAGTGATTAGCGACTATTGCGCTAGAAGCAAATTAATAAACGAGGGTTGAAACAGAGGGTTGAAACAATATTACGAACTGAAAATAAGTAAGGCCAAGACAGGAAAGTGAAGTGTGAAATGTGGCGTTGAATATGATGTGGAGTGAATCATGACTACACATGAATAAAAAGGTGAGCCCCCACAAGAGCTCACCTTTTTGTGTGAATTAACCTAAGATATCAAGCAATTCAACATCAAAAATTAACGTGCTGTAAGGTGCGATTGCTGCACCAGCACCTTGTTCACCGTACGCAAGATCGTGTGGTACGTATAAACGTAGTTTAGCACCAACTTTCATAAGCTGTAGTGCTTCAGTCCAGCCTCTGATCACGCCGCCAACTGGGAATTCAGCCGGTTGACCACGATCGTAAGAACTGTCAAAAACGTCACCTGAGGTAAGTGTACCGTGGTAGTGAACGCGAACTGTGCTATCTGCAGTTGGCGTTTCGCCATCGCCTTCAGCCAATACTTCGTATTGTAGGCCAGACTCAGTCACTTGAACTTCTTCACGCTTTGCGTTTTCTTCAAGGAATTTTACACCCTCTTCGATAACCGCTTTGCTTGCTTCTTCTTTCTCAGCTTGCATACGCTTATGGATTTCGCCGAATGCATCACGCAGTGCGTCGTTATCAACTTGCGGAGCTTGACCCGCGAAAGCATCTTTTAAACCTGTCACTACTGCGTCAATCGCTAAACCTTCGAAAGGGTTAGATTGCAATTGTTGACCCATTTGAAAACCAATGCCGTAACTTGCTTGGGTTTCTACTGTGTTGAATGTATCAGTCACAAGAACTCCTGAAATTAAATTACAAATGCAGTACAAATTTCAAACAAACCGCGTTTCACGAATATGTTTCTGCATTTTCCGGTGCAAGAGTGTAGCACACCAGAATTTATCTTGCCTTGAGCATTAAATAGATGGGTGCAAATGGAACAAAATATTGTAAATTATAACGCAAAGTGGTTTTACAACTTGTTAAGTACTTAGTATGGTGAAGGCCATATAATTGGGAGGATAGCATGCACACTCATTACGATGCTGAACTAAAAGATACAGTTAGATACCTTGGCAAAACGCTAGGTGAAACCATCAAAAACCAATTAGGCCAAGAGTGGCTTGATCGCATTGAGAAGATTCGAAAAGACGGCCGAGCGTCTTATCAGGGAGACACGAGTTGTAGTGACGAACTGAAAGAAACTTTCAAAACGATGACCGACAGCGACTTGTTGACGGTAGGTCGTGCATTCGCACAGTTTCTAAATCTAGGTAATATTGCTGAGCAAGAATATAACAGTGCCATGAACGTTGACGCGTCTATTGATGCATTGTTTAAGCATCTAGATAAAGCCGAACTCACGGCTGATAAAGTGCAAGAGGCAGTAGGCAAATTAAATATCGACCTAGTGTTAACGGCACACCCTACCGAAGTAACACGTCGCACCCTTATTCATAAACACAAAGAGCTAGCAGACTGCCTACAAGAAGTTCATCAAGAATCACTCACTGGCGCAGACAGAAGTAAAGTTGAAACCCGTGTTGCTGATTTAATTAGTCAGGCTTGGCATACCGAAGAAATTCGCTCTGTGCGCCCTACCCCTGTCGATGAAGCTCGCTGGGGATTTTCAGTTATTGAAAATTCACTGTGGGAAGCCGTTCCTGACTTCTTGCGCGAGTTAGATGGCCGTTTGCAAGAAGACTACAGTGTGTCGCTTCCGCTAGATGCTTCACCGGTACAATTTAGTTCTTGGATGGGCGGTGACCGCGATGGCAACCCGTTCGTAACCTCTAAAGTTACCGAGCAAGTATTATTGTTAGCGCGTAAACGCGCCGCGAAACTTTTCGCTTTAGACTTAGACCGCTTGCAAGTTGAGTTGTCTATGTACGACTGTAATGATGCACTGCGAGAAAAAGTAGGCGATGCAAACGAACCTTATCGCGCCCTA
The DNA here is from genome assembly GCF_018100795.1 of Alteromonas sp. MMG017. Classification (GTDB taxonomy): domain Bacteria; phylum Pseudomonadota; class Gammaproteobacteria; order Enterobacterales; family Alteromonadaceae; genus Alteromonas. Next base: position 64,721 of record NZ_JAGJDY010000012.1, on the reverse strand, counting down.
CTTCGCCCATTACTAGACCGCTTTATAGCCACCCGCGATGGTATTGCTAACTATTTAGCCGGTAGAAATCCGGATACGTCGAACTGGATTGAAAGTAATGACGAGCTATTAGAAGCCCTACTACTTTGCCACCAGTCACTTATCGATTGCGGTATGGGTGTGGTAGCGAAAGGCTTATTGCTAGATACCATTCGCCGCGCTCATGTATTCGGTATTCACTTACTTCGCTTAGATGTTCGTCAAGATTCAGAACGTCATGCTGATGTATTTAGCGAACTGACCCGTTACCTTGGCCTTGGTGATTACTCACAATGGAGCGAAGAAGATAAACAAGCCTTCTTGCTACGTGAGCTTGGCTCGAAACGCCCGCTATTCCCTGCTCAATGGGGCGCATCGGAAGATGTGAAAGAAGTACTAGATACTTGTAAAGTAGTGGCTAAGCACAGCAAGCACGGTTTTGGTATCTACATTATCTCAATGGCGAGTGAGCCATCAGACGTACTTGCGGTTCAATTACTGTTAAAAGAAAGCGGTGTTGATTGGCCAATGCCAGTAGCGCCTTTGTTCGAAACATTAGACGACCTTAACAACTCGCCAAGTGTTATGCGCAAATTGCTTTCTATCGACTGGTATCGCGGTTATGTGAAAGGCCGTCAGTTCGTGATGATTGGTTATTCAGATTCTGCCAAAGATGCTGGCGCACTAGCGGCAGGTTGGGCTCAGTATCAATCGCAAGAAGCGCTTGTGGCTATTGCTGAAGAGTTTAACTGCTCACTTACCTTGTTCCACGGTCGTGGCGGAACGATTGGTCGCGGCGGTCTACCTGCACACGCTGCTATTTACTCGCAGCCTCCAGGTTCATTGGAAGGTGGATTCCGTGTTACAGAACAAGGCGAAACCATCCGTTATAAGTTCGGTATGCCTAAACTGGCTAAACGCAGCCTAGGCATTTATGCCAGCGCGATAATTGAAGCCATGTTGTTCCCACCCCCGGCGCCAAAAGAAGAGTGGCGTGAACTTATTACCACTATGGCGGGGCAAGGTCGTGATAACTATCGCGGCACCGTTCGCCATGATAAAGATTTTGTACCTTATTTCCGCGTGGCTACGCCTGAACAGGAACTGGGTAAGTTACCCTTAGGCAGTCGCCCTTCTAAGCGTAAACCACAAGGTGGTATCGAAAGTCTGCGTGCTATCCCTTGGATATTTGCATGGGCACAAACGCGCCTTGTATTGCCGTCATGGTTGGGTGTAATGCGCGCTATCGATAGCGTGAAAAATGCCGAAAATGAAAAAGTCGTGAATGAAATGTTTGCCGAATGGCCATTTTATCGTTCGCGTCTTTCAATGCTTGACATGGTATTCCATAAAGCGGATCCCCGTATTAGTGAAGCCTACGATGAGCGCTTAGTACCAGAAGAGCTTAAGCATTTCGGTGCAGCACTTCGAGAGGAGCTCAAAGAAAGTATTGCCTCATTACTGAAGCTTACTGGTGAAGACGACATTATGAAGACCGATCCGCTAGGCAAAGAGTCGATGGAAATTCGCGCCGCTTATTTGCAACCGCTTCATTATTTACAAATCGAGTTGCTAGACAGAATTCGTAAAGCAGGAGATGATGTACATAATCCTGATTTAGAGCGTGCCATGATGGTAACTATTACAGGTATCGCAACCGGTATGCGTAATACAGGTTAATACCTAAATTAATAGATACATAATCATGCTATTGAAACAAATAGCACAAATAAAAAAGCCCGCGTAAAGCGGGCTTTTTAGTGAGTTTATATTACATACTGAATGTTAAGCTTGTAATTCAAAGCGATCAGCATTCATCACTTTAGTCCAAGCACTAACAAAGTCTTTAACGAACTTCTCTTTGTTATCGTCTTGCGCATAAACCTCAGCGTAAGAACGTAATATAGAGTTTGAACCGAAGACTAAGTCAACACGAGTAGCTGAATAAACTTGCTCTCCAGACACTCTATCTACAATACCGTACGTGCTTTTACTTGTGGGCTTCCACGTGTATTGCATATCCGTAATAGTAGTGAAAAAGTCATTCGTTAGTGAGCCAGCACTACCGGTAAACACGCCGTGTGCAGTGCCTTGGTAGTTCGTGCCCATTGCACGCATACCGCCTACTAACACCGTCATTTCTGCAGCGGTTAACCCAAGCAATTGTGCTTTGTCTAACAACAGCTCTTCTGGTTTAACTACATAATCTTTTGGTAAGTAGTTTCTGAAGCCATCGGCCTGCGGCTCTAGCGGAGCAAAAGAATCAGCATCCGTCATATCATCAGTCGCATCACCACGGCCTGCGGCAAAAGGAACCTCAGCACTGAAACCAGCTGCTTCAATGGCCTTCTCTACACCTACATTACCGGCCAACACTATGGTATCAGCTAGACTTGCACCGGCGGCCTCAGCAAGTGGTTTTAACACCGACAATACCTTAGCTAGTTTTTCCGGCTCGTTCGCTTCCCAGTCTTTCTGAGGCGCTAACTGAATGCGGGCACCATTAGCACCGCCACGTAAGTCTGAACCGCGGAAGGTTCTAGCACTGTCCCACGCCGTAGATACCATGTCACCAATACTTAGGCCAGAATCCGCAATACTCGCTTTTAATGCACTCACATCGTAAGACGTGCTGCCTACAGGCACAGGATCTTGCCAAATAAGCGTTTCTTGTGGTACTTCAGGACCGATATAACGTACTTTTGGCCCTAAATCACGGTGAGTAAGTTTAAACCAAGCTCGAGCAAACACTTCACTGAAATAGTCTGGGTTGTTGTAAAACTTCTCAGAAATTTCTCGATAGATTGGGTCCATTTTCATGGCCATATCGGCATCGGTCATAATAGGGTTATAACGTTTTGAAGGGTCTTCAACATCAACAGGTTTGTCTTCCTCTTTAATGTCGATAGGCTCCCACTGCTCTGCACCCGCTGGTGATTTTTTTAATTCCCAGTCGTAGTTAAGTAGCAATTCAAAGTAACCGTTATCCCACTGTGTTGGATTAGTCGTCCACGCACCTTCAATACCGCTTGATACTGTATCGCGGCCTATTCCACGTGATTCGTGATTCATCCAACCCAAGCCCTGCTCAACAATATCAGCGCCTTCTGGATCTGGCCCTAAACGCTCTGCACTGCCATTACCGTGACATTTACCCACGGTGTGACCACCTGCTGTTAATGCCACTGTCTCTTCATCATCCATGGCCATACGGGCGAAAGTTTCACGAACGTGCAATGCGGTTTTAAGTGGATCAGGTTTACCGTTCACCCCTTCAGGGTTAACGTAAATTAGCCCCATTTGCACAGCAGCTAATGGATTTTCCATTGTTTCTGGGGTTTCAACATCGTTGTAACGCTCATCACTTGGCGCTAGCCATTCTTTCTCAGCACCCCAGTAGGTGTCTTTTTCTGGGTGCCAAATATCGGCGCGACCGAATGCAAAACCATAAGTTTTAAGCCCCATGCTTTCATAAGCAACAGTACCAGCAAACACTAAAAGGTCGGCCCAACTAAGCTTGTTCCCGTATTTTTTCTTGATTGGCCACAATAAACGACGCGCTTTATCAAGGTTAACATTATCCGGCCAAGAGTTGAGCGGCGCAAAACGTTGATTACCCGTAGACGCACCACCACGACCATCAGCAATACGATACGAACCGGCGGCGTGCCAAGACATTCTGATCATAAGGCCACCGTAGTGTCCCCAATCTGCTGGCCACCATGACTGAGAATCGGTCATTAGCGCTATCATGTCTTTTTTCAATTCATTAAAATCGAGAGATTTAACGGCCTCGCGGTAATCGAAGTCATCACCCATTGGATTTGTCTTTGTATCGTGCTGATGCAAAATATCTAGGTTAAGCGCCTCAGGCCACCAATCCATATTTGTACTGCCAGTAGCTGTCAGGCCGCCGTGCATAACAGGGCACTTACGCCCTGAGTCATTTACATCGCCTAGCTTCGCGTTACTCATGTTTGTTACCTCTTGCTGTTCGACAAAGGATTTCATCAATACAATCTATTAATTGGTATTATTTTATTCTAGTTATTAGATGACCATTACTACAGTGAGTTTTTTCGATGCTGACGAATAGGTTTAACGATTAGAAAATCATTAAACCTTACGTTGAGAAAACAAGACCTTATAAATCTATCCATCAACATACTCATGTAGAATTAACTAAAGAAAGCGTAGGCAATGATTATGAGTTTTCTAGGTCTTTTATCTTATTTTTGTAAAACTCTATTGATATGTCGTAGGATAAAGCCAATCGAATTCAGTCGTTAATCCTTAAGACAGGACGTCTCATTTGAACAGACTACTTGCAAGCCTGACTCTCACCTTTTACTTGGCGCTAACGTCTATGTTGGCGCAATCCGAACCCCTTACTATGCCCCCTGGGTTATGGGAGGGCGTCAGTGAGTCTGACTATAAGTATAAGTTACTCCAGATAAATGAAAACGGGGAACACTTCCTGTTTGAAGCTGGCATAGGCAATGCGTTTCGTCATATCCGACGGCTACCATTTGATAATGAAGATATAAAATGTAGTACGCTAAATTGTGAAGTAACATTTCCTTCGTTTGATGAAGGGTATGTTAAACATCTAATTTTATCTCCCTACATAGATACCGGTTACAAAGTATTAGAATCGACTACACGTAAAAACGGTAAACCTATCTTGAGTAACACCTATCAATTGGACAAGCAGAAGAACCAATCTTCCGTGCGCAACTTTATAGATATATACCGAGACTCAATAGAAGAATTAGCCAACTCGGCTACTGAAGATATTTATGGCTTGTGGGTGGGAATAATGCGCATTAGTGGTAAAAATGAGCTCATAAGCATTGAGATTTACCCAAATAAAGAAGGCCGTTTAGTCCGGTTTATAAATGGTAGCAGTTATACCAATCAAACGAGTTTCAACCCTGAAGATATTCATAAGGAAGGAAGCGTATATACCGTTAAAACATCACATCCCACCTTTGCCAACTCCCTCCTGTTTACTTTTCCAATAGCAGATTCTCTAAGCGGCTATGCTTATTCAGTTTATAAGGACAAACCACTAGAAAGCATGACGTTTACCTTATATAGAGTTCGCAATTAAGTCCCTTACCACGCCCCAACTAGAACAGCATCGTACGCCTGAGTGTGAAGTTAGGGTCGATATACGAGTTGAAATTAACAGGTAGCCCTTGTGTTGCCAAAGATGCGGTGGCGGAGCCTACATGGACGTATTTATGGCGTGGCTATTATGCGGGTGCCACAAACAAAAAAGCAGGATTGGTAAGCTTGTAACAAACTGTCAGCAGCATGGATGCTGTCTTACATAAAGGAAATTTACTGAGTGCGGCAAATATGTGTGGGTAGGTATACGAGTTGAAATTAAATAAGTAGCCCCTCCACCGCATGGATGCGGTGGCGGAGCCTACATGGAAGTATTTACGGCGTGGCTACGATTTTATTTCAAATCGGATGCCGGGGCCTAATACTTCCTTAGCCAGTTACGAAATCTACGCCTAGCTTGATATCGCCACGAAGGCCTTCAAGCATGTCGTTTTTCGCTTTTTCTTCAAATGCGCTTAGCTCGCCGTATGGCAAGATTTCTTCAACACCGTTTGCACCAAGGCGAACAGGGTGAGCGAAGAATGCAGCATCGTCGCTGTCGTCAGTTTGAACGTAAGTGTATTCAACAACGTTCTCACCTTGCATTGCTGCAACCAATGATAAGCAGAAACGTGCAGCTGCTTGACCCATAGATAGGGTTGCAGAACCGCCGCCAGCTTTAGCTTCAACAACTTCAGTACCCGCATTTTGGATACGAGTAGTTAGGCTTGAAACTTCATCATCAGAGAACTCAACACCTTCAACTTGCGAAAGCAAAGGAAGAATAGTTGTGCCTGAGTGACCACCGATTACCGGTACGTGTACAGAAGCAACGTCTACGTCTTTAAGCTCAGCAACGAAAGTCTCTGCGCGAATTACGTCAAGGGTAGTAACACCGAACAATTTGTTCTTGTTATAAACACCTTTCGCTTTAAGCGTTTCAGCAGCAATTGCCACTGTTGTGTTAACTGGGTTAGTAATAATACCAACACAAGCATCTGGACAGTTGTCAGCAACACCTTCAATAAGGTTCTTAACAATACCAGCGTTGATGTTGAACAAGTCTGAACGATCCATGCCCGGCTTACGCGGAACACCAGCAGGAATAAGAACAACGTCTGTACCTGTTAATGCACCAGCTAGGTCATCTTTACCGTGACCGGTTACTTTTACTGCAGTTGGGATGTGGCTCAAATCAACAGCTACACCAGGAACAACTGGCGCTACATCATAAAGCGCTAGTTCAGAACCAGCTGGCAATTGTGTTTTTAACAACAAAGACAGCGCTTGGCCAATACCACCGGCAGCACCTAACACGGCTACTTTCATACCATTTCTCCTATGGGATTACTCACGTATTTAAACGGAACGTCACACTAATGCAACGCGGGGGAAAACTCAATCATCTGATGGTCTTAATACGGCCATTTAAGGCATTTTTATGTCGATATTCACTATCATGCATGATTATGCAATTAAATTGCGCAAAGGTCACCTGTAAGGCACAATATAACATATATGATTATTTAACTTATTACCGCTAACTGATGTGCAGGATGCTATGGCCAACGCAAAACAAGAGCAACTGATTAAAGCCTTTAAAGAAATTTTGAAAGCTGAAAGCTATGGATCTCAAGGTGAAATAGTGGATGCCCTTAAAACTCAAGGTCATGACAATATTAGCCAGTCTAAAATTTCTCGCATGCTAAGTAAGTTTGGTGCGGTACGTACCCGCAATGCCCGCGGCGATATGGTGTACTGCCTTCCGCCTGAGCTAGGCATGCCTACGGCTAAAAGCCCGTTAAAGCAGCTGGTTCTCGATATTGTGCATAATAATGTGATGGTAATTATTCGCACCAGCCCAGGTGCGGCGCAGCTTATTGCTCGTTTACTTGATTCATTAAGCAAAAAAGATGGTGTGCTCGGTACCATTGCGGGCGACGATACCATTTTTATCGCCCCAGCCGACGTGACACTTATTGAAGAGTTGCGCCAACGGGTAGAAGACTTATTCGAGAACGTGTAAGGCACCGCCTTAAGTTTTGAACAAAAAAAACCGCCATCACAAGATGGCGGTAAAGAATTTGTACCAGGGAGATACAAAACAACTTGGTAGCTGTGTATTTAAATTATCACAGACTTAGAAAAGAGTAAGAAAAGAAAAGTAAAGAATTCGAAAACTAGAAATTAATTATAAAATTCAAAAACCTTCCTTAGATAAAAACAGCAAAATTTAAACTCAAATTTTAAAATTAAATAATATCACCATCACTAAAAACCGCCTCTTATTCACCAACGTATAAATTCTGAAACCCAAAAGAATAACATTATCATTAATTATAATTACAGAAACTTTCTCTCACTTTTTCACCTATACTGAAACGCTATCCCCCACTTTTACTTCAAGCCAGATTTGCCCACACTGAATCTGCGTAAAACCTGCGCCGATTCTGCGCTAGATCCACACTACTTGCACACAAAACCTGCACACTATTTACACCCTCACATTATTTTTTATTTTTCTTTTAATTAATATTTAGCGTTATCTTTAAATAAATATTAAGAGAGATAAAAGCAATAATTATCTTACCAATGTATAGAACCGTAAAGGTTTCATCACTCTGCGTATAAATAAGGTAAATTAGGTCTAAATAGAACAAATTATACACTTTGTAAATTGCCAAACAGCACGACGAAGTGCTTAATTCTCCCGACAGAAAACATCTGCTCAAAATAAAAACTAATAAACGTCTTTGTAATTACAACGTGTAATCACCTTCGACAAGGGGAATTAAAATGTTTAACACCAATAAACTCAGCACTGCTGTGAAGCGCGGAATAGTACTGGCGGGCTCCGCTACCATGTTTGTCGCGCCAATGGCCCTCGCACAATCAGATGACGAAAATTCAGCTGAACCTGTAGAAAAAATTCAAGTTACTGGCTCTCGGATTAAACGAGTGGATTTAGAGTCAGTTTCTCCGGTCACTGTTATTACTGCTGAATCTATTGCGTTATCTGGCGATACATCGGTAGCGCAAGTTTTACGTAACTCTTCAATTAACACCTTTGGTTCGTTTCGCGGCCAATCTGGTTACGGCAGCGGTGCTTCAGCTTCAAGCGAAGTAAACTTGCGTGGTCTGGGTGCAGGCGCAACACTCGTTCTTATGGACGGCCGTCGCCTTCCTGGTTTAGGGTACGATGGTGGTTCATCTTCTGATATGTCGATGATCCCGATGTCGATTGTTGAGCGCATTGAAATTCTTCGCGATGGCGCATCGGCCATATACGGTTCAGATGCTGTTGCAGGCGTAATTAATATTATTACCAAAAAACAGTTCGATGGCGTAAATGTAGGTTATAGCTTTGAAGATCCAGGTGCTGACGGTGGTAATTCCAGTAAGTACAATTTTTCTGCTGGTGTTACCAGCGACAAAGGCAGCATTGTATTCATAGCCGAGCATGAAAACACACAAGAAGTTAGCGATGTTGCGGTATCAGGTGACTATGCACTAAATAGCTATTCAACCTATAGCCCAGTGGCAAACTTCTACGATTCAGATGCAGGTGAATTTCTTTACAACGAAGATTTGTGTGGCGATGTAGCAGATACGTCTGTTGAGTCAGACCGTTGTGGTTACTATTATGGCAATACCACATGGCTATACGGCGCGACTGAGAAAAACTCACTGATGACAAAAGTGGAATATGAGTTGGCAGAAAACTTACAACTCATCACTCGCTTCTCTGCAATGCAGACATCTACAGATACGCGTTATGCTGCTACCCCGGTTTCTACATCTTCGCTAACTATCGACGCCGATAATGCAATGAACCCATATGGCCAAGACGGTTCGGTTTATTTCCGCACCTCTAGCTTGGGCACGCGCGATACTAAAACTGAAAAAACCACTTTTGAAATGGTTTCAGGCCTTGAAGGTTATACTGAAATTGCTGGAAACGAGTGGGACTGGCAAGTTTATTACCAGCGCACATCTGCAAAAGAAGAAGTATTCGGTTACAACTTGGTTAATGACACCGTTGTACAAGATTTAATTGATACTGAGCAACTCGATTTATTCAACGTACAAGGCCTTAGCACCGATGATTGGTATGCTTATAACGCTGACCTTTTAACAAACGCTGATCATACTGGCACCTATCAAACTACCCAAATGCGCGACATCATTGATGGAAGCATTTCAGGTCAGCTTTTCTCAAATAACTTCATGACAGTGAGTGCTGTGTTTGGCGCTGAGTACTCGTACCTTGATTTTGAACAGGTATCTGATCCTGAATCGGGTTTGGGCATTATCTCGGGCGGTTCTGGCGGTGACGACGTTTACGCAAGCCGTGAACGACAGTCTTACTATACTGAGCTTGCCATTGAATTACCTCATGAAGTCGAAGTCTCAGCCGCGCTTCGTTACGACGGCTACGAGCTTGAAGGCGATACGGGTGCTAGCATCTCAACCTCAGAGTTCTCAGATACGGTACCCAAGCTAGGTATCAGCTGGCGTCCAACTGAGTCACTATTGCTTCGTGCTAGCTGGGGAGAAGCTTTCCGTACTCCGACAATGAGTGAAATGTTCGCGACCATTTCTTACGGTTTCCCAGATGCCTACGACTCCTACTACTGCGATACATTAGGTAACCCAGGTAGCGATGACAGTTACTGCTCATCGGGTCAACAGCATCTAACCTACTACGGTGGTAATCCAGACCTTAGCCCAGAAAACTCTGAGTCGCTTACTCTTGGTGTGGTTTATGATGTAACAGATGATTTGTCACTTGAAGTCTCTTATTACCAGTATGACTATGAGAACAAAATTGAAGACATCGATGTTGAAGACTTAATTGCCGCAGACTTAGATGGGACTTCTAGCAGTATCGTACGTGATAGCGATGGTAAAATTACGTCTATTACATCGGGCTATACTAACTACTCAGAAGTGACAACAAACGGGTTTGATATTACTGCCAACTACGACTTAGCAACTGAGATTGGGGATTTTGGGGTTAACCTTGAGTATTCTCATGTGTTTAGTTACGAAGAAGAAGGTACTGAGTGGGCGGGTGAATTATTCTATCCTGATAACCGCGCCAACCTGACTGTAGATTGGACAGACGGTGATAAGTGGACTGCCTCTTGGAGGACACTATTCATTGGTGCCAACGGAGAAACCTTTTACTCCTCTTACGATTATGCGGATAACTACTTTAAACATAACGTAACGGTTTCATATCACGTAAACGATAACGTTAAAGTATCAGCAGGCATCGCTAACCTTACTGACGAGCTGGAAGAATACTTGCCAGGCGAATGGCGAGGCTTCGATGATGAACTTTACGACCCACTAGGTCGCACTATGAGCTTTAACGTTCAAGCTAGCTTCTAACATTAAACTTATATAAAAACGCCGCTTGTACTGTGTTGTATCTCCTGTCTTCTTGAGATACGACACAGTCAGCGGCGTTTTCTTATTTCTGCCAGTATAAACGTTCTATAAAACTGGCGCACCGGCTATTGTTTAGTCGGTGTGGACTAAGTAAGTAGTGTAAGTGAGTGAATTAAACTACGACAGTAGCTTAATAAGCGCTTCTGCTGCGGGTCCTGATGATGCTGGGTTTTGCCCCGTCACCAAAAGACCATCAACACACACTTTAACGCCAAAGTCCTCTGTACTCTCGTACTTACCGCCCTTACTAATGAGTGCATCTTCAACTAAGTAAGGCACAACCTCGGTTAATTCCATTGCGTCTTCTTCACTATTCGAAAAGCCAGTAACGGTTTTCCCGTTAATGAAAAATTCGCCATCGGCACGTTTTACTTCTTTCAGCACGATAGGCGCATGGCAAACAGCGCCTACAGGCTTCTGTGCTTTGATCATATCTTCAATTAGCATTGTGGAGTGGGTATTGTCAGATAAGTCCCACAGCGGGCCGTGGCCGCCCGGATAGAACACAGCATCAAACTCATCTGCTCGAACATCTTCCAACACAATTGTTGAAGACATTGCGCTTCGTGCTACCTCATCTTTTGTGTAACGGATAGCATCGTCGGTCATGGCATCATCTGCCAAGCTGTTGGGGTCGATTGGCACTTGGCCGCCCATAGGTGAAGCTAAGGTGATGGTATACCCTGCATCCTTGAACGCGTAATAAGGTGACGCGAACTCTTCCAGCCACATCCCTGTTTTATTGCCTGTATCACCTAATAATTCATGTGAGGTCATTACCATCAATATATGTTTCGACATAAGTTCTCCATGTGAACAATTCATTTAGTTATTCGTTCGTATGGCGACAATGGTTAGATCAGAAAAAGAAAAGGAATGCGATGAGAAACATAAAGAGAAGTTGATTTACAAGATAAAAAAAATGCCACTTCCAAAATTGGAAAGTGGCATTTAACACTACAACTGTTTTTTAAACTGTTGCTTAGAAGCGGTAGTCAATACCTACACGCATTTCCCAAAGTGATGCATCACCCTGACGACTTTCAGGAGATGATGTACCTAGCGCAGCAGTATTGAAGTTAACTTCTTCCAAAATACCCCATTCATCGTTGATGAAGTTGGTGAAGTTATTCATAACGAAATAAACCTGAGCAGAGTGATCTTCACGGAACGCAGGAATATTTTGTCTAACTGCGATATCCATTTTGAACCACCAAGGGCTAGTTTGGTCGTTACGCTCTGCACCAATCGGTAACACGTTGTTACCTTCAAGGTATGGCGTGTAGCCATATACAGAGTTACCACTGATGGTGTAACTAAACGGACGACCAGACTGTGCTACTGCATAAGCAGAGAAAATAGTGCTGTAACCGTCGATAAGTTCAGTAGTGTAACGAAGGTCAGCAGTAAAGCGGTGCTCGATATTCCAATCAGACAGTGAAGATACTTCTTCGTTAATGTCAGTAAATGCTCTGTACTGGAAGTTAGAGAACGCTACTGAACTCGTCATTGGTTGTACATCTTCAGCGTGGCTGTAGTTATAACCACCGGTGAAAGTAATACCGTTGTCCCAAGACTTGTTCATGGTCGCTGTTAGTGAGTAAGACACTGAATCTTCATCAGAGTTAGTCAGTTCAAGTGAACCGTAACCTACTGAGTCATAATCAGGGTAACCTTCGTCAGTTGTACCTACACGCTCAAGACCCACATATTTAATCATGGCTTGTTTCTGCGTCACACTTAGAAGGAAATCTAAGTTGAATACGTAATCTTCGTCATTGATATGAGTCATACCCGCAGAGATTTTCCATTCGCGAGGCATTTCGAAGCCTGGATCTAGGTTGTTACTTTCAAAGTTACTACCTGCACCAGAAGACATCTCTTCGTCTAAATCAGAAGGTACTGAGTAGCCAGGTCCAGCAGTTACGCCGTCTTCTGTGTTAACCCATGTAACACTGCCGTCGAATAAGTTAGCGTATTCACCTTCAACTTCACCACCAATAACGTTGGTGTTTTGATAGTTGTTTGTCATCCATACGTTCGGGTTACCGCCTGAGAACAAGCCAACACCACCACGTAGTTCAGTTGAATCACTTACTGTGTAGTTAAGGCCAACACGTGGTTGTAGCAAGCTAAGTCCATCTAGGTTAGCCGTGTTGTCATAACCGTTCCCAGCTACAAAATCAGCATTTCCAACAGGCTCGTCAGATGTTGTAATCCAGTCATAACGTAAACCAGCAACTACTTTTAAATCGTCAGTAAGATAGAACTCATCTTGTGCGTAAGTAGAGTGTGATGTGTAACCCCACTCAGCAGCACGGTCTAATAGGTTGCCAGAATATGCATAACCGTATTCGATTTCTGCATTTGTTCCGTTAGTGAAATCTTCTAAGCTTTCAAAAGTAATAGAGGTTTCAGAGTGCTGAACGAAAAGGTTGTAGATATCTAGTTTGTCACTCTCGTAACCGAAAGTTAACGCGTGGCCGTTGTCGAAGTAATAGTTACCACGGAACATTAGGCTTAACGCTTCCCAGTCTAAGTCGTTAGCTTGACGGCTGTCATCAGAACCTAAGAAAACCGTAAGGTCGTCTTCAGAAGTATCTGTATCATTACCTAGCTCAATTTTAATTTCGCCAAAGTCGTTACCGCCTGGAGTGCCGTCACCATACATCGAACGCTGTAGGTTATCTAGCTCTGTGCGAGAAACGCGGATTTCAGTCGAGAATTTGTCTGTCCAATCTGAGTAAAGTACACCAACAAATGATTGTAGCTCTGCGCCACGCTCGTAGATGTGGCTTGATAGTTCAAACTCATCTGCGTCGCCGTCAGATTCTGAGAAGTTGTTACCATCGTTGTAGTTATAAGTAAACGCAAAACGGTGGTTTTCGTTGATGTTCCAGTCTAACTTAACAAGAAGCTTTTCATCTTCGTTAGGCATGCTAAGTGGCGTTGTACCAGCATCAAAGTTATACAATGACTGAGAAACAGATTGAATCTGCTCAAGTTGTGCTTGTGTAAGCGCTACTTCATTAATTGCGCCAGAACCGATAGCACCACGGTCAAATGTGTTTGCGCCTTCTAGTTTTTCGTAAGCAGCAAAAACAAATAGCTTATCTTTAATCAGCGGTGCACCCACTGTGAAGCCGTAACGTTTTTCAGTGTAACTACCAAGGTTGATATCATCACCTTCAAGTGAGTCACCACGTAGGCTGTCGCTACCATAGTCGTAGAACGCAGAACCATGAACTTCGTTAGTACCTGTTTTACTTACTGCACTGATGTTACACGCAGAGAAGCCGCCGTAAATTACATCAAAAGGAGCAATTTCTACTGACACACCTTCGATAGCGTCAAAAGAGAAAGGCATTCTTTCTGTAGGGTAACCGTTCGAGTTAAGACCGAAAAGGTCATTCATGCGAACGCCATCAACCGTCAAGCTGTTAAAACGAGGGCTTTTACCCACACACTGGATACCACCGCTACCGCCTTCATCTACATAGATACGAGGGTCAATACGAACGATATCAGTGATATCACGGTTGATCGCTGGCGCTTGTTGAAGTGTTGCCAAGTCAAAGTTTGCTGAAGGGCCAGTTTGACCGAAAGCCAAACTACCTACTTGAGAAGCGGTTACTACGATGTTTTCGTAGTTAGCTGCAGATTCAAGTGTTCTTTGGATAGTTGCCGCTTCACCAAGCTCTAGGTAAATATCGCTGATAGTTTGATCTGCGAATTCATCTGAGTCGATTTCAACAGTGTAAGGACCACCTACACGTAAACCACGAAGGTTAAATGTACCAGCACTATTTACCGTGACTGATTTAACCGCACCAGTTGGTACGTGAGTTACTTTAACTACGGTTCCAACAGCAGGGTTGCCGTTTGGACCGACTATCTGGCCATTCATATCTGAAGACGTTACTTGAGCCATTGCAGTCGTGGTTAGACCCACTGTTAGTGCAACTGCTGCAGCAACGCGGCTGAGCTTAGCTGATGAGTACATGTGTGTTTCCCTTTTTGTTTAAAATTCTTTTTTTTTAGCGTAGAGGGAATTTATTCCCCTCTACGACCTCTGATATTGACTAAAAGACTTCTTTGAGTGGATGAAATTGTTATAGACCTTCGTGTCATATTTATTACAGTTTTGTATATTTCGTCAATTCCGTGACGTGATTTCATCGCATTTTTTGCACCACACACCTGACCATTTGGTCAAGTTATTTTACTTATCAAAACCAAGGTCGTCTGACTTGTTCTTGTGGTTTCTATTGATGACATATCATGGACTAATAAACAGCGTTTAACAAAATTCAGTCTGATTTGTAAAAAACACTTATTTTTCATGACTATAACCAATTAAAATAAATTTACCTATTGCAATAAATAACCTTAGCTGATGAAATTAGCACATAAATCACTAACTCATTTGGTTATTTTTTTGCCAAAAGTCAGAATTATTGCTACCGGAAGGTGGATCATACTCCTTATTGCCGCACTTGTTTGCGGCAGCGCTGGCTATTTTTCACAGAAAATAGAATTTATTCCGGTGCCCCCTCAAACTGGTCGAACTTTAACCTGCCAAACCGAGTTACAAAACAACCTAGACATCTTTTCAGTGTATGTCACAGATGGCTCTATCGCGAATATGGCCTTAGAACGTTTATGCGATAACAAAATCATCAAAAGGCAATTTGGCCAAGTCAGGGTCATCGTCGGGCAAAGCGACTACGATACCTTTCGCTATATAAACCATGGCGTGGTCGATTTAGCGTTGATTAAACGTAATGTAGTAGATGCCTTCGGTGCAGATCAAATTTATGGTTTAACTTTAATAGCATCGCACCCTAATTACAGCGCTTTCTTTATATCTCAACGTGAAAAGCCCCTGCTTGAAAAAGAGTACTTGCTTGGCAAACGAATTGGGCTGCTCGATTACCCTTCCAGCCGCTCAGGTCACATCGTTCCAAAAACCATACTTCAAAATCTTGGGTTAACTGAGAACAACGTAGACATTGTGTACTTCAATTCCCACAAAGATTTGCGCAGAGCATTACTTGCGGGAGAAGTCGATATTATCTCATCGTATTGGGCTGAAGAAGATGAGCAAATTTTGTCTAAGAACTATGCAACCCCTCTACTAAAGAGCGTTAGCGGCATGCAATGGTTTTTAAAAATGCAGATGCAAAACACCGATTTACTTTGCGCCATGCAGTCTGTAGTGAAAGATATCGCCGATTCTCACTCACGCCCCTATTACAAAACTCTCGTTCTCGTGAATGGATGTAGCAAAGATGAGTAGTATGATGTCAACTGTTCGCCCGTTTACCCTAATTTGTGTACTGATACTTTTTGCGGTACTTCAAATCATCAGTACGTTTGGTCAGGTTATTGGTATTCAGTCTGCTCGCCATAATGCGAAAGACAACGTAGAAAGAAGAATCATATTAGACAGTGCGTTTCTTGATGTTGGGAATGCAACGCTAAATACCCCCGTAAATACGTATGCGGTAGGTCGGTATATTGAAACTATCAACGAAGATTTAGCCGCTGACAATTACCCGATTAGAGTCACCTCAATTCAGGGTGTAAATGCTGATGAAACGTATCCCGAGTACAGCTTATCCCATACTTTTGTATTCGAAAATGCAGAGCAAAAAATTACGCTAACTATGCAATCGCTTCCTATGTATCAAAACCTGACGATGAGTTGGTGGGCGTTGATAGTATCGGTGCTGCTTGCGCCAGCGTTTGCTATTCCTAGGCAGCGAAAAGCAAAGCACATTGTCAATGAAGAGTTAGTTGCCCCACCTAAGCCCAAACTTGTCATTAATTTGCGAGATAAAACGTTAGGCAATAGCGTAAATGACACCGTTGTTATATTGCAAAATAAGCCCCTTTGCTTTTATACGGCACTCGTTAAATATTGCACCGAGAACCCAGAGCACCCACTTCCACCGCACAAAGATGTGCCTATCGAGCTGATAGCACTAGCTAATAAAGCCTTTTCACGATTGATTGAACTAGGACATACAAAACGTAAAAGGCCAGACTTTAACGCCAACTTAGATAAAACCTTAAGCGAGATTCGCGCCTCGTTAGATGAAGTGTTTGCCTTGTACCCTGAGGAAAAAGAACGTTATTACCCTCCACGAGCTCAGGGGGAAGGCTCTCGTTCAAAACAACACTCTTATGCGCTTACCAGTTTGTCCCCTGACGATGTAGAAATTATCGGAAACTAGCTATTTTTTAATCAATTATGACAGTGATATGAAAATAAATTTAGGAATGAAAACGCGCTCAAAATAAGCGAATGTTATTGATTCAGCTAGCAAATAGCGATCCATTTGACCAATTGGTATGAATATAACATTGATTCATAGAGGCTAAACGCGTATCTTTGCTCCAATAAAATCAGCTTTCTAGAATTATGCAATCGCCTTTAATTATTGCCATTTCTGGAGCTTCAGGCTCTGGAAAGTCACTGTTTACCGAAAATTTGTTTAACGGCTTCTCTGCTCAAGGAAGGCCTGTGCAAGTGCTTCGCGAAGATCACTACTATCGCGCTCAAGACCACTTGCCCATGGAAGCACGAGAAAAAAACAACTACGATCACCCCAATGCATTTGAGCATGAATTGCTTAAAGCGCATTTGCAGGCACTTAGAGATGGTCAACCTATTGATTATCCTCATTACTGCTTTAAAACGCATACTCGCCTGCCTGACACTGAACGTTTGAACCCAGCACCAGTTATTATTCTTGAAGGAATCATGCTGCTTGCTCGTGCAGATCTTCTGCCACTTTATGACGTGAAAATCTTTGTCGATACCCCACTGGATATCTGTCTTATGCGCCGCATGATACGAGATATCAAAGAACGTGGACGCACTATCGAGTCAGTTGCCAAACAGTACGAAGAGACTGTAAAACCGATGTATCACCAATTTATCGAGCCAAGCCGGTTCACTGCTGATGTAGTAGTTACACAAGGTGGTAAAAACCAAATTGCTCTAGATGTGATCAAATCTCACATACAGCAAGCGCTTCTATAAAGGATTGATATTATGGTGAGTTTACTGGGCATTGCAGTCCTTTTAGGTATTGCATTCGCGCTCTCGTCGGCGAAACGCAGCATTAGTTTGCGTACTGTTGGTGGCGCCTTTGCTATGCAAGCTTTAATCGGTGCATTTGTTCTGTATTCTGAGCCTGGCAAAGAAGTTCTGTTAGCAGCGACGGGGTTTGTTGCTAACATCATTGCCTACAGCCAAGACGGTATTAACTTCCTGTTTGGCCCTATTGGCGATAAATCTATTGCCTTTATATTTGCTTTCAATGTTTTACCCGTTATCGTTTTCTTTTCATCGCTTATTGCTGTGCTGTATCACTTAAAAGTGATGGGTTTAATTATTAAAGTAATTGGTGGTTTCCTCCAAAAGGTATTGAGAACCAGTCGCCCTGAATCTATGTCAGCGGCAGCAAATATATTTGTAGGGCAGACAGAAGCTCCATTGGTCGTTCGTCCCTTCATACCTCATATGACGCGTTCTGAGCTATTTGCCGTGATGGTAGGTGGCCTTGCCTCTATTGCAGGTTCCGTAATGGCAGGTTATGCAGGTATGGGCGTTGATTTAAAATACCTACTCGCAGCAAGCTTTATGGCAGCCCCTGGTGGTATGTTAATGGCAAAGATTATTCTGCCAGAAACAGAAGAACCTAAAGACGGCTTAAGCGAAATAGATTCAGAAGACACAGGCTATGCCAACGTCTTCGATGCAGCAGCTAGCGGCGCTGCATCTGGGATGACGCTCGCATTGAACGTGGGCGCTATGCTTCTTGCATTCATCGCCCTTATTGCCATGTTCAACGGCCTAGTTGGCTGGACAGGTGGTTTATTAGGTTATGAAAATGTCACCTTTGAAGGGATCATGGGTTACATACTTCAACCTCTAGCATGGGCAATTGGCGTTCCATGGGAAGAAGCCCAAATAGCAGGAAGCTTCATCGGTCAGAAAATGGTAGTTAACGAATTCGTGGCCTACCTGAGCTACCTTGATGTACGTTCAGAGTTATCTGAATCAACACAAGCTATTGTCACTTTTGCACTTTGTGGTTTTGCAAACTTGTCTTCTATTGCTATTTTGATGGGTGGTATTGGTGCTATGGCTCCGACACGCAGAAAAGAAATTGCTCATTTAGGCTTAAAGGCTGTTATTGCAGCAACGTTATCAAACTTGATGAGCGCAGCACTCGCTGGCTTCTACTTAACACTTGGCTAAACGATTAGATTGAACTAATACTAGATTAAGTTTAAGGCTAAGTTATTGCCCAAATGTAGACTAAATGGTCTACATTGATTACATTAGGCATCTTAGATGACGTTGATTGATTTAAGTCAACTACCAAAGCTTTTTTGGCGGCCCGTCTACCCTTATAATGCCGCAATCAAATTAAACGGGATAAAGTTATGCAATTAGTTGCTGTTGATTACACGGCGGAAAACGCCCAAAAAGAATTCGTTAAGTCACTACGAGAGACGGGCTTTGGGGTATTGAAAAACCACCCAATTCAACAGTCACTTGTGCAAGGCATTTATGATAGCTGGCAAGGCTTTTTCGATAGTGAAGAAAAAAATGACTACCTTTACAACAAAGGTAAGCAAGATGGCTTTTTCCCTCAAAGCGTTTCTGAGGTAGCCAAAGGCTTCACGAAAAAAGATATTAAAGAGTACTTCCATTATTACCCTTGGGGTCAATGTCCTGACGAACTTCGTCCTTTGCTGTCACAGTACTATTCAGAAGCGAACACGCTTGCCTCTGAGCTTTTAGGCTGGATTGAAAAACACTCTCCAGAGGAAGTAAGCGACAAGTACAGTCAACCGTTAGGCGACATGATCAAAGATTCAGATCAGACCCTATTACGTGTACTTCACTACCCACCACTAAGTGGCGAAGAAGAAGTAGATGCTATTCGCGCAGCGGCTCACGAAGATATTAATCTTATTACTATCCTTCCAGCTTCTAACGAGCCAGGATTACAAGTAAAAGCGCAAGATGGCAGCTGGTTAGACGTACCTTGCGATTTTGGTAGCTTAATTGTGAATATCGGCGATATGCTTCAAGAAGCATCGGGTCACTACTTCCCATCTACGACTCACCGTGTTGTGAATCCAGACGGCGCAGACATGACCAAGTCACGTATTTCATTGCCATTGTTCTTGCACCCTCGTCCAGATGTGAAGCTTTCAGAACGCCATACTGCAGGCACATATCTGCAGGAACGTTTGAAAGAGCTAGGTGTTATTTAAAGAGCGCTATTTTCTTTAAAAAAAGCCACGTTAAAACGTGGCTTTTTTGTTGGTGCAATTTATTCGTGCGTTCGCCGCATGTCAGTGGTCATTAGTTGTTTTGTAAGTCGTTATGAATTAGTAATTCAGAGCAATGTTAGAAAGCTTACTCATGTAACGGTTCTCATCCTGTGGATTGGGTGCAAGTTGGATGGCGCGTTTGATGTAACGCTCAGCGTTACTGATATCGCCTATCTCGTAATACACTTTAGCCAACCCAAAAAACACTTCGTGTCTTGTATTGTCTAAGCGAAGTGCGCGCTGGTAATGTGTTAAAGCGTCTGCAAACTCTCCTTCATCCAAAGCTTGTTCCCCAAGAATGAAATGGTAAAAAGGGTTTTCTTTTCGTTGCGCCTCCACCTTTGCTTTAATCTGTGCTGATTTATCAAATAGCCCTTGGTGGTAATACAAGATAGACAAGTTGTCCCACGCCGTCAGATTGTTCTCATCCAGATTTAACGCAAACTGATAACTTTGCTCTGCGGCTTCAAATGCGTCGACCATACGGTAAAGCACACCTAAATTAACCCAACTTTGTTGTAACTCAGGTGATAAAACTGCAGCAGCCCTAAAGTAGCTGTATGCCTGCGTATAACTGTTCGCAATTAGCGCGTCTGCACCTTTATTGTTATAGAACATAGACAGCACAAGGCGCTTGGTAACAGGCACCCGTGGAAAATGCGTTCTAATCATTTGCGGATCAAAATCAACATCTGCGCTACTTGGCCCGATATTCGTCACTAATGGGTCTTTAGGTACATTGATGGTTAAATTGACGTGGCCGTTTAAAAAACTAAAGCCATCTCGTCGCGTCCAGTATTCAGGTATATCTACTTCATAAAAAGTGGCATCGTAGCCTGCGTGCTGCGCCATGGCGTAAGTCATGATTGATAAAGAAAGGCAGTTGGCAGAACGATTATTAAACGTCTCACTGGCAACCGAATTCGCATTGCTGCGGTACAACAACCCCATTTCAGAATGATCAAAGATTGAGGAAATTAGCCCTTTTACGTTGGTTGTCTTTCCTCCTGACTCAAAAACAGCCTCATCTACAAATAGCTGCGCATCTTCCTCAAGTGAAAAGACTTGCTCTTGTGTCTCAATCGGAAAAGACGCATAGCTGGGGAATAAATGATCGTGTAATGCTGGATAAGGATTCGTGGCAACAACAGGCGTAGTGCTAGCACAACCTAGCATAGCTAAACTGAATAAAACGAGTAGTGCGGTAATAAGATGTCGAAGTAACATAATGCAGCCCTCCCCTATTAACACCTTGGCGAAGTATAGCGCAATTTACTAAATTTAACATTATTTTTACATTTTTATCTAAAGCTCTGCTTTCTATTACGTAAACTTAATCATCAATTTTGGTAGAAGAGGCGTAACCATTCTCGCTACATCAATTTATGTTCTCCCAAAATTTAAGGAAGGTATTTATGGTTAAGTTAATCCCATTGGTAATGATGAGCTTGATAAGTTTATCGGCTTTTGCCGGACATCATATGGAATCAGAGAAGGCAGATATCGTTGATACTGCAGCAAGTAAAGAGATGTTTTCTACCTTAGTCACGGCAGTTAAAGCTGCGGATTTAGTTGATACCCTAAAAAGTGAGGCCCCTTTCACAGTATTCGCCCCAACCAATAAAGCGTTTTCTAAACTACCAGAAGGTACGGTAGAGATGCTGCTTAAGCCTGAAAATAAGGCATTACTATCACAGGTGCTTACATACCATGTGGTATCGGGTAAGGTAATGGCTGAAGATGTGATGTCGCTAACCAGTGCCACAACCGTAGAAGGTACTGATCTCACTGTGGTAACCGCCATGGGGAAAGTAATGATTAACGATGCCACCGTGATTAAAGCCGATGTGAAAACATCAAATGGTGTCATTCATGTTATTGATACCGTATTACTTCCCGCTGAAGTCAAAAAAGCGTTGTAGCCATTGTTAATAAGTAGCGGGTTTCCGCTACTTATCCATTCTTCGCGTTTTGGCCATTTGTAAGATGCCCCTTTCAACTAGGACGCCCTATATTTTTTCTTCGAAAATAACCACTTGGTTTCGTCCGCTCTGTTTGGCTTTATAAAGTGCTTTGTCTGCTTTCGCTAATGTCATTGATGCATCAGCACTTGCACTAACTTGAGCAATACCAAATGAAGCCGTTACCTGTATCATTTCATCTTCGCAAACAACCTGCATTGCAGCAATTTCAGCCCTCATACGCTCAGCAATCATTGAAGCACTATCTATTGTGGTGGGTACTAAAGAGATAACAAACTCTTCGCCACCGTATCGAAATAATTTATCAATACTTCTTAAACTCCCAAGTATTACTTCCGTGGTTTGTTTTAAAACCTGGTCTCCCATATTGTGTCCATAATTGTCGTTAATTGATTTGAAATGATCTAAATCTAGCAAGACAATACACGCACTTTTAGATTCCGAAGAAATCAGCTGATTAATTTCGAACAACTCTTCATCAAGTGAGCGACGGTTAAATGCCCCCGTTAAAGGGTCCCGATTGTACAAAAGGGTATTAATTTCTTGTTTAAGTTTATCAAGTGTATTCAAGAAATTATCAAGATCTATATAGAAGGCGTCGAAAGCTTCATTACTGATGGGCTTGTTATTTTTCTCATTTTTTAACATCAAGGCCGCACTTTGGTGCATACACTTATGCTTTACTTCAATTTCGCGAAAAACCTTACTTTCTCTCAATTCATTTGGCTGTTCACCGAAGTACCAGCGACCAAAGCTACAGAGCTCGTGCGCATTATCTAACAGATCATTTTCCGAATAAGAGTCATGACATACAAGAGCCCGCATTAAGTTTCTAACCCAAAGCCTGTGCGAGACGATTGCATTCTCAACCTTCTCAATGACTGGCATTAACTCTTGAGTTTGAAGTGTCTGCATATTTGTCCTAATCAAATAAAAAAACTGGGTAGCGGGAGAGCACACTAATTTATACTGAATAACGCAATACTACGGAAGTTAGTTTGATAGCAAAGGAAAATCAATGTAGTTAATTAGTCTAGTTAGTACGCTATCAGAGGCGAGACAGATTTCTTCTTCAGATAAGATCCATTACTTCCTTTAAGCCCGTATACCAATGAATCAGCTTACAAGGATGAAGTCATGTTCACTGTTTACACCTACGCTATCGCAGGGCTTGCGGTAATCATTTTTACAGTATTAATTCAAAACATCGTTGCCGCTATGGCGCATCGCAAACAATCATCTTATGTACCGGGAAAAGTGGCCGAAGACTTAAGTCACGACAGCTTCGTATTTAGAAGCCATAGAACATTTCACAATTCACTTGAGAACGTAAACCAGTTTATTATTCCGGCGATACTTTGTATGTTTGTTGGCGTTACTCCTCTCTATCTGGCTATATTAGCTTGGGTGTATGGCTTATGTAGAATTGTTCATATGGCACTATATTATGGGATGGCGACTGAGCGTAACCCGAGCCCGAGAACCTATTTTTATATGATAGGGCTGGTAACTAACCTAATACTGTATGTGCTTCTCTTTGTTTCGTTAATTTAAATTCGCAAAAATGTTAATTATTAAACTTTTGTTTAATGCATTTTTTACATCTGCCGCGTTACTCTGGGTTTAACGTTTACAAATAATTGGAAACGGCTGCGTTGTAGGTTAAGGACTAACATGTTTATTGAGCAAGTGAATAAACGAGCATTATCAGACTGCCATTTATTAATTGTAGATGATCAAGCAAGCTCTCGAATGATTTTAGAAGGGCTTCTTGAAGATATGGTGAGTTGTACGTCTGTTTCTTCTGGAGAAGCTGCGCTTGCTTACTGTGAAAAAAACACGCCCGACTTAATCCTGATGGATGTGAATATGCCCATCATGGATGGACACCAAGTAGCACAAGCCTTGCGTGAAAATCCGAGTAAAACTGATATCCCCATTATTTTTGTTACCGCAACAACGACAGACGAAGCACAATCAAAGTGTTGGGATTCTGGCTGTGTAGACTTTGTGACCAAACCTATTAATGCGTGTACGTTACAAAATCGCGTGAAAGCGCACCTTAACCATAAGCTCAAAAACGATCTGTTAGAAAACCTCATTTATATTGATAGGCTTACAGGCGCCTACAATAGGCATTATTTAGAAGACTATCTTCCCCGCTTTATGAAAGATGGTAAGCGGAGCCATACCCCCCTTTCTCTTGTGCTGTTTGACGTTGATTATTTCAAACGCTACAACGACCGATATGGGCATATGGAGGGCGATAGTTGCTTATGGAAGCTAAGTAAATCGATTAACGATAGCTTGTTGCGCCCTATGGACAAATTAGTTCGTGTGGGGGGTGAAGAGTTTTTAGTTATTCTGCCTAACACTAATGAGGAAGGCGCAAAGTTAGTCGCCAATCGACTTTTAAGTACCGTGTTCGATTTAAATATTGCCCACGCCGATTCAGACCTTGCAAGGGTGACGATTAGCGCTGGTGTGGCAACGAAAAATCCAGACGATAATAAAACCATCGACTTCACTATGCTTCAAGCTGATAAAAGCTTATATGCCGCGAAAGGGCAAGGTAGAAACTGTGTGGTAGGTAGCGTGGAAACGGCTCATAATGTAATGGAGTCAAAAGTTTAAGAGATATAGTAAAGCCTAGTTTAAGGTAAATTATTAAGGTTTAACCACGCCAAGTGTTTTCCTACCAAGGGCTTTGGTATGTAATAAGTCCGCCAAGGAACTTTGTTGTGTTAACCCTAATGACGCTAGCTGTGCATAACATAAAAGTAACGCTGCCATGGCATCTTCTAATGCATTGTGTTGAGGCACCTCCGGTAAACCGGCTCTCAGTAAACATGCGCCAAGGGATGCGCTATTTAAGGGAACGACTTCATGCTCTTTTTTCAATTCATACAAAGCAAGTTGTAAAGTGTCGATGTAATAAACCTCTTGTGCCGGCAAATCTAATCGCCTAAATACCGCATCTAGCACGGCTAAATCTAAGTTAGCATTATGGATAACCAAAATCTTCGATGGTAACTGTGCGATAAATTTAGTTAGCACATCTTCTACTTTTTCGCCCTTCGCAATATGGTCTTGAATGAGTCCATGGATAACTGGGCTTTGCCCTAAAGGCGCTTTGGTTTTCACAACACTGTAAGTGCAGGTTTCTAAGGCAATACTACTGTTGCGCCCACACACCCAACCAAAAGACGTAATTTCTGACTCATTGGCGTTTAAGGAAGTCAGCTCTAAATCAATAGACATCAGGGTAGTGTCTTGTAAGGTCGCGTTTTTGAACCTATCAAGTGACCCTCGTCCGCGCCCGGATAACCAGTCACTTAGCCATTGCAACATACTTACGCCATACCACCTGAAAAATTCATGACTATCGCTTTTTGGGCTCTTTCAATAGCTTGAAAAGATGCCTTTAGCTGATGCCTTTCTATAGAAGACAAAGATGACACTGACACACTATTATCCGCCACGTTATGCTGAAGCTGATGACGCCATCGTAAGCGATTTAAAAATATCCAGATATCCCGTAAGTTCGCGGCATCCTTGGTTGAAAGCTCTGAATTTTCGGGCAATAAAGATAGCCTTGCAAGGGTGCCAGGTACTGAAATTCCACCCGCTAGGGCATAAATACGCACAATATTATTAATTAGTGCCACCGCGCGTACTTTCAAATCAATCGTATCTTTAAGTTTCCCGCCTTTTTCATAAGTAAACTTTTGAAACATAGAAAGAGGCACAGAGACTTCATTTGTATGACGGGATAATGCCGCAAGAAATAAACTTTGTTTGAGCAAAGGCATTCGTTGGCGCTGTAGCGTTTTAAACAGCCCCATATCACCAGCAGCGCAGCGTGCATCAAGAAAAATATTAAAGTGCATAATAGCATCTTTGGTAGGTGCATTTACCCACTGCCGCGCTTGCTCAACCGCTTGGTCTAGCGATAACCGAAGCTCGGGGTTACTTGCCATAATATTGCCACTGCATAGCTTAATACCGCACTTTCCTAACCCCTTGCAGACATACTCCGCCATGGCCGCAAAGTAGTCGGCTTGTGCTTGCGTGGGTGATTCAGCTAACAGCAGTGCATTGTCTTGATCTGATCCCATGGTCTGATCTTCTCTGGCTTGGGAGCCATATACTAGCCACGAAAACATCATGCCGGCTTTACCGTGTTCTTGCTGAAAGAACCCAATGAGCTTTCGCGTCATAATATCAGTTGCTTGAGAAAGCACTTTACCCGCAATATCATAATCACCTGCGTGTTTAGCATGTGCAGAAAAGTAATGCGGAAGCTGCCACGCTAAACGTGTTAATTCGTACAAATTGCTCGCTTTCGACAGTTCGCCAATGATAAATAGTACGCTACCTCGTTGGTGGCGAACAATATCACTGGCCGTTACCATACCTACAGGTTCATGACTGTCTTTATCTAATATGGGTAAATGGTGAATATTTTTTTCGGTCATTAACGCCATGGCGTCAAATAACGTTAGGTTACTGGCAACATTTGCCGGCGACGACGTCATAACACTGCTAACAGGATTCGTCAGGTCAATGCCAGCGGCAACCACTCTAGAACGTAAATCTCTGTCGGTAACAATTCCAACCAGCTGCCCTGCTTCAGTGATTAAAAGGGATGACACCCGGTTATCCGTCATCAATTGAGCTGCTTGTTGAATAGGCGTACTTACATCGGTGCCAATGGGGGCATTTTCGGTTAAATCATAAAGTGGTTTGTACAACCACATAGATTTTGATTCTGTAATGGCTTGATTTTGCAGCGCATCATGTCGCAGGCCATTGAAAAAAGTATTAATGCTATCGTATTGAAGAAGGGCTTTAAATGGTGCTTCTTCAAAGCTATACACTAAGCCAGGGCTCTCTACCGTCACCGCTATCGGATAGTCGCTACCGTCCAAAACACACTGAAAACCAAAGTAGTCTCCCTCGCTGACATAACGGGGGGGCTCTTGCCCTGCACTTACCGAAAACTGACCACTTTGGATGAGATAAATTCGGCGAGATTGCCCCATTAAGGTTTTTAGGTTTTCTTTTGTTATGTAGAGCAACTCTGCCGAGGTAAGTAAATCAGTTAATGAATCCACATCAAGCGTATCAAAGGGCGCAGAAGCAGCAACAAAATCTGCGACTTGCTGGGCAATAGCGGTCATACGTAATGCTCCTGAAACGATAAAAACCAACCCGCCGTTTAGAGTTACCCCTTTGAGCGAGTTGGTTTAACAAAGGCTCGGCCAATTACCGAGCGTCAGTGTCTTATTTTGACAATTAGCTTCTCATCGTTAGTGCGCAGATGCCTCGCCCGCTCCTTTCGGATAACGAATGCTCTCTACTAGCTCTTGGATTTCTTCCGGCGCTTCATCGGTAGACTTAAAGACAACGAAAGCAACAAGGAAATTAACCATCATACCCAAGGTACCTATGCCTTCTGGGGAAATACCAAACCACCAGTTTTCAGGTACATTTGCAGCAGGGTTCACAAACTTAAAGTAAATAATATAGGCGGCGGTGAACGCAATACCTGCAATCATGCCCGCAATCGCGCCTTTATCATTCATTCGCTTACTAAATATACCCATAATGATGGCGGGGAAGAAACTGGATGCCGCCAGACCGAACGCGAAGGCGACCACCTGCGCTACAAAGCCCGGTGGATTTATCCCAAAGTAACCGGCAATTACAATGGCTACCCCAGCCGCAAGCCGTGCGAAAAATAGCTCTGACTTGTCAGTAATATTCGGCATAAAGTTTCGTTTTAATAAATCGTGTGAAACCGATGTTGAGATAACTAACAATAAGCCAGCTGACGTAGACAATGCTGCGGCTACACCACCCGCGGCTACCAATGCGATTACCCAAGCAGGTAGATTTGCTATCTCTGGGTTAGCTAATACCATGATGTCACGGTCAACTTTCATTTCGTTGCGTTCATCACCCGAGTAAAACATCACCCCATCACCGTTCTTATCGTTGAATTCGATAAGCCCAGTCTGCTCCCAGTTTTTAATCCACGACGGCGCTTCAGCGTAACTTGTTCCGGTTAGCTCAGGTCCGTTAATAGTTTCAATCATATTCACTCGAGCAAATGCAGCCAACGACGGTGCGGTGGTATACAAAATAGCGATAAACGCAAGTGCATAACCAGCCGACTTACGTGCATCATGTACTTTCGGAACGGTGAAGAAACGAACGATAACGTGAGGTAATCCAGCCGTACCTACCATCAATGCAAAAGTAATAAAGAACACATCGATGGTACTTTTCGACCCAGAGGTATACTCATGAAACCCGAGTTCCACCGACAGACTGTCGAGTTTCTGTAATATATGCATCCCCGACCCATCTGCGAGCGTGGCGCCGAACCCCGTTTGTGGAAGTATATGACCCGTCACCATGATAGAGATAAACACTGCTGGAACAATATACGCAAAAATCATTACGCAAAACTGCGCAACTTGAGTATAGGTAATCCCTTTCATGCCGCCTAATACCGTGTAGAAAAACACGATAACCATGCCAATAACCACACCGGTTACGATATCGACTTCTAAGAAACGACTAAATACTACGCCCACGCCTCGCATTTGCCCTGCCACATAGGTAAAGCAAACAAAGATGGCGCAGAAAACGGCAACGGTTCTCGCGGTTTGGGAATAGTAGCGGTCGCCAATAAAATCCGGTACAGTAAATTTACCGAATTTACGTAGGTAGGGTGCCAGACACAAGGCAAGTAATACATAGCCTCCAGTCCATCCCATTAGGTAAACTGCGCCGTCGTATCCCATAAAGGAAATAAGACCGGCCATTGAAATAAATGAAGCTGCCGACATCCAGTCTGCGGCGGTAGCCATACCGTTTAGTACCGGGGGTACACCGCCACCAGCAACGTAGAAGTCGTTAGTAGAACCCGCTCTAGCCCATACAGCTATGGCGATATATAGCGTAAATGTTGCGCCTACAATAATAAATGTTAGTAGTTGAACGTCCATGGTATTACTCCTCGTTTACGCCATAACGTTTATCCATCGCCTTCATCTTTGACATATAAACAAAAATTAGAGCGACGAACACATAAATGGAACCTTGTTGCGCAAACCAGAAACCCAGTTTAAATCCAAAAAAGTGGATATTGTCTAGCACATCGACAAACAAAATGCCGGCGCCAAACGACACCGCAAACCAAACGACCAAAAGCTTGGCGAGGAGAGACAAATTCTCCTTCCAATATGCTTTTTTGTCGTCATCATTTCTAAATGCCATTGTTCCGTCCTCATGTCAGGTTAATCAATTGTTTTATTTTTACATTTTCCTAACGCCCGGCTTTGCTAACATTATTGCCAAGCTTTTTTGTTTAGACCGAACAGGCCTTAGAGCGGCAAAAGTCAAGCATTTAGGAGCACGACGTATACTCTAGACCTCACCATTCAAATTCCAAATGAGACCATGGTCGTAGGTAGACTATGGTCGAAATGATTATAATGCACACAGACTTGTTAACTTTAGGTTAAAGGAAATTCATGACGTTCGGTTGGGTTACGCTTGCGGTACTGTATCTATTTTTGCTTTTTTCTTTGGCAAGTTGGGGCGATAAGAACTCGCCTCGAGCACGAGCGTTAACCTCGCACCCAGCCATCTACTCACTGGCACTCGCCATATATTGCACGGCGTGGACATTTTTTGGCATGGTAGGGCAAGCCAGCCGCGATACATGGATTTATCTGCCCATTATGTTAGGGCCAATTTTGGTATATGTGCTTGGATATCGATTTATTTATAAGCTAACTCTGGTAAGCAAAAAGCAACATATCACCACTATTTCTGATTTTATTGCGTCTCGTTATGGCAAGCGCCAAACCGTCGCCTTGTTAGTGACCGTTATCGCGCTGCTGGCTACCATTCCCTATATTGCGTTGCAATTAAAAGCGATTGGCTCCACTTTTCAGTTATTAACTCAACAGCCTAATAGCAATTTCATCGTGATTGCTGCCACCACATTTATTGCGATATTTGCGATTTATTTTGGTACTAAGCATGCCGATGTAACCGAGTACCGCAGAGGATTAATGCTCGCTATCGCCTTTGAGTCCACTATTAAGTTGCTGGCCTTGGTGTTGGTTGCGTTTGTGGGGTATAGCGCGTGGCGACAAACTGAAACAGGCCCTTTTTTAGAGACCTTTGTGAACACTGCCGCATTATCGCAATTTAGCTCGTTCAACTTCATTGCTCAAACCATTATGGCTGCGGCTGCTATTGTGTGCCTGCCTCGTCAATTCCATGTGGCGGTCATTGATAACCTGAGCCTTTCACACTTAAAAACAGCCCGCTGGTTGTTCCCGCTTTATCTCGCCATTATTTCTGCAGTTATCCCCATTATTGCTATTGCGGGTAAAGCTATTTTTGCTGGCGCCAGTGTTGAGCCAGATTCTTACGTACTGTCCCTGGCTATGTTTTCCGGCTCTGCCTTGCTACAAGTCATTGTATTTGTTGGGGGGTTATCAGCTGCGACTGCAATGATAATTGTGGCAACCCTAACCTTAAGCACCATGTTAACCAATGATGTGATCTTGCCCCGCTATTTAGCGTTTCGCGGCAGCCACTCTGAGAAGAAAGATTTCTCTGCGCAAATACGCCTTATAAGACGTATTGTTATTGGCTTCATACTGCTAATGGCATTTTTGTATCATCAACAAATGACCAGTAGTCGCTCGCTCCATTCAATTGGGCTTATTGCGTTTTCATTGGTGATTCAATTAATGCCAGCGATCCTCGGTGGATTATATTGGAAGCGTGCGCATGCCCATGGTGTTTACGCGGGCTTGTTAGTGGGAATAATACTTTGGGTATTGTGGTTAGTATTCCCGTTGGTAGGAAAGCAAACATCACAATTTGCCAATAACGAACTTATCAGCCAAGGCGCGATGATTAGCCTTGGCGCGAATACCGTGATGTACATTATTTTTTCATGGTTTGCCCCGCACCGGCTTATCGACAGAATTCAAGCCGAGGCTTTTGTGTCTCCTGCTGTGGTTAAAAATAGTGTCATTAAAGGGCCAAATAGCAATGTAACGGTATCCGATCTTATTACGCTGCTATCGACCTTTATGGGCACAGGCCGATGCGAACAACTTATTGAGCAGTATCAGCATCACAATAGCTGCACGTTGAACCACCAAGCTTCTCCCGATGAAGACTTTCTTACGTTTTGTGAGCGCGCGCTTGGCGGTGTTATAGGGGCATCTAGCGCCAAAGTATTGTTAGACAGCGCATTGCGTGGCAAGAAAATGGACTTCACGGAAGTCATTAACTTTTTCGACGACACCACACAAGCCATGCAATTTAATATGACCGCGCTTTTGACCTCGTTGGAAAACATGGATCAAGGTATTAGCGTTGTCGATAAACATTTAAATTTAGTCGCTTGGAATAAGCGATACGCAGCTCTTTATACCTACCCTGAAGATTTTCTCGCGGTGGGCATACCTATAGAGAAACTTATCCGCTTCAACGCATCACAAGGGGAATTTGGCAAGCTGGACGTAGAAGCGGAAGTAGAAAAGCGCTTGGAACATTTGCGCTCTGGTACACCCCACCGATTTAAACGTCAGCGAAAAGATGGCCGCGTGATTGAAATGGTGGGCAATCCCCTACCAGGCGGTGGCTTTGTAACCAGCTTTAATGACATCACCGACCATATTGAGATTCAACAGGCCCTTGAAGAATCCAATATCGACTTAGAAGCCAGAATTAAGCGGCGTACCGAAGAGGTGCATACTATTAACGCCGAACTACGGCTTGAAATAGAGCGGCGCTCTGGTGCAGAAACTGAACTAATTAGGGCTAGAAAGGCGGCTGAAGATGCGAATGCCAGTAAAACGCGCTTCCTAGCACTGGCCAGCCATGATGTACTTCAGCCCTTAAACGCCGCCAAGTTGTATATTTCAGCGCTAGAAGAACAAGAGCTATCGAATGGTGTACATGAAATCATTCAAAAGCTGCACCATTCGGTAACCTCAAGTGAGGCACTTATCGGTACGCTTTTAGATATCTCACGCCTTGATCAAGGTGAAATGAAACCAGACATCGAGCCCGTAGATGTACAAGCGCTTCTCAGCCCGCTTATTGACGATATAAGAATGCGAGCACAGGAAAAAGGCCTTTCATTGCGGGTATGGGTGAAACCACTTTGGGTAATGGCCGACAAAACCTACTTATATCGAATTATGCAAAATTTGCTGTCAAATGCAGTGAAGTACACCCAAAAAGGCAAAGTTTTACTCGTTATTAAGTCCACTAAATCATCTGTTTCTTTTCGTGTTTATGACACAGGAATTGGTATTTCGGAGGATAAAAAAGATAACATTTTTAGTGATTTCTATCGCATCAATCAAAGTGCAGAGCATGGTATTGGCTTAGGACTAGGCGTGGTACGAAGGTTAAGTCAGCAATTGGGTAGCGATATAACCGTATCGTCCTCACCGCAAAAAGGCAGTTGCTTTACTTTTAGCCTGCCAAAAGCCCAGCCAGGTTCTGCAGTAAGTACAACAACCAAGCCTAAAAACACAACTTTCACTGGATTGCAGGTACTTTGTGTAGACGACCAACGGGAGAACTTAGATGCAATGCAAACGTTGCTAGCTCGCTGGGGCGTTAAAGTGATGTTAGCCGGGTCGTGGGATGAAGCCCTAGCCCTGATTGAGCAAACGTCCCCTCAGATATTATTGATGGACTATCAATTAAGCCACGATGAAACACAAAACGGCCTAGCCTTGATAGATAAAATCAGGTTCCAGCTTGATGCCATCTTACCCGCAGCTTTGATTACCGCGACACCGGATGAAGATTTAGTGGCTAAATGTAAGGAGCAAGGAGTTAACTATCTATCTAAACCCTTAAAGCCAGCAAAACTAAGAGCGTTACTTCAAAGCATGACTCGCCACATTCGCGAGTCACACTATACCGATAGCGACTAAACTTGCGGGTCGCTTCTCACCCTGCTCTTTTTCGTCGGCTTATCGGTTTTTTCTTCCGTTTTACTCACTGTCGTTGTTGGGGTTACTTTACCCATAGTGCCCCACGCTGATTTCGGATTGATAAGCACAGGGCGCGTTAAAATAAGGTTATTAGGGTACATTAGCGTTTCGCGCTCAGAAGTCACCAACCGTGTGCTAAATGGCCCTAAGTCGGCAATGTAACCCTCTATAAAATTATCACCATCGAGAATACGAATAAAATTCCCTCGGCGATATGCAACGTTCGTCAACAGTATAAAGTAAGCGGTAATATTACTTATTAATGACCAACTGGCGAAAAGTGCTACCCCAGTTACCGTGATAATGGAGGTTGATAATACCAGTAAGCCAGAGAAGTCTATTCCCCATGCAAGCAGCAATAAAGCTAACGATACCGTGGCCACTATAACCCTAGCGGCAAATAAGCCCTTAATCGCACTGGTAGACTTTAATTTAGTTTTCTCGATATTGGTTTCAAGTTTGGGTAGGATTTTTCTTGAAGCTGCTAAATAAAACAGTAAAACCAACCCACTCCAAATAAGGTTTGATTGGTAGGCCGTTAGCCATACCACTACCTCTTGCCACCACTGCATCATAGTAAAAAACTCATTATATCCTCATGTTACCCCATGCTATCGCGTAACGTTTTTGAGTTCATCCAGATATTACTGTCGCCACCACAATAATAATTCGTAAGACCATCAATAAAAGGTGCTTTATGATGCGCGCCAATTCGCTGTAGTCCGACTAATCTGGCTATGCACCATAAAAGGTGCTAATGATTAAGCAGCACTCATTTTTAAACACACTTTATAACCACAGGCAATTTATAATGCGCATAGCGATTTTATCCCGGAACCCTCGCCTTTATTCTACTTCTCGTTTAGTAGAGGCTGGGCGTGCACGCGGTCACGAAGTAGATGTTATCGACACCATGCATTGCTATATGGATATAACCAGTGCTCGTCCATCGGTACGTTACAAAGGCAATAAACTACCTTATTACGACGCGGTTATTCCCCGCATAGGCGCTTCTGTTACCTTTTACGGAACCTCGGTCGTACGCCAGTTCGAAATGATGGGCACATACAGTGTGAATGAATCGGTAGCAATTAGCCGCTCCAGAGACAAGCTGCGCTCTTTACAATTGCTGTCACGCAAGGGCATTGGCATGCCGCGTACTGGCTTTGCGCATCACCCAGATAAAATAGAAGACGTGATAAAAACCGTGGGTGGCGCCCCCGTGGTCATTAAACTGCTTGAAGGTACTCAAGGTATTGGTGTGGTATTGGCCGATACCCATAAAGCGGCAGAGTCGATTATTGAAGCCTTCATGGGACTAAATGCCAGTATCTTAGTGCAA
Source organism: Alteromonas sp. MMG017 (assembly GCF_018100795.1). Lineage (GTDB taxonomy): Bacteria > Pseudomonadota > Gammaproteobacteria > Enterobacterales > Alteromonadaceae > Alteromonas. The sequence goes on along the minus strand of NZ_JAGJDY010000012.1, from coordinate 30,387 downwards.
GAATTTATTAAAGAGGCCGGCGGTTCTGATATTCGCTGCTTTGTAGTAGGCGGAAAAGTGGTTGCTGCAATGAAACGCCAAGCAGCACCGGGGGAGTTTCGCTCTAACTTACATAGAGGCGGTCAAGCCAGCTTGGTAAGACTAAGCCCTGCGGAGCGAAAAACTGCCGTAGATGCAGCTAAGACCATGGGCTTGAACTGTTGTGGTGTCGATATTTTACGTTCAAACAACGGGCCTGTGGTAATGGAAGTAAATTCATCACCGGGTCTGGAGGGCATTGAAAAAGCCACCAATAAAGATGTCGCCGGTATGATCATTGAATTTATTGAGAAAAGTGCGCAGCCGCACAAAACGAAGACGCGAGGTAAAGGCTAAGTGGCAGTGGATAATTTAGTCATTGGTGGGCAGAGTATTGCGCCCGGTGAATCGGTCAAGATTGAGCTGGAGATGCCCCCTTTATACACCGCAACAAACATGAGTATTCCGGTTTACGTAACCCGAGGGAAACGCCCCGGACCTACTATGTTTGTCAGTGCAGCTATTCACGGTGATGAGCTTAATGGTATTGAAATTGTAGGTCGACTCATTCGCTCACGGGCCATTGAACGGTTAAGAGGTACGCTTATCGCGGTACCCATGGTGAACGTGTACGGCGTGTTGAACCAGTCGCGTTATTTACCCGACCGCCGCGACCTAAACCGCAGCTTTCCTGGTAGTAAGAAAGGCTCGCTGGCCGGTCGACTAGCCAACCTATTTTTAAAGGAAATTGTGCAAAAGTGCGATGTAGGCATAGACCTGCATACCGGTGCAATACATCGCAGTAATTTACCTCAAATTCGCGCCGATTTAGACGACCCTGAAGTGCTTGAAATGGCAAAAGCGTTTGGCGTTCCCGTGTTGCTAAATGCTGAACTGCGCGAAGGTTCTCTGCGAGAAACAGCTAGCGAGAGTGGCGTTAAAATTTTGCTCTATGAAGCAGGACAAGCGCTTAGGTACGATGAGTTTTCTATTCGTGCGGGCCTTCGCGGTATTATTAATACCATGCGTCACTTAGGTATGCTGAATAAGAGTCGTAGCAAAGGGCACAATATAGAGCGTTTTATTGCCCGCCAAAGCGGCTGGATACGCGCAACGGAAAGTGGCTTTGTTACCCATTTAGCCCAGTTAGGCGATCATGTAAACAAGGGCGATAAGCTGGCAACTATAGCAGACCCTTTCGGCGGCTATTTGGCCAGTATCGAGAGTCCAGCCGAAGGTGTGGTGGTTGGGAAGCAAAATATCCCTCTCACTCAAGAAGGCGAAGCGGTATACCATATCGCCTACTTCTCTCAACCGGACACTGTGGCAGAACATGTTGAATTATTACAAGATAATCTGCTACCAGGTGAAACAGAATATACTTGATTAAGGTAGTAACATGACGGATAAAAAAGTAATCGGAGCGGTAGAGTTGTGCGACCTACCTGCGTTTACCATCACCGATTTGAATGTACGAGTTGATACCGGCGCAGCAACCTCCTCTTTGCATGTAGATAACATTGAAGAGTTTGAGGTAGATGATGAATTGTGGATACGCTTCGATATCCACCCTGATATTCATAATGTAGATAGAGTGGTAAGAAGAGAAGTCAAAGTTGAAACAAAAAAGCGAGTTAAAAGCTCTACCGCGACAAGAGAGAAGCGTTATGTGATAGTAACGCCTATAATCATGGATAGTGTGCAATGGGAAATTCAATTAACCTTAACCGACCGCTCTGAAATGACGTATCTTATGTTACTTGGTAGAGAAGCCATGAGCGGCCATTTTTTAGTTGATCCCGAGTACGACTTTTTACTCACAGGGAAGGATTAATAGTCGAAACAATGATAGGACAAATGATTAGCCGTAAATTATTAATATCTACTTTCTTACTGCTAAGTAGCTTATCCTCCCCATCGGGTTTTGCAGGCGAAAGCACCGAGTCGCCTCGTATGGAAAAGGAAAGTAAACCGGCTATGCAGCATAGTCAGTTGCGCCTTCCCAATGTTCATCCTGGTCGCGATCCTGTATACGCTTACGCTAAAACATTATTGTTCAAAGCATTGGAAGTAACTGAAGATAAATATGGTACCTTCGAGTTAAAAGTGAGCGAACAGGAAGTTGCTCAAGAGCGCCAATTAAGAAGCTTAGAACACGACATGTTAGATATCACATGGAGTGTGTCTTCTATTGACAGAGAAAAACAACATCGCGCAATTCGTATTCCTATTATGGGCGGATTTTTTGGTAAGCGAATTATGCTTATTCGTGCCGATGATAATCGCTTCGATTCCCCCCTAACGTTTGAAAATTTAAAATCGATGCGCGCGGTGCAAGGCTATGACTGGCCTGACACGCGTATTTTCCGTCACAATGAAATTCCCGTACTTGAAACCACCTATCAAGCATCGTTTAGAATTGTGGCGGAGGGCTTTGCCGATATGTTTCCACGAAGCGTAATGGAAATACAATATGAATTGGATAAGCAGCCTGATAGCACACTGAAAATTGAACCACACCTACTAGTGTCTTATGAAAGCGCACTGTTTTACTTTGTCGCGTCAGATCAGGAAGCGTTGGCAAACCGAATTAGTGAAGGTCTGACTATTTTGCTGGCGTCCGGTGAGTTTCAGAAAACATTGATGGCACAGCCCGTTTACCAAGAGAGCATGGCGCTAATGCGTGGACGTACTGTGATTAAACTAGAAAATCCGCTGCTGAGTGAACAGAGTAAGGCAGCACTTAAACATTACCTAACTTATTTTACCCCCAAGCCTGTACTCGAACAGGTTGAACCATCACTAAAGAATGTTAGTGATCACTTGTAGCAGGTGGCTCAAGCTCTAATTGCGATGCTATTAATACCGCTTGCGTGCGGTTATTAATGCCAAGCTTCTTAAAAATAGCGGTAACGTGCGCTTTCACCGTCGCTTCTGCAATATCCAAATTATAACCAATTTGCTTGTTGAGCAATCCGTCTCGCATAAAGCACAGTACTTTATATTGTGAAGGCGTAAGGGAAGCAACATGATCCGCAAGCTCTGAAAACGCTTCATCAATCTCATCTACGCTATCGCTTAAGTTGGGTGGTAGCCATACATCCCCATCTAAAATAGCTTGTACCGCATTAGCAATATCACCCGAGCTGGCAGTTTTAGGGATGAACCCCAGCGCGCCGGCACTCATAATTTTTGATATTAGCTGGGTATCTTCCGTGCCAGACACCACCGCTACAGGTACATCAGGAAACAGTTTACGAATATGAATTAACCCGAAAAGGTCGTTGCTGCCCGGCATGTGTAAATCAAGCAGCAATAAGTCGATATCCTCGCGATTGAGAATATCGACTGTCGATGTTAAATCACCAGCTTCTGATAGCGTCAGCGCTGGTAAAGACAATGACAAAGCGCCTCTTAAGGCATCCCGATACAACGGATGATCATCGGCAATTAACAGGGTTGTCATTGCATTATCCTTTATGATTTGTTTAATCGCTCCTTAATGAGTGTATCAACAACTGACGGATCCGCCAATGTAGATATATCACCAAGTTGCTCATGTTCGTTCGCGGCAATCTTACGCAAAATTCGACGCATAATTTTACCTGAACGGGTTTTAGGTAGGCCAGCCGACCACTGTATTTTATCAGGTGTCGCAATGGGACTTAGCTCTTGTCTAACCCAGTTTTTAAGCTCTGTGGTTAGCGCATCATCAACGGCAACACCGTCGATTGGGGTAACATAAACATAAATACCCTGCCCTTTAATATCATGAGGAAAGCCCACTACCGCCGCTTCGGCCACTTTTGGATGTGCCACTAATGCGCTCTCAATTTCAGCCGTGCCTAAGCGGTGACCGGATACATTTAACACGTCATCTACGCGCCCAGTGATCCAGTAGTAGCCATCTTCGTCACGCCTTGCACCATCACCGGTAAAGTATACACCTTTGTAGGCACTAAAGTAGGTACTGATAAAGCGTTGATGATCGCCATACACGGTTCTAGCTTGACTTGGCCAGCTATCTTTAATTACAAGGTTACCCTCGGCTGCGCCTTCAAGTTCGTTGCCTTCAGCATCAAACAGTGCTGGCTGAATACCAAAGAATGGCCGCGTAGCAGAGCCAGGCTTAAGTGCTGTCGCCCCTGGCAATGGCGTAATCATATGGCCACCGGTTTCAGTCTGCCACCATGTATCCATAATAGGACAACGGCTTTGCCCAATCACTCGGTGATACCATTCCCAGGCTTCAGGGTTAATAGGTTCACCCACTGTACCGAGTAACCGTAACGATGATAGGTCACAGCCTTCTGCTGGCTTGTCACCGTGCGCCATCAAGGCGCGAATAGCAGTTGGTGCAGTGTAAAGGCTATTCACTTTGTATTTTTCTACTACCTGCGCGATACGACGCACATCTGGATAAGTAGGAACACCTTCAAAAAACACCTGTGATGCACCATTGATCATAGGGCCGTACACCATATAGCTGTGCCCAGTAATCCAACCGACATCGGCAGTACACCAGTAAATATCATTTTCTTGATAATCAAAGGCATATTTGAAGGTCATAGCGGTATACAGCAAATAACCACCGGTAGTATGCACTACGCCCTTAGGAGTGCCTGTTGAGCCTGATGTATACAAGATAAAGAGTGGGTCTTCCGCGTTCATCACTTCAGGCTCACATTCAGTAGAGCAATCTGCGACTAGCTCATCCCACCAGACATCGTGACTGTCGTTCCAAGCTACATCTTCGCCAGTCACCTTTTTAACGATGACATGAGTAATGGATGGGCAAGCACCTTTTGATAGTGCCTTATCTACATTGGCTTTCAAAGGCACAGAACGACCTGCTCGGCGGCCTTCATCGGCGGTAATAACCACCTTTGCATCGCTGTCGTTAATACGATCGGCAATCGCGTTCGGCGAAAAGCCACCAAAAATAACAGAGTGAATAGCACCAATACGGGCGCACGCCAGCATAGCGTAAGCAGCGTCGGGCACCATTGGCATATAAATAGCGACCCTGTCGCCTTTAGCCACACCAAGTGATTTAAGTGCGTTAGCTAATTTACAGACTTCATCATGCACTTCTTGAAACGTAATATCTTGGCTTTGGTCAGGAGAGTCACCTTCCCAATGAATAGCCACTTTGCCTGCATTGTCTGCTAGGTGGCGGTCAATACAGTTGTAACTGGCATTTAACTCGCCGTCTTCAAACCATTTTATCGAAACATCATTGTCACCAAAATGGGTGTTTTTCACTTTGGTCGGCTTTTTAAACCATTCAAGTAAGTTAGCGTGTTCAGCCCAAAATGCTTCAGGGTGTGCTACAGAATTAGCATACATCTCAGCGTACTGAGCATCCGTTAAGTGGGTCGTACTTTTAATCGCGTCAGGAACAGAAAAAGTCTTACTGGCAGTCATAAAAAATTGCCTCCAATATCAATAATGTGAAATGCTTTTATATACTAAACACTGTAATGATTAGACTATAAAGTAAAAATGCGACTTTGGTCTTACGGTTTATAAACTTTAGTCCTAGGAATTCAACCGCTCATCAATTACGACTATAGTCGTATGCGACCATTAGCTTATTTCAATTTATAGCAAGGTCGGCAAACCTATAGGAGTTAACTTTGAATTTACATTTATTTAACCACACTTTAGGGCAAATATAATGAAAGCCACAATAAAAAACTCAGTGCTAGCCGTATCGTTAGCACTTGCAGCGTCTAGCGCCACTCTCGTTAGCGCCGCTGACTTAGGCGATACCAGCGTTAAATTTACCGGCTACATAAAAGCCGACGCTATGGTGAGCAACTACTCTGAGGGCACATTGGGTTCCGGTAGTATTGGTCGAGATTTTTACATACCCTCGCTGACTCCGGTTTCAGGCGGCGATGAAGGCACCCAATTCGATGCACATATTCGTCAATCCCGCTTTAGATTTAGCACCAACACGCCAACAGCAGAAGGTGACGAAATCAAAGGGGTATTAGAATTAGATTTTATCGTCACTAGCGGTGGTGATGAACGTATTAGTAACTCTTATACTCCTCGTGTTCGCCACGCCTACATTCAGTATAAAGAATGGCTAGTGGGTCAAACATGGACCACATTTATGGACGTGGGTTCCCTACCGGAATCTCTTGATTTCATTGGTACCACAGACGGTATTACTTTCGGTAGACAAGTCATGGTGCGATACACCAACGGTGGCCTACAGTTGGCTTTAGAAAATCCTGAAACTACCGTCACACCTAATGGTGGCGGTGGGCGTATTGTGGCTGACGACAATGCTGTACCTGATTTTGTAGCGGCTTACACCGCGAAACAAGACTGGGGCTACGTAAAAATAGCAGGTCTTGTGCGCCAGCTTTCATATGATGACGGCAGTGGCATTGACGCCGATGAAACCAGTTACGGCGTTGCCTTGTCAGGAAAATACAAACTGTCGAGCGGCGATGATATTCGCTTTATGGTGAATACAGGCCAAGGAATGGGTAGATACACCGCACTAAATGCAGCTAATGGGGCAGTCATTACTGCCGATGGCGATTTAGAAGCTATCGATTCAACGGGTTATGCTATCGCCTACCGTCACCTTTGGAACGACAAAATGCGAAGCAGCTTCATGTTTTCAGCATTGGATATTGATAACGATACAGCGCTTACCGGTCTTAGTGTGACGGAAAGCAGCTATAGTGCACGGGCTAACCTTCTCTACTCACCCACCAAAGCACTTACTTTTGGCGCTGAGTATGCGTTTGCACATCGCGAAATTGAGGAAGGGTTGGAAGGTGACATGAACCGTCTACAGGTTTCTGCGAAATACGCTTTTTAATCTGATACTTACCAGTAATGACTACGGGCGCCTCTTTCGGCGCCCTTTTTATTCTTATCTGCCTGCATACGTATTCACGTTGTTTACATTTAATTTACACTCTAGTGTCTAGTTAGTTTTCTCACGCAGTTAAACAACGCCACCAGGACTCTTTTATGATCAACCGTAAATTGCTGACTTCCAGTGCAGTTGCTACCCTACTAGGCTGTGGTATAGCCTCCCCCGTTGCGCATTCACAGCCCTCCACATTCGTGCACTTATTCGAATGGGATTGGCAGGATGTAGCAACCGAATGCGAAACTTATTTAAGCCAAAATGGTTATGCAGCTGTGCAGGTGTCGCCGCCGAATGAACATATTAATGTTCCTCAGTGGTGGGCTCGTTACCAGCCTGTTAGCTACGATTTAGAAAGTCGCGGAGGGTCTCGCGCAGACTTTACGAATATGGTTCAGCGCTGCAATGCTGTGGGTGTAGATATCTACGTTGACGCCGTCATCAATCATATGGCTGCAGGGTCGGGTACGGGAACAAACGGCAATACCTTTGGGAATAAAAGTTATCCAATGTATTCGCTTCAAGATTTCCATGACACCTGCTCGGTTGATGACTATGGAGACCGATGGCAAGTTCAAAACTGTGAATTAGTCGGTTTGGCTGACTTGAAAACCGAGTCTAGTTACGTACAAAGCACTCTAGCAAACTATCTTAATGACTTGGTAAATATAGGCGTGGCTGGATTTAGACTGGATGCCTCTAAACATATGCCTGCGGTCGACATATCGAGCATAATCAATCAGGTCAACGGCTCTCCCCTCGTGTTTCAAGAAGTAATAGATCAAGGCGGTGAGGCAGTTGGTGCTAATGAGTATTTCTCAAATGGTCTGGTGACCGAATTTAAATACTCAGTTGAAATTGGCAATGTTTTTCGCAATGGATCACTTGCTTGGCTAAGTAACTTCGGTGAAGCGTGGGGCTTTATGCCTAGCTATCAAGCCGTGGTTTTCGTCGATAACCATGATAATCAACGAGGTCACGGTGGAGGCGGTAACGTTATTACCTTTGAAGACGGACGGTTATACGACCTAGCGAATATCTTTATGCTGGCTTGGCCTTATGGTTACCCCAAAGTCATGTCGAGTTACGACTTCCATGGCGACACCGATGCCGGCGCACCATCAGTACCCGTGCATAACAACGGAACACTGGAATGCTTTGCTGACAACTGGAAATGCGAACATCGTTGGTCGTATATTACAGGCGGCGTTGATTTCAGAGACCACACTTCAGATGATTTCGTCGTAACCGACTGGTGGAGCAATGGCGGCAACCAAATCGCCTTTGGTCGCGCAGACAGTGGATTTGTAGCCATTAACAAAGAAAGCTATGCCATGAATACCACGCTTCCCACCTCCATGGCGCCGGGTCAATATTGCAACGTGTTAACCGGTAATATTAATGCAGCCAAAACCCAATGTAGCGGTGATGTGATATCCGTTGCCGCCGATGGCTCTGTTGCCGTAAATATTGCTTCATGGGAAGCCATTGCTATTCATCAAGGGGCAATGCTGACCACAGACGACCCCAATGCAGATTGGCAACGCACTGTTATTTTTGTACAAGCCACCACCGAAAGTGGACAAGACATGTTTATTCGAGGCGGAATTGATCATGACTATGCTGCATCAAATTTAGGAATCTCTTGTACAACAAGTAACTATGCGTGTGCCATTCCCATTACCCACAACAATATGCGCAACACCACGACGGCACCGTGGAAAGCCAACGACAATTACCTTGATTGGTACGGTGTTGAAGCTAGCCAGAGTAGCGAAGCACAAGGCAGCGCGCTTGATTGGACTACCAACAATTGGCCTTCATCGTGGGGCGCAGTGAAAACCGTGGCTAGCGATGGTTTTGGAGAAACCCCGTCAAACGTATGGGGCGATCATTATTGGATGCTCGATGTTCAAATGGATTGCAGTAAAACCGTAGACGGTTGGTTCGAATTAAAAGCGTTTATTAAAAATGGGCAAGGATGGGAAAGCGACGTAACACAGTCCGGTACGCCTTATGCCTCTAGCAACCATATGGCGCAATGTGGAAAGCGCAATATGTTTGTGTTTGGGCAAAGTAGCGCCGACATAACAACGTTCTAGCGCTACACATTTTAAGGCTATAAACTTTAAAACAACATAAGGCAGGTGCAAAGTAAGCACCAGCCTTAGTTCGCGGCTATAACAGCGGTGGGAAAAGCTACACTGATATAAAAATAATACCTAGCGGCATACAGAAAAATAACCCACCAATATAAGCGACCCCATAAAACTTTTTCTCGGCCACAATTACCGATAGCTTGTAAGACAAATCTAACGGAATATTGCGTAACATAGGCGTACCGTAAATTAACGCCACGCTAAAAACGTTATACAGCAAATGCACAATGGCAATTTGTAATGCAACACCTGCATTCACACCCACCACACCAAGCGCCGCAATTAACGCCGTAATGCAGGTGCCAACATTCGCGCCCAGCGTAAACGGATAGATATCTTTTGCTTTTAATATTCCGCTGCCCACTAATGGCACCACCAGCGAGGTGGTGGTAGAGGAAGACTGTACTAACACTGTCATTAGCGCGCCTGATGAGATTCCCGAAATAGGCCCCTTTCCGATACTTTTATGCAAAATATCTTTTGCTTTACCCACCATGAGGGATTTCATAATTTTCCCCATGTAGGTAATTGAAGTAACAATAAGCCCAATACCAAGGATGATTTTGGCGATACCGGGATAGACAGTAGGTAAACCGCTTACCATGCCTGTTACGATACTAAGCGCAGGCTGGGTGATTGCCTTAATTGGGTTAAAGCCATCAATCCCCATTGTGCCACCTGCATTTAGCATAGACACTACAAAGGCGCTGGTATGCTCTAGAATGCCAAACGCCATTTCAAGAGGCAGAAATATAAACACTGACATCACGTTAAAAAAGTCGTGAATAGTGGCGGCGTTAAATGCTCGTTGGAATTCATCTTTTCTGGCGACATGCCCAAGGCTAACTAGTGTGTTTGTGATACTGGTGCCAATATTCGCTCCCATCATCATGGGCACGGCAATGGTGATAGGTAAACCACCCGCTACCATACCAACAATAATGGAAGTCACCGTACTTGAAGATTGAATGAGCGCGGTAGCCACCATGCCAATAATCAACCCCATGATGGGGTTACTAGCAAACGTGAATAGTGTTTTAGCTTGATCGCCTGCGGCAAGTTTGAAGCCGCTTCCTATCATGCTAACGGCCAACAACATTAAATACACTAGACCAATAAGCAGTAGCCAACGGCGCCAGTTACCATGCTGGGTTTCGGTTTCACAAATAAGAGGTGAATCTGATAGAGACATAGAAAATAACAGTCAATAAATAACAGTGAATTCATACTATGACGAAGTTGTGACAGATAAATGACCAACGTCGACAGTATAAAATCACCGCAATTTATAACCTTACTGCAATGCTTGGGTAAGACAGGCTGTGTTTAGGGCTGGCACCAAGTCGTTATGACTTGGCCCGTAATATTAGAAACTTACGCTCTAACGTTTGCACCTTTTGTTACCAGTATCTAATAACCTAACGGATGGCGGCGAACCACCTCACCTATTTGCTTCAGTGTGCTTTCATCAAGGTTAAGTGAGAACGCAGATAAGTTTTCAGCCAACTGATTAGTGGTAGTAGCGCCAATAATGGTAGAAGTCACACCTGGCACTTGTTTACACCATGCTAAAGCCAATTGCGATGGAGTAACCTTTGCTCGCTTGGCAATTTCAACATAACGAGCGGTGGCTTCACGAGCGGGCTCTTTGTCTCTGAATAACCCTTGGCGCTGAACCAGTGTCCATCTAGAACCTTTAGGTCTATCACCGTTCATGTACTTACCACTTAGCATACCTGTAGCAAGCGGCGACCACGGAAGGTAGGCAATGTTCTCAAGCGCGCACATTTCAATAAGGTACGGCCAATCTTTTAAATGCAGCAAACTGAATTCATTTTGGATAGAAACTGGTAAAGGAATATTCATTTCTTTGCACAGCGTCAAAAACGTGTGTATACCCCAAGGGGTATCATCGGATAGTCCCCAATGGCGAATTTTTCCAGCATCGAGCGCTTTTTTGATACCGGTTAAAATATCTCGCATGCCATCGATTTCTTGCTGTTTATTGATTTTGGTAGGGTTAGCGCGATCAGGCCAATGCTTTCCAAAGTGTGGGGTAACGCGGTTTGGCCAATGTAACTGGTAGACATCAACGTAGTCGGTATTTAAACGGCTAAGCGAATCATTCAGTGCCGTCTCAACGGCACTTGCCGTAATAGGACCGCCTTCTCTTATATAGCTCAAGCCGCTTCCGGCAACTTTTGTCATGATAACAAGCGAGTCACGTGCTGATTGATTTCTTGCTAACCAGTTACCTAAAATCCGTTCGGTATCACCATAGGTTTTATCGTTCGGCGGTACAGGGTACATTTCGGCGGTATCGATAAAATTCACACCATGACTTATCGCCATTGCTAATTGTTCATCGGCATCTTGCTGAGTATTTTGAATACCCCATGTCATGGTTCCAAGGCAAATATCCGATACCGATAAGTCGCTACCGCCTAATTTGTTAAATTGCATATCTACGTTCACCTACCTTCAACTTGTCTCTGGTTTTCTCTGCTTTTGTGCTAATTCTGCTTCCACAACAGCGAGTCGTTCTTCAATTGCTTGACGAGACTCTACCATTTCATTGGCAAGTTCAGCCAACGATTTGAACTCAGCAAAACCGAGTTTCCTCGGATCCATTCGCTGATATTGGCGCTTACACCGATAGAAGAACATAACGAAATTAGAAAAAGCGCGGTGAAATGTGGCGAAGCTCTTCACTAGGATTAAAATTAAAAGCACCGAGGTGAGCACCGCAATACTGATACTGTAAATTTTTACTTTTTGCTCTTGGTTTTCAATAATAGGCTGTAGAGCTTGGTCGATTAACGTGAGCTGCTGCTCGACACTGTGAGCTTGTCGCCGAAAGCGCCCTACCAAACCTTCATTATGTGTAAGGCCTAATGTTTGATGGGCAATAGCAAGTGCTCCCACCGCTTCTTTATATAAGCCGAGTAATTCGTCTACCTGTGCAGACTTACCCGTGCTTTGCACCTGTGCCAGCCGCTCTATATTTTGAATGGCAAGGGTAGCGTAATAATTATTGTGGGTTAACTGAAAATCGCGAATGGCCAACCTTGCGCCATCAAGTTGAATGAGCGCATTCGACCCAACGTCAAAATACGACTGACTGAGCAATGCTCCCTCAGTCTCAATCATCTGCCCTAACAAACCAGATGTTGGCACCAGCCCTATTTCGGTTTGTAACGTAACCACTTGTTGGAAAAGTTGTTGGTATTTATGTACTCCCTCGGCTAAGTTTCCTAATTGCGACGTAGGCATATCATAATCGCTAATTAAAGGGGTAAGCTGATTAAGCCGAGCACTAAAACTCTCAGAACGCTCAATAAATAGCTGAAAGTACTCCTGCTGATGGCGCATCAGAAAGTCTTTCTCGTGACGTCGCATTTGCAGTAAGTCTTGGCCCATACGAAGCAATAAATCCCGCTGCTGGTTTAATTCAATTAGCCGCTGCGTAAAATAATGCTGACTGACCACCAGCATGCCCATTCCAACAACACAAATCAGTGTCATTAGTACAAGCCTAGATTTTATAGAGTCAAACTTCATTTTTGGTATTTCTCCTAGACAATGTTTTCCATCAACGGCAGGGCGTATCAAAAGCGATTGCGTGTATTGAAGATAGCCTAAAACCAGCTATTTAGCGCAACTGCTATACGGCATGTTTACAGGTGCTTTTATTGGAGCTTCTACCAGAACTTACATTAGTACTAACCCCGGCAAAGTGCCCAGTCATTGCAGCCAATATCAATGCTCGCTGACATATAGGGTGAAACCCCTATGTTCGAACAAAAAACAAACCGACATTATAAGGGCGTACCTTGCTGCAAAGGATACCCGATGAAGATGACAGTCTTATCACGGGAATATCCACATAAACATGCAGTCTCATTTTGGAGAGAATAATGAAAAAGTTTGCCCTATCTACCTTAGCTGCGGCCATGCTCGCAAGCCCAGCGGCTCACACGTTAGCTGATGCCTACATTGGCGCTCAGCTTACCGACACACTCACCACGCTTGATGTAAACGACTCACTTATGGCGGTCGTGACTTACGATCAGCTAGACCCTTTAGCCGAATCTCAATTACAACAACTCTTAAATCTCGGCATTTCAGAGGGCGTTCAATTTAAATCATTGCCCATCGTTGGTGTTATCGCCACAAAGGCACAAATAGATGCCATTGCAAAAATTGACGGCGTTCGCTCTGTATTTGCGAACCGAAAAATGAAGTTATATAACGCAGATGCTCGCGAAATTACCGGTGTTGCAGACTTGCAGAACGAAGGCTTTATTCAGCGAAACGGTATGGAATTTACCGGCAAAGGCTCTACGGTAATGGTGATTGATTCGGGTATTGATGCATCGCACCAAGATCATTTTTTCGGTGATACCGTGGTAGAAAATGTACAAGCCCTTACCCATGCTTCTGTGATTGGCATTACCGGTGTGACTGATGGATTGACCTTGAGAGGACAAGTTAACACCGACCTTAACTCAGGTCATGGTACCCACGTAACAGGCACTATTGCTGGTAGCGGCAGCATGTCGGATGGCAAATATGTAGGCGCCGCGCCTGATGCTGACATTATTGGCTATGGTTCCGGTGGGGCAGTGCTTTTACTAGATACCATTGGCGGTTTCGACTTTGCCATTAATAATGTTTATAGCTACGACAACCCAATTAAAGTCATTAGTAACTCTTGGGGTTCAAGCGGCAAGTACGAGCCATTAGGGCCTGTATCTTTAGCAACATATAAGGCTCATAAGCTAGGTATGATCAGTGTTTTCGCTGCTGGTAACGATGGTCCAGGTGAAGATTCACATAATCCTTATGCGCAAATTCCATGGGGTGTATCGGTAGGTGCTGGCGATAAATTTGGTGGCTTGGCAGACTTTTCTTCGCGGGGACTCAACAGCGAGTCTGGCAATTTTACTATGCCCGATGGTACCGAGTGGACATATAACAACGAGGTTTCCGTTGTTGCCCCAGGTGTAGATATTGTTTCTACCCGAGCAACAACGAACTTAGCGGCCAACGGTGGTGAAGCAGATATTGATGCCATTGAAGTACAGAACCTACCGTTCTATACCATGATTTCAGGCACCTCTATGGCAACGCCCCACGTGTCAGGCATCATTGCACTGCTACTTGAAGCAAACCCATCTTTGGACAACGCTTCAATTAAACAAATTTTGCAAGAAACCGCCACAAATATGCCAGGTTACGAACGCTGGGAAGTCGGAGCGGGTTACGTTAATGCTCGCTCTGCAGTAGCCGCTGCACTCGACTATGATATGTCTCACAGCTTAACCGTTAATAATTTACCGTCGAAAACCTTCAAAGCTAATGCATTGGTATCAACCAGTGAGCGTACAGAAGTGTTCGACGTGTTCTATGCACCAGTGGGAGAACCTGAAGTAAAGATCTTTGAGGTCGGCGAAAGCGAAGTACTCGTTAAAGCCTCTGCCAGTACCTTAGCAAACCTAACGAAATTGGTATTAGTTGCCCCAGATGGTACCGAGTATTTTGGTAACCTTACTACGCCAGTATTAAGTACCACTATGCGTGTGTCTGCCCCAGCAATGCCAGGCACTTGGGGAATCTATGCCTACGGCTTAACATCGCTTTCTGGTATTCAAGCAGACCCTCTGGCCATCACTAATGGACCAGGTATTCCTGAAACCTTTGAAGTAACGGTATCGTTTGAAGAAAGTGGTGGTTATGAAGGCATTGATGATATTGAAGGCCACGCACAACAAAACGCGATTGAATTTGCGATCAGTGAGCGATTAATGGATGCCCTTAACAACCGAGGCTTTTATCCAGATGCTGGCTTAAAACGCAAAGACTTTGCCCGCTATGCGGTAATGGGTGGCGCCGTAAGACAATACCGTGACTTATTAAACGAAGACGTTCCTAACATTGGTGCCGTTCCAGGCTTTGATAAAGCGTTTGTTGAGTCGGTTATGGTGAGTGGCGGCGCATTAAAAGACAACTTACGCACACAATCGCCCGTGCTTTATAGTGAAGACGGTAGTGCCAACCCGTTTGGTGTAATGAGTAAGTTAGACACGGCTTATGCTATGGTTCAAATGCTAGGGTTAGAGTCGGTTGCCACCAGTTTCGACCCTGATGCCGACATTATTGTCGATTACAGTGGTGAACAGATAGTTCTCGCCGATCAAGATCAAATTCCAGCGGAATTAAAAGGCTACGTCCAACTCGCCATTACGATGTCGCTAATTAATGTCTCCTTTGGTACTGAACAAAGCCCTTTTAGCGTTACCCCAACGCTAACAGCAAGTTTTGATCCTGAGTCGACGGTAACCCGCGCCCACTACGCTGTTCTTTCATCAAGATTGTTTACCCAATACTATGAGTAATAACAGCTGAATGAAAAATGGTGCTGTTATAGTTGTTGATAACAGTACCTTTTCGGGTTACTTTTTAAACAAGGTTTAATAGAGATTGGTATTATGAAAATATCTCAAATGAAGTTTAAGCTCTTAGTCAGCGTTATTACCCTTGCGGTAATGTTGTTTTCTACCGCCCAAGCTCAAATCGTTCTACCGAACATACTTACGGTTGATGATAACCGCATACAAGCCAAATTATCACTGACTACTGCAATTGAAGTCGATCTCACCATCGAGTTTGAAAATAGTATTGGTCTTCATGCGAGTAACTTTGACATTACGGCCGAGCTTCTCGACCCCAGTGACTTATTAATTACTGACCGTCTACCTTCATTATTAACCAGCGCGACATCTGGCTTTCCTGTATTGGTATCAATATCACCAAAAGCAGATTCGGGTTTTGGTTTTGAAGGCGTAGCCATGGTTGAGCTTTATACTAAGGCCCTCCATTACGTTCCTACCATTCCATTTCGACTCTTTACCTCTCATGCAGATGGCACTTTTGAAGATATTACTACACTGACATCTTCCGGTAGTCTTCGCGCAAGGGGCAGTACAGGACAATTCTCGGACTTTATTATTCTGCTTGATACTCGCGCGCCAAGTGTAGTCATTAGCGATAAAGTCAGTAAAATCAGCCAAACCGTTAATAGCAATAGAAGCGATATTTCTTTGCTACTTCAAGGTGCGCTAGATAGTGGCATTAACGATATTCAAAATGCATTGGCGATAGATGATGATGCTGCTGCATTAACTGCAGTGGATAGCCTAATTTCGGTTGTTGATAGTGCATCTGGCAGTCAAATTCCTGATGTATGGCTTGCTAACGGTAGCGTGGTAAACGCAAAAGGGATATTGCTGACACAATTGCAGACCCTGCGTTTTAGTTTACGCACACTGTAAATCGCAGGTTATATGGAGCCTTGTTATGCCATTGCAAATTGCAGTATCTCAACCTAATGGCAGCGTAGCAGAGCACGTACTTTTTGAGGGCAGGCAGTATCGAATAGGTCGTGCGCACAATGCTGACATTGTCATAGCGCACCCTCAAATCTCTCGCTTGCATGCCGAATTACAGGCGACTAACGACCACTTATGGCAATTAAACGATACCAGTTCAACGGGCTGTTTCAGTGGTGGCATGCCAGTTAAAAATATTGCCATTAATAAACCCCAGCATTTGTTTTTTGGCCCCATTTCATGCCAACTCACACCAGTTGAGCATAACAAAGTCATTCAGTTAGATAGTCAACGTGTATGGCGAGAGCGGCAATTAAAGCGCTATCAACACCAACTTCAAAACTGTAATGACAGTAGTGCGTTAGTTCATATCGCTCGCGAATGTTTAATTCAATCGTTAGCCTGCGAGCGCGCCTCCCTCATCTTGTTTGATGAAGAAAATAAAGCATTGTTTGGTTTAGGTTACGAGCCCTGGATGAATGCGGAAAACTTCACCGGAAGCCGCACTATTATTCAACGCACGATGGAAACAAATTCGGTGCTGGCGGTAGGCAATATTGTTGTTGATGACTCGCTAAACGCGCAACAAAGTATTATTCGTAATGGTATTCAAGCCGCTATTAGTGTGCCTGTTTGCATAGACGATAAACCAATAGGCGTTTTATACGCAGATTCCCTAGTGGGAAGACGCTATTTCACCGACACGGACATCGAGTTTGCCAAGTCTCTCGCCAATTTATTGTCTCTTCGTTTGTTATTCCACGCCATAGAGCATAAACTTTCTCTAATTAATTAGAATAATATCGGTTTCACTCGTTGCGATAAGCCCAGCATAACGCGCGAGATGATACCTATGCTGTAGTAATTGTAGTGTGGAGATGCGTTTGACTGGGCCGGGGAATATACCTTCAACGCCTGAACATTTTCAAACTGAGGCTTTGCCATCAGGGCCTAGACTTGCCTCCGGAACCATTCTTGCTGATAGGTTTCGCATCATTCAACAGCTAGGAGCAGGCACTCAGGCCTGTGTATATGCCGCCAAAGACGAGTTACTTGCGGTTGATGTAGCACTGAAACTCATTCCTGGTGCCGCTACCGATCCAGCCAGTATGCAGGTTCTTCGTAATGAAGTTGTTATTGCTCGACAACTTCAACACCCTAATATTATTCGTGTTCACGATGTATTTGCCGACGACTATTACGCCTTTTTCACTATGGAATACATAGAAGGTGAGCCGCTATTCGAGCGCCTTCAACGCCCTATTTCTCGCAAAACATATCAAAAATGGTCGCACCAATTACTTGATGCAATTGCCACCTGCCAAAGTGTCGATATCAAGCACGGTGACATAAAGCCCGACAATATCCTTATTAATGCAGATGATGATTTATTACTCATTGATTTCGGCATAGGCCAATTGGAAAAAAATGGCGAGCAAACGAGCGGCCATTTACAGTACTCGGCCCCAGAGGTGATTCACTCAGGAAAGGCAGGGGAATTTTCTGATACCTACAGTGCCGGTAAAGTGCTTAACGATATGCTCAGTTGTGTGGCGTTGTCTTCATTTTCGTTATCTGACACCCTGTGGCTTAGAAAGCAAACTCAGTTTATTAGCAACCTTACCCATCAAATTCCAGAAAAGCGCCCTACCCTAACACAAGCGTTGACCCAAGCTGATACGCCTGTTTCATCGTCAAAATTCGTCGCCGCATTCACAATATTTTTGCTTGTGTTAGCAACGATTGCCGTTGTGGTGAATAAAACGAAACCTAATCCAGATGGATTCGGTAATAAAACACTACAACTGGCTATAATTCACGACAACAACTATCCACTATTAGGCACCATTAGTGATTTACTTCGCTACCCTCTTTCAACTCACCCTGATATTGCGCTTGTCGGCGAAAACGAAAGCACGACGCTAATTCGAAATTTAGCACTGTCCCCTATGGACAGTGACAATGATAGAGTGGATTTCAGCGCAATCCTTGGCACCGACAGCCTGTTGCTACTTAATGCAACTCCCACTAGCAGCCAATCATACTTACTTCACGCCAGTGTACTTAGCATGCCAGCCAATACACAGATATTTACAGTAAGTCATTCTATTACGACCAACAGCTTGGCTGACGATTTAGATGCCTTCGCCGACAAACTCGTTGAAGCACTGTTTTCTCACTTAAACACCGAGGTAGACACACCAGACTTGCGTTACTTAAGTGCGTTACATGATGCGTGGCAGGCGGGACCGCCTCTGGCCCGTGACGATGCTATTGAAGCAATGATAACCAGCACACCCGATTATCCTGGGGGGTGGTTAGCTCACGCTGAGCTAGCATTCAATAATAACGATATTTTGGTCGCTAGAGAGTCTCTCGATATCTTAATGGCAATACCCGATATTGGCGACTATTGGCGTTTGCAGGGAGAACTACTTCGGGCGCAATTAGATGATAATCTTTCGTTGGCCCAGCAATCTATTGATGCGCTAATTAGCCTTTACCCGAATCGAGCCGACTTGCTTGCCATGCGTGCCGATATACATCAGTGGGCTAACGAGCCACTGTTGGCCATGGACGATTACCAAGCCGCGTTGCAATTACGGCCTAATGATGGCCAACTTTGGTTTGAACTTGCGCGTTTGCAAATAATGGGGGGCAACATTGACACTGCCATTAGTGAAACCCTTACTCAAGCGCTAGTTGCGTTTAGAAAAGTCAAAAACAAGGAAGGTGAAAGCTTAGTACTTAATGCTTTTGGTATCGCTCATTTACGTATTGCAGAACACGGTACTGCAGCATCGTATTTTCAAGACGCGCTATCACTTAGAGATGCGACATCTCAACCTTCTGAGCGCGCTAAAACACTTGCCAATTTAGCGATTGCAGCATCACTTACTCGCAAAGTCGACCTAGCGGAGTCTTCGTTAAAAGAGGCTTTGTCACTAATAATGGATATCGGTGATCTAGAACAAGAAGCTCACATCAATGATACGTTAGGCTTTCTCTATGAAGAACAAGGTGAGTTCGAAAAAGCCTTATTGCACTATAAACGAGGCTTAGATATTCGGGTTCAAATCGATGACAAAGTACTAAAACCAGAAAGTATGAGCAATGTGGCTTATATGCATTTTTTGATTGGCGACTTGTCACTTGCAGATATTTATTGGCAGCAGGCCAAAACTTTATTTGAGAGAAACAACGACCAATCTCATCTGCTTCGAACGTATCAGAACTTGGCACAGTTAAGTTTAGTAAAAGGTGATAATAACGCCGCTACCCGCTATCTTTCTGAAGTTGATAATAAGTTGAGCCAGCAAAACGATCAAGAAAAAATGGTGAACCACTTATTATTTAGTTACTTCCATTTTAGTAATGGTAAGTTAAGTGAAGCCCTCACCCAAATAGAGCAAGCTAAGCAATTGGCTGAGCGTGCTTCAGATACAAGAGCACTGATTGAAGTGAGTTTATGGCATGGCGAAGTCTGTCTTCGTACAGCTGACTGGCCGTGTTTAAAAGATGTGCTTTCAAGTATCGACAGCGAAGCAGCTAAAGAAAGGCGCGATCAGCATGCTGTTATGCAGTGGCTACTATTAGCATTACAGCATCAGCAACAACCAATAAATACAGCCGACTTTAGCCCGTCTTTTGACACCTCTCATATTCCTGTAGTGACAGAACTTAAAATTTTGTTGGATATTCAACATCGATTGAACCTTAAACCTAACAGCGAAGTGATGCAGACGATTAATACGCTTATCAAGCCAACTTATTATCAGTCCTATCTGCATTGGCTATATCTTGAAGTTAGGGCTGGCAAAACTGAGCTAGCCAAGACCCTAGCGCAACAATTAGCCGTTCATCCAGACTACTGGCGCAATCATGTTTACTACTCAGTATTTCCTGAATACGAAGCAAAACTAAAAGCCTTGCGTTCACAATGGCTTGAGCAGCTTTCGGAAACGCAAGCATTAGAATATAGGCAGGCCTACCTTGAGTGATATTGAGCAGCAGCTCGCCTCAATTCGAGCCCTTCAAGACTCGCTTAAAAACAGACTTGATGATGAACAAGCTACACTCCAACAGCTCGCTAAAAGGCTATGGGCGCAACAAGAATCTGAAAAGGCAAAGCTATCCCGTGAATTACATGATGGTATTGGTCAGCTTTTAACAGGGCTTACTCGACGCTTGCAGGCTTTGTCAACAGAGTCACCTGAACTTGAAAACTTGCATGGTTTGGCTGAAATGGCGTTAAATGATGTGCGCCAATTGTCTAGGTTGATGAGCCCTACCATTTTAGACGACTTGGGGCTAAAACCTGCGTTAAGCTGGCTTTGTCGTAATTTGCTTGCCTCTGAGGATATTGAATATGAGTGCACCATTGATATTCCAGCAGGCATTACTAAAGACGTGAGTATTTTACTCTTTCGCATTGCACAAGAGACCTTGGTGAACACCATAAAACACAGCCACGCGAGCAAAGTTACGCTAAGTCTTGCCTTTCATAATAATGTTATTCGCTTAGATATTGTGGACAATGGTGACGGATTTGATAAAACATCCGTAGAACCCGGTGTGGGCTTATCGAGTATTCGAGATCGCGCTAAGGCGTTCAACGCACAATTAGTGTTAACGTCGGCTGTAGGTCAAGGCACAAGAACAACAGTAACGGTACCCGTATGACAATTCGTGTAGTGCTCGCAGACGACCATGTATTAATGCGCCAAGGCGTATCACAAATGTTAAATGCCACTGATAACATCAGCGTTATCGGTGAATGCGATGACGGCGTCGAGCTTGTTTCAGCGGTGGTTAAACTCTCACCCGATGTCATTCTTATGGATATCTCCATGCCTCGAATGAGTGGCCTTGTGGCCATTGATAAAATACTTTCCCAGCGATGCGATGCCAAAGTACTTGTGTTGTCGATGCATAACGAAGTTGAGTATGTAGAAGCCATGCGTGATGCAGGGGCTAAAGGTTATGTATTAAAAGAATCATCTGGCGATGTCCTTGTTGAAGCCATAAAAAAAGTAGCAGCAGGGCAAACATTCTTCCCCGACAGAGTGGGTGATTGCGAGGATGAGCAATTTCAAAAACATGTTAGCCCATTGAGTGTACTAACGCGCCGTGAACGTGAAGTCTTCTTTTTGGTTGCTGCCGGTAATACCAGCAAAAAAATAGGTGAGCTATTGAATATGAGTCTGAAAACCGCTGAAAATCACCGAAGTAATATATACAAGAAACTCAACTTGAGCAGTTCAGCCGAACTAATAAGAATGGCCGGCAAAGCCGGCCTTCTTGAATAGCGATTGCTTTTACAACTGATGAGCCTGAGTCACCACGAAGGCTGTTTCTCCACGTGTCACTTCATCAGTAGGGTTGAAGTAAGCCACCAGTGTTGGCTCTAAATCAAATGGCCCTTGCTCTACTTCCACTTGCACCTGCATTAACCCCATGGCTAATGCTTGCTGCACATAGCCGCGCATTTCAGGCACAATAAGTTCACTATCGGCAACGGGTACTGCTTGGTCAAATACAATGGCTACCAGCGTTTCAGCCGTATCGAAAGATTGTGCCGACGCTTCTAACCCTAATGCCTGTATTAAAGAATAGGCCATGGTTTCTTTGGTCACAGTATCAGCAGCGCCAAAATGCTCGCTACCACCGGTAAGCATGAGAGGGCTCTCGCTAAAGGTGAGATCGCTCAACACGCCCCCTTCTGAGGTGACGGCGTTAACCGCTCCAGCAAACGCTGAATCCACATCAAAAAACATCGCAGTATTGCCAACAATCGACTGGCGCACGCTATTACTTAGAGTAAGTACATCAGCGAATTCAACACGGGTAAGTGCGTCGTCCGGCTTAAAACCATCAGTGGTAGCATCCATTAATTCATTAGCTATGACGTATTCAACGTATGACTGTGATGGGTGACCTGCAACATCGTCAATACCGACATAACCAGAAGTTTCTAGTAATCGAATATTCACGTCTGTAGTAGAGGGAATTCCCACACCATTAGTTACGCCCAGCGGATCAACAGATATCCCACTGACGCTTCCAATACCGCTGCTATATAGTTTCCACTGCCCTGCCATACCAGGCGCTGCAGTACCTACTGAAGAGCCCAAAAGCGGCAAACCAATACCTGAGCCATATCGGTTGCCCGCAGGGTCTTCTAGTACAAAGGCCGTTGCCGTTTCAATGGTAGCACTTGCCAATACCATAGACACGTCAGGGCCCACATCGAAGGTTTCTACCGGTGGCTCACCAACAGGAAGATATGTGGTTGGCAAAGTAAAACTTTCGCCTTCCGATACATTGGCAAAACCGTTAAATTTTCGGTCTAACTTTAACGTATCACCATATACTTCAACGCCGTTAACAATCGCATTCACGGCGGCATAAGCATTCGCGTAACCCGCACCGACTTCCCATTCAGCCAATCCCGCCATTGGTGTAGCAGTTTGTTGAATAATTGATTTCACATCTTCCCACTGCAAACTTGGATCAGCTTCTAGCATTAATGCAACTATCCCAGATACGTGTGGCGCCGCCATTGAAGTACCACTTGATACAGTATAGAAAGGTAAATGGGCGGGTTCTATCATCGCAGCATCATCGGTAGCGCTTAGTGCGCCTAAACTCGATGTTGATGCTCTTGCAGAAACAACGTCTACGCCAGGTGCTGTAATAGTGGGGCGATCTTCCCATGTAAACACTTCACCATCGACAACAACTTGGCCTCCTTTCCCATCTACGCCGCGAGAGCTAAAGTCAGCCAAATTGCCTTCCTTATCGCCAGCCGCTACTGTGATAACCCAAGGAGCCTTTTTAAAGTTGCCGGTAATTGTCGACTCACCAGAGCCAGAGTTTCCTGCTGAAAACACCGTAATAATGCCATTATCTGCCAATGCTTTCGTCGCGACATTTGTTGGATCATCTGGATTAAAATCAGTACCTACA
The DNA here is from genome assembly GCF_018100795.1 of Alteromonas sp. MMG017. Taxonomy (GTDB): domain Bacteria; phylum Pseudomonadota; class Gammaproteobacteria; order Enterobacterales; family Alteromonadaceae; genus Alteromonas. The sequence goes on along the minus strand of NZ_JAGJDY010000012.1, from coordinate 6,949 downwards.
TCACCTGTATTACCAAACGAGTTAGAAATAACACGAATGTTGTAGTCGTACTGGTGAGTAAGGGCATAATCGAAACCACCTAGGGTGTCTAATATGAATAGTGCAGCCCCCGAGCCGTAACCGATAATATCAGCGCCTGGCGCTACACCTGCATGTAAGCCACTGCTCTTTGCACCATTACCTCCAACGGTGCCAGCTACGTGAGTACCATGGCCACCACCGATATCTGAGTTAGGCGCATTTTCGATATAAGAGATGGGTAAGATGCTGCTAAAACTATTTAAATTAACTTGGGCAAGTACGTTTTGAACTACGTGGTCAGGAAAAGCAATATCAGAATGGGTGCCATCTACGCCCGAGTCGTTAACCACTACGCCAATACCGCGGCCTGAGTAAGGTATGCCGTTATTACGCAAATCTCGGTCTGCTCGTAATGCTTGCACGCCTGTTATTTGGGTCGACTCATGATTTTCTAGTACAAGTGGATCATTGTTCCAAACTGATACTACGTCATCGCGACTGTACAATGCGTCAACTTGTGCTTTCGTGGCCATAATACCTGCGATAGGCAGGTTCTTAAGGCTAACACCTGATGTAATACCCAGTACGTCAAGTGCGTCTAATTGATCTAATGAAAGGGGGCCATTTCCTTCAAACGTGACAATAACTTGCTGTAGCTCTGATGGCGCCGCTAGCAATTTGTCTGCAAGCGTTGTGTCGAAAGTTTTTGCGTTAACCATGCTTGCCGGTAAAGCGCACGCTACCGCAACGGCTAATAAGTTTTTCTTGTTTAAAATTTTCATAGTACACCTCGTTGTTTTTACCCTTTGAGTATTTCGTAAGCGAGGCACTGACACTATGGGGGGTTCCCCCTATAACCATAAGTATAATAAAATCAGCTAGCCAAACACTGAACTGGACATAAAAAAGCCCCCACAAAATGTGGGGGCTGCGGAGGCACCAACTTACGAGAAACAAGTAAATTGGCGGGAACAAATTGCTGCGCTTTAGGGCCATTTTTCGCCCAATGCTTTTATTATATTTTTCTTTTTCTGGCGAATAGCACCATTAATAATAGTGGAACAAACATATGCAAAGGTGGTTCACTGACCGATACTGCGCCATCTTGAGATGAGCTTCTTGTTAAACTGAACAATTCATTTGCGCATAGAGTATCCGTGTCAGTAAAAAAGCAGGTTTCTTCTGCTCCCATACCGCCTTGTCCTGTTGCCAATGTATAATTTCCATCGAAAAATGAGAAAACAAAGCCTTCATACCCACTGCTGGAATCGTCGCCGAATATAAGGTCTTCCAAGTCTACAATTTCAATATCGCTAATATGATCTTCGTCAAGTAAGAAAGTATCGCCATCGAACTCGAAGTTAAAACCAAAGCTTTCCCACGTGTAGGCACTAAAATCTGACATGGTGTCATCAAACGTAATAGATCCCGTTACCGTAGCCTGTGATGTGCTAGAGGATAACGAAAGCCGATTGAAGTCAAACGTGATTAGCGCTCCCCATGTCGGAGAGGCGATAGTAAGCGTGAGCAGCGTAATAAATATTTTCATAAGGTTTCCAACTTATAAATTTAGGGCTTATTTCAGTTGTTCTATTTCTACATTTTTTTGAGGAGATAAGTATTATTAGGCTTATCTCCTAATACTTAGTATCTAATCATCACTTAGCTCCAGCCATAGGGAGTTGCCCCTACTTTTAATCCATTATTTTAAGTTGGATAGCAACCTTACTTAGGCTGTATTTCTATAAGGAAGTACTTGTTTGGGGAGCACTTGTATGGTGAATGTCTTTCGCAGTACGTATGCCTAAAATAAAAAAACGGGGCAATGCCCCCGTTTACGTTCTTCGAATATGTCTATTTACTTCGGTATCACCGATTAACATGTAACTCATTCAGCGATTTGGCCAAATTGTAGTTGCCTTGCGATAATGCAATATCAGCTACTGAGTTGCCTGCTAAGTCTTTATGTTGTGGGTTAGCGCCTTTTTCAATTAGCTCACTCACTAAAGATTGTCTGTCGAACAAGCTAGCAAACATTAATGCGGTTTGCCCCTGAGCGTTAGTTTCATCAATATTGCACTCGGCAAACATGAGCTTTCTAGCTACACTCAGATGTCCTTTGAAGATAGCCCCCATTAAAGCGGTATTACCTTTATTATCTTCTTGGCAGGCATTAATGCTGTCTTTACCAAGTAAATATGAAACCGCATCATTATGACCATGGTAAGCCGCTAAAATAAGCGCGGTATAACCTTTCTCATCAGCTACGTTCCCATCAAGACCCGCTTGATAAAAAGCTTGAAGCAATTCAACATTTCCCTCGCGGGCAGCGTCGAAATAGCGTGCTTTAAGGTCATCAACACTAGTTTGTGCATGACATAGGCTCACACTCAGCAGTAAAGTAAAAACCAATAGTGTGCGTTTAACGATGTGCATTGTGGATCTCCTATTGTTGACGTTGGTAATGATAGATATGAGTAGTTGATATTAAAAAAAGCCTACTAGGCAAATCAGGTTATTCAAACGAAGTCTTTGATAATTTTTGATAACTACAACTGCCCTACCTAAATAGGTAGGGCGAGTTCGTAGTTAGTGTTTCTTATTGCATAAGAGCAGTTAAGCTTTCCGCTACTTTCTTAGCTTTTGCAGCACGGGCTGCTTGCTCGTCCATTAGGGCTTTTGCTTCTGCACGTACTTGCGAGATAGAAACCTTGGCTAGCTTAGCAACGCCAGTACCATAGTCTTTATCAGCGTTGTACATGAAAGCACTGATGATGACGCGAATTTCTTCTTCAGGTACCGATGCCAATGCACCACCCATGTTGTTGATTAAGTTCTTACGACCTTGTTTATCAAGGTTACGGAAGAACTCACCCGCTTGTTTGAAGTTCTGTTCCTTGTAGAAAGGAATTTGCTGTGTCATACCTGCAAGCGGCTTGCTTGAGTAACGGTATGCTGGATCTTCATTCAAGTCTAAGCGACGGCTAGGCTGGTAGTTAACATCACGGTTAGTTGATGTAGTACGAAGCTGGCCATGTTGCTCGTGGTTGTTAATTTCAACATTTTTAGGTGCGTTAACCGGAATACGGTAAGCGTTAACACCTAAACGGTAGCGCTGTGTATCAGCATAAGAGAACAGACGACCTTGTAACATTCTGTCTTCTGACGGCTCGATACCAGGAATTAGGTTACTTGGTGCAAATGCAGCTTGCTCAGTTTCTTCAAAGAAGTTGTCAGGTACACGGTTTAACACCATACGACCAATTTTGCGTGAAGAAACTAACTTCTCAGGCCAGATTTTAGTCGTATCTAACGGGTTGAAGTCAAAGTCGTCTAACTGTTCTGGCTCAAGTTCTTGCAAATACAAATCCCATGAAGCTGTCTCGCCTTTCTCACCAATGCGAGTGTAAACGTCAGTGGTGTGTGGCTGGAAATCCATACCTTGTTGTTTCATTGCTTCTTCAGCAGTGAAGTTCTTAATAGGTTGATTCGCTTTCCACGTAAATTTCACGTACTTCACATTGCCTTCATCATCAACAAATTTGAAAGCGTGAACACCTGAACCATCCATATTTAGGTAGCTTGCGGGCGTACCATAGTCAGAGAACAACATGGTTAATGTGTGTGTAGATTCTGGAACATGCGAGAAGAAGTCGAATACACGCTTAGCATCTTGCTTGTTCGTTACCGGAGACGGTTTAAATGCGTGAACCATATCTGGGAATTTAATTGCATCACGAATAAAGAACACAGGGAAGTTGTTGCCTACTAAATCCCAGTTTCCTTGTTCAGTGTAGAATTTAACGGCGAAACCACGAGGATCACGAAGCGTTTCAGGCGAAAGGTGACCGTGTACTACCGATGAAAAGCGAACGAATACTTCGGTTTTTTTACCTTCACCTTGGAAAGGTGCAGCTACCGTATCGTCAGATAAATCTTCGTAGTTTTCATAGTAACCATGAATACCAACACCACGGGCGTGAACCACACGCTCTGGAATACGCTCACGGTCAAACGCCGCTAGCTTTTCAATTAGGTGAGAGTCTTGTAAAAGCACAGGGCCCCATGGGCCAGCAGTTTGAGAGTTTTGGTTGTCTCCAACTGGTGCGCCATTTTGACGAGTAAGGGTATCTGCTTGAGCACTTAAGCCCATGCTTAACATGCCTACGGTTACACAACTTATAATACTACGGGTAAACGATCGCTTCATTTATGCTGCTCCTGAAATACGAGTTTTAGTGGTCGGGTTTTTCTGAGCGACACAAATTTGGTCGCCATAATAGTTATTCGCATAGTTGCAAACCGGATGGGTCGGTTTGCTAACAAATTTTTGTGGTGCAAGTTTTCTTAAAATAGTGCTCACAACAGCTCTCCTTGTTTGATGCGAGTATTATTACTGTTCTGCGAAAACTATTAAAACGACATAAACTGATTAAGTTAATTGAATTTATAGATGTGACTAAAGAATAGAAAAATGATTGAGGTTTTCGATTGGTATTTTAGCCTGGCCGAACTGGGGAGAAGTGGCGATTTACTTGGTCGTTAAACCAACAGGTAAATTTTATTTTTATAACAAGAAGTTAGTATCTTTGAACCCAATTTAGAGTGACAACCATGGCAGGGAAGAAAGGGATAGATAGGAAAAAGGAAAGAAAGGAAATAGAAGGTAGAAAAGTAGAAAAGTAGAAAAGTAGAAAAGTAGAAAAGCAATGTACTTCACATAAACATGAAGCACATTACCAATAATAACTTACTTGAACATTGTGTTAGTTAAAGTGCCATCCAAGGGCCAGTGATCGCCAAGGTTTTACTGGGAGAGTACATATTCACAAACAACACACTGCCATCATTCGTGAAGCAAGCGCCAGCAAGCTCACTTTGCGCGTGAAGCTTGGCAACATTATAAATATCACCCTCTGGCGTCACGCCTCTTAGGTGATTATCTACCACTTCGGTGTACTGATCTTCACATACAATCAAATGACCATTAGGGCTTACTGTTAGATTATCGCCAAAGTTAAATAAACTAGCGTCGTCACTTTCAACGAATAATTGCAATCTGCCACCTGAAGCTTCAGCGTTTGAAACAGAATCAGCTTCCGCGCCTTGCTGCTGAGAGCTCTGTGGCTGATAACGCATTATTTGACCTAATTGCTTAGCCCCGCCATTGGTACAGCAAAAATAAAGCTCATTGTTGCCCCAATGCAGCCCTTCACCACGAGCAAACAGTGTTGCCCCTGCTTGGTAACCTTGCACGCGCAAATCATCGTTAGGGCTTTCTGGCGTATGTAAATCAACCCAATCTACATTTAACCATTCGCCCAGATTCATACGCGCCTTATCCCAGTTACGAGAATCGAACTGAGGCACATCTTGTATACGCAACGCCTGTAACTTGCCGCCTTTATCCAGTTGCCCTTTAACATTAGGAATAAAACGGTAAAACAAACTATCGCCTCTGTCTTCTGTTAAATAAACAATACCGGTTTCTGGGTCTACACAAGCCGCCTCATGGTTAAACCGCCCCATTTCTTTAAGCGGTTTTGCCTCAACTAACTTGTCGGCATCAGCGGGCACTTCAAAGATATAACCATGCTCTTTAGCAATAACACCGTTAGGTTTATCAACAGATTCTTCGCAAGTTAACCACGTACCCCAAGGGGTAACACCGCCAGCACAATTACGAATAGTGCCAACTAAGCTAACAAACTCTTTTTCAACAACCTTAGTATCAAGATTATAAACCAGCGTGGTAGTGCCCCCTGGTAGCGCAACACCGTTTTCAAATTTATCGTAAGCTAATTCAGTAGTATGAGATTGAATAGATTCCGGCTGAATAGATAAGTGAGCGGCCTGTAATTCATGATTACGTACTAAGGCAACCTTATTATTACCTAGCGCAAAGCACCCCATACCATCAGCACGATCTGGCACATGTAATCCATCACTCATGGCATCACCCAGTTCAGAGATAACTTGGTAACTAAAACCCTGAGGTAAATCGAGAAGTTTCTTAGGATCAGGCACAAGCGGCCCATAACCTTTGGTTGTTTGCGTCAACATACCCGCATTCGCCTTACCCAGCGCACTTGATGCCAACCCAGCAAATGCCAAGGTACCCGCCCCTTTAAAAAACTGCCTTCTATTAATCATTTTTATCACTCTTTTGTACTGATACTTACGCACTTGATTTACGTGTACCCGACTAAACCAAATACTGCCTGCATCTATCATCACACACTATTGTTACACTATAACATTTATGTACTTTTCACTATGGCAAATACCTTTGTTTTTATGCAATACACCGCCCTTACTAAACCGGCGCGGTTAAATCAGAGCACTTGCAAGGGCCTATAAAATTTATAGTAAAGCACAGTAAATCTTACTTTTGTTAGTGAAAACATATGGCAATAGACCTAATGGTAAGGGATGGAATTAGACCGCGTTTATGATGGGTTATTAGTTACACTCACCTAAGTGAGGTCGGTGCGTGCGGTGCCCGCTTTAGAAGGAAGGGCTTTGTGCGCCTCGGAAACTCTCTACAGCATGGATGCTTTAGCGAAAGCCCCATGGATGGATTCACGCGCCACTACCTCATCGTGCAGGTCAGCGTTTATAGGAGAGGGAGTCGCCCCCAACAGAAACCTTCCACAGCATGGATGCTGTGGCAGAGGCCCCATGGATGGGTTCACGCCGTGTTTCTGATGGGGGCAACTCCCGCTCAGCTTAGTGGCTGCGTACGATGGTACGCTATGGAAGGAAGGGCGTTGTGCGCCTCTGAAACTCTCTACAGCATGGATGCTGTAGCGAAGGCCCCATGGATGGGTACACGCCGTGTTTCTGATGGGGGCGACTCCCTCTCAAAACATAAACGCAAGACACAAAAAAGGCGCTCTAATGAGCGCCTTTCTTTAATGCTTTTGGC
>NZ_JAGJDY010000011.1 GCF_018100795.1 Alteromonas sp. MMG017 | reverse complement strand
CCACCTAACGTCAGTTATAGCCATATAGATAAAACCATTGCTGGTTGGTGTACGATATACACCTATGGCATCAATTGCTTTTGCCAGAAGCGATGTCATTTCCCAACCATCAACTTCGGTCCCTATCCATCTCCCGGTTACTAACTGTTTCAAACCAAGATCTTCACCTAATTCCTTTATTAACCTAGAAGACACTTTCACTTTTTCATCTAAACTACTGTTTGCCCATGCCCACATCCATGATTCTGACGCAGTTGAATAGGAACCCGAAAAATGAATATCTGCTTCTAATTCAGGAGTACCATTGTTTGAAAACACAAGCCTTCCTGTTTCCTGATACCAATCCCATCGCTCGTAATTGCCAACATTATACTTTTCAAGGAACTCTTTATGGCGAGGTTCAATAAAGGCAAAACTTTCAGTGACTAAATTGTGGTAAACATCATCATCTTGAATCCAGTTTCTATCGCGGATTTCCTCATAACAATGCTCACACATAACCTTTATATCAGCGAAGGCTTCTGATTTATCATTCCATTCGCCTTCAGCATCTAATACTTCTTCACATTTATCGCACCAAGCATCAGGGCATAATTCGTCTGGGTTATCAGGGTCGTAACCCAAATTAAAACCTAAACCTTCTCCTCTGGCTAAGTGTTGGCAAATGAAAGTTGCATTAGAACTGCCGTGAGTATCGCAAGCGATTTTACTATCATGGTTAGACACTAAATTACATCCATCCTTTGGTTAATTCGGGTAGTTTGCTTTGTGAGATAGTTACTCGGCATACTTCTCTAATGCTTCTTTAAACTGTGAATCACACTCGTCCTTAAAAACTTTTCTTTCATCAAACAATTTAAGGAGCTTTTCATAAATATTAGAGTAAATTATCTTATGAGCATCATTGCCAATTTTACTCTCTCGTGGGTCATCCATAAAAAACTCGTTTTCTAATGCATGATCAACTATTGATAACAGATCTTCTTTTGTTATCTGTTCTATCGAGTTCCATTTCTCTCCATCGATAGAATACTCAGCTTTCAGTTCATTAATTCTTAAGTATTTCATATGATTTGCCTCTATCCTTGTATGGTTCTATGCCTGCCTCTAAGCAGTTAAGTTGAATTGTATGATTTGGATGAATCTCCCCATTGGGGTTTTTTAAGTGCTTATCATTTGGATAACCAGAATAAATGTCGTACTCGACCTCTCCATTCTTCACCTCTTTCTTCGTGTATAACAAATAATCAGGTTCGATAGACGCGCCAACAGTACTGTTATGTGTAACAACTACAACTGGCATTTGCTTAGATAAATCCTTTATCAATTTGTTTACTTTGTTCAACAAGAAAATATTATCAAAGGATGACTCCGGTTCATCTATCAAAAGTATGTCATATTTATAAGCATCTTTAATACTTTGAAGTAATCTAAATTCAGAGCGCTCACCGCCAGAAACCTTATAACCATTGCTGTTTAAAACTTCATACTTAATGCGTGAAAAAAACCTGTAATAATCACTTGAGTCTACTGAGTCGTTTTCTTTTAAAGTTTGTAAGAATTGGTAAGGGTTAAAGTATGATTTATATGCATCAGTAAACGATCCAACATTTCTATTCACGGCTCTCAATTCCCCAGCACCACGATATTGGCCTTTTCTAGCTACAACCTGAAACCCCTGAACATATTCAATAGTCTCATCTGCTGGTTGCCTTAAAGAATCTGAAATTTTTGAAAACTTTCTCACCTTTTGTCTGTCAATTGCACTCTGGTATAAATCAACTTCTGAGATTGGAGTTGTGGCAGACTGAACGTTTAATTGCGCCTGAATGTCTTTAACGATCCCATTAACAAATATCTTTTCCTTATTTACTTTATAAAGCAGCCTATATTCGTTAACTAATTCTGATAGTAAATTAACCAAATTATTCCGTTCTATATTTTTATCAACTATCTCTTTATAGGCCACATTATCTAGTAGTACTTGAGTTGCCTTAATTAAGCTTGTTAAAGAATCCGTGCTTGTAGGCTTAAACTTTTCTTCATTGAACATTGAAGTCGAAGAATAGGAGTCATGTCGGTTTTTATTAAAAGCAAATGTTTTTAATGATTCTAAGTAATTTCCTATTAACTTATCTGAATAATCAAGATCTATATGCTCAACTTCTTCAACAACAGATTTAAATTCTTTTAGATAATCCTCGATATAAGAGCGCCTACCATTTCTCAACTTTTCTTCAAATTTTGATTCATCTTCAGATTCACTTTTTTCTAGCAATTCAAACTGCTTTATATATTTTACTTCTTCGTCTAAAGCCCCTTCCAAAATCGAATCAAGTGTATGTGACTTTCCGCTTGATCTTTGCCCTAGAATCACATTAAGACCAGTCGAGATTTGTACACGCCCATCTAGTATTGAAAAAAAGCTATTACCTTCAAGCTCTGACAGAAACAACTTGTCTCTATTTCTAATTGTAAGTTTTAAAGATTGAAAACTAAGTTCACCTAGAACCACATATGTTTGTCTAGTAGGGAACTGTTTAAGCCCATCCTTGGCTCTCAAATCACTGAATAAAACAGGTGGCAACTTCGCCCCTTGTTTCATCGCATAAAGAAACTTCTTAACACTACGTACTTCTCCACAGTCTAAAAAGTCACCAAACTTATCAAGTGTTTGCTTATTAATTGCGGGGGATTTATCGATATGAGGTATCAAAATGTAATTAGATAAATCACCAAAAATTTCAACAAATCGATTAAAATCTATGTGCGTTTTAGCATCAGGTATATCTTGATTAACCAATTCGCATTTCTTTGTGAATTCATCTATCTCAGAAGGGTCACAAATCACTAATATATGCCCCCCCTCAAGATCTACTTCAATCCCCGGTAATACAAGTATTCCTAAGTGCTCACATATTTTTAAGTATTGGGTTTTATCAAACGTATTGTGATTTGTTATGGCAATACAATCTAACTTTGCTGAAGCAACATATTTTGAAAGCGCATCAATAGAAAACTCAAAATAACTATCGCTAGGTGTTGATATTGTATGCAGGTGTAGATCAATTTTTTTCATATTTTATCCCTACCTATGAAATACATGTAATTTTTAAAGAGTTATGAATAACAAACTAACAAAAACCGTAATTTTGTCCACAAAAAAAGGTGAGCACTAGACTCACCTTTTCTATTCTTTATGAGTCACAAACTATATTCGACTCACAAACTACCAAAATAAAGTCACAGACTTTATTAGAGTACGACATCCAACCTACCCCTCCACATAACTCTCAATACTAGGGCAAGAACAAATCAAATTACGGTCCCCGAATACATCATCAATTCGGTTAACTGTTGGCCAGAATTTGTTTCTGTGTACTTCTGGTGCAGGGTACGCCGCTAGATTGCGGTCGTAACTGCGGTTCCAGTCGTTGTCACAAATATCGGCTAGGGTATGTGGTGCATTGTGTAGTGGGTTGTCGGTAGCATCCCACTCGCCGCTTTCTACTTTCGCCACTTCTTGGCGAATGCTAATCATGGCGTTTACGAAGCGGTCTAGCTCGTACTTAGCTTCCGATTCAGTCGGCTCAATCATTAGCGTGCCGGCTACTGGGAAGCTCATAGTTGGCGCGTGGAAACCGTAGTCGTTCAAGCGTTTTGCTATGTCTACTTCTGTTACACCACTGGCCTCTTTTAATGGGCGCAGGTCAATAATACATTCATGCGCTACGCGGCCGTTTTGGCCTTTGTACAATACGTTGTAATGCCCTTCTAAGGCATTAGCTACGTAGTTGGCGTTAAGTATGGCTACTTCAGTTGCCTTACGTAGGCCAGCCGAGCCCATCATTTTAATGTACATGTAGCTTATTGGCAGAATAGACGCACTGCCCCATGGTGCTGCCGAAACCGCACCGCAGTCTTTACCGGCTGTTTCAATATTTACTACCGTGTGGTTTGGTAAGAAAGGCGCAAGATGCGACTTAACACCAATTGGCCCCATACCTGGGCCGCCACCACCGTGTGGAATACAGAAAGTTTTGTGTAGGTTTAAGTGCGATACGTCTGAACCTATATAACCCGGTGAGGTAATGCCCACCTGCGCGTTCATGTTCGCGCCATCCATATACACTTGGCCGCCGTACTGGTGCACAATTTCACACATTTCACGAATGGTTTCTTCGTATACGCCGTGGGTAGATGGGTAAGTGATCATAGCGCACGATAAGTTATCGCCCACTTCTTCAGCTTTCTTGCGAAGGTCGGCAATGTCTACGTTACCGTTGTTGTCGCACTTCACTACCACTACGTTTAGGCTAACCATTTGCGCAGATGCGGGGTTTGTTCCGTGTGCTGAACTTGGAATTAAGCATACGTTTCTGTGCCCTTCGCCGCGGCTTTCATGGTAACGCTGAATGGCCAACAAGCCTGCGTATTCACCTTGTGCGCCTGAGTTAGGTTGCATAGAAAGGTTGTCGTACCCCGTTACGTTAATTAACCACTCGGCTAGCTCGGCAATCATTTCTTGATAGCCTTCTGCTTGGTTTAGTGGTGCAAACGGGTGAATTTGTCCGAACTCTGCCCAAGTTACGGGAATCATTTCCGCTGTAGCGTTTAGCTTCATGGTGCACGAACCCAATGAAATCATTGAGTGGTTCAAGGCTAAATCTTTATTCTCTAGGCTTTTAATATAACGCAGCATTTCAGTTTCTGAATGGTACTGGTTAAACACTTCGTGCGTAAGAATATCGCTAGTGCGCACTAGGTTTTCTGGAATAGCGTTAGTAGGCTGCGTGGTTACTTCTGCATCTAGCGCTTCTACGCTTAGGCCGTGGTCGCTGCCAAGAATAACGTTAAACAAGGTAGCAACGTCTTCACTGGTAGTGGTTTCATCGATAGAAACCCCTACTGCGCCTTCTAGGTCGGCACGTAGGTTTAACCCGTGCTCGTACCCTTTGTTTAGTACGGCGTCTTTGTTATCTACCAATACGGTTAGGGTATCGAAGTAAGTGCTGTGCTTAAGGGCAGCACCTTTCTTCGTTAGGCCTGTCGCTAAAATACTGGTTAAGCGGTGTATGCGCTGAGCAATGGTTTTTAAGCCTTTAGGGCCGTGGTATACGGCATAAAAGCTGGCCATGTTGGCTAGCAATACTTGTGCGGTACAAATGTTTGAGTTGGCTTTTTCGCGGCGTATATGTTGCTCGCGGGTTTGCAGCGCCATACGAAGTGCTGGGCGGCCACGGGTATCTTTACTTACACCAATAATACGGCCAGGTAACGAACGCTTGTAGCTGTCGCGTGTTGCGAAGAAGGCAGCATGTGGGCCGCCGTATCCCATAGGTACACCAAAGCGTTGTGCGCTACCTAGGGCAACGTCTGCGCCTAGTTCACCGGGCGATTTTAACATTACCAAGCTCATTAGGTCGGCAGCTACTGCTACTATGCCTTTTTTCGCTTGTACTGCTGCAATAATATCGGAAATGTCGGTTACTTCACCGGTGGTGCTTGGGTATTGCAACAACGCACCAAATACGTCGTGGTTTGCCGCTTCGCTTGCTGGGCCGGTAATAATACCAAAACCAAACATTTCAGCGCGTGTGGCTACTACATCGTGTGTTTGTGGGTGTACGTCGTCAGCAATAAAGTAGCTGCTGGCTTTTTTGTTTTTAGATACGCGTTTAGCCAATGCCATGGCTTCAGCCGCTGCGGTGCCTTCATCAAGTAATGAAGCAGACGCTAATTCTAAGCCGGTTAAATCAATGGTTAACTGTTGAAAGTTAAGAATGGCTTCTAAACGGCCTTGGGCAATTTCTGGCTGGTAAGGCGTGTATGCTGTGTACCAACCTGGGTTTTCTAATACGTTGCGTAAAATAACATTGGGTACGTGGGTATCGTAGTAGCCCATACCAATAAACGAGCGATTAACCGTGTTTTTGCCAGCCACTTCTTTCAATGCTGCTAATGCATCTACTTCAGTTGCCCCTTCGCCTACTTTAAGCGGCTCAGGTAGCGCAATGCCAGCCGGTACGGTTTGCGCAATTAAATCGTCTAACGATGTTGCGTTAATAGCCGACAGCATTTGTTGAATTTCTTCTTCGCCTGGGCCTACGTGGCGGCGAATGAATGCGTCTTTTTGCTCTAGTTGAGCTAATGTAGGGGAAGTATTCGACATAACGTTGTTAAGCACTCGCAATGTATTGCCTCGAAAGGCAGGATAAAACACAAATAAAAACGTAAAGATAAAAAGGGGCTAATTAGAAGCCCCTTTTTATTAATTACTGATTACTACGCTCCGGTTTAGAAGCAACTAACGAATTACTCTTCGTCAATGCTGTTTTCATAACCTTCAGCGTCTAATAAGCCTTCAACTTCTTCGGCATCATCTGCTTTAATTTTGAATAACCAGCCATCGCCGTAAGGGTCTGAGTTTACAAGCTCTGGTGAATCTTCTAGGTCTTCATTAACGCCAACCACTTCGCCGCTAATAGGCGCGTAAACGTCTGAAGCCGCTTTTACCGATTCAGCAACAGCGATATCGTCGCCAGTACTTACGGTATCGCCAACGTCTGGTAGTTCTACAAATACCATATCGCCAAGCAAGCCTTGAGCGTGCTCAGAAATACCTACTGTGAAAACACCGTCGCCGTCTGGACGAACCCATTCGTGGGTAGATGCGTAACGTAAATCTGTTGGAATGTTGCTCATAATCGTTCCTGTTATTCTCTGTTAACTTATAAAACACTTTTTCCGTTGCGAACAAAAGAGGGCTTAACCACTTTTACTGTAACCCACTTTTTGCGCATTTCCACCTCTACGGTTTCGCCAACATCTGAAGGTACTCGTGCTAACGCAACAGAGTGGCCTAATGTAGGTGAAAATGTGCCCGAGGTAATAATGCCTTCGCCGCTTTCGGTTTTAATTTTTTGACCGTGGCGCAACACGCCTTTATCTGTCATCACTAAGCCAACCAACTTGTCGGTACCGGTTTCACGCTGTGCTTCTAGTGCACTGCGGCCAACAAAGTTACGATCGGCTGGTTCCCATGTAATAGTCCAACCCATGTTAGCGGCTAATGGCGAAACGGTTTCATCCATATCCTGGCCGTACAAGTTCATGCCTGCTTCTAAACGAAGGGTGTCACGTGCACCTAAACCACACGGCTTAACGCCTGCGTCTAACAAGTCTTGCCAGAAGCTGGCTGCTTGCGCGGTAGGCACCATAATTTCGTAGCCTGCTTCACCGGTGTAACCCGTAGTAGCAATAAATAAATCTTCAGCTTGTACGCCAAAGAATGGCTTCATGCCCGCAACCGCTTCTTTTTGTGCAGCGCTGAAAAGCGTAGCCGCTTTTTCTTTGGCGTTAGGGCCTTGCACAGCAATCATGGCGAACTCTGGGCGTTCGGTAATAGATACGTCGAAACCTTCGGCGTTGCTATTTAGCCAGTTCATGTCTTTTTCGCGTGTGGCTGAATTCACTACTAGGCGATAATTAGTTTCATCGAAGTAATACACGATTAAATCGTCTACCACGCCGCCTTCTTCATTAAGCATGCCGCTGTATAGCGCTTTGCCTTTTACTTGAAGTTTAGCAACGTCGTTTGCAAGAAGGTGTTGAAGGTATGCTTTAGCTTGTGTGCCTTTTACATCAACGATGGTCATGTGCGACACATCGAACATGCCCGCATCTTGGCGAACAGCGTGATGCTCTTCTATTTGAGAACCATAGTTAATTGGCATATCCCAGCCAAAGAAATCAACCATTTTGGCACCAGATTCTAGGTGCTTTGCATGTAGGGCGGTGGTGTTAGACATTCCACTTTCTCTTAGGTAAGGGTAGAAAACGCTATCGAGTATAGTGAGTGAAATAACACACAACAAATTGAAAATTCTTATCAATACATTTATAAAGGTAATGTATACGATTTACTACATCAGGAATTCAAATCTTAATGAAGCAGCTGTCGCTAGATAATTTGCGCACCTTTGTCAGTGTTATAGAGCTTGGCGGCTATGCTAAAGCGGGTGACTTTTTGGGTCGCTCTCAGCCAGCCATCAGCCTACAAATTAAAAAGCTAGAAACCCAACTAGAGCGAAAACTGTTTACCAAAGTAGGGCAACGGCACTTACCTAGCGCCGATGGCAATTGGCTTTATCCTAAAGCAAAAGAACTACTAGAGCTTAACGACAACATCTTTAAAAGCCTGATCCCAGCGCCATTAAGCGGCCGTTTACGCTTGGGTATTCCCAACGAATTTGCATCAACGCTACTACCTGGGCTTATTGGTGAATTTTCTAACCGCTACCCAGATGTATCCCTTGAGGTTACCTCTTCGCTAAGCCGCGACTTACTGCACCCTAGCCAGCGCGATCATTTCGATTTAATTTTAGCGCTGGTAAACCCTAATGAAGATACTGAAGGGGAAGTGGTTCTTGAAGATGAAATAGTGTGGGTTGGCGATGCCACCCGCCCTTTAGTAGGCGATAGCATTCCGCTGGTGCTTGCCCCTGATGGTTGTATGTACCGAAGCCGCGTTATAGAACAATTAAAGCAGCAAACCTTTGCTTGGAAAATTACCTACACCAACGCAGACTTAAGTGGCCTAGTGGCCGCTATTCAACAAGGCTTAGGCATTACCGCCCTTGCCCGTTCCAGTTTGCCGCAAAACGTATCGCCCCTTAATCACCCTAAATTGCCAAAGCTAGGCAGAGTGAATATTTGTTTATTTAACCAAGACACCCAACACCCCGTTATTAGTAAAACGTTGGCAGAGTTTATTACATCAAGATTAAAAAACAGCGCGTAAGCGCCTAAACTTCGATAAAAATGTAGGCGCTACGCATTTAAGGGCTATGCGCTTAATGGCACTACACGCCCTAACGGCTTTTCAATGCTTTCTGGCGGTTCGGTGAAATAAGCTGGCCCTTTGTCTGTCATGTATAGGCAATCTTCTAGGCGAACGCCGAATTTGCCGGGTATGTATAATCCAGGTTCGTTCGAAAAGCACATACCTTTGTTAAGTGGCGTGGTTTCTCCGCGCACGAAGTTCACACTTTCATGTCCTTCCATTCCAATACCGTGGCCGGTACGGTGGCTTAAACCAGGTAGAGCATAGTCTTTATCGTAGCCTTGGGAAACATAATAAGCGCGCACCGCATCGTCTACTTCACCTGCAGGCGTTCCAATTTTAGCCGCCGCAAATGCAACGTTTTGCCCTTCTCTTACGGTATTCCATACATCTACGACCTTTTGCGAGGCTTTGCCAAACACTAACGTGCGGCTGATGTCAGATTGATACCCATGAACGCTACAACCACTGTCGAGCAATATTACTGAGCCTTCACTAATGGTTTGTTTTGCATTAGTGCCATGCGGGTACGCACTGGCATCGTTAAATAGCGCCAAACACCATGCGCTGCTACCGCCTAATTGCTGCTGTGCACTGTTCATAAGGCTTTTAACTTGCGCTTGGCTCATGCCGATTTCAAGCTGACTAAATACATACTCATAAGCACGCAGCGTTACTTCATTCGCCTTATGCATCAAGGTAAGTTCGGCGGTGGTTTTATACATTCTACAGCCGCGAGTAACCGGCTCTGCCGCCACAATATTCATATTAGGCAGTGCGTTAGTTACCCCTGTAACCACAAAGTAGCGAACGCTGCTTTCAAAGCCAATATTACCTTTGGTAATACCGCGAGATTTCAATATGCTGGCAACCACATCAAAGGGGCTTTCGTGTTCCTGCCATACGCGAACATCGTCGCCTACTTTCAAGCTTTCCAAAACACTGGGTTGCTCAAAATAAGGCGTTACCACACCAACCTCACCTTTTTGCGGAATAACTAACGCGGTGAGTCGCTCGCTTCGCCACCACTGAATACCCGAGAAGTAATCCATGGCTGCACCTGGCTCTATTATCATTGCGGCCATATCATTTTCGGCCATTAACGCCTGCGCCTTTTTAATTCGCGCTTCGCGCTCGGCGTTGGTAATAGGAGAAACGCTTGAGGTAATAGGCTGTAACAATGATGAGCTATTTTTAGTACTAGCTGTTGCATTGGCAGCGGCTAGGCTGGTCAGTGGCGTTAACGCCAAAGGAGTTAATGCTGCCGCGCCTGAAAGTCGAAGAAAATCGCGTTTTTTCATTATTATTCCTTTAGTAATAAACGTGGTAAAGGCTTTGTCTACGCCCACATAACAAGCACTGCGGCAATCGCAATTAAGAATAAGCCAGCTATTTCCTGAACAGTCACTTTATGTTTAAGCCAATAATGCGCTAACAATAGGGTTAACAATACTTCTAGTTGCCCCAGTGTTTTCACCAAAGCTACATGCTGAAGTGCCATAGCAGTAAACCAGCATATAGATCCTAGGCAGCTTACCGTACTGATCACCAACGTATGGGTGAATCGGTCAAATAGCTGCTTAAAAACATTTGGATTAGTAAAGAGTATATACGTACTTAACCCAATGGCTTGTGTACATAGCACCCATAAAAGCACCCATGCGGCTCCATGCACAAATGGCATGGCAAGCATATGACTGGCCTCTCTTACGAATAACGAGGTAAGTGCAAAGCACGTTCCGCACGCTATCCCTATCATTAGGGTTTTTAAGCTTAAGCCTTTAGCCCTATTCCCGCTACTTAATACAAAGACGGCCACGGCTCCGATACCAATGCCTATCCAACCAAGCAAGGTTAAATAGCTACCAAAGAAAAGCATACCCAGCACAGCGGCTACCAGCGCTTCACTTTTAGCTAGTCCTGCACCTATGGCAAAGTTCTTTTGTTTGAACAGCATAACCATAAATGCCGTGGCAGCTATTTGCAGCACCGAAGCGAGTAAAACCATAATCATAAAAGCGTGGCTAAAACTAGGTATCTGCTGCGGCGATGTTGTATGCAGCGCCACCACGTAAATAAGGGCAATAGGTGGCGCGAATAGAAACCGAGAAAGCGTTACACCCACGGTATCTACGTGGGTGCTAA
This sequence comes from Alteromonas sp. MMG017, assembly GCF_018100795.1. Taxonomy (GTDB): domain Bacteria; phylum Pseudomonadota; class Gammaproteobacteria; order Enterobacterales; family Alteromonadaceae; genus Alteromonas. The sequence goes on along the minus strand of NZ_JAGJDY010000011.1, from coordinate 152,167 downwards.
GTTTGCTTTGCAGGGCATTACGAACGGTTTGTAAGACTACCGCGCCTAGGGTGTAAAAGACCCAGTTCATCGATATAGATTCGCTTTTTTGTTGCTAACTTCGTGTTACAGGCATTACCAGATGTACGTGTATACACATACTGAATTTACGCTTACTGAACCGCATCTGATGCGTTGGCCTCGGCGGTATCCAACTCACGTTTTTTCTTGAAATCAGAGTCTCGTTTCCAAACCGGCCATTGCTGGCTGTTTGCTAAATCTGACATCATAGTGCCAATTAAGGCTAAGTCTTGCTGCACTCCGCCCAAAGACCAACTTGGTAGGTAATCATCATCGGCTTTGTGGTAGCGTTTAGCAATGAAGTTAGGGTCTGTATCGCCTAAGCTCATAAACAATAACGAAGGCACACCTTGGCGGGCAAGCGCGAAATGATCAGACCGAAAGAACAGACCATTTTGTGGGCGTGGATCCAGTTTAACAGAACGTCCTTGTGCAGCCGCTCCTGTCCGCAAATCATCTTCTAGTGAAGAATACCCTTCGCCGTACTGTAAAATGTAATCAACCGCATTGTTCACGTTCATGCCGTCTATATTTAAAAACGCCACCATTTTAGCAGTGGGAATAGGCGGATTTTTGGCGAAGTGTTCAGCCCCCAACAAGCCGGTTTCCTCAGCAGTAAAAGCACTGAACATTAATGTGCGTTCAAACGGTGTTTGCTTACTTTTTGCTACCAAACTATTGGCCAGGGTTAGCACACCTGCCACACCTGAGGCATTGTCTACCGCGCCATTATAAATCACCGTTTTGCCGTTTTTCTCACTTTTACCCAGATGATCCCAATGGGCGTGCAGCATGACCCACTCATCAGGTGCGGACGCGCCAGGCAAAATGGCTGCTACGTTTTGTGATTGAGCATGCGTGATGGTATTTGAAAAGGTCAACGAAGCCTTTACATTCATAGGAATAGCTTTGAACCCAGGCGCTGATGCTTGCTCTTTAAGCGTAGCGTAATCTAGCCCTGCTTGTTCAAATACAGTACGTGCTGTATTAAGATGTAACCATCCCATTACGCCAACTTGAGACAAGTTTTTATTGTTATCCACTAAGGTAAACTTGGTATTTGAATTCGAATTTTCAACTACGCCCCAGCCATAACCTGCTGGCATGGTTTCGTGAACAATAAATACCGCTTCAGCGCCTTGGCGAGCCGCTTCTTCGTATTTGTATGTCCAGCGTCCATAATAAGTCATGGCATTACCTTGAAATAAATCAGGGTCTTTTGAGGCAAAACCGGGGTCGTTTACTAGCATGACCACCGTTTTCCCTTTTACGTCTAATCCCGCGTAGTCATTCCAATTATATTCAGGGGCGTTAATGCCGTACCCCACAAAAATAACATCGCTATTTTTTAATGTAATATCTTTAACTATTCGCTGGGTTCTGGCGGTAAATGCACTACCACCAGCAAAGGTGTGCTGGCCCAACGTTAGCGCCATATCACTCGAGGGCGTTATTTTTGCCAATGGCACAGGCTGGGTGTAGCTATCGCCAAAAGCGGGTTTTAACCCAAGGGCTTTGTAGGCTTCAACCAGATAGTTAACGGTAAGAGTTTCGCCAGCTGACAAGGGCCCGCGGCCTTCAAACTTGTCGCTTGCTAAGGTACTTACATGAGTGCGGTATAGGTCTAAATCGGCATCAGTAATGCTAGCGGTGATACCGATAGTTTGTGCGGGATCGCCGCTCTTAGAAGCTGCTATTTCTGCGTTAGCTAAAACGGAAAAAGAAAGTGAAGTGCAGATCGCCATCAAAGATGAAAAGGCGACTTTCTGAATAAATTGTTGAATTATCATTAATTTAGGCGCTTTTATAAAACGGATAGCTTAAGAGTATCGTTATAAAGCGCCTAGCTCAATGATTGAGGTGCATTTGGCTGCTCTTATTTGCAGCCAATTTGAAATCAATAAAGGTGAACTTGTATTTACAAACCCATTGCGTGGCTAACAAATGCCTGTTTAACCGCGCCAAGTTTGTCGGTAGCGGCTAGGCCGACACCGCGAATCAACTTTTTAAGGGGGTCGTTGCCAGCGAATAGGAATTTAAACCCATCCATAGCGGCAATCATTTTCATTGCTTCGGTTTTACGCGCTCGTTCGTAAGGGCGCAAGTAGCGAAGCTGGCCTATGTCTTTTTGTGCTTCTAGCAAGGTGCTTAATAATGCGGCCAATGCTAATGCGTCTTGCATGCCTAAATTAGCGCCCTGCCCTGCAAGTGGGTGAATAGTATGGGCAGCATCGCCCACCAGCACAACGCCGTCTTTGGCCCATTCACGGGCATAGCGCATAGTAAGTGGAAATGCAGTTCTAGAGGTTTCTAACGTTACAGGACCTAATGCATTATTGCTTGCTGCTACTAGCGCATTACAAAATTCGCTATCGGAATACCCTTGCAACGTTTTAGCTGCATCTGGGGTTTGCGACCACACAATAGAGCACACGTTAGGGTCGCGCATAGGTAACAAGGCTAACGGCCCTGTTGGCGTAAACGCTTGGCGCGCCACATTTTCATGGGGTTGCTGAGTACGAATATTAGCAACAATGGCGGTGTGTTCGTAGTCACGAAACGTAATAGGAAAGTTAGCGTGTTTGCGCACAAAAGAATTAGCACCATCGGCGCCCACTAATAATCGGCAAGAAAGCGCATCGCCATTTTCTAGCATTAGCATGTTTTGCTGCGGGCTACTTAACACGCGCTCTATCGTGGTATCGATTACCACAACGTTATCTTGCTTTAATACCGAATGAGCTAAGCCATTTATTAACGCCTGATTCTCAATGATAACGCCCAAGGTATCGCTTTCAAGCTCCCCTCCACCCGTGCCGTTACCCACAAAGTGAGTATCGTTACCAGCAAAGTGAATATCACCGAAGCTGTCTTTATCCCATACGTGCATCGCGTTATACGGGTTGGCTCTGCTTTCATCAATATGCTGCCAAACATCGGCTTTTTTTAACGCGTTAATATTGGCCTGATTAATGGCACTTACACGTGCGCCAGGTTTGTCGCCAAGAGGCTGGTCTATAGAGCCTTTATTTATAATAGCGATGCGGCACGGGGCGTCTTTAAGCGCTACGGCCAGGGTTAACCCTACTATTCCACCGCCTACAATGGCGATATCGGCATGTTGCATATCGGCTCTCTTATTTTCTATTTATGCTGCTTACGACTATTAATGCAAACTCTACTATGGTGTTATCTATTTATGGTGCCATCTATTTATGGTGCTACCTATTTCGCGCATAGCTTAACTATATCACTTAAGCACTGCGTCCATATCCGGTGGTTTGCTGCACAAAAGCACGTTTGGCTGCTGGCATCATATTTAATGCAGTCAGTGCCATGTTTCTTGCAGCCACTAGCGGAAAATGGCGATTTGAAAACGTACGTACTAACGTGTCGGTCAAAGTAATGGTGGCGGCTCTGTCCTTGTTACGCTTAGTAGCGTATTCGTTGAGTACGTTAAATTCTCCGGGATCGGTCACGCCTTTCAGCGTATTTACCAGCGTAATAATATCTCGAAGGCCAAGGTTAAACCCTTGCCCCGCAATGGGGTGCAATGCTTGGGCAGCATTACCTACTACTACTGCACGGTGCGCGGTTAATGAATCGGTGTAACTCAAGGCTAGTGGATAGCTGGCCAATTCGCTGATTGCGGTAATTTGCCCCTGCCTGTAACCAAATTCTTGCTGTAACCGATGAATAAAAGCGCCTGGGCTAAGTTGCATAAGTGAATCAGCGTGCTCTTTTGCAACCGTCCACACTACCGAGAACCCGTTTCCTTTCGCCACATGCCCGTTTATTTCGCTGTCGAAAGGCAAAAACGCTACGGGGCCGTTTTCGGTGAAACGCTCGTAGGCTTTATTGAGATGAGGCTCGCTAGTATGGGCATTGAAAATAATAGCCACTTGTCCGTAGTTATCAGTGTGGCGAGTAAGCCCTACTTGCTGGGCAAGTGAAGAGCGGCCGCCATCGGCAATTACCAGCAGCTTTGTATTAATGGTGCTGCCGTTATCAAGCGTAACTACCGTTGCATCAGTTTCGCGTTTTAAGTCAGTAACCGTGGCTGGCGCAATGTGTTGATACTGCTTACTTTGCGTCATCACTTTATGGGTAAGTGCACTTAGCGACACCACTTGACCAAAGGTGTTAATACCAAATTCACTGCACGATAAATTCGTTAGGCCAATACCACCTTTATCACTTACTTCAATGTATTCAATTTTGCCTTGGTTCTGCTTTGCAAGCTCAGCTAAGCCTACCCCCATGGCGTTTAATTCATTTACTGTGCGTCTAGCAAGGGCGATTACCCGTGTGTCGGTTAACGGGTTAAAAGTGCTGCTTGTCTTGGACGAGCTAGCTGCATTCGAAGGGCTGGCAGCATCGACCAGAGTCACCGAAAGGCCGGCGTGTTCAGATAAGCCTTTCGCCAATACGCAACCTACAATACCGCCACCTACAATCACTACATCCTGCTGGTTCACGCTTTTGAACCTTCTTTCGTACTCTCTTTCTTACTTTCTTTTTTGGCTGTTTGCATCAGCGCTTCGATCTCTTGCACGGTTTTAGGAACGTCTGCGGTAAGTATGTCTACGCCTGTTGCGGTAACCACAACATCATCTTCAATACGCACGCCAATACCTTTGTACTGTTCTGGCACATCGCTGTCGCTGGCAATATAAATACCCGGCTCTACGGTTAGCACCATGCCAGGTTTTAATAAGCGGTCTTGACCGTTAATTTTGTAGTTTCCTACATCGTGCACGTCTAAACCCAAAAAGTGCCCAAGCCCGTGCATATAAAATTGCTGCCATGCTTTGTCGTCAAGGTTTTCAGCTACCGAACCTTTCAATACACCAAGGGCGACTAAACCTTCAGTAATCACTTCAGCGCTATGCATCATGGCATCCGTTAACGTGATACCCGGGCCAAGCATAGCTAACACGCTTTCTTGCGCTTTTAATACCAATTCGTAAATTGCTTTTTGGGGCGCAGAAAATTTACCATTAACGGGAAAAGTACGGGTAATGTCAGCGGCGTAACCTTGAAATTCAGCGCCAGCGTCAATAAGCACTAAATCGCCGTCTTTAGTTTGAGATGAATTTTCGGTGTAATGCAAAATACAAGCATTTTCACCGCTGCCCACTATCGTGCTATACGCCGGTGCGCGAGCGCCTGCCATTGCAAACTCATGATGAAGTTCAGCTTCAAGTTGATACTCAAAGCAACCGGGCTTGGCATATTGCATTGCGCGCTTGTGCGCACTGGCAGTAATTTCTGCGGCGGCTTTCATCATGGCGACTTCACAGGCCGATTTAAACACGCGCATTTCATGCAAAATGGGGCGAACGTCTGTAATAGAAGTAGGTGCTAAGGCTTCTTTAGGTGCATTACGCAAAGTAGCAAGGGCGCTTTTAACTTGTGCGTCGGCGCTATCGTTTTCACCTAAGGCGAAATAAAGATGGTCTTGGCCTTGAAGTGATTCAAGCAAAGCATCGCCTAATTCAGACAGTTCAAACGCTTCGTCTAGGCTAAAGCGCGCTAGTGCCGCTTCTGCACCCAAACGTCTGCCTTGCCAAATTTCAGCGTCTTTATCTTTGGGTAAGCACACCATAGCCCGATAGCTTTCGCCATAGCGTGGATGATTCGACAAAATTAACCACGCGTCGGCTTCTTCAAATCCGGTTAAATACCAAAAGTCGCTGTTTTGTCTGAACAGGTATTCCGTATCTCGGCTTCGGGTCACTAAACCTGCAGCCGGAATAACACAAACACTGTTAGGTAAACATTGCGCCAACAGCCTATCTTGACGAGCGATAAATTCTTGCGCACTAATCATCTCATTCGCCTTTCTTCATCAATATTATAAAACTCATGCATCCAATGACATTAATGCTATTTGCAACATTACTCTTGCTTGTCACTTCACTCATGCCTTACGGAACAACGTTTTATTACTTACGCGTTCCAACAAGCTTGAGATTATTAAATTAATGAACGGACGGTTTATCTTGCTGATCGTCAAGTAGCGATTGACCTAATTCGCTGAAGCACAAAATAGCGGAAATTTTCACATATTCCATCACTTCGAATAAGGCACGTTCAGACTCTTCATCAGCATCCATAGGCTCTTCCATACGGGCGATGTCGCCAAAGTCTTCCAATGCTTCTTTCACATCGGCAGAACATTGCATTAAGTCTTGCTGGTGTAAGCCAAACCCTAACATAAAGCCGTGCACCCAGTTAATCAGTGCTTCGCCTCTGTCGTTAATAGGGGCTTGGTCGTCAGGTAGCATTAACTGTAAGGCGAACTCAGGTTCAAGTAATTGCTGACACGTTTGGTTAAACAATGTGTTCAGTAGATGAGTGGTGGCATCGTTGAAGTTTTCACCTTGGTGAATAGTGTCACTTAATGCAGAAAGCCACTTCTGATCGGTTAGCGACATGCCGCCACACAACATGCCACATAAAATTCCGTGAACTTCTGCGCCATCTACTACTATGCCGTGTTGCGATAACTTGTTGCTAACACTGTCGTAATCGAGCTGTTTTTCCACAAATAGGTTTCCTTTTACGTTGAAACTTAATATTAGCAAAATAGCGCTATAAAACACACTATTGCTGATTTGGTCAGTTGTTATTCAAGTAGTACTGGTCTTATGGGTTTTAACTGGCAACCTAGTATTAATTGCTCTATGATCGACGTTATTGGATATGGAGCTTCCTTTGCAGCAGATTAAGGTAAATCAGTAAGAAGCTTACTTAAGCGAAGCAAATTTGAGCTTAAGTGAATAGCGTGTATAATTGCTGACCAACTGGTCAAGATTGGATTTATCGAATCTCATCAGTAATGGTTAAATTAGCTACGCAAATAATTCATTGGCGCTTTGGTGATCTACTTCACCCCACACCGCGTTTGATATACCCTGTTGCGTTATACAATAACAATGTTTCCTGGAATGTTCGCCAGTTCACTCTTGTCCCTGGCCGATGCTATTAAACTAGGAAGTTGAAACAATGGCTACTGTGCAAGCTCGGCTCGTATCGAGAAGCCTACGGCCATAGTGATGCTTCCGCCCTGAACTTTCGGTTCACGGGCGAACGATGAACAGCGGCATTTCGGGAGACGCCCTCTTTCGACGGAAGAAGAAATGGCAATAATAAATTTTGGCTCTATAAATATCGATCATGTTTATCAGGTAGATCACTTTGTTCAACCTGGTGAAACCCTTGCGTCTACTCACTACCAACAACTGCTTGGTGGTAAAGGTGCGAACCAGTCAATTGCCCTAGCGCAAGCCGGTGCAGACGTTCGACACGTAGGCAGCATTCATGAAAATGACGCAACGTTCAAACAAACGCTAATTAAAAAAGGCGTAGATTGCCGTGGCGTTAAATGTTCTGAAACCCCTTCAGGCCATGCCATTATTCAAGTAACGCCCAGTGGTGAAAATGCCATTGTGTTATTTGGTGGCGCAAACCAAACCATTACTGCCGATACGGTAAACAAAGCGTTGTTAGATACGTCGTCTTCTGATTGGGTACTAACCCAAAACGAAACCAGCAGCATTGCAGACGTACTTCGCTTAGCAAAAGAAAGTCAGCTTAAAGTTGCCTTTAACCCTGCGCCTATGAGCGAGTCGGTTAAAGCCCTTCCTTTAGATTGTATCGATTTACTGATTGTAAACGAGACGGAAGCAGCAGCGTTAACCGACAAAGAAGATCTTGACGATATTCTTAACGTTTTCAAAGAGCAGTGGTCTCATTGCGAAGTTATCATTACACTAGGTAAAGCGGGTGTAATGATGTTAAGAGGAAACGATACCATTGAAGTGGAAGCGTTTTCTGTTGATGCAGTAGATACCACAGCCGCTGGCGATACGTTTATAGGTTACTTCTTGTCTGCTTACAGTACTCACACTGATGCTAAACGTGCATTAATTAGAGGCTGTGCAGCATCTGCTATTGCGGTTACCCGCGAGGGCGCTGCACAAAGCATTCCTACGCAAAAAGAAGTTGACCGTTTTTTGGCAAAGCACACTAAATAAGAAAACGCACTAGAGTATTATTAATGGCACATAAGATAATTTTAGACACGGATCCTGGCATCGATGATGCGATGGCAATATTTTTTGCGTTTCAATCTCCAGATATCGAAGTACTTGGTTTAACAACAGTTTACGGTAATGTTCCGGTCACTATGGCGGCACAAAACGCCCTTACGCTTTGCGAAATTGCAGGTGAAGATATTCCGGTAACCAAAGGTGTGGGTATGCCTTGGGTAGGTCCTGAGTCAACTTACGCGCATTTCGTACATGGCGACTATGGTTTTGGTCACATTAAACCTGAAGCCCCAAAAACTGAGCTAGACCCTCGTAGTTCTGCACAATTTATTGTAGATATGGCCCGTAAATATCCTGGCGAAGTAACCCTAGTGGCTATTGGCCCATTAGGTAACCTAGCGCTAGCACTGCGTTTAGAGCCTGAACTACCTAAGTTAGTGAAAGGCGTTACCATTATGGGCGGTGCTGCATTTGTACGTGGCAACGTAACGCCACTTGCCGAAGCCAATATTTGGAACGATGCCTACGCTGCTGAGATTGTATTTGGTGCAGATTGGGACTTAACCATGTTTGGTTTAGATGTAACCAACGATACGCCGTTTTCTCCTTCTTTCGTTGAAACTCTTGAAGCGAAAAACGAGAAGCTTGGCGGTTTTGTAAAAGACACGGCTCAGTTCTACATGGATTTCTATTCTGCCAACCGTGAAGATCGTGTTTGCTTTTTCCACGATGCTTTCCCACTTGCACACTTACGCCACCCTGAGTTGTTCGAACTCACAGAAGGTCATGTACGTGTAGGTACTGGCGAGCTAGATCGTGGTCAAACAGCAGTGGCGCCTAAGGGAACAACCCCTAGCCCGCTGTGGAACAATGCGAACACCATTAAAGTGGCTACAAAAGTAGATCACGCTAAATTGGAACAATTGTTCATAGACACCTACGCTTTATAAGTGTGAAAAGAGGCTGTTCTACAGTAGTCAGCCTCTTACTTTCACATTTTAGTTGAGGAAATGTGAAAGAATGATCCCTGCCAAGGTTCCAGAGAACGAAGAACAACGCTTAAGAGAGCTATTAAGCTACGATGTCCTCGATACAGAAGCCGAGCAACTCAATGGAGAACGCTCATCAATTTGATGGTACAGGCTTAGGCTTAAATATTACCAAGAAGCTGGTAGAGCTGATGGATGGCTCTATAAAGCTAAGCAGTAAGCTAAACGAGGGAACGCGTGTAAGCGTAGCCATTCCTGCCGAAGAAGTCAGCGCCGACACTATCGAGCACGACCCCACACTACTGCAGCCCGAAAAGCTAAATGTTCCTGCTGACTCTCTCGTACTAGTAGTGGAAGATCATTATATAAATCAAATAGTGATAAAAACCATATTTGATAAACTTGGTTTACCAATATCGGTTGTAGGTAGCGGTGAAGAAGGCGTAGAGTATGTAAAATCGAACCCTGTAGATTTGGTGTTAATGGACATCAACTTACCGGGTATTGACGGAACAGAAGCCACTCGGCAAATTAAGCACATGCGCGCAGCACTGCCAGTTATCGCCTTAACCGCAGATGTAATCACGCAACGAGATCTGTTACTAAAAAATGGCTTAGACGACCTACTCACCAAGCCTGTCAAAAACGCAGAGCTTATTAGGGTACTTAATCACTATTTGAAGAAGTAAGACAACGTGAAGCCTCTGGAAGACCGCTGTATGGAACGGAATACGTCACAAATCATGTTAAAAAAAACGTCACGAGTAACGCTTCGAAAGACATTAAGAGCATTACGTAACGAATTGCCTAAATCACAGCAGCAGCACGCCTCATTTGCAGTACGCGATAATCTTTTATCATTGCCCGATATTACCAACGCATCATCTATTGCTTGTTACCTGCCAAACGACGGTGAAGTAGACTTACGCCCTTTTATGCACGCATGCTGGGAACTAAACAAAGATGCTGCCCTGCATACTTCTTTGCCTGTATTGCACCCTGTTTGCAAAGGCCACCTGCTTTTTCTTCGGTATACAGATAAAACGCCAATGCGCGTGAACAAATACAACATTGACGAGCCAATACTCGCTTGCCCAGATGTTATTCCTACCTTCCATCATCAGGTGATACTTATGCCATTGGTGGGATTCGATGCAAATGGAAACCGCTTAGGTATGGGCGGCGGCTATTACGATAGAACGTTAGCCAGTATTCAAACACAAACGATAAGACCAAAACTCATTGGTATTGCCCACGATTGCCAACAAGTAGACCAACTTCCCGTTCAGCATTGGGACATTCCTGTAAACCGTATTGTTACCCCCACGCAGCAACTGACCTTTAATCGAGCCTAACGCGTCGTTAATTCCCCCTTCACGGTGGGTTAGCACGTGGTTTTCCGGTAAACTGATGAAAATTTAGTTAGGAGAGTCACTATGGATCAGAATGCAAAGAAGCAAGCAGTAGCTAAAGCAGCCATCGAATACGTTGAAAACGGCAGTATTGTTGGCGTAGGTACTGGCTCCACGGTTAATTTTTTCATTGAAGAACTCGGCAAAATTAAAAACAACATTGAAGGGGCGGTATCAAGTTCTGATGCCTCGACCAAGTTACTAGAAGCCCTAGGCATTGAAGTGTTCGCACTAAACGATGTTAGCAATATTTCGGTGTATATCGACGGCGCTGATGAAGTAACTGAACACAAACACATGATTAAAGGCGGCGGCGCAGCCCTTACCCGCGAAAAAATTGTGGCCGGAGCATCAACCACGTTTGTGTGTATTGTAGATGACAGCAAGCGTGTACCTGTGCTTGGCAAGTTCCCACTGCCTGTTGAAGTTATTCCAATGGCGCGCTCTTTTGTGGCTCGTGAGTTGGTAAAACTAGGCGGCGATCCTGAATACCGCCAAGGCGTAGTGACAGATAACGGCAATGTCATTTTAGACGTGCATAATCTTGAAATACTGAACCCAAGAGAGCTTGAGCAGTCGATTAATAATATTCCTGGTGTGGTCACCAACGGCATATTCGCCCTGCGTGGCGCAGACATCGTACTGTCGGCCACCGATACCGGTGTTGATACCTTTAAATAACAGCTTTAAATAATAGCTTTCAAGTTAAACTGATTTCTGTTAGATTTCCGTTTAGACGTCTAGATGGCCTTTCGAGAGTTTGAGGCTAGTACTAGTCGGATGTACCTTTGTCGTTTTACGCGGATAAAACTCGCCGATTCGATGAAGCTGCCCCACGTCAAAGAATGTATATAGCGTGGCAGATGGGAGGGAGTAAGGCCGGAACAAACCCTCCACCGCATGGATGCGGTGGCGGAGCGCCCATGGATGGGTTTACCGCGTGTTTGTGTAGGCCTTGCTCACTCCCAGCTGCCGCCAAAACAGCGTACTTATTAAGTTCTACTACAGCGAGAGATAGCAAATCCATGAGCAAAGTTTCACTAGAGAAGGATAAGATCCGGATATTGTTGTTAGAGGGTGTACACCAAAGTGCATTAGAAACCTTTAAGAATAATGGATACACCAATATTGAGTATCTCAAAACGTCCCTTCCTGAAGAAGAGCTTGTTGAGAAAGTGAAAGATGCGCATTTTATTGGCCTTCGTTCACGTACTCAAATTACTGAAAAGGTAGTTGATGCTGCTCAGAAATTGGTGGCTATTGGTTGTTTCTGTATTGGTACTAACCAAGTTAATTTAGAAGCAACACAGCGCCGTGGTATTCCAGTATTTAATGCACCATTTTCTAATACTCGTTCAGTGGCAGAGCTTGTACTTGGACAACTTATCCTTTTGCTTCGCCAAGTGCCTAGTAAAAGTGCCAAAGCGCACCGCGGTGAGTGGGAAAAAACAGCAAATGGTTCATACGAAGCCCGTGGTAAAACACTGGGTATTATTGGTTATGGACACATTGGTACCCAGCTAAGTATTCTTGCTGAACACCTTGGTATGCGTGTACAGTTTTTCGATATTGAAGATAAGTTGGTATTAGGTAACTCTACGCAGGTTAAGTCGTTAGAGAAGTTATTAAACACCTCTGATGTGGTATCGCTTCATGTGCCTGAAACTCAGCAAACGCAAAACATGTTTGCAGCTGAGCAATTTGCGCAAATGAAGAAAGGCAGTATTTTTATTAATGCATCTCGTGGTACGGTAGTTGATATAGAAGCGCTTGCCGATGCACTTGAAAGCGGCCAGTTAAATGGCGCAGCTATTGATGTATTCCCTGTAGAGCCTAAATCGAACAATGAGGAATTCCAATCGCCTCTACGTAAGTTCGATAATGTTATTCTGACGCCGCATGTAGGTGGTAGCACCCAAGAAGCGCAAGAAAACATTGGTATTGAAGTGGCCGGTAAATTAGCTAAGTACAGCGATAATGGCTCTACTTTGTCTGCGGTTAACTTCCCTGAAGTATCATTGCCAGAGCACATTAGCCGCTCTCGCCTGCTTCACGTGCATAAAAACCAGCCGGGTATTCTTACTCAAATTAACCAAGCGTTTGCAGAGAAAGGCATTAACATTGAAGCCCAGTACCTTCAAACTAACGCAGAAATTGGTTATGTAGTTGTAGATGTTCAGCAAGACAGAGCCTATGACGCGCTTGCACAACTGCAGCAGATTGACGGTACGATTAAGACCCGTATTCTTCACTAATGCTCTGTATGACGGTAGTTAATTATCGTCATACACGCTTAAAGACAAAAAAAACGCTGCCAATTGGCAGCGTTTTTTGTTTCTACAATCGTTAATACGATTTTAGAAGAAGTTGTAAACTAGCGTTACAGCTGTTTCAGTATCTAGCTTTTCTACGTCGTCAGACACGTTAGAGTTGTGGTCTAACTTGAATGACAACTTCATAGAAAGGTTACCGCTAATAGTAGCCGTAAGCGCCGATTCAGCACGAGACTTCGTGTTGTCAGAACCCACTTCCGTACTCACAGTTTGCGTGAATTTAGCCGTATCTGAAATTTTCCAGGAGTATGCGCTTGAAGCACGAACAATCATGCTGTTCTGCTCTTCGCCTTCTTGCGTTTCAGCAAACGAGTAACCAGGACCGATTGAGTACTCTAAAGTATGACGGTTGTTTTCAAGTACTTTTTGGTTCCAACCCACAGCAAGTGTTGATTGATAATCGAAGTTACTTAAGCGGTCATCTTCATACGATGCGAAACCAAATAAACGGTAATCAGGGTTATCTAGCTTGTAGTTACCCTGTGCAGAACCGTAAAACTTTTGCGCAGATGTGTACTCTTCTTCAGTACCATCATCGTTATCAACAGTTTCTTTTTTGTAAAGACCTTCAAGCGTGTAGTCGTTGCTCCACTGCTCTAATTCTTGGTGAGCAGTGATACCGGCACTGATTGATGATGTTTCAGTGTTACCTGTTGTTGCGATAATACCTAACTCACCTTCCATCGTGAAAGGTTTAACATCGTCTTGAGCAAAAGTAACAGAAGAGAAAGACAAGGCCAAAAGTGATGCGAGAAGCTGTTTTTTCATTAGCAATCCTAGTAGTGTTTTATCCTTTACCATGCTGCAAACACCTAGCATAAGCGCTAGCCAGCATAGCTTGAAAAATTCTGCGCCAATAGTACCTACCTATTAGTGCGAGTCAATGAGGGTTGAACAAAAATTAGACGATAAGACGTAAAATTTACACTTATTGATAAGCTTTAAGCGTAATTATTAGAAGAATTGATAAACCAGGGCAACCGAGGTCTCGGTACTTAACCCATCTACATCTTCGGTAGTATCAGTTTCGTGGTTCAGAATAAACGATAGCTTCATGGCTAAAGAGCCGAAAACATTAGCCGACAAAGACGTCTCAGAACGAGATTTAGTATTTTCATCGCCCGCTTCCGTGCTTACAAATTGTCGAAGGTTAGCACCTGAAGCCCAATGGTATTTGTATTCAGCTGATGCCCGAACAATTACCCCGTTGTTAATATCTTCTTCAAGGGGTTCTTCTAGCTCAACAAAAGCATAGCCAGGCCCTACACTGTAACGGAACTCGCTGACTTCATCTCGCCAAACCCGTTGTGACCAACCGGCTGCCAGTGAAGCACGATGATCATAGCCGCTAAAGGCATCATCTTCATAATCGCCGTACATGAACAAGCGTCGACCAGGCTGGTTTAATTTGTAATCGAACTGAGCACTGCCATAGAAGCGTTTGGCCGACACATCGCGACCCGTGCCATCGGTGTTACTTTCTTGATAAAGCATTTCTGCAAAGTACAGACTGCTCCAATTTTCAGTTTCATGATCGGCGTTGATACCCGCTTTAATACTCGCTGCTGATGTATTACCCGTGTTTGAGAGTATGCCTAACTCACCATTTAACGAAAATCTAGGCACTTCGTCGTCGGTGTCTGGCGTAAAGTCGGCGTGATAAAGCGTTTGAATTAAGTCGCGGTCTGCTGCGAAGACGGCAGTACTTATGCCAAGAAGACAGCATACTGCACAGAATAATTTTGTTAGATTAAGCATAATTTTTAATAAATTTTTATTGGTTTGGTGTTGTTATGGCATAGCCATTTAACACCCTATCATGCCCTTCCATGGGTATTACGTTAGCTATGTGTTTTTTACCGCTTAGTTTTACGATTGAACACTTGTAAAGCGGCTTATGAACTTACATTCAACAACCATCAAGCTGCCTTGGCTTTATAAAGCTCAAGGCTGCTTATCTCTGTTTTACCTCATTGCCGGTAAATCAATGGATAAGCATGGAAATTTTTGCTGTTTCTCTATCGGCGAACTCTATGGCATTTGCCACGTCATCTATGTTCACGCCACTATTATTGGCTATGTCTTCTAAGAAAAGTTCAATGTTAGCGTCAGTTTTTTCATTTTGCTGCATGGCAGTGACCCTTGATGCTAATGCCAGTAGCGCAATATCGCTATCTGTAGCCTGTCTAGACATATCATTAGCGTGCATAACCGGATAGTAGAGCACAAGAGGAAGCTTCCAATTTTCTAATATGGTACCGCTACAGTTTGAAAAGGTAAAACCAAAATGTTGAATTTGTCTTGCCCCTAGCAACATATCGTTATCTTGCTCAATATAGCTTTTATAAAGCTCTGGCGAGCGTTTAGCAATGACTAACTCACTGAGGTTTTGCAATATACCCATCACGAAGAAACGCTCACTGCCGCGCATATTGCTGGCCTTAGCCAAATGCTTCGCCACCATTCCACAATAAACAGAGTCGAACCAATGTTTATCAAGGTTAATAAGCTGGGTATCAAAGTATTTAAAGGCGGTGTTGGCGGTTTCTGCTACCACCAAATTATACAAAGCTTCACCACCAATAATGTTGATGGCTTTTGAAACAGACTCTACTTGTGATGGAAACCGAAACAGTGAACTGTTTGCCAATCGCAGCACCTTGGCTGTTAATGACGAATCTAAACTGATTAAATCGCCAAGATCGCTTGCACTTGAACGAGGGTTATCTAATACCGAGCGGATACGTATACATATATCAGGCAAGGTAAACGACTTTGTAGCAAACGACACATATTTATCTAAGGACATGCAAAGGTTCCACTTTTATCATCTGCATTAACAGCTATGGTGAGGTAAGCCTCACTGTTTATGCTTTATCAATTGTCTCGGGAGGCACATCAAACATACTTATTTGACTAGGCTCTCGTACTTCTATTGGTTTTTCATTTTGGCGACGGGCTCTACTTAGCGCCGCTTGCTTTCTTCGCTGACATGCCCCAATTATCTTTCGGCGAGTTCCATCATCAATCTTAAGCCAATACAGCCGCTCTTCTCGGCTGCGGTAACATCCTTTGCAATACCCTCGCACTCCAGACTCACAAACACCAATACAGGGACTTGGAATTTCAAAGAACTCCAATTGCTGTGCTGGCGGTGTTTGGTCTGTCATGTTTACCTGTATGCGCTTGCTAACACGCGTTTCGTTAAATTAAAAACACCCTCTTAATGCCACTAACGCATTGTTATTGGCAACCTAAGCTGGCCACGTAATTTAAGATAGCTTTTACATTACTCCAGTATATTTTGGGCAAACTCACCAAAATAGCAACTCTGTAATAATACACCAGTATTAATCTACCAGTGTATAGTCAATAGTCGAAACTACCCGTACCTGCTTGATATGTGGGTGATGATGGTCTCTACTAGAGATAGAAAACCGCCCCTGATTAGCCCGTTTTATTTTCCCTAACGTACTTTTTGAGTCTTGCGCGAACTTTTCAGCAACCTCTCTGGCATTAACAGTGGCTTCCTCAATCATTGCCGGTTTTACTTCATTTAAACGCGTAAATACATAGTCGGGCTGTGCCTGATAGTGTTGATTGGTTAGCACAACACCAGACTTCAATAAGCTACCTATCTGGCTCATGACTACGCGTACTTTTTCGACCTCGTTTGAAAACACGGTAATGGTTTGCACTGCGGTGTAACGAAATGGCGCTTTTTCTGTGCCGCCATATTGCTGAGCTAGTTTATCGGTAATCTCTGGCTTACCAATGGTAATACCCTCTTTGGCAATACCCTTGCTCTGTAAGAAATTAGACACTTTCATGCTGTTCGTTTCTATCTGATTGTACAGCGCGGGTAAATCATTGCCTGCATCAACAAATTGAATAGGCCAAATTACGCGATCTGCCACGTATTCTCGTTCTGACAACCCTTTAACGGTAACTACCCTGTCCCACGTTTGCATGTCGTTTAGCGCCGAAGACACCTGTTGACCCAATATGCCAAGCGCACTCACCATGCCTAATGCCACTACCACTGCTGCACCTATCTTCATAACTCTCGTTCCAGTTTTTATTGTTGATAGTGCTAGCTTACGTTCTGTTGGAGTCGAATTTAGGGAGGAAAAAAGCCAAAATTATTGATACTTAACGATACATAATGACCAAATGTGGCCGCAAAGAGGCTGAAGAAATGTATTAGCGTTTATTCCCATCAATTATCATTTTGCGCGCTCTTGCATCCGAATTTCGAATCATATCGTCAATCAATGCTGTTTCAGGCATATTCTTCCAGTACTTTTTGGGCATTGAGCTTAACATCGCACTCTTTTTGATGCGGGCGGGATTAAAAATATTAGCGTAATAAGTGAGCCAATATTTTTCGATACGGTCGTCATCAGGGAACACGCTAGGATCGGGGTTGTCTTCTAAAACTAGCTTTTCAGTATCCCAATGGGCAGCCCGGTAAGGCGTCAAAATAGACCACCGCATATTTTTAAAGCGAGTTTGGAAGAAGTCGAGTTTAATCTCTAAGCTAAAATGTTCCGGTTCATACCAAGCGATAAAGTGCTCTTGTCCGTCATGATTAACTTCTCGAAATCTCAAAAAAGCACTTATTTTATACGCATCGCGTTTTACTGCTTTGGCTAACGTAATAAGTTGCATGACATCTTCATCAGTTTTTAACTGAATAAGATTTTTGTTTTCGAAAATAACACGCCATAACACCCGATAACACAATGCGAAGCGGCTAGCATCTTGGTGACACAGCGCATATTTGATAAGCGTTAAGACTGACTTGGGAATGGTGTGTTTCGCTTTTGACTTACTGGCTGTTATAAGTTGTTCCCCGCCGCCAAACAAGTCGTCTTGTATAGACTCTGAAGTTTGCCAAATAATGTTTTCAGGGGGGATAGATAGCGCCAAGCATTCTCTTGATGCTGTGCGCCACTCTTCGTATCCTGGCACTGAAGTGATGGTGATTGTTTTCATCTTATTCTTACTGCTAATCCTAATTCAATTAGGCACTAAATAGCTCGAACTGCTTTGGCTGTTTGAATTGCAACTCAAAGTTATTGCTATCGAGTAAATGAATATTTGGCGAGTAGTCGCTTACGCTAATAAAAGGTTTCAGCTTTTGTAGAGGCAGGCGCATTTTAGTAAGATCCATCCAGCTAAGCTTTGCATAACGACGAATAGTCAGAATTTTTTGTACGGTGCGAGCACCAAGGCCAGGTACCCGTAGCAACATCAGTTTGTCGGCTTTATTTAAATCGATTGGAAACACATGACGATTGCGTAGTGCCCAGGCAAGTTTAGGATCATGATCCATATCTAGCATGTCATCGTGCAATATTTCATCAAGCTTGAATCCATAAAAACGCAAAAGCCAATCAGCTTGATAAAGGCGATGCTCTCGAATTAAAGGCGCTGGCTTTAGCGGTAAAACCTCAGACGCATCTGGTATTGGCGAGAATGCTGAGTAGTAAACGCGGCGTAGCTTTTGTTTACTATAAAGTTTTACGCTCGTGCCTAAGATAACTTTATCATTAGAACCATCGGCTCCTATGATCATTTGAGTAGACTGCCCACCTGGGGCAAAGCGAGGAGGACGTTTACCTGTATGCGTTTTATCTACTTTATGCTCAGCAATTTTGTCTTTCAGCGTATCCATTGCGCTATGAATAGCGCCTAAATCTTTTTCTGGTGCGTACTTGTTTAAAGAAGGTTGGGTCGGCATTTCTACATTAATGCTTAGCCTGTCGGCGTATAAGCCCGCTTCGGCCTGCAGTTCGGGCGAGGCATTGGGAATTGTCTTAAGGTGGATATACCCCTTAAACCCGTGATCGAGGCGTAAAGATTTGGCAATACGCACCATGCTTTCCATTGTAAGGTCTGGGGAACCCACAATGCCTGAACTAAGAAATAAGCCTTCGATATAGTTACGCTTATAAAAATTCAGTGTTAGATCTACGGTTTCTTTCACAGTGAAACGGGCACGTTGAACACTACTCGATACTCTATTGATGCAATAGTGACAGTCGTAAATACAGTAGTTCGTCATGAGTATCTTTAACAAAGAGACGCAGCGCCCATCAGGGGTAAAACTGTGACATATACCTGTACCACCGGTAAGAGAGCCTATGCCCGTTTTATCGGTTTTGCCAGCCTTTCGTTTACCTGCAGAACCGCTTGCACATGAAGCGTCATACTTGGCTGCATCTGAGAGGATTTCGAGTTTTTGAATCAGTTTGTCATGCATCGCAGATTTGTACTTTCTCTTAGCAAATACACAGCGTCAGTGGGTTCAGTAATCACTGATGAAAAAAGACGTGTGTATCGACAATAGCGTTTTCAGAATATAAAAACGTTATATCATGTATAAATATACAGTACAAATGCATTTTGCTATCAATAGTCTGCTACCAAAAAGCAGAGCGCAATAGGTTTGCGCCACTGCGCCCTTCTCCCCCAGCGCCTACCATAAAAAAAGGCCACTTAAATAAGTGGCCTAAAGTGCCTCCAAAGTACGAGGAGGAGGCAACGCTTGGGTAAACGGGAGAGTTAACCGTTACGTTTCAACAAATAGTAAAATACAGGAGTAAGAATTAAGCCAAACACGGTTACGCCAATCATGCCTGAGAATACTGCAACCCCCATGGCTTGGCGCATTTCTGCACCCGCGCCTGTGGAAAGCACCATAGGCAACACACCCATAATGAAGGCTATAGACGTCATTAGGATTGGGCGAAGACGCAACTTACTGGCCTCTTTAATGGCGGATAGCGCATCCATGCCGTTGTCTTGTAGCTCTTTGGCAAATTCCACAATAAGAATGGCGTTTTTAGTGGCTAGCCCCACCAACACAATTAAGCCAATTTGGGTAAATATGTTGTTGTCACCGCCATATATCACCACACCAATTAATGCGCTCAGCAAGGTCATGGGTACGATCAATATAATGGCCAGTGGTAAGCGTAAACTTTCATACTGCGCTGCCAAGACTAAGAACACTAACAGAACCACCAGCGGGAAGATAAAGGCCGAGGCGTTGCCTGCCAATATTTGCTGATAAGTTAGCTCGGTCCATTCGTAGGTCATACCTAATGGCAGGGTTTCATCAAGAATTTGCTCTATTGCTGCTTTGGCTTGATCAGAACTGTAGCCCGGCGCCGGAGAGCCATTAACTTCAGCGGTGACATAGCCGTTGTAATGCATCACTCGGTCTGGCCCTGCGCTGTGCTCAATATTTAGGAATGAACCTAGCGGGATCATATCGCCTTTATCGTTTCGCACTTTAAACTGGGTGATGTTTTCAACATCTTGACGGTACTGAGCATCGGCCTGAACATTTACTTGATAGGTTCTACCGAACAAGTTGAAGTCGTTCACATACACCGAGCCCAAATACGCCTGCATGGTGTCAAACAGGGTGCCTATGTTTACCCCTTGGCTAACGGCTTTCTCGCGATCTACATCCACATTTAACTGAGGTACGTTAACCGTAAAGCTAGTGAAGTTACCGGTTAAAGCAGGGTGCGCCCACGCTTTGCCAATCACTTCTTGGGTTACTTTTTCAAGTTCAGCAAAACCTAAGTTTCCTCTGTCTTGCACTTGTAGCCTGAAACCACCGATGGTGCCAAGACCCATTACCGGTGGTGGCGGGAAGATAGCCACATAAGCACCTTTAATAGAGCCAAATTGCTGGTTCAATTGCATAGCAATAGCACCGGCTGATAACTCTGGGCTTTGACGCTCATTGAACGGTTTAAGCGGCGTAAACAACACACCCGAACTTGGGCTGTTGGTGAAGCCGTTTATGTTCAACCCTGGAAATGCCACTGCATCAGATACACCTGGGTGTTCCATTGCAATACGCGACATTTCACGTACAACTTCCTCGGTTCTATCTAACGACGACGCATTAGGAAGCTGTGCAAATGCAATAAGGTACTGCTTATCTTGAGGCGGTACATAACCGGTTGGTGTGTTCGCAAACTGGAAGTAGGTTAACCCTAATAAACCAGCATAAAGCACCACTACCACACCGCTTTTGCGAATAAGCCCGCCTACAGCACCAGTGTATTTTTTCGCACCGCGATCGAACATTTTATTAAATGGCGTAAATACAAAGCGGCCAAATACTTTATCCATACTTCGGCTTAGCCAATCTTTCGATTGCCCATGAGGCTTCAATAACAAGGCCGATAATGCCGGGCTTAACGTTAATGAGTTAATCGCCGAGATAAAGGTAGAAATAGTAATGGTTAACGCAAACTGCTTATAAAACTGACCGGTTAAACCGCTCATAAAGGCAGTAGGGATGAATACCGCAGCCAATACCAAGGTCGTGGCAATAATAGGGCCAGTGACTTCTTTCATGGCTTGAACGGTAGCATCGAATGGCGCTTTACCGTCGGCAATATTTCGCTCTACGTTTTCCACCACCACAATGGCGTCATCAACCACAATACCGATAGCCAGTACCAAGCCAAACAACGATAGTGCATTTAACGAGAAGCCCATCATTTGCATAAACGCAAAGGTACCTACCAATGAAATAGGCACAGCCACTAAAGGAATAATAGACGCGCGCCAGGTTTGTAAAAACAGAACTACTACTAATACAACCAATAGCACAGCTTCGAATAACGTATTAACCACCGCTTCAATTGAACCACGTACGAATACGGTAGGATCGTAAACAATGTCGTATTCCAACCCTTCTGGAAACATCTTTTCAAGCTCTGCCATGCGAGCACGCACGTCGTCAGAGATTTGAATAGCGTTAGAGCCGGGAGCCTGAAATATAGGTAATGCAGCTGCCGGATTGTTATTTAGCAATGAACGCAAGGTGTAATAATCGGCACCTAACTCAATTCGGGCTACGTCTTTTAAACGGGTAATTTGGCCATCATCGCCCGTTTTAACGATGATGTTTTCAAATTCACTTTCATCTTCAAGGCGACCACGCACGTTAATCAGCAATTGAAACTCACTGGTACCCGTAGGCTGTGCACCAAGGCTACCGGCCGCTGCTTGTTGGTTTTGCTCAGAAATAGCCGTAACCACATCGCCAGGGTTCATTTGCAGTGAAGCTAACTTGTTTGGATCTAGCCATACACGCATGCTGTATTCACCAGCACCGAACAAACGAACTTGCCCTACCCCTTCAACACGCGCGAGCTCATCTTTTACAAACTGGTCGGCATAGTTCGACAAATAAAGCATGTCGTAACGTTTATCAGGTGAAGTTAAATGCACTACCATGGTCAAGTTAGGCGATGACTTCTCGGTTACAATTCCTAAGCGCTGTACTTCCTGTGGCAATCGCGGTGTGGCGCGGTTAACACGGTTTTGAACCAGCGTAGTAGCATCATCAGGATCGGTACCAATAGCGAACGTAATAGTCAGGGTCATACGGCCATCTGACGTAGCTTGAGATGACATATAAATCATGTCTTCCACGCCATTAATCTCTTGCTCTAATGGCGTAGCCACGGTTTCGGCAATAACTTTGGGGTTAGCACCAGGATAGTTAGCCGTTACCACTACCGTAGGCGGCACCACTTCTGGGTATTCTGTTATAGGAAGCTGCCAAACAGCGATGGCGCCACCAATGAAAATGAGCAGGCTTAGAACACCTGCAAAAATAGGGCGGCGAATGAAAAATTGCGAGAAATTCATTAATTAATTCCAGTACCAGCTACGCTATTTGTAAGAGCGTCTAGGTTAGCCAAATTTGTTACGTTATCTACACGAGACTGCCAGTTTTGCAGGCTTGCTAGTGCTTCTTTATCACCCATATCAACTTGGTTCGGCGCAACAACAGCACCTGGACGTACGCGCTGAAGACCATCTACTACAATGGTGTCGCCAGCCACTAAGCCACTTTTAATAATGCGCATACTGCCTACTTTGTCACCCAAGGTAACGGCGCGGTATTCCACTTTGTTTTCGCTGTTTACCACCAACACAAATTTGTTGTTTAGGTCGGTGCCAATCGCTTTGTCTTTAATTAAGATACCTTGTTCGTTGGTATCTCCAGCTAGTTTCAAGTGAGTAAATAAACCCGGCATTAAACGACCATTTTCATTGTTGAAAACTGCGCGAACACGCAGGGTGCCAGTATTGCCGTTAACTTGGTTATCTACGAAGTCGATTTGTCCCCAATGGCCGTAATCTTGCTCATTGGCAAGACGCATAGCCACGGCTTGGTCGTTAACCGCTGAGTCGGCTTTATCATCACTGCTTACGTAATTTAGGTACGTTTGCTCATCAATATCGAAGTAAGCGTAAAGCTGATGAGTAGACACGATGCTAGTCAGCTCTGACTGCCCTGCCGTTACATAGTTACCTTCAGTGATGTTTGCGCGAGAAACACGGCCAGAAATAGGCGCTTCAACACGAGCAAAACCGCGGTTCAAGCGGGCAACGTCTAACGCCGCTTTTGTTTGGTTAATGCTAGCAAAAGCTTGATTCTTACCCGCTAATCGCTCATCTAGCACTTCTTGCGAAACCGCTTGGGTTTTACGAAGCTTTACGACTCTGTCGTAGCTTTGCACAGATAAGTCGTAACGGCTTTTTGCTTCTTCAAGTTGCGCGGTTAAACGCTCAACTTCTGCTTTAAAAGCACGGTTATCAATAAGGAACAGCGTGTCGCCCTGCTCTACATATTCGCCTTCCTCAAACGCTACAAATTCAATGTAGCCTGAAACACGTGGGCGAAGCGATACGGTTTGCGGCGCTTCTAAACGGCCAGTAAAGCTGTCCCATTCAGTTAAACGCTGCGAGACCACTGGCGCAACATCTACAGGAATGCCTGCATTCGCATGCATTTGCTGGCCAGGATCCGTATCGTCGCTACCACATGCGGCGACAAGCGCTGTTAGGCTTAGAATTGCCAAAAATCGAGTTAAAGTCGTCATTGCAAGAGTCTCTAAAAATGTGAAGGCGTGCATTATGCACATGGCAATACAATAAAAATAATTATATTTTCGTATGCAACACATCATAAAATGATATATATTGAGAAGTATGAAATTTAGGCTATTTTGCTCAAGGTGTTACATGAAATTTGGCAGCACGACATGAAGCAAATAAAGGTAGTGACAATACTTAAACGCGCCGTGTAGCGATAAAATCACGTGATAAAAAGCGATGGGTTCGCCGCGTGTTTAAGGCGTATTTCCTCACCTTGGCCTGGAACCTGGGGCTCAGGCGACGAACTAATTTACGAATAACCGGAGAGACTAATGCGTCCACATGATTTAAATTTATTGATGATATTTGATGCCATCATGACAGAGGGCGCGATTACCCGAGCTGCTGATAGATTGTCGATGACCCAACCAGCTGTATCGAACGCTCTTTCTCGCATGCGTACCGCATGGAAAGACGAGTTATTCGTAAAGGATGGCCGTGGTATCCAACCTACCTCGTTTGCCACCAACTTATGGAGCCAAATTCAAGGCCCATTAGGGCAACTTGAAGTTGCCGTCAGCCCGGCGGAATTTGACCCTGCTACGGCCAAGCGTACCTTTCGTATATCAGCCACCGATAGCATTGTTGCCATGGTGTGGGGGCCGCTTCGCAAGGTAATTGAAAATGAAGCGCCTGGCATTAATATTCATGCTATTCCCAGTTACGATTTAGGCACTGATAAGGTTTTAAAAGACGCAGAAGCTGAGCTGACCTTTTCTAAATATCATCAACCAGATGCTGTGATACGTACCGAGCACGTGTTAGATCCTAGTTGGGTAGTGGTGATGCGCCCCGACCATCCGCTAGCTAAAGCACAGCTTACTCTTGAAGACTTTATTGCCGCAGATCACCTATTGGTGTCGGTAACAGGCGATGTTACCGGCCCTACCGATCAGGTATTAGCTAACATGGGGTTAAAACGCCGTATTGCCATGTCGGTCAATCAGTTCTACAACGCCACGCCGCTGCTAAAAGAAAGTAACTTGATTTGTGTTGCGCCATCACTGGTCGTTGAGAAGGAAATTTTCTCTGGTGAGCTTGCGGTATTTGAAACACCCGTTGAAATTAAAAGCTTGCCAATGTCTGTAATGTGGCACAAACGCCAAGACTTAGACGCAGGATTACAGTGGTTACGCAAACTCGTCGTGAAGTTTATTCGAGAGCGTGTAGAACGCCATGAAATGCTGCTATCTCAGTGTTGTCGAAAAGCATACTGCGCTGAGACAGTTAAGCGTTTTTTGGCGCAGCGTAATAATATGGACAGCGGCGACTTTACACCATCACATATAAAGCATGATGAAGCATTAGAGGTTGCCGAAACAGCAGATATTCTGAACTTAGATAAAGCCGTGAATGATGCGAAAGGAAAAGTAACCGCATAGTGTTTTGATAAGCGTTATTGGTGTCTCTTTGCGATAAGCCGCTATTACCCCTGTGATAGGCGGCTTTACCCTCTTAGCGTTACTTGTACTTACACCCTTTACTGGCAAGCCACGCTAATCCATCTTTTTCATCAACACAAAAGAAATAGTCGATATCTGCTGCCAAATACACACGTTCAAACTGACTTTGCACCAGCGCTGGAATGTCAGCGTTGTTAACCACTAAAGCGCAGGCTGACATACCGTATATTTTGCGAAGTTTAATTGAGTCTATCAGGATAGTTTCTGCTGCTGGGGTTAAAATACCCGTGCCAAGAACAAAGCCAAGAAAGCCCCATTTTTGCCCTTTAAGGCTAATAACAATATCTTTTACGTCGTTGTGATATTGCTTTAAAATCTCTTCATTAACCACGCCTCGTCCGTCTACTCGTAGCACACTACCTATGAGCTCAATATCATATTCAGCGTGTTTGGTTTCTGCATGAGAGGTGTGTTTTCCAATAGTATGAATGTTGCTCGGGACCATTTTGTCTCGTTTAAAACTAACTGCTAATTACCTGCCCTAATAATAGGTGCTACATTTGCATTACGCCAAGTTAGCTTCGCTAAAAATAAAAAAACCCGCCATTTGGCGGGTTTTTGCGTTAACTACTAAGCTAACTTACTTCTTTTTCTTTGCCTTAGCGTTAGGCAAATCGGTAATACTACCTTCGAAGATTTCAGACGCTAAGCCGATTGACTCGTTTAGCGTTGGGTGAGCGTGAATAGTTAATGCAACATCTTCAGCGTCTGCGCCCATTTCAACAGCAAGACCAATTTCGCCAAGCATTTCGCCAGCGTTAGTACCTACCATTGCGCCACCAAGTACACGACCGGTGTCTTTTTCGAAAATCATTTTAGTCATACCGTTAGTTGCATCAGAGGCAATAGCGCGACCTGAAGCAGCCCATGGGAATACGGCTGTTTCGTAGCTTAAACCTTGCTCTTTCGCTTCTTTCTCGGTAACACCAACCCAGGCAACTTCCGGCTCAGTGTACGCTACTGAAGGAATACCACGTGGGTCGAAGTAATGTTTCTGTCCGGCAATAACTTCAGCAGCAACATGACCTTCGTGAACCGCTTTATGCGCAAGCATAGGTTGGCCGACTAAGTCACCGATAGCGAAGATATGTTCAACGTTAGTACGCATTTGCTTATCAACGTTAATAAAGCCACGGTCGTCAACGTTAACACCAGCAGTGTCTGCGCCAACCATTTTACCGTTTGGACGACGTCCAACAGCAACTAACACTTTGTCGTAGCGTACTTGCTCTGAAGGTGCATTTTTACCTTCAAACGTTACATACAAGCCGTCTTCTTTTGCTTCAACCGCAGTTACTTTGGTTTCAAGCATGATGTTGAATTTTTCTTTATAGTCTTTCATAAAGACTTTCATGATGTCTTTATCAGCAGCTGGAATGAGCTGATCTAAAAATTCAACAACGTCAATTTTTGAACCTAGTGCTTCGTACACTGTACCCATTTCTAGGCCAATGATACCGCCACCAAGTACTAGCATTTTCTCTGGAATATCTTTCATTTCCAAAGCGCCAGTAGAATCGATGATACGATCGTCTTCTGGAATAAACGGCAAGCTTACTGGCTCAGAACCTGCTGCAATAATCGCTTTTTCAAAAGTAATAGTAGTAACGTCGTCACCATTTTTTACTTCAAGGGTATTAGCACCGGTAAATTTACCGTAACCTTTAACGTGCTTGGTTTTACGCATTTTAGACATGCCGCCAAGACCGTTTGTTAGCTGTTTAACAACGCTGTCTTTGTATTCACGAATTTTGTCTAGGTCAATTTTTGGCTCACCAAAAGTCACACCATGGCTAGCCAAGTGCTTCGCTTCTTTCATTACTTTCGCTACGTGAAGCAATGCTTTTGAAGGAATACAACCAACGTTAAGGCATACGCCGCCTAGCACTTCACGTGAATCAACAATAACGGTCTCGATGCCTAAATCGGCAGCACGGAATGCTGCAGAGTAACCGCCAGGGCCGCCGCCCAGTACCACTAATTGCGTTTTAATTTCGCTCATTGTGAACCTCAATCCTATTTTTTGTTAGCTATCACCTTGTGCGTAATAGCATAACCTAAATACTGCCCCAAGGGCTTATAAAATCACCGAGAATGTTAATGATATAACAAACATTCTCGTATTTTGATTTAAAGTATAATTCTGCGCAAGTCAGTCAAGTTTGCCGCCACTTCTGTGGAGAACCTTGCACCTACCGCACCATCAATAACGCGATGGTCGTATGACAAGCTTAATGGAACCATAAGACGAGGTTCAAACTCGCTACCATTCCACTTCGGTTTCATATCAGATTTAGACACACCTAAGATAGCAACCTCAGGGGCGTTAACAATTGGCGTAAACGCTGTACCACCAATTCCGCCTAAGCTAGAAATAGTGAACGTACCACCTTGCATGTCTGAAGACTTCAGTTTTCCGTCACGCGCTTTCTTAGATGTTTCGATCAGCTCTTGAGACAACTGCTCAATCCCTTTCTTGTTTACATCTTTGATAACAGGAACCACTAAACCACCAGGCGTTTCAACCGCAATACCAATGTTGATGAATTTCTTGATGATCAAGCTTTCACCATCATCAGAAAGCGAAGAGTTGAATATTTCGTATTTCTCTAGCGCTTTAGCTACCGCTTTCATAACGAATACAAGTGGCGTAATTTTCAAGCCAGACTTAATTTTCGCATGGTACGCATTTTGTTCTTTACGGAACGCTTCTACGTCGGTGATATCAGCCTCATCAAACTGTGTTACATGAGGGATAGTCGCCCAGTTACGGTGTAAGAATGGACCAGAAATCTTCTGAATACGCGACAGCTTAACTTCTTCAACTTCACCAAACTTGCTGTGATCGACAGGTTTAACCGGCACAATTTGAAGTACGTTATCGCCTGCTGGGGCAGCTGCACTGCTTGCATTACCTTTAGGCTTAGCAAGCTCAGCTTTCACGTAAGCCTGAACGTCTTCTTTAAGAATACGATTCTTAGGACCTGAGCCATTAACAAGGGTAAGGTCTACACCAAACTCTCTCGCTACGCGGCGCACAGAAGGTGAAGCATGTGCTTTGCCATTGCCTTTAGGCGCTGGCGCTTCTTGTGCTGGTACAGGTGACTTATTCTGAGCGGCTGGTTTTTCAGCTGCTTTTGGCTTCTCAGGCGCCGATTCCGCTTTCTTCGGCGCAGGTGCTTCGCTACTTGCTGAACCGCCACTTCCGGCAGTTTCTAGCTTAATAACTAGCGTACCTTGCTTAACTTTGTCACCGGCTTTAATGAATACTTCTTTTACTGTACCTGCGTGGGTAGAGGGAACATCCATTGTCGCTTTATCAGTTTCAAGGGTAATAAGACCATCTTCTTTCTCGATGGTGTCGCCCACAGAAACTAATACGTCGATAACGTCTACTTCGCCATCTTCACCGATATCAGGTACTTCAACTTCTACTACGCCGCCAGCTGCTGCCTCTGAAGATTGCTCTGAAGCTGCTTCATCAGAAGAAGAGTCGGCCGCAGGTGCCGCATTTTCTGAACTTGATTGCGCAGGTGAATCGCTGCTAGCTGCTTCAGCACTTCCGGCGGTTTCTAGTTTAATAACTAGCGTACCTTCTTTCACTTTATCGCCAGTACTGATAAACACTTCTTTCACCGTACCTGCGTGAGTAGAAGGCACATCCATCGTCGCTTTATCGGTTTCTAGCGTAATAAGCCCATCTTCTTTCTCGATGGTATCGCCTACAGAAACTAATACATCAATAACGTCTACTTCGCCATCGTCACCAATATCAGGAACCGCAACTTCTATCACTTCACCGCCACCTGATGATGCTGGTGCCGCTTCTGATTTGCTTTCTTCTTTTGGTGCTTCTTTTGACTCTTCTTTAGCAGGCGCTTCTTGAGCTGGCTCTTCTTTCTCTTCTGAAGAGGCTTCTTCGCCACCTGCTTTTTTCATTTCGCCGATAACATCGCCTTCTTTAATCTTGTCGCCAACAGCAACAGACAAGCTAACAATCTCACCTTCAAATGGTGCAGGAATATCCATAGAGGCTTTGTCACTTTCTACGGTAACAACGCCTTCATCTGCATCAATGGTGTCGCCTACGGCAACACATAGCTCGATAACTTCAACTTCGTCACCGCCTACATCGGGTACGATAATCTTTTGAATATCTGACATATGTAAAATACCTTATCTGCCTGAGGCTACGCGTAAAGTGGGTTTAATTTTTCAACGTTAATATCAAAACGTTTAATCGCTTCGGCAACATCTTTCTTATCGAACTCACCGCGTTGCGCCAATTCGTACAATGAAGCCACTACAATGTATGCAGCATTAACTTCAAAGTGAGTACGCAAGTTTTCACGGCTATCACTTCTACCAAAGCCATCAGTACCTAGGCAGCGGTAATCAGTATCGATAAATGCACGAACCTGATCAGAGTAGTTCTTCACGTAGTCGGTCGCAGAAATAGCAGGACCTGCATCTTTCGTGATTACCTGACCAACATAAGCGGTTTTCTGATCGGCTTCTGGGTTCAACATGTTCCAGCGCGCCACTTCTTGACCTTCACGAGCCAATTCGTTGAACGAGGTTACCGAGTAAACGTCTGAAGAAACGTTGTAATCGTCACAAAGAATTTGTGCCGCTTTACGTACTTCATTCAAGATAGTTCCCGAGCCCATTAACTGTACATTGGTCTTGGTCTTCTTGTTTTCAACTCGTTCAAGCTTATAAATACCTTTAATGATTTGATCTGCTACGTCATCACCTTCAGGCATAGCTGGGTGTTGGTAGTTCTCGTTCATCAATGTTAGGTAATAGAATACGTTTTCGTTGTTGCCATACATGCGGCGTAAACCGTCTTGTACGATAACAGCCACTTCGTATCCGTAAGTTGGATCGTAAGTTACACAGTTCGGAATCAGGTTCGCTTGAACATGTGAATGACCATCTTGGTGCTGTAGACCTTCACCGTTCAATGTTGTTCTACCTGCAGTAGCACCTAACAAGAAGCCTCTTGCTTGGCTATCGCCTGCTGCCCATGCTAAATCGCCAACACGTTGGAAACCAAACATTGAGTAGTAGATGTAGAACGGAATAGTCGTGGCGTTGCAGGTTGAGTAAGATGTACCCGCCGCTACCCACGATGCCATTGCACCTAATTCGTTAATCCCTTCCTGCAGTACCTGGCCTTTCTTATCTTCACGATAGTAAGCCACTTGATCTGCATCTTGTGGAACGTACTTTTGGCCTTCGTTAGCATAAATGCCCACTTGGCGGAAAAGCCCTTCCATACCGAATGTACGTGCTTCATCAGGAATAATTGGCACAATACGCTTACCAA
The DNA here is from genome assembly GCF_018100795.1 of Alteromonas sp. MMG017. Taxonomy (GTDB): domain Bacteria; phylum Pseudomonadota; class Gammaproteobacteria; order Enterobacterales; family Alteromonadaceae; genus Alteromonas. The sequence goes on along the minus strand of NZ_JAGJDY010000011.1, from coordinate 121,532 downwards.
TTTTCTTGTCTTTCAACAACGCATTAAGTACACGAACAAAGGTCATAGTAGACGATACTGAACGATCGCCAGAACCTTTTAAGATTGCATCGAATGCTTTTAGTTCAGGTACTTCAAGTTGCTCTTCGGCTTGTTCTCTACGAGAAGGCAAGTAGCCGCCTAAAGACTCACGACGCTCGCGCAAGTACTTCATTTCTTCACTGTCTTCAGGGAACTTGAAGTAAGGTAGCTCTTCAATCTTCTCATCAGCAATTGGAATGTTGAAACGATCGCGGAATACTTTAAGTGAATCAACGTCCATCTTCTTCACGTTATGCGCAATGTTCAAGGCTTCACCAGAAGCACCTAAACCAAAGCCTTTAACGGTTTTAGCAAGAATAACCGTTGGACGACCTTTGGTCTCTTTCGCTTTTTGGTAAGCAGCAAAGACTTTAACTGGATCGTGTCCACCACGGTTCAAGCGCCAGATGTCATCATCAGACATGTTCGCTACAAGTGCAGCCGTTTCTGGGTACTTGTTGAAGAAGTTTTCGCGCGTGTATTTACCACCCTTCGCTTTACAGTTCTGGTACTCACCGTCTACGGTTTCGCCCATTAACTGGATAAGTTTGCCTGATTTATCACGGGCAAGAAGCTCATCCCAGTAACTGCCCCAAATAACTTTAACCACTTCCCAGCCTGCGCCGCGGAATGTGCCTTCAAGTTCTTGGATAATTTTGCCGTTACCACGTACCGGGCCATCTAGGCGCTGTAGGTTACAGTTGATAACGAAAGTTAGGTTATCTAGGCCTTCGCGTGAAGCAAGACCGATAGCACCTAATGATTCTGGCTCATCACACTCACCGTCACCCATGTAGCAGTATACGCGCTGTTCAGAACAGTCTTTAATACCACGATTAGTAAGGTACTTAAGGAAACGTGCAGTATAGATGGCTTGAAGTGGACCTAAGCCCATCGATACTGTTGGGAACTGCCAGTAATCTTTCATCAAGTGAGGGTGTGGGTATGATGATAAGCCTTCACCAGCACATTCTTGACGGAAGTTGTTTAGCTGTTCTTCAGAAAGGTTACCCTCAATGAAAGAACGTGCATAAATACCGGGTGAAATATGGCCTTGAGCAAAAATAAAGTCGCCGCCAGCATTTTCTGTAGGCGCTTTAAAGAAGTGGTTAAAACCAACATCGTATAGCATGGCAGATGACGCAAAACTACCAATGTGACCACCTAGCTCTAAGTCTTTCTTAGAAGCACGTAATACAATCATCAATGCATTCCAACGAATAGCAGCACGAATACGCGCTTCAATCGTTAGGTCGCCAGGCATTTTTGGCTCTTGCGCTGAAGGAATTGTATTGATGTACGCTGTGGTGGCGTCGTACGGTAAGTGCGCTCCGCTACGACGAGCCTTATCAATAAGTTTCTCGAGTAGATAATGGGCGCGTTCTACACCTTCCTCTTCCAAAACAGATTCAAGAGCGTCAATCCACTCTTTAGTTTCTTGAGGATCCACATCTTGGTGCATCATATCAGTCATGGTGCCATCCTATTTTTGCTTTATATATAGAGAATTCTTCCTTCGACCTAATTATCGAAAGAAGAATGACCAAATTACGTTGTACTCGCTGTGACCCTTAATGGCTCACCTGTGCTTTTTGCCTATCGCAGTAGCTAAAATTCGCTTTAAGCCTCTGCTTATATAATCACGCCTCATAAAACTGGGTAAACAAGAAGGCATGTTAAATTTCTAATCGTCGTAACGCACGTTGTACACGGGTGTCACGTTGATTAATGGTTAATAGTGTCTTTTCAATGAACGCAAGGTGCGTATTACACGCCTGACGTGCCGCTTCTGGATCCCGTGCCGCGATAGCCTCAACGATTTCTCGTCTTTGACGAGCAATATCGGCCACTGCATCGGGGTGAGTCGCTAACATGTCAAAGTTACGTTCAATGTTTTCCACCAGCATACTCTGCATGGTGCTCATTACATGTAAAAGCACCATGTTATGGGATGCTCTTGCCATAATGATGTAGAACTTACCTAGCGCTTCAGCTTGTTCCCGCTTGCTCTCTTCGGGGGCTGGCGTGGGCAGTTCATTAAGCGCATTTTTCAGTGCTTCATAATCTTCAGGTTGCCCACGAAGCGCTGCATAATACGCCGCCATACCTTCTAGGGCATGGCGAAACTCAAGTAAATCAAACTGAGTTTCAGGCCGTTTACTTACCAGCGCCATCAACGGGTCTTTCATAGCTGAGTTGAGGTTGCGGTTTACAAACGTGCCGCCCCCTTGCTTGCGCTCAACTAATCCACGGGCCTGGAGATTACCAATGGCTTCTCGTAACGAAGGTCGCGATACCTCAAATTGAATCGCAAGTTCACGCTCTGGTGGCAATTTCTGACCTGCCAATAAGCTCCCATCCAAAATCATGGATTCAAGCTGCTCGGTGATAACATCGGCAAGTTTTTTTCGCTGCTGACGCATGCGTGACTATATTCCTTCGTTTACTTAAGTATGCGACTATTTTGTAAACAAGTAAGGTCTACAGTCACAATTGGTAATACCATTTTACCTATACAGTTTAAGATAGATTGAAACCGAGGTAAATACTCTCAAGCATAGCAAACTTGTAAGGAGTTGCTTGTTGTTAAGCTTTATTGTTGAATTTGTTGCAAAAATTTAGCAAAGACGCACTGGTCTGATGAGGTGAAGCAACCAGCCTGTGAGACGTGAAATGCCTGATCTATAAATGAAAAATTTATAGACCAGGATAGAATGGTAATACGTTTGTTAATGGGAATAGTTAAGCTAGGGTGCCTATAACGGTAAGCGCAGAGGTAATTACGAGCAGAAAAATAACATTACGTTTTGCTAACTTGACCAACACTTTAGGCTCTACCGCAGCATTTTCCGATTGAGCTTTAGACTCTTCGGGCGTTAACATCTCCGCTTTCGACGACACTCGAGTAAGTAAGTCATACGCCGAAATATTCAATGATAAGCCGTCCTTTAACCATTCAGGCAGCGCGCGGGAAAAGTGCCCCATCATCAGCATGCCAAAAGCGGTAATACGTACCGGAATAAAATCAAGCGCATACATTAACTTGCCTGCCGCCATAGACAACGGATGCTGAGATGCACAAAAACGCTCTGTGGCGCTTCTACTGAAACAGTAGAACACAGCGCCCGGTGCGCCAAATGCAATAAACCACAACATAACCGCTGCATAATGTTGGTAGTTCAGCCAAGTAAGGTGTTGCCCGAAGCTTTTCCCTTCAGCTATGGCCGTACCGTCGCTATCACGCTCGCTACCGCAATGCCCTAGTTGGTCGGTGTACATGCTGCAAGCCTGTAAATCGCCACGGTCTGCGGCATTCAAAAAGCATTTGTAAGTGGCGCGCAATACAGGGCAGCCTATACATAGAAACAAAATCACACTTTGTTCTATAAAGGTAAGAAAAGCACCGAACAGCCAATGCTCAATTAACCCTATTATTAGCGCTGGCAGTAACATATATAAATAGAAGGCTACAGATGACGTGTCTTCTTCTAGCCATTTTCGCTCGTAAAGCCAATTTTGATAGGCAACTGCATAACGCTCGATGTGCCATACCGGTGTTTTAGTAATAAGCCTTTCAAGACTTAATACCAGCAGTAAACTCATTAGTATCATGTTATTCCCTACCGTAGAAATGCTGAATTATGGGGTAATGGACTAGCGGTTAAGCGCCCTATTTATCTTTTTTTGTTTATGATGTTTCTTGGGGTGTCTCTTAAGATGCTATTTAAATCGAGTAACTGTCTGTAGCGTGCCCAATCGAACGCAACACCCGGATCGGTTTTTCGCCCTGGCGCAATATCATTATGGCCTACTATACGCCCTAACGAAATTTGCGGGTATTGTTGCAATATAAACTTACTCAATCTCGAAAGTTGTTCATATTGGGCATCTGTGTAAGGCAAAGTATCAGTGCCTTCTAACTCGATACCAATGGTAAAGTCGTTACAACGAGAGCGGCCTTGAAACGTTGATAACCCTGCATGCCACGCCCGCTTATTAAAGGGCACGAACTGCTCTATCTCACCGGTGCGGTAAATAACGCAATGCGCAGACACCCTAATACCTGCTATTTCTTTATAAAACGGGTGTTCATCAGGGTCTAACGTACCGGTAAACAATTCACGAATGCCTGATGTACCGAACTGTGAGGGAGGCAACGAAATATTGTGAATAACCAACACGCTCACATCGTTTTCGTCGGGCCGTTCATCATAATGGGGGCAATCAATTAGCGTCGCGGGCTCGTATAACACCATATAATTTGAAAATTCGTTACGTTGTTTTCATTAATAACAGTGTGACACCAGCCGCCCACAGGCACAAGCTTAACGCACTGCGTATCTGTGCATGGTGAGAGTGAAGGTAAAGCACGCCGTGAATCCATCCATGGAGGCTCGGCTGCAGCATCCATGCTGCAGACGGCTTTATCTTCACTCTCACCTTACACTTATTAGATCGCTAATAATTTTGAGAATAGAAAGAAATGCAGTTCCCTGCTGCACAAGGTTTTAAATGGATGCTGGCTGACTGCTTTGACAAATGATTATTTGATTGGAACTCATATCAACATTTTGAGTGAAAGGTGAGTTTAGGGGTAAAGCACGCCGTGAATCCGTCCATGGAGGCTCGGCTGCAGCATCCATGCTGCAGACGGCTTTACCCCCAGACTCACCTTACACTTACTATAGATTGCTAGTATTTTTAGAAAACAGAAAGAAGTGCAGTTCCCTGCTGCACAAGGTTTTAAATGGATGTTGTCTTACTACTTTGACGAACGGCTACTTGATTGGAACTCATATCAACATTTTTAGTGAAAGGTGAGTTTGAGACACAGCACGCCGTGAATCCATCCATGGAGGCTCGTCTGCAGACGGCTTTATCTTCACTCTCACCTTACACTTATTAGATCGCTAATAATTTTGAGAATAGAAAGAAATGCAGCTCCCTGCTGCACAAGGAATAAATGGTTACGAACTCTATTAGTTAGGCCGATACATTTATATGTACGTAGAAAGGCGGTATAAAGAGAACGATAAAAAGAAGTGAGATGTTTTATATGAGTGAAGATGATTCTGTGGGCGAGAGTTCTGCTGGTAAGTATATGGTGGTGCTGGCGTGGATTTGTGGGTTTGGCCTACTGGTCTATGTTTTTTCTGGCTTGCTCGATAAGCAAGTTAACCCGAATAGCGAGCCCCAGTCACAGCGTATTGGGTCTCAAACAGAAGTGCGTTTGAAGCAGAATCGGGCTGGTCACTATGTTACTTCTGGTTATATAAATGGCGAGGAAGTGGTATTTTTGGTTGATACCGGTGCTACCGATGTGTCTATTCCTGCTCATTTAGCCCAGAGGCTGCAACTACAAGCTGGTCGTAAAGGCTTAGCCAATACGGCGAATGGAACCGTTACCGTTGCTGAATCACGTATCGATACCCTTCGAATTGGCGACATTGTATTAAACAATGTTAGCGCAAACTTAAACCCCGGTATGCAAAGTGAACATATCTTGCTTGGAATGAGTGTTTTACGGCAATTAGAGTTTACTCAGCGCGGAGATTGGTTAATATTGCGTACCCTTTAATTCTAAACAGCAGCCATCATGATTTCACCCGACATTAACGCCATCCGCGAACAAGTTTCTCTCGCACTTATTGAAGATTTAGGTGGCGAGCTTAACGCGCATAACGACATTACTGCGAATTTAATAGATGAAAGCGAAAACGCGACGGCCACTATTATTACCCGTGAGCATTGTGTTATTTGCGGCGTAGCTTGGGTTGAGCAAGCGTTTGCGTTAATTGATGAGAGCCTAGAATTAGTATGGCAAGTGAAAGACGGCGACACCGTAGAGGCCGATACTACTCTGCTTACCTTAACAGGCTCGGCTCGCGCCATTCTGACTGCCGAGCGTGTAGCACTTAACTTTCTGCAAACCCTTTCTGCTACGGCGACAGTGACGGCAAGCTACGCTAAATTGCTTGCAGGAAGCAACACTAAAATTCTTGATACGCGCAAAACCCTCCCTGGTCTTCGCATGGCACAGAAGTACGCGGTGAATTGTGGCGGCGGGCAAAATCATCGTATCGGTTTGTTTGATGCGTTCTTAATTAAAGAAAACCACATTTTTTCCTGCGGCTCTATAGAGAAAGCAATAAGCCGCGCCAAAGAAATGAAACCTAGTAAGCCTGTTGAAGTAGAAGTAGAAAGCTTAGATGAATTACAACAAGCACTTCTTGCAGGGGCTGACATCGTTATGTTGGATAACTTTAGCAACGAACAGATCCAAAAGGCAGTAGCGCTAACCCAAGGGCAATGTAAACTGGAAGTGTCAGGTAACATTACCGATGAACGGTTATCGTCGCTAGCAACACTGGGTGTAGACTATATTTCATCTGGTGCATTAACCAAGAACGTGCAAGCAATTGATTTATCACTAAGAGTGAACTTAGCGTAAAAAGGTTGCGAATATCTTGCGTTAAGTTCACATGTAACAGTTCAAATAACGTGCTTAGGTATAAAGTCGCTTTACTACTTTGTAGGTACGTTTCATCGGTTTCGTTCTACGTAGTATAGTTATCTATACGTACGAAAGTTGTAAATTCATACCAAAGTTCAACAACATAGGGCTGCAAAGCACTAATTGAACGTGTCATACTGAAAAAGTCAGACATAGGTATTTTTCTGCATACTTGTCACTGACCAATTAATTTATATACTTAGATTCAAGTACCAGGGGCGTTTAAGGACGACTCGGGTATAAACGTCAATTTGAATTACATTTAAACTTAACGTGCTATACACGTCCCGGAGAAAACCATGATGAACATGAATAATAAAAACCAAAAGGGTTTCACCCTAATCGAACTAATGATCGTTGTTGCCATTATCGGTATTTTGGCGGCAATCGCTTTACCTGCTTATCAGGGTTATACCCAGAAAGCTAAATTTACTGAAGTAACGAATGCTACTGCCGCAGCAAAAACTGCTGTTGAGATTTGCGCTCAAACTACTGGAGCTTTAACAGCCTGTACTGGAGGCACTTCAGGCTCGAACGGTATTCCGGCAGATGTAACTGCTGGTAGTGGAGTTATCGGTCTTAAGACCACAGCAGGTGTTATTGTAGCAACAGCAGCTACTGATTCAGATATTAAGAATTCAACCTATACACTAACTCCTACTTTCGGTTCAGGAAAGGTAACTTGGGCAGCGACATGTAACCCTGGCACCCTTTGCTAAGCAAACTTTTTTAGTACTTAGCCCAGTTTCGACTGGGCTTTTTTGTTACTAGATGCACACGTTTTAGGCAAACTATACGCAGGGGCTCTCATGGCTAAAGTAGCAACTACTTTTATATGGCAAGGTAAAGATCGAAAAGGGAATAAGCTTAAGGGTGAAATTTCAGCCACATCCCTGTCTGAAGCGAAAAACCTATTGCGACGCCAAGGCATATCAGCCAATCGAGTTAAAAAGTTCGCTAAACCATTGTTTGGTGCTAGAGAGAAAAAAATCACTGCTGCAGATATATCTGTTTTTTCTCGCCAAATAGCCACTATGCTCTCTGCTGGTGTAACACTTATTCAATCATTAGATATGGTAGCGCAAGGTCATGCTAAAGCATCAATGCGAAAACTACTTAACGAAATTGCCAATGAAGTACGCTCTGGTAACCCTCTTTCAAATTCACTCCGTAAACATCCTGAATATTTCGATGACCTATATTGCGACTTAGTATTTACTGGAGAGCAATCTGGTGCACTTGAAACCATTTACGATAGAATAGCCACCTATAAAGAGAAATCTGAAGCACTTAAATCAAAAATTAAAAAAGCGATGTTTTATCCCATTGCTGTAGTGGTGGTCGCATTTATTGTAACCACTATCTTACTGGTTTTCGTTGTGCCTCAATTTGAAGAAATCTTCAGCGGCTTCGGTGCCGAGCTTCCTGCATTTACGCTATTCGTACTCGCAATTTCAAATTTTGTTCAAAACTACGGTATTTTCATAGGCGCAGGCACTTTCTTCGCTGGTTACTTATTTATGCGTGCTCATAAGAAAAGCCAAAGCTTTCGCGACAAAGTTGATAAAGGCATACTTAAAATTCCTGTTATCGGAAACATTCTCAAAAAAGCCAGTATTGCGCGATTTACTCGTACCCTCGCAACTACTTTTGCTGCCGGTGTACCTTTAATTGGCGCACTTGAATCGGCAGCGGGCGCGTCAGGTAATGCGGTATTTAGAGACGCTATCTTATATATTAGAAAAGAAGTGGCTGGCGGTATGCCAATGTATATCTCCATGCGCGCTACCAATGTATTTCCTGATATGGTGACGCAAATGGTCGCCATTGGTGAAGAATCTGGCTCGGTTGAGGAAATGCTCAGTAAAATAGCAACAATATATGAAGCTGAAGTGGATGATATGGTCGATGGCTTAACCAGCTTATTAGAGCCAATGATCATGGCAGTGCTCGGCGTGGTGATTGGCGGCCTTATTATTGCCATGTACCTTCCCATATTTGAAATGGGTAATGTGGTATAACTTTTTGCCAGCTGGCACTTGTTTTGTTTGTGCTCTACACATGATTAGGCTTGCCCAGCGCAGGCCTTTTTTGCATTATTAACTAAAATAAAAAAGAGAACGCTATTTTATGGAAGCGATATTGCTTACCAGCCAATTATACCCGTGGTTATTCTACCTATTTGTTTTTGTGGTGAGCTTAATGGTAGGAAGCTTTTTAAATGTGGTTATTCATCGCTTGCCCATTATGATGGAAAACAGTTGGAAGCAGGAATACGCCAGTTACTTTAGTGAAACTGATAGCGATGTAACAGATAGCCATACAACCGGTAGCAAGAAAAACGCGGCTCTAGAAGCTAGTGCACAATCTTCCCCTGAAACGTTTAATTTGGCTAAGCCAGATAGCACCTGCCCGAGTTGCGGTCACAAAATTCGGGCATGGGAAAATATTCCTATCATTAGCTATCTATTCCTTCGCGGAAAATGTTCAAACTGTAAAACCCCTATTTCAATTCGCTATCCGTTAGTAGAGTTATTCACGGCACTAACCTGTACGTTCGCCGCCTATTATTTTGGCCCAACGCCGCAAGCAATATGGGCGGTGATATTTACTTATATCCTTATCGCCCTAATTTTTATTGATTTAGATAAAATGCTGCTTCCAGACCAACTTACCCTCCCCTTGCTTTGGATTGGTTTACTACTTAGCACCCAATCCATTTTTGTTGGGCCAGTTGACGCCATTATTGGTGCCGCCGCCGGATATTTGAGTTTATGGTCTGTGTTCTGGTTGTTTAAAATAGTCACCGGAAAGGAAGGCATGGGATATGGCGACTTCAAAATACTAGCAGCACTTGGCGCCTTCACTGGCTGGCAGGGCTTGCCGATTATCATTTTACTGTCTTCAATTGTAGGGGCTATTGCCGGTATTGCTATTATGCTATTCCAAAACAAGGGGAAATCATTGGCTATCCCCTTCGGACCATACTTAGCCGTTGCAGGTTGGATAACCCTGTTTTATAAAGACACGATTATTACCCACTATATAAAATGGGCGCTACAGTAATGGCTGCAAGTAAGACAACAGAAGCAGAAAAGAAAGTGCCTTCGAACACAAATGATAAAATAGTCGTTGGCCTTACTGGCGGAATAGGTAGCGGGAAGTCTGCCGCTACAAGTCAATTCGCAGCGTTAGGTATTGATATTATCGATGCCGACGAAGTGGCTCGAGATGTTGTTATTCCCGGAAGCGAGGGGCTAGTTAAAATAACCGAGCACTTTGGGCACGCTATTTTGTTAGAAGATAGCACCCTTAACAGAGCTGCTTTACGAGAACGAGTTTTTAATAGCAGCGAAGAAAAGCAATGGCTCAATCAATTATTACATCCGCTTATTCGCAAAACTATGCTGCAACAAATAGCTGATGCGACCAGCCATTATTGTATATTATCGGTTCCCTTATTGGTTGAGGGCAACCTCACAGAATTATGCGACCGCGTAATTGTGGTAGATTGCCCCGAGTCTATGCAGCTTGAACGAGCCATGCAACGCGATGGCAGTACCAAGCAAATTATTGAAAGTATTATGGCATCTCAAGCGACGCGAAAAGAACGATTAGCTGCTGCAGATGATGTCATCGATAATAGTAAAACCCTCGGTTTTCTGAATGAGCAAGTACTCACCCTACACAGTAAGTACACCGGTCAGTAACTGGCAAATACAGTGCAAATAACGAAAATTTTCCGTAAATCCGGTTTAACTGCAACTTTTTTCCTTAAAACTCGTCAAAAGTTTAATTGATTATGAAAGTAGGCTTGGCTTAGGGCAGTTCATGCATTAGGCTTTAGGGTTAAGTCTATGTGTTTTAAGGATATCCATGAGCGAAGCTGTATTCGAATTTCCCCTAAAGGAAAAAGTGCGTAACTATCTGCGCGTAGAGCAGCTTCTTGGGCAGTTAAAAAGCACCGCGAAATCTGACAGTGTGCCACTGCAAATGGTTTTCTTTGAGCAGTTGTTTGAATTACTCGATTTGATTGAGCGATTAGATTTGCGCTCAGACATGAGCAAAGATTTAGATGCCCATGAAAAAAATCTCGTTTACTGGTCACAGCACCCCAAAATTGACAGTGCCGCATTAGATCAAGCACTTAAAACGATTGTTAATCTTAAGCAAAAGCTAAAAACTGACCGCCGCTTTGGCAGTGCGCTTAAAGAAGATAAACTGCTAAGTGCCATTAGGCAGCGTTTCGCTATTCCAGGTGGTTCATGTAGTTTCGACCTACCCAATCTTCATTTTTGGCTACAGCAACCCGCCGAGGTTCGCCAACAAGAAATCGGGCAATGGCTCGACACTTTAAGCTTACTAGACGACACCATAGCCGTTAGCTTGTCTTTTATTCGAGAACGCGGGCAATTCAAAACGGTTACCGCTGACAACGGCTTCTACCAAGGTGCTGCTGAAGATAAAAACGAGCTTATCCGTATTAAGTGCCGTGTAGATGAAGGCTACTACCCTACCCTTAGTGGTAATAAATACCGCTACGCCCTACGCTTTTTATGGTTTTCTCCTGCACAAGGCCAAAACGCCGCTGTCGAATCTAATATTCAGTTTAAACTGGCAGCCTGTTAAACTACTCCCATTGTAATTTTACTGTACCACTTTTATTGTACCACTGGAGTAATTCATGGTTGTAGATTGCCCGATTTGCGCGAAGTCGGTTCCTTGGAATAACGACAGCGAATTTCGGCCCTTTTGTAGCAAAAAGTGCCAACTTATTGACTTAGGAGAATGGGCGTCAGAGGAAAGGAAAATTGCTGCAAAGCCTTCTGAACAGCCTTCCGCCCAAGAAGTCGATATTGAAGAAATAGAAGCAATGCTCGCTAAACAGTCTGACGACTTTTTCAAACACTAATAGGAAGTATATGATTAATAAAATTGCGCTTGTTGGTGGAACCCATGGTAATGAAACCAGTGGTATTCAGCTTATTCATAACTGGCAATCTTCAGGGTTTTCTGACGAGCTAGCATCGCGATTTTCATCATTGGATATTTCGCTGACTATAGCTAACCCAGATGCCCTAAGCGCTAATGTACGGTTTGTTGAAGAAGATTTGAATCGTCAATTCACGCTAGAAGCGTTAGAAAAAAACAGTGAAGCTAAAGAGGCTAAGCTGGCCAAACAGCTTAACCAACAATTTGGCCCGAAAGGCGATTCTGCCACTGACTTGGTGATTGATATTCACAACACCACCAGTAACATGGGTGCAACACTTATTATTTTAGAAGCTGATGACTTCCACGTTCAGCTTGCTCGATTTGTAAAACATCATATGCCTGAAGCGAACATTCTATTGGAAGATGAAAAACCGTATTTAGAACACGGTTATTTGTGTACCACGGGCAAACGTGGCGTGATGATTGAAGTAGGCGCACAGCCTCAAGGTGTATTACGAGAAGACGTTTATTTGCTTACCCAAACCATGGCTGAAGTGATCCTCGATTTTTGCCAAGCCTACAACACAGATAGCCTTGAACAATATCCCGAGTGCGAGGTATTTAGACTAGGGGAAAATATTAAATTTCCACTAAATGCCGAGGGTAAACGTACTGCGATGATTCACCATTCATTGCAAGACAATGACTTCGCCCCACTCATTCCTGGCGCACCAGTGTTTCGATCTTTTGATGGTAAAGACATTGAATGGCAAGAAGCGCAAGAAACCTATCCTCACTTCATTAATGAAGCGGCGTATCACAAGCTTGATGTGGCCTTCGCCACTGCAACACGGCTTATGCTATAAGCCGTTAAAACCCGTATTTCAGACGGGACACCCAGATACAAAAAAGGGCGGTCTATTGAGACCGCCCTTTTTGTTTTTATTTTGAAGTATGTTTTTAAGTTAGAAGCCAGCCGCTACTTTGAATATTTCTTATGAAGCGCATCGATAATAGCCACATTCGCTGCTGGAAATTCACTGGCTTCCAATGCACTGACTTCAACCCAGCGCGTTTGTTGGCTTTCCTTACCTTCAGGCTCACCGTCAAACGCACTCACAGCATGCACATCAAGCTTAACCAGCTTATCGCCATAATCATGCTCTATTACCAGTAAAGGCTCGCTAGATTGCACTAGAATGCCAATTTCTTCCTGCAACTCTCGGCGTAGTGCATCAAGTACGGTTTCATTGGCTTCCACTTTACCGCCTGGGAATTCCCACTTGCCGCCTTGATGTGCGTTGTCAGCCCGAAGGCTGATAAACACTTGTGTGCCGCGAAGTACTACCCCAACGGCAACATGCACAAGTTTCATTAGCTTAATTTACCGTGGCACTGTTTATACTTTTTACCTGAACCACATGGGCAAGGATCGTTACGACCTACTTTAGGACCGTCACGCACTTCGGTACGTACCTTATCGCTTGCAGCTTCTGGTGGTGCTTCAGTGGCTGATGCGTTTTCGTGCTCAAATTGCTTTGGCACATTATCCGCTTGACGACGTTGTTCTTCTACTTTCTCAACGTCTTCTTCAGCTTGTACTTTCACACGTGAAAGAATAGTAATCACTTCAACTTTCAGTGCTTCTAGCATTTGTGAGAACAAAGCAAACGACTCGCGCTTGTATTCTTGCTTCGGATTTTTCTGCGCATAGCTGCGTAGCCCAATACCTTGACGAAGGTGATCCATTGCCGCTAAATGCTCTTTCCAATGGCTGTCTAGGTTTTGTAGCATCACTGCTTTTTCAAACTGTCGAAGAACTTGTTCACCCACTACACTTTCTTTTTCTTTATAGCTAGAAACCACTTCATCGTGAATTCGCTCACGAAGCTTTTCTTCATAAAGCTTATCGTCGTTTTCTAACCACGTTTGAATAGGTAAGTCTACGGCGAAGTCAGCGCGTAAACGCTCTTCTAATCCTTTCACATCCCACATTTCTTCTAAAGACTGTGGTGGAATATATTCATCAACTACACCGCTTACCACATCTTCACGGATTACTGCGATGGTTTCACTTATGTCGCCTTCATCAAGCAACTCATTACGTTGCTCGTAAATCACTTTACGTTGATCGTTTGCTACATCATCGTATTCAAGTAGTTGCTTACGAATATCGAAGTTACGACCTTCTACTTTACGCTGGGCGTTTTCGATAGCACGAGTTACCCATGGGTGCTCAATGGCTTCACCTTTTTCCATCCCTAAGCGCTTCATCATGTTGCCCATTTTTTCAGAGGCAAAAATACGCATTAGGGCATCATCTAGTGACAAGTAAAAACGGCTTGAACCTGGGTCGCCCTGACGACCTGAACGACCACGTAGCTGATTATCGATACGGCGAGACTCATGACGCTCTGTACCAATAATGTGTAAACCACCTGATGCTAAAACGGCATCGTGACGCACTTTCCACTCAGCCTTAATCTTGTCGATTTGTGCTTGAGTAGGGTTTTCAATTTTTTCAATCTCTGCTTGCCAGTTACCACCAAGCACGATATCCGTACCACGACCTGCCATGTTTGTTGCAATGGTGACTGCAGCAGGCTTACCTGCTTGAGCAACAATGTCGGCTTCGTGTTCGTGGAACTTCGCATTAAGCACTTTATGTGGAATTTTGCTTTTCTTAAGTACCCGAGACAACAACTCAGAGTTTTCAATCGATACCGTACCAACCAAGGTAGGCTGACCGCGTTCAACACACGCTTTAATATCTTCTACGATAGCATCGTATTTTTCTTCTGCCGTTAAGTAGATAAGGTCGGCCTTATCTTTACGCTGCATAGGTTTATTCGTTGGCAACACAACCGTTTCTAGGCTGTAGATATGCTGGAATTCGAAGGCTTCCGTATCGGCAGTACCCGTCATACCTGCAAGCTTGTTGTACAAGCGGAAGTAGTTTTGGAAAGTAATAGACGCTAAGGTTTGGTTCTCATTTTGAATCTTCACACCTTCCTTTGCTTCAACAGCTTGGTGTAAACCTTCAGACCAACGACGGCCTTCCATTGTACGACCGGTATGTTCATCAACAATAACAATTTGGTCTTCTTTAACGATGTAATCTACATCTTTTGAGAACAACTTGTGGGCACGAAGCGCAGCGTTAATGTGGTGAAGTAATGAAATATTACCCGCAGCAAATAACGATTCGCCTTCTGGTAATATACCTGCACGATGCAAAATTTCTTCGACATGACCTTGGCCACGTTCAGTTAAATGAATTTGTTTTGCTTTAAGGTCGATAGTGTAATCACCGTCGCCTTCTTTGCCTTCTTCGTCTTCTTCTTCTTGCTGAATCAATTCAGGAATAACTAAATTAATACGGCGGTAAAGTTCAGAACTATCTTCTGCTTGGCCTGAAATAATAAGCGGAGTACGTGCCTCATCAATTAAGATTGAATCCACTTCATCCACTACAGCAAAATTAAGTGGGCGCTGAACGCGGTCTTGCGGGCTAAACGCCATATTGTCACGCAAGTAATCAAAGCCGAATTCATTGTTCGTACCATAGGTAACGTCAGCTTGATAGGCATCGCGCTTTTGTTCGTGCGCCATACCAGGTACGTTACAACCTACGCGCATACCCAAGAAAGTGAACAGCTGGTTAGCCCATTCAGCATCACGCTTAGCAAGGTAATCGTTCACGGTAATAACGTGAACACCTTTGCCAGATAATGCATTTAAATAGGTAGGCAAAGTCGCGGTAAGGGTTTTACCTTCACCGGTACGCATTTCTGAAATTTTGCCTTCGTGTAATACTTGGCCACCCAGCATTTGTACGTCAAAGTGGCGCATACCGTACACACGTTTACTTGCCTCACGAACGGTAGCAAAAGCTTCGTACATGAGATCTTCAAGGCTTTCGCCTTTTTCAATTCGTTGTTTAAACTCAGCCGTTTTTGCTTTTAACGCCTCATCAGAAAGCTGTTCATACTCTGCTTCCAGTGCATTGATGGCATCTACATTTTTTTGTAATTTTTTTAATAGACGGTCGTTTCGGCTACCGAACACTTTTCTAAGGATGCTTGAAAACATTAGCTTGTTATTTCCACTACTTGTCGAGACGCCGCACGGTAAGAGCACAGCTGCGATTAAACGTAAAAGACACTATCTCATTAAGATAATGCCAAGCGATTACTAATTGTTGCGTAAGCTGAATGCTTACTTACCTGGCTGCTGCCGTGTTTATTTTTTATAAACGTATGGCAGAGGATCGATTTGCTTACCGTTTCTTATTACTTCGTAGTGAACATGAACGCCAGTAGAGCGCCCTGTATTGCCCATTTTAGCGATAGGTTGACCCTTGGTCACCACATCGCCTATTGAGACAGTCAAAGTTTCATTGTGCCCATAACGGGTTATAAAACCATCACCATGTTCTATTTCTACTAGATGCCCGTAACCGCTACGTTCGCCTGCCCAGGTAACAATACCTGCCGCAGTCGCTAAAACGTCATTACCCGCTTTGCCAGCGAAATCTAAGCCTTTATGCATGGCTGTTTCACCAGTGAAGGGGTCGGCGCGCATACCATAATAAGATGACAACCATCCCGATGCTATCGGTCGACCAGATAATTGACTCTGCTCATGGATATGGTGACCCCTCACCAAACTTTCAAGCATAGAAAGCTGCTGAGATTTTACGTCGAGAGATTGCTGGAGCTTATTAATCTCGCTGAGTAAGGGATCATCTTGGAGGTTGTCCGGTATCGATACAGGTACAAAAGCGTCCAGGTCAGCCGCTGTCATACCTAATTCTGTTGCTATCTGTTTTCCTTTATCATCGAGCATAGACGCTTGTGCTGAAAGCTCGGCAATATGGGAAATCAAAGTTTGTAATTTAATGGTAGTCTGTTGTTTAAGCGCTTCAACGTCTTGTTGCGTTTCATTCACTTCAGATTGTGCCAGGCGAACCCTAGCCACATCTTCAGACACAGATTCTGTGGAACGACTAGACACTAACATAAATATCGACGACAACACGGTCGCGCTCACCAGCGTACGTACACTGATGCTATGACGATAGCGTTTGTTCTTGCCTGATAGCGTTATTGTTAGCTTCATACCACAAATAGGAAATTTCTGTCGTGCTCAGTTAACTTCCAATACCTGTTTGCTGACAAACATAGACTCGGCTGAAGGCCGAACTGGAACGTAAAGAAGTTATGGCACATTAATTATAATTATATTGATTGCTTACTTTATCATTGTTTAGTCTAAAAGCTAAACGAAAAAAAGCCGCCATGTAGGCGGCTTTTTATATACCGGTTTACGCTAATACTGGTTGAGCGTAATGTATAGGTGCTTCATCTTGAGAATCGTAAGTTATAAATTCCCAGCAGTCTTTCTGCGCAAGCACGGCGTTCAATAGTTTGTTGTTTAAGCCGTGACCTGTTTTATAAGCACGCAATTCGCCAATAAGGCTATGCCCACCTAAGTACAAATCACCAATAGCATCTAAAATTTTATGCTTTAAAAATTCGTCGTCGTAACGTAAGCCTTCAGGGTTCAACACGCGAAATTCATCAAGCGCAACCGCATTTTCCATGCTGCCACCTAATGCTAAGTTATTAGCATTCATATATTCAAGGTCGCGCATAAAACCGAAGGTACGTGCACGACTTACTTCGTTCACATAAGAACATGAATCGAAATCCATGGTCATATGTTGACGAGTTTGGCTGATAACTGGGTGATCGAAGTCAATCTGGAAGTCGACACGGAAACCATCATAAGGCACTAATTCGGCCCACTTATCGCCATCTTCAACGCGAACGGTTTTCTTAATACGGATAAAGCGCTTAAGGGCGTTCAACTCTTCAATTCCTGCTGATTGAAGCAAGAATACGAAGGGGCTAGCACTACCATCCATAATAGGCAGCTCGTTGCTATCAACTTCAACAATGATGTTGTCGATACCAAGCCCTGCAAGCGCAGATGCCAAATGCTCAACGGTTTGAATAGTTACGCCGTCTTCATTATTCAAACAGGTACACAGCATGGTATTACCCACCGCGTTTGCACGCGACGGAATATCAACATGAGGTTCAAGGTCAACACGCCTAAACACAATTCCCGTGTTCGCAGGCGCAGGCCGGAGAGTCATTGTGACCTTTTCCCCTTTATGAAGCCCAATTCCGGTTTCTTGCACCGGGTGCTTGATTGTACGTTGTCTAATCATCTGCTTATGCTTTTACCTATAAAAAAAGCGGTCGCGAATTATAGTGACTTACCACTTGTTTGTCAAAAAATACGCAATTTGGACCATTCGCTAATCCAAAATTTTACGCGCAAGTAGCCACTCTGGTCACTAATCTGGAAAAATTCCAGTTTAAAACCTACCAGACAGATAGTGCCCTTAATACCGTTCTGACAACGGTATTTCAGAAAAATTCACTTCAATTTCAGCGAGGTGAATTAGTCTGCTTGCTTACGCAAAAACGCTGGAATGTCTAAATACTCTAAATCATTACCAGGTTGCGCTTCATCTTCAGCTTTAAGTGCTTGGTTGCCTTCAGTACTGCCAACCGATGCTGAACGAGGTTCAGACGCTGTTGTGCTACCGTACTCTTTAGCTGGCGTAGTTAAACGCGAACCTTCTGAGCTTACTAGCGAAATGTCAGGCTTACGCTCTGCGCCAATACCGGTTGCAACAACCGTTACGCGAAGCTCATCTGTCATTTCCATGTCGATAACCGTACCCACTACCACTGTTGCATTTTCAGAAGCAAACGCTTTAACCGCGTTACCAACAGTTTCAAACTCATCGATAGCGAAATCTGGGCCAGCTGTGATATTCACAAGAATACCGCGAGCACCTGATAAATCGATATCTTCAAGTAACGGGCTAGCAATAGCAGATTCTGACGCTTCTTCAGCACGGTCTGGACCACTTGCTGAACCGCTGCCCATCATGGCTTTACCCATTTCAGACATTACTGTACGTACGTCGGCGAAATCCACGTTGATCAATCCAGGGCGAGTAATTAGCTCTGCAATCCCCTGAACAGCACCACGTAATACGTCGTTAGCTGCACTGAATGCTTGAAGTAGAGGCGTACCTGGACCCATCACTTTTAACAATTTTTCGTTAGGAATAGTGATAAGTGAATCTACGTTGTTAGCCAGTTCAACAATGCCCTGCTCTGCAAACGTAGTACGCTTTTTACCTTCAAATGGGAATGGCTTGGTAACAACAGCCACAGTAAGAATTCCCATTTCACGGGCAATTTTTGCCACTTCAGGTGCCGCACCAGTACCTGTACCACCACCCATACCTGCGGTGATGAAAACCATATCCGCGCCGTCTAATGCTTGGCGAATGGTTTCTCTGTCTTCATGTGCTGCGTCGCGCCCAATGTTAGGATCGGCGCCTGCGCCTAAACCTTTAGTAACACTAGAGCCAATTTGTAAGGTAACGTCAGCATTTGAGCTACGTAGTACCTGTGCGTCGGTGTTTATCGCAATAAACTCTACGCCTTCAATGCTTTGAGACACCATGTGCTCAACTGCATTTCCGCCGCCACCACCAACACCGATGACTTTGATTACGGCTTCTTCGCCGTGACTATCCATTAATTCGAACATACTTACTCTCCGGTTGTACGTCTTCTATGCTTCGCTACGACACATAGTCGATTATCTGCATCCTGCGAATCGTGATGCCGTAGCTATAGCGACCCCAAAAAATTAAAATTCACCTTTAAACCAGCTTTGCACGCGGTGAAATAAACTCTCACCGGTTTTTTGCTTACTGGACTTCTTATTATCTGCTTGCACTTTGCCGTATTGCAGAAGCCCTACGACGGTTGCAAATCCTGCATCATCAACGTATTCAGATAAACCTTTAACGTTGATTGGGTTGCCTACTCTCACAGGCATCTGGAAAATTTCCTCGGCAAATTCAACCGCACCTTCCATTTTGGCGGTACCACCGGTTAGCACTAAGCCGGCAGCAATTTGCTCTTCCAGACCACTGGCACGAATTTCATCATGTACCAGTTCAAAAAGTTCTTGGTATCGAGGCTCAATTACTTCAGCTAGCGTGTGTCGCGACATTACTCGCGCGGCACGCCCGCCTACACTTGGCACTTCAATACTCTCTTCCATACTGACCATATCTTTCAGCGCGCAGGCATAATTAACTTTAATTTCTTCTGCGTTGCTAATTGGCGTACGGAAAATCTTAGCGATGTCGCTGGTAATCTGATTACCGGCAACAGGGATAACAGCGGTATGCCTAATGGCACCGTCTGTGTAGATAACGATATCCATGGTGCCACCACCAATATCGACTACACACACACCTAATTCACGCTCATCATCCGTTAGCACAGCATAACTTGATGCCAATGCTGAAAATATTAATTGGTCGGCGTTTAGTTCGCAGCGCTCAACACACTTCACTAAATTTTTCGCCATATCGTCTGCACACGTAATGATGTGTGCGTCGGCTTCCATTCTTACGCCTGACATGCCAATTGGGTTCTTAATTCCTTCTTGCACATCAATAGTAAATTCTTGTGGTAAAACATGAAGTAACCTGCGTTCAGCTGCAATAGGAACACTACGTGCTGCATGTATAACGTTGTCTACGTCTTCTTGGGTTACTTCTTGGTTATTAATCGGCACCATACCGTTTTCGTTTTGACATTTTACGTGACGGCCTGAAATAGACATGAAAACTGAAGAAACACGGCAATCTGCCATTAGCTCCATTTCATTTACCGCACGTTGCACCGACTTAACCACTAGGTTTAAGTCATTTACGCCGCCTTTATCCATGCCTTTTGCAGCATGCGTACCGACACCAACGATACTGATTTGATCGTCGTCTAACAGCTCGCCCACTACAGCCTTTACCTGGCTAGTGCCTATATCTAAGCCTACAATCAAATTACGTTCAGCAGGTTTTGACATGGTTTCCTTAACTCTCTTTGTTTGTTGTATCGCTGCTGCTGTTTTCCCAGCCAACCGCGACACCCGTATCGTAACGAAGATCGATATATTTCACCGTCTTCTCTTGCTGCGCAAGTAAAGGATATACATCGATAAAGCGTTGTAACCTATCGATAAATTCCTTGCGCCCTAAATTCAATTCAATACCATTTTCAAGTTGAACTTGCCATGCGAAGCGCTCGCTCAACGATAATTCTTCAATATTCATGGCGGTAGTGGCTAACAGCGCATGCATGGAGTTATATCCTTCAAGCGCGGTCTTCTCGCTACCACCTGGGCCGTATAACCTTGGTAAGGCTAAATCATGCCCATCGGCGTTAAACGTATCGCCGTAGGGGTTTAGCAACAAATCTTCGTTCCATTTGGCAACGGGTTGCTGCTCAACCAAATATATCTTTAACGTATTTGGCCATTTTTTGCGTACCGACGCCCGATACACCCATGGCTGTGCTTCTACCAGCTCAAACACTTCATTCACATCTAGGGCGAAAAAACTGCCCGGTTGTGATTTTCTTATCAGGCGCTCTAGCCTAGTAATATTCACATGTTGGTAATCGCCAGAAAAATCAATTACCTGAACAGGCATTTGCTGCTCATCTTGCATATAGTCGTTGGCCTTCACAGCCCCAAACACCAATGCCGCAATAACAAACAATAAGAACGCTACACCGCCCCACAAAGACGCTTTGTCTTTGGCTGGTTTACTTTTCGCAGCGCTTGCAGTGCTCGTCTTACTCGTCATTGCGTTTTATGCTCTGCTGTCAGGGTCAAAACTGGTGGCCAATATTGCCAATACCAGCTCATCAAAACTTAACCCTGCCACTTTGGCCGCTTTAGGCACCAAGCTTTTTTCCGTCATTCCCGGCACCGTATTCGCTTCAAGCAAATAAAAGTGCCCATCACTATCCTGCATTACGTCAACGCGACCCCAGCCAGAGCCAGAAATAGAATCGAATGCTTGCGTCGATAGCTGAGCAAGATGTGCTTCTTGCTCGACAGACAAACCACTTGGACAAAAGTATTCGGTGGTATCGTCTTG
Source organism: Alteromonas sp. MMG017 (assembly GCF_018100795.1). Lineage (GTDB taxonomy): Bacteria > Pseudomonadota > Gammaproteobacteria > Enterobacterales > Alteromonadaceae > Alteromonas. Next base: position 99,969 of record NZ_JAGJDY010000011.1, on the reverse strand, counting down.
GTACTTTGCAGCATAATCATAAAACGTATGTGGAGTGGACATGCGGATAGACGGCAATGCCTGCCCCTGAATTACTGAAACCGTAAACTCAGGGCCATTAATGTATTGCTCTAACAGAACCTGATTGTCATAGTTAAAGGCGTCCTGTATGGCATTTTCGAGTTGTTCAGCACTTGTCACTCTTGCCATGCCAATACTCGACCCTTCTCGGGCCGGTTTTACCATGACTTCATTCCCCAACTTTTCCATTATAGCGCTGCACTTACCAGCTTCAAAGCGCCTTTTATCAGCAATTTCATATTTAGCAGTAGGTAAGCCAAGGCTTTGCCATACTTGCTTGGTGTGAATCTTGTCCATCGCCAATGCGGAACCTAAAACCGGCGTACCGGTATAAGGAATTTTGAGCAGTTGAAGAGCCCCTTGCATTGAGCCATCTTCACCACCTCGGCCGTGTAACATGATAAGCACGCGGTCGACTTTTTCGCTGATCAAATCAGTAAGCGGACGCTCTGCTGGGTCAAAAGCGATGGCGTTTACATTTTTACGTAAAAGCGCTGCAAGCACCGCGTTACCTGAGTTTAGCGACACTTCACGTTCGGCGGAATCGCCGCCAAACATGACCGCTACTTTTCCAAAAGCGGCAGCATCATATTTTGTTACGTTGCTAAAAAGACTCATGCGTCGCTCTCCTGATGCAGCGCTTTTGGCTCCATCTCACGGCTAGCTAACAACTTAGCAATTTGACCAATATTCCCAGCACCTTGCGTCATCACGATATCGCCCTCTACCAAAATATTGGCAAGAATTGCGGGAAGCGCTTCTTTACCGCCTACGTAAACGGGCTCAATTTGGCCGCGTTGACGGATAGAACGACACAAAGATTTACTGTCAGCACCTTCTATAGGTTGTTCACTGGCTGGATAAACGTCTAACAATAGCAATACGTCTACCGTAGAAAGCACGTTAACAAAGTCTTCGTATAAATCACGAGTACGGGTGAACCTGTGTGGTTGATACACCATGACTAAGCGATTATCGGGCCAATTAGCCCTTGCAGCCGCTATCGTGGCTTTCACTTCTGTAGGGTGATGACCATAGTCGTCAACCAAGGTAACGTTACCCACACTGGTATCAAAATCGCCAAGTACTTCAAACCGACGACCAATACCACCAAAGCTTGCCAATGCGGCCACAATGGCGTCATCATCAATGCCTTCATCAGTCGCTACCGCAATAGCTGCCAATGCATTTAGCACATTGTGATTACCGGTAAGGTTTAGTGTTACCTTCAACGGCTCGCGCTCTGGGCGTATAACAGTGAAATTAGCTTGTCCAAACGATAAGGTAATACCTTCAGCACGAACATCATTATGCGCTTCAAAACCATAAGTAATAATACTTCGGCCAATGCGAGGGCTAATCTCTTGAATATTGGCGTCGTCGCCACATACGATTGCTTGCCCGTAAAATGGCAAATTACTTAAAAACTCAACAAAGGTGTCTTTCACTTTCGAGAAGTCACCACCATAGGTATCCATATGGTCAGCTTCAATATTCGTGACTACCGACACCATTGGCTGCAAGTGTAAAAACGATGCATCACTTTCGTCAGCTTCAGCAATTAAATAACGACTTCTGCCTAAGCGTGCGTTAGTACCTGCGCTATTTAACAAGCCGCCAATCACAAACGTTGGATCATACTGCGCTTGTGCAAAAATGGTCGAGATCAAACTGGTTGTTGTGGTTTTACCATGAGTTCCGGCCACAGCAATTCCATGGCGAAAACGCATTAATTCCGCTAACATTTCCGCACGACGTATAATTGGAATACGTTGTTCTCTGGCAGTAATAATCTCTGGATTGGCTTCATTAATAGCGCTAGAAACCACAATCACGTCCATACCATCAACGTTTTGTGCTTTATGACCAATTTTTACATCCACACCTAAATCACTTAGGCGCTGAGTCATAGGCCCTGAATTTATATCAGAGCCAGCAATGTCGTAACCTTCATTCAGCAGTACTTCTGCAATACCGCCCATACCCGCACCGCCAATGCCGATAAAAAATATTTTCTTCACCCTGCGCATTTGCGGGCTCTCAAATGGGGTCTTAAAAACCATTATTCCCCTACTCCTACTACTGCCATGCAATGGCTTACTACTTGTTCAGTGGCGTGAGTACTGGCGTGTTGCCTTGCTACTGCACCCATTTTTAGGCAATCGCTAGGATGTGTAACCCAGTGCCGAACTGCCTGCCTTAAATTGTCTTTCAATGCTGATTGCGCGATCATAATGGCTGCGCCATGTTTCACTAGCGACTGCGCATTTTTGGTCTGATGATCGTCTACCGCGTGTGGCAAAGGTACAAACAATGCTGCCCTGCCGGCTGCCGCCACTTCTGCAACGGTAAGTGCGCCCGCTCTGCAAATCACAAAATCAGCCCATTCATAGGCTGCTGCCATATCATCAATAAAGTCGCTAACTTCAACGGAATTATCCGACCCCGCATAAAGCGCCTCTACCGACGCTTTATTGCCTTTTCCGCATTGATGACGAATAGATAAACCGTTTAGCGCCGCACAAGTGTCGGGCACAGTATCATTAAGTACTTTGGCACCCAAACTTCCGCCAACAACCAATACGTTAAGTTTGCCGTTTGTTGACTCATCTGTAACTTGTTCTTTCGGGTTAACCTGCCAAATTTCGTCCCGCACAGGGTTGCCCACGGTGTGCACTTTAGACGCAACGCTAGCAAATTGTGGTTTAGCATCTTCAAAACCGAGTAACACCCGCGTAGCGACTTTGGCCAATAACTTATTTGTCATACCTGCGGCCGCATTTTGCTCGTGTATAACCACGGGAATGCCTAAGGATTTTGCCGCAATACCGCCAGGTCCGCTGGCATAACCACCAAAACCCAGCACTAAATCTGGTTGTATCCGCTTAATGATACGCCGAGCCGAGAATAAACTTTTGATCAGCGCTATTCCGCCCGACAACTTCGCTTTAAGCCCTTTTCCGCGAATACCTTTCACTGGAATAAAGTGAATGAGAATGCCATGTTTAGGGACAACGTCGGCTTCCATTCGCTCAGCAGTACCAAGCCATTCTATTTCCCAGCCAGCTGATTGCAGTGCGTGAGCAACAGCTAAACCAGGGAAAACATGCCCCCCTGTGCCACCCGCCATAATTAAGCAACGCTTACTCACTTGTGGCCTCCTTAGATACTCGGGCTAAAATGGCTTTGATGCCCGCTTTACCTTCGTCTTCAGGAGAAATTGTACTAGCCGTTTTTTTTGCCCCAGCGTTTTTTGATGTAGCTGCAGGCGCTTCTTCCTTAGTCTCTTTTATATCAGACGCTTTCAGATCAGGGGCTTGGTTGTAATCAGCATCGGCGTCAGCAAAAGGTTCAGCATTGGTGTGCTTGGTTTTCACAGGCGGTGTCGCCGCAGACTTAGCGGAAGGCTTTGCTCTCGCTTTGCTGGTTTTCTTATTGTCGCCACGCCCTAGTGCTTGAACACCGTCTACGCGCAATTCAAAATCGATTCGCAACAGTAAGGCCACCGCAACAGACATAACAATCAACGATGAGCCGCCGTAACTCACTAGTGGCAGCGTTAACCCTTTGGTGGGCAGAATACCTGCACTTGCACCAATATTTACAGCGGTTTGAAAACTAAACCAAATACCTACGCTGTAAGCTAAATACCCTTCAAACGGACGTGACTTCAATAACGCTTTATTCCCTATCTGTAGGGCACGCACCACCATCCATAAAATTAAGCCGAGTACCGCGAGCACACCCACGAAGCCGAGCTCTTCAGCTAAAATAGCCATAACAAAATCGGTATGCGCTTCTGGTAAAAACTCTAATTTTTGTAAGCTGTTGCCCAAACCTTGGCCAAACCAATTGCCACGACCATAAGCCATTAATGACTGAGTTAGCTGATAGCCGGCGCCGAATGGGTCTGCCCAAGGATCGAGAAAAGAGGTGACACGCTTCATGCGGTATTCTTCAAATACGATAAGAGCAACAACCGCCAATACGCCCGCGAATACCAATGCAAAGAACTGCCACAAGCGAGCGCCCGCTAAAAATAGTAGCCCAATGGTAGTGGCAAACATCACCACCACTGTACCTAAGTCGGGTTGTAGCAGCAGCAACATAGCTAACGCGAAAAACACCACTAACGGCTTAATAAAACCTTTTAAGTTTTCGGTTACTTCTTCATAACGGCGAACGAGGTAACCCGCTAAATAAGTGAAGAAAAAAAGTTTGGCCGGCTCTGCCGCTTGAATGGTAATGGGGCCTAGTGCCAACCAACGGGTACTACCGTTTACGGTGCGCCCAATAAGTAGTACTGCCACCAACAGTCCAATGGCCGCCAATAACAAATAAGGGTTTGCTGTACGCCAAAACTGCATGGGAAGCTCTAGTACCACCATGGCAGCAATAATTGCCCCCACAATGTAGATGCCGTGGCGAATAGCAAAGTAAAAAGGGTTATCGTGAATTCGTTCAGCAACCGGCATTGACGCTGATGTCACAATAATAATACCAATCGTCATTAGCGCTAACGCAACAATGATTAAGCCGATATCGTAAGGGCTTTGAAGATTTTTTTCGTCATGACGCGCGGCAAACAACGCACTCAATTTAGTGTCTGCTGACGACATATCTTTTGTTTTTTGCGCGCTATTTGCTTGGGAAGCATTGGCAGTTGTCATCATGACGGCAAACCTCCCGCTTCTTTCATTGCACCTGCGTCACGGGCAAATTTCACACTTGCAGTAATATGTGTGACTGCGTCGGTAAATACTTGTGCGCGGTGCATATAGTTTTTAAACATGTCGATACTTGCACAAGCCGGAGACAGTAAGACAATATCGCCGTTACTAGCACGTAAGTTAGCAGCCGACACTGCCATCTCCATTGAAGCCACTATCGTGGTTTCACTAAAAATAGCGCTGAAGTTTTCTGCGTCTTTGCCAAGGGCTATCACTTCACTCACACTTTCAACCAGCGCTGGTTTTAATGCACTTAAGTCTGCCCCTTTGCTATCACCACCAGCAATGAGAATAATCTTTCCTTTGGTGGTAGGTGCAAGCCCTTGAATAGCAGCGATGGTGGCACCCACGTTAGTGGCCTTTGAATCATCTATCCACTTCACGCCATTAATGTTGGCAATTTCTACGCAGCGGTGCGGCGCTGAAGTGAAGCTTGCCACCGCAAGTGCAGCTTTGCTAAGTAAGTCTGGTTTATTCATTGAAGTATTAAACGCTTGGCATAATGCCAACGACGCCATCACGTTTAGCACATTATGCATACCCGCCAAACGGATATCGGCGGTATTAAGCACCAATTCACCGTCAAAAGTAATAGCACCTTCGCTTAAACCAAAACCGGTATCGCTAGCATCAAGGCCATAGGTGATGGTGTTTTCACGGTTTGACGTTGGTGCTACCTGCTGGTCGCCGCGCCATACTACTGCGGTATCACAATGGCTAAAAATACGTTGTTTGGCAGCTGTGTAGTGCTGCATATCGCCGTGTCTGTCTAAATGATCATCACTGATATTTAAAATTGATGCGGCGTTTAGCTTCAAGCTAGTTGTCGTTTCAAGCTGAAAACTGGATAGCTCTAAAACAATAACATCCAAAGCAGGAGACTGAGTCTCAAGCTCTTCCACGGACTCTGGAAGAGTTTCAAGCACTGGACGCCCTACATTACCCGCCTCACAAACCTCGTACCCGCAAGCCTTTAGCATGTGAGTGGTTAGCAGTGTAACCGTGGTTTTTCCGTTAGAACCGGTAATACCTATCGTTGGAGTAGTGTTAAGACGTGCAAATAATTCCACATCGCCAATCACTTCAACACCACAGGCTTTGGCATGTATTACTTGTTCAATATCGAGAGGTAGACCTGGGCTAAGCACCAAGGTATCAACGCCTGCGAAAAAATCACGAGGCAATGACCCAGTGGTGACGCAGATATTTAATGGTGCTGACACATTGAAAGTATCGCGGGTATCGAAAGCTTTTACCTTCGCCCCTTGCTGCTTTAGAAAACGCACGCAAGCCTGACCTGTTACTCCAAGGCCGCCTACCACATAAGAATGTGCACGTACGTTATATGTCATTACCTAAGCTTCAACGTTGCCAGCCCAACAAGGACTAAAATGATAGAAATGATCCAGAAGCGCACTATAACGCGTGGCTCTGGCCAACCTTTTAATTCGTAATGGTGATGAATAGGTGCCATTCTAAAAATGCGTTGTCCACGCAACTTAAATGACCCCACCTGCAAAATGACCGAAAGCGTTTCAACGACAAACACACCGCCCATAATAATCAGTACAATTTCTTGGCGAACTAGCACGGCGAGCACGCCTAATGTTCCACCTAACGCCAATGAACCTACATCCCCCATAAACACTTGTGCGGGATAAGTGTTAAACCATAAAAATCCTAGCCCAGCGCCGACAATGGCCGTACACACAATAACCAACTCACTAGTAAGTGGAATATGTGGAATGTTGAGGTAATCGGCGAAGTTTGCGTTCCCGGTTACATAAGCAAAAATAGCGAAAGCGCCTGCCACTAAAATAGTGGGCACGATGGCTAAACCATCTAGGCCATCAGTTAGGTTTACTGCGTTACTTGTGCCCACAATGGCAAAGTAAGTAATAATGATAAAAAAGGCGCCTAGTTGCGGAAACACTTCTTTAAAGAAGGGGATAAGCAACGAGGTTTCAGCACTTAACGTGGCGCTGCTATATAAGAAAAAAGCAACCCCAATAGCCACCACCGACTGCCAGAAATACTTCCAGCGAGCAATCAAGCCTTTTGAGTCTTTGCGAATAACTTTGCGATAATCATCAACAAAGCCAATAATGCCGTAAGACACCACCACGGCTAAGGTCACTAATACGTAGCGGTTGCTTAAATCTGCCCACAGTAAAACACTGACTACGATAGCCGCTAAAATCAGTAGGCCGCCCATAGTAGGTGTACCCGATTTAGATAAATGACTTTGCGGGCCATCATCACGAACGGTTTGCCCTATCTGCATAGTTTGCAGATAACGAATCATTTTTGGGCCAATTAAAATAGCAATGAGCAACGCCGTTAACGTACTTAAAATCGCTCTTAGGGTAAGGTATGAAAATACGTTAAACCCAGTATCAAATTGTGTCAGCCAGTCAGCTAGCCAAATTAACATGCAATACGCTCCCGACGGCGTTCAAACTTTCCCAGCGAAGAGGCCTCAATCGCCTCTACCACGCGTTCCATACGAGAACTGCGTGAGCCTTTTACTAAAATTGAAATATCTTGTTGTTCTACTTGTAAGTCTTGCTCTAGCGCTTGCATTAAACTGTCGATATCGGTGAAATGACCGCTGTTTTTTCCAGCCGCATTTTTTCCTGTAACATCATCAAACACGGCACTCGCAGACTGACTTAGCACACCAAACGAATACAGGTAATCAATGCCTTTACTCAATGCGTAATTACCTACTTGCTCATGATAAAAGCGCGCTTTTTCGCCCAGCTCTTTCATGTCGCCCAATATCAAAACATTGATGCCAGAGAAAGTACTTAGTGTATCGATAGCCGCATTCACAGAGGCAACATTGGCGTTGTAGGTGTCATCAAGCAAACGCACTTGGCTGCCCAAGGTCTTAACATTTAAGCGCCCTTTCACTTGCTTCATCGCAAGCAAACCGTCACGCACGTTCTCAAGGGTGGCACCTAATTGCATGGTAAGGGCCGCAGCTACTAGCGCATTCCCAACATTGTGAATACCTGGAATAGTTAATTGAATAGCAGCTTCACCTTCGTTGCTACACAACTGAAATGCTGCGCAGCCATCAAGGCCTACAATGATGTCTTCTGCCGTAAAATCGGCTTCGTTCTTTTGCATTGGCGAGAAGGTTAACACCCGCTTTTGCTTAAGCTTACCTTGCCAGAAATCGGCAAATTGGCTGTCTAGATTAACAATGGCAGTGCCGCTATCGCCTAAGCCTTTAAAAATTTCGCTTTTTGCACGCGCTACACCTAACAAACTTCCGAACCCTTCAAGGTGAGAAGCAGCGGCATTTACAATAGTGGCAACGTCTGGCTTAACCAGATTAGTGGTGTAAGCAATTTCACCTAGGTGGTTTGCGCCTAATTCCATCACCGCATATTCGTGGTGTTGCTCTAGGCGAAGTAAGGTAAGCGGAACCCCAATATCATTATTGAAATTGCCGTTTGTGGCGAGTACTGAGCCACGGCGCTCAAGGATGGCCGCACACATTTCTTTCACGGTAGTTTTACCGCTACTTCCTGTAATAGCGATGGTTTTAGGTGCCACTTCGCGTTTTACGGCAGCGCCTAAAAGACCTAAGGCCAGTTTAGTGTCTTCAACATACACCACAGGAATGGATACATTCACAGGTTCGCTGGCAATAATTGCACTTGCGCCTGCTTTTTCAGCGCTTGTTGCAAAGGCGTGGCCGTCAAAGTTCTCGCCTTTTAATGCAAGATACACAGAGCCCGAATCTAAGGTTCGCGTGTCTGTACTTACTGCATTGACTTCACAATCTTGTCCGTCAAGTTTGCCGTCTATTTGGCTGGCTATCCACGACAGTGTTGTAGTTATCATTTTTTGTACTCCTGTTGTAGTCGAGCCACAACTGTACGTTCGTTATAGTCTGTCTGTTGGGTACCAATAATTTGGTAATCTTCATGGCCTTTACCGGCCACTACAATGATGTCGTTCTTATCTGCATTTTCTAAGCAATAGCGAATAGCTTTTTCTCTATCTGCTTCTTCTACTGCATCGTTGGCACGTTGCAAACCCGCCTTAATATCACTAGCAATGCTTTCAGGCGACTCACTACGACTGTTATCAGTTGTAATGACAATGACATCTGCATACTGCTCAGCCGCCGCTCCCATTAAGGGGCGTTTGCCTTTGTCACGATCGCCACCACATCCAAACACGCACCACACTTTACCCGCGGTATGTGTTTTAGCGCTTTTCAGCACTTGCTCTAACGCGTCGGGTGTGTGCGCATAATCAACGACCATGCTGGCACTGCCCTCGACGGGAAACACTTCCATTCTTCCCGGTACAGGTTGTAAACCATTCACTACCCGCACTACATTTTCAAAGCGTTCGCCCTGCGCCAATAAGCATGAAATAGCGCTTAACGCATTGCTCACGTTAAACGAGCCAAACAATGCCAATTCAATAGGCGCTGCGCCCCATGAAGAAACAAGGTCGAATCGAATTCCTGAGGAATGGTATGAAACATTTGTGGCGAAACAATGGCGATCTTGTGGTTGTTTGTGCGTGGTTAGAATGTCTTCAGTGGGTTCAAACCCTGTCCATACTCGAATAACGCTCGGCTTTTTATCTTCGCTTCTCTCTAACCCTTTATGCTTAGCTGCATTTGTATCTAAATAGTTAGCCCAATTCTGGCTTTCGCTATCGTTTACATTCAACACTACAGCTTCAAGGCCAGGTTGATCTAACAACAACCGTTTTGCCTTCGCGTACTCTTCCATGGTGCCGTGATAATCTAGATGGTCACGGGTTAAATTAGTGAATACTGCAATATCTGTTTTCACTTGGCTTAACCGGCCTTGCACTAATGCATGAGAACTGGCTTCAAACGCCGTATGTCGCACTTCACATTGCACAAAGTCTGCCAACACGTACTGCAGACGAATAGCATCGGGGGTGGTATTAGCTGCAGCGGTTGTTACCCATTGGGTATTTTCACCTTCATATACGCTACTACCTAAGGTTCCCACACTGGCACTGCGCGTCCCCAGGGCATCTTTTAACTGGGTAAGCAATTGAACTGTCGAGGTTTTTCCGTTAGTCCCAGTCACCGCAACCGTCATCATCTTCAAAGCGGGATAATCGTAAAACGCAGCCGCCAGTGCCGATAACATGCTAGGTAATTGATATAGCGAAATAATCACCGAATGGTCACGCATTTCGAGATGACCATGGGCCTGACTGTCGTCAGTTTGCGCCAGAATGACACGCGCCCCTAAACTAATGGCTTGAGGTATGAAATCTCTTCCGTCACGTTCGTGACCTTTAACCGCAACAAATGCGGTTTTAGTATTCACTTCGCGGCTATCTAAGGTTAACCCTTCGATACGAATATCGGGTGCATCGATACCAAATTTTGCCAGTAGCGCACGGGCACTTTGAATAAAGGAATTAACTACCATGGTTGCCCCCTTTTAGCCATGCGCCTGAGGTTACATGCTTATCATCAGGGGTTACGTTCAGCATATGTAATGCGCCGCCCATAATTGACGAAAACACGGGTGCTGCCGTGTCACCGGCGTGATACAAATCACCGCCCGGCTCATTGATAAGCACAATGGTAACAAGTCTGGGGTCGGAAACAGGGGCTATACCCGCGAAAATATTCACATATTCTTCGCCATAACCGCCCGCGACTGCTTTACGACTTGTACCGGTTTTTCCTGCTACGCGGTAACCTGGTACGGCTGCTTTTTTCGCTGTGCCGCCTCGCTGGGTCACGCTTTCCATCATTTGCACGATGGCTTTCGCATTTTCTTCGCTGATTACCCGTTCAGGTTGGCCCTGCCATCCGGTTTGCTGTGGCGACTTAATAATATTCAATGGCTGCTTGATACCGCCATTAGCCAAAGTGGCATACAACCTACCAAGTTGTGCGGTAGTCACGGAAATACCGTACCCAAATGACAATGTTGCCAGTTCAAACTCAGACCACCGACTTCGGTCGTAGAAAATACCACTGCTTTCACCGGCCATATTTAAGCCAGTATCTGACATCAACCCAATATTGTAGTATGTGTCGAGTAGAAACTGCTTAGGCACAGAAAGCGCGAGCTTCGAGGTACCCATATTGCTTGAATGCTGAATAATTTCTTCAAGAGTAAGTTCACCGTAATTGCGTGAATCTTTAACTAAGCTTCCGCCTAAACGCATCCAACCAGGATTGGTATCAATCACATCTTCTGCTTTAACGTCACCAAACTCCATGGCGGTCAACACGGCTAATGGCTTTAACGCAGAGCCTGGCTCAAATGCATCGGTAATAACCCGGTTACGCATACGGTGAGGGGAAATATTGCTGCGATCATTAGGGTTAAACGAAGGCGCATTTACCATGGCTAATACGTCGCCAGTTTTCACATCAATCACCACTGCAGAAGCAGAGCTAGACTGATAGTAAATCATGGCTTCTTTAATTTCTTTGTACGCCAAAGCCTGAATACGCTGGTCGATAGTCAGCTGCAGATTACCCGCATCTTCACCAGAAGTGGTTTCTAAAATTTCTACCTGACGGCCTTTGGCATCGCGACGAATTTTACGTGAGCCTGGCGTGCCAGTTAGCCAGTCATCGTACATACGCTCTAAGCCTTCAACACCGGTATCATCTACATCGGTTACCCCGATTAATTGCGCTGACACTTCACCGGTTGGATAATAACGACGGCTCTCACGGCGCAAGTATATGCCCGGAATATCAAGCTTATCGACATACTCTGCCATGGCAGGCGACACTTGACGTTGTAGGTACACAAACCGGCGCTTGGGGTTGCTTACTTTTTCTTGCAAGCTATCTACCGATTGCCCTAATACATCGGCAAGCGCTTGCCAACGGCGAGGCTCAGCCAAACCATCGTTCTCATGAATAATTTTAGGATCGGCATAAATGGCACGAACCGGCACGCTTACCGCTAGCTCGACACCATTTCTATCTGTCACTAACCCGCGATAGGTAGGCATGTTGCGCGTGCGCAAAGTACGGCTATCGCCTTGTTGAATAAGCTCGTCAGGCTCAATAACTTGTATAAACGCCGCGCGGGCAGCTAGTGCTGCGAAAACCGAGATAACCACGATAAGCACAACCACAAAGCGCCAATGCACCAAGCTTGGTGTGACGTTCTGTTTTGCTCCGCTCGTCTTGCGGTTACGTTTTGCGGCGGCAGTGGTCATTTGAGTCTCACCACCACTTCGTCATCGGCTGTTGGACGGTACATATCAAGTTGCTTTTCAACCAAGGTTTCAATGCGGTTATGTTCGGTAAGCGCACGTTGTTCTAGCACTAAGTTGCGCCATTCAACATCCAGCTCGTCTTTCTGTTGCATCAGGTCTTCAAGGGCAATAACTTGTTGGCGATTTTGGTGGCTACCAAGAATAACCGCCATGCCACTAAGCAGAACCGCTAAATACAACAAAACCCGCAACTTGTTGCGGGTTAAATCTGACACAATAATCAGTAGTAAACTGAAGTTTGTATTTGCCCTATCAGGCTTACCTAACGTCATAGCTTTTCGGCCACCCTTAGCACGGAACTGCGTGAGCGAACGTTGTTCGCAATCTCCAATTCAGAGGGTTTTATGGCCCGACTTAAGGCTTTTAATACTTTATCGGCATCTATCTCAGCTTGGGTTATGGGCAAATTATGCGGTACTGATTTGCCTTTGCTTTGGTCTTTTATAAAGCGTTTAACTAATCGGTCTTCTAAAGAATGAAAAGAAATAACCGCCAAACGCCCTTCTTTTGCTAACACTTGAGTGGCTGCTTTTAGGCCTATTCGCAATTGTTCTAGCTCCGCATTGATGTAAATTCGGATACCTTGAAATGCCCGAGTAGCAGGATGTTTAAATTTATCTTTAACAGGTACCGCTTCGTCAATAAGTGCGGCTAACTGAGCAGTACGCGTTATCGGTGTGGTTTCACGGGTATTTACAATGGCGTGCGCAATACGTTTGCCAAACTTCTCTTCACCAAATTCTTTAATCACTTGGGTAATGTCTTGTTCTTCAGCACGGGCTAGCCAATCGGCTGCACTTTCACCACGTGAAGTGTCCATACGCATATCTAACGGGCCGTCACGAAGAAAACTAAATCCACGTTCGGCATCATCAAGCTGAGGAGAAGAAACACCCAAGTCCATTAATACGCCGTCAATCTTTCCGGTTAAACCAAGGGCTTCAATTTCTTCAGCCATGTCACCAAAAGGAGAATGAATAATACGGAAACGACTATCATCGGCAAAACGCTTAGCCGCTTCTATGGCCTGTGGGTCGCGATCAAACGCAATTAAAGTTCCATCGCTACCAAGTGCATCAAGAATATGCGCAGAATGGCCTCCACGGCCAAATGTGGCATCAATATAAATACCGTTAGGTTTAATCGCTAAAGCGTCGATGCACTCGTCGAGTAACACAGAAACATGTTTGAATTCGTTAGATTGGCTCATAAGGAAAAGTCCTGTAAACGTTCGGTGAGTTCAAATTCGCCTTTGCGTTCGGTATCCATATCAAGCTCAACTTGCTCAGCCCATACTTCGGCATCCCAAATTTCAAACTTATTCAACTGACCAACTAACATGACTTCTTTTGATAGGTGAGCATGAAGGCGTAAAGGAGTAGGCAGCAGAATTCGTCCGCTTTTATCCATTTCACCTTCTGTAGCATGCCCCAGTAACAAACGCTGCATGCGTCTTTCCGCCGGAATCATGCTTGAGAACTTAATGAGTTTAAGCTCAATTTCTTCCCATTCGGGAAGTGGGTAAAGCAGCAAACAACTTTGCTGTGTATCGACCGTACAGACCAGCTGTCCATTACAATCATCCAGCAGCGACTGCCGATACTTTGTTGGTATCGCTAGTCTGCCTTTTGTGTCTAGATTGATTGCGTTAGCGCCGCGGAACATTCCCCTAGCCTTCTATATTTTGCTCTTGGTTTTCTTGTTTTTTGAGTACTGATCTGCAAAACAATGATGGTTCGATCCACTATTCGCCACATTTACCCACTAACTGACAGTTTAGGTATCAATGATCCCCACTGTCAAGCTAAAAAGCATAGTGAAGGCCACGTATTTACTGGCTTTAAACTGTGGTTACATACAGTGTTTTGGCGAAGTAGTTGATAACCCCTAAGAAAAGAGGGGCAAAATAAATAGGGGTTAGAAAAAAGTACAGACTTTAAATACGAAAAACCGATACTCGTTTCCCAGTATCGGTTTTTTGTCTAGCTTAGCGGTTTACATCATCCTAGTGGATGATAAAGCCTATGCGCTTGGCGCTTCAGCTTGTGCTTCTTCAGGCTTAACAACTGACAATTGCATGCTGCGAATTGGGTTGTCTGTACCGTTTGAAAGCTCAACCAAACGGTTCAATTGACCTGCTGACATCATTACAGCGTACATGGCGCCTAAGAAACCAGACTTGTGAAGCTCAGTTACTTTCTCTTCTGGCAACTCAAGTACTTTCTTTTCATTGATGCTTAGCATACCAGTAACGTTACGTTGTTGGCCGCTTTGGTAAGTAAGACGAATTTGAATTGGATCTAGCAGGTCTAGGTCAACAACTTGTTGAACAAAACGCTGAGTCATCATTTCGCTGTTAGCAAGGTCAGCTAAGAACTGCTGACGATTTTGCAAGAATTCCGTTGGCTCACCAGCGTCAGTAAATAGGGCTTCGCCCTCTTCACCGATTAAATCGCTGTTTTCATCAATGTATACACCTAACTTATCGCCATCAGGGCGAACATCGAAAGGGTAACGAAGAATATTCATTGGAACGTGAGGGCCCTGCCATTTGTCGCCAGTAAGAAACAGGTTTTTGTTCTGTTCCATACCAAGCATTGCAACAACATGGTGGCGTTTAGCATTAGCATCTTCAATAAATACTAGCGGCATAGTAGCAGCTAATTGAGCAAACTCACGGATAGTGGCTGCAGCAAGGTGCGTATCTTTCGCAAACTTAAAGGTATTGCTAACCGCGACTTTTAAGTCTTTGTGTTTTTCTTTATCTAGCGGTACAAAATTAATAGCCATTTTCTTTCTCATACTTGTTTACTGTGGCCCCTGTAAAATAACTGAGAAGTGAGGGGTGCCACGAAAAATTATGTAGGCCGCGCGGATGAACTCACTCTCATCCTATTCGGCGACGCGCTCGGGAGTATCCCGCATTCGCGTTATGAAGTCACGCGTCCACACAATAACAAGTTTTAAATTTTTATTGCAATGTAAAATTAAAGTGAATGGTAGTAACCGCTCTAAAAACGCACAATTTTACTGTTTTTAGCGGCTCGGGGAATGAAAAAGCCCGAAATGAATGGAAATTAGAAGAAATAAAAGATTAAGGCATTTAGAGCATTGTAGGTATCAAGGTTTTCTTTTAGTCTTTTGTCTTACAACAACGATAAGGAAAAAACAGAATGAAGGGCTTCTTCCCGCTAAAATCTTGTGCACTCGCAATTTCTACTCTACTTTGCGCATCAGCCATTGCTGACGATGCCCCCACTTACACTGCAGGTGAAAAAGCGGTAAAAATAGCCCACGAAACAATTATTGTTGATGGCCATATTGATGTGCCTTATCGCGTTAAAAACGCATGGGTAGATGTAACCGAAGCCACAGAAGGTGGAGATTTTGATTACCCTCGCGCTGTAAAAGGCGGCTTGAACGCCCCTTTCATGTCAATTTATGTACCTGCGAGTTTAGATAATTCACCGGAATCTACCCAGCTTGCTCATCTGCTTATCGACTCTGTGGAAGCCATTGTGGCGCGAGCCCCTGATAAATTTGCTATTGCAAAAAGCCCGTCAGACGTAAAAGCGCAGTTCGAGAAAGGCATAATTTCCTTACCTATGGGGATGGAAAATGGCTCTCCCCTTCAAGGTGATTTAGCTAATTTAGAAGCATTTCACGAACGTGGTATTCGCTACATTACATTAGCCCACAGTCAGTCGAACCATATTTCAGACTCGTCTTACGATTTGCGTCGTCAGTGGAACGGATTAAGCCCGTTTGGTAAAACGCTGGTGACTGAAATGAACAACATCGGCATCATGCTTGATATTTCTCACGTTTCAGATGATGCCTTTTATCAGGTTATTGAACTGACGAAGGTGCCTGTTATTGCTTCTCACTCGTCGCTTCGCCGCTTTACACCGGGTTTCGAGCGCAATATGAATGACGAGATGGTAAAAGCATTGGGCGACAATGGCGGCGTTATTATGATTAACTTTGGCTCAAGCTTTGTGACAAAAGAAGCAGGTAAGTGGCGCACGGGGCTAACACAAGCGCGCAAAGCATTGATCGCCGCCGAAGGTGAAGATAGCCCAAAACTGGAAGACTTCGAAGCTAACTACCGCAAAGAAGTGCCCTACCCTTACTCAACACTTGATGAAGTACTTGATCATATTGACCATGTAGTAGAACTGGTTGGTATTGAGCACGTGGGGATTGGTTCTGATTATGACGGCGTAGGTGATTCGCTACCTATCGGCCTAAAAGACGTGGCTAGCTTCCCTAATTTAGTTCAAGGGTTACTGGACAGAAAATACAGCCGTGCAGATATTGAAATGATCTTGAGCGGCAATTTGTTACGTGTATGGACCCAAGTGGAAGATTACGCCAGCAAGCACTAATAGTGCCTTAGCGTTTATTTTTAACTGATAGAAATCGGCAGTTAGGTTGATCTAACTGCTTTTTTGGCTGTTCTTTTGGGTTATTAAGGTCGCAGTGCCTATGTTTAGCTTTCTCTCACGAACGTCGTTTTAACTGCCTCACCTGAACAAGGTAAAACAGAGTAGGTAGCACAAACAGGGTGAGTACCAGCGCACTTGCCATACCGCCCACCATAGGGGCAGCAATACGCCGCATAACTTCAGCACCGGTTCCCGTTGCATACAGCACAGGCAATAAGCCGATAATAACAGACAACGCCGTCATCATTACTGGCCTTACACGCCGAGTAGCGCCTTCAATGACTGCCTGTTTAAGTGCGTGTTTCATTTGCTTTTCAGATGCTTGAGCATTCAAAGTAGAGCACGTTTTTCCATCAACAGCTTTGACCGCTTGATGCAGGTACACCAGCATAATAACGCCTATTTCTACCGCGACACCTGCTAAGGCATTAATCCCCACGGCAACAGCCACCGAGAAATTAAACTCCAGTGCATACAATAGCCAGTAGCTGCCTATTAATGCTAACGGTAAGGCGACCATAATAAGGGCTACGTCTGCAATTCGCCTGAAGCTTAAATACAGCAGTATCACAATTACGGCTAACGTTAAGGGCACCACTACGCTAAGCCTTGCTTCAGCCCTTTCTAAGTATTCAAACTGCCCTGCCCACGTTAGGGAATAGCCTGGGGGAAGGGAAACCGTATTGGCAATATGCTGTTTTGCACTTTTCACATAACTGCCTAGGTCACCGCTTTCAATATCGATAAATACCCAACCGTTTAATCGGGCATTTTCGCTTTTTATTGCCGCAGGGCCACCTTCAACGGCAATAGTGGCTACCTCACCCAACGCAATATTATCGCCGCTTGCTAATATGATGGGAAGTTGCCTAAGTGCTTCTGGAGAGTCTCTATACTGCTGCGGGTAACGCATACTAATAGGAAAGCGCTGCCTTCCCTCTACTGTTTCACCCAGCTTGCGCCCACCTATTGCTGTGTTGATAACCTCTTGTATATCAGCAATATTGAGCCCGTATCGAGCCGTCCTGTCGCGACTAATATCAATAGTGATATAACGTCCGCCTGCTACTTTCTCGGCAAATACCGATGCGGTATTTTCGAAGTCTTCTAGAGCAGTTTCTATTTGTTTACCCACCTGCTGAATGCCGGCCAATTCTGGCCCCGCTATTTTAATACCCACTGGGGTTTTAATGCCGGTAGCAAGCATATCGATACGGGTTTTGATTGGCATCACCCAAGCATTCGAGACGCCTGGAAATTGTACTTGGCTGTTTAATAATTCCTTTAGTTTTGATGTCGTCATGTCGGCACGCCATTGCGATTTTGGCTTTAATTGCACAAAGGTTTCTATCATGGTTAAAGGCGCAGGATCGGTAGCTGTATCTGCCCTGCCCACTTTACCAAATACGCTTTGCACCTCAGGAATTGTGGCAATCAACTTATCTGTTTGTTGAAGTAATTCCCTTGCTTTCCCCACCGAAATACCTGGGTAAGTGGTAGGCATATAGAGCAAATCACCTTCATCTAAAGATGGCATGAACTCGCTCCCAATATGTTGCATGGGCCATACCACAGAAGCTAAAGCAATCAGGGCCGCGAACAGTATTTTTCGAGGATGGTTCAGCGCAGCCGTTAGCGCCTTAACATACCCTGTTGAAATAGCCTTGTTTAACGGATTGCTATGCTCCGCCTTTAAGTTGCCTTTGACGAAATAGCCAGCTAACACTGGCACCAACGTAATGGCTAACGCCGCTGCAGCTGCCATGGCATAGGTTTTCGTGAAGGCAAGAGGGGCAAACATACGCCCTTCCTGTGCTTCTAAGGTAAAAACAGGAATAAAAGACACCGTTATTATCAGCAGTGAAAAGAACAAGGCGGGGCCAACTTCGGTGGCTGACTTCACTACCAGTGCCCAACGGGCCTCCCCTTCAACAGGCTTCCCTTGCGCTTTGGCCTGCTCAATATGCTTGTGCAGATTTTCAACCAACACAATAGCGCCATCCACCATAGCTCCAATGGCAATAGCAATACCGCCTAAAGACATGATGTTCGCGTTAAGCCCTTGGAATTTCATCACAATAAAGGCCATTAAAATACCAATAGGTAAAGTGATTATGGCAACCAGCGACGAGCGCACATGAAAAAGAAACATTAAGCACACTGCACCTACCACGAAAAGCTCTTCCACAAGCTTGCTCCACAAGGTATTAACGGCATTATCAATAAGGGTGGATCGGTCGTATACAGGTACTATGCTTACACCATCAGGCAAACTGGCTTTTAAGATTTCAAGACGCGCTTTTACGTTATCGATTGTCGCCTTCGCATTTTCGCCATAGCGCATGACTACTATGCCACCTACCACTTCGCCGTTTCCGTTTAGCTCAGCGATACCTCTGCGCATAAGGGGCGCCTCGATAACATTTGCAACATCACCTATTGTTACCGCCACGCCGTTGTGAGCAATGCCCAATGGAATACTAGCAATATCTTCGGTACCCGAAAGGTAAGCGGAAGATGTCACCATATACTCGGCTTCAGCCATTTCTATCACTGACGCCCCCGCGGCATTATTGCCTTGCGCGAGTGCCGTTTCAATATGGCGCAAAGGCACGTTATACGCTTGCAACTTTTGCGGATGCAGTTGTAGTAAATATTGCTTAACCATGCCGCCTACAGAGGCGACTTCCGACACCCCTTGCACGCTTTGCAATTCATACTTTAAAAACCAGTCTTGCAGAGCCCTAAGCTCGCCAGCATCGTGGTTATTTAACTTATCGACTAGAGCATACATGTATACCCAGCCTACCCCAGTAGCATCAGGACCTAGTTTGGGTACCACGCCATCGGGCAGCGTTATTTGGCTTAGGTATTCCAGTACCCTGCTGCGCGCCCAATACATATCTGTGCTGTCATCAAAAATAACGTACACATAAGAATCTCCAAAAAACGAAAACCCTCGAACTGTCTTTGCACCCGGCACCGACATTAGGGCCGTGGTGAGCGGATAGGTCACCTGATCTTCCACTACTTGAGGCGATTGCCCTGCATAGCTGGTTTTTACAATTACCTGCACATCAGATAAATCAGGAATGGCATCAATGGGGGTATGCTTTACCGCTATTACTCCACCAATGGATATAAATACCGTTGCCAGCAGCACCAATACGCGATTGGCCACCGACCAGCGAATTATGGCTTCAATCATGGTGCATGCCCTCGTGGTTCTTGGTCGCATTGTTCTTCGTCTTTTGGTGCTCCGCACTAGGCTGACTAGACTCGTGAGACATGCCATCGTGTGACATGCCATCGTGTGGCATGCCTTGGTGGTGCTTGGTCTCTTGATGCATTTCCGGGCGATTCATTTCACGGTTGTGCGTTTCTTGGTCAAGAGGCGACTGCATGCGTTTGAAATCTGATGTTTTAGACGACTCTGAATCAATCAAGAACTGCGCCGATACTACTACTTTGTCACCTTCGTTTACGCCTTGGGTTATTTCAATGAACTCCCCGGCTTTTCGCCCAACGCTGACACCAATAGATTTAAAGCTTTCTTCGACGTTCATAACGATTCGGTTTTGGGTTTGAGCTGGAGCGAG
The DNA here is from genome assembly GCF_018100795.1 of Alteromonas sp. MMG017. Classification (GTDB taxonomy): domain Bacteria; phylum Pseudomonadota; class Gammaproteobacteria; order Enterobacterales; family Alteromonadaceae; genus Alteromonas. Next base: position 79,860 of record NZ_JAGJDY010000011.1, on the reverse strand, counting down.
ATCTTGATTTTGACCCTGCGACTGAATTTGAATAACGCTTTGATAAGGCACATACAACACAGGCTGTTCGGTTTGCTTAGTAAAAGTCACATTGGCAAACATATTGGGCTTAATGTCACCGCTGTCGTTCTTTAAAGTAACTCGCACCTTAAGCGTGCGGGTTTCAACATCTAATGCTGGGTAGATAAAATCGACTTTTCCTGTGAATGTCTTACTTGGTAAATAGTCGAACGTAATCGATGCCTGCTGGCCAAGCGTTAATTTAGGAACATCTTGCTCAAATACACGGGCTTCAACCCATACACTGTCTAAGCGAGCAATACTAAGCACCGTGGTACCAGGTTGAACATAGAAGCCTTCGCGTACGCCTAAATGCTCGACCACGCCATCTTGGGGGGCAAAGAAGGTAATGGTTTGCGAAACTTCGCGAGTTTTTTCGAGTTGTGCGATAAACCCAGCAGATAAATGCAGTGCTTTAAGGCGTTGTTTAGCACCTGCGGCTAAACGTGTATCTCCCCGCTTTAGCGCAATCACAAACTCTTCTTGGGCAGTCACCAGCGCGGGCGAATAAAGCGTATATAATTTTTGCCCTTGGCTAACAGCTTCACCTTCCGTTTTAATAAATAGCTTATCGATCCAGCCCTCTACTCTGGGGTGAATATGCACTAAGTAGTCTTCGTTGTAGGTAACATTTCCCGCAGCGTTGAAGGTTAAATCCAGCCTCCCTCGTTTTACCGTGGTAAATTTAACGCCCATATTTTGCTGTACTTGAGGCGAAATTATCACCTCTCCATCATCACGTTTTTCGCTGCTACCTGATGCTGCATATACTGGTACTAAATCCATACCCATAGGCGACTTACCCGGTTTATCTCGACGATAAGCATCATCCATTGGCGCAACCCAATAAAGGGGCGCTTTATTATTTGATTTGTTATCACCGTTGGTAGCCAACGCTTCAACACCGGAATTGCCATGTATATGTGTATTCCAAACAAACACAGCTGCTGCACCACCAAGTAACCCGACTATAAGAATAAATAACGTCTTCATTGTTGTGCTCCTATGGCAGTGATTGTGTGGGTGTCTATGTTTGAACCTCTGTTTAAACCAATAGCTGATCTATGGGTGTCTTTAGGTTGTTCTTTTATTAGCGGGTAATACAGATAAGCGAGTTCGGCTAAATTTTTTGCTATATCGACATGAAGTGCTAGGGCATCTAACTTTGCTGAAATGTGCGATATACGTGCACGCATTACATCGTCGAATGCGCCCTTATCGGCCATGTAAGCATTAAGCGCGGATTCGGCTAACCGCTCGGACTGTGCAATTAATGCGGTATCAAATAACTGCTGCCTGGCAAGTAAGCTGACAAGCTGTGTTTCACTTGCTTCGGCAAGGGCTGCTAATCGTCTGACTTCTAGTCGTCGCTGTGTGGATGTCGCCCCTAACCTTGCCGCTGACGCCGACACATTGGCATCCTGGCGTTTACTGCTAAACAAAGGTAAATCAACTTGGACACCCACACTAACAAAGTCAGCTTGGCTAATCCCATTTTGCGCATCTTGTCGATATCCGTAGGCTGCTTCGAAGGCCCACATAGGTTTGGTTTGCTCTTTCGCAAGACTCAATTTTTGCGTGGCAACTATCTCGTCTTTGGCAAGCAACTGCACAGAAGGGTGAGCATCAATAATATTTAGTAAGTCACGTCGTTCAACCTGCCTAGCGAAGGAGGCATTGAAAGGATATATGTCGTGATGATTAAGTGTTTCGGGCACAGTAAAACTAACTTCACTGGAGAAATCGAACCACCTCGACAACTGCGCCAACGCCACCGATGCAGCTTGCTGTTCCTGCAAAAGCGTATCTTCTAGGCGTAAGCGTTCAAGACGTAGTTGAATGATGTCTTGTTGCTGCGTACCGCCGACACCACTTCGGTAAGACGATTCAACCATTTCGAGCAGTTGCACTATCGACTGCGTCTCTTCACGCAATAAGACTACGGTTTGTTCCGCTTGATACCACGCCAACCAATCCATCGACACTTCTCGCAACAACCAGGCTCGCCTTGCCGCTCTTTTCACCGGTTCTTTTTGGGCTTGTTCAATAGCGATGGTGCGAGAAATGCTGGCAGAGTCTCCTCTTGGCATAGCTTGTCGAATCCCCAGTTTCAACTGAGTCATGGGCTCTTGATTAAGTGAAAACCCATCTGTTGGTACGCTTTGCAGTGTCGTGGTGATAGTAGGATTATCCCAGCGATCAGCCGCATCACTGTCATACTGATACGCAGCCTCTTCAAGTTTGCTGCCTTGAAAATAAATATCTTGGTTGAGCGCGAGCTGTTGCGCCTCTTGAAGGCTAAGGGTAGTAGCGAAGGAAGGCGCTCCCACCAATAAAATCAGCATTCCTAGCCAAGCACGCTGAAGATAACAAGTTCGAGAGTGAGCTTGGGTTAGGCAAGTAAAAATCATACCCAGATTAAAATTAAACATGAGAAAACCACATTAATTCCCCGTGCACTAAGGGAATAAAAAGAAAAACGTGGGTGCTATATGCGCCCGCCAGATACAACTATCCTGCGAAAGCGAATTTAGGTGGGCGAAATTGAGCGTTAGGTATAGTGTGAGGGGCTTGGTGGTTTACAAAAAGCACCAACGGAGCATGAGCAATAACCGCTACCGAGACTTCATTATTTATTACTGCATAAACAGCGGCGCATGCGCCTGCAGGGCATTGACACTGAACGTCACAGCACGAATCAGGTGTGACACCGTGCATGCTATGGTCCATTGATTTCATAGCTTTGCTAGGAGCGCTTGAGACGTTATGAATGGTGTGGTCATTTTTTGCGGTTGATTGAATGCTTGAAGGCGTAATTAAGTCGCTTGTCGAAGCGTGACTAGCTGAATGGCACCCACTAGCACTAACTTGCATAGTTTTACTGGCGCGACTTTCTTCTGATGAATGGTTCTCAGAATTTACATCCATAGACATTACATCCATAGACATTGCGTCCACAGACACTGGCGTAGGCTTTGACATAGCCGTTGGCATAGCCATTCCCGGCGACAATTGAGTCACCAAGGAAATAACCATTACCAATATTACGACATAGCCGCGTCGCTGCTTTTTCAATTTATCAATCATGCCTTAAAGCTTAATCGCATTTGTTGTGGCTATAAAACGCTAGAATTGTTGCGCATAGGTTTTTAGCATCATTGTCATGGTTGAAAATAAAGGGTTTGCTTTTGGTACTGCACATTCTTCGTTTTCATTTACCATGACCTTGTTAAACTTCATATCATGTAGCATTGACGTATTCACCACAAGGTCGGCGTGGCACAACGCATAAGAGGCATCGATAACAAAAAACGTATTCGGCCCTGCGCTATTTTCCATTAAGTTTTCTACACCGTGAATAGGCGTGGTGGCATCAGCTTGAGAATGCGCAGCAAAAAGAGGCACTTCAATACGCTTGCCGTCTTCGAAGTCGTTGCGGATTTTTTCGATAATATCCATCAGCTCTAACCCCGCAAAGCCTGCAACATTTGGATATTTAAAAGGGTTTGGACCATGGGTGATATAACTACCATCCACAATTTTCGCAATCCACTTGATACCCCAAATCCGTGACATACTCTCGGCATTTTCTGAAAGTGCCAATGCACCAGAAAACAACATAAGCCCATCGATGTTTGCACTTGCATCTAGGTACTGTTCTGCCGCCAGTGCGCCGCCAGTAGAAAATCCACCCACAATCAAAGTATCGCCCATATCATCAGCTAACGCGATAACCTCATCGACATGCGCTTGCCAACGCTCCGCTAAGTCGCTGTCACTCATTGCACCATCATCATCTCGTAAACCATGGCCAGGTAATAACGGAACAATAACGTCGAAACCTTCGTTAAATAAAATATTGGCAATTTCTCGCATAAAGAATGGCGAGTCACTAAGCCCATGTACTAACACGGCCACTTTCTTTGCCGGGGTATCATGATGCAGCACAAAGGGAGCATTTCCTTCGTTACGAAGTACGTTGCCACATACGGTATAGCGGTGCAGTTTAGAAGATTTGCATCGCTGCGTTTCGCCCCACTCTTGCTTATAAAAATCAGCAAATCGCGTTAATGCGTCTTGTGTTTCAAGGGAGCTGGCTCCTGCAGCACTAGCGAACAATGTACTTATTAATGCACCTATTAGTGCACAGCACCTTACAGCAACAGGAAGTAGGGATAATTTTGCGAGAGCAAACTTTGAATGCACGTATATTCTCCAAAAGGCATTACGTTTGGCCAATAATAACAAAATAAGGCCATTAAATGATGGCCTTACACTATTACAGTTACACTGTGACGGTATGCTGTTTTGACTACCTACGGTTTAACCGCAAATGTTGCTTTAATAAGCACTTAGTTACCGTCGTTACTTTTATTTAGCTAAAATACAATGCTAAGTCGTCTGACCCGCCAATATGCTTACCACCAATGAATACTTGAGGTACGGTATCACGTCCCGTCACTGCGCTAAGGCTGGTTAACGAGGCATCTTTACCTAGTACAATCTCTTCGTAGTCGTAACCTTTGTCGGTTAACAATGCTTTCGCTTTTGTACAAAATGGGCAATTAGGCTTAGTAAATAGCGATACCGGTGCTTTTGTCTCTGCGTCTGGGGCAATATAAGCAAGCATAGTGTCGGCGTCAGAAACCTCAAACGGGTCGCCAGGCACGTCAGGCTCAATAAACATTTTCTCTACGGTGCCATTTTTAACCAACATAGAGTAGCGCCAGCTGCGCTTTCCAAAACCTAAGTCGGCTTTGTCTACCAACATGCCCATGCCGTCAGTAAAATCACCGTTACCATCTGGTATTACGGTTACATTTTCTGCTTCTTGATCGGCTGCCCATGCATTCATTACAAACGTATCGTTTACAGATATACATAGAATGTCATCAACGCCATGCTGTTTAAATACTTTAGCAAGTGCATTGTAGCGAGGTAAATGCGTAGAAGAACATGTTGGCGTAAACGCGCCAGGAAGTGAAAAAACCACCACAGTCTTGTTACTAAACAATTCTTCAGTAGTTTTGGTTGCCCATGTCTCGCCTTCGCGAACAGGAATAGATACGGAAGGTACTGGTTGACCTTCTTTTGAAATAAAACGACTTTCTGACATAGTGTTCTCGCTACGGGCAAATAAATGAAGTTGCTAGGATAGAGAAATCTAAGAAAAAAGAACAGCCTCGGTTCACCTATTCCGAACAAAGGTATAAATTAGTATGCGTAACCACCAATATTAATGCGTATCAAATGATATTAATGCTTTTCAACACCATGTCTCTCGCTATATTCTTATTCTACGTTAGAAATTAGTTTTAAGTGTTCAGGGAACGATACCGCCTTACGCTTCCGGCAAACCGAACTCAAAAATAAGCATAACTGTTTTATGTAATGTGTAAGTTCTTATGGGAACAGGTACTCTCTGCGTCAATTTTATACTTTAGTCTAATGGCTGATACGTTATTTCTTCGGGTTGTTCGCCATAATAGTAGTGATAGAAATTGACTGCTGATAACGATATTAGCACTTCAGCTTTACTCATAAACTTCCGTCCTTCTTCTTTTTTAAAGGGAAGGCCAATAAATGCGTAGTCGTAAGGAAACTTCTATAATGCCCAGACAGTCGGCTCGGCGTTTTGCCACCAGCATTGTCACCGTTTCGCTACTTTTTGCTCTAGTGGGTTTTTCTTCGCCTACAAAAGCAGTTTCTAATGCCCTTACTCAGACTGTTCAAGAGTTTGTTCAAAGCGGCGCTTTCGAAGAGGCCGAGCGTCAAACCCTACTTGCTATTGAACAAGCTCATCAAAGCGGCGTATTGTCGGTTAGCACATTGTCGGCCAATACATTCTTTGAGGTAGGTGTACTATTACAAAGTGCATCTCGTTTCAACGTTGCAAACGATGCGCTGTACGTTGCGTTAGATGGCTTCACCCGCCACGGCCAACTTATTGATATGGCAAAAACCTTACACCATCTTGGTACCGCACAACGCTTTTTAGGGAACTATGAGCAATCTATTGGCTACCTGCGACGTGCACAATCTATTGCGCAAACCCAAGGGGTCCTCCCGTTAAATGCGACCATTCAAATGGAAATTGGTCTTGTCCAAAAAGAACAAGGCCAAGTACAAGCGGCACTCTACACATTAAAAAAAGCATTGGGCTTGTTCCGAGTACAACATGACGATAAAAGTACCGGCCAAGGTCTAGCAACTATTGGTGACATCTACGCCACATTAAATCAGTTTTCTGAGGCGAACACCTATTATCAAGATGCACTACAGATAGCGAAAACCAGCGATGATAAGCCGCTTACAGCACAAATACTGGGTAAGATTGGCGCTTTACTGTTACTTAAGGGCGATATTGAAGAAGCGTCAGAAGCGCTTAAGTACGCACTAACCCTGTTGAAAGAGAATGGAGAAACGAATGAAATCTCCACCACCCAAGCGTGGTTAGGCGAAGCGCTGGTAAAAACCGGCGACACAGAACAAGGCTTAATGCTACTTGAAGAGTCACTTGCGGTAGCTAAATCTACCGGTCAGCAAAAATTACTCCAACAATCTCGCCTTGCACTGGCCAATGCAATGATGTCGTTGCAACAATTTGACGATGCACTGGCATATGCAAAAAATGGCACTATTGAAGCAAGACGGCGTGGTGATTTGCGCAGCCAGTTGAACTTCTTATCGATTCAAGTGAAAGCCTTAGCAGCAAAGGGAGAGTTTAAGCGCGCATTAGATATTCAGTCGGTGTTGCAAAATATAAGAGAAGAAGTGCTAAGTTCAGGTAGCGAGGTTGCTATTGCGCAGCTTCAGGCCGAAATAGAAATTGAGCGACAGGCACAATCAATTCAAGTACTGCAAAAAACCAAACAACTCGCACTGGCTGAGGCCGAACAACTTAACTTGCGCACAACATTGTTCTGGAGCACGTTAATTGCCGGGTTGTTAACACTATTTCTGATTTGGAGCAGATACACTCAGCGCCAACAAACCATTAGGCTTCGCCGTGAAGTTAAGCAGCGAACGAAAGAGCTTGAACAAAAAAACTCGGAGCTACAAACAGCCTATAAAACCCTTGAGCAAGTCAGTCTTCATGATTCGCTGACCGGCTTGTACAATCGGCACTACCTTGAATCTCAGTTGCCAGGTGAGCTTAAGCGTAGCTCTCATGCAAATAAGCATCAGCAAGGCCACAGCGAACGTAACCAAGATCTGCTTTGCTTCTTAATAGACATAGACCATTTCAAGCGTATTAATGACGAACATGGCCATTTAGCGGGCGATAAAGTATTAAGTCAGTTTGCCGATGTGCTTCGTGAAGTTTTCAGACAAACTGATTTACTCATTCGCTGGGGCGGCGAGGAATTTTTGGTGATTTGCCGTCACTCTATGCGAGACGACCTTCCTCAACTGGCAGAACGTTGCCGCGCCGCAGTGAGCGATAAAGTATTTCATATTGACGATACTCGCTCGCTTCGCGTTACCTGCAGTATTGGCTTTAGTATTCTTCCCCCTGTTGAACATGTGTCCTTCGAAGAGAGCTGGAAGAGCACATTTTCAGTGGTAGATTATTGTTTATACGCCACCAAGATGTCTGGTCGTAATGGTTGGATTGGGGTGATTGATACTAATAAAGCCCTGATTGGCGACGTGCAGCAAACCCCGCTTGATAAGAAATTTCATTTTAAGCAGTCATACATTTCTACATCATTTAACACGCTGTCGAGCATAAATTGGCCCGATGAGTAGGAGCGTACATTATGTATAAAGGTAGTTGTCAGTGTCAGGCCGTGCAATTTGAGTTGCCTGATATTAGCGAAGATGAGTTGGACGTTGAAACGCTATCTTGCAGTGAAACGTTTAACCTCACCATTGCAGGGGCACGTAAGCATCTAGTCATAGATTGCGCCCCCTCTATGTTAGGGGAATTGCAGCTATCACCAAGTCGCAAACAGTTTTTCTGTAATGAATGCTCAACGCCAATTTTTACCGAAGATGACCATGGCAATATTGGACTGCATGTCGCCTTTTACGGGCATGATTTATTAGCTAAACATCACAGCCAATACCATATCCCCTAACTAGGCAGCCCAGCTTCAATGCTTTAGAAGCCACCACATGAGCATTGACTCATGTGAGTTGTGCCAACGAAGTTGTCGCAACGAAGTTGTCGCAGTGAAACTGTCGACAAAAAGCCGTAACCATGACTTGTATGCTCAACTAAGCTTGTCGTAGCAGCAGGCTTTACCAAAATACGAAACAGAGAATTTATTAAAGGTATCGCACCAAATGATGCGATACCCAGAAGTGTCGCATCAAACCGCGCTTTTACTGATTAGTCTCACGCTGAACTTTTTAAGTCTTCCAAGTGGTATTTATCAATTAATGAATACAAGGTTGGGCGAGTAACACCTAGCAATTCGGCGGTTTTAGACATATTTTTATCCGCTTGGTGGTACGCTCTACGAATTGCCTTACTTTCGGCAACCTCGCGAACCTCGCGAAGATTCAATGTTTCAGACTCTCCACTACCATCAACCGCGAACAAACCTAAGTCATCAGGCTGTATAACAGTGCCTTCGGCCATGATCACAGCCGACTTAAGCTTATTTTGCATTTCACGAATATTGCCAGGCCATTTGTGAGCCAGCATGGAATTTATCGCAGATTCAGAAAAGCTCTTTGCCTTGGCATTAAACTCTTCTCGATAAATATTCAGGAAAGTACGCGCAAGCAGGATAATATCTTGATCTCTATCTCGTAGCGGCGGGATCATAATGGGAATTTCACCAATACGGTAATATAAATCTTCCCTAAAACGCTCTTCTGCCACCATGGCTTGTAAATCTCTGTGGGTAGCACAGACAACCCGAATATCCACAGGAATTTCGGCACGGCCCCCCACTCGCTCAATAACACGCTCTTGTAAAAAACGTAGCATTTTGGCTTGCAGCCCGATAGGCATATCACCAATTTCATCTAGAAACAGCGTACCACCTTGAGCGGTTTCAATTTTACCTAGTGTGGTTTTATTGGCTCCAGTAAATGCGCCTTTCTCATAACCAAAAAGCTCACTTTCTAGCAAATTTTCTGGAATAGATGCACAGTTAATGGCAACAAACGGTTTATCTTTGCGAGGGCTATGTTCATGAATACTGCGAGCAAACACTTCTTTACCGGTTCCACTTTCACCTAGCAGTAAGGTACTCACATCCGTATTCGCTATTTTTTCAGCTTTACGTACTACCGTTTGAATAGATTCACTGTTACCAATGATACGGCTCATACCTGTGCGCACTTTAGATAAAATGCTGTTTTCCAGCTCTAATTTACCCAAATTAAGTGCGCGATAAACAAGTAACTTTATGGTGTCTGAATCTATAGGTTTTTGGTAAAAGTCATAGGCACCAAAGTTTATAGCCTTAAGGGCATTCTCTTTTTCGTTATTTCCGGTGACAACAATGACCTTGGTTCTAGGCGCTAAGGCGATAATATCTTGTAATATTCTCAAGCCTTCAGACGCATTAGCTGGGTCGGGTGGCAATCCTAAATCTAGTGTAACGACTTTAGGCTCATACCGGCGCAGCTGCGCAATTGCCGAGGTATGATCGTCAGCAAAAACAACGTCGTAGTCGGTTAAGCTCCACTTTAATTGTTTCTGTATACCTAAATCGTCATCTACCACTAAAACGGTATCTGTCATCAGTCTGTTCCTGTGTTACTTCTTCCGTATCAACATAGGTTGGTTGTTATCGCTCACTTTGCTCAATGAAGCGTGAATGCTAGCGTAAAACAACTTCCTTTCCCTGGTTCACTTTGAACGCTTATTTTACCACCAATAGATTCAAGGTACGTTTTCGCATCGTACGCACCAATTCCCATTCCTGCGTTTCCTTTCGTGGTATCGAAAGGTTTAAACAAGCGATTTTCGATGAAGTCTTGATCCATTCCGGTTCCCGTATCCTCTATCATTACATATTGAACACGGTTTTGGATGTCATGTGTTAATACTATATCTATTTCGCCGCTATCTTCGGTTGCTTGCTGCGCATTACTTATGAGGTGATAAAAAACATTGGCAACCTTTTCTTTATCAATTAATACCGGCTCTTCGCTGCTGCAGTGCACTTTGGGAGTGGGAGAAAGCCCCATACATCGATTTGCCACCACATCATTAATAATATGCGATAACGAGCACGATGTGTGAGCCCCATCATCATTAATCTTTTTATCGGTTAATTGCTTTAACATTTTATCCATACGCGCTTTGGTATGTTCCAATGTTTCAAATGTGTCTTCAATAAATTCAGGGTTATGTTTATGTTGCTGCGCATTCGCAAGGATCAAATCGACTTGCGCCATTACATTCTTTAAATCGTGCACAACAAACGCAGACATTCTATTGAATGCAGCAAACTGGGCATTCTCTGCCACCAACTTTGAAGCTTCATGATGGAACACAAACATACTTACTTGCTCGGTAATAGCATTAAGATAATCTCGAACTTCCCAATTTAAACTCAGTCGTTCATTATCCCCGGCTGCAAGTACAGCAAAGCCCCAAATTTCATCATTTTTATAAAACGGCAGGTAAAGCTGATAGCCCCAGCCTTTTAAGGTATTTCTGTCGATTTGCAGCCCTTTGTAATGAAATGGCTTGGCCTGGTATTCATGGACATCAATTAACCAAGTATTAGTCGCACAATACTCTGTAAGCGCACGAATGATGGTTAAATCATCTTGGGTGTCTGGTAACGGGTTAACTTGTGCCAACTGCTCGAAGTCATTATTTACCCGTTTATACAACTTGCCAGAGTCATATTCGATAGCTTCCAGTATGCCGCGAAGTGCACTTTCGTGAACCGTATTAGGGGCGTCCATTGAGCTAGAGAGTGTTTTTGTTAGTTTTATCCACTCTACGCGGTAATCAAACTGGTTAGCAAAAAAGTGCTTGGTGATAAAAACCTTACACTTGGTTCTAAATGAATTCGACAAAAATACGGTAACGAGCAAGGCAAGAGACAATACCACTAAGATGGTTTGTACCATGGCGCCCCAATTTCCACCTACGTAGCTGATGGCATACCCAATGATAGCCATAATGAAAAGGTAAGCGCCCGCTACCAGCAATAAAGAGCTATGTAGTACTACATCCCTGGAGATAAATATATCGACGCCCCAGTGCTTTATACGTCGAATGGCAATAACCAAAAATGGAATAAGAAGGAAATAGATATAGCCCCGAGCGGCAATGTAACTAACCTCAACCTGATTCACCATGGTGGCATTGGCGTAAGTAACAAAATCAAAAAGGTGGGTAGCGCCTAAATATAAAATTAACGGCTTATAAGCCCATTGGTCTGCATCCGCTTGACGGTAAATAACTTCCAATAAGATAAGGACTTCAAGCGCCAAAATAATCAGCATCAGATAACGCCAGGAGGCATCAATCCACAAGACATAGGGCAGCACTAAAGCTATGCAGCCGGGAAGTAATATAAAAAGAGTTGTGGGACGGCGCAGGACATCAAACAGATTGGTGAAATTGTTTTTCAGGCAACCTGCGAGGAAGAGCAACCAAGCAACTTGCCTGAGTGCATCAATGGTAAGCAACCAAGAAAGGCTGATGGGACCAAACAGCGCCGTTATCATGCTAGTAGACCAAAACAGCGTAGTGGCTGTGGCCAGTACCAATAAGTGATTGGCTAACCCAGGCTTTCGTACTGCAAAAAGTAATAGCATTAACAGTAAGTAAGCCAAACTGTTAAGGGCATAGCCTATATCTGAAATCATCCCTATTTATTCTCACCTAGCTTTTTTATTGTTCTCGAGGCTCTGTTTTTTAAGCTCTGTTTTTGAGGTTCTGGTGCAATCAGGTGGCGCTGACAGTAAACTAGGTTACTGCCAGCTTGCGCTAAAGGCCTACCGTTTTTTTAGTAACAATGACCCAATTGAATAGCCTGCCCCAAAGGAGCACAACACACCAACATCACCGGTCACTAAATCTTCATGGTTTAAGCCAAAAGCAATAACCGATCCTGCTGACGCCGTGTTCGCGTATTCGTCTAACACGATAGGTGCTTCATCAGCATTAGCATCACGCCCCAACAAACGCTTAATGATCAGCGTATTCATGTTGATATTCGCTTGATGCAACCACCAACGTCTTACGTCAGTTGCCGTTAACTGATGTCTGCTTAAGTGGTTTTCTATATGACTTGCTGCCATTGGGCAGACTTCTTTAAACACTTTGCGCCCTGCTTGATGAAAGAGCTTGTCTGCACCATATGGGTCTACATCTTCTGTACGAGTAACGTAACCAAAGTTTGAACGAATGTTGTTGGAGTACTTAGTTACCGCATTGGTACTCATAACATCGTAACTGTGTTCGCTATTCACGGTATCGGCAGTTTCTAATACCGTGGCTGTCGCAACGTCACCAAAAATGAAATGGCTGTCTCTGTCGGTATAGTTAATTTGCGGTGACACTAATTCAGGGTTGATTACCAATACACACTTAGCATTACCGGCACTTAGCATTTCGTATGCACGGTGCATACCAAACGTGGCAGCAGAACACGCGACTAGCATGTCGAAACCAAAGCCTTCAATACCTAACGCTTCTTGTACTTCAATTGCAATAGCGGGGTAAGCACGTTGGGTATACGCGCAAGATACAATAACCGCATCAACGTCTTGGGCGGTTTTATTGGCAGAAGCCAACGCCAACTTTGCTGCTTCTACTGCTATTTCTGCTTGGTGAGATAGCGCTTCATCTTCGCGAGCTTCAATTTTTGGTTTCATGCGCGAAATATCAAGCGCGCCTTCTTTTTGGTAAATATACCTGCTTTTAATTCCTGACGCTTTTTCAATGAACTCAGCACTTGAATAAGGTTTTGCAGTAACCTGTTGCGCTTCTATTTCTGCTTTATGCTCTTCGTTATACGAATCAACATACGCATTGTAACTGTCTACCAGTTCCTGATTTGTAATACTGCTTTCAGGGTGCCAAACACCCACACCGCTAACAACAATTTGTTGAGACATCTGCATTCTCTTTTTCTAATATTTCTGTTTAAGCCCTACGGCCATGACATAACGATGAAATAAGATAAGTGAAATCCGACAGACTGTTAGCAGGCAACCACAATCTGTACTCAGACAATTTGAGCGCTACTGCGCTGCACTTATCGTTTCAATGTTAATACGTATAGTTATAGCTTAACTCAAACCATCCCGTATGTAATCACCGCTCGACGATTTACCCTAGGCACAAGATGTACACGGTTTTTGCTTAAATAAAAAAACGGCGCCAAGGGCGCCGTTTCATTAAAGGTTTTTAGCTAGCGTTTTTGCTTAGCATTGTCTATCTAACATCTTTCACTTAGTTTTGAGTAATTTGCCATACCGTTACGGTGCCACTAACTTCGTTACCAACAAGTAACAAAGGAACGCCGCTTGCGCTATCATCTGCACTTACAAATACTAAGCTTTCTGGCGCCAAGTCGCCTATAACGTCGGTCGCTACTAGGCCTTCTGTTAAGTCGCGATTGATAATGTAATCTGCAAATTGCACATCGTAAGGGTTAGTTACGTCGTAAACGAATATGCCGCCCATGCGCTCAGTTCCAACAAACGCATAAGTTCTATCGCCAATAACACCAACGGTTAATGCTTCAGGCTCTGGGCCTTTATTCTCAGAGCGCGAATCGCCTGCGTTTTCATCATCACCATTGTTAAACGATGCACCATGAACCGACGCGGTAATACGCTCAAAATCATCACCTGAATCGAAAACCGCTAAGCCGTTTTGATCCCAAATCGTAAATGAACGTGAACCGTACGTATAAGCTGCGTCATACTCACCGTTTCCATCCACATCACCCATCGCGCTAGTGACAAGCAAATTATCTGCTTCCCCAGTCGCTTGTAAGTCAGCAAGCTCAGAGTTTGCTTCTGCCGTTAAGTCTTCAACCTTAACTTCATCGGTGTAAGCTAAACAGCCATCGTCTGCATCAAACGCTAATCCACCTTCACTTAGGCAGGTTGCTTCATCAGCAGAATCAAAGAAATATTCACGTGCGTCACCTTCGTTAGCAGTGACAATGAAAGTGGCATCTTTCCACGAGTAATTGGCAATCGTATCGGGCTGATACACACCGTAAAGGCCATCATACTGACCAAAACTCACGCTGCTATCTTCTTGAATATCAATATTCAAATCAGACCAGCTTTTCACACCTAGCCCAATAATTTCTACCGTTAGTTCTTCAAGATCGAGAATCGCTAAACCGTTATTTTCTTGTAGGCTCACGTACGCAACATCATTAGTCGCCGTGATATATTCTGGTTCTAAGTCTTGAGCCACAGTAGTAGCAATATCAACGCCTTTGATCGTACGGCCAGTTGGATTAGGGAACATCATTCCCTGCGCGACTAAGTCGTCTTGAGTGCTGTTAAAGTCCGTAAAGCTTACAGAAGTTGCTGTTTCTTCAGGCTCACCACTTGCAAGAATATTAATTACCGAGATAGAACCTTCTGGGTCAACCGTATAATCATCTGAAGGCTCACCTTCGTTAGCCACCAATACTTTTCCGCCATCTGGCGTAAATGTCACCATGTCAGGTAGGGCGCCAACAACCACAGAATCTAAAAATACCGGTGCAGAAGTGTCTAAACCATTATAGAAAAGTACGTAGCCGTTATCGGTTTTCACGTCAGCGGGTACTGCAACAGCCATTAGGTCACCACTAATTGCAATACTAGTAAGACTTCCTAACGTTACGCCGTCAATATCAGCAGGTAACGTAATATTACTCACCGTAAGGTTGGTAGTATTAATTGGGTCGCTCATTGCAGTAGTGGTAACTGTATCAGCAGCAATAACGGCTATAGCGTTGGTATCACCGTTAGTGGCATAAATAGTTTGGGTGTCAGCATGATATTGCACGATTTCTGCCGACGTTAGGTTACCCAAAAAGGCACGGGCAACAACGTCAAGAGAAACACCTAACGATGCATCGCTACCGTCAACACCATCGGCGCCATCAGAGCCCGCTTCGCCTTGCTCCCCTTGAGGACCTTGAGCTCCTGTTTCACCCTGTTCACCATCGTCGCCATCTAGACCACAGCCAGAAAGGGCCGCTGAGATAAGTAGCGCTAAGACGCCGTATTTGAATTTTGACTGCGCAGACATTTGATTTCCTTTTTATCATGTTGTTACGCCAAACCTCAGCTTGCCAAGAGGGCTACTAAATTCTCGCCTTCAGCGCGGGAACGAACCTATGACATACAATGTAGATTTAGCTATTATTTTTAATTACATCTGTATATAAGCTAGAGCCAGTGTATGACACAAATATTAATTTGGCAAAAGGGTAAATTTACAAATGAATAACACCCCGATTTGTAGTATTAATAGAAGCTAATATTGGTCTGCTCTTGCGCACTATACGTAACAAATATAAGAGTTGTAATTCACTAATATTTCTCTATTTCGCGACAACAAGGATTAAAATATGAAATTGAGGTTTACCGCATCAATCGCCGCAGTAGCCCTAGCAGTGACAGCTTGTGCTACATCGCCTACAGGTCGTAATCAGGTACTCTTATATTCTGAGTCTCAATTGGCAGAAATGGGCGACCAAGCATTTAGCGGAATGAAAGAAGAACTCAAAATTTCAAACAAAGCAGTTCAAAATAGCTATGTTGAATGTGTGGCAAATGCCATCACCGCGAAAGTCCCTACCAGTGTGTTCGATGGTACATGGGAAGTTGTGGTTTTTGATGATGATCAAGTTAATGCCTTTGCTTTACCTGGAGGGAAAATTGGCGTTTATACCGGATTATTAAATGTTGCTGAGAACCAACACCAGCTTGCGGCGGTTATCGGACATGAAGTGGGTCATGTTATTGCAGAACATGGTAATGAGCGTATGTCTCAATCCACGCTTATCAATATGGGCACCCAAGCAGCAGGTGCAGCTTTGGCAATGAACGAAGTATCTCAAACTGCCCCTATCATGGCAGCCATTGGTTTAGGTTTACAAGTTGGAGTTCAACTACCATTTAGCCGTACCCATGAGTCTGAAGCGGACGTTATTGGCCTTCAACTTATGGCGATGTCAGGCTTTGACCCTCGTCAATCTGTAAACTTATGGCAGAACATGGATGCAGCAAGTAGCGGCGAACGTCCTTTAGAATTGCTTTCTACTCACCCTGCCCCGCAAACGCGGATCAGTAACTTACAGGCAAACATGAACGCTGCGTACACTGATTATCAGGCCACTGGGTATAGACCTAACTGTGGCTAGTTATTAGCCGTCGCCAACGTAAAATAGAGCCAAAAAAAACGCCACATCAATGTGGCGTTTTTGTATCAGAGAATAAAAAATTATTCGCTGTCGTTTTTGTGAAGATGAACATCCATTTGTGGGAATGGAATTGAAATACCTTCTTGGTCGAAACGTAGTTTAACTTGCTCAGTGAAGTCGAACTTAACGCCCCAGAAGTCAGACGCTTTACACCATGGACGAACCACGAAGTTAACGCTGCTATCAGCCAATTCAGAAACAGCAACAGTAGGAGCTGGCTCGCTAAGGATACGCTCATCAGCACGAACCATTTCATTTAGAATTTCTTTTGCTTTACGTAAGTCAGCGTCATAACCAATACCAACAACCATATCTACGCGACGTGTTTCTTTCGCCGAGTAGTTAGTAATGTTGTTGCTGTAAATGCCACCGTTAGGAACAATAATTTCTTTGTTATCTGGTGTGGTCATAGTGGTAGTAAAGATACCAATCTTGTTGATAGTACCCGCAGTACCTGCAGCCTCAACAAAATCGCCTGATTTGAAAGGCTTGAATACAAGAAGCATTACGCCAGCAGCAAAGTTCTTCAAAGAATCTTGCAGTGACAAACCAATAGCTAAACCTGCAGCACCTAATATTGCAACAAGTGAGGTTGTATCAACACCAAGCTGGTTTAACGACGCGACAATAACGAACAACATCAAAATAGCGCTTATAATGGCTTCTAAGAAGTCCACCAACATTGCATCGTACTTTGATTTTGCCATTAGACGGCGGAATAAAGATAGAATGAATCCTACAACGATTCGACCAATAACGTAGATGACAATCGCCATGGCAATATTAATGCCCCATGGAATTGCATAATCGTTAATATAGCGTTCTACATCACTTGATGAGAATAATGATAAATTTTCTTCCATAATTTTGTCCTTGTTTTATCAAACATAATAAAGCTGAAATAAGGTAGCAGGCTTTTAGAATTACGCCAACGACTTTGAATCACAAACAGCCATTTTAGGTCAAAAGTCTAATATTTACGTGGCCTACAGCGTATAAATGTTATCCTAAAGTCGACTTTTTTCCTGCTAATTTTTTCTTCACAATTTCACTCGAGCTGTTTAAGCGTATTGTCGTAAATTCGTCATTAGGGTGTCATTTAAGCAACCTAATCTCAATATCTCGTCATGTTAGTTAGCAGAACAGAAAAGCACATTAGCCATAACGGACTATCGAAAAATTTTACGAGAACTGATGATTTTTTAGTCCAATTAGTGTAAAGTTTTCCGTCAAAATAAGCAGGATGCTTTATATAGACTGCAAAGCGCTGAAATACATTCAAAAAGAATGTGAACCGGATATGACGTTAGCAGGTATTGCTATTGTCAATTTTGTACAGCTTAGCAAATAGAATAAAAGGAATAATCTATGTTTTACTTTATATTACTGGCAATTATCGTAGCAGCATTGTTCTTGTATTCTTTAAGAACAGATAAAGGCGAACATACCAAATATGCACGAAAGGACGGGCAAGCAGTACCTCCTCATCAAAACGAAACGCAAAACACCACTTCAACACCTTCGGCAGCTTAACTAGCCCTAGTGCTATTAAGGCTACCGTAAATCTCGAAAAAATAGCTTTTTACAACGCATTGTAGCGATTTTCAGCTACGATGCGTTGCATCCACTTGCTCTAGCCACGTATCATATCCACATTATCCGCCATTTTTAGTTTCCCAATGCGCATACCAAGAATTTATTACCCCAATCCAATTCCTCTTGAAGAAGAATTTCAGTTAACTGAAGAAGCTGGTCATCACATTGCCAGTGTGCTTCGTTTGAAAGCGAATCATCCCATCGTACTGTTTAACGGTGACGGTAATGAATACAGCGCACAGATAATTAATGCTCAAAGAAAAAAGGTTTTTGTAGAAGCAGATGCGTGTTTATCGTTATCCAAAGAATCATCGCTAAATATTCATTTAGGCCAAGGTGTATCTAAAGGTGACCGAATGGATACGGTTCTGCAAAAAAGTGTAGAGCTTGGTGTTACCGAGATCACGCCTATTTTAACCGAGCGGTGCACCGTTAAACTAGATGAAGCCCGATGGGAAAAAAAGCTGATTCAATGGCAAAAAATCATCATCGGTGCGTGCGAACAAAGTGGCAGAAATACGCTTCCCTCGCTGAACCCACCAATTGCGCTTAACAAATGGTTATCTGAGTCGACCTCGAGTTCACGGTTAGTATTGGCGCCGGGTGCAGAAAAGCCGTTAGCGAGACAGCCATATAATACACAAGGTTTTCGACTATTAATTGGCCCTGAAGGTGGACTTTCCGAAGGCGAAATTCATCAAGCGAACGAAAGTGGTTTTACATCATGCAGTTTAGGACCTCGAATACTACGTACGGAAACTGCAGCCATTAGCTGTATTAGTATTCTGCAAGCCCAGCACGGCGATTTTTAAGCGATCAGTTTACGCGAGCTTTACAGGTTAACTATTAGAGAGTTTGGTTTTGCCAATACTTGATCTAAATGCTGAGTGCCCCCACTTAACATTTAGTGGTATTCATACCAGAACCAACTTCGACATATATAATGCACCAACAGCCAACTATCGCAATTAATGCGTAACGCTGTTGCCAATTTATCTACCTTTATCAAAGAGTGAGAACATACATGCAATACACCCTTGGCGTGATTATGGATCCTATCGCGGTGATTAAGCCGCATAAAGACACCAGCCTAGCTATGATGCTTGAAGCCCAGCGCCGTGGCGCAACTGTACTGTATTTCGAACTTAAAGATATTTATATCAATAATGGCAAACCAATGGGATTGGCTAGAACCATCACCGTGCGCGACCAAGCGACTGACTTTTACACCCTAGGTGAAGAGCATACTGTTTCACTTGGTGACATTAATGTGTTGCTTATGCGGAAGGATCCGCCTTTCGACAGCGAATTTTTATACGCAACCCATATTTTATCGCTTGCCCAAGACGAGGGCGCGCTGGTTGTAAATAATCCGCAAGCGCTTCGAGACTACAACGAAAAATTGTTTACCTCCTTGTTTCCTGAGCACATTCCTAACACGCTGGTAACTAATAATCAGAAGCTTATTCGTGAATTTCATGCCAAGCATCAAGATATTATTTGTAAGCCGTTAGATGGCATGGGCGGCGCTTCAATTTTCAGAGTGAAGCCAGATGGAAATAACTTAGGCGTAATCATTGAAACGTTAACCAACTTGGGAAAACGTTACATGATGGTTCAAGAATACTTGCCACAAATTAAAGATGGCGATAAACGTATTCTGATTGTGGACGGTGAAGTGGTTCCTTATTGCTTAGCGCGCTTACCGACTAAAGGGGAAACCCGCGGTAATTTGGCTGCAGGCGGAACGGGCAGACCCCAAGAGATTTCAGAAACCGATCGTGCGTTGGCTGAAGCCGTGGCTCCCACGTTACGTGATAACAATATTTTATTTGTTGGGTTGGACGTGATTGGCGAAAAAATCACAGAAATAAACATTACTAGCCCAACGTGCGTAAGAGAAATAGAGGGGCACTATAATATTAATATTATGGCCTCGTTATTCGACGCAATTGAAAAACGCCTGACAAACAAGTAGCTAATTAGCGTTTTGCACTAACAGTAGTTAAGTGAGAAGTAGAGGAAACAATGACAGAACTGAAAAGTTTACAAAACCACTTTCTAGTAGCGATGCCTTCGCTAGATGACCCGTATTTTTCTCGCTCTCTCACTTATATTTGCGAACACAATAAAGACGGTGCCATGGGGCTGGTAATCAATCAGCCTTCAACCATGAACTTGAAAGAGTTGCTTGAGCAAACCGACAAAGACATAACCGTGGCGGAAGATAAAGCCGAGCAAATTATTCTTGCTGGCGGACCGGTCAGCCAAGAGCGAGGGTTTGTTCTGCATTCCAGTCAAAGTGGCTGGGACTCAAGTTTGAACTTATCGCCTGACGTTATGATTACCACTTCAAAAGATATTTTATCCGCAATTGGCACTAATACAGGGCCAGATTCATCTATTATCGCGCTAGGTTATGCGGGCTGGACTGCTGGGCAACTTGAACAGGAAATGCAAGATAACTCATGGCTAACCATAGAGGCCGATGACGAAATTTTGTTTAACACACCTATTCATAAAAAGTGGCAAGCAGCGGTTAATAAACTTGGGGTAGATGTGTGGCAACTTGCACCAGGAGCTGGGCATGCCTGATATTGGTAGCAGAACAGTACTAGCGTTCGACTTCGGCACAAAAAGTATTGGGGTAGCAGTTGGACAAGAAATTACCGGTACAGCGTCGCCGCTTGCAGCCCTTAAAGCCCGTGATGGTATTCCAGATTGGAATGTAATTGAAAAGCTGTATGAAGAATGGCAACCACACCTTGTGGTGGTTGGTTTACCATTAAATATGGACGGCACCGAGCAAGAAGTCACCCAGCGCGCCAAAAAATTCGCTAACCGCTTGCATGGTAGATTCAAAGTAGCAGTGGATTTATGCGATGAAAGGCTTACCACCACAGATGCAAAATCTATGTTGTTCGAACTTGGCGGTTATAAAAAGCTAACTAAGGAAAAAATAGATAGCGTATCGGCCTGCGTGATTTTTACTAGCTGGGTTGAAAACCAATACGGCGACTAGCTACTCGCCGTTATCTGGACACTCACCTTTTCTATTAGCTGGACACCCACCTTTTCTGTTAGCTGGACACCCACTTCTACTAACTGGACATCCACTTATTTAGGCTTTGATTAGTGCGTCATATTTTCCACTTGGACACCCACCTTTTAAAAGGTTTGGAATTCCTTTTTTAACATGCGTTCTTTTAAGACACCCACTCTTTTTTCAGCCAGCTTTTAATAACTGCGTTCTTTTAAGACACCCACTCTTTTTTCAGCCAGCTTTTAATAACTAAGCCTGAGGCCGTCATTGCAAGACACCCACATCCCTAGCCTGAATTTAGATGGCCGGAATTTAGACACCCACAGTTCCAATTACGAATTACCGAATAAGTAAATCAGCAATCGGTAACGCTAAGGTCTACTTTCTCCGCACTTCCAGCAGGTATCAAAAGCTTCACCGTTAGGCTCATCACAATTACTACACACCCATGGAAATTTTTCGGCAGGTTCGTGGCTGTCCATTAAAGAACTCACAACCTTATTGGCTCTGGCAGACCAAGATTCATCAATTAGCCAAAGTTCAGGCTGTGATTCTTGCCATGGCAGTTCCCCCATCGCCCCACCTGCAAATTCGTTTTTCACTAGGTAAGGTATAGAGAGCGCATCGAGTTCACTTTTTACCGACTGAAGTAAGAAAGGGTCTGGCGACGTAAAAAGCTTAATCAAGAGTTTTAGTCATCCATATCTATCGAGACATTCGACAATGTGCCCAAGCTTGATCCATCGTTTGAATCTAGCTTAATCATTAGGCGCAAATCGTTGGGAGAATCAGCGTGATGTAATGCTTGGTCTAAATCAATACTACCCTCGCGATATAAGTCGTACAACGCCATATCGAAGCTTTGCATTCCTAACTCTTTGCCCTTTTTCATGGCTTCTTTCAAGCTACCAATTTCATTACGTTGAATAAGATCGCTCACTAGAGGAGAGTTTAATAGAATTTCAATTGCCGCTACCCTTCCCTCACCGTCTTTGGTTGGAAGAAGTTGCTGCGCCACGATAGCTTTTATATTTTGGCTTAAATCGAAGCGTAACTTGTCGTGCTGATCTTTTGGCGCTAAGTGCATAATACGCTCAATTGCTTGGTTAGCATTGTTGGCATGAAGTGTTGCCACACATAAATGCCCCGTATCAGCAAAAGACATGGCGTATTCCATTGTCTCCATTGAACGAATTTCACCAATAAGGATGACATCAGGCGCTTGTCGCAACGAGCTTTTTAATGCGTCGTCAAATGAGTGGGTGTCTATGCCCACCTCACGTTGAGTTATCACGCAAGATTTATGCTCGTGCACAAATTCAATAGGATCTTCAATAGTTAAAATATGCCCAAAAGAGTTACTATTTCGATGGCCAATAAGTGCTGCCAAAGAGGTTGATTTACCGGTACCGGTACCACCTACAAAAAGCACCAAACCCCGTTTTGACATAATGATATCTTTTAGCACCGAAGGTAACCCCAGGTCATCGACCTTAGGAATTTCGGTCACAATACGACGTACCACCATTCCGGCTTGATCTCTTTGCCAAAATGCTGAACAACGAAAACGCCCTAGGCCTTCTCGTACAATGGCAAAATTACATTCCTTGGTAGTATGAAAAGCCTCTTTTTGCTTTTCATTCATGGCTTCATGAACAAGTGCTAATGCATCTTCATCATTAAAAGAATTTTCCGAAATTGGGGTAAGCTTACCGTGCACCTTCGCGCTGACGGGAAAGCCCGCGGTAACGAATAAGTCAGAAGCAGATTTCTCTACCATTTTTTCTAAAAAGCTATCTAACATTACCCGTCCTTAAAAATTACTCATCGATTGCTTGTCTTTCGATTTAGCAGCGGCGTCTTCTTTAGAAATTGCACCTAATGCCAACAAGCGCTGTAAACACTGATCCATAGTTTGCATACCCGTAGCTTGCCCCGTTTGAATAACGGAATACATTTGAGGCACTTTATCTTCACGGATAAGATTTCGAATTGCTGGAATACCTACCATGATTTCATGCGCTGCTATTCGCCCTCCCCCCACTTTTTTCAGCAGAGTTTGAGAAATTACCGCTCTTAGCGATTCAGATAACATCGAGCGCACCATCGCTTTTTCTTCGGCGGGGAACACATCAATAATTCGATCTATAGTTTTAGGTGCTGAATTAGTATGTAAGGTACCAAATACTAGATGCCCCGTTTCCGCAGCTGAAATGGCTAAGCGAATAGTTTCTAAATCACGTAATTCACCCACTAATATCACGTCCGGATCTTCACGTAATGCAGAGCGAAGTGCGTTACTAAAAGAGTGGGTGTCTCTATGCACTTCCCGTTGGTTTACTAAACTCAATTTATTTTCGTGCACAAACTCGATAGGATCTTCAATAGTGAGAATGTGCTCGCGCTTGTGCGAATTGATATGATCAACCATCGCGGCAAGAGTTGTACTCTTACCCGACCCCGTGGCGCCAGTGACTAGAACAATTCCGGTAGGTTGGTTGATTATTTCTTTGAATATTTCAGGCGCACCTAAATCATCAAGCGTAAGAACCGTGTTGGGGATAGTACGGAGCACAGCTGCTGCACCGCGATTTTGCACAAAAGCATTTACACGAAACCGCGACAAGCCACTAATTTCGAATGAGAAATCGGTTTCCAAGTTCTCTTCGTATTCTTTACGTTGCATGTCATTCATTATTTCATAAATAAGTGCATGCACTTGTTTATGATCTAATGCGGGTACATTAAGCTTACGCATTTCTCCGTCTACGCGGATAAGAGGTGGCAGACCTGCTGATAAGTGCAAATCTGACGCTTTATTTTTAACGCTGAAAGCCAAAAGTTCGGTAATATCCACAACAACTCCTCAAAAAGGTGAATAATGCAAACAATAGCAGAAAGACTCAATAGTGCACGACAGGATGTGAGCCTAGCTACTGCCAACGCTAATCGTCCACCAAATTCAGTTAAATTGCTAGCCGTGAGCAAAACTAAACCGGTATCGGATATTATGGCAGCGTATGAAGAGGGACAACGTACATTCGGCGAAAACTATATACAAGAAGGTGTAGATAAAATACAGCAACTGTCTGCACTTAGTGATATTGAGTGGCATATGATAGGCCCCATTCAATCGAACAAGACAAAAGTAGTCGCCGAGCATTTTGATTGGGTTCAATCCGTTGATAGGGAAAAAATAGCCCGTCGTTTGAATGACCAACGCCCGGCAGAGATGGCGCCTCTGAATGTGTGTATTCAAGTGAATATCGATGATGAAGCGAGCAAATCTGGTGTAAAACCTGAAGAGGTCGACGAACTAATACGCTTTATAAGCCAGCAAGACAAGCTTTGCTTACGTGGGCTAATGGCAATTCCAAAAGCGAACCCAGACAGCCATGAACAAGCGCAAAGCCTCGGAGCTTTAAAGGAATTGTTTGACCGATACCATACAAACTTGACCAATTTTGATACCCTGTCCGTAGGAATGAGCAGTGATATGCAAAGCGCCATCGCTCATGGGTCTACCATGGTAAGAATTGGCACTGCTATCTTTGCCTCACGAAACTAGTTCGTACTATTTTTACTGAACGCTGTTCGTTTTTTCAACTTACAATAGGATTCATATGCAACAAAAGAAATTGGCATTTATTGGCGCGGGCAACATGAGCCGCAGCATCATTAGTGGTTTAATTCAGTCTGGCTACGATAAGACACGCATCTTAGCGAGCAACCCGTCTACTCCGAAACTCGATAAGTTAAAAGAAGAATTCGGTATTCAAATTACCCAATCTAATGATGAAGCCTGCCAGTTTGCAGATGCTATTGTGCTAGCCGTGAAACCCCAAATGATGGGTGATATGTGCGCAGACCTTCAGCAAAAAAACGATTTATCTGGCAAGCTATTTCTTAGTATTGCAGCTGGGTTGCCCGTTTCTCGTTTACAAGAAATGCTAGGTGGTGAACATCCGGTTGTTCGTATTATGCCGAATACACCAAGCCTACTTGGTAAGGGAATGTCGGGCATGTACGCAGATAATACCGTGTCAGAAGACGACAGAACTTACGTTGATGATGTGATGAATAGCGTAGGTGAAACGGTATGGGTTGAAGAGGAAGATGGAATTAACGGCGTTATCGCCGCGGCTGGCAGCAGCCCAGCTTATTTCTTCTTGTTTTTACAAGCCATGCAAGAGGAAGCCATAAACATGGGCTTTGATAAAGCCCAATCCCGTTTGATGGTACAACAAGCTATGTTAGGCGCTGCTGAAATGGTTTGTCACAATCCTGACCTTGAATTAAGTGAGCTTCGTGCCCAAGTTACTTCTAAGGGCGGCACCACAGCGGCGGCAGTCAATACCTTAATTGATCAAGGCTTGAGTGATATCGTAAGTAACGCGATGCGCGCTGCGGTAGCTCGCGCTGAAGAAATGGCAAAACAGCTTTAACGTTTTTAGGAACATCAAAACATGAATGCAACGGTTTTTCTGGTAGATACACTATTTGGTTTGTATTTAATGGTGGTTATCTTACGCCTATGGTTGCAACTGGCTAGGGCTGATTTTTATAACCCTATGAGCCAGTTTATTGTAAAGGCCACGCACCCTATCGTGGGGCCGTTGCGCAGAATAATCCCTTCGATTGGCCGCTTTGACACGGCTACCTTCGTGCTAGCGATAGTTGTTGCGGCGTTGAAAATAATCACGCTTTCACTGATGGTTGGTGGGAGTTTGAATCCGGTAGGTATTGTAATTGTTGCACTGATTGAAGTGGTAAAAGAAACCCTTTCTATCATGTTCTGGGTGTTAATTTTACGCGCGATTCTAAGTTGGGTATCCCAAGGCCAAACGCCTATCGACTACCTGCTTTATCAACTCACTGAGCCATTCTTAGCCCCCATTAGAAAAGTTATACCGCCATTAGGTGGTCTAGACTTATCGGTTCTGATTGCCATTATTGGGCTACAGTTTTTACAATTGTTGCTTCAAGACACCTTTAGGTTGTTTTAAGCTGAAAATGTTGGGTGAAAACATGAAAAAAATCAGTACGTTATTTTTTGGTCTATTGGGTAGTTTATTACTTATTATAAGTAGTGCAGCGCACGCCGAGCAAAAACAGCAATTAGGCGAGTGGGATGTGCATTACATGGTAGTGAGTACTCCTTTTCTTACCCCAGAAGTTGCGGCCTCTTATGGCATAGTTCGTAGTAAGTTTAACGCCCTGGTCAATATTTCAGTGCTAGACGCCGTAACAGGAACCGCTCAACGCGTATCTGTTTCAGGTACTGCTAAGAACTTGATAGGCACCACTAAGACACTCGCCTTTAAGAAGGTAGAAGAAGGCGATGCTATTTATTACCTAGCTGTGCTGCCTTTTAGAGACAGAGAAAA
Organism: Alteromonas sp. MMG017; assembly: GCF_018100795.1. Lineage (GTDB taxonomy): Bacteria > Pseudomonadota > Gammaproteobacteria > Enterobacterales > Alteromonadaceae > Alteromonas. Next base: position 53,398 of record NZ_JAGJDY010000011.1, on the reverse strand, counting down.
TTATCGGTTTAGTATTGATGTTCAACGCGGAAATACCATGCAAACCTTGAATTTTAAACAAGAAATGTTTGTTGATGGTTAAGGTTTAGCGTAAGTTTAAAAGCGTGAAACATGTGATGTGATTGTGTAAAAACACCAAAGGGCGAGTGAAAACTCGCCCTTTTTTATGCGCGCTAAAAGCTTGGACACCCACCCGAACTATCCTCTTGTTCAGTATATTTAACCTGAAAGATAGCTCAGTATCTTAATCACTATTTTGAGATTGAGCTCACTTATGCCAAGCCCTAGAAAGTCACTAATCTGTTTACAGAACACACCTTACTATCACTGCGTATCTCGGTGTGTGAGGCGAGCATTTTTATGTGGTGCAGACCGTTATTCGGGGAAAAGTTACGAGCATCGACGCCAGTGGGTTGAAGATAGGCTCATAGCGTTAACGAGCGTATTTTCAATTGATGTATGTGCCTATGCAGTAATGAGTAACCATACCCACTTAGTATTACATGTAGATAGAAACGAAGCGTTGTCGTGGACCACCGAGGAAGTATTAAGGCGTTGGCATTCACTGCATAAGGGCACTGTATTAACCCAGCAATATATGCAGCCCGCACAGCGAGCCTCACTTACAGAAGCTCAGATAACAACCATCATATCGACAGCAAATATATATCGACAACGGTTGTACGATATCAGTTGGTTTATGAGGTTACTTAATGAGTTTATTGCTCGTGAAGCTAACAAGGAGGATGAGTGCACTGGGCGTTTTTGGGAAGGAAGATTTAAATCGCAGGCTCTACTTGATGAAGCCGCATTGGCGGCGTGTATGGCCTACGTAGATTTAAATCCACTACGCGTGGGAATTTCAAAGACGCCAGAAACATCTGAATTCACCAGCATTAAGCATCGAATAGAGGCAGCGCAATTTGGGGTGCAACCAACGTTCCTCAAACCTTTAGTGGGAAACTCTTCGACAGCTTTAAGCGGGTTGCCGTTTAATTTAGCTGATTACTTAACTTTGGTCGATGAAACTGCTAGGCAAATTAGCACTGGCAAACCCGGTTACATGCTCCCCAATGCCTCGCCAATTATACAACGTACCGGTTTATCGCAAATAAACTGGAATCGTATGGTCATTGGAATTGAAGATATCTTTTCGAACTCTATTGGCCTTTCAATTGCCCAGCGAAAGCTAGCCCTCTCTAGAACGGGTTAATATCACCTAAATAGATCAAATTCATTAAAATAGCGTGCAGCCAGGTGCACTGAAATCAGATCAACCACAAGTTTTTCTTAATCTTTGCCACACCTAAAACTTTTAGTTTTAGGTGTGTATTCGCTGCATCCTTTTGCCTCACCAGTATTCGGCATCGATCCTGAAAACCTCAATTTATCTATGTCGTAGTGCTTAAATTTGTGCTTAAAACTATGGGTGTCTTAACAATATCTTCGATTTTTTATAGCTCAATCCTTTACCCTCAAAGCATACTGGTAAATAATCTTAAGATACTGGTCGGGCAAGTTTGTGGCTGTCCGAATAAAAATTATAACGAGAATAACCATGACCAACGCATACCCTCACTTACTTGAGCCCTTAGATCTTGGCTTCACCACGTTAAAAAATCGTACGTTAATGGGCTCTATGCATTTAGGCCTAGAAGAAGAAAAAGGCGGTTTCGACAAGCTTGCAGCCTTTTACGCAGAACGAGCTAAAGGCGGCGTCGCACTTATCGTAACAGGTGGGATTAGCCCCAACATTTCAGGCTGGGTAGCTCCTTTTGCTGGCAGAATGACAGCCAAACGTCATGCTAAGAAACACAAAGTAATTACTGAAGCCGTGCATGCTGAGGGTGGTAAAATTTGTATGCAAATTTTGCACTCTGGTCGTTACGGTTATCATCCGCTTGCAGTATCTGCTTCCCCTATGAAATCTCCAATTACGCCGTTTAAACCTCGCGCCTTATCCTCAAAAGCTGTGACATCCACAATTAAAGATTACATAAGCTGTGCGGCCCTTGCGAAAGAAGCAGGTTACGATGGCGTAGAAGTAATGGGTTCCGAAGGCTATTTAATTAACCAATTTCTAGTGAAGCGAACTAATCATCGAGATGATAAATGGGGTGGGTGTCTAGAAAACAGGGTGAAAATAGCAGTTGATATTGTCAAAGGTATCCGTGAAAAGGTGGGCACTGATTTCATCATTATTTATCGTCTATCAATGCTGGATTTGGTTGAAGGTGGCGCAAAATGGGATGATGTTGTTTATCTTGCAAAAGAGATAGAAAAAGCCGGTGCAACGCTTATCAATACAGGTATTGGTTGGCATGAAGCACGTGTGCCAACTATCTCTACTTCGGTGCCGCGCGCTGCATTCACATGGATAACCCAGCGGATGAAAAAAGAAGTATCACTACCGCTCGTTACCACTAACCGAATTAATACACCTGAAGTGGCGGAAAGTGTTTTAGCCGACGGCCATGCCGATATGGTATCTATGGCACGGCCTTTTTTAGCCGATTCTCAGTTTGTAGCTAAAGCGATGCGCAATGAGTCCCAGTTAATTAATACTTGTATTGCGTGCAACCAAGCATGTTTAGATCATGCGTTTGAACAAAAGCGTGCTAGTTGTTTAGTCAACCCTCAGGCCTGCTATGAAACAGAACTTACCTTTACTCCGGTAACGCATAGTAAACAGATTGCAGTGGTGGGGGCAGGCCCTGCAGGGCTTGCATTCGCTATGTATGCTGCTGATAGAGGCCATAAAGTCACCCTATTCGACAAAGCAAGAGAGCTTGGTGGGCAATTCAACTATGCGAAACAAGTACCTGGAAAAGAAGAGTTTTACGAGACTATTCGCTACTTCAGCAATCAACTCGAGCGCACCGGCGTTACAGTAGCACTTAATACCGATGTTACCTGTGAACTTCTCACTGAAAGTGGTTTTGACGAGGTTGTATTGGCTACGGGTATTAATCCTCGAAAGCTAACTATCGATGGTGCAGAGCATCCAAAAGTCATGAGTTATATCGATGTGCTGCGCGACCACAAACCTGTGGGGCAAAAAGTAGCTATCGTTGGTGCGGGCGGCATCGGGTTCGATGTAGCCGAGTATTTGGTTGAAGACAAAGAACTGTCGCTCAACACTGATAAGTGGCTGTCTCATTGGGGGATTGATAAAAACTATACCAATGAAGGCGCACTCACTGAGAAAAAATATACTCCATCAAGTCGAGAGGTATTTTTACTGCAACGCAAGACGTCTAAAGTTGGCAAGGGCTTAGGTAAAACGACAGGCTGGATCCATCGCCAATCATTGAAGCTTCATAATGTGCAAATGGTAAATGGTGTAAGTTACGAAAAGGTTGATGATGAAGGTTTGCATGTACTAATAAATGACAAACCTAAATGCTTAGCCGTAGACAACGTTATCGTGTGTGCGGGACAGGAACCGTTCAAGCCTTTGCAGGCTCCATTAGAAGCTGCCGGTGTGAGTGTCCACATTATAGGTGGGGCAGATGTTGCCGCTGAACTAGACGCGAAGCGAGCTATTCGCCAAGGTGCTGAGCTAGCTGCTAAAATTTAAAGATTGGTACTTAAGGGTGGGTGTCCCAGTTTAGTTTTATAAAAAAGAAGGGAAACTAATTAGCTTCCCTTCTTAATATTTCTCATATTTCTTAAATGTTTACTAAAATTGGTCGAACATAATAGTGTTCCCATCAGGATCTTTCACTACGCAATGCCCTGGCCCTTCTTCGCCTTTAACTGGCACATCTATTTCAATGCCTTTATCCATTAAGCGCTGCTCGAGTTCGCGCACGTCAGCGGGGTTGAAGGTTAAAATATTGCCTTCAAACATGCCCTCGAACAAACCAATCATGGTTTGCCCACTTTTCATGATCACCCATTTTTCTTCCACCGAACCGCATGACGGCATAGCCTCAAAACCAAGTGTTTCATAAAACGTCTTCGAGATGGCAATGTCACTGACCGCTAAACTTAACGAAAAAAGCCCAGGTTGCACTGTGTTCTCCTAAGAACCTAACAGAATGAATTACATACTGTAGATAAGTGCACGAGCAAGATCACTGTATTTGGTCGCAAAACGTTCAATTTTTACGCTTACTTAGTGCTGCCACTCTTTCGTCAGCACAACTGCTTCGCCGCCCTCTACCTTCACTTCTTTGCGAGACTCCTTCCCTTGGCTGTTTACAGCGTAAAACTCGTAAACAGTTATGCCAGTACCATGCTGAATACTTTCAATAATGCGTTTGGCTTCGAAATCAGGTGAAGATTGCTTTAATGCCCCACTAACATTCTCAGGCAACTGCGACCACACAATGTCTCTTTGTACTTCAACTACTTTCCATTCGTCAGCCACTTGTAGCATATCAAACTCAATTTCTCTGCCGTCGGCTAATACACCTTCAACATCAAGATAAGTCTTGCCATGTTTTAGCTCTTTTTCCACTTCATTTACTGTAAAAGATGGCTCAATAGCTTTGATAGCGGTTAATGCATTGGCTGGAACCTCACTAACACTCATACTTACTTTTTCGTTTAGCGTGGCACCAATTTTAGCTTGTTCACCATGATTAGCTTTTGGCGCAACGCTCTCCCCTACTTCTAATCGTGTGAACGTCACACTGGCGTAATCGCCATTTGCTTTATCTTCTTCCCAGTTGCCTGTACCTAAACACGCCGGATACCAGAAACCTGGATCGTCTTTAGTGCTACATTGGTTATAGGCACCCGCTTTAAAGTAATTCCAATCTAGAGTGTAACCGTATGGATGGTCGTGTTCATCGAGGTTACCGTAAGCATCTACAGCATTGGCGAGGTTGATTTTGTATTCAACGGTTTCGTGACCTTCAGCTTCGAAGGTTAAATACATCACATCACCGTGTACATTCACTACGTAGCTCAGTGCTTCGCCCAAAGCTAGTCCAGCTTCCCCTGGATCTTCAGGGTTTGTCCATAAGTTGCCCCACACTGGGTAAGCTATATCTCTTCGATTAGCATCATCTTTTGGAAGGTTTCTTTCGTAAGTCCAAAATACCGAGCCTTTTTCATGGTTAGGCCATTTTTTGTAATAAATTTTAAGCGGCTCGTTCCCCCAACCAAAGCCTGACACCTTTTTCTCCCATTTGCTGGCATGTATCTGACCAATAACTACGGAATAAGCAGGCGCTTTTTCAGGATATTTCGCACGTAGAGCAACATGATTTACTTTTAACGTAGCTTCCATCTTGCCCCCTACTCGTCCGAAGCGTTTCGCTATAGGGTTACTCGCTACAGTAAAGTTGTTCTTAGGAGACTTAGTTTTAATTCGTGTGCTTTTTCCGCGTAACATATGGCGCAGTTCACTTCGCGTATTACTTGAATTCGCGGTTGTCAGCGCTTTGTTTGGAGACGTGAAAACCATACCGCCCTTTTCGTCTACGTAAAAAAAGTCAGGATGGGAAAAATCTTGGATGTCTTTAACTGAAACACTATCCGGCTTCCCATCATTATTTTCATCAGTCGGCAACGTAATGTTCCACTCACTCAAATCAAATTTATCAGCGGGAACGTCATCCGCAATAGCACCAACACTGAATACTGAAAGTAGGAGCAACATAGCCGCATTGCTACGACTTACTCGTTGAGGAAAAGCTCTCATAAAAAACCTCTGTAATAATATGTTAAGCGTACTTCTTATGCGGTACTTGCTTGATACGTACCTCCTCCGTAAAAACAACCCATGGCATTACCAATAAACCATCACGAGCGCTGTTAGGGGCAGATTCAACATACCAGAAAACATTACCAACCAAGAATTAATGTAATACCAATTTAACATTCAAACAATTTAATTACAAAATACTTTCATTTCATTCATTTGATTGTGGAGAACGATTGCTCAATATGTAGTGGTGAAATGTAAAGGAGAGTTCGATATTAAAAATATGTGTGGGTGTCCATTTTTGAGCCCATTGGTGAGATTCTTAATGTGAGCCCTGTATTTGTAGATGTTTGGGAGTCAGCCACTAGCCAAAAAGAATGGGTGTCCGATTTCAGGACTATGAACGAACCTAGCTTAGGTAGACTCGTAGATCTTCCAAATATGTGGGTGTCTATACATTGAATTGCGAATCTGACAGCACGTAGGATGTCGAAAAGGTGGGTGTCCATGAACGAAACAATTTTGCAATTAGTGTCTATTTACCCACTAATTACGGCTTATCTGCAACTTAGTTGTTGGCGACAACCTTTATACTGGCTTGAACAAGCATTTATATAAGCACTTATATAAACACTTAGATAGAAACTAGGAGGATGTGATGGACACTATTCAGTGGCAAGACTTTGATATGGTTGAATTAAGAACAGGAACTATTGTTGAAGTCAGTGATTTTCCTGAGGCTCGTAAGCCGGCTTACAAACTACTTATTGATTTTGGAGAGGATATTGGAACCCGTAAATCCAGTGCTCAAATAACTGAACACTATTTAGCTGAAGAATTGTTGGGAAAGCAAATTGTGGCTGTCGTCAACTTTCCGCCCAAGCAAATAGGCCCATTTATGTCAGAATGCTTGGTGACAGGTTTCTATCGTGAAGATGGTGTGGTGTTAGTCAGCCCCGACAAACCTGTGCCTAATGGCGCAAAACTGGGCTGACTATTTAACCGCAGGCTAATTCGCTCTGCATTGATTATCAAAATGAGCGAACAACATCAAACTCATAAGGCAGTATTAAGCATCAGTCTTAGACAAATGTGCCATCTCATTGCGCCATGCTTTTTCATAAGCAGGGCGAGATAGCACCCTTTCAGCGTACGATTTCACATTGTCGAACTTAAGGTCAAGATCGCTACCTTTAGCCCATGACAACACTTGGGCTGTCACAATGTCAGCCATTGTGAACAAGCTTCCGCACACATACTCTTTGTCGTTGAGAAGTAGCGAGAAAGCCGTTAGCGCTCGGTCGAATTCCCATGCCGCTGTATCTTGCATTTGAGCAATACGATGCTGCTCAGGTAAAGCAAACGTATGTTTAGCTTTACTCCAAAGAGGCTGCTCTAATTCAGTAACAGCAAATACCATCATTTGCTCATACAGCCCGCGAGCGAAAGTACCGGGTGCAGGTATAAATTCTTCCATTGCATGCCTTTCAGCTAAGAAAGTGACAATAGCAGCCGACTCAGAAAGCGCACCTTCCTCAGTGACTAATACAGGAATTTTAGTGGCCGGATTAAGTGTTTTAAAAGCTGAGTTTAAGTGTTCACCGGCTTTTAAATTCACCACCTTGTACTCGTAAGGTAAGCCAATTTCTTCTAAAGCCCATGCCACCCTCACCGACCGAGTTTTCGGGTATCCATAAAGTGTATACATTGCGTGCTCCGCGTTTAAAAGTACTTCAATTTAACAGCATAAAGCCATATTGAAGCCAAAACGCGGTGCAAACAACTTATGCGTCTTGGCGACGTAAAAAGACTAACTCAGTGGCTGTGCTTTGTGACTCGCTATAAACATAACCTTCACTATCGAAAGCCTGCAACCCTTCCACATCACTCACTTCGTTTTCAAGAATATATCTTGCCATTAATCCACGAGCTTTTTTGGCAAAAAAGCTGATGATCTTATATTGATCGTTTTTATAGTCTTTAAAGACAGGTGTAATCACCATACCTTCAAGTTCTTTTTTCTTAACGGCCTTGAAGTACTCATTAGAAGCAAGGTTCACTAAAACGTTATCACCCTGCGCTTGCATGGCGTCATTTAGAACCTGTGTAATGCGACTACCCCAAAACGCATAAAGATCTTTACCTTCAGGGTTAGCTAGCTTGGTACCCATTTCTAAACGGTATGCTTGCATTAAATCTAATGGGCGTAACAACCCATAAAGGCCTGACAAAATTCGCAAGTGGTCTTGCGCATAGCTCACTGCTTTATTACTTAATGTATTAGCGTCTAGCCCTGTGTATACATCGCCATTGAATGCGTACATGGCTTGTCGCGCATTATCAGCAGTGAAAGGGGTAGAAAACTCAGCAAATCGATTAGCATTAAGTGTGGCTAACTTGTCACTAATTTTCATCAACGAAGAAAGGTCGGCTGGCGAAAGGGTACGACACACTTCCATCAAACGCTCAGTGTCTTGAAGCATGGTAGGCTGCGTGAAATCATCCACTTTAATAGGGGTTTCAAAATCTAGGTTTTTCGCTGGGGATACTACAACTAACATCTTCGACTCCTTATCTTTTTCAGGCTTCATTATACCACTGTGAAAAAGTTGAGGTTGAATTTACCGTTAAAAACCCATAAATCAAGTTAACAGAGAAATCCGATTAGCCAGTATTTCCCGTGTCTGCGCTATAAATTGTCACACGGGTTTGGTATAACTATACCCAAATACGCAAACGTTTGAATCTATCAAACTGTTACGCCCTACATACGCAAAAGCGAACCGCTTTACACGACTTGCCTTTCAGGCAATTCGTCCGAGTTTTTTAATTTAAGATTAGAGAGAATTATGAGCAACCAGCTAGCTTCGTTACGTGAGATCACCACGGTCGTTGCCGACACCGGCGATATTGACGCAATTAAAAAATACCAGCCAGTAGACGCAACAACAAACCCTTCTTTGTTGTTAAAAGCCGCCAGCTTGCCTCAGTATGCCAGCCTAATCGACGACTCAGTAGCATGGGCCAAACTACAATCATCAGATAACGACCAACAACTTATCGATGCATCTGACAAACTTGCCGTTGCTATTGGTAAAGAGATTTCAGACTCTATTCCAGGTCGTATTTCTACCGAAGTAGATGCCCGTTTATCTTTCGACAAAAATGCCACAGTTGAAAAAGCGGAGCGTCTTGTTCAGCTTTATCAAGATGCCGGTATCGATAAGTCACGTATTCTTATTAAAATGGCATCGACTTGGGAAGGCATTCAAGCAGCTGAAATACTTGAGAAAAAAGGCATTCAGTGCAACCTAACTTTATTGTTTAGTTTCGCCCAAGCACGTGCTTGTGCCGAAGCTGGCGCATACCTAATTTCACCGTTTGTAGGCCGTATTCTAGATTGGTACAAAAAGTCGACCGGTAAAACTGAATATGCTGCTGATGAAGATCCAGGTGTAGTGTCGGTTACCAGTATTTATAACTACTACAAAGAACATGGTTACAACACGGTAGTGATGGGCGCAAGCTTCCGCAACATTGGCGAAATTCAATCGCTAGCGGGCTGCGATCGCCTAACGATCAGCCCAGCCTTATTAGAAGAACTTGCCAATGAACCGGGCGAGCTTACTGTGAAGCTTAAAGATAACGGCGCGACAAAAACTCCCGGCGATCGTTTGACCGAGTCTGAATTCCGCTGGGAAATGAACCAAGATGCTATGGCAACAGAGAAACTATCTGAAGGTATCCGCAACTTCGCAGCAGACCAAGACAAGCTTGAAGTAATGCTTCGTGAAAAATTAAGTGCATAAACCATAGGGAATGAGTAAATGAGTACACTGACATCTTTGCCACAATGGCAAGCACTTAATCAAATTGCAGCGTCGATAAAAGACGCACACATGCGTGATTGGTTTATCGCCGATCCTAAACGTGCTGAAAAAATGCAGTTAGAAGCGTGCGGCATTTTTCTTGATTACTCTAAGAACCGCGTAAACGAACACGCGTTAGGTGCACTGTTTGATTTAGCCCGTGCGTGTAAGCTAGATGAAGCCCGCGACGCCATGTTTAACGGCGAGCAAATCAACAGCACTGAAGGACGAGCGGTTCTTCACACGGCACTACGTAACTTTTCTGATTCACCTGTCATGGTTGATGGCGAAGACGTTATGCCAGAAGTACGTGCCACCCTTGATAAAATTCGCGACTTCACTGCATCAGTTCACAGTGGCGAGCACAAAGGCTACACAGGCAAATCTGTGAAGCATATTGTTGCTATTGGTATTGGGGGTTCTTTCCTTGGTCCTAAGATCATGACAGAAGCACTAAAACCTCATACGGTTGAGACGGTTAAGGTTCATTTTGTCGCGAACGTTGATGGCTGCCATATTCATGATGTGTTAACTAAACTCGACCATGAAGAAACCCTTGTTGTGATGTCTTCTAAGTCATTCACTACGCAAGAAACTTTGCAGAATACGCTTTCTGCCAAGGCTTGGTTCTTGAAATCTGGCGGTACGCAAGAAGATATCGCGAAGCACTTTGTTGCCGTATCTTCAAACGTAAAAGCAGCCACTGAGTTCGGAATAGCAGAAGATAACATTTTCCCTATGTGGGATTGGGTTGGCGGTCGCTATTCGTTGTGGTCAGCAATTGGGTTACCTATTTCATTAGCTTTAGGTTTTGATAACTTTAAAGGCTTGCTTGAAGGCGCGTTCGATATGGACACCCACTTCAAAACAGCACCTTTAGAGCAAAACCTACCTGTCTTACTTGGCCTATTGGGTGTGTGGTATCGCAATTTCTTCGATGCGCAATCTCAGGTGCTATTGCCTTATTATCATTATCTTCGCGGCTTACCAGCTTACGTACAGCAGCTTGATATGGAAAGTAATGGTAAACAGGTCACTCAAGGCGGCGAAGCGGTAGATTACGCTACAGGCCCTATTATCTGGGGTAGTGAAGGCACTAACGGCCAACACAGCTTCCATCAGCTTATCCACCAAGGTTCTGGGGTTATTCCGGCCGACTTTATGTTGCCATTGAATGTGCCTAACCAAGATGACACACACCATGCGATGTTAGCATCAAACTGCTTTGGGCAAGCGCAAGCGCTTATGCAAGGCAAAACCTTTGATGAGTGTTATGCAGACTTAGAAGGTAAAGGCTTAGACGAAGCGCAGCGCACTCGTTTGGCGGCGCACAAGACCATGCCGGGTAATAAGCCTAGTAACACCTTAATGTTTGATAGCCTTACGCCTAAGACACTTGGCGCACTAGTTGCAATGTATGAACATAAGGTATTCGTTCAGGGTGTTATCTGGAACCTTAACTCATTCGACCAATGGGGCGTAGAGTTAGGAAAAGTACTGGGCAACCAAGTACTGGCAGGCATTCAGGGAAATGCGGAAGAAGAAAGTTTTGACGCATCTACCCAACAATTGATTGCCCGTTTCAGAGCAGCGAATGCACCAAAATAAGGAAGTCCGAGTGATGTAATCACTCAAATTTGGTGCAAATAATAACTGAACGGCCGGCTTACCCCCGGCCGTTTTTATTGGCAGAAAATAAGAACGTACAAGCTAATGTGCTACTAAGTATGTAACCTGCCAACTGTTTTGCTAAACACGCTGACGATATCTCCCTGTGTCATCATACTGTCACAATTTGTTAATAAAAAGTAAATTTACTTGTTTTATTTTAATTGTGGCTGTGATACAAAATTATACAGAGGGAATAAAAACAAAACTCTGTATTGTTGTAGTGGTAATAAAAAGGAGAATCCCAGTGGACAAATCAGACTTATTTGCCATGCTAGATATTGAAGCAAGCCCAGCGAAAACAAAAAGTAAAAAACGCAAGTGGAGAGAGATTGAAGCGCTTCAAGATCGCTTCAAACTGGAAAAGGAGCTCTCTGAACTCGATTGTGGTTTCGAATACGAGTTAGAAACACTGGAAAGATAATATAAAGGCCGCCTGCTAATAACAGGCGGCCTTTTTACTTTCAGGTTTCTTAACTTTCGACGCTGCATAAGTACTATGGCTGACGCTGGCTTTTAGTCACTCGCTGTGCTTTCCAGAGGCAATAACTGCCAGAGGCTGCCATACACTATACCTGCCAATGAATGGGTGAGAGCCCTTTGCTTGTTAGGTAGGCATTGGTGTCGCTAAAATGTTTGCAGCCAAAGAAGCCTCTGTAAGCTGATAATGGTGACGGATGCGGCGCATGCAGCACACAGTGCTTAGTGCGATCGATATGCTTGCCTTTTTTCTGTGCGTGACTGCCCCACAATAAAAACACCACGTTTTCTGCGTGCGTGTTAACCGCCTCTATTACCGCATCGGTATAGGTTTCCCAGCCCCACTTAGCATGACTATGCGCCTTGCCCTGCTCTACCGTTAATACCGTATTAAGCAGCAGTACGCCTTGCTTTGCCCAAGGGGTAAGGGTGCCATGATTTGGAATTGAGAAGTCGCTAATATCGTTGGCCAATTCTTTATAAATATTAACCAGCGAGGGGGGTGTTTTAATATTTGGTAAAACTGAGAAGCATAAGCCGTGGGCTTGATGTGGCCCGTGATAAGGGTCTTGCCCTAATATCACTACCTTAACCTTTTCAAGCGGTGTTATGTTCAGTGCGTTGAATACATCTTCCGAAGGCGGGTAAATAATTTTACCCGCTTCACGTTCAGATGCTACTTTTTGCATTAAGGCTTTGAAGTAAGGTTTGTCTTCTTCACCGCCCAATGCTTGTGCCCATGTGGTCACGCTTTTAGTAAATCCAACATATGCTGTTTTAAAGCATCGTAAGAGGCAGGCAAATCAACCGCCAGGCTGTCTTCACCGGCTACATCAGCTAACGGCTTAGGTAAGCTGATAGGTGTACCCAGCACGTTTTCTACCGTCTCACGGAATTTTGCAGGGTGTGCAGTTCCCAAGAATAGACCGATTTCGCCGTCTTCTAGGTCGTGGCTTACTGCACGGTAAGCAATAGCCGCATGAGGCTCACTGGTGTAGCCCAGCTGTGCTAATTGGCGCATGGCTAACTGAGTGTACTCTTCATCTACCATTTCGCCTTTTAAGCAGCTTTTATCTACATAGCCTTGCTCAATTAGGGCTTCAATGCGCGGCCAGTTGTTAGGTTGGCTAACATCCATTGCATTCGACATGGTAGCGACTGTCTTCTTCGGCGCCCACTCGCCGGTTTTTAAATAGCGAGGCACAGTATCGTTGGCGTTAGTAGCAGCGATAAAGCGTTTAATCGGCAAGCCCATTGATTTAGCAATCATACCGGCAGTTAGGTTACCAAAGTTACCACTTGGTACCGAGATAACCAGTTGGTCGCGCTTTTCTTTAGGTAGCTGACTTACCGCTTCAAAGTAATAACACACTTGAGCTAGCAAGCGACTGATATTAATTGAGTTAGCTGAGTTAAGGTGTAAACCTTCACGAATATCCGGGTCGTCGAATGAGGCCTTCACTAGCGACTGACATTCATCAAAGTCAGACTCAACGGCAACTGTGTGAATATTGCCACCAAGGGTGGTAAACAGCTTTTCTTGCAGTGCGCTAATTTTCCCTTTAGGGAACAAAATAACCACATTGATATTATCAATACCGTGGAACGCATGCGCTACCGCAGCCCCTGTATCTCCAGAGGTGGCAGTAAGAATAGTGACCGGTTTACCTTCACTAATTCTTGATAAGGTCTGCGCCATAAAGCGACCGCCAAAATCTTTAAACGCCAACGTGGGCCCGTGGAAAAGCTCCAAGGTATAAACATTGTCGCTTACTTGCTCTACCGGCGCGCCAAAGGCAAACGCAGTATTTATGATTTCTTCTAGTTCGCCATTGTTAAGCTCATCACCAATAATGGCACGAAGTACCGCTATGCTGCGCTCTGCGAACGGCATTTCAAGCAGTTCATCAATGTTTTCTAGTTTCGGAATATGAGTAGGGAAATACAAACCTTGTTGTTTACCCAACCCTCTTTTAACTGCTTCAGAGAATGAGGCAGTGTCCTGTGCATCTTTTAAATTAACCAATTCCACGTTTTAATACCTTTTTTCGTTGTGCCGTAACATCTAGCTGCTGTATCACTTCATTGAGCGATAGGGCCAACCGTGGTTCCCTGCTCAGGGATTTGGCACACATGGCTAAAGCCATCTTCATTTTGAATATAATGTTCGTCTAAATAGGCAACGATACGCTGCGCTTTTTCTTTACTGTCACACACGGCAAATACCGTTGGACCTGAACCCGAAATACCAAAGGCTAACGCGCCTTCTTGCTCGCTGAAGGCTCTTGCGTCATCGAAACCCGGTAATAGCTGTTTACGATAGGGTTCAGCAATCACATCTTTCATCACCGACGCAGCGAGCTCATTTTCACCTGCATGTAAGGCGTGTACAAACACCCCTAACTGGCGACCAAACGTTAGCGCTGTGGCCATGTCAACTTGCTTGGGTAATATGTCGCGGGCGGCCGCCGTAGATACGCTAATACCAGAATAACAAATAGCATAATACCAGTCTTTCACTAAAGGTAGCGACAAGGTAACTGGCGACGTAGCGCCTGTCATCAATGTCATACCGCCAACAAAACATGGCGCTACGTTATCGTAGTGAATACTACCGCTGATTTGCCCTTCCAATTCGCCCATCATGGTCAACAAAGTGTCTTCATCAAAGGGATAATCGAAAAAAGCATTTAGCGCAACGAAGGCAGCAACAATTGAGCTTGCGCTCGACCCCAATCCACTGCCGATAGGCAAGTTTTTAGATAAGGTCATCGCCACTGGTGTGGTGGTTTTACCCACCTTTTCCATTTGCGCACAAAAGTAGTGATAGCATTGCGTCACAATATTGCTATCGGCGTCGCCAGGCAATTTGTGTGCGAAAGGGCCAACCGTGTTTAACGAAAAGGTATCGGCACTTTCAATATCGACTTCGTCGCCTAAGCGCGTGCCATCAATAGGGGCAAGTGCGGCGCCTAGTACATCAAACCCTAAACTTACATTGCCAATAGATGCTGGCGCATATGCTCGTAATGCTTTCATAATACTTTTCTTTAATTACTCTTTTAACTTCAGTGGCTCTTTTGTTCTAAAAGCAGCGCCAATTAGTGTGCCATTTGCTTCCATGGCATAGTACGTAGTATATCTGCAAATACACCTGCAGCCGTTACCGTACCACCTGCCCCATAGCCTCGAATAACATAAGGAATAGGCTGGTAATAATCACTGTTGATGGCCAACGCGTTTTCGCCGTCTTTTACTTGCGATAATGGGTTAGACGCAGGCACTGCTTGAATAGTTACCTTGCACTTATCGCCTTCAATGCTGCCAATATAGCGAAGTACTTTTCCTTCGGCTTTTGCAGCATCTACACGCTTAGCAAATTCAGCATCAAGTTCAGGTAACTGTGTCATGAATTCATCAATGGAGCAGTCTTCGGCAAAACCTGCTGGTAATACTGATTCAATTTCAATATCAGAAAGCTCAAGATCTAAGTCTGCTTCACGGGCCATAATAAGCAGTTTACGCGCAACGTCCATACCACTTAAGTCATCACGGGGATCTGGCTCGGTATACCCATTGTCTTTAGCTGAGCCTGTAGCTTGCGACAAAGACATGCCTTCTTCTAACTTACCAAATACGTAAGATAAACTGCCTGACAATATACCTTCGAAACGATGCAATACATCACCGGCACTAAATAGCTTTTGAAGGTTATCGATAACCGGCAAGCCCGCACCTACCGTAGTTTCGTACAAGTATTGACGGTTGGTAGATAATGCCGTCTTTTTCAATTTGCGGTAGTACTCTATTGAGCTGGTGTTGGCTTTCTTGTTCGGTGTCACTACGTGAAAACCATTTTCCATCATGTCTACATATTGCTGAGCAATAGCATCGTGACTAGTGCAATCTACAATAACTGGGTTTACTAAGCTGTTATCGTTCACAAACTGCTGCAAACGTTCAACAGAAAGCCCTTCGCTGGCCGCATCTAATGCAGGTTTCCAGTCTTGGTTTAGGTCAATACCTTGGCTGTTGAGTAACAACTTACGGCTATTGGCAATACCGTACACGCGCAACTGAATATTACGATTAAGTAAAGCTGGCTGCTGTTTTGCAATTTGGCTTAATAACTCAGTTCCCACGTTGCCACACCCTACTAAAAATACATCAATGGTATGGCGATCTGAGAAAAAATTCTGATGAATAACCTTAACGGCTTTTTTAGCCCGTTTATTTTCAATAACTGTTGAAATAGAACGCTCTGAAGAGCCTTGTGCTATCGCCACGTTATTAACGCGAGCCTGCGCCAACGAGTTAAAGAAGCGCGCTGCCAAGCCTTTCGCATGACGCATACCGTCACCCACTAAGGTAACAATCGCTAAGTCGTGGCGCACTTCGATAGGATCTAACAATTGGTTTTGCAGCTCTAACGCAAACGCATCTTCTAACAAGCTTAATGCGCGATCAGCATCTTTGCTTTGAATACAGAAGCTTATTGAGTATTCAGAAGACGACTGAGTGATTAGGCTTATAGAAATATTGGCATTCGACATCACCTCAAACACACGGCTCGCCATGCCAACCATGCCTTTAAGGCCAGGGCCTGCCACGTTGAACATAGTGACATTTTCAAGTTGAGAGATGCCTTTAACCGAGGTCCATTTTTCACTGGCTTCATTACTAATTAACGTGCCAGGTGCCGCAGGATTAAGCGTATTACGAATTAGGCATGGAATGTGATGCTGTGCAATTGGCCCAATAGTTTTAGGGTGAAGTACTTTCGCACCAAAGTAAGAAAGCTCCATGGCTTCTTGATAAGTAAGCTTATCAAGAAGCACTGCGCCTTCGACCTGATTCGGATCGGCATTATAAACACCGTCTACATCAGTCCAGATTTCACAACAACTCGCGTCGATACAAGCCGCTAAGATAGCCGCTGAGTAGTCAGAACCATTACGACCCAGTGTTACTTTTTCACCGGCCTCGTTCGCAGCAACAAAACCAGGCATGACTAATAATTCACTACCATCGACAGGCACATCAGTAAAACGGGCTTTACTTAATGAAACATCGGCAATGCTGTCTAGGTACTCACCTTCTGCAAGAATGTAAGTCACAGGGTCAATGATACGGTTTTTCACGCCTTTGGCCGTTAAGATACCGCTAAATAGTGTTACCGAGATGTACTCACCAATACTTAATATACCGGCTGCAATATTGTCAGGTGCGACACCTAACAATTTAATGCCATCAAGGTGCTGATTAAGTACACGCAGTTGCGCATGAATAAAGTCGGTAACATCGGCGTGGGCGAAGCCGCTGAGCTCTTCATTTAGTGCATCAGCAATACCGGTCACGGTAGACGTCAATTTTTCAAATAGAGGGTGGAAATCTTCGCCAGCGGCTGCTTGCTCACATAAAAGTGACAATGCATTCGTCACCCCTTTAGGGGCAGAAAGTACCACTGCAGCGCCATCTGTTTGGTGGGTGGCCGTGCTAATGTCGTTCACGCGCAAGTAGCGCGGTGCGTCGGCAAGTGATGAGCCCCCAAACTTTAAGACTTTCATGTGCTGCTCCTATATCGGTTACGCCAGGTTACTGCTTTTAACGGTTACTATGACGTGAGTAAAAAAAAGCCCGCTCTCTGTGAGGGCGGGCTTTCGTTGTCTTATGCTTACTTGCACTAGCCAGCGACCGCCCGTTTTAAGGTGGTAATCATAATGCCGGTGGTGCCAATAAGAAGAATCGTTTTCATAGGGTCAATTTGCCGTATAGACGTCTATCTGTCAACCGCAGTTTTCACCATACTGTATTGCAAAAAGTGAAACACAAACCATTTCACGTTTCGATTTCAGCGATAATCCATTATAAGTGGCAGATAATATAGCGAAACCCACTATTCATCATCAATTAACTTCGCCGATAAAAAATCAACTAACAAGCGTATTTTTGGCACTAAATGCCTATTTGATGGGAACAATGCCCATACCGCCTCTCGCTTGTCTCGATAGGGCGATAGCACTTCAATTAACTTGCCTGTTGCTAGCGAGTCACGCACATAAAAACCAGGCAGTTGTACTAAGCCCAGCCCGGCTAAGGCAGCATGATGTAGCGCATTACCACTGTTATATTTCACTCGCCCCTTTACCCGTACTGTCTGCACTTGCCCATTATAATGAAAGCGCCAATGAGGCTGTGAACCTACTAAGCACTGATGTTCGCTTAGCTTGTCGGTACTCTTCGGTGCAGGAAAAGCATGTAAATATTCAGGGCTGGCGCAAACATATAGCTGCCGAGTAGCCAGCTTTTTGGCCACCATTGTCGAGTCTTCTAAATTGCCAATGCGAATAGCAAGGTCAAAGCCCTCGTCGATAATATCCATAGTGTCGTTAGTAAAACGGCACTCTACTTCTATGCCTTCGTATTTTTTTAAGAATTGATTAATTAGCGGCGCAATGAAGGCCTCGCCAAAGGCGACGGGCACAGTAAGCTTAATCAGTCCTTGGGGCACTTTCTGAAGTTGGCTCACGTTCAGTTCAGCATCTTCTAAAGCTTTCAGTGCGGGTTGGCATTGCTCAAAATAAATATGCCCAGCTTGGGTTAAAGACACACTTCGAGTAGTGCGGTTAAATAACTTCACCCCCAAACGCTTTTCCACGTTGGCGACTTTTCTACTGATTTGCGCACCAGACGTGTCTAACTTAGCCGCTGCGGCAGTAAAACTGCCGGTACTAGCCACAGCGCAAAATTCAACAATACCTTCCCACGACATGGCGTTAACCTTTATTGACTCTAGCGTTTCTAGCTTGGCGCTATGGTTAGTAAAAAATATCAGAAGACCCATTTAGCTAATCATTAAACACCAACAAACTATTACACTCAAGTAATAATGAATTACCAAATCTGTATTTATAAAACCAGACCTCAGGTCTATAATCTATCTCATAACGTAGACATTACAGGTAGCGGCATCGTGCTGTTTACCCACGCTGTATTATATTAGGAGCATGCCATGACATTAGCATTGAAAGAAGGTCAGACTCATATTAAGTCTAAAGCAGCTGTTGCTTGGGGCCCAGGTGAAGCATTAAAAATGGAAGAGCTAGACGTAGAGCTTCCAAAGAAAGGCGAAGTGCTAGTACGTATTGTTGCCACTGGCGTGTGTCATACCGATGCATTTACCCTTTCAGGTGACGATCCAGAAGGTGTTTTCCCCTCAGTACTTGGCCACGAAGGTGGCGGTATTGTTGAAATGGTTGGTGAAGGCGTGACTTCTGTTGAAGTCGGCGACCATGTTATTCCTTTATACACAGCAGAATGCGGTGTATGTAAATTCTGTACGTCTGGCAAAACTAACTTATGCCAAGCAGTACGTGAAACCCAAGGTAAAGGCTTAATGCCAGACGGTACCAGCCGTTTCTCGAAAGACGGTGAGCCAATTTATCATTACATGGGTTGTTCTACCTTCTCTGAGTACACTGTTTTACCTGAAATTTCATTGGCGAAAGTAAATAAATCAGCGCCCCTTGAAGAAGTCTGCTTGTTAGGCTGCGGTGTTACTACCGGTATGGGCGCAGTACTTAATACTGCAAAAGTGAAAGAAGGCGATACCGTTGCTATCTTCGGTTTAGGTGGCATTGGGCTTTCAGCCATTATTGGTGCCCGTATGGCTGGCGCTAGCCGCATTATTGGTATTGATATTAACGAAAGTAAGTTTGACTTAGCCAAACAACTTGGCGCGACTGACGTTATAAACCCTAAAAATTTCGACAAGCCTATTCAGGAAGTCATTGTTGAAATGACTGACGGCGGTGTTGATTTCTCATTTGAGTGTATTGGTAATGTGAACGTAATGCGTTCGGCGTTAGAGTGCTGCCATAAAGGTTGGGGCGAATCGGTGATTATCGGTGTTGCCGGTGCGGGTCAGGAAATCTCTACTCGCCCATTCCAGCTTGTAACTGGCCGAGTATGGCGTGGTTCAGCGTTCGGCGGTGTTAAAGGTCGTTCTGAGCTACCAGGCATTGTTGAGCGTTATCTAGATGGCGAATTTGGATTGCAAGAATTCATCACCCACACCATGGGGCTTGATGAAATTAACGATGCATTCGATTTAATGCACAAAGGTGAAAGTATTCGCTCTGTTGTTCATATGAATAAATAGCACGTAGCTGTCACCATGACCGTTAAGTGGAAAAAAGCCTGCATTGAGTAACTCATGCGGGCTCTTTTGTGTTTATAGCCACCCCAATTCTAGCGCTTTAAGTACGGCTCTGGTTCTGTCTCGCACCCCCATTTTCGCCATAATCGCAGACACTTGATTTTTAACTGTACCGGTTGATTTGAACATCGCTTCAGATATTTCTTTATTGCTGTAACCGGCGGCAACTAAGCGTAGAATTTCTATTTCTTTAGGACTTAGGGTTTCTGGCTGCTCAAACGACTCGAAATTAACCTCTAGCCCTTGCAAGCCTTTGAGTACTTTCTCTGTCACGCTTGGTTGAATCAGCGTTTCTCCCGCAACGACGGATTTAATAGCGTTAACCAGGGTCTCAAGTGACACATCTTTAAGTAAATACCCCTTCGCTCCCGACTGCATCGCTTGGGTAACCAGTTCATGATCGTCAAATGTGGTCAGCATGATAACGGGGATATCAAGGTTAAGATTACGCATAGCACGTAAAGCATCAATACCTGTCATTTCAGGCATACGAATATCCATCAACACTATATCTGCGCTATTTGCGTTAAGTGTATCAATAACATGAGCGCCGTCATCACACTCGGCTACCACGTCAACGCTGCTATCAAGTGCTAACAACGACCGAATGCCTTGGCGCACTAACATTTGATCTTCTACTAACACAACCCGAATACTCATGAATGCTCCGGCAATAAAATATCAATGAGAAAACCTTGGCTATTAAAACCATATTTCATCACTCCGCCTGATTGCACTACGCGCTCGGCCATACCTGTTAACCCATTACCCTGCTTTATGGTTTTCTCTGTCACTGATTGTTCGTCTTGTAGTGTCAATAGATAGCTATTTTTGTGCTTAGATAAACTGACATAAAATTGCGCTGATTGAGAGTGCTTAATAGTATTGGTTAGGCTTTCTTGAACGCACCGAAGTAAAATATCTGCGGTTCTAACATCTTCCACTTTAACGTTATCTGCAATAGATAATTGCAAGCGTGGCCGAGGCAGGCCGTTAAACAAAGCGCTAACTGCTTGTTGCCAATCCAACGCGGCGTTTTCACGAATTTCAGAAACGGCTTCTCTTACATCAGAAAGCAATAGCTTTGCTAAGCTATGACACTGATCTACATGTGCCTTTACCTCATCTTGACCAGCGCCTTTGGCTTTTAGGGAAGCCACCTGCAAATTAATAGTAAGTGCGGTTAAGTGATGGCCTAACACGTCGTGGATATTTCTAGCAATTCTCAGCCTTTCATCTTGCTGCCCGGCTTGTCGAACAAGTTGCTGAGTACTCGTTAGTTGACGGTTCAGTTCGTCAGATTTTTCTCGCGCTAATTTTTCGTTAATGGCAACATTTGACATCATCATGGCGAAAAAATTAAACGTCCAAAATAGAGCAGCTAAAAGCCATGCGTCGCTATCTTGCCAGTAAAAGGTGTGAATGAGCCCTAGGGGTAAAGCTGCCAATACAGACACTGGCAAGCATTTTCTCCATGCTAAATAGTAAGGCAATAATGCCGACCATATCACCAGGAAAATAGCGAGATAGGTGTACGGCTGTAAAAACAGGCTTGCCACTGCCAGTAAATACATTGTGACCAACAGTGGAATTCGCCATTGAGGAAGTGACATATCACGCCGTGTCACGACACTAAAACACAGCGCTATTCCCACCACTACACTACTCGTTAGCCAAGGTCTAATTGATGAGGCACCGTAGTATGAAAAAGAATAATAGAGTGCAGAGCTGCTTACGAACACCCACGTTATGAATGCACTTATTCGCTCTAAATTAAAAAAGTTTAGTATTTTCATGCGCCTATTATTAACGTAAGCGGGAATAAATACATAGGCCAAAAGTCATTTTTTATCTTGTGACTTTCAGCACTAATACTCAAAAGAAGTTATTGGCAAACTGACTACATCAAACGTTTAAGGTGTAAGTCATGCAAAACATTCACAGTGCTATCGTTATATTTCACATTATTTGCGGTGCAATTTCACTGCTACTCTTTTGGGGCCCCTGCCTCAGTAAAAAAGGCGGAAAATATCATAACAAGATAGGTAATATTTATTTGGCTACGATGACACTGACATCCGTCAGTGGTGTAGTTAGCTCGTCATTAGTACTGCTAGCGCCGCTTCTTATCTTCCCGACTATGCCAGCACATTTTGAATCTGTAGCGTATTTTCTTGCTTACCTTCAGGGCCAATACATATTTTTACTGATGCTAAGCCTGCTGGTTTGGAACAACGTTCGGCACGCAAAACGGGTGCTTGAAGTCAAAGCGAACCGTGCTGAACTTCGTAAGGTTCAATATCTATGGCTTCCCACCGCACTATTTGTTGTAGCCAGTATCGCCTTGTACCAAGGCATAAAATACAATATTACTTTGACGCAAATTTTTGCCCCCCTTGCTCTTTTTAACTGTATTGGTATTGCCCGTTATGCATTTAAAAAAGACATTGCCAAAGGAGAGTGGGTTATTCAACACATAGGGCATATTATTGGTTCAGGTATTGGAGCATACACAGCATTTTTCGCCTTCGGTGGCCGTTCACTATTTCAGCACGCGGTCTTTGAAAACCTCCCCTTACTTCAAATAGGAAGCTGGGTATTACCAAGTTTAATCGGCGTCCCTTTTATTGTTTGGCTAAGTAGGAAGTATTTTACGTTGTTTAATCCAGTGGTTTCTTCAACTTCGTTAACAAAAGATGTATAACAAAGAGAGTGAACTTGCGAACAACCCAAATAACGTATTAGTGTATACCTTTGACAAAGAGAGTGTCTAACATTGTGAAAAAAGAGATAAAGGTATTAGCCGTTTTGGCATCAGTTTTATCTATCGCTTTTACCCTAAATAATGCATTTGCGACCTCAACAGCTAAAAGCACAGAGCCTAATAACGCAAGTGCAACAACTGGCGCAGAAACCAAAACAAGCTCTGACACTACGCCTAACATTGAAATCACTCTCGACTCGTTAACCAATTACCAAGTCAATAACGACCACATGGTAAGCTCTGGCTTGCCATCGGCTGCACACTTACAATTATTAAAAGACGAAGGCGTAAATCGGGTTATCGATTTAATACCCGGCGATAGACTGCAAGAACAGCAAGTGGTCCAGGGGTTATCGCTTAACTATCACAATGTTCAGGTTGAGTGGGAAAACCCCACCCTAGCCAACTTCAACGATTATGTAGGCTACATGGCGCTAGGAAGTTCAAATGGCGATAAAGTGCTTACACATTGTAAATTGAATTGGCGGGGCGCTGTCTTTACCTATCTTTATAGTATTACAGTACTTGGTGTATCAGAACTATCTGCCAAGCAAGACCTACTGGCAATTTGGCAACCTAATCAGACATGGTTTGCGTTTATGAATACGGTTATCGACGACTTTAATGCCGAAAATAACGCACGCATTGTCACTACCGTAACCCCACAGATAGAACCCGCCCCCCCAGTAACCTGAATTTAATATTCCTTGTCTCATAAAATTTATACGGCTACTCGCTATTGTTTAGCGACTGTTCGTTTAGTAGCGAGGCACTTAGCACTTTAAGTGCTTTCCCACTGTGTACTAGCACGTATGGTGGGTGACTCATTTTTGCGTTTGACACATACGAAATTTCATATACGATATAAGACATATATGATTTAACGTATTTGATATAAGTAATGACTGCATCAGTATCTCCAACATGTGTTTCACTTTCACCGCTTTCATTATTTAAATGTCTAGCGGAAGAAACTCGGCTAAAAACCTTATTAATGCTTTGTGCGAAAGATGAACTTTGCGTATGCGATCTCACCGAAGCGCTTAATCTTAGCCAACCTAAAATTTCTCGTCACCTAGCGGATTTACGCAAGTGCGAGCTAGTGGCTGACGAACGCCGTGGTAAGTGGGTTTATTATCGTTTAAATCCAGCCCTTCCAGCATGGGCAAAAGAGGTTCTTCATTTATCGGCCACCAGCAATGCTGATTACATCAAAGACGCATTGAATAACCTTAAATGTGACTCGGGCTGTTAAGCGACCTTCCTACTTTATTCAAATATGTGACATAAAACACCAGGATTTTTGTAATGAAAATATTGTATATCTGCACGCACAACCGTTGCCGTAGCATCCTTTGCGAAGCCATTACTAATGCTTCAAACAATGCATCTTTAGAAGCGCGCAGTGCGGGAAGCCAACCTGTGGGTGAAGTCCATCCTTTGTCAGTAAAGTACCTAGCCGAGCGAGGCTATAGTACTGATGGGCTTAAAAGCCAGTCTTGGGATGACTTTGAAGACTACCAACCTGACATCGTTATTACTGTATGTGATTCTGCAGCCGGTGAAGCCTGCCCTGTATACTTCGGCAATTCGCTAAAGCTACACTGGGGCCTTGAAGATCCATCAAAAATAGAAGGTAGTGAAGCAGAGAAAGCTCAAGCGTTTTATAACACCATCGATATTATCGAGAAACGCGTTGACGCACTTAGTGATATCGTTTCTCGCAAAATGCCCATGATAGACGTTAAAAAAGCCCTGCAAGAAAAAGGAGCGCAATAATGTCTGAACAAGCATCACCATCCAGCAATTTAGTGACAAGCATTGCGCCTGCACCAAGTGCTGAAGATTTCGCAAAAACGTACTCTGAACACAAGCCGCGCATATTATTACTTTACGGATCGTTACGAGCGCGTTCTTACAGCCGACTCGTGATTGAAGAAAGCGCTAGACTGCTTGAATACTATGGCTGTGAAGCCAAAATTTTCGATCCAACAGGCTTACCTCAGCCGGATACCGAAGATGAAACCCACCCCAAGGTAAAAGAGCTTCGTGAATTAATGATGTGGTCTGAAGGGCAAATTTGGTGCTCTCCTGAGCGTCACGGCAGCATGACTGGCATTATTAAAAGTATTATCGATTGGGTGCCATTAAGTATTGGCGCAGTTCGTCCAACTCAAGGCAAGACGCTAGCGGTAATGCAAGTAAGCGGTGGTTCCCAGTCGTTTAACGCAGTGAACCAAATGCGAGTGCTTGGTCGGTGGATGCGCATGTTGACCATTCCAAATCAGTCGTCAGTAGCAAAAGCCTTTTTAGAATTTGAAGACAATGGCCGCATGAAGCCGTCTTCTTATTACAACCGCATTGTTGATGTGGTAGAGGAACTGGTGAAATTTACCCTGCTGACTCGCGACAACAAAGATCATCTTGTTAATCGCTATTCTGAGCGTGTTGAAAGCGCAGAGGAATTAAGCAAGCGAGTTAACCAAAAAACGATTTAGTCGACGCGATACTAGTTATCACTATAAACACGAAAGACATTAAAACCATTAAGGACGCTGTCTCATGGGATTTTTTGAACGATACCTCTCTGTATGGGTAGGGCTTTGTATTGTTGCTGGCGTAACCGTCGGGAGCCTTTTCCCTGACTTTTTTGCGCTTATTGCAAGCCTTGAATACGCCCATGTAAATTTAGTCATTGCGGTACTGATTTGGCTCATGATTTATCCCATGATGATTCAAATCGATTTTTCATCTATCAAAGATGTCGGTAAAAAGCCCAAAGGGCTAGTGCTAACCTTAATAGTAAACTGGCTTATCAAACCTTTCACTATGGCACTGCTTGGTTGGTTATTCTTTAAAGGCATTTTTGCCGACTGGGTAGACCCACAAACGGCTACAGAATATATCGCGGGTATGATTTTACTTGGCGTAGCGCCTTGTACGGCCATGGTTTTTGTATGGAGTCATTTAACTAAGGGCGATGCCAACTACACCTTGGTACAGGTCTCTATTAATGACTTAATCATGATCATCTTGTTTGCCCCTATTACCGCGATGCTTCTAGGTGTTACTGACATTACAGTACCTTGGGATACCTTACTTCTCTCGGTTGTCCTTTACGTAGTACTGCCTTTAATTGCAGGGGTTGTGACCCGTAAAAAGATTGAGAAAAAAGGCGAGCAAGCCGTTACCGCAATTATCGAACGCTTAAAGCCATTCTCGGTACTTGGGCTGTTAATTACCATTGTATTGCTGTTTGGCTTTCAAGCAGAAACAATATTAGCCCAACCTCAAGATATAGTGCTTATCGCGATTCCGCTTCTTATTCAAACCTACGGAATTTTTGCGGTAGCGTATTTTGCGGCGAAAAAAATGAAACTACCTCATAATGTAGCCGCGCCCGCTTGTATGATTGGTACGTCTAACTTTTTCGAACTGGCCGTGGCCGTTGCCATTTCATTATTTGGCTTACACAGTGGTGCCGCGTTGGCGACTGTAGTTGGTGTGTTGGTTGAAGTGCCTGTAATGTTGTCGCTGGTTTGGTTTGCCAATAGAACCCGCCACTGGTTCGATTAAAGCTCATATCAGTTTGCGCTAGAAAGATTAAAAGCAAAAAGGAGCTCATTGAGCTCCTTTTTTAATGTTCTTTATTTTTAGCTTTTCTTTATTACGTATTCTTTAGCACGCCATGGTTTCTGGCAGAATAAACCCGTAGCGTTTTAAAGTAGTCTCTAAAGGCAGTCGTTTAAGCGGCTTTTCAATAAACGCTAGCGCACCTAGCTCCATCACGCGATTTTGCATGACCGGCTGAATATCGCCTGAAATCACTACAACAAATACTTCAATTTTACGGCGCTTTATTTCTTCAAGCACGCCTACCCCGTCGAGTATCGGCATGGTTAAATCTAGCAGCACTAAGTCGATGCGATGATGCCCCATTATTTCGAGCGCATCCACACCATTAGATGCTTCATAAATTTCACTCGCTAATCCATCGGGCAAGTTACGGCGCGCCATTTTTCTCGCTAGCGCCGAATCATCACAAATCAGAATGTTGAAGCTCATGGTCTACTCTTAGTAATCTAGAAGTACTTATATCGCCACATAGAATTGGTAGCAGCGAAAGTATTGTCGAATACGTGGATGAAGAAAGTAAGGTCAAGACTATATTAAACGAAAGTATAAAAAAACACTTTTAGGCTAATTTTCCAGTAGCTTATCGAAAATTTTTGTTACTTTAGTAAAGTACATGCAGCCAAACTTAAAAATAAAACTCACTGCGCTGCATGGAAAATCACTTATTGTTAAAGGCTAAATTATGCTGGATGTCACCCTTTCTAAAAAAGTTGCTTATCAAATTCTTTCTCATTTTGATAAAAGCTACCGCTGGTTTACTCGAATTACGAGAGGTGCCCAATCGCGGTTTGAACAAGGCCAATGGAAAGAAATTCAGTTAGCGTCAAAAGAGCGTATTACTATTTACGAACAAAGCCTTTCAGATGCCGTTGCCGATGTTTACCATTTAACTGAAGTACACAAAAAAAATGACGAATTTTGGCAAGACCTAAAGAAGACCTTCGCACGACAACTTGAAGGCCACCCGCAATTTGAGCTAGCCGAAACCTTTTACAATTCTGTGATTGGACGTTTATTCAAGCACCGCAAAATAGACAACAGCATGATGTTTGTATTGCCAAGTCGCTGCTTTTTACCCGGCCAAGACCGAGATAAAGTCATTCACAGCTTCGACACCACTACCACGGTACGTGAGATGTACGTGTCTATTTTCAAAATCTATCGCTACGGCATCCCTTTTGAAGACTACGAACGTGACATGCAAAACCTTGAAGAAGCACTTAGAAAGCGATTAACCACACAGCAATTGGCCAGCGTTCATACCGTCGAACTTCTAAAGCCCACGTTTTTTAGAGGAAAATCAGCGTATCTTATTGGCAGAATATGCATGCCAGAAGAAACCCTTCCTTTTGTTATCTCATTGCAACGTAGTGATGAGCATACCTTGTTTGTAGACGCATTGCTTACACACAGAAGTGATTTAAGCGTTATCTTCGGTTTTGCCAGAAGTTACTTCATGGCTGATACCCAAAACCCAGCAGAAGTGGCTGCGTTTCTGCAAGAACTCCTACCCAATAAAAAACACTTTGAGCTTTACATGGCACTGGGCCATTACAAGCACGGGAAAACAGTGTTTTATCGTAACTTCCTCGATCATATGGATACCACTAACGATCACTTCGAGGCCGCGCCTGGTATTAGAGGATTGGTAATGATGGTTTTCCACCTGCCCTCTTACGGTGTGGTGTTTAAAATCATCAAAGATGAGTTTGCTGAAAGTAAGAAAATTACTCGTGAGCATGTTAAAGACTGCTACCGGTTAGTAAAAATGTCAGATCGTGTCGGCCGCATGGCAGACACCCATGAATACGTTAACTTTCGCTTTCCTCTGTCTCGTATCGACCCATTACTCATTGATGAGTTAAAGGAAACCTGCGCCTCTAGCCTAGAATTTACTG
This sequence comes from Alteromonas sp. MMG017, assembly GCF_018100795.1. Classification (GTDB taxonomy): domain Bacteria; phylum Pseudomonadota; class Gammaproteobacteria; order Enterobacterales; family Alteromonadaceae; genus Alteromonas. Next base: position 25,206 of record NZ_JAGJDY010000011.1, on the reverse strand, counting down.
AAGACGAACTGGTCATAAGGCATTTATACATAGAACGCAAAATGACGCCGCTTAACTTGTACCTTCAACAAGAAGAAGATGAAGATAAAGTGCGCAGTGCATTAAACGAATTAGGGCTATGTATTAAACAAATAGCCATGGCGAATATTTTCCCTGGCGACATGCTGCATAAAAATTTCGGTATTACGCGACATGGCAGAGTTATCTTTTACGACTATGATGAAATATGTTTAATGAACGAACGTCATTTTAGGGCGCTACCCAAATCAGATGACCCTTACGCGATGGACATGTTGTCGGTTGGGCCAACCGATGTTTTCCCTGAGCAGTTTGAGCACTTTATTGTTGGAAAACGGATACTTAAGGATATTTTAAAGTCGTTACATGGTGACCTAATGACCCCTGAATACTGGCATGAAGTACAGATGAAATGTGCCCGTGGGGACATTCAACATTTTACGCCATACAACGCAAATGTCCGTTTTAATAGGGGTGCTGATAGCATCTCAAAGTGATCGCAACACGATAGATTGTATGTATAAACGTTGATATTTAACTCCATTAATTAGAAGTACCAAAATCATGAATGTGCTACTTGTTGAAGATGATCCCAAGGTTGCCGCTCACATTGAAAAAGGATTTATTGGTGAAGGGCACAGCTGCGTTGCAGCGCGTGATGGCGAAAGAGGTTTAGCTGAAGCCTTGTCCGATGATGTAGATGTTATTGTACTAGATGTAATGCTTCCTTTATTAGACGGCTTTACTATCTTGGAACGTTTACGAAATGACAACGTGCTTACCCCTGTACTACTGCTTAGTGCGAAAAGCCAGGTGGAAGACAAAGTGCGCGGCCTGCGCTCTGGTGCCAATGATTACTTAACTAAACCTTTTGCGTTTGAAGAGCTGCTTGCTCGGGTTGAAGGGTTGGCAGGAAGAGAACGTGAAAGCGGTGACAAAACACTTATTAAAGTGGGCGACCTCACGCTTGACCTTGTTAATAGGAAAGTGCAACGGGGTGATACTGAGATAGACTTACAGTCCAAAGAGTTTCAACTGTTAGAGTGTTTATTGCGCCATCAAGGAAAAGTGGTAACGCGTAGTATGCTGTTGGAACAAGTTTGGAATTATCATTTCGACCCGCAAACTAACGTTATCGATGTGCATATCAGCCGTTTGCGACAAAAGGTTGATAAAGCATTTAACGTTCCTCTGATTGAAACCGTGAGAGGCACGGGATACAGAATTGCGGACCCTGTTGTGTGTTAGCAATAGGTAATTTCACCCGCAGTTCTAGTTTCCGTGTTGGGGTATTACTTACCTCATTAGCGCTTGTTGCTATTTTATTTATCGTTTACTTCTGGCGTCTTGCCAGTAGTGACGTATTTATTCGTGAGGCAAGCGCTGCGGTTGATGCAGAAACGTATGCGTTTACCCTACTACATGAACAAGCAGGTATTGAAGTCGTAATCAGCAATATTCAGACAAGAGCCACACCAAGTCTTTTGCCAGATTCGAACGAAACCGACACCTCCCACTCCTTTACGCCATCTCGATTAATTGTGGTACTTCGCGACAGCGAAAACCAGATAGTAGCAGGCAATTATCCAACGTGGCCTATTGCCATGGGTACAAGTGTTGACTCTGGCACTTCCTTCACTAGCATTATCAACTTACCAGCGTTCACTGGTGGGGAAGTCAGCACTGCGCAAGACAGCAACAGCTATTCGTTTTCTGACTCCATCAACAGCATTCTTTACGAAGAAGTAAACCTTGCGGGTTATTCTTTATTTGTTGGCCGCAATATCGATGATTTATACAGTGCACAGTGGTTAGGAAAAACGTTTGGTTGGATAATTATTGCCTTGCTGTGTGTATTGGGCGCCATAAGCTTTGCGGTCGCACTTTACGTGGTTAAACGCATAAACCGTATGGCACAAACTGCTGATTACATTATTCGAACCGGTAATTTGGAAGAGCGATTAGAAATAGACAGCAGTTGGGATGACTTAAGTCGATTGGCGGTCGTGTTCAATCATATGCTCGATACCATTGAGAGTGCGGTAAATAACATAAAGTCGGTAAGCGACAGCATTGCCCACGATTTACGTACACCGCTGGCTCGCTTACGCAATAATTTAGAACATATTGATGATGAAAAGCTACGACACGATACGACCTACGAAGCTGACAAACTGTTAAACATGTTCAACAGTCTTTTGCGTATTAGCAAACTAGAAACAGTTCACAAAAAAGAAGGGTTTTGTGAAACTGAGCTTAGCGATATGGTAACCGATGTGGAGGATTTATATCAGCCATTGGCCGAAGACCGCGATATTAAGCTTATTAGCCAACTGTCTAACATTCAGTTCTATGGCGATCCTAACTTGCTGTTTCAAGCAGTGGCAAATGTATTGGACAACGCCATAAAATACACCCCTGATGGCGGAACCGTAACGCTACAACTCACCGCCACATCTTCGCATGTGATTATTAGCGTAAACGATAATGGTAAGGGTGTTGATGAACATGAACTTGATAGCTTAGAACGCCGCTTCTTTCAGGCTGATAAAAGCAGAACCTGTGAAGGAAATGGATTGGGGTTATCGCTCGTTTCGGCAATCATAAAGCTGCATAAAGGTAAGCTGTGGTTTGTGCACGACCCGCTTATGCAAGGGCACGGGTTGGGTGTTGTTTTCACCTTCCCCCGTTACCATAGGTAAACTATTTATTAAGGTTGTTTCTGCATAAAGATGGTCACCTCTGCCATCACCACGCCAAACTTTCTAATGTATGAGCGGTTCATCATGGCACTATCGTCAAATGCCCAAAACCAGTCATCGAAGGTAACGGCGTAAGTTGTGTCATCAACCGGTAAATCCATATTGTAGTGAAAGTTAAATGCGTTACCGTATGAAGTGCCTGTTGCAGGGCCATCGATGTCACCCGCATTGCCCACATAGGTGCCATCGGCTTGTTTTACAATTTTCCACGTACGAGTTTTTGGCCCTTCGCCTACTCCGTAGGTGAATGTCTCATCTAGCGTTAATGTGCCGCCCTCGTTTTTACCCTCAATATCTACTACAAAGCGCTGAACCACTTCGCCGGAACGATTTTGCACTATTCCCCATGCTCGAACATTGCCCGCAAAGAATTCCTCAATATTAAACGTGGGTGAAACTTGCTTGTATGTATTGCCATCTACCGATGTAGAACATCCGGCTATAAGAGTAAGGCAAGATAAAAGCCCGACTAACACCGTGCGTTGTATAAATTTCATTATGACCTCGATTTTTGATTTACATATCTGTCTGCTTAGCTACTGGCTGCTTAGCGACTTACTTTTTCAATAAGCCTTTCGCTAAAGAAGTACAATTCACTGCGCTTGTTAATGCGCTTTAATTTTTTATAAGCTGATCGTTTTAGCTAATTTTATAGTTAATTTTTGTGTTTATAGCCTTTATTTATGGGCCTTGTTGGGAAGCTTATTTGATAAACTTTGTTAATAAGCGTCGAGCGCTGCCCATGCTCCATAAAGAATATGCTTATTACTTTTGTAACAAGGCTTTACGCAATTTAGGCTCAGAGGTTTTTTCTGATAACCAAATATCGAAAAAAGACTGCGTGAAGTTTGTATCCTCAATAGTGCCAGCTAGCTCGCCATTAATATAAAACTCACTGGCTCGGTTTGCGGTAGCCACGCCGGTTATAACATCACCGTCTTCAACATCGGGGAAAAGCGCGACCATTTTGTCTTCCCATTCACTTAACATTGCTTCGTCGCTAATACCTTGCTTGCGCATTTCATCTACAGAACGCTGTGCTATTTTTTTACCGTCTAGCCCTCGTTGGTAATCTAGCTTTAACGCAAATGGCGCGTCAGACTGCCACTTTCCTTTAGGGGCATAGAGCGTAGCGTCATATACGTCCCAAAAAAGATACGTAAACATAGCATTACCCACCACTTTCGCCTCAGGCACCTGTTTGGTTACATAATCAGGTACGCTTTGCGCCAGCACATTTTTCGATAGAACCAAAAGTGATATTCCTAATGCGATAACAAGGTTTAAAGAGGTAAAACGGCATTGAAACATGTTTATGTACCTTCTATATATGTCGTTTAAAATCTGAGCCACTGCGTTTATGCTCCAGATACTTCAACCCCAACATTGAAGTGAAAAACCAAAAACGACGAGGCCAAAAAGCGATACACTTTTTATTTTACGGTGTGCTCTAGTTATACTGTTGTGATTGCCACATTGATCATTTGAACAGCGCATTTTGAATTTAGAACGTTTTGCCGACACACTGTGCTTACCCTCGCCGCTCGAGCCCTTCACGCCAGACTGGGAAGGTGCTGAACATGTTTCAATGTTTGTAAAGCGTGACGATAGAATACACCCCGTCATTTCAGGCAATAAATGGCGCAAATTAAAGCACGCGTTTAATCTTACCCCCCCGCACACAGTGGATTTAGATACCGGATCGGGCTTGAGTGTAAATTCGGGTTTGTACAGCCAGCCCCCCTCCTCAGTAGTCAGTTTTGGCGGAGGGTTTTCCAACCATTTGCACGCATTAGGTTATTTGTGTAATCAGCTGAATATTCCTTTTCACGCTATTATTCGCGGCGATTACACAAAACACCCCAGCCCCATGATTCAGGATTTACTAAAATGGGGCGCTCAAATTCTCTACGTGAATAAAGGAACCTACCAACAAAGAGATAACCCGGCTTATTTAACAGGCCTACAAAAAAAGTTTCCTGATGCGTTAATCATTCCTGAAGGCGGAAGCCAAATGGCAGCGATAAAAGGCGTTCAGGAAGTTGTAAACGAAATAGACATCCCCTTTGACCGTATTATTGCCCCTGTGGCTAGTGGCGCGACTTTGGCAGGATTAACCTCTGCTCTCTCACCTCATCAACACGCTATTGGCATCGGGGTGTTAAAAGGAGAAGGATATTTAGAAGGGCTTGTCGAGCAATTTCTAACGCCGGGGCTTGCACTTAATCTTGCTCATACTTCAATTCCCGCTCAAGCATCTGCTTCGGCCGCTAACAAAACAAACCAATTCAGCATTAATCATGATTTTCATTGCGGTGGATACGGGAAAATTCCTCCTTACCTGCAAACATTCTGTGAAAACTTCAATCAAACCATGCCGTTTGAAATTGAAGGGGTTTACTCTGGAAAGGTGTTTTGGGCACTTAAACACTTACTAGCAACGTTTACGTCAACGAATGCCTCCCCGAGTGCCTTTGAAAAAGGACAGACACTTATCATCCTTCACACTGGCGGTATGCAAGGCGCCAGAAAAAATAAAAACCCTTGATCTTATAGACCCACACATTCGTTTAACCTAATATCAAGGCTGTGGAAAGTATTTATCTTAAAGCTCAGCCTGGTTGTATCTAGCTTCGCGTTACTCATAGCTACCGCTCAAACGCAATAATCGTTAGGAGATGCACCATGATAAAAGGAACAAGTAGCTTACCCCCCCCTTTAAACATACTGGTTTCTAGGGCACTTAAATTATGCGAGCTGGTACTGTCTACCAGTTCAGTTTTCTATCCCTTTGCCGCTATTTATGAAAATGGCAAAGTTGGCTGTTTATTCAGCGAAGAGACTAATTACCGTATCGATGAAAGTCAGCTAATAGAGTGCTTGCAGTGGCGAATAATCGACACCACTACAGACTCTGACAGTTACAGTATTCTCGTATATGCCGCGACGGTTGAAACGCAAAAGCATACCCGCTTAGATGCTATTGCGATCAGTGCGGCATGCCCTAACGACGAGGAACAGCTGTTGCTCTATCCTTATTATCGCGTAGGCGACAAAATTGTGGTTTCCCCTCCAATCAATACAATGCCAGAATAGACGTTATCGCGTATAAATTATGCTTATTCGTTTTCCTTGTGTTTACGATGACTATTTTTTGTCGAACCTATGCTGTCTTTGCTTGCCAATTTGGTATCGTCTGCTAGCATTCAGCCCAAAATTCATTAGCTTATTTAGGGATTAATTATTATGTCTCGCGTTTTAATAATTGGTGCTGGTGGCGTTGCCTCAGTAACCGTAAAAAAGTGTGCACGTTTACCACAGCACTTTGACGAAATCTTTCTTGCCAGCCGCACAGTGTCTAAGTGTGAAGCTTTGCAACAAGAAGTAGGTGCAGACCGCGTTAAAGGTGTATTTGCCCTTGATGCCGATAACGCCAAAGAAGTAGAAGCGCTTATTAACGATGTTAAGCCTGACCTAGTAATTAACCTTGCGTTGCCTTACCAAGACTTGCCTATTATGGACGCGTGTTTAGCGACTAACACCGACTACTTAGACACCGCAAACTACGAGCCAAAAGACGAAGCTAAATTCGAATACTCTTGGCAGTGGGCTTACCAGCAGAAATTTAAAGACGCAGGCATCATGGCCTTGTTAGGCAGTGGTTTCGATCCAGGTGTAACCAACGTGTACACAGCTTACGCGGCTAAACACTATTTTGACGAAATTCACTATTTGGATATTGTTGATTGTAATGGTGGTGATCACGGTCAAGCGTTCGCAACCAACTTCAACCCTGAAATCAATATTCGTGAAATTACTCAACGTGGTCGTTTCTGGGAAAATGGCGAGTGGAAAGAAACCGATCCACTGAGCGTGCGTGAAGATTTAGATTACCAAAACATTGGCGTGCGCGCGTCTTACCTAATGTTCCATGAAGAATTGGAATCTTTGGTGAAGCATTTTCCTACCCTTAAACGTGCTCGTTTTTGGATGACCTTTGGTGATGAATACCTTACACACCTTCGCGTATTAGAAGGCGTAGGCATGACCAGTATTGAACCGGTAGAATTCCAAGGCCAAAAAGTCGTGCCGCTGGAGTTCTTAAAGGCAGTACTGCCTAACCCAGGTTCACTGGCTGAAGGCTATACCGGCATGACCTGTATTGGTACTTACATTACGGGCATGAAAGATGGCAAAGAAAAAACCATCTTCATCTACAACAACTGTGAACATGCTAAGTGTAATGATGAAGTGGGTGCACAAGCGGTATCTTACACCACAGGTGTTCCGGCCATGATTGGCGCAGCACTAATGCTAAACGGCACTTGGAAAGAAAACGGTGTTTGGAACATGGAACAATTTGATCCAGATCCATTCATGGATATGCTTAACGAGCACGGCCTACCGTGGCACGTACTTGAATGTGATAGCAGCCCATTCACTAAGTAATATTATACTGTAACTGGAGCAAATAAAGGTTGGCAGACTTAACGCAACGAACAGATATCCCTTCTCCTTGCTATGTGCTTGAAGAGGAAAAACTCATCCGAAATCTTGAGTTGATGAAACATGTACAAGATGAGTCAGGCGTTAGAATAATCCTGGCTTTAAAGGGGTTTTCAATGTGGTCGAGCTTCGACATCATTAAGCCTTATTTACATGGTGCAACAGCAAGTTCGGTGTGGGAAGCCAAATTAGCCGCTGAAATGGGTAAAGAAGTCCACGCCTATTCTCCTGCGTATAAAAAGGCGGATATAGAAGAGCTGGCTACGCTGGTGAATCACTTGTCGTTTAATAGTCTGTCACAGTGGCAAGCTCACAAAGATGCGCTTGCGGGCGTATCTTTGGGTTTGCGCATTAATCCAGAACATCAAGAAGCAGATACCCCGCTTTACGATCCCGCAGCGCCTGGTTCGCGATTAGGGCTTCGTGTCAGCGAATTAGAAGGCGTAGATTTATCGGGTATTGACGGTTTCCATTGTCATAATCTTTGTGAGTGCGACTCATTCGCTACCGAACGTACGCTTAACGCGATAGAGGCACGCTTTGGCGATTACTTAGGTCAGTTAAAGTGGCTAAACTTAGGTGGCGGCCACTTGATGACTCGCGAAGGTTACGATGTAGAACATCTAATCAAAACTCTTAGCGATTTTAAACAGCGTTATCCGCATTTAGATGTAATTCTGGAACCCGGTTCTGCCGTTGCATGGCAAACCGGACCATTGATTGCTGAAGTCGTGGACGTGGTGACCAACGATGGCGACATTGCCATTTTAGATATTTCAGCCACCGCACACATGCCGGATGTACTTGAAATGCCTTATCGACCTACTATTTTAAATGCTGACCTCCCCGGTGTGAGAGCGTGTGATTACCGATTAGGTGGAAACTCCTGCTTAGCGGGCGATGTCATTGATACTTACTCTTTCGATGCGCCATTAAAAGCGGGTGACCGAGTGCAGTTTGAAGACATGATGCACTACACCATGGTGAAAACGTCATTTTTTAACGGCGTTGAACACCCCACCATTGGTATATTGCGCAAAAACGGTGAGTTTGAAATCGTTCGACAGTTTACTTACGAAGATTTTAAAGGCCGCTTGTCATAAACAATAGATAGCGACTTTTAAAAACAAATGCCCGCAGCGCTGAACGCTAGCGGGCATTTTTATTTGTGGCGCTTGAATAAAGCGTAGTTGATAAGCACCTATTCTATAAAATACCAGTACCGTTAAGGTTTTGGCTTTTATCTACCGTACCTTCCGCGATAACCGTATCATCAAGATAAATGGCAAATGGGGTACCTTCAGGGCCTGTTAGATTGTACCGAAAGCCATGCATTTCATCGGCTAAGGCTATCTTCACCTGAGTTTTGGGATGAATCAAATCATACTCACCTGAATCGCCGGCTTTACCAAAAATATCGACGACCCACTTACCCTCCGGCATCTCAATTCTTAAGAGTTGCTGACTCATAACTATCCTCCAACCTTACACTTAACGCGATAAGCAATAGTGCAAAATGCGCTAAACCTACCTCGTATTAACTATATTGTTAGATAGGTACCCTCAACCCCCAGGTATGAGATCAATCAGTCTCTTCTGCTTCTTTTGCACCTTTTGCTTCAAGCCCAGCTTGGTACAAGGCATTCTTTTTCAAGTCATAGTGATCGGCCACAACGGCTGCCGCTTTTTTCAATGGCATGTGATCACATAACGTGGTTAAAAGCGACATGGCTTCAGCCGATATTTCAGATAAATTCACTTGGGCTGGCGACACCATTACCACGAACTCACCTTTTTGGTGGGCGGCATCAGCTTCCAAATATTCAATAACATCACCCGGAGTACCACTCACATAGGTTTCAAAGGTTTTGCTCAGCTCTTTGGCTACCACAATGTGCCTGTCTCCTAGCACACGGGCAATGTCTCTTACTGTGGCTAAAATACGGCGCGGGGCTTCATAAAATACGCTCGTGCAGGTGCGCTCTTTTAATTCAGCAAGTTGGTTGTCTTTGGCTTGAGTTTTTACCGGTAAAAAACCTTCAAAAATGAATCGGTCTGTTGGCAGCCCTGAAGCACTTAACGCGGTAATAGCGGCACATGGGCCTGGCAATGCAGTAACAGGAATACCTTCTTCGCGACAGCGCCTCACAAATACAAAACCTGGGTCGCTAATTAACGGCGTACCCGCATCACTGATTAACGCCACCGATTCGCCGTCTTTCAAGCGCTGCACTAGCATTGCGGTACGTTTGTCTTCATTGTGATCATGCAGCGATAAGGTACGGGTAGAAATACTGAAGTGCTGTAACAATCGCGAGCTGTGTCGTGTATCTTCCGCAGCAATCCAATTAACCTGTTTTAATACCTCGATAGCTCTGGCGCTAATATCATCAAGGTTGCCGATAGGTGTAGGAACGATATACAAGGTGGCGAAATGGGTCATAGAAACAATAAAAATAACGAATAATAAAGAAAGTGTACCACGCCATTGGGCTAGTTTACGTCGGCAAACGTAGATTTTCATCGTGGTTAGGATAAACTTGCCGCTACTTGCCGTTAAACGAAGTGAAAGGAAACAGACTGTGGGTCACATTGGACATTTTACAAAGCGCATTACCTTTGCAATGGTGACAGCCACCAGCGTGCTATATTTAGCAGGCTGCGGGAGCACACCTGAACCCACCTCGGCACCTAAAGTTATCAATACTGAACCAGTAGCAGCACCAGTAGAGCAGCACATTACGCCTGAACACAAGCTGGTGGAAGCCAAAAAAGTATGGCTTCAAACCAGGGATAAAGTGAAGCGAGATACCTTACTGCTAGATGCAGTGGGTCTTTATCTCGCGCAAGGCGATACCATTTTAGCGCAGCAAATCTTGTTTGAAATGAAACAAGACGGTGTAGCTACCTCGCTACAAGACAGCTACGCCATACATGTTGCAATGGCGTACCAGAACGACCCTTCTTCATCGCCAGCACAACTTACGGCAATGTTAGAAGACGTAAAAACTAGCCCTGCCCTTATTGCCAAACTGGCAGCCCTACAAGCAGACCTTTATGCCAAGCAAGGGTTGTGGGCTAAGGCGGCCAATAGCGTATTGTCTACCGAGCTAGAAGATGAGCAAAAAGTGGCGCAGGTGTGGACATTTCTGAATCAAATACCTGCCGATGCACTTACGCAAAGTGAAAACGAATACCCTAAGTTGCAGCCCTTCTTTGCCCTTCGTCAATTAACCATTGAAAGCGCACGAAACTCGCAGCAGTTGAATCAGTCAATTGCGCAATACCAACAGGTTTATGCAGGCCATATGTTGGCACAGCATTTACCTAAAGAGGTTGCCTTAGCTCAAGAACTCACCGCCCCTCAAATTCGCGAACTCGTCGTGCTATTGCCGTTAAGCGGAAGACTTGCAGCTACCGGTGAAGCAGTGAAAGACGGCATTATGGCGGGCTATTACCAACAGCTTCAACGAAGCAGCAACCCAAATAGCTTGCCTGCCATTCGGTTTGTAGATACCACCAACGCCGATACACAAACCATGGTCGCCGCCATTGGCGACGCTAAATTTATAGTGGGTCCGCTACTAAAAGAAACCGTCGAGCAATTAATACCAGCGTTACCACCTGGCGTGAACATGCTAGCGTTAAACCGACCAGACGAAATGCCGACAATGTTAGATAGCTCAGCCTCAGTAAACTCAGAGCCTTTAGACCCAGAAGCAGTTAACGCTGAATCTGAGATGCCTTCAAGCGCTGCACCGGCCGTTAATTATTTCGCCCTTGCGCCGGAAGATGAAGCAAACCAGCTTGCAGAGTTTATTTATAGCAAAGGTTTTAGAGCCCCTATCGTTATTGCGGCACAAAGTAACTTGTACCAGCGTATGAACGATGCGTTTAAATCCCGTTGGAACACCTTGCACGAACAAGAAGCGCAAGCCCGAAAGGCCAATATTACCTCAGTAACATTTAATGATAGTGAATCGTTACGAGAAGGCATCACCCAAGCTTTAGATGTAGCGCAAAGTAATCAGCGCATTAACCAAATTGAATACATGACGAACGAAGAAGTCTACAACATGCCCCGTAGCAGGCGAGACATCGATGCCATTGTCGCGTTCGCATCGCCGCAAGATACCGAGCTTCTTAACCCCATTATTGAAGCGAGTTTAAACCCGTACGATGGAAAACAAGTGCCTGTTTATGCGACCTCTCGCTCAATGGATTACAACAGCGGCAAGAACCAATGGCGTGATTTACAAAACGTACGCTTTATCGATATGCCTTGGATGATGCCAGATCATAAATGGCAGCAACTTGCTCAAGAAACTAAGCAAACCTGGCCCGATCGCAGCACGTTGCAAAATAGACTGTTCGCCTTCGGTGTAGATGCTTACGAGTTACTTCCTCAATTAGGGATGCTTAATACCCTGTCGTACATAACATTCGACGGGTTAACCGGCACACTTACGCTGAATAAAAACAATGAAGTAGAACGAAATTTACCTCAAGCCGTTATTCGTAACGAGCGCGTGCAAATGCTAATGGAGTAAACTACATTGTCCGTATTGCAAGGGAATGCAGCAGAAAAGAAGGCCGTTGATTACTTAGAGGAACAAGGGCTTACATTACGTTGTCGTAATTACCGAACTAGACGTGGTGAACTCGATATTGTTATGCAAGATGGCGACACCATTGTTTGCGTAGAAGTGAAGTTTCGCAAAAAATCGCAGTATGGTCACGCTGCCGAATTTGTCACAATGAAGAAACTTCAACGAATTCAGGCTGCGTTTGCGTTCTATTTGTTAGATAATGAGCTTAATCCCGCGTCTACCCCATTACGCATAGACGTTATCGCCATTGACGGAAGCGACCTTCAGTGGCTTAAAAATATCGGATAAAAAGCGCGTAGCTGTTAGGTGTGCTAGTGAATAGGTGTAGGTAGTACTTAGGCTGTAGTAAACCCTCCGCCGCATGGATGCGGCGGCGGAGCTCCCATGGATGGGTTTACAGCGTGTTTACGGAAGCCTAAGTACTGCCTGAGCCAAATTCTCAAGCCCTACCTCCTACAGCGTGAAGAGCACTCATTATTGAGATTGCTTGATATCCTGACATGCAGAGAATAGAAGTATGATTGAACAAATTAAAGCGAATTTTACTGAAAGTATTCAAACCAAAATTGCTGCATCTGAAATTTTGCCTGAATCAATTGAAAAAGCAGCCATGATGATGGTTGAAGCGCTAATTCGCGGCAATAAGATTTTAAGCTGTGGTAATGGTGGTTCAGCAGGTGATGCACAGCATTTTTCTTCTGAAATGCTTAACCGCTATGAACGCGATCGCCCTAGCCTTCCTGCTATTGCGTTAAGTACTGATACTTCTACTATTACGTCAATTGCTAACGACTATAGCTACGATGAGATTTTTGCTAAGCAAGTGCGTGCATTAGGTCAGTCTGGCGATATTTTGTTTGCTATATCAACCAGCGGTAACTCACGCAATGTAATAGCCGCCATGGAAGCAGCCCTATCTCGCGATATGACCATTGTTGCTTTAACCGGCAAAGACGGTGGTGAGATGGCAGGTTTCTTAAGCGAGCACGATGTTGAAGTGCGTGTGCCTTCTAACCGCACTGCCCGTATTCAGGAAGTTCACTTGTTGGTTATTCACAACTTATGTGAATGCATTGATGACAGCCTATTCCCAGCCGATCATGGAGACGAATAACGTTTACCCACTTATGAAACGAGTTAAAACGTTAAGTATTATTCTTGCATCACTGCTTTTTGTGATGCAATTACAGGGCTGCGTGGTAGCCGTTGGCGCCGCTGGTGCAATGGCAGCGAAAGTGGCAAACGACAGACGCACCGTTGGCACTCAACTTGACGATCAAAACGCTGGTCGTGCTGTGGCTTATCAGTGGTCTAAAAGTGAAGCGCTAAAAGAGCAAACCAATCTTCAGGTCGATATGTACAACGGCATTGCTTTGCTTACCGGCCAAGCCCCCACGCAAGCGTTGATTGATGAGGCGGTTAGACGGGCGCAGGAAGTCGATTACCTAAAGAAGATTCATAATCAAATTCGCATCGGTGAGCCTATTGGCGCGGGTACCCAAGCTAATGATATTTGGCTTGCATCAAAAGTCCGTACCAAAATAGTGGCCGACGAACGTGTGCCAGCGTTACAGGTAAGTGTAGTAGTGCAAGACTCTGAAGTGTTCTTAATGGGTCGGCTAACCAATGCGGAAGCTAACGCTGCTGTAGATATTGCAAGGAACATAACGGGCGTAGCCCGCGTAGTGCGCGCATTTGAGATCATTTAGTCGCGATACCGCAACGGCCCTACTTGTTGCTGGGGCCTTGTTTATGGAAATTCTGGATGCCACGGTGATCACCACCGCGCTTCCCGTTATTGCCGCTGATTTCGGCGTGCCAGCAACCCAGCTTTCTATTGGCGTTTCTGCCTACCTTGTTGCCGTTACCTTTTTTATTCCGCTAAGCGGTTATGTGGCCGACAAATTCGGTGCCCGTAATGTGTTTATGGCTGCCATTGTTATTTTTGTGGTGGCATCGATACTGTGCGGTGTTAGCACTAACCTAACTAGCTTTACTTTGTCTCGTATTATGCAGGGTATTGGCGGTGCGCTAATGGTGCCCGTAGGTCGCTTAGTGGTGCTGCGAGACTTACCCAAAGAAAAGTTGGTTAAAACCGTGGCCATTATTACGTGGCCCGCATTAAGTGCGCCTATTCTTGGTCCTGTCCTTGGCGGTTGGATTGCCACCCACCTAAGTTGGCAATGGATATTCTTTATGAATGTGCCACTAGGCATATTCGCCCTTATCGCTTCCGCTTATTTGCTTGAGAACTTCACCGCGAATGTAGGTAAGTTTGATGTGGTAGGTTTTCTGCTTACCGGTATAGGCTTCGCCTCTTTCATGGCTGGTATAGAGCTATTTGCTGGTCACAACACCTCTACCCTACTGGGCGGCGGGGTGACCGTGTTTGGGCTTTCATTATTGTTAACTGCAGTGCTTCATATTCGCCGTGCAAACAAACCTTTGTTTTCCTTTGAAGCCATGCAATATCGAACCTTTCGACTATCAATGTATGGCGGCTCGGTGGTACGTATTGCCCTAGGCAGTGCGCCATTTTTGGTGCCGCTTATGCTGCAGTTGGGTATGGGTTACTCGCCAGTAGAAGCAGGAACATTATTGCTATGGCTGTTTGTAGGTAATATTGCCATTAAGCCAGCGACGACATGGATAATGAATACCTTTGGTTTTAAGCGGGTGCTTATCGTAAATGGCATTATGATTTCGCTGGGATTTGTAGCGCTATCGTTAATTACCCAACAAAGCTCATCGTTGATTATTGCTGTTATTTTGTTTGTTAGCGGTGTGAATAGGTCGATGCATTTAACCTTGTTAAACACAATTGCCTTTGCGGATGTGCCAAAAGATAAAATGCGCGATGCAAATACGCTTGGGGCTATATTGATGCAAATGAACCGTGGCATGGGGATCACCATTTCTGCGCTTATGCTCGCCGTTGCTTCACTAATGGTAGGCAACTCAAGTAGTGACCCGTCGCTTATCAACTTCAAAATTGCCATGGCCATGATGGCGGTTGTTGCTCTGCTTAGTATTACTGACAGCCTATTGTTATCGAAAACCGATGGCGATTCGGTTTTGAAAAAGCGACTAAAAAAACAGGTAAGCTGAGGCAGTACAGGCAGGTGCTGTTGTTCAGATAAAGTGAATTAGGGTGATTACCAAAGGTGTGATTACCTCAGGATTATCTCGATCTAAAACGAAATATCAGCAACCGACTCAATTATATCTGACAGGCCGTACTGTACGTATTACAGACATTGGCTCATTCAGAGCTTAATGACACCGATGAGTGTTAAGCGGACCTTTGAAGTTACTGATTCGCTTGTCTGCTGTAGTCTCTAAGCAGACTGGTATAGTAAGGAGACGCTCCGTTCTCTCGCTACAATTCCAGTCAGCAAAGTACTACTCAATACCATTTTCTGACCTACATAAATATATGAGCAAAATAACACTATAGAGTTAATTTTTGGTTTTTATTGAGCCTTTTTAACACTATAACGTTTACACTGCTTTACAGTAACAGTCTAGTGTTATATGTTGCCTATATAGGTGTATAAAATAACACTAGGATGTAAAATGAGTGATCAAACCAGAGCAACTCGTGTATCAGAGCGTTTAGTTCAGATATCAGATGAATTGCGTCAGCTAAGCAAAGCTTCTGAACCAGAAAGTCAGAAATATCTCTCTCTTGAAGAGACATTTACTTGCGTAAATGCACTTTATACAAATTCCATAGATGTAGAACTCATAGCTATGCAGAGCGGCCTACATACCAACACAGTACGCAAACTTTTCAAAGATAAAGATGCATTTTTTAATGCTAAATTATCCACCATTGAAAGCTTTCTAGATACATTAGGAATGTCGCTGTGGGCGAGCTGAGAGCAGATGTTTTTTTGTACAACAAGCGCGTAGGTGTGTTAGAAAAGCACGTAAAAGGGTATACGTTTAGCTATCGGAGAGACTATTTTGGACCTTCCTTATCATTGTCACTGCCTTTGAATGAATTTCCGTACAATTCTGAAACACTCTTTCCATTCTTTAAGTCTTTGTTACCCGAGGGATGGCTACTAAAGCAGTATGCACGTGCACAAAAAATAGATGAGCGGGATGAATTTGGCCTACTTGTTAATAATGGTGAAGATTTGCTCGGAGCGGTTGCTATTAAGCCAATTATAGAAAATGAATAACTGTAGAATTACGCTTAAAACATTACCCAAGAGAACAAAGTACGAAGGTTTTTCTGATGTCGGAGTGCGCCATTTGTTTGGTACATTGAAAGTATCTCCAATGGTAAATTTCGATAGGCAGGACTTGGAGTCCTATCCGACGTCACACAATGGCAAAATGAGCATTTCTGGGTTTCAGCCTAAAATGTCTGCGACGGTCATTGACGACGAATTGGTCTTGGTCAAAGAAAATGGTACGTTCATCATTAAGCCATCACCAGCGCAATTTCCACACTTGGCAGAAAATGAACACGCTATCATGACGATAGCGAGCACCTGTAAGTTTCAAGTGCCCCCCTTTGGTCTTATTCAACTAAGCAATGGTGAGTTGGCGTTTATTATACAGCGCTATGATCGTGAAAGTGGTACCAAGCTGCACCAAGAGCAACTTGATAGCGCCATGGGAGTCAATGATAAGTTCGGCAACATAAACGGTTTTCAAACGATAAGTTACTCTAAAGCAGGTGCTTTCATTGCACAAAACCTAAAGGCAGTGCAACAGTATGCAGACTTCTATCGACGTGTAATATTCAGTTATGTCGTTGGCAATAATGACCATCATTTAAGAAACTTTTCGCTTTTATATTCGAATAGAGGTGCAATACCGACGTTATCACCCGTTTATGACGTCGTTTCTGTGCAACCTTACAGTGAGTACTTCCGTGGTTCCTATATGGCACTTCCACTTTTGACGACAGAAGAGCATGAGAGTGTATTGGATATTGAGACAGGATTTGACCGTAAATATGGTCAATACGATAGACAAGATTTCATCAAACTAGGTGAAGAGATTGGCCTTAAAAAGCAAGCAGCAGTCAAGTTACTCGATGACCTATTAAAGTCTATTGAAAAAGCAGTATCAACTGTATCAGACTCCTTTATGAATGAGAGTCACAAACAAGGTATAGAACAGTTAATTAGGCACCGTATTATGATCCTAAGAGATGAAAATGCCACCCTATAACAAGCAAATCAATAGGACTAAACACTGCGAGCCTAACGCGAGCCTAGCTAGTTTAGCTCACAACTTTAAGCCTATTATTTGGGCATTGAATGTCCGTTTCTTGCCCACAACCGACTGCCTAACGGTGCCCGACCTCACAATTTATTCATGACAAATGTCACATTACTTTGCTTACCTTTGTGACTAACTAAAACCCGCCGCGCATTACATACTTTCATCACTGCTTACGCACTTTTACTTATTAACTAAAAAGGCTTCGTGATGAACACACAAACACTAACGCTAGAACAGCAACGCGACATTATGAAACAACGCCGCTTTATCGCGATGCCACTGGCTGGCACTCTGGTTTGGGCGGCCATTGGTTGTACAGCGCCTTTTTTCGATGAAGTGATTCAAACCTGGATGCTTTACCTTGGTACGGGCGCTATTTTCTATATTGGTTCAGGATTTTCTTACTTAACTGGCGAACGGTTCTTTTCGAAAGACCGCCAAAATACGGAGTTCGATACCTTGTTTTTTATTGGCATGGCCATGGCATTACTGGTATTTGCCATCGCCCTGCCCGTTGCCGCTATCGACCATACTACGCTTCCACTCAGTATTGGCATATTAACCGGACTCATGTGGATGCCGCTATCATGGGCTATTCAACACTGGGTTGGCTACTTTCACACTATTGCCCGTACCTTGGGTATTCTCATTGCTTGGTATGTGTTTCCAGAAGCCCGTATTGAAGCCATATCAGCAGTTATTGTTGCGGTGTATGTAGTCTCACTCTTTACGCTAGAGTCCAGATACCAAAACATTAAACTTGCCACTTCGAACGCCGTTGACGGTGCTGCAACTAATGCTACTAATACCTCTGCTACTGACACTGGCTGTACTTCACAGGCCAATCCGAAAGTTGCCACTAAAACGTCACTAGCTACTTTTTGATAAGAAGCGGTTCTGAAGAAAGTCGTCTTAATCTACGGCTTTTTCAAACTATGGCTTTTCAAAGTAGGGCAGGTTTAGTCAAAGCCAAACTTAAATAACCGAAACAGCTAAACGACCTAAGACTTATACCGGAGAAAAACATGACTTATTTATTACTCGCCCTAGCCATTGTGACAGAAGTAGCAGCGACACTTTCATTGAAAGCCTCGGATGGCTGGGGAAAATGGTACTTCGGCTATGGCGCCATCGCGCTTTATACCGTATCTGGTATTTTATTTGCCGCTGTGCTCAAGCATATGGGGGTAGGTGTTGCTTATGCGATATGGTCTGGAATGGGTATCGCTCTTATCACCGCAGCCTCTGTAGTCTTATGGAAACAAACTTTCGACTTCTATGCTGCAATGGGTATTATATTAATTGTTTCAGGTACTTTGCTTATCACCAGCAAGTCTGCCGTTGTATTTCAATAAGGACGAAATACCTAGATGAATAGCAATTCAATTAAAAACGACGCTCAGGCACCCGCCTTACCCTTACTGGCACATGGGCGTAAAAAGAAGTGGTCTTACAGCTCGTTAATCTTTTCGCTGTTTTATTTTGTGCCACCGCTATTCATGCAAGAAACGCCAACCAGCTGGGTTATGGCGCTTATTGTTATGGGCTTTGTCACCTTTGTTATTCTTTACGTACTGAGTGTAAATCAACCCCTAAATCGCCTGCCTTATTACCTAACCGCAATGCTTTTTTTAGCCTATACCACCAGCTTGGTTAACCCGGGTGGCACGGTGTTTTTTGGCTTTGTTAACTTTATTGTTGGCTACTATTATCGCTTCAGTATCGGCATTATCTTGTTACTGGCAGTATCTGCTTCGCTTATTTTTTTGAAAGTGTATCTGTACCCTACCGGTTTGTTTTTCTTCCTCGCCGCAGGGGCAAACATCGCTGTACTATTTGGCTTTGGCGTAATGGAACGCAAAGAAACCCTTTTCCAACAAAAGGAAGCGAAACACGCTGCCGCATTAGGCACTTTAAGTGCCATTGCCGAACGAGAGCGCATAGGTCGTGATCTTCATGATGTAGCTGGCCATGCATTAAGTAGTATTTCATTGAAAGCTCAAGTGGCCGACAAGCTACTAACTAAAGGCCGCACTGCTGAAGCCCAAGCAGAAGTAAAAGCATTGGCTCAGCTTTCTCAGCAATTACTCAGTGAGATTAGGCAAACGGTAAGTGGCATTAAACACCTATCGTTGCGCGAAGAAATAGCTAAAAACATGGCTAAATTGTCTGAGCAAGGTTTTAATGTGGTGAATGATGCAGTGAGCGATGCAGACAAGAGCAGCTTCACTCACCTTACTCCCCTGCAAGAAACCCAATTGTCGTTAATAGTAAAAGAAGCGACCACGAATATTCTGCGCCACAGCAAGGGCAATCAAGTAACGCTTACCCTTCAACGTACAAACCATATGTTGAATCTCGTTATTGCAGACAATGGAAACAGCCACTGCCAAACAGAGGGCAACGGCGTTAAAGGTATTCGTGAGCGGGCTGAACTAATTAATGCCTCAGTGGTGTTTCAGTGGGGCTCACCAACGGTGCTTACACTTCAATTACCGCTACTTGCTAAGCATAATAGTAGCGAGCCGAGCGCATAGTGCATGTGCATGTGCACATAGATAAAATGACTAATTTCATATCGAGCAAGCAGCAATGAATCGAATCTTAGTAGTAGAAGATCAATCTTTAGTGCGTGATGCTATTGCCACTTTATTGTCGTTAGAGGACGACTTTGAAATAAGTGGAAAATGCGCTAATGGACAAGAAGCACTAGATTGGCTTGGCAAGAACGATGCACCCGATATTATTCTTACCGACATTGAAATGCCCTTAGTATCGGGGCTAGATTTGGCAGAAAAGCTAAACGCTTTATCTATCAGCAGCAAAGTGGTGGTAATGACCACATTCTCTAAACCTGGCTATATAAAGCGAGCGCTGGCATTGGGCGCTAAAGGGTTTGTTCTAAAAGAGGCCGACAGTGAATACCTAGTGAATGCGCTACAAAAAATAGCAAAAGGTGAGAGGGTTATTAGCCCTGAACTTGCGTTGATGGCACTGGATGACAGTAACCCGCTTTCGGCAAAAGAAAGTAAAGCGTTGAAGCTCGCGGGAGATGGATTAAAAACTCAAGATATCGCGAAAACGCTATTTTTGTCAGAAGGTACTGTGCGTAATTATTTATCTGAAGCTATAGCAAAACTAGATGCAACAAACCGTGTCGATGCCGCCAGAATCGCAAAACAAAAAGGCTGGTTATAAACCAGCCTTTGTTTGTCTATATCCGCTGCATTTAGTACAAATGCAGCGGTTATTTTTTTGCTCTTAAGCTTTTTAGCTTACTCAATTCGTTAATTAAAACTCTGTTGAGAAACGTACGCCAAACTCGCTAGCGTCGTTGCTTAATACTTGCAGAATATAATCGCCCGTATTCAAGCGAGCATTGTCATAACGCTCGTCAAAAATGTTACGACCATACAATGCAACTGTGTAAGCCTCATCAGCTGGCGTGTACGCCACATCAAAGTTAACTAATTCACGGCTTTCAATTTCTGTCATGCGAGCAGGCTCTGAGCTAGGCTCACCGTACATATCTGCGCGGTATGAATAGTCGATACGTGCGCGAATTTTGTCGCCACCTTCAAGATCGAAGGTATATGACGGGCCAATCGCAAACGTTAAATCAGGCGTTAATGGCGCAACAGGATTAAAGCCGTCTTGCTCATCTACTTCAACATCCATGTAACCAATGCTGGTTAGCATGCTGAAGTTGCCTACGTTCAAGGTAGTGTCTAGTTCGATACCGCGAGAGGTTTGTTCAACCACTAAGTTTGCTGTATCAAAACCACCTTCGCTTACTCGGCTAACTTGGTACGGTAGGTCTTCAAACTCAGTATTAAATACTGCAACACTCATATCGAAGTATTCATTGATACGGCCTTTAACACCCACTTCGTAGTTCACAGCAGTGATGTTATCAGAAGCAACGAAACAGTTGCTTGCATTAACTGCCGCTACTGCATTGTCTAAATCATCAAAACCACCAGCGCCAAAGAACTCGCCAATCAAGCAATAAGGGCGTGCTGGATATTGACCAGACTGATACCCGTTTTGAATAGTGGCATAACCTGTCATGCCATTTTCAAAGGTGTAGTTAGTCGCTAATTCCCACGTTACTTCGTCCCACTCATTTGAGTCGAAAACAGTACCAAGGGCATCAAATACGTTTGCAGACGCGTCTTTTTCATCTTCAGTGTAACGAATACCACCAGACACGCTAAGCTCGTCAGTTACATCATGACGAAGGTTTAGGTATACCGCTTTACTTGTGGTTTCTTGATCAAGTTGAAGGGTGTTGCCACCGCCATCGAAACTTGAATCGCTACCTTGGCGGTTGCTACCTTCTTCATTGAAGTAATAAAGGCCAGCAACGAAGTCAGTGTACTCATTGATGTAACCATTCAATTGAACTTCAATTGATGTTTGGTCTGCTTCACCGCGCTCTGGGTATTGGTCTAACGAGTAAATAGTACCATCATCATCAAGACCTGCTTTGTACTTAGATGTACGGCGGCTAGCAACTACTTTCGCGGTGTAATCGTCGCTAATATCCCACTCGGTAGTTAGAGACACACCGCGGGCTTCATTCGATACGCTAGTCACTTCAGGTGTGCCAGTAGCGTTATCGTAAATGTCAGCACCTTCTGGGGTAACATCGGTATTTCTAAGCTCTAGCCCTAAGCTGTTTGTGCCAGCATAAAAGCGCCCTTCAGGCATTTCATCAATAAGCACAGTGTAAGGACGTAAACCGCCATCACCATTGTTGGCATCGGCAGTTAATACCATACGAAAATCATCAGACGGCTCAAATTTTACCGAGATACGACCTGAAATATCTTCTGTTTCACCAACATCATATTCTGCATTAGGTACGTTAATGAACTCGCCCAAACCATCACGGGTGTTGTAAGCAAGGTTCATGTTAAATGCGAGGGTGTCAGACAATGCATGGTTCACGAACAAGTCAGTTTTAACACGACCGCGAGTACCGAATTCTGCATTTACTTTGGTAACATCGCCTTGATCTGGCTCTTTGGTAATGATGTTAATTGCACCACCAATCGAGTTACGACCATAAAGCGTACCTTGAGGACCACGAAGTACCTCAATACGCTCGATGTTGTTCAAGCTCCAGTTTTGACCTACTTGGCGGCCTAAATACACGCCATCCACATACACACTCACACCCGGATCAGTGGTGATAAGATGATCTTGAAGACCAATACCACGAATGAAAGGGTTTACTGAGGAAGTGTGACCCGCTGAGAAGCCGGTTACGTTTAAGTTTGGAACAAACTTACCAACATCCGTTAAGTCAGTAATGCCTTGTTCAGCTAGCATATCACCGTCAAATGCACTGATTGCAATTGGTACTTCATAAATAACTTGAGGACGCTTAGTCGCAGTAACGGTAATTGCTTCGTACTGTTGCTCTTCAGTTGCTTCAACTTCTTGAGCAAATGCAGAGTGAGAAATAGCAGGTACAGTTAGTGCTACTGCCAAAGCGACAGGCGAAAGCTTACTGGCTAGTGTCTTAGACACGTCAGTATTGGTGATCATGTGTAACCCCTTTGCGAGAGTGTTTAGTGTCGAAAATTTATTGTTTTTAGGCTGCTTCCCGTTCTCTACGGAACGTTGAAAACCAATTGACTCACAAATAGAGGGCGTTACGAACCGTAACATTTAGCTGATTTATGGATATCCTGATGAAAGTGGCGTGTATCCCTACTGGTTTTAATGTCACTTTCTCTACCCTACCAGCCCCCATCTACTCACGACTGGAGTTTTGGCTTGAAGACTGGAAAAATATAATACTGACTTCCGTTTAGCTTGCATAGCGAAATATTGCACTTTTATTAAATTGAGACTTTAAAATTAGACCAATTGGTTAGGCTATTTACTACTCAGTTCACCCACCAATAAATTAAACTTTATCGTAAATAATCATACCGTTATATAGTGGCATGAGTTTAAACAGATCGCTATTTACGTTAGATTCACTAGACCATTTAGACAATAATTACTTCGCTTGTCTCTGACTCCCCCAAACAACCAGGGTTGCCGTTGGTCAATGCTAAAGCTACCGATGAACGATTAATACCTCATTAAACGGTCATTTTTAGTAATAACTATACGTAGCAATGATTGCATTAGGCGATGTTAGCTAAATGCATTAAAACTCGCATTAACCAACCCTATAAAACCACTTTGTACACTTTCTTTATATTTATCACTTTGTCGACAATATAAGGCAGTTTGTTTGACTAAATGGCTATTGGCGCCTATATTGTCGACATATCATTGATTTCATGGTGCCTAACTTGTCGGTGCAAATAGAGCTAGAAAAGCCCGTAACTAATGCGGATAGAACCTTCTTTCAATTGCGAAAAGATATTGTGGAAGGGGTTATTCCTGCGGGTTCCAAACTCAGTGAAACTGAGTTGTCGACAAAATACGAAGTCAGCCGCGCGGTTATTCGCGAAGGTATTAACCGACTTGCCGCCTGCCACCTTGTAGAACGAAAAGCTAACGTAGGAGCTAAAGTTGTCTCCCTCACGCCAGAAGGGCTTATTCAGCTTTATCAAGTGCGAGAAGCGTTAGAAGGTATGGCAGCACGCCTTGCCGCTAGACATATGAGCGATGAAGAAGTTGGCTCACTGCAAGGCTTATTAGATTCCCATTTCAACACAGTAAAAGATGCACAGCTTTATTACCAAGAAGCGGGTGATGTGGATTTTCATTACCGCATTGTTACTGGTAGTAAAAATAGCCACCTGATTAGCGTGTTAATAGATGGACTTTATCATCTTGTACGCATGTATCGCGTGCAACTTGGTATGGCTGGCCCACGGGTAAGCACTGCTTTTGATGAACACAGACACATTGTGAATGCCATTGCGAATCGCGATGAAGAGCTAGCCGAAATGCTAATGCGCCGCCATATTCTTTATTCAAAGAACAATATTGAAAACAAACTTAGCCCCACACCAACCTAATTTGAAACCAGAGAGTGTTATTTATGAGTGCAGGAAAGAAATTCAGACAAGCACTGGCCGACAATAAGCCACTGCAAATATTAGGCACCATTAATGCCTATACCGCCATGATGGCAAAATCTATCGGCCACAAAGCAATATACCTCTCCGGTGGCGGCGTTGCCAATGCTTCATACGGTTTACCCGATTTGGGCATGACATCACTTAACGACGTGATTGTTGATGTACAACGCATCACATCAGCCTGCGATTTACCGTTATTGGTAGACATAGACACGGGCTGGGGCGGCGCATTTAATATTGCAAAAACCATTCGCGATATGGAAAAAGCAGGCGCAGCGGCTGTACATATGGAAGATCAGGTAGCGCAAAAGCGCTGCGGCCATCGCCCCAATAAAGAAATTGTAAGCACTGAAGAAATGGTCGACCGTATCAAAGCCGCAGTAGATGCTAGAACCGACCCCGACTTTTTCATTATGGCCCGTACCGATTCCTTCGCACAAGAAGGGTTAGAAAAAGCCATTGAACGAGCCAAAGCTTATGTAGCCGCTGGTGCTGACGGCATTTTTGCAGAAGCAGTAAAAACTGAAGAGCATTACCGCGCATTCTCAGAAGCGTTAGACGTACCTATTCTTGCCAACATAACCGAATTCGGACAAACCGAATTATGGAACAAAGCGCAACTTGGCGAATGGGGTGCCGCGATGGTGCTTTATCCACTAAGCGCATTTCGCGCCATGAACAAGGCGGCTGAAAACGTCTACCAATCAATACTTGATAATGGCGATCAAAAAGCCGTTGTCGACACCATGCAAACCCGCATGGAGTTATACGATTACCTTGGCTATCACGACTACGAGCAAAAGCTCGACGAACTGTTCGCCAAAGGCAAAGGCTAACGGCTGAGGTCGCTTTGGCTGAGGAGGCAGGGATACGGCGCTGCCACGCTGTTTGCCTTTGCAGTAAATATGCGCGGCGTGGCAGAGACGCACTTTATACCTCTGCAGCAGAGCGACTTCACTTGGGCCGCTGATGTAGAGGTAGAGAGTGCGAGCGCTGCCCCTCTGAGGC
>NZ_JAGJDY010000010.1 GCF_018100795.1 Alteromonas sp. MMG017 | reverse complement strand
GTGATAGAAAATTAGTTAAGCCTCGCTGGCGCGAGGCTCGAATACAAAACTGTTCTATTTATTTTCTAGATACTGACGTAACTCTACCTTAGTAATAAGCTGGTTATTATCTTGGTCCATCTTATTGAAGTCACCATCGATATCAGCCTTTTTAATTTCCATCATAGATAGTTTGCCATCATCATTACGGTCGGCTTTTCCAAATTTCTCCGACATTGAAGCCTTCATGTCTGCCGACATTTCTTCACCCTTGGCTTTTACCATAGGTTCATTCATCGACTGGGATGTTGAAGTACTCATTTTGCGTGTAAGCACAGCATCAGTAGTGCCAGTGGTACTCACAGTTGCTACTACTTTCTCAGAAAATTTACTCGGATTCGCTTCAACGTATTGCTTAAACTCCGACTGGGTTAGTTTTCCATTTCCGTTAGTGTCCATTTTACCAAAGCTTTTCACTGACGTTGATTGTTGAAGTTCTGACTTGGTGATGTGTCCATTTCCATCATTATCAAGGGATGAGAAATCAGCAGAAATTTTGGAGTCTTGATTCATCTGCATGTTCCCCGTAAAGGCATTACCGGCTGCGGCGGTCGTTGACATTACTGCACCTATTACAAGTGGTAGCGTAAGCTTTTTCATCACATTCTCCTTCTGTAGTGAATAAGGCATTGCTCGGTTAGAGCAAAATATAAAATACTCACTTGTCATCATTCATTGATTGTGCCATGTGATAAGTTATTGAATATTATGCATTACTGTGAGCAACTGTAATATGGTGTGCTGTTCATTTTTGTTAAATAGAAACAAGAGTTTGAAATATATTCAGGCAAATTTAATCGAAAGAGACATTCATGATATGAATAAGAATTTATCGTTACCTTAATTTGGGAATAGCGATAATTGTTCGTTAGTGAGCTGACTAAATGAAAGATTGATAAGAGGAAGTATACTGTCCGCTATGGGCATTATTTGCTTTTCGATGTAATGATCGTAATCAAGCGATGCCATCTGGTGCTCGGTAGTTTGAGGGCCTTGTACCGTCATAACATAGCGTATGGTTGTATTGTGCTGGTAACGTAGTCGTTGGCCTGTTTTACGATTAATATCATCTGCGAGGCGCGCGGCTTTTACATGAGGAGGCAACGATTTGATGTAGTCACTTAATGGCTTCCTTAATCGTTTTGCATACACGAGTCTGGCGTCTTCTTTCCCTTGGCGAATATTATCAACAGTTTGTTTAATAAAATCAGATACTGGGGCTTTTTCGAAAACCCGTCGATACAATTCATACTGAAAGTATTTAGCTAATTCGGTCCAGTCTGAACGTACGTTTTCTAACCCTTTAAAAACCAGTTCTTTTTTATCGCCAGTTTGCTTTAAGCCTGCATATCTTTTTTTACTGCCTAACGCCGAGCCTCTAATGGTGGGCATGAAAAAGGTTTCAAAGTGGGTCTCAAATTCAATGTCCAAATGGCAGTCTATATCATAGTCTTCTCGAAGCTTGCGTTGCCACTTA
The DNA here is from genome assembly GCF_018100795.1 of Alteromonas sp. MMG017. GTDB lineage: Bacteria > Pseudomonadota > Gammaproteobacteria > Enterobacterales > Alteromonadaceae > Alteromonas. Next base: position 231,303 of record NZ_JAGJDY010000010.1, on the reverse strand, counting down.
TGATTAATAGTGTTTGCTAGGGACTGTCCCGTTTCATTAGGCGTGCCTAACGATGTGTTGTTATTCACGTGTACAAAGGTAGAGTCTGTATCGCCATAGATAACTGAGAACCCTGCTTCTTTTATCCACTTTGCAGTAGTTTGCATTATTTCATGCCCACGCAAAGTAATAGAGCTTGCTAACCTTGGGTCGTAAAAGGGACATCCGCCACTGCCTAATACACCGTAAAAGGAGTTCATTAAGATTTTTATTGCCTGAGAGCGTGGCGCATCGTTTTGTTTTTTTGCTTCGTCTCTTTGGCGCCATAGGTTGTCTATAATATCGGGCAAAAAATGATTGTCACGACTGAACATAGCCCCTTTGAACCCCTCGATGGCACTGCTTGGATCTTTAAGACCTTCGGCAAGCCCCATAGGGTCAATCTTAAACGTGCGAATAATTGATGGGTATAGGCTCTTGAAGTCGAGTACAAGTACATCAGAGTACAGGCCAGGCTGTGAATTCATTACGTAGCCCCCTGGGCTAGCTAACCCGCCGTGTTCCGGACGTACACCACTTATGTAACCTTGTCGGTGTAACTTTGGTAAATACACATTCAGAAATGCCGCTACCGACCCACCGGGTCTTCCTAAATCGAGCCCAGTTAAGGTGCCTCTTAAAATAAGAAATTCGATAAATCGGGTTTTTGCAGCAATCTCATTTACCAACACACAGTCTTTGTGGTTATAGCTGGCAAGCGAAGAGGGGTCTTCGTAATACAAGGCTTTTATTGCTGCAAGTTTGTCTTCACTCTGAATGAGCTTTTTATCTCCCAGTAATTGTTGTGCAACATTGTCTAAAGAGAAAGAGTCAAATTGATAGGTCATAGTCTTTAGCGCTTCAATGCCATCTACAATACTGCGACCGGGTATATCCACGATAGTTTGGCCATCCCAATCCCTTACGAAGGCTTCTCGTTTGTCTCTGCCTATTGTAAATTTGACACCTTGTTTTTTTGCTCGCCTTGCAAGCACAGCCATATCAAATTGTTTGACGTTCCAGCCTAAGATAACGTCGGGATCAATATCGCGTATACGCTTTGCAAATGCAGTAAGTAGCGCTGATTCAGTCGAAAACTGACTCAGTGAAAATGTGTCTGGCACATATAGTGTCTTGGGGTGAGTGGACGCAGAAACCAACATCACTTCGTTAACGTCGCTGGAAGCTAGCGCTATACTGAATAGGTTTTCATTTTCATCGCACTCAATATCGATGCTAATCGAGTAAAGATTAGGCGTGTAGATTGCGGGCCTAATTCGCGCATCAGGTATTAATGTTGCGTTTTCGTCAGCAGCAACAAACTCCAACGAACCGTATATAAACCGCTCCATTAAATACCTATCGGCAAGTCTTATATCAGCTTCATACAAAGTGATGTGTAAACTTTTAGCAAGCTGCCTTAATTGGTGCATGTGAGAGTCAGAGGTGGTTTTAAGGGTGTCTACTTCCACTTGCTCAAGGGTATAAAAATTGTCTGAGGAAACTTCAACCTGAATACCTTCTCGCTTTGCCTGTTCTACTATGTTTGTGGTGTTTTCAGTGGCAACAAAGCAAGAGGGTTTCTGTGGGGCGCTTTGAAGACATACAGGGCCATCATCGGTAGACACCCACACTTCAATACAAACCCCGTTATGCTTACCGGACGCATGTTTATTGGTAGTATGTTTACTAAGAATATAACCTTTTCTAATCACGACACGTTAATTTTAGTTGGTGGAATAATGAAGGACTCATGATACAGGGCGGCCGATTTTCTCTACCAGAAGACAAACAGGTTAATAGTCACTATTGCTCGCTATCACGTAGTCTGCCGGTGCTATTACTTAACGCTATAGTTGATTATCAAACAGATACGTTTGTTTTTACCTACCTATCGTTATAGAACTAAGTATACCAGCGAAAAGGTGAAGATGTATGCATTACCCAGCAATTGAGCAACCGTCTCCCGGTGAGTGGACAGAGATAGCGGATGGCGTCCTTTGGCTTCGTATGCCATTGCCTTTCGACCTTGACCACATAAACCTCTATCTTGTTGAAGATGATGATGGCTGGGTGGTTATTGATACTGGGCTCGGTACGAATACAACTAAGACATTGTGGAATGAGATTTTTACCGCATTGGATAAACCCATTTCAGCGGTCTTAGTTACGCATTTGCATCCTGATCATGTGGGTTTAGCCGGTTGGATAGCAGACCAATTCAAAGTGCCTCTTTACATGTCGCAGGTTGAGTATTTTACTGCGAGGGCTTTTACAGGGGGAAAAAGTGACACTTCCGCATGGCGGGATGAGCAATACTATCACCGCGCAGGTTTAAAAGCTGATGACGTGACATCGCTGATGTCAGGAAATAAAGGGTATAGCAATGTGGTATCGCCCATTCCCATCAGCTATAGACGATTGAAGCAAAGTGATGTGCTTACGCTAAATGGTAACTCATGGGAAGTGATGATAGGGAAGGGGCATTCACCAGAGCACGTGTGCTTATATTCTAAAGAGCTTGGAATACTACTCGCGGGCGATCATATTTTACCAAAGATAACTCCTAATATAGGGGTATATTCAACGGAGCCTGAGGCTAATACGTTACAAGATTATTTGTGTACGCTACTGCCTTTCACTGACTTACCGGAAAAAACCTTGGTATTACCCGCACACCGGCAACCCTTTGTTGGTGTGAAAGACCGAGTGAATGAACTTATTGAACATCACCATCGTCATTTAAATGCACTAGTGGAGGCTTGCAGTAAACCTCAGACGGCGGTCGAGTTGTTGCCCGTCTTGTTTAAACGGGAACTGAGTGGTAGAAATATCGTGTTTGCCGTCGCTGAATGTGTGTCCCACTTAAACTACCTCTTGTCCCATGGAAAAATAACGCGGCATTTATCTGATGACGGAATTTATTTGTATGGAGTGCAATAATAGAGCTTACTGAGGTGCTGTTGCTGAATCGTCTTCTGAAGTGATCGGTAGCTCTATTGTAACCACCGTACCTTTGCCCACTTTGCTATTGATTGAAATTTTTCCTTTGTGCTTTTCTACAATGGTATAGGCAGTAGATAATCCCAACCCTTGGCCTTGACCTTCAGGGCGGGTAGTAAAAAAGGGTTCGAAAACTCTTTTCATATTTTTTTGCTCTATACCTTCACCGCTGTCCAGCACCTTAATGGTAATGTTCTCGCTATTTTTTAATAAGGATAACTTAACGTAGCCTTTGTCTGGAATAGCCTGGGCGGCGTTGAGTAATATGTTCATCAAGGCTTGTTTTATCATCCCGGGGTTGGCCATTATCTCTATTTTTTCGTCGGCTGATTCGACCTTATAGTGATGAGAAGCATATTGGGTCGATACAAGCTTGATGGTTTGTGAGGCAACGTCATTTAACTCTACAATCTGACTGCCTTGTGTGCTGTCGAGGGAGAATTGTTTTAGATTATCGACAATATCCTTAACGCGATTTAAGCCCGCTTTCGATTCTTCAAGCAACTCTTCAATGTCATCTTTTATCAAATCATAGTGCTGTGCTTCGAAAAGGTTTTTTATTTGTTCTTTTACTTCATCGTTAAAATCGGTAACGCGATTTTCTACCCCATCGCAAATAGATATTAAGTTATTAGCGTATTGTGACAGGGTGTCTAAGTTTGCATTGATAAAGCCAATAGGATTATTAATTTCATGGGCTATCCCCGCAGCTAATTGGCCCGTTGATGCCATTTTTTCGGCTTGAATGAGTTGAGATTGTGCGGTATCAAGTTTACGAATAAGTTTGCGTTGGGCTTCGTGCTCTACTTTCAATGCGGCGGATAGCTTTTGTTGGGTACGGAAGTAGCTGGCTTGCGCGGTAACGTCTTGCAAAAAAATGCAGGCGTATTTTTTGCCTGTGCTTTTATCCTTTACCGGCAATATCTCCATGTTTTGATACATTTGCGTTTCTTCGCCAGTTATCGGTCTACTGCTTTTAAACGGAAATATATGGGGGCGCTGTTCCCAGTAGCTGAAACTAGGATGCTGGAGAACAAAAACCGATTTTAACCTTCGTTTTAGAAATTTGCCTTGGCCGCTAAAAATATCGGTAACTGGGCTGTCTTTGTACGAATCGCGATTTTCGTGAGGAAGACGATCTCTAAAAAAGTCGTTTAAATAAACAACCAGAAAATCTTCATCAACGATGCCAATTCCAACCGGAAGTTTTTCAACCAGTTGCTCAAACATTATTCTAGAAGTTCATCTAAAGTATCTTTCATTCTTGTCAGTGAATCGTCATCTAAGCAGAAAACAACACGCATAGAAAAGGATGAAACGGCTACGGTGAATTGCACTTCCATGACCAAGCTATGTTGCCACTTTAGCTCGTCGAAGTTCTCTTTGTTAGGGGTAAACAACGTTGGCATATTCAAATTGGTGGTCAGCTCTAATTGGCTTGATAAGCCTGCCAAACACGCGCCGGCTAGAATGTTAGAAAGCTCGAGTATAATTTCCTCTACATCTTCTTTACTCAGCGGTTCACTGTATTCCATCAGCTTTGCCATCTCGCTCAGACCCGAGCGGGAAAGTACCGACATCACTTCACCTTGAATATCACCTAGAAAAGACTGGCGGGTATGAAATGTATCTGCAGAGCCAAACAGCAAGGTGTAAAGCTGAGTAGGGGTAACTGACGTTATTTTAGGAATTGAAATATCAATTTTAGTTTCAATGAGTTGCGCGAGTGAATTTGCTGCTTGGCCCATTGAAATATTGAGCAATTCTTGCAGCGCATCGCGTTGTTCCTCGTCTAATGGTATTACAGCGCTCATAGATACCCCAACTCGAACATAGTCATTGCCAGCTCTTCTTTGTCTAATGGTTTTCTAATGAATCGTTGTGCCCCTAAGGACAGTACGATGCGCTGTTTTTCTGGCTGAAAATCTGCGCTGATCACGATGACATTAGGGAAGGCTTCTTCACGCTTGGATAAGTATTCCAGCACATCCACACCATCAACCTCTGGCATGGTTAAATCAAGCAGCACAAGGTCGAAAGTGTTTTCAGCTAACAAATCTATCGCTTCTTGGCCATTCGTTGCCTCTGAAATATCGTAGTCTAATTCCGGCGGTAGCGACTTTTTTACGCTACGGCGTGACAATTTAGAGTCGTCAGCAACTAAAACAGATAGTGCCATCAACAGCCTCCTTTTACGTCTGTTAGAACAGTGTGTGCAATTTCTCAGCGCCTGAAAGAAGCTTAGTAGACATTCTAAGATTCTAAAACCTAGGTAGGTGTATTTGCACAAGGTACTTTAAGAGTATATGACAAGGAGGGCATTTATGAGCATTATACTTTACGTGTAAATGCTTGTGGATGGGGGAAAACGAGAGAAGCGTACAGCCTAGCGTGGCTGCACGCATAAAATAAAGAGGTGTTAACTCAATTAAGAATTCTGTTTTTTAGTCATTGTTTCAAGTGCTTGCGGGATAGCATCGACATAGCGCTGCACATCTGCGATTTTGCCCATGCTTACTCTTGACCAATTAGTATAGGTGCGATAAATACCGCGGATGTGAATATCTTTCTCCGCCATGGCGGCTCTAAATAATTCAGCATCTCCTTTACCAAGATCCACAAAGACAAAGTTAGTACTAGAAGGGAGGGCTGTTAGGCCATTGGCCTTGAGGCCGTCCATCACTAAGCCTTTTGCTTCTACAACCTTATCTTTAACAAACGTAAGGAAGGCTTCATCATTATATGAAGCAATGGCTGCAGCTAAACCTGCTTGGTTTAATGTGTAACCCCCCATGCCATAGCGATTGATCCATTCTGTATTTTCTTCAGAGGCAATCATGTAACCAACTCGCATACCCGCTAAGCCGTAAATCTTGGAAAAGGTTCGCGCAACAATAATATTGTGCCCGGCTTTCACTAACGGAATCATTGAGTTTGCAGGCGGATCGTCTGTAAGTTCATTATAAGCTTCATCAACAAGTACTAACGTCTTTTTAGAAGCTTTGATACAGAATTCTCGAAGCTTTGCAGGGTCTAGAAGGCGTCCTGTTGGGTTGTTAGGATTGGTGATATGCACCATGCCAACGCTGTCATCAATGGCTGCATACATGGCATCCAAATCGATTGCTAAATCTTTTGTGTTAGGTACCCGAACAATCTCAGGTGCACCTTGCTTCTCTGGTGCTTTAGAGGTGGTATCCCAAAAAAGATCCGGGCCTAAAATCTTTCCTTTCTTGCTCGCAGCAAGGGCGGCGTAAGAAAGAATGGGGCTAGAACCTGCACTTAACGAAATATTCTTAGGGGTAATCCCATGGCGCTCTGCAATCATATCTAGCAAAGTCATTGCGGCGGGGTAGGCATAGTATGCGCCACCCTCGGCAGAGGCAGTAGCAATTGCCTTTAACGCTGCTGAGCTTGGTCCAAATGGGTTTTCATTCGCATTTAATTTAGCGATACCTGGCTTTGGACCATACAGTACCTTGGACATAGTCGGCGTGGCAGCTTGAAGGCCCGCAGAGGTAATCAAGCCAGAAGCACCAATGGCAGTAGCGGCGGCACTGCCACCCAAAAATAGGCGTCTTGAAACATTATGTGACATTGTTAATTCCTTATCTCAAACATCGTAAGTGTTTATAGGGCCTTGTAAAACATAGCGCTAGAAACAATTACTAAGTAAATACCAAACATTCGTTTTAATTTTTTCTCGCTGAAGTTATGCGCCATTTTTGCTCCCATAGGTGCTGTAATAATGGCCCCTATACTAATAGCAACTAACGCAGGGATATTGATATAGCCTATTGTTCCAACGGGCAGAATGGCGGCTTCAGGATGTTTCATAAAGAGAAATCCGATAGCGCCAGGCAGACCAATTAGGAAGCCAACGCCAGCGGCTGTGGCTACCGCTTGCTGGATGGTGCGTTGACAGATAACCATAGTAATTACCATGGGTGTGCCGCCGCCAATACCCAGAAGAGCCGAAAAGCCTCCAAGTACAAAAGCAAGTGCAGATTTAGCAATACCTTCAGGCATAGATAACGCTACACCAGGGCGAATAACAAATTCTGGGAACAAGAAGTAAATAGAATAAAGTAAAACACCTGCCGCAAAAACGACCGTTAAACCATCGCTACTTGTGCTACTGGCAATGTAAATACCGCCAATTACGCCCATTACTATCCAGATGCTCCATGATTTTAGAATATCAAAATCAACAGCGCCTTTTTTATGGTGAGCCATTACTGAGCGGGTACTAGATACCACAATTGAAGCTAAAGAAGTGCCTATTGCAACTTTGACTAACTCTTGTGACGGGGGCGTAAAAAATGGAAATACAGCTAATAGAGCGGGAACAACAACAAATCCACCTCCATTACCAAAAAGACCAGCAGTTATACCTGCAATAGCACCTGTAATACAAAGAGTAACAACGAACCAGAGAAGCTCTATTTCCATAAAATAACATCTCCAGCAAATACTTCTAATAACATGAACAGACCTTTAAATTTTACTTACAAAACGAGGGGTGAAAACATAAACACCGGCATTTGCCGGTGTTTATTATTAGTTGCTTTTAGAATCTTGCCGCTAAGCGGGTGTAGTAGTAACCACCCTGCCAGTCGACGACTGAGCCTGAGTCATAGACTTGACCACAGCAAGCATCACCATTTATTGTAGGGTCTGGATAGCTATCAAATAGGTTACGTACACCTACTGATAACGTTAGGTTTTCATTGATGAGGTATGACCCTTCAATATCAAACATAAATTCAGAGCCGTAAGTTTGAATTGTTTCGGCATCGATTACGGTACCATCATCGCTGCCTACATTTTCGTATTCACCGTAGTAACTCAATCGTGCCACCGCAGACCACACATCATAACTATGTGTGACAGAGAATACGCCGCGCATTTCTGGCGTTCCATTTTCAAAATCGAACATGTCTTCAGGGTCTAGGTATTCGCTAGGATCTGAGTCGAACGAAGTATCGTTATAGTTAATAGACCCTGTAATCATCGTTGAACCGTAGGTCGTTTCCATTTTATAAGTGGCAACGAGATCAACACCTTCAGTAACCGTATCGAACGCATTTTGGAAGAAGAACACACCACCAATTGATTCTGCACCTGATACACCAGCACCCGATAGTGCCAAGTAATTTTGGTATGCAGCATAACCATCAGCGTCTGGGTCGGTCACTACTGTAGTAGAAACGTCCCGTGTAGATACTGAGTACAGTCTGTCTTCTAGTTGAATGTTGTAGTAATCGGCAGTAAGGGTTAAATCACCAAAGCTAGCAGTTAAACCAAGTGTAAAGTTAGTCGATTTTTCAGGAAGAAGCTCTTCTGCGCCTAACGCTTGAGCTACATCGCCACCAGCAGGGAACAAGCCCGTTGCTACTGGGAAACCATCAGGTAAACGGGTCGATACGTTTGTAGTACCTTGTTGACCTGGCGTCGGTGCTCTGAAGCCTGTGCCGTATGAACTTCTTACCGCAACTTCATCATTTATTTGATAAATACCCGCAACCTTATAAACCACCTCAGAACCAAAGTCTGAGTAGTCTTCATAGCGGATAGCCGCTTGTGCAAACAATTCGTCGGTAATATCACCAGAAATATCGGTATATACCGCGTAAGAATCTCGGCTATACGTACCTGAGTAGTCAGGTGAATAACCAGGGAAACCGTTTGAGCCTACACCCACCACGGTATAAACCGCATCATCACTGTTAGCACAATCTAGCGTTGAACCGGTCGCAATGACGGCTAAACCAGCTGCACTAGCCGCATCTCCGTCACAGAAGCCCCAAGGATCAGATGTTGCGTAAGGCCCTGCAAAGTAAGAATCAACTTCGCCTTCTGATATTTCATAAGATTCATCAAGGTAGCTTGCACCAAAGGCTAGAATATATTCGTCAAAGTCATAGGTGAAATCGGCTTGAATTTGTGTTTCTTCATTGGTTAAGTCACCGGGTTGAAATGATGTAGGTGACTCATTACCCATAGACGGGTTAATGGTATTGGCAAGCGTATATGAAATATCGTTGTAGCCGTAACGACCACTTATGTCATAACCTAAGTCGCCAGACATCCCTTTAATACCACCAACAAAAGAGTAGTCGGTAACATCGCCAGAAAAGCGCGGTGTAAAGCCACCTGGGAAAAATTCAGTAGGGCTCCATATAGAACCATCTTCTAAGCGGATATCTTCAATAGTGCCGTTACCTGGGTAACGATAATAGAATGAACCATCACCTTCACTTTCAGAATAGTTACCAAATGCGTAAAGCTCCATCTCAGCAGTTAATGCGTAGCCAGCATTAAAGAAGATACGAGCGCCGCTAGTGTTTGGCTGTCCCCAAGGCTGAACTACGTCCGACCCGTGCACAGTATTAGCCATTGCAGTGGCATCTGCGATGTATTGTTCTGACTGGTCATCTACACAAAACCAAGATTCACAGTACTGCTCGCCGCGATATGTGGCTTCGCTGTCTGAGTATTCCGCTGAAATACTTAAGAAACCATCATCACCAAGTGCGAAACCTTTGTTTCCTGTAATGGTAATTTGGTCGCCATCACCTTCAAAGTAGCTTCCGTAATCGGCGGTAAATGATCCACCTTCGGTATTTTCTTTTAACTGGAAGTTGATAACACCAGCAATAGCATCAGAACCATATTGGGCTGCCGCACCATCGCGTAATACTTCTACACTGCCAATCGCAGCAGTAGGGATAGTGGCAATATCAGGGCCTTGTGTACCAGAACCCCCAATAGATACCAAGGCTGCTCTGTGACGACGCTTAGAGTTAACCAACACCAACGTTTTATCTGTGGGCATACCACGTAAGGTTGCAGGACGAATGAAAGTACCACCATCAGAAATTGGCTGTCGAGCTACTGAATAAGATGGGACCAAAGTCATTAGTACGTTGTTCATGTCGGTGAAGGCTACTGCTTCAATATCTTCAGCACTTAATACATCAACAGGTACAGGGGAGCTAGTTACCGACCGAGGTGCACCACGTGCACCAACAACAGCAATTTTTTCAACATTTTGAGTATCTACTGCGGTTTCTTCAGCTTCTTGCGCTAGCGCGAGTGGTGCTGCCAAAGATAGAGTGATTCCAGTGAACGCTAGTGCAATTGAATTATGTATTTTGTTTTTTCTCATGTGTGTTCCCTAAAACGAGCCGTTATGAGTTGTTATTCTTCACTTGGAGCAGGGACTAATGCCGCCCACGTTTGGCATAACAAGCACCACCTTGATGCATCCTGCATCTTATAAATGTTTTGTGTGGTTACCTGTATTAGTGCTCAGGCTAAAAATTCTTTTAAAATCGCGAAAGAAAAAAGAATATTGAGGGGTATAAGGAAAGTATTGAGGTTCTATTTAACTGACTGATTTTACTAATCTTAATTGTTTTAGTTTGACGATAAAAAAATAAATACAGCTTCAAGTTTAACTTTGCATTAACAAATGTCAGTTGGGCTTTACTGGCCTGTGGCATGTAACTTGCTGATTTTAATCTCAATAAAGCGACCTGTGCTTTATGACGATGTGTTACAAAACTGTCATATTCGGGAAACTAGACATTGAACTCTAAACAACTTCAGTATTTTTTGACCACAGTACACAAAGGCAGTATTGCAGGTGCAGCACGTGAGCTTGATATCGCTCAACCAGCCATTAGCCAGCAATTGGCTAGCCTCGAAAGAGAGATGGGGGCGCAATTGCTAAGTCGAACCTTCTCTGGAGTAACGTTAACACCAGCAGGTGACTTGTTTCTCACCCATGCCACTAGGATCATGGATGATATCAATACGGCTAAATCTGAACTGCGAGAGTTAGTGGGTAAGACCGCAGGCACGGTAAAAGTCGGTATGCTTCCGTCTATTGGCAATGTACTCTCTATGCCGCTTATTGCTGAAGTAAAACAAAACCATCCGAAACTGAAATTAGAAATAAGTACTGGCCCTTCGTATTCAGTAAAGGGGTGGTTAGAAGGGCGGCAGGTCGATATTGCATTAACCTATGAGCAAGACGTTGACCCAAGGTTTATGACGGTTTCACCGCTTATTCGTGAGAATTTGCATTTAGTGATGGCCAATCAAGCAACGTCCAGTGAATACAGCCATCTTGCGGGCAGAGAAAGTATTCCGTTTTGGGCATTGAGCCAATTCCCTTTGCTATCGCCTGGGAATAAAGATGCATTGGGCAAACTTATCGAACATTATGAAAACGCGACAGGGGTAAGTTTACAGCACAATCTAGCCTATTCGGGGCAGTTAATGACAGGTTTGCGACAAGTTATGCAAGGTGAGGGGGTAATGATATTACCGACATCGGCCATTTTTCATCTTGAAGAATCGGGCTTGGTTTCAACCTTAAAAATAGTTGAGCCAGAAATGCAGCGTCTGGTATTGGCTGCTACAAACAAAACGAGTCCGTTAAATGAAGCCGTCTTAAAAATGCTTAAAGTGATAAAGCAGGTTGTCGCCAGTGAGCAGGCGCTGCAGCACTGGCGAGGTTCCTTGGCATTTACGGATCAGTCAGAAATGAAAGGGGTATTAGCTTCTGGAAGTCTAATGTCCAGTTGAACCGGCAGATGATCAGAAAAGACCCTTGCCTTTTTAGATGTGAGCTTTTTGCATTGTGAAACAGTGATGTCATCACTTACCCACACACGATCTAAAGAAAAAATAGGAAATTGACTAGGAAAAGTCGGACCTACCTTTTTTTGATTCAAAAGCTGGTTTAACGATGTGAAAGCCCGAGAAAAGAATTGCCACTCATTGAAGTCTCCGGCCAATACCAATGGCATGGGGTTGGCTTGCATCCTTTGTTCAAGATAATCATGCAATAACGCAAATTGTGAGCGGCGCTCTAATCGCTTCAACCCTTTGTGGGTGTTAACCACGGTAAGCGGCCCCTTGTCAGTTTGTAACACCACCACTTGTACATTTCTGGGCTGACGCCCATGCTGGCTTACATCGAAGGTTTCTCGTTCAAGAACTTTGAAGCGGGAAAGTATGGCATTACCGTACCATCCGCTTGGCTCGTTTAGCGCTGGAGAAGACACCAAGTTGTAGACATTTTTAGCGCAAATATCTTCAATATCTCGCTCAATTGCGCGCTCTGAAGGACGGGTGTCCATCTCCTGTAACAGTACAATATCGGCACCCGATTCAGCTAGGAATTGCCCAATTCGCTGATAGTTTTGTAACTTGTCTCTGCCCAGCCCACTGTGAATGTTGTAACTGATTATGCGGCACATTCTTTACTTTCCGACGCTTCATTATCTGATGCACGCTTTTGACGATTTTCCTGATAATAACGAGCGAACTTTTGAGAACCCCAAATCATTAATCCCCACAGCACGATACCACCCACTAAATAGCTAATGGTTTCAACCGACGGGTTGCGGAAGATTTGCGTGATAGAGTCGCCTACTAGTCCTTTCGCAATCATTGGAGGGAACATGCCAAAGAAGGTACCGATTAGAAACTGTAATAAACCGATAGACGAAATACCGGCGACTAAGTTCACTAAGCTGAACGGCGCAATAGGCAGCATTCTGATAGCTGCTACACCCACTATCCCGCTTTGTTTAAGCTTTTCATCCAAGGCTTCTACTTTAGGTCCACCTACTTTTCGAAGACCAGCGTCACCAGAAAGTTTACCGATAGCAAATAAAATAGCAGAGCTTAGCAGTGCACCCATGATGCCGTATATTGGCCCCCAAATGGGTCCAAAAATAGCGGCAACCGCTAACGACAAGACAGTAACTGGGAAGAAGAGTATGCCTCCCACTACGTAAACTAATAGTACCGTAGGCAGTGCAAAATAAGTTCCTCGACTCTTTTCAAGAAACGCATTAATGCTTTCACCACTTAACCATGAAATGGATTGGCTAGCCCAAAACATAAGGCCACCGAGCAGGGCAATAACGGCCACCCCCAGCATGATCATAATAGTTCGACGTCTTGGGTTACGCGCGGGTAATGCCCCGCCATCAAATGAAGGCATAGAAATCAATGGCTCCTCTGGATCTGACAAAGAACGAAATACGTTGTTCACTGACTGCGTAGTGAATACTTCATCACGAACTTCTGTTAATACATACCCGTGAGCAATTTGCCCATGGATTAATGCTTCAACAGGATATTCTTCAGCGAACAATGCAGGCATATCTGAGATGTCTCTACCCGTATGCTCAGCAAGCAAGTCGTTACGGACATTCAAAATAGCCGCTCTGTTTAAGTCGCTGTTACCGCTAAGTACAACGTCAATTTCGGTATCAAGCGTCATTGAACGGTTACTTAGGTTAGACGAACCTATCACTAAGTATTTGTCGTCAACGGTCATAACTTTGGAATGAATGCGTTTATAGGCTTTCCTGCCTTGTAAGTCTTCGCACGACGAATAAGTCAACTTTACTCTTTTCGGGTCGATATCTTTTTCAAGAATAGATTTAAATTCAATGCGACTTGCCCAGAAGGCTTCACACTCAAACTTACCTTTAGGCTCGTAAGAACTGACGATAATGACGTGTAAGTCAGGACGCTCTTTCATACGTTTATTAAGCGCCTCAGCAATTTCCTGACGAGTAGTAAATTGATTCTCAATGTAGATAAGCGATTCAGCTTGACCAATCAAATCAAGCAGCATAGTGCGTACTTCTTGCGCGGGTTCAACTTCGTCCATAAACGGAATGGTTCTGGCTAGCGCACAATCGACTTCTTCAAATATAGGCGGGAAACCCTCCGGCCACGTGTCCGGAATAGGGCCATCTAAAGACGTATCCGCTTGCTCGCGAATCTCTACTGGTTCACTTTCGGCAACCCGCAGCCATCTCCAGCGAACTAATTTAGAAAAGTCGGCAACCACGGGGCCTGAAGAGACCATTTGCACATCGTGTAGTGGCGCATACTCACCGTCTGGACCATCTCGCTCTTCCGACACAACAGGATGGTCACGGGTGTCCCAACGGTTCGTTGAAATATCCATGCCGCCAGAGAAAACCAGTTCATCGTCTATCACGATAATTTTCTGGTGCTGACTGCCGCCCATTGGAATGGTGTCATCAAGCTCGGTTTGCACGTTATCTGGGGTCTTTTCTTCCCACACTTCTTTTGCCCACATTTCTCGTTTAGAGAAAAACGCGAGAGAAGAATCCCAGCGAAGTAGGTAAATATTTAAGTCGGGGTTATTTTCTGCTTTCCACGCAAGTAAATCACTGACAACACTCGGGGCTTCACTGTTTGCTTCATCATCACCTCTTAAGAGGCGTATACGACTATCAATATCCCACCCAATGATAAAAATACTGTGCTTGGCTTTTACAATAGCGCTGTGTAGCGCTTTGTAATAGTTTCCACAGTCTATCAGTGGTGCAACAAAATTAGCTTTACTGCTAACCCAACAGTTTTCACCTGGTTTGAATATATTATTGTTATCAACCATGTCGTCTCCCGAAATCGCTTCCGTGTAATAAAGTAAATATACGTGAGAAGTTGCAGGAAACGTTCCGGATCACTGAAGAGGTAAGTTTGAACGCTAACTTATTAATATTATTGGTTTTAAGGATTTTTTAGTGAAAATTTTTCAATGGGCTAAAATTTAAGAGTGTAACTTTTTCACAGAAATAGAGTAATTGAGGCGTAATGAACGGATGAACTAAAGATGGGGGGGGAAGCATATAATTTACAGAGTCGCCGTTAAAAGCGTTGGCAGCATATAAACCAAACTGGTTCCATCTTGCCGTTTAACGCTGTCTACATCGAAGGACTCTCCTTGTTGCCACGAAAATACGATATCAGATGAAGGCGCAATACCAATACTGGCAGTAAACATGGGGGCGCTTTCTAATGTTTGGACATTTTTAGAAAACACTTGTTTCACTAATCTATCTGCGACTACATGAACCGAATCAATGGTGACACCGCTTAGCATAATCGCAAATTTACTCTCACTTATTTGTCCTGCTATATCATTTGAGCGGGTAAAATGAATGAGAGACTGACCTACTTGATAACTGGCGCTTTCACCGGCACTTGCACCGTAGTTATCGATAACTTCCTGATAGCCATCTATTTCAACTAGCAAGAGCACGTTTTCATCTTTGTCAGTGTGTTGAAGTTTCTTTATGGCTTGTTGAATAAAGTCGTCACGGGTTAGTACCACTGCACCAGAGCCACTAAGCGAACGAGTATAACGTGATTGAGAAGCTGACTGTGTGCTGCATCGCATCAGCGATAAAACAATTAATGCTGCACTTATCACCATTAGCATAGAAGTGAGTTGGTACAACAACGATAAATCATCCATACCTCCGGTAATAGAATGCACCACCGATACCGTGCCATGTAAGAAAAGCGAAAAAGAGGAGATAAGCAGCAAATGGCGAAGCAAGGCGCGCCTTTCCTCTTTTACTCTATTATCGTTGTAAAGTACGCCCTCGCTTAACAGCACAAGCGCGGCACAAAAAAACATAGCCACAGACTCGGCTAGGGCAGGCATTGTCCATAACACGCAAATTCCACTTACACCCACCCCGAGCACAGGAAGTGCATGGCGATTAAGTTTGTAGTCTTTGTGCTTCTGAAGCGACTCCAGCCCCAAAAATATCTGATAGAAGCCCACTAGAAAGGCAATGAGCCCTAAAATAAAAAAAGAAGAGGGAAGTGCAAATAGGGTATCACTAAGGCGAGAAATTAAGCTACCGCAAAGCAAGCCACTGGCAATTGACCAGTAGCGAAATATTATCTTTTTCTGATATACCGTTTTTATCGTGAAGTAGCCGCAAAGTGCCGCACATACTGCGATAGAAACAAGAATGCAGGTGGCTAGAAAAAAATACAACACACAGCCCTTAAGATTGATTCGAGGCAGGATTATACCAAAGTATAAAAAGTGCAATAGGGCACTCATCCTAAGGCTGGTATTGTAAATTAGATAAAGTTATTAAATCCTATACTTTATTATGGCCAATCTTTCGTTGAAGTTTTGCCTTTATTCAGTATCACACTTGTTTAGCCTCATCCTTTTTAAACTTACCCTTCTTTAACCTCGTTGGGATTAACGGTACTGTCGCAGGTATTAAACTTATCTTTTGCTTCAGTATCTTGTGCTAATACTTGGGTGAGGTCATCCATCCGCTGTTTAATTGCTACGCCATAAGAGTGGTCGTCGCCCCACAACTCAGCAAGTAAATTCATAGACTCAACATCATGTTCTCTAAATAATCTTCCTGCACGTTCGGCGTCGATATCATCGTTCCCTAATAATTTTAACGATTCAACCGCAAGTACCAATGCTGAGTCGAAAGTCTCTCGGTTAAATGTGCCGACCTTCATGCGGATAAGCTCATAAGCATGTCGCCGGTCTCTAGCACGAACCGCTAGCTTCAAGTTTGGATAGTGCTTACGGGCAATGTCGATAATTTCGATGGTTTTGTGTGGATCATCAATGGCGATAACAAGCAGATCGGCGGTGTTCGCCCCTGCTGCTTCTAACAATTCTTTTCTGGCGGCGTCGCCGTAGAAAACTTTGTTGCCAAATCGTCTCAACAAGTCGATTTGACTAGGGCTATGATCAAGCACACTTACTTCATAGCCTTGGGCTTTCAACAGTCGTCCAATAACTTGTCCGAATCTACCGTAGCCCGCAATAATCACGTGTCGAGAAGCTTCTATTTCCTCAGGCTTATCAAATGCAGGTGCTGATGACTTTTGAAATTTCTGTGCGCGGTCGTAAATCATTAACAGCAATGGGGTAATAACCATGGAAAGCGCCACTACCAAGGTGACAATACTCGCTTCCTCAGAACTTAAAATACTTAATTCTCGAGATAGCGAAAGCAACACGAAGGCAAACTCCCCGCCTTGTGCTAAGGCTAAAGAGAATAACAATCGTTGACGAGAATTAATCGAAAACAGATGGGCTAAGCCATAAAGTACTAAGCCTTTAATAGCGACAAGGCCAACAACCAGCAGCAAAATAAGTAAACTGTTCTCAGCTAATAATCCGAAATCAATGGATGCGCCAACGGTAACGAAAAATAGCCCTAGTAGCAGCCCTTTGAAGGGTTCAATATCAGCTTCTAGTTCATGCCTAAACTCACTTTCTGCAAGCACCACGCCCGCCAAGAAAGTGCCTAGAGCCGGAGAAAGGCCCACGGTCTGCATGAGTAGTGCTATTGCAATCACTAAGAATAGCGCAAAAACCGTGAATATTTCTCGCATGTGGGTTTGGGAGATGTACCTAAATATAGGGGTGGAAATGTATTTGCCCGCTAGGATAATGGTAACAATCACGGCAATAGAAATACCCACTTTACCCATGGCTGACCAATCCGATACTAGAGAGTGGCTCGAACCATCAACGGCACTGGCGGGAAGAAATGAGAGTAACGGCATAAGTGCCAAAATAGGAATAACGGCGATATCTTGAAATAACAGTACCGAGAAACTATTTTGCCCTGCGTCTAATTTTAACCAGCCTTTCTCTTCCAATGATTGAATAACAATAGCGGTTGATGAGAGGGCTAACATTAAGCCAATTGCTAATGCGCTTTGCCAAGCAAGCCCTAATCCGTAATAGGTAATGGCAAAGATAGCCCCAGTAGAAAGTAGCACTTGCAGCCCACCTAGGCCTACTATGGAATGCCGCAACGTCCATAAGCGTGAAGGTTGCAACTCCAGCCCAATAAGAAACAGCATCATTACCACACCAAACTCGGCGAAGTGCATGACTTCGGTTTGGTCGCCTACTAGCGATAAAACAAATGGACCTATAAGAATTCCGGCAATGAGATAGCCTAGCACTGAGCCCAAACCTAATCGTTTAGCAATAGGTACAGCAATTAGCGCAGCACCAAGATATATAAGAGCAAGTGTTAGCATGGAGTCTCTGCCGTTATTCTGTGATATGAATTATTTATGCTATCTCAAAAACATGTGGTTAGCTTGATATTCATTTATCTGTTTTTGAGGTAACTGTTTATAGAAAGGGATGTGAATAAAAATGCGGCGCTTTGCAGCGCCGCATTTAGGTGTAACTCAATTAACTTTTAGTATTTAGAATCGGTATTCAACACCGATGCTTGCCTGCTTCAGGTCTGTCTCGAAGTTTGTGTCATCGATATCATCTACTGCTTCGTCCGCATCTAGCTCTGCGTCGTACACTGTGTATTCGGCGTTAACTAAAAAGTTTTTAGTAATGGCGTAACTTAAGCCTGCACCAACGAAAAGACTTTCGTCATCGTAGTCGCTAGAAATACCACCTAAATTGTATTCAGTTTCTGACCATAATTGACCTACTTTCGCGTACAAAGAGAAACGGTCTGTTACCGGAAGGATACCTTTAATTGCTGCCGTGTACCCATCGGTATCCCCGCCAGCGATATCGTTGCCATAGTCACCGAAATCGATGAAACTACCTTCTACCGCAACCCACTCGTTAAATTTATAGCCTAGCAATCCTTGCCATACATCTTTGTCGTCATCAAAATCGTCTTCACCTTCTACGCGAAGGTATCCGTAGTTACCACCGACATAAAAGCCACTTTCGTCGACGGAGTAGTCATTCGACTGAGCGTAACTACCGAATGATGTAAGTGCTGCAATACCTGCAAGTGCTGTAAGTGTGTTTTTCATAATGACATCCTCGTTTTAATTTCCAACGTTCCATTAGCTTCCAATAAAGGAAGATCCACGTGAAGATGAAATGCTTCACGTTTGATAACACTAACTATTCAATCGGCGTGCCAGCGTAAAATTGTCATAAATGGGTGGATTAGTGGGAAAGAGTTTCACGATCTGACCTAATTTTGAATTAGGGTTGAATAAGTTTTAGCCGCCGATTAAAAGTTGTACGGCATAACTTTCTTACAGTATGAAAAGAGTACATGGCTAATAAATATCCAAAAAAGGAAGCTAATAACCCGTACATAATGAGGGGAGTTTTGCATTTAACTCGAACGAAAATAGCTTAATCAGTATTTCCTATCGGGTTCATTCAATTTATTAACTGTCTTTTAAGCTACCCGATCACTATCTTCTCTAATGTAAATTAATTGTTAACCTTGAAGTAAGGTTGGTCAGCGGTTTTCCAACACTATTGTTTGCGGGGTAAACACAACTAAATGGGACAACAACATGAAAATTACCAGGGTACGCAAAGCGACATTAGCAGGTTTGATTTCATTGGCGCTAGGAACAACGCATTCATTTGCTAACAGTGAAATTAGTAAACCAGCAGGCGCAAAAGGAACCGGCATGGTTCAGCCTTTTCAAGCAAGAACGAATAATTTTTGGTGGCCAGAACAATTAAACTTATCTCAACTTAGAGACCATGACAGCCGCTCAAACCCGTTTGGTGAAGACTTTGACTATGCAAAAGCATTCTCTTCACTCGATTTAGACCAGGTTAAAGCCGATGTGAATGAATTGCTGACTACGTCGCAAGATTGGTGGCCTGCAGATTATGGTAACTATGGCCCCTTCTTTATCCGACTTTCATGGCACAGTGCAGGTACATACCGTACGTTAGATGGTAGAGGCGGGGGCGATGGTGGTCAAATGCGCTTCGACCCGCTTAATAGCTGGCCTGATAATGCAAGCCTAGATAAAGCACGCCGATTACTTTGGCCAATAAAGCAGAAGTACGGCAAAGCATTATCTTGGGGAGATCTCATGATACTTGCCGGCACGGTAGGTATGGAAAACATGGGTTTTGATACCTATGGTTATGCGGGTGGTCGTACAGACGATTGGGAACCTGATATGGTTTATTGGGGGCCAGAAGTAGAAATGTTGGCTAGTGATCGCGAAGAAAAAGGCGGTGAGCTGCAACGCCCATTAGGCGCGACTCACATGGGTTTAATTTACGTTAATCCAGAAGGGCCTAAAGGTGTACCTGATCCTATGGGATCAGCGAAAAATATTCGTACAGCATTCAAACGCATGGCCATGAATGATGAAGAAACTGTGGCGCTAATCGCAGGTGGACATACCTTCGGTAAAATGCACGGCGCTCACAAGCCTGCCGACTGTTTAGAAGCTGAACCCGGTGGTGCAGGTCTTGAAGAACAAGGCTTAGGTTGGAAAAACAACTGCGGCAAAGGGCATTCTGAAGATACCGTTACTAGTGGTTTAGAAGGGGCGTGGACGCAGCTTCCAACGCGATGGACCAGTTTATATCTGCAAAATCTATTAGGCTTTGAGTGGAAACAAACTCGTAGCCCTGCAGGCGCTATTCAATGGATACCTACTGATGAGTCGGCGCAAACTGCAGTGCCAGATGCTCATGTAGAAGGGAAGCGACACGCGCCAGTGATGACAACGGCAGACCTCGCCCTTAAGTACGACCCTGAATATCGCAAGATAGCGGAACGCTTTCTTGCTGATCCAAAAGAATATCAAACCGCCTTTGCGAAAGCTTGGTTCAAGTTAACTCACCGCGATATGGGCCCTAAAGCGCGTTATCTTGGAAACGATATTCCTGAAGAAAATTTTGTATGGCAAGACCCAGTCACTAACACAGATCACAAGTTGGTAAGTGATGGCGATGCTAAAAAGTTAAAAGCGGCTATTTTAGATTCGGGCCTGAGCGTACAACAGTTAGTTAAAACAGCGTGGGGCTCTGCAGCAAGCTTTAGAGCATCAGACTATCGAGGGGGCGCAAACGGAGGTCGTATCGCACTTGCACCACAAATGGATTGGTCGGTAAATGAACCCGAAACCGTTAAAGCTGTAGTATCTACGTTAAAAGAGATACAAAAAGACTTTAATGGCGGTAAATCATCAAGCCCTAAAATTTCGTTGGCTGACCTCATTGTATTAGCAGGTGGAGCCGCTATTGAAAAAGCGGCTGCTGATGCAGGCGTTGATGTGTCGGTACCGTTTGTTCCAGGGCGTGGTGATGCTACACAAGCGCAAACTGATGTGAACTCGTTCTCACTGTTAGAGCCAACAGCTGATGCATTCCGAAACTACTACAACGCAGACACTAGCTATCGCTCACCTGCAGAAATGTTGGTAGATAAAGCCGACCAACTGAACTTAACCGTTCCAGAAATGACGGTGTTAATTGGTGGTTTGCGTTCCTTAGGTGCAAATAATGGCAATAGCACTCATGGTGTGTTCACAAGTAATGTAGGTACACTGAACAACGATTTCTTTACTACATTGCTTGATATGAATGTGAAGTGGAGAAAAACAGACGATGCTGCGGTTTATGAAGGCATAAACCGTAAAACCGGTGAAGTGCTCTACTCAGCTACACCTGTTGATTTAGTGTTTGGTTCAAATAGCGAATTGCGCGCCGTGTCAGAAGTTTACGCTTATGACAATGCAAAAACTAAATTCGTAGAGGATTTTGTAGATGCGTGGACAAAAGTGATGACACTAGACCGCTTCGATTTACGTCATGACTTAAGCAGTCCTTTAAAGCAGTAAAGTCAAAGATTAACTGACTGAATAAGAACGCGGGCATGCCCGCGTTTTTTATTGCTAAGAAATTAGACACTACGTGAAAGAGGTAAAAAGATACCAAAGATTAACGCTGCACCTGCCGCAAACTTTCTATACACTGAATAGCTTAGATAAAAAACAATACGCGCTAGCAATGTTGTAAATTACTTCGATATAACAGCAGAGAAGCAGTTGCATAGAATAACTATGAAGACATGACAGTCACAGCAGTGTAGACAGGTAGTGAAAGCGAGATGTTAAAGGCAGAGAATATCTGTAAAGTCTTGATGAGAAGGTAGTGATTGATACTGATGCATCAGCTAATAACCCAGAAAACCACCGAGCATACCTAAGTATTTAATAAATAATCATGGCAACTATACAGCGACAGCTTGTGAACCTAGAAATACTGGCCGAGGATTTGGCTTCACTTTCAAGTGAGCAGTATGGAGGCGAGCAGCATATTAAGCTCATTGAAGAATACAAAGAAGCCCTTGAGCACTTATCAGATAGTGCCAAACCTGAAACGGAAAGTGGCTTTAAAAAAAGGCTGGCGACGTCTACGTTAGCCCACATTCTGGAAAGTAAGCAGATGATAGGTGTACACCTAAAACTTATTGGCTACGTGCTCACTTTCTGGGACGCAAATCAAAAGGCCAATCAAATATTAGACAGTAACTTTGGTGAAAGTGCCGACAAACGCTTAGAGTTACTACAGGTAAAAGCTATAAGAGCCAAAGCTCAGCTAAAAACGGTGGCCCATGCCATGGGGCAGGCCGACTATCAGAAGTTTATCGACCTGCTAAATCTGCGCGATGCCCAATGGCAGTGGGATGTATTACTTTCTCGCTACTAAGGGGTGGTATTTCGAATACCAATACCGTTTTCGTTAACCACACGCACTTCACGTTGAGGGAAGGGGATTTCAATCTGGTGTTCTCGCAGGGTTTCGAACACGGTTAATAAAAGGTCGCCGCCAACGCGATTTTTTCCATCATCAACGCCATCCATCCAAAACTCAACAAACATATTAACGCCTGAGTCACCAAAACTGTCAATTTCGCAATCAGGCAGTTCTTCAAAAGGTATGCCTTCGCCGCTAATAACCTGAGGGTGCTGTGCTACTGCATCTTTTATAATTTCTACCATTGCTCGAATATCAGTTTTATAAGCAACTGAAAAATCGATGCGGTAGCGCTGTTTAGGATCTTTGTGGGTCCAGTTTATAAGCAATGAGCTAATAAACTTTTCGTTAGGTACGAGTATGTCTTTACCGTCGAAGGTTTCCAGCACCGCGTAGCGCATTTTAAATTCCCGCACTATACCTTTTTGGCCATCTTCAAGTTCTACGAAATCACCTACCGTAAGCGACCTATCAAGTAATATGATAATGCCTGATATAAAGTTTGAAGCGATAGATTGCAGCCCCAAACCTAAGCCCACACCCAGTGCACCACCGAATACCGCCAAGGCAGTTAGGTTTATTCCCATTACGTTGAGTAGCAGTAGGAATACAATGCAAAATAGGGCCACTTCAAAGAGTTTGGCGAACACTTCTTTGGTAGACACATCTAGCGTAGTGTGGCTGCGAATAATATCTTTTCCGAGGGTATTCGAAGCTCTGCCTAACCAAAACAACAAGCCGCCAAAGAGAAATACCCGTGTTATTCCATAGGCCGAAATATCGACATTGCCAATGGATAACGACATCGATTCTAATGCACCGGTAACAACAGGTAATACACCGACTAGATGTAGAAATAAAATAGGTAAGCCTATCCACCGCATGAAACCGGCGAAAACGGGATTGTCTATAAAACCTTTAATTAGGGAAGCAACAAATAGCATAACAGCCACAACCACAGCTATTTCAAGCACCCACGCATCGAATTGAAACTGTTCACCTAAAACAGTAGTCAGTTTCAGTATGCTAATGGTAATGACGGGAAACAGTGTTCCGCCAAGCTTGAATAGCATGTTGTGTAAAGTATGTGCCCCGCTTTTTGGTGCTTCCCGTGTGAACTTGAATGGCCTTCTAACTTGTCTTGCTAGAATAAAGGCAAGCGCGTATATCACGGCGATGAGCAAAACTTGAATGAGAAACGTCGAGGTATAAACCGATGCTTGTATCAGGGTCCATTTTTCTTGTATGAAGTCGAAAAACGTATTTAGGATCATTTGATTATAATTCGCAAAACCATGACGAGCAGAATACTCGAAATTATAGACTAAACAATAGCGCGCTTTTTAAACTGAATATTGCATGCCGTAAAGCAATTTTCTACACAGAGTAGGTATTTATATAAAACTATCAGCGTTGATGAAGCTAACGGTATAGTTGCTTACAGTTTATTGGTAATGTTTATTGGTAATGTCTTTTTGTGTTTGTGGTTGACAAAGTGGCGTGATGTTTATATATTTTGAGCTGAAGTTAACGCGACTAATACTGACGCGCTACTTTTGAGACACCCGTATTAGTAAAAACAGATTTATCCAAATACAAACTCATATCAAGAAAAATAAAAATACTCTGAGTACCCTACTAAGTAACAGGCTTCGAAAGAAGCCTGTTTTGTTTGTGCTATTCGCAAAAGGATTTACACCTTTTAACCGAGGTAGATGATTTATTTACTTAGATGAGAAATTGAATATAAGCCTCTCGTCTTATCTGTCTTGCGTCTAATCTCTTCTAACTCTCTTGCTTCACTAGCATCAAATAACGCATTTATTAAACGGTTAAAATGGATGTGCATGGCTTTGCGAGCCGCAGCCGTGTCTTTGTTAGCAATTGCATTGAAAATTTCCGTGTGCTCTTTTATGCGTTGCTCAATACCTTGAGAGCAGACATCGTTATAGGCCGCTACTATTTCAGGCGTTGAACGACGAAGTTCCCATAAATTTTCAACCGAAAGCTGCACGGCATGGTTATGTGTGGCTTGTGAAATTATATGGTGGAAGCGTTGATCCGCTTCATCTGCAAGATCAGGGGAGGCCATATCTGACAAGGCTTTTTGAAGGTCAGAAACCTCATCGTCGCTTATTGTCGATGCGGCAAGCGCGGCCGCTTCACCTTCAATTAACGCTCTGGCTTGCGTGAGCTCAAAGGCACTTATCGTTTTCGATGAATGCTGAGTATTTTTTTGCGCTAATACGTAAACTCCAGAGCCCGTTTTCACTTCCACACGTTCACGAACCTCTAACGCTATTATTGCTTCGCGAATAGTAGGGCGGCTTACATTATAGGTCTGTGCTAGCTCTCGTTCCGCTGGCAGTCGGCTCCCAGCTGGGTATATGTCTTGATCGATTAAGTTTTCGAGTTTTTCTACGATACTCCAGAAAAGCCGGCGAGATTTCATGTTTTAACCTTATTTACATATATTGGTAACGTCGTTGTTACAATGATTGTAGCCTGAAAGTATGTGTATTCGCAAAGTGCGACAATAATCGCATGACTGATTACGAAAATATGCTCGAACAAAACCAAAGAAATTTTTTCTTGGTAATAACCCGTCTAGCTTCTGGTAAAATAAATTGGTTGTATTTGGTCGCCCAATTGGTTAGATTGTATTTATCGTGTGACATTTCGTTTACACAAAACGAACATCGCTAATGCCCTAATAAGGCTGAGTGGCGAACAAAACGTGAAATCAGTTAAGAGCCAGTGCGATTAGGCTAGACAGCGATGATAGTCCCATAAAAGACGGGATTAAGTAAGTGAAGTCTATCTAGTACTAGCAATTTTTAGCTGGCCTTAGGATTGAACGACTACTACGTTAAGTAGAGTGCATATTAAATTGGAGTCTGTGTAGCATGAGAGTTGGTTTTATTGGCGAATGTATGTCAGAGCTTAGAGAAGCCGAAAACGGCTTACTCTCTCAAGGTTTCGCAGGTGACACATATAATTCAGCTGTTTACATGAAACGTACGTTTCCTCAACATGATGTTTATTACATTTCGGCAGTTGGCAACGATGCGCTAAGTGATGAAATGGTTATGCATGCGGTAAATGAAAAAATAAATCCGCGATTTATTGGCAGGCATGAAGAAAAGCACTTAGGCCTTTATCGTATATATACTGATGATACCGGCGAACGCTCATTCGTTTATTGGCGTTCGGATTCTGCTGCAAAAAGCATGATGCAAACCCTCGATAGCAACGATATTGCTGCAATGACTGCTTTCGACATGGTGTTGTTTAGTGGTATTAGCCTAGCGATAATAAACGAAGACGATCTTCCCAAATATTTCGCTTTATTATCTCGATTAAAATCGGCTGGTGTTAAATTAGTTTTCGATATCAACCATCGTCCGTCATTGTGGAAAAGCAAAGACGACGCCAAGCGTCTATACGCAAAAGCTTATGAACTTGCTGACATAATCCTTCCCGGTATTGAAGACTTCAATTTCTTGTACGGCATAGACACAATTGACGAAACACTGAAATTTTTGAGTGATTACACGTTTGACGAAGTGATTATAAAAAATGGAAGTGATGCTGTTACCGTTATTAATCAGCATGGCGATATATCTCAAGTTCCGCTTACGCCAGTTGAAAATGTCGTAGATACCACATCTGCAGGAGATGCCTTCAATGGTGTTTATCTTGGAGCAAGACTAGAAGATGCTTCACAGAAAGAAGCGGTTGAAAAAGCATCTAAAAGTGCAGGGTTTGTCATCCAGCATAAAGGCGCGATTGTGGATGCCACCGCTTATAGCCTCTTTAGTAAAAATTTAACCTGATCCTTACGCAAAATTACACAGAGAAAACTATGAATTCTATATCTTCAATTATGGGAGAGCAGAAGCTTTTACCTATTATCCAAGTCAACAATGCAGATGATGGTGTAGATATCGCAAAAGCGATGTACGAAGCGAACTTGCGCACGGTAGAAGTGGTACTACGCTCAGAAAAATCTGCCGAAGCCATTACAGCAATAAAAGCTGCGCTGCCTGAAATGATTGTAAGCGCAGGCACAATTATTGATGAAGCATCATTGAAAATTGCCAAAGACGCAGGTGCCGATTTCATCGTAACACCGGCTGTCACCGAGCGCTTGCTCAAAGCATTAACCGCTTCTGGTTTACCTGTACTACCTGGTGTTTCAACCGTTGCTGATATTATATTAGCAAGAGAGCATGGCTTTCGTGAAATGAAGTTATTTCCTGCATCACTATCTGGCGGCGCTGCGTTTTTGAAAGCGGTAGGCGGATTATTTAAAGATACACGTTTTTGTCCAACTGGCGGTGTATCGGAAAGCAATTACAAAGATTACCTATCTATGAGCAATATCTTTGCTGTGGGTGGAACTTGGGTAGCGAAACCCGAGTGGGTTGAAGCGAAAAACTGGCAGGCTATTACTGATGCGTGCCTAGACGTTAAATAGTTAAGAAAACAGTATATTCTTCAAGTTGCTGCCAGAGTGAGAGGCTCACTTTTACTTCTGGTAGCGCATAGCATTTCCTTGCAAAAATAATTCTCTTAACTGACTGTCCAAACTGGCGAAAAGTGGATTTTAGGTTAATAATCACAAGATACTGGTGAGAGTTAATTTAATACTTGTTTGCTTATAAGGTTTCCCTTTGGTTGGTCGGTTCAAATTACTGCTTTTAATTGTGAATTTCACTTCATTGGGCGCGCTCGCAAAAACGTCAAATGATTTACAATTTTCTGGTTTTGCGCGTTTGGTCGGCGGTTATCTATCTACCGATGAAGCTAAGTACGAGGGCTACGATAATTCAGTAAGTTTCTCTGAAAAATCGTTAGCAGCGCTACAAGCCGATTATGTCATCAATGATTACTTTTCTCTTTCAGGCCAACTATTGTGGCATAGCGATGATACAAGAAAATCAGGTGTAGAATGGTTGTATTTAACCTACCAACCTAGTGCATCGTGGCAGTTTAACCTTGGCCAAATACGCACGCCTTTTCTAAAGTATTCTGAAGTGATAGACGTCGGTTTCGCTTATCCATGGTTGAATGCACCACAACAACTCTACAGTAGCTATCTCTTTTCCCAATACAAAGGCGTGAATGCGCGTTATCTCGGCTCTCTTGATGAAGTGTCGTATTCCTTTGAAGCTTATTGGGGGAACTACAGTGATGAAATATACTCCAGTGGAACTGCTTTTGACGTTACTGTCGATGGTATGTATGGCGGGGTGGTGGAGGTAAGTTACCGTGGGTTTCAATTTCGAACTGCCACTATTCATGCCAATAACACAGATACTGATTTAACCGAGCTGGACCCATTAATTCAAGGGTTGCGAGCTGCTGGTTTTTTCGACACCGCAGACATTTTAGATATTGATGGTGGCGCGCTCTCTTATTTGTTCGGAATTAGCTACGACTCGTTGAATTGGTTTACATCAGCCGAGTGGATGTCGGTTCAATCAGACTTGGACATCCTAGCTGGTATCGACAGTTTTTATGTCTCCTTCGGTTATTACTTTGATGATGTTTTAGTTCACGCCACCTTGGGGTCATCTCGACAGTCTTTGAACGATATTGAAAACCCGATCCCTGTTGGTATTGCACCGCAACTGGATGCGCTTCATTTCGCTGTAGAGGAAGTAACAGCGTACTTCCCAACAGATGACCTAGATTCATTAACGTTAGGGGCTAGATGGGATTTTCGAACCAATCTAGCATTTAAAGCGGAAGTTTCATTTTTGAAAGGAAAAGAAGGTAAAACATCGTTTTTTGAATTAGATGCCATTGATTCTGATTTTGACCGGCGAGCCACACTTTACCAGCTAGGCGTGGAGTGGGTGTTCTGATGTCGAAATTTACCTTCGCTATAATCATCATCTCTTTTATGTTTTGTGCTGTAGCTCAAGGGCGCGAGCGAGTGGTAGTGGTCGCGCATTTAGCTAATCAATCTGTTTCATTGAGCAGGGGCGAAATCCGAAATATCTTCATGGGTGGGGTATCAGAATCTAATCTTACGGCTGTAGAAATAGCTAGTGGATCCCATATTCGAATTGTCTTCAATACTTACGTTATAGGGCTGCCAGAGTCTAGAATTCAGTCTTATTGGGCACAGATGAAGTTCAGCGGCAGGAATAAGCCGCCCATCAGTGTCGATAATGTCGATGAAATGATAAGTTACTTAGTTGAAAACGAGGCCAGTATTGGCTACTTACCCGAAGGCGTTGAACTTCCCGACAGTCTTACCGTTATCCTTACAACTCAATAAAGTAACTAGCGTCGCATCGGGGATTTATCAAGAAGTATAAACATTGCACAATACTTCATTTAGACTGGTATTTGTACGCACCTCTGCTATTAATAATGTAATAGAGACAGGAGCTACCCTTTTGTCTTGTTCTGCTATGGATATCTACCGAGTTATAACCTGAATGCTGAAATATACCACCGCTGCTTTGCTTACCTTGGCCTTTTCTGCCTCTTTTGCAGTTGCAGGTATCCCGAGTAACCTTGAGTTTTCTGGGTTTGCTAGAGGGATTGGTGGCCAATTATCTACAAGCGAAGCGTCTTATGCCAATTACGATAACTCATGGAGTTTTTCTGAAGATTCACTCATCGCACTGCAAGCTGATTATGCCATTAATAATCAGTTTTCGGTTTCTGCTCAGGGAATACTTCACAGCGGCCCAGATAGAGATTCTGGCTTAGATTGGCTTTATCTTACTTATCAACCATCATCTTCGTGGCAGTTCAACCTTGGTCGACTTCGAATTCCTGTCCTTAAGTATTCTGATGTTGCCGATGTGGGATTTTCTTATCCTTGGCTAAATGCACCCGAGCAGGTTTACAGCAGAAGGCTTTTTTATTCAGGTTATGAAGGTCTGAACATAAGGCATAAAACACAAATTAAAAACGTTGGGTTCGAGATTGAGGGCTATTGGGGCGATTTCGATGGCGAGCTTTTTTCAGGCCAACAGGCATTTGATGTTGATATTAATGGTATTTATGGTGCGGTGCTTTCACTGACTTATCATAGGTTTCACTTTCGTTCTTCTTTTATGAGAGTGACTGAAGTAGTAGACAATAGCGTGATAATCGACCAATTAGTAGGAGGATTAACCTCGGCAGGCTTCGACGAGCTTGCTGAAAAATTTAGATTAGACAACGGTGTATCTGTTTATGTATTTGGTGCAGGTTACACATCGCTAGATTGGTTTGTTAGCGCAGAATCCATGTCGGTAGATTCTGATCTTGATGTTCTATCGGGTATCGACAGTTACTACCTCACAATTGGGCGTTACTATAATACGTTGCTATTCCACGCTACGATAGCCACGTCACGTCAAGACGAGAACAGTATCGTAAACACCATCCCATTAGGCGTAAGCCCGTTATTCGATTTATTATCAACCACGGTTGATTCTATTAACGCTTTGTTCCCCACGGATGACTTGGATTCTTTAACGTTCGGTGTTCGTTGGGATTACAGTACTAGCTTAGCGTTCAAAACCGAAGTGTCGTTTTTGAAGGGCAAAGAGGGCAAAACATCGCTATTTTACGTTCCGCCCGAAAATACTGATTTTAATAGGCGAGCGACTCTCTATCAAGTAGGCCTAGAATGGGTATTTTGATACGTTATTTACCGTTACTTGTGCTGATGTCTTCTATGGCAATTACACAGGTTACGCAAGCGCGAGAGTCTGTACTAGTGGTCGCTAATTCTGGCGAGTCATCACTTCAGCTTAGCAAAAGCGAACTACGTAACCTATTTATGGGGGGCGCTATTAATGGGTTGTCACCAGTAGAATTCGAACCTGGTTCCTATCTTCGAAAAGTCTTTAATACGCAAGTTATTGGATTACCCGAAGCTCGAATTCAGTCGTTTTGGGCGCAAATGAAATTCAGTGGTCGCAGTGTTCCCCCTTCGAACGTTAGCAATATTGAAGAAATGCTGACTTTTCTTAAAGAGCATAAATCCAGTGTGGGCTATTTACCCGAAGGAACATCTATTCCTAAAGGGCTCACCGTGGTGTACGTATCCATTTAGTTTATTAGCCGCAGCAAGGCTTGTTCTTCTTGTTGCGAAAACAAAGCATCCAGTGGGATGGGTTTGCTGTAAAGGAAACCTTGTAAGATATTACAACCATTATCGGTTAAAAAAGTGGATTGCTCTTGAGTTTCAATACCCTCAGCACATACGTCTAAATTAAGGTTCTTGGCCATTTCAATAATGGTGATAGTGATAAGCTCAGAACGTTTGGATGTCCCAATTTGACTCACAAATTGCCGGTCTATTTTAAGCGTGTCGATGTTGAACTCTGTAATGTAACTCAATGACGAATAACCAGTTCCAAAGTCATCCAAGGATATCTTACAGCCCTCTTTTTTTAGGTCGGCCAAAAAGGCGTTTGCGATAGAAAAGTTATTCATATAAGCCGATTCGGTGATTTCAAATTCCACATTATTGCTAGGGATCCCACCAGAACGTAAACCCTCTAAAATAAACTGGGTTACATAAACGTTTTTTAGGTCGTAAGCAGATAGGTTGATTGAAACTCTAATGTCTTCACCATAGTGCTCTGTTATATGAGGTATCTCCAAACAAGCTTGGACGATAACCCAAAGTGTGATTTCTGAAATTCGGTCACTTTGCTCAGCAATCGGTATAAACTCTGCTGGAGAAATGTTTCCAAGTTCATTGTCAAACCAGCGTAATAAGGCCTCAAAACCGACGACTTTTCCTTCGCCGTTTACTTTAGCTTGATATACTAAGTGGAATTCATTGTTTTGAATGGCTTGAGGAAGGTGAGTAGCCACCTGAGTTTTGCGTTTGGTGGCTTCTTGCATTGACGCGGTAAACCAAACGTAGCGACCTTTACCTTCGCTTTTCGCTTTGTACATAGCCACATCAGCGTTTGTAACCAGAGTGGACGCTGCATAATCGCTGTCTGTGGCTAAAGCAATACCTATACTAACGCTTGGGTCTACTCTCCAACCATCAATATGATGTAATTGGGTTATTTTAGTGATGAGCCGTTTTGCAATTGCGCCTAATTGTGGATTAGTAGGGTTACCCACTAAGATAATAAGAAACTCATCGCCGCCAAGCCGCCCCACGATGTCGCCATCACGCATAGCATCAGAAATTTCAGCTGAAATACCGCAAAGTAATTTATCACCCGCGTCGTGGCCAAAAGAGTCATTAACTTGCTTGAATCCATCCAAGTCTAGAAACATCAGCGCAACTTGCGTCTTGTCTCTTTTAGCGCGAGCTAATTCAATCGACAAGCTCTTCATTAGGTATTGCCTGTTGGGTAAGCCTGTTAATGTATCAAAATTGGCAAGCTTCTCCATCTGAGATTGTTGCCTTTCGAGTAACAGGGTTTTACGCTTATTAATATCTATTTGATTCTTAATATGTAG
Source organism: Alteromonas sp. MMG017 (assembly GCF_018100795.1). Taxonomy (GTDB): domain Bacteria; phylum Pseudomonadota; class Gammaproteobacteria; order Enterobacterales; family Alteromonadaceae; genus Alteromonas. The sequence goes on along the minus strand of NZ_JAGJDY010000010.1, from coordinate 199,457 downwards.
CATCATGCTATTAAAACCGCGTCCAAGAGAGGCAATTTCAATTTTGCCTTCTTCAGATACTTTGACATCGTAGTTTGCTTCTTCTTCCACTTTTTTCATTTTCGCGATTAACGACGTCAAAGGTGTGAGCAAACGTCTTTGTAGGCGCACCGTAGTAATGACGGTGATAAGAAGCAGAATGATGACAACAGGCGTAACTAAGCCAATAAATTTCCAGCGGTTTTCGGCAAGAGGGTGTTGAATGTCATAGGATAGAACGAGCTTTCCCATGGGGAGATCCACTTCACCAATAGTTTTAATAACAAAGATGTTGTTATTAATGGTGTGAAAGCCATTGTCTAAATGAAGGTAATCAGCTTCATCAACAACCGAAGTCACCGCTGACCCACTACCAATATTTGGGTTACCAATATAATGATTGACCAATTCATCGTATTCGTTGTAAATACGCGCAAACTCAACATACTCGTATTTGTCTAACCGAAGTAGAACTTGAGTTTGGTCAAAGCTTCCTGCGCTATAATTGATGACGGGCAGTAAATCGACAGCCATATTTTCGGCCAGTGCGTCAAACTGGTAAGCCACAAAATCTTGATATAGGGTTTCGTAAACACGAATAGACAAAGCCATTATCAATACACTGATAATCGCAACCGAAGCTATAGATGTAAGCGCAATGTCAGAACGAAGACTTTTCAAATAAGAAACCCAAAATAATTAAAATGTCTGATGTCATTGTCATGGCCTAGTTAATTTTAATTAGTAAACACCAACGTGATGCCATTTGACGATGAGTATAATACGGGTTGCCTAGTTTCGCTGGCGAAACGGTTGATAACCCCAGTATCAGGCGCATGTAATAGTTAATAATAGGTTGTTTTACACACAATTATGTCGTTTTCTCAAATTATTTCAATTAGACACAAGCGTAGTTTTTAATCTGTGGTTTCTAGCGGGTTATCGGTGGTGAGCTGCAAAGAGGAGGATAATAGCTATCGATAGCCTATTCATATCTTCTTTGCTCTTGCACTCAAGGTCAAGGTCAAGGTTAAAAATTAACCTAGCGAGTAAGGGCAAATAGTGGTAGAATGCGCCCGCATTTTGTAGGTACTATCTTAATTTGATAATTGTTTCTGCTTTTATAATTACTTTGGCAAGTCCCTCTCGCGTTTCACATTACGAACTTTACCGTTTTACACCTGCTTCAGACTGATAACCCTTCAGCGCAGACCGGTTACGTTGCGTAACCTAATTTTTATTTCCAGGAGTTATCCATGTCTTTTTCTGAGTTGGGCTTAGCTGCCCCGCTACTACAAGCTATTGAAAAACAGGGCTATACAACGCCTTCGCCTATTCAGCAGCAAGCTATTCCCATTATTCTTGAAGGCAAAGACATACTGGCAGCAGCGCAAACAGGTACAGGTAAAACCGCGGGCTTTTCTTTGCCTTTGCTACACCGTTTATTGGATGGCAGACCCGCTGCATCAAACTGTGTTCGTGCACTTATTTTAACGCCAACCCGAGAGCTGGCGGCGCAGGTAGAAGAAAACGTAAAATCGTTTAGTGAATTTCTACCGCTTAAAACCGCCGTGGTATTCGGTGGTGTGGGTATTAACCCGCAAATGAAAGCGCTACGCTCAGGTGTTGATGTACTTATCGCCACCCCAGGCCGCTTGCTTGACCTTTACCAACAAAACGCGGTGAAGTTCAGCCAATTAGAAACTTTGGTGTTAGATGAAGCGGATAGAATGTTAGACATGGGCTTCATCCATGACATAAAGCGTATTCTTAAATTGTTGCCCACTAAGCGACAAACTCTATTGTTCTCAGCGACGTTCTCTTCTGAAATAACCACGCTGGCGCAAACCATTACGAACAACCCTGAAAAAGTGTCTACGGCACCTGCTAATACGACTGTTGAAACGGTTCTGCAGCATTTAGTGCCTATCGACAAGTCTAAGAAGACAGCAGCCTTAATTAGCCTAATTAAGAAAAATGGTTGGAAACAGGTGTTAGTGTTTAGTCGAACTAAGCATGGCGCTAACCGTATTGCAGACAAACTGAGTAGAGCGCGTATTCCCAGTGCAGCAATCCATGGCAATAAAAGCCAAGGTGCACGTACTAAAGCGCTGTCTGAGTTTAAAAGCGGTGAAATTGATGTGCTAGTAGCGACTGATATCGCTGCCCGCGGTATCGATATCAACGAGCTACCGATTGTTATTAATATCGACTTGCCAAACACGCCTGCTGATTACGTTCACCGAATTGGCAGAACAGGTAGAGCAGGGGCGAGTGGTCAAGCATGGTCTTTCGTTAGTATTGACGAACTAGATCAACTTAAAGATATCGAAACCCTAATTCAACAATTGCTTCCGCGCCACGTTATTGAAGGTTTCGAGCCTCAAGCTAAAGTACCAGAAACCACATTGTCAGCGCCTAAAAAGCCAAACAAGCCTAAGCGTCCACGCCAATCTCAAGGTGGAAATGGTAACGGTAATAGCCAAGGTGACAGACCAGCACGTCGTTCAGGTAGCCGAAATGGACCTCGTGGGCAGGGTAGACCGGGCGGTTCTGGTAAGCCAGGCGGCTCTGGAAAACCCAGCGGTTCAGGTCGTTCAAACGCTGGTAAACCTAGTTCGCGTAGAGCACCAACGAGTAAAGCCTAAGACATAAATTAACGTGTTCGGGATTAGCCCGAACACGTTAGCGCTTTACTTTAATTAGCTTCAAGCGTTAATACCACGCCGCTCTTTTTAAGCTGTAGATGTTGCCGGCTATTAAGTAAAAATAGGCGATTCGCGTCAACCTCAAAATTATTCGCCAAAACGTTCTTCACTGTTTTAGCACGAGCCTCGGCTAAATTAGCAAGTTCCCGCTTCGGTACATCAATACCACTTCTAACTTGGTTGTACATGGCGATATAAAGTGCTTGTTCAATTAGTGCTGCATCAGGTGTTACTTGAGTAGGCGTTGTTTCGCTATTCGCAGTCTCTTCACGTGTCTCTTCGCGTATACCATTACCTGAACCTTCACCGTCCGCGCTTTGCTGCAATTTAGCTATAACCACTACACGTTCTTCTTCCACGGTTTTACCGGTGGTGCTAACGAATAACGCACTTAATGCGTCAGCGAGAGGGCCGCTCACTGGCATGGTACTTGGCGACAAGTCTACAGGTAGTGCCTCTTGACCAGAAAGCGTTAACAGCTGTTGTTGCAGTTTCTGTTCTGCTAGTTCATAGGCGTCAGGTACTTCATCTACTGTACCCTCAATGTTTACGCGAAGCCCTGGGCGTTTAGATAGCGCATCTGCAAGGGTAGCGAGCTTGCTTGATGCGGCGTCAGATAACTGTGATGAGCCATGCGTAAAGTCAATTTCGTTAAGCTCATCGTCGTCGCTGCCGACTAAGTTCGCTAGCAACGAAAAGGGGGCAGTCACGGCTTTCGTGATCAAGTTACCAATTGCTTTTAATATGATGGAGCCAAAACCAAAGGTGGGGCTATCTAAATCACCTGACACTTCAAGACCAAGATCAATAACCCCGTTCGAGTCTTCTAATAATGCAATGGCGAGCCCAAGGGGTAAGCTAAGCGCTTGGTCAGAGTCTGTCTTTCTACCCAAGGTAAGCTGGTCGATGACCACGTGGTTATTACCCGCTAATTGATTGTTTTCTAGAAAATACTGTATATCAAGTGACAATAAACCCTTGTCGATGAAGTGGCCCATATACGTGCCCGAATAAGGGTTTACAGATGTTAGTTCAGCGCCCTCTACGGTGAACGTAAGGTCTAAAAAGATATCTTCTATTAGCGGGTTAATAGAGCCGTATAAAGCGACGGGTGCGTAGCCATCTATTTTGCCTTTTATGTCTACATCAGCGGCGGTGTCGGCACTAGATGAAAGCTTGGTAATACTGCCGTTTAGACTTTCAATACCGGACGCAAAGCGTGGGCGTAAAGAATTATCAGCAAAGTAGGCGCTACCATCATTAAAGACTATTTCTTGAATGCGGATAACCAGCTCAGAGGTTTCTTCGGCTGAAGTAGATTGGGTTTCAGTTTGCGATTCAGGTTCAGAATCAGATTGGACACCTTCGGGCGTATTTGTTGTCGAGGCTGTTTGCTCCACCACAATATTACTAAAGTTAGTTTGCTTATCTTCAGCGATTAAAAGCTTCGCGTAGGGTTTATCCAGCGTAATTTTTTCTAAAGAAAGGGTACTGTCAGTAGAACTATATGCAATACCCTTTGCTTGAAAGTCAGCCCATTGCAATAAAGGCTCTTGCTTTAAGCCATCGATAATTGTGAGTGACGCTATATTTGCCTGACCATCAAATATTATTTTACTGTCACTGTCCGCTTCGAAACTCCCTGAAAGGGTTGCACTACCGTCTTTAAGAGCAAGGTTTAAATACTGTTCCACATAAGGCTGAAGTTGTGAAAGGCCGAACTGGCTGACATCAATAGTACCCGAGACGGCTTGCTCATTGGCTACAATAGTGCCTTTACTGCTTATTGATGACGCGGGTGGGGCTATCGATGAAGTGTCTGATAGGCTTGAAGGGGAAGACTGCACTAAGCTGCCACCGAGCTTCATATCAATAGCGTAATCGATAGGCGTGGTCAGAGTTGAATCGATCACGCCTGTGCTTACGTTTAACGGGAATACTCGCCAGTTAACCCCGTTAGAAACCATACCTTCTTGAACGAGTACATCGCCATTGTTTAGAGCGAACCCTTGCAATATTACGCGCCAAGCCGCTTTATCACTTTGTGTGGGGTCAACAGAAGCTGAGTTCCCTGTGTTTGGCGCTGCGCTGGCGCTAGAATCTGATGACGTAGGCGAAGCTTCTGCGGCTGTTGTAGAAGACGGGGCTGTTGTAGAAAGAGAACTCGAGGCCGCTTGCGGCGCTTTTTCATCAAGCCCTTTTGGGGTAAACATTGAGACCAAATCTACCCCCGATTGGTCGATTTGTGCACTTATCCAAGGTTGCTGTAGGCTAAAATTGGCCACATCAACCTGCTGGGTTTTTGTGTCTAGATTTATGTCACTAACACGTAATTCAGCTAGCTTAACTCTGGGGCTTTGTTTATCAGAGATAACTAATTGAGATAAAGAGAATTCGGCATCATCTGCCTGAAAGCGAAAGTCGTTATCGGTTTCTGACAAGTGGTAATTTAACGAAAAGCTGAGTGCGCCGTCTGTTATTTTTGCATCAATCACGTCATCTGATAATGGCCAAAGGGGCGCTAACGCAATTTGATTTACATGGAAGCTACCTGCCACATCAATAGGGGAAAGTTGAAACTGCCCATCAAATTGAACGCTTCCGCCTTCGGTGGTCGCTAAGGTGAACGCATAGTGATTAGCAGATTTTTCTTCGCTGCTATTGCCTGTATCTAGGTTTAAGGAGGTGGCGAGGGTATCAAGGTTGGTTAATGTGAATGACAGTTCTGGATAATCAAGTTGCGTGTCGGTGACATGATCGGCCACTGAAATATGACCATTGCTCAGGCGAAATTCTGCCAAGCGAATATGAGGTATTTCGCTTTGCTCTTGCGCTTCAGGCTCTGGACTGTTTTCGTCCGCTTTAGCGAGCGTGTCGATAATGTCAGAAAAATTAAATACAGTGGATTTTTGATCAGGCTGCGGTGAAGTATCACTCTCCGATACCCTAGCAAGGTGTGCATAAGGCGTATTTAAGTAAAAATGCTCTAGGGTAGGGGTAAAGCTGAATAGGGTTTGCCAAAAGCCCACATCAAGCTCAAGTAGTGTAAACGCAATAAATGCGTCGTCGCTACTCGCTTCTTCAATCGTAAATCCAGACACCCTGGCGCGCAGCAAGAAAGGATTAATTCGAATATTGTCGATACTGACATTTCGCCCTAACTTTTCACTTAATATTTTGGGCGCTTTAGATTCAAGAACTAAAGGCGCAACTAGGCCCAGTATTAACGCGTAGAATAAGTATGCCGACAGAAAGTAGGTAGCAATACGCCGCCATTTAGGTTGCTGCTTAAATGAAGTGGTTAAGTTTTTTATGGGCATAATTATTCTAGACGTATTAAAAAGAAGAGGAAAAGGCGGCGAATAAGTGATGGCATAGGTCAATCACTCACTCAGCCGCCAAAAATAAATATTAAAGCATTGAGGCTAAATTACCTAAACCAGACTGAAGTAAAGACTGTGTTTCTTCATTGCTGTTCAGGTAAGTGTTAATTTGTGAGATAAAGCTGCTTATCATATCTGCATCTAAACCCAGTGCATCGAATTGTTGCTTCAATTCGTTTATAGAACCTAGAGAACTACTGTATTCAGAGGCTTTGCTTAGTAAGCCTGACATGGTTGAACCGCCATTGGTAGAATCTGCCGCAACAGAAGGTACGTTTTCTAACAAAGACTCTAACCCAGGGATGGCACTGGCAAGTTCTGAATAATCAGCAGTAGTGAGGTTGCCTTTAGCATAATCAAAAATAGATGCTAAACCACCTTCAGATTGCGTTTCACTTACGCCTAAATTTTCTGACACCATACTGACCAAACTAGACACATCCAACGAACTAGCCTCAGCTACTTCTGTGGTTTGTGAAGTGGATGTATTGGCATCACCCAACATACCTTTTAGTTTGTTAAGCGTGTCGTTGGCAGAAGCGTGTGCCGAAAATGATAATGTAGCGATAACGAATAAAGATAAAATTTTCATAAGACTTTCCTTTGAAGTAGAAATCTACCGGGCTTTAGCTAGTGTGTCAGCTCACTAAAAGTAAGGTGTTCGCAAGCATAGCTCGATAATGCGATAGGTGAAATTTAGGCGGTATTCTGAAGCGCTATCCTAACGTAAATTTAGTGCTATTGCCTGAAATAAAGTGTAAAGCCGCTTTACATTCGTGTGGGGAAATACGATGCGTGCAGTAAGTCCTGTGGTCATTATCTTTTATAGAATAGGCGGGCGTTTTATATGAGGCTAAGAGTTGTTATTAAGCTAAGTGCTTTGGGTCGAAAGCATCGTGTAAAAGCGCAGGGGGAAATATCGTCTACACACATTGGGTAGGGAAGTAGTACTTGAGGTTGTTACTTCATAAGGCATGTAAGCCGGCAGGTAAATGGCTACAACCTGTGTGTTGTAGCCATCGTCAGTGCTTATTTTAGTCTAAATCTAGTCTAGCTTTTTCAGTGGTTCAATTTTAGGGATTAATACCCATACTGCCGCCATTGCTACAATGGCAAGTGACGCACCAATGATAAACGCAGGAGCATAGTTACCATCAGCGGTAAGGTATGGGACCAATGCAGTTAAACCGACCGCGCCTAACTTTGCAGCCATGCCTGAAAAACCCGCTAAGGTGCCTACGGCTTTTTTACCCAGTAAATCGCTAGGTAGTGTTTGTACATTACCAATGGCGGTTTGGAATCCAAACAAGATAATCGCCATAATAATCACCGCCATAGTTGGGGAACCAGGTTGCGACATAGCCAAAAGCGAAGGAAGCATAATTAAGCAACCAAGGGTGATGGTTAGCTTTCGGGTTTTATCTGTATTCCAGCCAGCTTTAAGTCTATTTTGAGCAAGAAGCCCGCCAAACCAAGCACCGAACATTGCGCCCACATAAGGTACCCAGCCGTAAATACCGATAGACTTAACATCCATGGCATAAACTTCATTTAGGTAAATAGGGATCCAGAATACAAACAGCCACCAGATAGGGTCAATAGCAGCAGAGGCTATGATTACGCCCCAGCTTTGCTTGCGCTTAAGTAGCTCGCTAGTAGAAGGGTTATATTCTTCTACTTCAGTCTCAACTAAGTCAGCTGACATGGTGGTTTGACGTTGACCAGTAAGGATGTACTCACGCTCTTCATCAGTAATCCATGGGTGTGCGCCAGGTGGCGCTTTCACTAGAATTAACCAAGGAATCAACCAAAGTAATCCTACTGCACCCACAACAACAAACAGCATTTGCCAACTAAAATAAACGGTTAAAAATGCAATCAAGGGTATAGCGATTATGCCACCAATGGCAGCACCGGAATTAAATATACCCTGTGCGAGTGCACGTTCCTTAGTGGGAAACCATTCTGCATTCCCTTTAGCCGCACCTGGCCAGTTGCCAGCTTCCGCAACACCTAATATGGCGCGAAAGAGGCTAAAGGTTAATAGACCTTGTGCAAATGCATGAGCAATGGTGGCCAACGACCATACACCGATAGACAATACAAAGCCTAAACGAGTACCAACCCAGTCGAAAATCTTACCAAAAATGGCTTGCCCAAACGCGTAAGCAAATACAAACACAATGGAAATATTAGCGTAAATTTGCTTGCGTTCTAACGCTGATTCATCCGGAAATAACTCTTCAACAATATCAGGCCACAATACGCTGAGCGCCTGACGGTCGATATAGTTAATCACGGTGGCAAGCGCAATTAATGCGATTACCCACCAACGTAAGCCATTTAATTTCACAATGTTATTCCTCTAAAAAGTCTTCGCGAGGAGGACTAAATGTGTCAATTAAAATGCCGCCAGTAGGACAAACTGCGCCGTGGTCTGCATGAGGTGGAATAAGGCAGCTATCACCCGGTTTCATTACCTTAACTTCGCCGTTGATGCTGAAGTGGAATTCACCTTCAATAACGTAAGTGACTTGAGAGTGTCTGTGCGCGTGCACGTACCCTTCTGCGCCTTTGTCAAAAAAGACTTTAACCATCATTAATTCTTCGTTATACCCAAGCATTTGGCGTTTTAGCCCGCCGCCGATATCTTCTATTTCAGTTTCGTTGCCTGATAAAAAAAGTGCGCTTTGCTTTTGCATTTTACTTGCTCCTAATAATTAAATAGCTCTTAAATGGCGGTCTACCATTTAACAAATAGGGTTTGAATTCTTATGTGAATTTGAAACGAGTGTCATTCAGAGATGTGTTGTTACTAAACGAAGCAAATACGGTAGAAGAAAAGGGGCTTGTTTGTGTGATGTAGGATAAGAAGCACATAGGGTGTTACCTCACCTTTTTATTGTTAATGAAACAGTTCAGTTACTAACACAGTAAGAGTTCGGTTAACTTCACAGCACGTTAACTACAGGTGTGCGCTTTCGTTATAGCCTAGTAACCCCAAAAATCACAGTAGTCTAGTTATTTGCTTTGTAAATTGAGGTGTAACAGGGGGCTTAATACTAACCAATATTAATAAAGCGATTGGTTGGCATCAAGCACCCAAGTAGTTCAGACAGGATCTACTTTTTTAATTTTAGAAAGTAATCAAAAATCTCTGGTACGTTTCCGTTACCCATGCCAGCTTCAAATGCAGCCTGCAAGTTAGAAGATGAACCTTCTGCAATTTTAGACTGTGTTCCTAAGTCTTCTACCATTTGTAAGAAATAGCCAAGATCTTTATTCGCATTTGCGATTGAGAAACCAAGATCACTTACATCATCAACGGCATAGTTCTTACAGAACTGCATGAATGGTGAGCTTGAAGGACCTGTCGACATAATATCGAAAAGTTGTTGGCGATCAACGCCAGCCAAGTCAGCTACAGCAAATGCTTGAGACATTGCACATACTGTTGTCATACCCATGAAGTTATTGATTAACTTAGTTGTATGACCAGCACCTAATGCGCCAAGGTGGAAAACGTTCTCGCCTTGGTCTTCTAGTACAGGCTTAACCTTGTTGAAGGTATCGATATCGCCTGCAGCCATAATATTAAGCAAACCATCTTTAGCGTGAGCTGGTGTACGACCAAGAGGTGCGTCGATCATACCAACGCCTTTCTCTGCTAGGTCAGCACCAATCTTGCGAGTAGATGCAGGAATTGAAGTACCAAAGTCTACCAATACAGAGCCTTCTTTCATGCCTGCAAGAATGCCGTCTTCTGCATACATTACTTTTTCGACAATGGCTGAAGTAGTTAAACAAAGCATAACGATATCTGATGCTTCAGCTAGTTCTTTAGCCGAAGAAACTGCACTAGCACCTCTAGCAACACATGCTGCTACCGCATCTTTGTTAAGGTCCATTACATTAAGCTCGTAGCCTTTCTTTTGTAAGTTTTCGACCATATTGCCGCCCATAAGGCCTAGACCGATGAAACCGATGACAGGTTTTGACATGTATAACTCCTAAAATATCATGGCACAGGCTGTGATGAGAGTGATGTGAACTTCACTTCATAGCCGAGTGCGCTATCTTGCTTCTAATTAATTTAATAAGTAATTTGAGCTTAAGATTAACGTCTCGCTAAATAATTGGGCTCAGTAATGAACAGAGTAACTGATGATAGATGTACCCGCTAAAATTGAAGGGGCAATACATTCTTCCTATCAAAAGACCACTTACCAATTAAATATTCACCATTAACCAATGCCAAACTTAATTCGTGTCTCTTATCGACTAGTATGATGACAGTCCATTTTGCTTCTTGAACCAATCAGCATATCAAAAACATTATTAGTATCATGCCATATTGTCAACCAATAATTAAAAAATGGTACTAATTTGGTTTGTTTTTTAATTTTAATTTGAATTTTTTGTTAACGGTTTTCTTTGCCGTAAAATTGTATTTTACAAAGCTTAATTAATTCATGCTACTGAAATTTAATGGTTTTTATTGTTCATTGATAGTGCTTTTGAAATGTTTAATAACCGTGAATATCTTGATCTATTTGGTAATTTTAATTGGTAACTAGTGGTTTGGTAGTGGGTTGACGACTATGATTGGGTTGGTTAGTCTTTGAACAGGTTGAGGGTTAAACCAGATTCAGATATTCATTCTAGCAGTTTTCGCCATAGATTCGAGTCATCCAGTTCACTGGTTTACTATCAACGAGCCTTTCGCGTGAATATCTACTTACATAGAAACATGAATTTCGGGAGATAAGACAATGTCGATGACAGGTAAAGTTGCAATTGTATCGGGTGGGGGCAGAGATATTGGTGCTGCTTGTGCGGTAGAGCTTGCTGCTCGTGGTGCTAATATTGTTATTACGTATCAGGCAAGTGCAGACAGGGCGAAAGACACTGTTGAGCAGATAGTTGCTGCGGGAGGGAATGCTATTGCTATTCATGCCGACCTCACTCAAAAAGCTGATGTTCATAATACGGTTGAAACCACATTGTCGACTTATGGGGCAATAGACTGCCTAGTCCACGTATCAGGTGGTTTGGTAGAGCGTAAAAAGATAGTGGAAATGGATTTAGCACATTGGCATAAAGTACTCGATGTAAACTTAACGTCTTTGTTCCTCATGGTGCAAGGGGTTATCCCCCACATGAAACCGGGTAGTTCAATTGTTACCTTCTCGTCTCAAGCCGCACGAGATGGCGGTGGCGGTGGCGCTATCCCATACGCAACATCTAAAGGTGCTGTCTCTACCTTTACAAGGGGCTTAGCGAAAGAGCTAGGACCAGATATCCGCGTGAATTCAGTTTGCCCAGGTATGATATCCACCGGATTTCATGACACTTTCACTCCAGACAATGTACGCTCAAATGTAGCAGGGGCCACCTGTATTAAGCGAGAAGGTACATCTGAAGAAGTCGCAAAGCTGGTGGCATTTTTAGCGTGTGATGATGCGTCTTATATGACCGGCAATAATGTGGATATTAACGGTGGCTTGCTTTTCTCTTAACAGTTAATAACTAAACTCTATCAACGAAGATGTTGATAAATTATTACCGATAGTTAAATAAAAGCCTCCTCCGAGAGGCTTTTATTTTTGCCTGGTTTACAAAGGCGAAGTTAATATAATCTCATTAAATCATGATCTTATACTTACCTTGAAGTTTGGTAATATCAATAGGTATATTAATTGGTAATATAGAAAGTTAACAACTGGTTGACATTGTGTTGTGGGGTTGGTTACATTGATACCTAGTATCTTTCGGCTCAAGTTGAAACATTTTTGACTTTTGGTATGACGCTAATCAGCACCTCATTATTTGATATCGCTGCTATGCTTCATGCAAGTGTTAAGTGTTGAAGAGCCCCTTCTTTAATCATATAAAGGCGATTGTCGTCTTTCAGATAACTTAGGTTGTTTGCATGAATGCTAGTGTGTTTTCTGTTCCTGTTTTAGTCACTTGTAGCCTACTTTTTGTTGCCGGCTGTAATTCAACTTCCTCACAAGCTGGTGTAAAAGAAGACAGCGCCGATATTTCCAATCCTTCGTTACAAGTATCTCAATCAGATGGCATTTTAGTTGCCGACAAAGAGCAATTTCTCAAACAAGCTGAGTCGTTAAAAGCGGGTGATACCATTGTACTTGCTGATGGCGTTTGGGAAAATTTTGAAATTTTATTTAAAGGTGTCGGTACACCAGAAAAGCCCATTACACTAAAAGCGCAAACTAACGGTGGTGTCGTCTTGTCAGGGTTATCTAACCTTCGACTAGCAGGTGAGTATCTTGTCGTAGAGGGCTTAGTATTTAAAGACGGATATAGTCCTACCGGTGAAGTGGTATCATTTAAAGAGAACGACGATAACCTTGCTTACCATTCCAGGGTTACTCAAGTGGTTATTGATGGGTTCAGTAATCCAGATAAATTCAACTCTGATAAATGGGTTGTGATGTACGGTAAGCACAACCGCTTCGACCACAGTCATCTAGAAGGGAAAAGTAATGCGGGCGTCACAATGGCGGTACGCTTGAATACGGAAGATAGCCAACAAAATCATCATCGTATCGATCATAACTACTTTGGCCCTCGTCCAATTTTGGGCTCTAATGGTGGTGAAACCCTTCGCATAGGTACCAGTAAGTATTCATTAAGTGACTCATTTACCATTGTTGAAAATAACTATTTCGACAGATGTAACGGCGAAGTAGAAATCATTTCGAATAAATCGGGCAAGAACCAATTTTTAAATAACGTATTTTTTGAAAGCAGAGGTACGCTTACCCTTCGCCACGGCAATGGAAACCTAGTGGAAGGGAATGTGTTCTTTGGTAACGGCAAACACCACACCGGTGGTATCCGTATTATCAATGCCGACCAAACGGTTCGTAATAACTACATGGAAGGGTTAACAGGCATAAGGTTTGGCGGTGGTTTTACCGTTATGAATGGTGTGCCGAATTCATCTATTAACCGCTACCATCAAGTTAAAAACGCCAAAATTGATAACAATACCTTGGTGAACTTGGATAATATCAACCTAGCAGCGGGTAGTGACGCAGAACGCTCGGCGACGCCTATTAATAGCAGCTTCGCGAAAAACTTAGTGATAAATAATAGCGGTGAAAATCCATTTAAAATTTTTGACGATGTGTCAGGAATTAGTTTCAAAAATAACCTTGCAAGCCAATTACCGCAAGATGAACTAGCGGAAGGCTTCGATGTTAAAAATATCGAATTAGTACGAGGCGAAAACGGGTTGTTGCAAAGTAAACAAGCGCAGCAATTAGAGGTTGGCGCACCCGCATCTTTAAACCCAACGCTAAAAGAAGACACAGGCGTAAACTGGTATGAGAAAGCAGGTTTACCTATAGAATTTGATTCTGGTAAAACTGTTAGCGTAAGTTCTGCTGATGAGCTTTACCGTGCTGTGGCCGAAGCAGAAAGCGGAAGTACGATACTGCTTAAAGCCGGAAGTTACTCGCTAAACAAACAGATGCAGGTTAAAAGCGTAGTAACACTTAAAGCAGAGTCACCGCGCTCAGTTACCCTGTACCCCATGCGTTCTTTAATGATTGAAATTGAAGATGGGGGAAGCTTGAAACTGGATGGGCTAAATATATCAGGTAAAAAATCGCCTGACAGTGCGGGCAATGTACTTATCCGCAACACTAAGTTGCCTACTTTGTTTAATCATAAGCTTGCCATTCACAATACGCACATTACCGATTTAAACGTGAACCATTCCTCTCATGTATTCGATGCGGGTTACAGAAGCTTAGCCGATAACATCGACATTACTGACAGTGTATTTGAAAACATCACGGGTGACGTATTGCGACTAGATAAAGAGCAAGATGATTTAGGCATTTACAATGCCGAATACGTCACCATCAAAAACTCTACTTTTTCGAACATTGAAGGTGCCATTGCAAAAATTTATCGCGGCGGCACAGATGAAAGTACCTTTGGCCCGCACTTCACCTTGACGGATAGTGATATCACTAATGTTGGAAAGGGGAAGCGCAACAAATCTAAGTCTTCTATTTTCCTACTGGGTGTGCAACAAAGCCTAATTAGTGGCAATACGTTTGTAGATAGCAAGCTTGTAACTATCGATCACACGGTAGGTGAGCCACAAACTCAAATTCTTAATAACACCTTTGATTCTACGCCACTTCCTGAAGTGACCGAAACCTTTACTAAAGGGGCATCAACGGCAACGTTAAAAGGGAACCAGTCGAAGTGACACCCTGCGGGCTAACGCTTTAGACAGTACGTTTTATAAAAATGACGACAAAGTAATATTAGGTAAGGTAGTAACATGAAGAATTTGAGATGGTGGGTAATTGCACTGGTTGCACTGGCAACAGTGATTAACTACATAGATAGACAATCGCTTAGTGTATTGTGGCCGTTTATGGGAAAGGAGATTTACCCCAATAAAACGGATGCCGAATTAAAAGAAGTGTACGGTATTATTAGTATTGTATTTCTTTTTTCCTATGCCTTCGGCCAAGCTATATTCGGTAAGGTGTTTGACTGGGTAGGCACACGCATAGGTTTTGTTCTTTCTATTGGTATTTGGTCTATTGCTACCGTGCTGCATGCTTTTGCACAAGGCATATTAACCTTCAGTGTGTTCCGCGCCATCTTAGGTGTTTCAGAAGCAGGAAACTGGCCAGGCGCAGCAAAAGCTAACGCCGAGTGGTTTCCCACTAAAGAGCGTGCTTTAGCTCAAGGTATATTTAACTCTGGTGCAGCCATTGGCGGCATTATTTCTATTCCTCTGATTGCTTACCTTGCCTTATTTTTCAGTTGGAAAGCCATCTTCGTAATAGTGGGTTGTACCGGTCTACTTTGGCTTATTCCTTGGATCATTGTGGTTAAATCGCCACCAGGCTCACACCCTTGGATCACCGATGAAGAAAGAGAGTACATCCTTACCGGCCAAAGAAACGAAGCGACCAATGCCGATGGCAGCGCTATTGCTGAATACACGCCTACCACTGGGCAGTTGTTATCACACAAACAGAGCTGGGGCGTGATTATCGCCACTGCGGCAATCGACCCTATTTGGTGGCTATTTATTGTTTGGATCCCCACCTATTTGGTAGAAGTTTATGCCATGGATGTGAAGGGCTTGGCTATTTATGGTTGGGTTCCTTATGTAGGTGCCATGTTAGGTGCTTGGTTCGGCGGACTGCTTGCGCAAAACAGACTGGGAGCAGGTTGGTCAGTAAACAAAGCGCGTAAGTTAGTGATTACACTGGGTTGCTTAATCATGTTGCCAGCATTGTTGATGTTATCTAACCCGAACAGTGAAGTTGCTGCTGTATTAATTATGGCCACTATTCTATTTGGCTTTCAAACGGCAATTGGAAACGTACAAACCTTGCCTAGCGATTTATTCGGCGGTAAGTCGGTGGGGACATTGGCTGGCTTTGCGGGTATGGCGGCCAAACTAGCGGCAGGACTTTTGATATACGCAGTACCTTCGTTAACTGCTGACGGTAGTTACACAGTGGTCTTTGTTATTGGTGCGGCACTTGCCATCGTTGCTGTACTAAGTATTTGGGTTCTATGCCCTAAAATTGAACCGGTTGAAGCTAAGCGATAGTAATCGCTTAGCTCTATGGCTTTGTAAATAGGGTAGGTAGCGTTTATGGCGGCAATAGCAAAAGTGTTAATAGGCAGTGTAGTTTTTACTACATTAACACTGGCGAACACCGTGGCTGCTAATACTTCACTAGCTGAAAGTTTGGCGGCTACCCATACACTTCCTGAATCACATCAAGCACTTCCCCAAGGGGAGTTGCTTGGTGATTTTAATTCACTTGACCCTTCAAAATCTCCCAATGAGAATTTTGATTTATTAAGTTGGACTCTTAGCCTCCCTACCGATTTAAATAAAGATTTAAAAGCCGACATCATTTATGAAAAAGCGTTAAGCGATAGTTTTTCATTGAAGCCGCTTTTTTACACAGCTACAGACGGGGGAATGGTATTTGCCTGCCCTAATGCTGGGGCAAAAACATCCAAAAATACCAAGTACGCACGAACTGAATTACGAGAAATGCTGCGCAGGGGTAATACACGTTTTAAGACCAAAGGTGTCACGAAGAACAATTGGGTGTTTAGCTCGGCGCACGGTTCAGTTAAGCGAAAAGCGGGAGCAGTGGAAGGCAGTCTAGAAGCAACTCTTGCGGTAAATCGCGTTTCTACTACCGGAGACAAGAACAAAGTTGGTCGAGTTATTATAGGGCAAATTCATGCGACTGATGACGAACCCATTAGACTCTATTTCCGCAAGTTACCTGGCAATGACAACGGCTCAATCTACTTTGCCCATGAAATTAACGGTGGCGATGATGTATGGGTCAACATGGTGGGAAGTCGCTCTCATACGTTAGAAAATCCTGAAGAGGGGATAGCCCTTAACGAAAAGTTTAGTTATAAGATTACGGTACAAAACGACATCTTATTTGTGACCTTAATCCGTGAGGGTAAATCAAACCTAACCAAAAGCTTTGATATGAGCAAAAGTGGTTATAACAAAAACAACCAGTATATGTATTTTAAAGCGGGTGTTTATAATCAAAACAATAGTGGTTCGGATAAAGATTACGTACAAGCCACCTTTTATCATCTAGAGAATCAACATTAAAAAGGGGTAATCAAGCTCGTATTATTAACCCTAATGATGTCCCTTTTTCACTTCGTTCTGCTCAATTCAACTCTTCTTAACTCTACTCCACATGGCACCATGCCTTACTTTTAGTACTTCTTCGCGAGTGTATCTTGACGCTTTATACCCAACATTCACCGTAAAAATAAATTGGTAATAACAATGTGTTCACCATTGGTCAAAAGTTGCTAGCCCTGTCAGCAAGATCTAGAAACATCTTTGTGAATTAAATGTTATCGCAATGGCATGATAATGGTGGTAAAAGTTATTTTATTGTGGTTATATGTGCCGACAGGTTAACAATGTTGTCTTAATGTAATTTCAATTGGTAACCTATAACTCTTTAATTTGGTAATAATATGGTGTGGTTCGCTACTTAATAACCAAAACCAATCACTCGGAGAATAGAGCCATTATGAAGTTTAAAACATTCGCACTTTGTGCCATTGCTGCAGCAATTACAGGCTGTAACGTTAGTACAGATGTTAGTTCAGACAACAATCCCAATACATTGGGTTCAATTGTGCTTTCAGGGACGGCAATAAGCGGTGAAACATTAAGTGCGACCGTAAGCGATCCTGATGGTATTTCTGACACCGTAACCTATTACTGGTACGCCGACGGTGTTGCTATTGAAGGCGCTAACTCTTCATCATTCACACTCACCGATGATCAGATTGGTTCACCAATTACAGTTCAAGGCCTTTATACCGATGATGGTGGCATTAATGAATCCCACATCAGTGACCCTTCCGACGATGTAATGGCTATTGCGTCAGATGCGACAATTACGCTGAGTGGCGACGCACTTGTAGGTTCAACGTTAACAGCCACCGTTGCTGACGAAAATGGAATTGAAAATGCGGTTATCGTTTACGCATGGTTCGCGGACGATACGCAAATAGAAGATGAAGTTACTGCAGAATTAGAACTTACCGACGCTCAGTTCGGCACAGTCATAACTGCTAATGCCACATTCGAAGATGATCGTGGTTTTAGTGAATCTGTCACTTCAGCGGCAACGGATGTAGTGGCACGAGTTAACTCTGAGGGTGCAGTTGTTATTACAGGTACGCCGACAGTAGGCAATACGCTTACCGCCGAAATTGCTGATGAAGACGGTGCAACAGGTGATATTTCTTACCAGTGGTATGCTGATGATGCGGCCATTGATGGCGCAACCGCCAGTACTTACGTGGTAGGTGCCTCATTGGTTGGCACAGTGATCACCGTGAAAGTCACCTATGTAGATGACAACGGTTTTGAAGAAGACATTACATCTGCACCCACTATTCCAGTTACCAGCGTTGCGGTAGACCAAGCGGGTAGTATCGAAATTATGGGTACTGCGCCTTACTTGGCCAGTGCCACACTAACGGCTGAAATCACTGATAATAACGGCATTGATGAAGCGAACGTTGTTTACACCTGGTCAGCTGATGGTGTTGAAATTGCCGACTCAAACGCTAAAACTTTTACGCCAACTGCTTATGCAGGCGCGATTATTTCAGTGAGTGCAGCTTATACCGATAACGATTCGTTTACTGACACAGTAACGGATGCGTTAGATTCTGTGGTTTATACCCAAGTAGTAGGTGATGCTACAGCGCTTGAATCTGCATTAGTTAGCTTAGCTGATGGCGATGTACTCGGCTTAAATACGAATACCTACACAGGTATGGCTGCGCTGGAATTAACCAGTGGTATTGAACTTCGTGCGGTTGAAGGTGAAACCCCTACCTTTACTGGTGATTTTTGTATTCACGTTGCAAGCTCGGCTGATGGCGCTGCGGTAACAGGCTTAACCTTCACCGATATCGATACCCTTTCAGGCTCTACTTGTGATAGCGGCGAAGAAGCCATGATTTATTCTGAAGGTGATAACTTCGTTTTCTCGCAAAACACCATGGGTAATGAACAAGCTTCATTGAACTACCCTGATGACGCTTTCCATTGGATGGTAGTGAAAGGTAGCGGCGCACTTATTGAACGTAACACCTTCTCTGGCCGCTCAGTGGCTGCAGAAGGTTCTATTATTAAACTAGCTTCTTCTGGTGCTGACCACATTATTCAATACAACTTGTTTAGCGAAAGCCCGAATGAAAACTTCGATAATTCTAGCCTTCTTCTGCTTAACCTAGGTAGTACTACTGGCGACGATTCAGCGGACATGGCTAACTTCACGGTTCAGTATAACTTGATTGACAATGTGACTACTGGCCGCCGCTTGATGCGAGTTCAAACCTCAGGTGCCACTATTAAAGGCAACACTATCGTTGATGCTAGTGGTGGTATTTCACTAGAAGACGGTGGGTTTAATACGGTTAGCGATAACATCATTATCCGTACAACCGATATTGCAAGCTCTAGCGAAAGACCAAGTGGTGTTCTTGTAACGCCATTAGGCCACACCATTACCAACAACTATATTGCGGGTATTCGCTCTGGCAACAAAGAGGCTGGCGGCATCGTATTTACGGTAAACCCATTCTCTCAAGCTGACGGCGGCGTTCCAAATTCTGGTAACCAAGCGGTATTAGACGGTTCTGGCGACCTATCGCTTACCGTAACTAACAACACGGTACTTAACTCGCTACAACCTATCGTCTTTAGTACTGAAATTGGTTCAAAAGCAGGTGTTGATGATTGTGATGATTTAGCGGAAACCACAACACTATACGGCCTTAGTAACCAGTTTTTCGTTATCGACTTTGACGCGAACTTAATTGCCAATGGCTTAAACAATGACGCTTCGACTGAAGGTTTATACCTTAATGCCGACGGTGGTTTCAGTGACCATTCCTTCGAATACGACTGCGACTTAATCAACCACACAGAATCAACCCTCACCAACAACTTTGGTTTTAGCGACAGCTACATGTCGGGTGATACCTCTGATGACTGGGTAGATATTAGAAATATCGATGGAAATGGCGAGTTTGATACCGATGGCGCCATTGACCAAGACCCTGCTGGGAATGGCAAAGAAGTGCCTGAATTTGTAGTTGCTGAGAGCACGCTTATCGAAACAGACGGAAGCGGTGCGCAGGCAATTGCTGGTGCGAAAGGCCTTTACTACATTCAAGCATCTGATGTGGGCGTAGGCTCTACATGGACAGCAGACGATGAATAACACAACACACACAGCCCTATACACATTAAAAGACACAACGGAGATCTCGTAATGTCGTTGAAAATACAACAGAGTAAAACCTTGAGCGGTGATAACGTGGAGAATGCTGAATTCACGCTTCGCCCTGTGGCCAAGTGGGTACGTACGGCAATTATTGCCAGTGTAGCCACTACCAGCGCATTTTCACTTCACGCTCAAGAAGCCAATGTAACTGAAGAAGACCAGGCTGACGTCGAAGTTATCGACGTAGTTGGTACACGAAAGACAATTCAAGACCAAATTGCTATTAAGCGTGAATCAACAACGGTTGTTGATGGTTTATCATCAGAAGATATTGGTGAATTGCCTGCACTTTCAATTGGTGAAGCACTAGAGTCTATTACTGGTGCAGCTTCTCACCGTGAAAATGGTGGTGCTACTGAAATTACCATTCGTGGTCTTGGCCCGTTTTTGAGTGCTACACATATCAATGGTCGTGAGGCGACAAATGGTAGTGGTGACCGTTCGGTAAACTTCTCACAGTTCCCTTCAGAGCTTGTGAAGAAAGTGGCTATTTATAAGACCCAAGACGCCTCTATGATTGAAGGTGGTGTGGCCGGTGTTATTTCACTAGAAACAGTACAGCCGCTAGATTACGGCAAGCAACGTATTCAAGGTGAAGTTAAAACTAACTACAATCCTGACGAAGGTAACGTAGACAACTCACTTCAAGGTGATCTAGGTTTTCGTGGAACCTTTAGTTACGTAGACCAGTTTGAATTTGATAACGGCCAAGCGTTAGGTATTTCTTTTGGTTTGCAACGTCAAGATATCAGTCAGCCAGAAGCAGAATACAGAAGTTCAAGCCCTACAGGTTCTTCACTGTGGGCGTGTTTGAACGACCCAACTAACACTAACGAAGGTTTCTACCGTAGTAGTGCAGGTGACTGTGAAGACCAAGTTAGCGGCAGCAGTAACCAAGGCTACGATACGGCCATTGACCCTGAAACAGGCAAAGCGGTTAGCGATGGTACGCCGTACGCATGGACTGGAAGCAGCCGTAGTTACCGTCAAAATGAAACGTCTGATGAACGTGATGCACTATTCTTAGCGCTTCAGTTCCAACCTTCTGAGTCTTGGGATATTAACTTTGATGCGCAGGTGTCGGATAGAACGCAACAAGAATCACGTCACGATTTAATCTTCTTACAAAAACGTGCTATTCCTGGGCTTACTGGTCCTACATTGGTGACCAACGATGTGGGTGGTATTCTGCATTGGGAAGGGCAAGATCGTATTGAATCTTCAGGCGAGCAATTTTCTCGTGAAGAGAACTACCGTGGTTACGGCTTGAATATCGAGCACTACGCGACTGATGCATTAACGGTTAAATTGGATTTGGCTTACTCAAAAACGTCACGTGAAGAGTTACAAATCTCCAACCGTGCGAGAACTGCTGACAGACAATCTTTTAGCTGGGACATGGGCGAATATATTCCTCATTTCACTGTAAGTGACTTCGATGTTACTGATATTTCTAACTACACAGATAGCCTTCGTACTCGTATCGATAGAGAAAATACACGCGATAACGAAATTAAGTCTGCACGTTTAGATTTTGAATATGCACTAAGTGGCGATGTGTTCACCAGTGTTCAAGCAGGCTTGAGAACATCTGAACTGAGCTTCATTCAATATGGTGGTAGCCAAGGTAATGGTTCACGCAACGAGTTTACGCTAGATACTGCAAATGCAGATGCACTTGAGTTATTGCAGAGCTGTCAGAAAGACTTTCCTGAATCGGACTTCTTAGACGGTGTGTCAGATGGCGACCTCATTACAAATGTCGATAGTGACGGCAATGTAATTGGTGGCGGTTCTTCTTGGGCTACATACGATAACGTATGTTTCTCACAAGCTGTGGTTGCCTCTCAAAACGGAGAGTTCGGTTACCCAGACGTAGAATATGAAAACAGCGGTACAATTGACGTCACTGAGAAGACTAACTCTGCCTACGTAATGGCAAGTTACGACACTGAAATGTTCGATAAGTACATTCGCGGTAATTTTGGTGTACGTATTGTTGATACTGAAGTGACTTCTGTAGGCTTTAGAAACTCATTCGACGTTGTTACTGACGAGCTAGGTGTTGTTAGCTTAGTGAGCGGCGACTCTCTCGAAAGAATTGAAGGTGGCGGTGACTACACTGAAGTGCTTCCAAGCTTCAACTTAGTTGTGGACTATAGCGATGATATTCTTATTCGTGGTGGTATATACCGTGGTATGTCACGTGCCGATCCATCTGATTTAGGTTACAGCCGTACGTTCCAAACCGATGATGACTTAGCGCCAACGTCACTTGCCGATTTATTAGTAGGTGTAAACGGTTCAGGTAACCCTGATACACAGCCGCTTATGTCGTGGAACTATGATGTTGCTTTCGAATGGTATCCTAACGAAGATTCAATCTTTGCGTTTGGCTTATACTACAAGCAATTCCAAGGTGGATTCCAACAGCGTACAGTATTGGAAAACTTCGTGATTGATGGTCAAGAGTTTGCACTTCCAGTGACCAACTCTGTAACTACCGATGATGAGAGTGACATTTTTGGTTTAGAAGCGTCAATCGCTTACCGTTGGGACAACGGCATCGGTGTTAAAATAGGCTACAACTACGCAGACACAGACTTCGAGTTTGAAGACAGTTTGTATGGTGACACCTTTATCACTGACGTAGACGGTAACACCACGCAGTTAACAGCAGGTATTGTTGACCCAGCTTCGGTACCAGGTTTCTCTGAGCACGTATTCAGTACTCAGGTTTACTACCAAATTGGCGATTTAGATACGGCTATTATCTACAAGTATCGTAGTGAGTACTTCCAACCTTACACTAGTAACGGTACCCGTTTACGTTATGTAGATGAAGTAGGTGTATGGGAAGCGCGTATGTCTTACAAAGTTAACGAGCATGTTCGCGTGAAACTTGAAGCCATTAACCTATTCAGTGCGCCTAAATCACAGGATTACTACGTACAAGGTAACCTAGGTGAAGTGAACGATTACGGTCCTCGCTTATTCGCTGGCGTTAGCTTGAAATACTAGAAACTGAGTAAGTAGAAATGAGAGTTGGGTAGGGCAGTAATTACGGCTTTACCCAACCAGAAAAAAGGCTGCCTGTTACAGGCAGCCTTTTTTGTTTTAAGTAGTTTGAATAAGAACGTTCTACCTTATCTGAAACTTAAGGCGTAAAGTGTTTTAAAAGCTCATTCGCTTTGGGCATAACCTGTATGGCTATTTTTAATCTCGTAAAATGTAGCTTGCGCAAATTCTTCAGGATCGCTTGAGTTATTTAAGTGGTATACACCCACTTTAAAATAGTGATATTGACCGTCTTCATCGTACTTACTTTCACTCATATCATAGTGTGCAGTAACATCAGCTTTACCTTCACGGCTAATGGTCACGGTCAATAAGTTTACGTTCACGTTTATGTGGTAACTAAATTTCTCATCTAGAGCAATGCCATCAACAGGATTGCTGGCTGAATTGCTTCTTGAGCCAATGAGTTCGACATAGGTTTCAATATTATCGCCTTCACTGTCTTCAACACGGCTTTCGTGCGCGAAGTACACTGAACCAAGTTCATTACCCGGTAACTTGCGATAATACAAGCGAATTGGCTCATCATCATTGGCATGTATTTGACCTATTACTAGTCGGCCAATTTGATAGTTTTCACCGGTGGTAGTCACATTGTTTACTGCAAGGGTTACACGTAAATCACCATCTACGCCGCCAGCATCTGCTTGCCCTGCTGCGGATGCACTGCCAAATACCCAATTATTTTTATTCACTCCTTGTGTACTTATAGCACGGTCGCCTCTTCGTAACATTTCACGCAATTCGACCCGTACATAGTTGGTGTTTGTTGAGGTTTTAAAGCCATAGCTTGGTGAGCGCATAACAATGCCGTTATCATCTGACGCATAAAAGTACTCTGAGTTACTGTAACCGCCAGCAAGCTCAGTTTCCGAGATAGAGTCAGACGTTCCAGTATTGTCATCGTCGGTTGGAACACTTAAATACCAATCCACAAGTTCAATACCTACCTCGCTCGGTAACACGTCGGTAAATAGCCCTGTGGCGTCTTCACAACGGTGAACTTGTACTTCAACAATGCCGTTGTTGGTGTTTTCACTATTACCTAACCCAGTAATTTTGACATAGCGTGCTTGCGATGAGTCGACATTGACGAGTTCGAAGCCACTTTGGTTACCTTTCGATTCAGCTTGAGTGAGAACAGTAACCCATGTGTTCTGATCAAAAGAGGTTTCAACCGAAAAGCTGGCAACCCGTTCAGCGCCTTCAAACCACTTTATGGTAAGCGCGCCAACGGTTTCAGTTGTTCCTAAGTCGAGCGTGAGGGCTTTATCTACCCCATCGCTAGACCATCTTGATATTGAAGCGGTGTTTCCATCGATGGCATTCGCAGGCGAAAACTCTGTTGCCGAACTGCCATCATCGGTTGCACTGACTATGGTATGTATTTTGTTAGCGCAAACTTCAGTTACAGGTGTTTCAACAGCAGGTGGAGCGGTTGTTGTAACCGGGGATGTACTGCCGGAGCTTCCACCGCCACCACAGCCGGTTAGCAGTAGTGGAACGAGTAATGAACTCGTAAAAAGGGAAAGGTAAGATTGATTGGTCAGTACTTTTTGAGAAAACACAGCGCACTCCTTAATGTAAACGCAATGTAATTAATAAGTTTCAAGTATAAGGGCGTGGATAGTTTTATCCAACACTTATGTCATACCAAAATTATTTATTATTCTTACACTTTGGTAAGTCTGCTGGAGTGAAGGTTTTTGTTACTGAATATCTTCTAGAGGGGGGGTGTACAGACATAAAAAAACCGCTTAAGGTGAATTAAGCGGCTTAATATTAAGTGATAGGTCTAGCTGTCGGCTTAACCGACTAAATGAGTAATAGAGTATCTGTCTCGGGTTTCGCTTGATTTCTTTTTGATTTCTTCCAAGGCTTTGGCCTCTGAAGCTTCAAATAAAGCATTAATCAATCGATTAAAGTGTCCATGCATAGCGGTTCGCGCACTTTGTGAATCACGTGATTTTAACGCCATAAATATACGCTTGTGCTCTTCTAGCCGGTCTTGACTACTGGAGCTGCAAACGCTTTTGTACGACGATATGATTTGAGGCTGAGACTCTCTTAACTTCCAATAATGTTGAATAGACAATAGCAATGCGTTATTGCGAGTAGCCTTGGCGATAATAGAGTGGAATTCTCTATCGGCTTTTTCCGGCTCGTCGTCATTTTCCATCGCAATAAGGGTGTCGTTAAGACTATTAAGCTCTTCATCGGTTATTGAAAGCGCCGCCAGTGCCGCCGCTTCGCCCTCTACCAGCGCGCGGGCTTGTGTAAGCTCAAAAGCACTAATACGTTGCACTTCACTTTGTTGAGGCTGATTGTCTAGCACATACACACCAGAACTTACTTTAACTTCCACGCGGCCTCGCACCTCAAGTGCAATAATGGCTTCTCTGATGGTTGGTCTGCTGACGTCGAAATTTTCGGCAAGTTCTCTTTCTGGCGGCAAGCGACTTCCAGGGGGATATCGGCCAGCGTCAATTTGCGCTTCTATTTTTTCAACGATATGCCAGAACATGCGACGATTTTTCATCAACTAAACCTTATAACTGCAATAATTAGGTACAAACAGATACAACTTAATCGGTTAAATTGTACTTATTGTTCAACACAATTCAATTGCTTTAAAAGGTTCAAGCATACCGGTGCCTAGCTGCGTTTGTTCTGCTAAATCCGCTAACAAAACCTACCATTTAAAACAATCAATTTAGGATATTCTACGTCTTATTCTACAAATACAGAAGTATTTGTTAAAAGAGGCTTATCAAATCATATATTTATGTGCACCAACGAGATTGAAATTATGCTATTTACAGCTGAAGGTGCTCAAAAACTAAGGGTTTGAAGGATTTTATCTTCTATTAGTTATAGCATATAGAGTGTATTGGTCAACAATTTGGGGTGTTTTTTTGCGCTTTAAATTATCAATTGGTTAACATTTGATGTTCATTTTTCACTGGTTTCATCTGTTCAGTATTAACATAATTGATTATTCATAATAAAACTTCGAACCCGGTTTCCAAATACAACATACATACTTACTAATCAATTTCCCCCTAGACACTAAAAGTTTGTAAGCGTAGTTGCAGGTCGAAGAACCAATCACTTTTGATCTCTCGCTCATAGGCATTGGTACTAATTATGTGAGCAAAACAAGATGAGAGACGCAAACTTGTCTTTTTTTGCAGATTAGCGATGGCAGACAAACTAGGAGGGTTTAATGAGTACTAATACGGTTGTTGAAACGCAATACGCTAAAATTGAAGGTCATAATATTGCCTATCAGGATGTTGGTGAAGGAGTGCCAGTGTTGCTTTTGCATGGCATACCGACTAATAAATTTCTTTGGCGCAATGTAATTCCAACTCTTAGTCAGACACACAGGGTGATTGCCCCCGATCTTCTCAATTACGGTGAGTCTGACATGCCAACCGATGTGGATGTATCCATTAACGCGCAATGTCGAATCATTTTAAAGTTGATGGATGCACTGGGTATAGCTAGCGCACACGTGGTGGCGCATGACATTGGCGGTGGTATAGCACAATTGATGGCTGTGAACGCTCCTGAAAAGGTAAACAAGCTAGTGTTAATTGACAGCGTTTGTTTCGACTCTTGGCCCATTCCCGAATTTGAACCCATGCTAGAGCCTGGCTTCGAAGAAAGCACGAGTGTGGAAAAATTTAGCGGTATTCTTGAAGATTTCATTCCAAACGGCGTTTACGGAGACAAGGTGCCGGTTGATGAGATGATAGAGTTATACATTACGCCGTGGAGTAATGAGAAAGGGAAGTCTGCCTTTTTCCGAAATATGCGTAGGCTTAACAAAGAATATACCGAAGCCATAGTGGGTGCATTGCATAACCTTCCCCATGAAACACTGATTCTGTGGGGTGATAAGGACGAGTTTCAGAAACCGAAATATGCACCAATCTTAGCGGATACCATCCCTGATTCGTCAATCAAATGGATTGAAGGCGCGGCACACTGGGTTACTGATGAGCAACCTGAATCTGTGTCAGAGTCACTTGTAGCGTTCTTGTAACTTTACTAAAGTACTTCTGGCGGCTTAACATCGGTAATATGGGTAACTATCTTGTTAGCCGCCACTATCTTCTCCTCCTTTTGAATGAATAAAACAGCGCTATTGCAGGATGTGTTTGTTAACGATGAATGGTTAGCATAAACACGTCTATTTTGTGTTTATGGTGTTGCCATGTCGGGATTTAAGAAAATATCCAGTGCCATCGTGGCCGTCTTTATCGTGTGTTTTGTTGTCTTTTCTTGTTCGGTCTATTTCCAAATTCGTCAAAATATAAATGATGAAACATCAAGTGCGCTAAACCAAGTGCAAGAGATGCTCAAAGCGAATATGAATGCTAACGATATTAAAGCAGTGGCAGAGCAAAGCCCGCATTTATCGGTAACAGGCTTTACTGGTCGGTTATCCATGCCTACTAATTATCATTCTGACAATCAACCTATCTATATTCCCATCCATGAAAACCAATATTTGGTGGTAAGAGCCCACGATACTGCCGAGTTGGTGCAAAATATGAACCTATTTTGGCTAGTGGCCGCGTTGTTTTTTACAACGCTAAGCGTGTTGCTATTTACGCTTAAGGTTGCCGTAACGCAGCGATTGAAGCCCTTAAATCAATTAGGTGACGCTTTGCAACAACTTGTAGATGGCGAAACAACGAATGATATTGAAGACAGTGATATCAAAGAAGTAAAGCGTGTTATTGGGCAATTCCAACGTTTACAAGACTCACTACAAGATAAAGAAAGGCAGTTAGTTAAAATAGATAAAAAACTCGCACTGTTACAGGAACAAGAAAGAAGCTATCTGGCGAGAGAGTTACACGATAATGTGGGGCAGCTACTTACCACCATTAAAGCCCACGCCTATATTTTAGTGAATTCACATGAGCCCAGTGTACTTGAGTTGTCGGCTCAAAAAGTGCAGACCATGAGCCAGCAAATTAGTGACGCCATTCGCCACTTAACTGCCCATCTTCACCCGTTAGTATTAGATAGGGTATCGTTACAGCAATCTCTTGAAAAACTGGTATTCGAACAAGAGTTAGCCCACCCTCAAATAGAATGGCAAGTGTCTATCAATTTGAATAAATTTGCCCAAGAGCATGAGCGAGATATTCATATTTATCGCTTTGTTCAGGAAGCTATTAATAATGTGGTAAAACATGCTGATGCGTCAAAAGTATGGGTGCACATAGCCGGTGACAAGCAAGGGCTTACTATCAATATTCGAGATGATGGCAAAGGGTTTGACGGGAAAGCCGTTGAAAGTATTGGTATGTCATCTATGCACAGTAGAGCTAGGTGTATTGGCGCTATCTGCGCGGTAAAATCACACAAAGAAGGCGGTGTAAGGGTTCAGTTGTCCTTGTGTTTATTGGGCACTGAAAGTTTGCGTCGGGTTGACGTGGCATGAATATCTTGCTTGTAGACGACCACGCAGTAGTAAGAGAAGGCTATAAAGCACTGCTAAACGCCATGTTGCCTGAATATACGGTTTTAGAAGCCGCTGATGGCCAGCAAACTCATCACTTACTTAGAATGCATACTATCGACACCTTGGTTCTGGATATTAATCTTGCGAAAGAGAGTGGTTTGTTATTAGCCGCTGACTTTTTAAATGAACAGCCTAGTTTGAAAATCATTTTTTTCAGTATGTTTGAAGATTGCGCCATTTTACAGCGCGCCATGCAAACGGGGGCTATGGGGTATATCAGTAAAAGTAGCCCGCCAGATACACTTATATCAGCCATAAAAGTGGTTGCTAAAGGGCAAAAATACATAGAACGTTCATTGGCGGTAAATTTGGCTAATCAGCTGTTAAATGCCGAAGTTGATATTGCTGCAAAACTGACGAAGCGGGAGTTCGAAATCTTCATGGCAACCGCGATGGGGAAAACCCGTTTTGATATTGCCAATGAATTAGCCTTATCTTCGAAAACAGTGTCAAACGCGCTAACAGTGATAAAGCGAAAGTTAAATACAACCCCTTCAAAATTTACTGAGCTTGCCACTAAGCATGGCTATATTGGCAAGACATAGACTTCCTTTCCCCTCCTAAAGTAGGAGCCAAATCGGCCTATCGCATTATGGTGGATTGGCCGTAAAAGTACGATTATCAAATGACACAGTAAACGAGAACTAGCAGCGTGTTAACGCGCTAAGCATTCAAAAAAGGTGTCATTATGATTTACGCAAATCCAGGAAGTGAAGGTTCAGTAGTCAGTTTCAAAGAAAGTTATGGTAATTTTATCGGCGGTGAATGGGTTGCGCCGGTTAAAGGTGAATACTTTATTACTACGTCGCCTGTAGATGGCAGTGATATAGCACAAATCCCACGTTCTACTGCTGAAGATATCGAGCTGGCCATTGATGCTGCTCATGCTGCCAAAAAAGGGTGGGCGGATACGTCAGTCGCTGAACGCTCAAATATTTTGTTAAAAATAGCCGATCGTATTGAAGCTAATCTTGAAATGCTTGCGGTAGCGGAAACATGGGATAACGGTAAGGCCGTGCGTGAAACCCTGAACGCCGACGTTCCATTGGCTGCTGACCATTTCCGCTATTATGCTGGTTGTATACGCAGCCAAGAAGGTACTATCGGCGAAATAGATAAGAACACAGTGGCTTATCACTTCCACGAACCATACGGTGTCGTCGGTCAAATCATTCCATGGAACTTCCCACTCCTTATGGCGGCGTGGAAACTTGCGCCGGCTATCGTAACGGGTAATGTTGTGGTGTTAAAACCCGCAGAACAAACGCCAGTGTCTATCTTGGTCTTTGCTGAACTTATTCAAGACTTACTACCGCCGGGCGTACTCAATATTGTAAATGGGTTTGGTGCAGAAGCAGGCCAAGCGCTTGCCACAAGTACCCGAATTGCCAAAATCGCCTTCACGGGTTCCACCCCAGTGGGTGAACATATTCTACGTTGCGCCGCTGAAAACCTTATACCGTCTACGGTTGAACTTGGCGGTAAGTCACCGAACCTGTTCTTCCCAGACATTATGGATCATGAGCCTGAGTTCATTGATAAATGTGCAGAAGGTTTAGTACTTGGTTACTTCAACCAAGGTGAAGTGTGTACCTGCCCATCTCGAGCGGTTATTCATGAGGATATCTACGATGCGTTCATGGATAAGGTGATTGAAAAAATCCACAAGATTAAACGTGGAAACCCACTTGATACAGAAACTATGGTCGGCGCGCAAGCGTCTAGTGAACAGTTCGATAAAATCCTGAAGTACATTGATATTGGTAAATCTGAAGGGGCCGAAGTTGTTACTGGTGGTGAAAAAGAACAATTACCCGGTTTAGATAAAGGTTACTACATTCAGCCTACTATTTTAAAAGGGCACAACCAAATGCGTGTGTTCCAAGAAGAAATTTTTGGCCCAGTTATCGCAGTGCAAACTTTTAAAACCGAAGAAGAAGCTATTGAAATTGCTAACAATACCAGCTTTGGACTAGGCGCTGGGCTTTGGAGCCGCGACGCGAATATTGCTTTTAGAGTAGGTAGAGCTATTGAAGCGGGGCGCGTATGGACAAACTGTTATCACCTTTACCCAGCGCATGCTGCTTTCGGTGGATATAAAAAGTCTGGGATCGGCCGTGAAACGCACAAGATGATGATGGATCATTATCAACAGACTAAAAACTTGTTGGTGAGCTACGACATTAATCCACTTGGTTTCTTTTAATTAAGGGGAGGGCAGCACATATGTGCTGCCTATGTCTTTATGTTGAAGTCGCTCCTGTTTCTTTGTTTTACGATAACCTCTATCTCGCTAGCCTTTGCGCAATCTGACGCAACTGAGATCCCTCAAGAGGTACATCAATTGTTTCCTAACGCTACCCGAGTAGGCGCAGCGCACACAGACATTAATGTAATACCGGTTTATCAATTGCAGCAATTGCTAGGGTACGTATTCGAATCGAAAGATTTCGTCGATTTTATTGGATTTTCCGGTAAGCCCGTCAATGTATTAATTGGACTAGATACCCAAGGCAATTTTGCTGACTTAGCCATTAAAAAACACAGTGAGCCCATCTTTTTACATGGGTTAGGGGAACAGTCGTTAAGAGATTTTATCGCTCAATATAAAAGCCACAACGTGAAAGAACGTTTCGTCGTTGGAGGCAAAAGCCATGTAGGCAAGAATGCGACTTACTTTGATGGTGTGACCAAAGCCACGGTATCGGTACTGGTTATTAACGATACTATCGTGACATCGGCGTTGGCGGTAGCACGGGCTAAACTAGATGGTTTTGTATTGCCCAGTACGCGAATTATTAACCCCGAATTTTTTGAAGCGCTAACCTTTGAACAGCTTGTAAACGCCGGCTATATTCAAAAACAAACCATTTACCGTTCTGAAATGGAGGGCCTTGCTACTGAAATTATCGATGCTGCTAATAGCGTTGCCGATCCCGAAACGCCCTTATTCTCTGAGCACTATTATGGTTTTCTTAGTTTACCTATCGTGGGCAAAAACCTGCTCAGTGAAGATGAATACCTCAGGCTTCAAGAAAGCTTAAAGCCTGGCGAAGTAGCCATGTTAGTAATGAATACTCAAGGCTTTAGTTTTGTCAGTGATGAATTTATTCCCCAAACTGCACCGGAATTTTTTCGCCTATCGCAATCTGCATTTACGATTGATGCAAGGGATTTAGATTTTTATAGTTTTTACGATCCTCGCTTTGCCCAACCGTTACCTGAATTTACCGACATAAAGGTGCTAAGAATTAAATCACAAGGTGGGCTGTCACTTGACCAGGAAATGACAGCCTCCATTAGCTTGCCCTTTAGCCCTCGATTTATGGAGCTAGATGAGCACCTGTTTAACCACACGTTTTTATTACCTGACGTGCTATTTATGGAAAATCCCGATGCACAGCAAAGTGCTGCTGTGCCCCTTTGGCAGCAATTGTGGCAAAGCAGGTGGCTGGCGCTCAGTATTACAATTGTTTACTTAATTGCGCTGTCATTGTTCTTTGGTTTCCAGCGAAAGCTAATGAAATACACGCGCATGGTGCATGTAGTCAGAGGGGCATCACTGCTGTTTGTCTTGTTCTTTATTGGCATCTACGCACAAGGGCAATTGTCGGTCGTCAATATCTATACTTTGTTACTCGATTTAGCGGATGGTTTTTCTATTGAAGTCTATTTGCTCGACCCTGTCATCTTTGTGTTGTGGTGCTTTGTATTTGTGTCGTTATTTATTGTGGGGCGCGGGCTTTATTGCGGCTGGTTATGCCCCTTTGGGGCGCTTCAGGAAATCATGGCTGTTGTTGCACAAAAGTTAAAAATAAGGCAGATTCGAATAAAGCCAAAACACCATAAATATGCACAAAAACTTAAGTATGTAGTGCTTGTTGGCTTGGTTGCAACGTCGTTTTACTCACTGACATTGGCCGAGAAGCTGGCCGAGGTTGAGCCGTTTAAAACCTCAATTACGCTCCATTTTGTACGCTACTGGCCGTTCGTACTTTATGCACTTTTACTTTTAGGATTAAGCTTAAAAATTCACAAAGTCTATTGTCGCTACCTTTGCCCATTAGGTGCCGGTTTAGCGATTTTAGGGCGCTTTCCTATCGTGAAGCTTTTAGAACGGCGTAAAGAATGTGGTAGCCCTTGCCAACTGTGTAAGCAGAAAAAGTGCGGCGTAGATGCCATCGAGTCAGATGGCAGCATTGATTATGCAGAATGCGTACAGTGCTTTGAGTGTGTCGTAACGCTAGATAATCCCAATCTATGCAAAATTGATAAATATAAGAAAAATAAGGTGCCAACACGTGTCAAAAACTTCCATCCTGTCCGCGCTGAGTAAACCCGCAAGCCAGTCTGGGCATGCCGCCTACTTAGCGACAGATGCGTGTCACGATGTGGCCAGTGAAATATTATCTAAAGCAGCACTAGATGAAATAGAGCTGGTACTTTTCCATACATCCACATC
Organism: Alteromonas sp. MMG017; assembly: GCF_018100795.1. Taxonomy (GTDB): domain Bacteria; phylum Pseudomonadota; class Gammaproteobacteria; order Enterobacterales; family Alteromonadaceae; genus Alteromonas. The sequence goes on along the minus strand of NZ_JAGJDY010000010.1, from coordinate 166,374 downwards.
CTTTGATTTAGATGAAGTTGCGAAGCAAATGACATCGCTGTTTGCCAATGTGCCCACAGTAGGTTGCACTAGCGCAGGAGAGTTTAATAAAAACGGGTACTGTACTGAAAGCCTAGTTGTTGTGGCTTTTCTAAAATGCGAATTTTCCATAGCTACCGCGCTAGTTTCAAATTTAGATGAAATTAATTTCGACGAAGCCCACGATACGGCAAGTGGGCTGCGTAATACCTTGCAGGCAAGAGACAAACGATACGATACCAATCAACATTTTGTAATCTCTGTTTTAGACGGGCTTACCCGCCACGAGGAGCATTTCCTTGAGACGTTCGCTACCGCGTTTGGCAATATTCCTCATTTAGGAGGAAGTGCCGGCGATGATTTAAAACTTGAAGCGACCTATGTTTTTTATCAAGGTGAGTTTCACCAGAATGCCGCGGTATTAATGTTGGTGGGAACCGGTAAACCTTTCTCTGTTTTTTCAGTTGATCATATCGACTCGCCAGTATCTAAGCTGGTGGTCACCAAGGCAGATCCTGAATCTCGTACGGTTTACGAGATTAACGGCGAACCAGCTGCGCAATACTATGCGAGTTTACTTGGGCTAAAGGCTGCTGATTTAACCCCTGATGTGTTTTCAGTATTTCCATTGGCGGTACTGGTAGGGGATAGGTATTTTATCCGATCGATACAAAAAGTCGATTTAGCCACCAACGCTATTACTTTTTACTGTGCGGTAGATATCGGCATCATTCTTACCTTTGTGCAGCTTGGTGACTGTATTGATGCTATGGAGCAAAAGTTAGAAACCCTTAGCGAGGAACTGGGGGAAGCCGAGTTTGTGTATACGTGTGATTGCTTTTTGCGGCGCTTAGAAATAGAGCAAAATAAAAAAACGGCTGAAATTCAGCGGCTACAAAATAAATATCAAGTAGCTGGGTTTAATGCTTATGGTGAACATATACATTCGGTGCATTTAAACCAGACCTTCACGGGGGTGTATTTTGCTAAAAACTGAGTCGCACATCGAGACTGAAGTAAACAAGGCGCACGAGGAAACTGAACTAGAGAGGCTTCGTCGCGAACTCACACGCCAAGTTGATGAAAATGAAAAGCTGGAAAAAATTAATGCGGCGCTTATGTACCGTATTGAAGAGGGGGGATTCGACCATCATAGTTATCGAGCTTTCGAGCATGCAGTGCAGTTATCTGAAAAGGTAAATGAAAAAACCGAAGCCTTGCAAGTTGTTTTGCAGAAATTAGAAAAATCGAATGCTGAAATAGCGCGAGCGCATCAAGAGACCAACCAGTTAAAGCAGCGCTTAAATGATGCCATCGAAAGTATTAATCAAGCCATGGTGTTATTAGATAGCAAAGGTGCAGTTATCTATTTTAATCGTCATTTCGGCACCGTGTGGGATAATCTGACCATTACGCCTCAAATTGGCGATAATTATTACGATATTACTCAACACGCGAAGCATTTGGGAGTGATCCGTCGCGTACTTCCTCCTGATTCAGAAGGCCGGGTTATCTATCAGCTGTCTAATAGCCGGTGGTATCAACTTACTATACGCCGCACCCAAGAAGGCGGCAAAGTTATCTTGTTTAATGATATTACCGAAGTGAAGCTCAATGAGTCGAACCGGTATGAGCAGGTCATCAAAGAGAAAAATAAACTGCTGCAAAGCCTCATTGATAGTGTTGATGTTGGTATATTACTTATTAACCAAGAGGGCGGCGTTGCCTTTTGGAACGATACGTTTTTAACCCAATCTAATTTGTCAAAGCAGACAATGTTCGATTGCAAGAACATATATTCCCTGCAAATGCATACTGACTGGAGCGGGTTAAACCTTGAGAAAACGGGGGATACCACCCAAATCATCAACGAAAACTTGGTAGTTGATAGACGTATTACGATGCTGCCCGATGGTAACACCCTGTGCACCTTTACTAATGTAACGTCCCAGCATCAGTATGCGGAAACCTTAAAGCAGAACGAAAGCTGGATCCGCATGATTACCGATAATGTGCCCGCACTTATCGCCTATATCGGTACCGATAAACACTTTCTATATACCAATAAGGGTTATCGAGATTGGTATGGATTAGGCGCAGAACCTTTGTATGGCGTAGCGATGGAGCAAAGTCATCTTAAACATGTTTACCCTCACCTGATGCCTTATGTTGAAAGAGTGAATAGAGGAGAAGTTGTCACGTTTCAAAGTGAAGAAACCAATGCTCAGGGCGAAACGGGTTTCTTACAAAAAGTCTATTTGCCGCATTTTAACGATAAGCACGAAATAGAAGGGCACTTTGTTTTAGCGACTGATGTGTCGGAACAGGTAAGAAGTAAGCAGCAACTGCAGGCCGCGAAAGATCAGCTGGAGTCAAATGTTGAAAAACGTACCCGCGAACTCCACCACGCAAATATCGCACTGCAAGATGCAATGAATTCTAAGAGCAAGTTTTTAGCGGCGATCAGTCACGACTTAATGCAGCCCTTAAGTGCAGCAATTTTGTTCAATGAGTCGTTACGAGATCAAGTGCAAGCCTCGGCGGGCCCAATTGTGAGTGCATTAGATAACTCGCTGTCTGATTTGAACAGTCTAATACGTACATTGATTGAAACCTCGAAGTTAGATGCGGGCGTAGTGCAGCCTGATAAACAGCGCGAGAATGCGCTTCCGTTGCTAACGCAGTTAGCCGAGGAGTTCAGCCACATTAGCCACGACTACCAGGTAAATTTTCGCTACAAATTTCAAGACGCTATTGTTCATACAGACGTAAGCTTACTATCCCGAATTTTACGTAACTTACTGAGTAATGCGATGAAGTACGGTGCAAAAGGGAAAGTGCTTTTTGCGGCTAGGACGATGGGTAGTCATCTTCGTATTAGTATATTTGACCAAGGCGTAGGAATAAGCCAAGCAGATCAAACGGTAATCTTCAAAGAATTTAGCCGTTTGGAAAATGACTTTAACTACTCTTATAGTTTAGGACTTGGGCTTTACATTGTAGATAAAATGAGTCGGCTACTTGAGCACGACATCAGCGTTTCATCTACGCAAGGGGTAGGGTCTTGTTTTACTTTATCGGTGCCCCTAGCATCTGTTCAGGAAGTTGAGCACGAGGCTACGTTCGATGCTATACCCCAGTATAATTTGCCTGATAACCTTCTAGATAAGCAAATATGGCATATCGACAACGACACTAATATGCGTATAGCAATGCAAACGCTATTTGAAAACTGGGGAATGGAAGTGGTTACATTTTCTGGTTTCGCGCAATGCATGGCGGTGATGGACAACTGCTTTGATGACTGTGATTTACTTATCGTCGATTATCATTTGGATGACGGAGAGAACGGCTTGGAAATAGCGAAGCAAATTAAGCAAACATTGCCTTCTATGCCCATCATGTTGTGCACGGCTAATCACTCAAAAGCGCTAGAAAACGAGTTAGAAGGGACAAGCATACAGTTGTTACACAAACCCATTAATTCAGCACGCTTAAAACAAGCACTAAAATCGTCTGTTTCATAATACGTGCTATTTACTTAAGCCAATAGACAAGTGGCATGAAGGCATAGTACGTATTAGTTGAATACGTACTGGTTAAAATCGATATTAGCAGCGCTGGCCACTACTTTGACTCGATTGCTTGCTCCTAATTTTTTCAAAATCGATGATACATGCGATTTCACGGTTGTTTCTGAAATATTTAGCTCATAAGCAATAACTTTATTTGCTAGCCCTTGGGTTAAATACTTCAAAACCGCCAATTCTTTTCTGGTTAATGAACGAATTTGATCAAGCGAAATAGCATCTTCTTTTTTTACGCGATTTCGGACTGATGACGTACGCAAGATTTCAGATGGAAGGCACACGTTGCCTTCAAAGATAGATTCGACTGACGTTGCAATCTCTTCGATTTTACTACTCTTTGATATAAACCCGACTGCACCATAAGAGATGGTTTGAAGAATGTTATGTTTCTCGGTTTCCGCCGAGATGATAACAACAGGAAGGTTAGGATGTTGGTTCCTAATTTCAAGTAAACCATTAAGCCCGCAGGTTTCTGGCATATTTAAATCAAGCATTACAAGATCGAAAGCAGAATCAGCTTCAAGTAACTCAAGTGCTTCAGATAGAGAGTTGGCTTCAAGGGTCTGAGACTCAGGAAATTTCTTACCCAATATCGTCACCATGGCGTGACGAAAAATGGGGTGATCGTCAATAATAAGAATTCTTTGCATACTATTACTACCCTCGGCTTAGCAAGTACCCAAATGCACTCACACAATACGTAACTTGACGCATGTTTGTTAAATTTATTTTAACAAAATAGTTACAATGTGAGCAAGCGAATACGACCGAAGTCTTATAATAAAAAAGCCTTAAAAATCATCATAAATTCCCTAAAAGTACTTTACGCTTTTGTTGATACTCTTCCTGGGTAATTAGCCCCTCTTTTCTAAGCTTTTCAAGGGTTTTAAATCTTTTTATAAGTGTATCTTCATTGGGTTTTAAAACTTCCTTAAGGGTCTTTGATGAGGATGTCGTTTTCTTCAACTCTTCTAGGTTTACCGTCATCCAATCAGTTCTATCAGGCTTCATGGTTACACCCGAAAAAGTGAATTGTAATTTTTCGCTAAATGGAAATTTAGACGCAGCTCGGTCACCGTAATTAAAGTCGTATTCAACCAGACCTTGGTTGGTGGGATCGTAAGCCATTTCATAGGCACTGTTAGCTAAACGGTTGTACTCACCAATAATAATGTTGAGTAGCGCATTGTTGTAAAATGCTCTACCCGCAATATAGTAAGTTTGTTTTTTTAACCCTCCTAGGGTTCTGCTTTCTTTTGCCATAGAAAATACAATATCTTGGTGAGGGCCTGCCTTTTGTAAGCCTATCGATAAATATTTTGCAAGTTGACTTTGTTGTTCTTTCGTAAAAAGGGGCTCAGTAGTATTCTTATTTTTTACCACTCTTATACTTGATAAAAAGCTTAATACATTTTTTTCATTTAATACTACGGGTTGGCTATTGTTTCCACCGTTTAAATATTTTTCTTCAACATTATTATCTTGTATTTTTATTTCTGTGTTTTTATCACCACGCCACAAAATCGTACTTGATGAAAATGATGGCGTGGCGAAAATCATAAAAATAATAGCTAACAGGATTTTTGGCATTAATTTAGTCATTGTTTATTACCCTGCAAATTTGAGTGCTATAAAAATCACCTATTTTAAAAATTGCCAGCTTTAGTGCCGCAATTTTGCGTCCTAAAGCTGGTTAACAATTAAAAGAAAATAGTGCCACCTAGTTGAATAAGTGTAAGATCCTCTGCGCTGTTATATATTGACTGAGCGGTATCAGAACCTGTGACATCTAAACTCAAATTTTCATATTTAGCGTAAATGAGAAAGCGAGAGCCAAAGTATTGTTCCGCTGCTATGCCCCATTGGCTCAACTCAGAACCTACTACGCCATCTAAATGCGCCATACCGTATTGGTCGTTATAGCTTGCATATTCTGCGTAAAATGCTGAATCACCAAAGTTGTTGTATTGCTTTCGGATACCCGCTTTAAAATAGTATGCGTCTGTGTCATCACCAGAACCGACAATAGCGTCATCAGTTTCTTCCATTTGATAGGTGGCCACCCCAAACACGCCAGATTCCAAGTGCATTGCACCGGCCTGAAATTGAAGGGTCGAAGAGCCGTCGCCACCCACGTTGGAGCCACCATCTTTATTCACCGAATACCCGCCATGTAGGTTTGTTGTAAACCCATTGTGTTCAGCCGAGTATTTAACCGCGATGTCATAGATTTCATCATTGGCATAGCCTACCGCCACACTAAAATTACCCATTTTAGGTAAATCATAACGTACGCCATTGCGGTAAATTCCATTGCAGTCTAGGCCTATTCCGAGGCCCGGTGTGGCTAAGCACTGTGCAAATTGTCCCCATGCCACATTGGTTGAACCTTCATCTATGCCTCGAATGAAGAAACCGTTGGCTCTGAATAATGGGGATATACCTGACCAAATAGTACCGGAGGGATCGGCAAGTACAGCAATGTTATCTGTGGGTAAGCTTTGTAAGCCGATGGTGACTTTTCCCCAATCGCCGCCAATATGAAGGCTACTGCCTAGAAGCCCAATATCGCCGCCATTGAAGGTGTCTAAGTTATCTTGATTGGCAAATAACAATGGTGTTTGATGGCCGCCGCCACCATAGTTCGGTGTACCGGAAAGCGGTTCAATAATAACTTCAAACCCTACGTCTAAACCATGCTCTTCAAGTTTGTAATCTCCCGATAGGGTAATACGACTGCCAAGTGTGGTACCGTTATCTGAAAGCTGGGCAACATCACTGCCTATGCCGTCATCGTAATAGGTTAACCCTTCATTAATCCAGCCTGAAATATTCCAAGAATATTTTTCATCTTCGGCATAACTGTTTAAACTTAATGTACTTAATATGGCAATTGATAAATACGACTTAACAAGTAATTTATTTTTCATTTTACTGTCCCAGTGTGAGTGGTGTTTTTTAATAATGAGAATTTATTCTTTTCTCATATGCCCTAATGTAAATTTCGGGTGTCAGTAAAATTGATAATAGATTTATATAGTTTTTGAACCATTGGACGTAAGGCTTGTTAGCCTCGTTCTTTAGGACTAAGAAAAATTAGGCGCATAGCGCCTAATTTATATTTTTAGTTTAAAAGCTCGCTAAATTAAAATTTAGCTTTCACATTTAAACTCACCATGCGAGGTTGGGCTGGGCCTACAAATAAGGGGCTTTCTACATCAAGGTAAATGTCTTCTAATACTTCATCAGCCTCGCCATAAGTGCCGAAGGTTTCATAGTCTTTATCAAACACATTGTTTACCCGCAATTGCGCACTAAAGGTGTGATTAAACTGATGGTTCAAGTAAAGGTTAGTCACCACATAGCTATCTAAAGTGTTATTTTCGTTGGCTTCATCACCACGGAAGTATTGGCTAGAGGCTGAAATAACTTCTGCACCTAATGTGGTTTCTTGGCTAAACGCGTAGTCTAGGTAAAATTTGATATTGTGCTTTGGTTGTCCAGGAATGGTGTCACCTGCCTCAACTTGTCTATTTGCCCCTAACGGATTAAAAGGGCTAAAGGAGGTGAAGGAAGATTCGAAGGTCGCGTCTAGATAGTTATAATTAAATCGATAATTAAGCTTTTTCCAAAATGAGCTGATACTGAATTCAACGCCCTGTCTACGGGTAGCGTCGATATTAATAAAGTAGCCTCTAGACGCAACCGAGCCTGCCTGCTGAAATATGATGTCATCTTCACTTTCGCTGCGATAAACATTTAACATCATATCGATGTTGTTAAAGGTCGCGGCATAATTTGCTTCAATGGTTTGGGTTACGACTTGATCTAACGGTGGATCGGCCACAAAGCCATTGGGTAGGCGACATGGGTCGTCTTCGTCTGCACAGCTTAATTCTGCAGGGCTTGGTGTTCTTGATGACTGACTAAACGCAAGGTTCAGCTGGGAGGTTTCACTAAGTGAAATATCTAACCCTATAGCGGGGTTGAACTGCGTGAATCTATGGTCGCCATCAAGTGAATCATCACCATCTTCGCTTAAGTCTTCCATTAGCACATGGTCACGATTGAACCGGCCACCAATGTTCAGTGATACCTTATCGGTAAGTTGGGTGGTATTAACAAAAAGCAACGACCAGGCAGTGGTGTCTACATCAAGCCTTACTCTCGCTTCAGCTGATTGTAGACCTTGAAGTGGGATGACCGTGCGTGAATCGCTTGCGGTATCGTTTTCTAATATCCCAAAGGTTGTATCGGCAGAATAATTGATATCACCTTTATTGTAAGTCGCGCCAATCACCAGCACAGATGGTTTGCCTAATAATTCATAATTGCTGGCAAGCTGAGAAGAAACACCGAAAGCTTCTGAACTTGATAACCCAGTATTGTAAGTGCCGTCTATCTCATCAGGGGATACGTCTGAAATATCAGAAAGTGCGGTATCTTCATCGTAGCCAATGAATGCAACAGCGTCTACATCATCACCCACCGTGGCTAGCTCGTCATCATCCTCGTCGTCACCGTTATCAAAATCATCATCGTCATCATCATCGTCTTCCAATTCACACAAGGTGATGCGACCATCGCTAAATTGGCATGCGCCAAAGTCGCTGTCATCACCATTTATACTGGTGGTTTCATTGTCGCGGTAAAAGGCGTTGAACGAGAGTAGATGGTTGTCGCTTAACTGTAGATCGCCAGAAAGACTAAAGTGATGTAGCTCGTTGTTCGTTTGATCGGGGTGAGTATACACCGCTTCGCGGCCTTCTATTTCTAGTAGTTCAATTGGTGAGGCCCCATTGCCTAATAGCTCGCTATCGGCATATAGATAGTTGAAATCGATTCGTCGCTTACTGTCTTGGTAAGACACGGCGCTGAATACTTGATTTACCTCTGAAGGTGAGTAATCCCGCCACCCATCTTCTTCATAATGATTAGCATTAATGTAATAGCCCCAATTACCATTATTACCACCTGATTCTATCGACAGCGCTGACTGACCATATTGCCCTACAGTGGCATCTACTTCGTTGGCATCGAAGGAAAAGCCGGTTTTCGTATTTAGTGCTAGTGCGCCCCCAAGGGTATTTTGCCCGAACAGGGGATTAGAGCCTGAATACAGCGACACCGTATCGATAGCATCAAGAGGCATAAGATCCCAATTTACGGTATCGCCAAACGCCTCGTTAATTCTGCCACCATTCATGTACACCGAAATACCTTGGGGTAAGCCTAGCAGTGGCGACGCGGTGAAACCTCGGTATTGTAAATCGGGTTGAAACGGGTTGTTTTGCGCATCATTCAAATTCACGCTAGCAAGTTGGGATTTTAAGAGTTCTGGCAAAGAGCGACTTACACTGGCCTCAATTTCCTCTTGAGACAACGACTGTACGCTGCCGAAAATTGGCGCTGCATCACTCCCGGTTTGCAACGATGTGGCACCATGAACTTCTATCACTTCAACATCATGATTAGTTAGGCCGCTGTCTGTTTTAGTATTTGCATAGGCTGGGCTACAAAGTGCTAAAGACACACTAGAGGCAAGGAGTGCGTATGATAAAGGCGTTGTGTTTTTTCTTATCATGATTCTGATTCTTCAATGTACGAGCATGCAATCAGTATCGTGGAGGTGGGTCCCGAAAAATATCCTCCTAAAGGGGGAGGAAGAGTCGTAAATTGGTAGTATATAAAAGTCCTAAGTGGGCGGTTTTTATTATGCAGGGCTATGACTTACACCAGCATTGATGTCAATTTGGGCGAGCGTGTTTTCACACCACAGATCACGGACCGACGCTTGTTTATCTTGCGCTCCATAAATGACAATCTCACCATTAAACTGTGCTACCCCTAGTGCGTAACACTCTCCGTTTGTACGAGGTTGCCAGAACGAAGCGCCAGTCACGATATCTATCAAGTAATGATGGAATTGGGTATCTACTCGATACACCCAGTGATTACCAATACATTGGAACCTGTTCTCCGGGTTTTGTATCGTTTGTGTCGACAGTACCGACTGTGCGGATCGAGCCGTTTGTGCGAATTGTATAGTCTGTGTAGTTTGTACCGAAAGCGCGGCAAGCTTATGCAGTAATCTAGGTAATACAGGTAGATTATCTAATGACAATAACGAGGCAAAGCTGGTAGCAAGTAGCGCGGTTGTATTGGGTTTTACCTTGTCCTCACCCCCATTTTCATCCCCATCCCCATCCCCATAGTCAATTTCAACCTCAGCAGTAGGAAACCAACTACTGTTTATCTGCGTGTCTGGGTTCTTATTTTTAACATCAACTTCATGCATAGCTGCTTGGCAAACATGCACACTACAAAGATAGTCGGCGAACGGTGATAATTTTAACGGCGAGTGCGGTTCCCTATACCGAGAATGCGTTTGTTGTTGAAAATCTCTAATAAGTTGCTGCACTGCGTTGGGTAATTTAGCGTCGGTAAATAAACGAGGTTTGGCTTCAATGTTAAGGTCAGTTAATAGGGACACCACATTTTCGAGTGCATCTCTACGAGCTTGAGCATTGGCCTTGGTATTGTGCACAAACCGAAGAGCAATCATGCCCGCATGGTTTACTTCATCATCAATAAAAAAATGGCCTAAAGCGTCAGAGCTGCTTTTGAGCTTTTCTTTAACCAAGCTTTCAATCTTACTTTTAATCAGGCTTTCGACCTCAAGCAAGTCGTGAGTAAATTCTTGTGGCACCCACCACGTAGACACGTAATTTTCTGTTGGCTTCAAAGTGTTTGCGGGCTCTTCAGCAGCGTTACCACGAGGCATAGCATCGCCTGACTTAGTATTAAAATCTCCAGCACCAACCTCTGCGATAGCCTGGCTACATAACGAAATTATTTCATTGCCGTCAGTATCTTCGCCACTGACTAAAAGGGTGATGTGATCACCGTCATACCATGTTTTCTTATAATCAATTAAGTCGTCAAAACTAATCTCTAATACTGAATCTGAAAAGCCGCCGGCATGTTGATAGGCCATGGGGCTGGTATCATTTCGCCGTATTGCAATGTTATTGGCATAATCGATATTACCTTCAAGCAGCGTGAGTTCATTGAAAAGTACGCCGCTTCGTTCTGCTTCAAAAGCGCACTGGGAGTAGTGGGTATTCACAAGGCCGCTATACAGGAATTGGATAGCATTAGTGAAAAGCGCTTTATTATAAGATTGCACATAAAAATACGTACAGCCTGCGTAGGTCGTCGCGTTTATCGATAAGGGTAGCAGGGCATTTGCTACAAAAAGCTCATGGTCGGCGGGGTAGTACGGCGACCCACGAAAGCACATGTGTTCTGCCAGGTGAGATACGCCAGAATGATCACGCGCTGGGGTATTAACAACAAATACCCCCGTGAATGGTGATGCGCTGCCTTCAGGACTTTGAGCATTGTGTGGTACATACCGAATATTAATCATTGCTGAGCGTTTAAGCATTTAAACGGTAAGGTCTTGTATCATCTTCACAGGAATATTGTTTTTCACTGTGCGAAATTTCAGGGCAGCGCTAGCCTTTTGTCCGGCTTTGTCGGTAATGGTTTTCATCAAATGATGGTCTGGCGACTTATCGCAAACAGGGTCAGTTTTGTGCATATCACCAGTCAGTAAGAAGGCTTGGCAACGGCACCCGCCAAAATCTTTGTCTTTTTCATCACAAGTTTTGCAGGGCGATGGCATCCAGTCATCGCCCCTAAAGTGATTAAAACTAAAATCGTGCTCCCAAATATTCTGCACCGAAGAGTTTTTCACGTTGGGAAAGGTAAGAGGAAGAATTTTGGCGCTGTGACAAGGAAGCGCACTGCCATCTGGCGTTACCGTTAAAAAAGTAGTTCCCCATCCATTCATACATGCCTTGGGGCGGTTCTCGTAATAGTCGGGGGTGACAAACATAAACTTTGGGCCACTACTTTGCTGATCTCTATAACGGTTGATGGCCTGCTCAGCTTCTACTAGCTGGCTTTGTGTAGGTAGTAAATGCTCACGGTTTTCGTACGCCCAACCATAATATTGCACTGTGGCAAGCTCTACAAAGTCGGCCTTAAGTTCAGTGCTAAGAGCCATCACTTCTTCAATTTCATGAATGTTCTGTGCGGTAATACAGAAATTAAGCACCATAGGGTAATGGTAGGCTTTTACTAACTTAGCAATGTTGAGTTTTTGTTTGAACGAGTGGCGTTTATTGCCAATAAGATCGTTAACTTCTGCATTCGCTGACTGAAAGCTAAGCTGGATATGGTCAAGCCCAGCGTCTTTTAATGTGGCAATGCGTTTTTCTGTCATGCCTATGCCAGAGGTGATCAAGTTAGTGTAAAATCCGAGTTCCCGAGCGTACGCTACCAACTCTTCTAAATCTTTTCGTAGCAAAGGTTCACCGCCAGAAAAACCTAACTGAACCGCACCCATTTCTCTGGCTTCCCTAAACACCTTTTTCCACTGAGAAGTGTTGAGTTCGTTAAAGGTTTCTTCCATGTTCACGGGGTTAGAACAATAGGGGCAATGCAGCGGGCATTGGTAGGTTAACTCGGCGAGTAGCCATAAAGGTGGTGTAGTCGCTTTTGTATGTTGTGAAGCCTTGGTAGCTTGAGATGCTTGGTTAGTCATAAACCACCCACTTTTTCTCTTCAGCGTGTTGCAGAAAAGTGGTTACGTCATCTTCTAAATCTTCAGGGGCATCTGGGAATGCTTTTCTAAGCGCTACGGCAATGTCATCAGTGGTACGCACGCCATCAACAAGGGTTAAAATTTCCGATGCCGATGGGTTTAATTTAATCATGCCTTCAGGAAAGAGAAGCACATAACCATCTTGCACTTTTTCGTATTGTAAGCGAAACAAAGGGTTCATTAATGGGGTTTTTGGTGTGCTTGTCATTAGAATCTCCCTTTATGGCAAACTTGTTGGTCTGCAATGCCATCGAAAGGTTTTCTGCCATATTCGTAGGCAAAACAGATGGCATCGGCAATGCTCCACAGAATATCTATTTTAAACTGAAGAATGTTTAAAGCACGCTCTTGCTGCTCTCGGGTAACAAAGTGGTCGAGGGTTATTTGAAGCCCGTGTTCTACATCGCGTCTTGCTTGCCCTAAACGCATTTGAAAATAGGTAAACCCTTCTTGGTTTATCCAGGTGTAATGGGTAGGCCAGGTATCAAGTCGGCTTTGATGTATTTCAGGGGCGAACATTTCGGTGAGCGACGAACAAGCAGCTTCTTGCCACGATGCGCGGCGGGCAAAATTCACATAGGCATTTACCGCAAATTTAACACCGGGCAATATGTGAGATTCATCAAGTAATTCACCGCGGTTAAGCCTTACCGCTTCTCCTAGACGAAGCCAAGCTTCTATTCCGCCGAGGCTGGTATCACCTTCGCGACCATCATGGTCGATAAGGCGCTGGATCCATGTACGTCTTACTTCTTGATCTTCACAGTTGGCTAATATGGCGGCGTCTTTAACCGGAATGGCCATTTGATAATACAGCCTGTTTGCCACCCAGCCTTGTATTTCTTCTTTGCTGCAAAGCCCTGAATTCATACGTTTATGAAAGGGGTGATGAATATGGTAGTAAGCGCCTTTAGCGCGTAGTTGTTGTTCGAATTCTTCTTTAGTCCATGCAGGTTTCAACATGTTACACCTCTATTTGCATACCATCGTAGGCCAACTCTATATTCTGCTCTTGTAAGGCATGGAAGGCTGGTGAATCTTCATTCAGCACGGGGTTAGTGTTGTTAATATGAATCAGCACTTTGCGCTTAACGTTGAAGCGGTTAAGCAGCGCAATGGCACCATTTTCGCCATTTACTGGCATGTGCCCCATTTGCGTACCTAGCTTTTGGCTAAAGCCGTGTTCAATCATTTCTTCATTCACCCATAAGGTGCCATCGAAAAGCACGCACTCAGCGTCTGCCATAACCTGTTTCACTGTGTCATTGGCCTGCATGCATCCTGGTGCGTAAAACAACACATGCCCTGTTTGGGTATCGGTAATTTTAAGGCCAATGTTATTGCCCGGAACAATGTTATCGCGGTAAGTAGAATAGGGCGGCGCATTCGACTCTAGCACTACAGGTTGGAATAAAAGCCCGTCTGCGCCTTCAGGCACAAAGGTATGGGTAAAGTCAGTACTAATTGAGCGTTGCTGAAGGCCACCGTGCCAGTGTTTCAGCACAGTAAATAAGGGAAAGCTGGTGGTTAAGTCTTCGTTTACCACATCGGTGCAATAAACAGGGAGTGGCAGGCCTTCTCTTAGGGTAAGCAAGCCGGTGGTATGGTCTATTTGGCTGTCGGTTAGCACGATAGATGAAATACGTGTACCTCGGGCGACGTGCTCTTCAGGCCAAAGTTGTGGGTGGCTATTTATTTGCTCCCGTAAATCGGGCGAGGCATTAATGAGTACCCATTTATTACCATCGACACTAACCGCAATACTCGATTGGGTACGAGGGGTTGTCTTAATAGTGTGCTGACGTGCGCCTTTGCAATTCTCGCAATGACAATTCCACTGAGGAAAACCGCCGCCTGCGCCTGCGCCAAGAATCAATACCTGCATAACTACTCCTTGGGTATTTGAAAAAGGCTGCAATAGCAGCCTTTTGATTACTTATCACAATGGCTTAGGTTTAGCGGTTGCTGATATATAGCGTTACTTCAAAACCTAGGCGCATTTCAGTGTATTGAGGTTTAGTCCACATTGTCATTTCCTCTGTCTTTTAGATGAGTTCAATATGAGTATATGTTGATTACCTGTTAACAGATATCCTTCTAAAGGAGGAGAATTACCATGAATCATGATGATTTTTGGGTAGTGGCTAAGCGTTGTAAATAGGCCACCAGTAAAGGGATAGGGCGGCCGGTGGCCGAATTAGCAGTGCCATATTTAAATGCGGTACCAGCCACGTCCATATGAGCCCAAGGAAAACTCTGAGCAAAGCGAGATAAAAAGCAACCTGCGGTAATCATACCTGGGGAGTTTTTCCCTGCGTTAGTCATATCAGCATGAGAAGAGGCGATGGCGTCATGATATTCAGGCCACAGCGGAAAGGGCCATATTGGGTCGTGGCTTTGCTCTCCGGCTTTAACTAGCGCTTGTTCTAGCGAACGGGAGTTACTCATTACACCGCTGCACGTGTGCCCTAATGCGGTGATTGCAGCACCGGTTAGGGTGGCGATATCTATGACTGAGTGAGGGAAAAACCGTTCGCAGTAACTTAGTGCATCACACATTAGCATGCGCCCTTCAGCGTCAGTGCTTATAACTTCAACAGTTTGTTTGGAGTGGGTAGTAATAATATCGCCGGGCCGGTAGGCATCACCGCCGATACTGTTTTCAGCGGTAGCCAATATTCCAATAATATTAATATTCAAGCCTAGTTCGGCAGCGGTTTTAATTACTCCGAGGACGCAAGCGGCACCTGCCATGTCGTAAATCATGTGATGCATGTCACCACCGCGTTTTAAGGTGATGCCGCCTGAATCAAACGTCACACCTTTACCTATTAAGACCACTGGCTTGGAGTTTTGACTGTTGCCGTTATCGGTAATGCTATCGTTGTTTTCACCCCTGTGGGCACTATTACCGCTATGGGCATTTGCAAAGTGATTACCTGAATAATGAATTACCGGCATAGAAGCTGGGAATGCCGATGCGCGATTAACCGCTAAATATGCATTCATGCCTAGTGCTTCTAACGTATCTTGATTGATTATCTCAGTGGTAATTTGAGGGTAGGTGTTAGCGAGTATTGTCGCTTGTTCTGCCAAATACATGGGGGTACATAAATTCGCTGGCATGTGAGATAAATCTCGCGCTAAGCCCATACCTTTTGCTAGGGCTGCCTCATAATTAATGCAGGCTAGTAATTCATCTGAAATGTCACCCGATGCTAACGCTGAGTCCGCACTAAGAGCCTCGCCTGACGTTTCATCTAACGTGCTATGTAAAACCTTATCTAAAATTAGCTCAGCTGCCATGTCTTTTGATGATACTTGTATATTTAAGCATGTCACTTTCTTCGTCGCTAAGCAGGGAGCCGATTTATACCCTTCAAACTGGTAACAACAAAAATGAAATGCGCGCAATAACTGGCTAACAAGTGTTATTTCTTGCTTACTCTGTTTACTTGCGTCTTTCAAACTGCGAGAAACAGCACGGCAAGGTAGCACCAAAGTGATCGTTGCCGCTTTTAACGAAATGGCGTACTTAAACATATCTACAAATAGCTTACGGGGGCCATGAGAAGCCGAGGGATGATCAAAACTAAGATTAAGGCTTTCTGCTAAATCACCCACTCCCCAAATAAGCCATCGTTTTGCAGTCGCCCCTACAGGTCGATGTAATAAAATGCTTTGCCCCTTAGCGCCTATAAACGCTTCATCAACAAATACCTGCTGGATAAAAGCTTGCGTGTTCTTGGGGAGGTTGTTAACGGTGGGATTTATATCTGCCGGCGAGCAAAGCCAAATCACGCAATCGGCGTCTACTTTGTGTAAGTTGCACTCGGGTACTAATATCACGTTTGTCATGGGCGGCCTTGTTGGTCAGGACTTTTTATGCGCTATTTTTTCCGAGGCTTCTGTTTCCAAAGCCAACGGCAGCCGGTTTTGGTCTAAAGCTTCTCACTGCTAGGGTAAAGGTAATAAAGGTAAGTACGGATACAATCATAAGCTCTTTTGTCGCAAGCTTTTCATACAGCCCAAAGCGTAGCAATTCAACGCCGCTGGTAAACGGATTGAACGCGCATACTTGATATAACCACTCACTTGCTTCTTGCATTTTCCACAAAGGGTAAAGAGCGCTCGAAAGGAAAAACATAGGAAAGATAACGAAGTTCATCACCCCAGCAAAGTTCTCTAATTGTTTAATAGAATTTGCCAACAATAAACCTAGCGCGCCGAGAAAAATCGACAGTAATGCAATGATGGGCAGCGCGTAGACATAACCCATTAAGGGCAATTGCACGTCAACAAGTAACGCCAAGCAAAAGAATAAATAAACCTGTATTGCTGAAACCAGTGTATTGGCTACTAACTTACTGCATAACAAAAATGAGCGGGGGACTGGGCTCATTAGCAGTACCTTCATGCTACCCATTTCACGGTCGTAAACCATAGATAACGAACTTTGCATGCTATTGAAAAGGACAATCATCGCCGCTAAACCCGGCACAATATATTCCTCATACAAAATGTAAGTTTCATAAGGCGGGATCATCGAAAGCCCTAGTGCCGAACGAAACCCCGCAGCAAATACAAATAACCATAACAAGGGGCGCACTAAGGCACTAAGCAGTCTAGACCGCTGCTGCCAAAACTTCAGCATTTCTCGATTTAAAACACCCACAAAACAGCGCCAATACATCATGCCCGATCCCTAGCCTGTTCGCACTTACAGTAGGTATTGATATTAGTTTGCATGAGTTAATACCTCCCAAAGCCGATGAATATCCGAGACGTGATGTTTAGCAAGCAATGCCGAGCAAATATCTCGTTCTACTAGTCGGCCATTTAACAATATGGCGAGGGGATCAGTTAGCGATACCTCTTCAAATAGATGGGTAGCCCACAACACAGTCACGCCTTGTTTCACTGCTAAGTCATGAACCACCGAATGAATTAGCTGCCGAGAGGCAATATCTAACCCTACCGTGGGTTCATCGAGTAACAAGGTGCTGGGTTGGTGAATAAGGCATCTTGCCAGCTCAACACGACGGCGGTGACCACCATTTAAATGACGGATTTTAGTATTCAGACGGTCGCTAAGATCAAGTTCGTTTAATAGGTCACTGATGCGTGAAATTGACTTCTCTGGGGGCAGCCCATGGAGGGATGCAAAATAGGCGAGGTTCTGCTTTACGGTAAGGTCAATATCCAAAGTACTTTGCTGAAATACCACGCCGAGGCTCTTCATAATTGAAGCGCGGTTTTGCGTTATTGTGCTGCCATTAAATAAGATATTGCCATGGCCAATTCGTTGTAACCCTGTGAGTAACGCAAACAGGCTGCTTTTCCCTGCACCATTAGGGCCAAGTAAAATATTAAAACCCGGCTTTAAGGTAAGTGAAATGTCATCAAGGGCTGTCACTTTACCGTAAGTGTGGCTAACCCCTTGGATATCTATTTCCATTTAACGGCAATTCCCCATGGGTAACGTCCCACCTTAATCGTCTTTTCAACATCGAATGTTTCAGTATTGATAACCGATACGTCGCCGCTTACCCCGTTTGTGGTGAGCAATAATGACTGGTCTTGGTTAAACGCTAATTGCCACACGCGTCTACCTACCACTATGTATTTTTCTATTTCAAACGTATTGGTGTTTACCACGGCAACGCGGTTTGCAGGGCCAAGAGCCACAAACGCGAAGGGGGAGTGTCGCATCAACAATATCCCTACGGGTTGTATTTTGTCGCGGTACACGCCTTTAACTGCAAAAGACAAGGTATGCGCTTTTTGTTTGGTTTGAGTATCAAATATGGTGACTGTGCCACCAATTTCGGAGCTTACCCAAAGATACTTATCGTCGGCGGTGAAGTGAGCGTCACGTGGGCGAGCATCCACTAAGCTATTGGCAATGTTCTCGTGGGTGTTGGTGTCTATCCAGTGCACCATGTTTGTTGTTTCTGAGGTAACCACCATCATGCGGCCGTCATGGCTTACCGCTAACCCTTCTGGTTCAACCCCTACATCTATTTGTGCAATTACTTGGCTGGTGGGAATATCAATAACGGTGAGCAGGGCATCATCTTCATTAGCGGTGTAAATGGTAGTGCCATTGGGATGAAGGGCAATGGTTTCAGGATCTTCACCTGACGGTAAGTCGCCCACAATAGTATGGGTGTCTAAATCGATAATTTGAATGCGATCTGAATCCGAGGCGCAAATATAAGCACGAGATTGATCAGCACTTAATATAAAGCCCCTTGGTCGCTCGCCAATGTCTAATGTATCAGTCACTTCAAATGTATTCATATCAATGACTGATAGGGTATTGTCCTTTTCATTGGTCACATAGGCCTGTGGCATAGCGTTTACACTCAAGCTAGAGGCCAACAAGCCTGATAACAAAATGCGAGTGCCTGAAAAGCGAATTTTCATAAGGTGTCCTTACAAGTGTTAGTGGTGTCACCTAAGGTGTCTAGTTCATCGCGCTGGTGTAAAAAACCTGGGAGAGGAGCGTGTATCACCAGGGCGTCTTCATGTGCTAACGCAATAGGTTGACGAAGTTGGCGCGTGCTTTCACGAAAGGTGAGCTGTCTTCCTTTATAGGCGGCAACACTTAGTTGTTCACCAATGAGTGCGTTAAATAATTGAGTTCCTGTAACAGAGCCGTTGTTTTCAGAATCACTACTTTCACTTCGCTGCAAAGCAGTCGATATAGCAATAATGGCGGCATAAGCAGCAAAGTCTACTTCATTCATGGTGCGTGAGAACTTGTCTTTAAAGCGATTTTGAAGCTGCCTTGCTCCCCACTGCTCATGGGTAAAATGCCACCCTAAAGGTTTAAGACCTGCTGAGCCCATAATGGGCACAATAAGGTGGGTATTAAACGGTAAGCTGTAGGCATACTGACTTTGGGTGTCGGCAGCAAAAATAGCGTCGTATGGCTGCTTAGTGCGCGTAAAAAGAGGAATTTCAGAAAACGCGGAACGACGTAAGTCAAAGCTTGCCTGCCAAGTTTTCGCTTCAACAATGTTTAACTTAAATTTCTTCGCGGTACGTAAAAACGCGTCTAAGTAAGCCTTGTCACTTTCATGAGCGCCGCGCAAGGTAAGCACAGAGCCCAAACGCTTAACTCTAAGCCACTGACCAAGCGCATCGGTTTTCATTTGGTAGCTAGGGTAGGTGTGTAATACGTTAAGCTCGCAGTGCATGTGGCGAAATGCATCCTTACCACTGGCTACATTCATAACCAATGCGCTGGGGTTAATCGACACCACTGAACGGACGGCTTCTTGATATTGCGCATCTGGGCTATCGATAAGCACCACGGGGGCATGGGTAATAGCGTCGATAGCAGCTGAATCTAAAGCGTTTATGTATGAAAGCGTCAACGCGTAGCCTAAAAACTTTCCCGTAATATTGGCATCTTCAATACCAATTTCGGCACCTGCAATTCCTTCGTCAGTAGGGCTAATTAAATACGAAGGCGTGCCCGCGGGCGGAGTGCGTCTCAGATTAAGGTAAACCATGTTCGTAGTGTTAGGTTGAGCTTCAGCTTGCCCTTTAAATTTGGTTCCAGACTGGTTTGGGGATTGGGCATACACATGGGCATGCAAGGCTGATACGCTTAGCAGTAGGGTTGATATCCCTATCCATACTTTTGCTTTTTTCATAAACCAGCGAAGGGCTCTATTCACACTTCTTTTCACACTTCTTTTTTGAAAGTGCGCCTTTTGTCAGTCGCGATACAAAAAGGGTATATGGCATTATTCCCGAATGACATCCTCCTAAAGGAGGAATGCTATGGCGCTAAAGTAGCATTCGGGAATACCCGCCTGCGCATTAGTATAAAAAGTACCTAGCGTAAACAGAGTTCTCCAAGTGGCAGGTTTTCGAATTACCTTATTTTTTCCTTTAGTTTTACTTTGCTGGTGGAGTGCGAACGTCTCTGCTCGGTCTTTTGATGACATTGTCGAAAGTAAGTACATCAATATCGCGGTTTATAACGATTACCCTCCTTATTCATATTTAGACGCTGACACCGCTAGGGGAATAGATGTCGATATTGCTAAAGAAATTGCAGCTAAGTTAAACGTGGAACTTATCTTAACTTGGATGACGCCAGGGGAGACGACTGAAGATGATTTCCGCAATTTTTTGTGGAAGGGCCATATCATTCACAAAGTAAAAGCCGACTTGATGATGCGTGCTCCTTACGACCGTTCATTTTCCCAAAAGCGAGACGATATAGGCTTGTTGGCCAATGAGTTAGTTCATATGTTTGCGCCCTACCATCAAGAAAGTTGGCAGATAATTCACAACACTGAGCAATTGCCAGAGGTAGAGACCATGGCGATGTTTCAATATCACAAGATTGGCGCTGAAATTGACAGTATTCCTCATTTTTACCTCACCTCTGCCTTTGGCGGAAGGTTAAGAAAGAACACTACGCAGTATGCCAGTAACGAACTCGCCATTGATGCCATGAAAAAAGGGGATGTTGATGCGGTAATGGGGCTTCGAACGCAAATCAGTTATTTGTCTCAGTTTCTTGATAACGCAAAATTTCAGCTTGCTAGTAATGCGTTTCCTCTTATAGGAAAGCAGAAGTGGGACCTAGGTATAGCCGCGAAAAACGACTACCGAACGCTTGCTTACGAGGTCGGTGATGTGATCACCGAAATGGTTCAAACCGGCAAGATGGCAGATATATTTAGTCAGTATCATGCCACCTACGAAGTGCCCGATTATTATGCGGGCGAGTAATGTCGTTGAGCAATGCGATTGAACTAAAAACCCTCCCTTGCTAGGCACTCTTCCTGTTAATTCCTCCTACTAAAGGAGGGGACAAATCACTCAGGCGTTCCATAGGCACGCCCATCGTGTACCGCTATTCTAAATTCATCGAATAGTCTGCGAACCAGACACATTCATGGCCAATACGCATTAGGAAACGTTATGAATAAACAACTACCACTAAAAAGAATTGCCTTAGCTTTATTGGTTTGTGCCGGTGCCGTTTTACCTGCCCAAGCTAACGTGACCGATAACGACATACAAAACGATCAAGCCACTACTGACGATATCGTATCCTATGGTATGGGGCTACGCGCACAGCGATACAGCCCATTGTCTGCGATTAATAAAGACACCATTGAAGAAATTCGACCAGTCTGGGCATTTTCACTAGGCGGCGAAAAGCAGCGGGGCCAAGAGTCTCAGCCTATGGTGAAAGACGGTGTTATGTATGTCACAGGTTCTTACTCTCGAGTCTGGGCTATTGATGCTATGACTGGCGAAGAGTTATGGCAGTACGAAGCCCGTTTGCCCGATGGCATTATGCCTTGTTGTGATGTTATTAATCGTGGCGTTGCCTTGTACGACAACTTGGTTATATTCGGCACACTAGATGCCAAACTGGTAGCCCTTGATAAAGACACAGGCAAAACCGTTTGGAAGAAAAAAGTAGAAGACTATAAGGCTGGTTACTCTATTACTGCTGCGCCTATTATTATTGATGGCATGGTGATCACGGGGAACTCAGGTGGTGAGTTCGGTGTGGTAGGGAAGGTATACGCCTTTGACGCTAAAACCGGCAAACAAATTTGGGTTAGACCTACCGTTGAAGGCCACATGGGGTATATGTGGAAAGACGGTAAAAAAACCGAGAATGGTATTTCTGGCGGCGGAGCGGGTAAAACCTGGCCTGCAGATTTATGGAAAACCGGGGGCGCTGCAACCTGGCTCGGCGGCACATATGATGCTGATACCGGGCTGTTATTTTTTGGTACAGGTAACCCATCACCTTGGAACTCTCACCTTCGCCCAGGTGATAACTACTTCTCATCATCTCGTTTAGCAATTAACCCTAAAACGGGAAAAATTGTGTGGCACTTTCAAACTACGCCTCACGATGGCTGGGATTTTGATGGTGTAAACGAGCTTATATCCTTTGATTACGAAGATGCTGGTAAAACAGTGAAAGCTGCTGCAACAGCGGATAGAAATGGTTTCTTTTATGTATTGAACCGTGAGGATGGAGATTTCATCCGAGGCTTCCCGTTTGTAGATAAATTAACATGGGCTAAAGGTTTAGATGAAAATGGACGTCCTCTTTACATTGACGATGTTCGCCCAGGCAACCCTTCATTATCTGACGACGGAAAGAAAGGCGCACAGGTTGTTGCTCGCCCTGCTTTCTTAGGTGGTAAGAATTGGATGCCAATGGCGTATTCACCTGATACAGGTTTGTTTTACGTACCTTCCAATGAATGGGAAATGGATATCTGGAACGAGACTACTTCATATAAGAAAGGGGCGGCTTACCTAGGCGCTGGCTTTACCATCAAATCTGTTAATGAAGATTATATTGGTGTGCTTCGCGCCATTGACCCGAAAACTGGGAAAGAAGTGTGGCGTTATAACAACTTCGCGCCACTATGGGGTGGGGTAATGACCACGGGCGGCGGGTTAGTCTGGACCGGTAACCCAGAAGGCTACTTAATGGCCTTTGACGATAAAACTGGCGAGATGGTTTATAAGTTCCAAACAGGTTCAGGCATTGTAGGCTCACCTGTAACGTGGGAGATGGAAGGCGAGCAATATGTGTCTGTCTTATCCGGCTGGGGCGGCGCAGTACCTTTATGGGGCGGTGAAGTGGCTAAACGGGTTAAACACCTTAATCAAGGTGGAACGGTATGGACATTCAAATTACCTAAACGTTATGAGCAGGTCGCCAAAAACTAATAGTTCATAAATACAATTGAGGCCGGTACTGTCAAAGGTATCGGCTTTTTTTATATCCGAAATAGCCTTTATCCTCCCAAAGGAGGAGCCTTTCAAAACCAAAGTAGAGTTACCCCAATTATCACATTAAGTATAATTTTTTCATCAGCTTTTTGAGGATGTACGAATGATGAAAGTAAAAGTATCTCTTTTAATTACAACGCTTTTTCTAGCCTTAACGGCGCACAAGTTAGCTGCACATGGCAATGTGACGCCACAAGGCGCTGACAGCTCTGAAATGCAAAAAATTACCAACGGTGATGAGTCTGAAGATGGCTGGGTGTTTGAAAATCCATATCGTAATTTAGATGCAGAAACGCACAAAAAAGTGTACGAATTTGGTGAGTCAGCCTATTCCAATAATTGCGCGGTATGTCATGGTTTACATGCGCAGTCAGGTGGCATAAACCCCGATTTGCGTTTGCTCGACCCAGAAAGTATGGAAGACGATGAATGGTACGTGGAGCGCCTTCGTTTTGGTTCATCAAAAGGCATGCCTGCTTTAGGGGGGATACCTGAAGGTCAATCAGAGCCTATTTTAGATCAAGAGACATTATGGGCCATTAAAACCTATGTAGAAGCACGCAGAATAGTAGCAATTGAAGAAGGCGAGATTGAAGTAGATTAAATGCATTCCCGTTTTGTCGGCCGGGTCGAGAAATCGCCCGGCTTTTTTTGTTTTTAAGATGGCTTCACCACAACGCTTACTCTCCTAAAAGCATAAATTTGCAGCATTAAATGACACCAGCTTATTTTAAAATCCAAGCTTATGCCCAGCTCTCTTATCTCTAGGGCTATCTCTACTAACTATCTTTACTAACTATCACAGCGCTTATTGCTAACCCTTCAAAATTATCCTCACAGTATTTGCTATATGGCTGCCACTAAAACATGTCGATTAATTGGTTTATTGCTACAGGTGTTAACTTTTGCTCGCAGTGTTTTGAGTGGAATTGTTAATATTAAGTTTTGGCAAACCTAGTTTTTCTCATAGTTTAACCAGTGGTATTTACATGCTACATCAATTTAGCAAAACTTAACTAATAGTTAAGTTTATGAAAATAAAGGTTTTGTAATAAATTAAAGAGTAAATGAAAATTAATTGTTAAAAAAGTTGTTGACGTTAAAAAATAAAAATGGTCATATGCTCTCAAGTTGAGCATCTGACCGATTTGGTTTTTATCGAAGGTTTTTTGCTCAAAGCGAACAGAGAATATGGGTGGACAAGGGTTTGCCTAAAATTCCAATAACTTTATAAAACCAAACATAGAAACTTGAGGGTCCACCATGTTAGAAAATAACCAGCATCAAATAGCAACTTCTCGACCTAATTCTAAAATTGCCGTAGTGAGTGCATTAGCTTCTGCAGTTATGCTTGCAATGGCGCCGTCCGTAGTGACAGCGCAAGAGTTAAGTGAAGAAAAGCCTATGTATGTTCCGCCAAATGAACCTAATGAGTTTTTAGATGGCCGGGTTCAAGTTAATTTTCTAGCGATGCAGAACTACCAAGCTATACAAGCCTCAGAGGGTGCATTTCGCCCTGAAGACGAAACCCAATCAGATGGTTTTGGGCGTTTGCGCGTAAACTTAATGTTTAAGTTTAAAATTACTGACAACATCACAGCCGATATTGATATTGCTGAAGAGCCAAATGATTTTGGTAATAATGGCGACAGAGACTTCTCGTTCCACCAAGACTTCGCCGGCATAGAGTTTGATATGTTTGGCCTTACTGGTTATGAAAAAGAGAATTCAAGCCTTATCTTGCGAGTAGGTAATATTGGCGCCTCTCCTTTCCAATTCAAAGGATTCCAAGATGGCGCAGACAACCAAGGTAATGCGTTAATTGGTAATGGTATTAACGACTACGCCACAGCTGAAAACGGCATTCAATTAAGCTACACCGAAACCTTCGATAGCGGCATTCTTCGTTCATACAACGTAGCGGGTCACATGACCACATCAAGCTTTGGTGAGGCGTTTCAAGATGATCGTGGGTATAACTACCGCCTACAAGGCACATTAGAATTTAAAGGTGGTTTCAAAGCCGGTTTGAACGTTTTCAAAGCTAATCAAGGCGACCAGCTTGTATTTGCCGATGGTGTAGCAAGCCTTGATGGCGTTACGACCACCAACTATCGTTTCGGCGATGGTGAAAACTATAACTTTTCAGCCTCTGCATCTAGTGAACGTGATACCCATGTTGGCGCACTGCCAGGCTTGAACCAATCAATTATGCAATTAAACTTAGCTTACCAGCCGTCTGATCAAACGAGTGTTGTTGTCATGTTAGGTAAGTCTTCTGACGACTACACTTTCGCAGATGCCAACGGTAACGCGGTTGCTGGTATCACCTATTTCGGCACTGATGGCGTGGCAGACCCTTCTGGCACTACCTTTGATTCAAACCAAGTCATTGAAGGTGACTCGTCGGTGCAGTACTGGGCGCTAGAAGCTCAACAATATATTCTTCCTGAGAAGCTTTACGTGGCAGCACGTTACGCAGAATCTGAAAATACCTCTGACCTAATTGAACAAACCGACAATGAAGTCACACGTTTGCAAGTATCTGCAGGTTACTGGATAAACAATAGAACATTGTGGAAAGTAGAATATGTCAATCAAGATGAAGGCGTTAACTCAGGTGGCCAAATAGGCACAGGGTTTGACGGCATCACCTCTGAAATTTCAGTTAAGTTCTAATCAGTTTACGAACCACAGCGCGAGTGGCAGGTCCTTAGCGACTCGCGCTTTTAAACTAACCAAAACATTAAGTTGTGAAAGCAGTATGACTTTCGTCCCCAGCTGAATATAGGGGAGGGGAAAGTCATACCCTTCAAAACCTAAAGGGGAAGAACCCGATGTTGAAAAAACTATCTTTAATGCTTGCTGGTGCAATGACGATGAGTGCAGCAGTGAATGCAGAAACCATTACTATTGCAACGGTAAATAATGGCGACATGATTGCCATGAAAGAACTTAGTAGCGACTTTGAAAAGAAGAACCCAGGTATCGACCTTAAGTGGGTAACACTAGAAGAAAACATTCTACGTCAACGTGTAACTACTGATGTAGCCACCGGTGGTGGTCAGTACGATGTGATGACCATTGGTACTTATGAAGTGCCAATTTGGGGTAACCAAGGTTGGCTAGAAGAGCTTGATGGCCTTGGCGCTGATTACGATGTAGAAGATTTATTACCTGCGATTCGAAGCGGTCTGTCGGTAGACAACAAGCTGTACGCTGCCCCGTTTTATGGTGAAAGCTCGATGGTAATGTATCGCACTGACTTAATGGCGAAAGCCGGCCTTGAAATGCCAAAAGCGCCTACGTGGAAGTTTATTCGCGAAGCTGCTGCTGCAATGACAGACAAAGATTCAGGTGTTTACGGCATTTGCCTTCGTGGTAAAGCGGGATGGGGTGAAAACATTGCGTTGTTAACGTCTATGTCTAACTCGTTTGGCGCACGTTGGTTTGATGAAAATTGGAAACCTCAGTTCGACTCAAAAGCATGGAAAGACACCCTAGAATACTATGTTGATGTAATGGACAAGTATGGCCCTCCAGGTTCATCAGCGAACGGATTTAATGAAAACCTAGCGCTGTTTCAAACCGGTAAGTGCGGTATTTGGATTGATGCAACGGTTGCAGGCGGTTTTGTGACTAACGAGAAAGACTCTGAAGTTGCCGACAAAGTAGGTTTTGCACTAGCGCCAGATAACGGCCTAGGTAAGCGCGGTAACTGGTTATGGGCATGGACACTGGCTATTCCCTCAAGCAGCAAAAAGAGCGATGCGGCGATGAAGTTCATCAGCTGGGCTACCTCAAAAGAATACTCTGCGTTAGTGGCTGAAAAGAAAGGATGGGCAAATGTACCTCCAGGTACCCGCGCTTCACTTTATGAAAATCCTGAGTACATGAGTGCGGCGCCTTTTGCACAAATTACCCTTGATTCAATTAACTCAGCAGATCCTAAAAACCCAACCGTAGAGCCAGTGCCTTATGTGGGTGTGCAGTTTGTGGCTATACCCGAGTTTCAAGGAATAGGAACGGCGGTAGGACAACAGTTTAGTGCAGCATTAACCGGCCGTATGACGGTAGACCAAGCACTACAGAGCTCTCAGCGATTAGTTGAAAGAGCCATGCGCAAAGCGCGTTACCCAAAATAATAAATATTAACTACGGGTAGGTGCAAGGTGCACTTACCCTTCATTTACTTGTAAGGGGCTTAGTAATGGCGACAACCCAATCTCGTACCTTAGCCAAAATGATGCTGTTTCCTTCGGTCACCTTGCTGTTAGCTTGGATGATTGTTCCACTTTGCATGACGTTATATTTCTCATTTTTAGATTATAACCTGCTCATGCCTGGCGATAATGAATACATAGGCTTTTTAAACTACGAGTTTTTTCTTACTGACCCTGCCTTCATAGAGTCATTCTTTAATACCTTATTGCTAGTAGGAGGTGTGCTGTTTATCACAATCTGCGGCGGTATAGGTTTAGCCATATTGCTCGACCAAGCCATATGGGGCAGAAACTATGTCCGCATAATGGTATTAGCACCGTTTTTCGTCATGCCAACGGTTTCAGCGCTGGTATGGAAAAATATGTTCATGAACCCAGTAAATGGGCTGTTTGCTCACCTTGCCGAGTTCTTTGGTGCAACACCAATCGATTTCTTTGCAGAAATTCCGTTGCTGTCCATCATCATTATTGTGTCGTGGCAGTGGCTACCTTTTGCAGCGCTAATTCTGCTTACCGCAATTCAATCGCTAGATAGAGAGCAACTAGAAGCCGCAGACTTAGATGGTGCAGGTCCGTTCAGTAAGTTTATTTATATTGTATTACCTCATTTATCACGGGCGGTTACCGCAGTGATTTTAATTGAGACCATTTTCTTACTGTCTATTTTTGCAGAAATTTTGGTCACAACCAGCGGCGGGCCTGGCTATTCGTCCACCAATATTACGTATCTCATTTATACCCAATCGTTACTTCAGTTTGATGTGGGCGGTGGTTCAGCCGGTGGCATTGTGGCAGTTATTATTGCCAATATTGTTGCCATCTTCTTAATGCGCCTTATCGGCAAAAATTTGGAGGGTTAAGTGATGGCAATGAACAACAGCAATAAATCAAAAGCCATATACACCATATTGGCATGGACCATAAGTGGAATGATTTTCTTCCCCATTCTTTGGACCATGATCACCAGCTTCAAAACGGAATCTGAAGCCATCTCGGCTACGCCAAGTTTATTCATGTTTGAGTGGACGCTAGAGAACTACAAAGATGTGTTAGCACGCTCACCTTATTTCGATCACTTTATGAACTCTGTGATCATCTCATTAGGAGCAAGTTTACTTGGACTGCTTATTGCTATTCCGGCTGCATGGTCGATGGCATTTGTGCAAACCAAGCGGACTAAAAACCTATTAATGTGGATGCTATCAACCAAAATGCTTCCACCAGTAGGGGTGCTTATTCCTATCTATCTATTGTTCCGAGACTTCGGATTGCTAGATACCCGCTTAGGTTTGGTGATTGTAATGACACTAATTAACTTACCTATCATGGTGTGGATGCTTTATACCTATTTCAGAGAAATTCCTCATGAAATTCTTGAAGCAGCACGTATGGATGGCGCTGGAATAAAAGAAGAAATTTTTCATGTGTTACTTCCAATCGCCTTGCCCGGCATAGCATCAACCCTGCTATTAAACGTTATTTTGGCGTGGAATGAAGCATTTTGGACGCTCATTCTTACCGCTGCCAATGCAGCACCGTTAACAGCGTTTATTGCCAGTTACTCAAGCCCAGAAGGCTTATTTTACGCAAAATTATCAGCCGCCTCGGTGATGGCTGTGGTGCCAATTCTTATTCTTGGTTGGTTCAGTCAAAAACAATTAGTGCGCGGATTAAGTTTCGGCGCGGTTAAGTAGGAGTATTCCAATGGGAAGCATTACTTTAAAACAAGTGACAAAAAGCTTTGGCGATGTAAATGTTATTAAGCCGCTAGATTTGCATATCCGCGACGGTGAATTCATTGTATTCGTTGGGCCATCGGGCTGCGGTAAATCTACCTTACTTCGCATGATTGCAGGGCTTGAAGATACCACCAGTGGTAACATAGATATTGACGGTGAAGATGCCACCAATATGCCGCCAGCTAAACGTGGCTTGGCGATGGTATTTCAGTCTTACGCGTTGTACCCGCATATGTCTGTGCGCAGCAATATTGCGTTTCCGCTTAAGCGCGCAAAAGTTGCTCCTGCGATTATTGATGAAAAAATCGAAAAAGCGGCAAAAATGCTGAACCTTACCGATTATCTAGACCGCAAGCCTGGTCAGTTATCTGGTGGGCAGCGTCAGCGTGTGGCGATTGGCCGTGCTATTGTGCGCCAGCCTTCGGCATTTTTGTTCGACGAACCGTTATCTAACCTTGATGCATCGCTTCGGGTTAACATGCGCCTAGAAATATCAGAACTTCATAAAAGTTTAGATACCACCATGATTTACGTAACCCACGATCAGGTGGAAGCCATGACCATGGCAGACCGTATTGCGGTATTTAATGGTGGTATTATTGAACAAGTGGGCACGCCGCTAGAGCTTTACCAAAAACCGGTTAACCGCTTTGTAGCTGGTTTTATTGGTTCGCCAAAAATGAACTTCATTGAAGTGCCAGCGAAAGCAGGTGACGACACTCACAGTATTGGCGTGCGCCCAGAGCACTTCAAAATTACCGAAGAGCCAGGGTTATGGACAGGCAAAGTAGGTGTAATAGAGCATCTTGGTTCTGAAACCTTCTTGCACGTTAATGTGGAAGGTGTGGGTACCGTTACCGTTAAAGCGGATGGCGATTGCCCAGTTAGCTACGGCGATACCATTAATTTAACTGCCGCAGAAAGCAAAATTATGCATTTCGACAAAGATGGCGTAACCATTCCCTCACTTTCTTGGGGCGAAGAGCGTGTAGCATAAGTCGTTTTTAAGTTAATGTGCGGGTTATTGCATTCAAGAATAACTCGCACGTTTTTTAAGGACAAAAGATACAAGGATTATCAAATGGGTAGTAGTAAAACCTCCCTCGACAGTACAGACATTCAGCTCGTTATTTTCGACTGTGATGGGGTGTTAATTGATAGCGAAGTATTGTGTAAACGGGTAATAATCGCCATGCTGGCTGATTTAAAAGTAGTAGTTTCAAGCGCTTACTTTGACGAACACTTTCTGGGTAAAAGTTATGAATCTGCACATAAGCAGATTTTAACCGACTTCAACATTTCGCTTCCTGCTGAGTTTAGAGATAACTACCTAACCGCGCTATTAAAGGTGTTTGCTGAAGAGTTACAAACTACGCCCGAGCTCAACAGTGTGCTTGCCGGCTTGAATGTTAGAAACTGCATTGCAACCAGCAGTAGCCCAAAGCGGGTTGCGTTTGCGCTAGAAAAAACAGGTCTTCTTTCTTTTTTTGAAGGGCGCATTACCACAAGTACAGAAGTTGAAAATGGGAAACCAGCCCCTGATATCTTTTTACTTGCCGCATCAAAGATGGGAATTAAGCCTAAAAATTGTTTAGTTATCGAAGACTCAGAAGCGGGTATTCAAGGCGCACTAGCTGCTGATATGCAGGTGGTGAAATATACCGGCGCAAGCCATTTTAAAGGTGTACTGCCAACTAGCGCAGATAAGAATGAACCAATTAGCGCAGATAAGAACGACAAGGTACCGTCGATTTCTCATTGGTGTGAGTTTTTCAATCTGTACCCAAATTTAAAAACAACTGACTAGGCAAAGCGTTAAGTTAAAGCCTAAACCCCGGTTATTAAACAGCCGCTAAAAATTGCGAAATGTGGTTAACACTACACCTTTTGCTGATG
The DNA here is from genome assembly GCF_018100795.1 of Alteromonas sp. MMG017. GTDB lineage: Bacteria > Pseudomonadota > Gammaproteobacteria > Enterobacterales > Alteromonadaceae > Alteromonas. Next base: position 135,431 of record NZ_JAGJDY010000010.1, on the reverse strand, counting down.
TGCTGAAAGGTGCCTAAGTAAGGCATAAATTTGCTTTGGGGGAAGTTTAGTGGGTTCAAACTCGGTTTGTGATAATCGAGCAAGTAACTCAGTAAAAATTGGTGTACTGCCAGCGTAACCCATATTCCACTCGGTGAAGGTGGGCTTATCAATATATTCGTAACTGGTGATAATGACATCTGAGTGTCGAGCATCATCTGAAATATGAAAAAATAATTCATTAACCGCTTCGCGCTCACCTTCTAAGGCTTGTACAAAATAGCGGTTGTCGTAGCAGAGCATCCCGCAAATCCCTAAAGACTGATTATTTTTACGGGCATAAGTTAAGATATCTTTCATGTCTGAAAGCGACATATCTCGGGTTGCCGAACTCAAATAAATTAAGCGCACGATATTTTTCATAGAGTTATTAATACTCCTTTTTGCAAAAACAAACTATAAGTTTATTAAGAATAAATAGAGCAAAAGGATGAAATCTTCAAATCTATGGTGAATCCTAACCTGCCTCAAATGGCAATAATATTTACTAACGCGCCATCTGAGTTGACGGAGTTTTTACCCGAAGGTCTCGACACCCACTGTTATTCATCAGCCAAGAAGCTAAAAAAAGCACTGCGTTCCAATACGCCAGATAAATTGTTTTTCCATATTAATGATGCACGAAGTGAATCGGACAGTATTGAGATCATACACTACGTGCGAACGTCATTAGCATCGCATAGTAGCACTTTGATTATTTGCGTGGGTGATGCAGTTTCTACCACACCAAGTGAAATAATGAATAGGGCGGATGTGGACGATGTTATCCGCTTAAATAAGGAAGACGCTGCGTTTGTACAACGTAAAATAGCGCGCATTATTAAGCGCATTATCATTAGCAAAAAGCATCTAAAGGAAAAAGATGCGCAAGTGAATATGCTTACCTCGGTGAATAGATTTTCTCATCAACGTCAGAACATTCAAGCATTAATCGCATCCTATGCAGAAGCGTTGCTGCAATTTTGTGGTGGACATAGTGGATTAGTGGTTACCCCCGCTAAAGTTACCTGTGTACCCACATCACAGCCCTCTATCGGCCCGAGCGAACTTGAAGCTGTAGATGATGATACAAAGCAATACATCATCGACCTAGCCCTGCAGTGTAAGGCCCCCGTGGTTAACTTATCGCCCGAGCTTGCACCTATGCGCGCATTAATCGATATTTTGCCAAACCCTGTGGCGAGCTATTTAGTATTCCCGTTAATTGTGTACAACAATAATTTGGCGTCAATTGTTTGTTTCATAAGTGAAGAGGCGCTAGATAGCGTATCTACCACGCAACTAAACGTTATGCGTGATGCTTCCTTGCAGCTTAAAATAATATTAGAACGTCGATTTGCCGAATCGCGAATGGCCACGCATTATCAGCGTTTAAAAGAAACCTTGGCCGAACTGAAAACAACCCAAGATCATCTGATTCATGCAGAAAAAATGGCTTCTGTTGGTCATATGGCAGCTGGAATTGCCCATGAAATAAATAATCCGTTGGCGTTTGTTATCAGCAACTTCGACCCCCTTGATCATTACGTAGAAACGCTAATCAGCATGGTGGATTTGCATGAACAGCTTATTCAATCTATTAACGAGATTGAGCAGCCAGTAAATCAGAAACTCTCCCAATCAATACAAAGCTTCAAACAAACTCGTGATATTGATTTTGTGACCGAAGATATAAAAGCGCTAGTGCACGATTCAAAAGAAGGTTTACTGAGAGTAAGGGATATCATTAATGATTTAGGGAGCTATTCTCGTAAAGAGTCACTAGAGAATCAGCCAATAAACCTCAGTGAAGTAACCAAAGAAACCGTTCGAATGCTCAAATACGAATTGAGTGATGACGTTGAAGTTCAACTAGCTATTGATAGTGATATTCAGATAACGTCACATAAAGGATTCATCCAACAGATAATCGCCAATTTGGTTAAAAATGCGATTCAAGCCCACGCCACCTCAGAGAAGCAAACTCAGCAGAAAATCATCAAAGTCAGTGTTGAAGAAAAAGCGGAGTTTGTGCTAATGAATGTTTCAGACAACGCGGGCGGTATAGCAGAAAAAAGTCGTAAGCATGTTTTTGACCCTTTCTTCACTACAAAAGACGTTGGTAAGGGAACAGGCATGGGGTTGTCTGTCTGTTCTAATTTAGCGAAGAAAATACATGGAACGTTAGCACTTTCCCCCGTGGATGAATCGAGCGAATTAGACACTACATTTACGCTTAAATTACCCAAGCAGGTAGGGGGGGAATGACCCTTTGACTGGCATTCTCGACTTTTTATTTCAGTGTTGTACAGTGCACCTGCTTCATCGACGAATAAAATTATAAGGGCAGGTTATGACAACACTTATTGGCGGGAAAACAAAGGAAGAAGCACTGGGCAGTCTTTCAAATATGACTAGCGATCTAGCGCCTATTCAAAAAAATGAATACTTATCTCGAATAGATAAAGCTCAGCACTATATGCAGCAAAATAGTATTGCTGCGCTGTACCTTAATGCCGGCACTAACTTAACTTATTTTACGGGTATGCAGTGGTATGCCAGCGAGCGTTTAGTGGGCGCTATTCTTCCTGCCTTTGGCGATATTATCTACGTAGCACCTTATTTTGAAATTGACTCCCTTGAAGAGCGTAAAGTGATAAACGGCGACATTATTGGATGGCAAGAGCACGAAAGCCCTTATGCACTGGTTGCTCATTTACTGGGTGAAATTGATACTGCTGGTGGCAAGAAATTCGCGGTAGATGAATCGACCCAATTCTTCGTTGTTGACGGGTTTAATAAAGCCCTCCCTGAAGGCGTCAGCATTATTAATGGCGCAGAGATTACTGCCCACTGCCGAATGCACAAATCGGTAAATGAGCTTGCACTTATACAGCGTGCTATGGATATGACCCTTGCAGTGCATAAAGCTACAGCCAGCATGCTCTATAAAGGGATTACTACCACAGAAGTGGAAGCCTTTATCAATGATGCCCACAAAAAAGTGGGCGCTAATGGCAATTATTTTTGCATTGTACTTTTTGGTAAAGCAACGTCATTTCCACATGGAGTGAAAGACCCGCAAGTGTTGAAAGATAACGACTTGGTGCTTATTGATACCGGCTGTAAGGTGCATGGTTATTTATCTGATATCACGAGAACCTACTGTTTTGGTAAGCCAACGGAGAAGCAAAAGGCGATGTGGGAAAGTGAAAGACGCGCGCAGTACGCTGCATTTAATGCAGTAAAGCTAGGCGTACCCTGTGGAGATGTTGATAAGGCCGCGCGAGACAGTTTAGCGTCCGATGGCTTAGGTCCAGATTATAATCTCCCTGGTTTGCCCCATAGAACAGGGCATGGTATTGGTATGGACATTCACGAGTGGCCATACTTGGTGAAGAATAATCCACACCCTCTGGCACTAGGTATGTGCTTTAGCAATGAGCCCATGATAGTGGTTCCTAATGAGTTCGGTATTCGTTTAGAAGATCACTTCTATGTATCTGACACTGGCGCAGTGTGGTTCACTGAGCCTAGCAAAGCTATAGATGAGCCTTTTTAAAGACAGGGTAGACGCATTTTACGTTCTGCCAGTTTTGTTAGAAAAAGGAAAAGCCAACGCTGAGTGTTAAAACCTGCTGATATAAGGCGACTTGAGTGTTTAAATAAATTAGTGTATTTTTTGAACAATACTTTGGTGGCGTAAATGCATGTATGGAAACTCTAAGCGTCTCTTTTCTCAAAAGATCAGTAGCTTTGCTATGTGGTTTCCCTTTCTTTATTTCTATGCTTTTTGTGTTTTCTTTCTCTGGATGGGCGGAAGAAAATACATTGATTCCCACCGTGACAGTATCGGACGCTACCACGGCGGATTTTCAATTAAGCCTTAATGAAAAAGCAACGTTTAGAGTTATCCCTACAAAGGGGGTGACAGTGCTTATTAAAGCGACGCAATCAGTAGCAAATGTTCGCTTAGCACTTTATGGCACTGAAAATAAAACTAGCAAGCCCTTACTCACCCTTGATATTCCAGCCGCCTATAGACAACCTGAATACCTACTCTTCGATGCGAACGACTGTGTCATTTGTTACGTTGAAATAGATACTTCGGCATCATCGCCAACGCAAGGTCGCAGCGATATCCTTTTTAGTGCAATTGGTACCGGATTGGATGCTCACAGGAATTTCTACAATGCCATTCAACTCGCTTCGTTAACGTGGTCTGTGGCAGAAAATCAGCTTGCAGAGATGGAGTATAAAGAAGCCTTGCATGATGTGCGTTCGCACTATGAAAAAGCAGAGAATATTGCAACATCTTTAGAAGATCACTCTCTCATTATTTTCAGTGCCTATATGCAATCCATAGTGAGCCACTACCTTGGAGAATACGACAATCAAGCTGATTTACTGAAACGTATTTTACATCAGACATCTATTCCCCAATCCTACCTTATTAAAATTAACATGGATTTAGCGAGTTACTATATTTATGAAAAAGGTGAATTTGATACCGCGGTGGCGTATTTAAGCATTGTGTTCGGTCATCTAAATTCTGGGCACTATCCCTTGTTGTATGCAGAGGCGAAAGAGTTAGAAGCGTCAATAGAAATTGAAAAAGGAAGCTATTTGAATGCTGTAGCGGCGTTTGAAGAAACCAGCAAAATTTTCTTGGAACAAGGTGATGTGTCAAATGCTATTAAAAGCATGACCTCTTTAGGGTGGCTGTTTTATCACACGGGCGATTTTAACAACGCCATGCAGCAATACGTTCTCGCCAAGAAATTAGCAACTCAAGTTTCAGATAACTACGCAATCACGAACTTGCATATCAAACTCTCGGGCGTGTATCGACAACTAGGCAATATCGAGCAAGCCAATCATCATGTTACACAGGCGCTAACGCTAAGCGGTAGGTTTAAGCATGCATATTTAGATGCATGGGCTAATGTAGAAAAAGCGAAGCTTCTGCAAGCAACGGGGCAGTATATTTATTCGAAGGATACGTTTGATATAGCAAAGCGCAGATTTTTTAAATTGAATGCCTCAAAGGGGGCGAGTGAAATCGACTTTTTTGTTGGTTTACTCAACATGCAGCTTGGAGAGCATCAACAGGCGAAAGAGCGGATAGAGAGTTACTTGTTTAACACTGACGGAATTGCCACGGATTACGAGCATGCTATTGCTGCTTCAAATCTAGCGCATGCCCTTACGTTACTTGGTAGCAAAGATGAGGCAATGAAATATCAGCAAAATGCGTTAAATGTTCTAATGCAAACGCAAGATATTCGGTCAATCGGCTTAGCACAAATACAAATGGCCACGCTGCATGCATCCATGGGTAACGTTAAAAGTGCTGAGACCTATTTTAACAAAGGAACGAGCAAACTTATTCAAACGCGTTCTACGTTATCTCAATTAGACAGTACATATGCCTATGCCAATGAAGTAGCTCACCTCGACCCAGTGCTTGCACTACAAATAGGCCGTGATATTAGCGATCAAATAAATGCTATTTTTTCAGAAATAAAGCGAACCGATTTACGCAGGGGGTATTTCTCCACCTATCAGAAGGTGGTCAGTTTGCTGGTTCGTGTTGATAACTCACTTTCTGCAGAGCAGAGCTTATTACTTGCTGAGGCTGCGCGATCACGCACCATAGGGTATGGGCTTTACCGCGACAACAATACTAATAATGACATTCAACGTGAACAAAAAAAGCTCAATCAAAAGCAGCAGGTGAAATTGATTGAGCTTAGTACACAAATTGAAACACAGCAGAGAAAACAGACCATTAGAGAGATACGGGTATTGTCAGAAGCCTTATATCAGCTTGAGAGTGACAATTATGTTGCTCCGCAGTCTACCGCTAAATTTTCGGCCAAATCATTGGCCCAACTTCAGCAGTCTTTAACAGAGCATGACGTGGTGTTATTTATTGATACCGCAGAAGTGGAGTCTAGGTTGTGGTTTATTGATCAGCAGCAGATTGTAAGCTTTAAGAGTGAACATGAGCGTTTTTTTAGTGAACGTGTGGGCGCTGTACTGAATGTGATATCGCAAAAACTGCCTTTGCGTAAAATGCGTAAAGAGGTGGCAGAGCTACGCAATACACTTTTTCCTAGTAATGCAGAGTATCTATTCAAAGGCAAAACGAACTTAATTGTAATACCGGATGGCGCGTTAACCCGTTTACCATTTTCGTTACTGTCAGCATCTTCCCCCGCGCAGAATGGGTGGTCAGTAAGCTATCAACATTCTTTGCAAAACATAGTAGATTCGAGAAAAGACAATTTCGCTACGGCTGTGGATGAAGGCAGTATTCTTGTTGTGGCAAACCCTTTAATGAAGACCATGCCAAAAGGCCAAAACAGCCCGCTAACCTATGGTTTTCAGTCTTCTTCATTGCCTTATACAGCAAAAGAGGCAAGTTACATAAACGCGTTCTCTGCTCAACCGATAACCCTTCTAAACAAAGGTAACGCCAGTAAACAAGCGTTAGTAGAATTAGATTTATCTACCTTTAATATTGTGCATATGGCGACACATGGGCTGGCAAATAATCACGTGCCTGAATTGGGCGGACTCGTTTTATCAAATGCTTCAAGTGCCGACAATTTGCTGTTTGCCTCAGAAATTAGGCGGCTTAGGCTCAAGGCTCAACTTGTTGTGTTAAGCGGTTGCGAAACTACCCAAGGACACTTAATAGAGGGCGAAGGCATGCTTGGCTTAACCCGTGCTTTCATCGAAGCTGGAGCTCATAGCGTTATAGGCAGTTTGTGGCAAGTACAAGACGATGCAACCGCGATGCTGATGAAGGAGTTTTATCGTTATTTACTACAACACGAATTGCCTATCTCTGAAGCATTAGAAAAAGCGAAAGTGGCGGTGAAAAATCACAAAAGAAAAAATGGAACTCACCCGTGGCGATCGCCCTATTACTGGGCGGGATTTGTTTTACATGGTAACGCGGCATGACTGAATCTGAGAGCGCTATTGCAACCGCTTTAGTGAAAGGGATTTTAGCGGGTGATGCTGCCGCAGAATTACAAATGATAGAGCGATATAAAAGGGGGTTACGTTTTGTGCTTCGGCGAAAGTGTCACGACCTTGATTTGACCGCAGATATTAGTCAAGAAACGTGGCGTATCGTTATTGAACGTATTCGAAATAATGAGCTACGTGAACCAGCAAAGTTGTCAGCGTTTATTCTTCAGACGGCCAAAAATCAGCTACTGATGCATTTTAGAAAAAGTGACGTTAAGCGCCAACAAACGGGTATGGGGGAAGCGTTGGAGTCTGAGTATTCCGCTCCGTTGACACAATCGCCCGAGGATGCGCTAGAACGACATAATTTAGGTTTGCTTGTTCAAACGGTTATCAAAGAACTGAATACCTCGAGAGATAGAGAATTACTCCATCGTTACTATATACATGAACAAGATAAGCAGATGATTTGTAATGAGCTAAATGTAAACGCTAAAAATTTCGACAATGTGCTTTATCGCTGTAAACAGCGGTTTAAAACGCTGTGGTTAGCGGTAATGGAAGATAACTGATATGAATTTCACTGAGAGGTTTAGCCTAGTTAGTGCACAAGAAGTTAGTACACAAGAGCATAGGCATTTCACAAACAATAGAACCAGAGTACTTATGGTTAGGAGTTTGCGTAGTGAAGCAAGATGAAAGAATAGAACGGTATGTGCTAGGTAGAATGACACCGAGTGAAGAAGCGGAGTTTGAAGCTTACTTTTTGTCTAACCAAGCGTGTTTAGATCAACTAGAGCTTACAGAGCGCTTGTACAAAGGAATGCAAGCAAACAGTGTTGAGAAAATAACGCCTATGCAAAAAAAATCTCGAATGTGGAAGCAGCCTATACCACTTTGGGCCGCGGCAGCTGCAATGATTCTCGTTTTGTTAATGCCTACGCCGTTCAATACCTCTCAGCGCTTAGCACCAAACCCCGATTTAAATGTTTATCGCTTAGAAATGGCTAATGTTCGAGCTTCAGAATTTGATGCGGTTAAGGTGACTCAATCGGACAGCCAGCTCGTGTTTGCAATCTACGTTGATACTGAAATACCTGAATTTGATTATCCCAGTTATGGGTTCACGTTAACTAATCAAAAAGGAGAGCAAATGTTCACGACAAGCGCTTTACATTTAACCTCTACAAGCGAAATTTTCATCAACATGGGATTACAGCACGTCGAATCAGGAGTATACGATTTTGAAGTGTTGGGCTACAACGATATGACAAAAACACCACTGCATAGTGGATTAATACAATTTAATTAGTCAATGACTAGGAGCGGACCCTAATGACTTTATTCAAAAAAATGGTATCAAGTGTAGGACTGACATTATTACTTTTAACATTACTTGGCTGTTCGCATGACAATAAAAAGTGCGAAGATGACGTAGAATGCATGTTATCGAAAGTTACAGCGAGTTATAAGGTCGAATTTTTAGGTAATGATAAAACTACCCTTAAGGCGGATAGCGCCTCCCAATCACAACGAAAAAACGCATTGGGAGCTCTAATTTTAGATAAAAGTAGCGGTGCTTTAGCGCTTGAAGATACTTGTGAGTTAAATTCAGAAACCCCCAACACGCCAAGACCTAAGATTAGTGTTGGATTTACAGACGTTAATGGAATTCACCAAGATAGCATTGATGACATCAGCTATAACGGAAATTGCTATCAGGTTTATGAAACGGATAATTTCACGGTTCTCTATATACCGACATTAGATAACCCGAAACATGGAACAGAAGTTGCTCCACTCGTGACAGACCATCCCCATTCTATGCAGATATACGTTTATCACGGTGATAAAAATTCGATGACTTACCGTATCTTTCACAGAGATAAGCAATTTAGTAATGACGGAGCTCATAATCACGATGGCGATGGTTCACACTCGCATGATAAAGGAAAAAATCAAGTTCTGAAGCACAATACTACCCATGGTGGTGGTATAGGTACATAGGTACCGCAACCGCGAACTAGCTATCTGTATTCTTACTTTGTAGTTGCGCTGGGCTAGAAGTTAAGCCTGGCTCAGCTAAAGCCTCTTTTTATTATCCCGTCATTTGTATTGTCTCTCACCTAGAAAATAAAAGTATTATTTAGGTGAGAGAATTATCAATGTGCATGCACAGCTCACATATACCAATAAAAATGGATTGTGAGGGCAACATGAACGTGATTAATTCCGATTGCTATGCCAAATTTGGCAAGTCATTGAACCGATATAAAACCGCAAGTCGATTATCCTCAGTGTGTATTTTGGCAAGCTCTCTGTTTGGCTGTACTACTTTTCCTTATGTTGAAGATCCTCGCCCCGAATTCATAAGAGAGTGCACTATGTGTGAGTCAAGCGAAGTGGAACTTCAGCGGGCAATGGATTATGTTGATTACACGTACGATGGCTACCGCAGAAAGCTCTTAGAAGATGCTAAGCAAAGCCAAGACTTAAGCCAAGGGCTCATTGCACTTACCACAGCAACATTAGGTCTAGCATCATTCGAGGCCGATATAGATACCTTTAAAGCCGCGGGTTTACTAGGCGCGGGAGCCTATCAACTAGGTACGGCAAATGAAAATGTTGGCAGGCGTTCACAGTATATTGCTGGTATGCGAGCAATGGTGTGCATAAAAGATATTGTTAGCCCTATGGTGGGAATTACTAGCAATTATCAGCATATTCAAAAGAATGCCGAACGGCTTCGTAGCGCAATGGACGAGTACGCCATAGCGGCCGGAGACTTGACCAACACCATGAACCAACTCTTCCTTTACGATGATTCCACCAAAAGCTTAAAAGCGGCAGCCCAAGCACAGCTAAAGGTGATAGACAGCGACAGAGAACGCGCTGCACAGTTACTTCAAAGTACCAACACCTTGCTTGCTAAGTCGTCCACGATTGGGCCTAGAGTGTTTACTCAAGTGGATAATATTCGTGTCGCCGTTGACGAAGCCTTAACATCAACATTGGCGAGTACAGATAGCATCAGTACTCATATAGCGTCATTAAGCGATTACGCACAGTATTTTACGCCCGGGCTAGACTTTGCTCAAATACTACAAACCACACTCGCTAGTGCGGAAGGTTCCAATACGGATACTGTTATCAATGAAGTGTTAGCGCAGGCGATGGGGGACTTCGATAAAAAAACCAAAGAGAACGCAGAGAATACTGAGAACGTTAAAAATGCGATTATAGGCGTTTACGAAAAAGTCATTTCTAACATCAGTGCTGCCATGGGAGAGATGCAAGCGAAGCGTCAAATTATGTTGGCAAGAGCCAGCGAATTAAATGGTTTATTGGCGATGCCCCTCAACTTAAATGAAACTACGTTTAAATCTTGTGGCGCCCTTACTGATAATATTACTACCCAGCTAAAACTCGATCATTCCTCATTAGAATTCACACAGGGCACTATTCAAACGGCCACTGTTGAAGTATCTGGTGGAACGAAGCCTTATACCGCACAGTTGACTAGAACACCTAACTCCTCGGTAAATGTTGCGACGGTGGCAGGAGGCTCAGGCATTATCGTTACGCTTACTAGCGAGGCAAAGGCGGGTGAAGTCTTTACGATTAAAGTGAAAGACAGCAGCACTCAGCACGCCATTATTAATGTATCGATTAAAGAGCCGGTTAAAAATGAGACAGCGAATAATAAAGGGGCGGCGAACGATGTAGAGATAGCACAAGCCGCGTTGAAAAACTGCGAAAATAGTAAAACCAATACATGGAATGAAACCTTCGGTGTTATTGGCTACCCAGTAATGGGAACACATGCGAATGGTATTGTTTTGGAAAACCCAGCGTTATTAGGAAGCACTATATCAGGAGAAATAGCGCTTGCCGGTCAGTTTTCTCTCCCCCCTGAAGCGAGGAATATAGAGGCGGTAAAAAGCGCATTGCTCGCGAAGCTCGCCACCGACCCTCTACTAAAAAGTCTACATTGTAAAAACATTACCAGTAACGAGAAGCTAACGCCTCATGCAAGCTTAGCAAATGCCTTGAGCTCAACACCAGATGTTTGCAAAGCCGATGACGATGTAGGAAGGCTAAAATGTGCATTACGCACGCCAATGGAAGCTGGAGATTGCGGTGACGATTTTACGTTAGCCTACTCGAATTTTAGTCAGGGCATACTGACCGTAACACTGCGTGACCTAGATTCAATTTGCCCAACACTTTATGTAGATAAAGTAGATGATTTAGTCGCTCAAGCAAAAGTGACGATTAACAAATCACTTAAGCGGTTTACAGGGGGGAATACATTAAAATACAGCGATTTGAAGTTCAGTAATTATGAGGAAATAAAAGCCAAAATTGACGGTTTACAAGAGGGGAAAGTGCAATGAGTTATATAAAAGTCATTGATACTAAAAAGTCAAAATACGACCAAGGCAGTGCGGTTGCATTAATACGCCGCACCCGAAAAAACCTATCCGTTGAGCACTATCTTGTAAGTTGTTTTCATCTATTTGGATTATTAGCGAAAAACGCAAAGCAGCCTTGTCAACAGGCCGTCATTGAGCATGACGGAAAAGTTATTGCGCATTATAACGATATTTGCGGAAGTATCGCCCCGCTAGGTACTGATACATGGAGCTTCGATGTGGCGTTTGCCAAAGTAGAGCCAAAGAACCTCAAACTTGTACGTAACGCTATTCCCGGTCCAGTACCAACAAAAATTTTGTATTACATGGATGAATTACCAAAGACCGCCATCATGCATAGTCCGCGCGCCAAAATCACTCTATCCAATGTATGTGCTAAAAGGGGTAACCAACAAATTGTTACCTATGGGCCCGAACTTAGCCGTCTTCAAGCGGTACATCGCCTTATTGCAAGCTACGATGGAGAGACAATGGCTGGAGATAGTGGTTCGCCTGTTCTCAGTGAAGATGGAGAAACACTATTGGGCATGCATATCGCTGGGAATGGGAGTAAGGGCTATATGCTTCCTGCTGTCGATTTTATTCAAAATGCCAACCGGTTTATTCCTAAATTTAAAAACGATATTTTATCTTTAGATTTGTGAGGTGAATTATGGATTATCTTGATACCGCTATAGTGTTGACCTTAGTGATCATTACCGTTGCTGAGTTTTCAGCACTGACTACCGATAAGCTCATGTCTATGATGGGTTCTCGAACCCGTGGCTATGACTATTGGTGTGAATGTGTAGTTGAAGAAGTCCGGTTGTCTTTAATACATGATGTCGATTTTACTGCAGCACAAAGCGCACATGTGCTAGAAAAGCTTAATATCTTAATGGCATATGAGCGTGAAAAGACAAAGCCATATTTAAATAGGTCAGTATTGTTGAATAATATTTTATCGTCAGCCAGTAAAGTATCAGCACCAAAAATGGCTGATAAATTAGCGCAAGTATTGCCCGATAGAATAGCAAAATGCGATCACAGTGCCACAAGTCGATTTCGTTTGAGGACTGGCATTAAAGTGGCTTGTGTTGCCACCATTGTTGCCTTGGCATTAAATATCAGCAGCTTGTCATTGATAAATGAGCTTGAAAATACTGATGCCGAAGATATGACCCGTCTTCAAAGTCAAATTGAGAGTTTAAACACTAGGCTTGAGGCAGAGGACGACCCGACTAACGCAGGGGCGATAATGATTGAGTTAAGAAGTAGGTTAAATCAACGCTCCGATTTAGAGAGTAAAGCATTTTCAGTTGGACCCATAGCGCCAAGTATAAATCGAATGTCTATTGAATGGATTTTTGGCTGTGTGTTGACGGGATTGCTCGCTGGATTAGGTGCGCCATTTTGGCGTCAACAATTAAGTAGGCTAATGACGCTGAAAGACCTTAAAGAGCAAGTTTCAGTAGATAAATCGGCGGAGGGTAATGATGGCGAGGCGCCAGAGAATCAATGGGGGGACGCCTCAGTTAATGAATCTGCAACCAAAGACTCCGCAATAAATGTACCTTCCGGTGTCACCGGAAAATTTATTCCAACAAATATAAGTTGGGATCCTTTAAGCAATCAAATTGACTTGGACGTCATTGCACAAGGGAAGCCAGAGCGCGTATACACGCCGGAAGAATTAATGCATACATTACGTTTAAGATTGGCCCCTCAATATAAAACAAATCTTGCTGCGGTAAATATAAGACCAGAATCACTGAAGAAATTGGCGAACAGTTTTTTTTCCAGTAACTAAAGTGGGGTTACTGCATAGACTGCTTCATTTAAACATGAAGGTTGCGCACCTTTGAAGTTCGCCACTAATGTGTCTTGATGGCGAATGGTGATTAATTCAAAGGTGCAACGCAGCCTTGAATAAGCGCTATGGCCTATTCACACTTCTCAGCCGCGACTACCGTTATTTCAACCAACAAAGCTTCACGAGCCATGTTAGCGGTAACGCAAGCGCGAGCTGGGGCATGTCCTTCTGGTACCCAGTTATCCCAAACGGCGTTCATCTCGGCAAAGTATTCCATGCTTTTGATGTAAATAGTGGCTGATAGGATATGCGCTTTATCGCTACCCGCTTGTGCTAGCAAGGTATCCACTTTATCTAGCATAGTTTGGGTTTGTTCGGTAATGCCTTGGGTTGCATCTGCGCACACTTGGCCGCATAAATAAATAGTGCCGTTATGTTTTACTATACGGCTCATACGCTGTTTTGTTTCTATTCGCTCTATGGTCATTGCTGAGGTGTCCGTGCTTTTAATCTAAGAGTTTAAATGGTTTATTTTTCATTTCTACAAGCTTGCTGAATTTCATGCTCTATTTCTTTTGCATCAGCAAGTTGTTCAAACATGTCGCGAATTGGCGCGCCTTCAATCAAACCCATGAGTGTACCTAATACAAAACCACGGTGCACGTTATCCCCTCCTACATTGGCGTTGGCTGTGAGTGCTTTTTTTCCATCGGCTATGTAGCGGTAGGCAAAATACAGCACACTGGGCCATGCATCAGAAATGTAGCAGGCGGGAGAGAATTGACGGCCCACTATTTCGATATCACTTTTATTCTTGGCGATCAGCTTTGCCAAAGACAGGTGGCTCCCTCGCAAGGCAATATCTTCAAGTATGTCTTGAAGAGATTCATTCGTGCGATAGAGCAATCGATACAGCAGCTCGACATAATAGTCACACACTACACCAAGCTCGTCACTGGGGTGAGTTAAAAACAAATGGTTTCTGCATAGGTTTTGAATATCATTCAGGTCATTACCTTTTAACGCGCAACTTAGGGCTAAAGGCCCAATGGTAACAAGGCCTCCTATAGATGCCGTATCGTGGGTAACTGCGGCGCATTTGTCGGCAGGTTTACCGTCCACTAGATTTGCAAAAAAGCCCCTATGATACGATTCCGCGTAGGTATCTGGGTGGGCGGGCTTGTCTGCGCACAACAGCTTGATGTACCCATCTAAAAAAGCAGCTTGTTGATAGTGCGGTACTGAAGCGTTAAGTACCACTCTTGCACAATGAGCATTCAGGGTATTTTCACCCGCTTTCATACCCTGATGATAATGCTGGTTAGCACCAGTCCAATATTGTCGTTTACCCTTTAAGATAACATCGCCCACAATGTCTTTCTTTTCCTGCTTAGATACTTTGGACCTCCCACCTTCGCTGGTGGAATGCAGTGACATTATAGAGGAGGGGTGAAATGACGGTGCGTCTTCGAACTGCTGAATGCCGCCGGGAAAATCTTTTAAAATGTCGGCAGGGTTATAATACCAATGTACTGGCATTGCCAAAGCGTCAGCAATAAATGCATTTTTTAGCGCCGCGATTACCCGTGATTTATATAATTCAGATGACACTTAGTTTTCCCCTTAAAGGCTAATGCACTTATTGGTTTTGTCTTATACGCAACAAGTAAAATAACATCGAATGATTAGAGGGTTTAATACGTGGTTTGATTGAATATTGATCGCAGGGGAGCGTTTCTAAAAGCCATTTGCTAAAAAGTGACAGTCTCATTACTATTCTTTTTTTGGTTTGAGTTTTAGTGTGGGTTTTAGTTTGAAAATAAAGGGTAAAGATATGCATGCATCGCCATCAAGTACCGTAGGGAAACCTTTAAATTTTCTATTGTATGTAGAGCAAAATTACTCCTTCGATATTCTTCGACCCATACAAAATGAAGCGAAAAAGCACGGTCATCAGGTTAAGTGGTTGGTGGTGGGAAATGATGCGTCTAAACACTTTTTACATGAAAATGAGCAGTCATTACCTTCTATTGAACAAGCTATAATCTTTAAACCTGATGCGGTGTTTGTCCCCGGTGATAGAGTGCCCAATTTCATCCCCGGCATTAAGGTGCAGGTCTTTCATGGTCTTAATGAAAGCAAACGAGGCAATGTTTACCCTGAACGAGGGTTGTTCGACTTGTACTGTACAGAAGGGCCAGAACGCACGGGTACGTTAACACGCAGTAATAAAGGCCATTACAATGTGGTTGAAACTGGGTGGGTAAAGCTAGACTCATTATTCCAATATCAATCGTCAGAGCATTTCGATAAACCGCAGGTGCTATTTGGTTCCACTTTCTCTGCGTCCTTGTCTTGCGCTGAACTCGTCTATGAAGAGGTAAAGCGATTAAGTCAAAACGGGAGTTGGCAGTGGTTAGTCACATTGCACCCCAAAATGGCAGCGTCAACGGTTGAAAAATACAAAGCGTTAGAAAGTGAAAACCTAATGTTTTTTGAAAACAATCAAGTCATCGAAGCGTTGCACAGAGCGGATGTGATGATTTGTGATAACTCTTCTATTTTCCAAGAGTTCTTATTATTAAATAAGCCTGTCGTTACGGTAAACAACCGCGACCCACTCGATTGCTTTATTAACATCACAGATAGCAACGCGCTTGAGGGCGCGGTAGAACACGCGTTGTCACCATCGTCTGAACTTATCGAGAGCATAAAAAAATACGGGCCATCAATAACACCCTACCTAGATGGAAAATCGTCACAACGCGTGGTGAAAGCGGTGGAAGAAATGGTGGGCAGTAATTGGACTGATAAAAAGCCTAAAAACTTATTAAGAAACTTTAAAATCAGAAAGAAACTAAACTATTGGAAGTTGTGATCAGGGCGTTCGATTTAGCGCGCTTTTGACAGAGCGCCTGATCGGCAAGCGCTAACTTGAACCTTTCACCCAGAATAAGCTAGTTACAGCATTAGACATAAAAATGGATGATTGTGAAAACTAATTTCATGTAATTCAAGGTCTTGTTTCCATAGGTTAGTTCAACATTGATAGTTGTAGAGCAAAGATATTGTGGCGTACTATAGCGTTTTCTCCTTTTCGACATTAAGATTTCTCTATGTATCAAGATTTTCAAGCTGAGCTTTCCTGGGCCAGTTTACACATGCCGCGCACTCGTGAAGCTATTTCCTCTCTTCCCAGCTTAGACGGCATTAGGCTAGCCTGTAATATGCACCTTGATTTAAAGATGGCCCCTTTGGTTGAAGGGCTATTATCTCGTGGATGTGAGGTGTTTCTGACAACCTGTAATCCCACTACAGTTCAAGATGACGTAGTGAAGTATTTGGTAGATAAAGGGGCTACGGCTCACGCATGGCGAGATATGAGCAACGCCGATTGGTCAGATTCTTTTGATAAAGCATTAGCTTGGCAGCCAACCCACTTGTGTGAAATGGGGGCCGATTTAACCACGCGTCTGCATGAAAAAGTGCAAACGAATGAAGCGGTTCCAAGCATTGTTGCGGGACTAGAGGCGACAGGTTCAGGTATTACGCGTTTAAACGGTATGCAGCCCGAGTATCCTATTTTTAACTGGGACGATTTACCGGTTAAAGAGGGCTTACACAATCGCCATATGGTGGGTTTGAGTGCATGGCAAACGTTTTTCCAAACCACTCATCTAACCCTGCATGAAAAAGTAGTAGTAGTCATAGGTTATGGTTTAGTAGGGCAGGGCGTTGCGGCATCTGCAAAAGCTTTTGGTGCACAAGTGCAAGTGGCAGAGCTAGACCCTG
This sequence comes from Alteromonas sp. MMG017, assembly GCF_018100795.1. Classification (GTDB taxonomy): domain Bacteria; phylum Pseudomonadota; class Gammaproteobacteria; order Enterobacterales; family Alteromonadaceae; genus Alteromonas. The sequence continues at coordinate 118,409 of NZ_JAGJDY010000010.1, read as the reverse complement.
CTCGTGCGCTACAAGCTAAATATGATGGCTGGCCGGTGGTTGATTTGGGCATCGCAGTAGAAGATGCCGATGTTATTGCTACTGCCACAGGTGGTTACGGCGTGGTAAGTGCGAAACATCTGGATGCGATGAAAGAAGGCACCTTTATATTGAACGTTGGTCATGTAGCGCAAGAAATTGATGTGCCTTATCTTAAAGAGCATGCCAGCCACAGCGAACCAATGCCTTACGTGAATGCTTATACCCTAAATGGTAAAACCCTATTCTTACTTGCAGATGGCTCTATGTTCAATCTGACAGCAGGCTATGGTGATAGCTTAAACGCTTTCGACGTAACTTTAGCTGTAATGGCTGCGGGCATTGGGCACATTGTAGGGGAAGGTAGTACCCACCCAAATGGGCTATATTTATTACCTGAAAAGGCATGGAAAGCGGCGCTTTAGGGCGCCAACTTTTACCACCATGGGTAAGGATTTTATTTCGAAAAGTAAGCGAGCAGGGCACATTTACGCTAACATATTCATAATTTAAAAGCGTAAGCACTGGACCAGTGTTGTCTGTTGCCGAGAGCGTTTCTTTTGCTAAGGCGCTGACTCAAGGTATAGCTAAAGGGAGTTGGGGATATGGGAAAATAGTATGGTTCAAGCATCTTCTATCCCTTTGTTTATTACTGCCAGTATCTGCTTACTCTTAAGCTTTTTCTTTTTACTTTTATATTACCGCCTGACTTCCCGCCATGAAGAGTTTGTGAAGTATTACCTGATTTTCGCGCTCTCAGCGTTAACCAGTGGCATTTTTTTTGGTGCCTTCGCGGTGCTCGTTAACTCAAGCAATAACCTTATTTATCTTAGTATTTCTAACCGTATAACCGTTATTGCGGCAATGTTTACCATAGTGCTAAGCTTGCATTTTTACGTTGCTTTTTTTCAATACAAAGTGCCCACCTTCCTGAAATGGTGCTACGTCATTTGTGGTGTCTTTTCATTATTAACTTTGGTGCCTAATCCTTACTTTCTAGAAAATGCTTTCTACACAACATCTCAGTACTACACAGGCCTAAAGTATGGTGCGCTATTCCAGTTGTGGGGGGCATGGATATTAGTACTCGCCGCCTATTGTATATTCATACTCGTGAGAGTGTTTAATCGCCAGCGTGTGAGGCAAGAAAACAGCAATACGAATACAGTGTTGCTGCTGCTGATGGCTAACACCGTATGGGTGATTACAGGACTTTGCGATACGTTTACGGGCATTCAGGTAGTTGATTTACCGCCATTGAGTTGGATAGGCTCATTTTCGGTTACTTCATGTATCGCGTGGGTCTTGGTTTTACATATAGATGAACTTTATGAAGAAAGGCGCTTGCTAAGTAACCGCCTTATGTATGATCATTTAACCCAAGCATTCTCACGCAGTTATCTAGAAATACGTTTAACTGAAGCCGTGAACCTAATGCTTCGTAAAGAGTTGAAATGGCTATCAGTATGCGTATTTGATGTAGATGACTTTAAAAACATCAACGATCAATACGGGCATGCAAACGGTGATGCGTTGCTCACCCAAATTACGAATATTATCAAAGACAATATTCGGCAGTCTGATTGCATCGCACGGTTGGGCGGGGATGAGTTCGTCATTTTATTTGCCAGTAAACAGGATGAAAATTACGCTCCTGCTACTGTCGAGCGAATTCGAAAACGCATTGCTGAAACAGGCTTTGGGAAAGGGGATTGTTCATTTAGTGCGTCTTGTTCGTTTGGTATAGTCAGTGTTGCCCCTGACCAGCTAACGATGGCCGATTTGCCGAACCAAATGTTATCAAGCGCAGATGAAGCCTTGTATAGCGCCAAGCATAAAGGAAAGAATGCTGTGGGTATTGCTACTCTCAGTGATTTTTCCTGACCTTACAGAAATTAGTCGACATCCCCCTTTTCGTTATCATCTTGGTTAATGTCTTCTTGACCGCTTTTTTCTTGCTTGGCCTCGGTAACCATTTCGATAGTGTGCTGCACTTTGGGGTCGGGTAAAATCATCTGCATCAACATACCGAATACTATTGCTGCACCTTTTTGTTTTCTGGCCCATAAATACATGAGAACAAAGAAGCCTACAACAAAAGTGAAACCTACAAATACGCTAAGTGCAAACAAGGTATCGCTAAAAAAATCCATATTGCACCGCCTTTTCCACTTCCAATTCTACTTATATGTATAGATGCGACAAGACGCTGTATTTGTCGTACCAATTAAAATCCCTTCCCTGAGTTTTAATGGTAATGTTTAAAAAAAACACAAGTGCATGAACTCATTAAGGTAATGCGAATGACTAATGAATTAAATATTTAAGCCTTTACCGTATGGCTAAATACGTTGCACTATATAAATCATAAGAACCTATCCTTAATAAACCACTAAATATAAAAAGGCCTTCAATGATGACATTACGGCGAACACTAGCCGCTTTAGTAGTATCTATTAGCACGCTGGTTAGTCTCTCTTTTCCCGCAATTGCGTTAGAAGATACTGTTAACCCTAAGCTTTTCGAAAAAATGGAATATCGTAATATTGGCCCTTTTCGTGGCGGTCGCTCTGTTGCCGTTTCAGGTGTTGATGGTAACCCCAACCTGTATTATATGGGCGCCGCAGGTGGCGGTGTCTGGAAAACAGATAACGCCGGTTTATCTTGGAAGCCGTTGTCAGATAAGCACTTTGAAGTAGGTAGTATTGGCGCTATTGCTATTGCACCTTCCGATCACAATGTTATTTATGTAGGCACAGGGGAAGGACCTATTCGCGGTGTAACTACCAGCCATGGTAAAGGTGTATATAAGTCTACCGATGCAGGTGAAACATGGGAGCTAGTCGGTTTAGAAAACCGTGGTCAAATCCCTAAAATTCGCATTCACCCCACCAATCCAGATATAGCGTGGGCGGCTGTTCAAGGTAATATTTGGGCGCCAAATGAAGCTCGCGGTGTGTTTAAAACTACCGATGGCGGTAAAAGCTGGAAACATGTGCTTAAAGTTAATGCCGACACGGGTGCTGCAGATTTAGCACTCGACCCGTCTAACCCTCGAGTGTTGTACGCCAGCATGTGGCACCACGGAAGAACGCCATGGTTTGTAAAATCAGGTGGCGTCGGTGGCGGCATTTATAAGTCCACCGACGGTGGCGAAACTTGGGATAAACTAGAAAAAGATTTACCCAAGCTTATCGGAAAGGTTGGAATTGATATTTCTGCCTCAAACCCTAAGCGCGTTTACGCCATTATTGAAGCTGACAAAGGTGGCTTGTATCGAAGCGATGATGCTGGTGCTTCTTGGCAACTAATGAATGGCGACAATATTCTTAAAGCCAGAGCCTGGTATTACAATCATATTAAGGTCGACCCTAACGACGAAAACACCCTGTACGTGATGAACGTACAGTTGCATAAATCTATTGATGGCGGCAAAACCTTCGAAATAAAATCATTGCCACACGGTGATACCCACGATATGTGGATAAACCCTGAAAACAGCCTAAATATGATTAATGCCAACGACGGTGGGGCAACCGTAACCTTTGATGGTGGCAAGTCTTGGTCTAGTATTTACAACCAACCTACTGCGCAGTTTTACCGTGTAGTAACCGATAACCTTGAACCCTACCATGTTTATGGCGGCCAGCAAGACAACACCACCATGGCAACCCCTTCTTCTACTTATGACAGTGGTATTGGTATAGCAGAGCAGTTCGCCGTAGGCGGTGGAGAGAGCGCACATATCGCATTTGATGCAAACAACCCAACGCTGATTTACGCCACCACTATCAATGGCACCCTAACCGAGTTTAATAAAGACACAGGGCTTACTCGCCCTATCATGCCTTACCCTGAATATGTGTTTGGCCGAAACGCACGAGATCAAAAATACCGTACCAACTGGAATGCTCCAGTATTGGTATCGCAGCACGACCCCAAAATAGTGTACTACGGTACACAAATGATATTGAAAACCACTGATAGAGGCGTTAATTGGCAAGAAATCAGCCCAGACTTAACGCGCAACGATGCCGAAAAGCAGGGCTTAAACGGCGGGCCTATTACCAACGAGCAAGCTGGAGCGGAATACTACAATACGGTTTTCTATATTGCTGAATCGCCAGCGAACGCGGGTGAATTATGGGTAGGTGCAGATGATGGCAAGTTACATTTAACCAAAGATGAAGGCAAAAACTGGAAGGACATAACGCCCCATAAAAAAGAAGCTCAAGTTAACGCGATTGAGCTAAGCGTTCACGCTGAGGGTAAAGCCTATGTGGCCGTAACTGGCTATAAATTGAATGACTATAAGCCCTATATTTATAAAACGGAAAACTATGGCAAGCGCTGGACTCGTATAGATAAAGGCTTGCCGGAAGATGCGTTTGTTCGCGTGGTACGCGAAGATAAGCAACATGAAGGTATGCTGTTCGCGGGTACAGAAAGCGGTATGTTTGTTAGTTTCGACGATGGTAAAAACTGGCAAGAAATGGCGCTTAATTTACCACCTGTTGCAATAACCGACATGCAAGTCAAAGGTGATGACTTGGTTGTGGCAACTCAAGGGCGTGGCTTCTGGATTTTAGATGACATAAACCCGCTGCGTGAAGTGAGTAGTTCGTTACACAACGAAGCGCTGTTTCACTTTAGCCCTGTTGATGGAGTGCGTTTATTATCGGGCGGTAATATGAGCGGCCAACCAGAAGCGAAAAATCCCGCTCGTGGTGCAAGGTTCCGTTACTACTTAAAAGATGAGCTTAATGAAAACGATAGCCTTCGTATCGATATTTTTGATTCGAAAAATCAACTTGTGCGTACGTTATCGTCAACCGCAGATGCGTTTGAGAAATGTGCGAAAGGTAATGAAGATGCACGTAGCCCGTTGAAGTTTAAACACCCCTCTACAAAAGCAGGCTACAACCAGTTTGTGTGGGACTTACGCCGTTCACCATTGCATTGTATTGATAATGTAAAACTGTTTGGTGGATGGAAAGGCGCTAGGGTAATGCCTGGCGACTATAAAGCCACTATAACCGTAGGCGAGCACTCTCAAACCAGAGCCTTTAAGGTGTTACCTGATCCACGGGAAGAAGCTAACGCTGCCCAATTACAGGTGGTAGAGCAAAGTATTCAGGCCAGTGAAACCCTTCTTAATGATTTATTTGCACATTTGCAAAAAGCCCGGAACGTGCGTAAAACGCTCAATGGGGTTACTGAGTCGAATGTGGTACTGGCCAGTGAAGTGTCGGCCTCTATTGACCGTATTATTAGCGCAATTGATGACTGGGAGGCTTTGGTGATTCAACCTAAGCACCAAACATTCGAAGATGATATTAACTGGCCTAACATGTTAGATAGGCAAGTGCGCTTTCTAATGGATAACTTCGATAGAACTGGCGCGCCAGCGCAAGCTGGTGCAGTGCAACGTTTAGAAGATTTAGAAGCAAGATGGCAAAAGTACAAACTGCAGCTAGAAGTTCTATTTAACGAAAACGTTAAGCCAGTCAATGAAGCGCTTGCTGAAAAAGGCGTTTACGATTTAGACAGTTTGTAGGCTGCTTGTAAGCCGGCTAAGTCCATAAGGTATGGTCCTTAAAGTATGGCCCTTAAAATTGGGCCTATTAGATAAACGCGTTAAATGATTGCGTTATATAGGATGTATCAATTAAGCGATTGGTGCGGTGACAGGTGTTCGATAGCACTTTCGAACGCCCTAAACACTTGGCCTAAAGCAAAAAATTATCGATATGTTTTGTACATTTAAACAAAAACCGACTTAACGTCGGTTTTTTATTTTTGTAAGCTCAATGTATTTTAGACTTCTCGTATAAGCATGCCCTAATGCTCATCAAATAATGATTTATTTCTAATGTACTTTCGCATGTAGTGGTAGGTTATAGGCCGAAGTAACCAACTACGTAACGATTTTAAAAAGCGCTCATGCGTAGGCGTATTTTCATAAATTTGATCATCATGCAGCCATAGCATTTTGCCCACGTGCCAAAAATAAAAAGGGAAGGGGGGCATAAACGTGACTACGTCTAAGTCGCAGCAAATACGATATGTTTTATGGTGTAGTAGATAGTTTTTGTACCATGATCGACTGCCCACTGCAGGTTGCCCAAAGGTCACAACGCGTTTAACGGCTTTCGCATTTTTTCGTTCGAAATAATCGGCCATTAATACTGCCACTGCGCCGCCGGAAGAATGCCCTATAAACGTAAAGCGCTTACCTTGTTGCTGCAAAGGTTCTAATACTTTTACAAGTAGTTCCTGTAGTGGTAGTGCTTGGTCAATCGTTTTAGTACTTGAATACATGGGTTGATGAAGCAACCGGCTAAAACCCCAATGCACATAGAATTTTTTATCTACCTGTTGAATTTTAGCCGGCAAGAAGACCAGATTTGCTAACCAGTCTTTAAGACCTAGTGAGCCTCTAAATACCACGATAGCTTCTTTCTTTTTATCTACCCATAATATTCTCACACTCATCCGGCCATATTTATCGACTAAATGACGTTCGTAAAAGGGTTTAAGTATTTGACGGTAATGCGCTTCGGCGTCGGGATAGGCAAGTTGGCAAAGAATAGCATATCGTTCATATTGATAGCGTTTCAGCTTTTTCATAGAAAACTATATCAACTCGCTTTGCTCTGTATTGTGATCTGAATAGATTCACACACAATTACTCGAATTCTATAAAGCTACAGCGCTTTTATTTCAGTGATATTACGCACAGAATAATGAGGGCGAATAAAAGAAGTCACGTAGAGGGCGGAATAAGCAGGGCGAACAAAAGAGGAGAAGTAAATCATCATAACCAGGCTACAAAACCGCAGTATGCGAAGCTCATAAAAATGCTGATACACCATTGATTGCAATCAAAGTCGTCCCCGAATAAAACGCAATAATGCGGTGCGGTAAAGTGATCTAACTGTATATAAATCACTCTATTAATTATATGGAAATACAGGCCTTCGCTAAGGAGTTTTTATGTCAAACGTGACACGTCGCCATTTTATTCGTATGACAGGGGCTGGTTTATTAGCCGCTCATAGTCCGTTCTCCTTGGCATTAGGAGGCTCTCAATCGCAGAGAAAGTTAGGCGTTGCGTTGTTAGGGTTAGGAAATTACAGTGCTAATTTACTTGCACCAGCACTTCAGCATACCGAGCATTGTGAACTGCGCGGCATTATTACCGGTACAGAAAGCAAAATTTCACAGTGGCAGCGTAAATACGGTATTCAGGATAGCAATGTGTATACCTACGATACTTTGGATGAGATTGCGAATAACAAAGATATTGATGTTATTTATGTCGTTACGCCAACTGGTACACATAAAGATTTTGCAGTAAAAGCCGCGAACACAGGAAAGCACGTTTGGTGTGAAAAGCCTATGGCCATGGACAGTGACGAATGCCAAGCCATTATAGACGCATGCAACAAGAATAGCGTAACGCTATCTATTGGTTATCGAATGCAGCATGAGCCAAACACACGCACTTTTCATCACTATCTGCAAAGCATGCCTTATGGGAAGTTCAAAAAGGTATCTAGCTTTGCTGGTTACGCAGGGCAAGGTAGAGACGCTAACAATTGGCGAATGCAAAAACAGATGGGAGGTGGAGCGCTTTATGACATGGGAGTATACGCTATAAATAGCGCCCGTTTTTTAACAGGCAAAGAACCATTGTCTGTTACAGGTAGTCATCCTCCCCAGCGTTTCCCCAATAAATTTACCGACGTTGATGAAACTACTATGTTTACCATGGATTTTGGTGATGGATTGGTGGCTGATTGTGGTACCAGCGTAGTAACAGAATTTAACCACTTTAAAGCGGACTGCGAACAAGGTTGGTATCAGTTAAAACCCATGCAAAGCTATAACGGTGTAACGGGTACAACCTCTGACGGGAAAATACTTGAGCCTATTAAGGGCATGCAACAAACGCTTCAAATGGACAATGATGCTTTAGCCATACTTACAGGCCGACAACCGCTAGTAACAGGAAGTGAAGGGCTAGCCGATATTCGCATTGTTAATGCAATATTTCGCGCTGCACAAACCGGAAAGTCGGTGCCGGTTTGAGTGGTGGTTAGACACAATAGACCGACTACGTCGTATAAATCGCTACCAGCTTATATTCTTCGGTGGGAGTGATTGTCGTTCATAAACACCTCTTTATTTATAGTAAGAATACTTAACTAAGAGGTGTCTAAGAAAGCAGTGGCGATTCAAATAAAAAGGCAATCAATAAGGTACTAGCCTTCTTTGGCCTGGAATAAATTCACCTATTTAACGGCCATAGGCAACGCAAGACGGGTCAACTTTCTTATCAGAAGTGAGTACAAATGCAGACACTAAAACGAAAAATAATACGGTAAGCCCAATAATTTTGTACGCATCGGCGAAGCCAATTCCATCGTACAACATGCCAAGTAATACTGATAAACCGCTGGCAGCAACTTGTCCCATAAATTGAAAGCCGACAATATAAATAGTCGCCGATAGTCTAGCGTCAAATATCGCTGCAATATATTTAAAGATTGCTACCAGCATAATAGGTAACTCTGCGGCGTGTAAAAGCTTCATGGCTGAAATTGAGATAGGGTCTGCAGCATATCCTGAACCTATAATACGTAACGCCATAATTGCTCCACTTAAGAGCAGTCCGTTTTTCGCGCCAATTTTATTTACGATGAATGGTGCAATGAACATACCGCCAGCTTCAAGAAAAACCTGAAACGAATTTAGGTAACCATACATAGCATTCCCTTCGGCTTTAGTGGGAAATTGAGCTGCAAAATAGACGGCGAATTGTTGGTCATAAACACCGTAAATGCATGAAACGCCAACAACCCAGGTAGCAAAAGCCCAGAACTTACGCTGACGAAATAGACCAAGGGCGTCACTTAATTTCAATGAGTTAGCTTGTTTGGAAATATCTAATTCTTTCGCAGTATTTTCACTTATTTTAACGAAGTAAAGACATGACAAAAATATTAACGCACAGAAGCTAGCAAGCACAAAGTTCAAGCTTGCAGATACATTAAAGATTTGACCCGTAAAGAAAGTCGCAATAGCCCAGCCTACAGAGCCCCACATGCGAGCTTTACCAAATTCGAACCCTGTTGAACGGCCAACTCTTTCAATATAAGTTTCGACAGCGCCAACACCGGCAAAAAAAGCAGTAGAGCAATAAAAGCCTCCTACTATTGCGCCTAAATAAAGAGAATGCGTAAGTAATGGTGTGTATATATAGATAAAAAATGGGCCGCTGAGTAGCAGCATTGCTCCAATAAACCAGAGTAAGTTTTTACGCATACCTAATTTATCTTGCAGAAAACCGTAACAGGGCATTATAAAAAGAGCGGTTAAAGCATTAATGCTAAAAACTAATCCTGTTTCTGTACCGCCTAAACCAATCGACTGATTCAGCCAAATTGGGTAAATCGAAAAACAAAATGACCATGTTAAAAAAAAGCTAAGTATGCAACCGCTGAGTAACCAGTAATTGCGTTTTGATATGGCATCGGTCATTAGTTTTCCTTGGTTTTGATGTTAGATTGCGCGGTGCGAATCACGCAAAAGTAATTGCCCGCTAATCTCTTGGGTTTTAGTGTTTATTTGTAATGCTTTATCAATAGCTATTTGTGCGGCAATTTGCCCCATGTCAAAATACGGAAGGCTTACTGTAGTGAGTTTCGGCACAAGGTTTTCTGCAATCAATTTATAATTGTCGTAACCAACGATTGAGATAGTTTCAGGTATTTTGTACCCCATTTTTCGAATAAGCATAAAAACACGCATCGCCATTTTGTCGTTACCACAGCAGATGGCGGTAGGCCTTTCTGGCATAGACATAATGTCCTTTAAGACATCTGGGAGATTAGCAAACTCATCATCTGGGTTCTTACAAACACCCTCTACAATCAATTCGTTTTCAACGCTAAGCCCCGCTTCTTCGTGCGCTTTTCTAAAGCCCTTTACTCGAAGTGGGGTTGCGGTCATCTCGTCAAATAATGTTAGGTAGGCAATTTTCTTATGGCCGGACTTGATCAATTCACTGGTGAGATTGAACGCGCCTAAATAATCGTCAGGTACTATTGTTGGATGTCTCAAAATGCTTTCGTAACAGTTGACCAATATTAGAGGGCACTTGTTGAATGACTCTTTAATGCTTACTTCTTTATGAGATACGGTAGCAAAAATGATTGCTTCAGCGCGTTGTCGCCTAAAATCATCAACGAGGCGAGAAAAGCTTTTAACATTGCCACCTGACTCACCAATCATGAGCAACTTGCCATGCTTTTCGCACTCGTGCTGGATCCCCGCAATAATGTCGAACGAGTCAGGGGTAGTGGTCAGGTTCTCAGTTATAAGACAAACAATGCCTTTTTCCTGTCCTCTCAAGGCTTGAGCGGCAGCTGAAGGATAAAATTCTAGCTCCTCCATGGCCTTGTTTACTTTCAGCCTTGTTTTAGCGCTTACACCTTCATAATTGGTTAGCACTCTTGACACTGTTTTGACTGATACACCAGCTTTTACGGCTACGTCTTTTATAGATGACATGAATATATACTGCGATGTGTTTATGGAGACACTAATTGTCTCACATTTGTTCGAATTTGTTGACAAACTGTTAAAATCAGTCATCATAATGACCAACGATAGACATTTAATCAAGTCTTTTTTCCCACATTCGTATTGATGAGTAAGTTATGCATAGTACACTTCGCGAGACATCCCCATCGCAAAATGGCAAATGGGAGCCACACTTTCATTTTTACAAGTTTGGTCATTGGATAAATGACCCTAACGGGCTGTTTTATTTAGATGGTAAGTATCATCTTTTCTTTCAGTTAAACCCTGATGCGACTGTGTGGGGCAATATGCACTGGGGAGCAGCAGAGTCGACTGATTTGATCAATTGGGAGCACAAACCAATTGCGTTGTATGCTGAGCCAGAAGGGTTGGGATACATTTTCTCGGGCGGGGCAATAGTCGATGGAAAAAACACTTCAGGCTTTGGTATAGATAATGTCCCTCCAATAATTGCTACTTTCACGCAACAGTCTATAAAAGAGGAACAGGTACAAAGTATCGCCTATTCTGTTGATGGTGGTAATACGTTTAGCATGTTTAATGAAAACCCTGTAATTGCTAACCCTGGTATTAAAGACTTTAGAGATCCAAAGGTGGTTTGGTTTGATGGACAAGACGAACAATATTGGGTTAAAGCTGTAGTCGCCGGGCACTGTGTACATTTCTACAAGTCTAAAAATCTTAAATCATGGACAAAATTGTCAGAGTTTGGTGAGGGCGTTGGCGCTCATGGCGGTGTGTGGGAATGCCCTGATTTGTTTCCTTTACGGTGTGAAGAAACTGGGCAGCAACTTTGGGTGCTATTAATCAGCATTAACCCTGGTGGGCCTAATGGTGGCTCGGCAACTCAATATTTCATAGGTAGCTTCGACGGTATCGAATTCGTACCGCAAGATGGTGAAATTCGTTGGTTAGACCATGGTACAGATTGCTATGCGGGTATTACTTGGGATAACACACCAAATATACTGGAAGAAAGAGTGTACACAGCGTGGATGAGCAATTGGGACTACGCAAATAATACCCCTGATGATACGTGGCGTGGTGCGATGACGCTACCTAGAAGCATTAAGTTAGGTAAAAGTAATCATTCATATCGGCTGTTGACGCCAGTCTTTCCAGATTTTAGTTCATATGGAACGCAAGAAACAGAATTTGCGTGTAATCAGGCTCTACCCCAAGCCTACAAGCTCTCATTAAATATATCTCCACGCGAAACGCAAACCGATATCGTATGGACTAATGAGGAAGGTGAAGTCTTTTCCATTTCTATTGACCTAAAACGCTCTGAAATAATAGTAGACCGAAGTCAAACGGGCTTTTCTGACAAAGGATTTGACTCAACGTCGACCATACCCATCGTGTTCGATGTGAATGATACTATTTGTTTAGCGGTTTATGTTGATGTGTGTTCATTCGAATGCTTTTTTAACGACGGTGAGCAATGCATCACCTCGTTAGTATTCCCTTCATCCTCCCTGAATAACGTGAATATTTCCGAACATGTTACCAACATTGCTTTAAAAGACTTAACTTAAAAACTTAAGCGCTGTAATGCAATATCTAGTGAGTTAGCCATACAAGATATTGCGTTTCAGCGCTTATGCAAACTAGGTTTTACAGTAATTCTCTACGTAGGCGCCGTGTTCCGGAATCGACTTCGCGTTTACATCAATTATGTGTTTTATATCAGCCATTCTCTTCTTCAGTTCTTGCTCAGAGTAAATGTCTGCATTTGCATCATATCCGCGAGAAGTAAGACCTTGCCCAACCATGACAGCAAGCCAAGAATAACGATTAAATAGCTCCTCGTTTTCTCTGAAGATCCGCCCTCTGCTTTCAAACAGAGAAAGCTTGCGGGATAAGCTATCTGGTACTTCCATGTTTTTGCAGAACTGCCAATAGCTTGAATCAGTGCGCTCTGTCACTTTGTAGTGACAAATTAAAAAGTCACGAATCTGTTGGAACTCGGTGGTTGATTGTTCATTAAAGTGGTCGATATCGATTTGTTCAAAGTCTAAATCTGGAAAGAGTTTGATGAGCCTAGAGATACCAGACTGAATCAAGTGAATGGATGTCGATTCCAAAGGCTCTAAGAAACCAGATGACAGTCCGATTGCAACACAGTTTTTCACCCAAAACTGTGCACGATGACCTGTTTTGAAGCTTATTTTCCGTGGTTCACCTACTAATTTCCCTTCTATATTTCGCAGCAGTGTATCTTGTGCACTTTGATCGTCCGTGTGCGCACTAGAATAGACAATGCCATTGCCTGTACGTGATTGTAGTGGTATCCGCCATTGCCATCCGGCTTCTACAGCGGTAGACCGGGTAAAAGGGGGTTGAGAGTTTAGTTTTTCACTACCCACGGCCCAAGCGCTATTATTTGGTAAATAGTGGCTCCAATCGACGAAGGGGACCTTAAACACTTTGTCTATAAGTAAACCGTAAAACCCAGAACAGTCGATAAATAAGTCGGCTTCTAAGGTTTGTCCATTTTCCATTGTAATGCTTTTCAAAAAGCCATTGTCATTTCGCAATGTCGTATCAACGACTTTGCCTTCTATGCGCTTGACGCCCTTACTCTCTGCGATATCACGCAAATAAGACGCGTATAGAGTGCTATCAAAGTGATACGCATAGCCAATTTCAGATAGCGGCGTATTCTTCTGCTGAACGGGGTGCCTAAAGCGATGTTGTTTAGCAGCCATCGCCATTATGTTGTACTGATCTAAGGTGTCTTTATGGCCACAGGCCTGCAATCGCTGCCAAAACGCGTGGAAACTCACGCCATCCATATCTACGCCATATGGCCCGAAAGGGTGAAAGTATTGATGGCCTTTTTGCTTCCAATCAACAAACTCAATGCCTAGTTTAAAAGTGGCTTGAGTTCGTCTCATAAAGTCTTTTTCAGTAATACCAACGTGACGGTTAAATGTTTTTATATGCGGAATACTTGCTTCGCCAACACCAATGGTGCCAATTTGGTCAGATTCCACCAAGGTGATATCTACGCTGTTGTTTTTAAAGGAGCTTGCTAAAGCAGAAGCACTCATCCATCCAGCAGTACCGCCACCAACTATGATGACTTTCTTTATCGCATTATCAGGTTTGCGCATATTTAAACTCTCAATACCAACATGAAATATTCAGTGTACTTATAAATGTCGTAAAACGTGCATAACGAAAAAAAGAGGGCCAAAGGCCCTCTTCCATGCTCTTATAACAAGAGCCACACAACACTCTCACATATTGGGCTGCACACTGACCCATAATGGAGAGGCATACTTACACTTTGGCAAGTAAACTCACTTAGAAAGTATAGTTGATGCTTGCAACTGCACTTCGGCCACTAATTGAACGCATTCTTACGTATTCATTAGTAAATGGCTCTGATGCACCTACAGCAGCATTCTCACCTTCAGTTAAACCAATTTCATCTGTTATGTTATTAACGTTCAGCGATACTGAAAGGTCATCATTGAAACGATAAGTTGCAAACACATTTGTTGTTAGGTAACCGGGCATGACTAATACATTTTCATTTCGTACATATGAGTCAGTCGTACCAACTATGTTTAGCCCTACTGTGTATGAGTCTGTGTCATAAGATGCGATTGCAGAGTATACCCAATCCGCTTGGCGTTGCGGTACGTTTCCAACAAAGTCAGGGAATAAATCGTCTGCTGCAATTTCAGCATCTGTCCAGGTTACATTACCAGAGAAGTTAAAGTTGTTGATAGAGTAGAAGGCTTCTACTTCGATACCTGAAGACTCATAATCACGTAACGATAATGGACCGCCGGTAACACGGCTTTCGCCAACGACTTCTTGGGTTTCTGCTGAGAAATAAACGGCGTTGATATCTAAACTATCGAAACGATACTTAACACCAACTTCTAACATTTTTACTTGATCTTCAATACGCTCATCATCAATATCACCTACTTTTTTACCAAAGGCCGAGCTATCTGGATCTGCAACATTCGCAGGTGAATAGACCAGGCCAATAAGACGTTCTGAATTAGCGCGATAGCCTACGGAGTAGCGTCCAAACACACTTAAACCAGTGTCTATTAGGTAATTTGCACCAAGTGAATATGAAAAATAGTCATAGTCAAAGTCGACAGCGAATTCAGGCTCTGGGTTATGCAAAGATACCTGACCTTCTACGCCCTCTATCGTACCGTTGTTATTCACGTCGAAGTCTGTAACTCGAATTGAATTAGCATCAAGTGAACGAGAGCCGGTAGTACGTCCTGAGTCGTAACGGATACCTGCATCTAACGTTAAGTCTCCACTGTAATAAGTCGTATTTGCATAAAGTGCATCAATCTTAGTGTTTAAGTCGAAACCACCATTACAACAATTTCCCCACTCAGCTGGACCGTATGAAATTAATCCGCCACTAGTCAGAGTTTCTCCACTCACGTCATCTACAACATCGACATACGCAGTGTCACCACCGCCTTCAACTGATGTTAGATAAGAAGGCCAACTTTGAAAGTTTTCTATTGCTTGCTCTGAGTGGTACCAACCCGTATGAACTTCTAACTCTGAATCATCAGATAGCGTGAACACCTTGCTCAAATCTAAGTTATTCATCAGGTTGCTTAAATCTTGCATCTCTGTATTAAACGTGTGAATGACGGCAACAGAGGTATCGGACGCTAGTGCTTGACCTGTATTGGGGCCCGTTGCATAGATATAGCTGAAGTCTGTTCGCCCTTCAGAGCCAGCAAGATAATTTCCAACGAACGCACCACGATTGTCCTGCGTGCCAACCGACGCGGGGAAGGGAACGACAAATTCACCACTTATATCAGCCATTTTAAAGCGGTTTAATAATGACCAGCCGCCGCCAATGTCATCCAAGCTTGCTTCAAAACCAAATTGCTTAACGTCAGACTGCATGCCATCTGAAAGTCGCTTTTGCACAACATTATTTTGTTCATCCAGTACTTGAATAGTATCTGTATGCACACTTTGCAGGGTGTCGCCATTGGCTGAGTAGCCAGGAATAGAGCTATATGTTGGGTTCGCATTTGTACCACTTACGAACATAGGTGTTGGCATATAACCTACTGCACGATCGTTAAGAATTTTCACGTTACCGCGGATATAACCACCATCAAATTCTTTCGTTAGGTTAGCTTTTATCTGGCCGCCTTTGTTAACATCATATCCAGCTTCACGAGGGCCTTCACCTACTCTATAAAAGCCGCCGATGTGTCCGTACCAACCATTTTCCCAATTATGACCGGCCTCAAAATCTAATCGAGTAGTATCGTAAGTTAATCCTTTGGTAAGTCTTGCTGAGCCGCCGCCTTGCTCGCCCGTTTTGCTTATAAAGTTGATAACACCACCCGGAGAGTTACTCGCCAGTATAGATGCTGAACCACCTCGAATAGCTTCAACACGTGCAACGTTTGCGTCTGCGCGTAAAAAGATATCTGCGTTAGCAAAAGAAATATCGCCAAACTCTAATACTGGAAGGCCGTCTTCCCAAAGCTGCAAGAATTTAGCACCGCCAGATGCTATCGGTAAGCCACGAATAGCAATGTTCGCGTTACCGTCACCACCAGATGCTTCTGAACGAACGCCTGGAATTTGTCTAAGTATCTCGGCTGTTGTACGAGATACTTCAAAAACGGGGCTGTCTGCGTCTATGCTAGAAATTGATACTGAAGACTCCAGTGGATCTGCACTTCCACCTGGCACTGCAGTAACAAAGATTCGTTCTATTTCTTTTTCCGGCACTTCTTCTTGAGCATAAGCAAGATTGCTCATTGCTAGCATGCTTACACCAGTGCATGCGAAAAGAGAGGATACTAAAACAGACAAGCGCTTTTTCTGGAAATGCTTTGTATTGTGTTGACTTATTTGACGATGACTCATGAAGCCTCCTGACAGACCTAATAATTTTTAGTGTGCTTTTTACACCGAAAATTGTGTAGCGTAATAATGTGTGTGTTTATGACCAACGTTGGACATTTTACAAATATTTTACTCACTTGCAACAACAAAATGAAGGTTTTTAGCCTTTTCAACTAAATTTATACTTTTGATTAATGAAAAGGTTCCTGCAAAATAATCCGCTGAATCTAAGAAAAGCTATAAAATACAATCGCTTTCACATATAAATTTGCCGCCCCGCAGTACTCCCTTTAAAATTGACATATCGTTCATTAAGTTAATTGAATGTTAGAGCACTCTTATGGAAATAGGTATGGCCCTTTAAGGGGAGTGTTACCCTGTTAAGAGAGGGGAGAGATGCTTTCAATGAAGCTACGCGGAACAGTATTTGAGTGCGTTTTAAAGCCTGTCTCTACTACCCCTAAACTGAGACAGACTAATTAAAGTTTTCTACAATAATTGATGCAGGAAACGACTAAGGACCATCACGCGATTCAGATTCTCAGGTCATCGGAGTATTAAAAAAGTCGATCGGCCACTACGCCTGAGTGGCGACTTCATATATTTCAGACACAAAAAAACCGACATTAAGTCGGTTTATTGTTTATCTCTTTCATTGGTAAGAAAAGAGATGGCACCAGTGGGCGGACTTTAGGTTGGTCGCCACGCGGGGGCCGACACGCTTGCGTGGCGATTTCATGAATTTCAGGCACAAAAAAACCAACTAAAAAGTTGGCTTAAATGTTTGGTACCAGTGGGCGGACTTTGGCTGGGCCGACACTCGGCCGACACGCTTGCGTGGCGATTTCATGAATTTCAGGCACAAAAAAACCAACTAAAAAGTTGGCTTAAATGTTTGGTACCAGTGGGCGGACTTGAACCGCCACGCCATTGCTGGCAACGGATTTTGAATCCGTCATGTCTACCAATTCCATCACACTGGCTTAGATAGGCTTGCTATCAATGAGGCTGCATTATAGCGATGTAGCTCAGGTGTACAAGTTTTTTTTAGGGTTTTATTACCGTTATGTGTCTGACTGAATAAAAGATAAACATTCTTGGCTCCAAAAGGCGTTGAATACCGGTTGCAGCCAAAAATGTTGATGCTGGTCAGGCTACTCTCATTGCACGAACACTATGTACCTTTAACCACAACAATACGCCAAAGTGAGACAGTGCCATTACCACTAACATTGCCGAAATCGTCGCTATCTGCGGCAATTGTTGAGAGCCTACCAGCATTAACCCCCAGCCAATCAAAAGCCATTGAATAACGTAATAGGTTGTAACGTTTCTCCCCCAAAAGCACAAAAGTGAAACAAAACGGTTAGCACTCAGATTTTCTGTTAAACGTTGGCAGAGCCATAAAAAAACAAGCGCACCACCTGTTAGGCTAATTATCATTCCTGGGCCAGCTCGCATATTACTGGCCATATGATAATCGGTATTGGTCATAGTTAGTAACGTGCCAGTGGCGGTTAATGCTGCGCCTATCCAAAGTGATGTTTTAAAAAACAGTTGAATGCTGTTTGAATATTTTAACCAACAGCCAAAAACCATGCCTGCAAGCGGGTAAGCTAACCAAGGAAACAAAGGGAACATTGCGCCTTGATGTTTATTCCCAAAAAAGAGTTTCAATGCTTCATCGGGGTAACTCCTCCCTGTCGTGATGTCCCAAAAATAGGGCGAAAGAAACGTCACTAAAAGGGCGCAGCCAATCCAGTATTTAGGGGCGGAGAATAGATGCTTTACAAGTAAACAGCACGCTAACGCTAAGCCAGCAAATTGTAAAATATCCACAATAAAAAATTCAGTAGTAGGCGTATAGCTTCCCAATTGCTCCTGTGTTACTAGCCCGAATTGTAGCGAAAGCCACATTGGAATGGAGCCTCTGGCAATATTTAGCGCATAGCCCAGTGCGAATAACCCTAACGCGCGTTTTAAACCCGTTGATAACGATTGTTGGCCGCTGTAGGTAATAAACATTCCCATAATAAATACAAACCACGCGGCCACTTGCCAGTTGGCAAGAAGCCTAATAGTAGAGCCCACTAAACTTTCACGCGTACTTGTATCGCCATAGAAGTCTAGGACGTGGACCAGTACCATTAAGATAATAAGTATTCCTCTGGCAAAATCGAACGTGAGAAGGCGTTCATTAGCAGGCTGAGAAGCCTGTATTGGCGTTGTGGCCGAAATGGTCATTTTTACTTCCTTACTTACTATACAAGTGGCCGTCTATGCGCTTAAACATGTTTGTTGTAATTGCTGAATTAAATATCTATCGCGACTGAGCACTTGTTTGCAATGGTTTCCGAACCACTCCAATGAGGTATCTGCATTGGCTATACCTGCACCATGGTGTAGGTGTAAATACTCAATAAAATGTTCATAATCTACGGCCCCTTCAAATATAGGTACCATGCCTTCTCGCGTTCCTGCAGCGGCATAAACGTTTTCAGGCGCGAAGACAGAAAGGTGGCTTTCACTGCTAATATTCTTAAAATGGAAATGATTAATATGAGGCAGTAGTTCATCAAGCGCGCGGGTTATATCTGCGCCTGATTCCCACACGTGGAGTACGTCGAAATTAAGCTGAAGGTTAGCCCTATCCACATGAGCAAACATTTCTTGGGTTGATGTTACTGAATCGGCGTAGGTTTTTGGGTGGGTTTCTATCACCAAATTCAAGTCATGGGGAGCTAACCAGTCGCATATTTTTTGTAGACGATTGAACAACTCTGCTTTTTGAGTTTCTGTGTAATCATGACTGCCTTTTCCCCCAGCGAAAGTGCGAATTTTGCTTGCACCCCAATGTTTGGCTAGTCTGCAAAGGTGTTGTACTTTGTGGTAAAGCACGTTTTCAGAAACCAGCAGAGGAAGATAATCACTAAGCATAGTGGCCTTTAGACCATATGATGCTAGCCAATGTCTATCATAATGCGGTTGGTTAGTAAGGTTATTTGCATGTGCGCCCCAAAGCTCAATGCCCTGAAAATGGTTGGCCTGTGCCCACTGCGCTATTTCTTCTATCGATATCAATTGGTGTCGAAAAGAGATGGTACAAATTGAAAGGTTCATGCTGTAGCGTCCTCTGCGACGATCTGCGAGTTATACAGGTGTAGGTTGTGTAAAGCGGACCACTGTGAAAATACGTCGAATAAATGCTGCTTAATCCTGAATTCTCGTTCATCTTGCTGATCTAACAACATGAATATTTCAGCGATTAATGCGTTCTTATTCGTTAAGCTAAGCTGCTCTGTCGCTAATTTCATTGCGCGAAATTGAATGTTTTTATAATTGCTAACCAGTGCTTCAATCACATCACACCAGTGTTCAAATTCAGCTTCAGGAAAGCCAATGTCACGCCAGAAAAATGCAAAGCCGTGTTCATAGGCATACTTTCGAATGGCTAATACAGGAAGTTGCTTAAGGGCTTCACCTAGCTGGGTGGCATCAGTGTCGTTATTGTCATTATCAATGTGAGCATGAACAACTTCGCGCACTTTATCGGTCATGGGGTTGTTTTGTGCATTGAAGCTGGCAAGAAAGTACTCACCGACAACGGTGTTATTTGTAGGCGTTATGTCTCTGCTATCAAAAATATAGCCGCCCGCCACAGCTTCCGATTCAATAGCTGCGATGACTTGGTTTTTGTTTTGGGTCCCTTCCCAACGAAAGTCAGGGTCGTACATGAACCATGTAGCTGGGTCGTTTGTTTCTTCCAACATCACATAGTGGGGGAAGGGGTTTTGATTAAATTTGTTCTCCCGCTCTGGCAGTAAATACATATCAAGCATAACCATGATATGTTCGCTTTTAGATTTCTGTGCCAATAACGTTTGTAAGGTATGAAGGTTCTCTTGTTTACTGAGGGTCTCGCAGTACCACGAGGTAACCGAGACACCATAAAGTTTTTTATACCATTCCCTAAAGACATCGTGGTTGATGTCATCGGAGTGATAAGCTAACTGATAATGTTGGTTAACGAGTACTTCAGCGTCCCATACTCCAAAGTAAAAAGGCCTGTGATCAACTTGTTCATTAGCTTTAATGCTTTCACATAAGCAACTCACAAAGCAGTGTACCTTAATATCTTCAAATTCTTCTTGAACCTGCGCTATGTCATTAGGAGCATGGCTGCTGTTACCGTTATCGCTAGTAGATTGCGTTAATAGGAAGTCCGCTAACGAAGACACGGTAGCAACGTCGTCATTGCTTAGCGCTGCGTCAGGTATATCGATGCCAAGGGTTAATTCAATATGCACGAGTAGCTGCATAATTTGTACTGAGTCTAAATACAAATCTTCATTTAGCCGCGCCGACGAAGTGAAATGGTCTAGCTTCTGATTATTAAGCTCTTGTTCAAGTACCAATTTGATGGCATCAATAATGGTGTTTTTATTCATGGCTAACCTGTTACCTGCTCAAGCGTATTTTGTTGTTTTTGATGTGCGTAATTTTCTGCCAGTTTTTTCCGATTTACTTTGCCATTCGGCAAGCGCTCTATATGTGCTACGGCGTGCAAAAATTGTGGAATTTGGTATTTGGCAAGTTTGCCGCTGCACCATGTGCGCAGCGCATCAGCATCGAGTGTGTCAGTGGTGAAATATAAGCAGGCACGCTGGCCCGCTGCGGAATCGTTCACTTTAAATAGTACGGCATCTAATACGCTTGGGTGTTCCAGAACAATATCTTCAATTTCTTGCGGATATACATTTAAACCCGACACAATAATGGTGTCATCTTGGCGGGCAACGAAATGCAGAGTAGGCGACCCATTTTCTGCCTGTTCAAAATAGCCCAAGTCGTTGGTATGGATAACCTGTGGCTGATGGCTCGCATTAATTGCAGGTATGGTTATAACAATCTCTTTTGGATGACTGGCATCTAGCCCACTCGATATTTGAACATGAGGGAGAACTTTACCAATGCTGGTATTGGAAGATTCGATACGGCTTAAGCTTACACATCCAGACTCAGAACACCCATATTGTTGGTATAGATGTGTTATCCGCCCTCTCACTTTTTCAAGTGCTGGTTTTGACATCAAAGTACCGGAGGTCATTGCAGCATAAAGCGAGCTGTTTTTAGGCCAAAGTAAGCTAATCATGCTTAGCATCGCGGGAGAGGAATATAGCAATGGCTTCTTAGCTGCCATTACATTCTTTATAATGAATTTAGGATTAATATTGGTAATAACGGTTGGGCTTTTGCCTCGGCCTAAGGCTACCAGAACGCCGCAAATGAGGCCGTAGGAGTGGGTAACGGGGCATGCTACGAATGGGGTCATGTCATCCGCGTCTTGAAAATGAAAAATGTAACTGGCAATTTCTATATCAATGGCCACCCAGCTTCGTTTTATGCATTTGGGTTCACCTGTGGTGCCTGAACTCATCTGAATAAGCCCTGCTACCTTGTCGTTCTCGCCACTATACTCAACAGTTACTTGATTGTGCATGTCGCCGTAAAACAACGCTGTACACTTTGCCCGGCTTGCCGTTCGTTTAGCAAGTTCTAGTGGTGTGTCTGGGTGTATTGGCAGTACAGAAATTTCATGGTTTTTAGCATAAAGGCATAACGCTAACCAAGTCGCAGTGTCATAAAGACAGACTGCTATGTTGACGTGCTTAACATGCAATGCGGTAATGCTCGAGAACTGCTGGTAGAAACGTTCAAAATCGTGGGTGGAATAGAAAGTGGAATCGACACTTAACATGAAAATCTCCTGCACATTAAAGTGGATGTAAAGGGTTAGGAATAGTGTGATGGAATTCTTGCGTACCTTGTCCGCTGAGCTTTTTAGCGAGCAGAGACTCTGTTTGAACCTTGGGTGCAAGCAAATCGATTTTTTGTATGCGGCTACGCCACGATTGTGCGGTTTTCTCATAATCAGATAATGCACGAGTAACCTGTTGCCAAAACTGGGCTTCTTCATAGTGGTAGAAGCGCTGCATTAGTGTGGCCACATCGGTAAGGTTGTATACAAACAAGGTATCGACCAATAACTCCCGGAGGGCATCAACTTCAGACATCCAGTAATACTGATTATCGGGTGCATCAACATAGTCGGGGTGTAATTCACAGAAATCAGGTTTTAGCTCAGGTTGTGCTAGGTAGTCTTCTACATACTCAACACTTTCGTGAAAATCTCGAAGCACGACCGATGTTGGCCATCCTTTTTGATGCCGTAAAATCATATTTTGGGCGTGTGCTTCCACAGCGATGCCATGCTTGACTAACAGATGCCAAACTGGAATGACGGTAACTTCAATGAGTTGATTTAGCCAAGTTTCGCAGCCGTATTTATTTATCCATGGGTCGATGAAAGGTAACCCGTCTTGCTCAATAAGTGACAGTGCAGCAAAGGGGAGGGCGTGTGAATGTGACTCCTGTAGAGGTTGGCTATTACGAAATATCACACTAAGACTTGGGGCTAATTGGCTTGCCCAATGTTCGCTACTCGCGTCGGTATTAGGGGGGCGAACCACGATGCCAGCATATTCATGTTGAATGGCAAGATGTTGCTTTTCTTGATACCAGCTATCTTGCTTGATAAGGGTATCTAACCAGTTTGAAATGACCGGTGCTGTTGTGACCGAGTGGGGCTCAATGGTGCGCAAAGATGATGTATTTACCATGTTCATCGGTAATTTTACATGTGCTTTTTGGGGGGAAGTGATATTCAGTAAAGTCCTTACTGAAATGGTGGCTTGATAGCTATCACCACATTCACCCAAGTCGATAATATCTTTGCTATTGATAGGGTGTAAGAGTGCTTCGTCGAGGGCGTTGCGTTGCCACGGGTGTATTGGCAGTAAACCATATTCTTGGCTATGTGGGCTTAACGCCTTTAGACGTTGCTGGAGTACATGTAGGGTCTTATCGCCAAGTTCTTGCTGCCAAAAACAATCTTCCTCAGTAGGTAGATTTGATGCTAAAAAAGTGCGTTTGATAGCTAACCAATGAAGTTTGAAATAACGACTTGCTTCGGGGCTATAGTTAGCATGATCGGCAAGGCTGAAACCGGTGCGCGCTTTAAAACAAGGGTGATAAGGGTGCCCTTCTAAAATAGCTGACTCTAATGCCGGGTAATCAAACGAGCGCCGGCTTTCAGGCCGGGTTAAATGAGCAGCGTTCCATTCACAGAGCCCAATGGTCTGAGATAACTCGTTCAGTAATTGGCCTTTAGTGGCAGCGCTTGCGGGCAAGGCATTTACCAACGTAGGCAAATCAATAGTAGCTGTTTTAAAGGGGGCAATTTGTTTTATATAAGTAGCATCTAATCGAATGCGGCCAAAGCTTGATATCTGGCCGCGGGCAATATACCGGGTGTCACCAACGGCAAACCAAAAATTGCCATTGGTGTAGTGGTAAGGAACAATCTGTTCAAAGAGCAAGGCTTCAACAAGCTGCTTGATCACGCGAGCTTTTGACGCTGTATTTTGCCCATGCAACCAATGCGCTAATTGGTTTTTTCTTTCTATATTAGGCTGATTCAAGGCAGGCCTCGCGCGTGGTTGTTACGTTTACGGTTACAGAGATAGAGGGGGCTTTGCGATAGAAAGGGTTTTTAATCTGGGTATAAACAGCTTGCTCCATCTCAGCCTGTAATTCATCAACGTCATCTACACGAGTCAGTAAGTTTCCTTTGCACGGTATAGATTTACGCTCTGTAATGGATTGTATTAAATGTTGCCCAAGGGGCGAGAGCTGGGTGAATAGTTTATCTAATTTGGTGCGAGCTAGGTTTAACAGGGTTTCTTCACCAACTAGCGCATCTATGCCAAAGCGATTAATGACAGAGAAAAGTTGGTTAATAACTAAGTAATAGCCGAATCGGTCAAAAATCATATTGTTATCATAAAATAACTCAGGACATTTAATGAGATCGGGCTCTAGCTGCATTAGCCTGCTTTTAACCGAACTAGAAAGATAAAAGCCTTGGTTATCGCGATAAAAATACGTTTTTGGGTAGCCCTCTGTAAGGTCTAACAAAGAGTTTTGTTGGTGGGCTTCTAATGCAATACCAAATTCATCGAATAATCGTATGGCGGGCTCTATTGCGCATTGCCAGTAACGGTTGAACCATGCAATGCTTGTCTGATGCAATGAGCTGCCCTGCTTATCCGAAAGGGTGTGAATAATGGTGGCAAGCTTTGAACGGTCATTAGGAACAATAGCGTCCTGCACCAGTGCTGCTATCGACTGTATTCCTCCAATGCCTAATTCATGCTGGGTTTGCGTAAACGGGTTGTCCCGCAAGATCATTTCAAAGCCACTTTCATCCCTGTTAGGTAAAGAAAGTGAGAGGTAAGCGGGGTCGCCTATCACTTGAAACTGAGGATGAAGAGAAGAAAAGCGTGTTGTGTTAAGTAGCTTCGCTAACGTCACGCCAGCATCAAGCTCATGACCCATATTAATGCGCATGGAATTAGTAATTTTAACCGGAATGGAAACTTTCACCATGAAGTTAAGCTGTTCACAATAAAGGGTTCGTACCGACGACGTTGGTGTGAACGTTGCGCCCAGCGGGCCTAGGGGCTGTAGTTGCTGTGTGGAAACTAATTGTTGAATGTAATCTTGTTTCAATAGCCACTCTGCTTGAAGTGGGTGCACTGCCACTAACGCCTTGTCAGATTCACTGAACTGTTTAACCACGGCGAGTTGTGCATCACAAGTTTCTTGCTCAGCAATACGAAGCACAATCTGTTCGCCAGACAGTGAAATTGCCGAACTTTGATTTAACCATTTGCGTTTTACGGCAAAAAAATAGAGCTTGAAGCTACCTTTAAGTTCAGGGGCATAATGGGTGTGTTGCCATCGGTGCATGCCTTGACGCGATTTGGGTGTTGGGTGCAACCAGTGACCAAACAATACCGATTGTTCAGAGTCAATAAAGCGAGGGCTTTGTAGTGCGGGATCATCTATTCTTTCTTGAATATAATCAGCCATGACCTGATGGCTTTCAATAGTGCGAGATGTTAGCTCTAATTCCTGGTCACAAACATAAGTGTTGTTTGACCGAGCGTAAATTTCTTTAATCAAAAGCATGATGGCTGACACTGAGTCTAGCGGGTGCCATTCCATGCTGTTTGGACGTTGATGGTATATGCCAGTGAGTTTGTGTCTTCCTACGATTGACCGATACGCCACACCGAATACTAGCTTTATTTCACTGTGCTGTAGTTGTAATTCCAGCATGAATTTGTCGTGATTTTCTGTGTCGAAACCACTCGCGGTTTTCCATTGTGCTATTGAGTGCCAAACTCCTTCATCTATTTCTTTTAAATAGCCGTTAACAAAAGCTTGGTAGGATGCATTATCTGCGATTTGCTTGGCGGTTGTGGCCATGCTTTTCTCCCATTACTCAGACATTAAAATTCCCTTTCATCGTAATGAGAATGATTATCATACTCAAGTTGGTTTACATTTGTTACTTATTCCAAAAGCGTAGAGGGGCGAAATCGAAAGCTATATATGAGTGCAAAGCCAAAGGTAAGCCATTCTGCAATAGGCAGTGCGATCAGAAATAGTAGCGGGGAAGGTGACAGCGACAATAGTGTGCTGTGATAAAAAACAAGGTAGAGGAATACCAGCATAGTGGCAGGGAGCAAAATGCTACGACATAGCGCCAACAGTGCGGATGGCGCGGGTTTATGAATGGCCGTTAGGTAGCACCCTAAAAGAATATTAATACCATTTACAATAAATACCGGCCACATTAGGCCAATAACGTCACCAACAAGTTCAGTTACCTCGCTGTCCCGTTCATTTAAAAATAAGGTTGTGAGAGATGTTTGTGCAAAAATCAGTGCCCCCGCCAACAGCAAGCCGGTTAGTAATACACTTGAAAGTGAAATCTTTAAAAATGCGTAAACTCGAGGAGTGTTCTTGGCGCCGTAATTCTGGCTAACCAGTAAATGAAGAGCATCGGCTACCCCATAAGACACCATCACGCTAAGAAAAATAAAATAATTCACCACGCTAAACGCAGCAACACCATTTGTACCTAACTGCGCAATCAGTAGCCAATTTAGTAGTAAGAATAGCGCACCAACTGATACTTCATTTACGAATTCTGAAACGCCGTTATAGGCAGTGGACACGATAGCGCGCCAATTTTGCTGTTTAAAAGAAAAGCGTAAGGTACGTTTGGGACTGAAAAAATAGGTTGTTAGCACCATGCACTGTATAAGTTGCGCGATGGCAGTAGCATAGGCGGCGCCCGCTATTCCCATATCAAGGTGCAGTATGAATATCCAATCAAGGGCAACATTAGTAAGCGCCCCTATGGCTAAGGCTTTTGTTCCTAGCACAGGATGACCATCGGTGCGCACAAAGTAATAAAGCACCATGGTGCTAAGTTGCAAAATAAATACCCAGCGAATAATGGCAAAATACTCTGTCACCAGCGGTTGGATAGGCTCAGGTACGTTTAAAATGACATAGAGCGTAGGCTCTAGAGCAAAGCTAAGCAGTGCGAAAAAAAGGTTAACCGATACGGCGGTCATCAGTGTTTTACTCATGATGCCAGAGGCGGCGGCAGTGTTTCCTTCGCCCAAGTACTTTCCTGCAGTGACTGCGCCGCCAATAGCGAGCATGAGTGATATAGCGATAAGAAAGGTTAAATAAGGCAGTAGTAAACTCACTGCCGCGAGGGCATCTGAACCAACGATGTTTCCTACAAAAATACCATCTACAAGACTGGCTGTAGTCAGTGATAGAAGCCCTATCATTGAGGGAATGACGTAATAAAAAAACGTGGGGATAGTGGGGCCTGCCAGAACCCGATTTTGCTCGCGACTACTCATTGCTTGCTCGTTTGTAAATATATAAGCCTGTGCTGGGAACCTCATCGGTGGCCAGCGCGAAGAGGCAAAGGTTATGCGTGAGAAGCGTTAGGTGCAATTAAGGTTACATTTGTGACATTTGATGTGCGTTTGATATGGCATCCAAAAAGCACCGCCTAACACCAGTGCTAAGCGGTCTGATAGAAAAGGCTTACCTTGAAGACACCTACCAGCGCTGAATCGTCCAGTTAATGGCAATGATGGCAATGACTGATGATACCAGTGGCATCAAGGTTTTGGCATAAAACGCGAAATGTCGCAGCCACAATAGTAAAGGAAGTAGCACGGTCACAATGGCTAATTGACCCACTTCAACACCAATGTTAAATGCAGCCACACTCAGCACAAGGTTATTTGACTGGGCATTTAAATCGGCAAATACGCTGGCAAACCCCATTCCGTGTAATAAACCAAAAGCAAAGGTGATAATACCTAATCGCACAATCAGTGGGTAAATATTGTTAAGGGCCGTTAGCAGTACTGAAATAGCAATACCAAGCTCCACTAAACGGCTATCCAGCGCAATAAAATCAAGTGCGGTAGCGGTTAAGGTAATAGAGTGTGCAAGCGTAAATGCGCTGACTAAAATTACCGTATGCTTTAGTACTCGAGAGGCTGAAGGTTCTTTTTGCCAGCGTTTTTGTTCTCTTACTAGGTTAACCGTAAGCAAGGTGGCCACGAGAAATAAGATATGATCGATGCCAATAAATATATGCCATACCCCTTCGTACACTAGCGAAATGAACAGTGCGGTTAGCGACGTAGTGACAGCATCATAAGTCACGCTGCGGTTATCAATATCAAGTACGCTGGTAACTGATGTGTTCTCTGTGCTGCTTTGCGAGCTGTTTTGTGTTCGGCTTCCTGACTGACCCGCAAGATTTACGTTCACTAGAAGCTTGTGAGTAGGGCTATGTTCAAAAATACCGTCATAGCGAATACCGAGTGTGCCAGATGATTTACACATGACTTTAATAGGTGAAACCAAGTAAGAGTCACCGGAAACACTTCTGATATTTGGCATACTAAGGCTAATTTTACAGGGGGAGTCATCTACTCGAATGCTTAGTACATTTGCTATATATTTCTCTAATAAAGACTGGTTTTGGTGAATTTCACCCCACGTTAGTGCGCCATTGCCGTTAGTATCTAGCCCTGCTACTTGCCCAATATCATCCGGCTTTAACAAAAGCTCGCCGCTGTAAGTGTTTTCTTCGCCTGCGTTTAGCGTTAAATACCCGCTACTAAGTTCGTGGGCGTTTACAACGCTTGCGTTCATAACAATAAATGACAATAAAAGAGTAACTACAAATGCTTTCATATATGTTCTTTAATTTAATGTAGATGATGTGGCCACGGCGCTTTCAGCTCGCGCAAGTAACCTTGCGTCACTTCGTGTTTGAGCCGCTTGCCAGTTTAGCCTAGCGAACTTCAGGGCTATAGCAGGTTTATAGTCAATATCTAAAAAGTAACTAGCCACTTGCGCTGCATGAGACACATCTTCTCGCCAAGTACGTAAGGCCATTCTATCAGCTAATTGCTTTTGAATTTCAGTATCATGAAGACTTAATTGTCTTTCTGCTTTTGCCCAGCGAAGCAATAAACCATCGTCTATGTTCTTGTCTGTACTGTAGGATGTGCGATTCGAGGCAGCCTGAATTGCGGTAAACCTTTGAATGACATCTTGGGGTTTCGAAAGTTTGAGCTTTGCATCAGCCCATAGCAGCAATGCGCTTACGGGCAGTTTTTGTGCGTCTACTTTTTTCAGGTGTAAAAGTGTTGCCTCGGGTTTATTCAGGGTATAAGCCATTGCTGCCAAGGTTTCGTAATACCACAAACGTTCGCTCGCAGCCGCTTGCGCAGTGTTATTAGCGTTAGGGTTTTCTAAACGAGTTTTTTCTATTGAGGGCTTTTCTACACGAGATTTCTCGGCAAATGCCTCAAGATTTAGTAATTTCTCGTAGCTAGCAGTATTGGTATTTAGTGTGAACTCGGCATTTAAAATACACGTGAAGGCTAACAAATAACTGGTTTTACCAATTAGTTGTTGGCATAAGTTTTTGGCCGCTGCGGGGGCGCCTTGTTGTATGTTGATGTCTGCTAGTAGCAATAAAGCTGGGGCATAAAGAGGCGATTTGATTTTGTTTAAAATAGCTTCAGCTTCGCTAAATTGGTGGGTGCCTTGCAACACCCTAGCTTCTAACACCTTCAGCTGAATTTGCGTGCTGGCTGAAAGCGAATTTTTTTGCTGTTTTTGATAATGGATGAAGCGCATTACCTGCTGTCTTTCATTGCCGGTAGCATCGGGGTAACGGCTTTTATTGAGTATGGTTTGCGCGAGTGCTACGGTCATTTTTGCTTGAGGCTGTGCATGCCATGTTGCAATAACCATATCGCTTTGCATATTGCTAGGTGTGTCTTTAGGTGAAGTCTCATCGTCAAACGCATAGGCCGATAAACACAAGGTGCATAAAGCACTAAACGCGACAAGCCGAGTCAATAATCTCATTGCCTAATCTCCTAGGTTTGATAAGCGTAAGGTAAGCAACCTTAAAAAAGAGCGCCATCCATGGCGCTACTGCTATTTACTGTTGAGGTAGTAAATCATCAAAACTACTTTCTTCGGCATCCTGAGTGAATTCTCTTCCGTTAACCGGAAGGGGCTCATCAGTCGCCTCTTGAGTAAACGCATCTCGTGTATAGCTTGAAAACGAGACTTGTTGCGCATCTATAGTAATAGTGACTTCACCTGTGTCAGCATCGGCTACGCCGTCAGATACACTGAAAACAAAAGAGTCAGTACCGGTAAACTGCGCATTCGGTGTATAAGTAAAATCACCGTCTGCTGTTACCGTTGTGGTTCCGTTTTCGCTGTCTGTGGCTAGCGTATAATTTAACGCGTCGCCATTAGCATCACTTGCACTTAGCATGTCGGTAAACGCAATATCTGCCTGGGTAGTGAACATGGCATCTTCAGCTACCGGTGCTACGTTTACTTCTGGCTTATCATCGTCATTATCAAAGCATCCAGTAAGCGCGCTTACTGCGCCCACTAACACTAAGCCTCTTAAAAGAGTGTTGTTCATAATCATCACTCCTTATTCAGAACCCGCAATAGGTGTTTTAAGGTAAGGGAATGACGCATCAGTCATACTGGCATCAACTGGCGCACCATCAGTGAATGGAACATTACCTACGCTTGCATCTTCTTCAGTACACAGGCCTAGAGCAGTATCTTCACCATTTACTGGGATGGGATAACACAAGCGCCCCATTACCACACGAAGAGCAATATCTACCACATCATCGCCTGGTCTTCTTCCGTTCGGGAAGCCAGCTAAATCGTCGCCTGCTACACCAAATGCAGATTGATCGGCTGCAGGTGTTGCTGGAATGCCTGTATTTAAACGAAGCATTTCAGACGCCGTTACCGTGGCCTGTTGGTTAACGCTAGGGAAACCTGTTAAGAATGCAGCAACTAAATCGTTTCTAGGGAAATTAGTCGGTGCTAAGGTTTCAATTGATGTTCCTAACGTTGTGTTCACTGCATCTTTAAACAAGATGTTTAGTAATTCTGGTAGTGCAGGGTGGGTAACATAATCAGCGAACTGGCCGTCATCACTTGGGTGGGCACTAGAGAAGGTGTCTTTATCGCCAATACCGATAACCAGTTCGTTAACCAATGGGCTGCCTAAGCGAGATACTTGGGTCATCGCGCCGCCATTTGCTTCTGGCGATGCAAAGGTAGCATCAGGGTTTAAAATACGGGCTTGCGGAAGGCTTGCTGTTGTCCAGCTTCCTACTACGCCGTTTCCATCACCAGTCACACAGGTAGAAGGCACCTCTACAGATATCGACGTCACATTTTTATCGGCCAAATCATCGTTGTCATTACTTTGGGTGATACCGCCGGGGAAGCCGCCTCCATCACCAGCGCCAGGGGCGCTGTCGCCTTCAACGGGGACGTAGTTAACCAAATCGAAAGTTTTACCTAGGTTTACCACAAAGGCATCTTTGCGTTGACCGACAAATACTTTCGCCATATCATCACAGCCAGGTATCGAAAACGAATAGATAAAGCTTTCAGCATAACGAGCGTATTCTGCTTCGCTGGTGAAGGTTTTATTACCAATGTAATCGAGCGGTTTGGTAAACATATCACCAGCATTTGGGGTTAGCGTAGTTCGCTCACCGCTTTGCATGTCGCCCGACACCATAGTTAAGCTATACATTTCTGAAAAATTAGCGGCGCTTTGATCGTCTGCGCTGACTGGGCCGATATTCTTTAACGGGACCTTCACCATTTTTTCTTCGCCAGCTGCGCCAATAGGCAATGCAATGCCTTCGTTTTCTGCGGCAAGCATAGATTGAAACTCAAAAACAAAACTAATGTCTTCTACTGCATCGCCATCGCTGTCGATATGAATAGTGTATTGCGCGTTAGGATCCATGGCGAAATAGTTAGGGCCGCCGTAGGCATCTTGCAGTGGAATGTAATTTGCGATGAAAGTCACGTAGCCCTCACGTCCTTCTTCATAGCTATTAAATGCGTAAAAGTCGGTACTGTCTAAAGCAGGGTGACGTGTAATATTAGGTGCTTCACGATGGCTTGAAGCCACTGCGCCTGCGGCAATAAGTGCGCAAGATACAGCAACTACTGAACGTTTTATCGAAATCATATTATGTCTCTTAGTGAGTGAGTTCATAAAGCCAAACGATTCGGATGGGAAGTTGGATGCAAAATAATTTACTTTTATTTAAAACCTTTTTATCAAACATAAAAAAGCCGACTTGAACGCCGGCTTTTGTCAGTGTGTTTTAAAACGTCTTCGCTATTAAACGGAAACCAACGGCGCTATGTATAGCACTTCAGTAGGCGCGCCGGTTTTGGAACCGCCGGGTGCTTCTAAGCTCACGGCAAGCGCTGCAATACTGCCATTAAGTAATATGGCATTCGTCGCAAAATGCTCAAAGCCAGATTCAGGCAACAAGCCTAACGAAATAGGGGCTTCGCCATTTTCGGGCACCATCCATAACTCATAGTCTTTGTCGGTAATCGCAGCAAATGCGCTGGTTACTTTTACATCCATAGTAGACTCAGATACTTCTATTACCCACAAAGGTGCGTTGTCTGCATTATTAACAACGGCAACATGTGAAATTTCTTCATCAGCTACCGGCATCATTACGACAAGAAGTACTGCAAATATCATTGCAGCAGCGGTAGATAAGAAAGAGAAATAGCGCCACCTAGCCTGCTTTGCTTGTTCAAATTCAAGCACGTTAGATGCTGGTTTTGTTGAATTGCCGTGATCAAGACGGCGCTGAATTTGCTCCCACACCGCATGAGGAGGTTCTACGGGAGTAATGCCATCTGAAAAGCCCGCTAAGTATTCTTCCCACTTCGCTGTGGTTTCACCTACGATTTGGTACTGCATCAATAACTTTTGATAGCGTAAACGCGCTTTGCCCCGTAAGGTGCCCACCACATATTCGGCCGCAAGTGCGTTTAACCGTTCTTCTTTTAAATAATTCATAATGACAAACACCTTTGTAAGCTTTGAAGGCCACGTCGGATCCAGCTTTTAATAGTGCCCAGAGGCGACGACAAATGGTTCACAACTTCTTGATGGGAAAGTCCGTTTACATAAGCTAGTTGTATGGCTTGGCGTTGGGAGTGGTCCAATTCATCCAAGCATTCGGCTAATTTATCTTGCTCGGTATTCATCCGAACGTTGTTAGAAGACTCATCTAATTGAGGCGCTTCGTTATCCAATTCAACTTCGTTTCGCACATTGTGATAGCGCATTAAATCTAATGCGCGGTAGCGCGCAATGCTTACCATCCAAGTCAATACCGTACCTTTACCTCGTTGGTAACTGCCTGCGTTATGCCATATTTTTATAAACGCATCTTGGGTGGCTTCATCGGCTAGTTCCGGCCGCTTTAAAAGCTTTAACACCACAGCATATAGCTGAGGGCTGGTTAATTTGTATAGCTCAGCAAAAGCGGCTTTATTGCCATTCGCTGTTTCACACAGTAGGGGAAACAAGGTTTCATGTTCCATAAAGTATCCTTCTTTACCGAGCCATACATGACATTTAGAAATTAAATGGCCTTAAGCATCGGAACTCTGATCAGGGTATAGACACAAGAATTTTTTCGATCGATTATTTGTGTTTACATGTTATTAAACGTTTACCACCTGTAATTAGATGCAAAAAGTACAAATTTTCTTTGTGAGCTTCACCCTACAGCTGTTTCTAATCGATTACGGCTTAGCAGTACACATTACTAAGTATTAAAACTAGCCCTGTTTCACTATCGGTTATTTATGCCTTGTCAGCGTTGTGGCACACTAGCGCGGTATTGAACTGTATCGGAAGTATTTTGAACAAAAGTAACAACAAAGCGTCACGTGCCGCGCGCAAGACTAAAAAAGTAAATAAGCGTGAAGAACACACCGAAAATGAAGCTGTCGAGTTAAGCTCTTCCTCTGAGCGAGCAGGGTTTATTCGCCGTTTAGCTGCCATGATTTACGATACTCTGGTTGCTGTAGCAGTGGGGATGTGTGCAGCTATGGTGGTAATAGTGACGCTTATCGTTTTGCTTTCAAACGGTGTGTTAGATTTACAAGGTTATGAGCAACCTGCTGAATTAATTCAGGCATCGACGGGGTATAAATTACTTATCCAGGTATGGGTTGGTTTGTGGGTAGTTGGTTTCTTTTTATGGTTTTGGAAGCGAGGTGGGCAAACCTTGGGCATGCGTGCATGGCGACTGCGTATCTTTAGTACGGTAGATGCGCCCATGACATGGCCGCGTCTGATTATCCGCTTAGTGGCATCATTAGGGGGATTAGGCACGTTGTTAGTACTTTTTGATTTTAAGCACAAGCAGTCGTTGCAAGATAGATTGGCGCAAACCCAAGTACTTAAATTGACGAAAGAAAGTAACGACCATAAAAGCTGGTAAGCGAAATCCAGTTTACAGATTTAAGGAAGGGAAGCAGTGCTTCCCTTTTTTGTATCCATTATTGAACGGTAGAACTTAGTGTCTGGTAATTCAACGCCTAATCCGCTTTAACTTATGCTGATTCAACCAAACGCTTAATTTAAGCGACTCAAACTAGGCGATTTTAAATTATGCTACTGAAATTAGACTACTTCCGCAGCATAATAGCGGCAATGGCCGCAAACAATAAGCTAGGTAGTAAAGCCCCTAAAAACGGCGGAATTTGATAAACCAAACTAAGCGGGCCAAACACTTCATTTAAGATAAAGAAGCCAAAGCCCGTTAGTACGCCCATGATCACCCGGGCGCCCATGGTAACGCTTCGTAATGGCCCAAAGATAAACGACAGGGCCATTAACAGCATTACCCCTACTGACACAGGCTGTAATATTTTACGCCACAGTGCCAACTCATAGCGTGATGGATCTTGCCCGTTATTGGCTAAATAGCCCACGTAATCTAGCAAACCAGAAATAGATAGGGCTTCAGGTTTTACCGCCACAATACCCAACTTATCTGGCGTTAACGTCGAGTTCCATTGCATGCTTTTTTCATTATCTAGCGTTACCGCAGTTTCACTAAAACGGGTAACGTCTACATCGTTTAAGCGCCACTCACTGCCATCGAAATTACCCGATTTAGCATAGGTAATACTTTCAAGTGAAAGGTCGTCGTTAAAGTCAAAAATATTGATGTCTTTAAGTGAATCGCTGCTCAGCACTTCACCGATACTCACGAAATGCTCGCCATCTTTTGCCCAAACCAGTTGCTCTGAAGAGAACAAGCTACCGCCTGAAATGGCCTCGGTGCGAATTTGTTTTGCTTTAGATTCACTGAACGGTGTTACCCATTCGCCCACCGCCATCACCAATAAAATCATAATAGTGGCAGACTTCATGGTAGAGACAATAATGTTCCATCTACTCATGCCCGCTGCTTGCATAACAACAAGCTCGCTGT
Organism: Alteromonas sp. MMG017; assembly: GCF_018100795.1. Taxonomy (GTDB): domain Bacteria; phylum Pseudomonadota; class Gammaproteobacteria; order Enterobacterales; family Alteromonadaceae; genus Alteromonas. Next base: position 83,037 of record NZ_JAGJDY010000010.1, on the reverse strand, counting down.
TGCTGGCAAGTACACCCATACCAATTAATCCACCTAGCAGGGTTGCCATAGGGAAAAACTGTTCTAAATCTCTTGGTAAGCTAAGCACCACGTAAAGGAACGCCACCATCATGTCGTAGTCGCCTTCGCCTACTTTACGCAGTTGCTCTACAAATTTAATAAGAGCGCTTAAGCCAATAAGGACCGATAAAGTAACCGTTACTGTACCTAACAGCGTGCGAGCAATATATAAATCGAGGATTTTAAACATCTATTTTTTCCCCAATATCCAGGCCCTAAATTGGGTGCCTGTTTTTCTGTCTCGCACAATTAGCGCAACCCCAATAAATAGCATGATGGTATGCACCCACCACAGTCCAAGTTGAGGCGGTATTTTGCCGTCTTCTAGGACTCGTCTGCTGGCGAGTAACAACAAAAAGTAGCCAAGATAGAGCAGTATAGCGGGGAACATTTTTCCAAATCGACCTTGGCGAGGATCTACAGCACTCAAGGGCACGGCAATTAAAATCAAGAAGGGCAGTGAAAGTGGAATGGCAATACGCCATTGTAACTCTGCACGGGCTTCTATCGACTCATCACCCCATAATTCGGTAGTGGGCAATACGCTTACCTTGCGCCTTGCTTCCTCTGCGGGCTTGTCTGCTATTTGAATTTGGTACTCATCAAACTCTACCTTCCGGTAGCTTTTTTGCGACTGTTGACCTTCGTACTGCACCCCTTGTTTTAACACCAAGTTTCGAGTGCCGTCTGGGTTGCTGGCCACTTGCCCGGTTTGCGCGTAAACCACTTGAACCTGATTTTCACCATTTTCAGTTTTATTTTGCGATAAAAACACGCGGCGTAATTGGTCGTCAGTATCAATGTCGTGAACAAAAATAACCGCTTTTGCATTACCGGTTTGTTGGAAGCGACCAGGGATAATGGCAGAAAGGCCCGCCTCATTACGGGCTTTTTCCCTAAGTTGGTATTCGTTTTCAGCCGCCATAGGGGCAAAGTAGAGGGTAATGGCCCCCGTTACTATCATAATGAGTACAGATAAGAACAACATTACCCGGGTGATGTACCACTCACTGATACCGCATGCACGCATGACGGTCATTTCGCTGTCTACATACAGCCGCCCATGGGCAAGCATAATGCCTAAATAAGCACTGATAGGCAGCACGAGTGATGCGAGAATAGGGGCGTAGAGCCCAAGAAAGCCAAGTACTAGTCCTGCTGGTATATCGCCGTCTGAGGCATCACCAAGCACACGTACAAATCTAAGGGTGACAAATATCGCCATTAGAATGAAGAATATGGCTAACTGAGACTTAAGGGTTTCCTTAAGCAAATAGCGGAATATCAACATCTCAGTCCTACCGGAAACTTTGGAATTTTAGTGAAAGAAACCACAATTTTGAGTAAACTTACCGTTTTTACAAGTTTTGCCTGCAATCATAAAATTAATTGCATGGTGTGGCGAAGCAAATTTGACATAATTTACGTCAACATTGCGTCATTCGCAGCTAGCATGCAAGTATGGCTGCGTATTAAAACATAAAGCAGCGCGAAACGTTATGTGAATTTAGTCAGCATGCAAATCTTAAACGACGAAAAACGAGGTGATATCGTGGAGTTTAGTGTAAAAAGTGGCAGTCCGGAAAAACAACGCAGTGCCTGTATTGTTGTCGGGGTCTTCGAGCCGCGCCGCCTTACCGCGGTGGCTGAACAACTAGACGAAATCAGTGAAGGTTATATTAGCAACTTATTACGCCGCGGCGACCTAGAAGGGAAAGCTGGGCAAATGCTATTGCTGCACCACGTACCAAATGTACTGAGTGAGCGCGTATTACTAGTGGGTTGCGGAAAAGAGCGCGAACTTGATGAGCGCCAATACAAGCAAATTATTGCCAAAACCATTACTACCCTAAATGAAACGGGCTCGATGGAAGCGGTGTGTTTCTTAACGGAATTACACGTAAAAGGGCGCGACACGTATTGGAAAGTGCGCCAGGCCGTTGAAGCTACCGAAGATTCTTTGTATACCTTCTTGCAACTTAAAACTAAGAAAGGTGAGCCACGTCGTCCGTTACGTAAAATCGTATTTAACGTACCTACACGCCGCGAACTCACCGTGGGTGAGCGTGCAGTAGAACACGGGCTCGCTATTTCTCGCGGCGCGAAAGTAACCAAAGACGTGGCTAACATGCCGCCGAATATCTGTAACCCTGCTTATTTGTGGGAGCAAGCGCAGTCATTAGCTAGCCAGTACGAAAGCATAAGTGCTGAAGTTGTGGATGAAACCCAAATGGCTGAATTAGGCATGCAAGCTTATTTAGCTGTGGGCCGTGGTTCTGCAAACGAAAGCATGATGAGTATTATGCATCACCGTGGCGGTCCAGCCGATCAAGCGCCAATTGTGCTGGTGGGTAAAGGGCTTACTTTTGACTCAGGTGGTATTTCGATTAAACCTGGCGAAGCCATGGATGAAATGAAATACGACATGGGCGGAGCAGCTGGTGTACTTGGTACTATGCATACTATTGCCGCGTTAAACCTACCGATTAACATAATTGGTGTATTAGCCGGCTGTGAAAACATGCCAGATGGTACCGCATATCGTCCAGGCGATATCCTAACCACCATGTCAGGCCAAACTGTTGAAGTATTAAATACGGATGCAGAAGGGCGCTTAGTACTCTGTGATGCGTTAACTTACGTTGAGCGCTACGAGCCAGAGTTAGTGATTGACGTGGCTACCCTAACCGGCGCCGTTATTATTGCGCTAGGCCACCATGCAACTGGCGTAATGAGCACGCACAACCCGCTTGCCCATGAACTGCTAAATGCCTCTGAGCAAAGCTCAGATCGCGCATGGCGTTTACCCGTGTGGGATGATTACCAAGAACAGCTTGAAAGCCCGTTTGCTGATATGACTAACTTAGGTGGGCGTCCGGCAGGCAGCATTACCGCGGCGTGTTTCTTGTCTCGTTTCACCAAGAAATATAACTGGGCACACTTAGATATTGCCGGTACTGCATGGCGCAGTGGCAAGAACAAAGGTGCAACAGGGCGACCTGTTCCTATGTTATCGCAGTTCTTAATGAACCGCGCTGGCACCAAGTTAGAGGACTAACGCACGATGCCTCAAGTCGTGTTTTATCAACTAAGTGCGAGCGACACCAGTGTGGCGTCTCGTGCGAGCGAACTTATTGCAGATGCTTTTGCGAACAAGCAAAAGATAAGCGTGTTATGCGATACGCAAAAGCAAGCCGAAGAAGTTGATGAATTTTTATGGCAACTGCCAGCTAATCGCTTTGTTCCCCACAACCTATATGGTGAAGGGCCACAAAGCGGCACGCCGGTGGAAATTTGTTGGCAACCCGAGCAGGTTGCCCGCCGTCAAATGGTGGTCAACGTTGGTTCGGGTATGGTGCCTTCGCCAAATCAACATCGCCAAATTATCGATTTTGTTCCCGTAGATGACGAAGCCAAACAGGCTGCGCGGGTGCGATATAAGAACTACCAGCAAGCCGGATGTAATATGCAGTTTAAGAAAACTGCCTAGTGATCACATCAGAATCGAGCTTCACAACGAGAGTAAGTAATGGATAAAACCTTCGAACCACAGTCCATTGAGCAGCAATGCTATGAAAAATGGGAAAATTCGGGCCTTTTTAAAGCATCGGGCAGCGGCGATCCGTATTGTATTTTGCTTCCACCGCCTAATGTTACCGGTAGCCTTCATATGGGGCACGGTTTTCAACAAACCATTATGGATGCCTTAACCCGCTATCGCCGCATGAAGGGTGACAACACCCTATGGCAAGTGGGTACCGACCACGCGGGTATTGCTACCCAAATGGTGGTAGAACGCCAATTAAATGCAGAAGGTAAAACCCGTCATGACTTAGGTCGTGAAGACTTCATCAAAAAAGTCTGGGAATGGAAAGAGCACAGTGGCGGAACCATTACCGGTCAAATGCGCCGTTTAGGGACCTCACCTGATTGGTCTCGTGAAGTGTTTACCATGGACGACAAGTTGTCTGACGCGGTAACCGAAACTTTCGTAAAGCTTCACGAAGAAGGCCTAATTTATCGCGGTAAGCGTTTGGTAAACTGGGATCCAGTGCTGCACACCGCAGTATCAGATTTAGAAGTACTAAACGAAGAAGAAGATGGCCACATGTGGCACATGCGCTACCCACTTGCTGATGGCAGCGGTGAGTTAGTGGTCGCGACTACCCGTCCAGAAACCATGCTAGGTGATACTGCAGTAGCGGTGCATCCTGATGACGAACGCTACCAAGCTTACATTGGTAAAGACATTAAACTGCCTATTACTGGCCGTTTAATTCCTGTTATTGCCGATGACTATGTTGACCAAGAGTTCGGTACAGGCTGCGTTAAAATTACGCCAGCTCACGACTTTAACGATTACGACATGGGTAAGCGCCATAGCCTACCAATGATCAATATCTTAACTGACGATGCGAAAATTAACGATGAGTCGCCAGAGGCTTATCGCGGCCTAGACCGTTTCGATGCACGTAAGCAGATAGTCGCTGATTTAGACGCCCAAGGCGCATTGGTTAAAATTGAACCGCATAAGCTTAAAGTACCTCGTGGCGACAGAACTGGTGCGGTTATCGAACCTTACCTTACTGACCAATGGTATGTTGCGGTTGAGTCACTGGCTAAGCCTGCTATTGAAGCGGTTGAAAGCGGCGAGATTCGTTTTGTGCCAGAAAACTGGAACAAAACCTACTACCAGTGGATGCACAACATTCAAGATTGGTGTATTTCACGTCAGTTGTGGTGGGGACACCGCATTCCTGCATGGTATGACGACAACGGCAACATATACGTGGGTCGTACTGAAGCAGAAGTTCGTGCTAAAAACAGCTTGGGGGACGACATTTCCCTTCGCCAAGATGATGATGTACTTGATACCTGGTTCTCATCTGCATTATGGCCGTTCGCGACCATGGGCTGGCCAGAAAAAACACCTGAGCTTGAAACCTTCTTGCCTTCATCGGTATTGGTAACTGGCTTCGATATTATTTTCTTCTGGGTTGCCAGAATGATCATGATGACGAAGAAGTTCACAGGCCAAATTCCATTTAAAGATATTTATATTACCGGTCTTATCCGTGATGAGAATGGCGATAAAATGTCTAAGTCGAAAGGGAACGTACTAGACCCTATCGACCTTATTGACGGTATTGACCTTGAAACGCTAGTGAAAAAACGCACTTCAGGCATGATGCAGCCAAAGCTAGCTGAAAAAATTGAAAAGCGTACGCGTAAGCAATTCCCAGATGGTATTCATGCTTACGGTACAGATGCACTTCGTTTTACTTTTGCTGCAATGGCGTCAACCAGCCGTGATATCAACTTTGATATGGCGCGGGTTGAAGGCTACCGTAACTTCTGTAACAAGATTTGGAATGCATCACGTTTTGTACTGATGAATACCGAAGAGCACGATACCGGCCGTGATGGCGGCGAAATGGTATTAAGTATTGCTGATCGCTGGATTTGGGCTAAATTCCAACAAACCCTTGTTGAGTTTGAAAAAGCGTTAGAAGACTACCGTTTCGACATTGCTGCGCATATTGTTTATGAGTTTACTTGGAACCAGTTCTGCGATTGGTACTTAGAACTGACTAAACCTGTGCTTAGCAACGAAGCTAGCAGTGAAGCTGAGAAGCGTGGTACACGTCATACGTTAATTAACGTACTAGAAAACTTGCTACGTTTGTTGCACCCATTAATGCCGTTTATTACCGATACTATTTGGCAGCGTGTTGTGCCATTAAGCGCGCTACAGGTTGAAGAGAATGCCAGCATTATGGTGCAAGCATTCCCAGTACAAGATGCTGCTAAGCAAGATGAACACGTGCTTGCCGATATTGAGTGGGTGAAGAAGTTCATCGTGGGTATTCGTAATATTCGCGGTGAAATGGATATTTCTCCAAATAAACCGCTTAATGCCTTACTTAAAAACGTAAGTGCGGAAGATAGCCGCCGTTTAGAGGCTGCTAAAGCCTTCTTAGACAAGTTATCTAAGCTTGAAACAGTCACTATCCTTAAAGACGGTGAAGAAGCGCCTGCGAGTGCTACAGCGCTAGTCGGTGAAATGGAAATACTTATTCCAATGGCGGGTCTTATCGACAAAGATGCCGAGCTTGCTCGTATCACTAAAGCCATGGATAAAGTGGATAAAGACGTTTCACGTACACGCGGCAAGCTGGGTAACGAGAAGTTTGTAAGCAACGCTCCAGACGCCGTAATTGAGAAAGAGCGCGCTAAGCTGGAAGAAGGCGAGAAGCAGCTCGAGAAGCTTAAAGCACAGTACGAGACGATTGCTGCGTTATAGCCACGGTTTAATAAATTAAGGCTAGCAAGCTAACGAAAAAAGGTTGTCGTAAGACAACCTTTTTTTTGATTACTCGTTACACAATATGTACCGCGTAACATTTGAATGCTTTTAGTGATTCATGTATCGCTTTAACATATCTACCAAGGCTTTGCGTTTAATTGGCTTAGTAAGATAGTCGTTCATGCCTACATCGATAGCGCTTTGTTTGTCTTCTTTCATAGCATTAGCCGAGAGCCCGATAATGGGAAGGGTAGTAAAGCCCGCTTTTCTTAGGGCTTTTGTTGCCTCATAACCATCCATTACGGGCATTTGTACATCCATTAACACCAAATCATAATGAGGTGCGTTTTCTATTTTGCGCACCGCTTGATTGCCATCTTCTGCTATATCAAACGTAATCCCTAAGGTTTTCAGCATTTCACCGGTAACAATCTGATTTATATTGTTATCTTCAACCAACAATACATGTCCTTCTAAGCTAATATCTTCAATGATATCTGCATTTTTAGTCATGGTTTTTCGTGTTTCATTACTGACTACCATAGACATGAAATGTTCAAATTGTGCAGGCGTAAAAGGGTGCATAATAAGCGGGCCTTTCCACAGGCTGTTGTACTTATCTTGCAGCGCACTACCTACAGTATCCATGATCAAGCCAACATGGGTGCCTTTGTCCGCGAGCTCATGTAACCAGCGGATATTGTCTTTAAACACGCTAAAGCTTGGAATATCAACAATAAGGTGTTTAGGCAGAGAGTCGAGGGACTGGGCGGCTTTGATGTCCATGATATTGGCTTGGCTTATCTGTATTACCGACTGATAGATATCTGGTAGAAGAGGTGAAGAGGTCAAGTACACACTGGATGTGGGCAACTGAGGCGTAAGGTCAAAAATACCAGGCTGGTTCTTAAATACACGAAGGGGCAAGGATATTCTAAAGGTACTGCCTTTACCTTCTACTGAAGTGGCTGATAGTGAGCCACCCATCAAGTCGGTGAGTTGTTTTACAATGGTTAAACCCAAACCTGTTCCACCATACTTGCGGTTGGTCGCGTCATCTGCCTGAGTAAAGGGGTTAAAAATACGAGCAAGTTGCCGCTCACTCATTCCAATACCCGAATCTTCAATGTTCATTGTTAGGGACAGCAAATTACCTTTATCGTTAATATTGCCATCAAATCGAATGCAAATTTGCCCTTGCTCGGTGAATTTCACCGCATTGCTTCCAATATTCATGATGATTTGCGCAATACGTAGCGGATCGCCAATAACTTGGGGGGGTATGGATGGTGACACAATAAAACGAACGGCTAAGTTCTTTTCTTTGGCTTTAAGGGCAATAACAGCAATGAGATTATCGAACAAAGAATGAAGGGAAAAACTGACTTCTTCAATTTTAAGTTTACCGGCTTCAATTTTGGAAAAATCTAAAATATCATTGATAACGCTCATTAAAATTTGGCTTGAATAGGCGGCTTTATCAAGATAGCCACTTACAATATCAGGCACTGGGTGTTGCTGTGCAAGTTCTATTAAGCCAATAATACCATTCATGGGCGTACGAATTTCATGGCTCATATTGGCCAAGAAAATACTCTTCGAGGCCGTCGCTCGCTCAGCTTTAATTTTACTTTCAGTCAGTTCTGAGTTTAAGGATTCCAATCTGCCATTCAGTCCACGGGCTTCCGATAGTAACCTTTCTGTTTGCTTGTTTTTATCACTAAATACATGGGCGGCTCGAGCAAGGTTTCCAATTTCATCGTTGCGGCTGTTGCCTGGAATACTCGAAATGTTTTGGCCTTCAGATAGCCGATTGAATACGTGGGTAATGGTACGAATAGGGCCTAAAATACGATAGGTAGTAAATATAGCGGCGATGACCGCAAGTAGAATGGCGACCAGTGAAAATATCTCACCATTACGTTGTGTTTCTTGCGCTACCAAATAGGTGTTGTGAGTAATAGATTCGGTTTTCGATGTTACTTGATTGGCAAGTTCGCCGCTTAAATATAAAAATTCATTCGCCGAACCGGCCATAACCACATTAACCAAAAACAAATTCCCTTGGGTTATTTGTGTTAGCTTAAATAAGTCAGCTTCGGCCTTTTCAAGTAACTCATTCACTTGGCTATGAAGCGTCTGATTGTTTATGGTAATCGCTTTAACTGCAGTAATTGCTTCATTGAATTGAGTGATTAACGCCATATCAGGCTTCATCAAATAGAGAAGGATTGCATTTTCCGCTTTAGCAATGTGGAAGTTAAGTTTATCAATGGTACTTTGAGGAAGGGCGAAGTCTTCATTGGCAGTATCAAATAGCCGCTTAATCGCCAATAAATCTGACAATGATCCATCAATGATTAAGTCGTCTTTTCTAGAGCGTGCATCAATAACCTGGCGAAAATTTTCTTGGTAGGCACTAAGGTGCTTATGCATACGAGACAGCACATAGGTATCGTCAATCTCACCGCTTTGGGTAACAGGATCGGCAAGCTCATCTAGCCTTTTATTGATAGAGAGCATCAACCTTTCAAAACGCGTTACCGCAGATTGGCTCGCATTTTCTTTGTAGATAAGTACATTACGCTGTAAGTCGATAACATCTCTTTCGAGTTCTTTAACTATTCCTACATCAACCACAGCACGACTCGATGCCGCCATGCCGCTACTTAATACAGATTGGTTCTCTCTAGCAATATACCCTTGTACTAAGAGCAGAGCGACTAAAGCAATTAATACGAGAATAAGTTGCGTTCGAATCGATGACAGCATAGCTATTATAGTGCCTTTGACTTAACCAATGGGGTTAAGACGTAATAAATTCATACCATTTTTGGAGGCTATATTCGTAGGTTGGCATGACAGTATTCCATACTGCGATGTTACTAAACCTATCTTCATAGCTTCCACCTGAGCGCTGTTCACCTTTTTGAACGCTAACCTTACCTGCCGGGCCTTTTAAGTTTTCGCTCGCAGGTAACCCTTTGTACCAATAATCCCATTCGGCTTGCGACAAATATTTTGCAGAACGCTCTGGATTAGATATGTAATAGCCCTGACGAGCAATAAATGCCCCGGGCCAGCCTGACAGCCACCAATTCATATATTCATAAGCCACATCTTTACTTCTTCCTTGTGAAGCTGACGATAAACACATTACCCCATGCCAGCCTCGGTAACCTTCCTTCGGCGCAGCAAATTTAACGGGGATGTTTTGGCTGTTTAACGCCGATACCGCAGGAGAGAACATGCTTTCTATAGAGACACGTTGGCTTTTCATAAATTGCACAGATTCAGGCACTGATGTCCAAAAGCCACTGAAGTGATTTAACTGGGATAACTCAATAAGAATACTGAATAAGTTATCTAGCTCTTGCGTGGTCATTGCCCCTATATCTTCAAATGTAATGTAGCCCTTTGCTTGTGCCGCCAACGCTAAGTCGAAAAGTCCAATGGTGGGATCATTTACAATCCCCACTTTGCCAGACAACCGACTATCGAGTAGCCATCCCCAGCTTTCTTCTTGGTTTTGCAGTTGTTCAGGAAATTGAGATGTATTGTAGCCAAACGAGTCTACGTTGTGCACATAGGGGAGGAAGCTAATGGTGTCTGTATGTTCTACACCCAAACTGCCATCAGCTTGTACATTAATAATCTTATGAGGGGCATCACCAGCGCCTAATCGTGCTGCATCCGTCACTTTACCTGTTTTGGTTAAATCGTTTATTTCATCCCAATAGGTAAGCTTTTTCTTTTCGATAGGTTGAATAGCTTTTGAACGCCACAAAACATTAATGCTGTTTGACCATTGTTCATATAAATCGAAAGCATCAGGGTTCATTGATGCTTTTTGAAGTACAGTCGCGCTTCCACCCGGCTGAAACGCTATATTGATGCCTAGGTCGGCCATTGCATGTTGACGGATTTCTTCTTGCAGTGTGACATGAGTACCCATGACTTTTAACGTTGGCTTGGGTTTGCCAATAGCAAAAGGCGCTACCCCGGCAGTGACACCAGCCGTTACACCTAGCGCTGCCGCTCCCTTGATAAAACTACGCCGAGGGCGAGAAGATAAACGTTGGCTGGGTGGCATTAGAACGATTCCAGTTGTTCTTTATAGTATTTTTATTCTGGCATCGATTTTCGATATTTACCAAATTATTTGCCAATATGAGTAAAGCTTTAGACAAAAGAACGATAAAAATTAACTCAACATCCCTGTTCCCAGTATGTGATTAACTCACTGAATTAAATTCTGTTTTATCTTGTTTAGCTAGGCAAACCTGATTTCTTCCGTCCCGTTTAGCACGGTAGAGTGCTTCATCAGCCTTGCTTACGATCTCTTTTGTTTGGTTAGGGCTTATCTCGCTCACATAATACGCCCCAATGCTAATAGTTACGTTGTACCCCTTAAGTGCAGGAAGTGTACTTGAAATTACTTCAACCCGCTTCCTGAGACGCTCAAGAATATCTATGGGGTCGTGGGAGCCGGGTAATACCATGCAAAAAGCAAACTCTTCTCCGCCCACCCGGCCAATGCCATCTTCTTGACGAAAAAATTGTTTCATCGACTTCGCAATAGCTATCAGTACATCATCACCGAAGGCATGACCATAGGTATCGTTGAGTTTCTTGAAGTGGTCAACATCGGCAATGCCGATTAATAGGGAGTGTCCATGACGATGAGCGAAATGCACAGATTTATCTAATGCCTCTTCAAACGCCCGCCTGTTTGGAATGTCTGTGAGAGGGTCGAAATAGGCGAGCTTTTCAAGTTTCACGTTAACGTTACGAAGCTCTCTAGTGCGTTGGGTTACCAAGTTTTCTAAATTTTCTCGAATATTTTTTAGCTCAAAGTTACGGCTGTTCAGTTGCTCGGCTTGAAACTTAACGGCACTTACATCTCGTTCAACCGAAGCGAAGTGAGTCACTTCTCCGAGTTGGTTTCGCAAGGGGAATATACTCATTTCAACCCAGTAGGGGGTGCCGGTTTTAGTATAATTGAGGAGCGTTTCAGTAATGGGTTTTTGCTCTGCAAGGGCGCTGTGAATACGATTGGTTGCCTCTTTATCTGTAAGCGTGCCTTGGAAAATTCGAGGTGTTTCCCCTATGAGCTCTTCTCGAGAGTAACCTGTCAATTTACAAATCGCATCGTTGACGTAAATGATTTTAGGCGACAAAGGACCATCAATGGCTTTAGCTTCGGTAACTACAATCATGTCTTGTGCACTTTGCACGATATCGAGGAATGAGAAAGCGGCAATTTTTTCGGTGATTTCAGTAAAATAAACCACCACAAAGCCTGCATCATTACTATTCTCTGGGTAAGCACTTACACTTAACCAACACACTTCAGCACTGGTTTCGTCAACCAGTCCTATCACTTCATCAGTAATAGAGACATTGAGCGATATTACTTTATTGACCGGATATTCGTCTGGATGCAATCGACGATTTTGCCGGTCTATAAACTCCCACCCATCTTCCAAATGGTGCTTGTTTTTTAAGCTATCAATAGATGTTTTAAAAAGTTTCATCGCGGCAGGATTCGCATAAATAATCTGTGAATCCCAAGAATGTATCACTACGCCAATATGCGCATGTTCCAAAAGGTTTATCAGGTTTACATTTTCAATTTTCATCGCACGTATACCATCTCGACTTAACATATCGATGTGGTTACCAATTGGTAACCACGTTCGTAAGTCATTATGCGGGCTGACCTTATTGCATAATGCTTATTTTTTGTTCTACTACTTTAGTATAGTAATAAACGGATAAAACACCGCTTTTCAATGAAAGTCTTTTTAGTAAACGCTAACGTACTATCGTTGAACTCCTCTACGTGCTACTAGAACAAAGGCGATGAATAGTAAACCGAAGATAGTGGTGCTACCGCCGTGTTCCTCAACCACTATGACCGTATCTTCGTAGATATACTCATGGTTGTCGCTTTCTAAACTTAAGTAAGCAAGGTCGGCGTCATCGTATCCGTCAGAAAAAGCGACCAGTTGCTCTGAGTAGGCATCATATAGTTCGATGAGCACATCATAATCTGCCGCAGGGAAGCCTGAAAGCAAGTGGCTTTCCACCTCAAAAGCATCTGAAGAATCTTCGCCATACAGCACAAATTCTGAGGTGACATGAATGGCTTCGTACCGATCGTTTCTACCTAAGTAAATAACCCCATATACAAGAGCACTGTCGTAAGCAGTATCTGCATCGAACTCAACGGTAAACTCAGAATAATAGCCGTCATAATCAATATCAGTATCTAAAGACACCCAGCTGTCATAAATCCAATAATCGGGCAATAGTGTGATTGACTGTGCTTCGGCATAGGATTTACTGGTGCCGCTAAAAAGGCTTTCACGTTTCGCTTTTTTCTCAGCCAGTGATGCCGATCCCAACGTGTCAGCTTTTGTAACGTTATTGCTTTTAATATTGTTAATGGCGCTGGTAGTGGCGACCTTGGCCGCCGCGTTAATTGCAGCCTGAGTAGATGCTTCATTAGGAGAGTAAACCGAGCCGTAGCGATATTCCGTTGATTCAACAGACACAGTGTCACTTGATAGCGTTTGTTCCGCGTATGAAGTGTTAATCAACGAGCAAGGTAATAGGGCTAGTAGGCAGAGCTTTGCTAGGGGTTGAATGGGTGATTTCATTGTTAACATCCTTTCTAATCAAAATGACAGGTGCCATTGTTGATTAAATAAGATGAACAAAAACTGAAGCCACCCTTAATGTAGTGTTGAGTAAAGGGAGTAGACTGCGAGATTTAGTCTTCTAGGTAATCGTCTTCGTACTCATCTTCGTCATCGCCGCGGGGCATGAAATACGTTCCCCAGCCATCGTATTGAACGTCTTGTTTGTCAGCAATTTTAAGTAAAGCATCGGAATCAGCATTGAGTTTTTCAAGGTTTAACTCTCGCTCAACGATAGCATCGAAACAAAAAATTGTACCGCCATCATCAAGCATTAACTCTTCTGCGTCAGTCACTTCAAAACCTGCTTTGAACGTATCAACCGCGGCTTTTTCTAGCTTGTCGAAGTCGTTACTCGCAAAGTGATGCTCAATGGTGTATTCGGCATCGGCCTGACTACCGTCTTCTAGTAGCGCTTCTATGGTTTCCTCGTTAAAGGAATACCATTCTTCTCTTTCATCAAACTGACTCATAACGCAAAACCTCAATCATTTTTCGCAAGTTTACCTGCTTTTTTCCATTTCAGCGACTTCAGCATCCAACTCAGCCATCTTGTTTTTCATCTGGTCGTTGAAATACTGCATCCACGCTTTAAGTGGCTTGTCGTCGGTAAGTGGTTCAGGTGCACTAATATCGATAAGTACTACGCCGTTGTTCCATCGGTTCCACTTTACTTTATTGTGTAGATTACTGGCAGTCACCATAACGATGGGTTCATTAGTGGTTTTCGCTAGCCTGAATGCGCCTTGTTTAAAAGGCAATAAACCGCGACCATAGCTTCTTGTCCCTTCAGGGAAAAACCACACTGAGGTCCGCTTTTTAGCAATGCGGTTGGCAGCGATATCTAACGTGTTACGGGCTTTACCCGAGTTTTTTCGATCAATGAGAATATTGCCTGATAGCCAATAAATTTGACCGAAAATGGGGATCCACTTAAGGCTTTTCTTTCCAATAGTCACCACGCCCGGTAACGCGGCCTTACAAATAGTCATCAGGTCGTAATTATTTTGGTGATTCGCAATAAATACGTAGGGCTCTTTTATGTCTACGGCTGAATCTTTTCGAACAATCACCTTTAAACCCATCACATACGACATTAATGAATAAAGTTTGCCTGCCGTATGTACGTTGTCTTTGTGAAAAGGACGAAAAATGCATACTGCAAATAGGGCTATATTAACTAGCAAAAAGGTGAGTAAAAGCGCGGGAACGCGTAGTAAAGCAATCAAAGTGGCTCCTGAATATAAATGACGCGCGAAGTATAAAGTAAGTTTCAGCGTACACTTGTCCGATGAGTTATTATAGATGCTTTAGCGGTGCTGTTGCCATGGTATAGCTAGAAATACGTTCAAATTAGGTAAGTTAATCTAAAATACTTAACTTTAGTATGAGGTAACTTTGTCGATAGCATCTTACAATAAGAGAAAGCGTAACCTCACCATCACCAACCCGGTATCTATAATGCAGACATTTGTACCTGACGACCTCGAAGAAGATATTCTTTGTGACTTAATGGAAGAAATCAATGAGCTTTACGAATCAAGTGAGCAGACATTAATCGAATTAGAGCTTCGTCCAGAAGACAATGAACTGCAACGTGCGTTGTTCCGGTCAATCCATACCATTAAAGGCGACCTTGGGTTAGTGAATTTCTCACCTATGATCCCCTTGCTTCAGCATGTAGAAGACTTACTCGATTACTTACGTAAAGGGCAGGTGTCGTATACCAGCACCATGAGTGACTTGGTGTTACTTACCATGGATAGGGTTAAGGCATTTGTAGAAGCTGTTATGGCTGAAGGAAAAGCCGAATATGACGATACCTTGCACCAACAGTTGGTCATGGCGATAAGTCGAATTACACCGGATAATGGTGATGAACATGAGAAGCGTCTTACTGAGGCGGTTTTGTTACTCAACCCCGCTTTAGATGTCATTACCGATGACAGCAACCCTGAAAATATCCAAATAAAACCGCCGACATTGGCAACGTCGGGCATACCCAAAGACATGAGTAATGAAAAGAAGCTGGATGTGCTTTTCTTTCGCGACCTTATGCAAACTATCGAAAAACGCTCAAATTTTTGGGTAGGAAGAGGGGATAGGGTTGCTAAGCTAGCGTTATATATTAATAGCACTGCGGGCAAACCAATTGATGAATCTCAGCTAGCCGTAGCCAGTTATGTACATGACTTTGGCATGGCATTCATGCCATTAAAGCTCTTGCATAAAAGCGAGGCATTAACCGATATAGAGTTTAACTTAATGCGGTCCCATGTATATAAAAGCTCTCGTTTGCTCGAACACTTAGACCAATGGGATTTGGCGCGTAAAATAGTGATGCAGCATCATGAACGTACTGATGGTACCGGTTACCCATTAGGCCTTAAAGAAGAAGATATTAGTGATGGGGCTAAGTTACTCGCCATTGTTGATACTTATGATGCGATGACACATTCTCGGGCCCATAATGATGAAAAGCAACTATCCAAGAAAGAGGCGGTTATTGAAATTAACCGCAGTGCCAAAGGCCAATTTAGCATGCAGTGGGTGAGGTTGTTCAACCAAGCGATGACAAGTTTGTTGAAAAAAGGCGGCTAGTCTCCGATTACTAACGAACCTATTTCTTGTTTTCAACAAACATAAAAAAGCCCGCTATTTCACAATGAATAAAGCGGGCTTTTGTGTATTAACAGGTCTTAAAACCTAGCGTAAACTAAGTAATACCTAGCTCTTTTAGCTTGCGAGTAAGGGTATTACGGCCCCAACCTAATCGCTTAGCGGCATCTTGCTTATGACCGTGAGTGTGCTGAAGGGCACGTTCCAACATGATTTTTTCAAACGTAAGCATGGCGTCATTTAGAATATTGTATCTGCCATCGCGAAGTTGTTTGTCGGTCCAACGGGCGAGTAAATCTGGCCAATCTCCAGCTTCGGCAGCGGGCTTTTCTATGCTGCTGTCAGAGTGGATTTCAGGAGGTAAGTCACTGGGTAAAACTTCTTGTCCGCTGGCCATCACGGTTAGCCATCGACATACGTTTTCGAGTTGTCTCACGTTACCTGGCCAAGGAAGCTGAGCCATCAACTTTTCAGCATCTTTGCTTAAGCTTTTTGCTTCTACATCTAGCTCTTTCGCCGCTCGGCGTAAGAAGTGACGCGCTAACAAATGAATATCTTCACGGCGTTCAGAGAGGGAAGGCAGATGCACACGTATAACGTTTAAACGGTGAAACAAATCTTCACGAAACTTTCCATCTGCCACACGCTTTTCTAAATTCTGGTGGGTTGCGGCAATAATACGTACATCTACTGCCACCGATTGGTGTCCGCCCACACGGTAAAACTGTCCGTCGGCCAATACCCGTAATAAGCGGGTTTGAACGTCTAACGGCATATCACCTATTTCATCAAGAAAAAGGGTGCCGCCATCAGCTTGCTCAAAGCGACCCTGACGCGCATTTTGTGCACCGGTAAACGCGCCTTTTTCATGGCCAAATAGCTCAGACTCCACCAAGTCGGCGGGAATAGCGGCCATGTTAAGTGCGATAAAAGGCTTGCTAGAGCGCGGGCTATGGCGATGCAAAGCGTGGGCAACAAGCTCTTTACCGGTACCAGACTGGCCATTAATCAATACACTAATTGATGAGCGAGATAATCTACCTATGGCTCGAAACACTTCCTGCATGGCAGGGGCTTCACCAATAATTTCGGTTTCCGGATCATCCTGCGGGGCTTGCTGCGTTTTTGACTGTTCCCTTGCATGCGCTAGCGCACGTTGAGTAAGCGTGACCGCTTCATCTATATCGAAGGGTTTAGGTAAATATTCAAATGCCCCTTTTTGATAGGCGTTTACCGCACTGTCTAAATCGGAATGCGCAGTCATGATGATTACAGGCATCATGGGGTGGGTGGCATGCACTTCATTAAGCAGTGTCATACCGTCCATCTGCGGCATTTTAATATCAGAGATAATCACTTCTGGCGCTTGACCGCTTTGTAACTGAAGGAGTAAATCTTGCGGGTTTTCAAAACACAAGCATCCAATGCTTGCTGTTTGTAAGGCCTTTTGAAGCACCCAACGAATAGAACTGTCGTCATCGACAATCCATACTGACTCATTCGTCATTGCCTGTCTCCTTGCGGTCTATCGGAATATAAATTACGAATTCGGTGTGCCCAGGGTGGCTTTCTACATCTATTTTTCCGCCGTGATGGTTTATCAATGTTTGCGATATCGATAACCCTAAGCCGGAACCATTTTGCTTACTGCTCACCATGGGGTAAAAAAGCGTGTCTTTTATTTCAGAGGGAATACCAGGGCCATTGTCTATCACTTTTATTTTAGCGATTAGCGCATGGCGGTTTCCCTGAATTGTCATCTGTCGCTCAATCCGCGTTACTAAACGAATTTGAGGGTTAGGTGTTTCACTTTCAGTAAGCGCCTGAATGCTATTTCTAACGATATTCAACACGGCTTGTTGAATCATATCGGCGTCGATCATCAGTGGCGGAATACTAGGGTCGTAATCACGAATGATGGTTATGGGGGTTTCTGAGTCAACCCGCATTAGGCTTCTCACTTGCTCCAATGCTTGATGCACATTGCTCCAATTAAATCGAGGAAGTGAATTTGGCCCAAGTAAGCGGTCGACTAAATTTCTCAGTCGATCAGATTGCTCAATAATCATCTGAGTAAACTCTTTATGCTCTTCACTCAATTCTTTTTCAAGTAATTGCGCCGCCCCGCGAATGCCACCTAGCGGGTTTTTAATTTCATGAGCTAACCCACGGACAAGTTCACGCGCTGCATAATGTTGTGCGTTTTGTAAATTTTCACGGGATATTCTTTTTTGCTGGTCTATTTTTTTTACTTCAAAGAGTAGCCTAGCCCCTTCTTCTAACTGCAAGTTCGTTACGGTTAAATCAACCATGACATTGCGGTTGTCTCTAAAACACAGGCGAATTTCGTTTTCGGTAAAGTCTTCTCCGTGTCTTAGTGCTGCGCGTAAGCGAGCGGTGTCAATATTTCCAGGCAAGAAAAAGTCATCAAGACGATGGCCGCACAGTTGCTTTCTGCCTGTTTCAAACAGCGCTTCCCCTGCGTGGTTGGCGTAAACGATATTTAACTTATCGTCCACCATTACAAGCGCAGTATTCAGGCTATTTAAAAATTGTTGCGTGTCTAACTCGGTTGATTGCATCCGAGCTTATCTCCTCTGCACTATATAGGTGCATTGTAACGTATCAACAAAATTTGTAGGCACAGAATTGGTGTTACTTTTTTTCTGTTCCCCGCTATGGTGCGGGCTTTGCGCTACGATTGAACGTTAGTTGCTATTTATTAACGCTGATGCTTGATGCAGAAACAGCGTTTGTAGTGCAGAGGATGCAAGAGTCTTGCCCTTATTGTCTGTCAGCTCAACCTTATACTGATGTTCGCCCCGATTTATGCCATTTAAGGTAAATACGCCTGTTGTATTGCTCTGCAATAGGGCGCCATCGAAGATTAATTGATAGCGCGGCGCCTTTACTGAAGTCGGTTGGTTCGCACGTATGGTGAAGTTTCCGGCATTGTTTCGAAGGGTGGCGTTAGGGGCTGGAGAGGCAATAACCACGTTATAGGTTTTTGTCTTCGATTTAGTCGTTTGAGCCAGAGTGGGTTTTGGTGCTGATGGGCTAGACACAACATTCTGTGTTTTCGCGTCAAACTCGACGGTGTCGCTTTTTGGTGAAGGGCTATCCGTATAAAGGATAGTGCCATCGGCTTGCTTCACTTTATACACAGGTGTGTTTGTGGTGTTAGTCTCCTCTGGGACATTTGAGGTGCTTTGCCCATGGCTTTCATAAGGGATTAACGCAATCGCGGTAAGTAACGCAATATAAGGATAAATTTTCAATAGATAGGCCTGCTCATAGTTTCTTACTTATATAGTAGAAAAGCTTTAGCATAAAAAAAAGCCCGCATAAGCGGGCCTTTGTATATTCAAGCACTTAAACGTTGATTAAACGCTGTAGTACATATCGAACTCAACTGGGTGAGTTGACATGGCAAGCGTAGTCACTTCTTCAGACTTAAGATCGATGTATGCATCAATCATGTCGTCAGTCATAACGCCGCCAGCTTTAAGGAATTCACGGTCGTTATCCAATGCTTCTAGTGCCATTTCTAGCGAGCTAGCAACTGTTGGAATTTCTGCCGCTTCTTCTGGTGGTAAGTCGTACAAGTCTTTATCCATAGAGTCGCCAGGATGGATCTTGTTCTTAATACCGTCAAGGCCAGCCATAAGCATTGCTGAGAAAGCAAGGTATGGGTTAGCTGTTGGGTCAGGGAAACGTACTTCGATACGACGGGCTTTATCGCTCGTTACGTATGGAATACGGATAGATGCAGAACGGTTACGTGCAGAGTATGCAAGCATTACCGGTGCTTCGAATCCTGGAACCAAACGCTTGTAAGAGTTTGTTGATGCGTTAGCAAAAGCGTTGATTGCACGAGCGTGTTTAATAATACCGCCAATGTAGAAAAGCGCTTCTTCAGACAGACCAGCATACTTATCACCCGCAAAGATGTTTACGCCATCTTTAGAGATTGATTGGTGACAGTGCATACCAGAACCGTTATCACCTACAAGAGGCTTAGGCATGAATGTAGCAGTTTGACCGTAAGCGTGAGCTACGTTGTGTACTACATACTTATATACTTGGATTTCATCTGCTTTTGTTACTAGTGTGTTGAATTCGCAAGCGATTTCGTTTTGACCAGCAGTAGCAACTTCATGGTGATGCGCTTCAATAACTAAGCCCATTTCTTCCATTACTAGACACATAGCAGCACGAATGTCGTGAGCTGAATCTACTGGAGGAACTGGGAAGTAACCGCCTTTAACACCAGGACGGTGACCCATGTTTCCGCCTTCAAAATCAGCGCCTGAGTTCCACTTTGCTTCAGCAGCATCAATCTTATAGAAAGAGCCAGCCATATCTGTGTGGAACTTTACATCGTCAAACAAGAAGAATTCTGGCTCTGGACCGAAGAATACTGTGTCGCCAATGCCGGTAGATTTTAGGAATTCTTCTGCGCGGCGTGCAACAGAGCGTGGATCACGCTCGTAACCTTCCATTGTTGAAGGCTCTAAGATGTCACAACGAATGTTAACTTGTGTTTCTTCTGCGAATGGGTCGATTACCGCACTCGTAGGGTCTGGCATAAGAACCATGTCTGATTCGTTAATGCCTTTCCAGCCAGCAATTGAAGAACCATCGAACATTTTACCTTCTTCGAATGTCTCTTCGTCTACTGTACCAGCAGGAATAGATACGTGTTGTTCCTTGCCCTTAGTATCAGTAAAGCGCAAATCAACAAATTTCGCTTCACTTTCTTTAATTAGCTCTAATGCCTTTTCTACTGACATCGTGTCCTCCAGGTTTAATGTAAAAATGCGGAATGATCAGCTTCATCCCAACAGTGGAAAAACTAAAAGCGATTTTCATGCCATCTATCGTGATTCCGATTTTGCTGGCTTAGCAGCAAGAGGATTACTGAATGATTAATGGTGATGCACCCAAATGGTGCTCAATCGCTATATTTTGGTGCAAATTAAAATTAAGTAGCCGTTAGCTAGCCTAGAGTAACTCGTCTTCAGTTACCACCGAAAACAGGGCGCAAAAGTAATAAATTCGTTAATCAAAGACTATAATAATGAAAAACATGCCTCCCTTTAAAAAAAAGGTGCGCAAACGCCGTGGTTTTTCTGTACAATCCGCGCAAAATTTACTATCTGCATTTTTTGCAACAAATCTAATGCATGCTTATTGGCATGTAATGATTTACACAGGCTCCCTAGATGACTACCACTGATATTAATAAATTACGTAACATTGCTATTATTGCTCACGTTGACCACGGTAAAACAACTTTGGTTGATAAACTGTTACAACAATCAGGCACTCTTGAAACTCGCGGAGAGCAAGAAGAGCGCGTGATGGACTCGAATGACATCGAGAAAGAACGCGGCATCACAATCTTAGCTAAAAACACTGCTATTAACTGGAACGACTACCGTATCAACATCGTAGATACTCCAGGACACGCCGATTTCGGTGGTGAAGTAGAGCGTGTAATGTCAATGGCTGATTCAGTGTTGCTTCTAGTAGACGCGCAAGAAGGCCCAATGCCTCAAACGCGTTTCGTAACGCAAAAAGCATTCGCTCAAGGTTTGAAGCCAATTGTTGTTATCAACAAAATTGACAAGCCTGGCGCACGTCCTGATTGGGTTATGGATCAAGTATTCGATTTGTTCGATAACCTTGGTGCAACTGACGACCAGTTAGACTTCCAAGTTGTTTATGCATCAGCACTAAACGGTTGGGCTTCATTAGATGCCGACAAACCTGAAGATGACATGAATGCGTTGTTCCAAACAATCGTTGACCAAGTATCTCCTCCAGACGCAGATGCATCTGGCGCATTCCAAATGCAAATTTCTCAACTCGATTACAACTCTTATGTAGGTGTAATAGGTGTTGGCCGTATTAAGCGCGGTACTGTTAAGCCAAACCAACAAGTTACTGTGGTAACTGCTGAAGGCGAAAAGCGTAACGGTAAAGTTGGCCTAGTATATGGTTACCTTGGTTTAGCACGTCACGAAGTTGAAGGTGCAAGCGCAGGCGATATCATCGCAATCACAGGTTTAGGTCCGCTTAAAATCTCTGACACTATTTGTGATGTTAACCAAGTAGAAGCAATGACTCCGTTATCTGTTGATGAACCAACAGTAACCATGACTTTCCAAGTAAACACTTCACCGTTTTCTGGTAAAGAAGGTAAGTATGTTACTTCACGTAACATTCTAGAGCGTTTGAACGACGAGCTAGTACACAACGTTGCACTACGTGTTGAAGAAACACCAGATCCGGATAAATTCCGCGTATCAGGTCGTGGTGAACTTCACTTGGGTATCCTTATTGAAAACATGCGTCGTGAAGGCTACGAACTAGCAGTATCACGTCCAGAAGTTATTCTTAAAGAAGAAGATGGCCAAACACAAGAACCGTTCGAAACACTAACGGTAGACTGTGAAGAAGCGCATCAGGGCTCTATCATGGAACAACTTGGTCTGCGTAAAGCTGAAATGACCAATATGTCTCCAGATGGTAAAGGCCGTGTACGTATCGACTTCGTTATTCCTAGCCGTGGTTTGATTGGTTTCCAAACTGAATTCATGACGATGACATCTGGTTCTGGTTTGCTTTACCATACATTCGATCACTATGGTCCGTACAAAGGCGGTATCATTGGCAAGCGTAAGAACGGTGTTCTTATTGCCAACGCTAATGGTAAAGCGCTAACTAACGCCTTGTTTAACTTACAAGAGCGTGGTCGTTTGTTTATCGGTCACGGTGTAGAAGTTTACGAAGGTATGGTTATCGGTATTCACAGCCGCGACAACGACCTAACTGTTAACGCCCTTAAAGGTAAGCAGTTAACCAACGTTCGTGCTTCTGGTACTGATGAAGCGCAAACTTTGGTTCCGCCGATCAATATGTCTCTTGAGCAAGCGCTTGAATTTATCGATGAAGACGAACTAGTAGAAGTAACGCCTGAGTCTATTCGTATTCGTAAGAAACTTCTTACTGAAAACGAACGTAAGCGTGCTTCACGCGAGAAAAAGTAATCACTTTTGCTTTGTTAGCCTCATAGGTTATTAAAAGCAGTAAAGATGATTCAAGAAACGCCAGCGTTAACGCTGGCGTTTTTTTTGCTAAAGCATTTTGCATAAGCTTTTTGCTGAAATTTCGACGAAAGATGAGTTGGCAACATCGAGTTTGGCCTCTATCATCAAGTTAATGAAACTAAAAAGGCAAAGCCCGTGTTCTCTGTAGCAGTTATTGAAGACGATGTTATCACGCTCGATCTTATTACCGATGCATTAGAAACCCGCTTGTCGGCGACGGTTTACCCGTTTAGCCGAAGTAAAATTGCCCGTGAATTCTTACTCCAACAAACACCAGACACCCTTCAGCTTATTATCAGCGACCAAGTCATGAAAGAGTATGACGGGTTAAGTTTGTTAAAAGCATGCCGATCTGCGAATTTATCCGTTCCTTTTTTACTTATCACTAGCGATCCCAATAAAGAAGTCGTCATGGAAGCGCGCAAATTAGGTGTATCTGGATTTTTAGCGAAACCGCTGGAAATGGACGCCTTGGCCGCAAAGGCGAAATCCGTAGTGCTAGCAAATACGAAAAGTCGCGTTAGTTAATAACGAGCTACTCGTCAGTAAAAGTATGCAATGGTGCTAGCAAACAAATAAAAAAGTCCTAAATGGTCTAAGCAGCGCTAGTTTATATGCTTACGAATTATTACACTGGTGCCCATAATGTAATGGCAACAGGATGTATGTGTGACGATTAATTTTGACCAAACTCCACCTCGTAAAGATACCTATTCGTTTAAGTGGCAAAAATATAAAGGTAAGGACATTATTCCTGCTTGGGTTGCCGATACTGAATTTCGTTGCGCACAGCCTATTTTGGATGCAATTTCAGCACAAGTTGAGCACGGCAACTTAGGTTATGTACTACCGGGTCAGCATCAAGGCGCTATAAGCGCAATTCAGCGCTGGTTGAAACTCAAACATGACTGGGATGTGAAATCAGAATGGATTGTGTGGACACCAGGCGTAGTGCCTGCGTTCAACGTAGCCTGTAAAGCGTATTGTGAGCCAGGCGATAAGGTGCTTATTCAAACACCTAACTACCCCCCATTGCTAGCGGCGCCAAAATTAAATGAACTAGAGCGTATCGATATTGGCACTGTGATTGACCCAGAATCACAAGGAAAGCGCTATACGTTGGATTTCAAAGCATTAGAAGCCCATGCGGCCGACCCCAAATGTAAGCTATTCATTCTTTGTAATCCAATGAACCCAGTTGGCTCGGTATTAACTAAAGCAGAGCTAGATCGGGTTGCTGATATTTGTAACGCCAATGACGTGCGTTTATGTTCAGATGAAATCCACTGTGATTTAATCTTAGAGCCAGGCCTTAAGCATATACCTGCAGGTCGTGAGGTTAACTTAGCCGACAACAGTGTTACCCTAATGGCTGCTAGCAAAACCTTTAACGTTGCGGGTTTAGGCACTTCTTTTGCGATTATTCCAGACTCTAAACTTAGGCAGCAATTTACCAGCGCAGCCGCGGGCATTATGCCTTGGGTTACCGTGCTGGGATTAGCCGCTACCGAAGCCGCATTTACGTTGTGTGATGATTGGCACAGTGCTCAAATTGACTATTTACGTGCGAACCGTGATGCCGTGTTTGAAACCATAAACGGTATCGACGGGTTATCAATGTTGAAGCCTGACGCTACCTTTTTAGCTTGGGTTGACGCAAGTGGTTTAGGCGTAGAAAACGTGCAAACATGGGCAGAGGAAAAAGGCGTAGGGCCTTCTCCTGGCGCAGATTTTCATAAAGCGGATCATTTCAGAATTAACTTTGGCTGCAGCCAGTCGATGCTTAATGATGTACTACAACGTTTAGCTAAGTAGTTCACAAGTTAGCGACAAATTACACGCTAGCCACTATTTACGCGCTAATTACTCATTAAACGCTAGCATATAAAAAAAGCCCGTTTGCTTAACGCATAACGGGCTTTTTAGTGGCTAAAATTAGCGGATTAGATGAATAGGCTAGTCAGTTTATAGAGACCTAATCCCACCACAACCGATACCACTAAAACCCCTGCAAGATTGCTCCATAGGGTATTTTTGAAATCACCGAGGGCTTTGCTTTTATTCATCACTACTAACAAAAAAATAGCAATAATAGGCAGCAATAAGCCGTTGGTAGCCTGAGCAAATAAGATAGCTGGCAAGGGTTTAAATCCTAATGCAGCAACGGCAACGCCACACACAATGATTGCTAACCATACTGCGCGAAACCCCTTGCTCTTCATGTTGTCAGATAACCCCAGCGCACCACATACTGCATATGCAGCCGCAAGAGGCGCGGTTATGGCGCTGGTTAGCCCAGCCGCAAATAAGCCTAGTGCAAAGAACCACTGGGCTTTGTCGCCTAACACCGGCTTTAACTGTTCGCCCATGTTACCTGCATCCATGGTGGCGGCTTGATTGAAAAAAGCCATCATGGCCGTGGCCATCACCACAAGGGTAATTAAGCCGCCCATGCTAATAGCCGTTGCCGATTGTTTTCTGCACGCTTTAATCGCATCGCTTTTATCAGAATTCGTTTTATCCGGGGTTGGGTTCTCTGTGTTTCGGGATGACTTCGCCACAAGACTCGCATGAAGGAATAAGTTGTAAGGCACAATGGTGGTGCCTATTAACGCAAGTATGGTAGTAATGGAATCGGCGGCTAAACGGGGCTGCAGTAACTGGCTAAACATTAATGATATATCAGGCTTAGCTACAACAAGGGTAACGAAAAACACCCCAGCCATAATAAACACGAGGTACACCAGTACGCTTTCTATCCATGAATAGCTACCCGTCCAAAGCAGTGCGATAGCTAGCGCACCAAGAATAAGTGCCCAAGTGCCTGTGCCAATTTCCCAAAACGCATCCAGACCAATGGCGGCGCCGGTTAGGTTGCCTGATTCATAGGCGGCGTTCCCAATACCAATTGCGCTAACAATTAACGCAATAAAAAGCATTTTCAGCCATGGCGTAGACACCATATCTTTCATCGCTGATGCCAAGCCTTTGCCCGTTGCCACCCCTAGGCGAGCAGCCATATCTTGTAATACGATGGTGGCAAAAATTGAAAACAATAATGCCCACACCAAATGAAAACCGAAGTTAGCGCCTGCTAGACTTGCCGTTGTTACTGTACCTGGGCCAATAAAGGCGGCCGCGATAATATATCCTGATTTATCTTTTGCCATTGCAGTCACTCTTAGTTTAGTTTTGCTATCATGACAATAGGTTAGCTATTGCGCAACTACGCAAACAAACGCTATTGCTATTCGCTCACTATGTTCTTGTGCTTTGGATACAATTGAAAAAATACGTTTTTAGCCAACGTTTTTAATCCAACATGGTAAACGGGCGCGAAGGGTACAGGTTATAAATAGGTCATTTCAACCGCTAGTAGGAAATTTTAATGTCAGAAACGGCGCGTCCCATCGATATTCTTTTGCCTGTGTTTGAAAAGGGCAAATTAACGCACGTACTACCTAGCGCTTACAAAGCCGACGGTATGATATTCGCCGTTGCGGCATCACCAGAAATCCCTATGCCAGAGCAGTGGATGCCATGGTTGATTCAAAGCTCTTCAAGTGCACTAGTAGACAAAGATGTAGATGCTTTAGCGGATGTACTGATGAATAACTTAAGGGCTCACCTGCAGTGTATGACAGACGAAAAACCCTTAATGCCCACGCGCTGTGAGTATTCAGATGGTGAACTTGATACTGCGCCTGAACTTTCGCCTGAAATCGCCCCTGAACTAGCCCAATGGCTTGAAGGGTTACTTTATGTGCATCAGCAACTTGAAGAAGTCTGGCAACAGGCGTGGGAAAAGCTAAGTGCAAAAGAGGCCTTGCGAGAAGATATCAATGCCTCAGATACCCCAGAGAAAAGGCTGTCTCGTTGCTTGAAGTTATTTACTACCCTAGCGAATGTTGAACTGGCGTTGCAGTATCGTAACCCCGACCAAGCTCAACAGCTAAAAGAAAACTTACCCTTATTGTGGAAGCAGCTTCCTGCGATGATCCAAGATTATATTGCTCTGGCTGGAGAGCTGAGCGCAGCATTACCTAACCAGTTTGAAACCTTTACGAAAATCTCTTAACGGGCTTTCTGGCGTTGTAGGTGTTTGCGCTGAGAAAGCGTATTTCGCAACGACTTCATATAGGCGTCTAACTCAGCCTTAGCGCTGTCGTAAGCGTTACTCAACTCGCTAGAGCTAGGTTGGCGCATCAGCGCTTTAAACGCTAAATCAGTTTGCGACAACAAGTCTTTTAAATGCTGGTTACTATCATCCATGTAGTTTCCTTTAGGTTATTTAACGGTTATTCCATAACATCAGTCCGTGGTAATACGGCCTGTTCAATTTATAGCGGTTTTACTACTGCTAAACAAACAATAGCCAATATTAGCAGTACCGGAGCTTCATTAATAATGCGGTAAAATTTGGCACTGTGACGGTTTTCATCACGGGAGAATTGTTTTACTAGCTTAAACAAATAGAAGTGATAGCTGTAAAGTGCAAGCAAAAGCATGAATTTAATGTGCAGCCAACCTGACATTTTAAACCACGTACTGCCGTAGCTTACGATAAGTGCGACGCCAAACGCTAAGGTTAAAAAAGCGAAAGGGGTGACAAAAAACCACAGCCTTCTCTCCATCACTTTAAACTGATCTTTCACGTCTTGCGATGTAGCTTCAGCGTGATAAACAAATAGTCGAGGAAGGTAAAAAATGCCTGCCATCCACGCTAGCATAAAAAAAATGTGAAGTGCTTTGAACCATAAAATGTACATTGTTAATACTGTGCCTTTTGTAAAAAGCTTTGCAAAATATTCCAGGTAATAACGCCAATGATGTCGTTGTGTTCCTGATCGTAAATATAGACCGCGCCAGAGCGCGTATTTTTAAGATGTTCATACACTTCATGTAGAGTGCTTTGGGCATTCAAGCCTTCCATCTCGTGATAACTGAGAGCATTAGCATCGTGTTCTAAGCTCACATTATATTGGACCAGACGATACTGCACATCTATTTCAAATTTTGACTGCTGAATGACGATTTTTGTCGGGTTCTTCGACAAATAGTCTTCTAGCGCTTTATCTGGGGCATCATGAAAAAGCTTATAGTCTTTACTTAATGCCGCCAGTACACCGGTTTTTTCAAGGGCTTCGCGAATGGAAGAGATAGCATAGGGTAAGTTCTGATAGTCTAATTGGCGAATAAAAATAGACCGATTGCCGAAAAACTGTGTTGATGTCACATACGCAGGCACGATGACCAGCATAGCGGGCAAGATAATTTCAGGGCTGTAAGATAGCTCCATTACCGCAGATAATGCCGCTAACGGCGCATGAAGTACGGCGGTAAGCATGCCTGCAATGCCTAATAAGGCAAAGCTGTTAGTAAATTCAGGCACATCGATAAAATATGATAGGGGCACCAATAGTACAGCGCCAGCAAGCATGCCGATAACCATGACAGGCCCAATAATGCCGCCGGGAATACCCAGCCCAATAGCAAATACAGCCAGTACAACCTTGCTCACTAAAATAGCACACAGTAAAAGGGTTTCTGGGTTACTGGCAAACAGCGTTTCAACATCAATAAAGTTCGCCCCTAATGCCTCGGGCAACAGCATACCCACGGTACCCGTTATTAGCGCC
The DNA here is from genome assembly GCF_018100795.1 of Alteromonas sp. MMG017. Lineage (GTDB taxonomy): Bacteria > Pseudomonadota > Gammaproteobacteria > Enterobacterales > Alteromonadaceae > Alteromonas. The sequence continues at coordinate 54,593 of NZ_JAGJDY010000010.1, read as the reverse complement.
GCCAGCATGAGTCGCCACACCATAGGGACAGGTCTAAACCAGGTCATTACCCGCATAAGTTGGTTATTAAATAATGTAGCGAGCATACCGAGTAATACGCCTAGTAAAACGAGGTATAGGTACATCCATTGACTAAATGCGGTAAAAGACAAAAATGACAGTTCGTTTACCTGCCCAAATACGATACGGGTTAGTACCGATCCACAGGCGGCGGCAAGCATTACAGGCACAAATATATGTATTTTATATTCCCGCAGCACCACTTCCATAACGAAGATAACTGCCGCAAACGGGGTATTAAATGAGGCGGATATACCCGCAGCAATACCACAGCCCGCTAAAATACGAATGCTGTTGTAGGGAAGCCGTAGCCATTGACCTAAGAAACTGCTGGCCGATGCACCTAAATGAACACAGGGGCCTTCTCGGCCTACCACGAAGCCGCCGGCTAAGGCCAACATACCGCCGAAAAACTGATTAATAGTGGTGCGAAAGGGAATATGGCCGTAGTAATATTTTACTCGGTGGATAACAAAGGGAATACCCATTCGATAGTGCTTAAAACCGGTGATATAGGCAATAAGCAAAATACACAGCACGCTAAGTAAGGGCATGAGAAACCAAACCGGCCATTCATCATTGAACCACTCCCGCAGTGCGCCGAAACCTGAGGCTTGAAGCCATTCCACGCAAAGACGAAACATGATGATCAGCGATGCAGCACTTACGCCGCCCACTATACCCAAGAGGCAAAGTTGTATAGACGTCCTCGGGTGAGCCACTTCTTGTCGTAAAGCCTGCAAACGCATGTTGTGATACAGTAGAGAAATCGTAGATATAAGCAGCTTACCACAAACACTTGAAATTCATAATGTTAAGAATTTTAATGTCTCTGGCTCAAGCAAATTAAGAACCAAAACTATTCATGACAACTGATAAATTGAAACAACTCCTAGGCGATTATAAGTGGTCATTGCTTGTCGCTGCTTTGTTACTGGTAATGATAGCGTTTGGCTACAAGTTAGCGCGAATAGTGGATGAGGGTGATAGCCTGAAGGTAGCCGCTCAAGATAAAACCATTGCGATATTAGTCAGTGAAAATAATCAATATGTGACTCAGGTTAATCAACTGGAAGTCGCGTTACAGTTAACAGAACTGGAAAAAAAATCGATAGCTGAGCAGCTCAACAACGTTCAAATCGAGCAGGCTGAGCTTCAACAGCAATTGGCTTTTTACCAGCGAATTATGGCACCTGAAACCACCCAAGATGGTTTTGTCATTGAAGGGGTAGAGGTTGTCTCACTGCCAGAGCCTAATCAATTTCAAATGCGTTTTGTAGTGCTTCAGCAGCGACAAAACAAAGCGTTAGTTAAGGGCAAACTTGCAGTCACCTTAGTAGGTGAGCGGGAAGGGAAGGAGTACACGGTTGCTATTGGCGAGCCAGAGTTTATTCAGCAAGAAATTGAGTATAGGTTTAAATATTTTCAAGCCATTAATACAAGCTTTACGCTACCTGATGGATTTCAACCGACATCAATTACGCTAGAAACTACCGTGTACCAATATAATGCTAAGCGCGGAGACTTAGCTAAAACGGTCAAATGGGAAGACGCATTGAACCGTGACAGTTTGTCGGAAGATACTCAGTAGCGCCTCGTCGATACATTAAATGCAAACCGACAGTATCTTGCAACGGTTAGCCTTACTGACATCGCTATCTCTCAAATAGAAAATAATACCCGTAACCTACTGCTATGGCAGGAACCGCGGAATAAACAGTGGCTAGAATGGCCGCTTTTGGCGATAGGGCGATGGCGGGAAACAATGCATCACCGTCGTTACTAATAGCATTACCAAGCTGAGCTGAAAATGGCACTGCACCATTCAAATACAGGCTGGTCACTAAAATTTGTGGACCACATCCAGGTAAAAAGCCAACTAAAATTGCTAGGCCTACAACGCTTGCGCCCATTGATGTTAGCGTGGCACCTATATCTAGTCCAAACCACAGTATCGATAATTCAAACAATAAAAAAGCGACGATAACCCAAGCTAATACAAATTGGGTGTCTAACGCGGCTTTACTCTGCCAGCGTGGTGGAGGCGTAATAGCATCTTCTTTGGTAAGCGAGGCGTAACCTGCACTGCCACCATTTAATGACCACAGTGTAATTGCCGATAGGCACAACACAGCACCAATAAGTTGCAACGTTGGTTCCGTAATACCTAGATATTCATGAACTGGCGATTGAAACGACAAGCCCAGTGCGATGGCAAGTGACGGTAACGCTACAATCAGCCAGAAGTAGGTAGAAAGTTTATCAATAGAAGAGGGAGCCGTGCTTGGTGCTTGCTCACTATCGTCACTATTGCTACCTACATGGCCATCGGTACTATTTAGTGCTCTAGTTGAGGACGGTGTTTGGTAATTGTGGAAACGGTTCACAATAACGCCGGTTAGGGTACCTACCACCATTCCAACACCCATGACCGTTAAACCGTCAAACGGCGCTTGTGCCAATAATAAGAACGCGGCGTCACCCATGGTACTTGTTAGTACAGCAACTACCGCACCAAAGCTTGTGACACCTCGGGTGTATTGAGTGACCACTATGATCGCGCCCCCGCAGCCGGGAAGGGCACCGAGGAATGAGGCTAAGCCTACTTCATAAAATGGATGCTTGCGCATAAAGTCGCCGATGGCTTCAGCAGAGACTTTTAACGTGGCAATGTAGTAAATAGAAAGTGACGCGTAAACAAATGCCGCTACTTGAAAATAGGCATCAGACAAAACCGCGATGGTCGCTTCCTGAGTGAATGAGTAAACAAGGAGCATAACGACAAACGCCGGTAAGAAGAGGCGCTTGTTTAACATTAGTGTTTTTTGCCTAATGCTGACTTTTTCAGTTGAGGTTAGGGAAGACACTCTCGATTCCAAATGATAGCAATATGTGGTTAACCCACGTGATATGGTAAAAAATAAAAGTTTTACCGAAGACTCTTACAACGTTTTTCGTTAGCGAACTGTACTAATTCCTACGAATACTTGCGTGTTCAGATCATGCTGCAAATGCCACTAATGATAATAGTAATTATTATCATTCAACATTAATCTGTCAATCTTCATCTTCAACGCTTATAAAACACATGTATTGGGCAGTGCTTCTATAAATGCTTTTATAAGTGCTTTGATGAATGTATTGACAGATGCACTGTTGTTGAAAGGTAAATAAGGATCCAAACCGTGCAGGGCGAAGTAGCCAAGAGTAGCAGTAAGATTTATTTCTTCAGATTAAGGGGACCGTTATGACAAATACCCGAACAGAAAGTGACAGTATGGGGGAACTAGAAGTCCCTAGCGATGCGTTATATGGCGCCCAAACACAACGCGCAATTAATAACTTTCCAGTAAGTGGTGAGCGAATGCCGCTTACTTTCATTCGCACTCTAGTGACAATTAAAAAAGCCGCTGCACTTGCGAATAAAAAACTCGATACACTTGATGCCGACATTGCCGACGCTATCGAACAAGCCTGTGACACATTACTGAGTGAACCTGAGTTACAGCAGCACTTCCCTGTAGATATATTCCAAACAGGCTCAGGGACTAGTACAAATATGAATGCCAATGAGGTTATCGCTAACTTGGCGAATCAACAACAGGGGAAACGTAAAGGGGGAGTGGTTCACCCTAACGATCATGTGAACAACGGGCAAAGCTCAAACGATGTTATTCCCACTACTATTCACGCAAGTGCCGCCATTGAACTGAAAGAGTCGCTTATCCCTGCCATTACTAGGCTAATTAGTATCATTGATACCAAAGCGAATTCAGTGTCTGATTATTGCAAAACGGGCCGTACTCATTTAATGGATGCTATGCCGGTTAGGATGGATCAAAGTTTACGTGCTTGGTCTGCGCAGCTTAGCCAGCAGTTAGAAACCGTAAAAATGCTTCAACCTGCCATTCAAACGTTAGCGCAAGGTGGAACAGCAGTGGGCACAGGTGTAAATGCACATCCTGACTTTGCTGAAACCTTTGCTAATAAGCTATCTGAGCTTACTGGCATCGCATTTACCCCTGCTGACAATTGCTTCGCATTAATTAGTTCGCAAGACACTGCGGTAACCTTATCTGGCGCGATAAAATCCCTCGCGGTCACCTTAATGAAAATTTCAAATGACTTACGCTGGATGAATTCAGGGCCACTTGCTGGTTTAGGTGAAGTATCGCTACCCGCATTGCAACCAGGGTCATCTATTATGCCGGGCAAAGTGAACCCAGTAATACCCGAAGCGGTGGCAATGGCTTCGGCGCAGGTGATAGGGAACGATGCAGCCATAACAGTAGGCGGGCAGTCGGGTAATTTCGAGCTTAACGTTATGCTACCCATGATTGCCGATAATTTGCTTTCGAGTATTAAGCTAATGTCTAATAGCTGTGTGCTGTTGGGCGAACAGGCCATTGAAGGTTTTACGGTTAACCAAGAAAACCTTGAGAAAGCATTGGCAAAGAATCCTATTTTGGTGACGGCGCTTAACCCTATCATTGGTTATGCGAAAGCCGCAGAAATAGCGAAAAAAGCTTACAAAGATAAAATGCCTGTTATCGATGTTGCAGAAGCGATGACCGACTTACCAAAGTCTGAATTGGAATCGTTATTAGATCCTAAAAAACTGACTGAAACTCAGCGTTAAGGTTGTAAATAGAGCGTTTAACTTGGGCTTTAATGCGCTGGTTGAAACGCTCTATGGACAAAATGTTGATATACAAAGCGTGGAGCCCCACGCTTTTTTTATGGGTTTCGAATGTTATTTTTGGTCGATACTAGATGCCCAGTGCAAAGGAATGCTAGATTGTGATTATTTTGTGAGCAGTTGTGCGCTTGTTAAGCGCTTGCCTATTGCCGATGAAGCGGAATTTGATAGAGTGCATACTCGCTTTAAGCCCTCATGGTTGGGCAGTTGAGCAATAAAAATTACTCAGGAATAATTAATGACAGATACATGCTTTCGCATGAAGGGCACTACACTAACCAGTATCGTGTTAGAAGTGATCGATTTTGATCCAGATACCTTTGAATCTCAGCTTGCTGAGAAGGTAAATAGTGCACCCCAGTTTTTCACTCGTTCATCGCTAATTTTGCATTTAGTCAAATCACTGAATGCCACCGAGTTCGAGTTGCTCGTTGCATTGTGTCGACGCTTTAAGCTTCAACCTATGGCTGTACGCGGTGAAGTAGGGCCACTGAGAAGTATCATCAACGACTTGGGCTTAGCGGATGTTAGCCAAAGTAAATTCACAGAAAGCTCGTTGAAAACAACAAAACCAGAAAGCACCACGTTAAAAGAGCAGGCCGCGAATGAGCCTGCAGCACCTACTCCAGTTTCTTCACCAGTGCCTACACCAGCACCTGTCACAAAACCAGTAAAAGTTATTAGTCGCCCAGTACGCTCAGGGCAGCAAGTCTATGCTGAAGGTGGTGATTTGGTCATTACCGCGGCAGTAAGTGAAGGGGCGGAAGTACTTGCAGATGGAAATATTCACGTTTACGGCACACTTAGAGGCCGAGCTCTGGCGGGCGTAAAAGGCAACGTGCATGCCCGCGTTTTTTGTCAGTCGTTAGATGCAGAACTTATCTCAATTGCTGGGCAATTCATTATGCATGAAACCGTAAAAGCATCATGCTGGAAACAGCCCGCACAAATCTATTTAGAAGAGGACACGTTACGCATTGAGCCTATCGCCTAAGTGTTAACGTATTCTACAAGGAATTAAAAATGGCAAAGATTATCGTAGTAACATCGGGTAAAGGTGGGGTGGGTAAAACCACCTCAAGTGCGGCTATCAGTACAGGTTTAGCCTTAGCGGGTCATAAAACCGTCGTGATCGATTTTGATGTGGGTTTGCGTAACCTTGATTTGATCATGGGCTGTGAACGCCGAGTGGTTTACGACTTCGTTAACGTAATAAATAAAGAAGCTACGCTGAAACAAGCGCTAATCAAAGATAAGCGTACCGACAACTTATTTATTCTGCCAGCATCGCAAACCCGTGATAAAGACGCGCTTACCATTGATGGTGTTCAAGCCGTACTTAACGAGTTGAAAGAAGACTTCGACTTTATTATTTGTGATTCGCCAGCGGGTATAGAGCAAGGCGCTCAGATGGCATTGTATTTTGCCGATGAAGCTATTGTGGTTACTAACCCAGAAGTATCTTCGGTACGTGATTCAGATCGTATTTTAGGTATTTTGCAAAGTAAGTCTTTGCGTGCTGAACAAGGAAAGCCGGTAAAAGAGCATTTATTGCTTACCCGCTACAACCCTCAGCGAGTAGAAAGTGCAGAAATGCTTAGCGTTGCTGATGTTGAAGAAATTTTAGCCATACCATTGTTGGGTGTTATTCCTGAATCAGAAGCCGTACTCAAGGCCTCTAACCAAGGTCAGCCAGTTATTCTAGATTTAGAAGCTAACGCAGGTCAGGCATATTCAGACGCCGTTCGCCGTTTGTTAGGCGAAACCATTGAACATAGATTTCTAGAAGCAGAGAAGAAAGGGTTCTTTAAACGCCTGCTAGGAGGCAAGTAATGAGTATTTTCGATTACCTACTCAAGAAAAAGGAAAAGCCGAGTACTGCGGCAGTGGCCAAAGAACGGTTACAAATTATTGTTGCGCATGAAAGACGCAAACGTACTGAGCCTGATTATCTGCCAATGATGCAGCAAGAAATCATTCAGGTAATACGCAAGTATGTGAGCATTGCAGATGACCAAGTATCGGTACAGTTGGAGAACAGTGACGATTGTAGCGTGTTAGAGCTAAACGTTACCTTGCCTGAAAGCTAAGGCTCCCACAGCCACGACTTGCCATAAAATAGTACTACCCATGTCTTAGTAACAAGGCATGGGTAAACTGCTGTCGTTTATTTGCTTTGGTCAAACGTAATACCAAGTTGCTGCTTCGCTAAATGCACCACGGTTGGGTCGATTGGCGGAGGTTCTACTGTCACGCCTTCACTCAGCGCCTCAACAATGGTTTTTAACACGCTAATACGAGCAAACCATTTATGCTCAGCCTGTATCACATGCCATGGCGCCATTTGAGTATCGGTTTTATCAAACATCTCTTCTATGGCAGTAATGTAGTCATCTCGTCGGCCACGATTTCGTATATCTTCTTCGGTTAGCTTCCAGCGTTTGTAAGGGTTATTTAAGCGTTCTTCAAAGCGCTCTAATTGCTCGGCTGCTGAAATATGCATAAAGAGTTTTATAATTGTCACGCCGTCATCAATTAACAGTCGCTCAAACTCATTAATCTCCTGAAAGGCTCTTTCCCATGCAGGTTGTGGTGTGAAGCCTTCAATGCGCTCGACCATGACACGACCATAGTAAGAGCGATCGAAAATGGCAAGCCTACCCGGTGTGGGGAGTCGTGTTTGAAACCGGTAAAGGTAATGGCGACCTTGCTCTTCTGGGGTAGGTTTGGCAAAGGGGTGGACTCGAAAACCGCGAGGATCGAGCTTTTCGGTTACCCTTCTAATCGCGCCGCCTTTTCCTGAGGCATCCCATCCTTCAAATACAATAATTGCGCGTCGGCCTTGGTGGTAGTAAGCCTGTTGAACATGGAGCAACTTTTTTTGCCAGCTTTTCAATGCTTGTTTGTAATGTTCACGTTCATCGATAGCAGGTGCTTGTGCACCTTCTGGCAGCCTAAGCTTACGATTTTGAAGGGAAATAGAAGATACTGAATGCGTCATGTTAATCCCGCCGGTTTCTTTTTAGAGTATGCCTTAAGGCCAGTAGTGTCCATGTCGCCACGCATTTTCATGCTAAATGAAAGGCCGATAGCTATTGTTTCAGTTAGTTTCACCCCAATAGTTGATAGCATTACTCAAGTATTAGATAATTGGGTTATCAATGCGTGTACGTGAATCCGTGCAGGCGCACATGGTTAATGAAGAGGTGAGTATGTCCGTAGAAATGGCGTTGCCAATTGAGTTCTCTGATGCAGCGGCGACAAAAGTAAAAGCGCTCATCACGGAAGAAGAAAATCCTGCGTTAAAACTGCGGGTTTATGTTACTGGAGGCGGTTGCTCTGGCTTTCAGTATGGTTTCACTTTTGATGAGAAGGTGAACGACGGAGATATGACAATTGATAAAGATGACGTTACCTTGGTGGTAGACCCTATGAGCTTGCAATACTTAGTGGGTGGCGTTGTTGATTATGTAGAAGGTTTAGAAGGGTCACGCTTTTTAGTACAAAACCCAAATGCAACCACTACTTGTGGATGCGGCGCTAGTTTCAGCGTGTAAATGATTATCGGGCGTACACCGCATCTTGGTGTATGCTTGTCTCGCCTTTACGGTATAGTGCTTTTCTCCTCGTTAATTTTATGGCTAAACTAAGTGTGTAAGTAAATTCACTCAGGTTGAAGCTATGAAATTGTATGGTTCGGTAACATCTCCATTTGTACGTCGAATTCGCGTAGTACTTTCCAACACGCCCCATGAATTCCTCGATTTACAAATATTCTCTGGGGAAGACAGAGCGCTACTCGCATCACGAAACCCCACCTTGAAAGTGCCTTGCCTAGAAGACGATGGGCAACTCATTTTTGATTCTAGAGTTATTTATAGCTATTTGGCGAGCAAACTCGACCATGACTCTCTGTCATGGGAGGAAGAAAACCTGCTTACTCTGATAGACGCAGCTAACGATTCATTCGTGCAATTGATGCTACTTAAGCGCTCTGATATCGATATCAATCAAGATAAGCTCATCATTCGTTTGCAAAAAGAACGTATCGAATCGGTTTTTTCATCACTGTCTAAGCAGCTCGAAGCGGGTGGTTTTAGTGGCTGGACGTATCCCGAAATATGTTTGTACTCAATGGTAGATTGGGTGCTATTCAGAGAATTGGACAGTTTTAAAGACTATCCTTTGTTACTGGAATTCCATGAAAAACACCGCGACCGTATAGAGCTAACCGCTACCGATCCCCGTCAGTAGCCTTTGTTAAAATCAAATTGATATAGAAGCGGTTCGTTGGTCATATAACGCGTTGCATTCGTTACAAACACGCCAGCTACATCCTCAGGTGATGATACTGCCGCAGTATGTGCAGTAACCACCACCTTAGGGTGGCGCCAGAACGGGTGCTGCTCTGGCAGGGGCTCTTGGGTGAATACGTCAAGAACGGCGGCTTGCAGTTGCCCGCTGTTCAGTGCGTTTAAAAGCGCATCATCGACAATCGCACTTCCACGCCCTGCGTTGATAAACACACTGTGTGGCTTTAGTGCTTCAAAGAAAGCTTGGTCTAATACCCCTGTAGTCGCGGGGGTATCTGGCATCAGGTTCACTACATGATCGACTTCTTGAGCAAACTTGAGCAGGTCAGTTGCTGCATAGACGTTATCAAATCCCTCTACCGCTTGACCGCTTCTCGATAAGCCTATGACCTTCATTTCAAAGCTTTTAGCCACGGGAATAAGTGCTTGGGCTATTGAACCTGCACCTAAAATGCCAAGGGTTTTACCCGTAAGAGGCGCGCGAGGACTTTCTTTCCAAATTGGAGGCTGATGATTTTGGTTATGCGCGAACGCTGGAATATTGCGTGCGTATTGCAAAAGGTAGGCAAACACATATTCGCGCATTAGTTTTCCAAACACGCCTTTTACGCCAGTGAGTATGTAATCGCTTTTGTCCAAATTAAGCAGCGGTGCATTGCCAGCCCACGTGGATTGGCACCACTTCAAGCCCGTGCATTGGTCGATAACTTTAGCCGCCAAATTAGGGTCGGCAAGTAGTACCTCAACCTCGTCAGGGTTAATTTGTTCAGAAGTAGTAACGGCTTGGCAGATATGCAAAGTATTAGGCGTGGGCCATGCATTTGCTATTTCCTCTGCTAATGCACTGGCATCTTCACTGAGAATAGAGACATTGAGTGTAGGCGATTGAGTTGACATAAGTGAGCCTTAAGAATCTTTATTGGTGGCTTTTATAATTAGCACATCAATACATAGCTTAAATAGTTTACGCAGGGTCGATACTGCTAGTGAGGATACCCTAAGATAATCATTTACATAAGGCAACGCTACAGCTCGAACTAAAGGAAATGTCGAACATAGCCGATAACAGCCTAGAATCCTTTTCTTCTAGCGCCTAAACTTAACAAGGCACTAGGTTTTTTATAGGCGACTTAACATGTTTCAATTTACCCTGAATGTATCCCTTCATGCGCCCATCTCTTTTTTGTTTGCTGCATTCCACGAACCTGAATACTTATCTGAATGGTTTGCACCGGGTAATTGCACGGTATCGCAGATTATGAGTAGCTTCAAAGAAGGCGGAAGATACCGTATAAAAATGCTTGAACCCAACGGCGTTGAAATAGCGCTAACTGGCGAATACGTGACTATTTTAGCCAACGAAAAGCTTGTGTTCTCTTGGGCGTGGGAAGATGGTGTAGAAGAAACCGTTATGAGCTCAGTGGATATTTCATTTGAAGAAACGAGCGAAGGGGAAGTGGCGTTAACATTAATTCATAGTGGTTTCAGTAACCAACAAGAATGCGATCAACATCAATATGCATGGATGTCTTGCCTAGAAAAGCTTGCGGTATTAGCCGATAAACAAGTGGCGTTTAACTAGCGCAGTGTTACTCACGAAATAGTACTAACGCAGTATTACTAAAGATATAAAAAAGCAGTCATCAAATGACTGCTTTTTATCAACTGACTACAAGATATTTGCTCCAGCGATGAGGTTAACCTTATTATTTAGGTTAAAGACTCCATAGCTGCTTTGCCGCTTTCTTCGCGGTAAGTATTGTAGTCGGTATAACCTTCTTCACCGCCACCGTACCATGTAGATGGGTCATCAAACGCTGCTAGCGGGTAGTTGTTTTTAAACCGTGTCGGTAAATCTGGGTTGGTGATCCAAGGTCGCCCGAAAGCAATCATATCGGCATCACCGTCGCTAATACGTTTCTCTGCCTCTTCTTGGGTATAACCACAGTTACCCATTAACATGCCGTCGAACAATGCACGAAACTCAGCAAGTGTCATCGGCTCACCGCGTTCATGGAAACCAAACGCTAGACCATCCATCACATGTAAATAGCCAAGGTTAAGCTTATTAAGTGCTTGGGCGACATAAGTGAACGTATCGCGGAAATCATCAGCACCCATATCATTAAATACGCCGTTAGGCGATAAACGCACACCGACTTGCTCTGCAGGCCAAATCTCTAATACCGCGTCCATCACTTCACTAAGGAAGCGATATCGATTATCTACACTGCCGCCGTATTCATCACTACGTTGATTGCTGCGACTGTCTAAAAACTGATTTAGCAGGTAACCATTAGCTGCATGCACTTCTATACCATCAAAGCCTGCAGCTTTAGCATTTACCGCCGCATGTTTGAAATCAGCAACCGTCCTACGAATGTCATCTTGTGTCATTGCTCGTGGCACTTCGTAAGGTTTTTTACCTTTTGGCGTGTGAATTTCATCGCCGTCAATGGCAATAGCAGAAGCAGAAAATGGCAAGTCGCCGTCATGAAAGTCACTGTGCGACGCACGGCCTGTATGCCATAACTGAAGGATAATCTTGCCGCCAGCTTCATGCACTCTTTCGTTAATAGAGCGCCACCCTTCTACCATTTCATCGGTATAGATTCCGGGGGTGTCTACCCAGCCAATACCTTCTTCTGAGATAGCTGTCGCTTCGGTAATAATAAGACCAGCATCGGCGCGCTGTACGTATTGATCGCCCATGATTTTGTTAGGTATGCGGTTGCTGCCTGCTCGGCCACGTGTCATTGGTGCTAATACCATGCGGTTTTGAAGCGTATTGTCTGCCCATTCTAAAGGCTTAAACAGAGATAACTCTGACATTTGTCCATCCTTTTAATACTGTGTGATAGTGATTACAGAAATGGACGCGACTTGGATTGATTCAAGATGAAAGGATATGCCGATTGGAACTAATAAATAGCAAAATGAGAGCAAGAGAGGCTAGGGGGAACCCTGCGTAGTTGGTAATGCAGGTGTTAATAGCGTAATACGAAAAGAAGCGTTAACTAATGAAAATGTGCATAAGCTAAAAAGAAAAAAGGTCATCAAAATGACGACCCGTCCGGTGGAAATGAGAGGGAAGTTTGCTGTAATTAGTGCAGTAGTAATCCAGCTAGGTTAACGTCAAACCGAACCCCGACAACCCATACATCATCTAACGATTGAAGGCGATCACGCTCGCTAAACTGGTCTGGATTGATAATATAATGCACGTTAGGTTGAACCCGTATGTTGTCATTAATATGGATGCCATAACTTAACTCCATCATGGTTTGGCTGCTTGCAGGGCGACCTGAACCGCCATTTGCTTCGCGCAATATACGTTGGTCTTCAATGGCATCTTCATTGTAAAACTGTTGAGTGACAACAAAGCCTATCGTGTCCTTATCTCGTCCTTCGAAGGTACCGCGTTTAACAAAGCCAGCTTTAATATATTCATCTTCTATAAGCTCACCCGATGTGCCCGTTAACACGGCACCAAAAATCGTAACGCTGCGTTTAGAATGTAAATCTGGACGTAAAATGGTTTGCTCGAATCTGGCAAAAATACCAGAGCGCCCATTTAGCGTTGCATAGTCGTTGCCCGTGGCAGCCGCAAAATCACCATTCTCATCTTTAGCTGGATCGGTATAGTCAGCGCCATCGTACCAACCGCCAATTTCGTAACGTCTCGGGTAGTCGTCATTTTCCCATGTAGTCTGATAGCCCAATGTCACAGGTACGACTACGCCAGTAGATTCATCCGTTGACCAATCAAAACCATGATCACTCAAATCTTGGTGAGGAGTGTTCTCTTCATACACACCAGTATGAAAATAGATTTCAGGTGATAGCCAGTACTTTGCGTGGCCTCCCCAACTTGAAACAGGCCACCATGTAAAGTTACTGGTTTTAAATACAAAGGTGGGGTTACCGCAGGCAGAATTCGTTTGAAAGTACTGGCATAGCTCTGAACCAAGAAAGCTGATGTTAGCCACAGTTCTGCCAACTTCTACTTGTAGCTGGTCGTCAAAAAAGCTTTTCTCTACGGTAAGCCTGGCCAAACGGGAGTTTTGGCCGCCATAGATTTCTTGAACAGACGTACTGCTTCCAATATGCGTAGCCGCTAGGTTTTGTCCGTGACGATTAGTAAATGCCACATGGACTTTAGTATCGTCCCAACCTACAAATTTTTCTAAGTCTATTTCTGCGCCCAAAAATAATTGACCAGCATAAGCACTCCCTTCACGCTTACCCCCATCAACATTAGCAGCGGCTTCTCCCGTGTAGCTAGCCTGCCATTCTATGTATTCCGATGTATCTTGAGCAGAAAATGTAGGAAAAGAAAAACTGACTAATAGATAGCAGGAAGTAAGTGTAAGTGGCTTTAAATTGAGCGTTTTTTGTTTTAACCAATGAAAATTATGCTTCATATCTTACCCTTAGAGTTGATTGAACGTGCTTATAACTTGCACTTATCTTTGTGCTCATCACGATGTTTACATTTGTTTTCAATGCCTAGAACAGAGTGATCTTGAGTTACATTGTGTTAACAGTTTTCGTATAGGAAACGCAATTTAATGCAGATAAAGCAATAAATCAATCATGTTTATTTATTTTTATTTTACATGGGTGTTAATGGTTAAGATGAGGCGGTATGACATTTTTTGAGTACGGAAATGCAATTTTTATAAACTTTTGTAGTATGTTTTTCAGCTTTGAATGCATTTTAAGCCTTGTTTATTATAAAGAATTTATAAAAATAGGAATGGTATGAATAGTTGAAGTAATCGCATTAATGTGAATTTGATGAGAGTTTTATAGTTTGATTTATTATTAAATAAGCTTTGTTGATTTATTGACATGGACATTCTTTGTTGTTTAAATTGCTCAACAAATTGTTTACAAGATGAGGTTGGGGTGATGCAAACTAAAGCGCCTATAGTTTCCAGAGATACGCTATTACCGTTTATTTTATTAACGGTGTGTTTTGCTGCATGGGGTGTTGCCGCCAACATGACAGATCCACTAGTGAAAGTCTTTAGTAAGATATTTACTATGTCGTCACTACAATCGGCCTTAGTTCAGTTCGCTTACTACGGTGCTTATTTCTGTTTAGCGATACCCGCAGCCTTTATTAATAAACGATACTCTTATAAAACGGGTGTGCTAGTAGGGCTAGGATGTGCTGCTGCTGGTGCCTTTCTATTTTATCCTGCAAGTCAAACAATGACTTATGGTTTTTTCCTGTTGGCCTTGTTTGTGATGGCCGGTGGGTTGTCTATTTTGGAAACGTCCGCTAATCCTTATGTCATGGCGATGGGCAACGAGCAAAGCGCCACCAGAAGATTAAACCTAGCACAGGCATTCAACCCTGTAGGGACAAACTTTGGCGTATTCTTAGCCGCAACGCTCATACTGCCTAATTTGAATCAGGCTTCAGCTGAAGAGCGAAGTGCTATGTCTGTGACTGAGCTAAAATCTGTTATAGGTGCTGAACTGGATGCGGTGATGATCCCTTATGTTGCTATGGCGTGTGTGCTTCTTGTGGTTTGGGTTGCTGTAGCTTTGATTAAAACCCCTGTGGATGAAGCCACTGAGTCTAAAGCTGATGATATCGACATTGCAGCGTCATTGAAGCGCCTAGTGGCGAACAAACATTATCGTTTTGGTGTAATGGCTCAGTTCTTCAACGTTGGCGCGCAAACTTGTGTGTGGACTTTTACTATCCAATACGTCATGAAAGCGATTGGAGGTAATGAGGTACAAGGCGGCGATGTACTTCAATACAGCATGATAGTGTTTCTTATTTCACGTTTTGTGATGACGTGGGTAATGCAATATCTCTATCCAGCACGACTGCTTATGGTGATGTCACTGGTGGCAGTAGGGTTGTGTATTGTTATGACACAATCGCCAAATATAGTCGGTGTGGTGGCACTAATTTCAATATCTGCATGTTTATCGCTAATGTTTCCTACTATCTACGGCATCGCGTTAGAAGGGCTAGGGAAAGATACTAAACTTGGCGCAGCGGGTTTGGTAATGGCTATTTTAGGTGGTGCAATTATGCCACTCTTCCAAGCTGCAATTATCGACTCAGCAGGTATCGTTATTTCTTATATTGTTCCTGCTGTATGCTTTATGTTTGTGGCTGGCTATGGACTGTTTGACATTAAAGCAGTTAAAAGTCCTCAGAAAGTATCCATTGACGATTTGAAGACCAACAATTTGAAGACAAACATGGCGAAGTAATACTTACTCTACTGTAGTGATGCTCATCATGATTTAAAAAAATGCCAGCCTTTGCTGGCATTTTTTATGTGAGATGAACAGCGAAGTCGCTTGTTTCAAGAAGCAAGGAGCTAATAGTTGCGGGCAACGTTGTGCGGACTGAAAACACGAGTAGATAAGATTGCTGTCTCAATATCAAAAGGCCAATTACATAAAATTCGAGTTGCGCGAAAAACTAGATTAACTGGCAATTTTGGTCGTTCATGCCAATACTAACTTAATGGTTTTCAACTGCTATTGAGATTATGAATAATTGGTCTGGTTCTATTAACTCCAATATCATCAGCCTTTTTTCGATATTTTTGATTCTATTTGGAAGCTATACGTTTTCGCTTGGCGTTTACGCCGATCAACGAAACACAATTACTTTAGCCACCTCAGAAGCGAGTCCATTCAGTAGCGCGCACGACCCTAAACAAGGGTACGTAAACGAGGTCATTCACCTTACATTTGAAAAAATGGGCTACATCCCCAAAATTGAATTCTTTCCGCATGCTAGAGCGATATATCTCGCCGACGGCGGACAAGTTGAAGGTGTTTTTCCGCTTCGCGATAGCACAGCACGTGTTGAGGGGATGATATATTCCGATGCTATCCGTGGTGGGAGCATCAACTATCTTATCCATAACAGTCGAAACATTCAGAGCTTATTAAACGCCGAATTAGGCGATTCGATTACACAATTCAATAGCTTAGGTCTTTCCCGTCTTGGGGTTTTACGCGGCGCACAGTTGCCGTCGAGTCTTCGTGAGGCTGAAAATATCGATGTACTTTTAGCCAAATCATTACCGACATTGTTAGATATGTTAGATAGGGGGCGAGTTGATTTCATTTATATCGATGAGTACAGCGCAAAACAAACAATAACTAATCATCGTCCCCATTTATCACAAAAATTTAAATTCATTAAATCGCTTAGGAAAAGTAATCCCCATTTCTTAGGGATATCTAAAAAACTACCCAACGCCCCACAAATTATGGCGCGTTTCAATCAAGCATTGGCTTCTCTAGAAGCTGATGGAACTATCGATACAATATTAAAGCGATACGGTATTTTCCTCGAGCCGGATGATGTTGTTAGGGAAAGAGGATTAATAGTTGGAGCGCCTAATATTAATGGTATTGAAACCGCTATTAGATACTTGAATGACAGCGGTACGCCTTTTTCAGAGCAAAAAATTCAGTGGCGTGTCATGGAGGAGAGCATACTAAGAAAGCACCTTCAGGGAGATTTTGCAGTTAACGAAACACAGTTTGACTTGGTAATGCTAGGTAATTTCGAAGTGCCTATTTGGGCTAGAAATGGTTGGTTGTTACCTTTCTCCGATCCGCCCTCGAACTACGATATGAAAGATATTGTACCCATCGCAAAGCATTCAAATACATACGAAGGTGAGGTCTATGGTTTACCGTTTGTAGGAGAAACAACGCTGACCTTTTACCGAAAAGATCTGTTGCAGAACGCTGATATTAGTTTGCCCAAGCAGATGACTTATAGAAACTTAAGTGCCATAGCTATGGAAATTCAAGATCCCAAATCGCAACTGTATGGTGTAGGGCTGCGCACAAAAGTAGGTTGGGGACAAAATATGGCATTAATTGGCACCATGGTAAATACGTACGGTGGAAGCTGGTTTGATGAAGATATGAAGCCGTTGCTTACTTCTAGGTCGTGGGAGCGAGCAATCAAGGACTATGTTTCAATCGCGGTAAACAACGGTCCGCCAGGTGAATACGATTTAGGGTGGAAAGATAACCAGCAACTCTTTGCTGACGGAAAATTAGCATTCTTTGTTGATGCATCATCATTAGGTGGCTACATCCTAGATCCTTCTTCCTCGAAGGTTTCGGAGAATGTCGGTGTGACTTATGCGCCAATAGGAACAACACCAAAAGGAGCACAATGGTTTTGGTCGTGGAATTTCGCTATACCTCATTTATCTCAAAATAAAGAAATAGCACAGGAATTAGCTTATTGGTTAACGTCTAAAGCGTTTATAACTTCGGTTAAAGGTAAGTATGGTTATTACGCAGCGCCAGCTGGCACTCGTCATTCAACCTACAGTGACAGCTATATAAGCGCTATTCCTTATGCTAGCTATGAATACAACGCATTGCTAGCGACTGAGCTTGATAATATTAATATCCCCACGACTGGAAGCCAGTTTGTTCCAATCCCTGAATTTACGGCACTCGGTTACCTAGTGGGAGTACAGATAAATTTAGCAGTGAAGCGGCAAATTACTATTCAAGAGGCATTAAAAACAGCGCAACACCAATCTGAAGCTGTAATGAGGCGCGCTGGTTATTATCAAAACTAAAATTCCCACTTACATTTAGCTTGCAGGGCAAAAAATACCCAATACAGCCTCTCGCGAAGCGCCGGTAACAGCTGGTACGTTGCCTGGAATACTATTTCGATGTGCAAAAGCGAGCCACGCAAATGCGGCCCCTTCAACGTGTTGGGGGTGAATATTGATGCTGTGGCTGTCACTCACTTGATAACTTGGCAATAAGTTGGCTATGCGTTGCATCAACACAGGGTTAAAGGCACCGCCCCCACAAACGATGACTTGTGCGCCTATAGGCATTTTTTGCTTGTTAATCTCATCAGCAATGCTCGTTGCTGTTAGCGCTAGTAGCGTCGCTTGCACATTTTGAGGGGGAAGTGTGCTGGCGAGCGTATCAAGATAAGACGTTAACCATGCTATATTAAAATATTCTCTGCCTGTGCTCTTCGGCGCGGTTTGATGAAAATAGCCATCTGAAAGTAACTTTGTTAATAAGTCATCACTTACTTCACCGGTATTAGCCCATTGCCCCTTGTCATCATAGGGCTTATTCAAATGCTGCTTAACCCACGCATCCATTAGGGTATTGCCTGGGCCAGTATCATAGCCAAGAGGAGCAATAGTATTTTGTTTTGCTGCTAATACTGAAATGTTCGCAATACCGCCAATGTTAACCAACACTCTTGGCTGGATATCGTGCGCGAAGATAGCATTATGGTAGGCTGGAACTAAGGGCGCACCTTGGCCGCCAAGAGCAATATCTTTACGCCTAAAATCAGCAATAACATCAATACCTGTTAACACGGCAAGAGTATTAGGGTCGCCAATCTGACACGTAAAACCTTTTTGTTCTATGTCGTTTTGAAGTTCGATTCCCTGCGGAAAGTGCCTTATGGTTTGTCCATGAGAGCCAATTGCGGTGATATCGCTTGATGAAAGCTGAGTTTCTGATAGCAACACATTTACGGCTTGTGCAAAGCTTTCGGCCACCAACCTATCGGCGGTTGCCATAGCATTGAGCTCGTTAGGAGAAGGTGTGCAAAGTGAATGAAGTAAAGAAAGTAGATTGGCTGGATAAGAAATAGATACCGCATGTAAGGTTTGGCACTTATTGGCAGTGATATCGCAAAGGACGGCGTCAACGCCGTCCATGCTAGTTCCTGACATAAGGCCAATATACTTTGCCATAAGTAGGCTATTTCATTGCAAGCATTATGCGTTTGTTGTTATTAAGCTGCTGTTGACGTACATGGGCAATGTCCATGAATGCTTCACGCTCTTCAGCGGCAATAGGTAATGCTTTTGGCAGCGAAACAGTGCGAGGGTTACGGTGTACGCCGTCTACCAAGAATTCATAGTGCACATGCGGGCCAGACGCCAAGCCAGTGCTACCTAAATAACCAATAGTTTGACCCTGTTTTACCGTGTCGCCTACTTTCACTGCACGTTTTTTAAAGTGCAGATACTTAGTGGTATATTTTTCACCGTGTTGAACAAATACATGGTGACCATTGTATTTGTCGTACGCTGACTTAATGACTTTACCATCACCCGCCGCCATCACTGGCGTACCAACTGCAGCTACGTAATCAGTACCACGGTGTGCTTTCCAGCGTTTTTGCACAGGGTGGAAACGTGCTTTGGAGAAGTTAGAGCTCACGTACCTAAAATTAATTGGCGCGCGTAAGAAACTCTTACGCATACTTCTGCCTTCAGGCGTGTAGTAAGTACCATCTTCATGCAAGATAGCGCTAAAGTCTTCACCTTGGTTAGTAAATTCTGCGGCGACTATGTCGCCATAGCCTACGAACTCACCATCGATGTATTGTTCTTCAAACACCACATTGAAGGTATCGCCTGAACGAATTTCTGTCGCAAAATCGATATCCCAGCCAAAAATACCCGCAAGGTTCATAATTTGATTGCTGGTTAATCCGGCCGTTGCCCCAGCATTCCAAAAGCTTGAATGAATTTCACCTTGTGCAAAGTTATAGCGAATATCAACGTCACGTTTTTCAAGATCGGCCGTTAAACTATTATCTTCGCTGGTGGGGTCGGGGCGAATGAATAAGGTTTCGGTAGAAGAAAGCCTATATTTAAGCTCACCAAAGGTACCGTCGTTATTAATTTTAAACGAAAGCTCATCACCAGGTAATAAGGTCACCAGTGTTTTAGCAAGGTCACCAGCTTGAGTAACATTGTAAACGTCACGAGAGGTAAAACCCGCACGCTTAAACAGTTTTGCAAGGGTATCGCCGCTGCGAACTTTATAGGTTTGCCAGTTCGACTCTTCTTCAATTGAAAACACGTCGGTTGACGGCATAATCTTCAAATCGAGAGGGTAACGAATACCGGTATCAAGTACCAAAGCGTCTTGATGACGACTCGCTTCTACCGTGTCAGACGGCAAAAGAATAAGCCCACCTAAAAACATACTAGCAATAGCTAATCCTGTTCGGTGTTGCTTTGGCAATTGTTTAAATATGTTTAGCGCCTTTAGGGCGTCTAGTTTGATTCTCATAATACTACCTACTTGAGAATTTTATGTGCAATGTACTTGTCACATAAGTTGCTCAAAAATGCAACTTTTCTCATTGTTTTTTAGCGCAAAAGTTAATTATTGAACGCAATGGCTATAATAAATAGCGAAAAGCGACTTTGACTGCTGGTAGCTATGCATCGAGGGCATGAGCAGGAGGGAGGGGGCTGTAGCAAACCCTCCATCGCATGGATGCGATGGCGGAGCGCCCATGGATGGGTTTACCGCGTGTTTGCGGAAGCCCCCTTCCTCCTGATCTCAATGCCCTCGACGTGCACCCTGATATGCAAAGTGCAGCAGTTAAAAGCCTGTAACCATTGCGTTCAATAACGAACGTGACGACAAGTCATCCGCTTTTTGACGCAGAAACCTTTTAATGGTTCCAATGTCCGCGTAAAATGCCGCTCAAAATAGATTCTACAACATCAAGAGTGTGAAATAACCGATGAAAGACTGGCAAACAGCGCTAGCTGAAATTAAACGGGGAACGGATGAAATTCTCCCCGAAGAGGATTTAATTGAGAAATTAAAATCCGGCAAAACCCTAACCATTAAAGCGGGTTTTGATCCTACTGCGCCTGATCTTCATCTTGGTCACACTGTTTTGATCAATAAACTGCGTACCTTTCAGCAGTTAGGCCATACCGTTGTTTTTCTTATTGGGGATTTTACTGGCCTGATTGGCGATCCTACAGGGAAAAATGTGACACGCAAGCCCTTAAGCAAAGAACAGGTATTAGAAAACGCGCAAACGTATCAAGAACAAGTGTTCAAAATTCTTGATCCTGAACTGACTCAAATTCGCTTTAACTCAGAGTGGATGGATCAGTTAGGCGCTGCGGGCATGATTAAACTAGCTGCCAGCCAAACGGTTGCACGTATGCTTGAGCGTGATGATTTCAAAAAGCGTTACAACAATGGCCAGCCTATTGCGATACACGAATTTTTGTATCCACTCGTGCAAGGTTGGGATTCAGTTGCGCTTAAATCTGATGTTGAGTTAGGTGGTACCGATCAACGCTTTAACTTGCTAATGGGCCGCGAGCTTCAAAAAGAGCAAGGTATCAAGCCACAGTCTATTGTGATGGTGCCATTACTTGAGGGCCTAGATGGCGTTCAAAAAATGTCTAAGTCATTAAATAACTATATTGGTATTACTGATGCGCCAAACGATATGTTTGGTAAAGTGATGTCGATTTCAGATGACTTGATGTGGCGTTATTACGACCTACTAAGTTTCCGTCCGCTTGAAGAAATTGCCGAACTTAAACAGCGTGTTGAAAACGGTGAAAACCCACGTGATATTAAGATATTGCTAGCGAAAGAAATTATCGCTCGTTTCCACGACGATGCGGCAGCAGAAGGCGCGCACCAAGACTTCATTCAGCGTTTCCAGAAAAATGCTATTCCGGATGAAATGCCAGAGTTTGAAATTGCACTTGGCGAAGAAGGTATTGCTATTGGTAACTTATTAAAAGAAACCAAGCTAGTAGGCTCAACGTCTGACGCTATGCGTATGATTAAGCAAGGTGCTGTGAAGATTAACGGCGATAAAGTAGAAGATACTCGTCTTGTACTGACCGAAGCTGGCGAAAACGTTTATCAAGTAGGTAAACGTAAATTTGCGAGAATTACGTTAGCCTAGTTTGGTATTAGCGCTTAGGCCTTAGCATTTTGGTGTTAATGCAAATACCAAAAAGCCCCGACTTATCGGGGCTTTTTAATGTCTGTAGGTTTTAGGAAAACCGCAGTAACATTTCTGCGCCTTCGCATTCGCAGGTTTCAGGGCACACAGGGCAGTCGTAACCTTCGTGGATTGACTCATAGCGCCATTTGTTTGGGTGTTTCTTAATGAGTTCGCCGCCGTTTTTAGTAAAGTATTTAAACGCACTATTACCTGGGCTAGAAAGCCAAATATGGGCAAGTCCTGCTTCAGCGCCTTGTGCTTTGGCCGCGCTTACCGATTTCGCTAATAAGGTACTTCCAATGCCCGTTCCTTGCATAGCAGGCGATACCGTATTGCATTTGAAATAGCATACTTTCTCCGGAGCCACCGGCCATAGTTCTGGGTTGCACCATTTATCACATTGCCACTGCGAATGAGCGTAGGTAATTCGAAAACCAACAATGTCGTTACCACAATAGCTTACCAAGCTAGCATTGATATTGTTGTGCCAGCTTTTATCGTACATGGTCTTTAATGTGTCAGGCATCAGGTAATTTTCACCCTGAACTTCATTGCCTAAGCGTATAACATCATCAAAATGTTCGGGCGCTAAAGGTAGGTACCTAACGCTATTTAAGTTTGGTGCTGTCATGTTGCTCTTTCATACCATCAAGGTGAAAATCTAATGCTTCTACAGAAATGAGTATTTCTTTTACCGACATCCAAAGTGAATATAGAAGAGACACTAGGCTTAATGCGAATATCCAATTCCCCACTTGTTGATAAGTAAGGTAAATCGCAAGCATAGATACGACACACAAAAAGAAACTGCCAACCCCTGCAATTTGCATCCGCTTAATAAGCTGAATACGCAGTCTCAAGTTCTTGATTTGGGCTAGGGTATTGTCGTCACGCTCTTCTTTTGAAAAGTTACGAATAAGCGTAGCAAGGGTTAAAAAACGGTTGGTATAAGCCAGCAACAGCAATGAGATTGCTGGAAAAAGCATGGCGGGTGTTGCGAGATCTATTTTCATGAATTGTCTGTCACCTTGGTGAATGCGTGTCAGTGTATCAAAAGTGTAGGGATGTTGTCGTCTGATAGTGAATAGCGGTGTAGAGGAGCGTTTAGCTGGCTGTTGAAAGTGAAACGCCGTTGCAAAGGCTCTATTTACAGAAGTTATATTTACACAGGTTTTAATTACAGAAAGCTACATTCTGTCAATTGGCATTTGAGACGCATTCCAGCCTAACATGTCGCCTTCTAAATGCATGACTTCAGAAAAATCTAAGTCTTTTAGAAACTTCATAGCAAGTTTAGCCTGAGTGCCAGATTGGCAATAAATAATAATAGGCTTGTCTTTATGACCTTCTAACTCGGTAAGATAGTCGTTAATGTTTTCTTGAGGCATATTGATGGCACCAGGAATGTGTCCATCGGCAAAGTCGCTTGGAGAGCGCACGTCTATAAGCATCCAGTCATTGTTTTTCACCCGCTCAATGAGGTACGGGGAAGCCGCAACCGATCCTTGAGAGGTTGCTTTCGCTGTGCATTGCATCGACACAAATAACGTAATTGCAACAACGCAGAGAAACATGACTAAAACGATTCGCATGAATAACCTTTAGATAAAACGAGACGGTATTATACCTTGTGGCAGTGCTAGTTAATACCCTTACACAGTGTTTTTAGTTCATTAATTAACCGCAGTGAGAACCTGCTGGTAATGTCCGGATTGACGACAATTAAGGGGGCTGACATAAAGCGGCGGTGGGGATGCCAAAATTGCTCAAGATCGGACGCTGGCTGGTTGCTTGCCGCTACCAATGCAAAGGGCTGTCTAGATAGCACTTCTTGTACCGACACTTGTGGGTAATCGACTGGGCTGTCAGCAAATAAGGTTTGCGCACCACATACGTTAAGTAGCTTATTTGGCCACGCATTGTCACCTATGGTCATTAGTGGCGATGTCCAAGAGTAGTAGAACACTTCATGTTTTGATGGCGTGGCGTACTGGTCTCTTAATGCCGCTAAATGGCGTAAAAACGCATTGGTGAGCGCGTTGGCTTTTTCTTCTGTGTTAGTCGCTTTACCTAAACGCTTCAACTCACTGGCAATGTCTTCAACTTCGGTGATTTTGGCTCGAAACACCTTATAACCTAAGCTTTCTAAACGGTGCAAATCTTGCGGCTTATTGCCCCCCTCCCAAGCCAAAATTAAGGTAGGCTGCAGCGCCATTATTTGGGATAAATCTGCCCCTTGATAGTCGGCTACTTTAGGTAATAGCTGAGCTTCTTGAGGAAAGTTGCTGTAGTCGCTAACGCCAATTAAGTGTGACTCTAAACCAAGACTATAAACCCACTCGGTTAAATGAGGTGCAAGCGTGATAATTCGCGGCGTTGACTCGTTAGCAGATACACAATGAGGGGCTAGTGCGAGTAGCAATGTAGCGGTTATTGACGCAACTTGCGTGCGCAGCTTGTGATATACGCTTTTCACGTTAGAAGACCTCGCTTAAAGTTTGTGTTTGTACTGCGACTAATAACAAACAGACACTCGCGATGGCGGTAACTACAGCCATGGCACCGACTATTGTGCGCTTGCTGCGTATCATATCTGAATACTTTACTTGCTCGGCACCACCCACGCGAGGGTAGCGGTATTTACGGCCATGATAGATAGCAGGGCCACCTAATTGAATGTTTTGTATTCCACCAAATAACGCGAGCAATAAGGAGGTTTTATCTCTTGCCTTACTTCGTTTTACCGCTCGAATGCCTTTTACAGGATGAGTGAAAAGAAGCACAGCAATACAACCGAGTAGTGCAGGGGGAATAACTAACAAAGAAACAAGCTTTCTCACCGGTTTAGCAAAATGCACCATTTTAGGATTTCGATAGTGCCATTGCCATGAGGTGAGCAATAACAGACGGTAAGTGAGCGCCCCAATCGGGCCAGCCAACATAAAGTAAAAAATAACGCCGCAATAAAGATATAAAAACTTAAGCCATAACGATTCGATAGCGGCTTTCGCAATACCTACATCGGTTAATTGGGTGCATTCACGGGCAACTATGGTGTCTACGGTTTCTCTGGTAAGTACTTTTTTATTTTTACCTACCGTTTTTAAAATTTGACTGAATTGATGGCGCTGATAGGCAAAATCGAGCAAGGCAACCATGATCACGGCTTCGAAAAAAGCAGGGTATTGGGCCATGTATATGAGTATGGCAAGGCAAACAATTAAGGGCGCCAATAATACAATGGCGGCTAATGAACCGGAGATATAATGTTGAGAACGTGAGTAGCTTAAAGAGGGGAGAACTTTAAACCCCATCTGCCTAACCAGATAACGCATAAGAGTAAGCGGGTGGCTGCTAAGCGGCCACCGCCAAAGGGCATCTAAAATAACTGCCAACCATAACACCAGCACCGACTGATATGCTGATTGGGTCAGCAATGCTTCCATTTACCGCTACGCCAACGCTTTGATCATAGCCATAACGAGTTGTGCTGAATGCTTTGCCGCAGTATCTAAATATTCTTTAAAACTAACGGTTGATGTCTTGCCAGCGATATCCGACAGAGAACGTATGACGAGAAACGGAACATCAAGCATGTGACAGGTTTGGGCTATCGCAGCACCTTCCATTTCAACCGCTTTCATATCGGGGAAACTTTCACGCAGCGCTTCTACCGCTTCGTCGGTACCGATAAACGAATCGCCAGTACAAATAAGGCCACTGGTAGATTGGATATTTTCTAACTCGCCCGTAGCCGTTTTCGCAGCTTCAATGAGCGTATTGTCACAGCGGTAGTCTTCAGGCATACCAGCACATTGGCCAAGCTTGTAACCGAAATGGGTTAAATCCACATCGTGATGGATAACGTGGGTGGCAATCACCAAGTCACCAATGTTTAAGCTTTTATCAAAGCCGCCCGCTGAACCTGTATTTACTACAGCATCTGGCGCGTATTGCTCAATAAGTACCGTAGTGGCAAGTGCCGCTGCTACTTTTCCGATACCGCATTTTACCAACACAACCTCAACGTTATTAAGGCTGCCTTCATAAAAGGTTAAGTGCTTCCACGTGGTTTCTTTTAGGTTTGAAAGTGAAGCTTTAAGTAACGCAACTTCTTCGTCCATTGCGCCTAGAATGCCAATTTTTTTCATGCCTGTCTCTTTCATGTCAGTCTCTTTCACGTCATTAACGATTTAGTCAAATATGGGGGGAAGCAAAAATTGCTATATATATGGTAATGAATTGTATAAGGAAATGAGGAAAACTGACAGGAAAAAGCCTTTGTCACCTGCTATTACAGCAATAATGGAGCGCAACAAAGGCTAGGGGGAAATAGTAGTATTTTACGCAGCTGCCGCGCGGCTAGACCTTACTGGACGAGTAGGGCGCTTAGTCGGCTCAGGGTTGTGCGTAGGAAGCTGTGACATTTTTTGTTGAATTCTTCTATAAGGAATAAGCTTGTTTTCAAGGCATTCACGAATATCTTCTACGGTATAACCCGACTTAACCTTAATGCGAGCATGGGGAACACCCGCCGCATCTAATGCGCCAGATACAAACCAATCGCGCTGGGTTTTGTAACCTTCTTTCCCTTGGTTATGCACAAGGTCGATAGCTAATATCGGGCTCATGTCCTGCTTGTCGACCAAGATAAAATCGAGTTGGCGCGAAGAGGCTCTAGAGATAGCTTGGCTGGCCGTTTTCTTATTGGCCGATTGCCTTACTGACACTATGTCGCTCAAGCGAACACGGCAAATGATACGAAACTCTCGCCCCATTGCTTGTTCAATAAGGTTTAAAAATGAGTGCTCTACAGGCGTGAAAAGCTGTGGCTTTCGGCGAAAAGGAAACGCTACGCCACCATCTGATAATTTTATGGCGCCTAATGCCACCACAATAAGTAACATCATTAAAATAATTGCCAGTTCCATCATATTCCTCGCATATCAACGTGTAATGCGCGTCATAAAAATGACGCTTTTTTTGACACCACTGTGGTTCTTCACTGATTTTGCAAAGGCAGTGCCACATTGAACGAGGAAAGAAGCTAGGCGATAATAAAACTTAGGGGAGGTTACGGCTTACTAATGATAAGTACATCAACTTGCGTGCCCATATTATCCGGTGACACCACAATACGAACTGAGTCATCTGTTGCTGCAAACATGGTGCGTTGATTGACCGGCGATTTTTTTACAAGTTGGGGATAGGCATTTTGATAGTAGGCAATAACATCTTTAGGTGTGTGCTTAGTAAAATAAACCAAGCTAGCAGGCAAGCTATCGTCGAATTGCTGACACTGACGGGCATTGGCCATCAGCGAGACGTCAAAAAAGGAAGCAGGGCAAGACTGAACAACAGGTGCATCTAATGAACTGTTGGTGGTCACAGTATCGGCTAAAGCTTGGCTGGCCATTGCTAACCCGCCAAGTAAAACTATATTGATGCTTTTACGTAAACCGCTTGTCATTATTCTTGTTAACCTGTAATCACTCTTTGTATCGATAATAGTGGGCTAACTATATAAGAGCAATAGGTAAATAGTTGCACAAGGTATGTTCATAACATGATGGGTATAGAGTCAAAACTATTCGTGAACTGGGTGCTCCATATTAGCATTCCCCCTCTCTCGAATACTGAAATACCTCATTAAAGGGTTTATTAAAAACCAAAGCAATTTTGAAGGCGACTTCAAGGGAAGGGGAGTATTTTCCTTTTTCAATTGCCATGATAGTTTGTCGTGTAACACCCACTTTTGACGCGAGTTCTTGCTGTGTCATTTCATCGACAAGAAAGCGCAAGGTTCTTATGTTATTAGTAATGATGTAATTATCAGCCATTAACTTTCTTTCCGGCAATAGTAAATCTCAGTACCGAAGCGAGTTACTTCCGATAGCCAAAAAATAAGGACTAACTTTAGCTCGATAGGTGCAAGAGCATAATTGGTGTAGTTATTTTGCGCTTCAAAGTCGATGTTACTGTTGATCATGTGCTGTATCACGCAGCTCACGATACCAACTGACAGTACCCAGTAACCCGCATTGTTCGCGGTAAGTCGATGAAAACGCTCTCGTTCATCCTCAGGTGTGTTGGCATCTTCTTGCTGGCTCATGGCTAACGCAATATGCAAAGCTACCTCTAAAATAATGAAGGCAATAGTAATTCGCACGATGAGGGCGGTAGTGTCACTAGGGCTAATATTTGGTTGCAAAAATATAAGTGCATATACGCTATCTCCATAAATAGAGGCGATCACCGCAGATACTAACAAAGACACCCACAAACTTTTCTCTCTGAACGAAATCATTATCTTTCTCCATGCCCTAATAATGGTGATTAAATTTTACTTTGTGTATGTTAAATTTAACTCGATGTTAAATATAATATACATTGGTGCTTGTAGAAAGCTAGCAGCAGGTTGTTACAAAGTATGTTATAGGTGAAGGCGCCCAGAGCGGATTTATTTGAATGGTTAGATATATTGGCCACAAAAAAGCTCGCCTAAGCGAGCTTTTAAATAGATTACATGCGGCGGGGCATGGTTAACGTGCCGTTTTACACGTCGATATTAAACGCCAATATAATCCATGATTCCGTCTGCGGCTTTTCTGCCTTCGTCGATAGCGGTAACCACAAGGTCACTACCACGCACCATATCACCGCCTGCAAAGATTTGCGGGTGTGAGGTTTGGAAAGCATATTTACCGGCAGCAGGCGCGCGTACGCGGCCTTTTTCGTCTAGCATAATGCCAAACTCAGCAAACCAAGGGGCAGGGCTAGGCTGGAAACCAAACGCGATAATAATTGCATCTGCTTCAACCACGTGCTCAGAACCTTCAATTTCAACTGGACGACGACGTCCGTTAATATCCGGTGGGCCCATTTCGGTTTTCACGAATTTAACACCGCAAGCTTTGCCTTCGCTATCAACAGCAATGTCTAAAGGTTGAATGTTGAACATGAATTCAACCCCTTCTTCTTTTGCGTTAACTACTTCTCGGCGAGAACCAGGCATGCTTTCTTCGTCACGACGATATGCACACACTACACGGTCGGCTTCTTGGCGAATAGACGTACGTACGCAGTCCATAGTGGTATCACCACCACCAAGTACCACTACGCGCTTACCTTTCATATCAACAAAGTCGGCTTCGTCTTTTTCAAGACCCATCACGCGGTTTGTGTTTGAAATAAGGAAAGGCAGGGCATCGTGAACACCGTGTACATGTTCATTTTCAAAGCCACCTTGCATTGATTTATACGTACCCATGCCTAAGAACACGGCGTCGTAGTCATCTAGCAGGGTTTGCATTTCAATGTCTTTACCAATTTCAGTCTTAAGTACAAACTCAACACCCATGTCGGTAAAGATTTCGCGGCGAAGCTTAATAACATCTTTTTCAAGCTTAAACGATGGAATACCAAAAGTTAGCAAGCCGCCAATTTCTTCGTACTTGTCAAATACAACAGGCTTCACACCGTTACGAACAAGAATGTCGGCACAAGCTAAACCGGCAGGGCCGGCACCTACAATAGCGACTTTCTTATCAGTCCAAACTACGTCAGACATATCTGGGCGCCAGCCCATTTTAAATGCGGTATCGGTAATGTATTTTTCAATACTACCAATGGTTACCGCACCAAAATCGTCGTTTAGGGTACATGCCCCTTCGCACAATCTGTCTTGAGGACAAACGCGGCCACATACTTCTGGCAAGCTATTGGTTTTGTGCGACAACTCAGCCGCCTCAATAATACGACCTTCATTGGCAAGGTCTAACCATTGAGGAATGTAGTTGTGTACTGGGCACTTCCATTCGCAATACGGGTTACCGCAGTCCAAGCAGCGATCTGCTTGGCCCTCGGTTTGTGATTGACTTAACGGCTGATAAATTTCAGCGAACTCGTGTTTACGCACCATGATCGGCTTTTTCGGCGGATCGATACGTTCAACATCGACAAACTGGTATACGTTCTTTGCCATAAACTTTTTCCTCCTACTGAGCCTGAATGCGCAATTCAGCGCTTGAACGACTGATGTGGCCTAATAGGTTCTTCACATCACTGGTCTTCGGCTTAATAAGCTTGAAGCGTTTCAGCGTTGCCGCGAAATCGGTTAGCAAGCCTAACGAATGGTCGCTGCCAGTTTCTTCGTAATGCTGATTAATAAGGCCACGTAAGTGCTCTACTAAAATCGCTTTACCGTCAACAGGCATAATCTCAATAAGATCTTGGTTTACACGGTTATCGAGGTCGTCGTTGTCGTCCATAAGGTACGCAAAACCACCTGTCATACCGGCACCGAAGTTAACGCCTACTGGGCCAAGTACTGCAACAATACCACCGGTCATGTATTCACAACCGTTGTCACCAATACCTTCAACTACCGCAATGGCACCAGAGTTACGTACACCAAAACGTTCACCAGCACGGCCCGCAGCAAATAATTTACCGCCCGTTGCACCGTATAAGCAGGTGTTACCCATAATGGCACTTTCATGCGCATCGTAAGTAATATTTCTTGGTGGATGAATAACAAGCTTACCGCCAGTCATCCCTTTACCTACGTAATCGTTTGCGTCACCTTCAAGATGCATGTGCAAGCCGCCCGCGTTCCACACACCAAAACTTTGGCCGGCAGTACCGGTAAGATTCACTTTAATCGGTGTATCTTCAAAGTCGTGGTTACCATGGTGCTTGGCAATTTCACCTGATAGCAATGCACCAACCGAGCGGTCGGTATTGCGCACAGGGTACTTCAATTCAATAGATTCGCTATCTACTACTGCTTGTTGCGCGTCTTTTAGCATTTGTGCGTTAAGCACACCTTTATCAACGGGCTCATTGGTAGTTTGTGAGCAGAATAGACGGGTATGTTCACCTGCTTTCGGTCTTACCAACAATGGCGTTAAATCAAGGCGGTTTTGCTTCGCAGTCACGCCATCTATCACTTTAAGTAGCTCAGTACGGCCAACAAGGTCGTCAAACTTAGTCACGCCAAGAGCGGCCATAATTTCACGTACTTCTTGGGCGATAAACTTAAAGTAGTTCATTACCATGTCTGGTAAACCAATGAAGTGGTCGTCACGAAGCTTTTGATCTTGTGTTGCTACACCGGTCGCACAGTTGTTCAAGTGACAAATACGTAAGTATTTACACCCTAACGCCACCATAGGACCCGTACCGAAACCGAAGCTTTCCGCACCTAAAATACCGGCTTTAACCACGTCTAAACCTGTTTTAAGGCCGCCGTCAGTTTGTACGCGGACTTTATGGCGAAGGCCGTTTTCAATTAGGGCTTGTTGTGTTTCAGACAAACCTAATTCGAACGGGCTTCCAGCATACTTAACCGACGTAAGTGGGCTTGCGCCTGTTCCGCCGTCGTAGCCTGATACTGTAATAAGGTCTGCATAGGCTTTTGCTACACCCGTAGCAATAGTACCTACACCAGGTTCAGACACTAACTTCACTGAAATCAGTGCAGTTGGGTTCACCTGTTTCAAGTCGAAGATAAGCTGGGCTAAATCTTCAATTGAATAAATATCATGATGCGGTGGAGGCGAAATAAGGGTTACACCAGGTACTGAGAAGCGCAGCTGAGCAATATACTTATTCACTTTGTCGCCAGGTAACTGACCACCTTCACCAGGCTTCGCGCCCTGAGCCACTTTAATTTGAATAACATTCGCATTGACTAAGTAATGCGGTGTTACACCAAAGCGACCAGAAGCAACCTGCTTAATTTTTGAGTTCTTTTCAGTACCAAAGCGTGATGGATGTTCACCACCTTCACCTGAGTTCGACTGCCCGCCTAAGCGGTTCATAGCAATCGCCAAGGCTTCATGCGCTTCAGGGCTTAATGCACCAATTGACATAGCAGCGGTATCAAAACGCGGGAACAAGTTCTGCGCGCTTTCTACTTCGCTAATATCAACAGGCTCGCTTTGTGGGTCTAGCGCTAACAAGTCACGAATGTGCGCAGGAGAGCGCTCGTTAACCAGTTTTGCATACTGCTGGTAATCGCTGTATTCGCCGGTCATCACTGCTTTTTGCAGTGTGCTAACTACATCTGGGTTGTACGCATGGTATTCGCCGCCATGTACATACTTAAGCAAACCACCGTGATCAACAGGCTTACGTTTCAACCAAGCAACGCGGTTTAGGTTAACCGTATCTTGTTGGAAGTCGTCGAAATCGGCACCTTGAAGGCGCGAGGTAACACCTCTGAAACACAGTTCCATTACCGCATCGTTAATACCAATCGCTTCGAATAGTTTCGAGCTACGGTAACTCGCCACGGTACTGATACCCATTTTCGACATTATTTTGTACAAGCCTTTATTAATACCTTTACGGTAGTTCAATGTGGCTTGCATTGGTGAAATGTCGAGTTCGCCTTTTTCACAAAGCTGCTCAATGGTTTCGTAGGCTAAGAACGGATATACCGCTGTAGCACCTAAACCTATGAGTACGGCAAAGTGATGTGGGTCACGGGCACTGGCGGTTTCAATGACTACGTTCGCGTCGCAACGTAGTGATTTATCAACTAGACGGCGCTGTACTGCACCAACGGCCATAGCAGCTGGAATAGGTAAGCGGTTTTGTCTGATGTTGCGGTCGGATAAAATCACGAACGCCGCACGCTTTTGTTTAACTAAGTGTTCTACTTCGTTACAAATACGCTCGATGGCTTTCTTCAAACCTTCTTGCGGTTGGTACTGAAGTTCAACCACTTCTGAATAGTAGTTATCAGGGTTAAATTCACGTAGCTGTTTTAAATCGGTATACATAAGTATTGGCGAGTTAAACAATACGCGGTCTGCATAACCTGAGGTTTCGCTGAATACGTTTTGTTCGCGGCCGATACAGGTGGCTAACGACATTACATGGTTTTCACGTAACGGATCGATAGGCGGGTTAGTGACCTGTGCAAACTGCTGACGGAAGTAATCGTATACGGTACGCTGGCGTGAAGACATGACCGCCATTGGCGTATCATCACCCATAGAACCTACGGCTTCTTGTCCGTCTTTCGCAAGTACCTTGATAACTTGCTGAATTTCTTCATAGCTATAGCTGAACTGCTTATGGAATACTGAAATGGTGTCGTCATCAAAAACGCGCTTACCAATCAGTGAAGCATCTAGTTCTTCAATAGGGGTCAAATGACGAATATGTTTATCGAGCCACTCTTTATAAGGGTGACGCGCTTTCAAATCTTCATCAATTTCAGTGGAACGCCAGATTTTACCTGTGTAGGTATCAACGGCTAGCATTTCACCTGGGCCTACGCGGCCTTTTTCAATAACGTCAGCTTCTTCGTAATCCCAAATACCCACTTCTGAGGCAAGAGTGATGAAGCCATTTTTAGTGATAACGTAGCGGGCAGGGCGAAGACCATTACGGTCAAGGTTACATGCCACATGGCGGCCGTTCGTCAATACGATACCGGCAGGGCCATCCCACGGTTCCATGTGCATTGAGTTAAACTCATAAAATGCACGTAGGTCGTTATCCATGGTTTTGTTGTTTTGATATGCAGGCGGCACTAATAAACGCATGGCACGGAATAAATCCATACCACCGGCTAAAAATAGCTCAAGCATGTTATCAAGTGACGATGAATCAGAACCTTCGGTATTAACGAAAGGGGCTGCTTCTTTCAAATCAGGAATAAGCGGCGTAGCAAATTTAGATGCACGTGCCATTGCCCAATCTCGGTTACCTTTAATAGTGTTAATTTCACCATTGTGGGCCAAGAAACGGAACGGCTGAGCCAACGGCCAACGTGGAAGCGTATTGGTTGAAAAGCGCTGGTGGAATACACAAATAGCACTTTTTAAACGCTCGTCGGCTAAATCTAAATAAAAGGCTGGTAAGTCTTTCGGCATTACCAAGCCTTTATATATCGTTACCAAACCAGATAGGCAGGCAACATAAAAGTCTGGATCGCTTTCAAGGCGCTTTTCAGCGCGTCGACGCACCATATAAAGGCGGCGTTCAAGATCGCGCTTGCGCCAACCTGCTGGTGCATTCACAAATACTTGTTCTATTTGTGGCACGCCGGTAAGAGCAAGTTCACCCAAAACAGAGCGATCGACAGGCACTTCGCGCCAGCCAACAACACTAAGGGTTTCTTTTTCAAGTTCTTCATTCAACACCTCACGCGCAGTTTGCGCAAGGGCCTGGTCCTGGCTTAGAAAGATCATGCCAACGCCGTATTTTTTGCTGAGTTTCCAGCCATTTTCTGCGGCGATAGTATGGAAGAACGCATCCGGTTTCTGCAGTAGTAAACCACAGCCGTCTCCGGTTTTCCCGTCAGCGGCAATACCGCCTCGATGCTGCATACGGTCTAAACCGTGAATAGCAGTTTCAACTAGCGCATGGCTAGCTTCTCCGTGGGTATGGGCGATTAAGCCAAATCCACAGTTATCCCGGGAATCGTTGGGGTTGTATAAACTCATCTCTTAACTCCTTCAACCTTTGACTGGGGCAAGGTGTGCGTTGCGTGTAGATGCGCCTAGGTATTGCGTATCACAACATTGTTCAGACGTCTTTTGTCGAGCTGGCACTATTACCGCTCTATGCGCCTTTTCTTGTCGTTATTTATTATTAGAGGATTCCAGTCGTGTTCCGCATTTTTATGCATTATTGCTTTGCGGGGCGTACAAAATACCTATATTGATATGTAAAATCAAACGCTAAAACAGGGGGTATAACAAAGATTTAGCATATAGTTTAAAATCTTCACTATTTTCATAGTGTTAAACTTATAAATTCATCTTTGTAATAAATTTGTTATAACCCGATATATCGTCTTATTGGTAGGCAATGTAATTATAGCAAGTATCATTAAATCACCAATAATGAATAAAAATTCACATAGAGGAGTTTAATATCTAGTCAAGGGCGTGTTTGCTGTATTTTTATGTAGTTGTAAAGCCTTTATTACACGATACCAGAATCACAATGCGTTGTACAAAAAATGCACCGTGTAATCAAGATTCATTTTGCCGCGCCATTGCTCATCAAGCGCGTCGGACCTCGTGAGCATTTCCGTAACGCATAAAGCCTGATAGGATATGCTGAAAATAATCCTAACAATAAGTCGTTCATGCATTCAGATTCTCCAAATGACTCTTGGGCTATTCGCTTTGCACAATTTGTGCAGCGCTTCGGTACGCTTAAGTTAAGTATTCTGTTCGTGGTGCTGTCGCTGGTTTTCACACTTGGTGGCTCTTACGTCATTCGCGTAAGCATGGGCAGTGCGGTACAACCTGATGACTTTATCAGCGCGGTTATCCTCACCATGCTTTCGGCACCTTGGGTGCTGTACTTTTTTAGCGAGCTGATAAAACAGTTAGAAAATTCACGTACCAATCTTAAAGAAGTGGTGAGCC
This sequence comes from Alteromonas sp. MMG017, assembly GCF_018100795.1. Lineage (GTDB taxonomy): Bacteria > Pseudomonadota > Gammaproteobacteria > Enterobacterales > Alteromonadaceae > Alteromonas. Next base: position 19,319 of record NZ_JAGJDY010000010.1, on the reverse strand, counting down.
AATTAGAGCGCTTGCGAGAAGAAGATGTTTTTCTCAACCGTGAACTGCAAACTAATATTCGCCAATTAAATCACGAAATTGAGCAACGCAAGTTAGCACAAGAAGAGCGTGAAGCCTTATTTAAAGACTTAGAGCGTGAAATTCAGGATAAATCTGAACAAGAAGCACAAGCCCGCCGCTTATCTACCTTACTTCGCTCGATAATTGATGCCTCGCCAGATCTTATTTACTACCGAAACGAAGAAGGGCGCTTTGCTGGTTGCAACCGTATAGCAGAACTCATGACCGGTAAAACAGAGCAGGAGCTGTTGGGCTTAACCCCTACCGATGTTTATGAAGAAGACTTGGCACGCCAAATTGTTGCCAGTGATCACGAAGTACTAGAAACAAACGCCAGTATTACCGAAGAGTTATGGCTACGCTTTGCCGATGGCCGCCGCCGCTACTTCGAAATGAAGCGGGTTCCATTCTTCGATAAAGAAGGCAACCGTTTAGGCTTGCTATCATTTGGTCGAGACATGACTGAACGTAAACAAGCAGAAAATGCAGCAGCGAAAGCCAGTACCGATAAAACGCGCTTTATCGCCACGATTAGCCACGAGCTACGTACGCCGCTAAACGGTATTGTTGGCTTAAGTAGAATGCTGCGCGATACCGAATTAAGTGAAGAGCAATTTAGCTGGGTAAGTACTATTTATGCTAGTGCTATCACATTGGGTAACATCTTCAACGATATTATCGATTTGGATAAGCTAGATAGAGACAAGGTCGAGCTAAGTTTAAAAACCGTGTCGCTGCGAGATTTTACCGAAGAGCTAAGCAGTATTATTCGACTGTTAGCCGGTGATAAACAGCTAGAACTTAAAACGACAATTAAAGAACCTCTTCCAAGGTTGGTTGAAGTAGACGGTACGCGCTTGCGCCAAATTTTGTGGAATATCCTGTTTAACGCAGTGAAGTTTACCCAAAAAGGTCACGTAAGTTTATCGATTGAAGCCACCAAACCTGAAAATGACTTAGCGTTCGTCACCTTTGTGATTGAAGATACTGGGGTAGGAATACCTGAAGAAGAGATAGAAAAAATCTTCGCCATGTATTATCAAGTTGACCACCCTGATCATCAATCAGCCACGGGTACCGGTATTGGTTTGGCTATTTGTAAGCAAATGGTCGATTTAATGAAGGGCAATATCAAGGTTACCAGTGTGGTAGGTAAAGGTACGCGCTTTGAAATAGAGCTACCGGTAGAAATATCGAAAAAGCCTATGCAAGTGGCGCAGCTTCAAGTTACCGATTTGAATATTCTGTTGGTAGAAGATATTGAGCTTAACGTGATGGTTGCCAAAGCCTTGCTTGAAAAAATGGGGCAAAAGGTGGATGTGGCCATGACAGGACAAGAAGCTATTGATAAAGCCCGCGAGAATCAATACGACTTAATACTGTTAGACATTCAATTACCTGATATGACCGGCTTCGACGTGGCCAGTACGCTGCATGAAGAAGATTTAGTGATGCAAACGCCTATTGTGGCACTTACTGCAAATGTGATTAAAAAGCGGGAAGAGTATTTGCAGAACGGCATGGACGATATTATTGCCAAGCCCATCAAGAAGTCTCGTGTGATTGAGGTGTTTAACGAGTTATTCCATGCGCCACCTGCACCGTTAGAAGTTGAAGGGCAGGTAGAGCGCCCACCAGAGCCTAGCAAAATATTAAGTAACATTTTAGATATGGACTTGCTCCAGATGTTAGTGGATACAATAGGCGATGACATGGTGCGGGCAAGCGTTAAAGTGTTTCAGGAAAAAATGCCTGAATACATGGAAATTTTGCAGTTAAGCCTAAGTGCCGATGAAAAATCTGAAGTGTGCTCACAAGCACACAAGATTAAAGGCGCGGCAGGCTCTGTAGGGCTTGCACGTGTACAGCGTATTGCTAATCAAATCCAACAGGGTGACCACCCTACGTGGTGGCAGAACGTCCACGATTGGGTTGAAGAGTTGCAAATGGCCGTACAGCACGACATGAAAGCCTTACAAGAGTGGCTTAATCAGCAGCGGGTAGACGATTAAATCGTTTACCAAAAAACGGGGCTGATTAAGCCCCGTTTTTATTTGGAAGTCGATTTCGCGAGTTTACAAGGGGTAGACGTAATGACAATGGGCACCGACAACGAGACGTTTAGCAATGCTCAGCTAAACGCTGTAACGACTAATGAGCACAAGACTGCGTCAGACATACCGCAACTCAACCAATTAAACTTAGAAGCTATTTCTCCGCGTTACCGCGTTATTAATATCTCATTGGCTTTTGGCATTGCGTTTGTTTTAATCATGGTTGCAAGCGCATTACGTTATCAGTCTTTCTTTATGCTGCCCGAACCTTTAGCCATAGCGTATCCATACATTATTATAGGAATTTGTGTATTGGGTTGTTTATGGGCGACCTATCATTTCTTTGCCGATCCGCTTATTAAATATGCCCTACGTGAACAAGACCTAAGCTTGCAGTCAGGCTTAATATTTAGGTCGTTGTCTTGCCAACCTATATTGCGTGTTCAACACGTTGAATTGAAAAGAGGGCCGCTAGCCCGATTAGCGGGGTTAGCTTCTTTGCAGGTATTTTCAGCTGGTGGCGCCACCCACACATTTGAAATTCCAGGTATAGAAGTGGAAGTGGCCGAGCGATTAAGGCAGTTCATTCTCGATCATAAAGATGTGAGTGCAAAATAGTGGCTTCCCCCGAAGTAGACACAGCGAAGCCTTCCGAAAGCAGTGCGGGAGGGCAAGCCGTTAAGGTGGACACCGGCGAAGACTGGCGAAGACTTTCACCCATAGCCATTGCGTATTTCACCCTTCGCAGCATTAAAAACATGGCGCAAGGCGCTATCTACGCCGTACCAGCCATAGCGGTAACGGCCAATATTACCGATAACATTCAATCGCCAAACACCCTATTAGGTATTGCGGCTATTCTCATTATTTTCTTTTCAAGCGGTGTTGTTAGCTTCTTTATGTACCGCTTTAGAGTTAGCAATCAGCACGTTGAAATTCACAGTGGGGTGTTTTCAAGAAGTTATACTAACCTGCCTTTTTGGCGCATTCAGAATGTAAAAATTGAATTACCTTTCTACTACCGACCGTTCGGTTTTGCACTGGTGATACTTGATACCGCGGGAAGTGCCGGAGAAGAGGCCAAAATAGTTGCCGTTCCTTTGGCCTATGCCCATGCGCTAAGAAAGCAGGTACTAGCCGAGCATCAAGACCACAAGTTTGTAGAAGACAGCGAGGACAGTTCTCATACAAATCATGGCACTGCAGTTGCCAATGCTGATAGCGCTATTAATAGTGTGGTTAATGGCGATCAAGGCAAGCGTTATTCACAGACCAATGGAGATGGCGAAACCGTACTCAACAGGCGCTCTATCACCGATATTGTCATTCACGGCATTACCAACAACCGAGTATGGATTTTGTTAGGCGCCGCAGCCCCGTTTTATGACAATGCCTTTGGCTATCTATCGGAATGGTTGGCTGAAAAGGGCTTGCAGCTAAACCAGCTGGTTGGTGAGCAAACCATAGCCTGGTGGCAGTTTGGTTTGTACGCCTTTGTCATGCTGATGATGGCTATGGCAATAGTGGCACTGATTAGTATCGGCGGCGCGTTATTTACCTTTTACGACTATACGTTATCTCGTCAGCATGACAGGTACATCCGTAGAAGTGGTTTATTGAACAAACAAGAAGTGAGTATGCGAGCATCTCGCATTCAGGTTATCTCGGCAAAGCAAGATTGGTTAGACAGAATTCTTAAGCGCGTGAACTTGTATTTCGAGCAAAACGCATCAATTGGGCACAGTACCAATGAGCTAATGTCGCCAAACCGGCTTATTGTACCTTCTGTTACCGAAGACGAAGCGGATGAATTAAGCCAAGAGGTCATGCCGCAGAGTAAAATTCGCCGTAGCGATTACCAGCCCATTAGCAAGCGGTATATTTTACATTGGGTTATCGCCGGGCTTTCTATTCCTTTCGTGGTAGGTACTGGATTTGGTATCTATATAGAGCATTTAGATATTACCGCAGGCGTCACCTTTGTTAGCGCAGTACTGCTGGGTGTTATTGCGCTTAGATGGTGGCGCTGGGGCGTGGCAAGTGATGATAAATACATTTATGTAAGGCGAGGGCGCATAGGCGTGGATTATTTATGCTTCGAACCCTACAAAGTTCAGCAGGTAGTGGTAAAGCAAAGTGTATTTATGAAAAGGCGAAAGCTGGCAACGGTGCAGTTTGTATTAGCATCTGGCGCTATTTCAGTCCCATTTTTACCTGAAAATTATGCGAATGAATTGGCGAATAATGTGTTGTTTGAAGTGGAATCGAAACGAAAATCTTGGATGTAGCGGCAACGTTGTTAAAAAGCTAAGTGCCGCTGCATCCAAGGTATTAAAAAGTGATAATGCTACTATCAGCTATCTACTATTTATGAGCATTAAAGGTTAATGCGTCCATTACATCGTAGCAGGCTCCCATAGTATGGTAATCGGTTTTGCCGACTGGGCTTTTAGTGGTTTCTAACTTGCCGTTTTCAGGCGATAGAATTCTGAACCAGGCTCCATACTCATGATCGACAAAATGCGTCCACGCGTATTGCCAAATACGATGGTACCAATCCCAGTATTTATCATCTTGTGTGACGATAGCCAATCTTGCTGCACAGGCGAAACTTTCTGCCTGCACCCAAAAATATTTCTCGTTGTCGCATACACTGCTATCTGGCGCAAACCCATAGGCTATGCCGCCATTTATGCTATCCCAACTTATATCTATCACAGCATCAAACAGGCTTTGCGCTCGCTCAACCAGCCAAGGTTGAGGGCTATACTGATTAAGCTGTAACAAGAGTTTAGACCATTCAGTATGATGACCAGGCTGAAAACCCCATGGGCGGAATAGGTTTTTAGGATCGTCTTTGTTGTACTCCCAATCAACCTCCCAGCTTGAAGTGTAATGTTCCCATATGCGGTTATCAGCTTTTGCTGCTTGGCGTAAGGTAATATTTTCGGCAACCAGTAAAGCGCGTTTTAAGAAGCGCTGGTCTTGAGTGGCTTCAAAGGCCGCTATTAACGCTTCGCAGCTATGCATATTTGCATTCTGTCCACGGTAGTCACTGCAAGTACTAAAATCAGCATTAAACTCGTCTTTGTAGAGCCCGTAATCCTTATCCCAAAAGTGGGTGTCCATTAACGCGAAGGTCTCGTCTAAATAGTCTTTCGCCTCAGTCATACCAGCTCGATATGCCCAGCTGTAAGCCAGCATCACGAAGGCTAATCCATAACAATGATTGGTAGCATCTTTAACGTTGTGCTTAACACCCTCTACATTTAACACCCACGCATAGCCTTGAGTTTCGGGGTTTAAGTGATACTCGCGAAGAAACTTAATTCCAGACGCTACTCTAGATAGGTACCGGCTATCACCAAACGCTAAATAAGCGCGAGCATAATTAAAAACAAATCTGGTTGAGCTAACCAAATGGCGTGTGTTTTCATCAAACACACTGCCATCATCAGAAAAGTTTTGATGGAAGCCTCCAGACAGGGCGTCAACATTCGGTTCATAAAATGCCAAAATACTTTTTATATGTTGGCTAAGAAAATCCGGTGATGAGAACGCGAGATCGCGAGGCGTTTTATTCGTTGTCACTGAAGTCATCATTATTCCCTCACCTTATTATTCTTGGTTGGGTAGAAGCCAATAAAGTGCCATGGCCGCTGTCCATGAAAAGTCAGCTCCACCACTTCTTGCGCCTGTTTCTGCATGGAAAGACTCATTAAACCCGCTAGTGTAAATAAGGTTTCTGCTCGCATCGGTCACTTGTTTAGCTTGCTTTAAGAAACCGTAGTCTTCTAATCCCAGCGTAATCATCCAGTTAATGTGTAACCAAATAGGTCCGCGCCAATAACGTTGTGGCTCATAACAAGGATCTTCAGGATGAGTTGACGATATAGCAAAGGGTTGATCGGTAAGCCAGTCATCAAGTACGTCGATAAGTTTTGGCGTGAGGTTTTCGTTTACCAGCCCTGCAAAAAATGGCAGTAATCCAGCATTGGTTCTTGCACTGCACAATTTGCCGCTGCGGGTATCAAAGCTATGAAACATACTGGTTTCGCCAGACCACAGTTTACCTATTGCCGCTTCGGTTAAATCCATACGATGGGCTAAATAGGCCGTTTGTTTGTTATCGATGTTTAGCGTGTCGCATAGGGCAAGGAGATCCTTTGTCCCGCGATGCAGAATCGAGATGATACTTACATCATTAACACGATAAGGGCAGTCTTGATAAATCAGCGTGTCATCAAAATTCATTTTGCGGAAGAAATCTACAAGGTATAGAAAACGGTCGTACTCTTCTTTGTGCGGACGCTCAGAGGCATCGATGTGATTGATATCGCGGCGGGTGTATTCCCAACCCACTTTGGGTACAGCGCGTAATGCATCATCCCACGCTGGGCTGTTATCCATGCCTGATTCCCATGGGTGATAGCTTACCACTAGCCCAGTGTATTCAGGATCGCGCTGCTTATACCACCATAAGTGATAGTCAATAAGTTGTTGAACAATCTGCGATATTTGAGAGTCGACTAGCGCTCTATCTTTAGTTTGTTCGAATAATTGGCGAATAACCGTGGCCAGCACCGGCGGTTGAGTAATCGATGTACTGTCGGGATTATTTTTAACACCCCAAATATCAGGGCCAGGGAAATAGGTATCAGAATGCTGGTGGAAAACAACGTGAGGCACCATGCCGTTTTTCCATTGAGCACTTAACAGTGAAGTGGTTTCTTCCCATGCACGAGGTTCATCAAACGGAAGCCAGCCTAGCGCCACAATGGCAGAGTCCCAATTCCACTGAAACGGGTAAAGGCCGTGAGTAGGCACTGTGTACCCACCTAAGTCGTTTTTAATTAGCGTAGCTTTTGCGTCAGCAATTAACTGTTCGTCAGTTTGTGTGGCGATAGTAGTCATCTAAATACCCATCTTGAGTTCGAATTAAGATGATTATTACACAATAGTTAAAAAAATAAACCCATTTTGGGTTGAAAGTAAGAAAAATGTGTTTTATTGTAAATGCGAAGTTAATTATAAATAGGTGATGTACGGCAAAGTGGGAAGCCGTTAGCAACACCAAATGCCAAAACATATTGGAGATACACCGTGAACAAACTACTTCTAGCCACTACCATTTCTTCGCTATTAGCAGGAAATGCATTAGCGCAAGACACAAATCAGCAAACCAAAGAAGAAAGTGTTGATAAGAAGAAAGTCGACTACGAACAGATTGTCGTAACAGGAACGAGCCGAGCGCGCCTAATTGCCGAAACGCCGCAATCGACAACTTCACTTGGTGAGGCTGAAGTGGCAAAGCTTTCGATGAGTAGCCAAGCAGATGTGTTGCGTTATGTACCAGGCGTTAAAGTTGAAGGTGGTGGAGGTGAAGTAGCAACTAACCTTCAAGTTCGTGGTTTACCTTCTTCAGGCCAGTTTCAATTCACGCCTTTGTTATATGACGGGTCGCCAACATTGAGTGCGTTTGGCTTAAACTCGTCCGCTTACGATGTTTACTATCGAAATGACCTAGGTATTGAACGGGTTGAGTTTGTGCGAGGCGGTGTATCTAATTTGTTTGGGCAAGGTTCTGTCGCCGGTGTCATTAACTACCTGTCTAAAAAGGGCACTGAAGAAGCGGAAAGCACAGTGCAACTTGAGCTTTCAGACAATAATCGTAAAAGAATAGATTTTGCGACTAGCGGCCCGCTTAACGAAAAAGGGCTATTTTACGCCCTATCAGGTTTTTATCGTTACGATGAGGGCCCCATTGATACTGGTTTACCTACAGAGGGCTATCAGCTTCGCGGTAACTTACACAAAGAATTCGATGATGGGAGTGGTTATTTCACTATTTATGGCCAAGCTATTGATGATCAAGTGCAGTTCTTTTTACCTATACCGCTGGATTCTCAAAGCCGAGACCGCGTAGCCGGTAATGATGGTAGCGAAGTAGAGTCGACACAAACCTTCTATGCTTCTGGCTTATCCTACGATACCGCGAACGGCAGATATACAACCCCCATTGAAGAAGGTGTGGCCACTCAGGGTGGCTCAATTTCTATGGAGTTTCAAAAAGAACTGGGCAACGATTTCAACGTGCTTGCTCGTGCTAAGTATGCCAGCTACGACCATCAATTTAACTTATTTCTTGATGGCGACGGTATAATCAACGTACCCGAAACGCAGAGTGAATATTTAGCAAGCCGTGGCTTAGGCGATGTTCAAGATGCGCAGTTTACCTATGCTGGTACCGATATTGCGTTACCTGAAGGTGACTTGTTATTTGCTAACCGTATTCTGGACCGAGACAGACCGGTTACCGACTTTTCATCTGAACTGAACCTAGTGAAATACTTAGATGTAGGCGACTTTTCTCACAGCATTACTGTGGGTACCTTCTTTTCTAGTTCAGAAGCAGAAGACAACAATGTTATTACCCGTTACTTAGGTGAATTTAACAACCAAGCAAGATTGGTTGATTTAACCATCACCGATGGCGACAACAACGACATTATTGTTAGCCAAAACGGGGTAACAGGCCCTGGCATAAGCTTCTCTGATGCCACTATTTCTGCTCGCAGAAGCGCATTCTATATTGCCGATCAAATGCAAAGCGACGATTGGATTATTGACGTAGGTATTCGCTGGGAAGATATTGACGGCACCATAACACGCGAAGGAAGCCAAACAGTAATTGTAAATGATGACCCTTCTCTTTATACCGATTTACAGCAAAACGTCACAGGTAATGGTGCGCTTACACATGGCAACGTGTCTAATTCTGAAATCGCTTACTCGGTTGCAGCATTGTATAAAATGGCAGACAACTTCAATGTGTACGCCAACTATTCTCGAGGGTTCTTCTTCCCAGAACTGCGTGGTGTTGCGTTCGATCCGAACGGTGAGCCAGGCACCTACGAAAGTGAAATTGTTAAGCAAGCGGAACTTGGAGCCAAATTCTTCTTCAACGATTTCGTGGGTACCGTAGCGCTGTTTAAAACCGACCTTGAAGATCGCCGCTCAGTCGACTTTGTAAATGATGAAAATGGCGTTGCTGTAGAAGTGCCCGTTTTTCAATCTACCGAGGCTTACGGGGTTGAGGTAGTGGGTAGCTACAATATTACCGACGACCTTATTTTCGATGCTAACTTCACCTACACCGACCATGAGTTCACAGAGTATGAATCTGATCCAAGTGTGGTAGGTAACGAGTTACGCAGAAAGCCGAAAGTTATGTTCAACTCTTCACTACGCTATACGCTAGATGACTGGGACATCTCTTTTTATCACAACTACCACGGTAAAAATTTCACCAATGATGCGAACTCCGTTGAGCTAGATGATTTCCATGTGTTCCGTTTAGATACAGGTTACACCTGGGAGCTTGGACAAGGTGAACGCATTCGAACCAGTATCGCGGTTTGGAACTTGTTTGATTCAGATGGTGTTACAGAAGGTTCTCCACGTCTTGGCAATAGCCAAACGGCGGGCGAGTCTTATTTTGTAGGTCGTCCCATTTTACCACGCCGCGTATCGCTGCGTGTACGCTACGATTTTTAGTCGACGTTGACCTCCCCATTGCTGATAGTTCCGTATGGCGCTATCAGCATTTTTTATTACTAACGCATAATAAGAACCGCATATGAATTTACTAGATTATATTGTCGTGGTTGGCTACTTGGGTGCTTTGCTTGTAATGGGTTTTTCCATGCGACAACAAGAAAGCAAGGGTGATTATTTTCTTGGCGGCCGTTCATTAGGCTGGAAACCTCTTACTCTTTCAGTCATGGCGACTCAACTTTCTGCCATTAGCTTTATCTCTGCACCTGCATTCGTAGGGTTGCGTGAAGGTGGGGGCATGATTTGGCTTTCCTACGAGCTAGCAATTCCTATTGCGATGATATTGCTACTAGGTACTGTTTTGCCCACACTGTATAAGTCGGGCGTGGTTAGTATTTATGATTACCTTGAGCAACGCTTTGGCCGCGCAACGCGGGTGTTAATTAGCGTTGTGTTTCAATTTAGCCGCGCGTTTGCCACGGGAATAATGATTTATGCGGTGTCTATCATTCTACAGGGCACTATGGGTATTGAAGCGTGGCAAGCGGTAATATTGACCGGTATTATTACCGTGCTTTACTCGCTTCAAGGCGGCATGAAAGCGGTGGTTTACGCTGATGCCATTCAAATGGTTATTATAGTGCTTGGCACCATTGCTTGTATCGCCATTGGCCTTAATGCACTAGGTGGGCTAGATGTGCTTATCGCCGAGGTGCCAAAAGAACGTCTAGTGGCGATTAACTTTACATCATTCGGCTTCAATGGTGATGGGTTTGGCTTTCTACCTATGCTATTTGGTGGTCTTGTTTTATATGCATCTTATTATGGCTGTGACCAAACACAGGCGCAGCGCGCTTTATCGGCTAGGAATGAAAACGACCTAAGAAAAATGATTGTGGCAAACGGTATAGTACGTTTTCCGATCACCTTGCTGTACTGCTTTTCAGGGCTTATTGTCGGTACGCTGGCGTTAACGAACTTAGATTTCTTTGAAAAAATTCCAGCCAATAACCCTGATTGGCTAATGCCCACGTTTATTCTTAATTATTTGCCACATGGACTTATCGGCTTGCTGATTGTAGCCATATTATCAGCGGCTATGTCTTCACTAAGTTCGGCCATTAATTCTTTATCTGCGGTTACCGTTGAAGACTATTGTCGCATTACCAATAAAGACTTAGAGCATTCTAACTACCTGCGTCTGGCTAAGTTTACAGGGCTGGTGTGGGGCGCTATTACGCTAGTGCTTTCACTGTTCGCAGGTAATATTGCGCCTACTATTATTGAAGCTATCAACAAAGTAGGCTCGGTATTCTATGGTCCTATTTTGGCGCTGTTCTTATTGGCAGTATTAAGTCAAACGCTAAAAGGGCGCCATGTGAACCTAGGACTTATCGCTGGCGTAGGCACTAATATCATAGTGTGGTTATTTGTACCCGAGGTTTTCTGGTTCTGGTGGAACGTGATTGGGTTCGTGGTGACATGTTCGGTAGCGTGGGTTACTAGCATTGCATGGCCTACACATCACCCAAAAGGGGTAGCACTGCAAAAATTAACTTTCCATTCAATTTTAACGTGGAAAGACATCATTTTACTAAGCGCATTTTTCGCTTTCATGGTGATAACCTGCATGATTTTACCATCACTTTTTAGCTAACAGGATGTGCTATGAATAAAGATTTCTTAACCTCGCTTTACCTGTCAGGGGTAGACGTAAGTAAACCTAAAGCGTGTCTTGGCTCCTATTTTACTGCTTTCTCGCCTTACGAGAAGGTATGCATACTCGGTGCGGGTAAAGCCGCCGCCGATATGGCGCAAGAGGCCTATCGTTATTTTGGCAACAATGCTTACGGCGCGGTGGTTACCCGTTATGGGTACGAAGCCACGGGGTCAACTGGGAATATAAAGGTAATGAGTGCTTCTCATCCGGTACCCGATGAAAAAAGTGTTATAGCGGCTAATACCTTAATGGATATCGCTAGCCGTGTGCCGAAAAACGAGCACGTTATTTTTCTTATCTCTGGTGGTGGCTCTGCGCTGGCCTGTGCACCGGCTAAGGGCGTTACTCTTGAAGAAAAACTAAAACTACATAAGTTCTTACTACGAAGCGGTGCCAGTATTGAAGAAATGAACACGGTACGAAAGCATGTTTCATTAATTAAAGGTGGGCGGTTAGCCGCAGCCAGCAAAGGTAAAAACACGTCTTTGGTGATATCGGATGTTGTGGGTGATAACCCCGCCTTTATTGCGTCTGGTTTAACGGTACAAGATAACTCCACCCCTGACGAAGCACTCGCTATATTAGAGCAATATGGTTGGGATGAAGTCAGTGGTATTGCCGAACATTTGAAGCACGCCCCACCGTTGCCCAGAATAAGTGGTGATTATCACATTGTTGCCAACGCAAATACGGCAATAGATGTTGGGGTTAAAAGAGCACAAACCGAGGGCTGGAATACGCACGTTATTAGCTACGCTGAAACTGGCGAAGCTGCCGAGGTGGCAAAACGTCACGCTGAGATAGCGTTAGACTATAAAAGAAAAGGTGAAACCTGCTTATTGTTTTCTGGTGGTGAACTCACAGTTACTTTGGGTGATACCGAGGGCGAGGGCGGGCCGAACCAAGAATATTTGATGGTATTGGCCGAAGCCTTGCGAGGACAAGCACGTATATGTGCGCTTGCCGCCGACACTGATGGGGTTGATGGCAGCAAAGATGTAGCGGGAGGTTATATTGACGAAAATACGCTTTCTCGCGCATCAGAAAAAGGGCTAGACTTAAATAACCTTATTGAACAGCACAATAGTTTTGCGTTTTTTGATGGCTTAAAAGACCATATTGTCATCGGGCCCACTCGCACCAACGTAAACGACTTTCGTGTTATTTGTGTTTTTTAAAACTGTAACTGTGTGATGGCAAGGGTATAATTCGGTTTTATACCTTGCCCTCTTACGTTAATGAAGTGCTAATTATGCTTGCGTCTATTAAAAATAATCAGCTTTTACGATCGGCTTTTACTGTTAGCAAAGGTGATAAATTATTACCGGATAACCCTCGCGCTATTGTGCGTGAAGTGTTTTGGAACATGAACACCACGCAAAGCAAAATAGCAGAGCAGACCCAAATTCCTCAGCAAACCGTGTCACGACTTGTGAAAGGACTGATTGAACAAGGCGTACTTCGAGTTAACGAAGAAAAAGACGAAAGCAGCACTGAAACCAAATCATCGAAAGGCAAAAGTGCATCAGGTATAGCGCCCAATCCAGCGTTCGCCTATTCGTTTGGTTTATCGGTATTACTCGATGCAATTTCGGTAGCTGTGCTGGACTTTACTGGCGAGGTTGTCGATACCTTAATTCTTGAGCTTGATGATATGGGTATTGAGTCGGTATTGCGAAAAGCGGTAGCCATGGCGAATGAATTGATTGAGACCCACGCTATTCCTACTGACCGAATTTTAGGTATGGGAGTGGGGATCTCTGGCTTTTTCAGTTCTACTGATGGAAAAATGAATACCCACCATGCCATTGAAGAGTGGGCGGAAATTAATATTGCAGAAACGGTTGCAGAAGCCTTTCAACTGCCTACTTGGGTGGTTAACGATGGAACTGGCGCGGCAGCTGGAGAGGGTATTGCAGGGGTAGGGCGACAGTACAAAAACTTTGTGTACTTGTTTGTTTCAAGTGCGTTTGGTGGTGGGCTGGTCAATAACGGCGACATGATTCGTGGTACGCATGGCAACGCCGGTGAGCTCGGTGACATGCTTCCAGCCAAGCTTTATAGTCATCCTAACTTACAATTGCTACAGAGAATCTTGTCAAAGCACGGTGTCGACGTACCTTCAATCTATAAGTTAAATGAAACCTTCGATCCTAACTGGCCTGGGGTAGATGAATGGATTTATAAGGTTCAGGATTCTTTTGATTTGGTCGCTACCGCAAGCTCCGCGTTACTCGACAGCCAAGCTATAATAATTGGTGGTCATATTCCTACCCAGCTGGCTGAGAAGGTCATTCCTCGAATTGATGTTTATGCGCAGTTCAGGCGAGGCGCAAAGCGACCCTTACCTGAAATTGTGTGCGCGGAAGTCACAAGAAGTCCGGTTGCGGTTGGCGCGGCTACGCTACCTTTAAGGGAATGGTTTTTAGAATAATAAAATATCATCGTACCCCATAACTAGCTTGTGAGCTGTTACGGGGCACTTACGTTTATTGCCAGTCAACTAATTCTGCTCTTGGGGCACACGAACCCAGCCTTCCATTAAAATTCGAGCGCTTCTACTCATAACCGCTTGTTCAATGTTCCATTTATCATTCTCGAAGCTAGCTTTTGCGCCTACACGCAAGGTGCCTGATGGGTGCCCGAAAACAACGGCTTCACGCTCTGTGCCGCCAGCCGCTAGGTTTACGAGTGTGCCAGGGATAGCCGCAGCTGCAGCAATGGCTACAGCGGCCGTGCCCATCATGGCGTGGTGCAATTTACCCATCGACATAGCGCGCACGAGTACATCAATGTCATTTCCTAAAATGTCTTTACCACTAGAGGCCTTATAGCCTTTAGGTGACGCAACCATAGCTACCTTGGGGGTATGCTGGCGTGTGACTGCTTCGCCAATATCGTTAATTAGCCCCATTTTAACTGCGCCATAAGCACGAATAGCTTCAAACTTGGCTAGGGCGGCGTCATCATTATTAATATCATCTTGCAGTTCGGTACCCGTATAGCCAATATCTTCAGCGTTAATGAAGATAGTAGGAATACCAGCGTTAATCATAGTGGCGCTGAAAGAGCCTACATCAGGCACTTCAAGAGTATCGACTAAACGGCCGGTAGGGAATATCGCCCCTTCACCATCGGCTGGGTCGACAAAAGCCACTTCCACTTCAGCGGCTGGAAACGTCACTCCGTCTAACTCAAAGTCGCCAGTTTCTTGCACTTCACCATTAGTAATAGGCACCTTGGCAATAATGGCTTTGTTGATATTCGCTTGCCAAATATTTACTACGGCAACGCCGTTGTCTGGAATTTTACTGGCATCGACCAACCCATTATTGATTGCAAATGCGCCCACAGCGGCAGTTAAGTTACCGCAGTTACCGCTCCAATCCACAAAAGGCTTGTCGATAGAGACTTGACCAAACAAGTAGTCGACATCGTAGCCGTCGCGCTCGCTCTTGCTTAGAAGCACGGTTTTGCTGGTGCTTGATGTCGCCCCACCCATACCATCGGTTTGCTTACCGTAAGGATCTGGGCTGCCAATCACTCGCAATAAAAGCGCATCTCGCGCCGGCCCGGGCTGCTGCGCCGCTTCGGGCAAATCAGATACGTTAAAGAACACACCTTTACTTGTACCACCACGCATATAAGTAGCCGGTACACGGATTTGAGGAGCATGCTTCATTGTTTATTCCTTTTTTGATTGGTGGCAATGGTTGGTTACGATGATTTGTTACGATTGCTGGTTGCAATGGTTGATTACGATCATTGCTTACTAAGAGTGATAACGATTAAGCCCTGCTCAAAACACACCAATCCATACTGTAGTTAAGGGAGGTAAACATTTAAATTCTGAACAACCTCTAAATCTACCACCTAAATTCATCTTCTAATTAATGCTGTTGGATAATGCATGGGGAAAGGTAATGTCGGTTCAGGGCCCTCAATTCGCATGGATGCGAATTGGGAGCCTACAGGGACGTATTTACGGCGTGCCCTGTACCGACATTACTTTCCCCTATCCCAGCGATAACTACGTAGCTTCAGCTTCTAAGAAATCTTTGGCAAAACGCTGAAGTACACCGCCTGCGCTGTAAATCGATACCTCTTCTGCGGTATCTAAGCGACAGGTTACCGGTACGTTTAAGGTTTCACCATTGGCACGATTCACCACCAAGGTTAAGGTTGCGCCCGGTGCAGGTTCACCTTTAACGTCGTAGGTTTCAGTACCATCAAGCTCGAGAGTTTTACGGGTTGTGCCCGGTTTAAATTCAAGTGGCAATACACCCATGCCAAGCAAGTTGGTACGGTGAATGCGCTCGAAGCCTTCTGCGGCAATCACTTCAACCCCAGCTAAGCGTACACCTTTGGCAGCCCAATCACGTGAAGAGCCCTGACCATAGTCGGCACCCGCCACAATAATCAGTGGCTGCCTGCGCTCCATGTAGGCTTCAATGGCTTCCCACATGCGAACCACTTTGCCTTCAGGCTCAATGCGAGCAAGCGAACCTTGCTTCACTTCGCCATTTTCAAGCACCATCTCGTTGAACACTTTCGGGTTCGCAAGGGTGGCGCGAAGCGCCGTTAAATGATCGCCCCTGTGGGTGGCATAAGAGTTAAAGTCTTCTTCTGGCAAGCCCATTTTCGCCAAATACTCACCGGCTGCACTAGCAGCCATAATCGCGTTCGAAGGCGATAGATGATCAGTAGTAATGTTATCGCCTAATATCGCCAGCGGACGCATGCCCGTCATAGTACGTTCAGCATCCATCGCGCCTTCCCAATAAGGTGGGCGGCGAATATAGGTGCTCATTTCACGCCAATCGTATAGCGGGCTAATGTCGCTGCCAGTATTCACTTTTAAGTCGAACATGGGCTCGTACACTTTACGAAAATGCTCTGGTTTCACGCTTTGCGCGACAATGGCATCAATCTCTTCATCGCTTGGCCAAATATCTTTAAGCGTGACCGGGTTACCGTCGTTATCAATACCTAACACGTCTTTTTCAATATCAAAACGGACAGTGCCTGCAATAGCGTAAGCCACTACTAATGGCGGTGAGGCCAAAAAGGCTTGTTTCGCATACGGGTGAATACGGCCATCGAAGTTACGGTTACCAGAAAGTACTGCTGTGGCGTATAAGTCGCGGTCTATAATTTCTTGCTGAATTTTAGGGTCTAGCGCGCCGCTCATACCGTTGCAGGTTGTGCAGGCAAAAGCCACTACACCAAAGCCTAACTGTTCTAGTTCGCCCATCAAATCGGCTTCTTCTAAATACAGTTTTACCGCTTTAGAGCCAGGGGCTAGCGAACTTTTCACCCAAGGTTTACGGGTTAAACCACGCTTGTTTGCATTGCGGGCAATTAAACCTGCTGCAATCACATTTCGAGGATTAGATGTATTGGTACAACTGGTAATGGCAGCAATAATTACTGCGCCATCGGGCATTTTGCCGTCTTCTTGTTCCCAGGCACTAGCAACACCGCGCTGAGCCAAATCGCTGGTGGCTAAACGAGCATGTGGATTAGATGGGCCAGCCATGTTGCGACCAACAGAAGATAAATCAAAGGTGAGAACGCGCTCGTATTCGGCACTGGCTAATGAATCTGCCCATAAACCGGTGTGCTTCGCGTACTGTTCAACTAACGCAATTTGCTTTTCTTCTCGGCCTGTTAAACGCAAATAGTCTATGGTTTGCTGGTCAATGTAGAACATCGCCGCGGTAGCGCCATATTCTGGCGTCATGTTTGAAATAGTGGCGCGATCGCCAAGGGTGAGGTGAGTGGTTCCCTCGCCGTAAAATTCCAAATAAGAAGACACCACGCGTTCTTTACGTAAAAACTCGGTAAGGGCTAACACGATATCGGTAGCAGTAATGTTTGGCTGAGGCTTACCAGTAAGCTCAACACCCACAATATCGGGTAGGCGCATGTAAGAAGCGCGCCCTAGCATGACGCTTTCCGCTTCAAGGCCGCCCACACCAATCGCAATAACGCCTAGTGCGTCAACATGCGGGGTATGACTGTCGGTGCCAACCAAGGTATCAGGAAAGGCTACGCCGTCACGTGATTGAATAACTGGTGACATACGCTCTAAGTTGATTTGGTGCATGATGCCGTTACCGGGCGGTATCACATCCACGTTTTTAAACGCTAGTTTAGTCCAGTCGATAAAATGAAAACGGTCGTCGTTACGTCTGTCTTCAATAGCGCGGTTTTTTTCAAACGCGTCGGGTTCAAAACCCGCATGTTCAACGGCTAATGAGTGATCGACAATTAACTGGGTAGGCACGACTGGATTTACTTTCGCCGGATCGCCGCCTTTTGCGGCAATGGCATCCCGTAAACCAGCCAAGTCAACTAACGCGGTTTGCCCTAGAATATCGTGGCATACCACGCGGGCAGGGAACCACGGAAAATCTAAATCGTCCTTGCGGTAAATAAACTGCTTGAGTGAATCAGTTAATACGTCTGGGTTACAGCGGCGGACTAAGTTTTCAGCAAACACACGAGAGGTGTAGGGAAGTTTATCGTAGGCGCCAGGCTCAATAGCTTCCACGGCCTCGCGGGTATCGAAAAAATCGATTCCTGCGCCAGGCAAAGGTTTTCGGTATTCGTAATTCATATTACTCATGATTTTAAGCCTTAGCCGTTAACTACGTGCAGACATAGGAGGTACGTCACGAATATCTTCACCGGTATATTCCGCTGACGGACGAATAATGCGGTTGTCAGCGCGCTGTTCCATCACGTGGGCCGCCCAGCCAGTTAGGCGAGACATTACGAAGATAGGAGTAAACAACTTAGTAGGAATACCCATAAAGTTATAGGCTGATGCATGGAAGAAGTCAGCGTTACAGAACAATTTCTTCTCACGCCACATTACTTCTTCACAGCGCACAGAAACAGGGTAAAGCACATCGTCACCCACATCGGCTGCTAGTTTTTCAGACCAGCCTTTAATAATCTCGTTGCGAGGGTCAGATTCAGAATAAATTGCATGACCAAAGCCCATGATTTTGTCTTTACGCGCTAGCATAGCCATCATTTTTTCTTCAGCATCATCGGCTGAGGTGAAGCCTTCTATCATTTCCATGGCTGCTTCATTTGCACCGCCATGTAATGGGCCGCGAAGAGAGCCAATAGCACCAGTGACACATGAGTGCATGTCTGACAGGGTTGAGGCACACACGCGAGCGGTAAAGGTAGAGGCGTTGAATTCGTGCTCTGCGTACAAAATAAGTGATACGTGCATCACTTGCTCATGCAACTCACGAGGCTTTTCGCCATGTAGCATGTGTAAGAAATGACCACCGATTGAATCGTCATCGGTTTCTACATCAATACGAATGCCATCGTGAGTAAAGCGATACCAATAACAAATAATACTTGGGAAGCAAGCTAACATGCGGTCAGTAGCGTGTTCTTGCTCGCTGAAGTCGTTTTCCATTTCAAGGTTACCCAACATAGAGCAACCTGTACGAAGTACGTCCATAGGATGTGCGTCTTTTGGAATACGCTCTAATACATCTTTAAGGGCCTGAGGTAATCCGCGCATTCCACGAAGCAAGGTTTTGTATTCATCTAACTCGGATTGGTTAGGCAATTTGCCTTTCAAAATAAGATAAGCCACTTCTTCAAATTGGCAGCTGGCTGCTAAATCTTTTACATCGTAACCACGGTATGTCAGGCCAGAACCTGATACGCCTACAGTAGACAGTGCTGTTTTTCCCGCAACTTGGCCGCGTAATCCCGCGCCACTTAATTGTTTAGCCATCTTGTTGTCTCCGGTCTTGTGTATGTAAGGTACAAAAGTTTGTTTAGTTTAATTAATTATCGCAATTTGCTTGAGGCCGCTTTGCTGCATAGGTATAGAGTGCGGCTCTGCCACGCCGTGAACCCATCCATGGGGGCTCCGCTTCGGCATCCAT
>NZ_JAGJDY010000001.1 GCF_018100795.1 Alteromonas sp. MMG017 | reverse complement strand
AGAAGGGCTATCCTAACGGATAGCCCTTTTTTTATGCCTGAAGAAAAGTGCTAGTCAGCACTATGCCCGTGAACTAGCACCTATCAATAAGTGTTAATCAATGAGCGTTTATCTAGAAGAGCTTCTCTGTAAGTCAGTTGCCAAAGTCTGCCATTAAGATCTTATTGAAAACTAGTGAAAAGCAACTGTGACTTTCCGGTATGAAGTAGGGGGATATGAAGGTCTAAATCAAGATGCTCTGCTGCTGATGACATCAGGGTAAAACAAACGCCCTCACATGCTTCATAGTAAATCACTTAGTATAAAATTACATATATCTAGTAGGCTAAGCTACAGATTTCACGCCATAGCTTATCTGACTGTTTTAGAAAATAAGTTTTCAATTTAGCAAATTTAGATATTCTCATAAGACTCACCAAGTAGAATAGACATAAAAGTAGTTATGGTCATGCAGCCCACTACACTAGAAGTAATGACTATTAGAAGCTGTATGCGTACGACAGGTTCATGAAATCCAACCCAGGGTTGTCACTATTAAATCCACCATTAGAGAAGTGCATGTAGCGCAAAGCGACGTGTTGGCTTTCATCAAGCTCAAGCACTAAGCCGAGCCTATCTTCAAATTGGTAATTAGATCCTATATCCTTACCTGCTACTTTCTCATCATTAATGAAACTTGCCCCTATACCTGCTTCAACATACAAAGGGTAGTCATACACAGTGCTAATTTGTTTCATAAAAATTGGCGTGATTGATAGCGCGTAGCTTGTGCTATGGTTATTTTCTTCACCGTATTCCCAATGGTATGCGCTAAGCTCCCAGTAAAGTTTGATATCACCAAACCATCCAGTGCTTAAGTTATGTTCTATGGGGCGATAGGCAAATCGAATACCTTCGATATCGTCAAAACCATTCATGTAATCAACGCTGACGGTTTGTTTGGCTTGCGCTAAGCTTGGTACTAAAAGCAAAGCTAGGACGGTAAGTTTGAATGTATGTTTGAACATGTTGTCTCCTTTATATACAAGGAGAGAAGCAAAATCATGACCAGAAATAAAAACCTATCATTTTCAGAGTATTAACGTTGTTTGGAATGCTTATGAATTTTTAGCGATTTAATAATTTCCTTGAAATAAGTAATTATTACAGGGGTTTCCACACATCGTCTTTCTCAACATTTTGCTCTGTTCGAAACCTTTCTATAAGGTCTGCAGGTAGACTTATACCGTATTTTTCGTAAATGGTAGATATCAACCTAGGGTTATTCGCTAAAAATAGGTTTAGCTCTTTTATTATTTCAGGGTGACGTAAAGTGGATAATAGAAAAGGGACATCAATAAAAGGAAGTGTAACATCAACGGAAAAAGGACCTAGTTGAGGGTAACTCTGCGTAAAATACTTTCCAACATGATATTCAACATCTACAGCATCCACTTCTTTATGTTGAAGTAGTGAAAGTGCATTATAAGTTTCTTCAATCGGAACTAAAGATAAAAGGTTATCATCAATTATCTTTTGCCATTTAACCGGCGTAAACCCCTGTGGAATCGCTAATTTCTTAATGAAGTTTAGCCCCTTTCCAATATCTTCCGATCTAATGAGTGTTCCAGATAAGGTATGAGCAACAGGTTTAGAATAAGTTTTTTCACCTAAGGCTGTATCTTCGCTATTCCAACGAGGGTTATCAGGATAGACAAAGTCTACATTCCCCTTATTTAATTCAATTTGTAACCTTCGAACGGGCATGTCTAGATATACAAACTCATGTCCAGACTCTTCAGAGAATGCTTCTAAAATTGCCCAGCCAACACCCTTATCAACATTTGAAGTAAAGTCATAGTGCGGAAAGTACTCAATATTTTGAGCACCAATAATATACTGTTCTGCTTGCGCTAAATTGCCGCCGAAAATAAAGAGAAGGCAGTAGAAAGTCCGTTTTATGTAGCCCACTGAGGTTACCTTATTAATGAATACTATTATTGAACACAGAGTTTAATAGTAGCGCATAAACGCTTATTGAGGCTGCCAAATGTCTTTATCTTCAATACTAAATTCAGTTTGTATTTGCTGTGTCAGTGCTTCTAACGAAGTAATGCCATAGCGCAATCTAATTGAATCAATAATTGTTGGGTTGTTATTTATAAAAGCATTTAGCTCCTCAACGACGTCTTGGTGTCTTAGAGAAGAAAGCATAAAAGGGATCTCATTGTGAGGGAGAGTAATATCTAATATGAAAGGACCAATTTGAGGGGACTGGTTGGAATAGTAATTACCCACATGGTATTCGAAATCTATGGCGTCTACACGCTCTAACTGGAGTAAAGATAAACCTGCAAAAGTATCCGAGATGGAAACTATTCTAATAAGGTTTTGATCTAATCGCGTTTGCCAATTTACCGGTGTAAAGCCAAGAGGCATAGCAATTCTCTTAATAGAGTTAATACCTTTATTAACATTCTTGGGTTTTACAAATGTACCTGTAACCGCTCGGGTGAGCGCAATTGAGAAATACTTTTCTTTGCTATTAGTGACATCGTTATACCAACCGGGATTATCGGGATAGACAAAATCCACATGCCCTTTAAGCATTTCCATTTGAAGACGTCGAACAGGCATCGATAGATAAGAAAATTCGTGGCCGGATGACTCTGAAAATGCTTCCAGTATTGCCCAGCCTACTCCCTTATCGATAGGAGAAGCAAAATTATAGTGAGGGTAATATTCTATGTTTTGTGAGCCCACAATAAATTTATCAGCGGTGGCCGTCGTACTAATCCATATCAGTAAAAGGCAAAACAACCCCTGTTTCATGCCATACTCCTACCTATTTTGATACTAAAATACCGAACACTGTTAAAGGTGTATATACGCAATTGGACTTAATGAAAGTCTCTGGATGGCATAGTGATATTTTCAAGCCATGGTGTTCGGTCAATTAACTTTCCCGCAATAATATGAATCACTCCTTCCTTAGAGCGTTCAATAATACCATTAACCTGCATAAGTTTAGCTTTTAAAAAGGTTTTATGTTGTGCACGTGCAGTCGACTGCCATATAACGACATTTATATTACCTGTATGGTCTTCCAATGTTAGAAAAGTGACCCCAGCAGCACTACCAGGCGCTTGTCGCCCAGTCACACACCCAAGTATTTTTACAACAGATTTGTGAGGTTTTAAAAGTAGTGCTTTCGCTGAAGTAATAAAACATAAATCTCGTTCTTCGTGTAAAAGTGCAACAGGGTGATCATTTACACAAAGTCCGATAGATGCATAATCTTCAATCAAGTTTTCAGCCACGCTGGGGGCAGTGCTAAAACTATCCGTATTAAGGGTATTTTCAAACAGCGGTAAATTGGTTTGTTTGTCCATTAGTCGCCAACGTGTTTGGTAGCGATTGCCCGCAATGCTCCTAAATACATCTGCGCTAGCAAGCGACTCCAGCTCATCAGAACGAATGTCGAGTTTACGTACTGCCTCTATATTATCAAACCCGGTAGGCGGCCTGAGGCTCACAACAAGCTGAGCACTTTTTTCACTTAGACCTTTAATAAGCCTTAGGCCAAGCTGAATTTGCTTCTCGCCTTTGCATTCAACAATCAAATGTTCGTAATTTGATGCATTCACACAAGGCGCATGTACGGTAATATGATGACGCTTAGCATCTAGTACCAATTGTGAAGGCGAATAAAAGCCCATTGGCCAGCTGTTTAACAAAGCAACATAAAACTCTACAGGGAAATAATACTTTAACCAGCAAGACACATAAGCTAATACGGCGAAGGATGCTGAGTGAGATTCTGGAAAACCATAGCCAGCAAAGCCTTTAATTTGTTCGAATAGATTATTTGAAAAAGAGGCATCGTAGCCTCGTGATACCATGCCTTTTATCAGCTTTTCTTTGAACTCAAAAATACGGCCGTCTCTTTTCCAGCTCGCCATTGCGCGTCGTAGTTGATCTGCTTCACCGCCACTAAAGCCAGCCGCTACCATGGCCAGTTTTATGACTTGTTCTTGAAAAATTGGAACGCCCATGGTGCGCGACAACACTTCTTTCACTTCTTCAGAAGGATAGGTTATCGCTTCCTTTCCGTGCCGTCGTAGTAGATAAGGGTGCACCATATCACCCTGAATAGGACCTGGTCTTACTATAGCTATTTGCACCACTAAGTCGTAATAACGACGAGGTTTTAAACGAGGCAGCATCGACATTTGTGCGCGAGATTCAATTTGAAATACGCCGACGGTGTCAGCCTGACAAATCATATCGTAAACCTGTTTGTCATCGCCTAACTTGGTAATGAAAGGAATATCTATATCGACAGGGAATTGCTTGTTAAGTAGGTCGAAAGTGCGTCGAATAGCACTTAGCATGCCCAGTGCTAATACATCAACTTTAAGTAGCCCTAACGTCTCAATATCATCTTTATCCCACTGAATAATTGTGCGCTCTTGCATAGCAGCGTTTTCAACAGGGACCAACTCATACAATGGCCCTGAACTAATAACAAAGCCACCAACGTGTTGAGAAAGGTGTCGAGGGGTACCAAGAAGTTGCTCTGTAATACTAATGAGAATTTTGACCCTTTCATTTTCTGGGTCGAGCCCTAAATTTGAAAGCTGAGACTGCCATGGAATGATACTGTCTCGGCGATTAATTTGCTTCATCACAAAGCTTAATTGCGACTCGCTGAAGCCCAAAGCTTTGCCCACATCTTTAAACGCCGATTTAAAGCGATAGCATATGACAGTAGAAGCAATAGCCGTTCTTTCTCTGCCATACTTTTCATAGATGTATTGAATAATTTCTTCTCGGCGTTGATGTTCAAAATCTACATCAATGTCAGGTGGTTCGTTTCGTTCTTTGGAAATAAAGCGTTCAAACAACACATTAATTTGCCGTGGATCAACGGCGGTAATTTCTAAGCAATAACACACAATAGAGTTGGCTGCTGACCCCCTGCCTTGATAGAGGATTTTGCGCGCCTTAGCGAATTGAACAATGTCATAAATGGTAAGAAAAAAGTACTCGTACTCTTGTTCACGAATGAGTGAGAGTTCTTTTTCAATAAGAGCTCTAAGGGCATCCGTCAGGCCATCTGGGAAACGCACTTTTATGCCTGCTTCTACACGCTCTCTTAAATAGCTAGTAGGCGATGTACCTTGGGGGATAATTTCAGAAGGGTATTGATAGCGTAATTCTGCTAACGAAAACAGGCAGCCTCTCGCCACATCAATGGCATTGGAAATCCACTTTTCAGGGAATAGCTTTTTTAATTTTGAAACCGTACGCAGGCTACGCTCAGCATTACTTAGTGCAGCTCGCCCCAATTTGTCTACTTGAGTATGTGCTTGGGTGGCATGAAGAACATGTTGTAGTGGTAGGCTATCTACATGGTGCATAAGCACGCCAGTACACGCAATAATAGGAAATTCAAATTTTTCCTGTAGTTGTGTGTAAGTCGCAAATCGATGATGATCATACCCATCAAGTAAACGTTGTGCGCCTATGTGCGTTTTTATATTGGGTTGGCTGATTAGCCAAGTCGCCCAGTAATTATCTTTTTCTTGCTCGGTAGTAGGAAGCCATATAAACGTGCAGTGACGTATCGTACGTAAGTCCCACTCTGCAAGTTGATACTCACCTTTTTGGCTACGTCTTCTTGCATTAGTTATTATTCGACATAGTTCGGTATATGCCGCTTTATTAGGGCACAGTAATATAAAAGACAAGGTATCATCGAAGCGAAAATAGCTGCCGATAATGAGCTTAATAGGGAGTTTTTGCTGTGTAATTTCGGCATAAGCTCGCACTACGCCCGCTACAGAACATTCATCGGTAATAGCTAACGCTTCGTATCCAAGAAAAGAGGCGGTAGTCACTAACTGTGCAGGCGAAGACGCCCCTGTTAAAAAGCTATAGTGGCTCTGACAGAAAAGTTCGCTATACATTAGCTGTATACACCTTGTGTCCACCAACAGGCATTTACGTCTTTAAAGACGAGCAAGCGTACACCATGATTGGTTTCAGCGATAAAATAATCTTTCTGGCTAGCCGCGCTACTCCACCACTGCGTTTGAAGTCGTATAGGTCCAAAGCAAATACGTGTCGCTTGGTTAAGGGGCATGGGACGCTTAAACAAAAACGCCGGAGTTATATCGGCTGCATAGGCGGGTGTAGTTTCCTCTACTTGATTGACTGTCATGCCTTCAAAGTTATGGCTGTTTCCAGCTTTAGGGTGAAGCGTGCTGTTATCGCCTAATTTGGCTTTTAATCGTCCAATAAGTTGCTTTTGTGCCACTGAAGTAAATCGATGGGAAAAAAAATCATTTCCATCGTTTTCAATGGGTTCGAATTGCTGGCAGGTTAGGGATATAGCGATAGCGGGCTCGGGCAGCAAGAGGGTTTCAACTTTAAGCTCAACCAGCGCTAACCAGTCTTTCTGCGTGGCAAAAGGCATAGCACCATTTACCGCTATAGATAAGGGCTCTGCTTCTCTGAAATGCACCTGAAAAAGAATAGATGGCGTGAGTAAATTGCGTGCGCGTAAGTAGTGTTCTAACGTAATGAGTAGCGCTTTAATGCTGGGCAATAAGTGTTGCGTATTTTCCACTTCATACGATAAATTTTTTAACTGCTTGAAGCTTATCGATGGCCTGAATAAAACGTATTTGGGAAAGGTTTCCCCCCGCAGTGCGGTTAAATAGCGAATAGTATCGTTTGAAAATCGTTGCCCAAGTTCATGGACGGGAAGTTTAAGTAGTTGGCCTACCTGTCTAACACCGACTTTAGCAAGTGTGGCAATGGTTTTCGAATCAAGGGCAGTTTGTTCTAGCTTACAGCGTGACAATAACAGAGTTATGTTTTCTTTATTATCGGTATAGCGATTGGTTTTATTTTTAGCGAGAAGGCGTGCTGCATCCACTCCCCATGCAGTGGCGAAATAAAAGTGAATACCAGCAGAATGTAGTTCGTTTGTAAGGACATGCCATAAAGCATCAATACCACCGTAATACTGCAGTAAATTGTCTAGTCGAATAGCAATGGCGTTGTGAGCATCAATCACAATATCTGATGCGAGTGGGTATAACCGATGTGCAAGAAATAGAAGGGTCTCTTTTTCGGTATCACGATTAAACGCTAAAATGTGCACGTGAGGACAGAGCGCTGCGGCCTGTGCAAGGCCTTGACCACATTCAACACCTTCGTTTATAGCCTGAGAATTAGCTTGCACTACTTGGTTGCCCTGCTCGTGATAAACCACAGTGGGTATTTCATCTTCTGTGAATCCGCCATCTTTTTTATGGGAGTCAAGAGTTAACTGATAGCAGTAAAAGTAAGCCCATAGCATCATTAAATCACCGAGTGTAATGCTGGCTCGGTGTTCTTATTATTTTGCATGGCCGATTGAATGGCGCGGTTGTTAGGGGTCCATGAATGGGGGATCACAATATCGGTTACGGGCCATCCATGACGCTGTTTAATAATATTAACAACCAATTGCGCATCGCGAATATGCAGACTTAAATCTAGGGTAATTGGAAAAGAAGCACTTTGTTGATTAGGGGAAGTAAACAGTAAGCATAGTGTATCGTTATGCGATGCCGCCACTTGCAAACGCCGCGCTGCTTTTGCATCCATGGTGTTATTCCAAAGCAATACACAATGACAAGCTGCACTTTTTAAGCATTGCTCTGCTGCCCACAAGGCTTCTTGATCTGTTTTTGGAAGCACAACGATGACTTGTTCTAAGTCTACGCCTAAGCTGCTTAGCCAGGGCGCTTGGAGCTGGGCAGGTGGCTTTATAAATACACGCAGTTTATGAGTGCGATGCGCAGTCAAAATATGTTTAAAAAGCGTGATTTCTCCAATACCCGTTAACGACGCAACTCTTACGACGCCTGATGTGGCGATACCACCGTGCAGGGCTTCATCCAATACATGATTACCCAGCAAAAACTTGTTTTCGCTTACAGGCTTCTCTCGAGCTCGCCATATATGAGGGTGCTTATCAAAAAGCGCTGCCTTTGAACGAGCTTCATTAATGGGTGAAATAGGAATATTCATAACACTATAATACTGTATGTATGTACAGTATTATAGTGTAGAGGTTTGTCTTTTCAAGATGGGTTAAATAGTTAAGGCTGTGAGGGCATCTAACTATTTGATAAAAATGCTTAAATAATTACTCAAATAATTACGCCGTACTGGCATCGCTGCTAGCAGGGCTTTTTTTAGTGTTACCGCCCACCGAGCTGGTAATTAACTGGCAGGCCGCAATAAAGCCATCAGCGCTGTTTTTAGACCAAGCCATACGAATGGGGCCGGGCATTTCTTTAATCACGTCTCGCACATCGCTTTGTGATACATCGGTGCTGCTTAATGCTGAATCCAACGCTTCTTCTAACGTAGCGCCTTTTTCACAACACGCCATTACGATACTAGAGAAATTAAGCATAAGCGGCATAAGAGCAGTATGTTGTTGCTGACTTATCAGGCGGCTTTTGTAGGCACTTTCGATGCGCGCTGCATATGTCTTTTCTAATGCATCAGTGACGAGCACTAAATTCTTATAAGCATGATTAACTTTATTACCATTTTGTTTTGCAGATGAGCGCGTAAGCGTAAGCTCTCGTTGTAGCGTTTGCACACGAAGCGCTAAATAAATCAAAAACAGGACAAGCAGCCCTATGATCCCAAATGCAAATATCATTATCTTGCCGCCTTTTGTTCTTCTATGAATTGGATGATTTTTTGCTCTAAAATGAATAATGGCACAGAGCCATTTTCTAATACTGCTCGGTGAAATTTACGTACGTCGAAATGCTGCCCTAGCGCAGTTTCAGCCTTCTCACGCAACGACTTTATTTTTATTTCACCAATCTTATAAGATAGGGCTTGAGCTGGCCATGATATATATCGGTCAATCTCGGTATTTACATTATGCTCTGACAAAGCCGTATTGGACATCATAAAATCAACCGCTTTATCTCGGCTCCATCCCATGGTGTGCATGCCGGTATCTACGACAAGACGACACGCACGCCACATTTCATAGCTTAAGCGGCCAAAATTATCATAAGGGTCTTCATACATTCCTGCTTCAATTCCTAAAAATTCAGAATACAAACCCCAACCTTCACCAAAAGCTGAAATATAAGTGTTACGTCGAACCATGGGTAAATTTTCTAATTCCGCAGCTAAAGATATTTGCAAATGATGCCCAGGAACCGCCTCGTGCAAGGTAAGAGCTGGAAGGGCATAAAGCGGACGCTTGTCCAACGCATAAGTATTTACCCAGTAGTAACCAGGTTGATCGTCTCGACTAGGGTGAATATAACGACCCGTGGTGTACTTTGGGGCGATACTATCGGGTACAGGGGCAACGCCATAGGGCGTACGAGGTAAATATTCAAAGAGCGATGGTAATTTAGCGTCCATCTTTTTCGCAATAAATGAGGCCTCTTTAAGCAGATCTTCTGCGCTGGTGGCATAAAATTGCGGATCTTCACGTAAAAAGGTAATGAATTCATTAATACTACCATCGAATTCAAGGCTATCTACCACGCTTTGCATTTCAGTTCGAATTCGCTTCACTTCATTTAAGCCAAGAGTATGAATGTCTTCGGGGCTCATATCCGTGGTGGTGTAGTGCTTGGCGCGGTTAGCGTAATAAGCTTTGCCATCAGGCCACTCGTTAGCAGCAATGGCGGCTCGGGCGCCGGGAATATATTCATCAACCATGAAGTCATAAAATGCTTGGTAAGCAGGAAAAACGCTGGTGGTAATGGCTTGTTGGCCTAGTTGGGCTAACGCAGCTTGTTGTGAAGCATCAATATGTTTTGGAAATCGAGTAAATGGACTGTAGAACCCACTTTTCTTTGGGTCGTCCATAATATAAGCGGCTACCGCATCTTCGAAGCCTTCAAGAACCACTTTAGGTTGGGTGTAACCCTCTTTTAGTCCTTGGCGCATATAGGTGATTTGTTGTTCAAAGTAGGGTTTAAGTGCATCCAAACGAGACAGGTAGGCATGATAATCCTCCACCGTTTTAAATACAGATAAATTTGGCAAGGATGCCATGGCACCATGAAAACCGTATTCGGAGTTAATGGGGACAAGATAAGCGCGAAAGTGATATTGGCTAATATAATTCTCTAGCCGATACTGCTGCATAAGCAACGAGATAAAAGCGTCGTCAGATAGGTTTTCCTTAGAATACGCTTTCAATGCATTACGGTACGCTCGCCATTGTTGATCTTGAGTGGCTAAGCCTTGTGGTGAAATATCTGGTAACTTGTTATTTTGCGAACTGTCACCTTGTCTCGAGGCTAGAAGCGGGGAAACACTTAGTTCGTATTTCCAAATTTCATCTAACAACGCATAAAACGACTTATCCTCATTGGTGCTGGCCAACGACGTAAAGCTAGTAAATGCGAGTATAAAAATTAACAAATAACGGTACATGGAAGCCTCCGGTAACCTTAGACCGGATTATCCACGGTGGGTTACTCTTTGTTAGGTGTATAAATTGGGCTAGGGAAAGGCATCACTTTATCAGACTTATTATCTAATTTAGTAATTTTGGCTGTGCCTTTTTTACTGACCGCATCAATTCGAAGGATGTTATGCATAGGAATATAAGTGCTGGTGACGTCTACGAACTCTGATTTGAGTTTTTCATGGCTGGGATCTACTACTATGCCAGTATGGGTATCCCACACAAATTCTCCAATTTCCACGAATCCAAATAAGCCACTTTGAGAAAGTGATTTGACGTACACATCGTAGCGCTCGCCATTACTGACGAACTGCACGCGATACAAAGGGTCGGTTTTTGTCATAAAGGTGTCGTTAGTTCAATGATGGTTGAAAGAGCGTGAATATTACAATGGACTATGAATACGGGCAATGATCGAAAATCGTTGGGCTTAAACGTTACGGAATCGCTTGGGTAAGGTAATATGTAAAGACCTCAAAAATAGTGGAAATACAATGATAAAAAAACTATTACTTGGAAGTGCGATGACGGCGATGGCGTTTGCTGCCACTGCGCATAACCATGAAACGACAGAAAATAGCTTTAACCCTGATACTCAGCGTATAAAGTCACACTTATTTTTCCTAGCCGATGACTTACTTGAAGGCCGTGATACGGGGTCTCGAGGGCATGAAATTGCCGCGCTGTATATTGCGACAGAATTTGCAAAATATGGTTTAAAGCCAGCGGGTACAGAAGGCTACATGCAACAGGTGAGCTTCCGTAAAGCAAACCTATTGCAAGAGTCGCCAGAATTTACGCTTACTCGTAATGGCGAAAAAATTGCTTTTGCTTACCCAAAAGAATATTTAGCAGGTCCTAGTTTACTTAGCGTTGATGCTAATGTTTCAGGTGAACTTGTGTTTGTTGGTTATGGCATAGTGGCTGACGAGTTGTCTCACAACGATTATGAAAATATCGATGTGGAGGGCAAAATTGTGGTTTCGCTAGCCGGTAAACCCAGTGATTTTCCTTCGGAAGAAGGTGCTCATTTTGCCTCAGGGTATCAGAAGCAAAAATACGCCGCTGAGCATGGTGCAATTGGCATGATCACCATCACCACGCCTAAAAACGAAAAAGTACGGCCTTATCAAAGTCGCTTAAGCTATATTCATACACCGCGTATGGCTTGGTTAAACGACGAAGGCAAACCTGCTAATACCTTCCCACAAATTAAAGGTGGTGCTTATTTAAGTGAAGCTGCAGCAAAAACCTTATTTGAAGGGGCTGAGCGAGAACTTGACGATATTTATGCCGACCTTGAAGCAGATAAAGTACCAACAGGCTTTGCGTTACCTGGCACAGTAAGCTTAAGTAAAAAAAGCACTCACGAAGTAGTGACTAGCCCGAATGTTGTTGGCGTGCTTGAAGGTTCAGATCCCGCGCTTAAAGATGAATATGTTGTTTTTTCTGCGCACTCTGATCACATTGGTTTCGCGAAAACAGTTAAGAAAGACAATATCAACAACGGTGCTATGGATAATGCTTCTGGCACGTCGGTAATGCTAGAAACTGCACGCTTATTCAGCGAAATGGACGTAAAACCTAAGCGTTCGATATTGTTTGTATCGGTAACAGGTGAGGAAAAAGGATTATTAGGGGCAGATTACTTTGCTCGCAATCCTACCGTGCCGGTGACGTCAATGGTGGCAAACGTTAACCTTGATATGCCCATTTTAACTTATGAGTTTGCCGACGTCATTGCGTTTGGTGCAAACCACAGTGACTTAAAAGCGTCGGTTGAAACCGCTGCAAGTAATGCTGATATTTCATTAAGCCCAGATCCTTGGCCAGACCAAGCGCTATTTACTCGCTCAGATCACTACGCATTTGTTAAACAAGGCGTACCAGCAGTATTTTTAGTGCCTGGTTTAACATCAAAAGATCCAGAGGTAGATGGTAGTAAAGTGTTTGGCCACTTCCTATCAACGAATTACCACAAACCTAGCGATGATATTAACCAGCCGTTTAATTGGAATGCTGCTGAAGCCTTTACCAAAGTAAATGCACAAATTGGTTGGACCCTAGCTAATCAAGAAGACAAGCCGAAATGGAATGAAGGTGACTTCTTCGGTAATACGTTTAGTAAGTAACGTATCTTTATTCTAAATAGAAAAGCAGCATATATATGCTGCTTTTTTTGTAGGTGAATTTTGATCACGTTACGCGATTTGAAAGCCGTTTGAGGTTAAGCATAGCCCGTATCGATATTGCACTTGGAAATTGATGCTAGAGGATTTTTAAACCTACTTTTTGTCACTAAAACAGAACTAGTGAGCTTTTTGTTACTCTAAGTTGGGTATTAAATGGAATTTTTACGTTTGAGTTATCAATTAGTAAAAAAGTATCTTCTAAATTTTTACTGGCAGCATTATGTTTCAGCACTTTATATTAACTCGCTTCAATCTTAGGAAAAAAGGTTGGGATGAGACAAAATCTCAATCTAAAGTTTTAACCCACAGCTGGATGGAAAATAGATTAAAACTGTTTGAACAGTATTGTTATTCTTCGATAAAAGGCCAAACTAAAAAGGATTTTGAATGGTTAGTGTTTTTCGATAAAACTACACCACAAATTTTTCGTGAAAAAATTAGCGAGCTCTCTTTACTCTTTCCCCAATTTATACCTATTTATGCAGATGGAATGGATGATTTTTTACCGTCTATTACCAGAGAAATAAAAAGTCGCCTTACAGAGCCTTATTTAATTACAACTAGATTAGATAACGACGATAGCCTTCATCAAGATTTTGTAAAAGAAGTACACAGTCAATTCGCTGAGCAAGAATTTAGGGTTATAGATTTTGTTGACGGTTATACACTGCAAGTTGCACCGCGGGTAAGGTTTGGTCAACACTCACATGTTCACAACCCATTTATGAGTTTGATTGAAAAAAGTGAAAACTTTAAAACAATATGGACTCAAGAACGACACGGTTATTGGAGTAGCGTAAAAGCAGTGAGTCCTATTCGTGGTAAAAGGTTGTGGATGTCAGTTATACACATTGAAAACAAAGCAAATGAATATAAAGGCTATGGTAACGTAGCAAAGAGCGCTATTGATTTATTTAATCTGCACCCACAAGCATTAGAAAATTTTAAATCTAATGCAGAAGATCTTCAGTTAAACAGAGCGGGCGATTTTAAGCATAAGCTAAAAACAAATTGGAAAGTTAACTTCAAGCTATTAGAGAGAAGGTTATTTTCTTAGTTAATTATTATAGATGAAAATAAAGAAAATCTAATCTACGGAAATTATTTAACCTTACACAAACTAAAAAGGCGCTGTAATAAAGCGCCTTTTTTAATCCGTGATTTTCCTTAAATAAACATCTGCTTAAAAGCAGCCCACTGTTCATTGAACTGTTCAGTTGGTTTACGGGTGAAACCACTTCGAATAAACAAGTTAATGCGGCCATCGGTGTAACAAATAAGCATGTTAGCAATTATCGCCTCATCGGCTGCTAGGGTTTTTCCTTCACGCAACTTGCGCTCACGTAGTACCTGCTTAAGCTGAGTCTCAAGGCGTTCAAAGAGTTTTGCAATACGCGCACGCAATCTGTCTTGCTCACCCATCAAAGCATCACCGTTTAATATACGAGTAATACCTGGGTTCTTCTCGGCAAAGCCTAAAATGAGGTGAAGAATCAGCTGACATCGAGTAAGCGAGTCTTTTTCTTCGTTAACTATTTTATTAATGCGGGTAAACAAGGTTTCTTCGATGAACTCGATGAGTCCTTCGAACATTCTGGCTTTACTTGGGAAATGGCGATATAGCGCCGCTTCTGAAACGCCCACTTTTTCAGCTAATTTTGCTGTAGTGATACGTTGACCAGGGTTTGTTTCCAACATTCCCGCTAGGGCTTGCAGAATTTGGGCTCTGCGATTTGTTTTTTTGACAGCAGGCATGATGAGAGTAATTCCTCCACAACCGGACTTAAGAAGTCCGTTCCATGTTAAGTTGGCTCAGGCCAAATCGTTATTATGAGTTCTTGTTATTATCGACACGCAGAATACTTGTATTAGCGTATATCGTTATTTTTATTTTTGAGTGATGTTCTAAGCTTGGCTATTGAACAATAGTTTTACTGTTAAATCGATTCGCAATAAGTAGTAACAATGCTTCAGCTAACTTAGGTTTTGTGGTGGCAGGTAAGTGTTTATCGCCATCGTCCCAAATTACATGTAACGCATTATGGTCGCTATTAAAACCAAGTCCGTCTGCAGTTATGTCATTCGCCGCAATCATATCAAGCTTTTTGTTTTTCAGCTTTCCACGGGCGTACAATTCCACATCTTGGCTTTCTGCGGCAAAACCAACACAGAAAGGTTTGTCAGTTCGCATTGCAATCGTTGCTAGAATATCAGGGTTTTTAACAAAAGTAAGTGTTAACTCATCACCGATTTTCTTAATTTTATTTTCGGCAACCTGCACCGCTTTATAATCTGCTACCGCAGCGGTAGCGATAAAAATATCGGATTGAGAAACCGCTTGCTCACATGCCACTAACATTTCATCGGCGGTAGCCACATCAATACGCTTACACCCATCAGGGGTTGGCAAGTTTACTGGCCCAGCGATAAGGGTAACCTCGGCGCCTGCTTTAATGGCCATATCAGCAATAGCGAAACCCATTTTTCCCGAACTATGATTGGAAATATAGCGGACGGGATCCAGTGGTTCTCGAGTTGGCCCTGCTGTAATAAGGATGTGCTTACCTGATAAAATCTTATCGTTTGGTGCACTTAAGCTTCTGTTGATGGTTGAAGCAATTTCTACTGGCTCTACCATGCGGCCTGAGCCTACATCACCACAAGCCTGCTCTCCATCAGCTGGGCCAATAAACAATGCGCCATGCTGCGTCAAGATGCCTAAGTTTACTTGCGTTGCAGTCGCCTTCCACATTTGCTGATTCATTGCAGGAGCAATAAAAACTTTCGCTTCTGTGGCCAAGTATAAAGTGGTGAGCAAGTCGTCAGCCAATCCATGCGCCAGCTTAGCCATAATATTGGCTGTAGCGGGGGCGATAAGCAAAACATCTGCCCACTTAGCCAATTCGATGTGACCCATCGCCGCTTCTGCAGCTGGGTCTAGCAAATGTTGGTGCACCGGGTTACCTGAAACCGCTTGTAACGAAAGAGGGCTTACAAATTCAGCCGCAGAGCCTGTTAGTACTACGCGTACATTAGCGCCTAGCGCGGTAAGCTTACGCACTAAATCTGGGGTTTTATAAGCGGCAATCCCACCACTAACACCAAGCAGAACATTTTTATTTGCTAAAGACATATTTGAAATATCATTTTTTACATAACCTAAGACTATCATGATGGCTATTTTTGCGGTAGCTGAACAAAAGTACACTCACTATTTCAAACGCACCTATGAGTAAGGCATTTCAACAAGAACTCGCCCAATGATCAGTCGATTATAAATAGACTACTGCGCTATAACCCTATATTCATTTTGTGTGTGAGAAATTAATAATGTCGATAAAAGTGTGGCCTATTAAAGAACGGCCGAGGGAAAAGCTACTTTATTATGGTGCAGAATACTTAAGTGACGCTGAGTTAATTGCCGTTATGCTAGGCGCTGGAGTAGCTGGGAAAACGGCATTAGGTTTGGCCAGAGATCTGTTAGAGAAAGTGGGATCGCTACGAGGCGTGGTTGCGGCAAACGAATCAGAGTTTACCGATGTGAATGGTCTCGGCGCCTGTAAATTTGCACAATTTCAAGCTGCTTTTGAGATATTTAGGCGTAATTTAGAAATTCCACTTGCTAGACAAGACGTATTTAATAATGTGGATGATACAAAGCGTTATTTACAAGCAAAACTACGGGACTGTCAGCAAGAAAAATTCCTACTATTAATGTTAGATAGTCAGCATCAGCTTATTGCATGTAGAACCATGTTTACAGGTACTATTAATAGTGCGGCGGTATATCCCCGAGAGCTTTTAAAGCAAGTGATGAAAGATAATGCAGCGGCCGTGATCTTAGTCCATAATCATCCCTCAGGCGTGGCTGAACCGAGTCAGGCAGATATTAGGCTGACCGGGGAGATCCAGAATGCGATGGCAATGATCGATGTTTCTGTTCTCGATCATTTTGTTGTCGGAGACACAGAAACGGTTTCATTTGCCCAGCGAGGCCTGTTAACATAGATTTTGTTAGTCATTCATCGAATATAATCTAGTCAAATCGTTGAAAATGATTTAGCATATGACTCTAATGGGTAAATTTTCTGAAAGGACTAATATGAAAAAGTCAATTATTGCATTGTTTGCAGCGGCAGCTATGTCTGCTGGTGTTAGCGCTCAAGACGCCGAAGGCGGAGCTGGAACTACAGGAATTGGTGCTGTAACTGCTCCAGTTGTAGCAACTGCTGCTGTTGTTGCTGGCGTTGTTGCTGGTGTTGTTTCTAACAATTCATCAACAGCTGTTGATGATGGTGGCGAAGGTACAGCTACTTGTGAAGGCGATGATCCATTAGTAGACGGCGTTTGTGTTGGTACTACTAACACTAATACTACTACTGTAACTGGTACGTCAACTGCTACCACAACTATCACTGTTCCAGTGACATTTACTTACGCACCGACCGTACAGTAATAATAAATAGTTTCGAAAAAGCCGCTTTCATTAGCGGCTTTTTTATTTATGCCAAGAAAGTGTTCTTATTACTAAATAATAGTTGTCGAAATTTTCAATGAAAACATCCCTATTACTGATTGCTATCAGCCTGCTATCTCTTCTTGTTTCAGGGTGCTCCACCACCGTTAACGCCTATATTAAAACCATTAGTCTTGCTCTTGAGGATCGCACCGTTTCCTACACCGTAGATGAAATAGCGGCAAGTAAAGCAGACTTACTACAAATTAAAGCGGGTGGGCGTGATGCTGCTTCACTTGCGCTTGCTTATATCGATGGTGATAAATACCGCTGGGTATCAGGCGATAAGGTTATCTTTACCATGCATCATGGTGTGATTGTTCGTACTGAAGGGCTAGATAATGAACTGTATTATACGGGCAATTTAAAGCATAACCCCTTAGCCAGTAACGACATATTAGCCTACTCGTGGCAAAGAAAGCTCGACTTAGAAAACGTAGGTTATGGGCTACCGGTTAGTTCTACTTGGCGAGTGCATGGTGAGGAAAGTCAGACTTATTTAGGTACTACTTTCACGGTCACTAAAATAACGGAAACGGTTACTTTTCCAGAAACCACGCCTTTTATCGACACCAATTTAGAATGGAAAAATACCTATTACCTTGAAGCCAAATCAAAACAACTTATAGCCTCTACGCAAAAGTTAAGCCCGCAAGGTGATGTATACGACATGGTGTATTTAAGTCGAGTCGTACGTTTAATGAAAAGTAAGGAGCAGTAAATAAAATGAGATTTTTTATTACCTTACTAATGAGTTTTTGGCTTTTGCTATTTACAGCGTCTGCAACTGCTCAAGTGACTATCATAATTAATAAGCAATCTTACGAGTTTGCCCAGCCCATTAGACTTAACAGTGTATTATCAATTGTGGCTGAATCTGGTGATTGGTATTGGCCAACTTCAGGTATTTACAACTTGAATGACGCTTATGCTGAGCGAGAAAAAGACGCTGTTTTATCAGAAATTCGTATGGTTATGAAAGACTACAATGCGAACAGCGATACATACCGCGCGCTAGAGAGCCTGTATCAGCA
Source organism: Alteromonas sp. MMG017 (assembly GCF_018100795.1). Taxonomy (GTDB): domain Bacteria; phylum Pseudomonadota; class Gammaproteobacteria; order Enterobacterales; family Alteromonadaceae; genus Alteromonas. The sequence continues at coordinate 558,489 of NZ_JAGJDY010000001.1, read as the reverse complement.
GGTTTCTTCTTGGACAGTATCTACTCGTGTTATCACGCCAATATCCTATAACCGTGCACGTTTAATTGCTGAAGAAAACCCTATGTTCCAACCTGGACGTTATTTGCTTCGTATTAGTCCTCGTCCGTCAGTTGTGCACTTTTCAGGGCTAGTTATTAAGCCTGGCGCTTATAGGCACGGTGATGACCTTTCTATTTTTTCTACTGCAAAGTCAGTCACTAAAGCCTCCGATGCTGATAAAAGCCATGCTTTCGTGATTACTCCAATGGGCGAGATAGAGAAACGTGGTATTGCCTACTGGAATATTGATTACTCGCAATTAATGCCAGGAAGCCAAGTTTATGTTCCCATTACAGGGCAGATATTCAGTTCAACGTTGGATGCACTCAATACTCGCATCGCAAACTTAGCAGTACATAGGATCCTTCCTCAATGAGCGCTTTTCCTTATAAGAAAACATCTTTAGCACTCATCATTAGTGCATCAGCCTGTCCCGCTTTGGCTGATACAGATACCATCGATACCGAGTTTCGGGTTATTCCTTCGCAAATGGTGCAAGGTGGTAACGGGCTTATTCAAACCCCTACAGCGCGTATGCGTGAAGAAGGGGGATTAGCCATAAATTATACCGATAACGGTGAATATCGCTTTTGGTCAGTAAACCTACAATTATTCGATTGGATGGAAGCGACGGCTCGCTATACCGACGTTCGTACACAATTTTATAGTAATGTTGAATCGTTCAGTGGTGACCAAACCCTTAAAGATAAAGGCTTAGACGTAAAATTTAGGTTGTGGAAAGAAGGCTACTATACACCAGATATTTCGGTTGGTTTTCGCGACTTTGGCGGTACAGGTTTTTTTGAAAGTGAATATATTAACGCCAGTAAATCGTTCGGTCCCTTTGATGTTCACTTAGGTTTAGGGTGGGGCTACTTAGGTACGGCAGACGATATCACTAACCCACTTTGTGAGTTTAGAGACAGTTACTGTGATCGACCGGCAGGATTTTCGGGGCGAGGCGGAAAAGTTGATTACGACCAGTTCTTCAAAGGAACAACGGCCTTTTTCGGTGGTATTGAATATCAAACACCTTGGGAGCCATTAACGCTTAAGCTTGAGTTTGAAGGTAACGATTACTCTGTAGATAGAGCTGGCGAGTTGGAGCAAGATTCTCGCTGGAATGTGGGCGCGGTTTATCGCTGGAAAGAATTTGATTTCAGTATGAATTATCAGCGCGGAAATACGTTTGGTTTTGGCGTAACGTATCGCTTCAACATGAACACCCTAAGCCAAGTTAAGTATGATAAACCACCCAAAACGTTAATGGCTAGGCAAGTACCTGACACTATAGATAAAGTTGATAAATCAAGGTTGTACAATACCTTGTATCGCTCAGCCGGGTTTGCATTATCTGATGCCAGTATTGAGGAAGACAAAGCTGTATTTTATGGTACCCAGTTTGCGTACCGTGACCAAGATGAAGCGATTGAGCGAATAGGGCGCATAGTGGCTTCAGAGCTTCCTGATTCAGTGACTAACTATCACATTATTGAAAATAGCGGTGGTCAGCCAATGGTTGATACCACAATAGATGCTGAACAGTTTATTGCGGCAGCACGCTATGAGTCGATAGATTCGGACATCACTAAGTCTTATGTAAGAACCACACCCTCTAAAGAGGTGATGGATGCTTACGAGCCCACGAATACCCACGGGCTGTTTTATGGTGCTAACTTCTTCTGGACGCAATCATTCGGTAACCCTGAAGATTTTTATTTGTATCAAACAGGTTTAATTTTGAATGCAGGTTATGCGTTCAATAATAAGCTATCTGTTATGGGTAGTGCCCGGGTTACCTTATTAGATAACTTTGATAAATTTAACTTTTTGGTTGATAACGAGGAAACTGCGTTACCACGAGTGAGAACGCGAGTACGAGAGTACGTTTCTGAGAATAAAGTAGGGATGGATACTGCCTTCATTCACTATAAAGATAATATTAGTGAGAATGTATTCGGGCAGGTGTACGCGGGTTATCTAGAAACTATGTTTGCTGGTGTCGGTGGTGAGATTTTATATCGTCCTGTCGATAGCCGATTGGCATATGGGTTTGATATAAACTATGTGCAGCAGCGAGATCCTTACAACCAATATTCAACCTTAGATTATGATGCTATCACCGGCCATGCCAGTGTTTATTGGCAACCCGAAATGCTTAAAGGTACGCAATTAACGGTCAGTGCTGGGCAATTTTTGGCAAAAGACAAAGGCGTTAATATCGATTTCGCAAAACGTTTCGATAGTGGAATTGTTGTAGGTGCATATGCGGCTTTCACCGATGTCTCATCTGAAGAATATGGGGAAGGTAGTTTTACCAAAGGTTTCTATATCTCGATTCCTTCAGACTTGTTCTTACTGCAACCTTCGAAGGGTCGAGGAACATTCCCTTGGGTACCAATCTCTCGTGATGGTGGTCAGGTGTTGAGACGTCCCGTACGTCTTATCGATTCCACGGCAGTACGCTCACCGTTTTACGACTAGCTAGTTAGGTAAGCACGGAATAACGATTATTCCGTGCTTATTTTCATCGAAACTTAAGCTTTTTTCTACAAGCTTTTGATAGCATTAACAACGGGTTACTCGCTGCTTTCCTTTATTATTTCAATAATTTCAGTGGTTGAAATAGAGGGGGTTCGAGGAAGATAAATCACGTCGCATATATCCTTAAACTCATCAAATTTACCGTACCAGTCATCACCCATAACCAGCACATCCGCTTTATGTTGAATAATGTAATCACGTTTCTTTTCTAGAGATTCTTCGGTAAAAATTTTGTCGACAAAGCGCAAGGATGCAAGTAATTCCTCCCTACTGTGGTAGGGATAAATAGGAGTTCGCCCTTTTTTACTTAAATTGAGTTCGTCTGAAGAAAGACCCACTATAAGTGCGTCGCCTTCTGCGCGAGCACGTTTAAGAATCCTAATGTGACCAATGTGCAGTACATCGAAGGTACCGAAGGTTATAACGCGTCTCAAAATGCCACCTGATTATTGTGTTGTAAGATATTCGGCAATGCGGTTGCTGCATTGGCCATCAGTAATGCCTACCATTTCTTGCGTGATTTTTTGGCGATTTACGCTTAATTCCATCGGCTGTTTTAAGCACTCTACTATTAACATATTCGCTTGAAAAGCATTGCTAGCTCGATGTGATATCTGCTTAAACAAGGTGATATCGGGATCGAGCCGTTTCTTCAATCTGAAATTGAAGAGTCCTGAGTAATTCCAGCGTGTATGAAAAAAGTCGCACCATACGATTGGGCGATCTATCGAAGCAAATTCAAAAATAGCGGAAGATGCATCAGAAAGCATAATATCGGCGATTTGCATGAATGGCAGTAGGTCAAAGTCTTTTGCATTGGCTAAGTACACATTTTCATAATGGCCCCATGCTTCAACCCTTTGTTTTTGAGATTTGTATTTAGGTTTTGTCAGGCTAAAGAAATGAGGCTTAACAATAATATTTACGTTGCTTAGGGTTTCTGGCCAATGTGGGGGAAAGCACTCGATACTTGATGGGAAAAAGGTGGGCGCATACAGTACAGTAGGCTTGTTTGAGTCTAGCCCCAATGCTGACAAGTCAATAAGTTGTTCGGTTTCATTAAATATTGGGTCGAGTTTCGCGTAGCCTGAATTTATAAAGTGTCTATCAGGGTACATTTCTTTTAGTCGTTCAAGGCGACTTTCCCCTTCAACAAACCTAACATCGAAGGGAAATTCAGAGACATCGTAATAACATGCTTTAGGGCCAATGCCGTGCAACATAAGTGCGAGGCGTGAAGTAATATGCTTTTTTTGTTCGGCATTAAAATAGGGGCGATTTCCAAATACAATCCAGTCAGCGTTACTTTTGCTGTAAAGGGACAGTGTTTCAGCTTTATTTGAAATAAACTGAAATTGAAAACCTTCTTTCTCTATGACTTCTTGTTTCAGAGTATCTAAACCGATTTCTCGGTGTAGAACGAACTCGCATAGAATACCCGCTTTTGACAGTGTACGAGCCACAGGTAAATATTGGGGAAGGTAGTAAAGGTGTTGCACATCAAAGAGGACTTTACCTAGCATTTGAAACGCTCCGACATCGCGGCGGCAAAGTTATTAACCAGACGCACCGTCGATTATTATTATTTTTATTGCGTATAATCTGCGTTTAACGCAGTATAGCGCGCGTTCGTAAAACAGTAACAGAGTTTAAAGCGCGATGACTTTACACTTAAGTGTAATTTTTTAGCTCTTTTTAAAGATAATCGTCATTTTTGACTAAAAATGTGACAAAAATTGAGCTTTTTTCCTTTTCTTATTGAAATTGGGATCTGTTTGCTGTATAAAATGCGCCCTCTAATTTATAGTAATACGTCATTTGATCCAGTGACCTTTTGATAGGTGGAATCGATTGACGCGACAGTTATCGTTGTTCTGGAGACAAATCAATGTCAAGAGTATGTCAAGTAACAGGTAAGCGCCCTACGGTTGGTAATAACCGTTCGCACGCAAGAAACGCGACTCGTCGTCGTTTTTTACCAAACCTTCACTCTCACCGTTTTTGGGTTGAGAGCGAAAACCGTTTCGTTAAGCTACGTTTATCTGCTAAAGGTATGCGTATCATCGATAAAAATGGTATCGATTCAGTACTAACTGACATCCGTGCCCGTGGTGAGAAAATCTAAGGAAGCCTACAATGCGTGATAAAATTAAATTAGTTTCTTCAGCAGGTACAGGTTTCTTCTACACCACTGATAAGAACAAACGTAACATGCCTGGTAAAATGGAGATCAAAAAATTTGATCCTGTTGTACGTAAGCACGTTATGTTCAAAGAGGCCAAAATCAAGTAATAAACTTGCTTTTGTCTCCACGAAAACCCAGCCTTTGCTGGGTTTTTTGCTTTTCTGAGTTTGAAAATATTGCTGCTGGAATATGACTGTCTCAGGCATTACCATACAAGCTATATTCGTTAAATAGGATTGCTGGTGGCAAGACTCTCACAACGCGCGATGAACAATGTGGTTATTGTGGCTATGTTGGTCATGATTGCGCTTTTCAATTTAGACAGCTTCCTGCCTAAACGTGCCGTTCCCGAATTAAGGCCGCTACTGCCACCTGACGCCTATGTACTCAAAATAGAGCATGCCAGTAACAAGTTAGAGAGAAATGGGCAACAGTGGCGTCAAGTGTCCTCTAAAGGGGCCTTGCCTGTATCAGCACAGGAGCAAATTGCAGCGTGGCAAGCCGCTCAGCTTAAAACGGCGTCTTTGGTAGACAACGCATTTCAGTCAATTGAGCCCATAGTGGTGGTTATCTGGCTAGCAGGGCAAACGAATGGCCATGTCTTTGCGTTTTATAACAATACGCAGCCGGTTACCGTAAAGTACAACGGTGCTTGGTACACCCTTGAAAATACTGAACTGAACGCGCTTCTTCCTTGGCTTAGTGAACCCGCTAATTAATCAAGCGTATTAGCCTAGTCACGATTGTCAGTAACCGATGACGCTTAACTAATCTTCATTGCAACGAACTAAACTACCCAAAGCTGGAGGGGAAAATGCCTGAGTTACCCGAAGTTGAAGTAAGCCGTTTAGGCGTATCCCCTTATCTGCTAAACGAAACCATAGACAATATTATTGTGCGCGAACGTAGAATGCGTTGGCCTATTCCCGAAGAGGTGTCGTTAGCTATCGGTCAGAAAGTGACAGCCGTTAAGCGTAGAGCAAAATACCTCATGATAGAAACCGAGGCGGGTACGCTTATTTTGCACTTAGGTATGTCGGGTAAATTGCGGGTTATTGATGCGTCTACACCGGTTGCGAAACATGATCATGTTGATATTGTGATGGCGACAGGGAAATGCTTACGCTTTAACGATCCAAGACGCTTTGGGGCTTTCTTATGGCAACCCCCGGGCGAATCCTTAAAGCTACTTGCTAACCTTGGTCCAGAGCCGTTAACTGACGATTTCGATGATGCGCGTTTGTTCGCGCTATCTAGAGGCAAAAAAAGTACCGTGAAAAACTTCATCATGGATAATGCTGTTGTGGTGGGCGTAGGGAATATTTATGCCAATGAAGCTTTATTTTTAGCGGGTATCGACCCAAGAAGAGAAGCGGGCAAAGTCAGTAGCGCTCGTTACAAAAACCTTACGCAAATTATTAAGCAAGTATTAGCAAAGGCGATAGAGCAAGGCGGCACTACACTAAAAGATTTTGCGCAAACCGATGGGAACCCTGGCTACTTTGCACAACATTTGAATGTGTATGGAAGAAAAGGAGAGCCGTGTGAGGTATGCAAAACAGAAATACAAAGTAAGGTGATTGGCCAGCGAAATACGTTCTTTTGTAAACAGTGCCAGCGCTAGTTTAAATACACCGAGATAGATCACGTTAGATAAAACACAATGCGCTCAATAGGCATGTTGAGCGCAGTGTGTTTAACGCTTTTATTAAAGCGTTTTAGTCTTCTCGGCGCAGTCTATCTTGCAATGCTTGGTCGACCACCGGATGGCAAAAACCACCTACCTTACCCCGATGCAGTGCAACTTCTTTTACTAACGTAGATGATATAAAAGAGTTCTCTTCGGCAGGGGTTAAAAACACACTTTCTAATTTTGGATTCAAACGGCGATTCATATTCGCTAGTTGAAATTCGTATTCGAAATCAGATACCGCACGTAATCCGCGTATAAGGATAGTAGCTTTTTGCTCATCGGCAAAATCTGCAAGTAAGCCCGTGAAACCCATCACTTCTACGTTAGGTAAATCGGCGGTAACCTTGCGAATCATTTCCACTCTCTCATCAAGGGTGAACAATGGTTGCTTGTTGGGGTTAGCGGCTATACCAACTATTACATGAGAGAAAAGCTGTGATGCCCTTTCTATCAGGTCTGCGTGCCCATTAGTAATGGGATCAAAAGTGCCTGGATAAAGTGCTCGTGTATGCATGTTAATCTAATCTTTATAGTTGTAAGGCAACAGTATCGATAAATATGGGTAGATGCAATTGCAATTCAGTTGCTTCTATAGCCCTCTAAACAATACTGCCAATCATCAGGCGTCCAGTAAAACTGGGTATTCAAGCCTTTCTCTTTATTCAACGAGCGCAACAAACGGGAAAGGTTATCTTTCTTCCAATGATTGCCGCGACGTTCATGACAGCGATCGAAATCTATTAGCCAAATATTACGCTCATTGTCCATCATAATGTTTCTGATGTTGGCATCGTGGTGATAAATTTGGCAAGCGTGCATTTTGGCTAATGCTTCGCCCACTGCATACCAATCAGCCTTGGTTAACGGTTCGCGAGTAAGCACATGATGTAAATCTTGGCTTTCAGGGATATTCTGAGTAATAAGGTTCCCTCGATAAATAAAGCCTCTGCGGTGTATATGGGCACCAACAGGAACTGGCACGCGTAAGCCATGCTCTCGCATTTTGGCGAGCAAACGGAACTCTTCAAACGGGCGGGAACGTTCAACGCCTAGAAAAAAGTACTGATCACTTAAGCACTTTCCTACTAGGCCGCCCCGTCTAAAATGACGAAGTACCCAATGCTGCGTATCATGCTCAATAAAAATAGTGGTACCACGGCCTTTGGCCTCACCGGTAATTTTATTTTGAAATAGCCAAAATTCATGGCTGAACATATCTACGCTAGGTTCAGTCATTAACTTATCGTTATATAAGAAGTGATGCCCTGCACCTAAGTCTCGTCGTATTATCGCCATGACGTCCGTTACTTATGGTAAAATTTACCATTCTAATGAATTATTTCGGCATTTCAGCAACGAGAGAGCATTTGTGGGAAAAAAGATTTGCTTAATGCGTCTATCTGCTATTGGTGATGTGTGCCATGCAGCCGCTATGGTAACACGTATTCAAACCCATTGGCCTGACGCTGAGCTAACTTGGGTCATTGGCAAGGTAGAGTATCAACTGGTTAAACTTATGCCGAATGTGCGCTTTATCATTTTTGATAAAAAACAAGGCAAAGCAGCGGTTGAAAGCTTAAAAAATGCAGTGAAAGGTGAAACCTTCGACGCATTGCTAATGATGCAAGTTGCCCTACGCGCAAACATGGCCTCTAGAGTGATAAAGGCGAAGCGCAGAATTGGTTTCGACTGGGCCAGAAGCAAAGAACTGCATTGGTTATTCGCGAACGAGCGCGTAGCGCCTCGCCAACATGCTCATGTGCTCGACGGTTTTATGGATTTTGCCGACGCGCTAGGCGTGCCAAAAGTCGATACCCCATCGTGGAATATCCCTGTTAGCGAAGAAGATGAGCATTGGGGTAAAAACCAAGCCGAAACTTTAGGTGACTATGCGGTTATTGCGCCTGCCGCCAGCAAAGCTGAACGTAACTGGCTTCCCGAAAGGTATGCTGAAACCGCTGATTATTTATCGCAACAAGGTAAATCTGTCATATTGGTGGGTGGCCCAGGAGAGCTCGATAAAACCACTGCCAATGCTATTTTAGCGTGTAAGCCCACAATTAAAGCCGATTTTACTGGCAAAACCAGTCTTCACCAATTACTGGTATTGTTAAAGCACGCGAGTGTAGTGATTGCACCTGACACTGGGCCTGCTCACATGGCCACCACAGTAGGCACGCCCGTTATTGGATTGTATGCTCATTCAAACCCTATCCGCACTGGGCCGTATAACAATATAGATAACACGGTTTCCGTTTACGATGAGTGTATTGAAAAGCAAAAAGGAAAAAAGTGGGAACAATTACCTTGGGGAATTCGCGCAAAGGGCGATAACTTGATGGAAGGTGTTACCACAGATGCGGTATTTTCAAAAATTAATGCACTGCTTTAACGAATAAACACTATTTCTGGGAATTTCTTCTAACCGTTATCTACACTTAGCGTATACGCGCCAATTTTTCTAAGACATGGAGAGCGCCCTTTGGTGATTATGCTCGCATTGATTAAACGAATACGAGCTTTAACTAGCAATTCAGAGTACTCAGCACTGATGCTCAGCATGCTATTTTTAGCTTGTAGTCCCGTTGCTCTTGCACAACAGGCCGTTGTTGTCGCAAATGAGTCGGTGGATAACACATCCCTTACTCAATCAGAATTACGCCAAATATTTACAGGCCACAAACAATACTGGAGCAACGGAGAAAAAATCCATGTTGTTGTTCTTGAGGATGTTCACATTCTGCATAAAACCTTTTGTCGTGAAAATATACAAATGTTTCCCTATCAACTCTCTCGGCTTTGGGATCAACTTACTTATTCTGGTCAAGGAGTTACACCTACACGGGTGTCATCGCAAGAAGCCCTTCTCAACATGGTTGAGAATACGGTTGGTGCTATTGGATATGCTGATATCAGCAAAGTAAAAGATGTACAAGTTATCGAGGTGCGTGAACAATGAATAAGCAAGTGTTCGTATGGTTTCTACGCGCTGTTTTACTTACAGCTCCTAGTGCAATGGTCATGGCACAAGAAGAGCCCAAGTTTTCATGGCATGGCTACATAGCTCAAGGACTAACGCAGTCTATTGATAGCGATTTTATTGCCGAAGATAATAATATTACTGGTGAGTTGTCTGAAGTCGGTATTAACGGCCATTATCGTTTGAATAGCAATTTATCAGTAGCGGGGCAGGTGGTTTATCTTGATGCGGGAAATCGGTTTGAAAAGGGTACAAGGTTAGATTATCTGTTTATAGATTGGTCTATCCCCAATGTAGCTGGGTGGCAAGCGCAAGTGCACATTGGCCGCTTTAAAAATACGCACTGGTTATATTCAGTCACTCGCGATGTACCTCAAACTAGAGATACCACGATGCTTCCTCAATCAGTTTACTTCGATGGTTTTCGCGATATTGCGTTGGGAAGTGATGGGCTACAGGCAAAATTTAAGAAATACTCAACAGACAACATTTGGGAAGTAAATTGGAGTTACGGGCGTTCTCCTTTAAATGACGCCCAAAGAGACTTCTTCCTAGGTGACGATGCTCAGGGGAAAATAGAACAAGACTTTGTACATCAAGCCAGCGCATTTTGGCAACCTGCCACAATGGCGTGGAGAGTAGGCCTAAGTTGGCTTGAGTCCGATTTTGGATACACCGCAGCACAGGAAGACAATCGGTTAGACGGCGGTGCGAATATCCGCAGGTTCATGTTCTCCATGCAATACTTTAGTGAAAAATGGCAGTTTAGCAGCGAGCTAGTTAGAGAATTACAAGAATATAATGGTCTCTTCGCCCCTGATTATGTGGATAGGATCACCGGAGAAGGCGGGTTTGTTCAATTTAGATACTTATTTAACAACCGCTTTAGCGGCCTTATTGGTTACGACACCTATGTGAATAACAGCAACGATCCAAATGGCGAAGACCTTGAAATAAGTACTGGTGGCCTTGTTCCTTCTTATTTTGGTTATATGGATACAGTTACCGTTGGGGCAAGATGGGATATCTCGCCAGGGTGGCGTTTACAGGCAGAGCATCACTGGGTTGATGGAGCCGCAAGAGTGGTAAGCTTGCTTGACCCTAGCATACGGAATCATTCACAGGAGCACTGGCGTATGTGGTCTGTACAACTTATGTATTGGTTCTAGGCTCAATCATGAAAGTGGAGATGTCGTTTACCACTAAAACCATCATTATGCTGATGGCGATGGTGCTTACCGTCACTGTGGTTATCTCTATGGTGCTCATTCGTGAGTCTGATTCAAGCTTAGTTTTTCAGCAGCAAGATGAGCAACTAAAAAACCAACGTCGACTACAGCTTTTCGAAGATATTCTGCATAACCGTATGGTGTTGTGGGTAGACATGTTTAGCCACATAGAAATGTCGAAGCATCAAGATTTAGAGTACTTTTATGAAAATCTTCAGCGAAATCAGGAATACCTGATGCTGAACTTTCATGTGGAACAGCTTTATCTGTTTGACCGAAACGGCGTAGTGGGAGAGCAATCCACCCCCATTAGTGATTTTGTTCTAAAATTAGTGCGCAGCACCCAGCAGTCTCTTAGCAGCAGAGCGTTAATTCGCTGCGAGAGTGTGTGCACTCATTATTTATCTGTGCCTATCATGACTGATGACGAGGTAGTACCTGTCGTTATACTTTCTGCTTCAATGCGTGAACTTTTGTCGTTGTTTAATCGCTCTACTGATGCCCATAAGGTCGTGATGGTTCAGCACAAGCCAGATGATGACAACAAACCTATGCTAACGCTGTCCAGCCAGCTTTCACAATCTAATCAAGACTATTTAACCGAGCTTATTGCTGCTTTTCCAAAAAATTGGAGTATTGAAAAGCTGGTGGTTAAAGGGCTTCGAATATCATTTCAGGAAAAAGAGTTGTCGGTCAGCTTATTACCCTTTGCCCACAGTATGTCAGAGCAACCTTACCTCATGGTTGTGCAAGATATTTCTGCGTTGGTAAATCAAAAAGAGCAATACGAATTACTGGTCATAGCGAGTGCAATTATACTGCTTATTTTGTTTTCATTGCTTCTAAGACTCTTTCTCAATCAGTACCGCATTAGGCTATTAGGCATAAGTGAACGCTTGCCTATGCTGGCCGACCACAAGTTTGTCGAATACCGCAAGCAAGTCGAAAAAAAGCATCATTCATCACTTTGGCAATTAAATGACGAGCTTGATGTAGTAGAAGAAGCCGCGAATGCGCTGGCAAAACAGCTAGAAGACTTCGATGGCCAAATGGCCGTAAATACTGCCAAGCTTGAAAAAATGGCTATGTTCGATGTGCTCACAGGCTTGCCCAATCGAAATATGCTGACCTTTCAAATTGAAAACCAGCTCGCCCATTCTGCGCGAGATGATAGATTAGTCGCACTGATGTTCATGGACTTAGATGACTTTAAAAAAGTAAATGACAGCTATGGTCATGACGTGGGAGATAAGCTTTTAAAAGCCGCGGCTATGCGGATCTCGCGGCCTATTAGAGAAACTGATATTGCTTCACGATTTGGTGGTGATGAGTTCGTTGTATTGTTATCGAGCATTGAAAACAAAGAGCAAGTGGAACACGTCGCGAAGAAAATCATTGAAGAGTTTGAGCAGCCCATTGAAGTGGATGGCATGCAGTTCTATGTCTCTATTAGTATAGGTGTGGCCGTGAGCCGCCATGCCAGAGCTACGCCAGTGGAATTGTTGCGGCATGCCGATATTGCTATGTACGAAGCAAAATCGAAAAAAGGGGCGGGCTTTAGAGTTTACGATGCCACCATGAACTTGAAGGTAATGAAAAAGGTTGAGCTAGAAGCCGAAGCGCGGGTAGCACTAAGAGAAAGTCAGTTCAGTTTAGCCTTGCAGCCTCAAATCGACTTACGAACCAATGAATTAATAGGCTTCGAAGCACTGCTTCGCTGGTATCACCCTGTTAAGGGGGCCATATCACCGGCAGAGTTTATCCCTCCGCTTGAAAATACCTCTTTCATGCTAGAGCTAGATTATTGGGTAATAGCCAAGGCCACTTACCTTATTAGAGAACTGAACGCGAATGGTTATCCTAATGTGAAGTTAGCGATTAACCTGTCTGCTGGGCAGTTTCTTGACCCCAGTCTTCCTGATTTTTTGCAGCAGCAAATCATTCGCAATGATATTTCGCCATCCCAAGTATGTTTGGAATTAACAGAAACAGTATTGGTCACCGATATTGAACGAGCAACCTCTATTATGCGTACTATTAGAGATATGGGGTGTACATTGGCCATTGATGATTTTGGAACGGGCTACTCGTCTCTTAGTTACTTGAAATCACTGCCTGCCGACTTCATAAAAATCGACCGTTCGTTTGTTGCCAATATCATTGAGAATGCCGACGATAGAAACATCGTGCATTCAACCATTGCCATGGTGCGAAAAATGGGGTTAATTGTGGTAGCTGAAGGCATTGAAACAGCAGAGCAGTTTGAAATGCTATGTCATTTTGATTGTCAGATGGGGCAGGGGTACTTAATTAGTCGACCTATTCCAGAGCCAGATATTTGGACCACCCTAAGTAAAAACGTACACATGGGCATATGGGACAGTACGCGGTCTAACGAATAGGGCAGCCTAGCCAGCTAGATCTTTAGCCACAGCTAACAAGTGTGCTAAAAAGTTTACAGCTACAAGTTTTAATACTGTTAAAACGCCCCCTTCCTTGTGTAACCTTTATATCGCTTTCTTTAAAATACATTTTTTATTAATTTCGGAGTCTGACATGTCAGCGGCATTTATCTCTCACCTGCAAGCGCAAATTGAGGCCACTAAAGAAGATGGTCTGTATAAAAAAGAGCGCGTTATTACTTCACAGCAACAAGCAGATATAGACGTGGCCAACGGCGAGCATGTCATCAACTTCTGTGCGAACAACTATTTAGGTTTGGCTAACCACCCAGACCTTATCGCAGCAGCCAAAAATGGCCTTGAAACCCACGGGTTTGGTATGGCGTCTGTGCGCTTCATTTGTGGTACCCAAGATATTCATAAGCAACTAGAAACTGAAATTAGCGCATTTCTTGGTACAGAAGATACTATTTTGTACCCATCTTGTTTTGACGCCAACGGCGGGTTATTTGAAACCTTGCTAGGCCCAGAAGACGCCATTATTTCTGATGCACTAAACCATGCCAGCATTATTGACGGTGTACGTTTGTGTAAAGCTAAGCGCTACCGTTATGCCAATAACGACATGGACTCACTGGAAGATCAACTTAAGCAAGCCGTTGCCGACGGCGCACGATTTAAAGTGATTGCTACCGATGGCGTGTTCTCGATGGACGGTGTTATTGCTAATCTTGCAGGTATTTGTGACCTCGCCGAAAAGTATGATGCACTGGTAATGGTAGATGATTGCCACGCGACTGGGTTTTTAGGCGAAAACGGCAAAGGCAGTCATGAATACTGCGACGTAATGGGCCGAGTGGATATTCTCACTGGTACTTTGGGTAAAGCGATGGGCGGCGCATCAGGCGGTTATACATCAGGCAAAAAAGAAGTAGTTGAGTGGTTACGTCAACGCTCTCGCCCGTACTTATTCTCAAACTCTGTTGCGCCGCCTATCGTATCGGCTTCACTGAAAGTATTCGAGATGATGAAAGAGGGCGCAGCACTACGTGAACAGCTATGGCGCAATTCAGCCCACTTTCGTTCTCGTATGGAAGATGCTGGCTTTACCCTTGCAGGTAAAGATCACGCTATCATTCCTGTGATGCTAGGCGATGCGCGTGTTGCTAGCGAGATGGCAGACAAGCTACTTGAAAAAGGTATTTACGTGATTGGTTTCTCATACCCTGTAGTACCTAAAGGGCAAGCTAGAATACGCACCCAAATGTCAGCTGGGCATTCTATTGAACACGTAGACAAAGCCATTGATGCGTTTATTGAAGTAGGCCGTGAAATGGGAGTTATTGCATGAAGTCGCTAGTTAAAGCAAAAGCCGAGAAAGGCATTTGGCTTCAAGATACCCAAGAGCCCGAAGTTGGCCATAACGATTTATTAATCAAAATTCGTAAAACCGCCATTTGCGGCACCGACATGCACATTTACAACTGGGATGAATGGTCGCAGCAAACCATACCTGTACCTATGGTAGTGGGTCACGAGTACGTGGGTGAAGTGGTTGGTATGGGTCAAGAAGTACGCGGCTTTGCTATAGGCGATAGGGTATCTGGTGAAGGCCATATTACGTGTGGACACTGTAGAAACTGCCGTGCAGGCCGTCGCCATTTATGTCGTAATACCGAAGGTGTAGGTGTAAATCGCCCAGGCGCATTTGCCGAGTATTTGGTTATTCCGGCGTTTAACGCATTTAAAATACCTGACAACATTAGTGATGAACTGGCGTCTATTTTCGACCCATTTGGAAATGCTGTGCACACCGCCCTTAGCTTCGACTTAGTGGGTGAAGATGTACTGATTACCGGAGCAGGCCCCATTGGTATTATGGCAGCCGCAGTGGCGCGTCATGTTGGTGCTCGCCATGTGGTTATCACCGACATTAACCCGTACCGCCTAGAGCTTGCTAGAAAGATGGGCGCAACTCGCGCTGTTGATGTTAGCAAAGAAGACTTGCAAGACGTGATGAACGAGCTTGGTATGAGTGAAGGCTTTGATGTTGGCCTTGAAATGTCGGGCGTACCGGTCGCCTTTCGCGACATGCTAAAGAAAATGAATCACGGCGGAAAGGTGGCAATGCTAGGTATTCCACCACAAGATGTATCGGTTGATTGGAACCAAGTTATTTTTAAAGGGTTGGTGATCAAAGGTATCTACGGTCGTGAAATGTTCGAAACCTGGTACAAAATGGCAAGTTTGCTGCAAAGTGGCTTAGATTTGTCGCCAATCATCACACATACCTTTTCGGTTGATGACTTTCAGAAAGGTTTTGATACCATGGGTTCAGGACAATCAGGCAAAGTTATACTGGACTGGCAATAATGACAGCATTTTCACACATTAGTGTACAAGACGTAGCAAACTTCAATGGCGATGTAGCCATCGTAGATATTCGTGACCCGCAATCTTTTGCTAATGGTCACATGCCAGAAGCGAAGCCGTTGAATAACGATAACTTCGCGGCCTTTGTAGAACAAACGCCAAAAGAAACCCCTGTAGTCGTGGTGTGCTATCACGGCGTAAGCAGTCAGCAAGCCGCACAGGTTATAGCTGAGCAAGGTTTTAACACCGTTTATAGTATGGACGGTGGTTTCGAAGCATGGCGCTTAGGCCAGTCTGTGGTGTCTGAAAATTCGTGAGCCATCCTTTAATTGCTTTTCGCCAGCAAGGCGTGGCGCATTTACTGGCTAACTACTTAGGTAGCCAGAATATCACCGCCACGGTAAAGCCTACTGAAGCGGGTGATGAGTTTGTTGTATTGTTGGAAGACGATAACGATGCACTTAAAGCCCGCGCCATAACTGAAGAATTTATTCAGCAACCGAACAATCCAAAATATCAGCAAGCTGCTTGGCAGCATGGCGAGAACGTTGATTTAGTGCCTTCACGTCAGTTCGATATGAAAGGGTTCATCAATAATGCATTGTCGGTACCGTTAACCAGTATTGTGTTTGTACTTTGTGTGCTGGTGTATGGTTTGTCGTTGCTAGGTTTGTTCAGCCCCATCGCGCAACATCTACTCATGCAGCCGCTTAGTGTACTTGCTGAAAACCATGAATGGTGGAGGCTATTAGGGCCCGCGTTTATTCACTTCAGCGCACTGCATATTATCTTCAATCTACTTTGGTGGTGTATGTTAGGCGCCAAAATAGAAAGTACCTTTGGTAAAAGCATGTTGTTTGTGGTGTTTGCGCTATCGGCCATTATATCGAACGTGGCTCAAGCCATGTTTACCACGCCAGTTCAGGGTAACTTAATGTTATTCGGTGGGCTTTCAGGTGTGGTATACGCCGTAATGGGCTTTGTGTGGTGGTTAGGTTGGCTGAAACCACAGTGGGGCTTGTCGCTGCCTAAATCGGTAATAGGGTTTATGTTGGTGTGGCTAGTATTAGGCTTTGCCGATGTGCTTTGGGTGAATATGGCCAATGCGGCGCACACTGCGGGGTTAATTACCGGCTGTTTGTTAGCAGGGCTACTAAGCCTTGGTGCCGATAAACGAAAGCAAGGGCAATAGTGCAAGCTTTCGTGCTTGACTAGGTGCTGCTGTAGTAGCGCCTAGCCTTGATATAAATACTTGGTGAAGATAACGTTTTTGATAACCTCGCCACCGGTTTCTTTTTTCATATGATCTTGAAGCGCTTTTAGAATGGCGCGGCGAATATCTTCTCTGCCCGTTAGCGATTTTACTTTTTCTTCAGGCTGTCTGCCGAAGATATCGATGGCCGTTGCACGTAATAGCGGCATATGGTGTTCTGCAATTTCCAGCTGATCTACGTCATAAATCATTAATTCAACGGTAACGCGTACATAACCAAGCTTTCTTGAAGACTCGCCAATGTAATTGGTAACGATGTCTGGCTCTAACCCAAGATAAGCAAAATTTGCCTTATCTTGCGCAAATGCAGGCGTGAAAGCACTACTAACTAATAGAGCGGTAGCTATAAAACGTGAAGCAAGTGACTTTGTCATGATTTGAGCCAAAAATACCAATTAATTTAGATGACAGGCTGTAGTGTAGCAAATCATAGGTTAATGACACTACTGCAAAAGTACTAAGGTACACGTAAAATCAATATGCTAGCTATTAGCAATCAGATAAACCACCATGTCACCAACAAGTGATATGATACTTTTTTTATCGTGTAAAATTATGACAGAGATTTGGTAGTGAGTTTTCCTAGCAGCTTTCCCGTTGGCTTAAATGTAGAGTGGATGCAAGCCTACAGTGCGCCCCGTAACAATCCGTATTTAAAAAATTGGTTGCTAGACACAGGCTCCTTAACCGAGCGCGTGCAGTCGCTTTGCCATCAATTTACGTTAAACGTGCTAGGGCAGGCTGAAACCGCACTTCATGCTAATGAGCAAAGCCTGCTGTCGGACCAGCAATCACATCAGCCTTCGCAGGTATTTCAGGTACGAGAAGTACTGTTATGTGGTAACACCCTGCCATGGGTTTTTGCCCGTTCCGTTATTCCCCAGCGTTTGGTAGAAGCAGAGCTAGCAAATTTAGGTAGTGAACCCTTAGGTAAGCGACTGTTTAACGATGCTAGGTTTATACGCTCTGAGTTTGAATTGTGCCAATTGCCTGCCACGGCACTAGGCTTTGAGCGCAATCAGCAATTATGGGGCCGACGTTCATTATTTACATTGGGTGAAGACAGCATGATAGTGGCCGAAGTTTTTCTACCCGACGCACCCGTTTATTATTCAAGGTACGACAATGGCACTGAATCTTAATTTAGCCCAGAACCTCAACCATATAAAACAGCATCCATCTGCGTATATTCGCCTGATGCGTTTAGACAAACCCGTGGGTATTTACTTGCTGCTTTGGCCTACCTTTTGGGCATTGCTTATGGCATCTGAAGGCTTACCCAGTTTAGGCATCGCGCTTATTTTTACCGCAGGCGTGGTAGTGATGCGCTCAGCGGGCTGCGTCATTAACGACTACGCCGATAGAAAAGTAGATGGCAGCGTAAAGCGCACCGCCACGCGGCCATTGGCCACAGGAGAGGTAACACCAAAACAAGCGTTAAACCTGTTTGGAGGGCTAATTATACTGGCCTTCTTGTTAGTGCTAATGCTGAATTGGCAAACCGTTGCTTTGTCGGTAATCGCGCTGTTACTAGCAGCCAGTTACCCCTTTATGAAACGCTATACCCACTTGCCACAAGTGGTATTAGGCGCTGCTTTTGGGTGGGCAATTCCGATGGCGTTTATGGCGGTGTCTGAAACTGTGCCTGCTTATGGCTGGTGGTTGTTTGTGGCAAATCTATTATGGACGGTAGCCTACGACACCATGTATGCCATGGTAGACAGAGACGACGACCTGGAAATAGGGGTTAAATCTACCGCCATTTTATTTGGTAAGTACGACGTGTCCATTATTATTGGGTTTCAAGCTGCTACGTTAACCATTTTGTACTTTATTGGCGGGGCTATCGAGGCGCATTGGCCGTATTACCTATCGCTAATTATTGGGGCCGGGTTGTTTTATCGCCAGTACCAATTTGTTAAGCACCGTCAGCGAGAAGGGTGTTTTACTGCCTTTATTGAAAACCACTATGTAGGCTTGGTATTTACGTTAGGGTTAGTGGCGAATTTTTGGATAGGCTAGGTATTTTTGTAGAGGCTAAAGGCTTAGCAAATAAGCATCCCCTTGCATCACATGCGCTGTATAGAGCTATTACGATGTGCAGTGCAAGGGAGTGTGGACGTAAACGTTTAGCTACTCAGATTTAGCAGCTTCTGTTGCTTTAGCTTCTAGTTGAACAATGCGAGCTTCCATTGCGTCTAACTTTTCGCGAGTGCGAATAAGCACTTGGCTTTGAATATCGAACTCTTCACGAGTGACTAAATCAAGTTTTGAAAGCTGCGACTGTAAAACCTGTTTAATTTTACCTTCTGCGCCTTCAGCCATGTTACGCACACCCGGTGGTACGGCGTCAGCAATCTGTTTCGCTAAATCTTCGAGTTTTTTCGGATCCAACATGGATTTCCCTTATAATGCGCTTCGTTAGAATAGGCTTCTATTCTATCGGTATCGCCACTTCTTGCAATGAAAAAGCACGTTAAACAAAAACAAGCCTTATCGTAAGGCGCTTTAGAGTAAGCACGGCACTCATTACACCTGTTAGCTTTTAGGAACGTAATTTAGGAACGCGATGAAATTAAACGATGCGCAACAATCAGCTGTCACCTTTGTGTCTGGCCCCTGCTTAGTATTAGCCGGCGCCGGCAGTGGTAAAACTCGGGTTATTACCAACAAAATTGCGCACCTAGTTAGAAATTGCGATATGCCAGCACGGTATATTGCAGCGGTAACCTTTACCAACAAAGCCGCCCGAGAAATGAAAGAACGGGTAGCTGAAACCTTAGGTAAGCCAGAAGCACGTGGTTTGAAGGTATGTACCTTTCACACCATGGGGCTAACCATTATAAAAGCCCATATTAAAGAGCTAGGCTTAAAGCCTGGTTTCTCATTGTTCGACGACAAAGACTCGTTGGCACTGTTAACCGATTTAACCGAAGACACGATAGACGGCGATAAAGATCAGCTTTCGCTATTACAAAGCTGTATTTCAAACTGGAAGAACGATTTACTGCTGCCCGAGGCGTTACTAAAGCAAGCTACCAGTACCGGTGAACGAGAGTTTGCAGAAGCTTACAAGCGTTACCAAGATAACTTACGCGCCTATAACGCCCTTGACTTCGATGACCTTATTTTATTGCCCACACTGTTATTAAAAACCAGCGAAACCGTACGGGCCAAGTGGCAAAACAAAATTCGTTATTTGCTGGTGGATGAGTACCAAGATACCAACACCAGTCAGTACGAACTGGTAAAGCTATTGGTAGGCGAACGTTCGCGCTTTACTGTGGTAGGCGACGACGACCAATCCATTTATTCATGGCGCGGTGCCAAGCCACAAAACTTAAACTTGCTACAGCAAGATTTCCCGCGCTTGAACGTTATTAAGCTACAGCAGAATTATCGCTCTTCAGGGCGAATACTGCATTGCGCCAACATTCTTATTCAGAACAACCCGCACTTGTTCGATAAAACCCTGTTCTCTGAACTGCAATACGGCGAACCGCTTAGAGTTATAGAAGCAAAAAACGAAGAACATGAAGCTGAACGAGTGGTAGCAGAACTGCTAGCGCACAAGTTTATGAACCGCACTAAGTTCAAAGACTACGCTATTTTGTACCGAGGGAACCATCAAAGCCGCTTGTTCGAGAAGTTACTAATGAGCAACCGCATTCCTTATAAAATTAGTGGCGGTATGTCGTTCTTCGGGCGTACCGAAGTGAAAGACATCATGGCTTACTTGCGCTTGTTGGTGAACCAAGACGACGATAATGCCTTACTACGTATAATTAATACGCCAAGTCGCGGCATAGGGCGCGTGACACTAGAAAAGCTAGGTAACTTTGCGAACAGCTTAGGCGTGCCCATGTTTGAAGCGGCCACTCACCCAAATTTAAACAGCGTGCTGTCGGATAGGGCATACGATGCCGTATCGGGGTTTGCTCGTTGGATAGTGGAAGTGTCTGATAACGCGACTCGTGGCGAAACTAAAGATGCCCTTCGCGGCATGATCAAGTCGATGAGCTACGAAGAGTGGTTATACGAGCAAAGCGCTAGCCCTAAAGCGGCTGAAATGGGCATGGCGAACGTAAGTACGTTATTTGGCTGGGTAACCGACATGCTAGAAGGCAACGAACTTGATAGCCCCATGAACCTTACCGAAGTAGTAAACCGCCTTATCTTGCGCGACATGATGGAGCGAGGCGAAGACGACGGCGATGGTGACCAAGTACAGCTAATGACACTGCACGCTTCTAAAGGACTAGAGTTTCCAATTGTGTTCTTAGTAGGCATGGAAGAAGGTTTGTTACCCCATCAAAGCAGTGTAGATGAAGACAACGTAGAAGAAGAGCGCCGCCTCGCGTATGTAGGCATTACCCGTGCGCAGCGAGAGCTTATTTTCAGCCTAGCGAAAGAGCGCCGCCAGTTCGGTGAAGTTATAAACCCTGAACCAAGCCGCTTTCTTTACGAGCTGCCCATAGACGACCTTCAATGGGAAAACCAAAAGCCGAAAGAAAGTGCCGAGGTACGCCAGCAAAAAGGCCAAAGTAGTATTGCTAACTTAAGAGATATGCTGGGTAAGAAATAGTGCTAGTAACGTTGACGGCTATGAACGTAAGGTAATACAAGTACCAGCAACAAACCGCGCTGATAATCTAAAAAAGGCGTTAGTGATAACTAGCAGGGGAATATAGCAACAAACAGCTAGCCTGCTAGCTGTTTCATATCAAGTACAGTCGCGCGAGTAAGCACTTTACCTTGGGCGTAATTACACTCAATGTCGGTAAGCGCATTTAGCTGTGCAGGTGAGTCTACCCCTTCGGCAATAACCTTAAATTTAAGGTGTTCAGAAATAAGCATTACCGATTGAATAAGCTTAAGGTTTCGCTGTGAACGGGGTAGCGAACGCACAAATCTGTGGTCAATTTTGATGAAGTCGAACGGATAGGCGAATAAGTAACTAAGCGACGCCAAGCCACTACCAAAGTTATCTAGCACTAAGGTCACCCCCGCACGCTTCAACTTCTTAATTGCGGGCAAAATAAACTGCGAACGACGATTTAAATCGTTTTCATCAAACTCAAATACCAAATCGTGGGGCGATATTTTGTATTCGTCTATAAGCGAAATCATCTGATTCACCATAGACGCTTGTAGCAAATGAATAATAGAAACGTTTACCGCAATACGGCCGGTGTCTTCGCCTGTTGTTTTCGCGTGAGCCAGTAACTCGCAAGCTTTGCGTAACTGAAACAAATCTAAATCTAAGGTTAAGCCACTTTGTTCGGCCACTTGGCGAAACTGCTCCCGGGCTATTTTGCCGAAAGTCGGGTGACTCCAACGCACGTACATCTCGTTATAAAGCGTTGTGTTGTCTCTTATATCAATAACAGGCTGCAAGAAGTATTCAAACTCTTCATCGCGCAAGGCACGGCGAAATTCGTTTTCTAGCTCAAGTTCTTCAATTAAGCGGTCGCGCATGCTCTTATCGAACATAACAAATCGGCCTCGGCCCAATGTTTTTGCCTGATACATAGCAGCATCAGCATCACGTAGCACTTCATCGGCACTACGATAATACGACTCTAAATTAGCAATGCCGATACTGGCACCCGAATACATTTCACGACCTTCCAGCAAGAATGGTTCTGAAATCGAGTTAATAATACGAGATGCCACTTCTTGCACATCGGTTAAATCTTCAAAGTTATCGAGTAAAACCACAAACTCATCGCCACCTAAGCGGGCCAGTAAGTCGTGCCCACGAATGCATAGTGCAATGCGTCTAGCCACTTCAACTAAGAACTCATCACCGGCGTGATGGCCTAAGGTATCGTTAATAACTTTGAATCGGTCTAAGTCGATGAACAACACCGCAAAGTAATTTTCGGTGTAACGCTGCTTACTGGCAATGGCTAGTTCAAGCCTGCTGGTAAACATTGAACGGTTCGGAAGGTCGGTGAGTGAATCGTGATGCGCATCGTGAATAAGCTTAAGCTCAATTTCCTTACGCTCTTCAATTTGCTGTTTTAAGTATTTGTTGGCTCTATCGAGCTCGGCAGTACGCGCGGCAACCCTGAGCTCAAGCTCACTGTTGTGACGATGAATTTCTTCAGTACTGCGCTTACGCTCCATGGTTACCGCAATATGGTGTGAAACAAAGCGCAGTAACTCTAAGTCTCTGGCGTTGTATTTGGCATGCTTACCGTAGGTTTGCACCGCAATAACTCCAAACACTTCACCATCTACCACCAGGGGCGACCCCAGCCAAGAGTTGGCACTGTTTAACATGCTTTGGGCAACAGACACATCAATTTCACCCGCTTCGGCAAGTTCCAGTACCCGTGGCGGGTTAATCAGTTCAGCTTGGCCGGTACGCAGTACAAATTCCGTTAAACCTAAGCCCATGGGCCTAGCTTCAACGCCGGTGTCTTCAACATCACTGAAATACGGAAACTCTAGCATTTGCTTCGATTCATCAATAATAGAGATAAAGCAGTTTGGCGCACTAATAAGGCGGGCTAGAATTTCGTGCAAGCTAGAATAGAAGACCGACATATCGCCTTCTAGGTTTGCTGCTAATTCAGAAATTTCAAATAAGGCTTGTTGTAACGACTCTACTTTTTGACGCTCAAGAATTTCCTCTTGAAGGTCGTCATTAATTTTTCGTAGCTGGCGAGTACGTTCACGAATGGTACGTTCGGTGAGTTCACGGTTTTTAACCCTGTCTACCGTGGTAACAATGTGCTGTGAAACAAACAGCAGTACTTCTAAATCTTCTTGAGTGTAATGCACACCTTCATCGTAGGTTTGCACCACCATAGCGCCAATCACTTGGCTGCCACGTTTAAGTGGAACTCCAAGAAGCTCAAAAGGCTGAGAACCTACTAATTTAATACCGTGATCTTCAGCAAAAACTTCTTCTTCTTCACGTTTATAGAATAAGTGCTGGCCGGTGCGCAATATAAAACCCGTCATGCCATCCATTAAGGAATCGGCGGGTAACTGTTTTACGGTTTGTTCGTCAAACTCGTCAACGAAATAGGCGAAGTCGACAATTTGGCTGTCTTGTTCGTAGAAGGCAACAAAGAAGTTATCGGCGTTCATGAAATCGGCAATGATTTCATGGATTGCGGTGTAAAGACGGTTTAGATGACTAACAGAACTTGCAAGCTCGGAAATGTCGAATAGCGCTTTCTGAACTCGTTCAGCACGCTTATATTTATTAGTGAGTTGTTGAAGCTGCGGTATAATTTCCCGCAGCTCTTCTTCTGTCAACTCATATTGCGTTGAATCTGATGACATTCCGTTCGCCGGCAAGTAAAAAGAGCTTATTCTTAGATGCGGTTAAATTACCCGATCTACTCGAAAAACGCTACTTTTTCCAACACATTGTTAGTAAATGGCGAAGGTTAGATACCTTCAATCATGTACTCAATTGCGGCTTTAATTTCATCATCAGAGCACGAAGCACAGGTACCACGAGGTGGCATAGCATTAATACCGTTAAGGGCATTTTGCCATACGCCGTCTAGGCCTTTTTCGTCTAAACGCGGCTGCCAATCAGCGGCTACGTGAACTTTAGGTGCACCAAGCACACCAGAACTATGACACGCTACACAGGCAGAGTTATAAACATCTTCACCCGACTTAGCACCACCACCTGCAGCAGCAGGGCCAGCAGCTTCCGCGCCAGCTACGTGTATCTGACCAACCGGTTTAATACGGTTAGCAATATCGTCGTTACTCATTTCTTGTGCTTGCGCCGCAAACACAGTAAGTGCTGTAGCTGCAACAATAAACCAGGTTTTCAATTTCACATCTGTCTCCAGGCAATCATGAACTTTAAATTAAAGTATAACTGGCCAGATTATAACGGGAATTCAAGCCCGAACAACTATTTGCTACCAATTACCTATAAAAAGTAGGGATAAAGTACCTTCAAAACCTATTAAAGTAAGAGAATTACACAAACCAGTTGATGCGAGCCCATGGCCTAAGTATTATTACGCCGCGCTTAAGCAGGAAGTTTAACCACACCACGTTCTTATTCCTTTAGAACAGGTTAAATTTTTATCATATTAAGCTATTTTCAATGCACCCGTAGCTCAGCTGGATAGAGCGTCGCCCTCCGGAG
Organism: Alteromonas sp. MMG017; assembly: GCF_018100795.1. Taxonomy (GTDB): domain Bacteria; phylum Pseudomonadota; class Gammaproteobacteria; order Enterobacterales; family Alteromonadaceae; genus Alteromonas. Next base: position 533,616 of record NZ_JAGJDY010000001.1, on the reverse strand, counting down.
GCGAAGGTCACAGGTTCGAATCCTGTCGGGTGCGCCATTTCTCTCGGATACTCGTGTAGAACTTTAACAGAGCAACCGGTCAAGGCAGTTGCACTTAATCACTGGCTATTTATAACAATTTTTTAGATGCTTGCTTTCTCAGGCCGGAAAAAATTGCCTCCGCTACGTAGGGTGGGAAGTTATCGGGAATTTTACCTTCGACTTTTGCAATCGCGTTCTCAACATTATCGACAAAGTATTCGTAGTGCGATGCAGCTTTGTCTGAGGGGTATTTCACCTGAACTGCAGTCGATACAAAATGGCGAGGCTGAATATCGTTCCATTTCCAGTGAGTGTTTTTGCCTTTTAAAGACATGGCCATTTTGACCTTTTGTGGCTGTAAGGCTTTTTTAGCCATAACAGGAAACGCCGACAAGACATCATATAAAGGAGTCATTCTATATGTATTTTCAGGCTCTAAAAATACGCTAAAATTCTTACCATGACCGTCAATAGCAGCAATTAGCCAAAAGAATATCTGAGTCCTAAAAAAAGTTTCTCTATCTTTCCCGTTAGACGAAGCCGTGAGCAAATTTAAGCAGTCTGTTATTCCTGGGCCACCATCAGATTGGTATTTTTGAGCAGATGAAATGCCCATAGCCTGACAAAAATCTTCTTGGGGTAGGCGCATGAGCCATGAACCGTCAGAAGCATATTTACGGTCAAAGCGTTCAACGCTTAGAACTTTCTGGTCGCCAAAGTAAAGCACCTCTGAATTAGCCACATTAAATTCAAAGGCTCTCGCCAGCTCTAGGCAAATAAATTCGTTCTCACAGCTATCGGTTAAATCGATACCCACTTGCGGTAACTCGCCCATGGGTAATTTCATTATGTGACTTGTTGGAGTTGAGCCCGTCGGTTTCGCCCATTGTTGACCAATTTTGAGTAGCGCGGTTTTTTCTTGGGCGCCAGCAATTGAAATCCGAAAGTCATCATCGTCATTTTCCATTCCAAGCGCTGTATGCTTGTAGCCTTGCAATAACTTCTCAACGTATTCATCTGACAACACCCTGTAGTTTAGTTGTTGTACGTACTCAGGTTGTTCTGAAGATAATTGAATAGCACCCACACAATCTTTGCCTATCGCCGCTAAAAGATCGAACGCATGTCCAGAGCCTACATAGAATCTAGCTTGTATTTTATTTCGTATGGATGGATTGTCGGGAAGCAAGTTATCAAAGAAGTTATAAACGAGATCGCCAGAGTATTTTTGCTTTGTAATAGGTAACGACAAAGAAATAGGGCGTGCGCCTGAGCGCTTCATCCAATGTTCGGTATAAGAAAAATGGAGCCCACCGTTCTTATCTTTTAACAGTGTACCTACTTTGACCCCGTTAAGGCTTACCATTAACTCCATATTACCACTCCTGATCCCAGCCACTTTCGGTCTTTTGGCCGCTTTCATTTTCTTGCTTTGGCTTAAGCTCAATAGAGAGGCCTAGTTCATGCGCAATTTTAAAGAGGGTATCAATACGGGAGGTACCGGCGGAATTTTCAATAGCCGAGATGGTTTTTTGCTTTAAACCAACATTCTGTGCAACATCGGTCTGCGTTCGTGCCAGATTATTTCGATGCAGCTTTATATAATCAGCCAGTTCTTTTGAGTTATTAAGCTTCATTATGCCTCTCCACTATTAGTCCCTTTAAGGTATAACGTTAAGCCTAGCCCCTAAAAGGTATATTAAGTTCAATATACCCTTAACGGTATAAGTGTCAAATTATACCTTACAGGGTGTTATCTATTATAAAGCATTTCCTGTGACGTAATCGTGACCAATGGTGTTAATCGTTATAAATCGGCTAGTGGTCATGAAACTCTCAATCCCTTTATACACGCTGTGTAGATGCTTTTCGCCGGGGGAGAGCGATTAAGCCCTTTTTGACGGGCCTCCGTCGGAGACGAAGGTCACAGGTTCGAATCCTGTCGGGTGCGCCATTTCTCTTAATGTATTAATTTTTCTTAGTCACAAGACTTTTCAAAGTAGTTATACTCCTTCTCACTACTTCATTTTTAAGTGCGCCAACTTGCCTTTAACTTCGCCTCACTCTATGCGTAGCCCCAGCTTTGCCCAGTCATTGCTATGTTTCAGCGTTATTGTAGCGTTGATAGCGGGCGGTTTGTTTGGCTTAGGCATTAGCCTGCATGCATTAATTTTCTTGTGTTTGCTTTGGGCTGGTATTAATGCCTTTAGTTTGGGGTACAAGTACCTGCAAATCCGTGAACTAATGACCAGTGCATTAACACGGGCAATGCCGGCAATATATATCTTTATCCTTATTGGAATGGTTATCGCCAGCTTCATGCAAAGCGGCACTATCTCAACCCTAATTTATTTCGGCCTTAGTTGGCTAAACCACAGTATATTCTTAGCGGTGGGGTTAATTCTGTGTGCGGTAATGTCGGTAGCCACAGGTACGTCGTGGGGCACGGTGGGGACTATGGGGGTAGTGCTAATGGGTATTGGCGAAGCTATGAATATACCGTTACCTATTGTTGCCGCCATGGTGGTGTGTGGTGCTACGTTTGGCGATAAAATGTCTCCGGTTTCTGATACCACTAATCTCGCGTCGATGAGTGCGGGCACCACTATTTATCGGCATATGTATGCCATGCTGCTAACTACACTGCCTAGCTTTCTTCTAACATTCGTAATTTTCTTAGTTATGGGGTTTACCTACGCAAGCCAAAGTTTGAATGTTGAGGAGATATACAAAATCAAAGCAGCGCTTGCCGGCCACTATCACCTTGCGCCTTACATTACCTTGTTACCGCTAGTGTTGTTAACGGTAATGAGCATTAAAAAAGTGCCCGCTGAAGTCGCCATGTCATGCAGCATTCTTCTTGCCGTTATCATCGCTATTTTCTACCAAGAGGCAAACACGATTAGCGTGCTTAATGCACTTTGGGAAAACACCCCACAAAATACAGGTATAGCAAATTTAGATGCATTACTCGGCCGGGGTGGCATCAGCAGTATGAGCTGGACGCTATTACTCGCGTTAATGGCCATAGCATTGGGCGGTATATTGCACGGTACAGGCTTTTTAGCGGCTTTATTGTCGGGCATTATTAGACGGATAAAGCGTACGGCATCGTTAATTGCCGTCACCATAGCATCAGGTTTTTTAGGTAACGTGGCAATGGGCGAGGCGTATATCTCTATTATTTTAAATTGCCAATTGTTTAAATCAAAATATCAGCAACAGAAGCTTGATCCTGCCGTGCTTTCTCGGTCCGTGGAAGAGGGCGCTACTATGACCACGGGCCTTATTCCTTGGACAACCGCGGGGGCGTTTTACTCTGCAACCCTAGGGGTTGAGGTTCTCGACTACGCGCCCTATGCATTTTTTAACTACCTAAATGGTGTTGTTGCAATCACCATGGCTGCATTGGGCGTAGGTTTATTGAAAGAAAACAGAGGACAACACCACTGACGTACCAATAAGCAGCCCGCCCGCTAAACCGGCTAATGGTTCAAACGGGGTTGTTGTCCAGTTTTCCAACGCGTTCTTAACGTTTAACTTTGCGCGTACTAATGCCTGCAAATCATTTAACTATAGCTGTGCGAATTAGGGAGTTGAGCCATCATTCTTGACCATTTTTTAAGAAGTACAAATCAGAAAAACCCATTTTTACAAACTCGGCATCTCTAAAGTTTCTTACGGTTTTTTTGTCTTTACTGATTGAGGCAAGTTGCTGTTCAGTTTGCAAAAACTGGGAAAGATCTATTCCTTCAGCATCGGCCACGGCTTCATGCATATTTTGATAGCGACTGTAAGAAAAATTTATCTCTTTTGCCACACCATTAAACTTATAACGTACTTTATGGGCCATGTTCTACTCAGGTTGGTCGATGTAATTCGAAAACTGTTTAACCGCTATTATAAACTCAATTAGCGGTGCGTAATCAAAAAGCGCAATAATAAAACTGTGGAGGTAAGGTGAACATTACGCTTAAACTTGCCCCAACACTTGGCATGTTAGGCGGCGTTTTTGTTTTTATAACGGCACAATTAACTTTTCCTAGTAACTCGCTGTGTTAACGTAATCAGCCTCAACAAGGCTAAATTTTCAAGCAAGTAGCACTATGTCTGTAAAGAATTATCAAAAATTCTACGAGCCACTAAACGCGGTACATTCGGCTGACTTTCACCGCTGTATTTACTGTGGCTGCGAAGCTGCACGTTCCGACTTTATCCCACCTATAAAATTTATTCACGACTGGCGAGACACGAACTCAAACGCTGATTTTATTTCAGTACCCTCATGCAATGAATGTTTCGACCTGCTTAAAAATGAAAACATCGGTACGCTAGAACCCAGAATAACTGTGTTAAAAAAACTATTGGAAGAAAAGTATAAAAAAGCCATTAGAGTGTTTAACCACTGGAGCATGGATGAAATTGAAGAAATGGATACTGCATTTCAAATAAGCCTAAAAGGCGGCATGCGTTTAGGCAAAGAAGCCCTTTCACGGCTTCACTTTGCAGGGTTCGACTATGAAGTAAACGGCAGCATAACCCGGGTAGCAAAACCGCAGCGCGAAGTGTTTAAAGTGTTCGACCAAGAATTTGAGAGTTTCAAAGAAGCACTAGCCTTCGCCAGCGAAACATACCAGATAAAGAAAAGCCGGCTAAGTCAGCTTTATTATGAGCATGATGAAAGCTTTGATAAGGCGGTTGAGGTTTTTCATGGGTCGATCAAAGAAAAAGATCTTAAGAGTTAAGTGCTCTCGCGCTGAAGTTTCAAACGCACTCGACTATCGAAAAGGGCTAGTTATCAAAACTGCGTTTACGATATAGGATAAAGTGTTTCTGAGAAAAGTTATTATATTCAGAGGGTTGAATATATAATTAATAAACTGTAAACATGTTTTTTTATTAATTCAATGTGTTACTTTTTGTCTTACATGAAGTAAAGCTAGCTATTTTTTAGCTAATGGACGAAAAATTATAGGGAATATTAGCTGGAATGAATGTATCCAAAAGCGATGAACGAAAATACGTCTCCGCAATTCCAAATCCTGAATATCTAATTAAGTCAATTTCTGAGCAAGGTTATTCTCTTGAAGCTGCAATCGCTGACCTTGCAGACAACTCCATCACCGCTGGCTGCGATAGTATTGAAATACTTGTAGAAACTGAAAAAACACCATTTCAGCTCCTCATTTGTGACAACGGCGAAGGCATGTCTCCAGAAGAGTTAGAACAAAATTGTAAGTTTCCAAGTAGTTCGCCAGAGCATGCGAGAAATGCTATGGATTTGGGTCGGTTTGGCTTAGGAATGAAAGCCGCGTCTTTTTCACAGTCCAGAAAGTTTACTGTTTTATCGCGAAAAAAAGGAACAAGTCGCTACCATGCTTTTACTTGGGATGTTGACTTTATCAAGAAAACTGGAGAGTGGCGTTTAATAGTAAACTCAGATGCAGAAGTAGATCGTCTATTACAAGACTATATTCGTTTGAGAGGTACTTATGTTAACCCCCTTAAAGGATTCGAAGCGAACACAATTGTTATTTGGTCAGGCCTATACAAATTTGAAGACTACTTAAATGAAAAAAACCGCTCAAAAGCGCTAAATCGTGAAGTTTCAATAAATGTCTATGACCACTTGGGAATCGTGTTTCATAGGTTTATTGAAAGCAAGAAAATGTCATTAAAAATCAGAGTGAACAACCATCTAATTCCGCCTTTCAATCCATTCCCCGAGACTCATAAAGGGCTTAGAAGCATTGAATACAGGCAAAAGCAATTTGGTAGTGACAATATCAAATTAGAAGGTTTTGTACTCCCGTCTATCGCGCTTGATGAAGTGAAAAGTGAAAAAAATTGCTGGACTACGTCGAATAAAAGTTTGATTGATATGGAAGGGGTATATGTATATAGAGCTAATCGTTTGATTTTATATGGCGGTTGGAATGGCCTAATTAAGAAATATCCGAGGCTACAACTAGCTAGATTGCGAGTTGATATCGGCAATAGTGCAGACCACTTATTACATCTAAATGTAGCGAAATCAGCGGTTATTATTCCACATGACTTGAAAGAGGCATTTGAAGGTTACATTCGCGTCTTAACCACGGAAGCCACAAAGGAATACACCAATAGAGGTTTGCGTAAATTCCCTGAGCGAAGGAAGAAAGTTGATTTATCGCTATTTAATAAAGTTCATACCAATAAAGGGCCCATGCTGCAAATTAATAGTGCATACCCGTTAGTTGAGATGTTGCGGGAGTCACTAAATGATGAGCAAAACACCCACTTCAATCTGCTCTTACGTGTTTTGAATCACTCTACTAACAAAATCCGAAATACTCACGAAGCACTACCTCATTACGAAGTTGATTCACAGCAAGAGATTGACTCGCTTCAACACTTTGTTGAAAAGGCTAAAGAGTATGAGTTTTCTAACTCTTTTATTATCGAACATATACGACAAAACTTCGGAATCAGCGAGTGTAATCTTCCAAGCAATATTTTAAAGTTACTGGAGCAGTAATGTTAAATTTTCAATTTGAATATCAAAATGCAATAAAACACCAGTTTGCTCGTCATCAAAAAGAATTTACGTCAGGCTCGTTGTCTAAGTTTTTAGAAGAGTCATACGGGAAAACTAAAGAAGCAGTGGTGGCCATTGCGAATATCTCCGGTTGGCCTTCAATACCAGACGAAACCTTTGAAGAGTATTTTGATGCGATAAGAAAAGAAGTTTTGGCTACTACAGTAACGACAGTTGATGACCTCAATATATTGTCTAAGAATAAGAACACATGGCTAAATGGTTCTAGAAACGCAGAAATTAAGTGGAATTATACATCACGATACTTAAAGCATTTATCTAATACGGGTAGAGCGGATACGGTAGTTCGTGAAATAGAAAATTCGTCTAAAAAAATTCTTGAAAAACTGGGCGATCCCAAAGACGAAAACAGCTTTTTGATTAAAGGGTTGGTTGAAGGCGATGTGCAGTCAGGTAAAACCGGGAATTTTAATGCAGTAATCAACCGTGCAATTGATGCCGGTTATCGACTTATAGTCGTACTTTCAGGTCTGATGGATGATTTGCGTGTACAAACCCAAGAAAGAATTCAATTGGATGTAACAGGTGAAGGAAAAAAAGGGAAAGTAGGGGTCGGGCTAATAGAGTCTTTTGGAACTGATGTTGGATCATCTGTCCAGCAAGTTAACTCAATAACTTCAGAAGATGCAGACTTCAGCAGTCCACTCGAGAAAGCCAATTTCTCAATGAAGCCTATAAATATCCTAGTGTGCAAAAAAAATGTCAGTATTCTAAAAAATCTCCTTATTTGGATTAACGAGAATTTACCTGAAGGGGAAAGCAAGCATGCTACTCCCTTCTTACTTATCGATGACGAGGCTGATAATGCCTCTTTAAATAATGAGGGGCACAAAGGGCGTGAGTATGCATCAAAGATAAACGGCCACATAAGAGCGCTTTTGGATCTTTTTCATAAACGTTCATATTTGGGTTACACAGCAACGCCGTTCGCAAACGTAATCCAAGATAGAAATGAAGTACCCGATAATGCATGGGAGTTGACTTACAAAACAAAACAACAAGATAAGTCAGTTAAGTTTAGTCAGATAAACAATTTGTTCCCAGATGACTTTATAGTGCAATTAAATTCGCCAACTAACTACGTCGGTGCTCAACGAATTTTTGAAACCTTATCTGATGATGGTGTATCTAAATTACCGGTTGTATTTTCTATTGACGATTACTCTGATGATTTTCCAAGCCGTGTTTTAGAAGTAGTCGAAGATGAAGTCATTGGTGTTGAGCGCTTTGACTCTAAAGTAGATTGGGAAAAGAAAGTCGGTAAATTTGGTACTTATAAAGATTTCATTAGCTACTCTGATTATCGAAAAGGAACTAGAGCCGCAAAAGCGATTGATAAATTCCCAAAAAACCTTCCTGATTCACTTAAGCAGTCTGTAATGTGCTTTATTTTAGGTATTGCAGTAAGGGAGTTGCGTCAACCCAAAATGCTTACGTCTAATCTATATCAACCTCATAATACAATGCTCGTGCATATATCTAGATTCACGGCATGGCAGTCAACGACAAAAAGACTCCTTAAATCTTATTACTCAGATTTGATTTCGAGACTAGTGATGGATAAGCCAAATGCACCTGGCTCTGTATATCTTGCGTTTGAAAAGGTATGGAGAAGGTACTATCACGACATAGTTTTGAATGTCAGGGAGTATTTGCCTAAAGGTTATGTAGACGGATTTATGACGCCTACTTCTTTTAATTCTGTCTTACCAGGATTGATCGATGCCGCTAAAGATATTGATATATTAGCGTTGAATAGCCAAACCGATGATGAATTAGACTATAAAAAGAGTAATCCCAAAAAAGTAATTGCTATAGGAGGTAATCGGCTATCTAGGGGGTTCACTTTGGAGGGGCTGATTACTAGTTATTTTGTAAGAACTACTAATTATTCTGACTCGCTATTGCAAATGGGGCGATGGTTTGGTTATCGCCCAGGGTATCTCGACTGTTGCAAGCTTTTTACCTCTCAAGATCTAATAGATAGATATGACTCGACAACTCTTTGTGTAGAAGAATTAAAAGCCGAGTTTAAAAAGATGGATGAGCTGGGCCGCACTCCCAGTGACTTCGAACTAAGAGTAAGAACACACGAAGGTGTTCTTCAAATTACAAGGCCTTCTATTTTGAAGAACACGGAGTTGGTGAAGTGGTCATATCAAGACTCTTTGCAAATGAGCACATCAATTAATGTTGAAAAGGACCATATTTCTAATGTTTGGAGAGCATTTAAAGCCAAGCTCTCACCGTTAATGTCCGATGCTAAGATGAAAGGAACTTTACTTTGTAAGCAAGTTAACTCTGAATTGATTCTGGAAATCTTAAAGGCCCAAAATAATTTCGACCCTGCGAAATGCAAACTTATGGCAGCGTACATAAAAAAGTGTAACGAAAAAGGGCTTCTTGAAAATTGGACTATAGCTGTAAAAACAACAGGTACGTCCAAGAGTTCAAACGGGCTAGGCAAGCTAGAAGCAGCCGAAAGTGGTTTACCAATAGATGTAAATTTAGCTGTTCGACGTGGGCCAAAGCCCGGTGAGCGCTTCTTCGATGAATTAATTAAAGACTCTACTTTTAAAGCTACGTCAAAATCTGCAAATATAATGTCTAGTGGTAAGGATATGGCTGCTGCAATTACGGAAACCACTGCCAATGTAGCTGACATTGAATACTACAAAGAACAAGCCAAGGGTCTTATGAAGCTAGACCCTACATTGAGTGAGAGTGAAGCACTAGAAAAGGCCAAGCAGAAAAATGTACCTGAAAGAGTTTACCGCGAAAAGCTATCACCAGAAGAGGGGATTTTGGTCGTGTATCTTTTTGACTCTTATTATTCATTTAGACAAGAAAAAGGCCAAGAGACTTCGGAATATTCTGCGTGGGTTAAGGAAAAAGGGATAGATTTAAATATTCCGCTAGTTGGCTTTGCTATAGGCTTTCCGCCAATAAGTCGTAACCAAGACCCTAGCGGTGTATACGTTAAAGGAGACTATAACTTGCAAGAAATGAATGAACTCGAAGAAGACGATTGTAACGATTTTGAGCAAGGTGGTTCGGCTTTACCTGACGATGTGAATAGTTAATGAATTTAAGTAGTAAGTGGGCTCAACTTAACAGTGCCCTATTAGAGGGAGAAGGGTTGAAGACTCTTAGGCTATCGGTGCACTGTATACTAGAACTATTTCTGGCTATTGATAAAGATAGATGCCGGTATCTAATTCTCCATTTGCCCGATGATTTTCAACCATCTATCGATTATTTAGAAAATGAGAATATAGTATTAACTTATTCCCGCGCGCAACAGCTGATCGCGATAAAGTTAATTGATGTAGATTTCAGTGACTTATTTGACGATTTAATAGAGTCAATGTTTAACGCAATAAGTAAAGAATCATCAATTGAGATAGCTTCGCAACGACTAATAGAAAACTTCGTAAAGTGGAATCAATTTTTTCGAAAATTAGAGAGGAAAGTATATAGCGAAAAAAAAATTCTAGGGATTTGGGGGGAGCTATTTACTCTGAAAAACCTTGTTGAGAAAAAACTTAAAGCCATCGAAGTTGACAAAGTTTTAGAGGCTTGGACTGGTCCATTAGATTCAGTTCATGATTTTACGTTTAGCGATAAGAGTATTGAGATAAAGAGCAAGATAACTACGCAAAACTCCATAAATATTGCAAGTGAGTTTCAATTAGAGCTAGGGGCAGTAGAAAGTTTAGAGCTTTGTATCGTTAATGTTGAAAAAGACGTAAATGGTTTAACTATCGAAGATCTATATAGCAAAATAAAAGAAAATATATTAGAAAAAGGTGCAGACCTGTCTCTATTTATAGCTCGTCTAATTGCCCTGAAGTTAGATGAGCGAAGTTTGAAAAGGTACGGTAATTATTCATACAAAGCGTTGAAAGCTACCTATTATAATTGCTTGGACGAAAAGTTCCCCAAAATTGTTAGAAGCAAACTTGATGATGAAGTGTTTTATGTCAAATATAAAATAGATGTTTCAAGTTTGAATAAATTTATTTTGTACACGGAGAGGTATTAGTGTCATTTCAACCCCTTATCGATATTCGAGATGAGCTCCTAGATGCATCGAAAGATGAGCATGATTTTGTACAGCAGTACGTACTTCTAGAACAAATACCACCTTATTTAGTCGACACAAAGTTAATTGATTCTGAGGACATTAATAGCGCTTACTTTTCCTCAGAAGCTGATAACTTAAAACTAAATGGATACACCATTAATTTTACTGGAGAGCGTCTACAGATTTTTATTGTTAATGATAACTATCTGTCACAAAGCGATAATGAAATCCTAGTTTCTCAGCGTTCAGAATATGATGCCGAGTTTAAGAAAGTCATCAGATTCATCACTTCTGCGATTAAAGGGAATTTAGATGATTTGCAAGATTCGGAACCAGTAAAGCCACTTGTTTCTATATTAAAGTCTATTGAGGGCTTAAAAGCCTTTGACGTAATAGAAATATTCTTAGTTTCGTTGTCAATAACAGTTATGACCCGTGGTGGAGAGGCACATTTAAAAAGCATCTATTTCCCTGAAGAAAATAAAACATTCAACGTAAAGCAAAATGGCGAGAAGTTTTCAAAAGATATCCTATTTGTAAGGCGAGTAATTGACTTAAACTACATAGCCAATTGCTTAGCCTCTCAGGGTAGGGGGAAGCCTCTTAAAGTTGTGTTTAAGGATGTTGTAAACAAAGACATCGAGGTTATAAAAGCTGCAGAGGAAAGTGAGTTTGAATCTTATCTATGTGTATTAGATGCCAATATGCTTGCTGACCTTTATAAGCGCTATTCTTCCCAATTATTAGAAAAGAATGTGAGGTCTTTCTTACAATTTAAAGGTGTCAATCGCGGTATCAAATCCACAATTAAGAATGAGCCCGAAAAGTTTATCGCATACAATAACGGCTTAACAATTACGGCTACTGATGCCAAAGTCTATTACCAGAAAAAATCTTGGTACTTATCCTCCTTAGAAGATTTTCAAATTGTAAATGGTGGTCAGACTACGGCAAGTATTTACTTTTCGCGTAAAGAAGGACTGGATATTTCCAAGGTTAAAGTTATGGCAAAGATAAACGTTGCCAAAAACAACAAAACTTCTGAACTAGACGATTTAATCTCTAAAATCAGTGAATATTCAAACAGTCAATCAAGAGTTTCGAAAGTAGACCTCAGATCTAGAAGCCCTAAACTCGTTCAGTTAAAAAGGCTAAGTGAAAGCGTAATGACGCCTTCTGGCGGCTATTGGTTCTTTGAACGTGCAAAAGGTGAATTTAATACCAGAGTACGAAAAGTCAGTAATCCAACTAAACTTAAGAATGAATTCCCCACGAAAAAGCGATTTACAAAAGAATTACTCGCTAAATACTATTGTGCTTGGGGAGATATTCCGTACTTAGTAAAGAAAGGTGGTGAAAAAATATTTAGATTATTTATAGAAGAACTCGAACCTGAAGAGGGTGACGGTATTGAGGTGAATAGAGATTTCTATGAACAATTGGTAGCCAAAATGATTCTCTTTCGAAAGATGGAAGAGATTTATGGGTCTGGAAAAAATGCTATTGGTCAACTGCGTTCAGCTGCCGTTCCTTACTCTATAGCTGCTATATATGCATATACAGAGGGGAATCCAGATTCTGTTAACTTTGCTTTAGATAAGCTATGGAAGCAAGAAGTTATCGGGGGCGAACTAGAAGATATGTTGTTTAAGTTACTTTCTTTGATGAACGATTTAATAAAACAGTATTCGCTTAGCGACGACTGTGGTGAATATGCCAAAAAGTCCGAATTGTGGGATGTTATTAAAACATCTAGAGAATTGACAGCCTTTTACGAGTCAAAAGTATTTAGCTATTCAATAAATAAATATCGAGCTCGATAGATGAATTTGTGTACTAGGCTTCGACTATTTGTAATATAAAGAGTAATTGATTTATGAAGACAACAGCACCATTCAAAGCTAATGCTCATTTGTTAAAACTTCTAGGTGATGAATTAATTGGTGACGATAGACTAGCCATTTTTGAACTTGTTAAAAATTCGTACGACGCCGATGCCACGATCGTCGAGGTCGAACTGAACCTTGAATCGTCAGAATCAAGTATAATTGTCTGGGATAAAGATGGGCATGGAATGGATAAGGATACTATCTTATCCAAATGGATGGAAATTGGTACGGATAGTAAAAGAAGTAAAAATAAAGTTAGAAGTAAAAAATTTGACAGGTTACCCCTTGGAGAAAAAGGGGTGGGTAGGTTAGCTGTTCATAAATTGGGAACAAAACTTACGTTAAACACAAAAACTAAAGAGAATTCTGAATTCAGAATAACAATTGACTGGCCTTCGCTTATCAATAATGCAAATTACCTTGAAGATACTGTTGTAGAAATTGAAGAACTTATTACTCCAGATTTTTTTGAAAACGATAAAACTGGAACGCGTATTGAAATAAAAGAGCTTAACAATAAAAGTTGGACTAGAGGTGAAATAAGACAATTAAAACGGCTGTTAACTAGTTTAGTATCGCCCTTTGAATCTGCATCTGATTTTAAAGTAAATTTCTCAGTTCCAGGCAGAGAAAAAGACTTATTAGACGTAATGGAAAGCCAAGACATTTTAGACAGTGCGCTATGGAAGTATGAATTCACTTTAGATGAGGAGGGTAAATTTTCGTACTCCTACAGTTATGTACCCCCGACTCTTTTCAAAGAACTATCAGATAATAAAAAACAAGAAAGTAATATCAAATTAGAATTAGTTAAGCCCACCAAGGAAGAAGCTTTAGCACGTGATAAAAACATAAGAGAAAAGCTTCTTTTAAACGCTGCCGACATACAGGACATTGGACCGATTATTGGCACTTTTTATGTTTTCATGAGGGACAATAAAGTATTAAATGCCCAAGGTGCATCACAGACAATTAAAGGCTATTTAAAAGAGCAGACTGGGGTTCGTGTTTACAGGGATGGTATACGTGTATTCAATTATGGGGAGCCTAATGATGATTGGTTAGGTTTAAACGCGGGTAGGATAAACAGTCCAGGAAAGAAAATAGATACAGGAATGGTTATTGCAAGTATTGACTTGTCTTTAGAGGACAGTTCTGGATTAAAAGAAAAGACGAACAGAGAAGGTTTTGACGATAACTCCACTTTTAGAAGGTTGAAGTGGATAATGGCTAGCGTGGTAGAGCATTTCCACATATGTCATAGACATGATCGCGAAAAATTGACTCAATATTTGACAGGAAAAGCTACTGATAGCTCTGATACCACTGCAAAGTTTTCTGAAGTTATTGAAGATGTGAGAAAAAGTATAAGAAAACATGGTATCGAAGATGAGCTTGGAGGGAAGCTAAATCAAATAGAATCTGACTTTAAACAAATGAGAGACGTTACTGTCTCGTCGGGGATTGCAGGTATCAATCTAGCAGTAATTTTCCACGAGGTTGAGCGGGGAGTCGACGAGCTAAATGAGTCAATCAAGAGAGCCGACGATTACTCTAAGCTTTTAAAACGCGCTGACCACTTAGCTAAACTTTTGGAAGGCTTTGCACCGTTGCTTCGCAGAAATGAGCGTAAAAAGTTCAATATAAAGGCGTTGGTTCAACGCGTTGTCGAATTGACTGAGCACCGATTTGAACACCATAACATCATTATCTCTTGTCCTCTAATCACAGGAGAGTCCGATTTATTCGAAATTACCGCACCCTTTGGTTTACTTCAAGCAGCAATGAATAACCTAATTGATAACTCTATTCATTGGACCTCTTTGAAAGCCGAAAAAGAAGATAACTCATATAAGCCTGCAATTAGAATTGAATCACTTCCTACTTTTTTCAAAGAAGGGCCTGCGTTAGCCGTTTTAGACAATGGACCTGGGTTTAATCTAGCTCTAAATGAAGCAATAAAGCCGTTTAAAACAACTAGACCTAGTGGGATGGGAGTCGGCCTATATTACGTAGACAAAGTCATGGAAACCATTGGTGGGAAGCTTTTAATATGTGATGCAAAAGAACTAGATGTCGCTGGCGCATATAATGGTGCAGCTGCTGTCTTAATATTTAAAAAGGAAAAGTAGGTGTTGAATTTACTAGGGACTGTCTTAATTGACGATAAAGAAGATGAACTATATGAAATACTGAATAGTATATCTGCTGCAGGAATTCCATGTATTCCAATTCATTATCGAAATGAAGCTGAAAATCAGTCAGGCATCGATCATATAGACCTCAAAAATGTTAAACCAAGGGTAATAATTACTGATTTAAATTTGACTGAAACAGGAAGCTTAAATGCAAAGACATTAGTAGGGCCAATTGCTAAGGTTTTAAAACCGATAACAGACTTTGGTCCATACATCCTTCTATTTTGGTCCAAAAATGAACAGTTAGTTGAAGATGTAGTAGAGCAATTAACAGAAAGGTTTCATAGTGAGGTCAATTTACCAATATATTGGGATATTATCAGTAAGTCTGAATATAAAGATAAGCCTTTAGAACTTAAAAAGAAGATCGAAACTCTTATAAAAAATAGCCCTTTGTTCAATGCACTCAGTGATTGGGAGAACAGAATAACATGTGCAGCACAAAAAACTTCTAATGCGCTGTATGAATTAACAATGCCTTCGGGTTGTGAACCTGCACAAAAAACTGAGCTACATAAAAAGCAGTTTACTAAAGCACTGGCTTTAATTGGAAACGAAACAGTTGGATTAAAGAATGCTTCTGAGTACCCATCTTTAGCAATAGATTTAGGACTTTCGCCGCTGTTACAAGATCAGCTTCAAGTTTCAAATTCGAATGAGGATTTGTGGGCGTCAGCCGTTCCGTTGATTGGAGAAAGACAAGTCCTAGATGAAAAAATAAAGTCCTCGTTAAATACTTTTTATCATTTGGAGAGAGTAGCTCCAACCTTCCGTAAGGATTGTAGAGGAGTTTTTGTAGAACTCAGTCCTAATGTTAGAGCGACTTCCGAAAACTTAAATAAATTTGAAGATAAACTAGGGAGCAATTTAAAATCTATCATTCACGACGAGTTTCTTACTACAAATGACATTGAAGGGTTAGACGGTATCACACCTAAAAAATTTCGTGAAAAAGCTCGTGAATCACTTAGATTAGGTTTTATCGAGCTATCAGCTGTTTGCGACCAGGCGCAAAAAAAAACTAAGCTGCATCAATATCTACTAGCTGCGCTGGTACCGGAAGAGTTTGAAAAGTTAACAATATTCACCAATAATGAAGGCGTCGAACGGAGTACTTCTCACGAGGGCATCTACAGACTTCCAAAAATTCAAATCGATAATGTGATTTATATTTTAAAGTTAAGTTTTAAGTATCAAATCGGCACAAAAGCATCTTCAATGGTTAACAAAAGACAATACGAAAACTCTTGGTTTGGTGAACCATTATTTAGACTAAAAGATCAAATATTGTCTGATATTTCTTTCAAATGTGCACAGTACTCTTCGCGGCCCGGCATTACTCGTTTTGACTAAATAAATCTAAAACAACCTTGCCTATTTGCTGTGCCAAGTAAGGTGGTACAGCATTTCCTACTTGGACATATTGTTGTGTTCTACCCCCTTCAAAAAAGTAGTTGTCTGGAAATGTCTGTAAACGAGCAGCCTCTCTAACCGTGAGGCTGCGACACTGTTTAGGGTCATAATGCACGAAGTGATGACCATCTTTAGAGATATGGCTTGTAATTGTTTTTGCAAATGAATTTTCCGGCTGGACCCTAAAGCGGTCAGCGTGATCACCCGACTCCCAATTTTTGTGGTTAGGTGCTAATTCTTTAGGAAAGTCTCTCGACTTTGGTGACACACCCTCATTCAACCTTGCATGCGTAGCACAAAAGGCATAACGAAGTAAATCTGACTCCATATGGCCTCGAGTATCATGATTCAATACACACTTTAGATTTTCATCCAATAACCAATCTTTCAGGGGTGATGTGAGTTTGGTTTCTTCGATATTTTCATGTTGAGATTCAACTCTATCCAGCTTCTTAATTGGCTCTATGTCTAGGTCATCGATAATTTTATTTGAGTAAAGACCAGTCTTCCGGAGTAATCTTTTTAAATGTTTTGCATTTTTAGAAATAACTCTTGTCCAAGCCTGTTGCTCGTTCTCTGTTTTCTTAGAAAATCCGCTCCTTAGAGGCGGTAAATCGCTTAGCACACTTTCTACACTAATCGTATCTTCTGCTTTTTCCAGTGTTGACGGTGAATCTTTTATATCTTCTCTAACACCAATTAAAATCACTCTATGGCGAGCCTGGGGAATTCCATATTCCTCTGATTTAATGAGAAAATCTCTTGAGTCTTTATATTGAGGATTGTCGGGGTTCTCTGCATTTACCACGAGTGAGTATATCTTGTATTTGGGACCATTCTTTACTTTAGTTACTCTACTTGGATTTCTTAAATCCTTTAAAAGTTGCGGAAACATGACTTTGCCATTTAATTTTGCAGACAGAATTCCGCGAACGTTTTCCATGATGAATACGTTTGGCTTGGCGATAGATAGAACTTTTAAATACTGGAGGTATAAAAAGTTGCGAGAATCTTTTTCAGCTTTATAGTTTTTGATACCAGCGTTGCGAGATCTGCCGGCTAATGAATAAGCCTGACATGGAGGACCACCGATTACTACCGTTGGTCCACTATGCTTTTCCGTTAACTGCCGGATACGTTCATGAATTAAATTGTTATCAACTCCTAGCTCCCTAGGCCCCTCTAGAGTTTCAATACTCGCTTCTCTAGCTTGTTCAGGGTAGCGTTGAAACAGTGCTTCTCTGGAAAGGTTGCCTCTAACATATTCATAGTAATCATCTAAGCCGCTAGGTAAACCTTTTACTTTTCTGAAAAATGCCCTTGTTGTTAGCGTTCTATGCGCGTGTGGGTCTTTCTCAACAGATAACCCGATTTGAAATGGACTACTTCCATTTTCATGTCGGCACGAAGATATTCCTTCACCTAATCCACCCGGACCGGCAAACAAATCGATTACTAATACTTCACCCGTTTTCACGATAGCCACTATATTAAAAAAATGCTGAGCAATAATACCAGGCCAAAAGTTTTGAGCAATATTAATATTATTCTGCTTTTAAAGGGCTTAATCTCACTAGTTTGGTAATAAGAAACTCTACTCACTAAAGAGTTCCTCTTCAAACGTGCCACCTTTAACATGTTTATTGAAGTAACTTTCTCCATCTTCAAACATTTGCTTCCTAATCAACTCTATATCGCTGCTCTCAAGCCTATCCCACAGTGCAGCATCAAACGCTAGTTTGTCTAAATCTTTGGCATGGTACATAAAACTTTTTCGCTCAAATTTTTCGAATGGATTTTGAAGAATACTTTTAGTTAACTGTTTTTTGTCATTCAGAAACTCTTCGCTGTTTAGAGGGCTGTTGTTTTTTTCTGCTTTACCGTATTTTGTCAATAAGTTTTTATAAAATGACTGATAATCTGCTCTCAATAGCGAAAGGCTCGCTTCTCCAGTTTTATCGACATGCTTTAGCATCAATAGCAGGAATACAATTTTGAACGAAAACGTGTAATCACGTTGTTCTAAAAACTCGAAAAAATCATCTCTTCGTGTGTCTTCGTTGCGGTATTTGAGATTTTTCTCCTCGCGTATTTCGTTGACTCTACTTTGCTCATAGTAATTAAGCATATGACTACCAAACGGTAACTGTTTGTCTGGTATTAAACTTTGTTTTTTTACCCAAGCTTTGACTGTACCTGTTGATACAAAAAGCTCCCTAGCGAGCTGTTCATCATTAATGTAATCACCAAACTCGTCTTCAAAGTTAAATAGCTTGATGGGATGAAGTTTGCGCTCGTGTTCGTAAAGGTGATCAAGAATCACTTCTTCACCTACGAGCGCCTCGTTTGGATTAAATATGTCAGCGAAGGGCTTATAGCCATCAAGATTAAATATACTGTGCAAGCTCCATGGTTGCAGCGCGGGGCCATAGCTGTCTACCACATCAATCGCGTAAAGTGCTTCCTTTCCGGGGTGGTTGCGAGTTCCCCTGCCAAGTTGTTGCATATATAACACTTTTGACATTGTGGGCCGTGCCATTACAACAATGGAGGTGTTGGGCGCATCCCATCCTTCATTCAATAAATCGCAAGCACATAAAAAACGTACCTTACCTTCTTTATACTTCTTTAATCCTTCTCTGCTATTTGCAGAAACGGCTTCAGCACTAATATTGTGTTTATTTAGAAGTGCAGCTAATCGATTGGCGTGTTTCACGTCAACGCAGAAGATAACACCTTGCAGCGCTGCTAAAGATTGACCTGTTACAGCATCTTGTTGAGTAAAGTATTTTGAGAGTACGTCTACAATAAGTTGGTCTCGTGAGGGTAAGATAACGCGCTTGTTTAAGTCGCTTTTAACGAACTCTTTTCCGTTAAATCTAACCTGAGAAAAATCAATATTACTTTCCAAACGAAACGCGCGGATTGGCGGTAATAGCTTTTGCTTAATCGCCTCTTCAAGTGTCATGTTCAATTGGTATCGACCGAATATTTCAGCAAGATCTTTTTGGTCGAGTCTTTTATCCGTAGCGGTGCAACCAAATAACGTTTTTGGATTGAAGTGTTCTAATACTCGTCTGAGACCTTGTGCAGGGGCATGATGAGCTTCATCCACCACAATATAATCAAAATAATTTGTTGTAAGTGAAGCAAATTGTCGTTGTATTGCTTGAGTCGTTTGCACTATTACATCAGCTGATGAGTCCAAAATATTGGAGGAAACTATGAGGTTGGGATCTCGTTCTGTGAACCGTGCTTTTGTTTGTTCGCGTAAGTCTTTGTACGGAACGATGACCAATGCTCTATCAGCGTTGCCCAGTTTTTTTTGATTGCTGTGGTCTGCAATAAATACTTCGGTTTTTCCGGTTCCAGTCGGCAGTACTAGCAAAAATGTATTTTTACCTTGCGCTCTGCCATTTTCAATATCTAAAAGCGCATCTTTCTGGTGTTTGAAAAGTGAAAAACTAATGTTTCTAAATTGGCTTGCTGTTGGCTTACCGCAAAATTTTTCTTCTTCTCCAAAGTAGAGGCGAATTTGATCTGCAAACTTCTTCTCATCAGCCATTCCAGCATTAGACCAGCGATATACTTTGATACCGTCTTTCATAAGCGAATTTTGCTTAAGTAGCTGGGATTGATAACGGCTTTGTCTGATGTGCAGTGGATGGTGAAAGCTTTCACCGTTAAGCTCGATGGCAATTTCGCCATCAATAGTTTTAAGAACGTAATCCACATATCGGCTTTTACCAAACAAGTCTACATACTGATATTCTCGCTCTAAAGCATGCAGATATTTTGAACCATAAACCTGCTCAAATAGACTTTCAAAATTATATTCTGGGCGAGTTGGGTCTGTTTCACTAACCTGTCTGTCAGCGCCAAACTGCCGAAAATCATATTCATCAGTACTGTCATTTAATATTGCACCAATTAGCAATCTGTCTTCGTGTACTTCGCTGTCAATAAAGCGGTATAGACGCTCAAATTTATGCATCAACATGTTTTGCCACGAAGTGTATTCGTGGTAGCGAAAGCTGGGTTTGTTGGCTCCATACAGTTGCGTATCGATGATGATACCGACTTTTTGGCTGTTATCACTGAAAAGGTAAGAAGTGAATTGAGAATCTATCTGTTGAAAACCTAGACTTCGTAGGTAGTCTGATAAAGTCATTTAATTCTATCCATGATTAATTCCTTCTTCACGTCGTGTGAACATTATTGTATTTATCTTCGAATCGCTAGAGATACAGTTAACCTTTATCAAAAACCATTAACCCCAACCAATAACACCCCCATACCCCCGGCCACTACAGCAAACACCGCCAGTATCAATGAGGTGCTTTTTAGAATGTCGCCGTCGCGGTTTTGCAAACCCAGAATAGCGGTAACGGCCACTATGTTATTTATGCACACCATGTTGCCCATGGCGGCGCCTACACTTTGAAGTGCCAGTATGGTGGTAAGGGGTAGTGACAGTTGTCCGGCAATGGTGGTTTGAATGCCCGCGAAGGTTAAATTCGAAATAGTGGCCGACCCTGAAAAGAATGAACCTAGCGCCCCTAAAAGTGGTGCGAAGAAGGTCCAGTTTGCACCCGTTATTTGTGCCAAGTGATGGCCTATTTGGGCAACCGCTGCGCTGTTTTGGCCAGAACTGTCGCCAAGCATCATCATGTTCACAAAAACAAGCGCGCCTAGCATGGCGAATAAAGGTGTTCGCATGCGCGTTAGGGTTTGTTGGCTTGCTGTTTTTAATGAGTTCGAGCCGGATGAATGGCGAAATAGCCACAAGGTTATGCTACCTGTTACCGCAAAAGGAATAACCGACGGAATATACAAAACGCTATGTTTCCAAGTTACCGCGGTATCTAAAATGCCGGTTAAACTGGCCACTAAACTTGTGCTTATATGAAAGGTGCCTAAAAAACCTAGGCTAATGTGTAACGCAGGTTCGGTGGCTTGTAAAAGCGCTTTTAACCCTAGTTCGGGCAGGCGAGTTAATACCAAAAGTAACACAGTGCCCCATAGCGGGAACGCGGCTTTTATTAACGTTTTTAGTGGTACCGTATTCTCTGGGGGTTGTTCTGGGGTTTGTTTTGGGGAGTGTTCGATGGCTTCTGGTCGATTAGCAGCTGGTTGAATAGTTGCTTCTGTTCCTATCTTATATTTCGCCAGTAACAACGTAATGACTAAGCCAATTAACCCGCCGAGTAACGATGGAAACTCCACACCGAAGTAACTTAGCCCCAAATAGGGCAGGGTGCATGCGCAGGTGGAAAGTAGAATAAAAAGCAGGTTCTTTTTAATGTGGGCGGTACCGTTCACCACTAACCGCAATGCCAATATCACAATGATGGGGGCGGCTATGGTGTTAATAAGAGCAGCTTGCTGTGCTATTTCAAGCACGCTTTGTTGGGGAAGTTCTAGTAGCGATAGTCCAAACCATACGGGTGTGCCCATGGCTCCAAACGTAACGGGAATGGTATTAAGCACTAAACAGAACAGCGCCACCCGTAAGGCGGGAAAACCTAGGCTGTAAAGTATGGGCGCGGCAATGGCGGCGGGTGTACCAAAGCCACTGGCACCTTCAATTAGAAACATAAACGCCCAGCCCACAATCATTAGTTGGGCTACAGGGTTTGCACTTACGCCGTCTAGCGCTTTGCGTAAAATAGCTAATGCACCGGTAACTTCCATGCATTTAAAAAGGAATATAGCGCCTGCGATAATAGACAGCGGGGTAAGTGCTAGCAATGCGCCACTTATTACATTGGCATTCACTAACCTTGCATCTTGTTTGAATACCAATAGCACCACTATGTAAGCGACCAAAGCGCTTAAAGGTAAGGCTTTGCTAGATGGCATAGGGTTCTTTTTTACCATTAAGGTAATAAGCAAAATAAGAGGAAGATAAGAGAATGCTAAGTTCATCATAGTGAGATGGCTTCGCTTAATGCGTGCATTATATTTGGTAAGCTGTTTATTAACTTACCAAATTATTAGCATAAGCAGTAGTACCAGTGCCGCGGCGCGATGTAATAACCAGGTCGTACTTTGGCGATGATTGCCTCGCACTAGGCTTAATGCTTAATATACCGTCTACAGTACCTTCTCTTCTTTTAGCATTTTAAAAATAGCTTCGGCAGCTTCTTGGTTATTATAAATAACCTTTCCTCCACCACCTTGGGCTTTGGCGGTGGCGGCTTTGAATCTATCGGCGGCGGTTTTAGCTTTCACTATTTTAAGCCGTTTAGGGCGTGGTTGAGCTGGGGTTGTTTTCCATTGGGGGGGCTCATCGTTTGTAGTGGTAGTGTCAGTAGCAATGGCGTCCACTACAGTAATTTTTCCTCGCATGGCTGCGCCAAAAGCACTTTGGCGCGGTGCTGCGGCTGCCATATCAACGGTAGCCACAAAGGGCAGTTTTACGCTTACTTTTCTGCGCTGGCCTCTTGGCAAGGCTTGAAGTAACTCTGCGAATCCAGCTTTTTTATCTACGCTTAATATCTCGGTTATGCTGGGTACTACTGCCATACCTAACTTTTCAGATAATAAGTAAGGCAGCATGCCTGATGATTCGCCATTTTCGGCGCGCATGCCTGCCAGTATTATATCGGGACTGCTATCAGTGAAACTGCTAGTTAACGCGGCAAGGCTATCGGTTTCTTGTGGTACGGTTAATACTTTAATTTCTGGTAGTCCCATACCTAAATAGTCTTTTAATACGGTATGGGTTTGCGCATTATTCGCAGTGCCTGCGTGCATCACCTGTAGGTTGGCATCAGGCGAATTCAGACCAATTTCTAACGCTCTAGCATCTTGCTCGGCACGTCTTGGGCGCTTCGATAGCGGGTGCTCGCCAATAGACACTAACACCGTCATGTTCACATTTTCTTCAAGCAGCTTATGCATGTTGAGCCTCCGTTGCATGCTTAGGCGTAGTTTGATGCGTGTTTAAGCCGGAAGTGTCACGAGGGGCGGTGTGTTCGACTTTTTGGTCGCCTTTTGAATCCCGTGTTAAATCGTTTTTGGGCTTATGCACCAATGCAAGCAAGGCGGTTAGAATTTCTTGGCTATCCCCTATGGCGCTTAAATCGGCGCGTTTAACCATGTCGCAGCTATCATCGGTATTAATGGCAATGACCTTTTCACACTGTGCTATGCCTTGCATGTGCTGAATTGCGCCAGATATACCTACCGCAATGTACACCTTTGCTGTAACCCAGGTGCCGGTTGCGCCTACTTGTCGCTCGCGTGGCATAAAGCCATCGTCTACCGCTACACGGCTTGCACCTTCGGTAGCGCCCAATATAGCGGCTGCGTGGTGAAACTGATCCCAATCGGTAATGCCATTACCGCCAGATAATATAAACCCAGCTTCGGCCAAATTAATATCGTTAGGGTTCACGCTTTCATTGCCTAGGTCTGTAATTTTTTGTTCGTAGGTATTTGTTATCGCTTGTTCTAGTGTTTGATCAGGTGCCTGTTTAGGAGGCGGAATAAGTGGCTGCTCAAACACTTTGCATTCGTGCCTAGTATCACTCACCGGCTCATTGCATTCTTCTAATGCCAGCATAATATTTGTTATGGGGCGGGTTATGTCGGTTTTGCCTGCAGAGCCTCGGCATACTATTTGGTTACCATTAACTTTCCACACATTGCTGGCCACCGTGATATCAAGCTTTGCGGCTAGTCGGCGGCCTAAATCTGCTCCGCCATGAATGCTATCTGGAAATAAAATATGTTTAGGATTTATCTGGTTTACTAGCTTGTATAAATCGTTGCACCGCTGTTCTGGGTTGTAGTGCTGATATTCATTGCCTTCAAAATTTACCAGCCTGTCTATGCCTGCGGTATCTAGCTTTTCTTCGGTAATGGTGTCGAAGAATACCGCGACTACTGCGCCTGTTCTTTCGCCTGCACCCGCGCCGGCATCTACACCTGCACCTGTGCGTGCTTCGTTGCCTCCAGTACCTTTATCAAAAGCCGCGTTATTTTCGACAATCACGCTATTTTCAATATGAGCACCATTATCAAGATGAGCGCCCTGGGTTGCCAATTTATGAGCTAAGCCTAGGGTATCTTTGTCGTGGCTAGATAATCTGCCCGAAACGCCGTCTACCACCACTAGAATATAAAAGTCTGGGTTATCTATTTTGTGTAGCGGTAGCACAACCTCTTGTTGTGCTGCTGACTTACTACCTTGAGCCGATTGTCTGTTTAGCTGTTTAAATGAATCCGCAGCGCCGGACCTATCAATGCGCTTTAGGCCATTTGGGCCAATAAAACCGATGGCATGTACATTTTTACGCAATAATCCGGTAGGGCCGCGTTGAGCTAACTGGCCTTCAGGTACATGTAATGGATGTAGCCTGTTTCGGGCAATCCACTGGGCTCTCGGGTCGCGACGAAATAAATTAGACATCGGCTGTGCTCTCTAACACCAAAGCGTCTACCATCAGCTCGGCAATGTCTTTTACTTGAGGGCGTGGCTCTACAACGCCCTCTAGCATTAAGCTACATTGCGGGCAGCCTACGGCAATAATGTCAGCTTTGGTGGCTTTGGCATCTTCCATTCGCATATCGGGAATACGTTGTGTGCCGGGTATATCGGTAACGGGGGCACCGCCACCGCCGCCGCAACAGCGTGCTTTCGTTTTGCTCCGCTCCATTTCTTTTATGCTAATGCCCATCGCTTCAAGTAAGTACCTAGGGGCGTCGTATTCACCGTTGTATCTGCCTAAGTAGCAGGGGTCGTGGTAGGTAAGCGATAAGGCTTTGTCGGTGCTTAGGTGTAACTTTTTATTTTTCACCAAATCGGCAAAAAAGCCAGTGTGATGATACACATCGTAATGGCCGCCAAAATCACCGTATTCATTTTTAAGGCAATGAAAGGCGTGGGGGTCGGCGGTAACAATATGCTTGAATTGATACTGCGCCATAGTGGCAATATTGGTTTTCGCCAAACGCTGGAAGGTGGCTTCATCGCCTAGCCTGCGTGCTGGGTCGCCACTGTCGCATTCGCTATCGCCCAATACTGCAAAATCTACGTTAGCCGCGCGCAATAAACTTACCATGGCACGCAAGGTACGTTGGTTTCGCATGTCGAACGCGGCATCGCCTATCCACAATAATACGTCTGCTTGTTCTACCTGTTGGCCAAATACGGGTAAGTTCTGATCTGCTGCCCAGTTCATTCGGCTGTTAGGCGCATAGCCATTGGGGTTGTCGGTGGTTTTTAAGTTCTCGAGCAATTCAGCACCTTTGCCCGGTGTTTGGCCTTTTTCTAAGGTTTCAAACCGGCGCATATCAACAATGGCGTCTACATGTTCAATCATCATGGGGCATTCTTGAACACAGGCGCGGCAGGTGGTGCAAGACCACACGGTTTCAGATGGCACTAGCACGTTTACAATAGGAATAATCGGGCTGCCTTTATAAGTGCCTGCTTTGTCTATACTCGTTTTCACGCCAGGGTAAGGGCTGCCAGCAAACTGGGCGTCGCTACCTCCCGCCATACCAACTACCATATCTTGAATAAGCTTTTTGGGGTTAAGTGGTTGGCCTGCGGCAAAGGCAGGGCAGGCTTTTTCACATCGCCCGCATTCTACGCATGCATCGAAGCTAAGTAGCTGGTTCCATTTAAAGTCTTCAGGCTTTTCTACACCTAGCTTCTCGGTTTTAAGGTTAGTGCTTTCAAGGTTAATGCTTTTAAGACCCGTTGAGCGCCCGCCGCCAAAGCGTTCTTGCCGGCGGTGAAAGCCCAAATGCAGCGCGCCAGCAAAGGCATGTTTCATGGGCCCGCCCCAGGCCATGCCCAAATACATTTCGCCCACGCCCCAGGTTATACCAAGCAATAACACCACGGCCAATAACCAACCGCCTGTGTTTGCGGGAAATAAGCCGGTGGCGGGTAAGCTTAAAATAAAGAAGCTACTTGCATAGGTTAACAAGCTATAAGGCAGGCGCGACCAAGGCCCTTTTGACAAATTAGGCGGTGGGTTCCTGCGCCGTAAAAATACAAACACTGCGCCAATAAACATGAGCGCGCTACTGGCTAGCAACGCATAATTTAAAACAGGGCCTGTTATGCCGAATAGGTAAATGCTTAGCACTAAAACAGTGGTTAGCACGAAGCCGCCTGCGGTGGCCACGTGGGTATTTGAAATGTATTTGTCGCTAGCGACTACATGATGAAGGTCTACCAAATAGCGCCGTGGAATGGAAAGTAACCCAGCCCAATGCACAGTAGATGCTTGTCCTTGTCGCCACAAACGCACGCGGCGGCCTGCGCCAATTAGCGTAAGCAGTACCGACACTAGCAGCAGTACAAATAATACAGACGGTAAAAAATCATCAGCAAACATGACAACACCCGCGGTGGTTAGGTTTCTTATTTTTTGTAACCAACCGCAAGCGTGGGTTGGCTGTGTGTAGCGCTGTTATCGAAATAGCGGTTATGCAAAAGTTGGCGGTGAATGCTGTAACTTGCCGCCCAATTAGAAATCTTTGCATAGCCTTAGGGCGTCATAAATGGCGGCATGAGTATTACGCTGGGCTACACAGTCGCCAATTCTATACAGCAAATAACCGCTTTGCTCTTCTGCAAGCATAGGCTGAGGTTTAGCGTCATATAGCGCTTCAATATCTATTTGCCCTTTGTTACGAGAGTCTTGTTTTAGTTGGTAGTACAGCAGTTCGTCGGGGCGAGTACCGTTTTCTACTACCACTTGATCCACCACCCGTTCTTCTTGTTGCCCTGTGTATTCGTTTTCAAGCACGGCCACAAGCTTGTCGCCTTCCTTGTACACTCTTTCTAACAACAAGTCAGAAGTCATGATGACTTCGCGCTCGTATAAACTGCGATAATAAGTAGGGAAGGTGGTGCCGCCTACCGCTGCACCTGGCTTAATATCATCGGTAACCACTTCTACTAATGCGCCATTGTGCGCCAAGAAGTCGGCAACCGATAAGCCGCTGAATTCGCATATGGTGTCGTACACCAATACGTTTTTACCTGGCGTTACTTGGCCGTTTAAAATATCCCACGAACTAACCACTAAGCCGTCATCAGCACCCCAATGCGGGTTTTGGTTAATAAACGGTGTTGCGCCGGTAGCCAGAATAACTATATCGGCATTAAACCCGCGAATACTGGCTTCGTCGGCGGCGGTATTAAGTTGTACATCTACGCCTAAGCGTGCAAGTTCCAAGGTGAACCAGCGAGTGATGCCGGCTATTTGATCTCGCTGTGGCGCTTTGGCGGCAATCGTAATCTGCCCGCCTAACTCACTGCTTTTTTCTATTAGGGTTACCTTGTGGCCGCGTTCAGCGCTAACGCGAGCCGCTTCCATGCCCGCAGGGCCGCCCCCTATAATCACTACTGTGCGAATAAGGCCGTCAGTTTTTTGAATAATATGGGGCATGGTAGATTCGCGGGACGTGGCTGCATTTTGAATACACAGTACATCTAACCCTTGGTATTGGCGGTCTATGCAATAGTTCGCGCCCACGCACTGCTTTATTTGATCTACTTGGTTAAGCTTAATTTTGGTAATGAGGTGCGGGTCGGCAATGTGCGCCCGTGTCATGCCTACAAAATCTACGTAGCCTGCTTCTAATATGCGCTGCGCCTGGTTAGGATCTTTAATGTTTTGGGCGTGCATAACAGGCACGCTCACCACTTCTTTAATGCCTGCTGCTAAGTGCAAAAACGGCTCTGGTGGGTAGCTCATGTTAGGAATAACGTTAGCAAGGGTATTGTGGGTGTCGCAGCCCGAGCCCACTACGCTGAAAAAGTCGAGCAACCCGGTGTTATTGTAATACGCCGCTATTTCTTTCATGTCATCGTGATTAAGACCATCGGCATGAAATTCGTCGCCAGTAATACGCAAGCCTACGGCGAAATCGCGGCCTACTTCTCCACGTACGGCTTTTAATACTTCCATGCCAAAGCGCATGCGGTTTTCAAAGCTACCCCCCCATTCATCGGTGCGCTGGTTTACCCGAGGGCTCCAAAATTGATCGATTAAATGCTGGTGCACTGCAGAAAGCTCAATGCCATCTAAACCGCCGGCTTTAGCCCGGCCAGCAGCTTTGGCGAAGTCGCCAATAATGCGCTGCATTTCTTCTATTTCAATGGTTTTACAAGTAGCACGGTGTACTGGTTCACGAATACCACTTGGGCTAAGTAAGGTGCTCCAATTGCCCCCGTCCCATCGAGAACGTCGGCCCATATGGGTAATTTGAATCATAATTTTGCCGCCGTGTTTGTGCACGGCATCGGCTAAATTTTGAAAATGAGGGATAATACGATCGGTAGATAAGTTAACCGACTTCCACCAATCTTGAGGGCTATCAATCGACACCACGCTCGACCCGCCACAAATACAAAGGCCAACGCCACCTTTGGCTTTCTCTTCGTAATACTTTACGTAGCGTTCTGTGGTCATACCGCCTTCGGTGGCATACACCTCTGCGTGAGCCGTACTTACTACTCGGTTTCGAATAGTCAGTTTATTAATTGCTAATGGCTTAAATAAGGCTTCAAACTGCGCCATGGTGTTCCCTCAAGAAATACATTTTCGCGACTGCGTGTTTCAATCAATATGGTTGTGGCTACAAAGGAGACACTTCAAAAATGCCATAGTCACAGCCTTCTTCGGCCGCGCATTGGGTTTGTACAGCTTGGGTTTTTACCGAGTAGCCAAGGCTTTGGGCAATTTGATCCATAGCGCCTGCAAACCAGCCGGTGAACATATAATCGACTTTGCGGTTCACATTGCCGTACTGATAAACAAAGGCGGAATTTTCTAAGCGAACTCGGGCAGTACCAGCTTCTAAATCGAGAGCTTCGGTAATGAAAAAACCCCAACCGCGCTGAGATAAACGCTTCATGTAATGCTCAAATACCGCTTCGCCCGATATACCGTGGGCCTCTGCTTCCTTTTCGCACCAGTAATAAGCCGATTTATAGCCCGCTTTATAAAGAATGTCGGCATACTTTTCTGCGCCAATTTCTTCTTCAATACCCATGTGGTTATTCACAAAAAAGTGACGTGGTACATAAAGCATGGGCAGGGCGTCGGTGGTCCATACGCCGGTTTCATCGTCTACTTGTATTGGCATTTCAGGGCTGTGATACGACATAATTATTCTCCCCACACTTGTTTTAAAACGTTAACCCAGTTTTCACCCATCACCTTTTTGATTTTTTGCTCCGACCAACCGTGCTTTAACATGGTGGCGGTTAAATTGGGGAACTCGCCAAGGGTACGAATACCAAGTGGGTTCACAATTTTTCCAAAGTTAGTGAGGTTACGTGCGTAGCCTTTGTCGTGAGTTAGCATATCGAAGAAGGCTTTGTCGTGGCCTTGAGTGAAATCTGTGCCTATACCTACACAGTCTTCTCCTGCAATATCAATCACGTAGTCCATGGCTTCTACATAGTCATCTACGGTGGAATCGATGCCTTTTGCCAAGAAAGGGGCAAACATGGTTACGCCAATAAAGCCGTTTCTGTCGGCAATGAATTTAAGTTCTTCGTCTGACTTATTACGGGGGTGATCTTTTAAACCTGAAGGTAAGCAGTGGGAGTAGCACACAGGTTTAGTAGATGCTTCAATGACTTCAATTGAGGTTTGCGGGCCTACGTGGCTTAGGTCGCACATTATGCCTACGCGATTCATTTCAGCGACAATTTCACGGCCAAAACCGGATAAGCCGCCGTCGCGTTCATAGCAACCCGTACCGACTAAGTTTTGCGTGTTGTAGGCCATTTGCACTATGCCTACGCCCAGCTTTTTGAATATCTCTACATAGCCAATTTGATCTTCAAAGGCATTCGCATTTTGAAAACCCAAAATAATGCCGGTTTTACCAAGGGCTTTGGCGGTGGCGATATCAGCGGTTTTGGTTACCGGCATGATCAAGTCGCTGTCGGTTTCAAAGTATTGATTAAATTCCACAATGTTGTCTATGGTGCTTTTAAAACCTTCCCACACAGACACGGTGCAGTTCGCGGCGGTTAGGCCGCCGCGATGCATGTCTTCAAACAAATCTCGGTTCCATTTGGCTATCACTAGACCGTCGAATATTATCGAGCTGTCGTGCAACTCTTTTGCGTCTTGCATGGGATATTCCTTAACTAAAAGCCGCTTTTAAAATGTGCTTCGTGCTTACAATTTGGAAATTAGAATAGCACTAGCAAAATGGCCGATTAGGGCTAATGCGACTCATTATTTGCTAAATGCGTCGTGCCCTGCAGATAAGTCAAAATAAGCTTTTCGCGAAAAGGGAGGGCAGGTAAGCGCAGTGGTACTTATACAAAAAAGAAAAGTAGAAAGTTGTCTGAGGGAATTCTCACTTACCAATATCGGTATCTTTATGGGTAAGTGAGTGTTTACTTGATGGGTGAGAAGGTGAGTGAGTAGGTGTGGTTGAGTATTAACCACACTCTAGTTGATGCACGGGAAATGAATGAAGTTGCACTGTGCCAAATGTCGATTCGCCGCTGGCGTTGTCGAATTGTAAGCCTCGGTTTGCACGTTCTTCTCGAGGCGGTATCTTAAACGCGTTTCGATAGCACTTGCTAAAGTGAGGGGTAGAAACAAACCCACAGCAAATCGCCACTTCAATAATAGAAATATTGGTTTGCTTAATAAGCTGCCTTGCGCGGGTTAAACGAATTTGCATGTAATACCGATGGGGTGAGCAATGCAAATAACGTTGAAACAAACGTTCTAGCTGACGGCGAGACAAGTTCACGAAACCGGCTAACTCGTTTAGGTTCAAAGGCTCTTCAATATTGGCTTCCATCAAATGCACTATATCTTGAAGCTTAGACTGGTTAGCACCTACAACATGCTGAAGCGGAATACGCTGCATTTCTGATTCGTCGCGAATATGTTCGTGGGCGAACATTTCACAAATCGCAATTTGCAGTTCTTTTCCATATTCTCTGCCAATAAGGCAAAGCATCAAATCCATAGGGGCAGTGCCACCGGAACTACACCAACGTTTATGTTCAATGGTGTAAAGTTGGTTGGTGCTTTTAATTTTTGGGAAGTCTTCTTGCCAGCTGGCTAGCATTTCCCAGTGAATAGTGCAGTTTACGTTATCTAGCAATCCCGCTTTTGCTAATGCATAACTTCCCGTGCAAATACCACCTAAAATAACGTTCTTTCTGGCTAAATAATTTAACCAGTTCAAATCGAGTTTGGTAATACCTTCTTTCACCGCCACACCGCCGCAAACCATTACCGCCGAGTAGCTTTCATGGTTTTCGTATCGGGCGCTCACGTTCACACTCAAGCCATCACTGGCGACAACGGGTTCACCGCTGGCGCTTATGGTAGCCCAGGTGTACAAGGTTTTACCTGAAAGGTGGTTTGCCATGCGCAAAGGCTCTATGGCAGACGTTAATGCCATCATGGTGAAATTTGGCAGTAACAAAAAACCGATATGGCGAATACGGTCGCCCTTTCCTTCGTACTTTGTCTGTATAGGTATCATTGCATTAGCCTCTAGCTTGCCATGTTTTTATTATTTTTAGTGGGTCTATTTTTTGATCAAAATTTGATTCAAATAACCGTCAGATTAGCGATGAGGCTAGGTGACGATTATTGAATCACTACAGGCAAATGCAGTATAAAAATAACGACTTTATCTATTCTAATTGCGTCATTTTTATTCAAAACACAAAGTTATTGATGTTTTATTACACATAACGAAAGTTTTTTCTACAACGAATGTGCACTCTCGTTAGTTTGTGTGTACAGGTTGATAAAATTAGTATGGTGAAAGCTGGTTGGTTTAGGCCTCTTAGCTTAAACCTCTTATTTTATGTCTTTCAGTTAAGGCCTTTTAGTTAAAGCCCTTAACTGCGAGTTGTCGACGCCGCAATATTCACTTGCATGGTGTAACTAAACCAGTCGATAAAGTTAATTACCCCAAACTCATAAGTGGCAGAATAAGGCCCTGGTTGATAGGCTATTGAATTAATACCTTGTTGGTTGTTTTCTACCAAACGTCTATCTTGTTTATTGGTTTCATCCCATACGTAGGTGAGTCTATCAAGGTCGTAATCTACGCCTTCAACCGCGTCTTTATGTACCACCCACTTTGTTGTTACCTCGGTTTTACGTGGTCCAAGGGGTTTAACTTGAAAGGCAACAATATGGTCACTTTGCGCATGGTTCCACGAATTCGGCAGGTGCAAAATGCGCATAGAGCCTAACTCAGGGTTTTTTATCCGCCCCATCAATTTTTTAACGGCCAGCTTGCCGTCTACCGTCATTACATGAGTGCCTTCTTTTAGCGGCATGCGAACAATGCGGTTGCGCTTGGCGTACCCGTGAGAAACATGCTTGTGAGGAATTCCTTCTGCGTCCCATAACGCCTGCTTCGATGCTACTAGAAACTTAAACTCATCGCTGGCTCTTGGATCTTCAGTATCATCCCATTCCAATAACGAGCCTAAAAGCTCTGGATGCGAGCCGCTACAGTGATAACACTCACGGTTGTTTTCTATCACTAGCTTCCAATTTGCTTCTTCTACTATGGTCTTTTCAACGGCCACTTTTGCATTTTCTAAATCGTAGGGTTCAAGGTAATGGGCAAGATCTTCAAAGTAATCGTCAATATTGGTTGGGTTGTCACTAAGCGAAATATAAATGTACCCGCCCGCATTTCGACAATGAACGGGGTGTAAACCGAATTTCGATTTATCAAAATCGTCACCCATGTCGGTGCCAGCGTACAGTAAATTACCATCTAGTTCGTACGTCCATTGATGGTACGAACATACCAGCTTGGCCGCTTTACCTTTTTCGGTTAAACATAATTTCGAACCACGATGGCGGCAAACATTATGAAATGCGCGTACTTCGCCGTTTTGATCGCGCACTATTGTGATAGAGCTATTACCAATTTGCTGAGTCATGAAATTACCTTTCTTAGGAATTTCGCAGCTAAGCCCTACAAATAACCATTCTTTTTGAAAGATTTGCTCCATTTCAACATCGAAGTTGGCTTGTTCGGTGTAGAAGGGCTGGGGTAGCGACAACGACACAGGGTGCGCTTTTAGGCTATCCGCTATCGCTTGCTCTTTGGTACAAGGTATTGTCGAACTCGGTATAATATTTAGGTTTGCCATTCTATGTGTTTCCTTGCCCTGTATGGTGTCCAGCTTTTTTTTATGGTTAGGCTGGTGGAGAGTTGGTTTTTACAGAGCCTTTGTATGTTCGACATGTGCTCTACCTGAATTTTTTGATTTTGCAGCGCCTTAGTGATTAAAGCATTGCCAAAAACGACAAAACTAGCGTGCAATTCCGACCTGTCGCGTTTTTTCTTAATCCGTTTAATTTGCGCAAGCGAGTTTGGATTCTTACTGTTGGTGTTATTGGTTATAGGCTTGTCGTTTTTGAATAAGTGGGGCATTTCTTACTAGTAGATATTGAGCGCATATCCCGTTTAGTTTTATGGAATGTGTTCGCAATGAGCGAGAATTTTTTAACCGATGTAAATACGCAAAGTTGGGCCAATGGGCGCCATGAAGTGCAGTGCGTTAACGTTATCTATGAAACCATGGATGTGCGCACATTTTGCTTTAAGGCAAGCTCGCCGGTTATGCATTTTTTCAAGCCGGGGCAGTTTGTTACCTTTGAATTGCAAATAAACGGTGAGCAAGTATTTCGTAGCTACACAATTTCGTCGTCACCCTCTGTGCCCTACAGCTTTTCCGTTACCATAAAACGCATACCTGGCGGCCAAGTATCTAACTGGATGCACGACAATTTAAAGCTGGGTGATTTACTCACTATTCACGGCCCAGTGGGTGCATTTAATTGCTTTGATATTGTCAGCGACAAAGTCTTATTGCTATCTGGCGGGGTAGGTATTACGCCTATTATGTCGATGACACGCTGGTGGTACGACACCAATGCTAACGTAGATATCACCTTCGTTCACAGCGCCAGAACACCCAGAGACATCATTTATTATCGCGAACTGAAATTAATGGACTCGCGCATCGACAACTTCAATTTAAATATTGTGTGCGAACGCTACGAAAATGGTGAAAGTTGGAATGGTTATTATGGATTTGTTGACCAGCGCCAACTAGAAATTATTGCCCCTGATTTTATGCAGCGAACTATTTTTTGCTGCGGACCGCCAGCCTACATGGATGCCATTAAAAAGCTGCTCACGGTAGTAGGTTTCAACATGGAAAATTACCATGAAGAAAGCTTTGGCTTGCCGCCTACCGAAGCTCATGAAGACGCGCAGCAACAGGCCGATGATAACGCCAATATCGACATTGATACCGACGACTTATTGCAAGTTGAGTTTAGTAACAGCGGTAAATCAATCAAGATTCAACCCGATCAAACCGTGCATACTGCGGCTGCGCTGGTGGGCTTGCATATTCCCAAAGGGTGCGGGCTAGGCATGTGTGGCACGTGTATGGTGAAGAAAACAGCTGGCGAGGTTGAAATGTCACACAACGGCGGTATTACCGATGAAGATGTGGAAGATGGCTACATTTTAAGTTGCTGCAGCATACCGAAAGGCGATGTGGCAATAGAGTATTAAACGCCCATATTAGTATTGCCATACTGATTACCTTCCTATTTAAAAATTCCGGCCAGCCCGGAATTTTTTGTTTTTGATAACCCTTTTTTTACAAGCCATTTTTACAAGCTAAGAGGGTGAATTAATCCAAGTTTTTATGCCATGAAAAAATGTCGCTAATGGTGGCAATTGTGGCGTTAGCAGAACTATTAACCAGTAAAACGAGGGCTAATATGCTGCACAAGAAGTCGAACTAAACGGCAAAAAGATTCACCTTGAATCAGCTAGATACAAAGCGCCTTCGTCCAAAAGTTAGTGTCATTACATTCACATTTATTTACGACAATGTTCGCTGCTGTCGGTGCTGAGGAAAGCATAATGTTTTACAAAGACGATCAGATTGCTGAGTACGACAATGAAATTTGGCAAGCCATCCTTAACGAAGAAAAACGCCAACAAGATCATGTGGAACTGATTGCGTCTGAAAACTACACCAGCGCCCGCGTGATGCAGGCCCAAGGCACTCAGCTAACAAACAAATATGCCGAAGGCTACCCTGGTAAACGCTATTACGGCGGTTGCGAACATGTTGATGTAGTAGAGCAATTAGCTATTGATAGAGCCAAAGCGTTGTTTTCGGCTGACTACGCGAATGTGCAACCTCATTCTGGGTCACAAGCTAACGCCGCAGTATTTATGGCGTTACTCGCGCCAGGCGATACGGTATTAGGCATGAGTTTGGCGCACGGTGGGCATCTAACCCACGGTTCAAAAGTTAGTTTTTCCGGCAAAATTTATCACTCTGTGCAATACGGCTTAAATGAAGCCACCGGTGAAATCGACTACGACCAAGTAGCGGCGTTGGCGCACGAGCACAAACCTAAAATGATTATTGCAGGTTTTTCGGCTTATTCTCGCGTAGTAGATTGGCAGCGTTTTCGCGATATTGCCGATGAAGTAGGTGCGTGGTTTTTTGTTGATATGGCGCATGTGGCAGGTTTAGTAGCCGCCGGGCAGTATCCTAACCCAGTACCCATTGCCGATGTAGTCACCACCACTACCCATAAAACCCTTCGAGGCCCTCGTGGCGGACTTATTTTAGCCAAGCACAATGAAGCTTTAGAAAAGAAATTTAACTCTGCGGTTTTTCCTGGCGGCCAAGGTGGCCCGCTAATGCATGTTATTGCAGCCAAAGCTATTTCGTTTAAAGAAGCCATGGAAGCAGACTTTGTTGAATACCAAAAGCAGGTTATCGACAACGCCCGGGCCATGGCTGATGTATTTAAAAAACGTACCTACAAAGTGGTGTCGGGCGGTACCGATAACCATTTATTTTTGCTCGATTTAATTGATAAAAATATGACCGGTAAAGATGCTGATGCCGCCCTTGGTAAAGCACATATTACGGTGAATAAGAACTCAGTGCCTAACGACCCCCAATCGCCTTTTGTAACCAGCGGACTGCGTATAGGTACGCCAGCTATCACAAGTAGAGGGTTTGGAATTGAAGAGGTGACTGACCTAACCCATTGGATTTGCGATGTGTTAGACGACATTCATAGCGAAAATACGATAGCCACCGTACGCGCTAACGTGTTGGCGCTATGTGAAGCCCATCCCGTCTATCGATAACATCTTAGCCATTTTTACTATGACTAGCAGCCTACAGAAGTAGGGTTGGCATTAATAAACAGATATTGCTGCGCGCAATGAATGAAAGGTAGAACCATGCAAAAATACTCTGGGTTCGGACTGCTAAAGCACTCCTTGAGTCACCACGAAAACTGGCAACGAGTATGGCGAAACCCAACGCCTAAAAAGCACTACGATGCCATTATTGTTGGCGGTGGTGGTCATGGTTTGGCCACGGCCTATTACATGGCAAAAGAGCATGGCATGACCAATATTGCTGTGGTTGAAAAAGGCTATCTTGGCGGCGGCAATACGGCGCGTAATACCACCATTATTCGTTCCAATTATTTATGGGATGAAGCGGCGCATTTGTATGAACATTCATTGAAGTTGTGGGAAGGCTTGGCCCAAGATTTAAACTACAACTTAATGTTCAGTCAGCGCGGCGTTCTGAACTTAGGTCACACATTACAAGATATGCGTGACATTGAGC
Source organism: Alteromonas sp. MMG017 (assembly GCF_018100795.1). Lineage (GTDB taxonomy): Bacteria > Pseudomonadota > Gammaproteobacteria > Enterobacterales > Alteromonadaceae > Alteromonas. The sequence continues at coordinate 496,718 of NZ_JAGJDY010000001.1, read as the reverse complement.
GAAGAGTCAGTGCTAACCGACTTAATGGTATCGACTCTCAATTACTTAATGGCCAAGAAGTACAAGACCTTGTGCCAATTCTTGATTGTTCTAAAAACGCACGTTACCCCGTTATGGGGGCATCGTGGCAACCCCGTGGCGGCACAGCCCGTCATGATGCCGTGGCATGGGGCTATGCCCGCGCCGCAGATGCCCTAGGCGTAGACCTATTGCAGCAAACCGAAGTAACCGGAATTCGTCGTAAAGACGGAGCAGTTTGTGGTGTAGAAACCAATCGTGGCTTCATTTCTACCGATAAAGTTGCCTGCGTAGCCGCAGGCAACTCGGGTACGCTAGCCAAAATGGTTGGCATGGAGCTGCCATTGGAGTCTCATCCTTTACAAGCCATGGTGTCTGAGCCGATTAAACCCATACTCGACACGGTTGTTATGTCTAACCATGTACATGGTTACGTAAGTCAATCGGACAAAGGCGACTTAGTCATAGGCGCGGGAATCGATGGCTACTTGGGCTACGGGCAACGTGGCTCATTCAATATTCTTGAGCATACTATTTCTGCCATTATCGAAATGTTCCCAATTTTTAGCCGGGTAAGGCTTAATCGCGCGTGGGGCGGCATTGTTGATACGTGCCCTGATGCCTGCCCGATTATTTCAAAAACCCATATTAAGGGGCTGTACTTTAATTGCGGTTGGGGCACCGGTGGGTTCAAAGCGACGCCGGGATCGGGCCATGTTTTTGCACACACAGTGGCAAAAGATGAACCACACCCACTTGCTAAGGCCTTTGACGTGAACCGTTTCACATCGGGCAAACTAATTGACGAACACGGCGCTGCCGGTGTTGCGCACTAAGCCAGGGAGATTAAAACATGTTACATATCTACTGCCCTTATTGCGAAGAATATCGCGAAGAAGAAGAGTTTCACCCCCACGGTCAGGCCCACATTGTGCGCCCTTTAGCGCCAGAGTCGTTAACTGATGAAGAATGGTCTCAGTATCTGTTCTTCCGCAAAAACCCCCGTGGTTTACACCATGAAATGTGGGTGCACGCCACTGGGTGTCGAAAGTTCTTCAATATGACCCGACACACCGTGACCTACAAAATACTCGAAACTTACAAAATGGGGCAGCAGCCCAGTATTACTGCTGAGGACACACAATGAGCCAAGTAAACCGTCTTGAACAAGGTGGCCGCATTAATCGGTTTAAAACCTTAAATTTCACGTTTAATAACAAAACTTATCAGGGCTTTGAGGGCGATACCCTCGCGTCTGCATTATTAGCTAATGGCGTTGATGTAGTAGGCAGAAGTTTCAAATATAGCCGCCCAAGGGGCATTATTACCGCTGATGCCCAAGAGCCCAATGCCATCTTTCAAATAGGCTCGAACGACGCTTCTACTATTCCCAACCCGCGGGCAACGCAAACCGAGCTGTATCAAAACCTTGTGTGCAACGCCACCAACGGTTGGCCTAATGTAGATTTCGATTTAATGGAAACGGTAGGTAAAGTAGGCGGCGCAGCCATGCCCCCTGGTTTTTACTACAAAACCTTTATGTTTCCGCAGTCTATGTGGATGTCGTATGAAAAAATTATTCGCAAAGGTGCAGGTTTAGGCAGTAGCCCATTACAACCCGACCCAGATACCTACGACAAAATGCATCATCATTGTGATGTGATGGTAGTAGGGGCTGGCCCTGCTGGTTTATCTGCAGCATTAGCCGCAGCGCAAGCAGGCAGCCGCGTTATTATTGCTGATGAACAAAACGAAATGGGTGGCAGTTTACTGTGCTCTACCCAATTGCTTGATGGCATGAGTGCATCTGCATGGGTGGCCAACACCCTAAGCGAGTTAGAGCAAAATGAAAACGTTACGCTACTTCCACGCAGCACCGTATTTGGTTATTTCGACCATAACTTTTTAGGTATTAACGAACGCCGTAGCGATCATATTGGTGAAACCGATAGCAATGGCACCCGTCAGCGGGTGCATAAAGTACGGGCTAAACACGTTATTTTGGCCACGGGCGCGCACGAAAGGCCATTGGTGTTTGGTAATAATGATGTGCCGGGTTGTATGTTGGCGTCTGCGGTTTCTACTTATATTAATCGTTATGCGGTAGTACCTGGCAATGCATTGGCCTTAATGACCACCAACGACAATGCCTATAAAGCCGCAATAGCTTGGCATGATGCTGGTAAAGAAGTGGCGGTAATAGCTGATACACGGCCTACTCCAGAAGCAGGTACTGAAGGCGATTTAGTTAAACAAGCCATTGAGCTCGGCATTAAGGTTTTATTCGGCCACGCCATTATTAACGTGAAGGGCAGTAAGCGGGTTAAATCGGTGGAAGTGGCACCGATTAGCAGCAATGGCGACAAGGTTGAGGGTGAAGTGGTGAGTTACACCTGCGATACCGTCGCTAGTTCTGGCGGTTGGAGCCCTGTATTGCATTTATCGTCGCACACGGGTAGCAAGCCTGTATGGCGAGATGACATTCAAGGTTTTGTGCCAGGAAAAACCGAGCAAGCACAGCTTATCTGTGGCGGCGTTAACGGCGTATATTCGTTAACGCAGGTGTTGAACGAAGGTATGCAATGCGGCGTTAAAGCATCACAAGCGGCAACCGGTAAACCGGATCAAGAGCCTTCAGCGGATCAAGAGCCTTCAGCGGATCAAGAGCCTTCAGCGGATCAAGAACCTTCAGCTGAACCAGTTCCGAAGCTAAAACTAGTAAAGCCAAGCAGTACGCCTGTTATCAAAGAGCCCGTTGAAGCACCCGCTATGGCACTGTTTCATATTCCTCATGTGAAACCTACCAGTCGTGCTCCTAAACAATTTGTCGACTACCAAAACGACGTGACCGCCGCAGGTATTGAGCTTGCGAACCGCGAGGGCTTTGAGTCTATCGAGCATGTTAAGCGTTATACCGCACTGGGGTTTGGTACCGATCAAGGCAAGCTAGGTAACATTAATGGCATGGCAATTACCGCCAAGTCATTGGGTAAAACGATTCCTGAAACCGGCACCACTATTTTTCGGCCTATGTATACGCCGGTTACCTTTGGGGCGCTGTCGGGCAGTGATGTGAAGCATCTTTTCGACCCCGCTCGCTTTACCGCTATGCACAGTTGGCATTTAGCGAATGGTGCAGAGTTTGAAGATGTAGGCCAATGGAAGCGCCCATGGTATTTCCCTAAACCAGGGGAAACCATGCAGCAAGCACTTCAACGTGAGTGCTTAGCCACGCGAAATAGCGTGGGTATTTTAGATGCTTCAACGCTTGGCAAAATAGATATTCAAGGCAAAGACGCTCGAGAGTTTTTAAACCGTGTTTATACCAACCCATGGAGCCAGTTAGCCGTAGGGAAATGTCGCTACGGGGTAATGTGTAAAGAAGACGGTATGGTGTTTGACGACGGGGTAACCTCGTGTATTAACGACAACCGCTTCTTAATGACCACCACCACAGGCGGTGCGCCTGCTGTTTTAAGCTGGCTAGAACTATGGCATCAAACTGAATGGCCTGAATTAGAAGTGTACTTTAGTACAGTGACCGATCATTGGTCTACCATGACGATTTCAGGCCCCAATAGCCGTAAGGTGTTGGAAAAACTCACTGATGCTGATGTGAGCAACGAGGCCTTTCCTTACATGGGGTGGATAGCCACCGAAGTGGCGGGCGTGAAGGCGCGTATCTTCCGTATTTCGTTCACGGGTGAATTATCTTTTGAAATAAACGTGCAAGCCAACCATGGACTTCATACCTGGGAAGCGGTAATGGCCGCCGGAGAGGAGTTTGATATAACCCCCTACGGCACGGAAACCATGCATATTTTAAGGGCTGAAAAAGGGTTTATTATAGTGGGGCAAGATACCGATGGCTCGGTAACGCCGCAAGATTTAGACATGAACTGGGTGGTAGGGAAGAAAAAAGAATTCAGTTACCTAGGTAAACGCTCGTGGATCCGAGAAGATAACCAGCGCAGCGATCGCAAGCAGTTCGTTGGCCTAAAGCCAAAAGACAAAAACTTTGTATTGCCCGAAGGCGCGCAGCTTGTGTTCGACCCCAACGAAAGTATTCCTATGACTATGGTGGGGCATGTTACCTCTAGTTATTACAGTGCGTGCTTAGGTCACTCTTTTGCACTGGCTGTGGTGAAAGGAGGTCTTGAACGCATGGGGCAGTCTGTTTTTGTCCCTCTGGCCGATGGCACCACAGTGGAAGCCGAGATATGCAGTTCCGTATTTTATGATGCCAAAGGAGACCGTCAAAATGTCTAATATCGTTAATGTACAGTCACCTTTGTACCATGCAGATTTTGAGTCTTTAGCCAGTGTAACGAACGAAGGCGGCGTGTCTCTTCGTGAAGCTAAGCTGCTGGGGCACCTTAATCTACGAGGCAATAGCGACAGTCCAGAATTTAAAAACGGCGTAGAAAAAGCACTGGGTTTAACGCTACCGCTAACCCCTTGCACGTCTCTACAAAATGATAACGCTACAATTATGTGGTTATCGCCTGATGAGTGGCTCATTATTGTTGAAGGCGGGAAAGAAGAAGCAACAGAAGCGGCTCTAAGGGAAAGTATCACTGGACACTTTGCGGTGTCTGATATTAGTGGCGGGCAAACTATTCTTGAGATCAGCGGGCCTGATTGTATTAAGGTACTGCAAAAATCAACGGGCTACGATTTTCACCTTAAGCAGTTTCCTGTTGGAAAGGTTATCGGTACCGCATTCGCTAAATCGTCTACTCATATTCGCCGCACTGGTAACGACAGTTTTCAGCTTATCGTACGCCGAAGCTTTGCCGACTACTTTTGGTTGTGGTTACAGGAAAGCAGCAAAGAATATGGTTTGCGTGTAACCCTATAATTGGGTCTACCTCTTTATATTTCGTGAAAGGAACAGCAATGGCGCTGCCTACAAATACTCAACAACAAAACGCGCAAGCACAAATTATTACCGCTAGCTGTTCAAGTAAATTGGGTACGGTAGATGTGGTCACCCGTTATTTGTATCAAAACGGCTTCTACATTACCGAAATTCACTCGTTTGACGATACCGAAAACGGACAGTTCTTTATTCGCATTGAATTTCGGCCCGACAATGGTGCGAACTTCGACAGACAAGCCTTCTTTGAAGGTTTTAGCCCGCAAGCCGATAAGTTTTCGATGCAATGGCAGTTGGTCGCAAAGGCATATAAACCTAAAATTGTGATCATGGTGTCGAAGCAAGATCATTGCTTAAATGATTTGTTATACCGTTGGCGGGTGGGCAGTTTAGCCGTTGATATTCAAGCTATAGTGTCTAATCACCCGGACTGCGACAGCCTAGCAAAATGGCACAATATTCCTTACTACCACTTTCCTATTAGCAGCGAAACTAAGGCTGAACAAGAAGCCTTGGTGTGGGGAGTTATTCAGCAATATGATACGGATTTAGTGGTACTTGCCCGCTATATGCAGGTGTTGTCGAACGACATGTGCGTGAAGCTAAAAGGCCGAGCGATTAATATTCACCACTCGTTGCTACCCGGCTTCAAAGGAGCGAAGCCTTACCATCAAGCTTATGAAAAAGGCATTAAGTTAGTAGGCGCTACGGCTCATTATGTTAGTGATGAACTTGATGAAGGGCCTATTATTAGCCAAGGAGTGGAAACGGTCGATCACGGTTTCTTGCCGCAAGATTTAGCCGCAAAGGGGCGTGATGTAGAGTGCTTAACTCTGGCTCGCGCGGTGCAAAATCACATTGAAAATCGCATATTTCTTTATGGCCAAAAAACCGTGGTGTTCACTAAATAACGCCACGGCAGTATAAGTTTGGGGTAAGTTTTTACTGCTTAGCCCCAATCTTTATTTCTTACGTTAGCCCAGCCGGAATGACTTACGTTAAAGCCTGCTTATTAAGCTTGCGCGCCTTCTAAGGTTTAGCCTAAGCACCTGGTTTTGGTTCGTGCTCATCATAAGCTGCTATTGCAGCGTCTTGTTCTGGTTCAGAAGCGGTCACGTATTCCGTTACTGGTTCTGGCTCTGAAACTGACTTAACAGCAGAAGCTACTTCAGAATCAACATGCTCTGCTTCATCAATACCCACTTCAATAACCTCATGGGTCGTTTTGCTAACGTTAACGAACGGGGTGAAGTGCTCCCGATCCACTTTGTGGAATTTAATGCGGTATACCGTCCAGCAAGCCAAAATGAAGAAGGCGAGGGCAGACACAATAAATAAGGCATGCTGGGTGTATTTAATTAACGAAGACACCACTATTGGCCCAAATACACTGCCTAAGCTATTCATCATTAACACACCACTTCCAATCTCAATCACCGAAAGGTCGGTGTTATCGTTCGCGTGGGCTAAGCACAGTGCATAAAGCGGAAAGACTAAACCGCCGAATAAAAACATGGTGATGAATATAAATGATGGGCCTTCAAAAAATGGCTGTACAGCAATAATACAAATAATGAAGCCAACTATAGCTAAGCCCGCAATAACTAGGCGTCGGTCGATAAAGTCAGATAATCGACCTAATGGATATTGCAATGCGGCCCCTCCTAACAGGGTGACGGCCATAAAAATACCCACTTGCCCGGCATCAAGGCCATTGCTGTCTGCGGCCACTGGCCCTAATGCCCAAAATCCACCCGTAACAAAGCCGCCAAGGAAGGCACCTACCATGGCAATTTGCGAAACCGACATAATACGTTTGAAGCTAAATTTTATATCTGGGATAGGGTTTGGCGCTGTGCGAGAGGTCAACCCAATAGGTAATATACCTAATACCAATAGTGCAGCAGCCAGCATGAATAGCCTTTCAAAGCCAATATCGAAACCGACCAACAATTGCCCTACACAGATAGCGAATAACGTAATAACCGCATATATCGATAGTATACTGCCGCGATGATCAGTACTGGTTTTCTCGTTTAGCCAGCTTTCAATTACCATGTAGATACCTGCCATCGACCAACCCATCAGCAATCGCGCTATCAACCACGATTCAAAATGGTTCACCATGCCAATGAACAGCATAGAGGCCGTAGTTAAGGCAATTAATACAGTAAACACTCTGATATGACCTACTTTAGCCACAAGCTTTGGCACACTTAAACAGCCAAATACGAAGCCAAGAAAATAGCTAGAACCGATATAGCCTATGGTAGAGGGCGCCCAATCAAGGCTAACGGCATACAAAGGCACAAGGGTATATTGTAAACCGTGGCCTATCAGTAAAATGGCCGCAGAAAGCAGCAACGAAAACATGGATTGAAGTAAAACGCGCATAACTCTACTCAATATAAGAGGCGCCAGTAGGTAAGTTTTCTAACGCCATCTCTGTAACCGGTTAATTAGGGATAGTTAAAAACCTTCAGGAGGGTCTATATTCCTGTGGTTTTTAGCTGGCTTCGGTTCCAGCATATTGCCACGAACTACGCGGTATACCAGCACGAATAATGAAGCGTTTACGCATATAATGATAAACATGGCAGGCAAACCGCCCAAATTCGACATCATCTTAATGCCATCAATGCTGGCAAAACTCACCATTACCCACGCGATAACGCCAATGCTAATGCCCCACACGAACTTCAGCATTAACAATGAGCCAGAGTTTGCACTCGCCTCTTCGGTAGTATCTGTGGCGCATTCAACATTAGCGGCTGTTTCTGGCTCGTTAGTCTCTGGTTCATTAGTATCTGCAGAGCATAAATTACTCATGGTATCGGTATTAGAATCCGCCGCAGTGACGTAAGAAATAAACGTGATACAAATGAAAATCGTAGCCACAATAGCGCTAATTGGCAGGTTATCGAATAGCGAATAAATAGCGCCTTCAGCCCCGTTTGCGTTCATGGCTTGGCGAATACCGCCATTTAGTTCTTGGTCAAAAAACAAGGTGCTGCCAGAAAAGGTAGACATCCATATCATGGCGAATAAGGCAGGCAGTACTAAGTTCACGACAATGAACTGCCTAACGGTATAACCACGGGCAATTCTTCCTAAAAATAACGCTACCACGGGTGCCCATGCGTACCAATTTGCCCAATAAAACACTATCCATAATTTTGGCCAGTCGTCGTTCGGCCCTGTGTAAGTATTTAGGCTTCTAGCAAAAAAGTGAGTGCCATAGTCAATTAACCCTTCAATACCTAACGAAAATACATAGCTGGTGGGTCCAAAGAAAAGCACAAATATACAAGCGACGATAAAAATTTTAGCGTTCAGGTTAGATAGCTTAGCAATACCTTTTTGTAATCCACTTACCGCAGATGCCACGAAGGTAATAACAATGGCGGCACACACTAATGCCATTACGGTTTTGGTATTGGGCAGCCCTAATACCGACTCTAACCCGCCGCTTAACATCAACACCCCTGTGCCTAACGATGAAGCCATACCGGCAACTAACGCAAACAGTGCAATAGCATCGATAACTTTGCCGGTAGCTGGGGTGATCAACTTACCTAAAAATGGTCTTAGTGACGAACCAAGAGAAAAAGGCATTTGTAAGTTATAAAAACACAGGGCAAACACCAATGCCGGCAAGCAATAGATTGCATAGGGAGTGAACGTCCAATGCATAAACATGGTGGCCATGGTGAATACCGCTGCCGCTTCACTTTGCGCTTCAATATTGAGTGACACGGGCGGTTCATAGAAATGGAACATGGGCTCTGCCGCACTCCAAAACAAAATGCCGGTGGCCAAAGTGGTACACAAAGTAATAGAAAACCACTGCCATTTAGAGAGCAATGGCGTAGCACGGCTACCACCAATTCTAATTTTGCCTAAAGGGGAGAAAAAAGTGGCGATAAGTGAGAGCAGCAAACACAGCGTAGAAAAGCTGAACAACCATGCGAAGGTATCTAATATCCAATCATTTATGTTGGTAACCACGCGCAAGAAGTGTGCTAAATCAACAAAGCTGAAAACCATGGCGGCGAGAAGGAGCAAAAAGGGAGGCCAAAATACGCTGTGTTTAATATCGTTTTTAAAATCGAAGCGTAGCCATGTAGGGGGCGTTTTAGCTAGGGCTTTTTTTGCATTTAATGCTTTAGCTGCATTATGAGACATTTTTTACCTTCTTTTACTTATTGTTTGCTGTACGAAGCAGCGCTTTAAATTTTTAAGGTAAAGCCAAGATTTGGTGAATGTATATTGTAAATGGCAATCACAGTGTGAATGTGCGTTTGTGCCTAATTTTTGTTCTCACCAAACTTCTTGTCGATTGCGAAAAGTGAACAAACCTTGTTCGGTTATTGCTTATTAATGATGCCATTGTTGTAGTCAAATAATGGCAGTGAGTATGTTCACTATTATTCTTGAATAGCGCTCTTCGTGCCAGATTAGCATTCAAGGGTGTTGATATATTGATTATAACGACTCATAACTTTCTAAATACGTCGCTACAAATTTAAAAAATTACTACCGTTGATTATCTGGTTATAAAAATTAATTTTTAAGCTTGTAAATCATTTAGCATTTTTTAATTAGATCTGAGTTTTTCTCTGGCTTTACCAATTTTCACGTTTTTTTAGTTTGGAATTAATACAAACCAATTTTTAGTATATAGAAATAAAATTTGTATGTCTTATATGAACCGGTAAATGTCTTGATTGGAAAAGTGAAACATATCTACAGTGCTTTAATAGACGGCCATTCAGGGTAAAAATTAATTTAACGAGTAAGCCATGATCAGCGTCTTCGATATGTTCAGTATTGGTATAGGGCCGTCAAGTTCTCATACCGTTGGGCCCATGCGAGCTGGTATCGCCTTTTGTGAACAGCTTAAACACCTTCAACTGTTTGAACAGGTTGATGAGATACGTGTAGAGTTGTTTGGTTCGCTAGGGCAAACGGGTAAAGGGCATGGCACGGGAAAGGCGGTTATATTGGGCCTTCAAGGTTTTACCCCAGAGTCTATCGAGATAGAAAGTGTCGAGCGCAATTTGGCTGATATTGCACATCAACAATGGCTAAAATTGCATGGTCAGCGTCAAGTTATTTTTAAGCGTGAAAACGCTATTGTATTTCATCGCCGTAAAACACTGCCCCTTCACGCAAACGGTTTAACCTTCCATGGGCTTCAAGGGCAACGCATCGTTGCTAGTCAAAGTTACTATTCCATTGGTGGCGGTTTTATATTGCGGGAAGAAGACTTTCATCAAGAAAAGGCCGCTGCGGTGGAACAAGACGATAAAAGCGTACCTTACCCTTTTTCCTCTGCGTCTGAATTACTGCGTTTATGTAAAGAACACGGGTTATGTATTAGTTCTCTGATGCTGGCGAATGAAAGCGTAGTGTGTAGTAATCGTGAAGTTAAACAGAAGCTATGGCATCTATGGCAGGTCATGCAAACCTGCGTATCTAATGGTATTGCCAACGAGGGAATTTTACCTGGTGGCTTAAAAGTGACACGGCGTGCCCCTAAGTTATTCCGCCGACTTCAAAATGAACGTACCTGCGACCCTATGCAGGCAATGGACTGGGTTAACCTATTCGCATTGGCAGTAAATGAAGAAAATGCGGCAGGTGGCCGAGTGGTTACTGCCCCTACTAATGGTGCGGCGGGTATTATTCCTGCCGTACTGCATTACTATGAAAAGTTTGTTCGCCCAGTAGATGAAGATATTGCGGTACGGTATCTACTGACGGCAGCGGCCATTGGCATTTTATACAAGAAGAATGCGTCTATTTCTGGGGCTGAGGTAGGTTGCCAGGGTGAAGTGGGTGTGGCTTGCTCTATGGCCGCTGGAGCGTTAACCGAGATACTTGGGGGCACGGTAAGCGAAGTTGAGAATGCGGCTGAAATTGGCATGGAGCATAACTTAGGGCTAACCTGCGACCCTGTAGGTGGCTTAGTACAAGTACCTTGTATTGAAAGAAACGCGATGGGAGCAATAAAAGCGATTAATGCCTCTCGACTGGCGCTTCGGGGCAACGGCGATCAAAAAGTCTCTCTCGATAAAGTGATTAAAACCATGCTTGAAACCGGCAATGATATGAAGTCAAAATACAAGGAAACCGCTCGCGGAGGCCTAGCGGTCAATATTATAGAATGCTAAATAGTGCCCTCGGCAAATAAGACTTTCAGGCCTTACACTACATCTGGGAAGTGATTTTTAGCATCCAGTCAAAGAAGTGTTTAACATCAGGTTTGTCTTTGTCTTCCTTGCGGCAAATAATGCCCCAGCTTCCAGAAAACGTGGTTTCATGCTCACAGGGTTTTACTAATCGACCCATGCGTAAATCGTCGTCTATAAAGGGCCCATTCACCAACGCCACCCCTTCATTGTTAATGGCCATTTCAAGGGCAACAGCTTTTGTATCTACCACCATATAGGGTGTAATAACATTGGGTGTAAGATTAGCGCTCTCAAACCACCGCTTCCAATAATCCACTTCGGTTTCTACAGACAGTAGGGGTAAATCTAATAAATCTTCGGGTGTTAATTTACCGTTGTATTTTTCAAGCAAGGTTGGGCTGCACACCGCGTATACACGGGAGTCGAAAATGGGCGCCCAATGATACCGGTCTGAAGGCGTGGTTTCGCAAAACACTATGCCTACATCGGAAGACTCTTCGTCGAACTCCCATTTCGAAGCATAGGTATCAAGTTGAACATTCACCGTGGGGTGTTCATCGTGAAAAGCGGGTAATCGGCGAGCCAGCCAGCGTATAGATAGGGTGACGTAAGTTTGTACTCGCAGTGGCGCGTGCTCTACCGCTTTTTTAACCGTGGCGACACCTAAAGCAAGTTGCTCAAGTGCTTCTAAAACATAGGGGTAAAACAACTTTCCTTCATCGCTAAGAATGACATTTCTGCCGTCGCGATTAAATAATTTTACCCCTAAATTCTCTTCTAAATTTTTGATTTGATGGCTAATTGCTGGATGCGTTAAATTTAACTCTTCCGCCGCAGCGCGGTGGCTCAGCCTGCGTGCAGCGGCCTCAAAACCGCTTATGGTACTGAGTGGCGGAAGTAACCGACGTTCCATTTAAAGACCTTTATCATTGAAAAATTATCACAACATAACTACCAAACAATGGCGTAAAATCCAACTAATAACTACAGATAGACTCGCTGAAGCAACTGTTTTTACCCCTAAACACATATGCTTAAAGGTACTAATCTTAAGCCAATAAGATGAAGGCAACCCGTTCAGGTTGCCTTCTAATAAAGGTGCCGCCTAGTGCAATTTTTCCTATTTACTTCTTATTTAACGCTTAGTTAAGCGATCGATAAAGGGAAATATTGGCTTTAGTAATCGCTTCTTAGTGGTACCACAACTTCGTAGCCTTTTTCTTCTGGCTCGTCGTCAACCATAAACGCCGGAAAGCCTTTACCAAGTACTTTAACGTCGCAAGCATCTTCCATTCTGCGAATGATATTAGGCGAATATTCACGAGGGCCGTAGCGCTCTTCACCATCTTTAAATATATCTACCATTAAAGGTGCAAGCTCTAAAGGTATGCCTGCGCGCTTTGCCACTTCATCAAACAGACCCACATCTTTAGATACTAAATCCATAGTAAAGCCAATATCACGGCTACCGTTAAGTATTACCTGAGATTCAGTTTCGTGAACGAATGAATTACCCGACGACGCCTTAATGGCTTCATAGGCTACGTTCATGTCCATACCCATCACTTTAGAAACCGTTAATGCCTCTGACAATGCAGCAAGGTGCACAGTACATAGGTAGTTAGTTACTACTTTTAGGGTTGATGCTGAACCAAGCTCGCCTGTGTGAAGCACACGTCTGCCCATAATGGTCAAAATAGGTAGAACGGTATCGAACGCTTCACGGTCGCAGCCTGCAAAAATAGAGATGTTACCCGTGTCGGCACGATGGCAGCCTCCAGATACGGGGCAATCGACAGGCATGGCACCTTTTTCTTTTACCAAGGCGCCAATGCGGCGAACTTCAGCTTCATCGGTTGTACTCATCTCTAGCCAAATCTTACCTGGGCTAATACCTGCCAACACGCCGTCTTCGGCTTCCATAACGTGAGAACACGCGGCTGGAGAAGGCAAACATGTGAATATAACATCACACTTTTCAGCTATCTCTTTTGCTGAGTCGGCAGACTTGGCGCCACGTGCAACAAAGTCTGCGACGAATTCTGGATTTAAATCTCTAACGGTAAGGTCGCAGCCGTTACGTATTAAGCTCCCTGCTAATTTGCCACCCACATTACCTAATCCGATGAATCCTATCTTCATGTGTTTACCTTTTTATTATATTGCGGTGTGCCATTGCAAAGCACAGCTGTTGGCCTGTTGAAGTTCGTATAACTTCAAGAAAACCGATAGTTATATAAAAATGGATTAGGTAAAAATGATTAATTTTGGGTGTATGGTTAATTTTTCTAACCAATCACTTTTTGGTTATCCGAGGCCCTACAAAGCAGGGGGAAAGCAAAAGTGAGGTAAGGACGAAATAGGAATGAAGCGGGCAAAACGAAGAAGTTTAAAAAGCGAAGAGGTATAGGAAAACGAAGAGGTATAGGAAACAGTATGCCTTTGCACCGTGACAGTATTAATGGATAGATACTAAAGGGTGCCGCTATAGCTAAACGATGTGGGCAGACAACTGGCGAGCGGCTTGCACAAGGTTTTTTGAATAGTCTCGGGCGCTTTGTTTACTTAAAAAATCAGCGTTTATCACTACACTTATTGCCGCAATAGGCTCGTTTCTCAAATTCAATACTGGCGCGGCAATGCAGCAATAATGGCTACCGTTCTCTCGCTGAGTAACCGCATACCCCAAGCGTTTAGCACGCGCTAACTCCTCGTGTATCTTTGGCAACTGATTGGTGATGCTAGGGTCGTGCTTTTGCTCTACATCAAAGTAATTTTTTTGTAGTACTGGAGATTGCATAGACAAAATGGCCACCCCAGATGCAGAACAGTGCATGGCGGTGGTTTGCCCTAAATGGAAGGTTAAAGGGCCACTCAGTGAAGAGTCTACCTTTGCTACTGTTACCACCCGATTGCCTACTGGGGAATATAAAAAAATAGATTTATGAATTTCGTTTTTTAAAATTTCAGCCACGGGATAGAAGAACGGGATGATGCTTTGTTTGTTGTATATGGTGGACGCAATTTGAAAGATTTTAGAACCAATGCAGTAGGCTTTTTTACGATTTGGATCCAATGCAATCATCTGATGTTCTAACAACGCGTTAATAATACGGTGCCCACTGGCCGGCGGCATATCTAGCTGAGAGCAAATTTCCGAAAGGGTCAAAGGGTATGATGACGTAGCAATTAAATTCATCATTAAAATAGAGGCATCTACAGCCGGCGCTTTTGATTTTGCTTTTAACGTTTCCATCGACCACTTGCCACTATTTTATATATAAAAAAATAATCTTACGTTATCTGGTGTAGTAAGGCCAGCAGGCAAGCAAGGCAAATTTAAGATTAGCTTAAGATAAAACTCAGCTATATGTAGGTAAATAAAGCCCTATAGGCTGTAAAGTTAGGTGGAGGCAATTTAAAGCGACGGCTATTCGGCTATATAAACGCATGAAATAAACAAAAGTTTACTATTTCGTGCATTAATCTGACCTCAAAAAACAAGAAATACACCACTCGTTTTTCCATATATGGAATCAATATTCTAAATATAATAAAAGTTTGACTTGAAATTTTAACCCTGCTTACAATGGATTAACTAAGATTTAAGGCCTGCCCAATGAGAATCGAAAAGAACTTTATTAACAATGAATTTGTTAGCTCTACTCAAAATTCATTAATAGACGTTTATGATCCTGCAACTGAAGCGCTTATTGCTCAGGTCCCTGCGGCAAGCCCAGAAGAAGCTGCATCTGCGATTGAAAGTGCTACAGAAGCACAGCGCGCATGGCGAAAACTTACTAGCATAGAACGTGGTGGTTACCTCCAAAAGTTGGCTGACACCCTGGTATTACGCAAAGATGATATTGGTGCTGCACTGGCTGAAGAGTCAGGGAAGAGTCTAGAAGATGCGACCAACGAAGCTGTGTATGCCGCTGATATAACTCGTTATCATGCTGAATGGGCGCGCCGTATCGAAGGCGAAATTATTCCCAGCGATACCCCAGATGAAAACCTGCTATTGCAACGAGAAGCTATTGGCGTTGTGGTGGCATTAATCCCGTTTAACTATCCTGTTTACACATTTCTTCGCAAAATTGCACCGGCGCTTATTACCGGAAATACGGTGGTAGTTAGGCCTAGTAACAACACGCCTTGTTCAGCATTTGCCATTGCCAAAGTTATTCAAGAAGCGGGCATTCCCAAGGGCGTAGTGAACGTACTTACCATGACCCACGCTACGGCGGAATTGGTGTGTACACACCCTAAAGTGGGCATGATTACCCTTACGGGAAGCGTTGGCGCTGGACGCAAGGTTCTAGAGTACTCGCAAGTTAATATTGCTAAATCGTCGTTGGAACTAGGCGGAAAAACCCCCGCGATTGTTGAGCCAGATGCCGACTTAGAAAAAGCGGCTAGGGAAATAGTAGGTTCTAAAAATACCAACTGCGGCCAGCTTTGTACGGCGGTAGAGCGGGCTTACGTACACGAAGATATCTACGATGAATTTGTAGCCTTACTACATAAAAACATGAAAAGCCAACAGTTTGGTAGCCGTGTAGACAACCCTGGTTTCATGGGGCCATTAGTTAATGGCAATGCGCGTTTGAACATTCATCAAATGGTGGAAAGAGCCATTGATGATGGGGCTAACCTAGAGCTTGGTGGCGTCATTCCTGAAGGCAAAGGCTATTTCTACCCGCCGACCTTACTGACCAATTGCCGCCAAGATATGGAAATCGTTCAAGAAGAGATTTTTGGGCCTGTATTACCTGTTTTGAAATATTCGAATGTGGATGAAGCACTGGCGTTAGCCAACGATCACCAGTTCGGGTTGGCGTCTGTGATTTATACCGAAAACTATCGTACCGCAATGAAAGTGGCGAATGAAATGGAAGCGGGTGAAGTGTATATCAACCGTACTCCTTCCGACCCTTATCAAGGCTTTCACGCTGGGTGGAAACGATCAGGTTTAGGGGGCGACGATGGTAAACATGGCATGCTGGAATACACGCAAACTCGCTTAGTTGTTCTTAAATACTAGCGTTGAATCAATAATTTATTCAACGCTAATACGTTAGTACTCGTTCGTTAAAAATTAGCGCTTATATATCAGTTTTGCTGGCAACAGTGCCAAATCGTTACACAATTTATAAAAACTCGCACCTTGGTGCGGGTGAAAAAAAGGTAAAACCATGAAAGTTGTTTCTTGTGAATCTTATGTCGTTGCTACGCCGCCGCCTCACGTAGGGGGTATGTACTGGATTTTTGTTTCACTTAGAACCGACTGTGGTATTGAAGGTGTTGGTGAGGTTTACGCCGCTACCTTTCACCCTAGTGTAATGACTCATGCTATTGAAGATGTGTTCGATCGCTACCTAAAAGGTTTCGACCCCCACCATGTAGAGCGCTTCTTTCGCGCAGCCTATTCTAGCGGTTTCACACAGCGCCCCGACTTAAGCATGATGGGCGTGGTCAGCGGGTTAGAAATGGCGTGCTGGGATATTATCGGCAAGGCAGCAGGCAAGCCTGTTTACGAACTTATCGGTGGAAAAATTCACGATAAACTTCGTACTTACACTTACTTATATCCTGAAAATGAAGACGGCGATTACGATTACGACAATCTTGACTTGGCGGTTGAATGTGCCGAGAAGAATATGGAGCAAGGTTTCACCGCATTGAAGTTTGACCCCGTAGGGCCTTATGGCAATTACTGTGGTCATCAACTGTCCTTAGAAGCTATCGATAAAGCCGCTACTTTTTGCGAGCGAATTCGCAAAACGGTAGGTAATAAGTGCGATTTACTCATGGGTACCCATGGCCAAATGACCCCAGCAGGGGCCATTCGTTTAGCCAAGCGCCTCGAACCATTCGATCCTTTGTGGTTTGAAGAACCTGTTCCTCCTAGTCAAGCATCGGCCATGGCCGAAGTCGCCAAAAATACCAGCATTCCAGTGGCTACCGGCGAGCGCCTAACCACGAAATACGAGTTCTTCGATTTACTTAAGCATGGCGCCGCGTCTATCTTGCAAATGAATTTGGGCCGAGTAGGCGGCATACTAGAGGCTAAGAAGATAGCCAGTATTGCAGAAGTGCATTACGCCCAGATAGCGCCTCATTTATACAATGGCCCAGTTGGTGCGGCTGCAAGTGTGCAGCTTGCCACTGCTACGCCAAACTTCCTTATTCAAGAAAGTATTATGACGTGGGACGGTTTTCATGCCGACGTTCTACAACAAAAGATTGAATGGAAAGACGGCTACATAATTCCGTCTACCCAGCCAGGCTTGGGTGTTGAGTTAAATATGGATGTGGTGAAAGCACATTCGCCCTACACAGGCAAAGCACTACATTTATCCATGGATGCCAAGCCCTACGATGTGAAAGAACAGTCTAATCAAGACTGGAAACGGTAGGGCAAACATGAGTATCTCTGAGTACGACTTTATCATTACCGGTGCAGGGTCAGCAGGATGTATTCTTGCTGATAGGCTAAGTGAGTCTGGTGACTATTCCGTACTCTTGATTGAAGCTGGGGGGAAAAACCGCTTACCTTGGATTAAGTTGCCTATTGGTTTTGCGAAAACCTACTATCACCCTACCTACAATTATATGTATTACAGTGAAGAAGAGCCAAACATGGCGGGGCGTAAAATGTATGCCCCTCGTGGTAAAGGGCAAGGCGGCTCGGGCTCCATCAATGCAATGATATATGTGCGCGGACAAGCTTCAGACTTCGATGCGTGGGCAAAAGCTGGCAACGAAGGCTGGTCGTATGCCGATGTATTACCTTATTTTAAGAAGCTAGAGCGACACCCGTTAGGCGACACCGAACACCATTCTGGCAGCGGAAAGGTGGGTATTACTCAAATGAAAAAAGGGGCACATCCTTTTTGTAGTCATTATTTGAAAGGTGCTGAACAGCTTGGCTTCACATTAAACGACGACTTCAATGGTGCACAGTTTGAAGGAATTGGTATTTACGATGCCAATATTTACAAAGGCTTTCGCCATTGCAGTAACTCGGCGCACCTCAAACCAGCACTAAAGCGCCCTAACTTGCATGTATTGCGCGATACGGTGGTCGAAAAAGTCTTATTCAATGAAGACAACCATGCTTATGGTGTACAAGTAAATACCGCGGGTGTTCAGCAAACCCTCAAAGCGAAAAGAGAAATTGTGCTGTCAG
Organism: Alteromonas sp. MMG017; assembly: GCF_018100795.1. Lineage (GTDB taxonomy): Bacteria > Pseudomonadota > Gammaproteobacteria > Enterobacterales > Alteromonadaceae > Alteromonas. The sequence goes on along the minus strand of NZ_JAGJDY010000001.1, from coordinate 478,432 downwards.
CTGGCGCAGTAGATTCGCCAAAATTACTCCAGCTTTCAGGGGTTGGAGATACTCGCTTACTCGATAAGTATGGTATTCCTGTTGTAACGCATTCCCCTGCTGTAGGCCAAAACCTTCAAGACCATTTATGTGTTAGTTACTACTTCAAAGCAAAAGTAAAAACATTGAACGACGACTTGGGGTCGTTGTTCGGGCAAGCTAAAGCGGCGCTACAATATGTGTTTACACGTAGCGGACCTTTATCGATAAGCGTTAATCAAGGTGGAGGCTTTGTAAAAGGGTCAGATACCGAAACGCTGCCTAATCTTCAGTTGTACTTCAACCCCATGTCATATCAAATTCCAGCCGACCCTAATGCTAAGTTAGCGCCGGACCCCTATTCAGGGTTTTTAGTCGCGTTTAATTCTTGCCGACCTAGCAGTAAAGGCACGGTAGAGTTGTCATCGAACAATCCCAGCGATAAGCCATTTATCCGTCCCAATTATTTATCTACCGAGAAAGACCTAGAAGAAGTGCGTCAGGGGAGCCGACTCATCAGGCGCTTAATGCAAGCTCCCGCATTAAAAGCGGTTACCGCCGAAGAAGTAAAACCGGGTGTTACCGTTAATGATGACGATAGCATGCTGCAGTACTTCAGAGAGCAAGGCGGGTCGATTTACCACCTTTGCGGAACCTGTGCCATGGGGCCTGAACAAAGTAATGCGGTCGTAGATGCAAGACTGAAAGTTCATGGTGTTACCGGTCTTCGTGTTGTAGATGCTTCCATTTTTCCAAATATCACGTCGGGCAACATCAACGCACCAGTAATGATGGTGGCTGAAAAAGGCGCCGATTTAATTTTAGAAGATCAACGTAATCATTAGTTTTTACTTTTTGAATTTTTTATAAAAAGTAAATTTAAGCTTAGCTATATTTTCTATAAACGACCAAAAAGTACTTATTGCGTCATAGTGAATTTAATTTTTTATTAGCGTTAATATTTTTAATTTAATTCTATTCACTTGTTGTGTCGAAAATTAATAAAAATAACAGTGATATTAAAGACGGAAACGTCAAAATTGCTATTTATATGTGAAAATTTTTAACCGACTTGCGCATAGGTTAGAAATTTTAATGAATAATCAAATAATGCTCAATTGTGCCGTTGTTATATTTCGATTTATGATTGATGAATAAATGAGCAAAAAGGTTTTGAGAGGTTTTATATATGCCATCCACGTTGTTGAATAACTCAGATCCTGCGAACTTTTCACTCGAAGATTGGGTGAGTATTGCAGAAGAATTGGAAATACAGTCTGACTTATTCATAAATGGTAGTTATGTGCCTGCAAGAAGTGGCGAAACCTTCGATTCCATCAATCCAGCCAATGGCGAAGTTAACGCTAAGGTCGCATCAGCAAGTGATGCAGATGTCGATGCAGCCGTAAGTTCTTGTAAAGCGGCATGGGATGATGGGCGCTGGAGACACATGCCTCCTCGTGAACGCATGAATGTACTTTTGCGATTGGCTGACTTGGTGGATGAACATGCGGGCGAGCTCGCATTGCTAGACAGTTTAGACATGGGTAAACCCATTACCGATTGCTTAACTATTGATATACCCGAAGTGTCAGTGTCACTGCGATTTTTTGCTGAGTGTATTGATAAGGTAAGTGGTTCGGTTACCAACACCGAAAATAATGCATTACATATGATTCAGCACGAACCACTAGGCATAGTGGGGGCTATTTCGGCATGGAATTATCCGCTACTTATGGCCATTTGGAAGGTGGCACCTGCGTTAGCTGCAGGGAACTGCGTTGTATTGAAGCCTTCAGAACAAGCTCCGCTGAGTTGCACGCGATTTGCTCAGCTGTTTATTGAAGCTGGCGGACCTGCAGGCGTTTTTAATGTCGTAAATGGTTATGGCCATATTGCCGGTAAGGCATTAGCACTGCATATGGATGTAGCCAAAATAAGTTTTACGGGGTCTACCGCGGTTGGCAAAAAGCTCATGACGTACTCCGGTGAATCGAATTTGAAGCGTGTGGCGTTAGAAACGGGGGGCAAAAGCCCGCAAATATTCATGCCTGATCTCGCTGATTTAGATCAAGCTGTAGATATTGCCATTGCTGGCATCTACGACAACGTAGGCCAAGTATGTAACGCAGGTTCTCGACTGCTGGTTCACAAAGACATTCACGATGCCTTTGTGGAAAAATTTATTGAGAAGAGCCGTGAAGTATACCAACCGGGCAATCCATTAGATCCAGCCACGAGTTTGGGCCCCATGGTTTCACTTCAACAACGCCAAGGCGTATTGGAAAAAATTGAAGCAGGTAATAAAGAAGGCGCAAAACTGGCGTTTGGCGGAGAAGTGCCTTCAGGCTTAGAGCATGGCGCCTATATACAGCCAGCACTATTTACCCAAGTCACCTCAGAGATGTCTATTGCTCAAGAAGAGGTTTTCGGCCCTGTTGTGGCGTTAATTCCCTTCGATGACGAAGCGCAAGCGTTAAAGATTGCGAACGATTCTAAATATGGATTGGCGGCGGGCTTATGGACTTCTGACTTAAATACCGCCCACAGAATGATAAAAGCGATTGAGGCTGGTGTTATTTGGGTGAACTGCTTTGGTGACGGTGATATGACCCAACCGTTTGGTGGTTACAAGCAGTCGGGTAACTCTAGAGATAAATCCCTTGAGTGTTTTACCGCTTACACCCAAAGCAAGTCTACGTGGATAAACCTAGCGTAAAAGCAGCACAAAACGAATTCAAATAATAAAGATGTAAGGCAATAAAAACACAAGCAGTACCCTAAGTAACAACATAACGAGTGTGTAAGAGAATTATAATAAAAATTGGAGATATTCATGAGAATGTTAAGAAAGACGAAAGTCAATTATGCAGTATGTATAGCGATGGCGGCTGCTGTAGATGTTCCTCTAGCGTTTGCGGATATTCAAGAAACACAGCAAGCAACTGAACAAGTTGCTGAGGAAACACAACCCACTAAAAAGCCCAAACGGGCAGCTATTGAGCTTATTGAAGTAACGGCAACCCGCCGGGCTCAAAGTATTCAAAGCGTACCTATTTCAGTCACCGCACTAAGCGAACGGGCTCTTAAAGAAAACAACATTTCTAAGTTCGATGATTATATAGAAATGATCCCTAGCGCAAGTATGGGGGGGCGTGGTCCAGGTCAGTCTGACGTTTATATTCGCGGTCTAGCACTAGGTCATAATGGTATTACCGGAACTGAATTTACCCCAGCACCGACAGTAGGCTTATACTTAGATGACATGCCTATTAGTGCAACAGGGCGTAACTTAGATGTTTACGTAACCGACGTTGAGCGTTTAGAAGTACTAGCAGGTCCACAAGGCACATTGTTTGGCGCTAGTGCACAAGCAGGTGCTTTACGTATCATCACCAACAAGCCGGATTCTGGCGGTTTTGATGCTGGATTCGAACTAGACTATTCACAAACTAAAGGCGGCGATGACAGCACTTCGATTGAAGGCTTTGTCAATATTCCTATCATTGAAGATGAGTTGGCGGTACGTATTACTGCATACAATGATAAGCAAGGTGGCTATATTGACAACGTCTACAGTACGTTCACGCTAGACCCAACTATTAACCCCAACGCAAACCCAGACTTTTTTAATAATGGTGATGTTGAGCAAGGTTTAAAAGACCAATGGGTTGATGCAACGTATACCGAAATTGATAATGAAGAGTTTGTTGAAGACGATTTCAACGACAGTGAATATATTGGGGTTCGTTTCGGCATAAGCTGGGAACCAACCGCTGACTTCAGTATCTTGTTACAACATACCCATCAAGATTTAGACGTTGATGGCGTATTTGATTACGATCCAACGTTAGGCGAAATGAACGTTGCACGCTTCGATGATGACAGGCTGGAAGATAGCTTCGACTTAACTTCTTGGACCATTGAGAAACAGTTAGAGTACGTAGACATTGTTTATACCGGTGGTTATTTAGATCGCGATATCTATCAAACCGTAGACTACATTGGTTACAACAACAGTGGTGCATTTGCTGCCGATTATTACACCTGTACTTATACCGAAGTAAGACAGTGTTTAGATCCAAGCAAGCGCTTTGTAGGTCAGGTAACTAACGAACGTTTAACGCACGAAATTCGTTTCAGCTCACCGTACGATAAACCGGTACGTGGTGTGCTTGGCTTGTTCTATGACGATCAAACTATTACTCATGATGGTGAGTATGATTACGCCGCTGCACCAGAGCTAGGTTTCTTCCAGAATAGACCAAACGTAGGCTCTACGGCGAACAATCCAGACTTCAGAGAGCCAGGGGTTACCTTCATCAACGACTTGACCCGTGAAGAACAGCAAACGGCTATTTTTGGTGAGTTAGCATGGGATATTACCGACAAACTTACCGCCACAGCTGGGTTGCGTTATTACGAACTAGAAGCGACCTTCTTAGGTTCATCTGCCTTTGCCAATACTAGCGTGTTCGGCGCGACAGAAGACTTCCCTGACTACGGCCGTAACTATGATGTTAGCTTGGCTGATATCTCGCCGCTAAAACAAGATGGCACCATTACTAAATTCACGTTGGACTATCAGTTCAGTAAAGATATTTTGGTGTACGCCACGTACTCAGAAGGTTACCGCGCAGGTGGCTTCAACCGACTGTCTGGCCCGGCAATTAACACCAATAATCTGCCTGAGTTTGAAGATTTCGTGGTACCAGATACCTACGAAAGTGATGAAGTGGTCAACATGGAGCTGGGTTGGAAAACCACGTTTAACAACGGTAACCTGAAGATAAACGGCGCAATCTATCAAATTGATTGGGACAACATCCAAGTTGCTATTCTTGATAGCGCCAACATCTTACAATTAACCTTTACTGACAATGTGGCTGACGCAGAAATTCTAGGTATAGAACTTGATGCAGCATGGACAGCTACCGACAACTTAACTTTATTCGCCGCTGTGTCTAACAACCATTCAGAAATTACTGATTTGGTAAGCGGTATATCGTTTACGTTGGCTCCAGAAGGGAGCGAATTAGCATTGTCGCCCGAGCTTAACTACAGCTTGCGTGGACGATATGATTGGACGGTGAAAAATGTAGATGCTTACGGTCAAGTCACCCTTCAATATACTGACGAGAGCTATAGCTCTATGTATATTGATGCCCGAGAAAAGCAAGACAGCTACACGTTAGTTAATGCTTCAGTAGGTGCAAACTTTGATGAGTGGGGGGTAGAACTTTACGTTGATAACCTTACTGATGAGATTGCAGAAAAGTACATTAACACTATCGATGATATAAGAAGGGTAACCACCAATCGCCCTCGTACCATTGGTATGCGTGTGTCTTATGCGTTTAACTAATGTAAGTAGCTAGATAACACGTATCAAAGAGCGGCTTACCCATAGCCGCTTTTTGTTTATAAACGTAAGTCATGTATGCTAAATCTGTGTTTGTCTAAATAGGTACTTACCAATATTTATAGGTAGTTAGCCACTTTATTTAAGACTAGTGCAATAAGCGATTGAGCTGGAGTAACGTATATGGGTGTTTCTGAACCCAAAAATTCTGAAGCTAAAACTAAGCAGTTTAGTAATGTTAGTAGCATGAGTGATAGCCTCACTGAAGCCAAATTGTTGCTGCAAAAAAAGCAATTTTCAAACGCACTAGCCATTACATCAAGCCTACTCACTCGTTACCCAGACAATATTGACGCGCTGTATTTAACGGCGGTATGTCAGCGTTACTTACAGCAGCCCCTGCTCGCATTAGCAACCCTAAATACACTTAAAAGCTACCATCCAAATTACGCTAGAGCCTATCAAGAAGAAGGCCACAACTACCGACTGAGTAATAGCCAAGCCGCCATTAGTGCCTATGAAAAAGCAGTACAACTGAATGCTGCACTGATTGCGAGTTGGAAAAATTTAAGCGAGCTATATCGCGCAGAGGGTCAAATATGGTCTGCGGATCACGCCCAAAATCAAGTGGATTATTGGTCTGGCATGCCACAAGCGTTGGTGAGTGTAAGTAGTTTAATAAACGAAGACAACGTGGTTAAAGCGGAAGAAATATGTCGCTTTTTCCTTAAAAAACAGCCTAAACATACTGAAGCGATGCGCTTACTTGCTGTTATTGGTGTGAAACATAAAGTGTTAGACGACGCCGAGTTTTTGCTAGAAAGCTGTTTGCACTTCGACCCAGAGTTTCATCAAGCCCGATTAGATTACGTCAATGTTCTGCATAAGAGGCAACGCTATGAAAAAGCCTTAGAGCAAGCACTACTTTTACGCAGTAAGTCACCGAATGATGTGCGCTATCAAATGGCCGTGGCCAACGAAAGCCAAGCCGTGGGCGAGTTTAATCAAGCTATTCATATTTATCGTGAAATACTCAATCAGCTACCAGATAATTCAGGTGTACTTATTATGTTGGGGCATGCGTATAAAACGGTCGGGGACACCGACAATGCCGTTACCGCCTATCAAAAAGCGGGTGCGTGCCAAGAAAATTTTGGCGATGCATTTTGGAGCCTAGCGAACCTTAAAACATACAGCTTTAGCACCGATGAAATCACGACAATGCAAGCTCGTGAACAAGCGCCCAATACCCCATTTGAAGATAGATTTCATTTAAGCTTTGCGTTAGGAAAAGCATTTGAAGATACTGGCGATTACTCACAAGCCTTTTCCTATTATGCCAAAGGGAATGCGCTTAAAAAGCAGCAATTAGGCTATCAAGCTGCGCGGGTAGATGCTGAGTGTAAGGCACAGATAGAAGTATGTACGCCAGCACTGTTTTCGCAACACGCACCTCCCTCGAACCCCCCTAGCATACTGACGAACCAGGCAACACCAATATTCATAGTGGGCCTGCCCCGTGCTGGCTCTACCTTGTTAGAACAAATATTGTCTTCCCATTCCATGGTTGATGGCACCATGGAACTGCCTAACATAATGTCGCTTTCTCATCGATTAAATGGCCGTGGCGGTATTGATAAGCCTAAGCGTTACCCGCAAGTTCTCGCTGAACTTTCGGCGGAGCAGCTCTCTAAATTTGGCGAAGAATTTATTAGAGATACCGAAGTTTATCGTCAAGGTGCTCCCTTCTTTATAGATAAAATGCCAAATAATTTCAGGCATATCGGGCTTATTCACCTCATTTTACCCAATGCGATAATTATTGATGCGCGACGAGACCCCATGTCATGCGGGTTTAGTATCTTTAAGCAGTTGTTTGCGGAAGGACAGGAATTTAGCTACAACCTTGAAGATATTGGAAAGTACTACAATAATTATGTTGAGCTTATGGCGCACTGGAACACAGTGCTACCAGGTAAAATTTTAAAGATGCAATATGAAGACGTAGTCACCGATTTTGAAGAACAAGTACGTAAGCTGCTTGATTTTTGCGGGCTACCCTTTGAAGAAAGTTGTTTAGATTTTTATAAAACCAAACGCTCAGTAAGAACGGCTAGTGCTGAGCAGGTTCGCCAGCCTATTTATCAAAGCGGAATGCAGCAATGGAAGCATTTTGAATCAGATTTAGAGCCATTAAGTACTTTGGTGTCAGCATTAAAGTAGCCATTAATAGCCAAAGCTAGCTTATTTGCGGTACGTTACGACTTAGGTGTTATACTTTCGTATAATACGATAGCCGTTGCAGTAACCCGAAAGGATGCATTGTGGTCAATAAAGTCTCTAAATCAGCACTCTTTATTTCTATTTTCTGCGTATTATTTATAGGTATCTTGGCAGTATTAGCCAATATCTTGTGGATAGAAACTAAGCGGTTTAGTAATGACGCTATCAGTCAACAATTCGACGTCCTTCATCAAAATTTTCAGAGCGAAATAAACCACGTTATATTGGATGCGCGTTCACTCGCTATTCAAGAAAGTAAAAGTAGCCTCATTGTGGATTCACTCGTTGAAGGCGATGCTAAGCGGTACCTTACTGCACATTGGTCAGCACTTTTCGATGCGTACCCAAGTTTACAGCAAATTCGTTATATTGCGCTTGATGGTAATGAGCAACTACGTGCTGAAAAATCAGCCAAAAGCCTGATTTGGCGAGATACCAAAGACCTACAAAACAAAGCTGAACGGTATTATTTTATTGAGGCCGTTGAGTCAGCTAAAGACTATTATGTATCGCCCTTAGATTTAAACAAGGAGCGGGGAATAATAGAGCTCCCTTATCGCCCAACTATCAGAAGTGTTGCTAAATATCGCGTTGATGGCGAAATTTTAGGGTTAGTTGTACTGAATTTTGATTTGCGTGAATTGTTTTCACGCCTAAAAGAGCTGCAATTCACAAACGCACACTGGCTAATAAACCCTGATGGATTCTTCTTAACTTCTCCGAATAACTCAGCGTGGGGCTGGCTGCTCGACAGGCCTAAAAACCAAGTAAGTATGCAGTTTCCAGGTTTTGAAAAACGCTTTAATGGCAGCGAAGATGTTACCCCAGACGGCAATTTTACCAGCCGATTCAAACACGGCATTATTCCTATTGGTAAAAGAAATACTGACGACACAGACATTGAAGATGCTTACTACTGGTTAGTCATGGAAAAGCCCACTGAGGCCGTGGCGTATTTGGAGCGAACCAAGCACTTTATTTCTTTCGGCTTTGTTGCCGCAGCTTTGTTTTTAATAGGTTTGGCATACTTATTGATACGACTGCTTAATCAATTGAGTTTGGAAAAAGAGCTTGCCATAAAGGCAAAAAATAAAGCCAACAATGCCGAGAAATCCAAAGCCGATTTTCTTGCCAGAATGTCACATGAAATTCGTACGCCGATGAATGGTGTATATGGCCTACTGCAAATCACGTTAGGTGAGCGTAACTACAAAAAAATCAATGATAATATAGAGCAAGCCATCACAAGCTTTTCTTTGTTAAGCCGAATTATTGATGACGTACTCGATTTTTCTAAAATTGAAGCTGGCAAACTCGATATGGTTGAAGCCCCATTCCGTTTAGATAGCTTGCTTAATCAGGTTGGTAAAATGATGGGCCGAGCCGCTTACGGTAAACACATTGAGCTGTGGATTGATGTTGATCCTAAATGTCCTAAACATGTTGTTGGCGATGCGGTTAGGCTTAATCAAATTATCAGTAATTTAATTAGCAACGCCATTAAGTTTACCTCTCGTGGGGAAGTAAACTTAAGCGTTGAACTGCTAAGCGAAAATGAAGATACCGTTCAGTTAGGTTTTGAGATTCAAGATACGGGTATTGGCATGACTGAAAAGCAAGCCAACCAAGTATTTGGGGCGTTTACTCAGGCTAGCCGCGATACCAACACTAAGTTTGGTGGAACAGGACTAGGGCTAAGTATAGCCAAGCAGTTAGTGGAAATGATGGACGGCAAGATTGGTGTAGTTAGCCAGCAAGGTAAAGGCAGTAAATTCCACTTTAATGTTATACTTAAAAAAGCCTCGGCAGCACAAGCAGAAAGCTTAAGTGAGCAAGATGTCGTGTCCTACCAGGCGATAGTGCTTACGCAAAATGTGAATGTAGAAACTGGCATTCAGCGTCAATGTTCTGTTCTTGGATGGCCGTCCTTTGTAGCGAAAAGTGTTGAAGAGTTAACGTCTCACAAAGCCTCGAATAGCTTACCTAGGGTCATTATCATTGATGAAGCCATCTTAAGTGTTATTAGTAAAGAAGCATTGGCAAGCTGGCAGCAAGAACAAAAAGAAATAACCCACTTAGTTGTGGTTTCACACAACACAAAAAGCTTTGATAAAAACAGCTTGGTGTTATTCGATGACCTCTTATACAAGCCATTCACGCCTTCTACTTTGTATGACACGGTTATCTCGTGTAATCAATCTACCGAAGAATTAGCGCAAAATCCTGTGGTTGAAGATGATGAAAAGCTACTGGCTAAAAGGTTAGTGCTGGTGGTAGAAGATAACCCCATTAATCAGCAAGTTGCGGGAGCAATGCTAAAAAGCGCAGGGGCTATTGTTAAATTTGCCGAGAACGGGCAAGAGTGTTTAGATCTTCTTCTGAGTGGGTTTAAACCCCACTTAATATTGATGGACATGCAAATGCCTATTATGGGGGGCGTAGAAGCCGCAGAGCACATTCGCGCAAATGCTACCTGGGACAATATTCCTATTTTGGCTATGACAGCTAACGCCATGGAAGCTGACAGAAAGCGTTGTATCGATGCCGGTATGCAAGGGCATATTGTTAAGCCCGTGGTGAAACAAGATCTTATCACGCAGGTGAAGTTGAGGCTTACCGACAACTAGTATTTTCCCTATCCAGCAATGGCCGAGGGCGCTAGCTTCTTCGGCCAACTCAATTGCCTCATTTATATTTTGAATACATCACAATGACGATCATTTTTACTTAAAGATCGCGTATTGTGATAATTATGTAAATGCTAATAATTATCATTTGTGATTCTTATCTACTTACGTATAATCCCCTGCGACTAAAAACTAAACCAAAATCACTGTAGAGAACACAATGAAACTGACCACGCTCTTTGCGCTTACCCCTATAGCGCTTGCTTTTTCGATTAACGCTCAAGAAACGCAACCAGACACTACAACGGTAGATGAGTCTCAGGTCGAGAAAATTCACATTGTTGGTGTACGTCAAAATCGTGTTAGTCGCGGGGCGACCGGATTAACAATGGAGCTAAGCGAAACGCCTCAGTCCATTAGCCTTATTTCTGAAGAGCTAATGCAGTCGTTTGGTGCTTACAATGTTAACGATGCACTTAAACTTGCACCGGGTATCAACGTAGAAGAGTGGGAAACGAACCGAACGAACTACACCGCCCGTGGTTTTGAAATTAAAAATACCCAAATTGATGGCGTGGGTCTACCTAACGACTGGGGCATTGTAACAGGCGCGCTTGAAGCCTACGGCTATGAAAAAATTGAAGTTATTCGTGGTGCTAATGGTTTGCTTACGGGGGTAGGTAATTCATCAGGTACTCTGAACTATGTACGCAAGCGCCCCACCAACGAAGAAGGTGGTGAAGTGACAGTAAGCGCAGGGTCGTTCGACTTTAAACGCATGCAGGCTGACTACTCTACTCTATTAACCGAAGATGGCCGCTGGGCTGCACGTTTTGTAGGTGCTATAGAAGATAAAGCGTCTTACTTGGATGGCCTAGAGAACGATCGCACCTTTTTATATGGCGTAGTGGATGGGCAACTTACCGATAACGCCACTATTACCTTGGGCTACTCTTACCAAGATGCTAACACCGATGGAAACAATTGGGGCGGGCTAGTATTCAATTACACAGACGGCACGCAAGCTGAGTGGGACGTAAGTGATACCACCGCGCAAGAGTGGGCAATGTGGGACACTGAAAACACCAACGCATTCGTAGAATTTGACTATATTTTCGATAACGACTGGGAAGTGAAAGTAAGCTATAACTACCGAGGCTACGAAGAACAAGATAAATTATTTTATGCTTACGGTACTATCGATAAAGACACTGGCTTAGGTTTAGCAGGCTGGCCGGGTCGTTATGATTCAGACATAGATTCAAACCTTATAGAAGCGCGTACTTTTGGTACTTTCGAGCTTTTCGGTCGCCAGCATGAATTGAACGTGGGTGTAAGCCATGCCTCAAGCAGCGATACCATGTATCAGTACGGTTTCGACTATGCCAATACGCCTGCCTATGGCGCAACCCCAGCGTTCCCGTATGCATTTGATGCCATTGCAGAGCCTGACTGGTTTGACGCGGTACTTTATTCTGACATTGAACAAGATCTTACCCGCTACTTTGGCTCTACAAAAATAAGCCTAACCGATGAATTGTTTGTTATTGCGGGCTTCAATGCGATTGATTTTGAGCGCAGTGGTAACAATGCGGGTACCGCAATCGATAACGAAGAAAGTGAGGCTAGCCCTTACGTCGGCGCGACCTACGCGGTAACCGAAAACATCAATACTTATGTAAGCTATTCAGATGTGTATCAGCCGCAAGAGCAATATGATTTATCTGGCCAATACTTAGCACCCACTAAAGGTAAAAACTTTGAAGCTGGTGTTAAAGCCCAGTGGTTAGATGATACCTTAATGACCACATTTGCATATTTTACTGCTGAACAAGACAACTTAGCCTCTTTTGCAGGCATTAACCCTGAAAATCAGCAGTACTACTACGAAGGCGTGTCGGTAGAGTCTGAAGGGTTTGAGGTGGAAGTCGTCGGTCAGATTACTGATGCTTTACGTGTTCAGGCATCGTATACCGCTATTGATGTGGAAGATGAAGCAGGCAACGACGCAAACCTGTGGGCGCCTCGTGATGTAGTGACCTTCCAATTAGGCTACGAACTGCCAGCAGTACCAGCGCTAACGGTGGGATTAGGCGGAAGATGGCAATCTGAAATTAGTAACACCGATTACAACGTAGAGCAGGGCAGCTACTTCTTAGCGAATGCCTATGCAACTTACGCGGTAACCAACGACCTTACCTTGCGTGCAAACATCAATAATATCTTTGACGAAAAATACATTACCAGCCTACACACCATAGGCTTTTATGGTGCACCAGTGAATGGTTCAGTAAGCCTGACTTACGCATTCTAAAAGGTATAAAATAAAACGCTAAAAAGCGCCTTAGGGCGCTTTTTTTATTTATGTTGACCCATCCTAAATAGCGTTGGTGTGAGTATTAGCGCGATAACCCTGAAACTAAATCAGAATATATCAGCGTGCTTCTGCACGGTATTGTTCAACCAATCTAAAAATACATTTACCCTGGCTAAGTGCCTTACATCGCGATGGGTTGCTAGCCAAAAGGTGCGGGTAATGTTTATTTTATCTTGCAGTACCGGTTGTAGTTCATGGGCATTCTTGGCAATAAAATGAGGCAAAATACCCACGCCCGCTTTATTTCGAAGCATTTGAAATTGCGCATTAATACTGGTGCTTTTAAGGGCGTGAAGCGGCGAAAGTAGCGATTCTTCAATGAAGTTAAGTTGGGGCGCATAAATTAAATCGGGCACATAACTGACCAAGTTGAAGGGGCTTAGTTGTTCGATAGAGCTAGGGGCGCCGTGTGCTGCTACTAGGTCTTCATGCATGTACAAATTTAAGCGGTAATCGGTAAGCCTTTTGGTATACAGCAGGCCTTTCGTGGGCTTTTCTAGCAAAATGGCAATATCGGCTTCCCGTTTATTGATATTCAAAAAGCCGCTATTTGCCACTAATTCCACACAAATAGCGGGGTAGCGCTGTTTAAATTCAGCCAATGCAGGGGCTAATACCCAAGAACCAAACCCTTCAGAAGCACTCACTCTTACTGTGCCGGAAAGCTCCTGACGCTCGTCGGTTAAATCATTTTTCGCTTCTAAAATGTGTCTTTCAGCATGTTCAATGTAGTGAACTAAGCGTTTACCGTGATCGGTAAGCAAATAGCCTTTATTACTTAGCTCGAACAAATTGCAATTTAGGGCGGTCTCCAGCCTTTTTACACGACGTATCAACGTGGTTGCGTCAAGCTGTAAGTTTCTGGCAGCAATGCTAATTTTTCCATTTCTGGCTAAACCAAGAAACAGCCTTAAATCATCCCAATTCACACGATTACCTTTTTGAGTTGCTGCAAAAATGCAGCACCGTGCTGTAACTATATTGACTTGCGGTTTTTAACGCAAGGTTTCAAAATTGTAAATATTCTGTTTTTATTTTTTAGTTGTCGAGGTAGCCATGAGAACCATAACGCACTTTATTGAAGGCAAAGATTATACTGCTGACGGCGAGCGTCACGCCGATGTGTTCGCCCCTAACACGGGTAAGGTTCAAGCCCACGTTACGCTGGCTACTGTGGAAACGGTAAACCACGCTGTTAACGTTGCCCAAAAAGCCCAGCGCGAATGGGCCGCCACAAACCCCCAGCGTCGTGCACGCGTTATGTTTGAATTTAAACGCCTTGTCGAGCAAGACAAAGACAGGCTTGCCCAGTTGCTATCAAGCGAGCACGGTAAAGTGCTATCTGATGCGCACGGCGATATTCAACGAGGGCTAGAGGTTATTGAGTTTGCTTGCGGCATACCTCATGCGCAAAAAGGGGAGTACACCGATAGCGCAGGACCGGGTATTGATGTGTATTCCATGCGCCAGCCCTTAGGTGTGGTGGCGGGGATCACGCCATTTAACTTTCCAGCAATGATTCCCATGTGGATGTTCGGCGTAGCCATTGCCTGCGGGAATGCCTTTATTTTAAAACCTTCAGAGCGCGATCCATCGGTACCTGTTGAATTAGCCAAGCTCATGCTACAAGCGGGGTTACCTAAAGGCGTATTGAACGTGGTGCATGGTGACAAAGTAGCGGTTGATGCACTGCTTGACCATCAAGAGGTAAAAGCAGTCAGTTTTGTGGGCTCATCTGACATTGCCAATTATGTTTATGAACGCGGAGCCCGTGCTGGCAAACGTATTCAAGCCATGGGCGGTGCTAAAAACCACGGTATTGTGATGCCAGATGCTGATTTAGATCAGGTGGTCGCAGACTTAGTGGGTGCAGCATATGGTTCTGCCGGCGAGCGATGCATGGCATTACCTGTGGTAGTGCCTGTAGGCGAGGGCACAGCAGAAAAGCTTATCGACAAACTTATTCCAGCCATTAAAGCTATTAAAGTAAGCCATTCAGAAGATAAGTCGGCGCACTACGGGCCTGTGGTAACGACTACCCATAAGTCACGTATTGAAGAGTATATTGAACTTGCCATATCGGAAGGTGCGAATCTTATTTACGACGGTCGCACGTCTCAAATACCAGAGCACACCAACGGCTATTTCATTGGGCCCACATTGTTCGACAATGTAACGGCAGAGATGCGCTCATACCAAGAAGAGATCTTCGGACCTGTACTTCAAATTGTTCGCGCCACAGACTTCAATCATGCGGTATCGCTAGCAAGCGATCATCAATATGGTAATGGGGTGGCTATTTACACCCGAAATGGCCATGCCGCCAGAGAGTTTGCGCAACGGGTGAACGTGGGCATGGTAGGTATTAATGTACCTATTCCTGTACCTGTGGCCTATCACACCTTCGGCGGTTGGAAGCGTTCGTCATTTGGCGATACTAATCAGCATGGTATGGAAGGGGTGAAATTTTGGACCAAAGTGAAAACGGTCACTCAGCGCTGGCCTGATGGTTCTGATACTAACGACAATGCGTTTGTTATTCCTACGATGGAATAAGGCGAGTCCAACGACATAAATCTGGAGTGAATAATGACTAAAAATATTGCGTTTATTGGCCTAGGTAATATGGGCTCGGGCATGGCTAAAAACCTAGTGAAAAATGGATTTAGCGTATTGGCGTTTGATTTGAGTAATGAAGCCATGGCAGTCGCTAAAACCAACGGCTGCCAATTAGCCGAATCTGCCAAGCAAGCTGTGGAAAACTGCGATGCGGTGGTAACCATGTTGCCTGCAGGCAAGCACGTTAAGGGCATATACGAAGAAACCGTGTTACCCAATGCAAAATCAGGCACCTTGCTATTAGATTGTTCAACCATAGATGTGGCCACTGCTAAGGAAGTCGGCGGCATGGCAAAAGCGAAAGGCCTGCTCATGGTAGACGCGCCAGTATCTGGTGGCACTAAAGCTGCTGGCGACGGCACTCTTACTTTTATGGTGGGTGGCGAAAGCGCGGCCTTCGAACAAGCTGAAAAAGTGCTGTCGGCTATGGGCAAGAAAATTATTCATGCGGGGGAGTGTGGAGCAGGGCAATCTGCAAAAATTTGCAACAATATGCTGCTAGGTGCCAGTATGATTGCTACCTGTGAAGCATTTCAGTTAGCAGAAAAGCTAGATTTAGATCCGCAGGTGTTTTTCGATATTGCCTCGAATGCGTCGGGCCAAACATGGTCGATGACCAGCTACTGCCCAGTAAAAGGAGTAGGGCCAGTTAGCCCTGCAGACAATGATTTTGCAGGTGGTTTCGCTGCAGCATTAATGTTGAAAGATTTAACCTTAGCCATGCAGGGCGCTGAATCAGTTGGGGCAAATGTCCCTATGGGTGAAAGAGCCGCTGAGTTGTACCGGGAGTATTGTGAAAAAGCACAAGAAAACGGCGGGCTGGATTTTTCTTCTGTTATCAAAACCCTTTAGCCAACGCCTTAAAAGCAAGGGTTTTAGCTAAAAACTTTGTGTGAAACTTAGTTATTTAAGGTGCAAAAACGTGAGACTGAATCTCATTTTTTGCACCTTTCTCAGGTTCTATAATCTCTTACTTTCCGTACAACTACCCTCGCTCACGCTTTTGAGCAATACCAGTGTTAAAAACGCCAACCTACTACTCGGTCAACACTGCCTTTTGTTGATTTAGAACAAAGATGCTTCTTTCCCAATAGGTAAAATGAGTCATTACATCTAGTAAGCCAATAATTGATTAAATCACGGGGGCAGCTTATGCGTTCCCCACACCGTGAAACTACTCGCGCTCTTCAGGCAGCGAGATCTATTACACAGGAAGCGTTGCCGTGAAGACAGTGAAGAAGACCCCCTTCGTTTTAGTTTTTTTGTTAATTGTATTATTAGTGCTTGGTTATAACGCCTTCTTCGGTGGTGCAGAGCAAGAAGATGTTGTGTCGAGTAATGGTCGAATTGAAGCGGTTGAAATTGGTATTGCTGCCAAGGTGGCGGGAAGAGTAGAAGCCATTTATGTGGATGAAGGTGAGCAAGTAGAAGCAGGAATGCTAGTCGCTAAGCTAGATACCACGACTATTCAAGGTCAATTGCGTCAAGCCAATGCCCAGCGAGTACAGGCGCAAAGTGCAGTTGCCGCCGCACATATGGCGATTGCACAGCGTGAAAGCGAAAAAGTCGCGCTAGAGGCAGCGTTATTGCAAACCGAAGCCGAACTAAAAGCGGCTGAAGCTCACGCTAAACGCACTGATGAACTCTCAAAAACCGGTGCCGTGTCAAAACAGTTGGCGGAAGATAACCAAACTACGGTAGAAAGCGCAAAGGCAGCCGTAAATGCCGCGTCGGCCAGATTGGCCGCTGCAGACGCAACCATTGAAGCCTCTAAGTCTCAGTATTTGTCTGCCCAAGCTGCGGTAACAGCAAGCGATGCTACCATCGCGCAAATCGAATCTGAAATAGACGATATGTTGCTAAAAGCGCCGCGCAACGGGCGTATTCAATACCGTGTTGTGCAACCTGGTGAAGTAGTGGCCGCGGGTGGTCGTGTGCTCAGCCTTGTAGATTTAACCAATGTTTATATGACATTTTATTTGCCTGCTACTCAAGTAGGCCGGCTATCTATTGGCTCTGAAGCACGCATTGTTTTAGATGCCGCATCGGATATTTCTATTCCTGCCAGTATTTCTTATGTGGCAGATGTCGCGCAATTCACGCCCCGTTCGGTGGAAACTGAAAGTGAGCGAGAAAAGTTAATGTTCCGAGTAAAAGCACAAATTCCTAAAGACTTACTACAAGAACATATCGAGAAGGTAAAAACAGGCCTGCCAGGCATAGTGTGGGTAAAGCTTGATGATAGCGCAGCGTGGCCAAGTGATGTGCCTGAAATGGTAACGCTATGACCGACGTCATTACCTGTGAAGGTCTGACGGTTCATTACAAATCAACTACCGCAATCGCAGATATATCACTTCGAATTCCGCGTGGTGCAACGGTCGGTTTTATTGGGCCTGATGGCGTAGGAAAATCTACCTTGCTATCGCTCATTGCTGGTGAACGGGCGTTGCAGCAAGGTACGCTTAATGTGCTGAATGGAGATATGCGTGAGCGGGCTCACCGAGAAGCCATTTGTGCTGATATTGCCTATATGCCGCAGGGGTTGGGAAAGAATCTATATCCCACCTTGTCGGTTGAAGAAAACTTACAGTTTTTCGCCAAGCTATTTGGGCACGGACGCGCCGAGCGCCGCAAGCGTATCGACAATTTAACCAAACGTACTGGGTTGTTTCCTTTTCTATCTCGCCCTGCGGGCAAGTTATCTGGCGGCATGAAGCAAAAATTAGGCTTATGCTGTGCCCTTATACACGACCCCAAATTACTGATTTTAGATGAGCCTACTACCGGCGTAGATCCGTTAGCGCGCAGTCAATTTTGGCGCTTAATTGCTGATATTCGAGAAGGGCAGGTTGATCTGACGGTACTGGTTGCTACTGCGTATATGGATGAAGCGCAGCAATTTGAACATCTTATTGCCATGAACGATGGCAAGGTGTTAGCCACAGGTGCGCCGCAAGCGCTGTTGGCGAAAACCCAAACCGATAATCTAGAGTCGGCATTTATTGCCCTATTGCCGGAATCAATAAAACGTAATCACTTGCCCGTGATTATAACCCCTATTGATGAAAGTGCTCACGCGCCTATTGCCATAGAGGCGAAAAGTCTCACCATGATGTTTGGTGATTTTACAGCGGTAGATAACGTCAGCTTTTCTATTAAAAAAGGCGAAATATTTGGCTTTCTGGGGTCGAATGGCTGTGGTAAATCGACCACCATGAAAATGCTAACTGGGTTACTACCACAAACCTCTGGCGAAGCATGGATGTTAGGCAGTGTGTTAGATCCTAACGACATTGCCACGCGATACCGTGTGGGCTATATGTCACAAAGCTTTTCCTTGTATACCGAACTTACCGTTGAACAAAATCTGGTATTACACGCGCGGCTATTTACGAAGTCCAATAGCCAGGATAACAAGCAGCGCCAAGCTCGCGTGCAAGAGATGCTACAGCGCTTTTCACTTAGCCAATACAAAGATGCTCTACCCGCATCGTTACCGCTAGGGTTGCGTCAACGGTTGTCGCTGGCGGTAGCTATGGTACACAAGCCTGAGGTGCTGATTCTTGATGAACCCACATCCGGGGTTGATCCCATTGCCAGGGATAATTTCTGGCGACTACTTATCAGCTTAGCTAGAGAAGATGGCGTCACTATCTTTATTTCAACACACTTTATGAACGAAGCGGCAAGGTGCGATCGCATTTCGCTTATGCACGCTGGCAAAGTACTAGTAACCGATTCACCTGAGGCCATTGTGGCACACAAGCAAGCTGATACCTTAGAAGAAGCGTTTATCGACTACTTAGAAGCCGCGCAGCCAAGTAAAGATGATGTGCAAGGCGAAGAGGCTAGCTTGAAGAACGGTGTTTCTTCAGCGAGACAAGAAGCCAGCCCAGAAAAAGAAAATACCCGCCCAGTGTCTGCGGCTACAAAACAAAAGAGCCACTATAAACAGTCGCTACAACGTTTAATGAGTTATGCCACCCGTGAAACGCTGGAGTTAATGCGTGACCCAATCAGGCTGACCATGGCTTTTTTAGGCTCTATCGTATTAATGATGGTCATTGGCTACGGCATAACCATGGATGTAGAAGACTTACAATACGCGGTATTCGACCGCGACAAATCTGCCATTAGTGAGCAATACACCAATAGCCTTGCGGGTTCACGGTATTTTGTCACTCAGCCTGATATCACTAGTTATGAAGATATGGACAGGCGAATGAAAAGTGGTGAGCTGTCACTTGCCATTGAGATTCCACCTGATTTTGGTCAAAAACTCCATAAAGGTGAAGACGTAGAAATTGGCGCATGGATAGATGGCTCTATGCCTTCTAGAGCCGAAACTATCGAAGGCTATGTTGAAGGCATTCACTTAACCTGGTTGTTAGAACAAGCTTCTCAAATGAGCACGACCACTTCTACCTCGCTGATTGATGTACAATCTCGCTATTTGTATAACCCCGATATTAAAAGCTTAGTTGCCATTGTACCTGCGGTTATTCCTATGCTGTTATTAATGATACCGGCGTTGCTTACTTCATTAGCCGTGGTGCGAGAAAAAGAACTCGGCTCAATTATTAATTTGTATGTAACGCCAGTATCGAAACTCGAATTTTTGCTAGGCAAACAAGTGCCCTATATTCTTACATCATTTGTAAGCTTCATTTTATTGGTGCTTATGGCGGTGTACTTTTTTAATGTTCCCCTAAAAGGCGATGTATTCGCGTTTGCCCTAATCGCGTTACTGTTCGTCACCTTTTCTACCAGTTTTGGCTTGTTGGCGTCTGTTTTTACCAATAGCCAAATTGCCGCTATTCTACTTACTACCATTGGGACCATGGTGCCTGCGGTACAATTCGCCGGCATGATCACGCCGGTTTCAGCGCTCGAGGGTATTGGTAAAGTTATTGGAGAGATGCACCCCATAAGCTACTTCTTGTTAGCCAGTCGAGGCATTTTCAGCAAAGGGTTGGGCTTTGCTTCCTTAGATTTTGCGGTGTATGCCATCGCTATTGGCATTCCAGTTACTCTCTGGTTGTCAGTGGTGCTACTTAAGAAGCAGGAGCGCTAAGTCATGAAACTTAACAATGTACTACACCTTAGCGTAAAAGAACTGTGGAGCTTATGGCGCGACCCTGTGATGTTGGTGCTCATTTTCTATGTTTTCACCTTAAACATTTACACGGCGGCCACAGCAGTACCGGAATCTTTGCACAATGCGCCTATCGCGTTTGTGGACCACGACCGTTCGCAGCTTTCTCATAGGGTAATAGACGGCTTCGTGCCACCTTATTTCTTAACACCTGATATTATTACAGATCAAGAAGTTAACCCCAGCTTAGATACAGGCAAGTACACCTTTGTAGTAACAATACCGCCTGAATTCGAAAAAGATGTGATGAAGGGTTCAGTACCGGATGTACAAGTAAACGTCGATGCTACCCGCATTAGCCAAGCCTTTACGGGCAACGGCTATATTACGGAAATTATCGGCGAAGAGGTGGCCGCTTATGTGGCTGGGTATAAGTCAGAAACCAGTTACATTGTAGACTTAATCATGCGCGCACGGTTTAACCCCGCGTTAGAAAGTTTTTGGTTTGGCTCTGTGATGGAGCTCATTAATGCGGTGACCATGATTGCCATTATTTTATCGGGCGCGGCGCTTATTCGAGAAAAAGAGCGGGGTACGGTAGAGCACTTATTGGCAATGCCCGTATCAAGCAGTGAAATTATGCTATCGAAAATTGCCGCTACATTGTTGATGGTATGGCTTGCTACACTTATGTCTGTGTATTTAGTGATTCAATATGTACTGGGCGTTCCCATTAATGGCGACGTGTGGTTATTTATGCTGGCGGTGGCCATTCACCTGTTCGCGGTGAGTAGTTTAGGTATATTCATGGCAACCATCGCGCGCTCTATGCCGCAGTTTGGGCTGTTATTGATTCTAGTATTATTACCGCTTCAGTTGCTGTCTGGTGGTGTAACACCAAGAGAAAGCATGCCTGACTTAATTCAAAATATTATGCTTATTGCGCCTAATACTCACTTTGTTATGGCATCACAAGGCGTGCTGTATCGAGGGGCTGGGATCAGTGTGGTGTACCCTCAACTTATTGCGTTAACTGTCATTGGGGGGGCATTTTATTATATTGCTCTGCGCCGCTTCAAAAGCACCGTGGGTAGCATGGCGTAAAAAAGAAGGTGTAGCTAAGAAAGCGTGGAGCACAGGCTGTAGTAAGTGTGCAAGGATGCCATTTTTTTGCCTAAATATTGTTCATGTGCTAGGTTAAGTTTACCACATCAATAAAGGAACACATGATGAAGTCATACACCACTTTCGCTATATCTAGCACCCCCGTGAAGTACCTAACAGGTTTATTCACAGTTGTTACCTTACTGTTTAGTAGTGCAGTATTTGCGCAGCACGATAAAACTCGAAAATATGAGCAGTTTGAAATACTTGGCCAAAAAACAAAACCGCAATTACAGCGTGAATTCGATAAAGCTAAATTTGATTTCTTGGATATGTATCATGAAATAAATGAAGTAGCGAAGTTTGACGTGCTATGTTCTTACCATCGGCCTCTAGGCAGTAAAATTGCCAAAAAAACCTGTGAGCCTCGGTATGTTAAAGCTGCGCGAGCACTGTATATCAAAACCATGTCTACTAGCTCAGGGATTGTCTTTAATAGATTACCTAGCGACGAAATGGTTAAATTTTTAACCAAACAAACTCGCGAAAAAAGCTATGAACATGTAGCGGCGTTAGTTATGACGAACCCTGAGTTAAACAAAAGTTTTGCCAAACTTGAGTTTCTTCATAGTCGTTTAAATGAAGACAGTGAATAACTTAAGTACTCATGTGGGACGATAGACGGTAAACGAAGAATAGTGAATATGAAAAAAGGGGTCTACTTAGAAGAGTAGGCCCCTTTTTTGTTCGACGCTTAAGGCTATTTATAAACGCTCAGGGCTGTTTACTCGCTCACGGCTGTCTATTCGCTCAGGGCTGTCTATTCGCTCAGGCTGTCTATTCGCTCAGGGCTGTTTATTCGCTCAGGGCTGTTCTACCTACTGATACTTTCTAAGCTCTATACGCGACACCATGCCCTTATGCACTTCATCAGGGCCATCGGCTAATCGAAGTGCGCGAGCGCCTGCGGCAAATCTTGCTAATGGGAAGTCGCTACACATACCAGCACCACCATGAAGTTGCAGTGCCATGTCTACTACCGATTGCAGCATGTTGGGCACCACCACTTTAATGGCAGATATTTCTGTCATGGCGTGCTTCACGCCAAGGTTGTCTATCTTCCATGCGGCATGAAGGGTTAATAGTCTGGCTTGCTCTATGGCCATACGTGCTTCAGCAACACGCTCTAAGTTGCCGCCTAAGCGGATAATAGGCTTACCAAACGCGACACGTTCGTGGCCACGATTAAGGGCAAGTTCAAGTGATTTTTCAGCCATGCCGATGGCGCGCATACAGTGGTGAATTCGACCTGGGCCTAAGCGGCCTTGAGCAATTGCAAAGCCTTTACCTAAACCCATCACCAGGTTTTCTTTACTTACCCGTACATTATCAAAATGCATTTCACCATGACCAAAAGGGGCATCGTAATCGCCATACGCATCTAGCATTCGGGTTATGGTAATTCCTGGTGTATCTAGTGGCACAATCACCATGCTATGGCGGCTGTGCTTGTCGTTTTCAGGGTTAGATAAACCCATAAATATAGTAAATGCAGCGTTGGGATGCCCCAAACCAGTAGACCACCATTTTTTGCCGTTGATCACTACATCATCGCCATCTTCAATAATGGTCGCTGCCATATTGGTGGCGTCAGATGATGCTACGTCAGGCTCCGTCATACCAAATACGGAACGTATTTCGCCTGCTAATAGCGGGGTAAGCCATTTAGCTTTTTGGGCATCATTACCAAAGTGATAAAGCACTTCCATATTGCCCGTATCTGGCGCGTTACAGTTGAATATCTCAGGGGCGAAGAGAAATCTTCCCATACGCTCAGCCATGGGCGCATATTCAAGGGTCGTTAACCCTTTACCAAGCTCAGCATCGGGCAAAAATAAATTGGCTAACCCTGCCTCGCGCGCTTTTTGTTTAAGTGCCTCGGTGCCAGGGTGTAGCTTCCATTTTTTCCAATCACCGTGGTGATTCTCTTTATGATGAAAATCATAAACTTCATTTTCAATGGGCTCGATATGTTCAGCAATAAATGCATCAAGTTTTTCGAGTAGCGCGTTTGTTTTATCGTTATGCGAAAAATCCATGACTGTCCTCGGGTGCTTAAAAAATGGCTAGTAGCTTAAAAAGCAGTGGTAATAAATTTGATAGCTATAGCGTAGTTTAGTTACTAAAATGAATGAAATGAAATATCGTCCGCCAGTATTGTGAATGATATTCATGGTATGTTGCTCTTACAATCTCGTTACAAAGCCAGTCCAAAGCCGGTCCAATGCCGGTCTCAAAACCAGTCCCAATGACGGTATTCAAGCTGGTTCGCTAAGTAGCGTGTGACCCGAGGGGTTTAGGCACTAAAGGAATAAGTCTTCATGCAAGATAATCGACAATTTGAAAAGCTCGACTTAAATTTACTGAAAGTGTTTGAGGCCTTGTGGCAGCAGCGCAACATGACCCATGCCGCAGAATCGCTGCATATCACCCCGTCAGCGGTTAGCCATGCTATGCGAAGGTTTCGCGAAATTCTTGGCGACCCACTATTTGCTCGTGAAAAAAATCACATGCTGCCTACCGCCGCCTGCGAACGGTTAGCACCGCAAATTTTAGATGCGCTAGCTAATATTCGCCGTGCATTAAGTGAATTTACTGCGTTTAACCCAGCTCACAGCCATCAGCGTTTTGTTATTGCTATGCAAGAATCGCTAGAGCTTAGTGTACTACCGGCATTATTGGCCAAGCTTGAAGCACATGCGCCTAATGTTGAAATCGTGAGTGCGCGATTAAATCGCGACACTATGGTGGCCGACTTAAGCAATCGCAATTTACATCTAGTGGTAGACATAGGGCGGCCAATTTCACCGCCAGTTGAACATTGTTTGCTTACTCGTGACAACTACGCCGTTCTGATGAATACGCAGCATGCTTTACGTGACAGCCTAAGTGCAGAGGCTTACCTAAATGCCCGTCATATTACGGTGTCGAATAGAATTAAAGGGGCATCGGTAGAAGAGATTGCCCTGCAGCAACTTGGCGTCAGTCGCCCTTCGTTATGGCGTTGTCAAAACTATCGGGCTGCGGCAGAGGTTACCGCTAACACCAATGCACTGTTAACCTTACCAGGCTCCATTGCCAACGCCCTTGCTGACGAAAGGCTAAGTATTGCAGCACTGCCATTCGACTTACCTGCATTAGAAACACATTTGTATTGGCATCAACATCAAGAAGGCGAGCCAGGGTTAATGTGGCTAAAGGCGCTGGTATTACAGTTGTTTGCGTGATCTGGTTATTGGGCGTAATGTTTGCTAGTATTTCAGCATAAATTATTGGCTTGTTGTGCTAAAAAAGCCAAACCTACAGTGCACCTATTAACGCACGTATAAACAACGACAGCGTTTAACGGCTCGAGAATCTAAATGAAGATCCACACCATTTCTGGCTACATTCAACACATCTACCTAGCAGAGCACGACCATGGCTTACTGCTATTAGATGGCTGTAGCCGCGCAGATGTTGAAACGGTGAGCCGGTTTATCACTGATACCTTACATCGGCCTTTAAGCGACTTAAAATTGATTGTGGTATCACATATGCATCCCGACCATGCTGGTGGGGCGGTTCGACTAAAAGCGTTAACCGGAGCGCCTATAGCAGCGCACCCAAAAGCTAAAAGTTGGTATGCAGGCTTAATGGGCAGAGCAGCTCACGCCATTGATTTGGGCCTGACATGGTGGGTAGCAAACCGCATAGGCAAGCAGCGAGAATCTATTTGGTATAACCCCGTATTGCGTGCTGATATTCTGCTGGAAGATGAGCAAAATCTGCCCGTGTTTAACGAGTGGAAAGTACTTTACTCACCCGGTCACACTGACCACGACCTTACCATCATGCATGAGCCCACGCGGCAAGCGTATGTTGCCGATTTATTGGTGAAGGTGAAAGGTGAGTTAGTACCACCTTACCCCTTATGTCACCCAAATCAGTACCGTAAGTCGTTACAACGCATTGCGCAGTCGTCTATAGAAACGATTTTCTGTGCGCATGTGGCACCGGTACAGTTGGTTGATATTCCCTTTGACCACGTTATCGAGAATGCGCCAACCTTGCCAAAGAATCACTGGCATTCAGCCAAAAACCGCATTAACCGAAAGCTGTTCGGCAAAACCGCTCAGCACTAGTGGGTTCAGCAAAAGTGCATAGTGCAAAAGCGGCTGTATGTAAAAGCGCAATAGCGGCAGCCGCTTTAATACAAAGCCAGCACGCTATCATCAGGTAGCCTGTATTACCCTTGGGTAAATTGCTCGTAAGCTAACATGGCATCGGCGGCGTACATCAGCGAAGGGCCGCCGCCCATATAAATGGCCATTCCTAGTGTTTCTTCCAATTCTTCTTTAGTAACACCTAGCTCAACTAATGCTTTTACGTGAAAGCCAATACAGCCGTCGCATCGTGTTGAAATGCCAATGGCTAATGCAATAAGCTCTTTGGTTTTTTTATCTAGCGCGCCATCTTGCGTTGCCGCTTTCGCCATGGCTGAAAACCCTTGCATGGTGTCGGGTATGCCAGCACGAAGAGACTTCATGTTATCTGAAATGCGTTTAGTAATATCAGGGTACGATTTGCTCATTTGATGATCCTTGTTATCGATTTTATTCGGCGAATTAATGACTACTCAGTTAATACCAGCCTGTTAATTCACGCTGACAAATACCCAGTAGGGACTAATAAATCACCCAGTAGGGAAGAATAAATCGCACTATGCAGTGCGGATAAATTCTTATATGCCAGTGCACCGTGAATGGGTCAACCGTGATAATGGCTAAACTAAGAAAGTTGTAACAAAACGTGCAATATGCTTGTCTTACATCAATTAATGACCACATCATGTATAGGTACGTATGCTTGCGTGCAACTAAAAGGAAATGGGTGGCTCATGCAAAACAGTTTGTCTTCTTTACTTGAAAAGGTGCGGCTAGCCGCGTCTGCTTCGGGGGAAACCCTGTCTGATATCTTCAGTAAAGAAATTCATAGATTTACCATTACTGGTTTAAGCCGAAGCGGCAAATCTATGTTGTTCACTAGCTTAATGACCATGCTGAAAAGTCGTAGTGAGGAGGGATATGCTTGTATGCCTTTGTTGCGATACCTTCCTCCTTCACAGGTAGAATTCATGCGGATTGAACCCATAGACGGGTATAAGCCTTTTCCTCTTGAAGAGAACATGAATGCACTGGCATCGGGCAAGTGGCCTGCCGCTACGGAAGAAGCTTATGGCTTTAAGCTTATCGTGCGGTTAACCCAAACCACCAGTATTAAGCGCCACGTGCTGCCCCATACTGATATTGTTTTTGAGTTTATCGACTACCCAGGGGAGTGGATAACCGATATCCCCATGTTAGGTAAAACCTATGCTCAGTGGTCTGATTCTGCATGGGCACAAATAAGCAGCGGCCCCCAGCAGCATTTTGCGAATGAGTGGAAGGACGTAGTGAATGCTTTTGACTTCGAACAACCGCCCACGCAGACCAGCATTAACGAGCTTGTAAGTGCCTATCGACGTTATTTAGTGACTGCCAAACAAAACGGGATCTCCCTGCTACAACCTGGCAGTTTCTTACTAGATTCAAGTGATTTTGATTGGCAGCAACTTGGCTTTGCGCCGTTACCTTCAAGTATTACCAGCGATGTATCTCACCCTTGGTTCAACGCCTTTGAAAGCCATTTTTCCGCGTTTCAAAAAGACTGGTTAACGCCGTTAAAGCAGTCTGTATTTCGGGAAACGGATAAACAAATTATTCTGGTGGATTTGTTCGAGGGGTTAAATCACAGCCGTCAGCATTTGTACCAGTTAAAAGAAACCTTGAGTCATTTGGCTGACACTTTTGTGTATGGCC
Source organism: Alteromonas sp. MMG017 (assembly GCF_018100795.1). GTDB lineage: Bacteria > Pseudomonadota > Gammaproteobacteria > Enterobacterales > Alteromonadaceae > Alteromonas. The sequence continues at coordinate 451,044 of NZ_JAGJDY010000001.1, read as the reverse complement.
AAACAGGATGGTTTGCCCGCAATGTTATGCGCAAAGAAGCCATTGGTAGGGTGGCTTTTGTGGCCACTAAAGCCGATTTAATTCCAGTGTCTGAACGTGAAAACTTACTATCGTTATTGAAGCAGGTTACCGAAGGTGCCAGAGCCCGTTTTGTTGATAAGCCCATTCAGTTTGAGCATTTTTTAGTATCGGCAATACAAGTCACTGATGAAGGCAGTTCGCCGAACGCATTACGTTATCAAGATGCCGAAAATGGCTACGTTGAAGCGGCATTTGAATCTATTCCTGCTTCGTTAAAAGCCATGGAGTCAGATGCACATTTTCCAGTGCTTAACACTCAAGTGCCGCAAGACTATATGGCGCGAATACTATCTGGCAGAGGATTGGATAGATTACTTCAATTCTTATTGGCCGAAGGAGTTTCCAATGAATAAGCAAGGCTCGATTAATACGCAAGGTATGAACACGTCAGATGCGACGAACAACAATACCGATGACGCAACAAGTACAACAGCGCCAGCCTATCGGGCCAAAGTAGTACAGCAGCGTCTTGATATTACGCCACCCGATACGGCGATGCCCGCAAAAACTGAAACCAACGAATGGCAAATGGACAGCGCAAAAGCGCGCATTTCTACTGGCGGATTAACCTTGGGGCTAGGTGTACTTTCCATTATTGGCTTTTTCGTTTTCGATGCCTACACCACGCTTACGGCAAGCGTAGCCGAGCACCCTATTGCTAGCACTGCTTTGGCAGCATTACTTAGCGGTTTTGTGGCCTGTTTCAGTTATTTAAGCTTTCGAGAGTGGCGAGGCTATAAGCAAATCAATAAGGCCATTGATGATGGGCAAACTATCGCATCGTTAACCGGTGAAGACAGCGTTGAAGTTGTCGATAAAGTACTTAAACGCCATGGTAGCCGTTTTACTTCATCGTCTTATGCTGCGCACTGTTTCGCTATTTACCAAAAGCAGCTGCACAACGACATGTCTGCCAAAGAGCGGCTGGGGCTGTATCACGATACGGTGTTAAACGCGGTGCAGCAAAAAGCGCAGAAAGTGCTAAACAAAGAGTCGATTACCGCAGGAAGCTTGGCATTTATTAGCCCGAATAACTTAATTCAAACCTTTGCGGTAATGTGGATAAGCTTTCGAACCATAAGACGAATGGCGAAAATTTATGGCCTTCGCCCTGGTACTATAGGTAATTGGAAACTTTTGGGCGTACTTGCCCAAAATATTGCCGCACAGGGTGTATTTGATTTGGCCACCGATGAAGTCGCTAATCAAATTGGTGGTTCGTTAAGTGCAAAATTTATGGAAAATTCTGCCGAAGCTGTTGCCGCAGGAGCGCTTAATGTGCGTTTAGGGAAGGCGTTAATGAAGCTATTAAAATGAAGCTACTGAAAAATAAATAACAGCGTTATTGATAACGCTGTTATTCTTATCGGACTTTTTAAGTGTATGAATACGAATTGAAATTCGGTTAACTGTGCTCAGCTCTAATTCTCAGCTCTAATTTTTAGTACCAATACCCCTTACCGATACTCAGCTCCAATGCTCTGTTGCAATATACTACAACGCTTTTTTGGTGGGCATGACAACGTTGGCGAAAATAAGCCCTGCTACTAGCGACATAAAAATCAAGAACACCTCTTGGCCTAAGTGATCGGCTTGTACAAAGTCTTGCCCCGAAATAAACGAGTTTAACCCGATATACGTTTTAGATCCCGGCACCAATACAATTAGCCCGTGCATAGCCACAATCGTAGCAGGCTGATTTGCAATGCGGGTGAAAGCATTGGCAAAAAGCCCTAGCGCAAATGCACCCACGAACGCGCCTAACCCAGGGCTCATGTAATCAGAACTCCATGCCGTCGCGCTGTAGGCAATAAAGGCCGCCGCCATTGCCCAAGGAATATGCTTAACCCGGGTGCGAAAAATAGCCACTAGCGCTAAACATAACAAAAATACCGATAACCATGTTGCCCAATAAGGCAAAGATTCAGCCGGTTGATACACGTTTTCACCAAACAAGCTAAAGCCAGCCGACACACCTAAAAAAGCACCGAAATAAAGCTTAAACAACTGCATTACCGCGTCCATGGTGCGGGCCGTGCCCGATACCATATTGCGGGACGACAGTTCAGCAAGCCCCATGGTAAGCGCAAGCCCAGGAACAAAAACAATCACCGAAGAAAGCACAATAAGAGGAATGTTAATACCTGGGTCGATATAAGTACCGATCGCACAAGTTAACAAGGCAGCAATAAAAGCCGTGGCAGGCTCAAGCATTAAATTAACCCGCTTAGAACGCTCAGACCACAGCGTCCATACATAGGCAAGTAACCCTAGTAACCCTGACCAACCAATTTCAGCCCAGCTTGCGCCCATCAGCATGGCAAAGGCGCTGGTAGCCATACCAAAAGCACCGCCCGTAAGCCATTTTCCGTAGGGGCTGCCCATAGCATCAATTTCATCAAGGCGCTTATCAGCTTCAGCAAGAGTAAGCTCACCGCTTAGTAGTGAGCCTGCGAGCTCGTCAGTAAGCGATAGCGCGTTCATGTCTAAGTCGCCTGGGAGTAGGCGGGATGCATGGTTGTATTCGTCTTCGTGTCTGTCACTCCAAATAACAAAAGTTAATGAAGTGGGTGTGGAAATAAACGAGGCGTGCACGCCTAAGTAGGTGGCCACTTCTAATAAGTAAGCTTCTAATCGAAAAGCTGGCGTGCCGTATTTATGCAGCATTTTGCCAAGCTTAACAATAAATCTCCGAATTTGAATAAATTCTACTGTGTCCAACGACTTGTCCTACTTGGGGGCTGTATTTCAATAAAACCTAAAGTGCAATCACCGCATAGGGCGGTAGCGAGAAAAACCAAGCCAGTATTGAGAGATAAAATAGGCTTGGCTAAAATTTGCGCGGATTGTAGAGGCAAAATAACGATAACGCAAAAAACATTTATTATTTTTTCACGTTAGAAAAACTAATCCATATTTTTAAAACGGTTTGGGTGGCGGTGGACGATTTCCTGATGGCCCTCGTCGCACATCACACCGCATACTGTCACCTTCAATAGCGCAGCCTTTAGGGGCACTAAAACAGCTCAAAATTTGATTGCTGCCGGCTGCGCCTGCATGGTAGTGGTAACCAATTCCTTCTTGTCCACCAACACCACTTCCATCGATAGCATGCCCACCACAGTCATCAAGATCATCAGGTACTTGTCCATCAGGCTGTTTGCGTTCAAAAATAGTAAAACCGTCTAGTGCCACACCTAACATTTTGCCGTGGGTAGAAAGCGCAGTATCAATAGATGAGCACTCGGTAATTGCATGGTAATGGTACCCAACATGCGGATTAACATGGCCACCACAGTCATCAAAAGGAGCCAGAGTGTAGGCGCCTAATATGGCATCAACCGGTGCCGGCGCATCCATCTTTACACCGTTAAATGCAAGGCCGACACCACCATGAGGGTCGAATTGGGTAATACGTGATGCTTTTTCAGGGTAGGCGGGAATGAGGTACTTTTGTGGTTCAACATCTTCTGCGTATTCAGGTAGGCATTCAACGCAGTAGTTCTGATATTTGGGGTCGACATCGGGTCGCGCAGCTGCAAGGCAAGCATCTTTGCTGTCAGTGACTTTAATTTCGCCAGTTTCAGGGTTAAATAGCTGCCAATTGTCATCACTATAGAAGGTGGCTAGATTTTCGATAAAGTTGCCATCGGCATCGTATACTTGGTTATCACTTAGCCAAATTCCAGTGTCTTCGGCGGTATCACTGATATTACGCGGGCACCACGGGCCTTTGTCGTGGCCGATATCAATGCCGCTATTTACGGGCATAGTAACGATATAACAGCGAGTTTCAGTTCCATCGCTTAATGTGCAATCGACAAGGCTGTCGCTTATTGTAACGTCATCAGTAAAGTATTCGGTAATGGTTGGGAGTGAAGCGGTTGTGCTTTGTCTTTTGGCTTCATTTTGAGCGTGGACATGAGATTCTGAATTGGAATGATCGCCGCAGGCGGTGAGTGTACCAAGGGTTAATACCCCTGCAATCAACGCTAATCTTCTTACATTGATATTCTTCATTGCCATCCTTTTTTCACTGTTAAAACAAAGCTGCTTAGTAATAGTAGCTTACAAAGGGCTTTTTGGATTAACACTCAGAAACAATAAACGTTTACTCATCGCTTAACTAGCATGACGGGAAAGTGTTGTAGCCATAACTAGCGACTAGAAATAGGCGAAAGCTTGTGGTTAGAAAAAGAGATATACAAAATGGCTAGCTGAAAGCCATCCAGTCTTTCCATACCGGCTCTAATCCTTTTGCTTCAATGACGGCGGCCACCGAATTAACGGGGCGAGTATCATCTATATCAAACTGGTTAAGCGCTTCTGACGGCGCACTGTAACCGCCTGGTTGGGTTTGTGACCCTGCTGACATAGACGTGATACCCAGTGGCAGCACACCATCGCGAAAGCGCGCCGACTCGCGGGTAGACAGTGACAATTCGGCTTGTGGATTAAACAAGCGGTGAGCGCAAATTAACTGTAACAGTTGGGTTTCGTTTGGAAATTGCTGCGTTAGTAAATTAGCGGCGTCGTTAGTATTGCCTTCGCACTGTCGTAATCGCGGAAAAGAAATCGCCACTCGGCTTCGCCAGTAATGCTGCTGAATAAGTTGGCCGTGTAAGGCTGTCATGACACTATCGGTACGCCAATCACCTAAGCCCAATAAGGCGCCAATGCCTATTTTATCGATACCTGCTGCACCAATACGATCGCTGGCCTGCAAACGCCATAAGAAATCCTGCTTTTTACCTCGGGTATGATATCGCGCGTACTCTTGAGGGTTATAGGTTTCTTGGTAAACCAGCACTGCGTCCACCCCTAACGATTTTAAGGTTTCATAATCTTTTTGTGGCAACGGTTGCACTTCCATCATCACATTGCTCACGCTATCTCTGATTGAGGGTAATACTTCACTAAAATAAGGCATTCCCACCTTTTGTTCGTGCTCTCCTGTTACCAGCAATACTTGTGAAAATCCCAAGTCGGTAATGGCGGCTATTTCTTTTTCTATTTGGCTAAGGTTTAGCACCGTGCGCTTTATTTTGTTGCTCATGGTGAAGCCGCAGTAGGTACATTCGTTCGCACATAAGTTAGCAAGGTATAGCGGCACAAATAACCCCATGGTATTGCCAAACCGTGCGCGGGTTAGTGCTTGTGACTGCATGGCCATTTCCTCTGCATAAGGGGCGGCAGCCGGCGATATTAACGCCATAAAATCATCTATATTTCGGCTAGTTTTAGCCAACGCTTGCTCTACATGCTTGCTGGTTTTACTTTGAATAGAAAGGGCGATATTCGATAAGTCTTGCGACAAAAGTGTGCTTGCAATACGCATAACTAAATTACTCCTGCACCAAAAATTGAGTTAAGGGGCTAGAAGGCTGTGCATGTTGCTGTGTGTTGGGCATGCCCGCTTCGTAGGCTTTGCGGCCTATTTCAACGGCTTTAGAAAAAGCACTCGCCATGGCAACAGGATTGCTTGCAGTAGCAATAGCCGTATTCACCAATACAGCATCTGCACCCATTTCCATGGCAGCCATGGCTTCGCTAGGTTTGCCAATACCCGCATCTACAATAACGGGCACATTGGCTTGTTCAATAATAATGCGTAAAAAAGGCGCCGTTTGTAACCCTTGGTTGGTGCCGATAGGCGCGCCTAATGGCATAACCGCTGCGCAGCCTACTTCTTCTAACCGCCGACATAGCACAGGGTCGGCATGGCAATAAGGCAGCACATTGAACCCTTTTTTCACTAATACTTCTGCGGCATGCAAGGTTTCGATAGGGTCAGGTAAAAGGTGCTGCTGGTCAGGGTGAATCTCTAACTTTATCCATGGTGAACCTAGTACTTCATAAGCTAGCTCAGCAGCAAAAATAGCTTCTTGTGCATTTTTGGCACCAGAGGTGTTCGGTAAAAGCGTCACGTCTAATTCTTTTAACAAGGTTAAGGAATTATCATGTTCAATATGCGCCGAAAGTCGTTTCATGGCTAGCGTTACCATAGTGCTTTTGGCACTCTTCACGCTGCGTTTCATTATGCTAGGCGAGCTGAATTTACCCGTGCCCATTAATAGACGTGATGAAAATGTTTGGTTAGCTAAGGTAAGCATTTACCCTCCTGCTACAAGCGTGAAAACGTCAAGCTTGTCGTTATGTTGTAATTGGCTTTTACCCCAAAGTGGCTTAGCCAGAATACTGCCATTTTTAGCCACAGCAGTGCCGTCTTGGCTTATGCCTTGGGCGTTTAGAAAAGCTAACACCGACGTATTTGCTGCACAGCTCACCTGTGTACCATTTAGTGAAATACTTATGCTAGACATTGGCATACCTCGCAGTGCTTGTAGGCCGGAAGTGAGAAAGATTGAAACTGAGCGGTGGCCACATTCATGATGGTGTATTGGCCCCATGTCATGTTTGCCTTGGGGTTGGCCAAATACAGCAGCGCTTGAGTAGCTTGGAAGCACGCGGCCATGCCTACCACTGGGCCTAAAATACCTTGGCTGATACAGTCTTCTTGTACTGTGGTTTGTGCTAATAGACACGCATAACAACCACTGTCTGATCCATTGCAACGCAGGTTTATCGCTTGCCAGCTGTACTGGCTGGCGGCGGCAATAAAAAGCGCTTTGCGCTGACTTACGCAAGCGGCATTAATGGCTTTTCGGGTAGTGATGTTGTCGCTACAATCAAGCACACAATGGGCCCCAGATATCAGCGACGGTAAGTTACTGCTATTTGCCTGAACCTCAGCCAATTCAATTTGGGTGTGGGGGTTTAAAAGGCGCAATTGGGCATAGCTTGCCTCAGTTTTGTGCTGGCCAATATGCGCTTGGTTAAATAACACTTGCCGGTGAATATTGCTTTTATCAACGGTGTCATGGTCTACCAATAGCACCTTGCCAATTCCGGCCCCTACCAAGTAACGCGCTGCAAGGGCACCTAGACCACCTAGCCCGATAATAACGGCGAAAGCGTGCTGAAGGCGCCCTTGACCCGCATCGTCAATGTCATCTAGTAGCAACTGACGACTATAGCGGCTAATGTCATCGGCAGACAAATTCGGACTATTCATAACTAAGCCCGAGGGGAACAGATGTACTAGCCTCGCCAATGCTTTCACCAATACCGTCGCCATCGTTTATCTGTCGCAACAGATCGTGAAATGCCGCCGCGGGATCCGTAGCTTGCGTAATAGCACGCACCACCGCAATACCCGATACGCCAGTACTGGCTACCGGATTAATTCGGGTCAAATTAATACCTCCAATCGCCACGGTAGGGATATCTTCGCAAAGACGAACATAACGTGAAAGGCGATCGAGCCCTTGGGGTTTCGAGGGCATGTCTTTCGTGGTGGTGGGAAATATATGGCCAAGTGCAATATAAGAGGGGTTTAGCCATTTTATACGTTGCAGCTCACAGTAACCGTGAGTTGATATGCCCAGTCTAAGACCTGCGCGGGAAATGGCGAGTAAATTAGCCGATTCGAGATCTTCTTGCCCTAGGTGCACGCCGTAAGCACCATGCTCAATAGCTAACTCCCAGTCATCATTTATGAATAACTGACAGGGCGTGTGCTTTACAATTTCTACAGCTTTAGCAATTTGTTTTGATTTGTGAGCCTGAGAGCCAAATTTTATTCTTAATTGAATAATCACAGCACCGGCTTTTACCAGTACTTCCAATTGGGATACATCACTTACCACTGGGTAGATACCCAAAGCGCAGTCGTTTAATTTGGGGAAATGCATCGGCGTTAAATGCCGAACGGGATCGTTTTCACCAAAACGAACAGAAGGGTAATGCACAGGGGTGAGTGGAAAGCCAACCAATTCTGCGCAATGGATATGATCGGCAGAACAAACTGAATTGCTCGAATACACAGAGGCGTTACGCACTTTATGTAAATAGGCATTAGCGAGCGTTAGTGCATCCTGAACATCATAATCACTTGCTACAAAACCTGCTAATGCACTGGCAAACATACAACCAGTGCCTCTAAGGTTCCCCATGTTATCTCTAGGTTGTTGAAAAAATCGAATCGCCTGCGTGGACACGAAAGTATCAATTGCAGTACTTTGCCAGTGCGCATGACCGCCCTTCACGTAAACAGCCTTAGCGCCACGGGTAATAAGCGCCTGTGCAGCGGCTAATAGTGACTTCTCACAATGCACAGGCCAGCCCGTTAACTGTGATAACTCTTGTACGTTAGGGGTAAGAATATCTACAGCTGCAATTAGTGAATCAATGCTTTGTTGGCTAAGTTCACTTAATACGCCGCCAGAAGAACTCACCAACACAGGATCCCAAACAACAAAACAATTTGTGTTTTTATATTGTTTTAATTTTGCCACATGCTCACACAAAAACATGGCCTGCGGGGTGTTTGCAATGGCGCCTATTTTTATTGCCTTAGGGGGAAGTTCGCTTTCTAGGGCTTGCCATTGTGCATTTAGTGTATCGATACTTAGTGCGGATGCACTTCGCATGACTAAATGTGATTGGTTGGCAACTTGTGTGGTTAATACACATGCATGCACACTGATATCGGCAAGTGTTATGGCGTCGCGGGTTATACCCGCGCCTCCACTCGTATCTATGCCACCAATAGCCCACACCACAGGCTCTTCGCTCGTGGCGTGTGTTGTAGTTCTGATCACGGCAGTTGCACCTTGCTATCGGCTTTGTGATAAAGCGCCGCGCCAGAATTGTTAAAGGCGGTAGCCATGTCTTGCATGCCTTTTTCTTGCTGTGCAGCGTCTTGATTAGCTTTTGCTACATCTCGCACTTCTTGAGAAATTTTCATCGAGCAAAACTTGGGGCCACACATAGAACAAAAATGTGCCACTTTACCCGAAGCCTTAGGCAGCGTTTCATCGTGGTAGGCTCGGGCGGTATGAGGGTCTAGTGCTAAGTTGAATTGGTCTTCCCAACGAAATTCAAAGCGGGCTTTTGACATGGCGTTATCGCGAATTTGGGCGCCAGGATGGCCCTTAGCTAAATCGGCAGCGTGTGCCGCAATTTTGTAGGTAATTAGACCCTGCTTAACATCTTCTTTGTTGGGTAAACCCAAATGCTCTTTGGGAGTAACGTAACAAAGCATGGCACAGCCATACCAGCCAATCATGGCGGCACCAATACCGGAAGTAAAATGATCGTAACCCGGAGCAATATCGGTAGTAAGGGGGCCTAATGTGTAAAAGGGCGCTTCATGACAATGGGTTAGCTGCTCTTCCATGTTGGCTTTAATCATGTGCATTGGCACATGCCCTGGGCCTTCAATCATCACCTGAACATCATATTCCCACGCTATTTTAGTGAGCTCACCAAGGGTACGAAGTTCAGAAAATTGTGCTTCATCGTTTGCATCGGCCACGCTGCCTGGGCGTAATCCGTCGCCCAACGAAAGCGACACATCGTAAGCGGCGCAAATTTCACAGATATCGCGGAAACGTTCATACAAAAAACTTTGCTTGTGATGACTTAAACACCACTTAGCCATAATAGAGCCGCCACGAGACACAATGCCCGTTACTCGGTTTGCGGTAAGGGGCACGTATTCAAGCAATACGCCTGCGTGAATGGTGAAGTAATCTACCCCTTGTTCGGCTTGCTCGATAAGGGTGTCTTTAAATAACGGCCAAGTAAGATCTTCGGCCACGCCATTTACTTTCTCAAGGGCTTGGTAGATGGGAACAGTACCTAAGGGGATAGGGCTGTTACGCAGTAGCCATTCGCGGGTTTCGTGAATATTGCGGCCAGTGGATAAATCCATAAGGGTATCGGCGCCCCAGCGTGCAGACCACACTAGCTTTTCCACTTCCTCTTCAATAGATGAAGTTACCGCTGAATTCCCAATGTTGGCGTTAATCTTTACCAAAAAGTTGCGGCCAATAATCATAGGTTCTAGTTCAGGGTGGTTTATGTTCGCTGGAATAATCGCGCGCCCTGCGGCCACTTCTTGGCGAACAAACTCAGGGGTAATGTTCGAAGGCAGATTGGCGCCGAAGTGTTCACCTTTATGTTGCTGACTTAGCGGGTTGTCTTTAAGCGCATCGCGACCCATATTTTCGCGAATAGCAATGTATTCCATCTCGGGCGTGACAATGCCTTGGCGAGCGTAATGCAGTTGTGTCACGTTTTTACCTTCTAGGGCTTTACGTGGTTTCAATGTGCGGGTGAAGCGAAAGTCTTCGGTAATGATGTCTTGTTCACGTTGCTTCGCGAAGTGCGACGATACCCCTTCAAGCTGGTACGTGTTTTCACGCTCTTTAATCCAGCTTTCTCGTAGCGGCGCTAACCCTTTTTGCACATTGATGGTTACATCAGGATCGCCATAGGGGCCTGAAGTGTCGTACACCCCAATGGGAGGGTTACTTTCAAGTATGGGGTTTTCTTCAGTACCGCCGATTAAGCTGTCGTGCTGATGAATCAGTCGCATAGCAACATTAATATCGTCGCGGCTGCCTTTTTCGTAGTGGCGGGTAGAATTAGGGTAGGCCTCACCGGCCAATTGATTAATAAAGTCTTGCGCCTGTTGGCGCTGTTCGCGTCGAGTCGACATAGCATTTTCGCCTGTTAGTTTAGGTTATAAAATGCTTGTCAGGAGTGGAGGAGAGAATACAAAAGGCGCAAAAGCATAACCGGTGGTGCAGGCAAAATCCCTAAGGATAAATTCTTGCCATACTACATGGTTTCACTTTTACAATTTACGACTTACCACTTTGTACTTTCTTGTTCCCTTCGCAGGTATTAGCCTGATCAGGTTCAACGGATCCCGCTTTCGCGGTCTCAGCTCACTGGGTTAATTCAGTTGAGCACTCCGACAAGTAACTGTATTTAGTATAAAGCGAAAGAAATTGAAATTTCAAGCCTTGATTTGGCGTGGTTGGGGGAGGGTGTGTTCCTCAGAAACACGGCGTAGACCCTTCCATGGGGCCTCTCTACAGCATCCATGCTGTAGAAGGTTTCTGAGAAACACACCCTCCCCCTCTAGCAAACCTTGAAGTTTTAGAGAGGGAGGGATGTGTAGGGCCTCTGCTGGCAGCATCGATGCTGCAGAAGGTTTCTAAGGTGAGTTCGCTATTGTTTGCTAAAGGGAGGGAAGGTATAAGTGGTTAAGTGTGATTAAATTATATTCATGTAAATAAACGATAAAAAGGCCCCTAAAAGGGGCCTTTGCTTACAGGATGTTCGTTGAGCGGTTTTATATTTGTATCCGCAGCTAACCTTTCATCGATTAGAAATTACGTCTAACGGTAACGCCGTAAGTGCGTGGCTTAGCGTAAGAAATTTGCGAAGTACCGTAGAAGCCTGATACGTCAAAACCAATTAATTCGTGATCTGAATCGGTCAAGTTATCTACGTAAGCGGCTACGCTCCATAAATCTTCTTTGTCAGTCCAGGTAATGCGAGCATCGGCTTTGAAGTGGCTTTCGATGGTATGCGCCGTAAAGTTACGAGCATTGTGGAAAGATTCTGACTGGTATGAACCGCTTACCAATGCCGCAACGCTGCCGCTGTCTATATCCCACGTATAGCGTACTAAACCAGATGATTGCCATTCAGGTGTATACGGTGGAGTGGTGTCTACAAATACGCCTGAAGCCACTTCTAAATCTTCTACCACTGCATCGGTGTAAGACACGCCAAACATGATGTCTAACGCATCAATGGGGTTTAATAGTAGTTCAACTTCAGCACCGGTAAATTGGGCGTCTTCGTTGAAAACCACACCGGCATTGTTTACCCATGAGAACGACTGATAATCAGAGTAGTCATAGTAGAAAATACTGCTGTTTAATTGTGCTTTGCCGTCCATTAAAGTTAGCTTAGCACCTGCTTCATAGGCGAGAAGTACTTCGGCGTCGTAGGTGCTAAAACTACCGCCTAAAGGCGCGTTGAAGTTACCTGCTTTTACGCCTCGGTTGATACCCGCGTACAATAGGGTGTCTGAGTTTGGTTTATAGTCTAACTGAAGCTTTGCAGACCACATGGTTTCATCGTTATCCATGGCTACATCTACCAATGGATCAAGGCTGTAATCTACTTCAATATCTCGGTCTACCAAGTTAGCGTTTTGGCGCAATTGGCCGTCCATCGACTTATTTTCACGTACTAAACGTAAGCCCGATACTAGTACGAGTTCGTCGGTTAAATCGTAGTCGATTTGCCCAAATACTGAGTATGAATCGGTATCGATAGTGGCTAATGTATTTTGCTCTTCACCGGCTAAATAACCACCCGTTGGGCTTGCTGCTAGACCTTGTAAGTAGTCGGTTTCAATGCTTAAGTAATAAAAACCTGCTACCCATTTACTGTTCATGGTGTTGCCGCTTACTCGCAACTCTTCACTGAACTGGGTAATGTCGCCATCTGACTGGAAAATCAATTCTGGTGACGCGGTTTGATCCGAATCTAGGCCGATAACACGGGTGAAGTTTTTCCAGTCGGTCACCGAGGTAAAGGTGAAGTCATCGAAGTCATATTCATAGGTTGCCGCTAGGCCGCGAGACTTAATTTTGTTTTGATCGTCAAAAGCGAAATCTTTATTTACTTTCTCGCCGCTGCCATCAGGGTCGATGTTACCGTTGAAATCACCGCCTTGAACTGGGCGCAGTGGGTCGCCGTTAAAGTTTCCGTCTACACAAGCCCCAGCTTGAATAGTGTCACAGCCTAGTGGATCATCAGCGGCATAAATAACATCGATAACATTACCTGCAGCGTCTTTAACTTCTGTGGTATTCACCACTTGATAAGGGCCTTCACTTTTTGTGGTATCGGCCCAGTTTGCGCTAACTAATAAATTTGAATTCGCACTTAAATCGAAGTTTAACTGCGCGCGAAACGCTTTGGTGTCATCGTTGTAACCGTCTTCACCGCCGCCAATGCTTCCGGCGCGAGTATCTGGCGCTGCTTCATCTTCGTATACGTTTTCTAAAATGTTACCCATTCTGTTGGCCATAACAGAAATACGGCCAGATACTTTATCGCTTAGTGCACCAGATACTGCGCCTTCAAAGCGTTTTTGCTCGAAACTGGCAAAGGTAAGTTCAGCGTAGCCTTCCACTTCTTCAGTAGGCTTAGCAGTAATCGTATTTACCATACCGCCAGTGGCGTTACGGCCAAAAAGGGTGCCTTGAGGGCCTTTTAATATTTCAACACGAGATATATCGAATAAACCAAATGTTTGCGCTTGTGTACTGGCTAAATACCCGCCATCTACGTAAACCGCTACAGGTGCTTCAGCAATGTCGGCGTAATCGTTTTGTACCACACCACGAATGTTAAAGATGGCACGTTGACCACCAATATCACCAGCTAGGGAAACACCTGGCGTAAATGCAATGAGGTCGGTGCTGCTTTCAAAGCCCAATGACTCCATCTGTTCGCCACTAAATGCAGTTACCGCAATACTTACATCGTTTATGTATTGCTCACGCTTTTGCGAAGTAACCGTAATTTTTTCAAGTACCACCGAATCTGCTGCTGCAGTGTATGAAGATTGAAGTGCTAATCCTATTGCTAAAGCGCATAGCGTCTGTTTCGATTTCATCATGTGTTCCCTTCTTGTTGTTGTTACATCTACAAACTACATAGAAGTATTTTTTTGTTTTTTATTTGATTAACTTTTGTTCTAACGAAACTAAAGGGGTTTTACCAAGGGGTAAATATTCATGTGTCGAAGTCATGTTTCATGTTTATGAAACTAAGCGGCACTTACTTTCCTAAATTTACAATATATTAACAATAAGACAGTATTGGTTACTTCGAACGGTTTGTTCTTAAGTAGATAATATTTATAGATAAAGTGAGGGTTTTGGGGCGTCAAAGCTGTTTTGGGGTGAAGGATTAGTTGATATGGGTATAAGAAAATGCGATAGCGTAGGGCTAAGTTACGCGCAAATTAAATGACAATAATTTACGTGAAACTTGCCCTAGGCTAGTCATCGAATTTAGCGGAAAGCAGGGATAACTTCTTTGCCGTAACGAGTGATAATATTTTCTTCATCACCGTTATCTAAATAGATATTAAATTGCGTGGTTCCAGCGTTTTTAAGCGCTTGGATTTTAGTAATGTGATCTTCAGCTTCACCCAATACACAGAAGCTTTTTACGATGTCGTCAGTAATAAAGTCTAGGTAAGGGTTATCACTTTGACCATGCTTCGAATAATCGTAGCCACGACGTTGTTCAATATAATCGGTTAAGCTTTTTGGTACTAAGCCTGAATCTGTACCGTATTTTTCAACAATGTCAGCTACGTGATTACCTACCATGGCTGGGAACCATTTGGTTTTTTCAATACAGGTTTCCATATCACCGAAATAAGCAGGCGCAGCGGCTTGTACTTTAAAGTTGCTCATGTCGCGCTCAACTTTGTTCCCTGCATCTTGGCACTGCTGGCCAAACCACTGCACCAAATCGGGGTCACCAATTTGAAGAATAACGCCATCGCCATGCTCGCCAGCTACTGCTAGGGCTTTCGGGCCATAAGCGCCTACCCATACAGGTAGTTCATAGCCTGTTGCCCATGGGAATTTAACCGGCTTTTCGCATTCGCCGTACATGACTTCTTCACCGCGCACCATGGCTTTCACTTTATGAGTGAATTCGGTTAAGCGGGCGAGGTTCGCAGGCTTTTTACCCATTACGCGCATAGAAGAATCGCCCCGGCCTAAACCAATGTCGAAACGGCCATTACTTTGTAGTGCCAAACTGGCGTACAAACTTGCCGCTACCGACCAATCACGTACGTTAGGGTTGGTTACACACGGGCCAAAGCGCATTTTGGTGGTGTGCTCCATACACATTGCCATTGCCACGAATGACTCACGCCAAAGAATGTGCGAATCGTAAAACCAGCAATAATCGAAACCGGCTTCTTCAGCCATTTTTACTAACTTACGGGCACGATCTGGGCTAACAAAGCCTTTAAAAGTGATACCAAATTCCATGAGTTCTTCCTCTGCTTTTTCTATTTTGTTTAATACGTGTCTTTGCTTAATTTATTTAGCCGCTAACAACGAGTAGCTAATCACTAGCGGCTTACATTGTTTTTCACATCGCGGTTTAATGATCTGGCGGGCAAATACGAATCCCCGCATGACTAAATGGCACTGCTTTGGATATGTTTAAGCGAATTAAAATAGGGGTAATGGCTTCAATACAGCGTGCACTTTCCGCTAGGCCAGCGTTGTAACTTTGCACGCCTAAGCTATCTAGCAATCCAATCACTTTGTTTTTAGCTTCTAGTTGATTACCGCACACCAAAATGTCGCAGTTAATGCTTTGCTCAAGGTTGTTAAGGGTGACAGCTGAGACATTATGAAGTGCTCCTACTACGGCATAGTCGTCTCCCAATAGTGCTTGTGCAGACTCTGTGGCCGAGCCTTCTGGTGGCATAGCAACTGCTTTAGGGTTGTTTTCAGCTAAAGGCACAACAATGTCGATAACAACTTTGTCGCGAAGCAATGGGCGGATTTGATCTAACGTAGCGTGATGCGCGGCCCAGGGTACTGAGATAATCACGAATTCATCAGCCGCCGATGTGGCTGCAATAGTATCAGTGCCGCTGATGGTGCCAGTGGTAGCAGTACTTGCCGATGCAATAGATTCTTGTAGTGCTATGGCTTTTTCTGCTGCCCGTTCACCGTCTCGTGAACCAATAACAACGTCTATTCCCGCTAGGGCGAAGCGTTTTGCTAGCCCTGAGCCTTGCGGGCCAGTGCCGCCTAAAATAGCAATCTTCATGCGAATAAATCCTCTTGGGTTGGTCTTAACAGGTCTGAGGCTTTACTGTCTGGGTTACTTTCCCATTCAAGCCCTTTAAATAAAATAACGGGGCACTTACCTTGTTTACTCATCAACAAGCCTGAGGCTGCGGCAAGTTCATCGGCAAGGGCTGGTGCGGTAACTTTTAGGGGGCGACCCCACGCATCACATTCACCATAAAGTGGGTTTAGCGCAGGCACATTCGCTACGCCAATGGCCACGTTGGTTTGGCCTAAACGCCATGGGCGGCCAAAGGTGTCGCTTATCACTACCCCAATACTGTGCTTTGGTGCGCCGTAATATTTGCATAAGCCTTCAGCAATAATGCGAGCGCTGGCATCAGGGTCTTTAGGCAATAAAATCAGTTCGCCTGGGTTGTCGGTATTCGATTCATCCACCGCAGCATTGGCACTTATATGACCTAATCTGTGCTCGGTTATAATAATCCCTTCGTTGGCCGCAGGGTGTTTATGCACTTTTACCAAGCGGGTAGATTCGGACAGAATGACGGTAACTTTACGAGGGTCTTTATTTACCTTTTCAGCCACGTCGATGGCTTCTTCGGTAGGAGTAATATCGTCAATATGGCAAACTGCGCCTTCGGCTTTTGATATGATTTTTTGGGCTATAACCAGTACATCGCTTTCACGCAAAACCTGTTGCTGTGCGGTAAGCTTTTCAATTATCAAGCCCACAAGATTGTCGCCTTCGCGAATATCCGGTAAGCCTTCTATGGTATTGATGGTAAGTGCTCGCATATTTTCTACCTTAAGCAATCAAAGAATCGACAACGTCATTCACGTGACGAAGATCGTCTGGATGGTCGATGTCTTGACTTAAGTATTTAGGCTGAACGGTCACGCACTTTAAGCCTTTTTCCATGGCTGCCTGATGGTGCTCATAAGATGATGATTTACCAAATGCAAAATCAATAGCGTTAGGGGGCGTGGTGCATAGTGCGTTGGTGCCGCCATCATACGCACTGCCAATGACTACCGAGGTGTCGCCTGAAGCAAGCGCCGCAATAGAATTCAGCTCTTTTTCCTCTAGCCGAGCAATATCTGCAGGCAAGATAAGTTGGTGGCTAAAGCCATTCGACATGCTCCATTCGGTGGCTTGCGCCAAGGCTGTGTTTAAGTTGCTGCCTTTGGCTTCAAATATCACTTTGCAGCCCAAGCTGGTGGCTAAATCGGCGATGTAAAGCGACGGCGTTACGACCAGTTTTTGCCATTGTGGAAATGAACCGTTTAACGACATAACGGTTTTCTTAAACAGCTTAATGGCCAAGGCCTTGCGCACGCTGGCAGGCAAATGTGGTGACAAACGCTGCTTGCTGAATGCAGGATCTTTCATTGGAATAACAACGCATAGTTTATGCACAAGGCACCTCCGGTTGATAAGCGGTGGCCGCCGAAATAACCTCTTCCATTAGGGCTACTTTGTCTTGATCTGATTTCATCAAGGTTTTAGTACAGTGGGCGTATAAGCCGCAGCTTTCGACGACGTCTGTATCGCCTTCATCTTGATTATCAATGACCAATACATCGCAAAGGTCTTGGTAAAACTCAGCGATGCCCTTGTTACCAGGTGTATAACGCATTTGCTGTAGTAGTTTTTCAGCTGGGCCTTTTATGGCTTTGCCACCAATAAGTGGTGACACCGCAATTTTCGTGGCGTCGCTTGCTGCTATTGCATCGCGAAATTGGGGTATAGCTAGCATGGGAGCAATACTGAGTAATGGGTTGCTAGGGGCAAAAACGATAATGTCAGCAGCGCTAATGGCCGCCAACACTTCAGGTGTAGCAGAAGCAAGATTTGCCCCTTCGTACGCAATATTGGTTACGTTAGCTTCGCAGCGTTGGTGTACAAAATACGTCTGAAAATCTACCCAGCCATTTTCAGTTTCAAGACGAGTTTGCAGGGTATCGTCGGTAGCTGGCAGCAAAGGGACGGTAATACCTAATCGGGTAGTAATTTGGCGCGTGATTGCCGTCATGCTAGTCCCTTCAGCCCGCTTAGCACTTCTAAAAATATGGGTAGCAATATCCATATCCCCTAAGTGCATCCAGGTGCTTGAGCCAAACTGTGCAAGCCGAGACAATATACGGCAGCTGTCGTTTTGCAGCCCCCAACCAGTAACTGGATTTACTTCGTTCGCTAATGTGTAGGTAAGTGTATCTAGGTCGGGCGATACCCATAAATTGTGAAACTCGTCGTCGTCACCCACATTGCCAATAATGGTTAGGTTCTCTTTGTAGGCAGATTGATAAAGTCCTTTAGCGGCTTTTGCACCGCCTACGCCGCCGGCTAACAACACAATGTTTTTCATGCGCTTACCTTCACGGGAATGTGAGATGCTGCGTTAAAAGGGCTAAAGGCTGTTGTGTCTTTTAGTGGGGCTGCGGGGCTAGCAGTTTCTGAGCCCACAAGTGCCGCTTGGTGAGCAGGCTTTTTGTCACGGCCGTACGGGGTAATTACGTCGTACAAAGTATTACGCTGATGTGCATTTAGCCCAGCGCGCTGGATAAAGTTCACCATATCCCGAGGGACAATTTCTTGGCCGTGGCTAGCCCCAGCTGCACGAGAAATACTCTCGTTCATTAGGGTGCCGCCCAAATCATTGGCGCCTGCACGAAGCACTTTCGACGCCATATCGGGGCCCATTTTTACCCATGAGGCTTGAATGTTATCGATATAGCCTTGTAATACTAATCGCGCAATGGCGTGCATTTTGAAGTGCTCATCGGCAGTTGGGCCGGTTCTTACTTCGCTAGGATTATTCTTATAAAGGGGGCTGTCGTTATGTATAAAGCCTAACGGAACAAATTCAGTAAAGCCGCCAGTTCGCGCTTGCATGTCACGCAATAAAATAAGGTGTGCGGCCCAGTGAGATGGCCCATCTATGTGCCCATACATTATGGTGGACGTGGTAGGTAACCCAACGTTATGCGCAGTTTCGATGATTTTAAGCCAGTTTTCGGTGCTAAGTTTGTTTTTAGTTAGTTTGCGTCTTACTTCAGTATCTAGAATTTCAGCAGCCGTACCAGGCATTGATGCCAAGCCGCGCTGTTTTAAGTCGGTTAATAAATCCGTGTAGCTTTTGCGGCCTTTCATTGCGCCATACCAAATTTCAAAAGGCGAATAGGCATGAATATGAATATCGGGCACGGTAGACGACACCGTATCGAGTAAGTCGCCGTAAAAACTGGCGGGTAAGTCAGGATGCAAACCACCTTGAACACATATTTCAGTTGCGCCACGAGCGTGGGCTTCTTTGGCTCTAGCTGCTACTTGATGAGGGGCTAAAAACTCTGCATCGCCGGCGTTTTTATTCACCCCGAAGTTGCAGAACTGACAGCCCATATGGCATACGTTGGTAAAATTAATATTGCGAGTTATTACAAACGACGCATCATTGCCGGTGCGCAATTCACGCACAATATCAGCGGTGTGCAACAAAGCATCAGTTTCCGGTCCTTGGCAGTAAAACAAGGCTTCAGCTTCTTCGTGGTTAAGCATTTTGCCTTCTAAAGCCCGCTGTAAAATATGGGCAATAGCAGGGCGCAGCTGGCTTAGTTTACTTTGAATTGGCGTATCGCTGTAGGGCAAGGTGAAGTCGCCTGCTGGCGTTAAGTCGCAAGGTGAAACCGAGGTGATGTTTTGCAGTATGTTACCCATGAGCAACTCCTTGAAAAGTGGTGTTATCAATACATTGCTCTACGGCAAGGCCGTCGTTGCGCCAAGCAGGCATGGCTTGATGCAGCGCTTTGGTAACGTAACGTTCGCCAGCTTGTAGGTACTTCGGATAAACGGTTAAACGCTCTTGCAATGCGTAGCCTTGTTGCTCGCAAGCACTTGCCAATTCTGTGATTTGCGGCCAGCTACGTTCGGGGTTAATAAAGTCTTTCGTTAACGGTGAAATACCACCCCAATCGTTAATACCAGCGGCTATGTAATGAGGGTATTCTTGGGCTAAATTAGGCGGTGCTTGCAGTGAAATTGCTGGGTCTAAAATTAACCGAGCCATGGCCAACGTGCGGCGCATGTCATCAAGAGTAGGTTCTGGTGCATTGGCCATAGCAGTTCCTGCTTTTGCGCGAAAGTTCTGAATAATCACTTCTTGAATATGGCCATACTCTTGGTACAAGCTATTAATGGCAATGAGGCTATCAACACGTTCTTCCCAGGTTTCACCAATGCCGATAAGAATGCCGGTGGTGAAGGGAATATCTAGCTTTCCAGCGTCTTCCAGCGTCTTTATGCGAATACCCGGTACCTTGTCAGGACATGCATAATGGGGTTGGCCTTTTTTCATCAAACGGTCGCTGGTACATTCGAGCATCATACCCATGCTGCCGCTTACGTTTTTCAACTGTTTTAGTTCGTTAAAAGTTAACGTTCCTGCATTCACGTGAGGGATCATCAAGCTTTTATCCAGCACCATCTCGCACACTTCGGTAAGGTAATCAACCATGCTGGTATGGCCCAATGTTGCCAACCAATCTTTCGCGTAGCGATAACGCTTCTCGGGTTTTTCGCCCAAGCTGAACAAGGCTTCTTTACACCCTTGGGCTTGGCCTTTTAAAACGGAAGCCAATACTTGGCTTGGATTTAAGATATTGGCTTGGCCTGAGTCTGGGTGTTTTACAAATGTGCAATAACCACAGGTATCCCGACACATGTTAGTCAGCGGAATAAAGATTTTTCGTGAGTAAGTAAGAGTGTTAGGCCAGTGCGTATCGCGAACGCCTGCAGCTTGTTCGCAAAGTGCATCTAGCTGTGAACCTGTTGCATGTTCAAGGGCAATGGCGTGTTGGCGCGATAGCATAATGGGCGTCTCCTGCAAGTAAAGTTAATGCACTAAATATTCAATTTAGGCTGTTGCTTTTTTAATCTTTACCACGGTTTTTACCAAATGGTAAAGAAAATATTTGCAGGTTTTTTTGGTGCGAAGTGTGTATCAAAATAGAGCAAATTGGGTGTGGTAGTAGGGTATTTAATAGGTATAAATGATAAGGTTTTTATACTTAAAGTTCTTTTATAACAGTGTTTTATTGTTTTTCTTTGATGGTGGTGGAATAGGGGGAGTAGAAAGTAAAAGGCGCGCTTTTAAGATGAAGCGCGCCAAAAAAAGCAGGGTAAATTAATTTTTATGCACTAGTGTTGTGCATCTAGGGCACTTAAAACGAAATTGCATAAAAATTCAGTGGCCTCGTTAAAATCATCTTGATCTAAAGACGGCTTTCCTAATAGCAATTGAATTTGCGTAGAGAAGTCGGCATAGGTTTGTGTGGCAGCCCAAATGGTAAAAAACAGATGCTTAGGATCAACAGGGCGAATGTGGCCAGCGGCTATCCAACGCTCAATAATTTTCACGTCTCGTTCAAACGCAGGCTTTAAATTTTCTATCAAATACGTTTTCAGTACCGGTGCGCCGTTTATGATTTCATGGGCGAATACTTTCGACCCATTGGGATAATCACGAGATAATTCTATTTTCTGCTGAATGTACTGACGAATGGTACTGGCTGGAGATGCCTCAGGGTCGTCATTGAACTGCATTTTCTCAAGCCATAAATCAATCATGTTTTCGAGTACGGCTTGGTACAACTTATCTTTGCCTGGGAAGTAATACAAAATGAGCTGTTTAGAGATACCGGCTTGTTGCGCCACCGCATCCATTGAAGAGCCAGCAAACCCTTTTTGTGCAAATACCTCTTCGGCGGCGCGAAGAATTCCGGCCTCTGTTTTTGCACGATTGGCCTGCGTCTTTGTAGGTTTTGTCATTTTTATGTCCTGTTACCGCTTCCATGTGGCGTTGTTAACATCTGCCACCTGTTATTTTTTTCGTTTTCTTTACCGCTTACTAAGCTCGAATGTCACTTAGTCATTGTAGTTGCGATGCTAAATAGTAATGGGTTCTTCCTTCCCATGTTCTTTGGCAAGCGCTTCTAAAAATAGCTCTACCAAACGTGTGGGCTTAGGTGACTTACGATAGATGGCCGCGAATTCACAATGATAGGCGAAATTTTTAGGTTCGATAGCCCGCATCTGGCCTTTCTTTACGAAAGATTCCGCATAATGATCAGGCAAGAAGCCTAAATAACACCCCGAAGAAATAAGTGTGGCAATACCTTCTTGGTCGTTCGCTACCGCCATTTTATTGAGCCCCAGAGACATACTTTTATCCATATTAGGGCTGTGAAAGCTTAGCCCGGCATATTTGGCTTCACATATTTCTTCACGGGGAATATCTCCAAGCTCAATGTAGAAAGGGTGTTTTCTTCCGCAATACAGGTGCATTTGCTCACCAAACAAGGGTAAGTAATTCAAACTTGAAGAAGAGCGGTGGGTGGGAATAATACCAATATGATAACGCCCATCTAAAATTCCCTGCTCAATAGTATTTACTGGCACCACATGAATTTCTACGTTCACATTAGGGGCTTGTTGTTGATAGGTGTAAATGGCTTCATTCACCTTACAAGCATCGTTCGACACGGTTTTATCGAACATGGCGACCACCACATTGCCCTGCAAATGTCTGTGCATATCGTTGACTTCGTTTCTAAAGTCTTGCAACGACAGCAACAATCGCTGTGTAGACTCATAAATTCGCTTGCCCTCTTCGGTAAGCGAAAAACCCCCGCGGCCACGATGGCAAAGCACCATGCCTAACCGGGTTTCTAAATCTTTTAAATGCCGGCTAATGGTAGAACGCCCAATATTGAGTTCAAGCTCGGCAGCAGAAAGGCCGCCAGCCTGTGCTACCACTATGAATACTCTCAATAAGCGAATGTCTGTGTCTGATAGGTTTCCAAGGATTGCGCGCATAGTTTCATATTTATGAAAGTAAGATTTGAATATTTATAATTTATCGAACTTATGTGGCTGGGTAAAGTAGACCAAGTGAACAAATACCATAGGAAAACAATTATGACCCAGTGGGCTTCCAAGCTATCACAACCGCAAATGGACGCGTTGTGGATGCCTTACACTGCAAATCGCCAGTTTAAAGCATCGCCTAAAATGATTACCGGTGCACAGGGCAATTACCTCATTGATGACAATGGTCGTAAAATCTTTGATGGATTATCTGGGTTATGGACATGCGGCGCAGGGCACAACCGCCCTGAAATTGCTGAAGCAGTCGCTAAACAGTTAACAACGCTAGATTATGCCCCCGCCTTTCAGTACGGCCACAATCTGGCATTTGAACTCGCAGACAGGTTAGCCAACATGGCGCCAGCCGATATCAATAAAGTGTTTTTCACTAACTCAGGTTCTGAAGCGGCTGATACTTCGACCAAAATTGCTCGTGCTTATTGGCGCCAGCAAGGACAGCCTACCAAGACCCGAATTATTGGTCGCGCGAAGGGCTATCACGGTGCTAGCTGGGGCGGCATTAGCTTCGGCGGTATTGGCGCAAACCGCAAGATGTGGGGGCCAGCCATGGAGTCTGATCACCTTTCACATACCTTGCTGCCGAATAATCAATTCTGCAAAGGCGCTCCGAACTATGGTGAAGAGCTTGCTGATGAGCTTATCGAAATGGTGGCATTACATGATGCGTCGAATATTGCGGCGGTAATTGTTGAGCCAATGAGTGGTTCTGCAGGGGTTATTGTTCCGCCAAAAGCCTATTTACGCCGTTTACGTGAATTGTGTAACCAGCACGATATTTTGCTTATTTTCGATGAAGTGATTACCGGCTTTGGCCGCACAGGTAGCTTATTCGGCGCCGATGCGTTTGATGTAGTGCCCGATATGATTAACGTGGCCAAGCAAATCACCAATGGCGCCGTTCCTATGGGCGCGGTTCTGGCTCGCGAGTTTATCTACGACACCGTAGTTAACGCTGGCGGTGCCGATTACAACATTGAATTACCACACGGTTACACCTATTCAGGCCACCCTGTTGCCTGCGCGGCCGCCATGGCTGCGCTCGATATTTTAGAACAAGAAAAACTCGTCAGCCGTGTTGCCGAACTTAGCC
The DNA here is from genome assembly GCF_018100795.1 of Alteromonas sp. MMG017. Taxonomy (GTDB): domain Bacteria; phylum Pseudomonadota; class Gammaproteobacteria; order Enterobacterales; family Alteromonadaceae; genus Alteromonas. Next base: position 427,190 of record NZ_JAGJDY010000001.1, on the reverse strand, counting down.
CTTACTTTGAAGAAGCGGTGCATAGCTTAAAAGGCATGCCATTCGTTAGCGATATTCGAAACTTCGGCTTTGCTGCAGGGTTTAGCATTGAAAGCTACCCAGGCGAACCGGCTAGGCGCCCTTATGAAATTGCTGACGCCATGTGGAAGAAAGGATTTTACGTACGCTACGGCGGCGACACTATTCAGTTAGGCCTTCCGTTTACCACTGAAAAAACGGAAATCGACACCTTAATTAACGCGATGCAAGACACCCTAATGGGCAAGTAGCCTTTTACCGTTTTGATCCACTTACGCAAAAAAGAGACACAGATATGACTTCATTGGTAGGACACTTTATTCACGGCGAACACGTAGCGCCGCAAGATGGAAATTTGATTGATATTCACAACCCTTCTACTGGCGCTGTGTGCGGACAAGTAGAAATGGCGTCGTCGGCATTGGTACAAAAAGCGATAGATTCAGCGAAAACGGCGTACCCAGCATGGCGCGCCACGCCACCTGCAAAGCGTGCACAGGTTATGTTTCGCTTGAAAGTATTGCTAGAGCAACACAGCGACAAAATTTGTGAATTGATCAGTGAAGAGCACGGCAAAGTGCTACACGATGCCAAAGGTGAATTACAACGTGGTATTGAAAACGTTGAGTTTGCTTGTGGCATGCCTCAATTACTTAAAGGCGAACACAGTAAAGACGTGGGCCCAGGTATAGACGCGTGGAGTGAATTTCAGCCGCTAGGTGTAGTGACAGGTATTACGCCGTTTAACTTTCCGGCTATGGTGCCGTTATGGATGTGGCCCAGCGCTATCATGTGTGGCAACACCTTTGTGTTGAAACCATCTGAAAAAGACCCTTCCAGCGCGTTGTACATTGCAGCACTTGCGGCAGAAGCCGGTTTACCGCCGGGTGTGCTTAACGTGGTAAACGGCGACAAATCTGCCGTTGACCAATTACTAGAAGACCCCACGATTCAAGCGGTAAGTTTTGTAGGTTCAACCCCTGTTGCCGAAGCTATTTATCAAAAAGCCAGTGCTAACGGAAAGCGTTGCCAAGCGTTAGGTGGTGCTAAAAACCACGCGATTGTCATGCCAGATGCTGATGTTGATAACGTAGTGAATGCACTAATGGGTGCTGCGTTTGGTTCATGCGGCGAACGCTGTATGGCGTTATCGGTAGTGCTTGCAGTAGGTGATGAAATGGGCGATACCCTGCGAGACAGGTTATCAGCACAAATCGAAACCCTAAAAGTGGGTGCAGGTAACGATAACAGCAATGACATGGGGCCGTTAATTAGCGCTCAACATTTCGATACCGTGAGTGGATTCATTGACTCCGGCGTTAACCAAGAAGCGGATTTAGTCAGCGATGGTAGAAAGCTCAGTGTAGAAGGTTTTGAAGATGGCTATTTTTTAGGGGCCACTTTGTTCGACAAAGTAAAACCTCACATGGAAATTTACCAAAAAGAGATTTTTGGCCCTGTCCTTGTGATGCTACGTGTACCGGATATGCAAACGGCACTTGAGCTAATTAACGAGCACGAATACGGAAATGGTACTTGTATCTTCACTCGTGATGGCGAAGCTGCACGCTTCTTTATCGACCAAGTTCAAGTAGGCATGGTGGGTGTAAACGTGCCATTACCTGTGCCGGTTTCATACCACAGCTTTGGTGGGTGGAAGCGCTCATTGTTTGGTGACTTACATGCTTACGGGCCAGATTCTGTCCGTTTCTACACGCGCAGAAAAGCCATTACACAACGCTGGCCTTCAACGAACCTGCGTGAAGGCAGTCAATTTTCTTTCCCAAGTAACTAGTATTTAAACCAACAAAGTTCGCTATATCAGCGAACTTTGTTGGTCATAAAAAACCGGTGCACGGCCTCTAGTACGACCGCTGGCATAAATGTTGAAAGCTCAAAATATAAAGATTTACCATTCGGTCAATTTTTATCGTTTTACCGGTATTAAGTAAGCGCCTAAAAATAAAACAGCGCATTAGACAAAAGAATAATCACGCCCTTTGCTTTAGGCGTCTCAGCAACAGTAGCGATACATAATAAATAGTGAACAATCAGCATAAAATCAGAGAAAAAATTTATTTACCGTTTGGTAAATAAAGTTATCAAGATTGCACTCTTATAGTACGTTCGTTGAGCTAACTTGGGGCAAAGTGTTAATAGGAATACCTTCCACCTGCGAGGACAAAACAATGGATAAGCTTAGAATTAATAGTCAAAGATTATGGGACAGCCTGATGGAAATGGGCGAAATTGGCGGCACTGAAAAGGGCGGATGTAATCGCTTAGCCGGCACAGATCTAGACAAGCAAGCTCGAGACTTGTTTTGCGCATGGTGTGAAGCCACTGGATGTGAAATTAGCATAGATAAGTTCGGTAATATTTTTGCTAAACGCCCTGGTATCAATAACGAACTACCTTCAGTGGCAACCGGAAGCCACTTAGATACTCAGCCTACAGGCGGAAAGTTCGACGGCGTATTTGGTGTATTATCCGGCGTTGAAGTACTTCGCACCCTGCATGAAAACAATATTACTACTCCAACGCCAATTGAAGTGAGCGTTTGGACTAACGAAGAAGGCTCACGCTTTCAGCCTGCCATGCAAGGTTCGGGTGTCTATGTAGGCCGCTTTGATTTGCAAGAAGAACTAGATAAAACAGACGTAAACGGTTTACGTTTGGGCGATGAACTGGCTCGCATAGGCTACTTAGGTGAAGAAGAATTAGGAAGCCGCAACATAGGGGCATTCTTTGAAGCCCATATCGAGCAAGGCCCAATATTAGAAGATGAAGAAAAGCGCATTGGTGTAGTACGTTTAGGCCAAGGTATTCGCTGGTACAACGTAGAAATACAAGGCCAAGAATCTCATTCTGGCACCACGCCAATGCATTTACGCAAAGACGCAATGGTAGCCACAGGTAAAATTGTGGCAGAAATCGAGTCGATAGCTAACCGTTATGATAACGGCCTTGGCACTGTAGGTTTCATGCAAGTTTATCCTAATTCACGAAATACTATTCCAGGAAACGTGAAGTTTAGCGCCGATTTACGTAACCCTAACCCCGAAGTGTTGGCCACCATGCATGAAGAGTTCGTGGCTTACTGCGACTCGGTAGCCAAAGAACGTAACTTGGAAATCACCGTGGATAACTTCTGGTATTTTGCGCCAGTTGAATTTAATGCCTCGGACGATGTAAAAGCCGCTACTGAAAACTTAGGGTATTCACACATGGATATCTACGCCGGCGCTGGTCACGATGCTTGTTACATGGCAGATCTAGTACCAGCGGGCATGATTTTCACTCCATGTGAAAACGGCATCAGCCACAACGAAATTGAATACTCTAGCCCAGAGCAGTGTGAAGACGGCGCAAACGTATTGCTTCATACCATGCTAACCGCCAGCAAGCGTATTGCTGAAGCTGCCGGAGCCCCAGTTGCTGAAGATGAGGGAGCGAGCGTATGAGTGCAGAAATTAGTGAAATCGCACTCAGTAAATCGGTAACCGAGAGCGATTATTTTAACGAAGATCTCGCGCCGACTAAATTATCGGAGCGTACTTGGGGTACGGGAAATATCGCCGCACTTTGGGTAGGAATGGCGGTTTGTGTGCCTACCTATACCCTAGGCGGAGTATTAACCACGTACTTTGGTTTGTCGGTAATGGAAGCCTTGTTCACTATTTTGCTAGCGAACATAGTGGTACTTATTCCGCTTACGTTAAATGCATTTCCTGGGACTAAGTTCGGTATCCCTTTTCCGGTAGTACTGCGCTCGTCGTTTGGAATTGTAGGCTCTAACATTCCCTGCTTAATTCGAGGTTTTGTGGCCTGCGGCTGGTTTGGCATTCAAACCATGTTCGGCGGCCTTGCCATACACTTGTTTCTATCTTCTATTTCAGACGGTTGGGCACAGCTTGGCGGCCTAGGGGAAGTAATAGGCTTTTTTGCTTTTGGTGCGTTAAACGTATTTATCGTTATTAAAGGTTCAGAGTCGATTAAATGGTTAGAAACCCTAGCTGCCCCTTTGCTCTTAATAGTAGGTGCTGGGCTTATTTGGTGGGCAAGCGACAAAGTATCGGTAACCGAGGTGTTGGCTACCCCAGGCACAAGGCCGGAAGATGCTGGCTTCTTTAGTTACTTCTTTGCAGGGCTTACCGCCATGGTAGGTTTTTGGGCAACATTGTCGCTGAATATTCCTGATTTCAGTCGTTACGCGAAAAGCCAAAAAGCCCAAGTAACAGGGCAAATTATTGGCTTACCCCTTACCATGTTTATGTTTGCCGCCCTGGGTGTGTTGTTAACTTCAGCATCTACCACGCTGGTAGGCGAAACAGTTTCAGATCCTGTTACCTTAATAGGTCATATCGATAGCCCATTTTTTGTGGCTATAGCCATGTTACTTATCATTGTAGCGACCTTATCTACGAACACCGCCGCAAATGTAGTATCGCCCACCAACGACTTTCAAAATATTGCCCCTAAGTATATTAACCACACCCGTGGTGTACTACTGACTGGCATAGTTGGCGTGTTATTGATGAGTTGGGAGCTACTGAAAAAAGCTGGGCTTATTGAATCTGACGTAAGCGTAGATAGCTTGTACTCAAATTGGCTACTTGGCTATTCAAGCTTATTAGGCCCTATTGCGGGCATTATGATTGTTGATTACTTCCTAATTAGAAAACAAGAACTAGATGTAGCGGCACTTTACACCAGCAGTGCTGCCTACCCGAAAGTGAATTGGGCCGGTTTTGTTGCCTTTTTAATTCCAGTAGGTATTACCTTGCTAGCCATAACCGCAGATGTACTAACGTGGTTCTATAGCTACGGCTGGTTTACCGGTTCTATTTCGGGCGCCATCATTTATTACTTTGCTGCAGGCAAGCTAGTTAACACCGTGAACACGAACGTTGGTGAACTAGCAAAAGCTTCATAATTTAAAGCGAAAAGGACACAAAAATGGCCATATTATTACGCGGTGGGACCGTCGTTACCCACGAAATGACTTACAAAGCCGATGTACTTTGCGAAGACGGCAAAATTACTAAGATTGGCGAAGACCTTTCTGTAGAAGACACAGATGTAGAAATTGTTGATGTATCTGAAAAGCTAATCATGCCAGGTGGTATCGATCCGCACACCCATATGCAATTGCCATTTATGGGCACGGTAGCCGCCGATGACTTTGCTTCTGGTACAGCTGCCGCCCTTGCTGGTGGCACCACGACTATTATCGATTTCGTTATCCCAAGCCCAGGTCAGCCATTAATGGAAGCCTATCAGCAGTGGCGAGATTGGTCTGAAAAATCCATGTCAAACTACACCTTCCATGTGGCTATAACGTGGTGGGATGACAGTGTTCACAAAGATATGGAAACCCTCGCTACTGAATACGGTATTAATAGCTTTAAGCACTTTATGGCGTATAAAAACGCCATTATGGCCACCGATGATATTTTAGTATCAAGCTTTACCCGATGTATGGAACTTGGTGCTATTGCCACGGTTCATGCTGAAAACGGTGAATTGGTGTACCACTTACAACAACAGCTAATGGATAAAGGCATTACTGGGCCAGAAGCCCATCCGCTATCTCGTCCACCCATGGTTGAAGGTGAAGCGGCTTACCGTGCTATTAGCATTGCTGAAACTCTAGGCGCACCTCTGTATTTAGTGCATTGCTCGGTAGAAGAGTCGGTTGATGCGATTCGTTATGCACAGCAGCGCGGGCACCACGTTTATGGTGAAGTATTAGCTGGGCATTTAACGGTAGATGATAGTGTGTATCAAGATGTAAGTTGGGAACGCGCAGCAGCCCACGTAATGAGCCCGCCATTTCGTCCTAAGAAACACCAAGACGTGCTATGGAAAGCCTTGCAAGCGGGTACGTTGCAAACTACCGCTACCGATCACTGCGCTTTTTGTAACGAACAAAAAGCCATGGGTAAAGACAACTTCACCCAAATTCCAAACGGCACTGCTGGGGTAGAAGAGCGCTTGGCAGTATTGTGGGAAAAAGGTGTGAACGGCGGCAAAATTACTCCTAATGAGTTTGTCGCAGTTACTTCTACCAATGCGGCTAAAATCTTCAATATGTACCCGGCCAAAGGCGCGGTACGGGAAGGCTCCGATGCCGATTTAGTGATATGGGATCCGAAAGGCACAAAAGTAATTTCTGCTGAAACCCATATGTCTAATATCGAAACCAATATCTTTGAAGGGATGGAAATTACAGGTGTACCTGTGATGACTATTTGTAACGGTAATATCGCGTGGCAAAACGGTGAGTTATTAGCGAAGGCAGGTGACGGTAAATACGTTATGCGTCCTACTTATGCACCATTTTATCAGTCTCTACAAAAGCGTAAGGCATTGGCCGAACCTAAAGCGGTAGACCGCACTTCAGCGTAAAACGGACAATAATAAAGAAAAAGGCCAGTCAATTGAAATGACTGGCCTTTTTTGTATTTTCTTTCAAATTAAAAGTGAACAGCGTAAAACTACACCAGCTGTTGACCTTCCTTGTAATATTGCAGTGCCGTAGTGCTATCGTGTCTACGCTCACTAATGGCTGACAGCAATAACAAGTCATCTTTGCTTGATTCCATCTTCACTGCTTTTAACAATACTTTCTCGGCCAGAATATCGTCACCTGCATTGAATGCGACTCTACCCAACGTAGAATACAATTCTACATTTTCGCTGTCTTGTTTAATCCAGCTTTCCAGCAACCGCAACGATGGTGCAGCATTCGGAATATTTAACTGGGTGAAATAAGGGAATAGAGCAGGGTGCGGACCACGTTTCTGCCATTCTACTAGCAGAGTTTGTGCTTCGGCATGCATGCCTTGTTCAAGCAATTGCTGAATATAAGCTGCGCGATAAGCATCGTCTTGCTTAATTTTACGAGGTAATCCTTCCCAGTGGGTTTTAAGCTCAGCGGCACCGTTCTTACTGGCAATTTCAGCTAACTTACCCTTGGCAATTCGCTGCGACCATAAGGTGTAATCTTCTTTCGGTAACGCTTTGCGCCAACCACTTAGCTTTTCTTGCAAGGCTTGCCATTGACCTTGTTCCGCCATTATCGATGCTTTAAGTTTAATCACTTGCGGGTTGTTGGCTTCTTCTTCATCTAAGCTATCTAGCTTTTCAAGTGCGTCGGTATATTTACCTTCGGTAACATCTATACGCGCCATCACTATAGTGGCAGCGACTTTAGCGTTGTCATACTCTGCCGCTTGCAGTAAGAAATAACGGGCTTTTTGCGGGTCGTTTTGGCTTTGAGCCACTTGCGCAGCGGCCAAGTAGTTCACTCCTTCAAAATCGCCGTTGGTGGTTTGGCTAAGTGCCTTGTGAGCACTTTTTAGGTCGCCCGCAGCCAATGACTGTAAACCATGGTAAAAGGCACGTTTGCGTTTACGCTCGCCTAAAGCACCAAACCAGCGGTGAGAACCCGTTACCAAGCTTAATGTCCATAACACCAATTTAGAGATAATATACCAGCTGATAATGGCGCAAATAATGATAATGCAAAAACCAATAAGGCTGGTTTCTATCGCGGTATTACCTAACGAAATGAGTACGTAGCCTTTGTCGCCCAAAATCATAGGGCCAACAATAAGCGCAACAATAAATGCGGCCAGCACCGCAAGGGCAATGACTAACCATTTCATAATGCGCTAGCTCCCTGGCTGAATGCTTGCTTTACACGAGACTCCAATAACTGCTCAAGCGGCTTTTGTGAAGCTAACTGGCTAGGAATGGGTTGAGAAATGTCGGTATCAACAAGGTTATCAAGTGCTGAGATAAAGCCAGTAACTTGGCTCTTTTCAACATCATAATGCTCTTCAAGCATGGCTTTAGCGTAAAGCAAAGATTGCTCATACAGGCCTGAATCTGCTTTAAGTGCAGCAGATTGTGCGTGCATTAACTGCAAGCGAAGCTGTTCTTTCACTAAAAACTGAGCTTGCAAGGACATGACAGGTTCAACCGGGCCTTCTAAACTTTTCACTGTTAAAAAGCCATCAACAATAGAGTGCCACACTTTCGCCAGGTTCTCTTTCCAGTCGTCTGCCGATTCAGACAGCTCATTGCTATCAGCATCTGCATCTACTGGCTTTTCAAAAGTATCTAACGGTAACTTGTCAATTTGCGCAAGCATGCCGGTAAGGGCAAGAGCCACCGAACTTTGAGAGACAGGATTCATTTGTTGAAGAGTTTGAATGTCTTCAGCAAGCTTGGCGCGAACCGGTAATACCGAAGGATCTGCTAGTGACTTTAAACGCTTATCGGCATTCACTAACAGCAAGGTTGCTGTGCGTACATCGTTTTCTAACCACAGTTTTCTACCCGCCATGCGAACTAAATAATCAGCCTCGGCTATAAGCCAATCGGCAGGGCGTTGACCTTCCATGCTATTAAGTTGTTGTTGTGTGGCTTCGGCTTGTTGCACTAAGGCACTATTTTGTTGCTGCAATGCATCCACAGCGTCTTTTAGTTCACCGTTTTGCATGTTGAGCATGCGTAAGGCATCTGCTGTTTGCTTGTGATCAGAACTTAAGTTGTTAAGTTGGGTTGTATTCGCCTGTTGGGTTTGGACAAGGGTATCGCTGCTGCCCTGTTGTTGCATGTAGTACCAATACCCAGCACCAATAATGCCTAGAACTAAAAGGAAAATAATAATAACCACAAACCATAGAAGCTTGGTTCCTGATGATTTTTTCGCTTTTTTCGGTGTGTTTTTAGACGTACCTTTAGGTGAGACGGTATCTGTGCTTGATGCCGCGTTCGCTGACGTCGATTCTGATGTCGTACTAGATGATGATTCCACGCTTACCAATTCCCCGTTTTGAGGGTCCTTCTCATTCTTGTCAGACATTTAATACTCCCAATTTTCCTTTACCCAGGCAATTAATGCCTGATCGGTGGCGCGGTTGCACACCGAAACGCGTGCTATCCCAAGATTACGTAAACTCGTTGCAACTCGTTCACTTACCGTTAACCAGGGCAACGCTAATAATTGCATACTATGGCTAGAAATAAGCTGTTTTGCCATATTTTCGCTTGTAGCGATAATGCCGCTAACATCGCCAATTTTCCAGATCTTTGTGTAAATTGGGTTTGTAAGTGGTTGTCTTTTATAAACACAAAACTCGGTAACCGATATACCTCTACGGCTTAAAACGTGAGAAAGCGTATCTCTGCCACCTTCGCCCTTAATAATAACGACTTGTGTACAGTTTGCCTCATTAAGTTGCTGCATGACCAGTATACCTTCGGATGTATGTAGCGAAGGCGTAACGATTTTGAAAGGTAAATTCGCGCTATGTAATGCATCAGCCGTGGCATCGCCAACCGCTATTAACGTAGGCTGCACTGATAAAAAAGTGGCTTGATTGAGTGCATCGAGTGTCGCTGGCACGGCATAAATGCTGGTAACGATAATGCTATTAACGATGGGCGGGCCCAACAAAAACTGTTGGAGCTCACTGGCCTTACTAGGGATGCTTTGAATATCGGATGTAGCAACCCCTACAGCATTAATACCCGCCTGCTCGAAAGCATCTGCACTTGCCTGTAACTTAGGAAGAGGGCGGGTTATCAATAACATATACTAGTTATACAATGCGCTAAGAATTTCCCCAGCGCCTTGTTCAAGCAGTGCCTCGGCGACTTCTACGCCTATGCTCTTCGCATTTTTTGTAGGGCCTGTGGCAGAGGCAAACAATAACGTTGAGCCATCTGGCTGTCCTACCATACCTGTTAAGGTTATGCTGTCTCCATCAAGCGTAGCAAAACTGCCGATAGGTACTTGGCACCCGCCTTCTAACCGCTCGTTCATCGCGCGCTCTGCACTTACTCGGGTTTGCGTTTCACCGTGGTTCAACGCTTGAAGCAACGCAATAAGCTCGGCATCGTCATTGCGACATTCAATACCAACAGCGCCTTGCCCAACGGCAGGCAGCGATACAGAAGCAGGTAAGCCGGTTTTAATACGTTCTTCCATGCCTAAACGGATAAGGCCAGCAGAGGCAAGGATGATAGCATCGTATTCGCCAGCATCGAGTTTGGCTAGGCGGGTATTTACGTTGCCGCGCAAATCTTTAATTTTCAGGTCTGGGCGATGTTTACGAATTTGGCATTGGCGGCGAAGGCTAGAGGTTCCAACCACCGCACCTTCTGGCAATGCATCTAAATCATCAAAGTGGTTTGAGACAAAGGCATCGAACGGATTTTCACGTTCGCAAATGGCGTGAAGGCCAAAGCCTTCGGGGAACTCAACGGGGACATCTTTCATTGAATGCACCGCAATATCGGCTCTGCCTTCTAGCATGGCAACTTCAAGTTCTTTGATAAACAAGCCCTTACCGCCAATTTTTGCTAGCGGCGTATCAAGAATTCGATCACCTTGAGTGCTCATAGGAACCAGTTCAACGACAATTGAATCATGGTGTTCTAACAGTTTCGCTTTCACGTACTCTGCTTGCCATAGCGCGAGGGCGCTTTTGCGTGTGGCAATACGAATTGTTCTCTTAGGTGCTGCTTGCATCATTAATATCCTGTCTAGGGCCTTATCTAAGGCATAGAACCTGAAGCAATCAGACGACGCTTGCTTAAGGCTTTTTTACGACTTATAAGTCTATTGTACTTAAATCTTTATCTTGCGCACAGGTTTACGGTTGCGAAAATGTGAGTAAGGTGTCTATGCTTATTGCAATTATTATATATGGATAAGCCTCCTGCTATATGGATAGTTCTTCCTTAAGTCAATTTCTGGAAAATACACATTTAAATGGTGCTGAAGCGAAACGTCGCCGCTTAACGCTGTATTTCATTTCGTATATCGGTGGCACTATTATGGCTGTGCTGACAGTCCAAAATATTGCTCGTGGCGACCACTTTCTTGCATTTTGGCTTGGGCTTTTTTCGTTTTCCGTCTTTGCCAATGCAATGTTGTCACATGTATATAAAAACAATGACGTTTTCTATTATTTCGCAGGCGGTATTGTGGTGATTATGGTGGCGGTAATTACCTTAACGGGCGGTTATCACAATACCGGGCTGCACTTTGTCTACCCGCTCATTTTGATACAAATTATTATCGTGCGTTTTAGAGCGGCTATTATTTACGTTACTGGCACGGTAGCCGTGGTGGCGTTCATCGTTTATCACCAAGAATCTATTCCCGCGAACTATCGAGCAGAGGATGTATCCCGCTTCCTAATCGCGCTTTGTTGTTTCATTACCGTGGCTTTTATTTCTGAATACTTTTGGCATCAAAGCAGAAAGGAGATGTTGACCGATAATCTAGAGAAACTACGGCAAGCTAATTCTGACCCGCTAACCAAAGTACCAAACAGGCGGTTTTTAGAGTCAGTTTACTTTGAGCGAGCAATGAAAAACCCCGCTGATTACTTTCCCTTAAGTGTTGTGGTAGTGGATATCGATTACTTTAAAAGAATAAACGATAGCTATGGGCATGATGTGGGAGACAAGGTCTTAATTCACATTGCTACGTTGATGAAAAATGCCATTAGAGCTACTGATATTGTGTCACGCACAGGGGGGGAGGAATTTTTAATTCTTTACCCCAAAACAACCTTGAGTATGGCCGTAAAGTTGGCTGAAAAAATTCGAGTGGAAATTGAAAGTTCACCCTTCGAAGAAGGTGAAATCTACCATCCAATCACAGCCAGTTTTGGCGTGGCAACAGCACTGACTGACGCCAATATTAATGCCGCGGTTAAGTTGGCAGACGAGCACCTTTACGAAGCGAAAGGTGCTGGGAGAAATCGCGTCATTTAGCCATCTAATAAAGCTAAATGACGCGTTTAAGCTAAGCCTAAAGGCATACTAAGCAAGCACTTTTTGTAGCCAAGCAGAAATATCGTTTAGCTCTTGCATACAGACATTGTGTTGCATGGTATACGTTTGCCAAGTGGCATTAAAATCATTATCGGTTAACGTCTTATATGCCGCATTACCCATAAAAATAGGCACAACTTCATCTTGATCGCCATGGGCCATCATAATGGGTATGTCACGATTCGTATCAGTTGCCTCTTGAGCCAATAAGTTTGGTTCACACATATAAGTAGATAAAGCTAACACACCCGCGAGTTTGTACTTAAAACGAGGCGCCAAATGAAGCGCAATTACGCCGCCCTGAGAGAAACCTGCTAACACAATGCGGTTGGTGGGAATGCCTTTATCTACTTGTTCTTGAATAAGGGCCTCTACTTGACTCGCCGACTCAAGTACACCGTCTAAGTCAGCGCGGCTATTAAAATCAAGTGATTTGATGTCGTACCACGCACGCATGCGCATGCCACCGTTTATAGTCACAGGGCGCTCAGGCGCGTGAGGGAAGATAAATTTTACCGACATACTATCTGGTAATTTTAATTCGGGCACGATGGGCGCAAAGCCATGACCAGAATCACCTAAGCCATGCAGCCAAATTACACATGCAGATGGTGTGGTATTGGGAGTTTGTTCAACGTACGGCAGAAGTTCTTGAGCCATGTTAGTGTGTTCCTACTTATTTATTTTTTCCCAAAACAGCGTGAGGGTAAGCACGCAATGAATTCATTATTTTATGTGTAGAGTGTAAGCGCAAACATATCCAAAGCAGTTTGCTTTTATTGTTGCTGCTACCTACCACTTCAATATGCTATCATTGCACTACAAAATCACCATATTTTATAAAATATTTAATACTTTCATGGCATCATTACTCGGTAATTTATTTATACTTGCAGCGCCTTCAGGCGCAGGAAAATCCAGCCTTATAAAGGCGTTAATGGAAAAGTACGCGTCTAATAGCAACAATGCGATGGAAGTGTCAGTGTCCCACACTACTCGTAAACCTAGACCGGGTGAGGTTGATGGGCAGCACTACCACTTTGTAAGCCGTGAGCAATTTGAAGCGCTGATTGAGCAAGGCGTTTTTTTCGAGTGGGCTGAGGTGTTCGGTAATTACTACGGCACATCAAGGGTGACCATTGAGCAAACCTTGCACCGTGGTATCGACGTGTTTCTAGATATCGATTGGCAAGGCGCACGCCAGGTGCAAAAGCTCATGCCAGATACCTGTGGTATTTTCATCTTGCCCCCTTCAATCGATGTGCTAGAGCAGCGCTTAACCAATCGCGGCCAAGACAGCGATGAAGTGATTGCCGGTAGAATGAAAGAAGCGGTGGCAGAAATGTCCCACTTTAGTGAGTTCAGCCACGTTATTGTTAACGATGATTTCGCTACTGCGCTTAACGATTTAGAAGCGATTGTGATTTCACAGCGTTTACGAACAATGAAACAACAAATGCGTTATCAGCCTTTATTGGACGAATTGCTCGGATCTGCTTAATATATATATTGTTTTAATTTCAAACAAACCGCTAGGATCGCGCCCTACAAGGGTGTATACTACGCGGCCGTTTTTTGAATTACTTGATCAACCTAATTTTCGGAGAAATACATGGCCCGCGTAACAGTTGAAGATGCCGTAGATAAAATTGGTAACCGCTTTGATTTGGTTTTGGTAGCGGCTCGTCGTGCTCGCCAAATTGCCACCGAAGGTAAAGATCCAATGGTTGATGTGCAAAACGATAAGCCTACTGTAACTGCACTTCGTGAAATCGAAGAAGGTTTGGTAACTGCTAGCACACTAGAACAAGACGATTTGCGTGATCAGGAACAACAAGAACACGCTGAATTTTCTTCAGTAGCAAACATTCTTTCTGATCAATAGTTACACCACAAGGGTAACTATTGTATGTTTAAGCGCCAGTGCTTTGAAAAAAGCACTGGCGCTTTGCTTTTTGGGTATTGGCTAAAGGCTCAATTCTACGTATTCTTAAGGTTGTAACGTTAATCAGGAGTCGCACTAGTCCGTGTATTTGTTTGAAGGCTTAAAACAGAAAGTAATAAAGTACTTGCCTGCTGACCGAGTTCAGCTGGTACAAGAGGCGTTTGTGTTGGCGCAAGAAGCCCACGATGGACAAATGCGCTCAAGTGGCGACCCCTACATTACGCACCCTGTTGCTGTTGCCAGTATTCTTGCCGACATGCATTTAGACCATGAAACCCTCATGGCAGCCTTGCTACACGACGTGATTGAAGACACCCATTACAGCCAAGAAGATCTTGCTGAAGCGTTCGGTGAAACCGTTGCTGAGCTGGTGGAAGGAGTCAGTAAGCTAGATAAAATTGCATTTAGCAGTAAGCAAGAAGCTCAAGCTGAAAACTTTCGTAAAATGATGATGGCCATGGTGCAAGACATCCGGGTTATTCTGATTAAGCTAGCTGACCGTACGCATAATATGCGTACGTTAGGTTCGCTTCGCCCTGATAAGCGCCGCCGTATAGCCCTAGAAACCCTTGAGATTTATGCGCCTATTGCCCATCGCTTAGGTATTCACGATATTAAAAATGAACTAGAAGACTTAGGTTTTCTTGCCATGTACCCCATGCGCCATCGCGCACTAAAATCGGCGGTTCGCCAAGCACGTGGTAACCGTAAAGAAATTATTGAAAATATTCGTGAAGAACTAAGTACCCGCTTAACGGCGTATAAAATTGAGTCGGACGTACTCGGCCGCGAAAAGCACTTGTACTCTATTTACCGTAAAATGCGTAACAAAGAGCTAATGTTCAACGAAGTAATGGACATTTATGCGTTTCGTATTGTGGTCGACTCGGTAGATAATTGTTATCGCTCGCTAGGGGCTATGCACAGTTTGTATAAACCTATCGAGAACCGTTTCAAAGATTACATTGCTATACCTCGTACTAATGGCTATCAGTCATTGCACACCTCGCTTATTGGCCCCCATGGTATTCCGGTAGAAATTCAAATTCGTACCCAAGAAATGGATCAGATGGCAGATAAAGGGGTTGCTGCGCACTGGCTTTATAAAGAGCCTGGCGACAACGGCACTACTGCGCAACTACGAGCGCGTAAGTGGATGCAGTCGTTACTTGAGCTTCAACAGTCTGCCAGCTCATCCTTCGAATTTATTGAATCGGTTAAAACAGATTTATTCCCAGAAGAAATCTACGTGTTTACCCCAGATGGCCGCATTATTGAACTGCCCATGGGTGCCACGGCTGTAGACTTCGCGTATGCAGTGCATTCAGATATAGGTAACACCTGCGTAGGTGTGCGAGTAGAGCGCAGAAACTACAGCTTAAGTAAGCCATTACAAAATGGTCAAACTGTAGAAATCATTACCTCGCCTAAAGCTAAGCCCAATGCTAACTGGCTGAACTTTGTAGTTAGTGCTCGTGCACGCACTCGTATTCGCCAATATTTGCGTAAACAGCACTCTCAAGAAGCGGTGAACATGGGTAACCGCTTACTGCGCCATGCCTTAGGTGAAGTGAAGCTGGACGATATTCCAGAGGCCGATATTGAACGGGTAGTGGCTGAAACTAAGCACGACGACTTTGATTCTCTCCTTATCGATATAGGCTTAGGTAATGAGCTAAGCGCTATTGTTGCCCGTCGATTGTTAGGTGAAAACACAGACTTACCTGAGAAGAAAGGTAACGTAGCTATTCGTGGTACTGAAGGCTTATTGGTGCATTATGCCCGTTGTTGTCACCCTATTCCTGACGATGAAATTGTGGCGGTGTTAAGCCCTGGTCGTGGTATGACGATTCACCAAATTGGTTGCAACAACATTCGCAAGCTTTCAAGAGAAGAGCCTCAACGCGTATTACCTATGCGTTGGGACGAAGAACCTCAAGGTGAATTTAAAGCCTCGCTGCGAATTGAACTGTTTAATCATCAGGGTACCCTTGCTACCCTAACGAACACAATTTCTGGGTGCGATTCCAATATTATTGGACTGCAAACAGAAGAAAAAGAGAGTAATATCTACTTTATCGACATCGAAATTACCACGCAAAATCGCGTACATTTGGCTCGAGTGATGAAAAAAATCCGCACCATGCCAGAGGTTCAGAAAGTGTCACGTCATAGTCAGTCCAGACACTAACTTTTTAAAAAATTTTTAGGATCCATTATGTCTAAGTCTATTATTCAGACCGATAAGGCACCTGCCGCTATTGGTACTTACAGTCAAGCAGTTAAGGCTGGCACTACGGTCTATCTTTCAGGCCAAATTCCTTTGGTTGCAGAAACCATGGAAATGGTGTCAGAAGACTTCGCTGAACAAGCGGTACAGGTTTTTGAAAACTTAAAAGCCGTGTGTGATGCCGCTGGTGGCACCACCAACGACTTGGTAAAAGTGAACATCTTTCTTATCGATTTAGGTCACTTTGCTACGGTTAATGAAATTATGAGCCGTTACTTCAACAAGCCATACCCGGCTCGTGCTGCAGTACAAGTTTCTGCATTGCCTAAAGGCGCACAAATTGAAATCGACGGCGTGATGGAATTGCCGGAGTAAGCAATGTCGCCCGAGCGCTACCTTCGCATTCGTAGTGCGTTGGCAAAAAGGCAAACCGACCTTACGGTTTGCCTTGAAAATGTACACAAACCCCATAATGTATCGGCGGTAGTTCGTACCTGTGATGCCATTGGTATTCACCGTGTTCACACCGTGTGGGAAGAGAAATATCAGTTTCGTGGCGACACCGCCATGGGCAGCCAGCAATGGGTTCGCCAAACTAATCACGACAGTTTAGGTAATGCTATAGGTGCGCTAAAGCAGCAGGGTATGCAGGTATTAGTCACTCACTTATCTGATACTGCGGTGGGCTTTCGTGAAGTTGATTACACCAAACCTACCGCGATTATTTTTGGGCAGGAACGTTACGGTGCTACCGATGAAGCCATTGCCATGGCCGATCAGGATATCATCATCCCTATGGCAGGCATGGTGCAGTCGTTGAATGTGTCTGTAGCGGCAGCACTTGTGCTTTATGAAGCGCAGCGCCAACGTGAACTGGCAGGCATGTATGATGTTGAGCATTTACCGGAAGAAGAATGTCAAAAACTCTTGTTTGAAAGGGGTTACCCAAGGCTGTGCGCCTTAAGTAAAACGAAGGGGGTTCCATACCCTGCGATTGATGATATTGGCCGCATTGATGCACCAGCAAGTTGGTGGAAGCAAATGCAGCTAACGCCTGAAGCGTTACACGCCCTATCTGACAATGACGAGACACTGTCTACGCGCGCCTAGCCTGCTCATACTTATAGTACCTGTCATACTGGTCTTAAACCATACTCGCCAAGCTTCTCGCAATCTATTACACTTCGTTTCTAATAAATGATTGCTTTCATTACCCTAATGAAATCATACGCTTGTTTTAAGGAATGTCGGTCAAATGCAAACTCTTGCCACCACGCCCATCACCGCCCTAAAAGGGGTAGGCGCTAAAGTGGCCGAAAAGCTGGCTAAAATTGGCTTATTTACCTTACAAGACGTGCTGTTTCACCTGCCGCTACGTTATGAAGACAGAACTCGGATTTACAGTGTGGCCGAGTGCCGCCCGTTTACCCATGTTAGTGTACAGGGCGAAGTAAAAAGCGCCGACATTCAATACGGCAAAAAACGCATGTTAGTGGTGAAGCTAAGCGATGGTACAGGCACTATTACTTTACGCTTTTTTCACTTTGGGGCAGTACAACGCACGATGATGACGCCGGGCAATGTTATTCGTTGCTTTGGTGAAGTTCGCACCGGTAAGTGGGGCATTGAAATGATGCACCCTGAATTCAAACTCATTGATGAAGACGCGCCGCTTGAAGCAGAATCTCTAACACCTGTTTACCCCACCACCGAAGGGGTAAAGCAACTTACCTTGCGAAATTTAACCGACCAAGCCCTTAAAATGTTAGATAAAGGCGCACTGGCCGACTTACTGCCTGAAGGCATGTACAGCGACCAGATAAGCCTAAACGAAGCATTACATGCAGTGCATCGGCCAGCCCCCGATACCGATGTGCACGAAATGGAAGAAGGGCTTCATCCTGCTCAGTACCGGTTAATTCTAGAAGAGCTTTTGTCACACCATTTAAGTGTACTCAAAGTACGTAAGCTTTCAGATGCACAGCCCGGTATTAGCATAAAGGTAGACAAACCTCTTATCGAAAAGATGTTGGCGCAGCTGCCATTTTCACCCACAGGGGCACAACAGCGGGTTGTGGCTGATATTCAGCAAGACATGCAACACCCCAGGCCTATGATGCGCTTAGTACAAGGCGACGTGGGCTCAGGGAAAACCTTAGTAGCAGCTCTAGCTGCGCTATCCGCTATTGGCGCAGGTCATCAAGTAGCATTAATGGCGCCTACCGAATTGCTTGCCGAACAACATGCGAACAACTTTCGCGAATGGTTTGCACCGCTGGGCATAGAAATCGGGTGGTTAGCCGGTAAGCTTAAAGGCAAAGCCCGCACCGAAGTATTGTCGCGGCTTGAAAGTGGCGACGTGCAAATGTTGGTAGGCACCCATGCTATATTTCAAGAAAGCGTGACATACCAACAACTCGCCTTGGTGATTGTGGATGAACAACACCGATTTGGTGTGCATCAGCGCCTTGCGCTTCGCGATAAAGGTGAACAACAAGGGCGATACCCTCACCAGTTAATTATGACAGCAACCCCTATACCTAGAACGCTGGCCATGACCGCCTATGCCGACCTAGACACATCTATTATTGATGAACTACCCCCAGGGCGAACCCCAGTAACCACGGTGGTGTTACCTGACTCACGTCGAGCCGATGTGATTGAGCGAGTTCGCACGGCGTGCAAAGCAAATGGCAGGCAAGCCTACTGGGTTTGTACCCTTATTGATGAGTCGGAAGTATTGGAATGCCAAGCGGCTGAAGATGCTGCGGTTATTCTTCGCACCGCATTACCTGAACTTAACGTAGGTTTAGTGCATGGACGCTTGAAGCCTGCTGAAAAACTACAAGTCATGGCCGATTTTAAAGCTGGTGAGCTCGATTTGTTAGTCGCCACCACGGTAATTGAAGTAGGGGTAGATGTTCCTAACGCTAGTATTATGATTATTGAGAACCCTGAACGGTTAGGTTTAGCCCAATTGCATCAGCTTCGAGGCCGAGTAGGGCGTGGCGCAGTAGAAAGCCAATGTGTACTCATGTACCAAAGCCCCTTGTCTAAAACGGCAACTCAGCGATTAAGCGTACTGCGTGAGTCTAATGATGGGTTTTATATTGCGCAGCGAGACTTGGAAATTCGTGGCCCAGGGGAGTTTATGGGTACTCGTCAAACCGGCATGGCAGAGCTTAAAATTGCTGATTTAGTGAGAGACGCCGCGCTTATTCCCAAAGTACAAGAAATTGCGTATACCTTATGGGAACAATATCCTTCCCACGCACAAGCGATTATCAACCGCTGGATAGGGCATAAGGAGCAATATGGCCATGCTTAGTACTCTGCCTCTAGTGATTGCTAGCACCGAAATAGATGCGAATTTTGAAAGCGACAAAGCCCTCGCCCTGACTATCAGTGGAAACTGGGGTTTTCCTATTGATGAAAAACCTGTTGAAGGTTTTTACTTGCAGGTTAACGACAATGTACTTGGGCTTGCAGATGCAAACGAAAAGAAAACCCTGCCTGTTGTGGTAGATTTTGCTTCTCCTGCCAGTTTATATCGCAAAGCCCATGGCGGTGGCAGAAAAGAACCTATCGTGAAAGCCATAGGGTTTAAAGGCAATACGCTTAAAAGTACTGATTTTAAAAATACTGATCTTAAAAGTACAGAGCCATGGCATGTAGTAGACGCTACGCCGGGTTTAGGAAGAGATGCTTTTGTGTTGATAAGCGTAGGCTGCAAGGTCACTATGATTGAGCGTTCGCCAATTGTAGCGGCGTTGCTTGAAGATGGTATTCGACGTTTAAAAACTGCCTACCCCGAGCTTGCAGATCGATTCGCCCTACAACATGGAAATAGTGCCAATGTAATGCAATACTGGAATGGTGAGAACGTAGATGCGATTTACTTAGACCCTATGTTTCCGCACAAAAAGAAATCAGCCTTGGTGAAGAAGGAAATGCGATTGTTTCAACAATTGCTTGGACACGACCCCGACGCCGACGCCTTACTCGCGCCCGCGTTGGCATTAGCGTCGTCTAGAGTAGTGGTGAAACGGCCTAACAGCGCAGCAGTGTTAGCCGGAAACAATCCATCAATGGCAATAGAAAGTAAAAAACATAGATTCGATGTGTATTTACGTCAAAAATCCTAGGAGAGCAGCATGATAGAAGTAGGTAGCACCTTGCCAGAGGTGGATTTCAGCCTTTTAGTAAATGGTGAGATGACAAATCCCGGCACTGCCGAGCTTTTTAACGACAAGCGTGTAGTAGTGTTTGCAGTGCCTGGCGCGTTTACGCCAACCTGCTCTCAAGCACATTTACCTGGCTATGTCGCATTGGCAGACAAAATCAAAGCAAAAGGCGTAGACACGGTTATTTGCTTATCGGTAAACGATGCATTTGTAATGGATGCATGGGGTAAGATGAACAACGCTGAAGAGATTATGATGCTGGCAGATGGCAACGGTCACTTCACTAAGCAAATTGGCTTAGACATGAATACCAGTGACTTTGGTGGTCTGCGTTCTATGCGTTACGCCATGTTAGTTGAAGACTGCGTTGTGAAAAAAATCAGTGTAGAAGATCCAGGCCGCTTTGAAGTCAGTGACGCTGAAAGCATGTTAAAAAGCTTGTAACAGTAAGTGTAGCACTTAGCACTAAACCTATTGAAAGGCTTGAGCATAATGTGAAGTGATGCTCAGGCCTTTTTTGATCTTATTAATATTTACCCGCCCATCTCAATTGAACCTAGCCTAATAGCTTAAATTAGTGATCATTATAAAAAGTATCAATAGGTTTTTACGATTGCTTGGCATCAATAAAGTTGATCGCATTGAGTCGTTAAAATGTAATATAACTATGCTGTAAACAGCCAGCAAATGGCGGTTATACGATGAATTGCTTAACGCTACTTTCACTGAAAACACCGTGGTTACTGACTTTAAAGCCAATTTGGTAATGCGAAAGTATGACATAATCATACGTCGAGTTACCTTTACTTAATTAATGATAATAAGTATCATTTGCATAATTAAAAGCGTACTAGGAAAAATGATGACAACAACACTTAAGAAGCTAAGTGCCTCGGTATTAGTATTAGCAGTGACCTTTTCATTCGGCACAAGCAGCGCCTTTGCAAATGGTGTGATCAGCGAACATGTAAACAACCTTCAGGCTCATATTGGTGAGTACACGGAAGAAGTACACTGGTTAGAAGAAAAATTCGGCAGTGTTGTAGATGCTTACGAAAAAGACAGCAAGAACGTAGACACAGACGCACTCATTGAATATTGGGAAGAAGTCGATTTTCATTCTGCTATCGAAACCCAGTACGTGCCTGTTTACGCATCTATCTGGCAAGGTATCTATGGCATTAAAATGGGTATCGAAAACGGTAAATCAGTAGAAGATGTTCGCGCAGAGCAAACCAAACTTAATCAAGCCTTGTGGCAAGCGTTAGGCGCAGTTAAACTTGCGTCACAGTATCAAAAGCAGGGTTTGGTTGCCAAAGTACAAACCACTGAAGTTGAACCAACTACAGCGCCTGAAGTTATCGACGATATTAAAAAGCGTTTAGATCGCGTGGTGGCTAAGTCGGCAGAGCAACTAACTGAAGTTGCCACTACATTGGTTCACGATACTTACTTACAGCGTTTTGAAGGGGTAGAAGGGGCGTTAATTGAATTAGACGCTGACCTAGTTGAAGACTTAGAGAAAGACTTCAACGTAACCCTTCCACAAGCAATTACTGGCGGTAAAGGTGTAGAAGCGGTGCGTGGCGTAGTGGAAACTATGCAAACGAAATTAGATCGCGCTCGTTCCTTGTTAGTAGAAGCAGAAAAAAGTCGTAAAGACGTTTTCTAAGGAATAGTTTTTTCAAATGCAACGTAGAACATTTTTACAAGGTTTAGCCGCCGCAGGTGCGTTAGGTAGTTTACCTATCAGCAGTTTGAGCTTTGCCAACACTATCGCAAGTGTGTCGGTAGAATCACTGCCTAAGTTGGAAGGTGATCTCACCCTTTATTTGGGGCGTGGTGAAGGTGGTTTGTATGAAAATGTGCTCGATGCCATTAAAAAACGAAATCCAAAGCTTAACTTAAAAATTAGGCGCGGCGCTTCAGCCGCGTTAGCTAACACCCTTGCTGCGGAAGCAAAAGCTGGGGTGAAACGCGCCGATTTATTTTGGGCAGTAGATACCGGTAGCATCGGCATGGTAACCGACTCAGGTTTAGCTAAGCCGTTACCTACCGACTTAACCACCCAATTGAAAGACGGTTTCCAGTATCCTAGTTGGACACCGGTTACCGGCCGTATTCGTACGTTGCCGTATAACACAGAACGTGTAACACCTGACCAAATTCCCGATAGCGTAATGGCCTTAGCCGATAGTGATTTAGCACTAGGCTGGGCACCTGCGTATGCATCGTTCCAGTCATTTGTTACCGCTATGCGCATTTTAGAAGGCGAAAAGGCTACGGTCGATTGGCTTAAAGGCGTTAATAGCAAAGCGAAAAAATACGCAGGCGAACTTGGCGTAGTGATGGGCGTTGAACGAGGCGAAGTGGATATGGGCTTTGCAAACCATTACTACACACTGCGTTTAAAGGCCGGTAAGCCAAACGCGAATGTTGCTCTTGCCTATACGCAAAACGATGCAGGCTGCTTAGTGAATGCCTCTGGTATTGTGGCGTTAAGCGAGGGTGATTTACCTGTGAACTTCATTCGCTATTTACTTAGCCGTGAAGTGCAAGGTTATTTGGCAAGCGAAGCGTATGAAATTCCGCTGGTACAGGGGGTAACACCACCGCAAGGTTTACCTGCATTATCTGAAATATCACCGCCGGATATGGATCTTCGAAAACTAGCAGATTTACGCCCTACGCTTAACCTTATGCGAAAAGTCGGGGTGCTGTGAGCAACTGGCCAAAGTCGTACCCGCTGGCTCTAATTATCGCGTTAATGGCATTGTTGCCAGTAGGCGTTTTATTTTCGTTAGCATCAGATAGCGCAGAAATCTTCGACACCCACAATTTGCGCGTACTCGGGAATACCGTATCTCTTATGGTGTTAACCATTATTGGCTCGGTGCTAATAGGCGTGCCGTTAGCGCTGTTTACTGCCTATGTTCAAATGCCCTTCAAGCGGTTTTGGTTAATTTTATTAGCCGCGCCCTTAGCTTTACCCAGTTATATTGGCGCCTTTGCCATGTACTTTTCATTTGGTCGTGGCGGCGAAATAGAAAACGTATTAGGTATTTCCACTCCCAGTATTGATGGCCTATGGGGTTCAGCGCTGGTTATGTCGTTGTACACCTATCCTTTTGTGATGATGACCACACGGGCATCGTTACTAAGCCTTGATGCCAGCCTAATAAACGCGGCTCGCACCCTTGGCGTATCTTTATACACCAGCTTATGGCGTGTGGTATTGCCCCGCGTCGCGACCAGTATTGCTGCCGGTGCCTTATTAGCTGCACTTTACGCTCTGTCTGATTTCGGTACGCCTGCCATCATGGGGTTAGACACGTTCACTCGGGTTATATTTGTTGAATACAATGCCTTTGGCTTAAGCCAAGCTGCCATGCTGAGCTTGCAGCTAATGGTGATTGTAGGATTAATCTTATTTATAGAAAGTCGAATTAGCGGCGCTAAAGAACGCCCCGGTAGGCATTTAAGTCTATGGCCAGCACGTTGGCAGTGTAACCTTATGTTACTAGCTGCAATGCCTATATTATTGCTGGCAATTGTATTGCCTCTAGCGGTATTTACCCTGTGGTTAATACGGGAAGGGACCGGTGGGTTTGAATTCAGCTATGCATGGAATTCGGCTTATGCTTCATTCTTGGCGGCGATTGTGGCGGTTATTCTAGCCATACCCGTTGCCCAAGCGGCTATTGCAGGCAAAGCCGGCCGTTTAATGGAACGCATTACTTATTTTGGTTTCGGCGTACCCGGTATCGTAATGGGTACCGCGTTGGTTTATGTCGGACTTCAGTTGCCCTACCTATATCAAACTTTGGGTTTGTTGGTAATGGCGTATGTACTGCGGTTTATCCCCCTTGCTGTGGGCAGTGTGCGTAGTACCGCAGAAAATTTAGATACTGGATTAGTGAAAGCGGCGCGAGTATTAGGTGCAAGCCCTCGTGAAGCATTTATGCGTATTACCTTGCCACTTACCCTAAGAGGCATGATAGCCGGTGCCGCGCTGGTGTTTTTAGAAGCCATGCGAGAACTACCTGCCACTCTAATGTTAGGGCCCACAGGGTTTGAAACTCTAGCCACCTACATGTGGCGAGTATACGAAGCAGGTTATTTTGGCCGCGCAGCTGTTCCAGGTTTATTGCTGGTATTGCTATCAGGCTTTGGATTAATATTAATGCTTTCTGGCGAACGCCGCGCCCAGTTTACCGTTTCCGAGGATGAACGTAGTTAATGCTTAAAGTTAGTGAGTTGTCAGTTGATTATGGTGCTACCCGTGTAGTGAATAAGCTAAACCTAGCATTAGGTTCAGACGAAATTCTTATGCTGGTGGGTCCAACAGGCTGCGGTAAAACCACTATTTTACAGGCATTAGCTGGACTTATTCCTATTTCAGAAGGGCAAATGACCTTAGGGAATTGGACCGCCACACCTAAGAAAACTGTTCCCCCTGAAAAACGTAATGTGGGTATGGTGTTTCAAGATTTCGCCCTGTTTCCCCATTTAACCGTTCAGCAAAATGTCTGCTTTCGATTAAAAGACACTAAACTTGCCGATCACTGGTTGAAGCTTCTCGGTCTTGAAAATTTTCGTGATGCCAAGCCTGCTCGCTTATCCGGTGGTCAGAAACAACGAGTTGCGCTAGCCCGCACCTTGGCACACGAACCCGCTTTCGTGTTGCTAGATGAACCGCTTTCAAACCTAGATGCCGCCTTAAAAGACAGCCTTCGTTGGGAAATACGTGATGCCCTTAAAACCGCCGGTGTACCTGCTATTTGGGTAACTCATGACCAAGAAGAAGCGTTAAGTGTAGGTGATAGAGTCGGTATTTTAAACAAAGGTGTACTAGAGCAACTTGCTACCCCAGAAGCTTGTTATTCAGAGCCTGCTAGCCGATTTGTGGCCCGCTTTATGGGTGAAGCTAGCTTCGTTCCCGGTACTTTCACGAACGATACTGTCACCACTGACATTGGCACAGTGCCCGGTACCTCAGTAGATGGTGCTACCGGCAAAGTGGATTTGTTGGTGCGCCCCGATGATTTAAGTTTAAGTGCGCAGCATGAATCACCCAATGGCACCGTAGATTGGGTGCGTTACGAAGGGGAAAGTCGCCTTTATGCGGTAACCCTAGACAGCGGTAGTCAATTAAAGGTACGCGTCAGCCACGAAAACGCTATCAAACCTGGTGCTAGAGCACACATGGCGCTAATTACTACGCACCCATTAGCGGTGTTTGCGCAAGCATAAGTCTTCGCACTTAAAGATTAAAAACCCCTAACTACCAATACCCTATGCCAGTGGTTTAAAATTAAACTGCTGGCACACATTGTAGCCCCCCAGCAATTACGTATAATTCAGCTCTTTTTTGCCCTAATGCCTTACTTTTTTCGTGTTTGGCTAAGCAAAAGTTTAAGTCAGGTATAGCAATTAAAGGTGAGTAGTGTGAAACAGCGTGATGTAATCGTAATTGGTGCTGGTGCAGCTGGGCTGTTTTGTGCAGCGCAAGCCGGTGCCCGTGGGCGCAGTGTAGAAGTGCTCGATCACGCCAAAAAGGTGGGCCGCAAGATACTTATGTCAGGAGGCGGACGCTGCAACTTCACCAATATGTACGCTGGGCCTGAAAACTTCTTATCGCAAAACCCGCACTTTTGTAAGTCGGCCCTAAGCCGATACACCCAATGGGACTTTATTGGATTGGTTGCCGAGCACGGCATTGCATACCACGAGAAAACCCTAGGCCAGTTATTTTGCGACGACAGCGCGAAAGATATTGTCGAGCTTCTGCTAAAAGAGTGCGACAAAGCGGGTGTAACCATTACCCCTCGCTGTGAAATACTAAGCGTTGAGAAAACCGAAACAGGTTACACGCTCAATACCTCTATGGGTGAATACCAGTGTGAGTCACTCGTTATTGCCACCGGCGGCTTGAGCATGCCGAAGCTAGGCGCAACACCGTTTGGCTACAAAGTGGCAGAGCAGTTTGGCTTAAATGTGCTGCCCACCCGAGCGGCACTAGTACCTTTTACTCTGCAAGATAAAGACAAAGACGTACTAGTAGAACTAAGTGGCATTGCCATAGATGTAAATGCAGAATGTAACGACACCTCATTCCGTGAAGCCATGCTATTTACCCACCGCGGCTTAAGTGGCCCAGCCATGCTACAAATATCAAGCTACTGGGAAGCTGGCGATGCGCTAAGCATAAATACGCTGCCTACCGAAGATGCGCAGGCGCTTATCAACACCGCTCGCACCGACACCCCAGATGCCTTACTGGCAACCTGTTTAAACAAGGTGTTCCCTAAACGCATGGTACAAAGCTTTATTGAATACCATCAATGGCGCAACGTGCCGGTGAAGCAACTAAGCCACAGTGAATGCGAGGCTATTGCCAATACGCTAGAAAACTGGCAAATAAAACCCAACGGCACCGAGGGTTACAGAACCGCTGAAGTTACCATAGGTGGTGTAAACACCGACGAGTTATCGTCTAAAACCATGATGGCTAAGAATGTAGAAGGTTTGTATTTTATAGGCGAAGTGGTAGACGTAACCGGCTGGCTAGGCGGCTTTAATTTCCAGTGGGCCTGGAGCAGCGGCTGGGCAGCAGGGCAGGTAGTGTAGTTATGAAGGGCATAAATAAACTTTGCCAAGTTAAAATAAAGTTTGCCAAATTTATTTATTAAGTTTTCCAAGTATTAATTTTTAGGTAATCAAAACTCAATAAAAGTCATAGTTTTTCAAATGTACCCGAGCGTTTTCTTATCTCTAGCCTTTCTGGAGTATTGATGAATGGCACCCATTAATAATGATGAGTCTGTACATAGTTTGATTATTCGACGGATGCTTCTCCATGGTGTTTTACATAAGCCTAAAGATCTTCAAGGTGTGATTAGCCCTAGTGGCGTAGTTTATGGTCTTCCGACTTTGAATAAAAAACAAACGGAGTGTATACGAGATATCGATACCACCCAGTTTGCAAGTATTATTGATAACAATGCACCTTACCTCGGTGCAGATTTAAAAGTCAGGACTCAAATCGCTAAGCATGTTTTAGAAAATAATGCTGATAGGTCATATCGTGATCCAGCAAGTAGAACACAACTTCGCTACTGCGTTGAATGTGCAGAGTTACAATTGCGAAGCTTAGGATATTCTTATTTTAAAATAGATTGGCTCCATTCAGCCAGATGTTCTGTTCACAAAGCTGCGCTTGCACCATGTATCACAGTTATGGCATCGCTGTTGTGGCCATCGAGCGAATATCTTAGACAATTTGATAGCATCGCTCACAGGATTCTGCGACAAATGTCAAAGTGACAATTGGAACTTCTCAACAGACGTATTTATTGACGACCGAAATAGAGCCCAGTACTTCTTTTTAAGAGATGACAAACCCGTTTTTTCAGAAGAAAAACACAAACTGCTGCTTGAAAAAACAGCAGAGTTTATTCGGCAGCATAGGTTAAAGCTGGCAAGACGTCGATTATCCCAAATATGATGGAATTACTATTCAATAAAGTTGATACTAAAGATCATGTGAAAGTTGCTAGTTTGCCCAAATTTTGAAAGCTCAAACGCATCATTATCCAAAAATGGCAAATGGCAGGAATTTAATGGTAAACATGATGAAATGCCATTAATACCGATGGCTTGATTTAGATTATTGATTTCCTAATTAATTTACCAGCCAAGGTTAGACCAACAACACGTGAGAATGAGATGGCCAGACGCTTTAAAAGTATTGAAGATTACGAACGTCACCTAAGGCGCAAATGGGAAATAGGTAAAAAGAAGCTTATAAACCATGGTTTACCGTCAGAGACGTAAAGAATAAAACGGCATTTCGAAAAGAATTGATTGGCTTGATCGTTGCGCGCCCTCATCATTTATTATCCTCACTCGAGTTATCACTGTTTCTCACTATAGATTTTCGTAATGATGTCGTGAAAACCCAAAGCCACAATATATTGTGGGCGACAGACTTACAGCGACATGGCCTTGCGGGTCATCTCGAGCCGTTTTTGGTTGATGCGGTGAAACATGTTCCGCTGGGCCAGTCTTCCAAACAGGAACTATGTGAAACGTTTGAGCAGCATTTTAAGTTAGATACGATTGATGCCTTGAATGTTTTACGCCTGTTAATTGGGAAAAAATATATTTACGTTGAACTGGCTGAGCAACATTTAGATGTTTCACGCACTGTCACGGTGATTGAAAATCGGTACTTCAAAGAGGAGCTTCGTCGTGTCATTGGAGGTTAATTCCCTATGGCATATCTCTGAGTCAGTCTGGGGGCGAAGAGGGGGAATTTAGACTGCTGTCTATTTTTGCAGAGATTGAAACACTTGTCTTTTTTAACACCAAAAAGACAACCTCAGTGCTTCGCCCACGAGCTGTTCAAATCAATGTTTTCAAAAATGCAGTTCGCAATAAGCATGTTCGTCCAGCGGCAGACATATTGAGCGGTCATTTACTTGTGGACGAATCGCTTTTAACGGAGGCTGTCAAAACAAAGCGAGAAAAAAACTGGGCAATTATCTCATCCATCGCAAACCGAAAGGATTTAGCGCTATCAATGGCAACGCAATATCACCAACCTGATATCGTATGCTTAGCAAAAAAGACATGCGTCGACGCTAAAAAAATATATCGATTGTTAAATAGATTTTGGCGCCTGGGACAGGTTCGTGATGCAATGCTTCCAGACTATTATTTTTGTGGAGGAAGAGGAAAACAACGTAAAAATGTGACGAAAAGTTTAGGTAGAAAGTCTGTAAGCCGGACTGGTGCATTTCCAGTTCGCGAATCGTACATTGTTACAGAAAAAGACAAGGTCAATATACGAAAATTTCTAAAACTTACTTACCTCAAGTCAAGAGGCGTATCGATGGAGCAGGCGTATCAGGATTTCTTGAAAACGTATTTTCCTGCTGCAATTATTGACGCAGACTTTACTCAGACAAGGCCTGATATTCCATCTTCACAACAGTTTCGTTCTTGGGCGAAAAAGCTTTTTTCTCAACATGACATGATCGCCTTTACGAAACACCAAACAGATTATCTGCAAAACTATCGCAGTAATGAAAGCAGTATCGTATCAGACAATCTTGTACCCGGAGCTTGTTTTGAAATTGATGCTACGGTTATTGATGTCCATATCGTTTCAAAGTGGAATAGAAACAAAGTGCTTGGGCGACCCACACTATATTTTATCGTTGATCGTGCAAGTGGAATGATAGTCGGGTTGAGCGTGTCCCTATTTTACGCGTCATGGGATGCAGCACGTCTAGCGTTGTTCAATGCATTTTCGTCAAAAGTCCCGTACTGTCATTCTTTGGGGATTGATATCACAGAAAGAGAGTGGCCGTGTAAGCATTTACCTGGTCGACTGATTGCCGATAATGGAGAAATGCTGGGTTTACGCGCTGAGGAATCTGTTGTACCTATGGTGCCATTGGAGTGGGCAGGTTTGTCGCGTCCTGATTTTAAGCCTTTTGTTGAAGGTCGGTTTAATACACTTAACCGAAGCGAACTTCATGCTTTGGCTGGCTCAGTAAGAGATAAGGGAAAGATCATCAAGAGTGCTCCCGATCCAAGAAGTCGCGCAATATATACCCTTGAGGATCTTACGAAGATAATCGTAAGAGATGTGTTAGATAAAAACAGCATGACGCGAGATCGATTGTCATTTCAAAGTAAGCTTCTGGTAGAGACTGATACACCACCAACTCCGTTAGAATTCTGGCATATTCATGTTGCAAATTACATGAGTGCATTAAAAAAGGTGTCTGAGCAGGAAGTTGAGGCTCGCCTTTTGAGACCTGTTAGTGTGAGTGTGACGGCGAATGGTATTTTTTGGCAAGAGATGTATTACTCTCACGATAAGGTACGAAAACTCAACCTGTCTGCGATTGCCAAAACCAACGGGCGAATTCAGTTAGAGGGCAGAGTGAACGATGAGTGTTTTGACTATATTTATGTGAAGCTTCCAAATGAGACTACGTTCACGCGCTGCGGACTGTTAAAACGTAGTCAGGAAATGAAAGGTTTAGGGCTGGCTGATGTTTACTACATTCAAGACTGGGCTGATGATCAACATGCTAAACGCACTTTACCCATATCATCTATTGAGTCTTTGTCAGTCAAAAACGCCATTACCCGTCAGGCCAAACGTGAAGCGAAAGCTGCACCGAAACCCAAAACGAAGAAAGCTCGAACTGACAATAGACGCAAAAATCGTGTCGAAGAAATGGCGCGTAGCCTTGAACGAAACAGTGCAAATGCGACCGATAAATCAACATGTTCTGAACCTCATTCTGAGCCTAAAAAACGTCAGTACTCGAATAACGTTCTGACGCTTCCAAGTCGTGGAGACAACAAATGAGTTTACTCGGGCGAGTTGTAGATGCTGAATATAAAACCCTTGTTTTGCCAGAGTATACTGGCAACCCTTTGATTGAAGCTTTACCTGAAAAACAGTCGCAAGCTGCTGTGCTTAATTCGCTCGCGGTGTATCCAGATTTGCCAGACGAATTCCGCTACACAGGTGATGCTTTAGACAGGGAAGAGTTTCTCATTCGCATAGACATATTCAGGCAGCCTTTGGAAATTTATTTCGAGGCGTTTCGAGACATTGAGCGCGTAATAAAGCAGGGTTACTGCGCGAAGAACCTTTTATCCGCGACGACACAACATTTTCTTCATTACCCTGTCGACAATCGATGCGCAGTAGCGCCCGATACAGGACGTTTTGTGTCAACGGCTCGCGGGATTACACTGATTGGTGAGAGTGGAACAGGCAAAACCACCATGCTTGAACAAATATTGCTCCACTTCCCACAAGTGATTAAACACCGTATCTACAAAGAAGAAACACTGGGTTTTCGCGATCAGATAGTTTGGATAAAAGTAGAATGTCCTGATAAATCCAGTGTAAGAGAGCTGTGTCTAGAGATTTTGCTTGCCCTAGACGAGGCCGCAGGCGTTGATATCACGAAGCCAGAGTCTCGAACAAGTGATTTAATGGTCCAGATAGAGCAGCGTATCAAATCTTGCAATCTGGGTTTGTTGGTCATCGATGAAATGCAAAACATACATTTTGAGCGCACTTCCGGCGAGTCTGGTTTACTCAAATTCATCAAAAAAATCGTCAACAGTTTGGGAGTGCCTATTGTCTTTTGCGCAAATCCCCCTTTTGATATGACACTTATGCGGTTGTCACAGAACGCGCGTAGAGGCGAGAGTGGAGGTGCCTACTACATGGATAGGTTGGCCTATGACAGTCCAAGTTGGACTGCATTCATATCCAATTGTGGCAGTTGCAATGGACCAATGTGCAAACTCCATTAACTGATGCGTTTAGTCGTAAGCTCTATGATTTGACAGTAGGGAACATAGATTTAGCGCGTCGCACGTATACAAGGGCACAACGTCTAGTTATGGGTACTGGTGATGAGTCAATTTGCGAGGCGGTTCTGCAAGATGCCTATGAACGGGAATGTATATTCTCTTCCCGCTCTGCTGATACCTTGAATGCAAGAGAAGAGCTCAATCAAAACAAGATTACGGCGGGTGCAGATCAAGCAGAGACTTCCTCGAAAACAAAACACCGTCAGCCTTTTATTCCCAGTGTCGATAGACCACAGCACCCTGAATTTTATGATCTTTTGCAAAAAGTCTTTAATTCAACGACGCTTCGTGAAGATATTAGCAATCCCGATGAAATCCGTCAGGCAAAAGACGCACGCTGCGCTGTCACCTACCTACGTGAAAAGCAGTTACTGTGTGAAGACCCGCTAGCGGATAGGTTTTTTGACTAGTCAGATGCAAAGAAAGACGAAAAGTCTTATCCGTTATTTTTTTGCCCAAAGCATTTCCTGATGAATTTCTATTCAGTCGTATCGTTCGCCTTCTTGTATTTTCCGGCTTGAAGACGACACAAATTCAAGAAAAGATTTTTGGCAGTAGTCGAGTCTGTGCTCATCCCACTTTAACTCAACATCATCGGAGGCTAAGCTACTATAGCGGCGGTTCCTCCAATTCGCTTTATGGACAAACTTTAGGGCCTTTGTTTCAGATGTGTTTGCCAACATCGTGTCAAAGTATGGAAGAGCGAATGTTAAAAGGTGGGTTAAATAACATCAGTCGTCTCTGGCAAATGCCCAATTCACGGGGGCAACAAAAACACAGAATACAATACTGTGCGCAATGCACTTTCGATGATTTGAAACTTTGGGGTGTACCGTATTGGCGAAGAACGCATCAAATACCCAATGTAGTTGCTTGTCCTGTTCATGGCACAGTCCTTAATTCCAAAACTTTGCCGTCTCGCTACCATCTCTCTGTGGGACTACCACCTATTAGCAATCAATCATCGCATGCAAATCCAGAAGATTTGGACTACGCTAGATTTTGTTCTAATGCAATTGAACGAGCCAAGTATGCAAATAAAGCGGAGTTACTAAACTTTGTTTATACCCAATTGCGTACGCTGGGATACCTAACGGACAAAGATAGAATTAGGCGTAAAGCGCTTTGTCTCTCATTTTTCAACGCTGTGAAGAGCCTTTATCCGACGCAGCCTTACTGGATTCCAAAAAGCGAGTTTGACTATGCCTTTCTTTCCAACGTGCTGTCTCAGGAGCATTTTTGCCATCCCGGACGCATGTGTATATTTTTATACTGGTTATCTTTGTGCGGACACAACGATGGTATAACTATACCTCGAGCTACGCCTCCCCACTCCAATAAAACTGAAAAGGAAGAGCAGTGCTACTTATTACTTTCTAATGGAACTAGCTTGAATGAAACCGCAAAATTAACTTGCAAAAGTCGTACTTATGTAAAATCGATTGCACTCAAATATGGCCTGACGTCTCGTCTTGCGCCGAGACTTATAGATCGAAAAATGCGCAACAGAATTGCTAATATGGCTTCTCGAGGTTGGCATAGAAACGCGATTGCAAAACAGTTTGATGTATCTACAGGAAGTGTAGAAATGTTGATATCGTCAATTCCTGGCCTCGTTGCTCGTCGACGCCAAATTAAATTTGAGTCTATGAGGCGCAAATACCGCGTCACAATTTTACGCTTTTTATCCTTACATCCAGGTACAACA
The DNA here is from genome assembly GCF_018100795.1 of Alteromonas sp. MMG017. Taxonomy (GTDB): domain Bacteria; phylum Pseudomonadota; class Gammaproteobacteria; order Enterobacterales; family Alteromonadaceae; genus Alteromonas. The sequence continues at coordinate 393,822 of NZ_JAGJDY010000001.1, read as the reverse complement.
AGAAAAAATATCTTTGCGGAAAATAATGCCGCTGCGTATTGGTTATACAATCACGACCACTCTTGGCTAATGTGTGTATTACCTCCGCCACAGCCAGCGCGTTTATCGCCTTAACATGTGTAATTTGAACTAAACAATAAATTAGTTAAATCTAGGGAAAGGTACATGCCGTTAAGCAGACTTAAATGAGACCCGCGGATAGAAAAAACGTAAGGTCTGCGAGATGTTGTATGTACACTGTCTGACGTGCTTCATTGTGACTCAACTAAGTGTTGAATTCACTACCCCGATATTTGCAAACCGATCGCTTAAAAGCGAATTTTTGTTTGTGGATTTTTTTCATGTCTCTTTTTGATTATTTCTTCACCAATAGCCCCAGTTACCAATAAACAAAATGAAGTATAAACGCCAAAGGTGGGTCAATTTTACTTTACCGCTAAGTGGGTCAAAATTAGATTACCGTTGACAGTAGAGAAGAAAGCGCTCGATATTAGCGACCTAAGAGCGAGTTTTAAATGCTTATATAACGCTTCTACTGGATTGTAGAGAAACAGTGTTAATAGAATCAAGCCGAGAGTGATTTTAACTTTTTGATATAGTTACTAGGCGAGTATCCAGTCCAACGTTTAAACGCTCGACTAAAACTACTCAAATCACCATAACCAAGGTGATAGGCGATGTACTTAATACTGCTATTCGGATCAGGGAGGTAGGATATAGCAATTTCTTTTCTGACTTGGTCAAGTAATTGTTGATGAGTAATCGCTTCTGCTAATAGTTTTCTATGATAAGTCCGCTGGCTCACATTGAGTTGGTTAGCAATATCACGGGATGATGAATTACGCTGGTGAGTGCAAACCTTTATTGCCTGAACCGCTCGATCGATGAACGATTCATTCTTAACTTGGGTTTGATCAATTTCTGTCGCTTGTTTGAGTAATAGCGTATTGATGTATTTGCTGTAGTTCATACGTTCTTCACGCATTACTGTAGACGGAAATACAAGCAAGTTTTCACTCTGGTCAAATTCTACAAAGCAGCCAAATGAAGCTTTATATTTAGACTGACAATATTGCTGTGGAAATTGGAATTGTACATGGCATGGCCTCAGTGGTTTATTACTGTATATCCTGAGCCAGTTCAAAAAAGACAGTGCGATATGCTCAAGACCATAGTGATGGAAGATTTCTTTGGAGTAGCTAAATTTTACATAAAAGTGTCGCTTATCTGAGCGAAGTTCAACGTGAATATAATCAACTAAGATGTGCAGGAACTGAGTAGCTGCCTGTACTGCGTCCAATAGTGTTTTACTAGAGATAAACACCCCTCCAACGATACCTCTGTCGAAGGGGCTATTCTTTGAGCCAACAAGGAGAGCGATGTCAGGGCTGTTGAGTAATGCCTCACCAGCCTGCCACAGAGCTATGTGTTTATCATAATCATCAAATTCAACCTGTTCTATTGTCAGGTCTGCGGTTTTGAGTAAGGCTTCTGGCTCTGCGCCAACCTCAACGATTGCATGATATATCGCTTTTGTGGTTTGCGAAGCGTATTCGTATGTATTTTCCATTGCGCTTGAGGCCTTCGCTTGTTTAGGCTAAAAATTGATAGTACTAAAAGTTAAGGTTGAACTCTTTGTGACCAGCCACCATCAACGGTTAAAATTTGTCCAGTTGTCCATTTGTTCTCAGAATTTGCAAACTCGACTATCCATGGCACGATATCCTCGGTAAAACCGCGTCTACCCAGGGGGACCTGTTGCGCTTCCATGGCTTCAATAGAAGCTGCCATTTCACTATCCAAACCCATCATTCCAGTAAGAGCTCCGGTCTTAACGGGACCGGGAGCCACACCATTCACACGAATTTCGTGTTGCGCAAGCTCAATAGCCCAAGATTGAGTTAAATATTCTAGAGCCGCTTTGGTCGCACCATAATGCGCAATCATTGGACCTGCATTTCTGGATACTGCGGTGCAGATATTAACAACGGTACCTTTGCTTTCTTTGAGTGAAGGCAATGCTGCACTTAATAATAATGAAGGACCAACAATATTGGTGGCGCACATACCTTCAATAAATTGTGCCTCATAGCTTTCAATAGGGCGTAAGCCGCCAGCACCTGCATTATTGATAATAGTATCCACGCGGCCGAAAAGATTGAGTGTATGATTAACGATTGATTGGGCACTGTTTGTATCACCACTGTCGGCGACAAGATAGTGTATGTTTTCGTATGGTGCAGCAACCTCTTCCAGCTTTTCCTTTGACCGGCCTGTGATTAACACGTTGGCATTCATATCCGCCAATGCGAGTGCTGTTGCTCTACCAATACCCGAACTGCCACCGGTGATGATTACTGCTTTTTGGTGCCAGCTTATAGGGTAAGTATTGTTCATTTTAAATTCCTTATATTTGGGTTAGATGTTAAAAAATAGATTAGTGTTGATGCTGATATTTTTGTGGGTCATAGTAGATTTGAAAGATCTCCGAGCAAGGTTCAGCACTTGCTGCTGATACCACTCTCTCCAGTTTTTGCTGTAATTCAGCCCTTATATAGTTTTGCTGCTGGCTTTCTATTAAGGCTGTAAAGTCCGACCACACCTCATAAAGTAAAAAATGGTTGGGATTATTAATAGACTGATGAGCATTGGCGAAAGTATTTTTTTCGCTTTTATTTTTACTTACGATGTAATCGTTAAATAGATGAAACGCTGTCGCGTAATCTTTTGCTTCTACCTGATAACTTTGAATCAATGCATAGGCATTCTGCGCTGCGACATCACTTGGGTGTATGCCTGACGAGCAAAAAATACGGGTAAACTCAGGGCTGATAGGCCCTTTTCGAATTGGGTCTAACCATTTGTAAAACGCATTTCTATAGTTTCTTTTGACTTGCACATCAAAAAATTCATCGTAATCTGTCCACTCTTCATAAAGCAGATGATGATTAGGGAGTACCAATGACTGCGAAGCTGATAGTACTGAACAGGTTTGCTCTTCTATCGCAATGTCGACAATTTTTTTGTAGGCTTCTTTGATGCTACCTTGTTCGCCGTTTTTAGCAAAGCTATGTGCAAAAATACCTAGTGTTTCATTTTTCATAAAATCTATTGGCTCGTACGCTAGCCAATCATTGGGATATGGGATTACTTTCATTTCTACTTCCTCAAGTAATGGTTTAACGAAAATCCTAAACCAATGGCTTTCGTAATGGTGTGTTTGGATAACATAATTAATTATGTAATGATCATTATGAAAACATAATAATTAGTTGAACTCAATTATTTTTGTAACGATTGATAAGATATTATTTTTATGTAGTTAAGGAAAAATTGACAAGTACTGCAGAAAAGACAAGAATTGTAGGCTGCCAATGCTCAATGAGTCTCAAGACAGATTTTTAATATATAATGAAAGTTACATATTCATGAAAAGAAAAGCCGGAAGGCCCAGAACATTTGATAAGCAAGAGGCACTAAAGTCCGCCATGTATGTATTTTGGCAGAAGGGCTATGACGGCGCATCTATGAAAGATCTTACAGATGCCATGGGTATTAACAGCCCAAGCCTTTATGCTGTGTTTGAAAATAAACACCAGCTCTACTTAGAGGCCATTAAATATTATGTTTCTAGTGATGAGTGTACACCGCTATTAGTTTTTGAGACTGAGCCTGATATTGAACGTGCAGTTTACGCTTTTTTTAATGCGGTAATCGAATACAGCACTAGTGATAAAAATGGTGCAACAGGCTGTTTTTTAGGTTCTTGTGTTGCCACGAGTGTTGACTGTGTCGATGGCTCACAAGCCTTATTACAAGAAGTGATTGGAGATGCCGACGTGCGTTTTGTTAGACGCTTTGAATTGGAAAAAGCAAGAGGGACGCTGCCAAGAGATTTCCCATCACTTGAACGAGCACAGCTTATGTTTGATATTCGACAAGGGATCGTTTTCCGGGCAAGGGCCAAAGTCGATCTTGCTACTATTGAGGCTAGTATAAGCTCAAGGGTAAAAATGGTTTTGTCCGAACCTCATGTTAAGTCCAAGGTAATTGATTCAGTCAATTAAATCATGTCACAAAAGCACTAAAACATTATGTTTTGTATATTAATACAAGTTTCGAATAAAGAAATACACCTTGTAGCTAGTGGGGTCTTGGCTCAGGTAAGTTTCCAAGCAAATAGTCTATATATAGCCTTATTAACGGATTGGGATAATTACTTTGTTTGTATAGTGCGTAAACACTACTTTTGTTTCTCTGTATCGGACTGCATTGCCAATCGGTTAGGCAAGTGACCAATGCACTCGTTTTTACATACTCTGCTACCATCCAATAAGGTAATAGGGATATTCCTAGGTTGTTTAGACATGCGTTTAATAAAGGTGTCCCCCCTTTCGACTTTAAATTACCCTCTACTTGCACTTTTCTTTGTTGTCGCCCCTTTTGGAAGTACCAATATGTTCGTTGTCGATTTTGATTAAGTAGCAAGCAATTGTGCAATGCCAGATCCTCTGGCGCGATAGGCTTACCAAACTTACTTACATACTCCGGTGTTGCGCATATCACGGCATCATTTGATACTAAGGTGCGCGACTTTAACTGGGAGTCTGCTGGAGCCCCTATTCTAATGGCAATGTCTATGTCATCTGAAAATAAGTCTCTCATTTTATTATCTAACTCAAGTTCAACGCTAACTTTCGGGTATGTCGCTAAAAAACCTGAGGTGATAGGGCAAAGGTGCAGTCGACCAAAGCTTTCAAATGTTGAAATACGTAAAGCTCCCGCAGGCTCAGTTAATTTTTCGTTTAGCGAGGCCTGTAAGTGGTCTGCATCATTTAACAGCTTTATTGCCCCCTGCAGAAAAACACTTCCTTTGTCTGTCAGCTTTAAGAAGCGAGTGCTACGCAAAAATAAGGTGCAATTTAATTCTTGTTCAAGGGCATCGATATTTCTAGCAACTGAGGACGGCGCTACATTTAACACAGCGGCGGCCTTTGAAAAGCTGCCAGTTTCAACAACTTTAATAAAAGTACGTATATAAGCGAACATATTTACCTTTGCGTTTTGTGCATCAGTGTTTTGTTTTTTACATGCATTCTAAATACATTTGCATAAATATATATTAACTCCGAGTTCAATACATTGACAACACAAGAGGACTGTTTATGGGAGTTTTGCATATAGATGCCAGTGCGCGATATCAGAGTTCGGTGACCAGACAATTATCGACTTTTTTTATTGATATACTTTTAGAAAACGGCACGGAATCATACCAATATTTAGATTTAGCCTCGAATCCACCCCCAACTATTACAGAACTTCACAATGTTGCTATGTACACGCCAGAGACCGAACGCGATGCCAAACTGCGTGCAGCTCTGAAAACCAGTGATGACTATGTCGATCAGTTGTTAGCCGCTGATACTATTGTTATTGCTGCTCCTATGTACAATTTTGGCATTCCAGCTTCCTTAAAAGCGTACTTCGATATGATTATTCGCTTGGGTAGAACTTTTATACCCGATGATTCGGGAAACTATGTCGGCCAACTTGCTAACAAGAAAGTCATTGTTATAGCCAGTTTCGGCGCAGATTACCGCAAAGGAGCCCCGATGGCGGATATGAATTGTTATGAACCTCATTTGCGGCATATGTTGAGTTTTATCGGCGTAACTGACCCTCAGTTTGTTATCGCTCAGCCAACCCAGTTTGGTGGAGTTGATGAAAAAGAGGCAAGCATAGCAGAAGCTCAGGACAAACTACGTTATTTGGCGGAATACGCATAACGGTTGGCGCAAAATGTTAAGTGCGGCGCGCAGGTTTTAGCTATCCTAGTGCGCTGTTTTAGCGAATTGAACCAATGAGAAAGTATGCAAAAGTATATCGAGTATATTAGAGGGTTTGTCATTCTACTAGCCAGTGGTTTGGTTATTAATGAAACCTTAGCAAATGATATAAAAGCATCAGACTATCCCGGTATTGGACGCTTTCCGAATGCTAATATCAAACAATACTCAAATGCTAGTTACGCCAAAGGTTTACTACCGTTAACCGCTAACAGCTATGAAAACCCCTCCGAGTTTAAAAAACAAAAAGTTGCCGGCGACCGCACTACAATAATTTATGACGTGCCAAGCGATACGAATGCCACGGTATCAGAGGTGCTTTATTCACTTGAAGCAGGATTAAAAAAACAAGGATTTGATGTTCATTTATCTTGTCTTGCTGAGTCCCAATTTGAAGAATGCGGTTACTTTCTCCATCAACAAATCGTGACGGAAAAAACAGCAAAAAGCCGATTTCAGTCATTTAAGAACTTTTACAATCTCAACAAAGCAACAGTAGGCATGCTCAGCGCGACCAAGGGAGCCGAAAGTGTATGGATGGTAGTCGCTAAGTCTGTTTACTCCCCTAATATTCAATACGCTGTTGATGTATTTAAACAGAGTGATTTGCAACTAAAAGAAATGGTCCTGACATCTGGCAAGATTGCTAAGGATGTTCACGAATCTGGTCGCGCGGTCCTTTCAGGCATTTATTTTGAATACAATAGTGCGACCTTGACCGAACAATCCGATAGTTCGATGGAAGCGATTGCTTCTTATGTCAAAGCCAATGCTAATTCAGCCTTTTACATTGTTGGCCATACCGATACCAAAGGAAGTTATCAATACAATATTTCTCTGTCGCAAGCTAGAGCTGATGCGGTGAAAGCAGCTTTAGTCGAACGATTTAAAGTCAAAGGCACTCAATTAACCAGTGTTGGTATCGGTTTTGTCTCGCCTGCAACGGAGAACAACACAGATACCGGCCGGGCGAAAAATCGCCGAGTAGAAATCGTGCTCAAGCTATAAGCACATTAGTTTTGAAGGAACATAGCGATGTACAAATTGCAGCATTATCTGGCAAATAAGGCGTTTTTGGGTTCATTATCAGAAGATAAAATCCTACTCTGTGACTGTTTTGTCGATCACGTTGACCTAAAGTTCTTTGATATAAAAAAGAATGGGCCGATTACTTCATTTAACCTACAAAACCGCGATGAGCAATTCGTATCAGATTTTGACCCTGCAGTGCAGCTAACGCGGTCTCACAATAACGCGCTGTCTCTATTAGATTTGTCAGACAACACCATTCGCTTGTTAGGCAAAGGACAACAAGAGGACTACACAACTCCATTTTTGGGAAGCGGAACAAAGCACATTCTCGGTTCGTATGTTGTTTATTCTTTCGATAAAAATGAGGGGTACTGGCGTTTCTATAACTTTTTAACTGATAAACAATTTGACGTTGAGATAAGTGATACTTACTACAAGGTCGTGCGGAGTGATATTACTGACTACGTATTTTTCGTCAGCCAAGACAAAAGTATTCTCAGTTGTTTTGACACGGACAGTCAATCATTGAAATGGCAGCTCACACTGCCAATCGGTCATTCTATTGACAATCGTTTAGAGCCTGAACGTGTTTCGTCTTTAATGATTTTTCATGGCAAAGCATTGTTAAAAGAAAAAGTTAAACTTGGTGAATTTGAGTACGATCCTCGCAATGGTTGCGAAGATGTCAATGCCGTATACGCCGTGGATGAAAATACAGGTCAGCTTCGATGGGTTCAAGCGCCTACGATTGGATCAATTTCAAAATTGGAAGACAGTCGATATCTACTAAGCGAAACGCGTAATAGCTTAGTCAACTTTACTTTAGGTGCCCATCATGAGATTGATTTAGAATCCGGCCAGACTTTGAGTTTTACGCCACTCGGCAGAGACTTTAGGAAGTATGAATTTACTTCATTTGTGCAAACCGACGAGCATTTTATTACCGTTAACAACAAATTTGGATTATGTATATTTGATAGACGGGACTTTAGTCTCGTGCACAATGTCAAAGATAATATGAATATAGCCTATGGTATTCCCCTAATTTCAATTGGCGGTCACTTGTTGGTGAGTGGCTCTACAATGATTGACAGATATCATGGGATTCCGTCGGTATACATTTATTCGAAGACGTGAGATGTCAGACTTTTGATTTGACGATAAGTTATTAAAAAAGGGGTAAAAATGATTGACGTCACATTACTAGCTACTACTGGTTTAGCATTCTTTTTTATCGCGGTTTCCCCAGGTCCTGCAACAATATCCAATGCGACGCTAGCGATGAGTAAAGGTAGGAGAGTGAGTCTTGTATATGGAGCAGGGCTTTCGCTTGGTTTACTGATTTGGGGCATAGTTGCTGCTACAGGCTTGGGGGCTGTTCTTCAGGGTACACTTTATCTGTTTATGTCGCTAAAGCTTCTAGGCGGCGTTTATCTTCTCTGGTTGGCCTATAATTCTTTCAAATCATCACTAACTCCAAGAGACAAAGTTTTGAGTAATATGACTAGTGAACTGAGCTATACAAAATGGTTTTGGAAAGGGTTTATACTGAACACATCTAATCCTAAGACGGTTGTTGCTTGGATAGCTGCACTTTCTTTCGGGCTTGGGGAAGGACAAGATAGATTGTTCTTAATCTCTGCTGTAATACTATGCATGTTGATCGGTTTTTTTGTAAATGCCATGTATTCATTCTTATTTTCTATGAATGGGGTAATGAATATGTACCGTAAAATTGGGCATTGGATTGACCGAGTGGTTGCGGGCGTATTTGCATTTGCTGGTATTGGTTTACTTAAGTCTGCATTTAGCAGCAGTTAAACAAGTTAAACGAACAAATCAACGATACGGTACCCTTAAAAGCATTGCCAGATGTCGCTTCATATCAACCCCGAAAAACCACCGTTTAGTTTTAAATACTTCATATTTTTCGCAGTGCAAGATCTGTTCTATAAACTAGTGTCTTTCTGAGATTGATCTATTAGACAACGACTATTGGCTGGGATGCGGCGGTCAAGTCCACGGGTCGTTTTTGACTAAATTGAATTTTAACAAATGTTCTTATGAGATTCCTTTCAAAACTAAAAGTCGTATGAACATAAAACTTATAATTGAATTTGCTATGTGAATATATTTAGTTTGATACTTAAAAGTACTTCAGCCAACGTATATCTTTACGTCGTTGTTTTAGTTGCCCGAACCACAACGTCGCATAATAGAGTGGCGGCATTAAAATCGCGAATACTGTCCAAAGTTGCCACATTTTATCAAAACCAAACCTTTCGCCATGGTTAGCGCCAAAAAAGCTAACACACAACAAGTAGGTAATACCAATCAGATAGAGGTGTAAGATGTAAAAAAACATAGGTGCTGTCCCAAGAGGGACCAATAAATGCGTAAGTCTAGAGTCCTTCCAGCGCTCAATGCAGGCCATAAGCAACAAACCCACGCCCAGAGTAAAGAGCAAAAACAACAGAGACGGTGGATATTTTGTTAGTGCGAAAAAACTCATTAAGGTAGTGCCTCCATCTCCATTTGCAGTCCACTGCTTGTCGCCGTATACGTTTACTGTACGTACAAGAAAAAACACTGCTAAAGATAGCAATCCCTGCTTTGCTAAACTCAATTGGCGAGTTTTGCTATTTATTTTAGGCTCAAATACCTTTCCTAATTGATAACCTAGCAACATGACACAGGGCCATGGTAATAAAGGGTAACTTGTACGAGCACTGACTGAATCTGTAATCATAATCCAGTCCCTTTGATGAAAAAGTGACCAAGCGGTATGTAAACTATGGTTGCTTGAAAGTACAAAACCGTCCAAGACATTGTGACCGGCGATACCCGTTAAAACAATTAACCACTGGGTTGGTTTGGGCAAGTGTATAAACAGAGATAACGCAACCATACTCAATCCAATGGCCCAAATCACTTGTAAATAAAACGTATCAGGAGGGATTTTTCCTGTCCATGCGGTGTTCACAACTGTTAATTCCAACAGCATTAAGAACAGACCGCGTTTTAATAAAAAAGTTGATACTTCACGTTTACTATGACTTTGACCATACAGATAGGCTGAAATTCCCGTCAATAAAACGAACATAGGTGCGCACACCGAACTAAAAAGCCGTATGACAAACTGTGCGGTATCAGCAGTTGTAACGTTTATCGGATCATCGATAATTAGATAACTAAAGAAATAATCTCTTAGGTGATCAATGAACATAATAACTATAACAAGGCCTCTTAGGGCATCGATACTGGCAAGTCGTGTGCCTGCAGAGTTTAAATCGTTGCTGGCTGTGACCATAGGGTTTCTCATGCAAGCAGGTTTGTTCTTGGCAAACATTTCCGTATTTCCAACGAAGCTATGAAGTGGGCTTTATCTTAACCAGAGCCTCGAACAAAGCCGTTTTATCTTTTGTAGACAAATATGTTTGGTCAAGACTCTCAATGAACAGGTTCTTGTGCTCTAGAGAAAATCGGCAGTTGACAATAAATCTAGCCAGTTTGTGATTTAGTTGATCACCTATCACTAACAGTGTTGGTCGTATTTTGTCGTTCAAGTCTTGCGTTACCAATACAGGCTCGTGTAATAGCTCAGCCCTAGTTCTGTACTGGATTGCTTTAGCGACTAAAATCTGTGCCTCATAAAACTGTTGGATGGATTCGCCATCGATGCCTAATTTCCGAGCAGACAAGATAGCGTTGTCGATAACAACTTTTTCTCTTTCCTTATCTTCAATAGGAATACCAGTACTGCTTTTATATTCAGCAACCGATTCCATATAGTTTAGCCGCTCATTGATCAGTGAAAATATTTCTTCAGCCAACACTTGGTCACACGATCTCGCCTCGCTTGCAAAGATAAAAACCATTATGGTTATGAGGATCTGTGATCTACTTATCATTGCGCCTTCATATCCCGAATCATCTTGTGTAAGTCATCATCATCATGCATATTTGCAAAATACTCCGCTGACTGATAGGTGATGTTTGCCATTTTTTGACAGCCTCGAACTTGATAGAGACGCCCTAAATTGAAGTATTCTATTCCCCAAAGGTTATAGTCTTCTAAGCGTTCATCAGTGTGTTCTTTTGCAGTGTAGTCAGCATAGAATTGATCGAGCTTCTTCTTAGCCTTTGCAGAGCACTCGGCATCTACATCAACTTTTGCATTCAGTCGCATATATATTAGTGCCGCATCTATGATTTCACTATTATTCAGTTCCGTCAGGCCGTCGTTTGACGCGACGGCGCGTTGGCTAAGCAGTATTAAAACTAACAGTACAACTACGTAAGTCTTCATGTTTTTACTTGTTACTCTTTGCGCAATTTAATTTTGGTAATTCTAAAAAAATTTAGAAAGCCTTTAGATAGCAAATTCTGCCAAAGTGTTAACATCTCTATATATAAATACCAATCATTCAGGCTCACTTAGTTGAAGTGAGTGGTTGACCTGGCCGAAACGTTAGCCTCCAAGTCAAACTTCTTACTTGGGTATCTTCAATTACGCCGCCTTCTTCTTGGACAATACGAATGGTGCTCTACGCTATTTTCAGGCCTTTGACGAATTATAAAAAGTGCTTTGTCGACAGCGTATACTGGCAATTTTGCGAAAATTACCTTTGGGTCTTAAATACCAATCAATGCTAACGAATTGGCACAGACTGTTATGGCAAAAATATCTCAACCAACCTATCGTCGACGTCCATTTTACGATAGTTCTGACTTTTTCGAGGTAACTAAATGGTTCGTTTTCCCTTTATCTTCATACCAATACTGTCGGTTAGCTTTGCAGCTAGTGCGTCAGGTCCCGTCGCCGTCTCCGATACTTTTGTCGCATATGTAAATTCGCCCATTTCCATATCCGTACTTTCTCTTACTAAAAACGACAGTGTGGGAGAGGGGTCGATAATCGATGTCAATTACATTGATGATGCTGAATTTGGAGAGGTAAGTTATGACCAACAAACGGGGGTTATCCATTTTCAACCCCATGAAGACTTCATAGGTACTGCCAGTTTTGTCTATGGCATCATAGATCAAGAAGCGAGACAATCATGGAGTAGAGTCAGTATTGACGTCACGAATGATATTAACGAAGTACCGTTAGTAATCCATCCCACCGATGATAATTTTTTGCTTTCTTCCGATAGCCTAACGATTGAAGAAAGTGATTTGCTTAGTAATGATACAAACAAACCTCAAGAGCTAACGATAGCCTATATAGATGATTGGCAAGGTGGGATAGTTCGCAGAAATCAATCAGGCTCCAGTCTGACTTTCGAACCCAACGAGGGGTTCGTTGGCACAGCAAGCTTTACTTATGGATTCAAGGTAAGCAGTACCCCCAACTCCGATATGGCCTATGCAAAGGTGCATATTCTAGTCGCTGGAGAGGCTGACTCGCTGGTTGCCGTAGATGACACACTTACTACCCAAGTGGGCGTTCCGCTATTCATTGACGGTGACAGTTTGTTAGCAAACGATACAGGCAGTCTAGGTCAACTTCGTATCGTCGACTTTCATGAACCGACACATGGGACGTTTGAGCAAGCAGCCGAAATAGGGGATGTTATATTTACACCCAACCCTGAGTTCGTCGGAGAAGCCAGTCTCAGTTATACCATACAGGATGAGGCCAATCGACTAGCTTCAGGAATGGTAAGAATCACGGTAAACGGACAGGATGTTTTGCCGTCTCAACCAATTTACAACACCGGGGCTAGCCTTAAACTTACAGAAGCCCTTGGTGGTAAATCCTTAATGGGAATGAATTTAACAGGTGAGGTTTATTATACCGCGGCTGATATATATAAAGACAAAATGCGAGCAGCGGACCCTTGGAAGACTTCGGACGTGAACGGGACTCGGTTCGAAAATGATATTTACTTCGACCAAATTCCAAAACGAAGTGATGGTTACCCAACTCATGTGCCTTTTTCTGTTGTTGGCACCGATCTACCGCAGACTGTTGTTATGCCGATTAGTTCTGGTGAAAGGCGTAATGCAGGTAACTATCACGTGTTGTTTGAAGGGCAAGGGGAGTTCAATTTATTTGGAGCGAGACTCATCGAAGAGGTTTCTGCTGGACATCATATATACCAATTTGGCGACGAAGTATTTCTTGGGATTGAGCAATCGGCTGCGGAAGACCCACTGCACGGTTTCGTAATGGTTCACGAGGACGACTTTTCGAGTTACGAAAATCAACCGTTCAATGAAAGGCTTCCTGCGAGTCTGGATGATATTAGCGTCGTAAGATTAATGGATATGATGTTTACCAACGGCAATGCGGCAATTGATGCTAGCCATCTAACTCCTCAACAATACTATACTTGGAATGATTGTCCAGGAACTGTTTGTAATGGAGGCGCATTTGCGGGTCACCCTCCGGCGACCTTGATGGCACTAGTAAATCACTTGGATGTTCATCCTTGGGTGACGCTGCCGCATAGGGCCGATGACAATTATGTTCGAGCCTATGCAGAATTAGTACTCACTAATTTAGATGAAGACAAATATGTTTTTGTTGAGTATTCAAACGAATTGTGGAACTGGATGTTTCCTCAGACAACTTGGTTAGAACAAGCCGCTTGTGAGGACCCAATTACTCGTATCGAATTTGACGACCCAGAACTTCCCATTGGCGAGTGTAATGTTGAAGTATCCGCACGCCGTCTACAAACAAAGCGCTCATTGGAAATCTTTACGATATTTAAGGACGTGTTCGGGGACCAAAGCCATCGAATTATTACGATTCTCTCCGGACAAGGTTCTTGGATATATCGCACGGAGCAATCTTTACTAGCATTAGATGATGAGCAAATTAACCCTAACAATCAGACTATTGATGCTCTTGCGATTGCGCCTTATTTTGGAGGCTACCCGCAAATTGATACACAAGAAAGACGTGACTTTTTTGTGAACGCTTCGTTTGAGGAGCTACAACAAATGGCTTACGACGATATTCATCATGATGACGTAAGGGGTAGTATTTCAAGACATGCTGCTATGGCTAATGAGCGAGGAATGTTGCTTTTTGCTTATGAAGGAGGGCAGCATTATCTGTGCGGATACAATGAATCGCTCGAATATGACTTTTGTAACGATAGTGTACTGATGGATAAATTAACCGCTTTCCAGAGGCATCCAGTGATGGAAGCGATTTACAATGAATACTATAAAGTCTGGTTTGAAAACGGTGGAAGTTTATTTGCCGTGTTCAGCCACATGGGCAGTGCCACAAGTAAATTCGGAGCGTGGGGGACGCTCGAATATCATGGGCAACCCTTGGCAGATGCACCGAAGCGTCGAGCATTAATTCAGGCGTCACAGGACTATAGGCTACCAAGCCCCGAAACGCCGCAATAACTCAGCAAAGACATCTCAAAGAGCAGCGCAGCCGCTGCTCTTTTCTTAATCCATGGTTGTTAAAAGACCTCGATTAGCTTCTAATATTAAAAGTAAGATACTAAAGCAAATTAGATGAGAGCCACATCCAGAAAGCTTTAATATCTCCTCTCATAAATTGCGCCTTTGTGCAATTTCTGCTTCCTATCAAACAGTCATTCCTTGTGAATGAAGGTAAGAGCAATCAGATTCTTATTTCGTGCTAACAAATTGGCAGTAAAAGTCATATCCGAAGCCTTCCGTTTGAAATAGCCTTCTCACTCCTTCAGTTGATAGATTCTCATGTCAATTGAGGGGGGCACAATTTAGTTAAATAACATGGAATGCAGTTAATCGCTTTAGGAGCAATAAAATGAAAGTTGGTTTCAAAAGAGGCTTGGTCTCTTTCTTTTTACTCGCATCATCTTCGATAGTAAATGCCGCAATTATTACCTCTCAAGGGGCTGGTAGTGCCGTTAGTAGCGCGACAAATCAGGCGACTTTTGACGAACTGGTCTTTGGACAATCGCTATTGAATTACCAAGAAGGAGGTTTAAACGTCTCGGTAGATGATACCTATGGGCGTTTTGGCTTCGAGGGAATTTATTACAGTAATGGCGGCAATAGATCGTTTGTTGAGATTACATCTCAGGAAGGCTTCCTCTTCAGTGGACTCGAAATGGATGTTTTCTCAGGGACTGGTGCAAGGCTTAGTAATTTGGTTTGGCAAACACTAAGAGATGGCGTTGAAACTGGAGCAGGGTTGTTTCGAGACATAGAAGTAGGATTTGGCAATTTTGGCATACCCGCAACATTAGGTTGGTCTGATGAAGATTTCTTCGATACGTTAAGGGTAGGGCTAGGACGCGGTAGCTTGTTTGGTAGCACTGAGTATACGCAATTTGGCCATTATAACCTTATTGGTATAGATAATTTAAAAGCAGAGCTGGTCAGTGGTTCAAATGCACCGGTAACAAATGTTCCAGAGCCATCTGCATTTGCGCTATCACTAATGGGATTAATTCTTCTAGGTTCGAGAAAATATGTTTCTAAGGTCCTAAAATTTTCATAAGAGGCCGCTATCTTAGATGTTTGAAGGGGCCTTTTTAAAGTGTACCGCAACAGCTATTCTGGTAATGCGTGGATGTGAATAGTCAATTCGCTGCAGCTTTTTTTGAGTAACGTTTTACACTAACAATAGTGAGGATTCAGCATTTTATAATTTGTAACATTATAATTTGTACTAGCTCATACTTGATCTGGCACTTACCTGTTTTAGTTGCTGCTGTCAGATTAGGTTTGAGCTAAATTCTTTTCAGCCCAGACCTTTTTGAAGTTCTTCCAGCGATTGGTTCGATTTCCTTGGTTGGCTGTCTTTTTTGTTTGCCTCGAGCTGTTTCGACTATCAAACAACAAAATGCTAGTTTTGAGCGTACAACGAATAACAAAACTAAGCATGTGAGTGTGTAAACCTCCCCTAAGAAACAACTTTATGAGAGCTCCTATATGAAAGTATCGACTGAGCCTAACTTCTGCGCAATCTTGAATTTTTCTAAAAACTCCAGGCCTTTCTCCAACGACACAGTTGAAAATCCTTTAGATTTATTGAACTCAATCTGACTTTTTAATGAATCAAACATGTTGAACTCTTCGTTCATGATCGGGTCTGATTCAACAGCTGGCCGTAGTTGACCAGTGTCGTTGATTAGCACTAAACCTTGTGCTTCAAATACTGCGCCTGGGTCATTGGGGAATAGCGCTGCAGCTATGGTTCGAGCATCATTGCGAGTCATATTAGTGGGATCAATAGATTTTGCCAAGTTTCGTATGATTGATTCGCTTTGCTGTGGCTGTAAGTCATTTACTTGGCCATGCGGTAACGCATTTCCGCTTTTATGTACATAATTTGCCGTCAGGGTGGTTAATGTGCTTCCAATGTTCATGTTTCACCTATTAACTTGTTGATCGTGAATGACAAAGAATCAAGGTCAACGTTTTGAAATCAATTTCAGGAACGTCTCATTGAGATTCAATTGTTCAGTCTAAACTTTTTCAGAAAAGCTTTGATTGCGATTAGGCTTGTTTGTTTCAGAACTATAAGCTATTTCCAGTTGTTTCAAAGTTCGCTCCGCTTGGCTTTGAGCACTATCTGCTTTTATTTTCTCATCTTTATCTTCTGACGATTTGGCGTATTGTTTCAGTATTTGCTCTTCTAGTTGGGAGAGTAGTGCTCCTCTATCGTTCTCGTTAAGACCTGAGTCGCTTGCGATGTCTGACTTCAGTTCTTCTAACTGCTGTATCTTGTGTTGACTACTTGTATCAACTATTTCAGATTCGTGAACAATGACACCGCTAAAACTACTGTTGTCTTTAGGTTTATTCTCCCCAGTAGTCTGAGCTATTGTCGTGTGAATGGCGCTGTTAGGAGATTGAGCTCTATCGATGTTCATATTTTTTGCCTTCTACAATTCAGATTGATAACCAAATGATTAGTCAGTGGAAATTCATTTAAGAAAACCAACGCATATTTCCAGCGATATTCGTGCCATGAAAAATAATTTGTCTTGCGTGAGCGCCAACATAGTCAAAAAGCAAACAATATGGCAGGAAATGTTAAATCTAAAACTTTTGACCTAAATGGAATTGTCAGCTTTAAATTAAAGGCCTCAATCATCGAATAGCTTTTTGATTAGTGCTAATTTCAGTTGCCAATATATTTATGGTGTAAAGCTCAATTTTAGTCTAACCCTAAAGACCATCGGCTCTAGTAGGAGGCGCAACTATAATGCTAGTGACGGAGGCCTCAAAATAACGGCTAGAATCGCCTGAGTAGTTCTGGTGAAATTTTTGAATCGCTGTAACTGATCATGTGAACCTGTTTCTACGCGATCTTTTGAGTCACTGGCTATTAAGAAGTTAGTACAAGCCGAGAGTCGTCTTTTTGAACGTTAAAACAAGATATTGGTCGTTGGGAGTAGTGAAAAGCTTATATGGGTGAAGCTTATATACGATATTATTATTCAGAGCTACTGCGTACCACTAACAGCGATATCCCACAAATTAATTATGGGAATTGCTTTAGAAGAGTGTTCTGCTTAAGTTGAGTAGAGCACTTTCAATGAGAGCCTTTATTCGATATCCCATTTCAGACTACTAGCAAAGGTGTTCTCGACACAATTCAATTGGCAATCTTTATTTATAACTTGGCAAAGTTTATTTATGTTTATCAATAGTTATAAATCAAGTTATGAATCAAGTCATAAATTAAGTCAAAATGCGCATACTAAAAAGCGACTGTTCAGTAACATTGAACAGTCACTTTTAGCTATTTTTACATAGCTGCTTTTGTGCTTACCTGTGTCACATCAAAACTAGTTACTGGTTAGTTTCGTTAACCAAAATAACTTTACGATGTGGGAATGGAATTTCAATGTTCGCCTCATCAAGCCCTTTCTTAATTTGCTCAGGCACTGAGTAACGAATATCGAAGTAGTGCTGACCTTCACAGAAAGGACGCACAATGAAGTCTACCGAACTGTTGTTTAAGGTTTCAACTTCAACAAACGGTGCTGGCTCTTTAAGTACATGCGGGTGTTCAGCAAGTACTTTATCGATAACGGCGCGAGCTGCATCGATACTTTCACCATAAGCGACACCAAAGGTCATATCTACACCGCGAATTTCATGGTGTGAGTGGTTGGTAATTTGCTCGCCCCAAATTTGGCTATTTGGAATGATAATGTGTTGGTTATCGAAAGTTTGCAAAATAGTCGTGAACATATCTATTTCGGTGACTTTCCCAAACTTGCCTGCTGCTTCTACAAAGTCATCTACTTTGTATGGGCGGAAGATAAGAAGCATAACGCCAGCGGCTAAGTTAGACAGTGTGCCTTGTAGCGCTAGGCCTACGGCAAGCCCGGCTGCGCCCAGTAATGCAATGATAGAAGCGGTTTGTACACCAAAGCGGTTAAGTACGGCTATGCCCACAAACGCTAAGATGGTATAGCGTATTACGCTGCCAAAAAACTTAAATAGGGTGTCGTCTAATTGGGGGTATCGACCGGCTAGTGCAACCATGCCCTTATAGGCTTTGCCTGCTACCCACATGCCTATAATTAATATAAGTAACGCAAGTAGTATATTGGTGGCCCACGCTAGTGCGCCAGGGAGATACTGATCAACATCAAGTGATGCAATAAATTCTTCCATGTTAAAATTCCTCATAACGATGATTATTCTTTAATGATTCGTAAGGGTGCTTCAAGCCGCTATGTTATAGGCCATAATCAACATTAAAGGTATTCATCAATAGTATGAAGAGGTGAAAGTAAAGCAGTGAAATAAGCAATTTTTCCACTGCTTTATTTATATTAATCAGATGATTAAGGGTTTTTAAAAGGAATAGCGAACAAAGGCGGCAAACACTTCAGAATCGGAGAATTTGTTATATTCACCGCCAACTGCTATTGAATCCCAAAAGTATTGCGTGCCTAATTTATAGGCTTTTTGATCAGAACCTTCATCCCACTTCTGCCATTCTAATCCGCCATATACTTCCAGATTGTTTGTGATCATATGTCGAATATTGGCTTCACCGGTAAAGTACTCGGTGCCTGCTGAAACGGCATTGTCACTGTCGTTTATTTTAATATCAATTTCACCATAGCCAATTTTACCGTCTAGTACTGTGCGGTTCGAGAAATGGTGAATGTAGCCAAGTGCTACTTTCCAGCGATCCACATCCATGTTTACCCCTTGGGTTTTGTCATCAGCCATAAAGTAGGTGGCTTCGCCAAAGAAGTTCATGCCAAATTCTTTACTTGCCTTGAACTCAAAGCCTTTCGGGGTAAACATATCTATATCAGCAAATTCCGTTTGCACTAATGAAACCTGCGCAAAGTCGTAGGAGGGGGCATTATTAATAGGTTTATCAGCCGCAAATACAGCACTGGCTGCTAAAAAACAGGTTGGAGCGATAAGTAGTTTATACATTGAATATCCTTATTAGGTTGGGAGAACTAATAAGAAGAATAGGGGATGTGAGATGAACGAAAAATGAACGCTAAGTCAATCAATATTCAGGTAAAAAGAAGACGTTTTTACCTATGCTGAATAGTGAAAAATTTGTTTGTATGCTGCGCAAAGTACTTTATAAATGATGTATTACAACAAGCACTTTGCGCGGCATTATCAAACTAGTACTTAATCCCAAAGGTAAGCCTAACGGTTCTTGGTTCTACGGGGTGGTAGTGTAAGTCTTCTACCCCTTCTTCTGGCTCGCCAGGTAAACGAGAGGCGTAGTAATAATCGATGTCGTGTGCATCGTTATCAAGCAGGTTCAATACCTCTAAACCCACTTGCCAATCGCTATGTTGATAAGCAACTTGGGTGTTTAACAAAAAGGTTGAAGGCGGTTCAATAACATCAAAGCTATCTACTGTGCGTGAACTTAAGTACCTTGCACGCAAGGTATAACTGAAGCCTTTTTGATTGCTTCGCTGGTACCACGTAGCACCCGCACTGACTACTACAGGTACTGTGCCGTCTATATGATCCCCTTCACCATCAACGGTATCGCTAAAGCGTGCCTTGGTGTATGCCGCTTCTACATCGGCAGTAAGGTGATGACTTAACCAGTAATAAGCGCTTAGCTCCACCCCGTAACGTTTAGAGGGGCGGCTTGCTTCGGTAAAGCCCGCATCACCTACGTATACTAACTCACTGTCTAATTCTAACTGCCAAAGCGCAGCTGAAATATTGTACGTTTTGTCGTCAGTCCAGTTAATGCCGGTTTCGTAACCTAGTGAGCGAACCAATAACGGTGCGGGCTCTACGGCTTCACCTGTGACCGGGTCTTGAGTAATGGTAGTCCCTCGAGCATCGTTCGAATGATAACCCTGGCCTATGTTGGCAAAGGTGGTAACCGTGTCGGTAACGCGATATTTCAGGCCCGCTTTTAGGCTAAACATACCCTCGCTTTCGCTACCGCTGTTTTCACTTTGGCCGTCTACCTCTACGTCAAAGTAGTCGTAACGTCCACCTAGTGATAGAGACAGTGCATCTGAGAGCATTATTGTTGACTGGACGAAGGCAGCGTAAGAACTACTTTCTATCGCATCTTCACGAATGATACCTTCGCCATTAGTACCTATACGCTGCAAGTCTTGTGTGCGATACAACCCTACATTATCGATATCGTCATATCGCCATTGCCCACCCAAGGTAATACTGCTTCCTTCGACAACGGTAAATGGAGTAGAAAGAGGAAGTGTTGTAGATAATTCACCCCCATAGATTTTTCTATCATCAGCTTGTTCGAATTGATCTCCCATATCTGGGTTATCTAAGAAATAGGTGAAGTTAGAGAAAAGGGTAAGGTCGGTATCGATAGCATAAAGCGATGCATTTATCGTGTCGCTGCTGTATTGCGCTGACAAACTGTATCGCGACGAATCACCGCCTACTTGAGTATCAATCGAGCCTAATCGGTCTATTAGGCCGCTTTCAATAGCTCTAGCAGGGACTTGGTCGGCGCTATTCCAATTGTTTTCATAAGCCATGCCGCTAATGGCTAATTCACCATCAAATAAAGGCACTATATAACGTAAATTAGCGTTCTTTTTCTTTACGTCTTCGTTAATGTCTGTCCATGGGCCGTCATAGGTTTGGTATTCCAAAGCGGCAATAGCCGTCCCTTTACCAATACTGGCTGAATTTAGGGTTACGGCACGGCGATAGTTGTCTTCACCTAAGGTTACAAACAGTTGGTTACTTTCAAGGCTATCTTTAGAACTAAAATACGCGCCGCCAGCGCTAGAGAAATCGCCAATGTTGGCGTAGTAGGTGCCTTTAAAATAGCTTAAGTTGTCTACCATTTCAGGAATTACAAAATTAAGATCTGAGTAACCCTGTCCGTGGCCATGGCTTCGCATATTTACTGGCATGCCATCTACACTGACTGCGAAGTCGGTACCATGGTCTAAATTAAAGCCCCGTAAAAAGTACTGATTCGCTTTACCTGAACCACTGTGCTGGGTCACCATCATGCCTGGAATAAACTCTAGCATTTCGCCTGTGCGAAGCATGGGGCGCTCGACTAATGTATCGCCCGATACCCAACCTTGAGAGGCTGAAACAAATTGCCCACTTTGTGTTTGCGTGCTGCCTTGAATGCGTATGCGTTCAATATCTGGTTCTGGTACCGCGTCGGGATCGTCTAGTGCGTAACTAACGGGTATGAAAAGTGTTGATGACAATGCAAGCGCAATGGAAACGGAAGAGAAACGTAAAGGCAATTGAGCACAGCGTAAATACATGAAAAGTTGTCTTTTTTGATGGTGATATTAACCTTACGCGTAAGATAACGTATTGGACGCAGCTTTTTTATTCGTAAGAGTTAATATTTAGATTTTATAAGACAACTGTCTTGGGCACCTTCTCACTAATTACAGATAAATAGTTTCATATTTAATCGGGGCTAATTTTTGCAGTATTTGATTTTCTTGCTGATAAGTCAGCCCTACATCTCGCATAGCGCCCTGAACGTACTCCACCAGAATATAAAATTCTCGTTCTTTAATATTTAAATCTTTGTGGGTCTCTAACATGGCTTTGCCTTCGTAAACACAAGGGCCGCCAATAAGCTCGCAAGTTTGTGATACCAGTTGTTTGCGTAAATGACTTTTAGGCACGCCATTAAAATAATGCCCTATAACAGGGTCTTTATAAATTCGATTAATAGCAACACCAAACACAGTGTTAAGGGTTTTACTGCCACCTATTTCATCGTACAGACTAGCAGAAGTTTGGCTTGCCGTTAGCGTAGAAGTGCACCCGCTTATACCTCCTAACATACTTAAAAGTAACGCGATTGCGGCTGTCGTTATTCTTTTTTTCTGTAAATAGCTACTCATCATCACCAACTTAAAAATTTGCAGTGGCAGTTAGATAGAAGCCTGTCGAACTAGGCTGCATAGGCAAGTTGCCCAAATCTACATAAGCTGCGGTGAGGGAAAATGACTTATTGGGAAAGTAAGCAATGAAGGCGTCGGTTACCGTATCCTCTTCAGCTAACCCGCCTAGGCGATTGGTTTGAGTTCTAAACTCAACGCCGATTACGGTTGAAGGGCTAGTTAGCAGCGCTAAGGAGCCTTCCCATTCCACTTTATAACTATCGTCATTCTCACTAGCAAAACCAAGTAAGCCAAAGGTGTTAGCTTTGGTATAGCGGGCAGTTAAATTGGTCAATAAGTTAAAGCCGTTAATGTGGCCTAAATAAAGTTTGGTGGCAGAAACAAAAAAGTCAGTACCGCTATCATCTTTAGCGCCCAGTATGCGTGCTACACCTTGATTGGGAAGTGGGCCGCTGCCATCAGGCAATAGAAGGGTGGTATCAAAATCTCGGTGCTTTTTATATTGGGCACCAACAGCCACTTGGGGCATCCAAGAACGTTGAGTAAATACACCATCACCCAACACTTTCACTTTTGCAGACACAATATCCATGTCGATACGGGTAGATTGGGCGGCGCTAATTGCTCCATCGGTGAGTAAACTGAAGACATTGCTAGTAATACCAGATGAAATATCCAAGCTTTGGCGCTGCACACTTAATTCTATGCGGTCGTAAATGCCTAAGCTGGCACCAAAGGTGGTTAAGGTGTAGTCGTTTAAATGTAGGTATTGAACGTTGGCGGTGCCGTTAATTTCTTCTTTACTGCCATAGCCGCTAATAAAGGCCCAAGGGGTGATACCACCACCAGCGGTACCTTCAAACCCGGTAATGCCGCCCGTTGCAGTTAGGCGAGAGCCCGTGTTTGCACAGCTGAAAAATGAAATTAAACAAAAGCCTAGGCAAAACAATATCGCTTTGATCATAACGTCCCTTTCTTGAAGGTTACCTAAATAATAGGTCAGTTTTGCCAGAAATAAAGCCTTGCACGCGTTTTTCCTAAGCTGCAACCGTGAAGCGATTTTTGCCAGCACGCTTAGATTGGTATAGCGCTGTGTCGGCAGACTCCATTAGTGATTTTACGTCTAAAGCAATAAACTTATTTTGATCATGATAAGCCACGCCCAAACTAGCCGTTACACTAAAATCTGCGCCTTCTTTCGTGATAAAACGGTGACTTCTAATATTCTCGAGAATTCGTTTGGCTATTTCTTTAGCTTGTAACAGTGTGGTGCGGGGAAGGGCAATAATAAACTCGTCTCCCCCAATACGTGCAATAACGTCATTAGTACGTAGTGTATTTGCTGCAGTTTGCGCCACGGTTTTAATGACTTCGTCGCCCACGTGATGACCAAGGTTGTCGTTAATGTGTTTGAAGTTGTCTATGTCGAAAGAAATGAGTGCCAATCCAACATGGTTGGGGTTCAGCTTAACCAAGTTATTTTCAAAGTAATCAAAGAAATAACGCCGATTGTGCAGGCCAGTAAGCTCGTCTCGAATAGATAACGCCAGTAGTTTTTTTGCGTTTTTATTTTGGAAAATCACAAAAATAAGCAATAAGGCAAATATTAATGCTACTCCTGATAGCATCATATTTTTCTGTCGTACTTTCAGCGATTGCTCCCTTGCCGTTACCGCTTGCAGTTGGGTTTGTTGTTTTAATAGGGCTATTTCTTTGTCTTTACGCTCGGCCTCCATCGTAGCCTGTACTTGCGTGACATATTCTGAATTGTTTAATCGCTGCAATTCAAGAAAGTCTTTGTAATACATATGAATATATTCAAAAGCTTGCTCGAAGCGATTATCTTTAAATGCCACTAAACCTGCAATGTAATCAAGCTCTAAATGCCACTGCGTATTGTGCAATGCTTCTATGCCGTTAAAGATAGTGCGTGCTTTCGATAAATCTTGTTTAGCTGCAGACAAGTTATCAAGGGTCAAATTGCATAGGGCGCGCTTTTTGTATAGTTCTGCGTTGTAATCAATGGGCCCCGATAAGCTCAATGCATCATCGATAGCACCAATAGCAAGGTTACACTCTCCTTTTTCTGCCATCGTCATGGCGCGGCCATAATGCAAATAGAAATTTTCGCTGTGATTGTCAGTAAAGCTGAGTGCTATTTCGTAACGGTTAAAATAGGAAAGTGCATCATCCCAACTCTCTAGTTTCCGGTTCACCATAGCTAAACCCAACAAGGTACTGGCAACATGGGGTTGGTAGCCAATTGACTCGAAGAAGGTAAGAGCACCTTCGTAATACTCAATGGCTTTTGTGTAATTCCCCAAATAGTTATAGGTGTCGCCTAAGCTCTCTTCTAATAACCCATTAAAAAAGGGGTTGTTTAAAGTGACAAGGTTTTTATAAGCATCTTGCAGTATGAGGGTGGCGCGGTAGTAGTCCCCTGAAAGTGCAAACCCATAACCTAATTCTCTAATAGCGAGCACATAAATAGTACTGTTAGTGTTTTCTTTGGCGACTTCAACTGCATACTTTAAAGTGTCGATAGCGCCTGAAATATTGCCTGTTTGGTGCATCCGACTCCCTCGTAAATAAAGCCACAGCGCATGCTGCTCGTTGGTCATTACATTGGCGAGCGGTGCAACAGTAACTAGGGTGGCATCCATTTCTTTGTATAGGGTTAATACATTTTCGGACTGTGCTTTTCGTAGCAGTAACCAAACTCGGCCTTCATTGCTGAAGTCATTTGCTTGCGCGAGTGTGACTAATTTGCGGTAGGTTTGCTGAGGATGCAGAAAAATGGACTCTTCAAAATCACGTAATGCATTCTCGCTAATTGCACCTGGTGTAGTGTCAGAAGCAGCTGTGGCTTCAGTCTCAGGGATTGCAGACACAGAAAAAGAAAGGCTAAACAGCATCCCCAATGCGGCGAAAAGTATTAAGAAACAGGTACGTCTATTTACTACAGCCAAAAAAAGCCCTCCGGATGGCTACAACTTTGCTTAATTAACTGTGCTTGAATAACGTTGCTGGGATTTATGTTGCTTATTTAACCTGCAATCGAGCACTAGGTTAGTATGAAAAGTGTTCGGAGTGAAGCGACAT
This sequence comes from Alteromonas sp. MMG017, assembly GCF_018100795.1. GTDB lineage: Bacteria > Pseudomonadota > Gammaproteobacteria > Enterobacterales > Alteromonadaceae > Alteromonas. The sequence continues at coordinate 368,534 of NZ_JAGJDY010000001.1, read as the reverse complement.
TTCTGCTTATTTTGTAAAGATCAATGTTTGCCAACTCACCCCTTGACGGTGCAATTTGTCACTAGAGGCGATGTTATGCATTAAGGTTAAGCCGCAAGATTTTGCGAACTCGATGGTGTCACTTACATTCACCGGATTAGCTACCCGTTCGTCATCAAATTCGCCGTGTCGTAAAGTAATTACTAAATGTCCTTCGGCAAAAAGCAATTGGCTACATCGTTGCAAGCTTTGCTGTTGCTGAACGTGGGTTAGATGCATCCAAACGGCACTAATTAAAATTAACCCGTAGTGTTGTTTTTTTTGTGATGTCAGTAAGGGCAGGGTATCTTTAATCCACGTTACCGACTCTCCTGTAAAGGCCATGCCCGATTGCATTATCGCGCTTGCAGGCTCAATAGCGGTAACGTGATTTCCCATATCAGCCAGGGCTTTCGCGTCTCTGCCTGCCCCCGCACCTATGTCTAATATAGTGGTATGGGTTAGCGATGGTATATGTGACAACCAATCGCCATGTACATCCTCAAATGCAACGCTAGTGTATTGTGAAGCAAGCTTTGAAGCATGCTGGTGGTAATACGCGATGTGTTTATTGTACTTCATGGTTTTAGCTGTTCTTTTGATATGTGTTTAACCATTTGGCTAAAATCGCCAAGGGCATTTGATGCCTGTTCTGTCCAATGCCAAAACAAAGGCACACCTAATTGTTTGCTAGGAAATAGCGAGATGAGCTGGCCCGATGTAACTTCTTGTTTAACTTGTAAGGTTGGCAGTAACGCCCACGCTACGCCTTCTACGGCCATTTTTGCAAATCCATGAGACGACGGATACCAATGACATGTGGTGAGTGACGGTGCGAAGTCTAAACACTCTCGCTGATAATCGGTGAGTAGGGCGGCATCAAATTCGTCATAAAGTAAGCCCGGTGTGCCCATTACCCGTTCAGGGCTTACGTCATTTTTAAGGTAACGTTCTATAAAGCTAGGTGATGCATAGAGTTGATAATTCATGGTACCCAGCCTAGCTGATTGCCCGCCGGTAATGGGAGTGCCAGTTTGGCTAATGCAGGCCATGACTTTACCTTGCTGCAATAGGGTGCGGGTTTGGGTTTGATCAGCATTATAAATATGTACGGGGTTAGAACGTATCTCGCTGAATCTTGCCATCACCTCAGTAAACCATGTAGCTAGCACATCATTGTTTACTGCGACACTCAGTGGCGAAGCATGATCCGCCGCCCCGCGGCGTGTGGTTAGCTGCTCTTCTAATACGCTCACTTTTTGCACGTGGGACAAGAGTTGTTCGCCAAGTGGCGTGGCTTTTAACGGTTTCATTCGTACTAAAACCGGCCCGCCCACTTGTTGTTCTAGTCGCTTTATCTTTTGTGAAACTGCCGACTGAGTCAGGTTGAGCGCTTGTGCACCGCGCTCAAAACTGCCGTAGCGTAGTACTTCGCGAAAACTATGTAGGGCGGCGTAATCAAGCATGATAAAGGCTCGTTCTCTTTATAACTAAGCACTTACAGTGGTATTAATTAATTTAATAACAAAGAAAAATTATTAATTTAATTTAGTATAAAAGAGTGGCTAAAATCAACGCATCTTATTCATTCATTTCAATTTTTGAGGTCTAGTTCATGTTTGCGGCAGCGTTGAGTGGTTTTGTGATGGGCGGCACCCTAATAATTGCCGTTGGTGCACAAAATAGTTTTTTAATCGAACAGTCTTTGAAGCGTCAATGGACAGGGTTGTTCGTACTGCTGTTTATCGTGAGCGATGCCATTTCTATTAGCTTAGGAGCAATGGGGTTCGGGTTGCTGTTACAAGAATATCCTTTGTTGGTATCAGTAACTAAGTGGGCCGGCGTTGTGTTTCTTTTGTGGTTTGCGTTTAACAAGCTTAAAGCCTCTATGGCTGATGATGCGCTTGTGCTTGAAATGTCGAAGAAGCAAACGTCATTTAAGCGAGCGTTCCTTATTGCCATGGCGGTGACATGGTTGAATCCTCATTTTTACTTAGATACGCTGTTGTTGATGGGAAATTTGGCCAGCCAGTGGCAACTGGATAAATGGTGGTTTGTCTTCGGTGCAATTTGGGCATCTATTGTATGGTTTGTTGGGCTAAGTACCCTAACCGCTAAATTCGCGCACCATATGCAGCGCCCGTCATTTTGGCGTTGGTTCAACCGCTTGAACGCAGCAGTATTAGGGGCGGTAAGCATTCAATTGGCTAGCTTGTAGTGCAAAGCCAGTAGTGAAAGCGATTGGTGAAAGGCTGAGGGTAAAAGGAGAAAAAATGAGCTGGGTTTATTTGATTGTGGCGGGCTTATTGGAAATAGGTTGGCCTGTAGGATTGAAGCTGTCTCAAGAAGCTGAAACCCGCGTGATGGGGATAACGTTAGCGATAGGGTTTATGGCGGCCAGTGGTTTTTGTCTATGGATGGCGCAAAAAAATATTCCCATAGGTACTGCATATGCTGTGTGGACAGGCATAGGCGCAGCAGGAACGTTTTTAGTTGGGGTCGTGTTTTATGGCGATCCTACTTCTATCGCGCGCTACTTCGGCGCAGCCCTTATCGTGGCAGGCGTGGTGGTATTGAAATTAGCCCACTAATACCACTATCAGAATGTCGGGTATAAAAAAGCTCAGGTAGTACCTGAGCTTTTTTGTGTATAGCCTAAGGGTAACGATTAGTTAGCGTCTAGCTAGGGTTTAGTTGGGCGCGAAGTGCAGTTAAAAAGGTATCGATGCGCTCGGCGTTTTTACCTAAATCGCTTCTACCAACCCGAGACTTACTACGAATATCTACCAGGGTATTATCGTCTTTAACTTTAAGGCGAATAACCACATCATCTTTGAATCCAAACCACTGGGTGGTATCAGTCGCTTCCAAAGTGTAGGGCAGTGCGCCATCGGCAACACGCTCCCAGCCTAGTGCGTCAATAGTACGCTCACTAGCGGCAAAGACTTCATCAATACTTTGCGCCAATAATTGGGTTCTAATTTCAGGGTAAGCATCGATTTGCTGACGCGTTACCTCACCACCTTCGTAAGTAATAGGATTTGGTGCATTTTCACGCAGCGGTGCAATAGCCACAAACGCCGGAGGGTTGGTCACATCGGTAGTAATATCGTGAATAGGCGGTACGGTACTGGCTTTGCCCATCATGCTAACTGGCATGGCAACGGCAATTAACGCTAATACAGCGAAAACAAATGTACTTCCCCAGCTGACGCTTTTACGTTTTATTAGTACTTGTAGAATGATAAGTATAATGGCTGCACCACCCACATATACGCCATAGCGCAGCGAGGTAAATGCGATGCCTAAATCGACGCCTGCGTATTGATATAGCGGGCCTGGTAATACCACCATTAAAAATCCAATAATGCTGGTCAATGCAATGAGTGCTTTCAAGTGAGCTCCTAATTATTATTGTTGCTTTGAATAACATAACTTTAACAGCCATTTGGCTATTTTGGTTCAAATTTTCAACTAAATTTGTAAGAGGAATTTTTGATATATTACAAAAATCATATAAAGCAGTGAAATTACAAAGGTACCAGAAGCCCAAGTGCGTTTTTAGATAAGGGGAAGTAAGCATCCTCTGCTATGCTATAGGCTGATACAAACATGAGGTTTACCATGGGGAATGCTCAAGAGATACCTTCTTTTAACGCGACTAATGCGCAAAAAGTGGAGTTGTTGTTAGACATACTTTCCACCAAAAAAGCAGAGTTTGAAGAAGGGATGACAGAGTACGCGCTAATTTCGCAACTTAAGTCACCTCCTTATCAGTTGTTTAATGACAATGCGCTGCGCGACTCCCTCGCTTTGTTCAATACGCACTTCATCTTGTTTCATACCCTATATTTACTAAGGAACCTTTGGCGTGATGCCTTGGTGGGCGAGCTAGATATTCATGCTACCCGTATAGTGCTACTGCCCTTAAAAGCGAGTAGTCAAAGCGACGGTGAGCGTAACGCCACCACATTGGGTAAAAGCGATTCACTTGCTGATTACTATCTGAACTGGCAAAACTTAACCAGTACTGGCGAAGCCGATGTAGAAGCCTTATTGAATGGTTTTTGGCAGCAAATGATGGGCGGTGAGCCTATTTATGATTCAAAAGAAAATATTGCGCACTGTCATGCGATACTCAATATCGATGAGGCAGAAACTATTACGTTAACCACCCTCAAAAGGCAGTATAGAAAGCAGTTAATAACAGTGCACCCAGACAAGGGGGGCAGCCATGAAGCGGCGCAAGATGTTATTTCAGCGTACCAAACTTTATTGCGATATTACGGGCTCTAACGCTAAAAATTGAATGAAAAGCGAGTTTTACATGCTTAATAGTGCGATATAGTATAAAAACGATGCAGCTGACCGACAAGATCAGCATCTTCAACTCCCTTTACTTTTAATCTTAAGTATAAGCGCACACAATGTAAAACTTGTGTCAGGTATATACGCGAGTAAGGATATTCCAGTGTTCATGCTGGCAGGTAAATCATCCTTTCGTCACAGCAGGTTGTTACATTGTTGAATTACTGTAATGTCACGCTGCATTTGGAGCGTACGATCTCATTAGTCCAGTTGATGTGATCGCGCTGAGTAATGCCAAGGTATTTATAGTTCAGCGCATGAATGCTACCTAAGTTGAGACAGGTTCAAAATTTAAGTTTATGGGTTAAACGTTCTCGTTTGCCGGTAACCGTTAGTTTTTAAAATTCGAGAAATTATTATGAAACGCGTTTTTTATGTCATCACTACCCTAGCTTTGTTGGTAGGTGCGATTGGGTGTTCGTCTGAGTCTGAACAGGCGGGTGCAGGGCAGCAAGGTATGCCGCCACAGTCTGTGTCGGTACTTACGATTGCTCGCCAATCGGTAACCCATGAAATGATTCTTCCTGGAAGGGTCACACCGTCTCGTCAGTCTCAAGTGCGTCCTCAAGTGGATGGGGTAATTACAGAGCGTCTATTTGAAGAAGGTGCACAAGTTGAAAAAGGCCAGCAGCTTTATCAAATTGATGATGCACGCTACCGTGCTCAGTTAAACAGCACCATTGCTGATGTTAAAAGTGCCGAAGCGAATTTGAAAACGTTAGAAGCAAAAGCTCGTCGCTACGACGACCTTATTAAACAAAATGCAATTAGTCGCCAGGAATACGACGATGTGATTGCGCAAAAAGAACAAGCGCAAGCCGCCATTATTGTTGCTGAAGCAGCGGTGGATTTAGCACGAGTTAATTTGGGTTATACCAAAGTGTATGCGCCAATTAGCGGTCGTATCAGTCGCTCATTCGTCACTGAAGGTACACTAGCGACGACTAACCAAACGCAGCAATTTGCCACAATCACTCAGTTGAACCCTATCTTTATAGATATGCAGGAGTCGGGTCGCGCCATACTCACCCTTCGCCAGGCCATGCAAGAACAAGGCTCTATGCCTGTTGAGCTAACTCTCGATGAAGCCACAGGTAAAAAATACGAACACACAGGTAGTGTGAAGTTTTCAGAAGTGACCGTAGATGAAAGTACGGGGTCAGTTGCCCTTCGCGCCGAAATGCCAAATCCAGATGGCTTGTTATTACCAGGTTTATTCGTGAAAGGCCATGTTATTACGGGTACAGAACAAGCGTTGTTAGTGCCTCAGCGCGCCACTATGCGTCAACAAGACGGCTCATTATCTGTATATGTAGTGAACAGTAATGACGAAGTAGAAGCTCGCGCACTCAAAACGAGCGACATCTATAAAGACCAATATATTGTCACATCGGGTATTAAAGAAGGCGATAGATTAATTGTTTCTGGTTACCAAAAAGTGAAACCCGGTAGCAAAGTAAACACCAGCGAGTGGCAGTCACCGTCACGCGGCTCACGTTAAGATAGGATCAGTTTACTATGGCTCGCTTTTTTATCGACAGACCTGTTTTTGCTTGGGTACTTGCCATCATTACCATGATGGCAGGGGTACTTGCTATATTTTCCCTGCCTATTGAACAATACCCTAAAGTCGCTCCGCCGACGGTCACTATTACGGCATCTTATCCTGGTGCGTCAGCTGAAACCGTTGAAAATTCAGTAACACAAGTGGTTGAACAGAACCTTTCAGGCATAGATAACCTGCGCTATTTTTCGGCTAGTAGTTCAAATAGTAGTATGTCCATCAGCCTCACGTTTGAACCAGGCACAGACCCAGACATTGCCCAGGTTCAAACCCAAAATAAGGTGCAATCTGCACTACCTTTGTTACCTACCCAAGTGCAACAACAAGGTGTAACCGTTGCCAAATCTAACTCTGCGTTCTCACTTGCTGTTGGTTTTTATGACGAAACAGGGCAAATGAGTCAATATGATTTAAGTGACTTGTTAGTCTCTCAATTTCAAGATCCAATATCTCGAGTTAATGGTGTCGGTAGCGTACGTGTTTTTGGCGCCCAGCGTTCAATGCGTATTTGGTTAGATCCAGACAAACTCTATAGCTACAACCTAACGCCTGTAGATGTTCAAGGTGCGGTAGAAGTTCAGAATACTGATGTGTCAGCCGGTCAATTAGGTGGGCTACCTGCTATTCAAGGTCAGCAGATTAACGCAACTATTCAAGCACAGTCTCGTCTGCAAACCGTGGACGACTTTGAAAGTATTGTGTTGCGAGTTAATACCGATGGTTCTCAGGTTCGTGTGCGTGATGTGGCGCGAGTTGAGCTTGGTGCACAAAGCTACGATGTCATTGTTCGTTACGATCGTCATCCTGCTTCGGGCATGGCGATAAGTTTAGCGTCAGGTGCGAATGCGCTTGATACGATTAATGCAGTAAAACAACGTGTTGAAGAGCTTCGCAGCAATTTACCAGATAGCGTAAAAGTTGTTTATCCGGTTGATGCGTCACCCTTTATCGAACTATCAATTGAATCGGTAGTTCACACGCTAATCGAAGCCGTGGTATTGGTCTTTTTCGTTATGCTTCTGTTTTTGCAGAATTGGCGCGCTACCCTTATCCCTACCATTGCGGTTCCTGTTGTTTTACTCGGTACATTTGCGGTACTGCTTGCGTTTGGTTATAGCATTAACGTGCTGACGATGTTTGCTATGGTATTGGCCATTGGCTTGTTGGTAGATGACGCCATCGTCGTGGTAGAAAATGTCGAACGTATTATGGAAGAGGAAGGCTTGCCACCTGCTGAGGCGACTAAAAAGTCTATGTCTCAAATCACAGGCGCGTTAGTAGGGATTGCGGCAGTTTTGTCGACAGTATTTATTCCTATGGCCTTTTTCAGTGGTTCTGCAGGCGCTATTTATCGTCAGTTTTCAATTACTATCGTATCAGCCATGGGATTCTCAGTCTTAGTGGCTATCATTTTATCACCTTCTTTATGTGCCACATTGTTAAAACAACACGATCCAGAACACGACAAAGACAAAGGTTTCTTTGGATGGTTTAACCGCACCTTTAACAAAGGGCGAGACCGTTACCAGCGCACCACCACCCATATGGCAAAGCGCGCAAAACGTTACTTTGCAGTGTACGGCATCTTAGTCGCGGGCATGGCTTATATTTTTGCGCAACTACCAGGCGCGTTTTTGCCAGATGAAGACCAAGGCCGCTTAATGGTGCTAATAAGCACACCGCCTGGGGCTACAGCGGGTCGTACATTAGAATCGGTTAAAAAAGCTGAAGACTTTTTCTTAGACCAAGAGCAAGGTGCAGTAAACGGCTTATTTACGGTCGTTGGTTTTAGTTTTGCTGGCCAAGCACAAAACGCGGGTATGGGTTTTGTTAACTTGAATGACTGGAGCGTGCGAGACGAAAACGACTCAGCATTTGCACTAGTAGGCCGGGCCTTTGGGGCATTTAGTCAGATTGAAGATGCATCGGCATTTCCTATTGTACCGCCGCCGATTATGGAATTGGGTAACGCCACAGGTTTTGATATGCAACTTGTAGATCGCGGAAGCAACGGTCACGAAGCCTTGATGAATGCCCGTAATCAGTTGTTAGGTATGGCCGCACAAAACCCTAAACTTGCGGGTGTTCGCCCGAATGGATTAAGCGACGTACCTCAGTTTAAGGTCAATATAGACAGTGAAAAAGCTTCTGCATTGGGGTTAAATTTAAGCGAAATAAACAGTGCGCTACAAATCGCATGGGGTTCAAGCTACGTTAATGACTTTATTGATAAAGGCCGTATTAAACGGGTGTACATGCAAGCGGATGCTCAATATCGCATGTCGCCAGACGATTTAGATAAGTGGTTTGTACGCAACGCCGACGGTGACATGGTGGCCTTCAGTACTTTTGCCTCTACCCAGTGGGTTTATGGCTCGCCTAAACTGGAGCGTTTTAACGGTATTTCGTCGGTCAACATTCAAGGTAGCCCTGCTGAAGGTATTTCATCCGGTGAAGCCATGGAAGAAATGGAGAAGCTGGTTGCGCAATTACCTGACGGTTATGCCATTGAGTGGTCAGGGTTATCTTTTGAAGAACAACAAGCTGGCTCGCAAGCACCTATGCTGTATGCTATTTCTATTCTCATCGTATTTTTATGTCTAGCGGCATTATATGAGAGTTGGTCTGTGCCATTTGCGGTAATGCTGGTGGTACCTTTAGGTATATTAGGATCTGTGACAGCAGCGTTTTTATTCAATCTGCCAAACGATGTTTACCTACAAGTTGCGTTTTTGACCACGGTGGGTCTGGCGGCGAAAAATGCTATTCTTATTGTTGAGTTCGCAAAAGACCAATATGAAGAAGGCATAGACTTAATGACGGCGGTATCAAACGCAGCTTCTCAGCGTTTTCGCCCAATATTAATGACATCTATGGCCTTTATACTCGGTGTAACACCCCTTGCTTTGGCTAGTGGTGCAGGTTCAGCAAGCCAAAACGCGATAGGTATTGCGGTGATGGGGGGCATGTTTGCTGCCACTTTCTTAGCCATTTTCTTCGTACCTATGTTCTACGTAATGGTTGAAAAGCTGTTTCATAAACAAGATAAATAACTTAGACGTTGAGGTTTTACGATGACAACTGTCATTTTTTCTCATGGAAAAGAAAGCGGCCCTTGGGGCAGTAAGATCACTACATTGTCTAATGTAGCTAGCGATGTTGGCTTTAATGTTATTAGTGTGGATTACCAAGATTTACCTTCGCCGGAAGATCGTATTACCCGGTTGGTGGATACGGTAGAAGAGCAAGGCGATGAAGTCATACTGGTTGGGTCTAGTATGGGCGGTTATGTGTCTTTAGTGGCTGCTGAGCGTGTATCTGCAAGGGGCTTGTTCTTATTAGCGCCAGCGCTGTATATGCCAAACTATGAAGTGCAAGAGTACAACTACACCGGTAAAACCAGTGTTATCCACGGCTGGAATGATGATGTCATTCCCGTTGCCCACAGTATTGATTACGCGAAGCTGCGTAATTCCCAACTGTTGCTGCTTGAAGATGGTCACAGACTGTCAAAGAGCATGTTTGCCATATCACCTTTCTTCCGCAATTGGTTGCATCCGTTTACATTGAACTAGTGGATGATTTGCCGCTTTAACGTTTTTCCCGTTGTCTTGCCAGCTTGGTAACGCACAACGGGAAAAATGTGTCATTATAGTGGTACAGATTAGCGGGAATAAGGCCGAGGGTATGGCAATAGGTTTACCGTCTGAACCAGATTGGAAAGCGCTGATAAAATCAGGCTGTCGATTATTTGTAGGTGGTAATGCATCAGTACCTTACGCACTGATTCAGCACTTAATTGATAATAGCGATGGCTTTAGCGATATTGAATTAGTACACATGCTTGCACTTGGCGATACGCGCTGGGTGAACGATGAGTACAAAAATCTATTTAAAGCCAATACTTTCTTTATTGGTGGTCAAGCCATGCGGCAAGCCGTTGATGAAGGCCGAGCCGATTACACCCCCGTATTTCTCTCTGAAATTTCAAGTTTGTTTAGTGATGGCACCCTGTCTTTAGATGCCGCGCTGGTAAATGTCAGTCCCCCTGATGAATTCGGCTATTGCTCATTAGGTGCGGCGGTTGATATTGCCATGTCGGCAGTGCGCCAAAGCAAATACGTGATTGCACAAATAAACCCGCAAGTTCCCCGAACCGCTGGTCATTCCTATATTCACGTCAGTGAAATTACCGCATGTATTGAAGCAAACGAGCCCTTAGTGGAAGTGATGCCGCCACCTATTGATAGCGTAGCCGAGCGTATCGGCCAGTACGTTTCAATGCTGGTTGATGATGGCGCTACATTGCAATTCGGTATAGGCAAAATTCCCAGTGCCACGCTTAAGTACCTTTGTCATCACAAAGACTTAGGTATTCACAGCGAAATGCTTACCGACAGTATTATTGAGCTGCTAGCATCAGGCGCAGTGACCAATAAGAAAAAAACCTTCCACCCCGGAAAGGTAGTCACTAGTTTCGCCATTGGTACTCGTAAGCTCTACGATTTAATCGACAACAATCCGCATATTGAATTTTACCCTAGCAGTTATGTGAACAAGCCCACCAATGTGGCTAAAAACGACAATATGGTGGCAATTAACAGTGCCTTAGAAGTTGATTTAACGGGGCAGGTGGTAGCCGATTCACTGGGCTATGATTTTTATAGTGGTATTGGTGGTCAGGTCGATTTTGTCACCGGTGCATCTATTAGCAAAGGGGGCAAAGCTATTATTGCGCTGCCATCAACGGCTAAAAATGAAACCATATCTCGTATTACGCCGCGTCTTGCCGAAGGGGCTGGGGTAGTAACCTCGCGGGGAAACGTGCAATATGTTGTTACCGAGTACGGTATTGCCTCGCTTAAAGGTAAAAGTATTCGTGAGCGGGCGCTAGAGCTTATTCGGGTGGCACACCCTAAGTTCAGATCTCAGCTATTAGAAGAAGTTAGGCAACATTATTGGGTGCCGCATTACCAAGAAAAGTACCCGACAGATATTCCAGAACTAGGCGCTATTCAGCTTAAAAGGCTAAATATTCAAGGCGAGAAGTTTTACATGCGCCCGCTGAATCCCGCTGACGAACGCCGCCTTCAAGAGTTCTTTTATTCGCACACCAAAGAAACCTTGCGACTTCGCTACAACTACGACCCCAAACAAATGTCGAGAGAGAAGTCGTGTAACTTGGTGAGTGTAGATCAAACCTCTGACGTGGCTTTGTGCATAGTGCGTCAAGAAGGGTCTCGAATTACCATTCATGCCGTAGGCCGGTTTTATTACAACGCCAGTAATAACTCCTGTGAGGTGGCGTTTGTAACCCGAGAAACACAGCAGGGTAAAGGCATGGCAAGTAGGCTATTGAACGAGCTTATTCGTATAGCGAAAGCCCGTGAAATAAATCAAATGGTGGCCTATGTTAGGGGAGAAAATACCCCCATGATCACAATCTTTGAACAAATGCAGTTTAAACGGCTTTTTACCGGTGACCCCAGTGACGTTGAATTGGTATTAAATGTGAGTGAGTTACCATGACCATTCGAATTTATCGCACAAAACATGGTATTAAGCACGACTTAGGGCCAGAGCATCCTGAGTCGCCTGATAGATTGTATGCAATAGACGACCAGCTATTAGCGTCAGGTTTAGAAATGGTGTGTGAACACGCTGATGCAAAGCCTATTGCTGAAGCTTATCTTACCTTGGCACATAGCCCAGAGTATGTGAAAAGTGTGTTTTCCCGTGCACAACACTTGTCAGCAGCCACAAAGGCACATCCCGATGTAAATCATAACGACAGTAACCCAGTTACTTGGCTAGATGATGATACTGGGTTGATGGAATACACCCTGCCTGCGGCTTTGGAATCGGCAGGGGCGGGTTGTAATGCCGTAGATTGGGCTATGCAGGGTGATGATAGACAGGCATTCTGTCTGGCTCGTCCGCCAGGGCATCACGCTACCTACGACGGTTCAATGGGGTTTTGTCTGTTTAATAACGTGGCTATTGCTGCTCGCTATGCCTTACAAAACTATCAGCTCTCTCGTGTGGCTATTATCGATTTTGATGTGCATCACGGCAATGGTACTGAAAATATTATTGCAGGGGATCAGCGCATAATGATGTGCTCTAGCTTTCAACATCCGTTTTATCCTCATAGCGGTGCGCCTGTGTCAGCAAGTAATATTTTATCTGTGCCAATTGAAGCAGGTTCTACCGGCGAGGTGTTTCGAGAAAAAATCTCCCATTGGTTTAATGCACTAGAGAATTTTCAGCCTGAGCTTATCTTTATATCGGCAGGATTTGATGGCCATGCTGAAGATCCTATGGCGCACCTTCGCCTTACCGAAGACGATTATTTTTGGGTGAGCCAGCGCATCAGGCGTGTTGCTGATATTTGCTGTAATGGCCGTGTTGTGAGTACGCTTGAAGGGGGGTACGATTTAAGTGCGCTTGGGCGCAGTGTGGTAGCACATTTAAAAGGGCTATCTCACCCCTAACGGTGCGAGCTGCAAAAACACCCATCGGCTTCGGTTTTTACCACAGCATTTATGTAAGACGAATTTGATGCATACCCACTAATTTCGTCCACTAAATTTTTGCCGGTGAAGCAGCCATAGCCTGTTGCATAAGGGCCCAAGTAGCGAAGGTTATATTGGGTGTCCACAACCATAAGTGCAGGTACAGAAGGCAATATAGCGGCGAGTTCTGGCACATTTTCAATGTCTAGCCTAAAACCGCTGTAGTCTAATTGACCTAGTTTGTTAATCAGCTGAGTTTGATGGGGATCGGTAAGGGTGTCGCAGTAACAATTTTCCTGCGTACCCACATGAACAATACTGCCAGCAGGCACATCATAGTTTTTAAGCAGCGTTATCAAAGAAGCGTCAAAGGTGACGCTTGTTGATTGATGCAGTAAAGTGCCTTTAGGATCGAACTCAGAAATCTGACGCTGGCTATAAAACAAAACAGCACTTAGTAAGCTGATTGCCCATACAAGCAGCAGCGTCCAACTTCCCTTTTTCGACATTACAGCTTAAAGCGACCTATAGCACCGCGCATTTGTTGTGAAATTTGAGACAAAATTTCCACTTCTGCTGATAACGATTCCGCCGTAGCTAGCTCTTCAGAAGTCAGTTCACTTAATCGTGCTGTACTTTCTGCGATGGAAGCCGATGCAGTTTCTTGCTCAACGGCAGAGGTCGCAATTTCTGTCATGCTCTCACTGGCAAACTGAATTTGCGTCGTGATTTCAGACATTGCCTGGGTGGCAGTATCAGCCGATAGTACCGCTTCATCAACAAGCTGAATACAGGTTTGCATTTGGTCGACCGAACTTGCCGTTTGACTTACTAACTGCTCGGTAACCGAGGTAATTTGGTCAGCACTTTCTTTTGAACGAATAGCCAAGGTACGTACTTCATCGGCAACCACAGCAAACCCTCTACCGTGCTCACCAGCACGGGCCGATTCGATAGCCGCGTTAAGCGCCAACAGGTTAGTCTGCTCTGCCACTGAAGTAATGGCGCGCATGGCTTCTGAAATGTGCGAACATTGTTCGTTAAGTGCAGTGTTAGTTTTTGCAGCGTTATTTAGCGTGCTACGCAGCGAATCTATAGTTCTGCTGGTGGTGACAATAGAGTCGCGAGTTGAACCTGAAGAGGCCTCTGCCGCAGACGCTTTGTCGCTAGCTCGTGTTGTCTGTTCGGCAGACATCTGCATGGTTTGCGCAATTTCTTCAGACGAAGCTGACACCATGGCAATTTCTTGGTCGGTATTACGGCTAATTTCGAACATATTGCTCGCCGCAGTTTCCATTTTTTCACAACCTTTAACGACCTCATTCATTAATGAAGACGCTAAAGCAACTAAGTCTTTAACCTGGTCAATAAGTTCGCCAAATGGACGAAGTATCTCGTTTTCTCGCTCGAAGGATACTGATAAATCTATTTGCCCTTCAGTTCTCTGCATATTTTCTATAGCAATACGTAATTCTGCGGCGCCAGCCCCTTCTTGATGGGCTTGTTTGGCCATGTACATCAAAAGGCCGCCTTCCGCTAATGCAAAAGCCGCGTGCATTAATAAAATAGGGAACGTTAGATCTCCCTCTTGGAAGATAAATACAGGAGCACCTTGCGTAGCCAGAATATAAAAGCTGATGTGGTGTACCGCAACCACGGCAGTGGCTGTCGCAATTACCTTCCAGTCTCTGAAATAAGAAAGAAACGCCAATGTCACGAATATTTCAAAGTGCATTTCAATAAGCCCGAAGGTTTGATGAATATGCAGTGCTGTGAGTAATTGAATGCCAATGGCTACTGCATGACGGCTGATAACTGACTGAGGCTGTTGAAAGCTGAAGTATAGAGGCAGAGCAGCGATAGGAATGCCAAGCACCACGGCTGTGATGATATCGCCTGTCACAAAGCCTATGATAAAAGAAATGACTAATTGAATAAGTATAACTACTCGAAAGATCTTGTGTCCTTCTTGTATCCAAGGGTACTGCATATTGTTTTCTCTCCACTAAAGCAGTTTGCCTAAGTGTAGGCAAAAAATGCTAAGAGCGCTATTTTGACCAATCATACGATTAAAAAAATTAAAATCTATTAGCCTTTATACTAATACCTTGAAAATTAATTATTTTTAATGAATTTGATAGGATAGATACGCGCTATTAAAGCCATCGCTTCCATAGCATTGCGACCAACATGCAGAGACTTAGTGCACCCATTCCAAGGATTAAATATAGAAAAGCATTGGCAGATTCTGTGCCAGGTAATCCTCCAACGTTCATGCCAAACACTCCCGTTAAAAAAGACAAAGGCAGAAAGATAGCCGTTACCATCGACAAGACATACATGCGAACACCTTGTTGCTCCGCTATGCGGTTTCGCAATTCGTCTTGAAGTACAATTGCTCTTTCTCGCAATAAGTCCATGTCTTCTACATATCGGCTCATGCGGTCGGTTTGCTCACGCAGTTCAAAACTCTGATTTTGCGATAACGCATCGGGCAAACGAAGTAGGGCATCCAACGCATCACGTTGTGGCGCTAGGTAGCGCCTGATAGATGCGGCTTGGCGTCTTACGATAGACAAATTTTGCCTATCTTCCTTTCGAAGTTGTTCACGGGTTTCAAACCCTACTAGGCTCTCGTCCATTTCATCAACCGTGTCCAAAATGGTATCGGCGACTTTTGTGATCATGTTAAGCAAAAGTGCCGATGGGCTAATAGGCACCTGTTTAGAGGCTATTTCATCGCGAAGATTTTGAATGGAGGCTAATCGTCTGTTTTTACGTCGAGCACTTACGATAATGCGGCTGTTGTACCATGTACGTAGCGACACCATATCTTCTGGGTCGGCATCAGGGTTTTTATTGATGCCTCGCAAATACACTAAGGTACCTTGATGCAGCGTCATGGCTCTTGGTCTTGTTTCTAACGCAAGTAAGCTGTCTATCACGGTTTGATGTAAACCACTAGATTGCAACAAGGCGCCAGCGTCTTCAGCATCTGACTGTACATGCAGCCAAAGGTAATTATCGCTGGATGCACACTGTGCTAAGGCGTCGGGAATAGCCTTCGCTTCAATGGTTGTAACGTCACCATTGGGAGATAGTAAATAAGCCCATAACAAGGCTTGAGGAGGTGAGGCTGCGTGCATGAAAACCTAATACTATCAAAAATTTTAACTTATACTACGCAGAGATAATGCCGCTTGCCATTAAAAACAAACGCGCCTGTATGAACAAGGCGCGTTTGGCTTTTAGGTTAGAGGCGTGTTTGCCCCAACCGATTTAGTCTCAACCTACTTCTGTGAATGAGATTTACTTTGCCCGCTTCTGTTACGGTTAACGTTGCTTTGCCTGCTTACGCTCCTTTCACGGCTTACACTTCTCTCTCGACTTACACTTCTGTCGCGACTCGCGCTGCGATCAACATTCCGTGTAGTACGTTGTTGCGACATTGACGGACGGTTAGACGCTGTACGAGTATCCCTAGCTTGCGTGTTTTTAGCGCTAGTTTGCGTCCGCTTTACATGGGTAGAAGCGCCTTGCTGGTACTTCTGCCCTGAAGCCTTATTACTCTCACGCTTCACGGTTTTAGTGGTCGTGACTGTTCGCGTCGTAGTGCTATGTCTAGGAGTCACCGTGCGTGGTGTTTTTAACTGCTTGTTTGCCACATTTACATTGTGCGAAGTTTGTCCTTTAAGTTGGTTATTGTGTTGTATGTTTCGATGATTATTTTGAGAGACGCTTGTCTGCGTGTGCCTTGAAGACTTAGCGTTGATAACCCTAGTGTTACCACGCTCGTGGCTTCTTACTTTCACTGAGCGAGTGGCGCTATATCGTTTAGGCGCACTATGTACCACGCGGTTAGAATAGCGAGCTCTACGGTGGTCAGCATTATGCTGCCAGCGCTGATAACCTTTGCTATAAACGCGTTTATTTGGGGTGCCTTTGTAATAGTGACGCACTGGTTCTCTGTGGATCACTACATGGCGATTGGTCCAACGAATACC
This sequence comes from Alteromonas sp. MMG017, assembly GCF_018100795.1. Taxonomy (GTDB): domain Bacteria; phylum Pseudomonadota; class Gammaproteobacteria; order Enterobacterales; family Alteromonadaceae; genus Alteromonas. The sequence continues at coordinate 352,065 of NZ_JAGJDY010000001.1, read as the reverse complement.
GCCAAAATAGAAGAAACTTGAAAGCCTAACCTGCGGTGCCCAGAAAAAATTCCCGCGATGACGGTAGCTAACCCTATGATGCCAGTGCACAGGCGCTATGGCATGAGACCAAAGCCCAAACACAATAAGCGGGTCGTAGTAAGGCACGTAAACCACATCTCTATGGCGAGGTGCGATAACAATCACGCTACGTTCTTGTTCTATCTCACGCTCTACTTCAAGATAATCATTCGATTGTAAGTTACCGGTGTTAAGGGCGTGTTGGCGAAGCAACTGTACTCTATCCAGTACACGGGCTTCACTAATTAGCACGTTATCACCAAGCGCTTGTAACCAGTTTAGATCTTCGGCCATGGTGTGCAGAATATCGGTAAATGCAGCCAAGGCTTTTACACTCGGATCCCAAGTAACCGGATCTAGCGCTTGCTCTACTTGTTCAGGGGTAAGGTGCAAATTGCTTTGACGCCACCTGTCTGCTGCCACTACATCAAGAGGGTAGGTGGCCGCAATCATAATATGAGTAAGCAAGGTGTCAGGGTAGAGCGCAATGGGCGCAAGTAGGCTATCTAGCTCAGCGTCTGAATACTGGTAGTTATCTACACTAGTTTCTGGCTCAACCGTTGCCGATGCGAGCATGGGGAATGATGTTGATAGAGTTCCCATGGCTACGAGTAAAGCTAAAGTCAGTTTTTTCATACGTTCTCCTTACATTACTCTGCATGAGAGTGCTTAAACTAAGCACTTTTACAGGCAATGTCACAAAGTCTGTATCTGTTATAGCCCATCGGTTATTAACGTAACCTGAACCAACCTGAATTATTGTCATTCAGGTTGGAATAGATTGAATGGAAAAGTGACTTATTTGAAAGAGTGGGGGTCGAATGCGTGACCAAGCTTTTCAGTCTTGGTTTTGATGTAGTTCTTATTGTCTTCCGTAATACCGTGATCGATAGGCTTACGTGCCACTACATCAATGCCTAACGATTTTAATGCCGCTAGCTTCTTAGGATTATTGGTCATCAACTCAACGCGATGCACAGCTAAGGTATCGAGCATTAGCTTACAAATATCATAGCTACGTAAATCGGCATCAAAACCTAGATGTTCATTGGCTTCAACCGTATCCATGCCGCTATCTTGTAAATTATAAGCGCGAATTTTATTCAGTAACCCAATACCTCGACCTTCCTGACGAAGATAAAGTAAAACGCCAAAACCATTTTCGGCAATGTTCTGCATGGCTTTTTCTAACTGAAAACCACAATCGCAACGGGTGCTGAAAAGGGCATCTCCCGTTAGACATTCAGAATGAATGCGGATGGGTACCACATCGTTTTCTTTCCATTCACCATAGGAAAGCGCCACGTGCTCCTGTCCACTGGTTTCAACGAAACCATGGATTTTAAAATTACCATGACGAGTAGGTAATTTTGCGGAACTGACATATTCGTATTTAGGTTGTTTGCTGCTCATGTTACTTCTACACCTGGATCATAAGCGTTATGTGGGGGTGTTCTTGCCTTTTACAAGGACTTAAGACAGGTACAGCTCCCCATTCATTAATCCGCGAATGTTACAATATACCCCTTTTAAAGTGTAGCAATACCATAGCCTAATCGGTTTTAGGTTATAACGGTTTGAAGTCGTCAAGCAGAGCGGGCTCAGCTACACCGTAGCCTTGGGCGAAATCGATGCCCATATTACCTAGCTGCGTCATAGTGGCATCAGACTCTACAAATTCACCTACGGTCTGCATTCCTAAGGCTTTTGCCACATCTTTAATGGAAGACACCATAGCCACATCAACAGGATCTGCTCGCATGTCTTTAATGAAAGTACCGTCAATTTTGACAATATCTACAGGTAGATGTTTCAAATAACCGTATGACGCAAACCCTCTGCCGAAATCGTCTAATGCAAAGGAGCAGCCCAAACGATGGAAGGTACGCATGAAGTCGATGGTGTATTCCATTTTAATAATCGCGACAGACTCAATCATCTCGAAGCAAATTTTATCGTACGGAATGTTGTAACGTTCAAACGCATTTAGCACGAAGAGCTTAAAGTCTCTGTCGGCTAAGGAATGGCAGTTTAAATTAATACTACAGCGCTTTAATTCAGCCAAATGCTCGGGGTGCTCATTTAGCCAACTAAAGGTATTAACAATGACCCATTTATCTATTTTAACGTTCATCTCGAAACGTTCAGCGGTAGGCAAAAATGCGGCGGGCTCAACAATGCGACCGTCGGTTTCTTTCATACGCAGAAGTACTTCATAATAATGGCCGTCATTAGGTCGGCTTAATGGTCTAAGCGGCTGGTAGTAAAGTAGGAATCTGTCTTCTGATAATGCCGAATGAATGCTGTTTACCCAATCAAGCTCATTTTGGTAGCGCAGCGTACTTTCATCGTCTTTGCTGTACTTATGAATTTGATTACGCCCCTGATCTTTAGCGTAATAACAGGCGGCATCAGCCATGCAAATGTATTGCTCGGCACTGGCATCTGGGTCGGTACACACTACCATACCAATGCTAACCCCTAAGCTGAAAATACGGTTTTCCCAAGAAAAGCGGTAAGCCTGAACGGCATTTAACAATGTGGTTGCCTGCAAATAAGCTTGTTCTTCAGGCTGATTTTCAAATATTACGCCAAACTCATCGCCGCTGATACGCGCCAGCATTGCCTCATTGGGAAGTGACTTTTCTAGCAAGTGGGCAATGTCTTTAATCAGGGCATCGCCGGCTTTGTGACCAGAGGTATCATTAACAATTTTAAAGCGATCTAAGTCCAAATACAGCACGCACGGCGGAATGGGAGACTTTTCGCTTAGCCTAGCGGTAAGCGTAGTTTCAAACTGTCGTCTATTATAAACCCCCGTTAGCGAGTCGTGAGTAGCCATAAATTGTAGGCTAGTATCTGACTGCTTTTTCTCGGTTACATCGATAATAGAGCCATACAAAAAGCTACCATTGTCGTTTTCTCGTACTTGGCAAGATATAGAAAACCAAAATGCACTGCCGTTGGCGCGCATACCTTTAATTTCCCGCGCCGCTACCTGCCCGCTATGAAGTAGCTCTCCTACCAATACGTCGCGGTCTTCTGAGTTGGCGTAAAACTGCTTGGTGTTTTTCACCTGGGCTAACATTTTCGCTTCATCTGGATAGCCAAAGAGGGCACACATGGCAGGGTTAACCGTTTTTAATTCACCGTCTAAGGTTGAGGTGTATAGACCTTCACTGGAATTTCTAAACAAATCATAAAAGTGATGAAGGCTACTAATAGTAGCTTCACTTTCAGACAATTGTAGCCTGCTCACGTTTTGCTCTTTTAATTCAACAGCAAAGCCAATGCAAAGCAAAGACAAGGTCAGTAGGGTTAAAATAATCATGACAATGGGCGCGGTGTAAAAGGCATCGTCGAAGGCGATTTTTACGAATACAGCATACAGCATGAATACGAACACCCAGGCGAAGGCGAACAGCCGGCTGGATGCGAGGTTTTGTTTATCCTTAAAAATAAACGCTAAGCTAATATGATAAGCAGCAATAAAAGGGCTGGCGGCAAAAAGGATGCGGGTCGCGTCGTATGCGCTTGTTGCCACCGCCGCGATAGCCATACCAATAGGGAGTGCAAAGCTAAGTAGTCTTAGCACTAATGGAATGGGAGAAAACAAACTGTGGGTCACTTTAGCTAGTGTTACAAAACTAAGACTAATGAGCACAGCAAAGGTTATTTCGCTCGCGTTGGTTAAAGAAGGCCATGTCGCGAGCCCGCCTTGCGCCATAAAAAACAGCGCAAATAAGACAAAATTGGTTACTGCTAGCCAGAACCGAGCTGGGGTGCGCTGATATAAATATGACAGCAGGAAGTAGCCGGTTAATACCGTGAGCATTCCCAGCACGATACCAAGTAAGATCAGCATGGTTTCATCGTATTGTTGAATCGCTTGTTTTTCCCATAGTGATATAGGGAAATAACGAAGGCCATCGTCATACACACCAATAACAAGCCTGACATTTTCTTGTGGCGTGAGTGAGAAGTTTAGACGAATGGCAGAGAAGGGTTTTTTTAATGAAAAGTCCCCTTTACCCGCTTGGTAACGGTAAGACTTAATAATTCGTGCATTACCATCAAGCAGGTAAATTTGCAGGTCGTTAATATTTAGCCTGTCGATATTTAGCACGAGGGGAATAGTACTAAACCCCTCGTTCCTCAATTCATTAGAAATCCACAGTCGACTATTATTTCTATCAAGGGGAATACTGCTGGTTAAGGGGCTAGACGGGTGAAGTACATCTAAATACGTCATTGATTTGTGTGCGACAAAAAACGAACTGCTTTCGTTAATAGTGGCAACACGAAAAGACTGGTCAATGGTAAGCTCTGACGCGACAGCTGAATTTTGGATGGCGTCACTTAACGCCCATGTACATAAGGTGATACAAGCAATGAAGAATGCCAACATTCCTTTTCTTGTGAATGGCATAGCTACCTTATTAACGTAAATTCTCAAAGATCAGTAAACTAATAGTAACGGAAGATTCTGATTTTGGGGAAAGAAATAATGAAAAGAATGATGAAAAGTCATTCACGTTTCATTAAATAGATAGTCGTACAGGTCTTGCGCATTTTCATAACTTCCTATTGGTTCAAGCCAAATGGCTTCACAGAGCCACTCAATAAATAACATGCAGCTGAAGCCGCCGTTGCTCAACGTAACTTGATAGCGATCGGCTCCCCACTCTTGATGCGTTGCCGTTAAATTAAAAAGTGAACAGAAGGTTTGCTCCCACTGCTGAGTTTTTAAAGGCGTAGCGGGAAGTGGCGTATCGATAAACAGAGATTGCCCGTTTATTTTCGCTGAAGCTTTAATGTTTTGAATAGTTAACTGCTGCATGACAAGCTCGTGTGTCTCGATGATGAAGGTGGCTTTGAAAATGGATGCGTGTCCCATTTAGTATCAAAGGGGGTGCTTGTAGCTTCTAACAAGGCTTCAGAAAGTGAAAAGTCACCCTTTTCGGCCAATTCAATTGCCTGTTGAAGCAAATGCGTGCGAGGGATAACCGTTGGGTTTAGCGACAAGAGCTCAGTGTCTTCTTCTCTTGCTAAACGCAGTTGGCGGTAGCTTTCCCACCATACATCTAGTTTTTCTCGGTCAACGAATGTATCGCGAAAAGGACACTGGATACTGCTTACATCTGCTAATACCAACTGACGAAAGTTATAAGTGTAATCTTGATTTTCGGTTTCAAGTATTTGTAGCCATGACTGCATTAGCGCAAGGCTTTGTTCTTGCTCACTAGTCTCAAGACCCATACGAGAGAGCATCAGGTGTTGATATTGTGAAATGAAATTGGGCTCGAAGGTAGATAAAGCGGCTTTTATTTCATCTACCGAGCAATGACCTGAAAAGGCATGAGCCAGCGCGTTTAAATTCCATAGGGCCACACTCGGCTGTTGATTAAAGGCATAACGGCCTTGATGGTCAGAGTGATTAAAGACCGCGCCAGACTCGTAGCTATCCAAAAAGGCAAATGGGCCATAATCAAAGGTAATGCCATGAATAGACATATTATCTGTATTCATTACCCCATGTACAAAACCGTGGGTTTGCCACAGCGCGACCAATCTAGCGGTACGCCTTACTACCGCGCCTAGTAACGCTGCATAAGGGTTTGTCGCCTCTTTGCATTCGGCAAAATGATGCGCAATGGTAAAATCGAGCAAGCGTTGTAGCTTATCAGTTTGGCTAGCATAAAAATAATATTCAAAGTGACCAAAGCGTATATGACTAGGGGCTGTTCTTATCATCATGGCACCGGTTTCGGCGCGTTCTCGGTATATGGTATCAGCACTGGTAAAAAGACACAGCGAACGGCTAGAAGGAATACCTAAATAATGCAGTGCCTCAGCGCCAATATATTCTCTTAGGGTAGAACGCAGTACGGCTCGCCCATCAGCGTGCCTAGAGTAGGGCGTCGGGCCGGCTCCTTTTAAGTGAAGATCTTGGGGCTGCGCGTTTAAATCGATAACTTCGGCTAAAAGTAGCCCTCGTCCATCGCCTAATTCAGGGTTCCATTGACCAAACTGATGACCACCGTATTTTTGCGCAAATGCCCGTTGTGTAAGGGGCGTAACAGGGGAGTGTAGCCAATCAAGCAGGCTTTGAGACTGCATCAAGGGCTCTGGAAGCGCAAGCTCCTTAGCTAGCGTAGTGTTAAACAAGCCAACTCGCATGTCTTTAAGCGGGGCTGGAAGTACAAAACTACCCAGTTCCGATAGGGTTTCAGCATAACGATTTAATAAACCCATTTGTTACTTGTTTCCCGATAGCGTGTCACAATCTATAGGGCGGAAAGTAGCAAAATGTGAGGGCTAATAAAAGTGTCATTTACATCAGTGAGACACAGTGCAACTTATCACAGATTAAAATTAAACTTCCCCTCTACAAAGGGTGTATAAAAGACGCAAGCCAGCAATAATAAAAAACGGCCTTATTTGGGTCTAAAGGAAGCATTATGCTCACGTTACATCACTTAAATAATTCTCGATCTCAACGTATTTTATGGCTATTGGAAGAGCTAGGCGTTGATTACAATATTGAACATTATCAGCGAGATAGCACCACTAATCTTGCACCAGATGCGTTGCGAGCAGTTCATCCATTAGGTCGCTCGCCTGTACTGACTACCCCAGAGGGTGCTATTGCTGAGTCCGGTGCTATTGTTGAGTATTTAGTACGCAAATACGGGCAAACAAGCTTTACCTCTCCAGAGAGTGGTGAAAATCTGCAGCAGTATTTATTTTGGTTACATTTTGCTGAAGGCTCGCTAATGCCACCCTTGGTAGCCAGATTAGTGCTGGAAAAAGCCCGTCAAAAAGGTGCTAAGCCTTTTTTTATTAAACCCATTACGAACAAGTTAATTGATGGTATTTTGAATGCCTATTATGGGCCGAACTTAGCCCAGAGCTTGCGCTACGTAGAGTCTTACCTTGCTCATCACACGTGGTTTGCAGGTGAACAACCAACGGGTGCTGATGTACAAATGATATTCCCACTAGAGTCATTAGTGGCAAGTGGGAATGCCAAAGATTTCCCTGCTATTCGGGAATACGTGAAACGGGTACATGCACGGCCTGCGTATAAGCAAGCGCTAGAAAAAGGCGGCGAGTACGCATATGCCTAATGCGACACGCTAGAGCTAATCAAGTACTGCCGCTACTGCTCGCGATGAATGTAATCGTTTATCAGCTGCATAAAGGCGTCGCCATAGCGGGATAGTTTGGTTTGGCCTACGCCGCTGACATCTAGCATAGTGTCGCGGGTGGTCGGTAGCTTAGCGGCCATGTCTACCAGCGTAGCATCACTGAATACCACATACGGCGGCACTTCGTTTTCCTCTGCTAGTACTTTACGTAAGTGCTTCAAGCGCATAAATAAAGTGCGGTCGTAGTTAGCCGGTGCTTGTTTGGCCTTTTTATCTGGTTTGAATTCTAATCTAGGTACCGCGAGTTGTACCGCCACTTCACCCTTCAACACCGGGCGTGCCGCTTCGGTTAATCGAAGCGCTGCGTTAGCGGTAATATCTACCCTAATTAACCCCTTATGAATAAGCTGGTTAATCATGTTGTGCCAGTAGCTGTCTGACTTGTCTTTACCAATGCCATACGTTGAAAGCTGGTGGTGCCCGGCTTCTTGCAAGCGCTTTAGTTGTTTGCCGCGCAGTACATCAATAAGATACTGCGTAGATGCTTGCTGCGAAAGCCTAAGAATACAAGAAAGCACTTTTTGGCTAATGACCAAGCCGTCAATCATGGTGGGTGGGTCTAGGCAAATATCACAGTTGCCACAGGCACTATCACTAAACTGCGAAAAATAGTTAAGCAGTACTTGTCGACGGCAAGTTTGCGCTTCAGAAAATGCTTCCATGGCCGCAAACTTTTGAAGTTCGATGGCATTTCTATCGGCCTGCTCACCTTGTTCTATCCATTGACGTACCCGCGCTGCATCTTTTTCGTCGAACAGCAGCATGGCTTCTGATTCAAGGCCATCTCGTCCTGCGCGCCCTGTTTCTTGATAGTAGCTTTCAACGCTTCGAGGTACATCGTGGTGCACAACGTAACGCACGTTCGACTTATTAATACCCATGCCGAAGGCGACGGTGGCCACCACAATATCAATTTTATCGTTCAAAAATTGGCGCTGTACGAGTTCTCGTTCATCGGCATCCATACCCGCATGATAAGCCGCGCAGCGAAAACCTTGCTTGAATAGCTTGGCATGTAAGTCGTCTACTTTGGCGCGACTATTACAATAAATAATCCCGCTGCCTTCTTGTTGTTTAACGTAGGTAACGACTTGTTCAAAGGCTTTGTACTTTGACATCACCCGATAGCGAATATTCGGTCTATCGAAACTGCCTTTATAAACCAAGGGTTCATTAAGTTGTAATTGGGTGAGAATATCACCTTGCGTGGCGATGTCAGCTGTAGCCGTTAACCCAATAACAGGAATATCAGGAAAGCGGGCTTTAATCTGGCCGAGGGCACGGTAGTCGTGCCTAAAATCGTGCCCCCAATGGGACACGCAGTGCGCTTCATCGATAGCAAACAAGGCGACATCAGTAGTACGAAGAGTTTGCTGAAAGCCAAATTGAAGCAAGCGTTCAGGAGATACATACAGCAAGTCTAACTGGTTAGATACCAGTCGCTCGGAAATGTTGGCTTGCTCTTCCTGACTAAGTGTTGAATTCAGGTAAGCGGCTTTTACCCCTAAGGCCTTTAACTGTTCTACTTGATCTTGCATTAACGAGATAAGCGGCGACACCACAATACCGGTACCCGGGCGGATCAGCGCTGGTATTTGGTAGCACATTGATTTTCCACCACCGGTAGGTAGCAAAACAAGTGCATCTCCACCTTTGCACACATGGTGGATGACGTCTCCTTGTCCATCGCGAAATTCGTCGTACCCAAACACATTTTTTAAAACGTTTTCAGGGGTTAGCGCATCACAAACGGGAGAACTAATAGTGGTGTCGGCAATTACAGTAGTCATGGCGGGGGATTTTACGCGTTTTTCCATCGTTCTTCACGAAACAAACGCAAAAACTGGACTAAAATTCAGAAGTCATATGAAAAGGTATAACAAATAAAAACAGTGCAGCCCTTTAAAGTAGGCTAACGTCGAAGTAATGCCACTCATAAGAAAGGATGCAATATGCGCATTTCAGACAATAAAAATATGCCTAGCCGCAACGATATGATTGCACATGTTATTAGTTTATTTCGTGATACTATGCCGTTTAACCAGTTATTAGGGCTAGAGTTCATTCGCTCGAATGAAGGGTTAGAAAGTGACAGCATAGAACTTCATGTTTCTTGGCGTGAAGCCTTAACCGGAAATCCACTGCAAAAAATTCTTCATGGCGGCGTAACAGCCACTATGCTAGATACCATAGGCGGCTTGGTCGCTATTATTGAAGCGATTAAACGAACTAACGATGCCGACCTAGCAAGCTTGCAAACCCGTTTACCGAAAATGGGCACCGTAGATATGCGCGTTGATTATTTACGGCCAGGTCGTGGTGAGCAATTCATCGCTACGGCCAAGGTAATTCGCGGGGGCGCTAAGCTGGCGGTTTGTAGGATGGAGCTTCACAACGAAAAAGGCGATCATATTGCCTTTGGTACGGGTACCTATATGTTGGGGTAGCCGGTAGAAAACGTATTTTGGAGGTGTTGAGTGGCGGAGCCATTACCCGATCTTATCGAAGAGTTTGTAACAGATGGTATGGGTGATGACCCAGCGTCTATTCTTACCGCATTAAGTGGGCAGGATACTGTCTACATTGCCTCCTTATTAGAATCGTTACCCCTAGAGCGACGTCTTGTCGTTTGGGAAGGCATTCCACGTGACCGCAAGCTTAGCGTGCTGGTGGAAATGCGAAGCGACCCTCGTGAAATTCTCATCGACGCCACGCCCCATAACGAGTGGGCGTCTATTTTTGCTGACATAGACGCAGAAGATTTACTCGAACTTCTTGATTCATTACCCACTCGATTAGTTGATGTTGCCTACGAGGCACTAGATAGCCAAGAGCGTAAATACTTCCGCGAAGCAACTCAGTTCCCCGATGAACAAGTAGGTCACTGGGTCAATCATGAATTACTCGTACTCCCAGCTAATGCAAAAGTGAAAGAAGGCTTACGGCTTTTGCGACGAGACATACCTCAGCACTGCGATAGTATTTACTTAGTGAACCGTTCAGGTCAATTTACGGCACTGGTGAAAATTCATCGTCTTTTTTCAGCGCAAGAACACAGTTCACTGATTAGCATGGCAGAAGAAAATGTCACTATGCTAGTGGGCACCGATGAATCTACCGCGGCGTCATTACAAGTGCAGCGCTCGGGGCTATCCTCACTACCTGTGGTGGACGAATCGAACAAACTGATTGGCCGTTTAGATATAGCTTCGGCCAGTGAGTTAATGAATGAGTTTTACGAACGCCAAGTGATGGCCTCAGCAGGTATGGATGAAGACGAGGATTTATTCTCACCTGTGGCGAAAAGCGCGCGAAACCGTGCATTGTGGCTAGGTATCAACTTGCTAACCGCATTTTTAGCGTCTTGGTTTATCGGGCTGTTTGAAGCTACCTTGCAGCAGGTGGTTGCCCTTGCGGTACTGATGCCTGTGGTCGCCAGTATGGGCGGTATAGCAGGCAGCCAAACCCTTACGCTGATTGTGCGCGGGTTGGCACTAGGACAGGTAACCCCAGCCAACTTACGTGCGCTTATGATGAAAGAGCTCAAAGTCGGGGGGCTAAATGGCGTGATATGGGCGTTAGTAATAGGCATAGTGGCCTATTTCTGGTTTGCCGATGCGCTACTTGGCATGGTGATCTGTCTCGCCATTCTGTTTAATATTGTGGCTGCAGCCCTTGCCGGTGTGTTTGTGCCCTTTATTTTAGACAGACTAAAGATAGATCCAGCGCTCTCTGGCTCGGTTATTCTTACCACAGTAACTGATATTGTAGGCTTTGTTGCTTTCTTAGGCTTGGGTACGCTGTTTCTGCTGTAGCTGGAAATCTAAGTAGGTTACTTACCTAAATTTACCTAAACAAACTTTATCGAAAAATACCCCATTCTGGGCGTTATAGGCTTGTTATTTTAGGCAAGGTAATGAACACTATGCGCCTTTTTTCAGCCTTAAAAAGTGATAGTTAACTATGCGCGCTCAGCAAGCCAGTGCTGCTCAAGTCGGAGTGATTTTTGCCATTGCGGCCTACACCATGTGGGGCATAGCGCCAATCTACTTTAAACAGCTTACTGTACTGCCGGCAGCAGAAATTTTAATGCACCGGATAATTTGGTCGGTATTAGTGCTTGTGGGGTTAATTGCGGCGTTAAATCAGTGGCCCAAGGTCATGGCTGCCTTTCGCAACAAAAAGGTGATGCAGGTGTTATTGGTCGCTGGCATTTTATTAGGCGCCAACTGGCTACTGTTCATCTGGGCAGTGAATAACGATCACATACTGGATGCAAGCTTAGGTTATTACATCAATCCGCTTATTAACGTGTTTCTTGGGCGGCTTTTTCTAGGTGAAAGGCTAAGAACGTTTCAGCGAGTGGCGGTGGTATTAGCCATCGTGGGCGTGGCTATTTTGATTTTCTCTTACGGTCATGTGCCTTGGATTGCACTTGTATTGGCGGGCAGTTTTAGTATTTATGGCATTTTACGCAAGCAAGTCGCGGTAGATTCTTTGCCGGGCCTTTTCATCGAAACCTTAATGCTATCACCCTTGGCTTTAGGCTATTGGCTGCTATTTGGATCAGAATTCAGCAACCTTTTCAATAACGACGCTAGTTTAAACATGCTTATTTTAGCAGCCGGTATTGTAACCACTGCCCCCTTGTTATGCTTTACCGCAGCGGCACGGCGTATCATGTATTCAACCTTAGGCTTTTTGCAATACATAGGGCCAACGCTCATGTTTGTGTTGGCGGTTTACTTGTACGATGAGCCGTTAGATGAAGCTAGGCTAATCACCTTTGGCTTTGTGTGGTTAGCACTGGCAGTATTTAGTGTCGACTCTCTTATCGCCTACAAAAAACAGCGAAAAGCCCAAAAGGCATCGCTTTAGGCGGCGAAGGAAACCAGTGAAACTCAAACTTCTTGAGTTTCACTGTTAAGGGTAACTTGATTACGACCTGCATTTTTTGCTTTGTATAAAAGCTTATCAGCGCTACTTAGCAAGGTTTCGATATTTTGCGTCGGTGTATTGCAAAGGCCAATACTGCAGGTTACCTTCACAGTGTCTTCGCCCAGTTGAATGGGCAATTTTTCTAATGCCATTCTGAATCTGGTTAACCGCTCTTGTGCGTTATAAATGTCGATTTTAGGCAAGTAAACGCAAAATTCTTCCCCACCAAAACGTGCAACCAGCGTATCGTTAAAATGCACTTGCAATAGGTTAGCTACTGCTTTGAGCACAAGATCGCCCGCATCATGCCCGTAGGTATCGTTAATGCGCTTAAAATGATCAAGGTCGATAAGCGCTAACGCATGTTGCTCAGGTAGCTTCTTATACTGCACGGTAACGGTATAAAAGAAATGACGGCGATTAGGCAGCCCTGTTAAATAATCCGTATTGGCAGCGCGGCGAATGGCTTCCACGCTTTCGATATATTCAATATTCTGCATCACGCGGCATAAAAACTCTTCATGACAGTAAGGTAAATGCAAAAAGTCGTTCGCGCCGCTTTTTATGAAATGCGCAGACATAAGCGGGCGTTGGTCGCTTGCTAGCCCGATAATGGCTAACTGCTCTTTTGAAAAGGCTTTACGCAGGCCTGAAATAAACTGCGTGCCCGTCATATCTGGAAGCGCGTTATCGGTGATAACCAACCTGATATGCGCATGCTCAGCCAATATGCTCATAGCATCGCTGGCAGTAGGGCAGTCGTAAACCACAAAGTTGTGTCGATAAAGTAGTGATAGCATTTTTCGTCTAGATGAACGGTGGGTACTCACTACCACAACACCGGTAGATTTGTTCTTCTCTAACCTAAACAGTAAACGGCTTAAATAATCGTAATTTTGTGCGTTTTCTTTGGGAATATAATCAACGACGTCTTTTTCTAATACCTTATCTCGGGTTTTCGCCTCTAACGTATCGGTAGTAACGATGGCCGGAATGAAGGCGTCAATAGCGAAGTCGATGGCTTCGCCATTCGGGGCATCCGGTAAGTTATGAGCAACAATGGCGCACAAAAAACTCTCTGGCATCATAAGCGCAAAACGTGCGCTCGCTTCCGTTAATGAGTGAGCGCCAACAGGGGTTAACCCTGATTTTCTGACGAGTTTTGATACAACGTCTAAGTTTTTATCGCTGTTTTCTATCACCAGCACGTTTTGTGGCATATTTCTCTACTTGGGTTCAGGCTTCTTGCCAGATGACTATGCTTTTTCCAATTTAGCATAGGCGAGAACGAGCCATTTTGTACCAAATTCGTCAAAATTAACTTGTACCCTAGCGTGTTCACCACTGCCTTCGTAGTTTAATACAATTCCTTCACCGAACTTGCGATGAGCCACTTTTTGGCCCAACTGAAAGCCGGTCTCTTCAAAAGAGGCATGTGATGTTGCTTGGCTGAATCGGTTATGTATCGGTCGAGAAATAGTAGACTTGAGCCTTACTTCTTCAACACAGTCAGCAGGAATTTCACGAATAAAGCGAGAAGCTGTGTGATATTTGTCTTGCCCGTATAAACGGCGGCTTTCCGCGTAAGTAATATACAGCTTTTCCATGGCGCGAGTCATGCCCACGTAACATAAGCGACGTTCCTCTTCCATTCTACCAGGTTCATCATTGGTCATTTGGCTTGGAAACATACCTTCTTCAACACCGGCCATAAACACCATAGGAAATTCTAGGCCCTTCGCAGTATGAATGGTCATCATCTGTACGGCGTCTTGATCGGTACCTGCTTGGGTTTCACCCGCTTCTAACGAGGCGTGAGCTAAAAAGGCTGAAAGTGGCGTCATTTCTTCCGCTTCATCAGGTACCGTAAATTGTTTACAAGCGGTAACCAATTCTTCCAAGTTTTCTAAGCGCGCTTGGGCTTTTTCGCCTCGTTCGGCTTGATACATGGCGTATAAACCTGACTGCCTAATGGCCACATCGGCGTGTTTCTCTAATGGCTCGTCTACGGTAGCTTGTTCAAGCTCGGTCACTAACAGCACGAAACTTTGAAGGGCGTTAAGTGCACGGCCTTTGAGTGCGTTTTCGTTAATAAGCAGTTGGCTAGCCTGCCACATAGAGCAATTATGTGTTCTGGCGGCTTCTCGTACTTGTGAGAGGGTTTTCTCACCCATGCCGCGAGTAGGTGTGTTCACCACACGTTCAAAGGCGGCATCGTCATGAGGGTGATTCATCATGCGAAGGTAGCCAAGTGCATCTTTAATTTCTTGGCGTTCGAAGAATCGAAGACCACCATAAATGCGGTATGGTGTCCCTTGGTGAAGCAAGGCTTCTTCTAATACCCGCGACTGGGCGTTATTGCGATATAAAATCGCGGTGTCTTTTAGCGCATTGCCTTGATTCAGCCAGTCTTTAATTTTCGACACAATAAAACGGGCTTCGTCTAATTCGTTAAACCCAGCATAAACAGAAATAGGCTCGCCATCGTTGCCGTCTGTCCAAAGCTCTTTGCCTAATCGGCCGGTGTTATTATCGATAACCGTATTGGCGGCTTTCAAGATGGTGCCAGTAGAACGGTAATTTTGTTCTAATCGAATGGTTGTGGGGTTATTGAAGTCTTTTAAGAAGTGCTGAATATTATCAACATTCGCGCCTCGCCAGCCGTAAATAGATTGGTCGTCATCGCCCACAATCATAATGTTGTTTTGATTGCCGCTACACAACATGCGTAGCCACGCGTATTGAATGTTGTTGGTATCTTGGAATTCGTCTACTAATACAGCGCGGAAGCGGCGCTGGTAGTTGGCGAGTACTTCGGGGTTTTTAGCCCAAAGCTCGTGAGCACGTAACAACAACTCGGCAAAATCCACAAGCCCTGAGCGGTCGCACGCGTCTTGATACGCGGCGTAAATTTCACGCATTTTTTGTTGTGTTTGATCGTTGTGGGTTTCAATATGCTGAGGACGTAAACCTTCGTCTTTATTACCGTTGATATACCACTGAATTTGACGGGGCACCCAGTGCTTTTCGTCTAAATTCATGGCTTTTAAGATACGTTTGATTAAACGGTATTGATCGTCTGAATCAAGTATTTGGAAGTTTTCAGGCAAATTCGCTTCTGCATGGTGGGCACGAAGCAGCCTGTGGGCTAATCCATGGAATGTACCAATCCACATATTGTGTAGGCCACGGCCCATTAACGATTCTATTCGGCCACGCATTTCTTTTGCGGCCTTGTTAGTAAAGGTTACGGCCAAAATGGAAAACGGGGCAATATTTTCCACTTCCATTAACCATGCTATGCGATGCACTAACACCCGAGTTTTACCGCTTCCTGCGCCAGCTAATATGAGGGCGTTAGAAAGAGGGGCTGCTACCGCTTCACGTTGTTTATCGTTAAGCTCGTCAAGCAGTCGGGATACATCCATAATATGGTCAACCTAATTTGTGTAGTTTCAATGCTGCAACATTATGCCAGCTGACTGTGAATTTATACAGGCCTGTTTGATGAAGCTTAGTGGCTAAGGCGTAACTTTTGCGGTGAATTTAGCCCTGTTGAGGTGATACCGGCTGTATTCAAAGGCGGGTTATCGATAAGTTGAACAATTTTCACGCTTGAAGCGTACTCTGTAGGTGTTGTTTTTATGGCGGCTCATGTACACTTCGAGCCATTAAGCTGCCTACGAGAATCTAGGCCTTTTACCATCTTGCGCCGTTTACCCGTTTTCAAACGGGGTTTGAACTTTACTTTTACAGGAACTGCCTCATGCACGCACTCTCTCCATCGACTGACTTTTGGTTATCGTTAAAAAAAGAAGCGCAAACTGTGGCAGAAAGCGAGCCGCTATTAGCAAGCTATGTTCACGCCTGCATTTCAGCCCATCATAATTTTGAGTCGTCGTTAAGCTTTATATTATCAAGCAAAATGGCTGATGAAGTGATGCCAGCTATTGCCATTCGTGAAGTGTTCGATGAGGCCTACTTGTTAGAGCCGTCGATTAGTGAGTCGGCAATGGCAGATATTAACGCGATTCGTGCTCGAGACGCGGCAGTAGATGACTTCTTAGTGCCATTGCTGCACTTTAAAGGCTTTCATGCCGTGCAAGTTCACCGTATGGCGCACTACTTGTGGTTGCATGGTAGACATCAACTCGCCTTGTTCTTACAAAGCCGTAACTCGGCTACCTTCGGCGTAGATATTCACCCTGCCGCTAAAATAGGCAAAGGCGTGATGTTCGATCACGCCACCGGTATTGTAGTGGGTGAAACTGCGGTTATAGAAGACAACGTGTCTATTTTGCAAAGCGTAACCCTTGGCGGAACCGGTAACGAGTCGGGTGACCGTCACCCTAAAATTCGCCAAGGCGTGTTAGTTGGCGCGGGTGCTAAAATTCTTGGCAATATCGAAATTGGCGAAGGGTCTAAAGTGGGCGCAGGTAGTGTTGTGCTAGACAACGTTCCACCTCACGTTACTGTAGTGGGTGTACCTGCAAAAGTAGTTGGGCGCCCGGTATGCCAGCGCCCTTGCGATTCTATGCGTCAAAACGTATTGGAAGACAACCAGCCTTATTCGCAAAAGCCTTAAGTGCTAGTACTTTAAGATTACATACCAAAAGAGCCAGCGCTACTTACTGCATTATTTATAAGAAGTAAGCTAACTCGTCTAACGAATCTAGTGCCACGTGAGGGAGTACAGACGCTCTCTCTCGGGGTAGATGCATATCTCGATTGCATGCAAACCACGCCGACTGAAACCCTGCATTTATCGCCCCATACACATCTTTAATAATGTTATCGCCCACGTGCAATATATGTTTGGGCGCTTCCCCTATAAAGCTTGCTGCTTCATCAAACATAGCCCGTGAAGGCTTCATAGGGCGGCTAGTGCTGGCATGTAAAATGGTATCGAAATAAGGCGTAATGCCTATTTGGTCGGCGTTTACATTGCCGTTAGTAATACCCACTAGTGTCATATTTTCACTTAAAATCGATAAAGTTTTATGCACTTCATCAGCCAACTCAAACTCGCTTCTAGCATGGTAAAAACAGTCGAAGCATGCTTGCACAGCAGCCTCTAATGCGTGGCTATCGTGGGTTGGAATATCGTGAATCAATGCCGCATTTAACACTGCTAAACGCAACTTTCCCATATCAGATGAATAAGTAGGATTGGCTACAATTGCGTCGTGCTTTAGTTGCTGCCAGTGAGAGGGGGGTAAGGCAGCTGCTTTAGGGTGATGCTGCTTTAAATGCGCATTTAAGGCCGCTTCTGCCTGGCGAATAATAGGTTCGTTATTATATAAGGTGTCATCAAGATCGAAGGTCATTGCCTTCACGGAATTAATGGCTCTGAAGAACTGCATAATAGTTAAAGGCCTATTTTCAAAAGAGGATTATTTTTTGTGTGCTCTAGGGTGCGCGGCATCGTAAACCTTGGCTAAATGCTGAAAATCTAAATGGGTGTACACTTGCGTGGTAGATAGATTGGCATGGCCTAATAATTCTTGCACCGCTCGTAAATCGCCGCTCGACTCTAATACGTGGGTGGCGAAAGAATGGCGCAGTTTATGGGGGCTAACTTTCTGACTAAGGCTTTGCAATTCAGCCATTTGATTAAGCCGATTGGCCACTTGGCGATTTGAAATGCGGGTTTTACGCTTGCTAACAAAAATAGCGGGCTCGTAGGGTGAAGCATAAGCGGGACGCACTTTAAGCCAAGCATGTAGCGCCTTTTGCGCTTGTCGTCCTAGGGGCAAAATACGCTGTTTACTGCCCTTACCCGTCACTTTAATGGTGCCATCTTTCGGGTAGTCACTTAAGTTCAAACCCGTTAGTTCGCTTAATCGAAGTCCGCAGCCATAGAGCAATTCAAACATGGCAACGTCGCGGCAAATAATGCCTTCATCCGTATCGCCGCTGGCGGCTTGTTCACTTGCCAACAGTTGCTGCATTTCATCAACGCTAAGCTGTTTAGGTAATGGCTTGCCCTGTTTGGGCGCTTGAATACCTTCCACGGGGTTGCTGAAAAGCTGTTCGTTTTCAATCAGGTATTGGCAGAAGGTACGCAAGGCAGACAGTCGCAATGCAATGCTACGCGGTTTATGCCCGTCCATTTTTGCTGCGGCCATTACACGTTTTACATCAGAGGGCGTCATTCCCGACCATTCATAAAGCCCTAAAGTAACGGCGATGCTGGTGAGTTGTCTGCGGTAGTTGCTAATGGTTAGGGGGGATAACCCTCGTTCAACTTGTAGGTGAAGCAGGAATTTTTCAAGCCACAGATGACAGGGTTCGCTAAGCGTAGTTTCCGTTGTCACGAAAACTAGTACCCCATCATCTCAGGCAAAATAATATTAAGCACTTGCTGTAGTTGTTGTAGTAACAAGGTGTCCATATCAGGGGTGAAATGGCTTGCGTCACTACTGCTAATACCCAAAATACCGATATCTTGGTTGTCGCCTAATAGCATGAGTGCAACAGATTCTGCGCTGCTATCACCGAACAATAACTGACGTTCATGCTGCGATAATCGCCCGAAAAAGAAGTTCGACGTTTTAAAGCGCTTTTCAGTAAATAGCCTGCGCTGTAATTCAGGTATGGCGTGAGGGCCTTTGAAGCTTTTTATCACTGCAGAAGATAACTGCAAGCGTTCTTGCAATACATCTTCAAGGGTGAACTGAACTTCTGCCACACTTTCGCAACGCAGCAGTTGTACGTTTAGGTCGGTGTACACGCGGTAAATTTTTTCGTTTTGCTTAGCAATGCTCACCAGTTGCGTAAGCTTATAATTCAACTGGCGAACTTTTTTGCGCAATTGCTCACTTTGAATTTCAACCAGCGAGACGCTGCCTTTATGCGAATGAGGAATTTTGAGTTTTTCGAGTAGTTCGGGATGTTGAGCAAAAAAATCAGGGTTTTCTAACAAAAAAGCGCGAACCTGCTCTGAGGAAACATCGCTGTCGCCTGAAAACACTTCTACTACCGACGATGCGCTAGCTTGTCCTGATAATTCACTCATAAATTTATATGTCCGTCGTACACATGGTCGGCGGGCCCTGTCATTTTTAATACATTATCTGGGCCTGGCCAACGGATCCGTAAACTGCCTCCGGGCAAATCTACCCGAACATCTTTGCTTAATTTACCTTGAATCTGACCGATTGCAACTGCTGCGCATGCTCCGCTGCCACATGCCAAGGTTTCACCCGAGCCACGTTCAAATACGCGCAATCGAATGTGCGATTCATTAATAATTTGCATAAAGCCCACATTCACGCCTTCTGGAAAGCGTTCATTGCGTTCAACGAGTGGACCAATTTCTTTAACGGAAGCGGTATCTACATCTTCCACTTCCATGACGCAATGTGGGTTACCCATAGATACGGCACCGTAAAACAAGGTTTTATCGTTTACCCGTAATATATAGGTATTTTCTTGCTTGTTCGCTTTAAGTGGAATTTTAGCCGGTTCGAATTCGGGCTTGCCCATATTCACGGTAACTTGGCCGTCTTTCTCCAAGTACAACACCATTTTTCCGGCTTTGGTGCTCACCACAATTTTATTGCGGTTAATTAAGCCTTTTTGCTTTACGAAACGGGCAAAGCAGCGCGCACCGTTACCACACTGTTCTACTTCAGAGCCATCAGCGTTAAAAATGCGATAGTGAAAATCTTGTTCAGGATCGTAAGGCGGTTCAACCATAAGCAATTGATCGAAACCTATACCGAAGTTTCGATTTGCTAACTGCTGTATTTTGTCTTTCGAGAAAAAGACGTTCTGGGTGACATTATCAATCACCATGAAGTCGTTCCCCAGACCGTGCATTTTTGAAAACTGAACCTGCATTAACCGCGCATCTTTATTATGAGTTTAACCCTAGTTTACGTAAGTTTGTGCTCACCTTTCCAGAGATCTTTTAGAATTTCTCTTTCACGCACCACAATTGTGTCATCACCATCTACCATAATCTCTGCTGGACGGCAGCGGCTATTGTAGTTCGATGCCATGGCAAAGCCATACGCACCGGCACTTCGCACTGCTAATAGGTCGGTTGGTTCAATAGCAAGTTCACGGTCTTTACCAATGAAATCACCGGTTTCACATACCGGGCCTACAACATCATAATTGCGTGCTGTGGCAGTACTTTCTTGTTTTACTGGGATGATATTTTGCCATGCAGAGTAAAGAGCAGGACGAAGCAGGTCATTCATAGCGGCATCAACAATAGCGAAGCTCTTCTCTTCACCTTCTTTAATAAACTCGACTTCCGTAACCAAAATACCCGCGTTTGCGGCAATCGCGCGACCGGGCTCTAAAATAAGCTTAAGGTTCTCACGACCTACCATTTTTTCTGCCATCGCAGCAGCGTAAGCTTTCGGATGAGGTGGTTCTTCATCGTTATAAGTTACGCCTAAACCACCACCAACATCTAGGTGATCAATGGTAATACCGCGCTCGGCTAATTCATCAATAAGCAGCAATAACCGCTCTAGTGCATCAACAAAGGGGCCAATTTCAGTTAATTGTGAACCAATGTGGCAGTCCATACCGACTACGTTCAGGTAAGGAAGTGATGCGGCAAGTTCATAGGTTTGCAATGCGCGTTCACGGGCAATACCAAACTTGTTTGCTTTCAATCCTGTTGAAATGTAGGGGTGTGTTTTTGCATCTACATCTGGGTTAATGCGAAGCGAAATAGGCGCTTTTTTGCCAAGGGATTCTGCTACCGCGTTAATACGATGCAATTCAGGCTCAGATTCTACGTTAAAGCACATAATGCCTTGTTCTAACGCGTAACGAATTTCGTCTGCTTTTTTACCTACACCTGAAAAAACCACTTTGCTGGCATCGCCACCGGCTTCAATAACACGTGCAAGTTCACCGCCAGAAACAATGTCAAAACCAGAGCCAATTTTGGCTAATGTACTGAGTACACCTAGGTTTGAATTGGCTTTTACTGCATAACAAATAAGGTGAGGGTGCTCACCAATTGCATCATTAAAGGCATGCCAATGACGTTCTAACGTTGCCCGTGAATAGACATAAACAGGGGTTTGGTACTGTGCAGCAATATCTGCAACGGCAACATCTTCAGCGAAAAGCTGGCCGTTTTTATAAGCGAAAAAATCCACTAGTGAGATTCTCCTGGTGTGGAGGCGGGTTGGCTTTGCGTGTTTGGTGAAGACGCTGTTTCGTCTGGCTTTTCAGTAGGCGTCGTTTGTTCTGGCGCTTGTGGAATATACAGCGCCCCTTTATAGCCACAACCACTGAGTAGAATGGCTGCGAATGTAACTAAAACCCACTTCTTAAGCACGAAAAATCCCGCGAATACGACAATAAATGCCGTTATCATCGCATTGCGTGATTAAAATGCAAGAGACAATAAGCGTTCTTGTGTTTTATCGCCGTAGCGAACCTCTTTCCACAGTGAATTACATAGGCTCTGCGTATCTTGCAAGTCACCTTTTTTCAGCCAATCAATTAATACATCAGGGTTGTCTGGGAACTGAATGGCCTCTATGTCTGCCGCTTCTAGCCACTCTTCAACAATATCGGTATCAAGCTGAAATAGGGTGTGGCAAAGGTCGAGCTTATTAAGTGTTAATACATTCGACAGCTGCTCAAATTGCCCATGAAGGGGTTTAATAAGTAGTTTCTTACCGAGTTGTAAGGCTTCGCTTGAAAGTTCAAAACCACCGTTCGCAATAACGCCGTTACAATGTTGTAGTGCACGCTGAAAATGTTGTTTCGACGTCGGGTTCCATTGAATGTGGCCTGCGTCCTTAATTTCGCTAATATCTGGGTGGAAACACTGAAATTGTTGGTCGCTCAAAGGCTCTAGCATTTGCTGAACATCGCTTACATCTTCAAATGGTAAGTAAACCAATACATGGCCCTTACCTGGAACTGATACAGGTTTTTCTGCCACAAAAGGTGGAATAATCGGTTGATTAAAGTGAAACCAATGTACGCCTAGTTGAAGGTCGGTAGGGGCGAATTTTTTCATCAGCAGCCTATCAATGATGGTGTCGCCAGATTTTGGCACATCATAAGAAAATGCGGCTTGGTGGCTAATTGAAATTGACGGAATATGCTGTCGCTTTGCTGCCCAGGCGGTAACAGGCTCGAAGTCGTTAACGAGAAGATCGTATCCGCTTGCATCAAAATGTTTTACGTCTTTAAGAAATTGACTGATGTTGGCTTCTTTAATGGTTTGCCACCGGTCAACGCGGCCACTTTTAGTAATAAAGCTTAAGCCTGTGAAGGTGCGATAGTCGCCAAATACATCCATATCGAAATATTTATCTGGTTCACGACCTGTGAAAACAAAATCTACTTCAACATCTGAACGCTTAGCTAGCGCTGCTGCCATAATTCGTGCACGAGCAATATGTCCGTTTCCGGTGCCTTGCACGCCATACAATAATTTCATGTTACCCCAGGATGGAAATACTCAATGATGCGATAGTGATACCAAGTAACATACCTGCAACTACATCTGATGGGTAGTGCACGCCTAGCAAGACGCGGGACAAGCCAATTAGGGCTGCCCAACTGTATGCCAGTACCGCGAATGGTGGATAGTAATGCGCTACAATACTTGCCATTAAGCAGGCTGCAGCAGTATGCCCAGAGGGCAGTGAGAATTTATCGGATGGCGTAACGTGTGCTGTTAAATCCAATAGAAAATCACAAGGGCGCGGGCGCTTGAACATTTTCTTAAGCAGCACATAGATAGGTAACTCCAGCGCGTATGCCATCAGCGCCGTATAGAGGAAAAGTTCGCCGTGCTCGGGTTCAAAAGCCCATAGTAAGGCGCCAATAACCAAGTAAAGGTATCCATCTCCGGTTTTTGACAACCAGATGATACTGCGACAGTCTCGTTTTACGGTAAGGCTGTATAAGCGATAGAACAAATTTGTATCGTATTTGGTCAAGGATTTAAGAAGCATTAGCCTTGCCCCCTTTCGATTGATTATTGAACAATTTAAAAGCATTCTGTGACCAACCAGTGACAGAAAAAAGAAACCTTTATGACAGATGAAACGGTGGGTTGGTCACGCTGTACTGCACGTATAAACTTCTATTTGGTGCAGTGCGGTAGTGAGTCAGTCTTTTGTAAAAAGGTAAGCAAGTTACGTGCTAAGTAGGTGAAAATGTCTTCGCTAATAAACGTGGCAGTCTATTTAGTGGAAAGGTTATTGCTGTTTCCCTGAAACTTCATAAATCAGGCGTTTTCAACTACCAAATTAATGCTATGCTAGAACAAGGTAAATAACCTACTACTCTCAATTAAAGTAAGGTAGAGCAATGGATTACAACACTTCTGAATTGTGCGATTTATTTGCAGACAGCGTCGACGTAGTTGACCCTATCTTCGCAAGCTTTGGCGGCCGTTATTCTTTTGGTGGCGAAATCACCACGATTAAGTGTTTCGAAGACCGTGGTCTTATCGACCGTGTATTGGCTCAACCTGGTGCAGGCAAAGTTCTGCTGATTGATGGTGGTGGTTCTACGCGTCGTGCCTTGTTCGATGCAGCGCTTGCTCAAGTGGCAATAGACAACGACTGGGAAGGCATCGTGTGTTACGGCAGTGTACGTGAAGTAGATAACTTAGCCGAACTAGATATTGGCGTGTTAGCGGTAGCGGCTATTCCCGTTAATGCGGAAAGCGAAAGCATTGGCGATGTAGACGTACCGGTTAATTTTGGTGGCGTTACCTTCCTGCCAGAAGATCACCTTTATGCTGACAGCACAGGCGTTATTCTTTCACCAGAACCTCTTGATATTGACTAAAGGTTTTACAGTAGTGCCTACGCATACGGTAAATTAAAGCTTACTAAGCTAAACCTATAGCGAACTTATGTGGTTCGGGTAACAAAAAGCGGAGACAGCTGATTAAAGTGTCTCCGCTTTTTTGTGCCTAAAATTTGCTGGTTTGCGATTAGGGCTTACTTATCAAACGTTTCGTTCAAGTACATGGCAAGACGAATACCTGCCATTTGTAAGCGCTGCTTTGCGGTTGGAAGGTGCTGATATAAGTAGTCGTAACTCATGTTGTTGGCATCTTCAGGGTAAATGGTGTCGCGGATTTTGGTGCTTTCTTCAATCCACACCAAAGGATCTGTAGTTGCCCAACTACGAATGTCGCCAGGAGTAATATGTTGCGTAAGCCTGTCGGTCCATTCTGTGTAAGACAGTTTACGCTGCTCTAGCATTTGAGAGTCCCACACCCTATGTAAATTAGAGTTCTGCCAAAAGAAATTTACTTTTACATCGTTACCACCGCGATCGCTACCATCACCCGCATGTAGCGGTTGGTGCAAATCGCCAATGATGTGCACAACGAAACGCAGCGCTAAGCGTTTTTCTTCAATAGTGGCTGTGTCGCTTTTTAGCGTCTTTGTATAGGCTTCAAGTGCGGTAACGGCGTCGCCTTGTCTAGGCGCACCAACTTCAGCATAGTCTTTCCCTTGAGGTACTGTTACGTAGTGCCAATGGGTAGACATCTTTTGCCAAAACTCGCTTGGGTTTGAGCGCATTTCATCCGCATAGGTTGACGCTTCTGCTAACGAACCGTGTGGCAGTAGTTCTGCAACTGCCGCTTGAGACAATGGGCTTAAATACTGCTGTGCAATAGCACCGGTAATCCGATGGCCGGTTTGACCCCAGCCAAATGCGGGAGATGCCATCAGTAATGTAATAAGTGAGCTAAGCGCAACGGCGAAAGTCCTGTTTCTCAACGCTGTCATTAATATTCCTCTGTACTAGTTTTTAGTGGGTAGTTAGTTTTACGTTTTAGGGGTATGTTTAGCGGTTTCGTAACCCCATCGCGCCACTAAAGATTGTTCAACGCCAAGGTGATCAAGAATACGGGCCACAACAAAGTCGACCAAATCTTCGATGGTCTTAGGGTTATGATAAAAGCCAGGCGCCGCTGGCATTATTGTCGCCCCCATTTGTGACAGTTTAAGCATGTTTTCCAAATGGATAGAGGAAAGAGGCATTTCTCGTGGCACCAGAATGAGCTGGCCTCTTTCTTTTAATACTACATCGGCAGCACGCTCAATTAAGTTGTCACTGGCACCAATAGCAATAGACGAAAGGGTGCCAGTAGAGCAGGGGCACACCACCATCTTAGCCGGTGCGGCAGAACCTGATGCGACAGGCGAAAACCATTCTTCTTTTCCAAATACTTGTACTTGGCCAGGCTTGCCGCCGCAGTGCTCAATAAAAAAGGCACTGGCGTCTTCAGGCCTAGCGGGTATTTTTATGTTTTCTTCGGTGGCCATAACGACTTTAGCCGCCGAAGAAATAAGCACATACACTTGGTAGTCAGCTTTTACTAACGACGTTAACAGTGAGAGTGCGTATGGGGTACCTGAAGCACCCGTAATAGCTAGGGTAATTTGCTTATCATGTTTCATTTTTCTACCTCGATTGACGGGGTAAGTACGCTTAAAACACGGCTATGGATGCCTTCAAAGCCACCATTACTCATAATAAGAATATGGTCACCAGGGCGAGCCTCTTTTTTAAGCGCCTGCACAATCGTTTCTACTTTGTTGAAAACGGCAGTGGGGGCAGGGCTAGTAGCCGCAGCTTCCTTCAATGACCAGTCTAGCCCTTGGGGTTCATAGACATAAACCGCATCGGCGGCCTGCCAAGATTGGGCGAGAGTATTTTTGTGCACCCCCATTTTCATGGTATTTGAACGGGGCTCTAGCACAGCAAGAATGCGGGCGTTACCTACTTTCTTACGAAGTCCGTCAATGGTGGTGGCAATGGCGGTGGGGTGATGAGCGAAGTCATCATAAACCGTCACGGGTTTACCTTCAGCCGCGAGTGTCACTGCGCCCTTTATTTCCATGCGCCGCTTAACGTTTTTAAAACTCGATAGTGCCGCAATGGCATCGTTAAGAGTTACGCCAGCATGATGAGCCGCAGCAATAGCCATGAGTGCGTTATCCACATTATGCTGGCCAAGCAGTTCCCACTGCACCTCACCTACAACGTCGTTGTTAAATAACACGTTAAACTGGCTGCCATCTTTATTGATGAGTTCTGCCGACCATTCTTTGCCTAAAGATTGGCGTTGTGTCCAGCAACCCTTTTTTAGGGTTTCCTCAATAGCAGGTGTGTGATTGGGCGTAAGAATAAGGCCGTTTTCTGGCACCATACGCACAAGGTGGTGAAACTGGGTTTGAATGGCCGCTAAATTGGCGAAGATGTCAGCATGGTCAAACTCTAAGTTATTAATCACCAGCGTTTTAGGACGGTAATGCACAAACTTAGAACGCTTGTCGAAAAAGGCACTGTCGTACTCATCGGCTTCAATGACAAAAAACGGGCTTTCTCCAATGCGGGCAGACACACCAAAGTTTTCAGGCACACCACCAATAAGGTAGCCGGGGTTTAATTCACTGTACTCTAAAATCCACGCCACCATACTGCTGGTGGTGGTTTTGCCGTGGGTGCCCGATACGCCAATTACCCATCTATCTTTTAATAAGTTATCAAGTAACCACTGCGGGCCACTGGTATACGGCAAGTTTCTATTTAACACATACTCAACCGCTGAATTTCCTCGAGACATGGCGTTACCAATAATCACGATGTCAGGAATTGGCTCGAACTGGTTAGTATCGAAGCCTTCGGTAAGCTCGATGCCAAGGGCTTCAAGTTGGGTACTCATGGGCGGATACACATTGGTATCTGAGCCTGTGACCTTATGGCCTAAGGCTTTCGCAATGGCTGCGATGCCACCCATAAAGCTACCGCAAATACCTAAAATATGTACATGCATAGCGAATTCTCATTTTTACTGCATTGAATACTGGCTACTTTATCAGAACCGTTGCCGGTTAAATAATGCATTTTCACTCATAATGCCTGCTTTCACTGGTATGTTGTGTAGATTGGCAGCGCCTGCCTTATTCCACTTCGGTGCATTCACGGTTACAATCAATTTAACAAGCATATAAAGCAGTGCTTGTTGGTAGTGCAAGAGAAAGCCGGTAAGGAAAGCTGCGCGCCTTGTATTGTCATACCCTACACACTAAAAAAAAGGCTTAACTAAGATGAAACGTTTAAATTCCCAGTTGCAAGAAGATGGTGCCCCGCTAGAGCTCATATTGCTTATAAGAACCTTGTTGGCGAGCTGCAAAGAAATTTCGTTCCGGGTGAGTCAAGGTGCGCTTGCTGGCGTATTGGGTTCTACTTTGTCAGAAAACGTACAAGGTGAAACGCAAAAGAAGTTAGATGTTATCTCTAATCACATCATTAAAGATACGCTTCGCGAGTCGGGCTATGTAAAAGCCATTTCATCGGAAGAAGAAGACGATGTAGTACCGTGCAACCCAGATGGTAACTATTTGGTTAGCTTTGACCCATTAGACGGCTCATCGAATACAGAAATTAATAGTTTAATTGGTACTATCTTCTCAATTACCCACGCGCCTCAGTGGATGGAGCCCGATGATCCATCAGCGTTTCTTCAGCCGGGTACACAGATAGTTGCAGCAGGTTACGTGCTTTACGGACCATCTACTATGCTAGCCCTTACTACTGGGCGTGGCACACATATTTATACCTTAGATAAAACTCACGGTGGTTTCCTACTTACTCACCCTAATATTCAAGTGCCAGAGCAAACCACTGAGTACTCTATTAATGCATCGAACCAGCGTCATTGGGAACCGGCTATGCAAGAATACATTGCCGACTTGATAGCGGGTAAAGATGGCCCTCGTGAGAAAAATTTCAACATGCGTTGGGTAGCTGCGATGGTGGGCGATATTCATCGCTTGTTATGCCGCGGCGGTATTTTCATGTATCCATACGATAAACGTGACCCATCTAAGCCAGGTAAATTGCGTTTGCTTTATGAAGCAAACCCGATGGCATTTTTGATGGAACAAGCCGGTGGTAAAGCAGAAACCGGTACAGGGCGTATTCTTGAAGTAATGCCTGAAGAAATACATCAACGCGTGCCATGTATTATTGGTTCTAAAGAAGAAGTTGAAACCTGTTTAAGCTATTACGGTAAAGGTGAATAGAAAAATCGCTAAATAAAGGCGGTTTTGCGCGTGATTAGCGCTAAACCGTTTTTATTTTGCCGCCGTCACCGTATACTTAGCGCCAAATTTTTTAAAACATCATTGAAAGGACCTTAGAATGAGCTTGAATGATATTCCTGCGGGCAAGAACTTGCCTGAAGAAGTGAATGTAGTTATCGAAATTCCAGCACACGCTGACCCGGTAAAATACGAAGTAGACAAAGACTCAGGCGCTATGTTTGTTGACCGTTTCATGGCAACTTGCATGCACTACCCAACTAACTACGGTTACGTGCCTAACACCTTGTCTGAAGACGGTGACCCAGTTGACGTATTGGTAATGACACCATTTCCATTGCTAGCGGGTTCGGTAATTCGTTGTCGCCCAATTGGTGTTTTGAACATGACTGATGAGTCTGGTAAAGACGCTAAAGTATTGGCGGTACCAATCGACAAGCTTTCTACTATTTACCGTAAAGTACAAGAAACTGAAGACGCACCTGAGTTGCTACTACAGCAAATCGAGCACTTCTTCTCTCATTACAAAGATCTTGAACCTGGTAAGTGGGTTAAGATTGACGGCTGGGCTGGTTCAGCTGCAGCGAAAGAAGAAATTGTCGCAAGCGTTAAGCGTTTCGAAGCAGAATAATTCACGCTGCTTACAAGACATGCTAAAAAGGGGTCGGTGCTGGTAAGTACCGGCCCTTTTTATTTTAAGAGCTACCCTTTTTTATTTAAGTGAGTGTTATGTTGAAAGTCATGGGAAAGGCATTGGTTTTAGCCTTGGTGATATTGCTTCCGTCGTTCTCTGCGTATAGCGACGAAGAACCTATTGAAGTGTATTGGGAAGATTTGGTACCAGAAGGGTTTAATGAGCTTGCGCCTCCCGCCGTTCAGCACAATGGTGAAATGTCACAGTTGCAGCCTGATGCGCCAGTGGTCGATAAATTCGATGGTAAGCGGGTAAAAATTCCTGGCTTTGTGGTGCCCCTTGAAGGCACGCCTGAGCTCACGACCGAATTTTTGCTAGTGCCTTACTTTGGCGCTTGTATTCATGTGCCGCCGCCTGCGTCAAACCAAATTGTGTACGTGACGTTTGAAGAAGGCATTCCTCTAGATAATATTTACGACGCGATATGGGTAACTGGCGAGCTTACCACTGAAGGCTGGAAAGGTGATATCGCATCGGTAGGTTATCGACTTAAGGGTATCGAGGTAAGTGCTTTTTAGGCAAGTAAGCTCCTTTTGAGTAGGGAGCTCCTCATAAGCAAAAACGTGGCCTAGCCTTGTGGTGTATAGATTTGTTCTGCACGATTGAACAGTAGCCACGAAGTAAGAATGTACTTGTCGTTGCTTCTAGGTATTTGCCCACGGTGAGTATGGGTAAAATAAGCAGGGGCAATGACCATTCTTCCTGCTTTAGGCTTTACGGCTTTATCTTGATAATAAAACTCGGTTTCCCCACCATCTTCCACATCATTTAAGTAAAACATAAACAGTAATACTCGATGCAAAGCTTCATTGTGAGGCGCTTGCGGATACACTTCCGAATGCCAGTAAGGGTAACCGCCATTACCTGCTGTGTAGCGCTGTGCGTTAATGTCACCAATACGAAATAGGTAGTTAACCAAGTTATGTAAATTAGGTTTACCCACTTCCTCAAAGTTTTCGCCGGTAAGCTTAACCGGTTCTCCCGTTTTGGGGTGGCGAACGGTTAGGCCAATAGGACCAACCAGTGCGTAATAGTATTTCTCTATATACTTCACCAATTGCTCGCCTGTTAGCTGCATCACCTGCTTAAATAAGTCAGCAAACTCAGGTTGTTGAGAGATAGACACATCAACACTACGCTTCTTATCTAAATCGACACCGCCGCCAGTTTTACCTTGAGTTAGGTTTGGGCTTTTCTCGAAACGCGCGATAAGTTGAGTACACAATTCGGGTGACAGAACGTCATCAATAACCTCAATTAAATCAGTCATTAGGTAGCGCCTTAAAATGTGCTTGTAACGTAGTTTTTATATCGTCAGGAATGGGGGCTGATCGCTGCTGCTTATAATCGAAATGTACCATAGTCGTGATGCCCGTTGAGCACAGGTTACCGTCTTGCCAAAGTTCTTGGTACACATCAAACGCACTGTTCCCTAAACGACTGATAAACGTTTTTACGGTAACGGTTTTGCCGTAAAAAATTTGCGCAAGAAAATCGACTTTGTAGCTTGCTAAAATAAGCGGCCAGTTCTGTAAATCCATCGTCGGCGTGAACATTCTGAAGATAGGATCCCGAGCAGCTTCAAACCAACTGACTAATGCGGTGTTGCTCACGTGTTGCAGGGCATCGGTCTCACAAAACCGTACTTCGAATGACATTTCCATAGGAATGGTTTCAGATGGAGTTACTGCTGACATATCGCCTCTTATTTTTATCGTGATGTGTATTCACTTTATCACGCTACATTGGGTTTTTCAGTAATCTGGCTCAATCTGACAGGCCATTGGAAACGAAATTAAGATGAAAAGTGATCCCAGCGTGGTTTTAAATTACAATCTGCGCCAAATTTCTGATTAAACAATAATTATGACTGCAATTGGGATTGATTACGGTACCTCAAACTCTGAGGTGGTGTACTTTGATGGCGCTACCCATAGACATATAAAGCTCGACCCGTCACTTGAACAGGGTAATAAAATTCGCTCGTCTGTATTTATATACTTTGAGGATGAACTGCCGCCTCCGCCTGATGCCATGGTGGAAGCTAAAGTGTCGCAGTTGCAGCGTTTAATCAACGAGCAAATAGACAAAGCCAAGCAGGGCTATTACGACGCTAAAGATCCCAAAGAGCAGTCGCGCTATAGCAACCGCATTGAATCGCTTCGTGGTGAATACCATAACCGACCTGCATTGCAACGTAAGGCTATCCAGCAGCTTATGCACGCTATGTCGCTGGAAGAAATTCCATTGTTACGTTTAGTGGAGCATGGCAAGTTTGCCTTCGGTGAAGAAGGGTTTAAACGCTTTTTAAAAATGCCCGATAAAGGCCGGCTTATCTACTCACCTAAAAACTTCTTAGGTGCATCATTAGATGGCGACCAGAAAAAGGCGTTTATTGGCATTATTGCCAAACAGTTAGCGTATTTTAAACAGTGTGCAGAAACCCAATTAGAAACACCGGTTTCTTCGGTAGTAATAGGGCGCCCGGTTAAGTTTCATGGCACCCGTGGTGAAGTGGGTAACACTCAAGCCATTCAGATTATGACTGAAGCAGCATCTAGCGCTGGCTTTAGTAAAATTAACTTTTTGGATGAGCCTATTGCGGCGGCGTATAAAATTGAGCAGACGTTACCCCGCGATACCACGGCGCTTATTGTGGATATTGGCGGTGGTACTACAGACATCTGTTGTATTAATCTTTCACCGGAACGTAATAACCAACTGGATAGAAAGCAGGACGTGCTATCGGTAACGGGAAGACGTTTGGGCGGCATGGATTGCGATAAAAGCCTGCTATTAAAGGTGGTAGCGCCCGAAATGGGAATGGGGCTAAAAATGATTAACGGTCTGCCCATCCCCCCTACCTATTATTCAGATATGTGTGCGGTTGATAATATCCCCGCACTTACTCGGTTCTTCTCTGATGATTACGGCCTAGAGATTTCCCAAACTATGTCAGTAACCAAAAACCCAGAACAATTAGAGCGTTTGTTGCTAGTGCAAGAAAACAAGTTGTCGGCGCGGGTGGTTAACTCGGTGAGAATGGCAAAAGAACTGCTTTCTAGCAAAGACAAGATCACCTTACCACTGCATTACATTGAAGAAGATTTTGATGTGAACATTAGTACCGAGGACTTAAAAAGCGCGTTAAAGCCGTGGTTAAGTAAGGTAAAAGCGTTAGTGGTGGAATGTTTGGAAAAAAGCGCTGCGGCACCTGAGGTAGTGATGGTTACCGGTGGTATGAGCTTATCGCCTATTATTATCGATGCATTGTACGAAGAGCTATTGACCGGACTGCCTCGGTTAGAGAACGATGCGTTTAACTCTGTGTGTGAAGGCTTGGCTATTCAAGCATCTAAGTTTTAAAGCATAGCTATGCTAGCAGCTAAGTTTCAAAGTTAGGCTAGTCAGGTGCCTAAGTATTTAACAGAGCTAAATAGAAAAACGCGCCGAAAAGGCGCGTTTTTTGTTCTTGATACTAAACCTTAAAAGCTAAGCCTTTGAAGCTTATGAGCTTAGGCTTGTGCTTCAAGCATTGGCTTTAAGAATCGGCCGGTATGAGAAACCTTAGATTCAGCCACCACTTCTGGCGTACCTTCAGCAATAATTTGACCACCGCCTGAGCCACCTTCAGGGCCTAAGTCGATGATCCAGTCGGCAGTTTTGACCACATCAAGGTTGTGTTCAATAACCACCACTGTGTTGCCATGATCACGGAGTCGGTGCAGTACGGCTAGTAACTGTTTAATATCGTGGAAATGCAGCCCTGTGGTGGGTTCATCCAATATATACAGGGTTTGGCCGGTATCACGTTTCGACAGTTCTTTGGCTAACTTAACCCGCTGTGCTTCACCGCCCGATAAGGTAGTGGCTGCTTGCCCTAAACGAATATAGGCCAAGCCTACTTCTTTTAACGTTTGCAGTTTACGGGCAATGGCAGGAATGGGGTCGAAGAAATCTCGAGCATCTTCTACCGTCATTTCTAGCACTTCGTGAATGTTTTTGTCTTTGTATTTCACTTCCAAGGTTTCGCGGTTGTAGCGCTTGCCTTGGCATACGTCACACGGAACGTATACATCGGGTAAGAAGTGCATTTCTACTTTAATTACACCGTCGCCCTGACACGCTTCACAGCGTCCGCCTTTCACGTTAAAGCTAAAGCGACCTGGTTTATAACCGCGAGAACGTGCTTCCTGTGTACCGGCGAATATTTCACGAATAGGCGTGAAAATTCCGGCGTAAGTTGCAGGGTTTGAACGCGGTGTTCTACCAATAGGGCTCTGGTCAATATCGACCACCTTATCAAGCTGATCTAACCCCGTCATCGAGACATAAGGCGCAGGCTCAGAAGTGGTGGCCTTGTTTAATTCACAATGGGCTATTTTGTAAAAGGTGTCGTTAATAAGGGTCGATTTACCTGAGCCAGATACACCGGTTACGCAGGTCATCACGCCCATAGGCACTCGCAAGTCTACTGACTTCAAGTTGTTGCCTGTGGCCCCTTTTAATTCCAACCATTTATCATCGTTAATAGGTGTACGAACTTCAGGAATAACAATTTTTTCACGGCCGGATAGGTATTTACCAGTAAGTGAGTCTTCACTTGCTAATATATCTTCAAGCTGACCTTCGGCAATAATTTCACCGCCATGTACACCGGCTCCAGGGCCAATGTCCACAATATAATCGGCTTCACGAATGGCGTCTTCGTCGTGCTCTACCACCAATACCGTGTTACCCAAATCACGCAAGTGTCTAAGGGTCTTCAATAAGCGTTCGTTGTCTCGTTGGTGGAGCCCAATAGAAGGCTCATCAAGAACGTACATTACACCTACTAATCCAGCACCAATTTGGCTCGCAAGACGAATACGCTGGGCTTCACCGCCCGATAGGGTATCGGCACTGCGTGAAAGTGATAAGTAGTTCAAGCCAACGTTAACCAAGAAGCGTAAACGATCGAGAATTTCTTTTAAAATTTTCTCTGCTATTTGGGCTTTTTGGCCTGTTAACGATAAGTTTTCGAAAAACTCGTAGGCATCAGCAATAGATTTATCCGCAATGGTAGGCAGTGTAGTGTCTTCAATAAAGACATTACGGGCTTCTACTCGCAAGCGTGTGCCATTACAGCTGCTACAGTGCTGTTGGCTTAAGTATTTAGCCAGCTCTTCACGTACCGCGTTAGACTCGGTTTCGCGATAGCGGCGCTCCATGTTGGGAATAATGCCTTCAAACGGATGCTTACGCTCCATTACATCGCCGCGTTCGTTAATGTATTTAAACGCTAACGACTTACCTTTAGAGCCATATAGCACAATGTCTTTGTGCTTATCGTCTAATTCGCCGAAGGGGCCAGTTAAATCGAATTCGTAATGGTCGGCAACCGATTGCAGCATCTGGAAATAGTAATAACTGCGTTTGTCCCAACCACGCACTGCGCCGCCTGCAAGGCTTAACTCGTCGTTACCCACTACACGAGTTGGGTCGAAGAACTGTCGTGTACCTAAACCATCACAGGTTGGGCATGCCCCAGCAGGGTTGTTGAACGAGAATAATCTAGGCTCTAATTCACTAATACTATATCCACAGTGCGGGCAAGCGAAGTTAGCTGAAAATACAATTTCTTCAGCATCGCTGTTATCCATGTCGGCTACAAGCGCATTGCCGCCAGCTAACGCTAATGCGGTTTCAAAAGATTCTGATAAACGTAGCGCTAAGTCTTCACGCACTTTAAAGCGGTCTACTACCACCTCGATAGTATGCTTTTTATGTAAATCTAATGGCGGTGGATCGGACAGGTCACATACATCGCCGTCAATTCGCGCACGAATAAAACCTTGAGCAGACAAATTCTGCAGGGTTTTTAAATGCTCACCTTTACGTTCTTTCACGATAGGCGCTAGCAGCATCAACTTGCTGCCTTCTGGCATTGCCAACACCTTATCTACCATCTGACTCACGGTTTGCGCATCAAGCGGCACATCGTGATCTGGGCATCGTGGCGTGCCAACACGGGCAAACATCAAACGAAGGTAATCGTAAATTTCGGTAATAGTACCCACGGTTGAACGAGGGTTATGTGACGTTGACTTTTGCTCAATGGATATAGCCGGTGACAAACCCTCTATATGATCAACATCAGGTTTTTCCATCATAGATAAAAACTGACGGGCATACGCAGACAACGACTCAACGTAACGACGTTGACCTTCTGCGTATAGGGTATCGAAAGCTAAAGACGATTTACCTGAGCCTGACAGCCCAGTTATCACTACCAGCTTGTCTCGTGGCAGTGTTAAATCGATATTTTTCAAATTGTGGGTGCGAGCACCGCGTATCTCGATTTTATCCATTGAAGCCTAAGTGCGAAAAAAAGAATCAGTATGCCATAGTCGTCAAGCAAATTGATATTGCATTGCATGATCAAGTTATACTGATTGGCTATCAATGAGATCAACTTAAGATTACATTAATCGAATATTTCGAACGTAGGCAGCTTACTAATATATGCTACACTTCGCGCCCACATTGATTTAGAGGAACGGTACAGCTTTGAACGCTTTGGAATTGCGCGCCTCGCTAGCGCTAGCATCTGTTTATGTATTACGCATGCTGGGATTATTTATGGTGATGCCGGTGTTAGCCGTCGCTGCTATGGATTATTCAGACTACTCACCTTTAATGGTGGGGCTAGCGGTGGGTGGATACGGTTTAACACAGGCTGCTTTGCAAATTCCAATGGGTATGATGTCTGACAAATGGGGTCGAAAACCCGTTATTTTGTTCGGACTAGCTGTATTTGCGTTCGGTAGTTTCGTGGCGGCCAATGCCGACACTATGGCGTGGCTTATTGTAGGGCGAATATTACAAGGAGCAGGCGCCATCGCCGGGGCCATTATGGCATTAGCCACCGACGTTAGCCGTGAAAGCCAACGGGCAAAAGTGCTGGCGGTTATCGGCATTGCAATTGGCTTTTCCTTTTATATGGCAGTGCTGTTAGGGCCTCTCATAGCGAATAATTGGGGCTTGGCGGGTATTTTCGCTATAACCGGTGTGTTAGCCATTGTTTGTATGCCGTTGGTGCAATGGGTTGTGCCTAATGGCGAGATTCTGAGTAGTGGCGATACGCTACCGCAAAAGGGTCAACTTAAACGGTTGGTGTTCTCTTCACAGCTTTGGCGCTTAAACGTTAGTGTGCTTATTTTGCACATGCTAATTACCCTGCTTTTTGTACAATTACCTTTAACCTTACTGCATTTCGACATGGCCCTTGATACCCATTGGACCGTGTACTTACCGGTATTAGGTATTTCGGTGGTGGGGTTAGTTATTATGATGGGTATGGCCAGAGGCCGCACACCAAAATCCTATCTACTTTTCGCCGTGGTACTTATGGGCATTGCATTTGCAGCGCTTGCCATGAAAGACCATAGCTGGTGGATAACCACAGCCGCTGTAGTGCTGTTTTTCACTGGGTTTAATTATCTAGAAGCCAATTTTCCATCTCTTGTTTCCAGTATTGCGCCGGCAGGTCAAAAAGGCACTGCCATGGGCATTTATGCTAGCTTCCAGTTCTTTGGCGCTTTTTTAGGTGGCATGTTGTCTGGTGTTGTGACCGATATTTGGTCCCCTGATATCGCCTATATAGTTGGTGCGGTCAGCACGTTACTTTGGCTTTATATTATTTATGGGCTAAAAGAAGTAAGCCGCGTTAAGCGTGTCATGATGAACGGTAGTTTTAGTTCGCATCAGGAAGACGCGTTAAAGAAAAATATTTCTTTGGTTCCAGGTGTTTTAGAGGTGACTTTAAACAGTCAAAATGGCACGGTATATTTAAAAGTGAACCGAGACTTCGATGCTACCCAAGCTAGGGCGGTAATTGATAGCGCTTAGTAGTAAGCATATTGGCTTTAATTGCTAAGAATAACGAACGTAAGGAGTGCGACCGTGATAGATTTATCGTCTTTTAAAGGCATTATTTTTGATATGGATGGCACCCTAGTTGATTCAATGGGCAGACATATCAACGCATGGCAAGTAACGTGTGAAGTGTTCGGCTACCCATTTGATGCAGATTACATTCACAGTTTAGGGGGCGTACCAACGCTTGAGACTGTTGAGATGTTGAATGCCAAATACAACAAACAAAATGATACCGAAGAAGTCGCTGGCTTTAAAAAGCGTACTTCTGAAAATTTACCCGATATCCCTAGGTTAATTCCAGATACCCTTGCCGTATTTAATCACTACATACAAAGCCACCCTATTGCGGTGGGCACAGGCTCTGATAGACCCCATGCCGAGTGGTTATTGAGCCATCATAATATTATCGAGCAATTGAAAGTATTGGTCACGGCTGATGATGTCAAAAATGGCAAACCTCACCCAGAAACCTTCCTCATGGCCGCAGAAGCAATGAATGTTGCGCCAGAAGATTGCGTAGTATTTGAAGATACTGAAATGGGTCAACGCGCCGCGTTAGATGCAGGAATGACATGTGTTATGGTAAAAGACGGTAAGATAGTAAATTCATTGGTGTAAGCAAACACGTAGTCAACAAGGATTGTGATATGACATTTTCGAAAATATTTACTGTGGCGGTTATGTCATTAGGCTTAGCCGCCTGCGCAATTAATGTGACGCCAAGCGCTTTTTTTCATCAAGACAACCAAACAAAGCCCCTGACAACCACGAAGTTACATGCCGCCATTGAGCAAGATAAAACGTCGGCAGGGATTACTCGCGTAGAAATTGATAATGAGCAAGGTCTAACGTTAAGAGGCGTTGCTGTGTCTTATGCCGAGCCTGTTGTGAATATTGTTTTTTACGCCGATAACCGTATGCCGGTGAGCGAAAACAATAGCGTGCTGCATCGCTTAGGTAAGATTCCGGCGAATATTCTTTGGATGGATTACCAAGGAGTTGGTGCCAGTGATAAATCTGAAAAGCTCAGCATTAATGCGATTAAAGCCGATGCATTGACTGTTTTTGATTACGCCGAAGGTATATTCGATAAGTCGTTACCCACTATTGTGCATGGCAGAGGCGTGGGCAGTTATTTCGCAAGCTATGTGGCGGCGAATAAACCTATTGGCGGGCTAGTGCTCGATGGGGCGTTTAACGACATATCCGATCTCATTGCCAACATGGTGCCTGGTTTTTCGAATTCACTGACCAGCATGAAACTTCACCCTGAAGTACACCTAATGCAAATCGCCCCCATTTTAAGGCACTACGAGGGCCCGCTTTGGCTCTTAGTTGGTGAGAAAGATGTTATTACCCCATTCGAAATTAGTAAGCAATTGTTAGCAACGTCGGCCAGTCACGCAAAGTACATTAGTGTAGTGCCTGGTGCGACCCATAATGCCACGCTAAAGCACGACTTCGCGATAGAAGAGTATCAGCGGTTTATCAGCCATATAAGCCCGTAGAATCAAGGTTTATCACACTTTTAAGCCTGTGGATAAAGTGTGGATCAAGTTGTTGGTAACTCCCTAAGCTTATAAATTTAAAATAAGATCGTGATCTGCCTAGACCAACTGGTCAGATCACGTTAGCTCAATTAAATCAAGGGCTGTAGCAAGTTTATTTTAGATCGGTCGATAAGTAGATCTTTAGTGGTATCAGGATCGCTAGTAGCAGGGGATTGGGGATAAAAGTTTTCGTTAAAAGATCAAGCTCAGTAAGTTGTCAAGATCTATCATCCATGAAATTTTCTAACAGATAGCGACTTACCTTCATAATTTTTACCTATTGATGAAGGTAAGTACCAAGCCGCGCTCTAGGGTAGGCAAATAGCGTGCTAGACCCTTACCACCGAGTCACGTTTAACGATAGTAGGCGTATATTTAAAGGTAAGGCCTTCTTCAGGTTTTGTCCCAGCAGCGTATTTCAGCGCAAGTTCTGCCGCTTTTGCTGCCATCATTTCTATTGGGTAACGCAAAGTGGTCAATTTAGGGCGACAATATTTGGCTAACAGCACATCATCATAGCCCATCACTGATACTTGCTCGGGTACAGCGATACCATGGTCTTGTAACATGGTCATTGCGCCAGACGCCATAGCATCGTTATAGGCAAGCACCGCAGTAAATTCAGCGCCAGTAGCGAGTAAGTTCTGCATGGCCAATTCGCCGCCTTCTTGATCTGGCGTCGCATACTCAATCATGCTTTCAGGTAAGGTAAGCTTGGCTGCTTCGGTAGCGTTAACTATGCCTTCTAAACGGTGATTAGGATCATCAATATGGTATTGGCTGCTGATTACCGCCAACTTTTTATGACCTTGATTGATAGCATGTTCAGCCATCAAGCGCCCGCCGGTGACGTTATCTAACCAAACGCAACGATTAGCAATTTCTGGAATGTAGCGGTTAATTAATACAAAGCCCGGTACTTGCTTAGCAAAGTCGATAAGGGTTTTGTCATCCAATGCTTTACTGTGAACCACCATGGCTTCTACGCGGTGTTCCAGTAGAATTTCGATAGCACGCAATTCGGTTTCTTTTTCTATCGAGCCCGCACTTAATAGAATTTGAACGTTATTCTTACGAGTAACGGTTTCAACCCCATGGGCAAGCATTGCGAAGAAAGGGTCGTGAAGTTCTGCTAACACTACGCCTAGCGAGGCACTGCGCTTAGTCACCAAAGCTCTGGCGTTAGCATTGGGTCTATAACCCATTTCTTCCATGATGAGTTTTACCCGCTGACGGGTATCTTTGCCAACTTTAGGGCCGTTATTTATAACGCGTGAAACGGTTGCAAGAGATACACCTGCAGCCTGAGCAATGTCTTTAATCGTAGCCATACAGAAAAATTAGCAATTATTATTAGGTTATAGAAGTGAAGACTCGCAGTTTAGGTAGGCCAGTAAGCATTTTTGTTACTCAATTTAGCCATATTGGCTGCAACTATCCTCTGTTATGGCGTACAGCGTACAGTATATTTACAAAAAAACATAAAAATGTTCTAACAAATAGCACTATAAAC
The DNA here is from genome assembly GCF_018100795.1 of Alteromonas sp. MMG017. Classification (GTDB taxonomy): domain Bacteria; phylum Pseudomonadota; class Gammaproteobacteria; order Enterobacterales; family Alteromonadaceae; genus Alteromonas. Next base: position 312,103 of record NZ_JAGJDY010000001.1, on the reverse strand, counting down.
AGAATAAGAAAACGTATACCCTCCTTGCTGTTGAGGTCGTGCCAGCCTATTAATTAAAAAATGGTAATCTTCATTTCTTGCAAAAAAGGTTAATGCATTGTTATGAAAGTTGAAGCGTCTGATTTTGGTGTCGTTGATGGTGATAAAGTCACCCTCTACACGTTAAGTAATTCACAAGGTATGCAGGCAAAAATTTTGAATTATGGCGGCATAATTCACGAATTAAATGTGCCAGATAACCAAGGTAAGCTTCATGCTTGCGTGCAGTCATATTCAACTATAGATGGCTATGTGGACGATCCCAGTTATAGAAATGCAATAGTAGGGCGTTTCGCTAACCGCATTGGGCATGGGAAGTTCACCCTGGAAGGTACTGAGTATCACCTCGATAAAAATGGGGGGGAACATAACTTGCACGGCGGCATTCCAGGTTTTCATAAAAAGATGTGGGAAGCTAAGGCAGAAACGCATGCAGACAGTGTTTCGTTATCTTTAAGCTTATCTAGCCCTGACGGCGAAGGAGGTTTTCCTGGCAACGTAACCGTTGAGGCTGTTTATACCCTAGATGATGCTAATACATTATCGCTTTCACTGAATGCTACCACAGACAAAGCGACCCCTTTCAGCCTTACCCAACACGCATATTTTACATTGAGTAAAGATGCGACAGTGGAAAACACCTTGGTGAAAATTGACGCAGAGCGGGTTACTGATGCAGACAGTACCTTATTGCCAACAGGCAAACTTATAGAAGTAGCCGGCACGCCCTTCGACTTTAGGGCACTCACCCGGGTGATCGAAAACAGCGCAAAATCACATGATTTGTATAATTTGGTGGGTGGATACGATCATAACTTCGTATTAAATAAAGGGGCAGCTGGAAAGCCTCAGGCACAAGTGTTTGCTGAAGATACAAATCTGCAAATGGATTTATACACCGACTTACCGGGTATTCAGTTCTATACGGGTAGCTTAGAATCTGACAGTCAGCTTGGCGCATTATGTTTAGAGCCCCAGCACTTCCCTGATGCACCGAATAAACCAGAGTTTCCTGATTGCATCATTTACCCCGATAAACCCTTTACCGCTGAAATACGGTATCAATTTACGCTGAATTAAACGAAAAGATAGTACATTTGAATTGTTAATTTATTTAACAATGCATTATCTTTATTCGATAATTGATAATCGTGAGCCCTTAATATATCATTGAGGGTAAACGTTTAACCTTTTTGGTTTATTCACACGCTTTCACTATAAAAATTAAGTGCAGGGGCGTGGCAATATTGCAACGAAAGCCAAATAAATAGTGAGAGAAATTATGGGAAAGCCCTTCGACCCAACTGACGATCCACATCGCCGTTATAACCCATTGCTAGGTGAATGGGTTTTAGTGTCGCCACATCGCGCTAAGCGCCCTTGGCAAGGACAATCTGAAGAGCCTTCGAACGAGCAAAAGCCGTCATACGATCCCACTTGCTATTTATGCCCAGGCAATACTCGGGTAAACGGTGAAGTAAACCCTAATTACACTGGCACTTTCGTTTTTGAAAATGACTTTGCAGCATTGAAAAAAGATACCCAACAAGCCAGTGAAAAGAGTGGGTTGTTCCAGTTTGAAACAGAGCAAGGTTGCAGCCGTGTTATTTGCTTTTCACCTGATCACAGCAAAACGTTGCCGGAACTTACCGACGATGAACGTGCCGATGTGGTGAATTGTTGGAAAGCACAAACCGAAGAGCTAGGTAAAGAATTTACTTGGGTTCAAGTGTTTGAAAACAAAGGCTCAGCAATGGGATGTTCAAACCCCCATCCACATGGTCAAGTTTGGGCGCAGCAGCATTTACCTTCAGATCCGGCGAAAAAGCTGGTTCAACTTGGTCAATACTACGCAGAAAACCAGCGCCCTATGCTGCTTGATTACGCCGAACAAGAAGTAGAAAAGCAGGAGCGCGTAGTTTGCCAAAACGATGATTGGGTTGTCGTGGTGCCATACTGGGCTGCTTGGCCTTTTGAAACCTTATTGCTTCCACGCTTTAACGTACAATCATTAGATAAAATAACTGATGCGCAAGCGTACTCGCTGGCGCAAATTATTGGTGATATCACCAGCCGTTACGACAACTTATTTGAAACGTCATTCCCTTATTCGATGGGCTGGCATAGTGCGCCATTTGATAACGAAGCGCACCCAGAATGGACTGTGCACGCCCATTTCTTCCCACCACTTTTACGCTCAGCAAGTGTACGCAAATTTATGGTTGGCTACGAAATGATGGCTGAAGCTCAGCGCGACCTTACGCCCGAGCAAGCGGCAGACCGATTAAAAGCACTGCCTGTAGTGCATTATAAGAAACGCGAGAACACCAATGGATAACCAGTTACTTTCATCAGAATTTACACGTTGTTTCGACGCAGAGCCTACACTTATTGCCCACGCGCCAGGTCGAGTGAACCTCATCGGTGAGCATACCGACTACAACGAAGGGTTTGTGTTTCCAGCCGCCATTAACTTTGGTACGTGGGTTGCTGCATCAAAACGTGATGACAACGACATAGTAGTGTCTGCGCTTGATTATGAAAATCAGCAAAACCAGTTTTCACTGGCTGATATTCAGTATGACGATAACCAAGGCTGGGCGAACTATGTGCGTGGCGTGGTTAAAGTCCTTAAAGATGCCTTACCTGATTTTGCTGGTGCTAATCTTGTTGTTACAGGCAACGTGCCACAAGGCGCGGGTTTAAGCTCATCAGCGTCTTTTGAAATCGCTATTTTGAAAGCCCTTAGTGCACTATATGAGTTGCCGCTAGACGGTGTTCAAGCGGCCTTACTTGGTCAGAAAGCTGAAAACACCTTTGTGGGTTGTTCGTGCGGCATTATGGATCAGTTGGTATCGGCAATGGGTCACGAAGGAAGTGCAATGTTGCTTGATTGCCAATCACTGGCGATTGAACATTCTCCACTGCCATCATCACATCAAATTGTGATCATTAACTCAAATGTAAAACGTGGCTTGGTAGACAGCGAATACAATTTGCGTCGTGAACAGTGTGAGCAAGGCGCGTCGCTATTAAGCGTTCCTTCGTTACGTGAAGCGACTATTGAAATGCTGGAAACCGCTAAGCCTCATATGCCTGAAGTGGTTTATCGACGTGCCCGTCATATTATTACTGAAAATGCTCGTACATTAAGTGCCAGCGAAGCATTGAAGGTAGGTGATATCACCACCGTGAGTGAGGCGATGGCAGAATCTCATGTTTCTATGCGCGACGACTTTGAAATTACCGTACCGCCAATTGACTACCTTGTAGAAATTATTGGTGAAGTATTAGGTAAAACTGGTGGCGTTCGCATGACTGGTGGCGGTTTTGGTGGCTGCGTTGTGGCGTTAGTTCCAACCGACTCAGTAGATGCGGTAAAGCAAGTGGTGACCGACAAGTACTTCGATGAGACTGGCTACAAAGCCGATATTTATGTATGCGCAGCCACTCAAGGTGCCTTTGCTTAATTTTTTCATGTAATACACAAGACTCCCGTTAACGATTACTTGTGCCCCTCGCGTTGTTTTGAATTTCAAGACAACGCTTTTTTGCCTCAAATTTATATTTCTTGTTCATCTAAGTTAATGAAATGTGATATTAATGATGCGCTTTTTGGCGAAGTCATAAAGAAAGTCATGGTGTGGACTTTAATAATAATAATAATACCAATAGCCTTCATCGACCCTGCATCGAGAAAATTCGCACCGCAAAACTAAAATAATCGTTGGGAAAAACTATGAAATTAGCATCGTTAGATATCACAGTGTTTGTGATCTATGTGGTGACGCTTATCGGCATCGCATGGTGGGTATCAAGGGAAAAGCAGGGGCACGAAAAAGATACGAACGACTACTTCTTAGCAGGCTCTAGCTTGCCATGGTGGGCAATAGGGGCCTCGCTGATTGCGGCAAATATATCGGCAGAGCAAATTATTGGTATGTCAGGCTCTGGCTACCAGTTGGGATTAGCTATTGCCTCTTATGAGTGGATGGCAGCCATCACACTTATTATTGTAGGAAAATACTTTTTACCCATTTTCTTAAAGCACAAAATATATACCATGCCGCAGTTCTTAGAGCAGCGTTACGACCATCGTGTACGTAAAGTCATGGCGGTATTTTGGTTAGGGGTTTACGTATTTGTAAACTTAACCGCGGTATTGTGGTTAGGCGCCTTGGCCATTAACACCATTGCTGGTGTGGACATGATTTACGGCATGATATTCCTAGGTGCTTTCTCGCTGGCTTATTCGTTATACGGCGGGCTAAAAGCCGTGGCACTAACCGACATTATTCAAGTTGTACTGTTGATATTCGGCGGCCTGTTTTTATCTTACACCGCGCTTAATTTAATCAGTGATGGTAATGGCCCTATTCAAGGTTTTATTGACCTAAGTAACCAGCTACCTGAAAAATTCGATATGATTTTATCGAAAGATAATCCGCATTATATGGACTTGCCGGGCATTTCCGTACTCATTGGTGGTATGTGGATAATGAACCTGTCGTACTGGGGCTTTAACCAATACATTATTCAGCGCACATTGGCGGCGAAAAGCCTACAAGAAGCCCAAAAAGGGATAGCGTTTGCGGCATTCCTAAAACTGTTAATGCCACTAATTGTGGTGTTACCAGGCATTGCGGCAGTGCTATTAGTGCCGGAGCTTTCAAAGCCTGATCAAGCCTACCCATCACTAATGAGCATGATGCCAGTAGGGTTGAAAGGGGTGATTTTTGCCGCGTTAGTAGCCGCAATAGTGTCGTCGTTAGCTTCGATGACCAACAGTGTATCGACCATATTTACTATGGACTTATATAAAGACAAACGCCCAAATGAAAGCCAACATCACTATGTAAAAGTAGGCCGTATTGTTAGCTTTGTATCGCTTATTATTGCCATGATTACCGCAAAACCATTATTAGGTAATTTCGACCAAGCCTTTCAATATATCCAAGAATTTACAGGCTTCTTTACGCCAGGTATTTGCGCCTTGTTTGTATTGGGTATGTTCTGGAAGAAGACCACCGCAACCGGTGGACTGTGTGCGGCACTAGGTTCGTTTGTACTTAGTATTGTATTCCGTCAATTCTGGCCTGAACTGCCGTTTATTGACCGTGTTGGTATCGTGTTCTTACTTTGTGTTTCTGTGGCAATCATCGTGTCGCTTGCCGAGAAAAAAGGTGTACATGAAAACGCGGTAGATTTAGATGAGGTCGAATTCGCTACCACCAAAGGGTTTAACATCGCAGCCTTCGCCGTAGTGTGTTTGCTTATCGCCTTCTACGGCGCTTGGTGGTAAAGACTGCTGCTGGCGGTAAAAAGCCACTGGAGGTAGAAAGTAACGGGTAATGGTTTGTGCGCTTAATCTATCAAGCGCCCAATAAAACCATGCGAAAGTTCAGCCGACAAGCTATGAATATTTTGATAGCGTTCAAATTTGAAAGCACACGGGAGAGAAAAAACTTAATTTCTCCTGTTCAAAATAAGATATACTAATCGGCTAATATCGATGAAACTTTCGCACTTGTTGTTGTCACAAAGTGATAGAGCAGCAAGGCACTAAATACGTTACAGGAGACACCAATGGCAACGAAAGGCGTTAACAAGGTCATACTTGTGGGAAATCTAGGTAATGATCCTGAAGTACGATACATGCCTAACGGTAACGCCGTTGCGAACCTAAGCTTGGCTACCAGCGAAAGCTGGAAAGATCCGCAAGGCCAAATGCAGGAACGCACTGAGTGGCACCGCCTTACTATGTACCGTCGCTTAGCAGAAATTGCCGGGGAATACCTGAAAAAGGGTTCTCAAATTTACGTTGAAGGTAAATTGCAAACGCGTAAGTGGCAAGATCAGTCAGGCCAAGACCGTTACACCACAGAAATCATTGTAGACCAAATGCAAATGCTTGGTGGTCGCGGTGGTGAAGGTGGCGGTGGTAATGCGGGGGGCGGCTATCAACGTCCTCAGAATAACCAGCAAGGTGGATACCAGCAACAAGGTGGTCAAAACCAAGGCGGGTATCAGCAGCAAGGCGGCCAAAACCAAGGTGGTCAAAATCAAGGCGGTTATCAACAGCAAGCGCCTAATCAAGGCGGTGGTCAGTCACAGCCTAAGCAGCCTCCAATGGCTGAGCCAGACTTTGACTTTGATGATGATATTCCGTTCTAGACAAAGACAAAAATGTTGAAAAACAATTTAGAAAGCCGCTATTAAGCGGCTTTTTTAGTTTTTATGAGAAGAATAATTGTTGCCAATTAGTTCGATATAAAGCGAAAAGTACAGCAGAAAAATTTAAAGGCTCTTTTATTGATATAAGAAATCTCTTATCGACAAATAAAGGAAGATACGGCAGCATAACTTAAAAAATGAACAGTTGAACGCACGCGTTTGGTTGGAATTTGTATCAACAAGGAAGAATGGGATGGCAGTATATATCCGAGTGTTCGTTATCTTTTTGAGTTTCTTAGTGATAACTAACGCAAGTGCAGAATCGACTAGTATTGGTCCCGACGCCGAGACCTTATTAGCACTTAAAACAGACGCTATAGAATATGCAGAGAGCGGGGCAGTAATACTCAGTCGCAAAACCGAAATTACGGTAGACGAGCAACGCTTAGAGTCTACCAAATATTACCGTGCTATCTATATTGCAAGCGAAGAAGCGGTATCTGACTATTCAAAATTAGTTAACTCGTTCAATGCTTATTACCATACTAGTAGTATCGATTTTGCTCGGGTAATTGCTGCTGATGGTCAAATTTTCAATATGCAAGACGATGCTATCTCTGAGGTGGCAGCGAATAACGACGATTACCTCGATGATATGAAGCGAATTGAGTTCGCTGTGCCTCAGTTAAAAGTCGGTAATATCATCGAGTACCAAATTAACGAGAAGCAGACGAAAGCGATTATCGATGGTGAATGGTTCACCGGCATTCGCTTTAACCACGTAAAGTTTTTACCGCAGAAAAACTGGGTGCGAATCGATCCTATTCTGACCTCGTTAACAACACTCACTATTCCCAATACCATCGATTTATATATCGAAAATCGCAACACTGATTTATCTCCGCTTGTAACGAAAAGTGGAAGCACAATGCAATACGTGTGGAAAATGGATAAGTTAAAAGGTATTGAAATTGAGTCTGGCATGCCGCCAATCGATGAAACCTTGCCCCTCGTTTACGCCTCTACCATGAACAATTGGAAAACCGTAGATGATTGGTACTGGGACTTATTCAAGCCAAGCCTGATGCCAGCAGATAATGTTACCGCGTTAGCGAATGAACTGTTCAGTGGCCAAGATACCCAGACCGATAAAGTAAAAGCGGTGTTTGATTACATGCAAAAAAATGTTCGTTATATAGGTGCGCATGTTAACCGTGGAGGCTACCAACCTCATACTGCACAAGAAGTGCTGCAGAACGCCTACGGCGATTGTAAAGACCAAACCACTCTTATTGTTGCTCTGCTCAACATAGCCGGTATTAAAGCATCGCCAGCGTTAGTGAATACTTACAACGGAAGTGTTGTATTTGATGATTTACCAGCACTTAACTTTAACCATATGATCACCTACGTGACCACGGACGAAGGTAGTTATTGGCTAGATACTAGTGGTCAAACGGGCACTTTCCCAGGATTAAGCGCCATGCTTGGGGGCAAGCGTACATTTGTGATAACTGGCAACGCGGGTCAGCTCGTGGAAGTTCCCCATGTTAACCCTGAAGAGAATGTAGCAAAAGTGGCGGTTGATTATTCACTGAATGATTCTGCATTAAGCGCATCAGTAAAGATGAGTTTTGACGGTCAAGTGGAAACGAATCTTCGCAATTATTATCAATTTTCGCCAGAAAAGCGTGCTGTAGTAGAGCAACTTCTGTCGCCATTTGTTCACGATAATCGAGTAACGTCGTTTACGGCAACTGATCCTGCAGACTCTGCCACACCTTTTGAAATAGAAGGGAAGTTTGTAGATTTGCTTTCTATTACCGAAGACATTTCTCGTTTTCATTACAGCATGAACTATGCGCAAATTTTAAAAGTCTTTACCGGTTTTTCTATCATGGAACCTGTATCTGAACGCGCCCAAGACCTTTATATACAAATACCTATCACGGTAGAACTTTCTATTACTTATCCTGCCCCTTGGTCAGATGCAGAGCTCGTGCAAAATGGGCCTGCCAGCAATTATCAAAACCCATTTTTTGAAATTACACATACTGCGCAGCCTAGTGACAACGAGGTAACAAGTACTTCAAAGTTTGTACTGTATGCGCAAACCATACCGGTTGAAGAATATGCGGCCTTTTTTAATGCTATTGATGCCTTTCAAAAAGGCAGCGAGAGTATGTTCGTTTATGACAAGGTGATGGCAACATCACCGCAAAGCCACGAAGCGTTATCGATAGAAGAGCAAATAGCGCACTCGCGAGCCTTACTTGATAGTGGGCGCTTTGACGAGGCGTTGAAATATGTTACCGAACTTGCTAATGGCAATAAAGATAATGGGGAAGTGCAGTTTTTACTGGGTATTGTGCATGGTTTCAATGGCAAAGACGCGCTGTCTGAAGCGGCGTTCGAGCGTGCTGAATCGCTTGGCTATCAGTATTAGTACATAAAGGATTATTAGATGATGTTTTACCGAATTGTACTACTTGCTGGTGTGATATTACTGAGCGGCTGTGAGTCTACGTCAACCCAAAATGTAAATGCCTCGCCTGAACTTGTTGGTTTAGAGCAGCAGGTTAAGAGTTATCCCAACGATTCGCAGGCATTGCGCAATTTAGTTGAGTACCAGCTAAAGGCGTTTGAGCGAGAGCCGGATTATGGCTTATTGAATAAGCTGCAAAGCAATTTGCAACAAGGCATAAAACAAGCGCCTAACGATCGGTATTTTGCTTTTCACTATTACCGGTTGAATTTGCAATTAGCATTTGTAGAGCAAGAATACGACGAACAAAAGTGGCAAGGTTTTTATAATCAGCACCCGTTTTTGAGTACGTTAGATATTGCACCGCCGGTGTATGTCTCTTACTTACTTGAGCAACCCCAAGACGAAAAAATGCTAGCGGCGTTGAAACAAACGGTTCGTGATAATCCATTTTTTATGAATGGAGCTTTAGAGTTAGCTTATTATTATTACAATCAGGATCAGGTTGAATTAGCGCTTTACATTGTAGAGGCAGCACGCAAGCGAGATGACAGCTACCCAGATTTAAAGTCGGACTGGGTGCTTTATCAAACTGAATACGCACTTAAGAATATGTGTGATACCGGCACTTACAAGCCATTAGACGATATCATTACCGAAAGCCGACTTCTGACGCAGTCGTTTCCTAATGATCCATTTCAGTTTAATTTGCTCGCCGATTTATTTCGTCTTAGCAATAAAACCACACTGGCCGTGTATACCGCACAAAAAGCGGCAAAGTTAGATCCTAGTTACCAAAGTTACTTAAATGAAATGTATTTATGGGATACCAAAATCGATAAAGTCATCGACTATGAGATAACTGATGCAGATAGCAAAGCAGAGGTTTTACTTACCCAAATTTACGCAAATATTGTCGCAGGCAACTGGGATAAGGTAGGCACTCTTGCGAGTCGTTATAGTCAAGTTGATGAGGCTAGAATCTACGGGGCACTTTATGGTGCTTATGGCTATAAAATACAGGGTAATAGCCAAGGATATCGTGAGTTATTGAACTTTGCGTCTGAGCACCTCGAACTGGACGATTGGCAAAAAGGAATGCTTAGCTTTGCCAAAGGCAGTATTGATGAAATGCAATTGATGGCACTGGCAAGTGATCGCTGCGAACAGTCTGAAGCCCTATTCATTTCAGCGCTAAACCACATTGAAAATGACAACGCTGAACTTGCAGACACTTACTGGCAGCGTATTTACGATCTTGATATAAGAACGTTTTTCGAATTCGCAGTAGCGAAGAATAAAATTAAGGCAGCAAAAAAGTAGCAGGGCCAGGCCTACTCTGACTAGCCTATTCTAATGTAAGGGGGCTCCCGTCAGGGTTCCCCTATACAGCCTCTTTTTATTAAAAACCGTGAATAACTACCTAAGTGTTTGTTTAAGCTTTAGGGATATATTTTTCAATCAACCTATCAAACGAACTTTTTTGTAGGGGCTTAATAATGTAACCCTTAGCCCCTTTTTGCATCGCTTTAGTCACCGTAGCTTTATGCTTATCTCCTGATAGCATGATGATAGGTGTATCAGCATTTAGGCTTTGCTGTGAGGCCGCTTGGCCTACAATGTATATGCCGTTAGTGTCTGGTAAATTCACATCCATTAGCACAAGGTCGTACTTTTTGGCGGTTAAAGAAGCGAAGGCTTGCCTGCCTGTGGTTACGGCATCACAATGCATCTTATATTTATCAATCAATCGCTTAGTTAATTGAAGACTAATAATGTCATCCTCAACCACAAGGATAGATGGCACACCGTTCTTTTTTTCTAGTACTTTTTCAGGGTCGATATCTTGGTTGTATAGTCGGTTAAAGACATAGCCTTTGTCTTTTTCGTCTGCGCTAGTTTCAGTGCTCGCACCTGTCGTTGCTTTTTCAGCGTTAGTATTTGGCGTTAATTCTGCGGTTTTTAAATCGAGGGTTTTTTCTAATAAGCTAATTGCCCTTGCTTGTAGTTTAATTAACTCTGGACGAATTTGGTCTGACTTTATTTTAGATAGGGTCTCTTGTAACTTGGCAATATCAAGGTCTACGGACTGCTCCATTTCTACCCGTGTTACTGCTCGTTCTAATGCGTTCTCAATTTCTACAATAGAGCTTTCAAACTCTGACTGTAATTGATTTTTATAATCTAGGCCTTGTTTTAAAGCCTGCTTTATTTTGTCATCAAAATGGTCGATTTTGCTAAAGTAGGTTTGTTGAGCCAGCATCTCTTTATCTTGAACATGCACCCCTAATTCGGTAAATAAATGTTCGCAAATTAATATAATGCGATGTAGTTCATAAACCGGCCGGGCAATCATGTAATCATCGATAATCCCCGCCGCATGGGCTTCATAAGCTTCTCTTTCAAACTGACGAGGTATTAAACTAACTATCTTGTGGTTGCATAGGTGGTATGATTTCAGTGCTTCCAGTGTGCGGTAATAAGTAAACAGGCTTTTCTCTAATGAGTCGCCTGTTAATAAAAGCACTTTAGGTTTTGTATCAATCAATAACTTGCATAAATCTCTTAAAGAATCGCACGTAACATAGTCTTCAAAATGTTTCTTAATAACCTCAAGAACGATTTCGTCACTTTGTGGCTCTGTAATGTAGAGTACAATTTGTGCTTCACTTGATTGAGTCATGATGTTCCAAATATTTCCTTAAATGGGCTATGAGCGCTTCGATAGCGAGTTTCATTTCTTCCCAATCCAACAAAATTAGTTGGTCTACTGGATCTTGTCTTCCTGCGAGCTCCACGGCTTCGCATTTTTGACTTAGATGATACGCGCCAACAATTCTGGCGCTACTTTTCAATTTGTGAGCAAGCTTCGAGAGGGCTTGCCAGTCTTCGACATCGACCAAGTCACACATGTGAGGGAAATCTTTGTGCAGGTTCTTTTCAAATCCGCATAGATAGTCGTATTCCTCTTGCGGGCTAATATCGCCAACGATTTCGGTTAATGCTGAAATATCAAAAACACGGGTGGGATCAATCTTACTATTTACCTCGCTACTGTCATCAAAAAAGTCGTCTTCAAAGAAGTGAGCTTCCGGTTCAGGTTCAACTGGTGTTGTTTCTATAGAGGAACTCGGAGTGGGCTGCTCGTTATTAAGACGGCTAATTAGTTCTGCTAAGGTTTGCAAGGTTAGCGGCTTCATTAAAATTCGGTCGACACCCACTTCGTTACAGTGTGCTTGGCACTGCTTAGAGTTATCTGCGGTTAGGATTAGCATGGTAGCCTTGGGTCGCTGTTCACTTTCTTCTAAACCTCGCAAAATACCTATCAGTTCTCCGCCAGTAATGACGGGCATTTGGTAATCGCTAATCACCACATTGAATGGCTGTTGTTCAAAGAAAATAATGGCTTCTTCCGCTGACATTGCAAAGCTCGCTTTAATGTTCAACGCACTAAATTGTTTCTTAAGCACATAAATATTATCTGGGTTGTCTTCTACTACTAATATACGTAATCGGTCAGAAATATTTTTAGGCGACGTGTTGGCAGAGGTTGTCGACGAAGCAGCGGATTGTGGTGCTGCTAAGTTGAATAATTCGGCTAACTTAAGCGGAACGAGATGAATCTGCTTAACCGTTGAGTGAGTGTGGGCATGCATATTAACGTTATCTACAAGCAACGCGGTTTGGCTTGTTAGCATAGTAGACCTGCTATCCTGCAATGCCTGTTCAGTTTTAATCAGCCCAGCTTCACTGCTACTAGATGCATCTAATAAATAGAAATGGTTTAGTAATGCGTTGCCCGGCAACGAATCTATGAAGCGGGCGCTAAAATGGAACCGCTCAGCGTAACGCTTCAAATCGTTAAAAAAGACTGCGCTGTTAGTCTCAAAAGTAAAACTGCCTAAATTGGCTGGGGCTAACTCAATCTCCGATGCAGAACAAGCTTCTAGTGGTAGTTGCACTACAAAGGTAGAGCCTTTGCCTAGCTCACTGTCTACATAGATACCGCCACCCATCAACTGTACTATCTTTTGACAGATGCTTAAACCAAGCCCGGTGCCACCAAACGTTTTGTGAATATCATCATGAGCTTGGGTGAAGCGATCAAAAATCGTATGTACTTTAGTACTCTCTATACCAATCCCATTATCAATAACGTTGAAGTGAATGTAGTTGGTTAAATCATCTTGCAATACTTCAAGGCGAAGTGTTGCGTTTAGCTTTTGATTAAACTTCAAACCATTGCTAATAAGGTTTGTGAGTACTTGGGTGAGGCGAAGTTCATCTACACTAACAATTTGAGATATGACGGGGTCGACAAACAATGTAAGCTCCACATTTTGTTGCTTTGCTTGTCCATAGAAGGTGTTAATTAGTTCTTCACACAGTACTCTCAAATTAACGTCTGACGGTGAGAGCTGAACCATATTGGCATCAAACTTAGTGAAATCTAAAACATCATTGATGAGGCTTAACAAAGACTTAGAGCTTTTAGACACTCTTCTTAACAGCTCATTCCCTTTCAGTTCGTCTTGATGTTCACATAAATCGAGTAGTCCAATAATGCCGTTCAATGGGGTGCGTACCTCATGACTCATTGCTGCCATAAAATTGCTTTTTGCATTACTAAGGGCGGTTGCCTCATTGAAAGAACTTTCAAGTTGCTCGTTTAGCCCTTTAATTTGCGATTCATTGATAATAAGACCGACACGCCCCCCTGTGAAAGTGAGATTGTCGCGATACTCATAGAATTGTCCATCGGGGGCGGTGAACGACAAAGACATCTCTTGTTTACTATTAAATTTCCGTCGTAAAAAACGATAGGTAACAGCCTGTAGATGGCTATCCCCTTGTGCGAAATAGTCACTAAAATCGTTAAGAATGGAATCTAATGGCACACCGTTTAAACTTTTATTCCCGCAAAAAGGGAATATGTTTTGAAATTGCTCATTAACCAAGTCAATTTTTCCGTCGCTACAAATTATTGCTGCATCGGGTATCTTATCGATGGCGGTAACCAAGTTATAGTATCGTTTTGCCAGCGCAGATGGCTTAGAGCGAGCAACTTTAACTAGCGTCCTCCCATGTTCCATAGGCATGGCCGTGCACAGTTTTTCTTCGCCTTCTATCACGCAAAAAGCCAGTTCTTGCTCGCCGTTTAGCAAAGGTACTATGGCATCTATAATAATTGGCAAATTGGAAGACAGCGCCTCACTCTCATTCAATTTATTATTTGAAGCCAGAATGTCCAAGTCGTTATTGACCACAAGCACGGGGTGATAAAACAGATTTATGAGACTTTGAGTTTTTTTCAGGTCTCTATTAATTTCAATATCTTTTATAGTCATGAAAAGGTGGTCTATTATTGAAGAAGCGCCAAACAGTTTTGATAAAAGCTTTTCTTAAATATTTATTATATAAGGATTTTCTAATTAATTTTGTTCTCGCTTTGTAATAAAGCCAGTAAAAACCGCGACAATTTTAATGTAGATGACAATAGCGATAATTGCGAAGATCAGCGTGGTCTAGAGAATGGCAATTATTGCTTCCCAATGCATTTTGCACACGGTCATTGTTGATGCATTTTACTTAGTGGCCGATTTTCAGCCGCTGCCTAGTAATCTTATGGAGTAGCCTATGGTGAAGGATGTGTTAACTGCAAGGCAGCTTGTATTTAACGAAAACCACGAAATCTATGCTTGTGAGTTCTTATGCTTAGATGAAGGGGCGGAAGATGCCTCCTCAAGCGTAAATGTGTGCCCATCAAAAAAGTTTATGACCACAAAGCGATTAGCCAGTGTTTGTGAAAGCATTACTGAAAGTGAACGGCATTTAGATGTACCTATTTTTATCAACGTCGATCAAACGTTCTTGAGTGAAACTGACGATATTTATGCGGTAAAACCAAACATCATTTTGGAGATATTGGCTTCGGTAGAGCCTACGGAATCAAATCTGAAACGTATTCAGCAATTGCGACGCAAAGGCTTTGATTTTGCGCTAAGCGAATATGCATTAGACCCATCTAAAGCTTCTTTTTTTAAATACCTCAAAGTAATAAAAGTTGATGTGCTTAACGTGACCCAGTCTCAACTTAGTAAAAGCCTACCAATTTTAAAGAAGTCGAAGTGCTTAATACTGGCAGAAAAAGTAGAAAGCCAAACGGTATACGAAAATTGTAAAGCGCTAGGGTTTGACCTATTTCAAGGCGACTTCCTTGAAAACCCTACCATTATTGGTGGAAAAGAAATAAGCGAAAAACAAAACAGTAGTCTGCAGCTAGTGTCTGAATTCAGTAAAAACGACATAGAGGTTGATAAGGTCGCAGAAATCATTTCATTAGATCCTGTGCTGACTACTAAAATTTTGCTGTTAATTAACTGCCCGCTTTATCAACTGGTTCGAGATGTAAACAGTGTACGGGAAGCCGTTGTTATCTTAGGGCTAGATGTTGTTAAGCAGTGGGCAATTGTTATGTCGCTAATGTCTGTTTCTACTAGCCCAACTGAATTATTCCGGTCCTTGTTAGCACGGGCAAAAACCCTTGAACTGATTGCTTTAAGTCGGCAGCATGAGGACGGTACACTTCATCCGCTAGAATGCTTTTTAGTGGGGTTGTTATCTGGTGTAGATGCCATTTTTAAAGTGAACATGGAGACATTAGTCGGCAGTTTGAAACTAGAAGCCCATTTAAAACAAGCGTTACTAACACATGACAATGCGCTAGGTTCCTTGCTTATTAATGTGGTTGGCATAGAACGATTTGATAGCCAAACCTTCGAGCGCTTATCAAACCAAGATATTTGCCTTTATGGCCGTTGCCAACAAGACGGCGCGTTATGGGCAGATACCGTAATGAAAAATCTATGATCAGCTTTTCAAAAGCATAAAATGTTGTTCTAGTTTAGAAGGTAACGACATGTATGTGGGCGAATGACAAGTGTATGATTGATGTATAGTAACGTTAATCGCTTAAATACATCGCTTGCCCTTCGCATTAGGAGCCTCCATGTTCACCGGATTGTGTGCTTTTCCTCTTACGCCCTTTCACCGTGAAAAAATTGATTTTCACGCTTTTGAAAAGTTAATTAGTAACCTAAAGCAGGCCAATGTTGAGTCGATTTGTGCAATGGGGTCTACAGGTTTGTATCCCTATTTATCAAGGGATGAGCTAGTTAAGGTATCAACAACGTCAGTAGAAATAGCTGGCGACACGCCGGTAATGGTAGGCATTGGCTCACTGCGTACCTATGATGTATTGAAAAACGCAGAAGCCGCGCAACAAGCGGGTGCGAAAGCGCTGCTGTTAGCACCGGTTTCTTATCACCCTCTACGCGAAGCTGAAGTATTTGCCCTGTACGAGAAGGTTACCGCTGAAATCTCAATTCCCTTATGTATTTACGAGAACCCTGGAGTGACCCAGTTTAGTTTCAGCGACGAGCTATATCGCCAAGTTACCCAGCTTCCCAACGTAGGCGCGATTAAAATTCCAGGGATGCCTTTTGCCGATACGGATGGTAATGGAAATGAGGTAGGGAAAACACGACTTTCAAGCCTGCGAAATATAGTGCCAGAGCATGTCGCCATTGGGGTAAGTGGTGATAAATTTGGTGCCTTGGGGATGCATGCGGGATGCGATTTATGGCTATCTGTGCTCGGAGGCCTATTCCCTAATACGGTGAAAACCATGATTGCACTAAGTCAATCAAGGTCACCAGAAGCAGCAATCGCGCAATCTGAACGCTTAACGCCGTTGTGGGACTTATTCGCCCGCAATAAAGGCGGTATGCGCGTAATAGCCACCGCGGCGGCAATATTGGGTTACACAGAAGCAAACTGCTTACCACATCCGTTACAGCCGCTTCAGGACGAAGATAAACAGAAACTCGAAGCGATTTTAACGCAACTATCACTGGATTAAGTAATACGTGACCCAGTTTAAATCTGTCGCTAATGCTAACGCACAGAGCCAAAGAGTAGCCCACCGTTGAACAAGGACCATTTTTCACCATTACTCAAATATGTTGTGGCTGCCATTATCGCGCGCACCGCAACAGGTGGTGCTATTGTTGCCATCGTATTGCTTGCTAGAAACCTTGAGCTTGATGGCAAAGCGGCAGGCATTTTGGCGGCGTGTTTAACGCTGCCCCACTTGTTAGGGCCAGTATACGGGCGTTGGTTAGATGGGGTTTCGCAGCCTAAGTATCTTATTAGCGCGGCGGCGCTGAGTTACACCGGCTTTTTTCTTTTGGCTATATTCAGTTTTGAGAAGCATTTGGCTTGGTTGTTGGCGTTTTCATTGTTGTTAAGTGGTGTTTGCAGTTCGTTTATTATGGGGGGATTAGGCACCCAGTTGCCAAGTTTAGTTAGCGCAAGCAATACATCCCTTAGAAAGGCGCAAAGCTGGGATACTATTACCTATGGGGTAGGGCACACATTGGGGCCGTTGATTATTGCCTCCTTGTCGGCGCTGTTCTCGACGAAGGTGGCTGTCAGTGTACTGGTGTTGACACCTATGTTAGCTGGTATGCTCATTTTAACGTTCCCTAAAAAGCATGTACTGCAGAAAAGTGATGCCTCATTAGATATAGGGTTTAAAAGCGTATTTTATGCGTTTAAAGACTCGAGCGCATTGGTACGTACGTTAGTGATGACATCGGGTGCGGCATTCAGTATTGCAGCCTTGCCCGTATTGGCGGTTTATCTTAGCGAACATTGGCAGCATGTAGAGCATCATGGCGCTTATCTGGTCACAGCATACGGGGTAGGAAATTTAAGTGGTGCGCTATTTCTCATCTTTAGGCCACTCTCGAAAGAGCCCTTAATATTGTTAAAGCGTTCAGGAAGCTTTTTGTTGGTGGCGTTACTGGCCACAACCCTAAGTCCTTCTTTCGTTCTTGGTGCGGCGGGCTACTGGTTGTGTGGTGTAGCCAATGCCATATTCTTTACTTCCAGCCTAGCGGCACGAACTGAGTTTGCCCCAGCGCACAGCGCGGCGCAAACGTACATGTGGGTTGCCGCAGCTAAGGTGGGAGCAGGCGCAATAGGGGCTTTAGTTGCTGGAACCTTGTTAGTCCAAGGGGTAACTGTTTCACTGGTAACTTCTTGCGCTACCCTCGCACTCATTCTTATCGTGTGCTTTGCTGTATTCAGAGTACAAAAATAGCCTTTAGGTTATACGTTTACATTTCTTGTTCTCAAAATTGCCGTTTAAATTTACCAGTCTTATTGATGACAATTCATTTAATCAATGGGCTATGCCTTGTGTAATAAGGTCATAGAGGTAATATAGGCTATGCACAATAATTAACAAAAAATTAGCAAATTATGAAAACGTTATCCCTGTTATGTACCGCAGCATTATTAGCAGCCACACCGGCATATTCAGCGCAGACGCTTTATCAAGACTATCCTAGTGATATTACGCCCGAGCTAAGTGAAAAAGGCGCCTACCAAGTGGGTGTTAGAACCTTAACCGTTAACTATCCTAAGCCGGTAGTTACCTTACAAGGGCAGGTTGTTGACCGTGCGTTGAAACTGGAAGTTTGGTATCCCACTATGGATAGCGGCGCGTCAACAACGTATGAAAACCAAACCCGCAGTGGTAACGAATTTAGCATTCAAGCTGATGCTATTCGCGATGCCAGTGTGGCAAAAACGCAAGACAGTTACCCTATCGTTGTGTTATCACACGGCTATACGGGTTATCGCACAATAATGTACTACCTTGGTGAGCACCTAGCGTCTCATGGTTATATTGTGGCAGGGATAGACCATACTGACTCTACAAACGAAGATGTAGATTTCGCTAATGCCCCTTTTGCAGGTTTCCCTAGTACCTTATTAAATCGCTCACGAGATCAAGTGTTAACACTTCAAGCGGTGAGTGAGCATGCGCTGTTCAGCGGTGTTGCCGATACAAAAAACGCTGGGCTTATTGGCTATTCCATGGGTGGTTTTGGTGCGGTGAATACCGTTGGCGGATGTTATGAATTTGGCGCTGAAGCTACCGCTAGTTTTACTGGCGTAACCGATCCGAAAATTATCAGTGCGTTACAAAATGCACTTAACACCTGTGCTGGTGGCAACGCCGACGCTAAAAGCGTAGACACACGCTGGAAAGCGGCTATGGCGTTAGCGCCGTGGGGCGGTCAACACAAAGTGTTTTCAGAAGATGCACTCAGTAATATTAAAGTTCCAATGCTATACGTAGCCGGCGATCATGATGATATATCTGGTTACCAAGGTATACAGTGGTTATTTGAAAATACGGGTAACGAAAACAGTAAACTGCTTACGTACAAAAATGCCAGACACAATATTGCTCCCCATCCCGCCCCTAAAGAGGCATTTGGCCACGAGTTCGATATTGGCCACTACTTAGAGCCAGCATGGCGTTCAGAAACCATGAATGACATTAACGAACACTTTGCATTGGCTATGATGGAATGCCATGTGAAAGGAAAAGCTGACTTTTGTGCTTATTTAGATGTTGAAGGCGATAGTGGGCAAGTTGCTGTAGACGGCAAAGTGCCAGAAGTTTGGAAAGGCTTCGACAATCGCTATGCGTTAGGCTTAAAAATGGATGGTAAACCTTAGCCTAAATCTAAACCTAAGATATAGGCGCAAACCTTACTATCTTCAATAACGAAAAAATAGCGTGTAGGCCTAACCATGTTAGGCCTTTTTTGGTTTTGCTTTGTATTTTTCCCATAAGCGAACAGTTCATTTAGAAAGACATGCTTTGTTACTTATTCAATTAGAGAAGTCATTTTAAGCATGCTAGTTTACTACTTCACGCTTATTCATTTGAGGCAAAGGAATGTTCCCCCAGCGAAATCAAAAAAACTTAACTGCTCTCTACCGTTTTTTTCCATGTGCTGTTACCGCGTTAAAGGCTGCACATGTAGCTGTGCTGCTGTGTTTATCATTCTTTGTTTCATTTGCTAATGCTAACGCATTACCTTCTGACGATGCATTAGACGCTATGTTTCAAGCGCAGGATTACGAAACGATAGTGAACGTACTTGAACCCATACCGTCGAAAACTCCGAAGCAATATAACGTGTTAATTTCGGCGTTAATGAATACAGATTTAGATGATGCTGAGGATATGGCGGCTAAATTTGTTAACGATCATAAAGACAATTACCGCGCCTACCACATGCAGGCTAACGTGATGGGGGCGCAAGCAATGGATAGTGTCTTTTCCGCCCTAGGTTATGCCAAAAAAGCCAAAGCGAGCCTACAAAAAGCGATTGAAGTGGCACCAGATGAAATTGAGGTTTATCAGGCGCTAATGCAATTTTACATAGTGGCGCCGTCTATCGCTGGTGGCGATATAGATGAAGCTAAAATACTTGCCGATAAAATTACGCAAATGGATGCACTTGAAGGCAAGTTTGCAACTGCAACAGTATATGCAGCTGACGATAAAGCTACTGAAGCAAAGGCGATGTTAAACGGGCTTAGCGAACAGCCTGAGTTCGAAGTTCGTGCACGTTTGGAACTTGGTCGATTGCATATAGATGGTGAAGAATACGATGACGCGATAGCCGCGCTAACCCCTTTATTAAGCGCTAGTGTAGCTAAAGCCCAAAAATCTGATGCACAAGCGTGGGATACCTATTCAGACCGCAAATTTAGTCAGCTTTATGGCACCTATCGTATAGGGTGGGTTGCGGTAGAAACCAGTCAATATACCGAGTCGGGTATCAACGCGCTCAACTATTACTTGGCTGAATTAGAGGCGACAGATATTGATACCCATCAGTTGCCAAGTAAGAACTGGGCTAACTTACGTTTAGCCGAGCTGTTTCTAAATGCTGATGATGTATCAATGGCTTCTACCACCCTTGCGAAAGTGACAAAAGACGGTGATAAACGTTTGGCAAAAATAATGAAAAGCCTCAAAAAACAAATAAAAAAGCGAACCTAGTGGTTCGCTTTTTTAAGCTTTATGTAATGTGTTTTTTACTACACTACACCGCTTTAACGGTATAGATAAGCGCAGTTTGCGGGAATAATACCGGCATTTGCATACCGTACTTCATTAACGCTTCACCGCTAAATACTTGCCCATCGGTTTGTTGCAAAATCGACGGTGAGTACTCTTTTAAGGTACCCGGCCATACGCGTTCAAGGGTGTATGATTTATCAGCATCAAGCCCTGCAAAATAGAAACGAGAAGGCATGGTACGGCCAGTTTCTTTTACGCTGTTGTAAGCAAATATACCTTCCGCTTTATCTTTCGATACATAGCCGAATTTCACGTTAAGGCCATCGTCATCCATACGGAATAAATCGCCGCCGTGGGTAATATGGCGGTATTTTTTGTATAGCGAAATCGCTGATTTTAGGGTCTCTTGTTCGTGCTCAGTGAGCTCACGAGGGTCCATCTCAATACCCATGTGGCCAAACATCGATACTGCTGAACGAATCTCGATAGGTAAGTTACGCCCTGTAATATGGCAATCACGAGGCCCTACGTGTGCACCCATCACTTCAGAAGGGAAGAAGTATGAGAAACCACGCTGAATGTACAAGCGGTCTAATGCATCGTTAGAATCAGACGTCCAAAAACGATCGGTGTGAGGTAAAATACCCAAGTCCACACGGCCTCCGCCAGAACAACAGCTTTCAATTTCAATACCCGGATGTGCTGCTTTAACACGGTCAATTAGGGTATATAAAGCCGCCATTTGGCCATGCATTGCAGGTTTACCTTTAAGGTTTCCTGGATGATTCACATCGCGGTTCATGTCCCACTTAATATAGCTGATTTTAGGGTAGGTGCTTAGTACGTCGGTGATGACTTTATATAGGTATTCAACCACTTCAGGGTTCGTTAAATCAAGAACGTACTGATTTCGAAACGGAACATGAGGGTTATTCTTGGTGTGCAGTGCCCACTCAGGATGTGCGCGGTACAAGTCGCTATCTGGGTTAACCATTTCTGGTTCAAACCATATTCCGAATTCCATGCCTTTATCGGTAACGTGGTCAATAAGCCCATCTAGCCCTTCTGGGTAAATGGCTTTATCAACAGTCCAGTCACCTAAGCCCGCTTTGTCGTTTCTACGGCCTTTAAACCAGCCGTCATCTAGTACAAAACGCTCTATGCCTAGCGGTGCTACTTTATCGGCAAGCGCTTTGAGTGTGGCTTCATCGTGGTCGAAATAAATACCTTCCCACGTGTTGTAATGAACAGGGCGAGGCTTGTTGTTTGCACTGGTGATGTCAGCGCTGTGGGTTAACACATTGCTTCGAATAAAGTTATGGAACTGCTGTGAAAGGGATGAAAAGCCAGCATCGCCAAACCCTGCGTAAAGCACGGGTGATGTATAACTTTCACCAGATTTAAGCGTCACTTCACCTGGAAACAATAGCTCGCCAAATTGAACGTAGCTTCTGCCATCGGCCATCATTTCTGCGCGGAATTTATGGTTAGCTGAGGCACCTAAATGAAAGCCGAAACACTCGCCCACAAGCTCACCGGTTCCATTAGCAAACGCAATTAAACCGGGAAAAGTATCGTGTGATGTTTTGCCGCGGCGATTTTCACGCACATAACTACCGAAAAACAAATCATGATCGGCAGTTTGAAATTCATTCGACCATCTACCTTCAAAGCTTTTAATTTTGCTCATGGTCGTTGGCAAGGCAAGGCTCGCCGCATTTAAGTAATTTAACTGTAACGTGCTTTCGCCTTGGTTTTCGATACTTGAGGTAAATGTGGCCACTGTCGTTTCAGCATCTAGCACTACCTCAGTAACCAACTGCATTTTTCTGTCAGTATCGACCGCTGTAAACGTTACGCTGGTATCGGTTTGCTGAATATCCGACAAGGTAAAACCTGCCGACCACTGATCTGCATCCCCTGAAATTTCAAGGCCAGGTGAGCCCGTCACCCCTTCACCGTGGGTTGGCACTAAAGAAATAGGAGGCTCGATAACCGGCGCACATTTGGCTTCTTGGCGGGTGTTAAGCAGCGCAAGCATCTCTTGCGTCGTTGCATTGTTCAACTGCTGGCCATAGTAAATCAAAGTAGGCATGCGCCCTTGGCAGTCAAAAATTAAAGTCGTTTTTTCATTGGATAAGCGAGCGAAGGCCGATAATGACGACATGAAAACCTCACAGTTATAAAGTTGTAAACAGTGTAGATAGCACTTAGTTTGTTAGCAATTTATAGCACACAAAGTAGTGCAGCTTAAGTCAATTCTATTAGATAGGGTAAACGTTTTACTATCAATGATAACGCGGTTTTGAGGCAATGAGAAATCAGACCAAGAATAGCCTTGCCGTATTGTTATTATTTTGTATGAAAACCAGGGAAGGTGTTTGCACAACACCTTCCCTGTTTAGTGTTACTGAGCTTTTTCTTCTTTGTACAAAGCCAAACTAAATTCAGCTTTCTGATTGAAGATGACCTTATTAGATATTAGTGCAAATGATACACAGGCAATCAGAGTGACAAACATTAAGTGAATGTAGTGCAGCCCAAAAGGTGCATACATAGGAGAGAACTCAAAAGACATTGCCGAGTACAAGGCGACACCAAAGAGTACCGAACCAATCGCCGCATTCGCATGAACATTTCTAAACAACAAGCCCACAATAAATACCGATAAGATAGGCATGCTTAACAATCCGTAAAGCTGTTGAATAAGGTTAATAATGCTATCGGCTTGCTGGTAAACAGGGATAAGCGCTAACGACACTAAACAAAGCAGTACCGTAACGTAACCACTGAGTTTTGGAACATTTGGTGTCTTGTTAACGTAGCTTTCGTGAATATCACACACATACAAGGCAGTGGCTGAGTTCAAGTTACTATTGAATGTAGTCAGTACTGCGGCAGCCATCGCAGCTGCGAATACACCCGACAACCAATCTGGTAATACAGTGGCTACAATTTTTCCGTAAGCACTATCACCAATATCGCCAAACAGTTTGTAAGATACTATGCCAGGGATCACGATGATTGCTGGCACGATTAGTAAGCGAATGCCTGCTGCGGCAAATACACCCTTTTGTGCTTCTTTCAATGATGGCGCAGCCATAGCACGCTGAGTAATAACCTGGTTGGTTCCCCAATAAAACATCTGAATGAAGATCATACCGGTGAGTAGTGTATGCCATGGAATTGGTGAGTCGTTGTCGCCAATCAGTGTTAGTCGCTCTACTGGAATACCATCGAAGTTATAATCGATAGCTTGAAGTGCCAATATAACCACTAACACAGCCATAGTAAGCAGTAATACGCCTGAGTACGTATCTGAAACCGCAACGGCTCTAAGACCTCCGAAGATAGCGTATAGCGCACCTACAACTACAAAAGTCACTGCAATGTACATAAGAGGTAAATCTACACCGAACATAGACTGCATAAACAATGAGCCGGAGTAGATAACCGCAGGGCAGAAAATTAGTGCACTACCTAAAAAGAACAATGCACTAATTACCGCTCGAATGTGTTTATCGTGATAGCGCTGTTCTAGCAGCTCAGTGGTCGTGGTGCATTTGAATTTGTAGTAAACCGGCAAGAATACCTTAGCTAAAACAAATAAACCTACCACAGCGGAAAACTCCCATAACGCAAGAAGCGCCATTTGGTTTCCGTTCATACCCACTAATTGATCGGTACTTAGGTTAGTAAGCGTGATACTTCCGGCTACGAAGTACCATGCAAGGCCACCACCAGCAAGAAAGTATTCTCGGTTTTGGTTTTGCGAACTACGATTTTGACCGCGACAACTTAAATAGGTTAAAAAACCGATTAGGGCAGTCACGAATACAAAAACAGACACTTGGATAGTGCTGGAAAACATTTATAAGCTCCTCGCTAAGGGTTATGACTTGCTGGTTTCGAATTTAATATTGCTTACAGAGCGGTCAGGGAATTTCGTGTTATGGAATCGAATTAACCTGTTTACTTGAAAGATAGAACCAAGAATATTGAAAACGACAGAAAGGACATTTTTTTGATTTAACGTATTTAGCTCTTCAGCGGTGAGAGCTTGAATACGGTGTTCGTTAAGAGTGGCTAAACCGCCAACCCGCTGTTGTGTGTTATCAGAAAACTCAATGACCAAATCGACAGGTTGAATCAGGCCTAATTCCGCTATTTCATTAAGAATACTTGCCGTTTGCGACATGGCTGACACGCGCTCTTTAAGTAATTTTTTCTTGTTGTCAAAATACGCAGTCGGTCGATTGGTGGATAAATAAAGTGCCTCGCCCTCACTGTAAGAAACAGCAGGTGAGTGGGTATCAATTAATACCGTAGGCTCTTGCTCAGCCGTTTCAAATTGAAGCGTAAAAGGTAGCGTCTTCAAACTAAGTGGTGTGTAAAGTGCCTGCCAAGATTGCTTAATTTCAAACACATTTTCACCCGGCGCTAAACCACAAAGAGCAGATAGTGCCCATTGATTAGCATTCGATACTTTACTGAAAAACAAAGGATATTCGCCCGCAGCTTGTATCGCTTCGCCTATTTCGATATTGACCAAATGTGATGTTGAAAACTGGCTAATAAGCTTGCTTTCATCGATACGGATTTGGTTATGCTTTTCTGGTGATACAGTTTCAAAGTTCGTCATGCTTTTATCGTTCCATTACCCTTCTAACCATTGCGAAATGTAATCGCGATGGTTAGGAAGGCTACTTAATTTTTGTTGAGTAATGAGCTTATTTTGATTCATTACTTTATCTGCAAGCGCTTGATCTTGATAGAAGTGAGACTGCAAACTAAAGTCGGGAGAAAAACCCATGCCGTAAAGTACATACTGATAACTTGCAGCAGGAAAAAGCTCGATAGCCGCGGAAAAGTCGGCTATCTGAGGGCCTCTATATTTCCATATTTCAAGATCTTCTTTTAGCGATTCAGGAATGGAAGATGGGTCTCTATTCGCTACCCAATAAGGTTCGCTTCGCTGGTTGAAAATATAATGCAGTTTTAGAAAATCGATAATACGTTGCCAGCGATACTGCATTTGCTTATTAAATCGTTGGCTTACAATAGGCATAGCAGCTTGGGGAAGCGGCATTTGCTCAGCAATATAACGTGCTGATATTTCGATTAACATTAACGCGGTGGCTTCAAGGGGCTCTACAAAACCCGCAGAAAGGCCTACGCCAACACAGTTTCCTTTCCAGATTTGCTTTCTATAACCCGATTCGAATCGGATAACTTTCGCCTTTAACTTAGCGTCAGTGTCGCCCACGTAGTTGCGAAGAATAGACTCTGCTTGATCGTCAGACGTGAAGTCTGTAGAAAAAACATGTCCAACACCGCGTCTTGAAGATAAGCCAATGTCCCAAATCCATCCCGCTTCTTGTGCGGTCGCTTGGGTGTAAGGCTTTATCTCATAATCGCCATCGTAAGGCACATGTAAGGCAATAGCAGAATTATTGAATAGCACATCATTAGTGGAAATAAGAGGTTCATTTAATGCATCACCAAGTAGCAATGAGCGAAAACCAGAACAATCCACAAACAAGTCTGCATGGTATTGTGAGCCATCATTTAATTGAATTGATTCAATATTGTCACTGCCGTGAGCTTTTTTAACATTGTCGACGGTAGCGACTTTATGGCTTACCCCTAGCTTGTCTTTGCAAAACGCTTTAAGTAAGTCGGCAAATGCACCGGCATCTAAATGATAGGCATAATTTGATTGCGCGCTACTGTATTCCGCTTCGCTTAACGTGCGCGGTGCCATATTTTGTTCGCACACATGCTGCTGGAAATTAGTCGCATTGGCAAAGTTGGCGATATCATCAAGGTATGGCGCCATTTCAACTCGGCCATAACCTAACGGTACGGTGAAAGGGTGGTAGTAAGCGTCACCTTGGGGTTTTACCCAGTTAACGAATTTTCCACCTTGCTTAAATGCCGCAGAGCAGCGCCTAAACACTTCTTTTTCCGATAAACCAATATCTTTTAGTGTATTGCGCATGGTAGGCCAAGTGCCTTCACCCACACCAACGGTTGGAATGTCACTAGATTCTATTAAAGTAATATCGAGCCCACATTCACCAGGGCCACTGTTGTGTTTGGCTGCAATAATAGCCGCAGACAACCAGCCAGCGGTTCCGCCGCCAACAATGACAATACGTTGCTTAGATGAATGCTGAGAAGACTGTGCCATGAACTACCACTAAGTATGCGATTTATTTTATTTATTCATAGATTAACTGAAATAGCCAATTAACCTATGAATAAATGGCAGGGCTCTCACCCTGCCAGTATATTCTTAGAATGAACCTCGAATACCTACTGCGTAACGAGAGCCGTTATCTTCAATAGAGTATGTTTGGTCAGCAAAGCGACCAACCTGTGAAAGTTCTTCTTCTGTTACGTTAATGCCTTCAAAGAACACAGTGAAATGTTCGTTGATGTCATAACTTGCACTTACATCCCACTGACCGTAAGTTTCTGTGGTTACTGGCTCGCCAGTAGCACCGCCTACAGAAGTGTTATCAAGTGCAAACAAGAAGGCTTCACGGTTGTTAAATGCAACACGTGCCTGGAAGGCGTCTCTTTCGTAGAACATAATTAAGTTCTGAGAATCACCAAGGCCTTCAAGTGCAAACGTTTGTGTAACGTCATCAGATACTTCAGCATCACTGTTTACAACAGTCGCGTTCGCAGTAATACCGAAACCGTTATCCCAGACGTGAGTTAGTGCAACTTCATAACCATTAACCGTTGCAGTTTCGCCATTTTGAGGGCGAGTTACTGTGTAAATCTCGCTTTCGCCATTTAACTCTTCAGTGTCAGCGACTACGTCACGAGTTGGATCCGTAGGGTCAAGTTGAACGCCTACTGCACAAGTATCTTCTGCACATCGGTAACCGTTCGCTGCACTACGATCTGTCATAGAATAAGATTCTTCACCAGATAAGGTAACGATGAAGTTTTCAACTTCTTTACTGAACAATGCAAATGAGAACACAGAGTCGTCACTGTAGTACCACTCAAATGAGATATCCCAGTTTTCAGCTTCGAAAGGCTTAAGGTTAGGGTTACCACCACTCGCTTGTAAGTTCTGACGACGTGGCTCACCGAACGTAGTCGCTGGCGACATTTGATCCATAGTAGGACGTGATAGTGAGTCGTAACGTGAGAAACGAACAATCATGTCTTCTTGAACTTCTAACTTCACGTTGATGCTTGGAAGAACATTAGCGTAAGAGCTTGAACCAGTAATATCTTCAGCTGGCGCGAAACGGTTAGCGAACAACGTTAAGTCGGTGGTTGGAACGATATCAGAGATAAATGCCTGAACCGCAGTAACTGAAACGTTGGTCTCTTCGTAACGAGCGCCAAAGTTCATGGTTAACGGCATATCACCGATGTCGTATCCAAACTCAAGCTGTGCGTAAAGCGCAGTAACATCTTCATCGATATTGTAGTAGTTAGGTTGCAGTGTTGGTACTACTGGTGCACCTTGCGACGCTAGGTAGTCAAGGTATGCATCACCGTCATAAGTGTACCAAGTGTCAATCAACCCGCTGAAGTAGTTGTTTGCTGTAAATGGACGAATGTTTAGTTCATCGATTGGGGCTTCTGTGCCGTAACCGCAGAATAAACATTCTGAAGCAAACATTTGGTAAACGTATTTTTCACGTTCTGAACGAAGAATACCGAAATCTGCTTTACGGAAAACGTCTGAGTCTGGCAGGTATGTAAAATCAGCTTTGTATTCAGTTACTTCATCATCAGACGCTACCGTGTTTCCTAGGTCGTTGTAATGAAGGCGGTTTAAAGCAATATCCGGTAGTTGACCGTCTACGAAACCATCATGACGAACGGTTGGAACACCACCTGTGCCGTCGAACTCATAGTTATTGATGATACCAACAACGTTAAAGCGACCTTCGCCAGCGATGTCGTTTTCTGCTGTTGAGTTAGAAACATCAAACGTTGCTGAAAGTGCATCGTTAATTTGCCAATCAACATTAAGTCCGAAACCTTTACTGGTTACGTCACGAACGTTACGAGTAGAAGATACGAAGTCAGAAGCAGGGTTACCACTACCTTGGTGCAAATCAATTTCTTGTGTGAACTGAATTGCAGTGCCTGTTTCTGGGTTGATGGTAGCCGAGCCCACACGATCTGGCTCAAACCATGATGCTAAATCAGTTACTTGAGAATCAACTTCAAATTTTGATACAAAACCATCAAGGGTAATAGTTACGTCATCAGTAGGTGCGTATTGCGCAACCAAAGATGCGTTAGTACGAGTACGCTCTTGCTGATCTACGATTTGATCCCAGTTGCGAGGCAGGTAAACGTTTTCAGCAATCACACCGTCGTTACGGTTTGAAAGCGTTAAACCTGGACGCCAGCCCGCGGTTTGAATTCGGTTAATTTGAACTTCACGTTCCTGATGTGAAACGGCGAGCAATAGACCAAGTTTGTCGTCTGCAAAGGTATTGCTTACTAAGAAAGAGGCTTGAGGAGATACTTCCTCAGACAAACTTTCGTACATACCTTTAACGCTGCCTACTGCTTGGAATCCATCGTAATCGAAAGGACGAGCAGTAGAAACGTTGATAGTAGAGCCGATGCCACCTGATTGAAGGTTAGCAACGCCACTCTTATAAACATTAGCACCTGTAATTTGGTCTGCGGCTAAAATATCAAAGTTAAACGCGCGACCCGCGTCATCAGAAGCTAACTGACGACCATTTACAAGTACAGTATTGAACTGAGGACCGAAACCACGCACAGTAACTTGTTGACCTTCACCACCACTACGGTCAATTGACACACCCGTAATACGTTGTAGTGATTCAGCAACGTTCAAATCTGGGAATTTACCCAAATCTTCTGCAGCGATACCATCAGAAACGGCTAAGTTTTCTTTCTTGTCAGCCATGGCACGTTTCAAGCTGCTTACAATACCGCGTACTTCGATAACCTCAACAGGGGCATCGTTCGCAGAGCTTGTATTAGCTTCTTGAGATAGTGCAACTGGCGCGTATAGGGCAGTTGCGACAGCAACACCTAAAAGTGAGCGTTTCGCGATAGGACCTATCATTGATGTGTTGGTTTTATGTGTCACTATGTTTTCTCCGTATTTCGGCTGTGTTTTACATATTTTAATTAACATTTAGCTTATATTTGGCAACTCGACCAAGCTAGTTAACATTTTCTTTACACATTCTGTAACCCAAAGTTCAATTTATTATTATTAACACTATGAATTTTATAGGGTTTTATTTATAAGGAAAAAGGTAAACGTTTTCCTTAATTTTTGATAGTAACACAAATTTACATTGTAATGACAATGTTATAAAAATATTTTTTTATATTAAAAGCGCGGTTTATTACCGCGCTGTATAAGGAAGGAGTAAATTAACTGCAGCGAATGCGGGCAACGGCGTTTTTCCAGCCGTCATAGGCCTTATCGCGCTCTTCTTTTGAAAGTCGAGGTGTGAAAATACTGTCGCTTTTCCAGCACTCGGTAAGCGAATCAACAGAGGTAAATACACCAGCTTGAAGACCTGCAAGGAATGCTGCACCAAGTGCGGTGGTTTCAGTAATTTCGGGGCGTTCAACTTCTGCGCCTAATACATCAGACAAGAATCCCATTACCCAATCGTTTCGAGACATTCCGCCATCTACGCGAATAGTCGTTGGCCTTGCGCCATCACTTTCCATGGCTTTTTGTAAGTCTTTGGTTTGATAGCATACCGATTGCAAACCTGCGGCAACAATTTCGCTAATGCCGGTGTCTCGAGTTAGGCCTAGAATTGCACCTCGGGCATCGGGATCCCAATAAGGAGCGCCTAGTCCGGTAAATGCTGGAACAAGGAATACACCATTATCTTGTCGGGCTCTTTGTGCCAAGGCCTCAGTTTCCGATGCATCATCAATAAGCTTCAAGCCATCCCGTAGCCATTGCACGGTAGCGCCGGCCATAAAGATACTGCCCTCTAAGGCGTATGTGGTTTTACCATTTAGCCTGTAGCCGACGGTAGTTAACAAACGGTTCTTAGATTGAAGCGGCTCATCGCCCGTATTTAAAATCATGAAGCAGCCTGTACCGTAGGTACTTTTTGCCATGCCTTTTTCGAAACAGGCTTGGCCAACAAGCGCAGCCTGTTGGTCGCCGGCTACACCTTGAATAGGGATAGTACAGCCCAAGATATCTTTACTCACAACACCAAATTCATCAGCACAATCCATGACTTCAGGAAGCATTGATTTAGGGATATTAAAGGTGCTGAGTAAACGCTCATCCCAACATTGCTCATTAATATCGAACAGCATGGTGCGTGAAGCATTGGTCGCATCGGTTTTATGTGATTCGCCGTTGGTCAAACGCCATATTAAGAAGGTGTCCACCGTACCGAAAAGAAGATCGCCTGCTTCGGCTTGTTCTCTCGCACCTTCAACGTTGTCTAAGATCCAAGCCAATTTAGAGGCTGAAAAATAAGGGTCTAGCAACAAACCTGTGGATTCGTTGATATGCGCTACCAGACTTTCATCGTCATCGAGCTCTCGACACTGCTGGGCGGTACGTCTGTCTTGCCACACTATAGCGGGGTATACAGGCTTTCCTGTGTCTTTGTTCCAAACCAACGTGGTTTCACGTTGGTTGGTGATGCCAACCGTAGCGATATCTTCAGGTGATAACGAGCACTTATCAAATACCTGCTTCATGGTAGTGGTTACGCTTTCCCAAATTTCTTCAGGATCATGCTCTACCCATCCATCTTGAGGATACTTCTGAGAAAACTCTTGTTGCGCAACGGCTACAATGGCGCCATCTGGTGCAAAGATAATGCTACGTGAACTCGTGGTTCCTTGGTCTATGGCAAGAATGTATTGGCCCATGACACGTCTCC
Organism: Alteromonas sp. MMG017; assembly: GCF_018100795.1. Lineage (GTDB taxonomy): Bacteria > Pseudomonadota > Gammaproteobacteria > Enterobacterales > Alteromonadaceae > Alteromonas. The sequence goes on along the minus strand of NZ_JAGJDY010000001.1, from coordinate 280,542 downwards.
TGAACATAATTTGCTAAGAGTTTGCATCATTTACACCAGTTTAACAATGCTATATTTTCGAAAACGAACATTTGAGTGTTCGAATTGCCATAGGCAGGCAAAGGTGAACCACGTATAATGGCTAAATCGCCACAAGGAATGACCCAATGAACCAAACCCAAAGACACGAAAAAATTGTTAGCTTTATCAAACAAAATGGCTTCATGTCTATTGACGACTTGGTCACTCGCTGTGACGTTACCCCCCAAACTATTCGTCGCGATCTAAACCAGCTTGCTGAGGCCGGTATTGTTAGTCGATACCATGGTGGCGCGGGGCTTAATCGAAGTTGGGAGAATACCCCTTATCAAGAACGCAAAACACAAAACAGCGAAGTAAAAGAACGAATCGCTGAGGCCGTGGCTGACATGATACCCGACGGGGCTTCGCTATTTATAAATATTGGCACCACCACCGAAATGATAGCTAGCAAGTTGCTTAATCATAAAAATTTGCACGTGGTAACAAATAACATTCATGTCGCGACCATTCTTTCTGCGAAAGAAGACTTCTCAGTGATTATAGCCGCGGGCGAAGTACGTTACCGAGATGGGGGTATTATTGGGGAAGCAACCTGCGACTTCATTAGTCAATTTCGAATGGATTACGGCATTATAGGCATAAGTGGAATAAGCGCTGATGGTGCCTTGCTTGATTTTGACTTTAGGGAAGTAAAAGTATCGCAAGCGATACTGGAACACACCCAGCACGTTATTCTTGCAGCAGATTATAGTAAGTTCGAGCGTCGAGCCATGGTAGAACAAGGGCATATTTCCCAGGTGGATTGCCTGGTGTGCGACCAAACACCGCCTCCTGCTATTCGAAAAATTATCGACGAAAACAACATCAGTTTCATTAAAGCCTAAGCGGCCAATCTATTACCTTTGTAACAACTTAACAGTCTCTTCGCTACCTCCAAAAAACAGCTTTGTAGTTGGCATTGCTGTAATGACCCACCAGCCTTGTTACCCACCTATTAGCTGCTAGGGTTAAGTAAGCTAATGGCTATACATAGAGCATGTGGGAATACCTAACCTCCATAAGAGTTTCTTATAAACTGTGAGTCTATGTTTAACCGGCGCTTAAGTCGTGTAGGTTAAAATTGCGCAAGAATGTTCGTTAATGTTCGTTTTGTGTTGACATGTTTTCTTTTTGGTTGTCAAATAGCCAGCATGCTAGTGAAGCCGAAAGGGGCGAGAACATGAATCAGAATACAAATAGTACACAAACCGTTGACGTATTAGTGGTTGGCGGCGGTGTAAATGGTGCCGGAGTAGCATTAGATGCGGCCGGTCGCGGACTTTCGGTAGCACTATGTGAAAAAGGCGATCTTGCAGGTGCTACGTCTTCGTCTAGCAGCAAGTTAATTCATGGTGGTTTACGTTATTTAGAGCATTATGAGTTCCGCCTTGTAAAAGAAGCACTTGCCGAGCGTGAAGTACTATTAGAAAAAGCCCCACATATTATGTGGCCTTTACGTTTTCGTTTACCTCATCAAAAGCATCTTCGTCCTGCATGGATGATTCGTATTGGATTGTTCTTGTACGATTCACTAGCCAAACGCAATGTATTGCCGCGCTCAAAGAAAATGTCGACGTCACCCACAGGCCCATTGGTTAATGATATTACAACCTGTTTTGAATACTCAGATGGTTGGGTAGATGATGCTCGTTTAGTGGTATTAAATGCACTAGCGGCTCAAGACCAGGGTGCTAGCATCTATACACGTACTGAATGTATTAGTGCTGAAAAACAAGATAAGTTATGGAAAGTCACTTTAAAAGACTCATTAGGGAAAACGTTTACAATTAATGCTAAGGCTGTGGTTAATGCAGCTGGGCCATGGGCTGTTTCATTTCTAGATAGACTTGCCGACACCAAAAACCCTAACGCAATGCGTATGGTGAAGGGCAGTCATTTTATCGTGCCTAAACTTTACGACACAGAAGAAGCTTATATTCTTCAAAATAAAGATGGCCGTATTGTTTTTGTTATCCCTTACGAAGATGACTTTTCACTTGTTGGCACTACCGATGAGAACTATGTTGGAGAGCCATCGCAAGCCGCTATTTCTGAAGCTGAAACTGAATATCTGGTTGAAGTGGTTAATACGTACTTCAAAACGAAAATTGACGAAAGCGATATTGTTCATAGCTACAGTGGCGTGCGCCCATTGCTTGAAGAAAAAAATGCGTCTGCTCAAGAGCTAACTCGCGATTATAAAGTGGAGCTAAGCGGAACTGAGTCTTCACCAATATTACTTAATATTTTCGGTGGAAAAATTACCACCTATAGAAAACTGGCCGAGCATGCCGTAGATAAGCTAACTAGTTTGTTTCCAAAAGCAGGCAAAGCCTGGACCAAAGATGTACCACTTCCAGGTGGTGCGTTCACTAATAAAGCAGATTTGATTAAACAGCTTCAACAAGACTACCCATGGTTACCTGAATCGGTAGGGGTTCGCTATGCGCGCCAATACGGCATGTTGTGTATTAAGTTCCTTGAAGGCAAAAACGAACTCGATAGCATGGGTGAAAACTTTGGTGCCGACATGTACCAAGCTGAAGTTGACTACCTTATTGATCACGAGTGGGCGATGTCCCTTGAAGACGTAATTTGGCGCCGTACTAAACATGGTTTACGTTTAAATCAAAGCGAGCAAGTCAGCCTAGAAAGTTATATCACGAGCCGTGTTTCAAAAAGTGTTGATATGCAGCAATCTGCGTAGATATTCATTATAAAATCTTAAAAAGCCCGTATTTTTATTTCACAAAGTGCGGGCTTTTTTTTGTTCAATATACTTAAAAATGGCAATATATTTAGCTATCTAGTTTTGACGCTATTGATAAAAAAGGAGGGTAGGATGAAGGAAATAATTCTGATCCGGCACGGGAAGCCACAGTCTGCTCACAACAATAAATTAAGTGCGGGTGAATTTACCAATTGGGTTCGCCAATACAATCAGTCACCTTTAGACAGCGCCCATTACCCAAATGAAAAGCGCCGGTTTGCCACACACCACATCATCGCTAGCCCGCTAAAAAGAGCACAGCTTTCAGCGAGCTATTATATGGGCGAGCCCGCAGTTGAAGTTATTCCCGAATTAAAAGAAATGGATATTCCCTACTACAGGCTACCGCTAAGATTAAAAGCGTGGCATTGGGTTTTATTAAACAGGCTAATGTGGATTTGCGGGAAAACGGGGCGGTTTGAGTCTTTTATTGAGGCTAAAAATCGCGTGGGTAAAGCTGCTCATGCACTCGAAAAAAAAGCCGAAAAGCACGCTCAAATTGTTGTGTTTGGACACGGTATGAGTAATCGCTATATTCGTGTTTTTCTGGCTAAAAGAGGCTGGAAAATAACGGAGAAAAATAACGGTTATTGGGGTGTGACGCGTTTAATAAAAAATTAAAATATTCTTAAAAATAAACAACTTTCGTCTACTGGTGCTATTGTTATTACTTTGTTGTAATAACACAATTATTCATGGTCAAAGATTTTACAATGCACATTGGATGGCGCCAATACTTAAAGCAGAAATTTAGACGTGTTCCCAAGCAACATATGCTCGGTGTTTCTGTAGACGCTGAGTCTGTATCTTTCTGCATAGTAAAGCGTGAGCAAGATTCAGTAGTTTTAGTTGACGTAGAAACGGTAACGCCAGAAAAATGGGGTGAAAAGCTTCAAACTTGGCTAAAGGAAAAAAACCTTCTTGGTATCTCAACTTGCGTGTGTATGTCTCACAGTTGGTACAACGCGTTACAACTAGACCGCCCAAATGTTGAGAACGATGAAGTTCACGGTGCACTGCAATGGTCTGTTGCCGAAATATTGGGTAGCGACAAAGCCTATGTATTTGATTATGTCGATTTGCCCGTGCCTCTTGCAGGCACTAACAAGGTAAACGTGTTCGCGTTACCTCGCTCTGTCATTGCTGATGTTGTCAGCCATATCCATTCTGCTGATGTCACTTTAAAAGAAATCACGACTGCTGAATTAGCGCTATGCGAGCTCATGCCGTCAATGGAAAGCGCCACCGTACTGTTAACACAAGAAGCCGGTGAAGAAGTGGTTTTGAATGTGGTTAAAGATGGAAACCTTTATTCTTCTCGGCGGTTAAAAGGTTTTGAAAATATTGGCTCCTTTTCCCAAGAAGAATTGGAAATGGGACTGCTTGATAATTTGGGTGTGCAAATTCAACGTTCTATGGATCACTTTGAAAGTCAGTTGCGCCAACCGCCCATCCGGTCGGTTTTATTTCGGTTAGACTCCCCCCATTCTACTACGCTTAAGATGCAGCTCAGCCAGTTAATTCCGGCACAAATCGACCAGTTAATTTCGCCTATTCAAGTCAGCGAAGACATTGATGTTTATCGACTGAACTTGGTGAGCTTAAGTGCTGCGTTTTGTGCATTGGTTCCACAACCTATGGCACCTCCTACTATGAGTACTGCAGGAGAGCTGAAATGAGACAGCGGATTAACCTCTATTGGCCAGAGTTTAAACCGGAGTTTCGCTGGTTGAACGTAGGCACAATGCTCGTAGTGTGGTTACTGACATTATTGGTAGTCGTGCTAGTTACCATGAGGTTGAGCGCGACGGTTCAAAAACAAAGTGCAGTGTTAAACCAAGCGCAAGAGCGAACTATCCAGCTTGATGAAGACTTAGCCATGGCGAAATCTCAATTAGCTGAACGAAAGCCATCACAAGTTTTATCTGAAGAACTCGAAACGTTAAACCTTTCGGTCAGCCAAAAAACATTACTTATCGAAGAATTGAGTGGGCAAGAAACCCGAGAGCAGGCGCCATTTTACCAAGCACTAAATGGTTTTGCCGATGTTGCAGACGGTTCTCTATGGCTAACGCGATTTGTGGTGCACAGTGAGCGATTGTCATTATATGGCAAGGTAAACGACCCAGGTGCACTGCCAGCGTGGTTAAAACGACTAGGAAACGCTACCTACTTTGAAGAAAAAGAATTTGAAGTCATTAAATTAAGCCGTGATATCAACAAAGATGGCAATCCAAATGGCGTGTTGTCGTTTGAGTTACTCAGTGAGCCAGCTGATGAAGACGGTGAGGTGGCACCAGAATGAGCAAAGATAGCTTGAACAGTAAACTGGCCGCCATGAGCCCTCGAGAACTCATTATGCTCTTCGTCGCGGGCTTAGTGGTGTTAGTACTTATTGGTTTCACGTTTTTTATTGAGCCCCTTTGGAAAAAGTCGCAATCGATGGAAAGAAGGCTAGCATCTGAAGCCACGCAAACCTCGTCGTTAAACCAACAATTACAAATTTATCTCGAAGCGCTAGAAGAGGATCCCGACGAGGCCTTGATATCAAGCATTGCAGAATTGGAAGAAAAAGATGCGATATTGGAAAGACGATTTAGAGATGAACTTAAAACCCTAGTCACCCCTGACGAAATGCCAGCTTTGGTTAGTCGTATGTTTGATGATGCACAACAAGTGCGCTTGGAATCTATGGCAACTATTGCGCCTGTTAACATATTTGCAGGACGTGAAGACTTATCGGAGCTTACGCTTTATCGACATGGCCTAACCCTAACGTTTAGCGGTAGCTATTTTGATATCAGAGACTTTCTTCAACGTGCTCAAAAAGAAAATATAAAGCTTTATTGGGAAGCGATGGATTACCAAGTCAGCGATTACCCTAACGGAAAAGTGACAATAGAGTTTTATACCGTTAGCACGCAAAGGACATTTATCCGTGTTTAAACTAATACTAACGACAGTGCTCACTTTTAGCTCATTTTTGTTGTTTGCACAGCAAGACCCAACTCGCCCTGGAAATACCAAAATGGCAGGCATTGGTGCTACGCAGCAAGGGGAGTTTTCCTTAAGTGCCATTATGTATTCTGCGCAAAGTAAGCATGCCATTATTAATAATAAAGTGGTCAGGGAAGGGGATGATATCGCCGAGGGCAAAGTAGAAAGCATAACTAAGAATACCGTGGTAATTTTGAAAACCCGTTATGCCAAGCCCGTACGAACTGTATTGTCTCTAGCGCCAATAACAACAATTAAGAAAAATGTATCAGAGGATCTGTAAAATGGGCAAGTTACCCCGTCTGTTTGGAGTATTAAGCATATCTTTAGCGATGACCGGTTGTCAGAGTACATCAGAGCCTCAGCAGCAGCTTGTGTCAAAAGTTGAACAAGACTTACAAGAACAAATTGATGCAGAAAAAGCGCGTAAATCTTCACAAGTAAATACCCCAGTGCCCATCCCCTCTGCGGTATCAGCTGCATTGGCAGCACCCGAAAGTGTGTCTTCAACTAACAGCTTGTTCGGGCCACAACGTTTCGACGTTAACGCGCAAAGCGTGCCTATAAGTGCGTTTTTCGCAGGCTTGGTTGAAGGTACGCCTTACAGTGTTGCTATTCATCCGCAAGTAACTGGGTCTGTATCGCTGCAACTCAAGCAAGTTACAATAGATGAAGTTATGTCATTACTTAGTGACTTATATGGCTATGACATTGCGCGCTCAGGAACGGTTTTTAAAGTGCGCGCTGCTGGTATGCGTACTGAAACCTTTGCCGTTAATTACCTCTACATGCAGCGAAACGGGGCAACTCAAACCAGTATTACCTCCGGTGGTGTAACGCAAAATAATAATCAAAATAACAACAATGGTTCTTCTTCGGGCTCGTACAGTGGCAACTTCAGTAGTTCCGATAGCTATGGAAGTCAGAACAACAGTAATACTAACGGCACAACGATAAACACGCGCACTGAAACAGACTTTTGGGCCGACTTGAAAGTGAGTCTTGAAGCTATGGTAGGTAAGGAAGACGGCCGTGCTGTGTTTGTGACTCCGCAAGCCAGCCTAGTTACGGTAAGGGCCATGCCTGATGAATTGTCTGACATACGCCGCTTTTTGAAGACCTCAGAAGCTAACTTAACGAAACAAGTTATTTTGGAAGCCCGAATTTTAGAAGTTGAACTGAATGACGGTTATCAGCAGGGTATTAATTGGAATGAGATACTGGCCAATACAGGAAATACTGATTTCTCACTTTCAACTACGGCAGGCACTTTAGGTAATGATATCAGTGCTACCCTAGGTGGTGTAACAAGCCTCGCATTTTTGAACAAAGACTTCTCTGGGGTATTGTCGTTACTGTCTACGCAAGGGAATGTACAGGTGCTCTCAAGCCCACGTGTTACCGCGATTAATAACCAAAAAGCGGTTATTAAAGTGGGCGACGATGAATATTTTGTTACTGATGTGTCAAGCGACAGCACGGTAACCAGTACGACTACGTCTATTTCACCGGATATTGAGCTTACGCCCTTTTTCTCGGGCATTGCGCTAGATGTAACACCGCAAATTGATGACAAAGGCACGGTTCTTTTACATGTTCACCCATCGGTTATTGAAACTGCTGAGCAGCAAAAAGTAGTGACCATGGATGATGAGCAAATTGTATTGCCGTTGGCACAAAGCACCATTCGAGAGTCAGACACTATAATTCGAGCTGGCTCTGGCGAAATTGTGGTGATAGGTGGGTTAATGCAAACCAGTCAAACCGATATGGTATCAAAAACGCCATTATTGGGTGACATTCCTTTGTTTGGTGAATTATTTAAGAATCGCCAAGTTAGCGAAACGAAAAAAGAACTTATCATTTTACTCAAACCCACTGTTGTAGGGCACGACACGTTCGAACAGCAACTAGAAACCAGTCGCCAAAATATGGTGGATTGGTTGTATGTGGATTAAGTATGTACTTGTATCATTTTGGCATTAGAGAGCTTCCGTTTACTTTAACGCCAAACACCAGTTTTTTTTATGGCCTACCCAGTCATATTGAAGCCAGTGAGGTGTTACTCACTGCGCTTAAATCTGGTGAGGGTTTTATTAAGGTTACTGGTGAAGTCGGTACAGGCAAAACCCTTATCTGTCGAAAGTTTCTTAATGAGTTACCCGCGCATTTTCAATCAGCCTATATTCCTAACCCTCTTTTAAGCCCAGATGAGTTGCGCCGTGCAGTGGCAAGCGAACTAGGAGTAGATTTTGGTCAAACCTGCGATCAGCAGCGTTTCACCCAGTGTATTCAAGAGCGACTTATCGATATTAATGCCCAGCAGCGAAGTGCTGTTTTGGTCATTGATGAAGCGCAAGCGTTACCGGTTGAAAGTATTGAAGCGCTGCGTTTAATGACTAATTTAGAGACAGAAAGCCGCAAACTATTGCAGGTGGTGTTGTTTGGGCAGCCAGAGCTCAATCAAAAGCTTTCAATGCCAGAACTGCGACAGCTAAAGCAGCGTATTACATTCAGTTACTCGCTATCGCACATGGATACCGACCAAATATACCATTACGTAAAACATCGCTTAGTAGTAGCAGGGCATCCAGGAGAAGAGGTGTTCGACTTAGCGTGTTGCCGACTCATGTTTATGGCCACGAAGGGCACGCCAAGACTGGTCAACGTATTGTGTCATAAGGCCATGATGCTGGCGTACGGCGAAGGTAAGTACAAAGTGAATGTATCACACATTAAATTGGCGATTGCTGATACCGAAGCCACTACATTGCCTTGGTACGCTTCTCTTGCATTGTGGCCTTCTTTGGTAGCAGCCGGTGCAGTGGTTTCGGTTACCCTTGCCAGTATGCTCGAGTTTGGGGGGATGGCATGAGTGTTGTGAATAAAATGCTGAAAGATCTTGAAGCTCGCGAGGGCGTTGAACAATCGCAAGCCCGCTATGAAGCTCCACAGAAAAAGTCAGTAAGTGCGCTTACTGTCGTTGTTGTGTTATTGGTTATCGTGACCATCGCGTTAGTTACGTGGGTGCTGCTTAACCCCGCGCCATCGGTTTCATCATCGGTGTCGCCCGCCTCCTTGTCTACGCCGTCTAATGCAAGTGCTCAACCAAGCATTTCACAAAACGACGATACGGATGCGCAGCAGATTTTATCAAAAACGGTACAGACGTCTGCCCAAGTTGCACCGGACACTTCTTCAGAAACGGCGAAAAACATAGAGGGTAAGGAAGGTAAAGAGGATAAAGAGGGTGAACCTCAGAAAAGCCCGAGCCCGGTTGCTGCTAATGTAACCCCTAGTGCAAACCCTAACCCTATAACTAGCCCAGATACTTACTCCACTGGCATTGCTGAAGCGCAGACTGCATCGAAGTCGGTAGGGAGCTTAAAAACAGTCGAGTCGGCACCCGTGCCACGCTTTTCAAAACAGGTCGATAACACTAAAAACGCCCCTGCGATAGACGAGCAAGTTCGTTTAGCCCTTGATAATAACGACTACAACACAGCCATTGGGCTGATGCAGCAGAAAGTGCAAAGCCACCCACGTGATAGTGGCGCTAAGAAGAAGCTAGCGTCCTTACTCTTTGCCAGCGGCCAAGTAGAACAAGCGCAGGCATTGTTACAACGAATGCTTGTGAATACACCCAATGATCACAGCGTTCGCCTTATGTTGTCGCGGTTGTATGTGAAGCAAGGGCTAACCGAAGTAGCGATAGAAAACGCGAGTGAGGCTGTTTCTTCATCCAGTAACCCCTTATCTATTGAGTTACTTAGTTTTAGAGCGAACCTACTGCAGCAACATGGCGTGTTCGAAAAGTCTCTTAACGATTATTTGGCGTTAACTAAGCGGCGACCTTTAGAGCCCAAGTGGTGGTTAGGTGCTGCGATAAGTGCTGACAGTCTGCAACATTCTGCATTGGCGTTAAGCGCTTTCTCCCAAGTAATACAGATTGATACGCAGCAGGCCCTATCACCAGACGTACACCATTATGTGCAAGAGCGCATAGCTAGGCTTAGGGAAGTAGTAAATGAATAAACCCAGAATTCGCCTTGGCGACCTTCTTGTTCAGCACAATTTGATAAGTGCTGATGAGCTAATGACGGCACTGTCAGAGCAAAAAAGTACGGGGCGTAAGTTAGGTGCCACTTTGATTTCAATGGGGCTGGTGACTGAGCACCAAATGCTTGAATTGTTATCGCGTCACTTAAATGTTCCGCTTATCGATATCGATCAATTCCGCGTTAATCAACAAGCGGTGCTACTTCTACCTGAAATTCAAGCTAGGCGATATCGCGCACTGGTTATTGATGATAAAGGTGACACTCTGCTCGTTGCTATGTCAGATCCGGCAGATTTAACCGCGGTAGATCATCTTTCAGAAACGTTAAATAGGCAAATTGAACTCGCGGTAGTAAGCGAACAACAGCTATTTACTGCTTACGATACTTTCTATCGAAAAACCCAAGAAATTGCGAGTTTTGCCCAAGAACTGGCAGAAGAATACGATACCGAAGATAACTTCAATATAGAGCTTGGTGGTGCCGGGGATCAAGACACAACAGTAGCTCGCTTGCTGCAATCTATCTTTGAAGATGCCGTGATAGCAAAAGCGTCCGATATTCATATTGAGCCTGATGAGAATCAGCTGAGAATACGACAGCGGGTAGATGGGGTTTTACAAGAAACTGTTATTCCGGAGAAAAGTATAGCGGCGGCGTTAGTGCTGCGCTTAAAACTGATGGCGGGGCTAGATATTTCCGAAAAGCGTCTACCGCAAGATGGCCGTACTCAAATTAAGGTTAAAGGGCACAAAATAGACGTACGTTTGTCTACCATGCCAGTGCAAGGTGGCGAATCTGTGGTGATGCGTTTGCTCGACCAGTCAGCAGGGCTGCTCACTTTAGAACAAACCGGTATGCCTTCAGCGCAGTTAACCCGCTTTAGAAATTTATTACGCCGCCCCCATGGAATGATTTTGGTGACCGGGCCTACCGGTTCCGGTAAAACGACCACCTTGTATGGTGCATTAAGCGAATTAAATACGGCAAAGTCGAAAATTATCACCGTAGAAGATCCGGTGGAATACCGCTTGCCCCGTATTAATCAGGTTCAAGTGAACCCTAAAATCAACCTGACTTTTTCAAACGTACTTAGAACCACACTACGACAAGACCCCGACATTATTATGGTGGGGGAAATGCGTGATCAAGAAACGGTAGAAATTGGGCTTCGTGGCGCATTGACCGGTCACTTAGTCCTCTCAACCCTGCATACCAACGATGCTATATCCAGTGTAGTACGCCTATTAGATATGGGCGCGCCTGGTTACTTGGTGGCAAGTTCCCTTCGAGGCATTATTGCTCAGCGTTTGGTACGTCGAATTTGTGATAATTGCACCACTTCTTATACACCCACGGATGATGAAAAGGTGTGGTTAAACGGTATTGATGAAAATGTCGCAGACGTTGCCTTTAAACAAGGTCGCGGATGTCAGAAATGTAATCAAACCGGATACAAAGGGCGAATAGGGGTTTTTGAGTTACTCGAAATGAGTGAAAACATGATGAATCATTTAAAGACCAGCGATATTCAAGGGTTTAGCGATGCTGCTACTAAAAGCGCGGGATATCGCTCTTTACCTCAATCTGCGCTTACTTATGCAAAAATGGGCGTAACCAGTGTAGAAGAAGTTTTAAAATTGATTGAGATGGTAGCCCAAGATGCCCCCTCTTCTGAAACTACTGACAACGCACACCACACCAACGCGCAATAGGGCAATGATAGATGGCACGGTTTAGCTACAAGGGGCGCGAACGAAATGGCGCCCTTACTGAAGGCGAGTTAGACGCGAACGATGCAACAAGTGCAGCGGCAATGTTGCGCGCTCGTAGTGTAACGCCCATTGCTATTGCCCCCATGAGCGCTAAAAAAGAAAGTGTGGTATCTGGTTGGCAAGGCTGGTTTGTACCAGAAGTTACCTTGGACGATTTAGTTATTTTTTGTCGTCAAATGTACTCTCTAACCAAAGCGGGTATTCCTTTACTAAAAGCGGTATCTGGTTTAGCCGAATCCTGTAATTCAATTCGCCTTAAACTTGCTCTAGAAGACGCTATCGTGAGTTTAGAGCGAGGCAGAACCTTATCTTCTGGCTTAAATCAGCACCCTAAAATTTTTAATCAATTGTTTGTGAGCATTATTCATGTTGGCGAAAACACTGGTCAGTTAGAAGATGCCTTCGCTCAATTGGCGATATATTTAGAGCGCGAACAAGAAACTCGCAAACAAATTAAAGCCGCCACTCGCTACCCCATCTTTGTGCTTATTGCCTTAGCCGGTGCGTTTGTGGTGCTTAATATCTTTGTTATTCCGAAGTTCGCCGATATGTTTTCTAAGTTTAATGCCGAGTTGCCTTTAATGACTCGAGCCCTCATTGGCACATCAGATTTCTTGCTGAACTATTGGTACATGCTAATAGCTGGCGGGATATTCATTGCCTACATGATTAGGCGTTCATTAAACACCAACATTGGGCGTTTGAATTGGGATAGACGCAAGCTTTCATTGCCCATAGTGGGCAGTATTTTTAATCGTTCTTTACTTAGCCGCTATTGCCGGAGTTTTTCAATGATGTTGCGGGCGGGCGTCCCTTTAACCAGTGCACTAAACTTAACCTCAGACGCGGTGGGGAATGTGTATATGGGACAAAAAATTATTGGGATGCGCGAGCGCATTGAAAAGGGCGAGGGGCTAGCACGAGTGAGTGCAGCAAGCGGACTTTTTACCCCACTGGTGATGCAGATGATACGCGTAGGCGAAGAGACAGGTCGCGTGGATGAATTATTGGTTGAGGCGTCGGAGTTCTATGAACGTGAAGTTGATTACGATCTGAAAAATCTGACAGCAAAGATAGAGCCTTTTTTGATTGTGGTAGTGGCAGCCATGGTACTGGTACTCGCGCTGGGTATTTTCACCCCCATGTGGGACATGATGAATGCAATAAAAGGCGTATAACTCCCTATCTTAAAGATGTGCTATAACAGTATGTTAAGAACAATTAATGACTGCTAAAAAGTAATAGCAGCAAGGGTAGTAACATGGTGACGAAAAGCGAAGTCGCAAAGAATAACAACCGATCCCTCTTTATCAATATTATTGTGATCACGTTGTTTGCTTCATTAATGGCCGTTTTTATAGTGCGACTGAACACCAGCGAAGCTAATTTTGAGGCTCAGATGCTTAGGCAGTTAGCGCTCAAGTTGGAAGAGTCTGCAGTAACAGCTCATTGGAAGTGGCAGTCAGAAGGGCGGCCAGTTCGCATTCTGCTTACGCACTATGATAGGCAAGGTAATGAAGTTGGACGTACGCCTGTACTCATGAGTCATGAAGGATGGCCTGAAGTGTCCCCTTCCGTGAAAGGATGTAAGTCCCTTTGGAACGCGTTGCTAACCGTGCCTATGATAGTTAATGGTTTTAATGTCCGTGGTGAATATTTCCGTGGTGAGTTAGTCGACGATGAGGCCGTGAATGCACGTTGCCGATTTTCCTTAAGTGCGGGGGATTACTTTGACTACTTTGTATTTCGTGGTGATGTGGTTCCAGAAGACGAACAGTAACAAACAAACTGAATTTTAATAATGAGAAAAACTGGGATGGTCCAAATGAAAAAACAACGGCATCAAATAGCAGCAAAGCAATCAGGCTTTACGCTAATCGAGCTTGTGATTGTAGTCGTATTACTTGGGCTATTAGCGGCCGTGGCGATTCCACGCTTTCTTGATATTACTGAACAAGCTGAAGATGCCACGGTTGAGGGCGTTGCAGGTGGTTTCGCCACAGGTGTTGGACTAGTGCGCGCACAGTGGGAGATAGAAGGTCGGCCGGAAGAGAATGCGTCTACCAATCAAACCTTTGTCACCCTTGATGGCATTAACGTAGCGGTTGATCAGGATACCGGTTATCCCACAGGCTTGCTTAACGGTGATGGTAACAGTCAAGACACGGCCATTACCGCATTAGACTGCGAAAGTATTTTTAGTTTAATAATGCAAAGTGCGCCTTCCATCACGTCGAGTTTTTCAGAGTCACCATTTGACGGTTACCGATACTTTGCTACAAATAGTAGTGGCAGCGGCGCAAGTGGTAATGACCTTTGCTATTATTACCTTAGCCAGTCTATAAAAAATCTGAACAGTAGCCCTACGAATGATACACAAGGTGATGGGTTTCTGTACGACCCTCGGATAGGTCAAGTTATCGTATTTAGTAATGATTCAAACTCATAACTATGTATCGAGTTTTATACGTAACGTAGTGATTTTTAAACTAAAGTTTTATATTCAATAACGTCATTTTTGTAATAATAAACGTAATTGAAATAAAAGGACATTTTTATGCAGCAACGTGGTTTTACCCTTATTGAGCTAGTCATCGTTATCGTAATTCTTGGTATTTTAGCGGTTACCGCTGCGCCTCGGTTTGTAGGTTTCCAAACTGACGCTCGTATTGCTACGCTAGAAGGGGTAGAAGGCGCACTGATTAGCGCTACAGAAGCTATCCATGCAAAAGCAATTATTGCTGGCGCGACTGCATCGTCCAACACGACCATCACCGTGAACGGCACTGACATCAACGTTCGTTATGGCTACCCGTACAGCACCTATTTCGATGACAACAACAACACCACGACTGTGCAATTAGATTCGTACATGAACCTAGATATTCGCGCAGTAAACACCGCAGCAGACCAAGGCACTACAGATTGGTACGTGAGTGCAAATGGAACTTGGGCACGTATTTACCCTGACGGTTTTGAAGGTGCTAACTGCTTTGTTGAGTACCGAAATGCGGCAGCGGGTGGTTCACCGACTATCACATTAACCTCGACTGCTTGCTAAATATTACCTAGCACATGGCCAGGCATTTCGTTCCTGGCCAGCGTCAAGCCCGAGGCGCTGGCTTTACGCTTCTTGAGCTCATTATAGTCATCGTCGTTATTGGTATCCTAGGCGTGGTCGCTTCTGCGCGAATACAAGATGATACCGGCTACACAGAATATTCCCTTCAAACACGCTTTCTCTCTTCTTTGCGAAATATTCAAGGCAAGGCTATGCAAGATAATCGCGTGGGCTATTGCTATCGAACTATTGTAAGTTCGTCTGGTGACGGTGCCTACGGGCCTACTGTCGTTAATTACTCCAGTGCAAATCAATCAGCCAGCTGTGGCGCTACTATTGCCGCCAATGCGCCCATATTTTTAGCGGCGCGGGGTGATGAAATAGGCGGTAAAGGAGTGTCTGTTGCGTTTTCAGAAGGAGTTGCTTCACCTTCCTATATTGACTTCGATTACCTTGGTCGGCCAATAACCGCCACCGGAAGTTGCGCATCAAATATTTGCAGAGTGACTTTTTCGGGTACCGCTACAGTAGGCGTTTGCGTTGAAGCTCAGGGGCTTATTTATGCGTGCTGAGCGAGGTTTCACACTACTTGAGATAGTGATTGGTTTGGTGGTTACCAGTATTGTCATGCTGATTGTTACCAACTTACTCGGCGCGCAAGCGCAACAAAGCGTGGCACCTGTTACTCAAGCCCGAGCTAATGTATTCGCTCAAGGGTTACAACGAGAAATACTGAGTAAGGCATTTGATGAAAACAGCAGTGGGCATAATGCCGGTGAGCGATGTAGCGACACTGTTAGCTGCACGACTAGCGCAAACTTGGGGCCAGATAGTGGAGAAAATCGTAGTACTTTTGATGATGTAGATGATTACCACGGTTACAGCGTTATTCGAAACAGTGCGGGTCAAACCATTACGCAAAGTGAGCAAAGTCTATATCAAGGCTACCAGCTTAACGTAGTGGTGTTTTACGATGATAACCTTGATGGTATTGATGATGCGGCGGGCGTGGGTAGCTATACGGGCAATGCAAAATTGGTCCGCGTATCGGTACTCACTCCTAACGATGAAACCATTGTTTTTAGTAGCTATCGGTGGAATTACTGATGGTAAATAGCAGACCCATGAATCAAGCTCGGGGCTTTACGCTTGTAGAGCTTGTTATCGTGCTAGTAGTTATGGGGGTGATAGCCACAGGAATCGCAAAAGTGGTCACCAGTAGCATGTCTGTATTTGTTGGCGTAAGTGAAAGAGAGCAACTTGTCGCCCAAACGTCTTTTGCAATGAATCGTATGGCCCGTGAACTTCAAAGCGCAGTGCCTGCCAGTGTTAGAGTAAGGGGATCATCGTCTCAGCATTGCTTGCAGTTCGTGCCTGCTGATGTGGTAACAGGTTACAGTGACATTTCCATTCAGCCTGCCGCTGAAAATACTATCGATATTTTATTTCCTGCGGACGCACTCGATAACATTCAGCCCTTTTCCACCAGTGCATCTGTGATTGTTGCACCAAGTAGTGTATTAGATGTTTATAACGCCGCTAATGATTACCGCCAACCTATTGTAAGTTGTACCGATGACGGAGATGGCGATTGTGCAACAAGAGACAGCACAGACGACACTCTCGAAGTTACGGTGAATGATGCTTTTGCTGAAGCATCACTCGTAAATCGTGCCTATATTGCTTCAAAAGCGGTGAGCTTTTGCTTAAGAAATTCAGTACTTCATCGGTTTGAGTCTGGGTTTACTACATCTCAGCCTTTGGCTTCGGCAAGTAGCCCAAGACTAGGAGTGGACTTCATTAATGCTTTATCTGCCTCGCCTGCTAGCGGTGCCTTAAACGACGACCCTTTTCAGGTTCGCAGTGTGAACGGTGGGGTTAATAATATGGTGATGTTGCGCCTACGCGCCCAAAAGGGCGATGAATTATTAAGTCTAACGACCGAGGTGGCAATTGAAAATGCGCCGTAAACCTTTGCCTCAAGAATACTTAGTGCATGAAACGCTTTTAAGGCGTAATAGCAATAGAGCAGGAAAAACACTTTCTAGTGCGGGAGTGGTGGACGCTTCGTTCTTACCTATCTCGCTAAAACGTCAGCAAGGCAGTATGTTGGTTACAGCACTGTTTATTATGATAGTGCTGGCGCTGTTAGGTTTAACCCTAGCTTCGTCACTTTCTTCTACTGGCAACAAGGTAGCGGCGGATAACATAGGGTTTCGCTCTCAGCTAGCAACAAAAGCGGGGTTGGAGCATATAAAGGCCACGGCAAACCCAGCAGGTGCAACCCCATTATCTTGCAGCGGCACCATTAACAGCCCCGTTTCTTTTGCCCAAATTAGAGGCCTTGAAGGGTGTACCTACCAAGCCAGTTGCCAAACAACCAATACGACCATTGCAGGCGTAGACTATTATTTCTATCGTTTTTCTTCTACCGCTCAATGTACAGCCAGTGAGTTAATTTCATCGCATACGATGACCGATTCAATGATGATTAAACAATAAATATCTGTATTAAGGTGAAACTTCCGGTTTAAATGCTTGTCTACTCCCACTGGTTTAAAAGTAGCCACTTAACAAGAAGTTGGTAAGAAGTGAGTAGAAGGCGCCGTGGTTTCCACTTAATCGCAACCTAATCGTTTAAAAAATGGTTCTCTGCTTGCCCAAATATGCCCCCATTGTTAAAGTGTGCGGATAAACATCGACTTCACGTTAAAGCGCGTCATCTCACCCTTGCTAACACGCGATAACACAGAAACAGGAATACACTTTTCATGTTTAAAAAGCTTCGAGGCATGTTCTCTAATGATCTGTCCATCGACCTCGGAACAGCTAACACGCTGATTTACGTTAAAGACCAAGGTATTGTACTCAACGAACCCTCTGTAGTGGCTATTCGCCAAGAGCGTGCTGCTGGACCGAAAAGCGTTGCCGCTGTAGGTGCAGAAGCCAAACGAATGCTAGGTAGAACACCTGGTAACATTCGCGCTATCCGCCCGATGAAAGACGGTGTTATTGCCGACTTTTATGTGACAGAGAAAATGCTTCAGCACTTTATTAAACAAGTGCATGACAACAATTTCCTTCGCCCTAGCCCTCGTGTTTTAGTTTGCGTTCCATGTGGCTCTACCCAAGTAGAGCGCCGAGCCATTAAAGAGTCTGCACTAGGTGCAGGTGCACGCGAAGTGTATTTGATTGATGAGCCTATGGCCGCAGCGATTGGTGCAGGCTTGCCAGTATCAGAAGCAACCGGTTCAATGGTGGTCGATATTGGTGGCGGTACAACTGAAGTGGCTATCATTTCACTTAACGGTGTTGTGTACTCTTCATCGGTTCGCATTGGTGGTGATAAGTTCGATGAAGCTATCATTAACTATGTACGACGTAACTTTGGTTCACTTATTGGTGAAGCAACAGCCGAGCGTATTAAGCATGAAATTGGTGCTGCTTACCCAGGTGAAGAAGTGCGTGAAATTGAAGTGCGTGGTCGGAACCTTGCTGAAGGTGTACCTCGTGGCTTCACATTGAACTCCAATGAAATTTTAGAAGCCTTGCAAGAACCACTTACTGGTATCGTTTCAGCGGTTATGGTTGCACTCGAGCAATCTCCACCAGAACTTGCTTCTGATATTTCAGAGCGCGGCATGGTACTTACCGGTGGTGGCGCATTACTGAAAGATTTAGATCGTTTGTTAATGGAAGAAACGGGCATTCCAGTCGTTATTGCTGATGATCCGCTAACTTGTGTAGCACGTGGCGGTGGTAAGGCATTCGATATGATTGACCTACACGGTGGCGACCTGTTTAGCTATGAGTAAACAGGAAAGGCAACCTTAAGGTTGCCTTCTTTGTATTATGGATACTATTTTTACTCGCGGTCCCTCACTGAATAATAGATTAGCGCTGGCCATTGTGTTGTCAGCGTTACTTATTTTTGTGGATCACAAAGTGGAAGGGTTTAAATCGACACGGGTCTATTTAAATTCATTCATGAGCCCCCTTCAGTATTTAGCTAACTTACCTCGGTTAATGCTAAGCGAAAGCGCCCAGCGCTTAACCTCCCATGAAGATCTTCTCGAAGAAAATGACAAGCTAACGAATCAACTGTTGCTCATGAGTGAGAAGCTCCAGCGGTTTGAAGCCTTGTCTCAAGAGAATAAACAACTTAGGCATTTGCTGGATGCGCCCGTACGTAACGACTTACGTAAAATGGTGGCCGAGCTCATGGCGGTTGATAAAAACCCCTACAGCCAGCAGGTGGTCATCAACAAAGGCGCCATTGATGGGGTTTATTTATCTCAACCCATCATTGATGAAAAAGGCATTGTGGGGCAGGTTATGGAAGTGGGCAGCACCAACAGCCGTGTGCTATTGCTTGCCGATGTGACCCACGCTATTCCTGTTCGCTCCCAACGTAATGACATTCGCTTTATTGCCACTGGCAGTGGGGCGCTCAACGAACTGTACTTAGAGCATGTGCCACATAGTGTCGATATTAAAGCAGGAGATGTATTGATTTCCTCCGGTTTAGGAAAAATTTTTCCTGAAGGGTATCCCGTGGGTACAGTGAAAGAAGTACGGCGTGATGAAAGTCGCCCATTCTCTATTGTAACCGTAACGCCTATGGCCAAATTAGACCGACTAAAGTACTTGTTACTCTTGTGGTCTGATGAAGGTAAATCTATCGACAGCGATGTGGATAGTGAGAGTAATAGCAACATGGTAAGTAATGAGGAGGCTGAAGATGATTCGTAAGCGTCATTCGGTTATCGTCACTACGCTTTTGATTGCGCTTGTCCTTCAAATCGTGCCATTACCTATTCAAGTTGATTTATACCGCCCAGATTGGGTGCTGATTGTGCTTGCGTACTGGAGCATGGCGCTTCCCCATCGCGTGAATGTGGGCGTGGCCTTCTTAACCGGCGTGGCGGTAGATATATTGGTGGGTACAACCTTAGGTATTCACAGTCTAAGCTTAAGTATCTCAATTTATATTTTGGCAGCGAACTATCAGCGGCTACGAAATTACTCTGTTTGGCAACAAGCTATCGTTATAGGGTTGCTTTCTTCGCTCTACCACTTGCTCACATTCTGGGTGCAGCACCTACTTACAGATATCTATTTCCAACTGGATTATTTGTGGCCTGTACTTACCTCTATGCTGTTATGGCCATGGGTGTTTTGGCTACTTCGTAAAACCCGTCGCCAGTTTTCCATAAGTTAACGTTTGAGGCTCCTATCGTGAATTATTCAGTGGTTTTAGCCTCTGCTTCCCCTCGTCGTACCATGCTTTTAGATCAGATGGGCATTGCTCACTCAGTAAAGCCCGTAGACATCGATGAATCAGCCCTTGTGAATGAAACGCCTGAAGCGCAAGTGGCTCGTCTTGCTGAGCAAAAAGCGAAAACAGCTCTCGCACGGTTACAAGATGAAGATGCACTTAGTGAAAGTACGCGGGTGTTAGCCTCTGATACGCTTATTGCCTTTAACGGTGTGAGTTTGGGAAAGCCGAAAGATAAAGAAGACGCTAGACGCATTCTTTCAATGTTATCGAACAACCAGCATGAAGTATTGACGGCCATTAGTGTGGCGTCTAACACCAAGCAAGTAACACAAACTATTACCACCAAGGTAACTTTTGCCGCATTGACGAACGATGAAATTGACGCATACTGGGACACAGGTGAACCTGCTGATAAAGCAGGTAGTTACGCCATTCAAGGTATTGGCGGTCAGTTTGTAAAAGCAATAAACGGCAGTGCTAGCGCAGTGGTTGGATTGCCTTTGTATGAAACAAGGCAGTTACTTAGAGAATTTGGAGTCGTGTAGTGAGTGCAGAGCTACTAATCAATGTTACACCGTCAGAGTCTCGTGTTGTTCTCATCGAAAATGGGATATTGCAGGAAATTCACGTAGAGCGTCATACTAAGCGTGGCTTAGTAGGCAATATCTATCGTGGTAAAGTTAGTCGGGTACTTCCTGGCATGCAAGCCGCATTTGTGGATATTGGTCTTGAAAAAGCGGCCTTCCTGCACGCTTCTGACATTGTTATTCACAATGAAATAGCTGAGGAAGTCTCAGCCAGTCACATTCAAAAACAAGACATTCGTGAGCTTGTTCGAGATGGCCAAGATATCGTTGTGCAGGTGGTGAAAGACCCTATTGGCACCAAGGGCGCTCGTCTGACTACAGACATTACTATTCCAAGTCGCTATTTAGTATTTATGCCAAGTGTTACTCATGTTGGCGTATCTCAGCGTATTGAAGAAGAGGCCGAGCGAGAGCGTTTAAAAACCCTTGTACAAGAATTCTGCGATGAAAACGGCGGCTTTATATTACGTACCGCTGCTGAAGGAGTGGGCAAAGCTGAATTACAGCAAGATGCCGCTTTTTTACGTCGATTGTGGGACAAAATTCAATCGCGGATGAAAAAGCGTAAATCTAATGTGCTGTATGAAGATTTACCGCTGGCGCGCAGGGTACTTCGTGATTTCGTGGGCACCGAGTTAGACAGAATTCGAATAGACTCTAAGTTGTCTTTTCAGGAGCTGTTCCAGTTCACAAAAGAATACGTGCCCGAAATGAACGGTAAGTTAGAATATTACACCGGCGACAGGCCCATCTTCGACTTGCACGATGTTGAAAATGAAACCCAGCGAGCGCTTGAACGTAGGGTCGATTTGAAGTCAGGCGGCTATTTGATTATTGATCAAACCGAAGCCATGACCACCATTGATATTAATACCGGTGCATTTGTTGGGCACCGAAACCTAGAAGAAACTATCTTTAATACTAACACCGAGGCGACACAAGCCATTGCTAGGCAGCTTCGGTTACGTAATTTAGGCGGTATGATCTTAATCGACTTTATCGATATGATTGAACCAGACCACAAAAGACGTGTCTTACATAGTCTAGAAGTGGCGACAAGTAAGGACAGGGCCAAGATTAATATTCACGGATTTACGTCGCTAGGGCTGATTGAAATGACCCGCAAGCGCACCCGTGAAAGTATTGAACACATACTGTGTGGCGAATGCCCCGTATGTAAGGGCCGAGGTACGGTGAAAACCGTTGAAACCATCTGCTTTGAAATTATGCGTGAAATTGTTCGTGTAAACCGCGCATACGATGCTGATAAATTTGTTGTTTATGCTTCTCCTAAAGTGGTTGAAGCATTAATGGGCGAAGAATCGCATATGCTTGCAGAGCTGGAAGTGTTTGTATCGAAGCAAATTAAAGTACAAACCGAAACCTTGTACAACCAGGATAAGTACGACGTCGTCATGATGTAATGCATTAACTATACGAAGGCGAAGTGTGACAAATTTAACGTCGGTAGCAGCCTATTTAGTTAAAAAAATATGGTTGCTGCTTGCCATCCTGCTTGTTCTATTCGCGCTGTTAATCAGCGCCGCTCGCTATGCGCTGCCGCATATTGAACACAACAAGCACCTGCTGGAAGACTATATCAGCCAGCGCTATGGCGTAAATCTTACTATTAAAAGCGTGCATGCAGTATGGCAACGCTCTGGGCCGAGTATTGTCTTAAATTCGGTCTCAATGGCGCAAAATGATGCGTCTCCCGTTGGGCTCAATATTCGTCAAGTCTATGTTGAATTAGATTTTTGGCAGTCTTTGAGACGACAAATGATCTCATCTACGCGCTTTGAACTTCGTGGTCTCAAGCTAGATGTTGATGCCGATAGGTTCGAGCGTGCAGGCGATAACAACTTTCCCGTTGTTGATGCATTAAAAAGCTTATTCCTGGAACAGCTTCAAAGTTTCTCTCTTGAAGAAGGGGAAGTGATCCTCTCTAAAAATAGCCAGCCCCAGTCTTTCATCATCGACCAGTTAACTTGGAATAACAGCGGAAGACGTCACCAAGGCTTAGGGCAAATGAAGGTGGCCGATGTATCGTCGAATTCCGCGTCTTTCATCATTGATGTGACGGGCAATAAAGATGCGTTTGAAGGGGTGTTTTATGCCCGCGCTGAAGAGTTAGATATATCCCCCTGGGTGAGCGACTTAATCAAAACTAAGCGCCCGCTGACTGAAAGCCGAGCCAATTTCGAAATTTGGGCCGACGTACAAAGCAATGGCATTACAGGTGTTCAAGCCCAGTTTGAAGAAAGCTTATTGGAGTGGGGCGGAGATGAATATTCAACCCTTGTCACGGGTATTCGCGGTGGCAGTATTGAAGCAGCACCCACGCAAGATGGGTGGAGCGTTAGGGTAGATCAATTGGTGATAGACTCTGGCCACGAAACCATAGAAGCTGATTTCGTTGGTAAAGTAACAAATGCAGGCGACGCAGTCGTCAGTATTGTAAAACCGGTTCAGATAAATCCATTCCTGATGCTTTTACCCTTGTTTATGGATGACACCAGCGAAGAGGAAATTCGCGCGTTAAATCCCATAGGGCAACTTGCCACGTTGGAACTTCAACTTAGAAATCGCCGCCCGGAATTAACCGCAAAAATTCTTGATTTGTCGTGGGAGCAGGCAGGAAAAACGCCAGGCCTGACATCGCTAGATGCCGATGTTTATTGGTATAAAGACGCTGGCGCTGTTTACCTAAAAAGTAAAAACAGTACCTTATCTGCCGACAATATCATTAAGCAAAATCTCGATATCAATGCCTTTAACGCCAATCTGTATTTTCACACCCAAGCGGTAGGTGATGAAAAGCAATGGGTATTGACGGGTAAAGATCTCTTGTTCGATAGCGAACAGTTAGTGTTAGAGCCAGCATTTCGTGCCAATCTAACCTCGGGCCACCTAGACATATTTGCCAATATTGAACCCTTGGCGTTAAACGCCGTCAGTGATTTCTTCCCTGCATCGTTAATGGGCGTCAATACCGATAAGTTTCTTACCCGTGCCTTCACAGGCGAAGGTAGCGTAAGCAAAGCGCAAGTATTGTGGCACGGTAACCCCAAGAACTATCCGTTTAACGATAACAGCGGAATTTTTCAAGCTTATGTCGATGTTGAAGATAGCGACTTTGTATTTTCATCAAAGTGGCCTGCGTTAAATGAACTCGATTTGTCGGTGCGTTTTGAAAATGCCGGCTTAGTCATGGTAAGTGATAAAGGAACGTTAGCCGGTATAGACGTGTCGGCTATGTCAGCAGAAATTCCGCGTTTACACCCGTCTTCAACGTTAACTATTAATGCAGAAGGCTCTGGAACAGGCGAAAAGTTAACGTCGTTGATGAAGCAGTCTTCAATTGCCAGCTCATTAGGGAAAGTGCTTGATAAAGACGTGCAAGTCTCAGGGCCGTTGTCGGCAAGCCTGACATTAGATATCCCCCTGAAAGGCAAAGATATTCGGGTTCATGGCGCAGCTCAGTTAAATAACAACGATGTGTATATCACTAGCACGCGTATGCAGTTTGATGATGCCATTGGAACACTTACCTTCGACAATGCAGAAATTGACGCTAATGGGTTAACTGCAAGCTTGTTAGGTCAGCCCGTGGAAATGTCACTGCAGGGGCGCCATAACGACAACTACGACGTTAATGTTAACTTGAAAGGGTTATGGCACGTTCACCCGTTAGTGAAGTATGTAAAAACCGACCTTATTGACTACCTAGATGGTGAAACCAATTGGCAGGCAGATGTGAATTTGAGCTTATCTGAAAACGATTTTTCCTATAATGCCCAAATTAACGCCGATTTATTGGCAACCCAAAGCTTGCTGCCTGCACCGTTTTCAACAGTGCAAGGAACTAGCCTACCACTTCAAATTAACAGTGAAGGTAACCTACAAGCCTCTAATGTAGAAGCAAGGCTAGGTGACGATATTCATTTCGACGGCGTATTGCCTCATAAAGAAATGCAGTTCTCTCGAGCGCTCCTTTCCTTAGGCGATGCTAATGTGGGTGATAGAGGTACCGGGTTTAGTATCGCTGCAAACCTAGAGCAAGCCGACATTGTTGAATGGTTTACTACCCTGCAGACGCTGATCATGCCGAGTAAAATGGACGAAGCTAGTGCAGGCGTGTCCGTTAACAAGAATAGCGTTAACGATACGTTATCGACGGATAGTCGTGCCCAAAAGCAAAATATCTTCGGTGTGCCATCACGCATATTTGTCACCGCAGATACCCTAACGGGGTGGGGGCATTCATTGAATAATGTGTCCTTAACCGCTCGGGAACAAGACAACGATTGGTTGCTACAAGTTGATGCAGCGAAAGCGAGAGCAACCATTAGGGTTAATAACGACATTAACAACCAAGGTATAGATATCAATGCGGATTACCTAGTACTGGATAAACCTGCTACAGAGGGTGGTGCTATTGAAGATGAGAGAAACTCAATCGAAACCCAAGTAGAAGAAATCGAGATTGCTAGAAAGCAAGCTGATGTCGTCGAAGTTGATCCGCTAGATTTGCCTCCTATCTACTTCTATTGCAGTGTTTGTAGTGTCCATGGCCTTGATTTAGGTGAAGTCACCCTTGACGTAGCCAAAACAGATCAAGGTTTGCAAATCAGACAATTACTTACGCGCTCTTCCAGTGCAGATGTAACCGCAACCGGATACTGGCAGCATGAAGACGGCGAAATCACCACCCGTTTAAACGGTACACTTTCTTCACCAGACGTAGGGCAAATGCTTAAGCAGCGAGGGATAACGTCAGGTATTAAAGACTCTGAAGCCAATATTAAATTCGATTTAGGCTGGCCTTCTGCCCCGTTTGATTTCTCGTTAGGCAAAGTAAGCGGCGACGTAGACTGGGCACTCACCGACGGTTACCTCACTGAGGTCAGTGATAAAGGGTCGCGCATATTTACGTTATTCAGCCTAAACTCATTAGTACGTAAGCTAAGCCTAGATTTTAGAGATGTATTTGCCACTGGGTTTTTCTACGACAAAATGGGTGGAAGCTTACAAATTGCTGATGGTACTGCCTTTACCGACGATACCGAAATAGATGGCGGTGCAGGTGAAATAGAAATTAAAGGGTATACCAACTTAAATACCGGTGGCCTTAATTACAATATTACTTTTGCCCCTAACGTAACGGGGAATTTACCGTTTTTAGTGTATTTTTTAGCTACGCCCCCAACGGCATTGGCAGCACTGGCACTAGATCAAGTGCTGACATCAGCGAAAGTGATATCGAACGTGAACTATAAGGTTTCTGGCACCATTGCTAATCCGCAGTTCGATGAAGTAGAACGACATAGTAAAGATATAAGCTTACCGGCGAATGTGTCGCCAGAAAGCACTTCGCCTTTAGATCGGCCGCTTACCGAAGATGATTTACGCAGAGTAAAAATGGAGGTTATCGATGGTTAATCTAGTTGCAGTTCAAATGACATCTACGCCCAGTGTAGAAGATAATTTGAATCATGTAGAACAGGCTATTGCTCAAGAACAAGTTCCAAAAGACAGCTTGGTGGTATTGCCAGAATGCTTTGCTTGTTTTGGTACCAAAGATGGTGAGCTACTTAATGCCGCCGAAGTTAAAGACGAAGGGCTGATACAGCAACGTTTATCAGCGCTAGCCAAAGCTCATGAGTGCTACATTGTTTCGGGCACGTTTCCTATGGCGACCGACGATGCATCAAAGTTTTCAGCGGCGTGCTTATTGTTTGGCCCAGACGGCACAGTATTGGCCGACTACCGTAAAATTCACCTTTTTGATGTGTCTGTTGATGACAATACGGGCAGCTACAAAGAATCTAAGTTTACAAACCCAGGCAGTGAAGTTGTTACTGTCGAAACGCCAATTGGCAACATTGGTCTAGCGGTATGTTATGATGTGCGCTTTCCAGGCTTGTTTACTGCCATGGGCGACATCGATATTTTAGTGTTGCCCGCTGCCTTTACGCAAAGAACCGGTGAAGCGCACTGGCACACGCTAGTGAAAGCGCGAGCCATTGAGAAACAATGCTATGTGGTAGCTGCCAACCAAACCGGTGAGCACCAAAATGGCCGTGAAACCTTTGGTCACAGCCTAGTCGTTTCGCCGTGGGGTGAAACCTTGAGCGAGCTACCACAAGACATTGGTGTTATTCAAACCAGTGTTGATATTGAAGTGCGACAAGCCATTAAACAAAATATGCCGGTTGCCGAACATAACCGATTCAGGAGTCACTTTGTCTAAATCTGTTGAACGCCATTTACTGTCTGACTCTGGACTAGATGTTGCGTCGCTAGAAAAAGCCCTTTCGGGTATCCATCGTCACGATACCGATTATGCTGATCTTTATTTTCAGTCGAGCCAACACGAAAGTTGGGTGCTCGAAGATGGCATTATCAAAGAAGGTAGCTACAACATTGAACGTGGTGTTGGGGTTCGTGCCATTAGCGGTGAAAAAACCGGTTTCGCTTATTCAGATGAAATCAGTGAAGATGCTTTAGTAAAGGCGTGCAACGCTGCGCGCAGTATTGCTCCCGATGGTGGTTCTCAGAAAGTATCATCGTTAGGGCGTAGCGATTATCAAGCCCGCTATGGTGAGAAAAACCCTATTTTAGCCATGCAAGATGCTGAGAAAATTTCTCTGCTAAAAGCCGTGGATGCGTACGTTAGACAGCAAGAGCCATCAGCCAATCAGGTTGTGGTTAGCATTAGTGGTGTATACGAAGAAATTTTGGTGGCTGCCAGTGATGGTACGTTTGCCACCGATATCCGTCCCTTAGTTCGCCTAAACTGCTCTGTATTGCTTGAAGACGGTGATCGTCGTGAGCGCGGCAGTGCAGGTGCTGGCGGCAGATATGCCTATTCTTTTTTCGAGTCTGATAAAGACGGGCGCCCTTACTATGAGCAGTTAGCCGACGATGCCTTGCATATGGCGCGCGTTAACATGCAAGCGGTAGCTTCGCCAGCGGGTGCCATGCCGGTAGTGTTAGGTAATGGCTGGCCTGGTGTATTGTTACACGAAGCGGTGGGTCATGGTCTTGAAGGCGACTTCAACCGTAAAGGTGCTTCTACTTTTAGTGGGAAGATTGGTGAACGTGTTGCCGCTAAAGGCGTAACAGTGGTAGACGATGGCACATTGGCTGATCGTCGTGGTTCGTTATCGGTGGATGACGAAGGTACACCAACCCAGCACAATGTACTTATTGAAGACGGTATTCTAAAAGGCTACATGCAAGATAAGCATAACGCCAAGCTAATGGGTGTTGCGCCAACCGGAAACGGTCGTCGCGAGTCTTATGCGCATTTACCGATGCCGCGTATGACCAATACCTACATGCTAGAAGGGCAGTACGATCCTAAAGAGATTATTGCCTCTATCGATAAAGGTATTTACGCGCCTAACTTTGCGGGTGGACAGGTTGATATCACATCAGGCAAATTTGTATTTTCTAGTGCAGAAGCATACCTCATTGAAAATGGTAAAATTACCGCACCGGTCAAAGGGGCTACCTTGATTGGAAATGGCCCTGAAGTCATGCAGAAGATTTCTATGATTGGAAACGATGTGGCATTAGACAACGGCGTTGGCGTGTGTGGTAAAGACGGTCAAAGCGTACCTGTTGGGGTGGGCCAACCCACACTGAAAATAGATGAGCTTACCGTGGGCGGAACTGCGTAAATTACGCTTTCGGTTAGTGTAAGATTCAAGAAAGGCGCCGGTTGGCGCCTTTTTTATTGCAATTTTCATGACTGCCTATAGACAGTTACTGCAGCATGCCAGCTCTATAAAAGACGGCCCGCTATTCTAAAGTAACCACCATATCAAGGCTGGTAGTAACGCCGCTAGGAGAGGTCACTAGCGCGCTAACAATCGCACTGGTGCTGGCTTCTGATTCATCTAATAGGTTAGTCAGTACAAACGATAGTTGTCTGCTACCTGCTGCGTTGGTAGAAGGCACAGTGGCTTCAAGTGAACCTGAAATCCCTCCTTCAGAGCTTGTAATGCTAATTTCTGTATCTTCCGCTAACGGCTGATTAGCGGTATCTGAATACGCTAGCGATAGCAACGCATTGCTTCCTCTTGGGATACTCAATACCGGAGTTAACCCAGGCGGATTAGTATTGTTTGCTAGTTCATCGGTACTGCTATTAAACGTTAGCAATGCAGATGACGATGACATAATAACCACCATAGCGCGCCTAACATGCAGCGCACTATTTCCGCAGCTTGTAGCATCGCATTGCGGGCCATCAAATAACCCATTGGCAGCAGTGAAGCTACCTGAACTGTCGTAGTCGAAAAATGGCTCTGTAGCATCATAATTGCCGTCTTCGTTATCGTCTCGCCATGCTTCTGGGTAATCGATAAAGCCCGTGGTGTCAGGCAGGAGTATAGAGATACCATTGCCGGTGCTACCAGTAATCGCGCCACCATCGGCATCGTCATATAAGTTATTGCCGTTTGCGTCTATTAAAGTTTCATGGCCTACCGCGGTCACCATTACCGTAATGCGATGATCGGCTACTCTTGGCTCGGCACTCGTCCAAGTCACGCTGCAACTGCCGCTTTGTGTGGTACAGCTTGGTTCAATTAACCCGCCTTCTGTAGTGAAATTGAGCGTGGTGCCATCTGGCACTGGGTTATTAAACGCATCAGCCGCGCTAGCGGTAATGGTTAATTCGTTGCCGTTAATATTGTGCGCTTCAGGGTTCAAACTTGATGGCGACAAACTAATGCTGTTTTGATCAGGCAAACCAGTGTTCACGCTAAGTAAGTCAGATTGAGACTGAATGCTAGTATCATCAATTTCAGTAATAGCAGTGACCCGAACGGCAGTAGGCACGCTACCCGCTGTCACAAAGGTGCTGACTTGGCCTTCAGAATTAGTCAGTGCAGTAGCAGGAGAAAGCGCCAATCCACCAATATTACTGTTTAAGCTAAACGTCACTTCTTGTTGGGCAAGAGGGTTACCCAGCGCACTATTTACTTGAAAGGTTACCCGAGATACCGAACTCGCGTCTTGGCCGCCGGTTCCACTTATCACAATAGATGCCGGAGACGCATCGATAAAAGCGATGCTACCCGCGGTTTCAGGCAAAATTTCTATAGAACGAGACACACTTAGTGTGCTGCTGTTGATAGTAACCGTCGCACTTATCTCGTCGTCGAAGCCGGTATTTCCCGCGCAACTATTGTCCTGAAAAGTAGAGCGAGCTTGTCCGCTGGCGGTAAATACAGTTTCATCAATATCGGCACTATCGTTCGCCACACAAACAGAGCTAAAGGTCACAGGGATGCTGGTGGCATAAGTTTCGCCTTCAGAATTAACCAGTGCTACGTTAACACCCAGGGTTGCGCCAGCGGCGATGACAACGTCTTCGTCCGTGGTGTAACCGTCTACTCCTAATAAACCAGCGACAAATTCACCGTTATCAAACGTACCAATTTGAATAACCTCATCGGTTACCGCAGAAGACTGAATTTCATAGTTGAGGGTGGCTGTTAAGGTTTGCTCATTATAAACGTATGACACAGTGGCCGTGCCCGCACCTAGGTCGTCTTCGGTAGGAAGTAATTGGCTATTGGCTAGGCCGTCATTGGTCGTGAGGGCATCGTCTATGCTTACCGAGCCGCGAGACACTTGGAAGCTTACAATAGCATCTGTAATTGGGGTGTCATCGATATTTATCAGCGAAGCGCTAAGGGTGCCGGTTTCATCAGCGGTAATTCTACTGACTTGATTGCCTGCACTGTCACTTAAGGTAAGTGAAAGGGTAGGTAAAAAGACCGTGTCAGTATCGGCAATTAAAAACTCAATGTTTGCTTGTGATGATGTGCTGTCGTAAGTGGCGGTAATTGTACTGGCACCAGCAATAGCGCTATCTGAGTCTAAATACACGACCGCCTCACCGTTACTGTCAGTAAGTTTGTCGCTAACAGAGAGAGTGCCGATACCGCTTGTAAAACTGACGATTTCTCCGGCTAACACCGCACCATCTTCGGTAATGGTCGCAGTAATGCAGGCGGTATCACCAATATCGAAACTAGCCTGATTAACCGTATTACAGTTTGCGTCGCCTATCTCAAGAGAGAGTGCTACAACTGGAGAGGTGGTGCTATCGTCGCCATCCGAACTGCCAAAGGGGTCGTCGCCGTTTGCCCCCGAGGTACCGTTACATCCTGATAATACCCATACGAAAGCAAATGCCGCTAAAAGCCGCCCCATATACCTCTCCTTATGCTGCTACTCTTTTTGAGTAACGTCTTTTAAATATTGGAATAACTCCCTGTATGCTTTAGGGGGAGCATTCTTTTCTTGTTCTTTTTTCACTTGGCGGTGGAGCTGCCTTAATTTTTGTCTATCAAGCTCAGGGTATTCTTCAATAAGCCCTTGAATAGCGTCGTCACCACGGGTGATCACATCTTCGCGAGCGCGTTCTAATTCATGAAACGCAGCGTTATTTGCTTGATGTTGATGGGTTATTTTAGCCAAGGCCACTTCAATAGGGGAATTATCCCTTTGTCTAAGTAGCTTACCAATGAACTGAAGTTGCCTTCTGTAACCGTCTTTTTTCTTATTGATGACACGGGCAATATCTAGCGCATCCTTCAATTCTTCATCAAGCGGAATGGTGGCGTAGTGGGCAGGGGTAAGGTTTACTACGGTTTGCCCTAGCTTTTGTAAGTCTTTAGATTGGCGCTTTAGTTCGCTTTTACTAATGAGCTCTTCTTCGGGCTCGGCGCTTTCTAACTTAGATTGTTGTCGTGATTTAGATTTCTGATCGCTCATTTCAAACTCATAAGTGTTACACTTTAGCTAAATTGTAACTATCACAGTCGGATTTAGACAGCGAAACTTACTATGCAAATTGAGCAACAGTTATCAGAAATTCAGAATGTCGTCGATGATGTACTGAAATTAGCCCTAAAAAACGGGGCAACCCAAGCAGAAGCAAGCATGTCAAAAGTGGAAGGTATTGCGGTATCTTCACGTATGCAAGAAGTTGAAAACGTAGAGTTTACTAACGATGGCGGCTTGGGCATTAGTGTTTACGTAGGTAAGCGAAAAGGCAGCGCCTCAACGGCTGACTTAAGCAAAGAAGCACTGACTCGTGCCGTGGAAAAAGCCGTAGATATTGCTAAGTACACCAGTGAAGACCCTTGTACTGGTCTTGCTGATGCTGAACTTATGGCCACAGAATTCCCCGATTTAGATTTATATCACCCGCAAGAGCTTGATACTGAGAAAGCCATTGCCACCACGATTGAAGCGGAATCTGCTGCGTTAGGTTACGATCCGCGCATTACAAATTCCGACGGTGCATCGTATAACGCTAATCTTGGTATGCGTGTTTACGGGAATACCCACGGTATTAACGCTGGGTATCCAAGCAGCCGTTATAGCTTAAGTTGTATGGTGATTGGTTCTCAAGATGGCGATATGCAGCGCGATTACGCGTACACAGTCGACCGTCAAGCGCCTTTGTTGCAATCAGCAGTCTCTATTGGCACAGATGCAGCAAAAGCCACTGTAGAGCGTCTGGGCGCCCGTAAGATAAATACGGCTCAAGTGCCCATTCTGTTACACAAAGATATCGCGTCTAGTTTATTTGGGCATTACGTGGGTGCTATCAGCGGTGGTAGTTTGTATCGTCGTTCTTCGTTTTTGCTAGACAGCTTAGGCAAGCAAGTTTTTCCAGAATGGTTAAACATTGAAGAGCGTCCTTTTTTGAAATCGGGCTTAGCAAGTTCTAGCTTCGACAATGAAGGCGTGGCTTGTAAAGACATGACCATCGTAGATGGCGGAAAGCTTGCTACTTATCTTTACACCACCTATTCAGCGCGTAAGCTAAACACCCAAACCAATGGTCACGCGGGTGGCATTCATAACTGGTCGGTGGGCGACACCGGTCATAGCGACAGCGACTTGCTAAAAGAAATGGGCACTGGCCTATACGTTACTGAGCTTATGGGGCAGGGCGTTAACACGGTTACCGGCGATTATTCTCGTGGTGCAGCTGGGTTTTGGGTAGAAAATGGTGTTATTCAATATCCAGTCCACGAAGTGACTATTGCTGGCTGCTTACAAGATATGTTCGCTGGCATTGTGGCAATTGGTAAAGATAAAGATTTGCGCGGTAGTGTGCATACTGGCTCAATTCTTATTAATCAGATGAAAATAGCAGGAAGCTAGTTTCTCTGTTTCGTTCTAAGTCGTTCAATCTCAGTCGTTTTATTTAGCGAGCTTGAACGAACTTGCTCAATTTAAAGACTGCCGCTGGCGAAATTCGCTGGGCGGCATGCCTTCCGATTTTTTAAACCGCTTCGAAAACGTAAACACATTGCTGTAGCCCACGTAGTTGGCAATATAAGCAATGGGCCACTGCGTGCTTATCAGTAAATTTTTCGCCCTTACCATGCGCAGATAAATAACATGCTGCATGGGGCTTCTGCCGAATTGCGCAAGGCATAGCCTGTGCAAGTGGGGGGCAGAGTAGTGCACTTTGTCTACCAAGGCGTCGATATCCCAATTAAACTGCAATTGCTTTTCTACCGCAGCAAACAGAGCCGACAATCGAACTTGGTGCGTGCTTTTCACTGGGGTGGCAATATGCTGCAAATATTGCTGAATAATAGGAATAACCGCCTGTCGGTGCTGGCTGTTGGTTTCTAAATACAGTAACTCCATCGCATGATGTAGCCCTGACAACTCAATGTTGTGCTGTACGGGGTGCTCTACATCAAAAAAATGCTGCCATCGAGGGCTATCAGATAAGTTTAGCCAAATGATGTCCCAGGGCGCTTGATCCGGCCGCGGCGCTTGATCTAGCTGCGGTGCGCTACTTTCATCAAAATGCGCAATTTGCACTTCAAAACTTTGATGCGCAGGCAAAATAATCACACTTGAAGCAGGCAATGCATACTCGCCACTCGGCGTGCGTATTTTACCGCTGCCTTTTAATGAATAAAAAATAGTGTGGTTAGGCGGGGTAACTCGGCCTACCTGATAAGCCCCTGATAAATTCGAGCAACCCGCCAACTCTATGTCTAGCGCTTTAATCTCTGGTGCATTGGTACTATCAATAAAACGTTCAAGACAGTGTGGACCAATATTCACAATATCGCGAAAGGTTCGCTGCGCATTTGAGGGGCCAGTAGAAGTGAAGTTAGCAGGTTGCATAATTGTAAAATGAGAGTTTTGGATAAATTAAAGAGAGAAACAAGCATAAAGGATTGCGCGTGTTTCCGCTATATTTCGCCTGTGATTAAAAAACCTTACCGTAGAAGGAGCCAGTAATGGCAAATGTTGCTCAAGTTGTTGCGCAAAAAGATTGGCAGAATCCTGTTGTTTATCAAAGAAATCGCGTGAATGGACATAGTCCATTAAACGGTTTTTTAACCCAAGACGATGCTAAACAAAACGTTAATGCGCAAAAACAAAGTTTAAATGGTGAATGGGATTTTAGGTTATACCCCCAACCTGAAGCCGTTGATGAAGACTTATTGAGCGAAGCATTACCCGGAACCACAGACTGGCAACCTATTACTGTGCCTTCAAATTGGCAAATGCAGGGTTTCGATAAGCCTATTTACTGCAATGTTAAATATCCTTTTCCAGTAAACCCGCCTGAAGTACCTAGCGATAACCCCACAGGCTGCTACCGTACTACTTTTTCGGTAACTGAAAATACGTTGCAACAGCGCAACCATATTGTGTTTGAGGGGGTTAATAGTGCATTTCACTTGTGGTGTAACGGTGAGTACGTCGGCTATTCACAAGATAGCCGACTACCCGCTGAATTCAATTTAACGCCCTTCTTAAAAGCTGGTGAAAATCGCTTAGCGGTTATGGTTATTCGCTGGTCTGATGGTAGCTATTTAGAAGACCAAGACATGTGGTGGCTAAGTGGTATTTTTCGCGATGTGGTATTAGTCACGAAACCACAACATCATATTCAAGATGTGTTCGCGACGCCCAAGCTGGATGCTTGCTATCGCGATGGCAGCTTAGCTGTTCGCACCGCCATTAACGCACCCGCAAGCTATACGGTGGGCATTCAGTTATTTAATGGTGAAACTCCGGTCACCGAACAAAGTGTGTCAGGCACTAATAACCGCCGTATAGATGAGAAAGGCGGGTGGGACGATGTGATTTTTCAATCGTTAGCAGTCACTGAACCTAAAAAATGGACAGCCGAAACGCCTTATTTGTATCGACTCGTGGTGTCACTGTTTGACGATGCTGGCAACCTAGTGGTAGCCGAGGGCTACAACATAGGTTTTCGACAGGTAGATATGCTTGATGGTCAGCTGTGCGTAAACGGAAAACCTATTCTTATTCGTGGTGTAAATAGGCACGAGCACCATGAAAGCAAAGGTCATGCGGTGAATGAAGCCGATATGATTGAAGATATAAAGTTATTGAAGCAAAACAACTTTAATGCGGTACGTACTGCCCATTATCCTAATCACCCGCGTTGGTACGAGCTGTGTGACGAATATGGGTTGTACTTGGTCGATGAAGCGAACATTGAAACTCACGGCATGTTCCCTATGGGGCGTTTGTCGAGAGATGCCGTGTGGGCAGGGGCTTATCTAGCCCGTTACACACAAATGGTAGAGCGAGATAAAAACCACGCTTCTATTATCATTTGGTCCCTTGGTAATGAATGTGGTCATGGGCCAAACCAAGATGCCATGTACGGTTGGTCTAAAGCGTTTGACCCTTCACGACCTGTACAATACGAAGGCGGTGGTGCCAATACTACTGCAACCGATATCATCGCCCCTATGTATGCTCGGGTAGATACTGACGTGCTTGATGATGCCGTGCCGAAATGGGCGATTAAAAAGTGGTTGTCGCTACCAGGTGAAACCCGCCCTGTTATTTTGTGTGAGTACGCCCATGCCATGGGAAATAGCTTAGGGAGCTTTGCGGATTACTGGCAGGCATTTAAAGACTATCCACGTTTGCAAGGGGGCTTTATTTGGGATTGGGTCGATCAAGGCTTAGTGAAGCATACAGACAGCGGTGAGGCCTATTGGGCCTACGGTGGCGATTTTGGTGATACCGATAACGACCGTCAGTTTTGCATTAACGGCTTGTTGTTTCCTGATCGCACGCCACACCCTGCATTATTTGAAGCCAAATACTGCCAACAGCATTTGGCATTTAGCCTTGAAGCACTAGAGCAGGAACAAGCTGGTAGCTATCAGCTAACCATCGCCAGCGACTATGTATTTCGGTCAACGGATAACGAAGCACTGCAGTGGCAATTGCTCGAAAATGGAGAGTGCGTTGCTAACGGCTCTGAAACATTAAGTATTGGCCCCCAGTCGTCACAAACTCTAACGATAAACCCAAATTTTAAGTTTGTGCCCGATGCGCAGTACCATTTAAATATTGATGTGGTGCTAGTTGAGGACTGTGATTGGGCAAGTGCTGGGCACGTATTAGATACCGAGCAATTTGAGATTGCGAATACTGCAGGTCTATCTACACTCTCATTAACTAGCGCTATCAATGGCAAAAATAAAGTTACGGTCGAGCGCTTGGCGTCGAACGTAACTATTCACGCCGCAAACACGTGTTTTACAATAAGTGCTGATACTGGACTGCTTACGTCATGGACAGCAAATGGCGAAGAGCAGCTAAGCGCACCGCTTGAAGATAACTTCTTCCGAGCGCCGTTAGACAATGACATTGGCGTGAGTGAAGTGGATAACCCCGATCCTAATGCGTGGGAGTCTCGCTGGCGCCGAGCTGGAATTGGGCAATGGCAACGCACCTGTGCTGGTGTAGATGTGGTTGAAAGCACACAAGATGTGCGTGTGACGTCACTGTTTAACTATCATTACGATAATGCTTTGGTGGCCTCAACAACCTGGTGTTACCGCGTGAATGCAACAGGCACTATAGACTTGGATGTTCAGGTTAAGTTAGCCGATGCATTACCTCCAATGCCGCGTATTGGTTTGCAGTGGGCCGTACCTCATTCAAGTCAGGCTGAAGCCAATATTCAGTGGAAAGGGCTAGGACCATTTGAGAACTACCCTGACCGGTTGGCCGCAGCCAGGTTTGGGAGTTACAGCGAAAGTATTGCCAGTATGCATACGCCTTACATCTTTCCTACCGATAACGGGCTTCGTAGTAATTGCCGAGAACTTAGCATTAACAATATAAAAGTAGCGGGTGATTTTCACTTTGCTGTAAGCCAATACGGGCAAAAGCAGCTTGATGATGCTAAACACACTTGCGACCTAACATCGGCCGACAGTACCTATGTGTATATAGATCATGCACACATGGGGGTAGGCGGCGATGATTCGTGGAGCCCAAGTACGCACAAAGCCTTTTTGTTAGAGAAAAAAGCGTATCGTTACTTCTTATCCCTAAGTGCTTGTTAGTCTGGCATTCTAAATGTTGAACACAAAAAAAAGCCGCTCTATTGAGCGGCTTTTTGGTATTTAATCAGGCTATTACTTACAACGGGAATACCGTTGGTATCTCTGTTTGGGACAATTAGCCGTCAACAGAGCCGCAGAAGCGGTAACCTTCACCGTGAATGGTCACAATCAATTCTTCATCAGAAGGATCTGACTCGAAGTGCTTACGAATACGGCGGATAGTTACATCTACAGTACGGTCGTTAGGACGAAGCTCACGACCTGTCATTTCCATAATTAGCTGCTCGCGGGTAAGAATTTTACCTGGGTTGCTAAGGAATAAATGTAATGCACGGAATTCACTACGTGGTAAACGGAACTCTTTACCTGTTGGTGAAATAAGTGAACGGCTGTCGCCATCCAAAATCCAGCCATTGAAGTTTACACGGCTTGGTAAATCATCGTCTTCTGCTGAATTAGTGGTGCGAGATAACAAGTTACGCGCACGAATAGTCAGTTCACGAGGATTGAAAGGCTTGGTTAAATAGTCATCTGCGCCAATTTCTAGACCTAAGATACGATCAACATCGTTATCACGGCCAGTAAGGAAAATAAGACCTACGTTTTTACGGTCGCGTACTTCACGCGCCAAAATGAGGCCATTTTTACCTGGCAAATTAATATCCATAATAACCAAATTAATTGCGTGATTTTCAAAGAAGTCATGCATTTGATCACCATTTTCAGCTTCAAATACATTGTACCCTTCTGCTTCGAATAAACTCTTTAGCGTGGTACGTGTGACCACTTCATCTT
Organism: Alteromonas sp. MMG017; assembly: GCF_018100795.1. Lineage (GTDB taxonomy): Bacteria > Pseudomonadota > Gammaproteobacteria > Enterobacterales > Alteromonadaceae > Alteromonas. The sequence continues at coordinate 242,740 of NZ_JAGJDY010000001.1, read as the reverse complement.
CAACAATTAACACATTTGGCGTCTGCATGGTGTTTTACACTCTTTATAAAATCGGTTTAAGCAATTACTGATTAAATTTTAATATTCGTTTACTTATATGCAAGTTACTACCGAATATTATTAAATTCAAGGTATTGGGGTTAGCCAACGAATTTCAAGCAAAGTTCAATAGTTATACAGGTATTATGATGTTTTCGCACTGGAAACAGGAAAAACTATAACAAATTCTACACCACTACCCACTTCGCTGGTAATCGATATAGAACCATTTAGCGCTTGAGTGACTAAATTGTACACTAAGTGCATGCCTAATCCAGACCCCCCTTGTCCACGTTTTGTGGTAACGAAAGGGTCGAAAATACGTTTACGAATATCTGATGGGATCCCGATACCGTTATCCCGATACACTAACTTTAGCTTGTTCGTTGTAATTAATTCAGCACAGATATCAATCTGGCCTTTTTCTATGTTCTCAAAACCATGAATAACCGAATTCATAATAAGGTTAATAATGATTTGATTAATAGGACCAGCCTTCGTTTCAACGCATAAGGTAGGGTCGCAATCTACGTTGATGTTGTGTTGTAATTTTTTTAAGCGAGGCTGTAACGACAGTAGTATCTCATTAACTAGCTGTGCAAAGCAAAAGGTTCGGCTACTTTCGCTCGATTGATCCACTGCAACCTGTTTAAAACTGGAAATTAGCTCGGCAGCGCGGTTCAAATTGCGATAAATGATGTTTAGATTTTCATGACTTTCATCCATAAAGCGTTTCATGGCACTGGCTTTTAGGGTTTTATTCTCAAAATCCCTTTCAATAACCGCCAATCTGTCGAGCATCATAGTAGAAGCGGTAACCCCTAAACCGATGGGAGTATTTACTTCATGGGCAACTCCGGCCACCATGTCACCCAACGATGCCATTTTTTCATTTTGTACAATTTGGCGTTGAAACTCATGCAGCTTTTCAAGGGTTTGAATTAACTCTTGGTTGGCGTCTTTCAGTGCATTAGTTCGTTGGCTTACCATTTCTTCTAAGCTGGCATTCAGCTTTCTGTGCTGTTCTTCGGCCTGACGCTGCTTGTGCATGTATTCTTGTATGCGAGACAGCATAATATTCACATCATCAGACAGCACGTTTATTTCTTTAATATTTGACGGTTCTGCTCTAGCGGAATAGTCACGCTGCCTAGAGGTGCGCTGTAAGAAAAAAGAAAGCTTTTCAATCGGGGTAGTGGCACGGCGCTGAAAACGCAATGCTAACAAAAAGCTGAATATGAGTAAGAAAAGCATAATCCCAAGGTTAACTAGAACCGTTTTAACCATGTGCTGGCTAAACCCATCTGCAGACATCCGAAGGTAAACCCATCCCAAAACTTCGTTTGTCTCTGGGTCAAAAATTTTCCGACTACTTTCTAAGTAATCATTATCTTCAGTGAGCAAGGGAGTTTGATCTAGGTTAATTAGCTGTTTTTGCTTTCCAGGAATAAGTAACTGGCCGCCTTTGTTGTAAGAAGCAAAGCGTTCAACGTTACTTGAGGTGTTAGCGCCATCAGGTAAGCTTTTATAGATATGAACGTTTAACACTTTGTCAGCAGCATCTAAGAATAGTAAAGATTCTTCCATCAATGCCTGGCTAGAATTTCGAAGCGGGCCTGCAACCGCATTAGCGGTCATCTTAGACAGTAGATTTGCGCGGTTATCCAATTCGTATCGATAAGCGTTTATTTGGGTATAGATAGACAAACCGGAGGTGCTTACCAGCGAAATTGCGGCGATGGTCATTACCACCCACAAAAATAAACTTCGTATAGAAAGTTTTATAGCCCGATCTGTCATGCTAATTATCAGATTATCTGTTTCAATGAACGCTCAATAATAGTGGCGCATTCTTTAACAAAAAGAAAGAAACGCCGTACAAGCCTTTAAAGGCCGCATAGTTAAACGAACATAGATTCGTAAAGTTTTATATATTCACCAGCGGCACGTTCCCAAGTAAAGCGGGTATTCATACCTCTTTGCTGCATTTCTCTGAACTTCACTGGGTGCTCGTAATAAAACAATAAAGCGCGACGAATACAGGCAAGCAGGGCTTCAGGGCGTGGCTGTTCAAACACAAAGCCTGTGGCATCTTCGCTATGGCGATTGTCCACCACAGTGTCTTTCAAACCACCTACCGCGCGCACGATAGGAATGGTGCCGTAGGCCAAACTGTACATTTGATTTAGCCCACAAGGCTCAAACTGCGATGGCATTAAGAAGAAGTCGGCGCCGGCCTCAACAAGATGCGCGTGTTCTGAGCTAAACCCATTAATAAACGCGAACTGAGACGGATTATTTTGCGCAAATTCACCCAAATCCATACACATTTTAGGATCGCCAGTACCTACAATAACGATTTGCACATTATGCTGAACCAGTTCATCAAGAATAGGCAGAATATAGCCAAAACCTTTCTGCTCGGTAAGACGACACACCATACCAATAAGTGGAATACTGACATTTTTCGGCAAACCAGACTTTTCTTGTAAGGCGCTCTTACAGGTTTGCTTAGGCAGTAGGTTATCTACATCGTAGTGTTCTGGTAAGAAAGAATCAGTAGCTGGGTTCCATTGCGTATAATCGCACCCGTTTAATATGCCGGAAAGGTCAGTTTTACGTCTAACTAAACGTTCATGCAAACCGTGGCTGCCTAGGTCGGTTAACAGCTCTTGTGCGTAATGGGGGCTAACGGTGGTTACTTTAGTGGCAAACTCGATACCCGATTGAAGCATATTGATATAGCCGCCATGAACCTGTGCCAGAATGCCGGGGTGATGGCGTAGAAACGGTACTTTTTCAAGTAGGTTTACCCCTTGGAACGCGGCATTGTGAATGGTAAATACGGTACGGGTTTTATCAAAAAATCCAGTGTTATCGTAAGCTGTTAGGTAAGGCAGCATGGCCGTATGCCAATCGTGGCAATGAATAACGTCTGGCGAATAATTAATAGCTTGAAGGGCGGCCAATACTGCGCCACTAAAGAAACAAAAGCGCTCGCCATTGTCTTCATAAGCCTCGTACGCGTTGGAGTACAAACCTTCACGCATGAAGTATTCTGGGTAATCTACAAAGTATACGGGTATGCCATGCCAGTCCATTACTCGCACTTCGAAGTTATATACCTTGTATTCGGTGAATAGCGTTTGTGTTTCACATGCCGTAGGTAAGTCTAACGAGTCTGCTAATACCTTGTAGTAAGGCATAACAATGGCTACATCTTCTCCTGCGTCTTTTAATGCAAGTGGAAGTGCTTTGCCGACATCTGCTAAGCCACCTGTTTTTACCAGTTCTTCTACTTCAGAGATAGCGAATACAATTTTCACACGAATGCCTCGTATTATATGAACGCGCCTATGGCCTCTGAGTGGGCTCTATAGCTGTTGCGCGAATTAGGGCTGACATATATTCAGCCCCATATATCGAATATAGGGGGAATCTATTTACGTTAGCACAGGCTTTAGTAAAAGTGCTATTACTATGCTGCCTGATATAACGAAAATTGTGTGGTTTGTGCAGTAGTTAACACGCGAGGGAAGTGTTCAGCTAGCAGCCCAGGGTAGGGCAAGAAACGGTTAGCAACCATTTGCAACGTGCCGTTTTGACTTAGCATTTTACGAGCGTCTTCAATAAATCGCTTGGTAATGGTGTAGTCGGTTTTAAGGCCAGTATGAAATGGTGGGTTGGTGACAATATGCTGTACTTTCCCCTCGATGCCATATAAACCGTTCGCAGCATGCAAGGTGGCTGATTGACCATTGGCCGCTAACGTCATTGCACTGGCATAAATCGCAAGGGCGCTTATATCTGACAACTGCATTTTTAAGTGAGGGTAGGTAAGCATTAAGTAACTAGCAATTACCCCGGCACCACATGCGAAGTCTAATACATTGCCACTCATACCCGAGGTATGTTTTTCTAGCAGTAGCTTGGTGCCTTTGTCGAGTTCGCCATGGCTAAATACGCCAGGTAAAGAGCATACAGGCCAGCTTGTGCTGCCAATCTCATAAGTGTCGGTTTCAAGCCAAGCTTCTGGTTCAAACGCTAAGTGAGGCTGTTCAACAATGGTGGTAATTAAACTGCAGTGACGGGCAGAATCTACTTTATGGGTAACCCCGTAAGGTTGCATGAGTTTAGCAGCGCTTTTAATGCCGCCTTTGTTTTCGCCCACTACATGGATGCGGCCATTTTGACCCACCATGCCGGCTGCCATGCGCAATAGCATTTGAAAATGAGATTTTGCTTTAGGCAGAAAAATTAGCACGTCAGTATGGGTATGCTCATTACGCATAAATGGCGTGAAATGATGAGTGTGCGACCCCACTTTTTGTACTACCTCAAAACCATCTTTAGTGATATCGCGGCTATCAAAGCTTGATGACGATATTACTCGAACACATTCAGAAAATATGTCGAAGTATTGGTGCATTACCGTTATATTTTTATGCTTAAGGGCATCAAGGAAGTAGGCATCAGAAGGGTTGATAAACAACCATTCGCCTTGCTCAAAAATGTTGATATTGCGTTCTAATAGTTGGCTTTGAGGCGTTAAAATCATTACTGCGCTCGCTCGTAAATAAGATCCCAAACACCATGACCTAGCTTTTGGCCACGGGTTTCAAATTTAGTGATAGGTCGATATTCAGGGCGAGGCACATAGGTACCTTCTTGTGCAGTATTTGCATAGCCTGAAGTTGCATCCATTACTTCGGCCATGTGTTCTGCGTAAGGTTCCCAGTCGGTAGCCATATGGAAACAGCCGCCTTTTTCTAATTTGGTTAGCACAAGGGCAGCAAATTCAGGCTGAACAATACGGCGCTTATGGTGACGCTTTTTATGCCAAGGATCGGGGAAGAACAATTGCAATCGAGACAACCCACCATCTGGGATCATATTCTTAAGTACTTCAACTGCATCGTGATCCATCACGCGCAAATTGGTTAAACCCTGTTCGCCAGCTTCAGCCAAACAAGCACCTACGCCAGGTCGATGCACTTCAATGCCAATGAAATTTTTCTCAGGGGCAGCTGCGGCCATTTCAACCAATGATTTACCCATACCAAAGCCAATTTCAATGACTACTGGCGCGGTTCTGCCGAACAGCACAGATAAGTCGAGTTCAGCCTTTTGGTAATCAATACCCATGGTTGGCCAAAATTCTTCAATGGCGCGAGTTTGCGCTTTTGTTAAGCGGCCTTCGCGCTTTACGAAGCTTTTAACTTTACTTACGTGAACACCAGCGGCTTCAGCCTCGGCCTGGCTTTTGAATTGCCTCATTTGCAATACCTTTCTTGCCCCAATTTACTGGTGGCGCATTATCCAGTTAGCGGCATGTTATGCAACGCTATATTTAACTAAAAGCACAATAAAGAGCGAATAAAATGCGGTTTTTTTAAACATCTATACAATTGCTAAGCAGTGTAGCAAGCTTTTCGGGTTGTTCCAGCAGCATCATATGTCCGGAATTTTCTACTTTGTAAATATTCGAAGTAGGTATTTTGTCGGCCATTGCTTGTAGCGAACCTAGTGGTGCAATTTCATCGTCATCCGCAGCAATGATATTAACGGGGACCTTTGATTTTGCGAATACTTTTATCAGGTCTTCTCTAGGTGTTGTCGCTTGAGTGTGACCCACTAAGGTATTTTTACCCAAGTCTTCGGCCATAGACTGCACAACGCCCATAACATCGGGATTTTCTTGATGTGTAGTGTGAACAAAGCGAGCGAAATAGGCAGGGTTTTCAGGCTTGAATTCACCGTTACTCAGCATAGAGACCATTTGCTTTCTTCTTGCTATTTCTTCGCTAGATAAGCCTTTGGCATCGTATCCAATAAGCGTAATAGACGCCACGTGCTCCATATTTTGCGATGCCCATAACGCTGCAATATAGCCACCCATTGAATAGCCCACAAGATGTACTTTTTCGTCTTGAATGACGCGGTCAGAAGTAAGCGCGAGCATGTCGTCTTTGGTGGCGGCCCACTGTAAGGGCACATAGCGACGCTGGGAAATTTTCATGCGTTGCCAAACGGGCAACCAAACACGTTCGTCGCATAAGGTTCCGGGTAGAAATAGAACGGGGGCGCTGGTGGTCACAAAGACTCCTAAAATACATTTATACCTCGACATGCTAACATATCAGGCCATTTATCAATAAAACCTAATGGCTATTAAATGTAGCTAAAGGTCATTCATTGTGCAGTTTTTATGACAAATACGGTTAACCCCAACACTTTTGCTGAACGAGTACTTGCTTGGTACGACATTCATGGTCGCAAGCACCTACCATGGCAACAAGATATTACCCCTTACAAAGTGTGGGTGTCTGAGATTATGTTGCAGCAAACACAAGTCACCACTGTCATCCCGTATTTTGAACGGTTTATGCAATCTTTCCCCAGCGTGGTGGAGCTAGCTAATGCAGCACAAGATGATGTACTGCACCATTGGACAGGTTTAGGCTACTACGCCCGCGCAAGAAATTTACATAAAGCGGCGAAGCAAATTGTAGAGCAGCACGGCGGTACGTTTCCTGACAACATAGACGATGTAATAGCTTTGCCTGGAATAGGGCGTTCTACCGCTGGCGCGGTATTGTCTATTTCGCGCAACCAGCGCCACCCCATATTAGATGGCAATGTGAAACGCGTGCTGGCTCGCTACTATGCTATTGGCGGCTGGCCCGGTCAAAAAGCAGTAGAAAATGCGCTGTGGGAAGTGGCAGAAAAGAACACGCCAGAAAAACGCAGTGCCAACTACACGCAAGTGATGATGGATTTGGGGGCTATGGTATGTACTCGCAGCAAGCCAAAGTGTGATGAATGCCCGTTACAACACGATTGTTTGGCGTATGCTCAAGGGGCACAAACTGAATTCCCTGGTAAAAAGCCCAAGAAAGCCATACCAGAGCGAAGTACGTTACTTATAGTGCCATTGTTCCAACAGCAGGTTTATTTGGAGCAGCGGCCTTCTAGCGGCTTGTGGGGTGGTTTATATGGCTTTATTGAAGCCCAAGATATACAAAGCGCCGAAGCTGAACTTGCCAAGCGAGGTATTGAAGCCAGTTCGTTTGAAACCCAAACGGCGTTTAGGCATACCTTTAGTCACTTTCATTTGGATATAACACCGGTGTTTGCCGTGATAAACTCAGTCCCCAGAAAGCAGGTGGCAGAACAAAAATCCCAATGGTTTATGTTTAATGAACCTATTGAGGTAGGTTTAGCTGCGCCTACTAAGAAAATCATTCAACAATTAGTGCATGTGCTTTAGCGCATCGAATAGGTTAAGGACATACAATGAGTAGAGTGGTATTTTGCCAACGTTTACAAAAAGAAGCCGACGGCTTAGATTTTCAGCTTTACCCCGGTGAGCTAGGAAAACGTATTTACGACAACATTTCAAAAGAAGCATGGGCCGACTGGCAAAAGAAACAAACCATGCTAATTAACGAAAATAAGTTAAATATGATGGAACCGACCGCCAGACAGTTTTTAGAGCAAAGTATGTCGGCTTACTTGTTCGACGGTGTAGAACCTACAATTGAAGGCTATGTTCCGCCTGAAAAATAACCAAAAAAGCGTATTTTGCATAAACAATGTGCAAACGGTAACAAAACCGAAAAAAAACCGACAAAAACGGTTGACTTGTTAGTCGGAAATCCGTTTAATACGCACCCACAGCGAGACAGGCAGCAAACGCCCAAACGCTAAAAGATTTTGCCTCGATAGCTCAGTTGGTAGAGCAGCGGATTGAAAATCCGCGTGTCCCTGGTTCGATCCCGGGTCGAGGCACCATTATTCTAAAGGCTCGCATTTATGCGGGCCTTTTTAGATCTAGGCTATCGGAACACGCTGGCGTGTCCCTGCGGTTGCACCGCGCGTTACAATCCCGGGTCGAGGCACCATTATTCGAAGGGCCCTGAACAGAAATGTTCGGGGCTTTTTTGATCTAAGCTATTGTATCAAGTTAGCGGAACACGCTGGCGTGTCCCTGCGGTTGCACCGCGCGTTACAATCCCGGGTCGAGGCACCATTATTCAGGAAGCCCTTGCAGAAATGCGAGGGCTTTTTTGATCTAGGCTATTGTATCAAGTTAGCGGAACACGCTGGCGTGTCCCTGCGGTTGCACCGCGCGTTACAATCCCGGGTCGAGGCACCATTATTCAAGAAGCCCTGCATGAAAATGCGGGGCTTTTTTGATCTTAGCTAATGTATCAAGTTAGCGGAACACGCTGGCGTGTCCCTGCGGTTGCACCGCGCGTTACAATCCCGGGTCGAGGCACCATTATTCAGTAAGCCCCCTTCGCAAATACGCATATTGGCAGCTTTAGCCGTAAACCCTGTATAATAGGCAGAATGAGTAAGGCTGTTTGAGGCAATTGGGTATGAACCGTCGTAAAAAAATCATTAAGAAACTTCAGAAGAAAGATAAAAAAGCGAACGCTAAAATTCATAAGAGCAATAAACCGGCTTATGTTTCTAAAGCCGAGCGCGAAAAACTAGCTGAGCAAGCGAATAGTGAAGATCCAAATACTCAGCCTGTAGACGAACAACAGTAATCTTTCAAACTCCCTCTTAGCTCAAAATGTAACAATTGTAAAAACACTACCTTTTCAAGGCGAAGTAAATGAGAATGTTTCTTATTAAGAATAACTAAACATTTAATTGGAGCTTTCTTTGAAAAAACGAGTGTTCATTGGTGCGGTTTGCACTCTATCTAGCGCGTTTTCCTATGCCCAGGTACAAGCAGTTGATGAAGCTAAGCCTGTCGAAACAGCCGCTGTTGAAAAAATCTCGGTAGTAGGCGCTACAACAAACTTAAGCATTACTGCTGAAGACATCGAGCAATACCAAGCTAATGATCTCGCTGATATATTTCGCAACTCGCCTTCCATTAGTGTTGGTGGTTCGGTTGGCGTGGCGCAAAAGATATATATCCGTGGCCTGGAAGACGCGTACTTAAATGTTACTGTTGATGGTGCGCAGCAAACTTCAACCCTATTTCATCATATTGGCCGTGTCACCATCGATCCAGATTTACTCCAGCAAATTGATGTGCAGGCTGGTGCTGGTGAAGCAACCAGTGGCCCTGGTGCTATTGGTGGTTCAATCCGCTTTAAAACCAAAGATGCTGACGACCTTTTAGCTGAAGGTGAGCAATTTGGTGGCCGTGTTAAAGCAAGTTACTTTTCGAATGACGGTACACGCTATAGCGGTAGTTTATACGGAAAACTAAGTGATACATGGGGCGTGCTTGGTTATTACAGCACGGTAGATCGCGACAATATGGAAGATGGCGACGGAAACGAAATTTACGGCACAGCAGCCGATCAAGATATGTTGTTCCTTAAAGCCAGTGGTGATATTGCAGAAAACCATTACTTATCGCTGAGTGTTGAACAACGTGACGAAGAGGGTGAGTTTTCTGCCCGCCCTAACTGGGTAGTATTAGAAGGTGCAGCACTTTACCCAAGTGAAGCACAGCGTGATACTTATGTGGCAAACTACCGTTTCGCGCACAGTGACATGCTCTATTTAGAAGCCACGGCCTATCAAACCGACTCTTCATTCCAAGGTGGTAGGTTTAACTGGTTAGCTGAAATTGATACTTACGGTTTTGATATTCGCAATACCAGCGAAACAGCAAATCATAAGTTTGTATACGGTGTAGATTACCGCAGCGATGAAGTGAATAGCGGCCCCGCAGCAGGAGCGGTAGAGAACGCGGAAGAAAGCAGCGTTATGGGCATCTACGCTCAAGGTTATAGCGACATTACCCCTGAACTATTGCTTAGCTATGGTGTGCGCTACGACGACTATGATTTCCAGCAACGCATTTTGCTTGAAGAGTATTACGGTACCCCAGTTACCGACAGCGAAGCTTCACTAGACGACTCTGAATTAAGCTTCAATATTGGTGTTGCTTATCAGCTTACCGAAGCTTGGACCTTAGGGCTAGGTTATGCCGAAGCCGCTAGAGGAAAAGAGATTGGCGATGGTTTCACGATCGACGGTTACCTTTATGATGGCTCAGATATTCCAGTAGTTGCTGATGATTTGGTACCAGAAACGGTACAAAACATTGAAGCCTCAATTGAATACAGCGCTAACAACTTAAATGCGAGATTAAGCGTTTATAACTCAACCCTAGATGATGTGATTTTTGAAGGTTACGAAGGTAATTCTGTTTTTAATAACATTGGTACTGTAGAAAGCAGCGGTATTGAGTTCGATCTTGCCTATCGCGTAGATTCATTCGACTTTTTCTTTGGTTTCTCAACTGCTGATACTGAACTTGACCCAAGAGACGGTATTTACAACGTAGATTATTCATCTATTGATTTGAACGGTTATGAATTTGTGGGCTTAGGTAATAGCCGCGGCGATACTTTAGTGGTTGGCGTAGATTACACGGTTAACGCCGATATTAGCGTTGGTACAAGTATTAGGCAGGTTAGATCTCGAGATATTGATACTTTGCACCAAGCAGTTGATTTGGGTTGGACAGATAGTTTGTATACCCTAAACAAACCCAGTTACACCTTGGTTGATATCTATGGTGAGTGGCAGGCTACAAGCAACATACTTGTTAACTTAGCGGTATCAAACTTGTTTGACGAGTACTACATCGATCATTCAAGTGTGGGTGATTACAGCGAAGTATTTGCTACTGTCATCGGCCCTCATGAAGCCGGTAGAGATATCAGGCTATCAGTGACGTATAATTTTTAGCGCTAGGTCACTAACGCTATGAGCGCTAAAACGATAAAAAGGTGGTTTTTTTGGACCCACCTTATTGCCGGCTTAATTGCCGGCATATTTGTTTTGTGTATGTCCTTTACGGGCGTATTACTGACTTATGAACGGCAAATCGTAGAATTCAGTGAAAGGCTATACGACGTAGAAGTTAGCACTAAAGAAGATTCAGCCAGCCAAACCAAACCGACAGACCGCACTCGTATCAGCACCGATGAGGTGGTGTCGATACTGCAACAGCTTAAGCCTAATGAACCACATATTTATGTTCGTTGGGTAAACCGAGAAGGCGCGGTCATTCCTGCTTGGGCGGGTAGGCACAGCTTTTTACTACACCCTTATACTGGCGAAATTCTTCGAGAAGGCGAGGGTATGGTGGGAGAATTTTTCCATGTGGTCACCGATTTTCACCGGTATTTATCCTTTGCAGGTGACTATCGCGCAATAGGCAAAAACATTACGGCGTACGCCAATCTTGTGTTTATCTTTTTGATCGTAAGTGGCCTTTATTTATGGCTACCCAAGCGTTTCAATTTAAGGGCCTTTAAACAGCAAACCCTATTACTCAAAACCTATCAAAATTCACATCATAGAAATCGGCAATGGCATTTCGTCTTCGGTATCTGGTGTTTAATACCGCTGTTTGTTATTGCGTTAACGGCTACTATTTTTCACTTCGATTGGGCCAATAAGGCCATATACGGCGCCTTTGGTGAAAGTGTGCCTGCCCGAGAGCAACATGAAGGAATTACCAGTTTAGCGGCTGACTTAGTGCCCTACGAAACGCTCTTTAAAGCAGCCCAGCAACACGCCAGTGCGAATGAGTACGAAGACTGGTATTCAATGTGGATGGAAATAGGTGAGCATAAACACGAAGCCCGTTTCTTCATTGATAAAAGCATTGGGCATAGACAAGAACTCGCTTATTCGCTTTTTTTCGATACCCAAACAGGCGAAGTAACCCAGGTACTAAGAAAACAAGATTGGTCTCTTGGTGGGCAAGCATGGGGTACGGCACGTTTTTTACATACCGGTGAATACTTCGGGGTTATTGGCCAAACGGTGGCGGGGTTGGTGTCATTACTAGCGTGTGTACTAGTATATACCGGCATTGTATTGGCGTGGCGCCGATTAGTCAGCGAGCCCAAACGGTTGCGCCAATACGATTAGTTGAAACGGTTAATCAAAACGGTTAGTCAAAATGAGAGTTCCCATCGCCGAGTTAGAAATTTAAGGGTAGCCCGTAGTTAAAGAGTAGGTCGTTCAATGGGTACTCGTGAACATTAGTGAGCAGTGGCCGATGAGCGAGGTAATTCAATTTGAATTTTTAGCCCGCTGCGCTGGGTGTTTTTGTCGTTATGGCTCTGGGGAGTGTTGTTATAGCCACTGGCGTCTTCCTTATAGCTCTGGGCATCATCAGTATAGTTTTGAGCTTTGATACTGCCGCCTACGGCTTCAATTTGCCGGTGGGCTAAGGCCAAACCTAAACCAAAGCCAGTGCTTTGTGATGTATCTATTCGTTCGCCTATAGATGCCCTGGCTTTATCTACCCGAAAGAATGGCTTAAAAATGTCCCCAAGCATATGTTCAGGCACGCCAGGGCCATTGTCTTTCACACATAGCCGATAACCCTGCTCGGTGATGGCGAGCAGTACTTCTACTTCCGATTTTTCAGGCGTATGGCGTAATGCGTTACGAATAATATTCTCTATTGCTTGGCCCAATGCTATTTGGCTGCTTTGGGTTAACGGCGCTTTTTCTGGCAGCGTGCTAACAAGGTTTTTGTCAGGGTATTCGAATCGGGCGTCTTCGCAAATAACCTGTATTAATTCCACCAAATCAAAATCATCAGTATTTAGCTGAGGAGATTCAGTGTTTAACCACGCAAGAGTAAGGGTATCTTCAACTAAGTTGCGCATGGTAGAAGCTTCGTAGCGAAGTCGCGCTAATGCTTGTTGCGGGTTAATTTGTTGCTCTACAAAATCAACCGCCATATCGATGCGCGTTAGCGGTGTGCGTAACTCATGAGATAAATCTGCCAGTAACTGGCGTTGATTATAAATAAGCTTGCTGGTTCTATCGGCCATTTTATCGAAAGTAACAGCTAAGCGGGTAAGTTCGTCATTACGCTCAAGTAGCGACGCATTGGTCCTTACATCATAATGTCCCGCACTGAAGGATTTGGTGACGTTCTCCAGTTTTCTTAACGGCGACATTACATGGCGGTATAACACCAAACTCAATATGCACAGTAATATTAGCGGCAGCGCAATCTGTAGTAAGGCATTGGCGTACAGCAACATTGCACCCGGGCGCATACGCTGAGGCAGTTCAATTAATAAGTGTGTGCTCGCATCGGCAAAGGGCAATTCCATCACGGGGTTTTGCTGAAAATATAAGTGTATTTTCCACTCCACACTTCTGCCATATTGAAAGCGGTCGAAAAAGGGTTTGTAGATAGTGGAATCGGCCAGGGGAGTTATATCTGAACTAACTACACCTACCCAGGTTTGCTCTTTTTCTTGAAGCATCTTAAGCCAAGCAGATAGAGCTTCTTCACCTTCATTTTTCCAAATTTCATCGGCTTCTTTTCCGTAATCTAGCAATTGCTGCTGATGCTCTTGTGCAATAAAGCTCATGCTAGATTCGGTATGATTAGTTAACCAGTCTATGGCCCAAAAAAGCAGTACGGTACCTACGCCAATTACAGTACACATACGCCAAAACAGGGTGTATTTCATGAGAAGCGATAGCCTTTGCCATGCAAGGTAGAAAGTCTTTCTGGCGGCATACCTGCTTCTACTAGCTTTTTACGTACACGGCTAATGTGCATGTCTAAACTTCTATCATAACGACTAAAAGGCCGGTTAAGCACGCTTTGATATAAGAAGGCTTTGGTCATCACTTCATGGTGGTTTTCTAATAGCACCCAAAGTAACTTAAATTGAATAGGAGTGAGTTCAACGCCGTTCCCTGAAAAGCGAACATCTTGCTTAATTCGGTTAAGTTGAAGCGCATCAATGATTAACTGTGAAGCTTGTTTTGGGGGAGTTGTGTCTCGCTGGCTACGGCGCAGTAAGGCTTCTATTCTAAGCATCATTTCGGTGAAATTAAATGGCTTAGGTAAGTAATCATCAGCGCCTTTTCTATAGCCTTCAATGCGCTCTTGTTCTGCACCACTGGCGGTAATCATCATCACAGGAGTGTGCTTAACTTTTCGAATTTGATTCAAAACTGCCAAGCCATTGAGCGAAGGCAGTAAGATATCGAGTAGAATGAGATCGAAGCTTTCCTGCAACGCCGTTAATAAGCCTTTCTGGCCATCTAAGCACTGCGTAGTGGTAAACCCTTTTTCTTTTAGCAGCCTAGCTACCTGATCGCTAAGGGTTATATCGTCTTCTATTATTAAAATGCGAGCGGCAGACATAATAAGTACCAAAGTTGTGAGCCTACATGCTATTGATAATTGTTCTTATTTGCAAGTTGGTTGAGGTATCGCTTCCAAACATTGAGCATATTTGCTACTTTCAGCTCACGTTACGCAATATTGTACACTCGTACTTTTTTCTTTTTTCTTCATCTTAAAACGGCAAGGACTAGTAATGCCCTCTCATTTTCGTAATTCGCTTTTTATTGTGTTGAGCCTACTTTTTACCATTGTTGGGTGTAGTAATAACCCTTCGCAAACGTCAAGCGACGGGACTTCAATGACCGACGACGAATCTGCAATTACCCTAACCGGTACTTGGCAAGTGGAAAGCATCGACATGGGCGGCATTATCGATAGCAGCATGATGACTGTGGAGTTGGTAACGAAAAATCGAATTTCCGGCTTTACTGGCTGTAACCAATTTTCGGGCATACTTAATTTAAAAGCGGGCGAATTAGCAGAAGGTGAGTTTGCAACGTCTAAATTGGTAACGACGCGCCGCGCATGTGTAGGTGCCATGTCAGCGCAAGAGCAGCGCTTTGTGAAAGCCCTAGAAATGGCAAGTCGTTACGAAATTCAAAAGGGCACTTGGTTGGTTATTTATGATAACGCCGGTAAACAAAGGCTTAAGTTAATAAGAATGTCAGCACAAGACACTGCGAAGAATGAAAAAATGGATGCGGCAACCACGGGAACGCATCAGTTTAATTGTGCAACCGCAGGAAACATTGTGGTGCGCTTTTTAAGCCCAGAAACAATCAAGCTATCTGAAAAAGGTAATATTCATATATTGCAGCGTACGCGTTCAGCCTCAGGGGCGCGTTATATCGGAATGAATACCGAATTTTGGAACAAGGGGAATTCAGCCGTTCTTAGCCTTCAAAACCAATCGTATTCATGCAGTAAGTAATTGAACTAGGTTATTTGAGTTCATATCCACAGGTTACATCTAGAGTTCGCCGACTTTCATAGGTTTTTTTGCACATATAGCAGTTTTTCGCATCTCGTTACTTGCCAACTTTCCAAATTGGGTACTACGCTTAGTCCATATTGTAATCAACATTGACTAACGCGTTGCCTACTTACTCCTTATCAAATTAAGAGTAAGTACCTTTATGACATTGAACACACGTCATGCATATTTCTCTCGGTTAAATCTGGAGTGATGAAGGAGTAGTGGCAGGGTATAAGGAGATCCTTTTGCATTCAAACGTGGAAAGTTCATCTACACAATCAGAAAGTAGCACTAATATTTATGTAGTAGGCGCAGTGGCAGGGCTATTGGCGTCTTGGGCGCTGTTCTTTTTTGGCTCAGCGCTTTTCGGCTTCATTTTGCTTACGGTGGTGCTAATAGGATTTGTCGCTTATGCGTCTAGTAAGAACGCGTCGTCTGATGCCAATTCCTCAGTTGGAGAAACCCATTCCGGCACAGCTCATGTGGAAGATCATATTGCATTAGCAGGGGGAGAAATTGCTCACTCGCTATCAATATGTGAGGGAAACCTGTCTTCTATTAAAACAACCCAAGATGATGCGGTTGTTACCCTTAGCCAAGCCTTTACCAGCTTAAAAGACCTAGTGGCAGCACAGGTTAATTGTATTGATGCCCTGCTTAGCGTCGATGCAACAAACCATACCGCTTACTCAGATAAAATGCGCAATTTTGCTCAAGACACCGACAGCACCCTTGTGAGTTTTATCGATTCCACTGAAAAAATGTCGTCTTCAACACAGCATTTAATGAGCCAAGTACAAATCATTCAACAAGCAATGCCTACGGTTATTGATGCGCTTAGTGGAATAGATGATATTTCTGCACAAACTAATTTGTTAGCGCTTAACGCAGCCATTGAAGCAGCGCGAGCGGGTGAAGCTGGAAGAGGCTTTGCCGTGGTGGCCGATGAAGTGCGGGCGCTGTCTACTCGTTCAACCCAGTTCAGTGACGTTATTAAGAAGCAGGTAGAAAATATAAAAGGCTTAGTAGACAAGCTCACCGAAACCGCTGAGTTTGTTGCTTCTCAAGATATTTCCCATGTGGTTGAAGCCAAAGACCATATCAGTAAAGAGCTAAAAGACATTATTCGCAAAGCAGAGTCAGACCAAGTTACCACCAAGCAACTAGAGGGTATTGGACAACAACTAGATGATGCAATAAATAACGCGATAAGAGGTATGCAGTTTGGCGATATAAATGGCCAGCACATTGATTATACGAAAGATATTGTAAAATTTATTATCGAGCGACTCCAACAACTAGAGCCTGAAAATTTGGAGGCTTTTGCTTCTGAATTAAAGGCTTACCAACAAGCACTTGCCCAACGAGGAAAAACCGACCACAACCCGGTTTCTGCAACATCCATGCAGTCCGGAGAGGTAGAGTTATTCTAGGGTACAAAGGATTTTGACATCAAAAGTTATTACTTTTAGGCAGTTAGGGAATAAAAAGTATGAGCAAGCATATTTTAGTAGTCGACGATTCTATATCAATTCGTCAGATGGTAGAGATGACCTTAAAAGGTGCTGGCTACACAGTTACCACCGCACAAGATGGTCAAGAAGCATTAGACAAGTGTAAGTCTCAGCAATTTGGATTTGTATTGACCGATCAAAACATGCCCCGCATGGACGGTTTAACACTTATCAAAAACTTGCGTAGTTTAAGCGGTTTTAATCGCACGCCTATTGTCATGCTCACCACGGAAGCGGGCCCAGAGATGAAAGCCAAAGGGAAAGCGGCGGGCGCTACAGGTTGGATGGTGAAACCTTTCGATCCTAATAAGTTGCTAGATGTGACAAAGCGCGTTTTGGGCTAATCCTCTTCACATCTACCGGCCTGGAAGGATTCAGAATGAGCATCGATATTGAGCAGTTTCACGGCGTGTTTTTTGACGAGAGCGATGAGCATCTCGACGACATGGAACAACTGCTAATTAGCCTTGATGTAGACTCGCCTGACTCGGAAGAACTAAACAGTATTTTCCGCGCAGCCCATTCTATTAAAGGGGGAAGTGGCATTTTTGGCTTCAATGCCTTAATGAATCTTACCCATGTAATGGAAAACCTATTAGATAAGGCCCGTAATCAAGAGCTATCTGTTACCACTAATATCGTTAACCTGTTACTAGAAACCCTTGATGTATTAAAAGCGACATTAGCGGCCTATCGCGATCAGATCGATGTGCCAGAACAAGCTATTGCAGTGAGTATTACCAAGCTGGAAAGAGCGCTAACAGAAACCCAAGATACAGATACACATATTGAGGCTTCTAGTCATAGCGACGCCAACAGCGACGCGTTTGGCTTTTTTGATGATGAGTCTGACACCGCCTTAGATACCAGCCAGCAAAGCGTAAACAGTGACAACGAATTGTCGATACCAAGTGATGATGGTTTTGGATTCTTTGATGATACACCCGGCGAACCAGTTGCTAGCGCAGAAAACGACGGCTTCGGCTTTTTTGATGAGCCAGACGTACCTTTAATAACAACTGTAGCCAGTGACGAAAGCTTTGGTTTTTTCGACACCGCAGATATACCCGAACCAAGTTCAAAAGATAATGATTCCGCACCTACGGAATCGCCCACATCGTCTGTTCCCACTATTGCCATACAACGCTCTGCTGCGCCCGATGCCGCTACAAACAAATCTACCTCGCCGCCGCCTAATATTTCAAAGTCACCAGCCAGACCAGCAAGAAAAGCGGGTGGCCGAGACAGTGCCTCTATTCGAGTAGACACAGGCAAGATAGACGCCATGGTCAATCTAGTTGGTGAACTTGTTATTACCCAATCTATGTTGTCCCTAATTGGGCAGGAAGTAGATGGGCAGGTAGGCGAGCGTTTGCAAGTGGCGATAGACGAGTTAAAGCGAAATACCCGCGAAATTCAAGAGTCGGTAATGTCGGTCAGAATGTTACCACTGACTGCGACATTCAATCGCTTTCCTCGGCTAGTCCGTGACTTGGCTGGCAAGCTAGATAAAAAGGTCGATTTAGTCTTGCAAGGCGCCCACACAGAAATTGATAAAAGTCTGATAGAAAAGCTTGTCGACCCGTTAACGCATTTGGTTAGAAACAGTATCGACCATGGTATTGAACTGCCGGAAAAACGACGTGCTGCCGGAAAACCAGAAATGGGCACCGTGATACTAGGTGCTGAGCAAAAAGGCGGCAGTATCATCATTAGTATTATTGATGATGGTGGCGGGCTGAATAGGGCACGTATTTTAGATAAAGCACACGCCAACGGATTAGTCGTTAGCGATGACATGCCAGACAGCGAAGTGTGGCAGCTTATCTTTCAAGCTGGTTTTTCTACCGCCGAAGCGGTAACCGATGTGTCTGGTCGTGGTGTGGGTATGGACGTGGTTAGACGAAATATCGAAGCCATTGGCGGGCGCATTGAAATAGAGTCTTCACTAGGAGAGGGGTCGGGATTTTTCATCCATTTACCCCTTACCCTGGCTATTGTTGATGGCATGTGTGTGTCGGTGGGGAATCAGATTTTTGTTATCCCTTTGCTCAACATTGTGGAGTCTTTTCAGCCCACAGCCAGTCAGCTTAAAACCTTGGGCAACGATACGGTACTTTATATTCGCGACCAATACTGGCCCCTTGTGCCTCTTCACGATTATATGGACGTAGAAAACGCCAACCGTAAACCCACCGAAGCCATTGTTGTGCTACTCGAAAGCAGTAAAAAGCGTTTCGGGGTGCTGGTAGACGCCTTAGTTGGTCAGCAGCAAGTGGTAATCAAAAGCTTAGAAGATCACTACCGCAAAGTAGCTGGAATTGCAGGCGCTACCATCATGGGCGACGGAAAAGTTGCACTCATTATTGATGCCGACTCTATCGCAACTACTTATACCTCAAGTCAATTAGAGGACATGCTCGCATGAGTGATACCGCATTACATCAAGCAGTTATCGGGGGCGATGACAAAGAATATTTAAGTTTCGTACTCGCCGATGAGCACTACGCTTTAGATATCAAAACCGTGAAAGAAATTCGGGGCTACGAGCAAGTCACTAAAATTGCTAACGCGCCAGCCTTTATTAAAGGGGTCATTAATTTACGAGGGGACATTGTGCCTATTGTGGATCTACGCCTGAAATTCAATGTTGGCGAGGCCACTTATACCGAATTTACCATCGTGATTATGCTGAATATTCAAGATCGCATTGTGGGCATTGTGGTAGATGGCGTATCGGATGTTATTCGTTTAATGGAAGACCAAATTCTCGCTCCGCCTGAATTTGGTGTGGCTTTCGACAGCCGTTACTTGCACGGGTTAGCAGATGTAGATGGTCAGATGGTTATTCTGGTGAATATTGAAAGCCTTATCACCAGCGAAGAAATGGGCTTAGTTGCTCCCGAAAGCGTTAACGAAGACGCGTAACAACTAAGACTGCAACGGTAAAAAATTTCGCAAATTTAGGATGAACTGGTTATGGGCGTGTTTAACTTTCTCAACAATGATGAGCTTAAAGCTGCACAGCACGAGGCGCAGCTAAAAACGCAGATCCTCGATGCAAGCACCGCAAGCATTATGGTAATTGATGGCGCGGGTAATATTGTATATCACAACCCAGCTTTTTTAACGTTGGCGCAGCAATACCCTGATGATTTTACGGTATCCACTCACGGTGGTCATGCTTCGTTGAAAGGGCAGAATTTATCGACGATCGTAAAGGGAAATACCCAACTGTTGAACGACATTTTGCAGTGCCGTGAAGCCAGCCTCTATGCGCAAATGGCCGAGAGCGTGTTTACCCTCAATATTACCGCCCTTAGTGCGTCAAGCTCAGATCCCGCGCAATATGTTGTGCAATGGAACGATAACGAACAAGAAGATCAGCGTGCCGGTATGGTTAATGCCATTAACCGAAGCCAAGCGGTTATTCTTTTTACTCCCGACGGTAATATTGTTAAAGCGAATGAAAACTTTCTATCTGCCATGGGATACGCAGAAAGCGAAATTGAAGGTAAGCATCACAGTTTGTTTGTTACTCGCGAGTACGCCGGTAGCCAAGAATATAAAGATTTTTGGTCAGTATTGCGAAGCGGTGAGGCACACAGCGGTGAGTTTTGCCGGGTAAATAATAAAGGCGAAGACGTTTGGATCCAAGCTTCTTACAACCCTATTTTTGACCACAATGGCAAGGTAACCGCTATTGTGAAATTTGCTATTGATATCACCGCTGAGAAAGCACAGAACGCCGATTATGAGGGGCAAATTAACGCTATTAGTAAGTCGCAAGCCGTTATCGAATTCGATATGCAAGGCAATATTCTTACCGCAAATGATAATTTTCTTAGTGTGATGGGGTATTCCTTAGAGGAAGTAAAAGGCAAGCACCACAGTACCTTCGTAGAAAGGGAGGTAAAACTTAGCCCTGAATACGCTGCATTCTGGAAAGATTTGCAAGCGGGTAATTATCGAACCGGTGAATTTAAAAGGTTAGGCAAGGGGGGCAGCGAAATTTGGATCCAAGCTTCTTACAACCCTATATTCGACAGCAATGGGCAACCTTTTAAGGTCGTAAAATTCGCCACCGATATTACTGCGCAAAAAGCTAAAAATGCCTACTTTGAAGGGCAATTAACTGCCATAAGCAAATCCCAAGCTGTTATCGAATTTGATTTAGATGGCGTGATTTTAGATGCCAACAGTAACTTCTTATCGGCACTCGGTTATACCCTAGATGAAGTGAAAGGAAAGCATCACAGCATATTCGTAGAGCCTGCTTTTAAAAACAGCCCAGAGTACGCAGCGTTTTGGGAGCAATTACGCAAAGGGGTTTATGCTAGTGGCGAGTACAAGCGTATTAGTAAATTAGGCAATGCGGTTTATATTCAAGCTTCGTACAACCCTATACTCGATCAAAATGGCAAACCCTTTAGGGTGGTGAAATACGCCACCGATATTACGGGGCGCACGGTAGCGGTAGAGAGTATCAAAACCGTAATGTCTAAGCTTACCGAAGGCGATTTACTACATAACATTGAAGAGCCACTAGATGGCGACTTCAAAGTACTTGGTGAGTCAATCAATCAGTTTGTCGATGAACTACGCGACACCATCATCAAAATTCACGATGCGGTAGAAACCATTGATACAGCTTCTAATGAAATTGCCACAGGAAACGCCGACCTATCAAGTAGAACCGAGCAGCAAGCGTCTAGCCTAGAAGAAACCGCTTCGGCCATGGAAGAGCTCACCGGGACGGTAAAACTGAATGCGGAAAACGCTGACCAAGCGAAAGGCTTGGCCAGTCAGGCCTCAGATGTAGCATCAGAGGGCGGAAAGGTGATAGAAAAAGTGGTTCACACCATGGGAGAAATTAACGATTCTGCCCAGCGCATTTCTGACATTATTGGTGTTATTGACGGCATTGCATTTCAAACCAACATACTTGCCCTAAACGCTGCGGTAGAAGCGGCACGCGCTGGCGAGCAAGGACGCGGGTTTGCTGTAGTGGCATCGGAAGTACGCACATTAGCCCAGCGCTCAGCTGAAGCGGCTAAAGACATTAAAGGGCTTATTTCAACCTCGGTAGAGAAGATCACCAATGGCAATGTGTTGGTGAATAAGTCTGGTGAAACCATGGCCGATATCGTCACAGCAATTAAGCGGGTGAACGACATTATGTCAGAAATTGCCGCGGCCAGTTCCGAGCAAGCCACCGGTATTCAAGAAGTGAACAACGCCGTGGTGCAAATGGATGAAATGACCCAGCAAAATGCAGCGCTTGTAGAAGAAGCGGCAGCCGCTGCAGACAGTATGAGGCAGCAATCTGGACAGCTAGCCCAGCGGGTCGCTGTATTTAAAGTGGGGCAGCAAAACTTTAGTTCAGCCTCTGCGTCATCGAATAGCATGACGTCATTTCCTACGTCCGCGCCAAGAGCGATATCGGGGCCTGGGCCTTCTAAGCCAAGAGTGGCGTTAAATCCAACGTCTCCAGATGAAGCAGAGTGGGAGGCCTTTTAGTGTATGACGGAGTTACACGAGGTAGTGGCGCAAAGGGAATTTGCCTACAGTCGGCGAGACTTCGATAGAGTTAGGCGGCTACTGTTTGAGCGTGCCGGTATTCGCCTAGCCGATTCCAAAGATGCCATGGTATATAGCCGCTTAGCGCGGCGCTTGCGCATTTTAAAATTAACCCGTTTTAAAGACTACTTGGCAGTAGTGGCCGACAACCACCAAGAACAAGAGCATTTTGTTAATGCGCTAACGACTAACTTAACCTCTTTCTTTAGAGAGCCCCACCATTTTGAGGCGCTTTCAACGTACTTAAAGAAGCACCCTAATACCAAACGCATTTGGTGTTCTGCCAGCAGTACGGGGGAAGAGCCTTATTCCATTGCCATGACGGTGGCATCGGTATATGGCACCTTTACTCCACCTGTGTCTATTGTTGCTACTGATATCGACAGCCGCGTGTTACAAAAAGCCGCCGCAGGAATTTACAGTGCAAGCGGCATTGAACAATTACCTCCTCACTATCGCCAACAGTTTTTCTATAAAGGCAAAGGCGCGCAGCTAGGAAAAGTGCGTGTAGCCGATGAGCTTAGGCGCATGGTGCAATTTGCAACCCTAAACCTGATGTCGCCCACATGGGACATTGAAAGCCCAATAGATATTATTTTTTGTCGAAACGTCATGATCTACTTCGATCGAGACACCCAGCGCAAAATTTTATCCCGAATGGTTAAGTTAATGAAACCTGGGGGAATGTATGTAGCTGGTCATTCTGAAAACTTCACTATGTACCCTGAGTTGGTACGGCCAATGGGTAAAACTATTTATCGGCCAGCAAATTAAAAGGGGTTAGCAGTATGAGCCAAGATGAACAACCTATTAGTTACTTCGACAACCGATTTCGAAAAGAAGCCGTTAAATTATTACCCGGGCAGTATGTTGCTACTGCTTCTAATAAGGTGTTAGTCACTATTTTAGGGTCTTGTGTGGCCGCGTGTATTTACGACCCAGAAAAGAAGATTGGCGGCATGAACCATTTTATGTTGCCTGAATTGAATTTAGCCAGTGAGTTAGACAGTAACCTTGCATCTAAATACGGCGTGCATGCGATGGATATGCTTATTGAAAAGCTCATCACGCTTGGGGCACGAAAGGAAAAGCTGGTGGCCAAAGCTTTCGGCGGAGGCAAAGTGCTCGCGGGGTTTGTACAACAAGATATTGGAAGAATTAACGCGGAGTTTGTTGTTAACTATTTAACGAGAGAAAATATCCCACTATTAAATAGCGACTTAATGTCAGACTACGCCCGCAAAATATACTTTCTACCCGATGAAGGTAATGTGTATATGAAGCGAATTAGAAACTTCAATAATACCAGTTTGTATGAGCGTGAATCTAGCCACCGAACGCTGCTATCTCAGCAAGCCAACCCCGATGATTTCTCGCTAACGGAGCCTGACAATGCCCATCAAAGTTCTCGTGGTAGATGACTCTGCACTTATCAGGCAGTTGTTATCTGAAATTGTTAATAATGAAGCTGACATGCTTTTGGTTGGCGCCGCTCCCGATGCGTTTGTAGCGAAAAAAATGGTGCAAGAGTTTAAGCCTAATGTGATCACCCTTGATATCGAAATGCCCAAGGTGGATGGCTTGCGGTTTTTAGAAGTCATGATGAAAGCGTGCCCTACACCGGTGGTTATGGTATCTACGTTAACCGAAAAGGGGGCAGATGTTACACTTCGTTCGTTAGAACTAGGCGCAGTAGATTTTGTACCAAAACCTAAACTAGGTGTGGCGCAAGGTATGGAAGAGTATCGCTTGGTAATAACGGAAAAAATTAGAATGGCGGCACATTCCACACTTAGTGCACCTACCCAATCACGCGCATCACAACATGCCGCTATGCGCTATACCGGCAGCGAAAAGGTAATAGGGATAGGGGCGTCTACTGGTGGCACAGAAGCGATTAAAGATGTACTCATGCATTTCCCTAGAAATGCGCCCGCCACGGTTATTACCCAGCACATGCCCCCGGGCTTTACCACAACCTACGCCCGCAGGCTAAACAGCTTGTGTGAAATAGAGGTCCGTGAAGCAAAAGGCGGAGAGCGTCTATTACCAGGGCATGCCTATTTAGCACCGGGTGATAAACATCTAGTTGTTGAGCGAAGCGGCGCAGATTATCGAATTGCCTTGTCTGATGGACCAAGAGAATCAGGGCACAAACCTTCTGTAGATGTACTTTTTAATTCATTAGCGACCAATGCTGGCGCAAATGCCGTAGGTGTGTTGCTAACAGGGATGGGGCGGGATGGTGCGAACGGTTTACTGCAAATGAAACAGCAAGGAGCCACTACGTTCTGCCAAGATAAAAAAAGCTGTGTTGTGTTTGGAATGCCTAAAGTGGCAATAGAATTAAATGCGGCTACCTACGTTACGCCGCTAGCTTCGCTAGCAGATGCTATACTTGATACATTAGAGTCGATTGGTGTGGGTACACGGCTTTAATAAGATTTTGTTTCTTCCATGTTGCCGCTAAGTTTTCCACTTAGCTTGTTAGCTGATTTATTTGATGTTTTAATAACGCGGAACCGTTGTCACGATAACATTGCTGTTACAGAAAGCTGTTACTGTAACCTCAACTACGGAAGGGTTCTCGTGAATTCTAACAATGGGTCGATAACAATATAAGAAACATTAGCAACGCCTCTTAAAATCATGAGTAATACGAATACATGATGGGGTAAATAAAAGACATGGGACGTTACGGTATACCTGAATTTATTATCATTAGGTATCATTCCTAACACCTAAAAATAAGATCATAATTGCTATAGTTTTAAAACAAACTCAAGGCATCACATAGCCTTTCTCTACCGAAAATAAATGAGCTTGAACTATATCAGGCCGTTGGGGACATTTATGAAACAGCAAGCGCTATTCGCATCTATCGCAATGGTAATATCATCTGCAGCATTTTCTTCTGCAGCCCTAGCAAACGGCGGGTTTCAGCCAACTGCTAAAGCGTGCGTGAATGTAGGTAAAGAAATTTCACGGGTCAGTGGTGAAATGGATGCAGCGAAATCGGGAATTCAAAAGTCGTGGTTAAAGCGCCAGTTAGGTGCGCTAGAAACAAAGCGCTCATCTTGTTCGACAAATGGGTTTAAAGGCAGACAATTAGTTGCTAAAACTGATAACTAAAGCCTGCTATACGTTATATACCAAGGGTGCTTTATGCACCCTTTTTCATTTCTTGCTCAAGCTCAGTTAAATTTTCCACGTTCAAGTCGGGTGTAAGTCCTAACGGATACATCATTTTACCAGGCCTGCTTACAAATGTTGTTTGCATACCTATGGCCTTTGCACCACTCACATCCCACCCATGTGCGGCTACCATCATGGCATCTTTTGGCTCGACGCCAACTTCTTTGCACGCCCAGCGATATACATCGGGGTAAGGCTTATACGTTTTAATTTGTTCTGTGCTTAGTACATGGGAAAAGCATTCACTAATGCCAGCAAATTCCAGCTGCGCTTTTAGCCCTTCAATAGAGGAGTTAGACAGCGCCACCAAAGGCACATTCAACGATTGAAGCTTTGTAAGTGTTGGCTTCACATCATCATGTGCCGGAAGCTTAGTAATGTGGCTTTTTATGGCATTAAGGGCTTCGTCTTCAGAAACTGTAAAGCCTTTACTATGTGCCACCATCACCAAGGCGGCCGCCCCAATGTTGATAAAATCGTTAAACTGGTTAGACGCAATATCGACAAGAGAGTGATGTAGAAGATTCGCAAACCACAAATCGACTAAGTCTTCATTGCCACCGAGTAATGGTGCTAAGCCATGCTTCATTTCTGCCATATCAAGCAAGGTTTCGTTAATGTCGAAAAAAAGCGCTTTAGGTGCTGTCATAGTAGTAATTCCCTTTATTATTGCGCTTTCGCGCGACGTCTGAGCACATCTATACGTTTATCTAAGGGCGGGTGGCTCATAAATAATTCTGAAAATGCAGACTTGCCTGAAATACCAAAGGCCATCATAGTGCCATCTAGCTGACTTTCACTATTCGATTTTAAACGCGTTAACGCCGCTATCATTTTTTGTCTGCCCACTAATTTGGCTGAACCTGCATCGGCACGATATTCACGCTGACGGGAAAACCACATCACAATAATACTAGCCAAAATACCAAACAGCATTTCAAGTACAAACACAATGCCATAGTAAGCAAAGCCCCCTAAGGCGCTCCCTGCGCTATTACTGCTGCGGGTGGCATTCGAAATAGCACCGGCAATAACCCGTGCTAAGAAGATAACAAAGGTGTTCACAACTCCTTGAATTAACGTAAGGGTAACCATGTCTCCATTAGCAATATGTGATACTTCGTGGGCAAGCACAGCTTCCGCTTCATCTTCGCTCATACCATTTAATAAGCCACTGCTTACGGCAACTAAGGCATTGTTCTTATTCATACCGGTTGCAAAAGCGTTTATTTCAGGGGAGTCGTAAATTGCTACCTCTGGCATGCCAATATTCGCTTTTTTAGCCTGGGCAGATACCATATTCACTAGCCAGTGTTCAGTGGGTGTAGTGGGGTTATCAATCACCTGTGCCCCCGTACTTCGCTTAGCAATCCATTTCGACATTGCTAAAGAAATAAGCGCACCGCCAAAACCGAAAACCGCAGAGAAAACCAATAAACCAGTGATGCTGCGGTTATCAATACCAAAGGCAGCAAACACAATATTTAGCACAACACCTAGCACTAAAACTACGGCTAAGTTGGTAACAAGGAATAAGAAAACCCGTTTCATATAATGTCTCTATCTTGAGGTAAAAGGCTAAGGTAAAAGTTTAGGTGTTACATAAAGTGAAACAAACCGATAGCTATATTATGGTGGCGAAATATTGCGCTTCAAAGAGGGAGGTAATAAAAAAAGCCGATGATAAATATCATCGGCTTTGAAAGAGGAATGTGTGTATTAGTGAGAAGTTGCATTACCAGCACCAAACCCCACCAAAATACCCACACCCACCAACGCAATAACCGACCATATCAGCGTAGCCTTAGTGGCTTTTTCGCCCATAACCCACGCAACCCCTAGCGACATTAACGCGCTGGTGGCGATAAGGGTTTGCACCACAGCAGCTTTGGCATAGGCAAAGGCAAACATTTGAAGGTAAATAGCGGCGGTAGTGCCCAATAAGGTGGCAAGTACAAAGGCAGGCCACACCCGTTGATTGGTTGCTAATACCGGTAACCATTTTGTACGGGTGATCACTATTAACGGCACGACAAACAACATTCCCCCCACCAAGCGCAAGAAGGCAGCACTGGCGGCATCTATATCACCACTGCCTAAAATGTCGCGGCTAACAACCGCACCTACGGCTTGGCATAAAGCAGCCCCAACGCCATACATATAGCCTGAAGTAGCGAATACATGTGTGGTATTTCGTTTACGAGCCTTTATTACCATGTCGACCGACAATAACACGATCGCAATACCTACCCACTGTTGCCAAGTTATCCATTCACCAATAAACGCCATGGCAAAAAGCGCAGTAAATAAAGGCGCTAAGGTTTCGGCTACTAATACCGCTTGGCTATCGCCTATCGATTTTAGTGCCTTAAAAAAGCAAGTGTCGCCTATGCCAATGCCAATAAAACCACTTAGTAGTAGCCAAAGTACGGCATTGGTTTCATAAGCGTTTGGCTGCACTACCGCAATAACGACAGCCAAAATAGCAATAGAGATAAGGCCCTTCCAAAAATTCATGGTAAGGGGGGAGAATGCGTTGCCAGTGCCGCGAAACAAACGGGCGGCTATTGCCCAACAAAGTGCTGTACCAAGTGCTGCGAATACGCCCATTAGTAACCTATAAAAATACGAAGCCTATAAAAAAGAGCGGCTATGCTAAATGAAAGTGAATGCGTATGTTAGTAGATATTAAAGAATTTGAGTTCAGAAAATAGGGCAACTAACTAAAAGTTAACGGAAACACAGCCCACTTTCTGGCAATGTGAATGAAATAGAGAAGCAGTTCTGCCTAATCGTAAACGCAATTAAAGAGTACAAAGAATGGATTTAAGCGGTATTAAAGGTGTTATTTTTGACTTAGATGGCACCTTGGTTGAGTCTAGCCTTAACTTCACGCAAATGAGAGCAGACATAGGCTGCCCGCAAGACGAAGATATTCTTACGTTTATCGACAATATGCCGTGCGAACAAGACAAAGCGAAAGCCAACTACGCCATATTGCAGCACGAACTAAGCGACGCCCAAAACGCCAAATGGCTACCCCTTGGTAAGCAAATGGTAGATAAGGTACTAGCAAACAATTTGCCCATCGCCATTGTGACCCGCAATTGCCGAGAAGCCACCGCTATTAAAATAGTTAATAACCGTATTCCCATAGAGTTTGTACTTACCCGAGAAGATGCCCCCGCCAAGCCCGACCCCACAGCACTGCTGCACATAGCCCATCACTGGCAGCTACAACCTGAAGACTGCCTGTATGTGGGTGACTTTATTTATGACCAATTAGCCGCCGAAAATGCCGGTATGCAGTGGTTGTTGGTGTAGTGAGTCTAGACCTATGCCTGGTGGAGTTGGATTTTCTGGCTCAATTTTATAACCCGGCTTTGGAAAAACCGCAAAAGAACTCATTCCACCATAGACATTAGTATAATCTTGCTCGTTCAGCTCTTGAATGTTTGTTTTTTGTTCGATATTCATAGTGTTATCACTCTTGTAGTATTAATTTTAATCGGTGTTGCTAGTTCAGCAATTAGAGAATAATAAATAACTACGAACATTGAATATGAATATAGGGACATATAAATGAAATGGGTCAAGAGCTCGTTTTTTGGCTCAATTGTTGTTTTTTCGTTGCTAAGTATTGATGCTTTTGCATCAGGGGGAAGCGAAAGCTTCCACGGACGTAGTGTATTTGCGGGAACCCCTGCAGGTGTAATATGGGATATAGAGGTTGTTGATGAAGCTATATTCCTTGCTGCAGAAAATGGCGTTTTTCAGATTGTTGGACAAGAATCCCAAAAAGTTAGTTATAACCAGTCTAGTTCAAAGACGGGCATAATTTCTGATGTGGCTTATGAGAAAGGCTATCTTTGGGTAAGTGAATTTGGGGTTGGTGTTTTCAAATACAATCTAGAAACAGGAGTTTCAGAACAGTTTGTTTCTCATTCCTCAGATCTAAAAAGTGTTTGGAATTTAGCCATAACATCTGACTATTTAGTGTTTTCATTAATCAACGGTATATATGTTGTTGATAGAACGACGAGGGAAATACAACATTGGGCAGATGAAATTTCATCTAAATCTTTAGCTGGTGCCTATTCATTAGTTTCTGACAATCAAACTAAAGTACACGCGATTTCGGAAACTTATCATATCGAGATAGATCTAGCTGGTCAGAGTGTGAAGCTAAACCCTTTAACAAAAGATTATCCCAAATTATCAAAGTTGACTGCTATTTCTTATTCTGGTTTCAAGCAATATCTTGGTGGGCCTGAAGGTATCTACATAATAGATGAGCAAAAAAACACGAAGAATTTTTATCCTTTTGATTCGGCTTTAACAATAAGAAAACCACTGAGTAAAATTTTTATCGCTGACGATGAAAATATCTGGATTGCTGCAGGCGGGCTATACAAAGTTATTGGAAATACTATTACGGCGATTAATTGGATGAATCCAATTATCACATCAGATGCAATACACTCGATAGTAGCAATCAATAAACTAAGAAACGGAGAGTTGATTCTAGCATCAACACAATTAGGGGTGATTGCGTTTTCAGATTCTCAAAAGGCAGTTAACTATCTAAGTTTAAATGAAGTTATCTATCAAAAGAATATTAGATCAACAGGTATAACGACAGAGGGAGTTGGGTATATAAAAGATGCTAGTAATAGCTATTTGTTGAAAACCCAAAATGGCTCCTTAAGTCCCCACACTTTTAAAGCCGCGAAATGTCTAGATAGTTACGAAGTTAAATTTGAAGAGATTTATTTGAAAGAGAGAGGGGAAATAAGTTTTTGCTCAAACCCGCACAATCACATTATCAATTTAAGTGACGATAAATACTATGCTTATGCCCTCACAGATGATGGATGGAAATATTACCTAGCTGATTTAACCTCAATTTTAGATGAATTTGATGCGCCCCCATTTCTAAAAAGTTCTATTGTCTTATCTTCTGGCGAGCTAATGGGATTCGACGCGGACAGTTCCATACACATTCAGCTGTCTAAGTTTAATTGGAAGGTTTTGCCTCCCTCAGAGACAGGATGGAGCAGAATCACTTGCATCATAGAATTTAATAATACTTATTTGGTGTGCTCCTCTGGCAGTGGACTCAATGAAATTGATAGTACTACTGGTGACATTTCAAAAAGTAAATTACTAAATAATTCCGATATTAGATTTGTTCGAGCGGGGCTTTTAAGTAGCAATGGAAATTTCTGGTTTACTACAAATATTGGGCTCTTTCTTTATAGTACGAGTGACGACAATTTGTATCAATTAGATAGCGACAATGGTATTTGGGATGTCGACTTTGATTTCGGAGGAATTCACGAGCTAAATGATACTATCATTATCGAGGGGGATAGATTTGCTTATAGCATCAATGAGAAAGCAATTATCAAAAGTTTGAGTGATGCAAATGTTGCACCTCAAATATCTTTCCTCAAAGCCGAATGGTTCAATGAAGAGGGTGAAGTAGACTCCTTATATCCTATTTTTTCGAACTCTGAATTTACTATTGATAGCAGCTATCAGACACTTGATTTCAGTGTCGCATCAAATAGTTACGTGGAAAGCTACAAGCATAAACTAGAATTTAGAATACTCGGGTATATTGAAGATTGGCAAACTCATAACGCATCAAGTATGAATTTAGCTATTTCTGATATTGGCTATGGCAGTTTTGAATTGCAAGCTCGGGTACAGTCACCCTATAGCAACCTTGAATACCCCATCAATTCTCTGCATTTCAAAATAAGTCCACCGTTCTACTTAAGTCACTACGCCTACTTTCTATATGCCATCCTTATGATTATGTGTGTTTATTTATATCGAAAAGGCTATCTAAAACTAGTGGCCTCTATGGTTATTAACACTTCACTGGTACAGAAGGTATTAGGTAGGTACGGTGCTGAGCATAAGAATAAAATAGAAGCATTAGCACAAAACAAAATTCGGCTTTTCAGTAATGTCTCGCACGAGCTTCGCACGCCACTGCAACTCATTATGAGCGAGTTAGGTGATTCGAAGAAAAGTGATTCAGAGAAAGAAAAGCTCAATATCACGGCGTTAGTCCACAATGTTCAAAGAATGGAAAACTTATTAGATCAAGTGAATACGGTAGACAAACTGGGTACTTCAACGCTAGAAAACTTTAGGTTGTACTCTGTAGATGATATTAAAATTATAGCTTCAAGTTTAGACTCATTAGTGAAAACAAAGCGCCAAGTACTCGATGTAAGTACACGAGGCACAGGCACTATTTCACTTTTAAAAGGTAGCTTAGAGTCGATTATTGGGAACCTCATTACTAACGCGGTTAAATTTACCGAAAACAATGGAATAATTAAATTTTCAGCCGTTTTTGACGAAGATAATCTAACACTTAGCGTTCGGGATAATGGGAAAGGCATCGATGAGTCTAACCACCAAGAAATTTTTAAGCGTTACAAAAGGATAGATCCATCTCCAGAAGCCACAGGCGAGGGAATTGGTCTGTCTTTAGTTAAAGAGTTGGTGGCTATGAATCAGGGCGAAATATCTGTCGACAGTGCGCTAGGCAAAGGTACCAAGTTTATAGCGACTTTCCCCATAGATGATATACAGCTTTTAAATAGTCAAAACTTAGATGAAAGTACTGATAGTAATTGGGAAGACAAGCCAGCTATCTTGTTAGTGGATGATAGCCGTCAACTTCGTAATCACCTTTTTAAGTTATTCTCTTCGACCTACAAATGCCTTGTGGCTAGAGACGGAAAGCAGGCTCTAGATATTCTACAGACTCACAAAGTTAACCTAGTCATAACCGATCTTATGATGCCGGTTATGGGGGGGCTGAACTTTGTGGAAAAATTGCGTGATACTGATGCTTTAAATTATTTACCCATTATTGTTTTAACGGCAAAAGTAGATGATGAATCAAAAGAAAGAGCCTTACAGGCGAATGTAGACTGTTTGCTCACTAAGCCTATCGCTGATGAAGAATTAATGCTCAGAGTAAGGCATCTTGTAGCATTAAAACGAGCCCCATCGAACAATCTCTCGTCGTCAGACATGAATAAAAGCGAAGACAGTTGTATTTTATTGCCAGAACTTTTGTCAGAAAAAGATATGGCTTTTTACCTTAACTTTATCTCTGTTTTAGAAAAAAATTATCAAGATGAATATTTTACTAGGGATAAAGCTGCTGATTTATTGCTAATAAGCCCCAGAAGTTTAAACCGAAAGCTTTCAGAGCTATTTGACTACAACTTCAGCGAGTTTCTATCGCGATTCAGAATAGACAAATCCAAAGCGCTACTAGCCAATGGTGCCTCCGTTATTTCGGTAGCTACAAGCGTAGGCTTTGCTGGACCGTCCTATTTTTCGACCACATTCAAACGCATCATGGGTATACCACCTAAACAGTACTCCAGCACATTAGTAGAACCTCACAGTACAGAACATCAGGTCTAATTAGCAGCAATTGTTTCACCAGTAAGTCATTTAAAAGCACACGAGCGTTACAGCTTATCGGCAAGTTGACTAACAATTCTTACCCAGTAAAAACTCTTACAAGTTTTACTATATACTGCTGAAATTAGGCGGTTTAAGTAGACTGCGTTTTACATGTGATTAGGTTTTTCAAACCATTTAATAGACGAGTAGAGCACTTAAGAGTGCGTGTTAAATTACCGTACATATAAATTTATATTAGTTTAAAGGTTTAACGTGAATAGAAGAAATAGATATAGACACTACCCTAAAGTTTTAGGGGCTATGGTGCTATGGGCATTGGTAGTTTCCGTTGTTAAGATTATACCGATAGACTGGCTTAGAACAACACTGATTGTATTAGCAACGGTTGTGACCTTTATCTATGGTTCTTTTTATATATCCAAAAAGGACTAAACATAGATTTTAATCAACAAGTAATAATGGATAGGGGTAATGTGTGCTAATAAAAGAATCGATTTTAAGTTTGAAAAAGTCGGTGTTATTTTCACTAATGGTCTTGTGGAGCGCGTTCTTCGGAATATCGGTTCTACTCAGTCAAGCTGATGTCATTATTTTTTGGATGAGATTGAACCATTTTATAGTTATCGTACTTTCGTTCATTTATTCAATTTTCTTCATTCTCGTTGCAACATCTTCAAGCATACAAAATTTAGTTATTCAAAATACAAAACGAAATCAATTTGATGAAAAAGTATTTTATTTTACTTCCTTTGTCTCTTTTGCCTTTTCAGCAACGACATTTTTTTTGAGTTTACAAGCAAAGTAGGGCGTTCCAAATTTGTGGGGGCTTAGCCAATGGTGCTTCTGTTATTTCGGTAGCTACTAGCGTAGGCTTTGCAGGACCGTCCTATTTTTCGACCACATTCAAACGCATCATGGGTATACCACCTAAACAGTATTCCAGTACTTTTGAAGAGCCTCGCAGTTCAGAACATCAGGTCTAATTACCGAAATTCCTCCTACAAAAGTCAGATTAAAGCGCATACATTAATTTTATTAACCAATTTTGCACTTATTGGTAATGTTTTTGGTTGTTATTTATATTTCTTTTTGTCTGATTCTTGCCTTGTAAACTTTTCCACTATGCCCAGTTTGTTAATTATTATTATAAATAATTCTCATTTCTATTTTTCGAACATTAATTTAAAGGTTGCAATTATCTTTATGATTTATATTTATTTTGTTTGATTGTCTTTGCACTTTTGAGTAGTCCTTAGTCTATCAATTTACTTTTTGGTAAGTATTTTGTTAATGGTTTGTGTTGATCTTATTGGTTTTTTGGTTAATTATTTTACATGTGGGCTGGATCATTGGTATTACCATTTTGGTAAGCTTTATTTCTAGCCTGTATCGAAAAATGAATTTCGTTTTTAGTCACAACTTTTTTGTTGCGATTACTTTAATTGGTTTACCAAACCATTAATTACAGGACAAATTGCATGAACATCAGGACACGAAAAACATCACTCTCTTTTGTAGTGGGTACTGCGCTTGCATTAGCAAGCACCTCGTTTGTACATGGAGCCTCGGTATCTATCGATAACCCAGGGTTTGAAAGTGGGTTCGATGGTTGGACCGATACCGACCCTTCCGCAGTATCTGGTAACGCCTATGCAGGAAGTAGCTCTGCTAAAATTTCCGGTGCGAATGGCAAAGTAGAGCAATATGTTGATGTTACACCTAACACAGATTACACCTTGCAGGCGTACGTAAAAGGTATTGGTAAAGTCGGTGCCGATGTTAACGGCACGCGGTTTAATAGAACTGGTGGCGGCAGCGATTTTGAACCTGTATCGGTAAGCTTTAATTCAGGCTCTGCAACTTCGGTTAAAATTTATGCAAATTATTATGGCGGCGAAGGTCGATTCGACAATTTCACGCTGGAAAGTGCTGGCTCTACAACGCCGCCAGGTAATTCCACGTGTTCAGGAAACGAGAACTTAAGCATTAGTACTGCAACCGACAATGGCACTAACGATGGGCACGGGCCATTAAATACTATCGATAATGACTTAACGGACGAGTCGCGTTGGTCTTCCAACGGCACTGGCAAAACGATTACTTACGATTTAGGTGAAGTGGCTACGGTAAAAGCATTACAAGTTAAATGGTTTAAGGGTAATACCCGTAGTTCATTTTTCGACGTACATACGTCTACCAATAACAGTAACTGGAATGCCGTGTTACTTTCAGGCGCGTCAAGCGGTTCAAGTTCAGGTTATGAAACTCACGATGTGACCGATTCTGATGCGCGTTATGTTCGTATTACTGGGTTAGAGAATTCGGCGAATACGTGGAACAGCATTGTTGAAACCAACATTTATGGTTGCGGCGGAGATACTGATAACACGCCTGATCCAACGCCTACACCAACCCCTACTCCCGGTAATTTTGATATGAGCGATTGGGACATGGAGGGTGCCGATCCACGTGTGGGCGACACCATGGAGTTTGATGCCTTACGCGAGCAACATGTTACGCCAAACGGCAACGGCTGGCGTCACGAGCTTAAAATAAAACAAGAAAAAAGGGTGGCAATGACCGCCGTGTTTGAAGACTTTCAAGCGAACATAAAAGTGGAAATGTCCGATGGCTCAAAAGCTATTGTTGCCCAGCATCATGCTAGTGACACAGGCACTATTATGAAGTTATACGTTTCTGATACCAGTGAAGGAGGGTTCACTCCAACAAATGCTGGCGTAGAAAGTGACAGCGTAGCTCGTAATGGTATTTTTGATGTGTACGTACGCCTGGCACGAGAAGACGGTTCCGGTGAAGACAAGCAGTTGTTAGGCACTATGGTAAGCGGTCAAAATTTCGATTTCAGAGTTATTAACGACCATGGTTATGTGACGGTTTCAGCGTTTGGTGAGTCTTTTTCGCGAACTATTGAAGACAGCACCGATTCTTACCTGAAATTCGGTAACTACTTACAAGCTCAAGATCCTGAAACAAGGGAAGATGTAGACAACTCAGACGACTGGGCTGCGTTTTATGCCAGTGAAGGTATTACTGAAAGTCTACTTACCTTTTCAAGCATTAACTACATTCGAAATGTAGATTAATACGCACATAAGTACGCTTAGAAAATAGAAAGGCGAAGCCAGTGGGCTTCGCTTTTTTTATATGTATCTTCTACGCTCGGCCAAAAAACCAATAAACATAAACGCAAAAACAAAACCTGCACCTTGGTACTGCCAAGGAAGGTATGCAATAACATGATGCAGAAAAGGAGCACCATAAAGGGTTAATGCGCCATAACCGAAGGCACATAGCACTACAAAAAGGCTAACCCGTAGTATGAAATGATAGGGGGCTAAAATACGCTTTATATGGCTATTAATAATATCGCCGTACACCACTAAAATGGTGGCCATAAGCATGATGCTCATTTCGGCGTAATAAGGGCTTAACGTGCGGGATAGGGCACTGAACAGTTCGTTCATACGGCATTACTCATGATAACGACACCTACAACATAAAGGTGGCGTTATCATAACGATATATAGGGTTTTGCTAAAGCGCTTTGCTAAAAGTGTCTTGCTACAAAGTATTGTTTAGCATACTTACCGCTTTATAGCCTTGTTCAATAGTGGCAATACGATCGCCGGTTTGATCCCGTTCTACAAATTTATGCTCAATTCCAGCCAGCTTTCCATTCGCAAAAATTGTTTCAAAGTCGATAACGCCTGTGCCCACATCGGCAAAACTACCGTCTGTCGCCATGTCTTTTACATGCCACAATTTAAAACGACCAGGGTATTGCTTAAAGTAATCTACGGGGTCTTTTCCGGCTTTAACTGCCCAGTACAAATCTAGCTCCATAGATACTAAATCAGAGTCGGTTTCAGTAATAAGTACATCTAGCGGTATTTCACCATCACGCACTTCAAATTCAAAATCGTGGTTGTGATAAGCCAATGTAATATTGGCTTTACTACAGGCTTCACCAATTACGTTAAGTTTTTCAGCAAGCGCTTTGTAAGGCGCTATGCCCACGCCGCGCTGCGCTTCGCTAAGCCAAGGCACCACAAGGTATTTATGACCTACGGTTTGCGCATCTTCTAGCACTTGCTCTAAGTTGTTATCAAAGTCATCAAGTTGAATGTGAGCAGACGGGGCAGTTAATCCTTCGCCTTTTAGAATGGTACTAATTTCTTTGGCGCTATGGCCAAAGTAACCTGCGAACTCAAGTTCGTTGTAGCCCACCGCGCCTACTAATTTTAATGTGGCAGGCACACTAACTTTCATAATATCGCGCAGGGTATAAAGCTGTAATCCAATACTATTGCTCGCCATACCATTTGAGTTTAACGACTTAGCTGTATGTGAATGTGCAAATACGCTGGGTATTGCGGCGCAGCCTGCACCTATGGTTGCAGCGCGAATAAACTGCCTGCGGGTGAAGGTGGAAGGGGTAAACATAGCATTCTCCTTAACGCGCCATTATGCGCTGTTACACAATGTGAGCTGGGCCAGTACTGCCTCTAGCAATGAGTTCAAACGGCATAATAACTTTTGGTGCTTTACGAATTTTGCCGTTAATGAGGTCTATCAATAAGCTTACTGCCGTTCGGCCGAATTCTTCGGCTGGCTGGGCAATCGTGGTTAACGGTGGGTCGCAAAATGCCGAAAAGGCAATATCGTCAAATCCCGCTACCGAAATATCTTGAGGAATACGCAAGCCTGCTTGTTTAAATGCTTGCATAGCACCTATTGCTGTTTCGTCGTTTTCACAAAATACAGCAGTCGGCTTTTGCGCTTGTTGGGCAATAGTTACGCCTGCGTTATAGCCCGCTTGTAGCGTGAAGTCGCCAGGAAATAGCAGGCTGTCGTCGAAGGCAATATTGGCATCGTTTAACGCATCTTTATACCCCGACAAACGGTCTTGCGTAAGCGGGCTTGACTGAGGGCCTTTTATCATCGCAACTCGAGTATGGCCCAACCCTAACAAATGTTCAGTCATGGCTTTTGCCGCGGCACGGTTATCAAGTGCTACGGTAGGGTATTTACCTTCATCAATAACTTCACAGGCGTTTACCATAGGCAGCAGCCCATTGTCGTTGATCATGCTGTCGTCGAAAGGATTTAATGCTCGTAGCTGAATTAATCCATCGGCCTGAGAAGTACTTACCATTTTTGCGTAATGGCTTTCAATATCAGGGTTACCCAAGGTGTTTGCCAGTAAAATTGAGTAACCCAATTCTGCTGCCGTTTCTTGCATACCACTTATAACACGCGCAAAAAACACGTTCGCGACAGTAGGAACCAGCACAACAAGGTTGTGGGTTTTTCCGGAACGAAACTTTACCGCCATTAAGTTAGGCTTGTAACCGACTAGCTCAACCGCCGTCATCACTTTTGAGCGGGTTTTCGGTGAAACGCGCTCGGGTTGTTGAAGAGCCCGAGACACCGTTGCTACCGAAACACCAGCGCTATCAGCAACATCTCTAATATTTGCCATTTACTCGTGTCTTATCTTTATTCGCTTATCTGCGAATTAATTGAATTGATGTAACCGATATCATTTGGAATTTAGAATACGTATCTTTCTTAAAAAATCCAGTGCTAAGTGTATATTTTTTGTAAATGGTTTTGGCGTCTTAATCCGTTCATTCGCTGTTTTAAAGCAAAATACGTTTGTTTTAAGACTATTTAGCTTATCTTCTTAAACTTAAGTTTAACAAAAAACGCCCAAATACATTGACAGACAAAAATGTAATCCGTTACATTTTAAATATGGTTACAATAATGCAACAAGTTTGCAATAAGCGAGCGTGATACTGGTAAGGTTTACCGGTTAAGCACTGCACCACAACAGGAGCTACGCAGCATGGCGAAAATGCAAAAAGTAAGATTAGGTATGATTGGTGGTGGTGAGGGCGCATTTATTGGTGCGGTTCATCGCAACGCATTTGGGCTAGATGGTCAGTACGATTTGGTATGTGGCGCTTTTAGTCGCGACTCCAGCAATAACGAGAACACGGCAGATAGTTTAGGTGTAGAACCTAGCCGTACTTATGCCTCGTGGGAAGACATGCTAGAAAAAGAAGCTGCGCTTCCAGAGCAGCAACGCATGCAGGTGGTGTCTATTGTTACGCCGAATCATTTACACGTCCCTATTTCAATGGCCGCAATAAAAGCGGGTTTTCACGTGTTCTGCGAAAAGCCCGCCGGTGTTGGCTTGGGCGAGGTAAAAGACTTACAAGACTTACTTCATAGTACCGACAGATTATACGGCTTAGCGCACACCTATTTGGGTTATCCCATGGTGTGGCAAGCGCGCCACATGGTTGAAAGCGGCATGCTAGGTAACATTCGTAAAGTGTTTGTTGAGTACCCACAAGGGTGGTTATCGGCAAATGAAGAAACCCATAATAAACAGGCCAAGTGGCGTACCGACCCGAGTTTAGCTGGCGGTAGCGGCTGTATGGGCGACATTGGTACCCACGCTTTTGGACTTGCTGAATTTGTTTTAGACGATGCTATTACGGCCTTATGTGGTCAGCTTTATACACACATTGATGACAGGCAGTTAGATGACGATGGCGCAGCGCTGATTAAAACCAAGAAAGGTGCTACTGGTGTGTTGATTGCCAGCCAAGTGTGCGCAGGTGAAGAAAACGCCTTAAAGATAAAAGTGTATGGCGATAAAGGCGGATTAGAGTGGCATCAAATGGAACCGAACTCTGTGGTGTATCGCCCTATAGGCCAGCCATATCAAGTATTCCGTGCTGGACTAGGGCAACCCGGTTTGTGTGATGAAGCTGTTAATCGTTGCCGTATTCCAGGCGGACACCCCGAAGGTTACCTAGAAGCCATGGCAAATTTATATAACGATTTTGCCAAAGCGGTTCGTAGCGAATCAGAACATACAAGCAGCAAAGCAAATGGAGTGCCTGGCATTAAATCTGGTCTTCGCGGCATGGCGTTTATTGATGCCATGTTGGCCAGTAGCGACAGTGATACTAAGTGGGAAACCGTCAGCCCAGTTGGCACAGAGTAAGTGGAGCATATGGCAATGGAACAACAAGCAAAAGAACAGCAAGCAAACGAACAACCAGCCAAAGAAGCTATGCCAATTAAAGGCCCAGCTGTATTTTTAGCCCAATTTATGGGTAAAGATGCCCCCTTCGATACACTTGAAAATATGGCCAAGTGGGCAGCGTCATTAGGGTATAAAGGCATTCAGGTGCCCACCGATCCTGCCTTGTTCGATTTAGAAAAAGCAGCAGAAAGCCAAGAGTACTGTGACGAAATCGCCGCTACTTGTAGAGCCGCGGGCGTAGAAATTACCGAGTTATCAACGCACTTGCAGGGACAGCTGGTGGCAGTGCATCCCGCTTACGATGAGCTTTTTGATAATTTCGCGCCAGCACATTTACACGGCAAGCCAAAAGCTCGAACTGAATGGGCGGTAAACCAACTTAAGTGTGCCGCTATTGCCAGCAAACGGTTAGGGCTAAACGCGCATGCTACGTTCTCAGGTGCTTTAATGTGGCACTTAGTGTACCCATGGCCGCAGCGTCCAGCTGGGCTAGTTGAGCAAGGGTTTGCCGAGTTAGCTAAGCGTTGGTTACCTATTTTAGATGCCTTCGATGATGCGGGCGTAGACGTATGTTATGAAATTCACCCAGGTGAAGATTTGCATGATGGCGCTACTTTTGAAATGTTTTTAGCTGCGGTAGATAACCACCCTCGCGCCAACATATTGTTCGATCCTAGTCACTTTGTACTGCAGCAGCTCGATTATCTGGATTTTATAGACAGGTACCACAGCCGTATAAAAATGTTCCATGTTAAAGATGCCGAGTTCAATCCTAACGGCAGAAGTGGCGTTTACGGCGGCTATCAAGATTGGAAAGATCGCCCTGGGCGTTTTCGCTCGTTAGGTGATGGCCAAGTCGATTTTAAAGGTATTTTCAGCAAGCTTACTCAGTACGGGTTTTGCGGATGGGCAGTACTTGAATGGGAATGTTGCTTAAAAGACTCTGCGCAAGGTGCGGCTGAAGGCGCGCCATTCATCGCTGAGCATATTATTCAGCCAACCCGCTACGCGTTCGATGATTTCGCCGGTGGCGAGGTAAGTGAAACGAAAAACAACCGCATTTTGGGTATAAGCGAATAACGCTCTCCCGCAGACACAGGATAATAACAACCATGATAACCCTACGTCTTAGCACCATGATGTTTTTGCAGTTCTTTATTTGGGGCGGCTGGTTTGTCACCTTGGGGACTTACTTAGCAGGCACTTTGTCGGCCAGTGGTGGTCAAATTGGAATGGCATTTTCTACCCAAAGTTGGGGAGCAATTATTGCCCCCTTTATTGTGGGGTTAATTGCCGATAGGTTCTTTAACGCCGAGCGTATTTTGGGTGTGCTGCATTTATGTGGCGCGGTACTCATGTATATGATGTATCAGGCGAATGACTTCACCACCTTTTATCCGTACGTGTTGGGTTACATGATTGCCTATATGCCAACCCTCGCGTTAGTGAATTCAGTGGCTTTTGGCCAAATGGCTAACCCTTCAAAAGAGTTTGGAAAAATTCGTGTATGGGGCACAGTAGGTTGGATTGTTGCAGGTTTACTTATTAGTTACGTGTTTTCTTGGGATTCCACCTCGGCCATTGCCGATGGCATGCTTAGAAACACCTTTATGCTATGTGCAATAGCATCGTTAGCCTTAGGCATATTCAGCTTTACCTTACCTGCCACACCACCTAAAGCGGCGGGTCAAAAGACAGGTTTACGCGATGTATTAGGGGTAGATGCGCTAGCGCTGCTTAAAGATAAAAACTTCTTTATCTTCTTTTTATCTTCTGTGCTTATTTGTATTCCACTTGCGTTTTACTACCAAAACGCCAATCCGTTTTTAACCGAAATTGGGGTTGAAAATGCCACCGGAAAAATGACCTTAGGCCAAGTGTCTGAAGTGTTATTCATGCTTGCATTACCTGTTTTTCTAAACAAATTTGGCATTAAAGCAACCTTGTTAATTGGTATGGCTGCTTGGGTATTACGTTACGCCTTGTTCGCTTTTGGTGATGCAGACGAAGGGCTGTTTATGCTGATTGTGGGCATAGCCTTGCATGGTATTTGTTACGACTTTTTCTTTGTGTCTGGGCAGATTTATACCGATGCGAAAGCAGGCGAGCGCATCAAAAGCGCTGCGCAGGGTTTGATCACTTTGGCTACTTACGGGGTGGGCATGCTGATTGGTTTTGCCGTAGCAGGGAAAATAACTGACGAATACACCACGGCAACATCTCATAGTTGGCAAGATATCTGGCTGTTTCCAGCAGGCTTTGCGGCTGTTGTATTAATTATTTTCTTGGTGTTGTTTAAGTCAGAAAAGGTCAGCACTGATGCATAACGAAAGCAGACGCAGTTTAATAAAAGCAATGGCGCTGACGGGCGCTGGTGTATTAGCACCTTCAGCGTTTCACAGCGCACACGCGGCCAGTGCAGCGGATAGCACAGAAAATAGTACAGAAGATAAAACAGAGAATGGTATGAAGCAATCATCGCTAAAAGGCAATATTAATCATTCTGTTAGTCGCTGGACTTACGGCGACCTTTCCATAGAAGAGCTGTGTAATACAGTGAAAGAGCTTAACTTTTCGGCCATTGATTTAGTGGGGCCTGAAGATTGGCCGGTATTAAAGCAACACGGGATTGATTCTTCTATGTGTAATGGCGCTGAAATAAGCCTTGAAGATGGCTTCATTCACAGCGACTTACACGATGAGTTAGAAGCCCGATACTTAAAGCATATCGACCTTGTCGCTGATGCTGGCTATACCAACCTTATTTGTTTTAGCGGCAATGCCCGTGGAATGAATAAAGAGGAAGGGTTAGAGAATGCTGTGGCAGGTTTAAAGCGTATTTTACCTCATGCCCAGAAGCGTGGCGTGGTGATATTTATGGAGCTGTTTAATAGCAAAATAGATCACCCTGACTATATGGCCGATAGCTCTGAATGGGGTGTTCAGCTATGCAAACGCCTTGATAGCAAGCACTTTTCATTGCTGTACGACATCTATCATATGCAAATCAACGAAGGCGATATTATTCGCACGATTCGCGATTTCCATCCTTATTTTGGCCACTACCACACCGCCGGTGTGCCAGGGCGAAACGAAATTGGTAGCACTCAAGAGCTGTATTACCCAGCCATTGCTAAGGCTATTTTAGAAACAGGTTTCGATGGGTATTTAGCGCAAGAGTTTATTCCAACACCAGATACAAAAGCAGGCAGAATTGAGTCGCTTAAAGAAGCGATATCTATCTGCGACGTATGACTTTACAACCAAACACCATACATGAAGTACGTGTTTAAGGGGACATAACATGGCAACGAACGAATACGATGCAATCGTAATAGGTTCTGGTATTAGCGGAGGCTGGGCGGCCAAAGAACTCACCGAAAAAGGCCTAAAGGTACTAATGCTTGAGCGTGGTAAAAACATTGAACACGTTAAAGACTACAAAAACGCGCACAAAGAAGCGTGGGACTACCCACACCGCGACCTACCTACACAGGCAATGAAAGTAGATTATCCAGTACTTAAGCGAGATTACCCGCTTAACGAGTCTACGCATGGTATGTGGGCCAACGAAGTTGAAAACCCTTACTCAGAAGATAAGCGTTTCGATTGGTTTAGAGGCTATCACGTAGGTGGGCGTTCACTGTTATGGGGTCGTCAAAGCTATCGTTTAAACAAAGCTGAC
Organism: Alteromonas sp. MMG017; assembly: GCF_018100795.1. GTDB lineage: Bacteria > Pseudomonadota > Gammaproteobacteria > Enterobacterales > Alteromonadaceae > Alteromonas. The sequence goes on along the minus strand of NZ_JAGJDY010000001.1, from coordinate 199,033 downwards.
TTTGAAGCAAATGGTAAAGAAGGCGTAGCCGTTGACTGGCCTATTCGATATGAAGATGTGGCACCGTGGTATGACTACGTAGAAAAATTTGCGGGTATTAGCGGGAACCGCGACGGCTTAGATGTGCTGCCTGATGGTATTTATCAGCCTGCTATGGCATTAAACTGCGTTGAAAAAGACGTAGCCGCGCGAGTACAAAAAACCTATGGCGGTGCACGGCACATTATTCCAGGCCGTACTGCTAACATGACAGAGCCTAAGCCTGAACATGGGCGTACTAACTGTCAATACCGTAACAAGTGCTGGTTGGGTTGTCCTTTTGGGGGCTATTTTAGTACGCAATCTTCTACCCTACCTGCGGCAATGAAAACCGGTAATTTAACTTTGCGTCCGTTCTCTATCGTGAAAGAGGTTTTGTACGATAAAGACAAAAAGCGCGCGACTGGTGTTGAAATTATTGATGCTGAAACGAACGAGACTTACGTTTTTAAAAGCAAAATCGTGTTCGTTAATGCTTCGGCACTTAACTCTGCCTGGGTACTAATGAACTCGGCTACCGATGTATGGGATGGCGGTTTAGGCAGCAGCAGTGGCGAGCTAGGTCATAACGTAATGGATCACCACTTCCGCGTTGGAGCTTCTGCGCAAGTTGAAGGGTACGACGACAAATATACCTATGGTCGCCGCCCAAGTGGATTCTATGTACCGCGCTTTAGAAACTGGGGCGATGACAAACGAGACTACCTACGAGGGTTTGGCTATCAAGGTGGCGCTGGCCGCTCAGGTTGGCGACAAGATGTAGCCGAAATGGGCATTGGTGCAGGCTTGAAAGATGCTATTTCTGAGCCTGGTGGCTGGACTATCGGCATGACAGCTTTCGGTGAAATGCTACCTGACCATTCAAACCGTATTTATTTAAACAAGTCATTAAAAGACAAGTGGGGGCTGCCCGTACTTGCCATGGATGTTGAGATAAAAGAAAACGAATTGAAAATGCGTAAAGACATGCAGCAAGATGCTGTAGACATGTTTGAAGCGGCAGGGCTTAAGAACGTTCAAGGCTGGGATGCAGATTACGCACCGGGTATGGGTATTCATGAAATGGGTACTGCACGTATGGGACGTGATGCAAAAACCTCAGTGTTAAACGGCCACAACCAAGTATGGGATGCTCCTAACGTATTTGTTACCGATGGTGCATGTATGACATCGGCAAGTTGTGTAAATCCATCACTGACCTATATGGCACTTACCGCTCGTGCGGCTAGCTTTGCCGTAGAAGAGTTAAAGCGGAGAAACTTGTAATGGAACGTAGAGACTTATTAAAACTCATTGCTACCGTCACGGGTACCGCACTTGTGGGTGGCAAAGCGCTGGCCTATGACATTGTTGCCCCTGTGCCTTTATCTGAAACAGGCTTTTCAAAAGAAGATGTGGCGCTCATTAATGAAATGGCGGAAGTCATCATTCCGCAAACTGACACGCCAGGGGCAAAAGCAGCTAATGTTGGCTTAGTAATTCCGGTTATTGTTGCCGATTGTTATACCCCGAAGCTACAAAAAGCGTTTAAAGACGGCATGAAGGCGATTAATGTTCGTAGTAATGCAGCATTTAAAAAAGACTTTCTGTTATTAAGTAGTTCGCAGCGCGAAACCTTGTTTACAACGCTAGATACAGAAGCGAAAGCCGCTAATTTGGCTGAAGGTATTAGCAACGGCATTCCAACGGCTAAACCAAGCCAATGGGAAACAGGCAGCGAAGGCCCAATTCCGCATTATTTCACGTTGCTGAAACAGCTTACTTTGTATACCTTTTTCACGTCGAAATTAGGTTCAACTAAGGTGCTACGTTATGTAGCAATTCCTGGGTATTACAATGGTGAGCTGCCTTATAAAAAAGGTGACAAAGCGTGGGCTACTTAAGGCTCTCAGATAAAAATGAGTTAGCTGCGAAACCAAATACATAGTGCAGGGAAAAAAACATGAAATTACGTAACAACGGGTTGGCCAAAGTAGCGACATTAGCTGCTGTGTTAACAACATCAATGGCACCTATGGCATTTGCTGATAATACAGAGCAACTTGAGCGAGCCGAGCGTGAAAAACAAGCGGCTAAAACAGAAGTGTGGGAGCCAGTACCCGCAGTGGTAAGTGCTAAAAAGAATGAAGTTCCTTCCGATGCTATAGCATTGTTGACTGGTGATTTGTCGGCGTGGGAGTCGGTGAAAGGCGGAGAAGCCAATTGGCAATTTTCAGACGGTGAACTGACAGTAAAGCCGGGCGCTGGCGATATTAAAACCAAGCAAAGCTTTTGTGATGTTCAGCTCCACCTTGAATGGAAGGTACCGCAACCAGAGCCTGATATGGAAGGGCAACAACGAAATAATAGCGGTATTTTCTTTCAGCAACGCTATGAAATTCAGGTGCTAGATTCCTACAACAATGCCACCTACCCAAATGGGCAAGCGGGTAGTGTGTATAAGCAGACCATTCCACTGGTAAACGCTATGCGCGCACCAGGTGAATGGCAAGAATACGATATTATTTTCAAAGCACCGGTATTCGATGGCGAGGCGCTTGAATCGCCTGGGTACATAACCGTTATCCACAACGGAGTGGTGGTACAAAATCATGTAGAGATTCAGGGCACTACCGAGTGGATTGGTGCACCTAAATATAACGCCCATGGTTGTGAGCCTATTCAGTTACAAGATCATGGCAACTTAGTCAGCTTTAGAAACATGTGGGTGCGAGAACTGTAAGCAAAAAGCGCAAGTTTTAGCTGATACACAACTAAGCGTCAAAAATAACCAGTCAATACATACTGCCAGCAGGTATTTTAATGAAATATCTGCTGGCAGTTTTTTATTAGCATACTTTATGGCGGGTTTTATTCCGTGGTGTATTTTGACCAAGCGCACGGTTAGCGCATGTCGTTATGAAAGCCTTCATAGCGCCTTGTCTTCCCAGTCTGCAAAATATTGCACCAAATAATCAATGGCCATTCGTACCCTAAGCGGCATGAATCGCTTGTTCTGATACACAATCCAACTGCTTGCCCCGTCGCCCCAGTAAGGTTGCAATATAGGCTGTAACTTCCCAGCTTCAACCGATGCACTAAAGGTACTTTTAGGCATGTAGCCAATACCCAAACCTCGTTCACAGGCATCAAGTACCGCATTCGCATTATTACTGCGCCAACGGCCTTTCACTTTTATATTTTCTTGTGCGCCATTGTTTGAAAACTTCCATACATCGTTATTAGAAATAACGCAGCTATGCTTTTTCAAATCACTGGGGTGTAAAGGTTCGCCAAATTGCGCTAAATATTCCCGGGTGGCCACCGCCATCATGGGCCTTTCAATTAGTTTACGCGCAATCAGGCTAGAGTCGGCCAGCTCGCCATAGCGAATAACAAAGTCTACATCGTCTTCCACAAAGTTAACCATGCGACTGTTAAAGTCCATATCAATGGTTAACTCTGGGTGCTCTAGCGCAAATTGCATTAACGCGGGAGCCACGGCGTGCTCGGCAAATCCGCCTGCGGCACTTACTCGCAGCACGCCATCAAGTGTTATCTGCTGAAGGCTTACCTGCTCATTGGCCTGTTGAAGGCCAATAAGCAAGTCTTTAGCGTGCTGGTAATAAAGTGCGCCGTTCTCGGTTAAATTGACTTGGCGGGTAGAACGAGCTAGTAAAATACAGCCTACACGCGCTTCAAGCCGAGCAATTTGTCTACTGATGTGACTGGTGCTGCAACCTAATTGTTTTGCGGCAGCTGAAAAACCTTTGCGTTCAGCCACGGCCACAAATTCTATAATGCCTTCGAAGCTTTCCATTTATTTCACTCGTGATGTGTGAGTAAAAAATTACTATTGTTGCTATATGGCAATAGTGATTTAACTATTTCGTATATTATCAAATTATCAGGGATATTCTATAGTGTATGCACATGATTACTACGGCACAGCTAATGTGTCTTACGCATAGGAAGAAACCATGAAAAAGATACTTATCCCAGTAACAAACCACGCAACACTAGGTACTACTGATCAAGCGAACGGTACTTATTCGCCGGAGATTACCCATGCAATCGATGTTTTTAATAAACACGGCGTAGAGTACGATATCGCGTCAATTGAAGGCGGTGCTATTCCTATTTACGGTACCGACATTGAAGGCGACGACGTAAATGCAGCGGTGTTAAACAACGAAGACTTTAGACAGCGCACCGGCAACAGCATGAATGTGAAAGACGTGAACATTAATGACTATGAAGCTGTGTTCTATCCAGGTGGTTTCGGACTATTGTCTGACCTCGCCAGTAACGAAGACTTTGCTAAACTATCTGCTACCCATTACGAAAATGGCGGTATTATTGGCGCGGTATGTCATGGTCCAGCAGCGCTGTTACCTATAAAGCTTAGTAACGGCGAAGATCTAATTGCGAGTAAAACAATTACTGGTTTTACCCGCGAAGAAGAAGTGGATTACGGTACCATTCACGATATTCCGTTCTTACTTGAAGAAGCATTAGCCCGTAAAGCCGCTAAATTCAGTAAAGTTCAACCATGGAATGTACACGTGATTGAAGATGAGCGTGTTATCACTGGTCAAAACCCAGCAAGTGCTCACGCGGTTGCAGAAGCTATCGTAAACCAATTAGGTAAATAGCGATCACGCATCTAGGTGGTTAAGTATTACCGATGAGGCGTTTAAAACGCCTCTTTGTATATATGGGTGATATCTTGTTTGCTTAATACTCTTGGGTTGTTACGCAGCAAACGGGTTACTTTGCTCGCTTCTTCTGCCAATAAAGGAATAGCGTCTTCGCTAATGTCAAAGTTGCGCAGTGTGGCAGGTATTTCCACTTTTCTGCACAATGCTTCAATGGCATCTACTACCTGATTAGCAATTTCTAACTGCGTTTTATCAGAAATAGGCAAATGTAAAAAGCCCGCCACATCCACAAAGCGCTGTTGGCAAGCCCCTATATTCCAGCGCATAACATGAGGCAACATAACCGCATTGCTCATGCCGTGAGATAAATGAAAGCGACCGCCTAGCGGATAAGCTAGCGCATGCACGGCGCCAACCCCCGCGTTACCAAACGCCAAACCTGCCATTAAACTTCCGGTTGCCATATCTTCACGTGCTTTAACATCGTTGGAATTTGCATAGGCGAGCGGCAAAGAGTGATAAATAAGTGTCATAGCCTTGCTAGCCAAAGCATCAGTAATAGGGCTGGCATTTACGGACAAGTAGGCCTCAAGCGCATGTACAAAGGCATCCACACCGCTGGCGGCAGTAATGTGTTTAGGGCAGCTTAATGTCATTTCAGGCGTCACAATCGCAATGTCGGGCAATAGGTAATCGCTCACGATTCCTTTTTTAACCTGCGCGATAGGGTCGGCCAAAATAGCAATATTCGTCACTTCTGATCCTGTACCCGCCGTGGTAGGAATAGCAATAAGGGGTAATGTGCGCCCTGGCACTAGGTTCTCACCGAACAAGTCTGCAATGTTGCCCGTGTAATCAAACGTAGCCGCAAGCACTTTGGCGCTGTCGATTGCACTCCCTCCGCCAACGGCAATAATTCCGTCTACCTTATGTTGTTTTAATCGAGCAAGCCTGTGCTCAATAATGCTTATTTCAGGTTCTGGAGGGATGTCGTCTATTACAATAGGGCATTCGCAATTCAGTACATTGGTAACATGGCTAAGAGCACCAGATTGACTTACGCCTTTATCGGTAATAATGGCGGGCGCTTTAATGTTTAACCTTGAAAGCTCGACGGCAAGATTCGCTAACGCTCCCTCACCGGTAATGAGTTTATTGGCTGATTTGAAGACCGATACCTGCATAGCACACCTGATGTAAAAACTGAGCTTGATGCCAATGTAGTGGGAATAGTAAGTGTTTACAAATTAGTAACAATGATGATGGTGGAAAAGGGAAGCGTTTTAGAGCATTGAACTGAAAACAAGTGGCATAAAAAAACCGCAAACCATGTTTGCGGTTTTTAGTCGTCGCGCTAATAGTCAGCGTCAGCTTTCGATTACTAAGTCTTCGTTTACTAAGCTTTTGATTACTTAGCTTTGCCTTGCTTAGCAACGGCATCCATCATCGCTTTAATCGCTTCTGGATCGCCCAAGTATTCTTTAGAGATAGGCTTCAAGTTTTCGTCTAGCTCGTATACCAAAGGTACACCAGTTGGAATATTTAGGCTTAGTACGTCTTCATCAGACATGCCATCTAAGTATTTAACCAATGCACGAAGGCTGTTGCCGTGAGCAGCAATAATAACGCGCTTGCCCGCTTGAATATCTGGACGAATAACATCGTGCCAGTAAGGAAGTACACGCTCGATGGTCATCTTCAAGCTTTCACCGCGAGGAAGAATCTCGGCATCAACGTTATTGTAACGGCGATCTACCCCTGGGAAGTGTTCGCTGTCAGTATCTACTGCTGGTGGTGGAATGTCGAAACTACGACGCCACACTTTAACTTGCTCTTCGCCGTGCTTAGCAGCAGTTTCAGCTTTGTCTAATCCTGTAAGCGCACCGTAGTGACGCTCGTTCAAACGCCAGTGACGTTCAACAGGTAGGTAATGTTGACCCATTTCTTCCAAAGAGATATTTAGCGTTTTGATAGCACGAAGCAATACAGACGTGTAAGCCTGATCGAATTCAAAACCTGCATCTTTCATTAACTGACCAGCGGTTTTAGCTTGTGCTACCCCTGTATCAGTTAAGTCGACGTCGTGCCAACCAGTGAAACGATTTTCAAGGTTCCACTGACTTTCTCCATGACGAATAAGTACCAGTTTATACATAGTAAGGTTACCTGCGGCGTTAAAGTGAAAATGCCCGACGAATGCCAATGAAATGGTGCGTCAGACGGATACGAAAAAAGATGAACGCTATCATCGTTGATCGGCAACGAAAAATCCAGTTTCGAAAAGCCAAGTTTAACAGGTAAGACAAGCGAAGTAGCAAAGTAGACCCTTTGAGTAGCAACGTAAACTGCTAGGGCAAGGGTATGAAATCAACATGAACTTTTTTTCACTTTGTTACCGTATACAGCTATAAGTGAGAGTAAGTAGGAGCGCCAAATCATTGCGGTGGAAAATAGAAGTGACTAATAGCACTGCAATTCAAATAATGGTTAGCGTTTCCTAATTTGCTCCTAAAACTATATTTATGACAGGCAAATAAGGATGGTGAGCGCGTGAAATATCAATCTTTTTCCAATATCGATGTCGATGGCAATTCCTTCAAGGCCATTAGCTTTGACAAAGTAAATGAGAACTTTGCGCTCGACCGATTACCGTATTGTATTAAAATTCTTCTAGAAAACTTACTGCGTCACGAAAATGAAGAGTTTGTGACCAGTGACGACATTGAACAAGTTGCTACTTGGAACACCGAAAATCATGTCGAGCATGAAGTTTCTTTTGTTCCTGCCCGCGTTATCTTGCAAGATTTTACTGGCGTACCAGCTATTGTTGATTTGGCCGCTATGCGTGATGCAGTTAACAAGTTAGGCGGCGATGCTCAGGCTATCAACCCGCTAAACCCAGTAGAATTAGTCATTGACCATTCAGTAATGGTTGATTTCTTCGCAGAAGAAAACGCGTTAGAGAAAAACACCGACGTTGAAATTGAGCGAAATAAAGAGCGTTACCAATTTTTAAAATGGGGGCAATCGAGCTTCGATAACTTCAAAGTTGTTCCTCCTGGTCGAGGAATAGTCCACCAAGTTAACCTTGAATACCTTGCCCGTGTTGCTTTCACCAAGCAAGAAGGTGACGACACGTTAGTATATCCAGATACCCTTGTAGGTACCGATTCACACACCACCATGATTAATGGGCTTGGCGTATTAGGCTGGGGGGTAGGCGGTATTGAAGCGGAAGCGGCCATGTTAGGCCAACCCGTTACCATGCTTCTACCTAAAGTAGTGGGTTTTCGATTAGACGGTGAACTACCAACTGGCGTAACAGCAACAGATATGGTGTTGACAATCACTCAGCAACTTCGTGCTCATGGTGTAGTGGGTAAATTTGTTGAATTCTATGGTCCGGGCTTGAAGCATTTAACCACAGCCGATCGCGCCACTATTGCTAATATGGCACCGGAATATGGTGCAACCTGCGGTATCTTCCCTATCGATGCAGTGGCGCTAGATTATTTGCGCCTAACCGGGCGTGACGAATCGCAGATTGAACTTGTTGAAGCATATGCGAAGGAAAGTTCGCTATGGCATGATGACTTCAGTAAAGATGCACAATACCACGAAACGTTAGAACTCGACTTAAACGACGTTGTGCCTTCTATTGCAGGGCCTAAACGTCCTCAAGATAGAATTGCACTAGATAACGCATCAAAGGCATTTAATGAATGGCACCGTTCGCAGATTGATGTGAAAGTGCTAGACGAAGAAACGGAATTTGTCGCAGAAGGCGGTGCAGTGCCTGAAGTGAACGAAGAGCATGATTCGTATGTGGAATTCCGTGGCAATAAATTTAACTTAGAAGATGGCGCTATTGTTATTGCGGCCATTACGAGTTGTACCAATACATCAAACCCTTCAGTGCTTATTGGTGCAGGGTTACTTGCGAAAAAAGCGGCAGAAAAAGGGTTAACCCGAAAGCCTTGGGTAAAAACGTCTTTAGCCCCTGGTTCGCAGGTGGTGACGCAATATCTTGAAGATGCAAACTTGATGGACCCACTTGAAGCACTCGGTTTCAATCTTGTGGGTTATGGTTGTACAACTTGTATCGGTAACTCAGGGCCCTTGCCTGATGCTATTAGCGATGCAATTAAAAAGGCCAAGCTTACTGTTACCTCTGTTCTATCTGGGAACCGTAACTTCGAAGGTCGTATTCATTCAGATGTTGCAGCCAACTATTTAGCCTCACCACCATTGGTGGTGGCTTATGCGTTAGCCGGTAATATGAATATTGATATTACTAAAGAGCCGCTAGGGTTAGGCAGCAATGGCGAGCCAGTATATTTAAAAGATATCTGGCCAAGTGAAGATGAAATTCAAAGCCATATTGCCGAACATGTTACTAGTGATATCTTTAAAGCAAAATACGCCGACGTATTTAAAGGAAGCGGTGTGTGGAATGACCTAACGGTTAGCCCAACATCGGTATACGATTGGCCCGACTCTACCTATATTAAACATCCTCCGTTTTTCCAAACCATGGGCGAACAACCTGAAGCACTTAGTGCTATCGAGAACGCGAGATGCTTGGTAAAAGTGGGCGATTCAATCACCACAGATCATATTTCTCCGGCAGGCGCGATAGCGACAGACAGTCCAGCAGGTGAATACTTGCAAGCAGAGGGTGTAGATACCAAAGACTTTAATTCTTACGGATCTAGGCGAGGTAACCATGAAGTAATGATGCGGGGTACCTTTGCCAATGTTCGCTTACAAAATCAGTTAGCGCCGGGTACTAAGGGCAGTGCAACTACCCATTACCCAAGTGGTGATGCTATGTCTATCTACCATGCTGCTATGCGCTATAAAGAAGAAGGCGTAGGTGCAGTTGTCGTTGGCGGTAAAGAATATGGCACAGGCTCGAGTCGAGATTGGGCGGCGAAAGGCCCCTCATTAATGGGCGTAAAAGCGGTGATGGTAGAAAGCTATGAGCGTATTCACCGTTCGAACCTAATCGGTATGGGCATATTACCGTTGCAGTTTAAGCCTGGTGACAGTGCGAGTAGCTTAGGCATTAAAGGGAACGAAACTTTTTCTATCGGGGCAGTAAGTCGCGACCAAAAAGAAGTAGATGTCACTGTAACGTCCGATGCAGGCGAGTCGCAAACGTTCTCGATGGATATTCGTATCGATACCTCAAACGAGTTCACTTATTTCGAAAACGGCGGTATTTTGCATTATGTAATTCGCCAATACTTAAAGAAGTAACAATTAAATAGAAAGCAGTGATGAGTGTTTAATGCGCTAGGAACCAAAAATAAAAAAGCCCGATAAATGTCGGGCTTTTTTATGAATTAACAAATTAATTAGTAGAATCGCTTGCTACAGATAATCTCTTTAATGTTAGAACCAATAGCTGCACGTTTTTCACAGCGCAAATCTTGAGCTTTTGCGCCATACAGTGCGATGTGTTCATCTACATAGGGCTGCATCGAGGTCTTGAAATCTTCTGGCAAAGCATCACGAATTGAGCGAAAAGAACGATTCCACTCCGCCGTTTTTTGTTCCATCGCGACTTGCAACCACAACCAGCCCTCTTCATAGTTAGGTTCAATTCCCCAACCCTGAAAATACATTTGAGCTAAGTAATATTGAGATGTCTTATTACCCAATTTCGCGCCTTCCAATAACTTAGTGTAGGCCTCTTCGTATTTTTCAGCTTTTAGCGCGTACAAACCACCTTCAACAATTGAGAGATATTCACTCTTCCACATTTTGTCTCTAGTGCTTGATTGGGCTTCTGCCGCCGTCGATATTAGTGTGCCTGTAAATAACAATGCAAAAACTATTGCTTTCATATTGGTTTCCTTTCCCTTATTAATAAATGAATTAGCTATATTTAATACTGAATCGCTTAAATCTTCAAAATTAGAGTGTTAGTAAATATGTATTGGTTAGTCGCCGCCGACAATTTGCACCTGTGGAATGTCAGTATCGCCCTTAATGACTTTAAAAATGGCATCTTGTACTAAGGTGCGCATACCGTCTTGAGTGGCTTGCTTTTTCATCTCTGACACACTGGCTTCTTTGTAGACCAACGAGCGTAACTCAGGGGTCATTCCTAGAAGCTCATGAACCCCTGTTCTACCTTTATAGCCTGTATTACCACATTCTTCACAGCCTTTTGCTCTGTAGAGTTTTAGCGGAGAAGGCAACGCTAATTCATCTAACATCTGCGCACCGTACTGTCTTTCAATGAAGGCCATGTCAGTATCACTCGCTACGTACTCTTCCTTACACTTACCACAAAGGGTTCGTATAAGACGCTGAGCTAATATGCCTACACAGGCATCTGAGAAATTCACAGGATCTAGCCCTAAATCTAGCAGACGGGTAATGGTTTCAGGGGCGGAGTTGGTATGCAGGGTAGATAACACCAAGTGACCAGTAAGCGAGGCTTCAATGCCAGCGTGGGCTGTTTCTTTATCACGCATCTCACCAATAAGAATAATATCGGGGTCGGCTCGTAAAAATGCCCGTAGGGCGTTCGCAAATGTGAAGCCTATTTTGGGGCTTACCTGAACCTGCTGCAAACCAGGCTGAGTAATCTCTACCGGGTCTTCTGCGGTCCATATTTTTTTCTCAGGCGTGTTTAAGTAACCCAAAATAGCATGCAAGGTGGTGGTTTTACCGGAACCTGTTGGACCCACCACTAATAAGATGCCATGGGGCTTTTTAATCATGTCTTCTAAGCGTTTCAAATTGGTAGGCGCTAAGTTCATTTTCTCGATAGGCATAGCGCCGCCAGACGCGAGCAAACGCATAACAACACCTTCACCGGCCACGGTAGGAATGGTGGCAACACGCACTTCTACCAACTGCCCATTCATCTTGAACGCTAACTTACCGTCTTGAGGTACACGCTTTTCTGCAATGTTTAGGTTAGACATAATTTTAATACGGGCAATAACCGCATTATGGTGTGAGTTAGGCACCTTGTTCATGTCGCGGCACACACCATCAACCCGCATTCTTACACGAGTAGGGGCATTCTTCTCTGGGTCGATATGAATATCAGATGCGCCAAGGCGTTTTGCATCGTGTAATACACGACTAACCAAACGTACTACCGCAGGGGCATCGTCAGAAAGTTCATCGACAAGCTCGTCGTTTTCCTCACTTGATAGACCAATTTCATCAAGAATCTCATTCATGTCGCCTGGGGCAGCACCGCCGCCACCTTCACCTAAATACTGTAATATGTGGTGAGGTAAACCAACCGCAATTTCGTAGCTCTCTATACCCAACGCGCTTTCCGTTTCCATCAACAGCGCAGCGTTATTAGGCTCTGCCATTAACACAATGGGATTACCTTCCACATCAGAAATAACTGCAACATGGTTACGTTTAAGGTAAGACAGGTTTAGTTTGCTTTCACCTTCATAACGATGGTACTTATCGGGTAGATAACCAATAAAGGGAACCTGGTAATGAATAGAAAGGGAATGCCCAATTTCATGTTCGGGAACGCGATGTTCAGACATCAAACCCTGCACGATAGTACGAGTGTCTTTAGAGGTAGATAGCAGTGCTTTTAACGCAGGTTCGTTTATTAAGCCTTTATGTAGTAAAGAATCAAATGGATTGTTTGTACCACCAAGTTCATAACGGAATTTAGCCCCTAACACTAATGCTAAGTCGTTGGCGCGCGCTAAATCGTTATCGTCAAAACTGCCGTTTTGTTTATTGATAATTTGCATCACGCCCATCAATACACCGGCATTAAGAATAGGCACACATAAAATGTTAGTGGTTTTGAAGTCGTTGTCTTTATCGAACTTATCAGCAAACCGTAAACGAGGATGAATAGCTTTCAGCTCAGCGGCGTTATAGGGGTCGGCTATGAGTAAAGGCAGTTGTGAGATAGCAACATAGCCTGCAATAGACATCGGGCTAATAGGCACTTTAATCTCTAAGGTTTCTTTACCCGTTTTAAACCGAGCGACCAAGTCTTGGTGTTGTCGGCGACGCTGAAAGATGCTCATACGGGTAGCACCAAACATGTTAAGGATGATGGGCTCAAGCAAACTGTAAGCGTCTAATAAAGACGAGTGATTATTCAGAATGCGTTTTACATGGGTGAAAATATGCTGACTGTCTTCTACTTCCATAGTGTTCTTAGCACAGCGTAACGCTGCTATATCCAAATTTGATTAAACATTGTGGCATACGTTTTACCACCTTATACATATAGCGCATTAACGGCAATACAACTTACATTAAGGTGGTTCAACAATAGCGTAACTTTACATTACCTGTTAACAAGAAGCAGCTGTACTAAAGTCATATATTTGCAATTAATGTGTACAAAAAGCGATCTAGCGGTTGCAATGAATCCTGCCTTCTGTATAATTCGCGCCCACTGCCCAAATAGGGCAATGTTTCTAGCCGCGACCTCACTGCTTTTAGGGTGGTTGCCAGCGTAGCAAGCGAAATCGATAAGATAAGACTGCTACAGGCGTGTTAGGAAAAAGAACAGGGTTCCAATTGGGAACCATCGGTTTACGCACATCTTTTCTTTCCAGAATAAAATGGAAGAGAAAAGGTGAATTTTTTTGTTCTTTCGATTGGAGCTTAATCGATGCCAAATCAAAGAATTCGTATTCGTTTGAAAGCGTTTGATCACAAGTTGATCGATCAGTCTACGGCTGAAATCGTTGAAACGGCGAAACGTACTGGTGCTCAGGTCAGCGGTCCTATTCCTCTGCCTACTCGCAAAGAACGCTATACAGTATTGACATCTCCTCACGTAAATAAAGATGCACGTGATCAATATGAGATTCGTACTCACAAGCGTTTAGTAGACATTATTGAGCCAACTGATAAAACAGTTGACGCATTAATGCGTTTGGACTTGGCTGCCGGTGTTGATGTTCAAATCAGCCTGGGCTAACAAGAGAGGGTAATAACAATGGCGATTGGTCTAGTCGGTCGTAAAGTGGGTATGACTCGCATCTTCACTGAAGATGGTACGTCTATCCCTGTGACTGTTATTGAAGCGACCCCAAACCGTGTTACTCAGTTACGCACTGAAGAACTTGACGGTTATCGCGCTCTTCAGGTTACTACTGGAAGCAAGAAAACGAACCGCGTTAACAAAGCTGAAGCAGGTCATTTTGCTAAAGCTGGTGTTGAAGCAGGTCGTGCTCTAGTAGAATTCCGCCTGGAAGATAACGAAGGTGGCGATATTGAAGTAGGCAGTGAAATCACTGTTGAAATCTTTAACGACACTAAAAAGATTGATGTCACTGGTACATCAAAAGGTAAAGGTTTTGCTGGCGCGATCAAACGTTGGAACTTTAGTTCACAGCGTATGACTCACGGTAACTCTTTGTCTCACCGTGCACCTGGTTCGATTGGCCAAAACCAATCACCTGGTAAAGTTTTCAAAGGTAAGAAAATGGCTGGTCAGCTTGGTAACAAGCAAGTGACTACCCAATCTTTGGAAGTGGTACGTGTAGACGTAGAAAACAGCCTAATCCTTGTTAAAGGTGCCGTACCTGGCGCAACTGGCGGCGATGTAATCGTTAAGCCAGCTGTTAAAGCGTAACGTCTGGGGAGTGAACTGATGGAATTAACATTGAAAGATGCGCAAAGCGCTCTTGAAGTATCCGAAGCGACCTTTGGACGTGAATTCAACGAAGCCTTGGTACACCAAGTCGTTGTAGCTTACGGTGCAGGTGCTCGTCAGGGTACAAAGGCGCAGAAGACTCGCGCTGAAGTACGTGGTGGTGGTAAGAAGCCATGGCGTCAAAAAGGCACAGGCCGTGCTCGTGCTGGTACTATCCGCAGCCCAATTTGGGTTGGTGGTGGTCGTGCATTCGCAGCCAAGCCTCGTGACTTTGATCAAAAAGTTAACAAGAAAATGTATCGTGGTGCTTTAAAAAGCATCTTGTCTGAACTAATCCGTCAAGACCGTTTGGTTGTGGTAGAGAAGTTTGGTGTGGAAGCACCTAAGACAAAAGAACTTATTGCTAAGCTTAACGACTATGAACTAAATGATGTTCTTATCGTTACTGCTGATGTTGATGAGAACTTGTTCCTAGCGGCACGCAACTTGTACAAAGTTGACGTACGTGATGTTGCAGGCATCGACCCAGTAAGTTTGATTGCATTTGAAAAAGTGCTAATTACAGCTGATGCGGTTAAACAACTTGAGGAGGCGTTAGCATGAAAGAAGAACGTCTACTGAAGGTGCTTTTAGCACCGCATGTTTCAGAAAAGTCTACTATGGCTGCTGAAGCAAGCAACACGGTTGTATTTAAAGTAGCGAAAGATTCGAACAAAGCTGAAATCAAAGCTGCAGTTGAAAAACTGTTTGAAGTTGAGGTTGAAGGTGTTCGTACTGTAAACGTTAAGGGTAAAACCAAGCGTCACGGTCAGTCTTTCGGTAAACGCAGTGACTGGAAAAAGGCCTACGTGGTTCTTAAAGAAGGTCAGGACATCGACTTTGTCGGTGGCGCTGAGTAAGAAGGGGATTAGAAATGCCATTATTGAAAGCTAAGCCAACTTCTGCCGGTCGTCGTCACGTTGTTCAGGTTACTAACCCTGACCTTCACAAAGGCGCGCCTTACGCACCTTTGCTTGAAAAGAACAGCAAATCTGGCGGTCGTAACAACCATGGTCGTATTACAACTCGTCATATTGGTGGTGGTCATAAACAACACTACCGTGTGATTGACTTTAAACGCAACAAAGACGGCATTCCAGCCGCTGTTGAGCGTTTAGAATACGATCCTAACCGTTCTGCTAACATTGCACTAGTATTGTATGCAGATGGTGAGCGTCGTTACATTCTGGCTCCAAAGGGTATGAAAGCTGGTGATGCAATCCAGTCTGGTTCGGATGCTCCGATCAAGTCTGGTAACACATTGCCAATGCGTAATATCCCAGTAGGTTCTGTTGTACACGCAATTGAAATGAAGCCTGGTAAAGGTGCACAAATTGCACGTTCTGCCGGTGCTTATGCTCAGATCCTAGCACGTGACGGAAACTACGTTACCTTGCGTCTACGTTCTGGCGAAATGCGTAAAGTACTATCTGATTGCCGCGCCACCATTGGTGAAGTAGGCAATGCAGAGCACATGCTGCGTTCACTGGGTAAAGCCGGTGCAACCCGCTGGCGTGGTGTTCGTCCTACAGTTCGTGGTGTTGCCATGAACCCAGTAGACCACCCACACGGTGGTGGTGAAGGACGCACGTCGGGTGGTCGTCATCCAGTATCTCCTTGGGGTGTTCCTACTAAAGGTAAGAAAACCCGAAGTAACAAGCGTACCGATAAACTTATCGTACGTCGTCGTAATAAGTAACAGCGAGGATTCACCATGCCACGTTCTCTCAAGAAGGGTCCATTTATTGACCTTCACTTGCTGAAGAAGGTAGAGGCTGCAGTGGAAAAGAACGAACGTAAACCAATTAAGACTTGGTCTCGTCGTTCTATGATCATCCCAGATATGATTGGGTTGACCATTGCGGTCCATAACGGTCGCCAGCACGTTCCAGTCATCATCAGCGATGAAATGGTCGGCCACAAGTTGGGCGAATTTGCGCCAACGCGTACTTACCGCGGCCATGTCGCGGATAAGAAAAGCAAACGATAAGGGGTAGGATAAATGGAAGCATTAGCTAAACACCGTTTTGCCCGCTCGTCTGCTCAAAAAGCACGCTTGGTAGCGGATCAAATTCGCGGTATGCACGTTGAGAAAGCGCTTGAGCTTCTTACGTACAGCCCGAAGAAAAGCGCAGCGCTGGTTAAAAAAGTTTTGGAATCTGCGATTGCAAATGCAGAACACAATGAAGGCGCTGACATCGACGAATTAGTCGTTGCCAAAGTTTTCGTTGACGAAGGTCCAACTATGAAACGTATCAAGCCACGTGCCAAAGGCCGTGCAGATCGTATCTTTAAGCGTAGCAGTCACATCACTGTGGTTGTAGCGGATAACTAGGAGTAGATAATGGGACAGAAGGTACATCCTACAGGTATACGCCTGGGTATCAGTAAACCATGGACTTCTACCTGGTACGCTAATACTGGTGACTATGCGGATAACCTGTATAACGATCATCAGGTACGTAAGTATCTGACTAAACAGCTTAAAAGCGCTTCACTTTCTAAAATCGTGATCGAGCGTCCTGCTAAGAGCATCCGTGTGACTATTCACACTGCTCGTCCAGGCGTAGTAATCGGTAAAAAAGGTGAAGATGTAGAGAAGCTTCGCGCCTATGTTTCTAAGCTAGCCGGTGTGCCAGCTCAGATTAACATTGCAGAAGTTCGCAAGCCTGAGCTTGACGGACAACTGGTTGCCGATAGTATCTCTAGCCAGCTAGAGCGTCGTGTAATGTTCCGTCGTGCTATGAAGCGCGCGGTACAAAACGCAATGCGTCTTGGTGCTAAGGGTATTAAAGTTGAAGTTAGTGGCCGTTTGGGCGGAGCAGAAATTGCTCGTTCTGAATGGTACCGTGAAGGTCGCGTACCTCTGCACACATTCCGTGCAGATATCGATTACGCAACTTCAGAAGCTGCAACTACCTACGGTATTATTGGTGTGAAGGTATGGATCTTCAAAGGTGAAGTTCTGGGCGGTTTGCCTACAACTCAAGAGCAAGCTCCGCCTGCTCAACCTAAGAAGAAAGGCCGCAACTCTAAGCGTGAGGGCTAAATCATGTTACAACCAAAGCGTACGAAATTTCGTAAAATGCATAAAGGTCGTAACCGTGGTCTTGCCATTGCGGGGAGCAAGGTAAGCTTCGGTACTTATGGCCTGAAAGCAGTTGGCCGTGGTCGTATGACCGCTCGCCAAATCGAAGCAGCGCGTCGTGCTATGACTCGTCACGTTAAACGTCAAGGTAAAATTTGGATTCGAGTTTTCCCTGATAAGCCAATTACTGAGAAGCCTCTTGAAGTGCGTCAAGGTAAAGGTAAAGGTAACGTTGAGTACTGGGTATGCCAAATTCAACCTGGACGTGTTCTTTATGAGATGGAAGGTGTTCCTGAATCTCTAGCACGCGAAGCGTTTGAATTGGCAGCGGCTAAACTGCCATTTAAGACAACCTTTGTAACTCGGACGGTGATGTAATGAAAGCGACTGAACTGAAAGAAAAAAGCGTAGAAGAGCTGAACGCAGAGTTGATTAACCTGCTACGCGAACAGTTCAACTTGCGCATGCAGCACTCAACTGGTCAACTTGAAAAGACTGATCAATTGAGAACTGTACGTCGTAACATCGCGCGTGTTAAAACCATTCTGACTCAAAAGGCTGATGCGTAATGACTGAACAAAAAGTTCGTACAGTGCAAGGTCGTGTGGTTAGCAACAAGATGGATAAAACCATTACTGTTGTTGTTGAGCGTTTTGTAAAACACCCTATCTACGGGAAGTTCATCAAACGTTCTACTAAACTTCACGCCCACGATGAAGAAAACGTATGTAACCAAGGCGACGTAGTCACTATTAGTGAATGTCGTCCATTGTCTAAAAGCAAAAATTGGACATTGGTTAGCGTTGTAGAAAAAGCTGGCGTTTAATCGCTAACTTTTCTTACAATTGAAAAAGCCGCTCTTGAGCGGCTTTTTTATTGCCTAAAATTCAACGATACAAAATTATGATGGCTGTGTGACGGTCAAATACAACTCGCTATAACTAGCCGCCATTTCCTTGGTACTGAAATGCCCTTTTACATGTTGATACAACTGATTGCCTAAGGTATCTCGGGTTTGCTTATCATTTACGAGCTTAATCAACGCATCGGCTATTTCATCTATATTCCCTGGCGTCACCATTAATCCCGTTTCATCATGCTCGATAATTTCTGGAATGCCGCCTACCGGTGTTGATACCACTGCACGCTTACAGGCACCCGCTTGAAGAAGAATAACGCCCAAGCCCTCTGCATAAGCGGGGTGAACCACAATATCAACACTGGGCAAAATCTTGCTGACCTCATCGGTAAAGCCGCACAGATGCACGTGTTCGGTAAGCAAATGTCGTTCGATAAGCGCTTGATAGCTTTCTTTAAGATTCCCTTTGCCAAAGAGTAAGCAGCTTACTTTAGGATTATTTTGAACCACTTTTTCCATGGCCAAAATAATATCGGCTTGGCCTTTACGAGATATAAGCTGAGCAAAATTGGCAATAACTGTATGATCTGACGGGATGGAAAAGGTTTCACTTAGCCACGCTTTGTCTGCTGGCTTAGAAAACTCTTTAAAGTCTACAGATGAGTGAATAACTGGTTGGTGTTTTACCGCTTCACAGTGATGGCTTACCACATTGAATACGCCCTCAGAAATACTCGCTACAGCCGCAAACTGGCTGTATTTGTAGGTAGCAAACAGTGACTCAGGATTATCTACTCGTCGGGTGCATATAGCGGGAATGCCGGTTATCTTAGCTACCATGGCGCCGAATACATCTGCCCCTCGGCGACTATGTACATGGATGACATCGGCTTTAATTTTACGGGCAATATTCACCATGCGTTTTACGGCAAATAAGTCGGTTTCACCATGATAAGCAATAGTATGCGTTTGGCAGCCTGAAAGGGTCAGCGCTGCAATTTTACTGTCTTCTGGGCATATTAAGTGGTTTTCGTAATCAAACTGATGGCTCAGTGAATCTAACAAGTAGACCACTTGTTTAGCGCCGCCATATAGGTTTCGACCCAATTCAATATGCAAAATCTTTAAGCTCACAAGTATTCCTTCACAGTGGTAAAAACTTCTTCTGGGCGAATGGATGCCATACAGTCAAATGTACCATTACACGTTGGTTTACGCTTACATGGCGCACAGACTAGGTTTTTATATAATACATGAGTGTTGGTATTATCAGTATATGTATACGGACAGGTAGACCCAAAAAGAGCAACTGTAGGGCGAAGAAAAGTGACCGCCATGTGTGTTAGGCCAGTATCAACGCCAATAAAGGCTTGAGACTGTTTCACGGCCACGGCTGATTCTGCTAACGATACATGCCCCGCTAATGAATAAACATCACCATCATTGAAGGTTAGTGACTGTGCATCACAGCTATCTGACGGGCCGCCTAGAATAACAATAGAGATATCACTGTGTTGACGAATCAGGGTGATAAGCTGCTTCCAGTGATTAATTGGCCAGTGCTTTTGCGGTCGGGTAGTAAAGGGGGCTAGTACAATATAATTGCTATTCACCGACAACGCATTTAGTGTGCGCCGCAATTGTAGTGTGGCAGCTTCCCCCATCTCGACATGTAGTTGATAAGCGTCAGCGCCCATATGCTTTGCTAAAAATCGATACTCGCTGCTGATTTCCTCTGATATTGGTTTATCTATTGTATCGGTCAAAAAGCGTTGGCTTTGCTCTTTACTGTTAAAACCAATACGGTGAGCCGCGCCACTGAGATAGGCTAAAAAGGCACTTTTAAGTAAGCCTTGGGCATCAACGGCGTGGGTAAAGCCTTTATCGCGGAGTTGTCGCCTAAATGCCAGAACGGATTTGAACAAAGACCAATAGGCGCGCTTCTTACCAAACGCTTTCCATTCGCTTTTCGGCCATACAAGAATCTCATCAACAAAAGGGTGCTGCTGTATTAGCCCAGCATACGGTTTTTCGACTAACCAAGTAATTCTGGCATTAGGTAGGGCTGCTTTTATGCTGGACGGAAGCCCTGAGGCCATTACAATGTCACCAATAGCGCTAAGCCTGATTAAAAGTACGTTCGGCTGGGTTGCAGTAGAGCACATAAAACTTACATGTAGACGAGTTATAATGGGTGAGTAAAACACATAATAACGTCAGTTTGATGACGACCTAGCATAGCGCTACGCATTTCATTTATTGTGTCGTGAGCCAGTCAGGCTACCAAATAATAACAATAGGAATTACTAATGATAAGAGGCGGTAAAGAAGCCGAATACAGACCTACATTACTAGAAGATGTCTGTCGCTGGCTTTACTCCTGTGTATTATTTTGCATTATCCCTTTCGCATTTATCCAACTAATGCGCCGTGGTGCGACGAGAAATAAAGAATATAACCAACGCCGGTTTGAGCGATTCGGTTTTGTTGCGAGACCTCATAAAACGGGTGGTTACCTGTTTCACTGCGTTTCAGTTGGTGAAGTGGTGGCGGCATCTTGCTTAATAAAGCGCATTATTCAGGCTGAACCAGATACCCAAATTACGGTGACCACCACTACGCCCACTGGGTCGGCAAGAGTGCGTGATATTTTTGGTAACTCTGTGCACCACTTTTACTTGCCCTATGACCTGCATACGGCCATGGCTGCAATGATAAAGCGCATTAAACCTAAAGCTGTGCTTATTACCGAAGTCGAGTTATGGCCTAACTTTATACATGCTTGCTGGAAGCGTCACATACCGATAATGGTGATTAATGCGCGTATGACGGATAGATCGGCTAAGCGCTACATGAAGATAAGTAAGCTATTTAGCCCTATGCTAAACAAACTTTCTCATATATGTACTCAAGGCCAGCGTGATTACAATAATTACCTTGCGCTAGGTATGCCTGAAACACGTATGACCCAAACCAATAATATTAAGTTTGACCAAGCTGCTGCCACAACGGATAGAAGTGTAGGGTTTATGGGCCTTTCACTAACAGATGGCCCAATATTAGTTGCTGGCAGTACCCACGATCTTGAAGAGCAAGCCATGATTGATGCCATGAAGATACTTGGCTCATCAAGGGCGGTGAATCTTCGCCTACTGTTAGTGCCTCGTCATCCAGAACGGTTTGACACAGTCGCTAAGCTTCTAGAGCAAAACGAACTTGAATACGTTCGTACAAGTAACATTGATGCTATATCCCCAGAAACAAAAGTTATCTTGCTTGATGAAATGGGCAAATTGAATAGTGCTTATAGCGTTGCTAGTTTTGCGTTTGTAGGTGGCTCGATTGCAAATCGAGGTGGCCATAATGCGTTAGAGCCAGCCGCTTTTTCAATTCCCATAATGATGGGGCCACATACCTATAACAACCCAGTCATTTGTGAGTATTTGGCAGAACGTGGTGCGCTTACCAAAATAGAGAATGCACAGGAAATTGCTCAGCAATGTGAGACTTGGATTAACGACCCGATGAAACGAGAAGAAGCTGGAAAAGCCGGCCGTAAAGTTTTAGAGGAAAACAGTGGTGCATTGGATAAAACGTTAGCGGTTGTAAAACATAATGTAGGTTAGCCTTACCTATAAATATCAATTGGTTAATTTTAGCTCACCAAAATTGGGCATGCATTGCACCAAGGTTTTTCTTTGCACTCCTATGGCAGCCCTTTAATTTACCATTAAATATATAACGTATTGAAAATACAGGTAAAATACAAAGTGGTTTGCTCTTTGCTTTTATAACGCCGACAGCGTAGTTACGGTAAAAAATAAACAATTATGCTTCTCACGAAGAAGCACTGAATTACGCGTTCTCCAGGGAGATGCACCCTGCTTAGGCAGGGTGCCATCTTAACCCGCTAGCATCTTCTTACACTGCTTCACCTTCAGGTAAAATCAAACTAATTACTCGCCATCCAGCTTTAGGGTGAATGCTGTTTCCATTCACAAACGTGAAGCTTTTTCCTTCAACATCTATGGCTATTAATGGTGTAGCTCTATCACCATACTTTTCATTGTATTGCGCGAACGTGAATTCATCAGACAGTCGTGTGGTTTTCACGCTAGCATCTCGGGCAATCGCAGACGCTAAATAGCCATAAGTCACACCTTCATCAAATAAGGTAAGACGTTTAGCGTATTGTTCGCTTACTTGGTGACTTGGACGGGTGGACTGTTCGTTACTTGTCAGTGCCCACACTTTGTCTTTACCCATAGTATTTTCAAAGTGATACGCGATGGGGGGATTAAGTTGTTTGTAAGGTGACATAATTAGCACCGTACCAAAGCTGGCAATATCAAGATGGCGCGCTGCGTGATCTGACATAGGGTTACCAAAATACACAGGAATATCCATCATTCTAGCTTCACGAATGGCATCCCAGTTGGTATCTGCAACGGTAACGTTTAGCTCTTGCTTAATCATCTCATCAGCGAGCATTCGGTTAAATTTACTGCCACCGAACATAAGGTAAGCGGTAGGGGCGGGGGCTCTTACTTTCAGCAATTGCGCGACACTTCGAGAAGTCAGGCTTTGTACTACTACGGTCGCGATAATCACAAGAAAGACCATAGGCACGATAATGCCAGCACCTTCGTAGCCAATTTCTTCAAGCTTTAAAGAAAACAATGCAGATACGGCTGCGGCCACAATTCCGCGGGGAGCAATCCAGCTCAGTAGGGCCAGCTCATTAAGTTTAAGGCCTGTGCCAATAGAAGACGCTGCTACCGATAATGGGCGTGCAATAAACATGATTGCGCCAAGTACAATAAGCGCTCCCCAGCCCACATCCGCAACAGATTGAAGGCTAAGACGGGTTGCAAGTAATATGAACAAGCCTGAGATAAGCAGTACACTCAAGGTTTCTTTGAACTCTAGAATGTCTTCTACTTCCACGTTCTTCATGTTGGCTAGCACCATGCCTGTGATGGTAACGGCCAATAGTCCAGATTCATGTGCAACATAATTTGATGCTGCAAACACACCTAGAATAATCGTTAACACCGCGGTGTTTAATAAATAATGTGGGATCCAATCTTTGCGAATAGAAAGTCCTAGCAGGTAACCCGAACTAAACCCAAGTAGGAAACCAATGCCAATGGTTTTGCCAAAGGTGATAAAGGTGTGGGAAATCGCATTGCCTTGAGAAGCAACAATAAACTCAAATACCAATACGGCCAGCAGGGCGCCGATGGGGTCGATAACAATCCCTTCCCACCGTAAGATACTGGCTAAGTTAGATTTAGGTCGTACAGTACGCAGCATGGGCACAATCACGGTTGGGCCTGTCACCGTCACGATAGCGCCGAATAAGAAGGAGAGTTGCCATGACAAGTCTAGGCTGTAATGGGCCGCCACTGCGGCAATGACCCAGGTGACTAGTACACCCACACTACATAGATTACGTACCATATTGCCATGGCCCGCAATATCGCCAAACTTAAGGGTAAGGGATCCTTCGAACAGAATAATAGCAACGGAAAGCGATACAACAGGAAATAAAAGGTCGCCAAACAGCGCGTCTGCATTAAGTACACCAAATACAGGGCCAACCACAATACCTACAATCAAAAGCGGTAAGATGGCAGGTAAACGAACCTTGTACGCGAGATATTGGCAGCTAATCGACAATAAGCCAACGGCAACCAAAGACATGAGTGGATCTGACAATGCGTGTTCCCTTATTTTATAATGCTAAGTATGTAGCCATACTTATATTGTTATGCGGTTCCATCATATAGCAACTTATCTACATGCCGACAGAGACTTTCGTATAAGCGCAATATGATTAAAACAGAGTTTAGCCCATGAGGGATCAATTCGCTTATATTCAACGTTGTCGTGGAAGGGGAAGCGTAGTATTTTAAGACTTCATTTATTACGCGCCAAAGAGCGCCTTATCAACGGACAATAACGTTGCTTAATCACTCATTTTTACCTGTAGCAGTTGCTACGTTTTTTTCGCTCTCGTTACTTACTGGTTGTGCTGCTTCATACCCTGAAGCCCAAACGAAAATATCAGTGGGTGAGTTAACGGTACTTCCTGATGTGTTGGAAGAAACGTCGGGTCTGTTTTGTAATGCATCAACACTTGTGAGTTTGAACGACTCTGGCAACAAGCCGGAATTGTTTCACTTATCTTATGAAGGAAAGATGGTCAAAACCGATAGACTGGCGTTAGACAACATCGACTGGGAAGCGGTTACGGCAAGTTCAACCCATTGGTACGTGGCAGATGTTGGCAATAATAAAGGCCGTCGCGAGAGTCTTACTATTTATAAGGTTCATAAAAACGACCTTAACGATATTGTGACGATGACAGTAACCTACGAAGGTAACGAGCCAAGTAGCAATATGCCTTATGCCCACGATTTTGATTCTGAGGCCATGGTGTATGCCAACAAAAAGCTAATTTTATTTTCGAAAAGCTGGCGCACTGGCGTGGCCAAGGTGTATGAAGTTAACGAGTCTACCCAACCACAAACATTAACCGCATTTGCGCAAATCGAAGGTTTACCAGGCGTTATTACTGGAGCCGATTACGATGCTGCTCGAAACCTTTACGTGATTGTGGGTTATAAATCAGACCCTTTTGGTAACTTTGATACTTTTATTGCACAGGTTGATAGTCAGTTTGTTCCTATTAATATTTGGCCGTTACCTGCTTATAAACAGGTAGAAGGTGTCTGTGTAGATGACAATGGCAATTACTGGTTTTCAGAAGAAGCTGCTGGGCATCGCAAGGCATCGCTTACCGAAGTTAAAATTATTCAAAAATAAATTCGTCTATATTTTAATCACTTAAAGGGGGTTAGCATAATGGCTAATTCCCACGCTTTACACTTCGTGATTATATAAGGTTCTACTCTGCTTTTGCATATTAGGTAACCGGTTTAATGCGTAGATTCTCTCAGCTTATAGTGATGCTTACAGCGCTTCAAAGTGCATGGGTATCGATGTCTGCATCTGCTTCAGCGATAGAAGATGCTGAACAGTGGTTGAGTGAATATGTAAGTTTGGATGATACTTTTTCCATCGCATTATCTAAAAACAAAATTAGATTTAAAGGCTGTAAGCAGAAGCAATATCAGTTAGTGGTCAATCAGCAATTCACTAAAAGCTTCAATTTGGAAGCCATTGTGCACTACAACAAAGGCTTACTCGATTATGGGGTACTCGCTCAGCGGGTTAAAAGCCATGAATTTGAGGTAGTGAGTTGGTGGGATAAAGGAAGTTACCGGGTTGGGTTAAGCCACAAAATTCGTCCAGAACATGAAATTTCTATTCCCGTTGCCGAAGTGATTCAACTCCCTACCAGTACTACAGCGAGTGTGTATTTTGAGGTTCCGTTAATGGAAGCACGGCACACACTGACGGTTGCGGCTTCTAGAGAGTCATGGAAGTCGGACAGCGCAACAATCCAGTTGCCGTGGAACGAAGCCCACGACAACCAGGTAAAACTCCAATACGCCATCGCATTTTAACGCTAATAGCATTTATCGTTTTATAATTTAAACTGACTCACTTCTTGAGCCAGTTCGTTGGCTAATTCGTCGAGCTTCTCGCTAACCCCTACCAACACATGTGTAGCATTAAGAGTTTCATCACTCGATGAACTTATCTCATTAATACTCCGGCTAATATCTTCAACGACGGTAGCTTGTTGTTCTGTGGCGGTGGCCACTTGGGTATTCACATCGTTAATCAGCACAATTTCCTCGGCAATTTTCTGCAACAGCTTATCGATATCATCGGTAGCGCCAACCACTTCTTTGGTTTGGGCTTTGCTGTCTTGCATTTGAGAAACTGCCGTTTTGGAGTCTAGTTGGAACTTATCAATCTTGATTTGAATTTCATCAGTGGCGACAGCTGCACGCTGAGCAAGGGTACGAACTTCATCGGCTACAACTGAGAAGCCTCTGCCATGATCGCCCGCCCGAGCCGCTTCTATAGCTGCATTCAGCGCAAGCAAGTTAGTTTGTTCTGAAATGCTGCGGATAGTATCTAGTATGCCGCCAATAGCTGCGGTGTGTTCATCAAGGGATTGGATAACCTCAGATACACTTTCTACTTGGGTAGAAAGGTTTGATATTGCATGCACTGCTTTTTGGGTAAACAGTCGGCCTTCTTGCGAGCTTTCAGTGGCACGATTCGCATTTTGCGCCGCATAAGTAGCAGACTGTGCGACCTCGGTTACCGTACTGCCCATTTCAGTTAATGCTGTTGCTGCCTGAATGGTTTGGTCACGCTGACTACGCGTAGAGCGTTCATTTTGCTGCGATTGGCTAGCCACTTCTTTAGCCGACGCTTTAAGAGCTTGGCTAGTTTTAGCTACCGATACAATCGTGCTGTGAAGGTGATCAATAAAACTATTGAAGCCTTCAACCAGTCGAGCGGTTTCTTTTTGTTCTGGTACGTCAATTCTTGAACGTAAATCGCCTTGCCCTTTTCCAAGTTGCTGGAAAATATCAGCCAGTGATTCGATAGGTTTTGTAAGAGACGATGCCAACCAAATACCAAGCAGGGCAAACAAGCCCGCAATGGCAATAGACCATAAAATGATTTGTCGACTGCCGGCATTTAACGAGGCATAAAGCTCTTGTTCTGGTACTTGGGCAACCACGTACCAACCGGATTTTTCTACATACGTGCTAGCAAAAAGAACGTCATTTGCATTTACTTCACTGGTTGCCATCGCAAAGTCACGCTGTTGCAGTAACGACCGTGACGCATCTGTGCCACTAATCGCGCTCAGTTTGGATTTTCCCAATAGACTAGTATCAGGGTGGGCAATAATAGTGCCTTCGCCATCAACCAAATACACGAAACCGGTTTGGGCAATTTTTACCGCGTTTATTATGTCTAGTAGCTCGTCCACTGACTTAGCTACCCCTGACATGCCTCGGCCTGCAGTTTGTTGGAAGTTTGCGAACAATCTATAACCTTGTCCAGGTTCGTTGTACAAGCTAAGTGAAATTGGCGTACCACTATCACGGTAAGCGAAAAACCAGCCGTCGAATTCATCGTTTTTCAGCACCCGTAAAAAACCGTCTTGGTTCCAATACTTGGTGGTTTTTCTATCGACGAAAGAGGCAACGGTTAAGTCGTTGAAATTCACGATATCGTTCAGATAAGCGATAAGTCGCCTTTCACCTGAACTATCAGCGCCTGCTGCCGACCAAGCTAAAATGTCAGGGTTGGATGCAATGCCATGGGCAACAGAAAGCATCACACTGGCTTCTCTGTCTACCTGATTACCTATTTGCTTCAACAGTGAAGGAAGTTGAAGCTGCTCCATGTTTTCTTTTACTAAGTCTCGGGCTATCCATTGGCTAATCGAGCCTACCAAGATAGAGGCTGCCAAAACGGCCACCATTAGTGAAATAATCAGTTTTTGTTTAATACTCAAAGTCATAACTTCCGACCATATTTTGACTGCTGAAATAACGACGCTGCACTGCAGGCACAGTCACGTCTTGGGCGTTGGGTTATTACTGTTAGCGTCTACGTTGCTGCTTAGTTGCAGGTTATTAATCACTTCATGAAACACGAGGAGAGGTAGTGCGCACTAGTTTTTTTTATTATTGTGTTTATATCGGCTGACAATCGCGAATTATTATACTTTCGACGTATAAAAGCCGATAAGATGATTTTGAGGTTAAATTGACCGAAAGGTCAAGAAAAAGCCGCGAAATGAGACGAATATTCTCAATATCGCGGCTTATTTAGAGAGGTTTAGCGATTAATCTTCGCTTTTATCTTCAGGGATAGGGAAACCTCGGTCACGCATTAACGCGTCAACTTTGGCATCACGGCCGCGGAATTTGCGATAGGCTTCTGCTGGATCCATCGCATTACGAACTGAAAAGAGATACTTCACTAAGCGATCGCCCACTTCTTTGTCGTAAAATCCACCCGGTGCTTCCATAAAGGCTTCTGATGCATCAGCGGTAAGTACTTCTGCCCACATATAGCCGTAATAGGCTGCGGCATAACCTTCACCCGAGAATACGTGACCAAAGTGAGGTGTGCGGTGACGCATAACAATCTCTTCTGGCATGCCTAGCTTTGTAAGCTCTTCACGTTCAAAGGTATCTGGCTCAATGTTAGCTGGATCAGTCGTATGGTATTTCAAATCCATAATGGCAGAGGCCATATACTCAGTGGTTTTGAAACCTTCATTAAAGGTTGATGCCTTCTTAATCTTAGCAACCAGCTCAGCAGGGATAGGCTCACCGGTTTCATAATGTACTAAGAACTGATTAATGACTTCGTCAGTGGTTAACCAACGCTCTAATAGTTGCGACTGGAACTCAGTGTAATCACGTACGCCCGAGTGCGAAGAAGGGTATTTCACGTCAGCAGATAAGAAATGCAGTGCATGTCCAAATTCGTGGAAATAGGTTTCTGCATCATCAAATGAAATAAGTGTAGGTTCGCCTTCAGCCCCTTTTACGAAGTTAGAGTTGTTAGAAGACAACACGGTCTTTTTGCCGTCGAAGGTTGTTGATGAACGATAGGTTGTTGCCCATGCCCCAGAACGCTTCCCTTTACGAGAGAATGGATCTAAGTACCACAAACCAATGTGTTCACCGGAATCTTTGTCGGTCACTTCCCATACTTTAACGTCTTCGTGGAATACCGGTACTTTGCCTTCTTCTACAGGCGTAAAGTTAAAGTTAAACAAACGACCAGCCACATAGAACATAGCATCGCGAAGCTTATCTAACTGCAAGTATTGCTTCACTTCGTTCGAGTCTAGGTCGTACTTTGCTTGGCGAACTTTTTCTGCATAAAAGCGATAGTCCCAAGGTGCAATTGTGATATCAGCACCTTCAGCATCAGCTATGGCTTGCATATCGGCCACTTCTTGTTCAACACGTGCAATGGCAGCAGGCCAAACCTTCATCATAAGATCCATCGCGTTTTCAGGTGACTTCGCCATGCGATCTTCTAAACGCCACTGGGCATAGTTTTCATACCCAAGTAATTCTACGCGCTCATCACGCAATGTGAGGATGCGTTTAATGGTTTCGTTGTTATCAAACTCATCTGCGTTGTCGCCACGACTGTAGTAGGTGTTCCATACTTTTTCACGTAGCTCACGGTTCGTAGAGTACGTTAGGAAAGGATCCATTGAAGAACGGGTATTGGTAATTGCGTATTTACCCGACTCACCACGACTTTCTGCTGCAGATTTAGCGCCTTTTACGAAAGACTCAGGCAAGCCATCTAGTTGGTCTTCAGTAATATACGTTACGTAATTTTCTTCATCCGCCAGTACGTTATTTGAGAACGACGTATAAAGGGTAGCTAACTCTTCGTTGATTGCGGCATAGCGCTTTTTCGCTTCGCTGTCTAAGGTGGCGCCATTGCGTGCGAATTCGTTGTAGGTCATCCAGGCAATACGCTGCTCTTCTTCGGTAAGCGTCGATAATTCTTCAGACTCATATACCGCTTTAACACGTTCAAACAACTTTTCGTTCTGGGTTATTTTGGTAGAAAATGCTGACAACTTGGGTGACATTTCTACTTGGATAGCACGAAATTCAGGGCTTGATTTATTCGCACTCCAAATGCCGTAGTAACGAAATACGCGGCTAAGCTCGCTACCTGAACGTTCCATCTCCACAATAACGTTTTCAAACGTAGGAGGCTCAGGGTTATTCGCAATTTCATCAATCTCTTTAAGATTGAGTTCCATGGCTTTTTCAAGGGCCGGCTTTAGGTCTTCCAGTTTCATTTTATCGAAAGCGGGAACGCCGCCGTACGGGCCTTTAAATTCTTGCAGTAGCACATTGTCGAACTGCTGAGTTTCTGTTGCGGCTGCTTCAGTAGTGTCTACTGAAGTTGTCTGAGGGGCTTTTTGCTCAGAACAAGCACTAAGTGCAACCACTACCGCCATGGCGGTAAGTGAAGTTTTAAATTTTCCCATTATTTTTTCCTGTCTTATTATGGTTATGTTTTCTTTTTAATCTTTTCTTATCGCTCTGTAAAGCAAGCTTGTTTTCACCACTATAGGGTAGGATAGACTCTCGCTTTATCTACTTTACGTTCATTCCCTACCCATACTATGTCATAGCAAAACTAACTTAAATGTCTCTTAACGTATTAAGCCGCTAGACCAACGAGAATGCGAGTAATAGCGCCTATATGACACTCATCGAAAAGAGAATAAAACCAATTGAAAATTTTGCCTTAATCAATACACTTCGCGCCATTGAAATTCCCACTTATCACTAACTTGTCATCGTGTAAGGAGTATTGGCGTGTTCGAATTGTTGCTTCATGCAATTCCGGTATTGTTTGCTATTGGATCGTTTTGGTCCAACACAGAGCGCAAACTTTTATTATTGAATTTAGGATTGTGTGTGGCGCTAGCCAGCCTGCTTGCTTTTGAACAAGCTTGGGGCGGGGTAGTAGTGATTATGGTGGCGGGGATGAGTACCACCTATCGAGTAGTCACTCAAAAGCTATTACCTGCCTATGCCACCTACATTATTTTGGCTTTAATGACGGTGCTTGTGGCAAGTATCAATACCCTTACGGGTAAGACGGGTTTGCTAGAACTTATGCCAGTACTGACGTTTATGGTGTATCGCTTTGGCGAGTTACATTGCAAAGAAGCAGGGTTGCGCATTTGTATGATAATTGGCTCGATAAACTTTACGGTTTACGGTGTGGCTACCCAAACCTGGGGGCTGGCCATAACCGAAGCCTTGTTCGCTATTTCAAATGCGTGGTATTACGTTAAGTTACGCAGGCAAATTGCCGCGCTATCGGTATAACGTTAGATAGGCGGCAGACCAGAATTATAATAAGTGCCCGGCGATAGCATTACAATAAGGGGTTGCCTCACATCAAAGGGCTGCGCCGCGTTAAAGCGCAGAATTAAAAAAAGCCAGACGAGTCACTTCACACACTGCACTCTCGTCTGGCTTTTTTGTTTATCTTATTGCCGTATTTATAAAACGGTGTCTTACGCAAATACCACGGTTTTATTGCGATGGATAATTACGCGGTCTTCCAAATGATAACGTACACCATGGGCAAGAGCGGTTACTTCACAGTCTTTGCCTTTTCTTACCATATCAACCGCGCTGTCGCTGTGACTAATACGCTTTACGCTTTGCTCTATAATAGGGCCTTCGTCTAGGTCTTTTGTGACGTAATGGCAGGTTGCCCCAATTAACTTAACGCCGCGATCGTAAGCCTGTTGGTAAGGCTTAGCCCCTGCAAAGCTCGGTAAAAAGCTATGGTGAATGTTAATTGCTTTACCTTGAAGCTGTTGGCATAACGTATCGGGCAAAATTTGCATAAAACGGGCAAGTACCGTCAGGTCGATTTTATACTCTTCCAACAGGGTTGAGATTTGCGCAAACGCCGCTTCTTTGCCTAACGCTTTAAAGTCTACCCAGTGAAACGGTACTTTGTACCAATCAGCAAATTGCTTCATTTGCGGGTGGTTACCAATAATGCACGGAATATCGCAATCAAGCTCACCGGTGTGCCAGCGATGCAGTAAATCAACCATACAGTGAGATTCCACACTGCCTAGCAAGGCAACGCGCTGCTTCTTGCCTGAATCAGAGAGCTTCCAATTCATTTGGAATTCGTTAGCCAAAGGCGCAAATTCTGCTAAAAAGCTGTCGTAATCTAACCCAATAGAATCGGCACCAATTTCGTGGCGCATAAAGAATCTACCGGTTTGTAAATCGGTGTGATGGTTAGCTTCAACAATGGTGGCACCATGGCTAGCTAAAAACTGAGAAACACTGGCAACTAAGCCAATTTGGTCAGGGCAATCTATTACTAATCGAAACGTTTGTTGCATGGAATTGAGGTCTCACTAAATAAGACCCCCTTTTTACCCAGCTACGCCAGTGAAGTAAAGGCTTTTAGGGTGAAAAAGCCTAACTGAAATAGGCTATTTTGCTATAAATAATATCACCCGATGAATGATGGTTGCCGAACTACTCATCATTAATTCCTCGGCGTAGCTTTTCACGCACCGACATATTGTGCCTTAAATTCCAACTTTGCCTAATTGGGTACGTAACCCCTTGCGGTGTTGAGACTGATTCAAACAAGTGAAACGCCGAGGCGTGCATTTCTACATGAGGTGTATACAAAGGCACAGGTAGCGCAGCTGTGGCTTTTCGAATGACAGTGACATGGGGCGAAAATCCTTTGCCATCCACTTCTATCGCTGCCGCTCTGGCGGCTTTACGAGTCGATTTAGCCAACGCCATAAGCTCTGCTGGTGGTGACTCTGGTGCGGCAAAGAGAATCTTTGGGCCATTCCAAATACCGGTAGTGTCTAACGTTAGGGAAAATGGTGAATGTACTAGCGTATCGAGTTCAGCGACTAACGCCTCATGCTGACGGTGAGTAATATGGCCAAGAAAACTTAAGGTCATATGGTAATTGGCTGCGTTTACCGCATAAGGTTGGGATGCACCTGAGTCACGCCTTTTACCTTTATCTTTTTTCCCTCTACCTTCGAACCTCCTACCTTCGTTTTGGGCTCGGCTCTCAGAAAGAGTGAACATGTTGCGGGCTGTCACCTCTGGGAGGGCTTGTTGCCGCCAACTATCAAGGGCTAACTTTTCTGTTGAATGTAAATCTAAACCAATGAAACAACGCATACCCACTCCTCTATCTACGTGTAATTAGCTCAACACGCCCTAGTTAATAGAAAATGATTTCAACCCCAATGGACATATCGTCAGGTGTCTCTATTTCGCTGTGCTTATACTAGCAGTGCTTGCATTAACGTCATGCAGAACTTCTGCTACAGGTAAATTCAAGTACAATAGTGTGAGAAGTTTATCTAGGTATTGCAAACCTTTATGTTACAGCCGTTATTACATTTACCCGCCGCCCAGCTTATTGAGCCCGTTAACACGGCGATTGGCGAAAACAACCTTATCATAGGTGCACCTCCGGGGGCAGGTAAGTCGACGGTACTCCCACTTTCTCTATTAAGCGCGATACCACAGGGCAAAGTGTTGTTGATGCAGCCTCGCCGCGTAGTCGTAAGGAATTTGGCGAATTACCTGGCAGGTATACTCAATGAAAACGTGGGCGACACAGTGGGTTATCGAATTAAAGGTGAAAGCAAAGTAGGAAAGAACACCCGCCTCGAACTTATTACCGAAGGTATACTCGCCAGAATGATTCAGTCAGACCCTGAACTGACTGGGGTATCGGCCATTGTATTTGATGAATTTCATGAGCGCAGCATTCATAGCGACTTCGGTTTAGCCTTAGCACTCGATGTGCAAGGGGGCTTGCGGGAAGATCTCCGCCTAGTGGTAATGTCTGCCACCCTTGATGTAGAGCCGCTGACTGCATTAATGGATAATCACGGGGCTGTGCCTGCAATTAACCTCAATGCTGAAGGGCGAACTTTCCCCGTTAATATGCATTACAGCAAAGATGTGCTTGCCCATGAAGTGGTTAGCGCTACCGCTGAAATGACGACCCGAGCGTTTTCTCAGCATCAAGGTGATGTATTGGTTTTCTTGCCAGGAAGCGGGGCCATTCGAGGCGTGGCACAACGACTCTCTACGTTGGTAGATAAATATGACGTGGCATTGCACTCACTCTTTGGCGCGATGGGCAAAGACGCCCAGCAAGCTGCGATTAATCCCGACCCTCAAGGGCGACGTAAGATTATTCTTGCCACCAATATTGCCGAAACTAGTTTAACCATAGAAGGGGTTAAGGTGGTGGTAGACAGCATGTGGGAGAACCAAGCGCAATATAATCCTTCCAGTGGCTTTACTCAGTTAGTGCAGCAACGTATATCCCGTGCCTCGGCTATTCAACGGGCGGGGCGAGCAGGGCGAGTTAGCGAAGGTGATTGCTACCGGCTATGTAGCCAAAGCAGTTTTGAACGTATGGCGCAACATAACGCCCCGCAGGTATTACGAGAAGATGTGTCGTCCTTATTGCTCGATGCCTTGCAATGGGGCGCTACACCTTCATCGTTGGCAATGTTAACTCAGCCAAGCACTGCGCAGTTAAAGGTGGCTCGTTATAATTTAACCGCCATTGATGCCCTTAAAGCCCATGATGACAGCCAAATAATAACCCCTTATGGCAGAACATTGTCTAACATACCCTGTCATCCGAATTTGGCGAATTTATTAGTACGCTGCGAGCAAGGTGTGCAAGGGGTAGGGTCAGCAATGCAAAGGAAACTTAAATGTGCTGCGCCCATCGTGGTGGCATTGGCCGAAAACCTAGGTGGGCAGTTTACACAAACTTATGTTATTGATGCGCTGTTGAATCTTGATGGTCAAACGCGCAAGCAGCTTCATCAGCAAGCATCTAAATATGCTAAATATGTTGGTGTTAATCAGAACGATTTGGACATTAACGGAATAGATGAAGACGCATTGGCGCTTTGTATTGCTATTGCCTTTCCTCAGCGGGTGGCGTTTTATCGCGGTCTAGGTTCTGACAAGGCGAACGGAGGGGTAAATGGAAAACAAAAAGGACAAGGGGCTAGACAAAAGACTACACAAGGTGAATTTCAACAAAGCGGATATAAGCTCGCCAGTGGCAAGGGCGGTGAGTTAGAGCAGCATTCTCCCCCTCAGTGGTTGGCAGTTTTACATGGTCAGCAAACCGGAAACACGGTGAAATTCAGGTTAGCCCAGCCTATTGATGAAGCGCTGCTTCGCGCTGTGTTCCTAGATGAGTTTACTCATAAAAAACAAGTACGTTTCAATATAACGAAAAAGGCCATGGAAGCACGAGTTATTACCGGTTTTCACGCCATCGACTTAGCCAGTGAACCTGTGTCAGGGCAAGAGAAGCAACAAGATAATAGCTTTTGGAAAAAACAGACTGCTCATGCTTGGTTTGAGTATTTAGAGAACATCCCAGTAAGTGAGTGGCCACTAACTGATGGTGACTGGCAATGGTGGAATAGACTCAAACTGGCAGCCTCGTTAAATTTACCTCAGCCGCAGGCGTTCGATAAGTCAGACCCTTGGCCACAGTCTTTGCCGGCATTAATGCACAGCGCAAAAGAGGCATTAATTGAGCCTCTAAGCCGATGTGAGTCGTTGACGAAACTACAAAAATTGCCATGGAAAAACACGCTGAATAATGCACTAAGCTGGCCGCAACAAGATGCCCTAGCTTCACTATTACCAACCCATATTGCTATACCCACAGGACGAGATGCCGCACTTGAGTATCGTGAGAATGGTGATGTGGTGTTGGCAGTTAGAATGCAAGAGATGTATAGCCAAACTGCTTCGCTTACGGTAGCCGGTGGCAAAACCAATATAGTGTATGAGTTATTGTCGCCAGCAGGGCGCCCGCTTCAAACCACTAAAGATTTAGCAGGGTTTTGGACGGGAAGTTATTTAGCAATTCAAAAAGAAATGAAAGGGCGTTATCCCAAGCACTTTTGGCCAGATGAACCGGCCACAGCTACACCCACCGCCAGAACAAAGAAGGCGATGGGTTAACGGGGCAAGTTAATTCTTTAAAAAGGCGCTAGGCACTCTTATCAACCAAGTTTAACGACTGCATCACGTTAAGGCCTGGGAAGCCATCAGCAATCATCTCGTTTGCAATTTGATAGTTGCGAATACCTTCACGGGTGGCAGGGCCAATTATTCCATCTGGGGTGCCAACATCGAAGCCGCGATCGTTCAGTTTTTTCTGTAAACCAATAATATCGTTTCTGCTGTAAGCCGGTAAATCAGGCAGGGGAGCAATAATGCCGGATGCCCCAGAAATCCTATCGGCTAACACGCCTACGGCAATGGCGTAAAATTCTGAATTGTTCCAACGCATGATCACGCGAAAGTTTTGGTAACCCACAAACACGGGGCCGGCATGACCTGCAGGCACTACCACGTACGCTTTGGTGTCGTCTTCACCCAACGGGCTTGCATCGGCTTGCTTTACGCCAAGTTCATTCCACTGAGCGATAGTGCGGCGGTTTTTATACCCAGAGAGTTGATAGTCAAAATTCTCTGGAAGCTGCACTTCACGGCCCCAACGAAAGCCTCGTTGCCAGCCTAAACTCGCAAGAAAGTTGGCCGCAGAGGTTAGGGCATCTTCTTCACTGTTCCATAAGTTAATTTGACCATCATTGTCGCCATCTACCGCGTAATGGGTATAAGCCGATGGCATAAATTGAGTATGACCCATAGCACCAGCCCAAGAGCCGACCATTTCTTCACGGGTGAGTGACTCACGCTCAAATAACTTCACTGCCACTAAAAGCTCTTGCGTAAAGTATTTGCTTCTACGGGGATCGCAAGCCAGCGTGGCTAACGAATCGAGAACGGGCATTTTGCCTTTGTAATTACCAAAGTTAGTTTCAAGACCCCAAAACGCTAGCAAATAGTGTGGCGGCACACCGTACTTGTCACTTAATTTGTGCAGCAAGTCCTTGTGCTTTTCATACATTTCCTTGCCCTTGTTCGTGCGCCAATCGGTTACACGTTTACTAAAGTAGCCTGGAAAGGTTTGAACGAATTCTGGTTGGCTTCTATCAAGCTCAATAACACGTGCTTGGTATGCTAATGTGGGGAAAATGGCATCAACAGTTTCTTGACTCACACCTTGCTCAAGTGCTTTGTTAGCAAGTTCAGTGGTACACGTGGAAAATGCCTCATCGGCTATTGCAGAAGTGCTGCAAAGCCCAGAAAGCAGTGCCGACATCATTGATACAGCAGTGACCCACTGCTTCCCTTTACCCTTAAAACCCATAATTCAATTCCTGTATTGCGAGCACACATGCTATCTCAATGTGACTGTAAAACGCGAGTATAATTCAATGATGCCCTAAGGTTTATGGCCGATAAGAGGCAATTACACGAAAACCTGCCGTGTGAAACTATGCCGTTGGCGCTTGTTTTAGAATTCCAATAATTTCGCCATCATTATTTAATTCAGCAAGCTCAATTAAATATCCTTTTTGGAGTTCATCTAATGAACGCCCCTCCAGTAACTCTTTCACTCTGGCCGTTTCTCCCGCTACGATAGCCGATTGTAACCCTTCCATATTGGCAATAGAACTCGCCCTATTTTCAGATGTCATAATTTTTCCTTGAGTGTAAGCATTCAACATTACTACGGGTGGCATCATTGAAACGATTGATTTTAAGGTGGTGCTATTTTTGTAGTTGTTGCCGAGGGGGAGCAGTGGTAGTGTTCGCTAACTTCAGAGTGTGCAGCACACAGTTGTTCATATGCTGCTACAAAATTCTTCAGCATTCGCTGGAAATTGTGTGTAGAAAGCTGCACAATTTTTTCAGCTTCATATCATGGCATTCTCAGTGGCAAAAAAAGTGGCAAAAAAACAGACTAAAGCGGCATCCAAACCAAAATCTTTTTCAATAATGAAACTCTTCTTACGCGTATTTTTGATAGGCGTAGTGGTACTGGGTGCCTATGCTTTTTATTTAGATGCGCAGATCAAACATGAATTTTCAGGCAACAAATGGGAAGTCCCCGCTCAGATTTTTGCTCGCCCGTTAGCGCTGAGTAAAGGGCAAGAAATTACCCCCACAGAAGTGATTGATGAATTAACCTTGTTGGGATACCGCAAAGTTAACGAGGCAGATAGTAGCGGTGAATACAGTTATCGTAATGGTATCTTAAATATTCAGCGCCGGGCTTTTCACTTCCCAGAAGGCGCTGAAGGGCTTCGTCATATAGAGATCACATGGCAAGGCAGTCGAATTAGCCTAATTCAGGATAGAACTCAAACTCGTCCTTTCGGCACGATAAAGCTTGAACCATGGTTAGTTACGCGCATGGTAAGTGGTAGTCAGGAAGACAGAATGTTGGTCACACTGGACACTATTCCCGACATGCTGCCAAAAGCACTAACCTTGGTTGAAGATCGCAACTTTTATAATCACCATGGTGTGGCGCCTTTATCTATATTGCGGGCGCTATTAGCCAATATTGCGGCGGGCAGAACCGTACAAGGTGGTAGCACGCTTACCCAGCAATTAGTCAAAAATATGTTTCTAACTCGCGAGCGCTCAATTGTGCGTAAAGCGAAAGAAGCCATTATGGCGGTGATTATAGATGCCAGATATTCCAAGTCGGAAATCATTCAAGCCTATTTAAATGAAGTTTTCTTAGGGCAAAATGGTGACATGGCGGTACACGGTTTCGGACTGGCGAGTTATTTTTATTTCGACCGCCCAGCGAATGAATTGAGCACAACTGAAATTGCTACACTTGTGGCGATTATCAAAGGCCCTTCTTATTATAATCCACGTAAACACCCCGAGCGCGTTAAAGAGCGCCGAGACTTGGTGCTGCGTATGTTATTTGATGAAAATGAAATCGACCGCAGCCAATATGAGCGGGCGATAAATATGCCGCTGGGTTTGGCTAGTGGCGCGAGTTTAGCCAGCGGCAAACACCCTGCTTTTATGGAGCAAGTACGACGAGAGCTTGCAGATATTCTAGCCGACTCAAGCTTGCGTGACTCGGGTGTAAAAGTGTTTACCACCTTAGATATCGTGGCCCAGCGCCGGGCTGAAAAAGCCCTTTCGGGTACGATTGCAAGTTTACAAACGAATAGAAAAAATCCTCTTCAAGGCGCGATGGTTGTCACCGACAGTGCGAAAGGGGAAGTGCGTGCGATAGTGGGTGGTAAAGATTATTCATTTAAAGGGTTTAACCGAGCATTGGGGGCCAAGCGGCCAATTGGTTCATTAATAAAACCTGCGGTGTATTTATCGGCACTTGAAGATCCAACCCAGTTTAATTTAGCCACGCCGCTGGAAGATCAACCTATCACGCTAGAAAGCCGCAATGGGCAGCAATGGTCACCGTTAAATTACGATAAAGAATTCAGAGGACAGGTGCCGCTTATTCAGGGGTTGGTTGAATCATTGAATGTGCCTACTGTTAATTTAGGCATGCAAGTGGGGCTTGATGTTATTGCTGACACTATTGCGCGATTAGGCGTTACCTCTCAGGTTAATTTGGTGCCTTCTCTCACGTTAGGGGCAGTTGAGTTAACGCCGTTTGTGACTAACCAAATGTACCAAACGCTATCAAACGGTGGGCGCTATGTGCCTCTGCATACGGTAAGTTCCGTTGTCACTGCTGACAATGCACTGTTGTGGAAAAAAGCTGAATTCTACGCGCAGCGAACCGATGAAGCCGCTACTTATTTACTAAATTACGCCTTGTATAAAGTCACAGTAGAAGGGACGGCAAAACAAGTAGGCGCGAACTTTGGTAACGTGAATATGGCAGGTAAAACCGGTACTACAGATGAT
Organism: Alteromonas sp. MMG017; assembly: GCF_018100795.1. GTDB lineage: Bacteria > Pseudomonadota > Gammaproteobacteria > Enterobacterales > Alteromonadaceae > Alteromonas. Next base: position 159,405 of record NZ_JAGJDY010000001.1, on the reverse strand, counting down.
TACCGTGATAGTTGGTTCAGCGGCTTTGATCGCAACAATGTGGTTACTGTGTGGGTAGGAAATGATGATAACTTGCCAGTGAATTTAACCGGTGCTAGTGGTGCCTTACCAGTTTTTATTAATTATATGAAGTCTCAGTCACCTAAGTCTTTATCTCGCCGCTTCCCTGAAGGACTGGGTATTGCGCACTTTGATGCCAAGACCGGCGCGGTTGTGATTGCCGGATGTACGGGCAGCATGAGTGTACCTGCTATTCTCGATGTGTTGCCGCCTGCGCAACAAGATTGCTCTGGTAAAGCGGTGAAGCCGGATGGAGAAAAAGAGGGCGAAAAGAAACGCTGGTGGGAAAGAATATTTGGATAAAAAAAACAGGTAGGCAGTAAAAAGCATCCAACTCAATATGCTTTTTATTGCCTCCTGAAAAAGCCCCAGGGAGTAGGCTAAACTTTAAAATTGGGTCTAAAACTGATCTAGCATGTAACGCGCTGTTGAAAACACGACAACGCTAAGTGCAAATGCTGCTACGGGTGCTAAGACCAGCATAAATAATGCGCTCGCGGTTAGCATACCTGCCTCCTTACGCGTCGTTATCGTTTTGAAACTCGTCACTTTTCATTGGCGTAATCGTAATATCTGCTATTGCTATTAACGTGCTTGCATTCGCCGCATTCGGTTCAAAAGTATGACTGGCTGTTAATACGTCGTAAGTGATACCTATTGTCATATCTTGCTTTACCTCAGCCATTGCATTAGCCACTAAATAATCGGTTTGCGATATGAGGTTACTTGTTGGTTCATCAGCCATCACAGTGGTGGCAGTAAATGCAGTACTTAGAATCAGCGCAGTAAGTAATTTTTTGTTAGTAAACATGGTTCATCTCCTATGAATAAAAGTTAGTCACTGCACTAAATCGGACTGCTTGGCAGTTATTTATTAAGTCGTTATCAATTAACAATTAGTTTATAGCGAGGGTTGTGCCATGTTTTTAAAATGCATTAAGTATCTGATTTTAATGAATTTTAATTTTTAGTGATTTTTAGGTGGGTTTTTTGAATAAATGAAATAACTAATATTTGGTTATTTTATAAATATGTTTTGGTCAAAATGACTAACGTTGGGCTGGTGGGAAATGAAAATTAAAGCGGGACACAATAAATTAAAGAATATGGACAAGCTAAGTAGTTTAATAGTGGGCTACATAAGCTGAAGGGGCGGTGACTTTGCCCCTTCAGCAAACTATTTAGTTTTTACGTAACCGAGAAACCAGGGTGAAGGTGACTGCTAAAATAGCGCCTGCTATTAGGCCCGCAAGCCCATCAGCAATGATAGCCATTACCGTAAAAATCGATGGCGCGAGTTCGCTGAACCACACTGCGGCGTGATGCAAAAAACCAATGTTGTGGGTAAGAATGCCGCCGCCCACCAAAAACATGGCAATGGTGCCGACTATCGCAAGGGTTTTCATTAAAATAGGCGCAGCAATTAATAGCGCACGGCCAAAGAAGCGTTGAAGGCTATTCATGGTGCCCGTGAGTGATTTACGCAGTAAATACAGCCCCACATCATCCATCTTAACAATACCTGCAACCAGCCCATAAACCCCTAACGTAATAGCAATACTAAGCGCTACTAATACGCCTACTTGGGTGGTAAAAGTCGCATCTGTTACGCTACCTAGCGCAATAACAATAATTTCCGCAGAAAGTATGAAGTCAGTGCGAATAGCGCCTTTAATCTTCTCTTTTTCAAACGCAACCATATCTACTTTTTCATCAGCTAGGGCGTTTATTCTTGCTTCACGTTCTGCTGACTCATCATCATGCGGTAAGTATTTATGAAGCAGCTTTTCAGCCCCTTCAAAGCACAAATACAGCCCACCTAGTACAAGAAGTACGGTGATCAACGAAGGCACAAAAGCGCTAATAAGCAAAGCGGCAGGAACCAAGATAACCTTGTTCAGCAATGAGCCTTTCGCTACGGCCCACACAACGGGTAATTCTCTGTCAGCTTTCACGCCCTGTACTTGGTTAGCGTTAAGCGCTAAATCATCACCCAGAACACCAGCAGTTTTCTTTGCTGCCACTTTCGACATAACAGCAATGTCATCCATTAATGTCGCGATATCATCGAGAAGGGCTAATAAGTTCGCAGCGGCCACATCACATTCCTTTAAAAAGCCAAAAATGCAGCATACGTTGCACTGTCATAGCTTGGCAATGTTAAGGTATAAAAAGTATTCGTTAATTTTTAACGCATTGCGTTTTGTGCCCTAATGACTTTTAAAAGAGGCACGTAAACTTAAAGCGCTATGCATGACTGTGAGGTAACGTGAAGCCGTCATTATCTATTCGTTCCTATACCCGCACTATGTGTAAGCATGCTCATGACTATTACCAGTTAGTATTGCCGCTTAATGGACATATCGATATTGCACTTGATACTTTTAGTGGGAGCGTAGGAGTAGGAGAGGGAATTTGTATAGCACCTGGGTTCATACATGGCTTTACTGCTGATGAACAGGCGAAATTTATTGTAGCGGATTTACACACAGTGCCGAGTAATATTGCAGATGGCTCCATATCCGCTGATGGCTCCATATCAGCTGAAGGCTCCTTATCCGCTGAGGGCTCTCTTCCCGCTGAGGGCTCTCTTCCCGCTGAGGGCGCTTCACCCGCTAAAGGCTTTTTATTGGCTGGCGGCGCTCCCACTTTTCGAATAAGCACACCCATGCAGGCGTTTTTAGCGTACGTGGAAGTGCAGCTAACGCATCATATAAGTGATGATGAAAATGATGCCATGATAAGGTTGTTCTCGACACTTCTAGCCCAGCAGCAACGGGGTATCGCCACTGATAAGCGTATTACTCCCGTGCTTTCTTGCATTCACCAAGATGTCGCTTATCCTCACACTATAGCGTCGCTTGCTAAAATTGCCTGTGTGGGAGCAACACAATTCAAAAAGCGCTTTATCGCAAGTACGGGGATGGGGCTAAGGGAATACCTGATTAATGTGCGTATGGAAAAAGCACGGGCCTTACTGAGTAACACAGATATGCCTATTATTGCGGTGGCTGTAAACGTGGGGTATGACGATGTGTCGGCATTTACCCGTCGGTTTAAACAACATGTGGGCATGCCACCTACACACTTCAAACGCCGATAGCCACAAAGATAGCCATAAAAGTAGCCTCGTAGCTAACTCTAATCAGCACCTTTCATTAGTGCAGTATTTGGCGGCTAAATAGGTTAAAGCGAAGCATTTACAAACACAGTAACGTTTAACAGAAAAGCAGGCTTTCAAATCAATCATGCCGTCTTTTCTGCACAGAATGTATATGCAATTACGGGTATGCTTAGGCTTCTTTAATTTTAACAATGAGCAAGTAATGGCAACGTTTATAGGGCTTGTAGCCATCATTTCATGGGGCGTATTAGCAGTGTTGGGCGTTTACGCATCGTCAGTGCCGCCTTTCCAGTTACTTTTTATCTGCTTTTCAGTTTCTGCGTTATTACTTTTTTTAAAGCGATTAATCAAGCGAGAGCCGTTATTTACATTACCTAAATTAACACTTACCCAATGGATAGTGGCTACCTGTGGTTTATTTGGGTTTCACTTTTGCTATTTCCTAGCCCTTCGCTACGCACCGCCCATTGAAGCAAGCCTTATTGCCTACCTTTGGCCATTGATGCTGGGTATTGCTGTGGCTAACGCGCACCAACGGGTGTTTGCAGTGATAGGAGGTGCATTAGGGTTTATTGGTTGCGGCATTTTAGTCACAGGGGGTGAAAGCATTCAGTTTAATAGCGAATACACTTTGGGCTACGGGCTGGCATTAATCTGCGCCTTAATCTGGTCTGGCTATTCGTGGTTTATGGCTGGCACAAAGAGCGATGTTGAAGACATTGGCTGGATATCCATTGTCGTGGCAGCACTAGCGCTGGGTTCCCACCTAACCCTAGAGTCGAGCCACTGGGATCTTTCATTTTACGCCTGGGTAAGTGCAATACTATTAGGGCTTGGGCCTGTAGGAGGCGCCTTTTACTTATGGGACATTGGGCTCAAATTTGGTAATCGGCAATTATTAGCGAGCTTAAGCTTCGCCACGCCTGTCATTTCCAGTATTGCGTTATTTTTGTTTGGAATAAGTACACTGTCTGCCGCCATTTCAATGGCAATAGTGCTTATTATGATTGGCGCGCTAATTAGCAATGCTGTGCCTGCGCTTATTATGAAGCATCGTCTTCGCCAAGCGACAAGAGCCTAATTAATCAAAAGAACTCAAAGGGTTTTAGAGCCTAAGCGGCTAGTCTTTCACAGGTTCTTTAGCGACGCGAGCCTCAATAAAGCGGTCGTAGTCGCTGCCCTTGCTACATTCAAGTGTACCGCCCGTCCAACCACTTAAAACGGTAAGCGCTTTGTTAGTAGTGCCAGAACAATTTACTTTTTTCACCGGCCTTTCATAATAGCTTCTGTCCTCTTCGCCTTTTCGCGTATCAACAAGATCTGGGCTTTCTATTTTCTGCCTATGTGCTTCAGCCGCTCTTAAGCCTTCCTCAGCAATTTCTTCTTGCTCTCTTTGATTAAAAAATTGCGAGGCACTGGCTCGTGGAGACAAGTTTAAACTGCCAGCTTGCTGATTCCTCGTTGAGGAGTCGATAGTAGCTTGAGTATTGGAAATGGTGGGCGCGAGTGCTTCTGTTGGTGCAGACTTGTCTTGTTTAGCTTCTGTGGGTTTAGCGTCAGTAGGTGTTGCTTCTACTGGCTGAGTCTCTACTACTTTTAGCTGCTCGGTAGTTTCAATCACTTTTTCTGGAGGGCGTTCTTGTGCTTTAGCCTCACTAACGGGAGGCGTGATTTTTGCGGGTTCAGGTGTCTCAGTAATGGTTGTTTCTACACTGACTTTTGGGAAATACAAGGTTGCACTAATGGGAGCAGGTTTATGTACTGGTGTCACACCGCTTTCAAACGTAGTAGAGAAGATCACTATGACTAACCCAATCAGGTGTAAAAGGGTTGAGATAAGTAAGCCTTTTGCGAGCTTCCTCTTATTGTTCGCATTAAAAACCTGCGCACGTTCAGGCACATACTCAGGCGCTATAATAGGTGTGATAATTGTCATACCTAATAACTGACCCGCAAGGTCACTAATTAGTTCCATCCTAATTTCATCGCTATTTTCAGTTAATTTAACTCACCATGCTCTAAAATCGGGCATTGATGGCGCGATGCACCAAGGCGGTGCGATAAATGTAAACAAAATGCATCACGTTTTAGTTAACTTATTGTTTTTAATTGCTAATTATTTGTGGCACATCTCTTGGTTTACTTCCCTGTACAAGACACGAAATGTGCAAAACAACCATTACAAAAACTGGGAGCAACTCATGAAACTAGTCACAGCGATCATCAAGCCGTTCAAGCTAGATGATGTTCGTGAAGCCATTTCAGAAATCGGAATTGACGGTCTTACCGTTACCGAAGTGAAAGGTTTCGGACGTCAAAAAGGACACACTGAACTTTACCGCGGAGCGGAATATCAAGTGGATTTCTTACCTAAAGTCAAACTGGAAATTGCTGTTCAGGACGACCAGGTAGATCGCTTGGTAGAAGCCATCGTTGGCGCAGCCAAGACTGGCAAGATTGGTGACGGTAAGGTATTTGTTTACAACCTTGAACAAGCCGTACGTATTCGAACTGGCGAGTCAGACACAGACGCGTTGTAAGCCAAAACGATTAATTTGCGGAGAAAAGCATAATGGAAATTACATTTGAACTCGGGTATGCACTAGATACCTTTTACTTCTTAATCTGCGGTGCACTAGTTATGTGGATGGCGGCAGGTTTCGCCATGCTAGAAGCTGGCTTGGTACGCGCTAAAAACACGACAGAAATTCTAACTAAAAATATCGCGTTATTTGCCATTGCTAGCACCATGTATATGATTTGCGGCTACGGCATCATGTATGGTGGCGGCGAGTGGAGCCCGTTCCTAGGTGGAATTATGGGTGACGGCGCAACAGGTGTTGCTGAAGATGCAGCAACGTATGCACCTTCTGCTGATTTCTTCTTCCAAGTGGTATTCGTTGCAACGGCAATGTCTATTGTTTCGGGTGCAGTGGCTGAGCGTATGAAGCTTTGGGCTTTCTTAGCGTTTGCTGTTGTAATGACTGGTTTCATCTATCCTATGGAAGGTGCTTGGACGTGGGGCGGCGAAGCTGTATTTGGCATGTACACCCTTGGTGACCTTGGCTTCTCTGACTTTGCAGGTTCGGGTATTGTTCACATGGCAGGTGCTGCCGCAGCATTAGCTGGTGTATTGGTACTTGGCGCTCGTAAAGGCAAATATACTGCTGATGGTAAAGTTAACGCTATTCCAGGTGCTAACCTTCCACTAGCTACACTAGGTACATTCATTTTATGGATGGGTTGGTTTGGCTTTAACGGTGGTTCAGTACTAGCTACTGCAACAGTTGAAAGTGCAAACGCGGTAGCGATTGTATTTATGAATACTAACGCAGCAGCAGCGGGTGGTTGTATTGCAGCGCTTATCTTAGCACGCATTATGTTTGGCAAAGCCGACCTAACTATGGCCCTTAACGGTGCACTAGCTGGTTTGGTTGCTATTACTGCTGAGCCTTCTACTCCTACGCCACTACAAGCAACCTTATTCGGCGGCCTTGGTGGTATCTTAGTAGTACTAAGCATTGTAGCGTTAGATAAACTTAAAATTGATGATCCAGTAGGTGCTATCTCTGTTCACGGTGTTGTTGGTCTACTTGGTCTTATCCTTGTTCCATTCACTAACGACGGTTCAAGCATCGTTGGTCAGTTAATTGGTGCTGCTACCATCTTTGTTTGGGTGTTTGTAGTAAGCCTAGTTGTTTGGTTAGCGATTAAAGCCGTCATTGGTGTTCGTGTAACTGAAGAAGAAGAATTCGACGGTGTTGATATGAGTGAATGTGGTCTGGAAGCTTATCCTGACTTCACCAACGGCCGTACGTAAGGAAGTCTGAACAGGCAAAATTACTTATAATAACGATAATGCCTGTATCACCAATCTTAAGCCCCGCATCTGCGGGGCTTTTTTCGTTTTTCATAAAGTTAAAAATAACGCTAAACTATTGATAATTTACTTAGTTAGCAATAATGCTAAATTAGGTTTGTTCTCTTATTAGGATAATAAATCATGCTGTTGCGATGTTTGTTACTACTGTGTGTCAGTCAAATGGCTTATGGGTACGATAGAGTTACCGGCGCGCCTTTTGCGAGTCGTTCAGAAGTTATTGCGCAACATGGTATGGCCGCTACGAGCCAACCGCTTGCAACCCAAGTGGCTCTGGACGTGCTTAAACGCGGCGGAAGCGCCGTAGATGCTGCCATTGCTGCGAACGCTATGCTGGGGCTTGTTGAACCTACAGGGGCAGGTGTAGGCGGCGATCTATTCGCAATGGTATGGGATGCCAAGGAAAACAAGTTAGTTGGGTTGAACGCATCGGGCCGCTCTCCAAAGCTACTGACCAAACAAGTGTTTAACGATAGAGGTTTAGCGCAAATACCTAAATTCGGCCCACTGCCAGTGTCTGTGCCTGGGGCAGTAGATGGCTGGTTTATGCTCCATGAAAAGTTTGGCAAATTGCCTATGACGGCTTTGCTTACGCCGGCCATTGAATATGCAAAGAATGGCTTTCCAGTTTCTGAACTGGTTGCTTATTATTTAGCAATGAACAATGACAGAATTGGTCATTACGATGGTTTTGCAGAAACGTTTCTTATTAATGGAAAAGTCCCTAAAAAAGGGGATGTATTTAAGAACCCTGGTCTTGCGGTAACCTACGAAAAAATTGCAACCGGTGGGCGAGATGCTTTTTATAAGGGTGACATTGCGCAAAATATTGATGCCTATATGAAATCCCAAGGTGGCTATCTTTCTTATGCCGATTTAGCATCGCATTCGTCAGAGTGGGTAGAACCGGTATCGGCGAATTATCGTGGCTACGATGTATGGGAGCTTCCCCCTAATGGGCAGGGCATTGCGGCATTACAAATACTCAATGTATTAGAGCGCTACGACATTGAAGGCATGGGGTTTAATTCTGCTGATTACATCCACACCTTCGTAGAAGCTAAAAAGTTAGCGTTTGAAGATCGCGCAAAATTTTATGCTGATCCCGCATTTAATGACATTCCCGTTGAGTGGTTAATTTCCAAAGATTACGCCACCAAACGCCAGCAGCTTATTAACGATGATAGGGCCGCAAAGCGTGTAGATGCAGGTATTTACGATGGCGATACAGTTTATTTAACGGTGGCCGATAAAGACGGTAACATGGTATCGCTCATTCAAAGTAATTATCGCGGTATGGGGTCAGGTATGACACCGCCAGGGCTTGGTTTTGTACTACAAAATCGAGGTGAGATGTTTACGCTAGAAGAAGGACATTTCAACGAACTTAAGCCTGAAAAGCGCCCATTTCATACAATTATCCCTGCATTTGTTACTCGTAATGGTGCGCCGTTTTTAAGCTTTGGCGTTATGGGCGGAGGCACACAGCCTCAAATGCATGCACAAATTATCGTGAATATGCTCGATTTCGGCATGAATTTACAAGAAGCTGGTGATGCGCCGCGTATTTTACATAGTGGCTCTAGTACTCCAACGGGTAAGTTGATGCGTGATGGCGGTTATATCAGCCTTGAATCTGGCTTCGATGAAACAGTGCAGCGAGAGTTAATGGAGCGGGGACACACATTGCAGCGTGTTGTTGGCGCTTTTGGGGGTTATCAAGCCATAATGTGGGATGATAAGCGAAAGGTTTACTTTGGGGCTTCTGAAAGCCGAAAAGATGGACAAGCAGCGGGTTATTAATACACACTTGTTTCATTGTTCGCCATGGTTAAATAACAATAAGAGTGCCCATGACACAACCACAAAAAGGGATTTGCGCAGAACCTAATTTACATGCGCAATATTTACTGCTTAACGTTATTGATGACGATTGTGAGGCGGTAAGGGCGAAGCTTGCCCGGGTGTTGGATATATTCGAACACTTTGAGTCAGAGCACTACGAAGCCATGGTGACCGGCGTTGTGGCAATTGGAACCGGTTATTGGACTGAAGTGTACCCAGGGTTAATTCCAGTAGAACTGATGCCTTTCCCTGATATGCAGTGTGAGGACAGAAGTGCGCCTACTATGCCCTGTGATTTGTTTATTCAAATTAGGGCTGATCGGTTAGATATTTGTCATGCCATCGGTATCGAAGTGATGGATTTACTGCGATTACACGTAGAAATGGTAGAACAAATTCGTGGTTTTCGTTACCTCGATGGACGGGATCTTACCGGGTACTTGTATGCTGCTGACAACCCGCGTGGAATGAAGCGCAGAGAGGTTGCCATCGTAAGCGAAAACGATCCTGATTTTAGCGGTGGAAGTTATCTTCACGTACAGCGCTACAAGCATGACTTACGCCGTTGGCACAGCCTCTCATCACGGCAGCAAGAACAAGTGATGGGGACAACTCAGCAGCATAACTTGGTGAGTGCAGAACAATCTGAATCTTCTCATAGTGTGCGCGCCAACATAATTACCACTGAAAGTGGTAAAGCAGGGCTGATAAAACAAGGTATGCCTTATGGCGATATGGTGTCGCAAGGGCTGCTGTTTGTAAGTTGTTCGGCCAGTGCTAGACCCTTTAAAGCTATGCTGCATAGCCAAATATATGGCAATGGTGACGGAGATTACGACCGCTGGTTAGATTTCACCAATGCGGAAACAGGTGCTGCCTTTTTTGCGCCGTCTGTAACCTTTATTCGCGAGCAGGCGAAAAATACAGAATCTGAATAACCTCGGTGAGGCGTTACTGAATATTTAACGCGCCATCCCAGTCATCTGGCAGCAGCATGTTTTGATATATACGACACACATCGATGTGGTGCTTTGCCAAGGAATCTTGAGGAAGAATGGCTAGCGCCGCTTCAAAGTGCGCGATGGCCAAATCCCACTCTTTATCTATTCGACAAGCTAAGCCAGCGGCGATTTTAGATTGAACCGAAAACCGTTCTTCCTGCTGTTCATATGGCAAATGGCTAAGCACTTCATAAATTCGGATGGGGGATTTGCGCCCTTTTACCCGAACCCAGTCAAGAAGCCGTGTTTTAATAGGGAACTTATCTCCCATTCCTTCAAGTACTTGTGCACTGACAATAATGTCAGCACCGTATTTTGGCGCTAGCGCTTCTAAACGACAGGCAATATTAACGCTGTCGCCAATAACTGTGGTATCCATTCTATCGTCGGAACCTACCGTTCCCATTACCACAGGACCATAATGTATTCCCACGCCCACATTAATGGGAACAAAGCCCTTACGTTTACGACGAATATTATAAAAATCGAGGGTTTTGCGTAATTCCATCGCAGCGTTAATCGCGTCAATTGCTTTATCTTGCGGAGTACCACCAGGGTGATCAAACAATGCCATCATGGCATCGCCGATAAACTTATCGATAAACCCGCCGTTCTCGTGGATGGGTTTATTCATACGCAGAAAATACGAGTTGAGAAAACCCATGAGTTCCTGAGGACGCATTTTTTCTGATAAGCCGGTAAACCCGCGGATGTCGCAAAAAAGAATTGCCACATCTTGCTCATCGGCATAACCAAGCTCAATATGGCCTGAACCGGTTTTTGTAATGTGGTCGATAAACTGTTGGGGGACGAACTTTTGAAAGGCTTGAGATAACTTTAACGCTTCATCAGCAACGTGTTGATTATGCTGATCGGTTGAGGGATCTGATTTTAATTTTGCTCTAACTCGTTGTCGGTATACAAGTCTATTGAGTCTGTGCCGGCGATACTTCACCAGCACAGCGGTAACGACAACACTGTAAGCAAAAACTAAAAACAAGACACTTAGTAGTAACCAATCCGTTGTCGTCAAAATACCTATCCATTATTGTTATTTGAGCATTGCAAACACCTTGTCAGCTGCTTCTAAAGTTTTAGCAATGATATCCTTATCATGCGCTTTCGATACAAATCCAGCTTCGTATGAGGCAGGTGCCAAGTAAACACCTTGCTCCAACATGCCGTGGTAAAATTTGTTGAACTGCTCTGTGTTGCAGTTAATGGCCTGCTGATAATTAGTAACGCGCTCAATGTCGGTAAAGAATATCCCAAACATACTGCCGGCAACATTAGTACTTAGTTTAATGCCATGCTTATTGGCAAGAGCTTGCATACCATCAGCGAGCGCTTGGGTATTTTCAAAGATGCCTTCGTAAAGACCTTCTTCTTGAATTTGCTGCATGGCGGCCAAACCGGCTGCCATCGCCACTGGGTTACCAGAAAGCGTACCAGCTTGGTAAACAGGACCTGTAGGGGCAATATGGGTAAGAATGTCTCTTCTACCACCAAAGCAACCTACCGGCATTCCGCCGCCAATTACTTTACCTAAGCAAGTTAAGTCGGGTTTTATGCCATAACGTTCTTGAGCTCCGCCGCGGGATACCCGAAAACCAGTCATCACTTCATCAAATATCAGAAGACTACCGTATTCGTCACACACTTCACGAAGACCTTCTAAAAAGCCTTCAACAGGTGGAATACAGTTCATATTACCAGCAACTGGCTCAACAATTATACAGGCAATGTCGTTTCCGTGAGCATTAAACACCTCTTTTACACTATCGATATTGTTATATTCGACAGTAACGGTGTGCTCGGCCACGTTAGCGGGTACCCCAGGAGAGCTTGGCACGCCCATGGTCAATGCCCCAGAACCTGCTTTTACTAGCAAAGAGTCGGCATGGCCGTGGTAACAGCCTTCAAATTTAACGATTTTATTGCGACCCGTGTAGCCACGAGATAAGCGAATAGCCGACATGGTGGCTTCAGTTCCTGAATTTACCATGCGTACCATTTCCATCGACGGCACCAATTTACTGACCGTTTCAGCCATAATGATTTCAGCTTCGGTAGGCGCACCGAATGAAAGGCCGAATTCAGAGGCATCGATGACTGCTTGACGAATTTGTGGGTTGTTATGACCCAATACCATGGGACCCCATGATTGCACGTAATCGATATACTGTTTACCGTCGGCGTCCCACATGTAAGGGCCATCAGCCTTGGTAATAAAGCGAGGTGTTCCGCCAACGGCTTTAAAGGCGCGAACGGGAGAATTAACACCGCCAGGAATTGTTTTTTGGGCGCGGGTAAAAAGGACTTCAGATTTTTGCATGTAATTCATTGCTCTTGTTGCTGAACCATACCACTTCACGTTCATATTTAGTCAATAACTCTTCAACGCCTAACGTAAGCGCAAATAGCGCCATGCGTACTAGAACACCGTTGTCAGTTTGTCTGAATATGGCAAGGTTTGGATTTAAATTTAGGTCGTTATCTAACTCGTTAGCCTCTATACGAGAATCCCGAGGAAGTGGATGCATAATGACGGTTTTAGACTGGAAATGGCGAGTATAAATAGAGTGGTTTAAACGAAATTTTCCACGGTATTTATTCGCTTCTTCTTGAGAAGGAAAGCGCTCTTCCTGAATGCGGGTTTGGTAACAAATGTCGGCATCCATACTGCCTTCAAGTGTTTCAGTAATATTGAGCTGATGCCCCGCATTTTCAATTGTATCGATAATCGGCTGTGGCATGGCTAACTCTTTGGGAGATATTAGCGTAAAGCGCACATTTTTAAATAAGCACAATAGGCGAGATAACGAGTGTACGGTTCTGCCATAACGAAGGTCGCCAATCATGGCGATATGCAATCCGTCAATACCATGCCCATGGTATTCCAGTTCACGTTTAATGGTGAATAGGTCGAGCAAGGCTTGAGTAGGGTGTTCATTAGCGCCATCACCACCGTTAATCACTGGTACACGACTGCCTTCTGCAAACTCGGCTACCGATCCGGCAGCAGGGTGACGCATGGCAATAATGTCTGAGTAACCGCTTAGTACGCGGGCGGTATCATAGAGTGATTCGCCTTTAGCTAAAGCTGAACTGGCCATGCCGGTGGTCTCACGTACTTCGCCACCTAAAAGGTTAAACGCAGTACCGAAACTGACGCGAGTACGGGTGCTAGGTTCGAAAAATAAATTACCAAGAATAGCGCCTTCAAGCACAGTGGTGCGCTTTTGGCGTTTCGCATAAGGCTGCATAGAATCTGCAACTGAGAATACTTTCTCAATAGCCTCACGATCGAATTGATTAACCGAAAGAATGTGGTTACCGGTAAAGTCAGACATATGTCACTCAATCATCAACGAAAACGGCTGTAGTGTATAACAAACGAGGAAATAAGTAATCCTTCGTCGCCGTCTTGAGGGGGAGTTATTCGTCTTTATTTGTACAATAAGTATTAAATAGCAGTAAGGTTTTCTCGACAGCAATTTCTACATGGGCGCTAATGGCTTTATCGGGCATTGCCACCTGTACACCGCACAGCAATTTGTTATGAAATTCACTTTGTAGCAATGAACAATAGTCTATGGCCAACTGTACGCTGTTAGCTTTCGTTAGCGCGCCTTTGCCATAAAAGAAAAACATTTCAGAGAAAGCTTCTATCGATGCACCAGGCCCAGCATCATAAAATAGTTTTGCTACATGAGGGGTGCTTTGCGCTTCACCAATGACCAGCCTGAAAACAGCAACCGCTTCTGGGTCTTGAATTAACCTGATGAATTGTGCACCTACCTGCTTTAAATAATGGTTTAGCGGTAGGTTAGCATTTGTGCCCTGCATCAATTGGTTGGTATCGAGTTGGTAAGATTGGCACTTCTTTGTAATAGCAGCCTTAAACAAGGCATCTTTATTATCGAAATGAGAGTAAACCGTTTGTTTTGATACCCCAGATGCCTTAGCAATATTGTCCATTGAAGTATTTGCGAAACCATTCTCTATAAATAAGCACGACGCTGAATGAAGAATAAGGTTATGTTTTTCTTCGCTTTTTGGGCGGCCTTGTCGTTTGTTTTTTTGCTCAGGCAATGGAATCTCACTTAAATTTTTAATATCAAACTAGACGGTCTAGTATTTATAATCTAGCATAGTAAAAATAGTATACCAAATATGCCTCGGCTAATAGGCCTGCAGAAGCAAGGAAAATGAAATGACAATTGAGTCCACTGAACAAGGAAAAGGGGCATCGACAGCATTGTATGCTGCTATCACTATCTTCGTTGTTGGATTAACGCTTCTGCTGTTTGCTGCCGGGCTTAATGGCGCCACACAAACACTCACCGACCATCCACCTACCGCGGTTTCCACTCAGCGAGTTACGCTGCAAAGCGGTTTTGAAATGCCGGTAAAAATTTATGGATTAATTGAATCTCCCAAAGCAGCTGATGTGTCTTTTGATACCAGTGGCCAAGTCATGGCAATTTTCGTTGATGAAGGGGATACGGTTCAAAAAGGTGAGGTACTAGCCAAGCTAGACAATGACAGATTGACTGCGCGCCTTGTGGAATTAAACGCGACATTAGAACGTACACGGGCAGATTTAACGTTAGCAGAGCTAAGCGAAAAGCGGGTCACTGTACTGGTGGAGAAAAAACTCGAATCGTCGCAACGTTTAGATGAAGTTAAAGCCAATACCGCTGCTGCCAGTGCGCAGGTAAAAGAAATTGAAGCAAGTATTAAAAGTCTAGATGTAGAGCAAGCTAAAACAAAATTGTTCGCGCCGTTTTCAGGCATAATTAGTGCGCGTTATTTTGATGAAGGGAGTGTTGTTACTGCAGGGACCGCCTTGCTTAGTCTTACTAGCGATGCGCCCTTACAAGCTCGCTTTGCGGTGCCAGCAGATATGGTCTCTCTATTTCGGGTAGGTGAAAAGGTAGCCCTTAATGTTGATGCGTTAAATATTGAAGCAACGGTGAGCCAGCTTTCCCCTGTGCGCAACAGACAAACCCGTACTGTTGATATCCTCGTAAATCTATCGAGCAATGCAGGCCTAAGACCAGGCGATCTTGCCACCTTATTAGGGCAACGTCACGGCGATAGCACCGGCAGTTGGATACCTGCTAGTGCCCTTAGCAATGGTTTACGAGGCCTATGGCGAGTCTTTGTCGTGACAGAACAAGAAGGACTTACCCTTGAAAGCAGAACCGTTGAAGTTATTTACACCAACGGTGAGCGTGCCTTTGTACGCGGTGCCTTAAGTGATGGCGACCGCTTAGTAACAGGTGGTACGCATAAGCTGTCGCCAGGGCAATCGGTTAAATTAAGTGAGGGGAGTGTGAATAGCGCCGAGGGAGCAACGCAATGAACCCCATGCTATTTGATACTGATAAAAAATACCCATGGTATACCTTATTCTACCGACGACCTCACTTACTCGTTTTAAGCTTAGTGATATTGCTTGTTGCAGGCATGTCTGCGCTAGGTAACTTACCGCGCTTAGAAGACCCTAGAATTGATACCCGAAATGCGCTTGTTATCACGTCTTACCCAGGAGCTTCAGCAGAACGGGTGGAAGCCCTAGTCAGTGATGTAATAGAAGATAAGCTACGCGAAATCTTTGAAATAAAGGAAGTTAAATCAACTTCAAGAGCTGGTATATCGGTCATCAATATTGAAACTCAAGATTGGATTGATAGCAGTAGTAACGAACAGTTATTCAGTGAAATACGAGACGCTATAGGCGAAGCATCAGCAGGTTTCCCTGAAGGTATAGGTTCGCCTATTTTTGATGAAAAGCGCGGAGCCACGGCATTCACGTTATTACTGGCTTTAAAAGCCTCACACCCCGATACCACATCGCTTACTCTTACGGGGCGGTTAGCGGAAGAACTCACCGATAGACTTCGTAATGTACATGGCACCGAGTTAGTGCGTATTTATGGTGCGCCGGAAGAAGAAATTAGCGTAAGTATCTCCCCGGATAAACTCGCGGCCACCGGCCTAAATCTTGGACAAGTCAGCAATATTATTAGTAGCGCCGATCCTAAACTTCCTGCAGGTGTGCTTGACACTGAAAGCACAAATTTACGCTTCACTGTGGCGAAAGGATTAGACGGAGTGGCGATGGTGTCTGCTATTCCATTGGTTAATCAAGAGGGGCGTTATTTACGGGTAGAAGACGTTGCAAAGGTATCCCGCGGCTATGTAACGCCACGTTCTGACATTGGTGTGCTCGACGGAGAAGAAGTTATCTTTGTTGCTGCCCGTATGCAAACCTCGCTACGTGCCGATGTATGGACTAACGATGCGCTAAGCGTGGTGGATAGCTTTAATCAGGAATTCAAAGGCACGGTAACAGCTGACATCGCTTTTGAGCAGAATAAATATACCGGCAATCGCCTAGCCGAACTATCGGGCAACCTATTGATGGGCTGTGCGGTAGTCATGTTAGTTATTTTACTCTTTATGGGGTTTAAAGCGTCATGGATTGTGGGGTTAGCGCTTCCTTTGTGTGCATCTTTTGCGCTGTTCTCTTTAAACTTTTATAACGAACAAATTCACCAAATGTCCATTTTCGGCATGATTATCGCCATCGGACTGTTAATCGACAACGCCATTGTTATTACCGATGAAATTCGGATTAACTTACAAGACCCATCTGCTACTCGCGTTGGAGCGATGGCCAAAAGCGTTTCTCACCTTTTTGCGCCTTTACTCGCCTCAACACTTACCACCATATTAGGCTTCATGCCTATTTTCCTGCTAAACGGTAATATTGGTGATTTTGTTGGGCCTATTGCTATAAGCGTGGTGATGGCATTAATTGGCTCGTTGTTTATATCCCTAACCGTAATAGCGGCATTAGCGGCTCGCTTTCTTCCTAAAGGAGAAGAAGCTGAGAATGTAGGGAATAAACATTGGTGGCAAGTAGGGTTACAAGCCCCTAAATTAAGCCAAGCGTTTCGCGTACATTTAGCCGCGTGGATTGCACGACCCATTTTAGTTCTACCGCTAGTGCTTGTTTTTTGTATCTCTGGTTTTGTACTTTCAGGCACGCTGGCTAACGTATTTTTCCCTAGTGCTGATAGAGATCAGTTCGAAGTTTACATGTGGACAAAAGAGGGTAGCAGCATAGATAACACCCTCACTTACACCCACAAAGTCGACAGTGTTATCCGCGAAAGTGAAGGGGTGAAGCAGGTGACATGGTTAGTAGGAGGTTCTGCCCCATCGGTATATTACAACCAAGTCATGACACGGGATAATTTACCCCACTTTTCTAATGCTGTAGTCACGACACACACAGTAGAAGAGGCCGCGAATTTAATCAGCCGTTTGCAACGTCACCTTGATGATACCTTCCCTGAAGTTCAAATTGTGGTGCGCGCCTTTGGACAAGGACCGCCTATTGCTGCGCCGGTAGAAGTAGAAATCTTCGGGCCTGATTTAGACATCTTGAATGAATTGGGTCAGCAGGTTCGATTTTTAATGTCACAAGTGCCCGGAATTTCCCAATCAACAGCGAGTATCACTATGGGGGAGCCGGAACTAAATGTGGATGCTTCAAGTGATACATTGTCGTACCTTGGCCTGAGCCTGTCCGATTTAGCCAGTCAGATGCAAATTAACTTTTCAGGGCTTGCTGGTGGTTCAGTGTTGGAAAGTACGGAAGAAATTCCTGTGCGGGTGAGATTATCAGATAGTTTCAGGCAAGATGTCGCGGGCATAAACGCCATGCCTATTCCCGTGGCGGGGGACAGTTCGGTAAACAGCGCTATAAATTGGTCGTCGTTAGGTGCGGTGGCTTCGTTAACACTCGCACCATCTATCAGCAGTATTACCCGCCAAGATGGTGAGCGGGTCAATCGTATTCAGGCTTACCTATTGCCGAATATTCCTCCTGTTGATGCCAGTAATACTTTAAGACAGAAGCTAAACGAAAGCTTAGCCTTGCCAGAAGGGTATCGTATTCATCTTGCAGGAGATGCCGACGAACAGCGACGGGCAATGGGGCAGCTAGGAACTTACGCGCCAGTGCTCCTTGTACTTATGCTAACTACCCTAATTCTAACCTTTACGAGCTTGCGTATGGCAGGGGTGATTGTATTGGTAGCCATACTCTCGGTAGGACTTGGCATGTTTAGCTTATGGTTATCAGGTTTACCGATAGGCTTTAACCCCCTATTAGGATCTGCAGGGCTAATTGGGGTTGCAATAAATGGCTCCATCGTGGTTATTGCGGCGATAAATGCAAACACAGAAGCTAAACATGGAAACATTGCTGCTATCGTGCAGGAAACTATGGGCTGTAGCAGGCACATTCTTTCCACCACCTTTACGACAGTAGGTGGGTTAATCCCGCTATTACTATTTAGCGAAGGCAGCTTCTGGCCGCCTCTCGCGGTCGTGCTAGCCGGTGGCGTAGGCTTTTCTGTCATATTATCGTTAGTGTTCACACCCACCTTGGTGGCAGCATTTCAGCGATACCGCTATCGACATCTGGCCTAACAACACGAGTTATAAACAGGTAAACTGTATTTATTATTAATCTGTTTGCCTGTTTATGCGTAAAGATCAGAATAAACGAAATGCGCCAACACGCCATTTTAGCTGGTGGAAGACAGACTGTGCCGTCTGCCAGCGAATTCGACTTTATGTGCTGTGGGCCTTAATTATGTTGGTTGTGTACCTGTATGTCTGGCAATAACCCTGAACCTATTCTTATTCGAGCCGCGTCAAAAAGTAACGGCATAACCAGTATTGTTATTGGTTGCGCAGGGTTAGTGTTTGCTGCGCTTTGGTTTGTATTGCTCCCTGATTGGCTATTTTTAGCGGGTATTCTGATCACCAGTGCGGCGTTAGTTACCTTGCTGGTGGGCTACTTTAAAATTCGCGAACCTGAATTCAGCCTAGAAATGACCACGGACGTTATCACCTATCGCCATCGTTTAGGCAGCTGGCGAATACATTGGGAAAACCTACAGCGGGCAGACTGCCCTAGAGTACGACAAGGTTTAGATCATGTAGGGCTTGAAACCGTGGGCTTCAAATTAAAAGACTATGCCGAGTTTCTAACCAGTATATCGCCACGTTTAGCCACCCATTTGCTGATGGAGCAGCGGCCTTTGTTGCTACATAACACGAATGAAGGGTGTGCCACGGGAAGTTGCTACGAAGAGTCTATGTTCGATGACAATCATTTTACGTTAAACAATGGCACTGTACTCACCGGCGTAAAAGCCATGTTGGCCAATCGCATGGCAGAGCTTCGCAAGCGCCTTGGTTATGACGTGTTTATTGCCACCTCTGATATAGACAGAACTCCAGAAGAGTTTGCTGCGCTTATCTCTCAATGCCAAGCCGCCCGCAGAACCAATAACGCTGAATAACTTTAGTTAGGCTAGCCTGTGCGTGTCTGGCCTTCTGAACAGACTCGTTCAATTTCATCGAGTAGCAACGGCAGATGTTCAGCCACTAAAAAATGTTGCCCTAATTTTAGGGCGCTTTCTAGCTCATCGGCTAAGCTTTGCAGTCGCGGCGCACCTATGTAACAGCAGGCCCCATGTAATTTGTGAATTTCGAGCTTAAGCTCAGCATAATCTTTTTCATTCCACAGCGCTTTTAAGGTCGTCAGCATGTCTGGCGCCATGGTAATAAAGTCTTCAAGTAGCTCTTTGGCCGCTTCATGGTTCTGATGTGCGCGCTTTAAGGCCAGCTGCCAGTCTAATGAAGGCAGTAATATGTGCCCCGGCTCAGTGGTATGGCACCAAGAACGAATAAGGTCTACCAGTAACCCAATCTCAATGGGTTTGGGCAGATAGTCATCCATACCCGAAGCCAATAACCTTTCTTGCTCTTCTTTAAATGCATGGGCGGTTACCGCAATAATTGGCGTGCCCATATTCAGCGTGGTTTTTCTAATTGCACGGGACGCTTGAAGCCCATCCATGATGGGCATTTGCACATCCATTAATATCAAGTCGAACTCTTGGGTTTGGCATTGATTAACCGCGTCTTCGCCACTTGTTGTGGTTACTAATGATATCGGTGAATTATCAAGCCAGGTATGCAGTAACTTGAGGTTCATATCCATATCATCCACGGCTAAAATTCTTGCCCGTGGAAGGGAATTCAACTTATCTTGAAGTGGGTTTCGTGGTACTGCTTTCTTATTGTTCACTAAGCCATCGAGTTTACTCAATGTCATCGGCATGCGGATTTGAGTATGAAAATGCTGAGACAAACTCGGGTATTGAGTAAAAGGCTCAGGGCCCGAATACCAAAGTACGCGCTTAGTCGCATTAAACTGTACAAAGCGGCTTAAGAACTCATCCCGCTTGTCCATTTTTGATACCGGCACTGTTGCCATAAAGAAGTCAGTGGAAGATGACTGTAGCGACAGTCTAGAAAGATAATCAACGGATTCAACAGTGGTCACTTTAGCACCCAGTTGCTTCAACATAGAGGCACTGGCTCGGCGCGTGGCAGGAATGGGGTCGAAGATAACCACATGCTTTCCGTGCCATTCAGTATCAGCACTTAATGCATATTTCTGGCTTAAATGATTGGTTCTAAGGGTAACCACAAAGGTGGAGCCTTGCCTTGGCGTACTTTTGAGGGTTAAGTCGCCTCGCATGAGTCGAACTAGCTCACGACTAATCACCAAGCCTAATCCGGTACCTTGATAATTGCGGTTTATCGAGTCATCCACTTGGGAAAACGCATTGAAGAGTTTCTTTCTGTCCTGTCGGTTTATGCCTATACCCGTATCTTCAACGATGATTTCAATTTCATGAATTCCGTGTAAAAGCGGGCGGCCTTTGACCGCAAGGGTAATAGTACCGGAAGGCGTGAATTTTAAGGCGTTGCTAAGCAGGTTATTCAAAATTTGCTTAATTCTGAAAACATCACCGATTAATTTTTCTGGTAAAGGCGACAGGTCGAAAACAAATTCTAACTTTTTACTATGGGAAGACTTCGCCATAATCGTCACCATTTCTTCCAACAAAGTATTGGGTGAAAATGGCTGGTTGTTAATTTGTAGTTTACCCGCTTCAATCTTAGAGAAGTCTAATACATCGTTGACTATGGTCAGCAAGTTATCAGCGGCAGTATTGATAATTCGCACTTGTTCTTGTTGATCGGATGGTAAAGACGCATGGGTCAGTTCTCGGCTAAACCCTAGAATACCGTTAAGAGGCGTACGTATTTCATGGCTCATATTGGCAAGAAATTGCGATTTCACATTACTGGCTTTAATGGCATCTTTACGAGCAATATCTAAGCGCGCATTTTGCTCTTCAATGAGCTCCATATTGTTGCGTAGATCATCGGTAGCTTGCTCAACTTCGTGTTCAAGTTGGCTTCTGCTTTTTTCCATTAGCGCGAATGAAAACAGCCCAGATTCTAAAAATACGCCCACTTGGAAACAATATGTGGTGAAGTCGTTTGAAGGGAGTACCCCAACTAGACTTAGCATGCCAATAATGGCACCTGTTGCCAGCATTCCCCATGCAAATATAAAGTACCGAGCAGGTTGGAAACGGTTTACGAAGGCCTCGATACCGGCAAATATATAACTACAAATAGCAATAAGACCTACGCCGTAAACTAGGTTGTTCTTCCAAATTGAGGGAAGTAAACCCAGAAAACAAATTACCCCAATAACTATTTGCACCGCCAATAACAGCACAATGACGGGGTGTGCGGCCTTGGCGTTCTTCTTGGTCTCTAGAAAGCTCACGGTAAACAAACCGGACGAAATACCTATGATCACAAAAATCAGTTCGGTGTGACCAACAAGCCAATAGGGTATCCCCCCGGAAAACAACAGGTGTATATGGCCGCCCCAAATAAATTGCCAAAGAATAACGGCGCATATATAGCCGACGTAAGCAATCAGGCTGCGCTCGTGAACCCCGAAATAAAGCACAAGGTTATAAACAGCCAGTATCAGCAAGCCGCCGTAAAAGAGCCCCCACATCAGGCTGTCCATTTGGAACGAACTGCTGTGAACAGGCTCAGGTTGCACTTTTAATGGTGTAATAAGGCTTGATGATTGGCTTTCAACACGTATAAATAGATCGACCCGTTCGGCGTTGGCTAGCGTTACCCGCAATGTGGGTATGCGAAAAATTTGTTCTTTTTGAGATTTACCCTGATGGCTTTGTTGCAATACTTCGCCATTTTTAACCAAATAGAAGTCGACCTTGTCTAGTTGGCTAAAATTGATAGAAAATACCCAGTTCTCTTGGTTTGACACGTTGGAAAATGAAGTTAACAACCACATTCCTTTGTCTCTAAAGCCGAAGTTGGGGTTGCTATAAGGATGCATGCGAAAGTCGCTGCGTCTTCTACTCACATCATTTATTGTGAGTGGTAGATTGGCTTCGTATAAATAGTACAGGGAGTCGGAGAGGTCTAAAGAAGCATCTTCATCGAAAAGTTGCTCAATGTGCTGAGCGTGACTTGGTTGAGGGGCGATAAGCCAAAGTAGTGCGCACAGCAGTGTAAAAATTCGAAACAAATACATCCTGAATAGCTTCTTAATCTTCTTCTATTGTTATTAAACCACTCTGGCGGACAATTGTACAAAAGATTGAAGCATTAACGTCTATCGTCATAGTGAGTTAACCTAATAGTGATTATTGCACTAGCCCCTAGTTTCCCCCACAATAGAAACATTGAAGGCTTAATAAAAAGTCCTCCTTTGTGGTTAAACTCTTCCACATAAACACGCCGTTCGTTAACGCTGCCACCTGTCTAAAAAACTAAAGGCTTTGCATTAACGCTGTATTGTGAAAATAACAAAACGAAAAAATTATCATGAGCGACGACATTATTATTAACCGTGACGGTGTAGAACAACTGCCTTTAAGGCGCTTTACCGAAGACGCTTACTTAAATTATTCCATGTACGTCATCATGGACCGTGCCCTACCTCATATTGCCGATGGCCTAAAACCCGTACAAAGACGCATCATATACGCTATGTCTGACTTAGGGCTGAGCGCCAATGCTAAGTATAAAAAGTCGGCCAGAACGGTAGGTGATGTACTAGGTAAGTTTCATCCTCATGGCGATTCCGCGTGTTATGAAGCGATGGTTTTGATGGCGCAGCCCTTTTCTTACCGCTATCCACTCGTTGATGGGCAAGGAAACTGGGGGGCACCGGACGATCCTAAATCTTTCGCTGCCATGCGATACACCGAGGCTAAACTTTCTCGTTTTTCAGAAGTATTACTGGATGAACTAGGCCAAGGCACCGTTGATTGGACCCCCAATTTCGATGGCACATTAGAAGAGCCTTGTGTGTTACCCGCTCGTTTGCCGCATATCTTGCTTAATGGCGTAACGGGTATTGCTGTTGGTATGGCAACAGATATTCCACCACATAATGTGCGTGAATTGGCCTATGCCTGTGCCATGTTGCTCGATAACAGCAAAGCAGAGCTTAGCGATGTGTTAGAGCACGTTAACGGACCGGATTACCCTACCGAAGCTGAAGTTATTACGCCTAAAGCTGATATTCGTAAACTGTATGAAACCGGTCGCGGCTCAATTAAAATGCGTGCGGTATTCCATGAAGAAAATGGCGATATTGTTGTCACTGCGCTACCTCACCAAGCTTCAGGCGGTAAAATCCTAGAGCAAATTGCAGGGCAAATGCAGGCTAAGAAGCTGCCAATGGTCAGTGATTTACGCGACGAGTCAGACCACGAAAACCCTACCCGTTTAATTATTACGCCGCGTTCAAACCGTATCGATACCGCGCAGTTGATGCAGCATTTATTTGCGACTACGGATTTAGAAAAAAACTATCGTGTAAATCTAAACATGATTGGTTTGGACGGGCGCCCTCAAGTAAAAGATCTTCGTACTATATTATCTGAATGGTTGATTTACCGAAAAGAGACGGTGACGCGCCGTCTTCAGTACCGCTTAGACAAAGTACTCGCTCGCTTACACATTCTTGAAGGTTTGCTCATTGCCTTTTTGAATATCGACGAAGTTATCGAAATTATTCGTACTTACGAAAAACCCAAGCAAGAATTAATCTCACGATTCTCGCTTAGCGATAAGCAAGCAGAAGCAATACTAGAATTAAAGCTTCGTCATTTAGCCAAGCTTGAAGAAATGAAAATTAAGGGTGAGCAAGACGAACTGGCAGCAGAGCGTGATAAATTGCAAACCTTGTTAGGTTCAGATCGCCGCTTAAAAACCCTTATCAAGAAAGAAATTTTAGCCGATGCTGAAAAGTATGGTGATGATAGACGTTCACCTATTGTTGAGCGCGGTGAAGCGAAAGCATTATCTGAAAAAGAACTTGTGCCAGCCGAATCGGTTACCGTGGTGTTATCGGAAAAGGGTTGGGCACGGTGTGCTAAAGGCCATGACATTGATGCCGAAGGATTGAGCTATAAAGCGGGTGATGGATATCTATCAAGCGCAGAAGGGAAAAGTAATCAGCCTGCGGTATTTATGGATACCTCGGGACGGACTTTCTCATGTGATGCCCATGGTTTGCCATCGGCGCGAAGTCAGGGAGAACCGCTTACCGGGCGTTTTTCCTTGGTAGGTGGTGAGTCGTTTGAGCACGTTATTATGGCATCCGACGAAGCTAAGTTTTTGGTAGGCTCCGATGCAGGCTACGGCTTCCTTGGCACATTTAAAGACATGGTGAGCAAGAATAAAGCAGGGAAAGCCTACCTTTCTTTGCCAACCGCAGCCAAGGTAATGATCCCTAAACCTGTTACTAACCCTGAATCAGATTGGTGCTTAACCATATCTAACGAAGGGCGTATGTTGTTGTTCCCGCTTAAAGACTTACCTAGCTTAGGTAAAGGAAAAGGGAACAAACTAATTAATATTCCTGGTGCCAAAGCACAATCCCGCGAAGAATTTGTGACCGTATTAGCTGTAGTGCCTGATGGGGCTTCATTAAAAGTGACTGCGGGTAAACGTAATATGACCTTATCTGCTTCAGATTTGGAACATTATTATGGAGAGCGAGGACGCAGAGGAAACAAATTACCTCGAGGTTTACAGCGGGTTGATGGTGTTGAAGTGGTACAAAGTCAAAGTGCCCCAAGTGATGATAGTCCAGAGGGCCAGGACAACGATATTTCCTAAACAATGGTTGTCGTTGAGTGGGACTGAACTACACTATTATTAATCGTATAAGGAGACCGTATGTTAGGGATTGTATTTACTTCGCTAATAGACATGCTAGAAGAAAAGGTATCGCCTGAATTTGCTGACGAAGTGATAGTAGAAGCTGAGTTAACTAATGATGGTGCCTATACTGCGGTCGGCTATTACCCTTTTGAAGAAATGCAGAAAATTTTATCTATTCTTGCCGCGAAAACCGGTAAGTCAGTCAATGAACTGCTTTACGATTTTGGGGTTTACCTCTTTGGTAAGTTAGCAGCAGTACACGGCAATGTACTTGCAGACACAAAAGACATTTTGCAGTTGCTAGAACACCTAGATGGTGACATTCATGTACAAGTGCGAAAACTCTATCCAGATGCTGATTTACCGCGCTTTACCGTGATATCTAGAACCGATACCGGTATGCGCTTGCGCTACTTCTCTGAACGAGAGTTATATCCCCTTGCTGAAGGGCTAATGGATGCCGCAGCGGTACATTTCGGTTGCACCCTAGAACGTGAAACTCATCAGATGTCATTCCCTCATACGTACGAATTTAGTATTCAGGTTGTGTAGCCGGTGGGCGCCAATCTAGATCCTCTAGAGAAAAAACTACAGAGCTTAGAAAGGCGGCTTCAGCGTGAAAAAGCGGCCAGAGAAAACGCTGAATCCTTGCTGCTGCTAAAGTCTGACGAGCTATATAACGCACTACTTTTCAGTCAGCAATCACAGAAAAAATTAGAGCTCGCTTTGTGGGCATCGCAAGCGTCATTTTGGGATTGGCAAGCAAGCCATGACATCATTGATATTCGAGCGTTTTCGCTCAATTCAGAAAGTGAATCTACCTGGTCAGGAACGCCAATCGACTTAATGGCGTTAGTGCATGAAGACGACTTGGAAAACTTACAGTTTCAATGGTCGATGGCGCTTCATGGTGGCCGCGAACGCATAGAACTTTCCTTCCGTATGAGCATACAAGGTAAGTTGCAATGGATTCGTTTGAGAGGGCGTGTACTTAAGCGTGGTAGTAGCGGTGAAGCCTTGCAAATAGTGGGCACCACCAGAGACATTACGCAGCAAAGGCAAGCAGAACAATCCTTCCAACTAATGGCATCAGCCTTTGCGAATTCCCGCGAACCCATGTTGGTATTATCACCTAGCTTAAGCATAAACGAGTGTAATGAGGCGTTTGTGAAGTTAGTGGGCGCGGCAGATAAGATGGCTTGTATCAATCTTAATCTCAATGATTTGCTGATGGGGGAAAAAGTTAATACAAACAGCCTGCACCACAACAAACAACTTAGGTTTGAATCTGTTATTGTGCCTAGAGTCGGTAACAACACTCCGGTAGATATTTCCGTATCAGTTTTTGACAATTACTTACAAGCTTCGTCGTCGCTTATCGCTACTATGCGGGATATCAGTGAACGTAAACGAAGCGAAGCGCGGTTGCAGCAACTTGCCCTGTACGATGAATTAACCGGGCTCAATAATCGCAGCGCCCTGCGAGATATTTTCCGGCACTTTTTCGACAGCCAAACCAACTTTTTAGTGGTGTTTATCGACCTTGATGGGTTCAAAGCTATTAATGATACCGCTGGGCACGAGAAAGGAGATACCGAGCTTCAGCGTGTTGCTGCTCTGCTTACTGCTTCTTTTGGTCCGCACGGCGATGTGGCGCGGTGGGGAGGCGATGAGTTTATCGCTGTACTTCCACGACAAGATATTGACTGGGCGGTGGAGCAATCCGAAGCGCTTATTGGGCTCATAGAAGAAGATTTTGTGGTGACCAAAAAGGTCGAATTAAAACTGTCAGCAAGTATTGGTATTGCCAAATTTCCCGAAGACAATGACAGTATTGAAGGCGTTGTCCAATGTGCAGATGCAGCGATGTATCACGCCAAAAAGCTTGGCAAAGGCCAAGTGAATGTATACGAAGAAGGGCTTCACGAGAGAATGTCGCAACAGGTCAGTATGGTGAATGACTTGCGTAAGGCTATTGAAAACAATTTGCTCGATTACTATATTCAAGGCAAGTATGACTTGCAGGGTACTTTGAAAGGCGGAGAAGTACTTTGTAGGTGGATATCTGGTTTACACGGTGTTGTACCTCCTGTGGTATTCATTCCTATTGCGGAAGAGCACGACCTAGACCGCCAGATTGGGTTGCAAGCGCTGGAAGCTGCATGCGACTACATCGCCATGATGGAAGCGCAGCAAGGAGAGAGCATACCGCTTTCAATTAATATCAGCGTTAACCAAATGCTCGACACCGATTTCCCCGCCCAAGCCTCCAAAATTTGTGATGACTGTTCAGTGCGCACTGACATGATTGAACTTGAGCTTACTGAGTCTATTTTTATCCGTGATGAGAAAGCTGCGCTTGTTGCGCTAAATAGTCTGCGTGAAGTCGGCTTTCGCCTTTCACTAGACGATTTTGGCAGTGGGTTTTCTTCCTTAAGTTATCTTCGAAACTTTCATTTTGAAGTCGTTAAAGTGGATAGAAGCTTGGTTAAGGATATTCATAACAACAGTAAAGCGAATTCGCTTTTTTGCGGATTGGTGGCCATGCTCAATAGATTGCAGATTGAAATTGTGGTGGAAGGGGTAGAGCAGGAGTCTTACTTGCCCTTTATGGAAAATGCTGACGTGAATTTAATGCAGGGTTTCTATTTCGATAAACCCATGCCCTATGATCAGTTCCTGGCAAGGCATACGAACCCGTCAGATACTTTTCCTGACAGAAAATAAAAGGGCGTTCGCCCTTTTATTTATCGCATATCCGTTCTTACTTTTCGTTCAATGCGCGCTAATTTAACGCGTAAATAACTTAACTGACGTTAGTGCTTTCAAAAATCTTATCTGCAGACGCTGCCACAAAGCCTTGGTAACGCTTGCCATTAGGCATGTTATAACGCTGAGCGAATTCGTAAAAGCAGCTAGGAATAGCGGCGGTCTCATCAGAAAAATCCACCGGAGCGCGGTCGGCCATAGTAGAAGACTGCGCGAGGAAGACCTCAGGTCCGCCTTTTATTTCGCCGCCAGAGGTATTTAGCAGAAAACCGGCTTCTTTAAGACGCGTATTGACGTCTGAAAGCTCATCAGTTTGCCCCAAATGATTAACGCTAACGGTGAAGTGATTGGCGCGGAATCCCCATGCCGCCAACCATGCTGCATATTCTGATTCGCTGAGCAGGGCATCATAATCGGCTTTACTGATATCCCAGTGACGGCCCGAATAAAGGAAGTTGTCAGCAGTCACTACATCGGCATCTATTTGTGTTACGAGCTTTTGAATTATAGCTTGTGCATTGTCAGACAGTTCGTTCACTCTCAACTCACTGATGAAAACTTTTGGTTTTGTATCATCAGGGTGTTCGAAGTGCTTAGCGGTTAGCTTCTTCGCTTCAAAATTATAATCACCCATTTCGCTATAACCAAGGGCAAGAAAGTGATCAGCCAATTTTTCAAGCGCGGTTTTATCTAATGCAAAGGTTCTAAAAGCAACATGGTCGTTCACAATGTTATTCGTGCTTTCTTCATCGGCAAGAAGGGCATGGATTTTGTGAGCTGAAGGGGTAATTGCAACATAATCGTCCCACATATTGGCAAAGAGTGTATCGATATTGTTATGCATGGGGTGTGTCCTATAAATAAAGCCGCTATTAATAGCGGCTTTGTCTGTATTGGTTTATTTAAAGTGTTAGACCTGGGCTTAACTTACCTGGCAAGGTTACTTTTTCAAGCTCTACCGAGGCGACTGGGAACGCACAATAGTCGGCGGCATAAAATGCACTGGCGCGATGATTTCCACTTTCACCAATGCCACCAAAGGGTGCTGCACTGCTTGCACCCGTTATAGGGCGGTTCCAGTTAACGATACCTGCACGAATACGTGCAAAGAAATAACGGTAGTCTTCTTCGTTATCCGCTAGCAATCCTGCCGATAAGCCAAAGCTCGTGTTGTTCGCTTCTTCAATTGCGCTATCAAAGTCGGTGTAGCGAATAACCTTAAGCAATGGGCCGAAGTGCTCTTCATCAGGCAATTCAGATAGCATGTCAGTCACATCAATAATACCTGGGGTGGCGAAACCCTTTTGGGTATCAGGCTGTTCTAATCGCAATAAAACCTTGCCGCCTAGGGCTTCAAGTTCTTGCTGCGCTTTAACCATAGATGCTGCAGCGTTTGCTGAAATCATTGCCCCCATGAAAGGCTGAGCATCGGCATCATAGTCATCAATTTTGATATTTTTAGTGACTTCAAGCAGACGAGCTAATGTGGCATCACCTTGAGCATTGGCAGGTAAAAACAAACGGCGCGCACAGGTGCAGCGTTGACCCGACGTAATAAAGGCTGACTGCACGATATCGTGAACCGCACCATCAATATCGGCAACGTCTTTCACGATTAACGGGTTATTTCCGCCCATTTCAAGAGCCAAAATTTTACCTGGGTGTCCTGCAAACTGTTCGTGCAAAATTTTGCCAGTGCGTGAACTTCCGGTAAAGAATAACCCATCAATACCATTGTGCGACGCTAGTGCTTTACCGGTTTCAACTTCACCTTGAACCAGGTTAAGTACGCCGGCAGGCAAGCCCGCTTGTTCCCATAGCTTAACCATTTCTTCGGCAACCATAGGGGTAAGATCGCTAGGTTTAAATACCACAGTATTACCAGCAATAAGCGCAGGTACAATGTGACCATTAGGCAAGTGGCCTGGGAAATTATACGGGCCGAATACTGCTACAACACCATGGGCTTTATGGCGAATGAAAGCTTTACCTACAGGCATAGGATTTTCAACGTTGCCGGTACGCTCGAAATAAGCTTTTTCAGAAATAGCGATTTTACCCATCATGGCACCTACTTCTGTGGCAGTTTCCCACTCTGGTTTACCGGTTTCTTTCGCCATCACTTTAGCTAGGTGCTCTTTCGCTTCGCCTAGCTTTTCGCCGTAAACTTTAATGATGTTTAAACGTTCTTCAACTGTCATCATTCCCCAAGCAGGAGCCGCAGCGCGAGCGGCTTTTACCGCTAAGTCAATCTGGCTAGGGGAGGCTGACTTACCTTCCCAAATAACTTGGTTCTTAGCTGGGTCGATTGAAGCTAAGTCGTGCCCTTCACCGGTAACCCATTGTCCGTCGACAAAATGTGTATGTAACATAAAAAGTGTCCTTCAATTAATCTCTGAACTTTACAGGTGCAAGACGAACGTGGTCGCCCTCTTGCACATTCAGAGCAGCAGCGGCCTGACGCGAAAGCACGGCAATATTTTGCTCTTCGTTAACACCTATTTCGGTGGCTACCGCGCGAAAATCTGCAACAGAGGTGTTTATGATGTAATGGGTTTGGCCTTGTGCGGCCGCCGCATCATCAATAACAATTGGCATTTTTAAGCTAGATTGCGCCGTTCGGATATGACTGAGGTTGGCCTCTACCGTAGGGCCCGCATCAAAAATATCAACGTAACCGCGACAGCTAAACCCTTCACCTTCAAGCAATTGCAAGGCGGGGCGGGTTTTTTCATGAACCTGTCCAATAACCGCCTGTGCTTCTTTGCTCAATAGATTGACGTATATAGGGTATTTAGGCATCAGTTCTGCAATAAACACCTTATTGCCAATACCGGTAAGGTAATCAGCCGTAGGGAAGTCCATTGAGAAAAAGTGGGTTTCAAGCCATTCCCAGAAAGGCGAACGACCTTCTTCATCACTTACACCACGCATTTCGGCAATGATAGTTTCAGAGAAGCGCTCACGGTGCTCCATCATAAATAAGAAGCGTACTTTCGATAGAAAACGGCCGTTAATGCCACCACGGGCCTGCTCTCTTAAAAACAACGTACAAATCTCAGTTACGCCCGTGTAGTCATTACAAAAGGTGAGAATTTCAACCGTATTGTGAATGTTTAGCTCGCGAGAGGCGTGCACCACTTTGCTCAAATGATAGTGGTAAAACGCATCATCAATACCAACAGCGGCTTCAATACCTGACGTACCTACTACTTCACCAGTGGTCGTATCTTCCATAACAAAAAGGTACGACTCATCACCCGGTTGGGTCACGTTAGCTTTAGTGAAAGCGTCTTGCGCACGGTCGACTTTTCTATGCAGCAGATCATCGTTAACAGGTAACGAGGTAAATCCGATACCTGATTCCACTGCAATGTCGTACAAGGCCTTGTAATCAGCTTGCGTAATAGGGCGAATTATATTCATGTTCGCTACTCGCTAATTTGGCGTTTATTCGGCGTTCACAACAGCGGCAACGGCACGTTCAAATCGGGCTAAGCCTTCTTTGATATCTTCATCAGGAATTACCAGTGAAGGGGCGAAACGAATAACATTAGCACCGGCAATTAAGCACATAAGATGCTCTTTCGTTGCCGCCATCATAAAGTCGCGAGCGCGGCCTTGGTATTTTTCGTTTAACGCGCAACCAAGCAACATGCCTTGTCCACGTACTTCAGAAAATACATCATACTTGTCGTTAATGGCTGTAAGTAGCTCACGGTACAAGGCTTCTTTGTGTAACACGCCTTCAAGTACTTCAGGCTGGTTAACAATATCAAAGGCTTTTTCAGCCACGGCGCAAGCTAGCGGATTACCACCGTAAGTACTGCCGTGAGTCCCCGCTTTTAAATGCGCGGCAATCGCAGTCGTCGTTAACATGGCACCAATAGGGAAGCCACCGCCTAACGATTTTGCGGTAGTTAAAATGTCAGGTGTTACACCTAAGCCCATGTAAGCATATAGGTGACCAGTACGACCAACACCCGATTGCACTTCATCAAAAATGAGCAAGGCATTGTGCTTATCACACAACTCACGTACACCTTTGATAAATTCAACGTCAGGAGAGATAATTCCGCCTTCACCTTGAAGCGGCTCCATCATAACGGCACATGTCTTGTCAGAGATTAGTGCTTCAAATGCAGCTAAATCGTTATAATCGCAATGCTCAACAGCGCCAGGCTTAGGGCCAAAACCATCAGAATATGCAGCTTGTCCACCAACGGTTACGGTAAAGAAAGTACGACCGTGAAAACCTTTGTTGAAAGCGATGATTTGGTTTTTGTCTTCACCGTAGTTATCTAATGCGAAACGACGGGCCAATTTTAATGCGGCTTCATTGGCTTCTGCGCCTGAGTTAGCAAAGTATACTTTCTCTGCAAACGTAGCATTTACCAGTTTAGACGCTAAGCGAAGTGCTGGTTCATTGGTGAATACGTTGCTCAAGTGCCACAACTTGTTGCCTTGTTCGTTAAGCGCCTTAACGAGCTCAGGGTGACAATGACCTAGTACGTTCACGGCAATACCGCCAGCGAAGTCGATATACTCAGCACCATCTTGATCCCATACACGTGAACCTTCACCGCGTACGGGTACCATGCCCGCAGGATTGTAGTTAGGCACCATCACTTCATCAAACGTTGCGCGAGTTACTGTCATTTTTGTTACCTCTGTTTTAAGCGCCTGTGTCGGTACAATAGACCTCGAACAGGCGGAAAAATAAACGAAATTACCGATGAGTATGCCATTTTTTTAAGGGTTTGTCTTGTTTGTGAATGGCTGCAGCCCTTTATATACAAGGACTCTGGCTTAATTTGCAGGAAAAGTGAATAACTATTTACTACTAAGCCATATTGTTTAGGAATAGTGTAATTAAAAGGTGAATTAGGTGTGTAATCTCACAGCCAGAGCGCGCTGATCTAGCGTGGGTCAAATAAGGGTAAAAGAAGATATTTGGCGACTTTGCATGAATATCCACAAAAAATTAGCTGCTTTCTTCTTCCCGAGATAAGGGAAGGGTGAAAATATCAACAGATCTTAGTTGTTCCAATGCTCCTGATGGATATTCCTGCTCTTTAATCATTGGTTTTACCTCTGCTACTTCAACCATGCGTGATTGGTGTAGCATTCTTACTTTCGAATAAGTGCGAGCTTGGTGTAGAAGTTTGGGTATGGAGCCTACTTCACAGGGTTCTCTGGTGGCACATTGGCGCATCGCATCACCAATAAATAAGCGTTTCAACATCATGTTTTCAATGAGATCAGCGGATACCGCATCGGCATACTCATCTTGTAATGCAATCAGGTAATTTGCCGACGGCGCCAGCTTTAACAAGGCTTCATGGCGCATGCGCTCTTTGTCTTTTTGGCATTCGGTTAAAAGGTGAAGCTGCACCTTATCAAATAACTTGAAGTACAATCGGATGATGGCACAGCGACCTAATTGACTGAGCATACCGAAACTATAAGCCTGAACGGGGTTGAGCTTGTAGTGTGGTGCAAGATGCCTAGCCGTAACCGCCGTGCCGTGCGCAAACTGAGTGAGTTTAAGTTTGATGCAAGGGTATGGGTCGGTTACCTGAGGCATGGCGCGTTTTACTACAAGAGAAGGAATAAGCAGGCGTAAATTCTCAATGCCTAAAAAGCTAAGCGCCGTCCTGAAGGTTTCAACCACGATTACTCGGCCTTTAGAATCCCGTCTTCTAAAAGCGGGAGAATTCACGACTTGCATTAACTCGTCATAAAGCCAAGGTAAATTAGCTGCAATAGGTTCTAGTTTAGATACCGATGCCGCGCGTACCGAAAGCGCATCGAGTAATGCACCTGTGTCGTCACTTAAATTCAATATGTTGTTAAATACGTCTGAGGTAAACGATAACTGCTCAGTAAGCTCACCTAACAAAACTTCATGTAAGTAATGATTAACGGTTTCGGTATATGAAGCATCAGACTGCGCTTTTAGGCGCTTATTCTCAATAGCGACTTTTTCGACGTGAAGTAATTGTCTGCGGGCGTCACCTTGTTCAGATTGCTCAAAGCTGACTTCACCAGGACCACGTTTCCCCAGCATTTTCATCGCGAGTTCTGGAGAGATTAATAGGCTCTCAAAGCGCTCATCGATAGGCGGCGGGGTCGATGCTTGGGTCGTCATCTTAAGGTAGCTCCTGCTAAGTAACTGTTCGTGCGTCTGTTCATAGATGCCGTGCATTGGGTCGCCCTACTTCCTAAATATATACTTACAAAGGCGCTTTGATGATTAACCTATAAAAAGTAAACAAAAACAACGCCCAATGCGAATAATTACAGAACTTTTTATCGGCAGGAAGCCGTATAGCTTAAGTTTATTCTGAAGCGTTGGCAGAATAAATAAGGGTTACACCCTAGGCGTTTAGAAAAGCACTTAAAATGTCATGGCCGTATTCGGTGAGCAGAGATTCAGGGTGAAATTGTACACCCCATATAGGGAGAGCGTTATGAGAGATCCCCATAATCTCTTTTTCCCCGTCATCAGTTACGCACCACGCATCGATATTTAAGGTTTCAGGAAATTGGCTTTCATCAAGCACTAACGAGTGATAGCGGGTTACCGCGTAACCTTGCTCAAACCCGTTAAATAAGCCTCGATTTTTATGAAAGAGCGCGGAAGTTTTGCCGTGCTTAATTTCTTTTGCTCCAATCACTGAAGCGCCAAATACCTGCCCTATGGCTTGATGGCCTAAGCACACGCCAAGTAAGGGGATCTTCCCAGCAAAATGCTTAATAGCCTCTACGCTAATTCCCGACTCATTGGGTGTACAGGGGCCTGGTGAAATCACTAAATGACTTGGTGATAAGGCTTCTATATCGGCAATAGTAAGGGCATTGTTTCTCATCACCTTAACGCATGCACCTAATTCGGTAAGATAACGGGCAAGGTTGTGAGTAAATGAATCGAAATTATCAATTAACAGCAACACGACAACCTGACCTGTTCAATACAACGCTAATTAAGGCTTTGGAATAAAACCAACGGCTTCATAAACCTTTTTAAGGGTTTCTTCTGCGCGGGCCGATGCTTTTTCAGCGCCATTTCGCATCACATCGTTTAAGTAGTCACGATTGGTGCGAATGTCGGCATAGCGTTGCTGAATTGGCTCTAATAGGCCCACTACCGCTTCCGCTACATCACCCTTCAAGTGACCATACATTTTATCTTCGTATGCCGGTACTAATTCATCTATCGACTTTCCTGTCGATAATGACAATAGGGTAAGCAGGTTTGATACCCCAGGCTTTTCTTGTGGGTTGAAGTAAATGTTGGCTTGTTCGTCTGAATCGGTTACCGCACGTTTAATTTTCTTGGTAATCTTTTTAGGATCTTCAAGCAAGCCAATGAAGTTGTTTGGATTAACGTCAGACTTCGACATTTTCTTTTCTGGCTCTTGTAGGCTCATGATACGAGCACCAAACTCAGGAATATGAGGTTCTGGTACACGTAGAATGTCACCATATAAATTGTTCATACGGTTAGCGATATCACGGGTAAGCTCTAGATGCTGTTTTTGATCATCACCTACAGGCACTTTATCAGCTTGGTACATTAGAATGTCTGCTGCCATCAATACCGGATAGCCATAAAGGCCAACATTAATATTATTTTCGTTTTTCGCTGACTTATCTTTAAATTGCGTCATGCGATTTAGCTCACCCATTTGGGTGTAGCAATTAAGTACCCATGAAAGCTGAGCATGTTGAGGTACATGCGATTGCACGAATAAGGTGCTTTTTTCTGGATCGATACCGCAAGCTAGGTATAACGCCAGTCCATCTAGGCAGGCCTCAAACAATTGCTTAGGATCTTGCCTAACCGTTATGGCATGCAAATCCACTAACATGTATAGGCAATCATGATCGTCTTGCATGGAAACCCACTGCTTAAGCGCACCCATGTAATTACCAAGGGTAAGTTGTCCAGAAGGCTGACAGCCACTTAATACAATAGGCTTGTTACTCATAATGTGTACCTGTACGTTAACGTTGTTTAGTTACGCCTTAGAAAGACGAGATAATTCAGTGCGCATGTTATCAATAACTGCGCGATAATCGGGTTCAGAAAAAATAGCAGAACCGGCTACGAACATATCCGCGCCAGCTTCAGCAATGTCGCGAATGTTATCGACTTTTACGCCACCGTCAATTTCTATTCTTATATCGTGACCACTTTCTAACACGCGTTGCTTAACGGCGCGCACTTTATCTAATGTGCTAGGGATAAACTTTTGTCCACCAAAGCCCGGATTGACCGACATAATAAGGATATGGTGTAACTTGTCCATGACATGATCCAGATAATGCAAAGGCGTGGCAGGGTTAAACACCAACCCAGGTTTACAGCCAGCATCAATTATAAGCTGTAATGAGCGATCGATATGCTCGGATGCTTCAGGGTGAAAACTAATATAACTGGCACCGGCATCGGCAAATTTTTCGATTAAGTCATCAACCGGCTTCACCATCAAATGCACATCAATAGGTGCAGTAATGCCATACTTTCGTAAAGCCTCGCATATCATAGGACCAAATGTGAGGTTGGGCACATAGTGATTATCCATTACATCAAAATGGACTACATCTGCACCAGAGTTGAGTACATTCTCTACTTCTTCTCCTAGTCGAGCGAAATCGGCTGAAAGAATAGAGGGGGCAATCAAAAATGGTTTCATTAGTTTTCCCTGTTCATGGTGAGGAGCGTACTTCTAAAGGGGAAGTTTACCGAAAGTTAGCAGTTGAAAACAGCGCTGATTACATTATCACTAGTGTTAAAGGTAAGTAAAAATAAGGGGTTAAAAAGATTAAAATAATTGCACCATGTTGGGTGTTATGCCTATTATTGGTGCAATTTAGCGCCCTTAAACTTTGCGGTAAAATTATATCTAATTTTTTTATTTTTGGTTTTGTTACTAAAATCAAATTGTTATGTGTATTTTGGCCATTGTGGTATTTGTGCATTAAGTGGGCATCACTCTTGCGTAAACCAACCCAAATATAAGAAAAATCAAGACAGAAAAATTAATTACAACAAGTTTTGGAACTTCACGGAGAACACACACATGAAATTATCTACTAAAAGCACACTGCTTGCCGTTGCTGTATCGTCTGCATGCATGTTTACTGCCTTGCCTACCTATGCTGAAGTCACAGCCAATGCGGGTGTAACAAGCAACTATATTTGGCGTGGTTTGACGCAAACAACCAATGATGCAGCCGTACAGGGCGGAATTGATTACGCACATGAAAGTGGCTTTTATGCAGGTACTTGGGCATCTAACGTAAACTACGGTGCTGACGATGTTTATTCGTATGAGCATGATATGTATTTTGGGTTCTCAGGTGAATCTAACGATATCTCCTACGACTTTGGTTACCTTTATTACAACTATGACGATGAAGCAAACTTCGATTTTGCAGAAGTATATGGCTCTGTCGGTATGGGTGGATTAAGCCTGACCCTTTCTGTTCTTGCTCATACCGAAGCGGATGAAGCGGATAACCGTGATTACGGTTTTGGTGAAGCGACTTATGTTTCGCTTGATTACGGTTTAGAAGTACTAAATGGTTCGGAATTAGGTTTCCATGTTGGTTACCATCAAGGTGATTTTGCTGAAGACTTCAACGGTGTAGTTGGCGGTTACGCGGATTGGGGCGTGTCTATTGCGAAAGATGGATTTAGCTTCGCCGTGACGGGTACTGACTTAGATGATGACGGTGCCGACGCTTACGATAATGATTCAGTGAAGTTTACTGTTGGCTACAGCATGGACTTCGAACTGTAAGTTTAAAATGACCTCGAAAACAATGAATTGATTGTTGTTGATGTCTGAAATTAAAAGCCTGATGCGTACGCGTCAGGCTTTTTTTACTATTGAAAACAGTAATTATATTCATCATTAGTGAATATTATCTTGTGACTAATAAGGTTTTATTTATAATGAAGTTCAATGCAAAATAGCGCAAGGAGTGTTCAGGATGAAAGTACTTCCATTTTATGCAGTATGCGGCATGGTTGCGCTAGTTAGCGTAGCAGTCTATCCACGTTCGGGCTCGGAAGCCTCAGTGTGCGAGTTTCAACCCTCTTCTAGTTTTAACCCTAAGTTACCTGCTAGTCATGTACAGAATCAGTGCGCCAGAGACAGAGACGGTGTTGCCGAAGTCAGTTGGCTGTCATGGATTGCTGGAAAGTCTCCTTCATTTCAGTTTCATTTTCTCGATTTGCTTGAGTTACTTCATAATGATGACAGCAAGTAGCATCGTAGTTTCCCAACAAAAGACTTATCAGTAATGAGTCAACAACCGGGTACCGGCTTCTGGTCAGTGCTTATGAGTGTTGTTGCTGGTGTGTTCGGTGTGCAAAGCCATAAAAACTATGAGCGTGATTTTACCAAAGGAACCTTCGTTAGCTTTCTGATCATTGGCATAATTTTAGTTGCCATGATGGTGGTATCTTTAATGATGTTTGTGAAGTGGCTAACCGGTTATTAGTTATTTTTTCGCTTCAACACTTTTGCGTTGGATTCGTTTTGGCTTTTTTACTACTGCGCTAGGTGGGAAGTACGCCAAAATTTCATCTACGGGCTTTCTAGTCGCACCATTTTGACTAATGGAGCGCTTTACCGACAACATGCTAAAGTCTGCGCCTTTATATAAAGAACGAGTGAGAGGTAGATCGTGATTCGATACCAATACCGGTATGCCACGCTTCTTCGCTGCACGCATGGCTAATTCTGCTAGCTTTTCTTGCGATTCTTGCCCAAAACTACGTGCAGCATAGCTGGTAAACGCAGCGGTTTTACTGATAGGCGCGTAGGGTGGGTCACAATAAATGACATTTCCACGGCGAGCGCGAGTAAAGACTTTTTCAAAGGGTAAACAAGTGAACGTGGCTTTTTGCGCCTTCTCGGCAAACACAAACATTTCATGCTCAGGGAAGTAGGGCTTTTTATAGCGCCCAAAAGGTACGTTGAACCTGCCCGCTAAACTATAGCGACATAATCCATTGTACCCATGCCTATTAAGGTATAGGAATAAAATAGCGCGGTAGTACTCGTCTTCGGTTGCATTAAATTCTTCTCGCAATGCATAGTACATTTTCTCATCGTTACGCTCGCCGCTAAAAAAACTGCGTGCGTCGTGGATGATGGCATCGGGCTGAACTTTTAAGAAGTTGTACAGGTTTATAAGGTCAGGATTGATGTCGTTTAGCAAATACCGCTTATACTGAGTATTCAGAAACACTGACCCCGCGCCTACAAACGGTTCAATAAGTTTGTTTGCTTGAGGTAACCTTGCCTGAATATGCTCTACTAGGCTGTACTTGCCACCGGCCCACTTTAAAAAGGCCCGGTTTTTTTTCTGCATCATGCGTAAACGTTACTACCTGCACGGAATATAGACGGTTGTCATTCCGGTACTCGCCGAGTTTGGCGTAATTCTGGGGAGTGGCGCTGCAATTATCTCGCAATACCACGCTAAAGATAGATTGTATCTTTCCTCATACGATGGAACAACCATGAAACGTAAAGCTGACGGCTTTTCTTTTGTTTGAAGTCAGTACAATGGGCACAACGTACTATTATTCGCCAGCTTCCAGCGCCATTTCGTCTAAAATTTGCTGCCCACGTTTAATGAACGCTTCGTTTTTAGTCGGATAATCCGGTAAAGCGGATAGCGCAGCACGCGCGTCAGTGAGTGATTTAAATGGTTGATGAAAAACCACCACATGCCAATCACCGCCATACCGTGTAGTCACATACTGCCGGGTAACTGCTTGCAAGTTATGCTGTGCAATAAATTGGCTAACAACGTTTTTATCTTTAATGCCCACCATCTGAATCACAAAATCGTTGGGCAAAACCATGTCAGGCTTTAAGATTTCTGCGGTAGTGCTAGTAGCACTTTCACTGGTTACCCCATCATCACTTTGTGATTGCACTTGCACGCTGGCTTGTTGAGTCTTGGCGGTTTGCTGGGCTTCATTTGCAGCTGGCTTTGCCGCACTGCTATCAGGCGTGTTTAAAGAAGGGGCGCTATCAGCCCCTTCAATCGAGACTACTTGTTGTTGAGGCTCTTGATTGCTGCTCTGCATTGGTGTGCTCGCAACCAGCGTAGTAGGTTCAAAAGCGCTGTCTGTTACTTCGCCAACTATTTCGCTAGATGCATCGCCATCAAGCGAGGAAACTGCACCTTTCCAGTCTGTCACCAGTTCTACGTTGCTTTCATGGTCTGAAGTTGTCGCAATAGGCTGCTCAACTTGATTATCTGCGACTTTGCTAAAAGCAGAGCCTGGTACCACATTCTCTGACTCAGAAGGCTTAGGTTGTTGTGCAATTGGTGAAAATAATGACGATATTGAATCGCCATACTGCCAGGTAACCAATCCGCCGAAGATCAATATAAATACCAAAGCAATAGCTATATAGAACCCCGTAGAGGTAAGTGGATTAGACGGGGTGGCTTCGACAGGAAGATTTCGTTTATCAAGGTGAGCTTGAAACGCTTCTCGGCGCTGGGAAATCATCCTATCTAGTTCAGAACCTTGAGGTTTTGAAGCTTGAAGGTTTGAAGAAATGGATTGGCTACTAATAAGTAATGGGGTATCGGTATTTTTGGCTGGGAGCCACTTTTTGGCATTTTCAGCCCACTTGGTTGTGGCAAATAGTAATACGTTCAAATGTTGCTTGTTACCCGCAAAGCGGCTTTGTAATACCAAATCCCATAGTTCTTGAAGCAGTTTGTCGGGCATGTGCTCGGCTTGCGTTATAGCAATGAGTACTGGCCCTTCATGGCTATTAAGTGCAGACAATAATTCATTAAGAGGGCGTACGAAACTACCGACTACTTGACCTAACAACTGGCGGCATAACTGACCACGGTAGTCAGAAATTTCCATATTAGATTCAGCGGTTAAATACGCTATCTCAGTATCGTCATGTTGCTGGTAAACGAAAGCTTCAAGAGTTTGCTGTTGCTCTGCAATAGAGTCGCCACTGACAAAAACCAGTTGAGAGGAATAATTAACTAAATACTCAAGACGTTCATGCAATTCACTGTGCATGCGCAATAACCCCATAAAGCCCAATACCTGTGTAAAGGGCTAGCAAAGAAAACGAATGTTGGTGTTAGTTAGGTTTGCCAGTATATGGCTAGCGTAGAATATCGTTAAGAATATCGTCAGTGACGTCTTTAGTGACAACTGCATTGCCCATATTCTTAGGAAGCACAAAACGAATATTACCGGCTTCTACTTTTTTGTCGCGCTTCATATGCTTTACATAATCTGCTTTGCTCATTGTACTAGGCCCTTCCACTGGAAGTGAAAATGCCTCAAAGAGTGAACGTACGCGACGAGTTTCTGGCGCTGTAAACCAACCTAACTGCTCTGCAGCTACACAAGCAATTATAGTACCAGCTGACACGGCTTCGCCATGTAACCAGTTACCATAACCCTGTTCAGCTTCAATGGCGTGGCCAAAGGTGTGACCTAAGTTTAAAATAGCTCTCAAGCCGCCTTCACGTTCATCTTTAGCAACCACTTCCGCTTTAATTTCACAGCAGCGTTTAATGGCAACATTGAGGGTTGATTCATCAAGCTGTTTTAGTGCTTGCTCATTCGCTTCAAGCCAAGAGAAAAAGGCTTCATCATATATGATGCCGTATTTTATAACTTCCGCCATACCAGCAGAGAATTCACGGGGAGGTAGCGTAGACAGTGATTGCGTATCAATAGCGACCAAGATTGGCTGATAAAAAGCACCAATCATATTTTTGCCCAATGGGTGATTAACCGCAGTTTTACCACCTACAGAAGAGTCTACTTGTGAAAGTAGGGTAGTGGGCACTTGAATAAAGGGTACGCCGCGTTGATATGTTGCAGCCACAAAACCACATAAATCGCCAATAACACCACCCCCTAAAGCAATAAGGGTGGTATCTCGAGCTGCGTTGAGTTCAAGCAAGCGGGTCATGACTACCTCGAATTGCTCGAGGTTTTTATATTGTTCACCGTCAGGCAATACAATGGTTTCGATTTGCTTGCTACCACATGCCGCTTTCACTGTCTCAAGGTATAATGGCGCAACAGTTTCATTGGTGACAATAACCGCCAATGGACCTTTTATATAAGGCACAAAAAGGCCAGGCTGCTTGAGCAACCCGGCCTCAATATGTATAGGATAGCTACGTTCACCAAGTTCCACAGTTAAGGTTGACATGGGCGTAGCACCTCCTAATTATTTTATTTATAAACCGATTTTACTAATGATCTGATTTGCCACTGCGCGAGCAGATTGGTCATCAGTATCAACTACATAATCTGCAACTTCTTCGTAAAGAGGATTACGCAAATCTGCTAGATCGCGAAGTACTTGCTCCGGATCGTCGTTTTGAAGCAAAGGGCGACGCTTATCGCGCTGTGTTCGAGCAACTTGCTTATCAATCGTAGTTTGCAAGTAAACAACAATGCCTCGTGCAGACAAACGATTACGAACTGCTTTGGTTACAATTGAACCGCCGCCAGTGGCAAGCACGATACCCTGCTTGTCTGTTAAATCATTGATGATGTTTTCTTCACGCGCACGGAATCCATCTTCGCCTTCAAGGTCGAAGATCCAGGCGATATCAGCACCAGAACGGCGCTCTATTTCCTGATCGGAGTCATAAAAATCCAGGTGAAGTTCGTCTGCCAGGTGTCTACCGATGGTGCTTTTGCCAGCACCCATTGGGCCAACCAAAAAGATATTACGTTTTTCAGCCATATTTGCTTATATCACAACTTTATCATGTTAGGGGCATGCACTGTTGCCTTACCAGCCTACCCATTGACTCGTGCTTATTTAATGTCCAATAAGCACTACTCCTTTAACCTCGCTAAAATTTCGAGACCGCGATTATCTCAGTTTCTAACAAGCCCTTGCAAGTATTGTTGAAAACAATTAGCACTATAATGTAAATACAGGGGTATTGCAGTACCTGAAAACGCAAAAAGCGGACTGCTATCAGCCCGCATTTTACCTTGAATAATAGGTTGTTACGGTTTTTCTGTTATTATTTTCGGTGTTACAAATATAAGTAGCTCACGCTTCTCTTGAAACTCCGATGTATTGCGAAACAGCACACCTAAAAACGGCAGGTCACCAAATAATGGCACTTTTGACACGTTATCGGTACTCGTTTGCTGGAAAATTCCGCCTAATACGATGGTTTCGCCGTTCTCTACCAAGACCTGAGTTTTGATTTCTTGCGTATCAATAGCAACGGCATCACCGGTAGAAGTAGACACTGTTTCACCACGGGTATCTTGTGTAACCACCAAATCCAAAATAATGCGATTATCTGGCGTAATTTGCGGTGTTACGCGAAGCGACAATACCGCTTTTTTGAATTCAACCGACGTTGCGCCACTTGAGGTGGCTTGAACATAAGGTATTTCGGTTCCTTGTTCAATGTAGGCTTCTTGTTGGTTCGCCACGGTAATACGTGGGCTAGCGATAATCTCACCTTTGTTTTCAGACTCAAGCGCAGATAGCTCTAAATCTAATATGGTGCCATCAACCAAGCTTGCGATTTGAAAGCCAATAGTGCCCGTTGCACCCGAAACCGGAAGGTTTACGTTTAGTCTGTCGTCAATACTCGGAATAGAGCCGCCTGCAATAGTTTCAGCTCCTTCAATACTCCCTGAAACACCACTGTCACTTTCTCTATCGCTTAAGCCCCAGCGAACACCTAGCTCTTCATCCACATTATCAAGTACGGTCACCATTCTGCTTTCAATTAATACTTGTTTAACTGGAATATCCAGCGCATCAATCATTTTTCTTGCTTCATCAATAGAAGGTAACGTATCTCGAATAAGCATAGTGTTGGTACGTTCATCCACGGTAACTGTCCCGCGTTCAGACAAAATGCCGCCTTCTGAAGATTTCAAAATCGTCGCCAGGTTAGCTGCCTTAGCGTAATTTACCGAGATGTTGACTGTACTAAGCGGGGCTAAATCAGACACCTGCTTCTTTGACTGTAATGCTTGGGTTTCTCTGGCGGTAAGCTCTTCAGTTGGCGCAATCAACAGAATGTTACCCTCTAAGCGTTTATCTAATCCTTTAACACGCAAAATCATATCAAGGGCTTGATCCCAAGGTACACCTGATAGGCTAATAGTGACATTTCCAGTCACTGTGTCTGTGGTCACTAAGTTAAAGCCGTTAACTTGCGCGATAATTTGCAACACTTGACGTACAGGTACATCTTGAAAATCTAGCGAGATAGGGTCGCCTGTATAGGTTTTTTTGTTTTCTAACTCTTCTTGTTGCGACAAGCTCATCGGCTCAATTTTGATGCGAATGACGTTATCGTCTATCGCGTGGCGAGCTGTCACGGTATCGCTATAAAGAATTTCTATGCGCGTACCTTTTTTATCTTGAAAGGTTTCAATGGTTGATACAGGCGTGGAGAACTCTGTCACATTTAATTCAACGAGCTGACTGTCATCTAACACGCTATCAGCGAATGTAATGGTAACCTTTCCTTGAGACTCAACGAGTTGCGGTGTAGGTGAAGCACCTTCAAAGGTGACTAATGTAACACCAATATTATTCGCTTCTCGGGTAAAATCGATACCGGTAATTCGGGTTGAGGGAGTGTCGTTACTTGGGTCGAACAATACGGGTTCTAACGCTTTGGCGGGCGCAACATAAACCATCAATACCGTACATATAGCAGCAAAGCCAAGCAACCAAGGCCAGCGAGAACTTCTACGATTTAAAGATTTGTTAAATAGGTAACGCTCAGCCATTATTTTTTCTCTCCTGACGTTGAGGTTTTGCTCAACGTTATCTCTTTTTTCTGCCAGCAACCTGCGCCATCAGGTATAAGCTGTTCTATTGTTAGTGAGTTTGGATTAATTCCAGTGATTTTACCGTAAAATAAACCGATGCGGCTGCCAATTTTGGCTTTA
This sequence comes from Alteromonas sp. MMG017, assembly GCF_018100795.1. Taxonomy (GTDB): domain Bacteria; phylum Pseudomonadota; class Gammaproteobacteria; order Enterobacterales; family Alteromonadaceae; genus Alteromonas. Next base: position 114,559 of record NZ_JAGJDY010000001.1, on the reverse strand, counting down.
TGTAGAATACCGTCATTACTGGTTACTAGCGCCCATTCAACGCCTTGGCTTTTAAAGTTTCCGGTCAACCCTAATGAGTCTAAGCCATACCTTTCCAGTTTCTGCTTTGTGCGTTCAAAGTCAGGTTGAAAACAGTTTTGTTGTCGAGTTTGTGTCAGTGGTGGCGTGTTTTCTTTAGGCGAATCAAAAGGGCTAGGCAATTCGCTCGCCGAATACTCAAAGGTTTTAGGTGTAGCAAACTCAGGGTAGGGTTCGATATTGTGAACCGCATTTTCGCTCACACTTTGCGTATACGCCTGCAAATCATCAAGTTTTGGCGAGCAAGCGGTTATTAGGACAACAGTAGCAAGAACTAAAAAATAGCGCATCACTGAGATCCCCCGCTTATACCGGTACTGTTTTCTGAGCGGTAGGTTTTCGCTTGTAATTGCAAGGTAAGCCCATTACTTTCCCGTAAAATATCAAAGTCATGCAAGGTGACGATACGAGGAAGCCCAGCCACCTTAGAAACGAACTCTCCAAAATGGTGATAGCCGCCACTGACTTCAATTTCAATAGGCAGTTCGGTGTAGAACTCTTTAGGTACCTCTTGTTGCCAGTTCAATAACTTGAAGGTAAGTCCTGATGAGGTGCCTACATAAGTTATATCGTCTAGCAAGCCAGGGGTTTCATTGCTGGTAGGTAAGCTTTTCAGCATGGAAGAAAAGTCATTTTCTAGCTGTGCGAGCTGCTCTCGATACGCTTCTTTATTTACCGCAATGCGGTACTTGGCTTCGTATTGCAGCTTCAGCTCTTGTTCTTTTAATTCCGCAGCATCTAGAATAGGGAGCTTAGGGTTTATAAGTAGATAATAGCTAAGTGCACCAATTACGATTGCCACAAAGGCAGCCACGACTATACGTATTTCATTGGGCCAAATAGCAATTTGTTCAAAATCTAATTCATTGAGTTCTTTAAGCTTTTCGACATCAAATTTCATTAGTTTGTCTCCCCTTCAGCATCTTGTTCCAACGGTGATACCGAATCGCTAACCATGAAGGTAAGCGTGAAGGTGCTAATTGCGCGAGAGGCATTGGTGTCTGCTTTTATAGAAGACAATTCAGCTCCAACAAAAACATCTGAATTATCTAATGAGCGCATGAAATCAGAAAGTCGGTTATTTGAATCGCTGATACCTTCAATTTGTAATTGATTACCTATGCGCTTCATAGATTGGAAGGTCACGCCCACGGGTACGATTTTAGCAAGCTCATCAAATATTATGGCCGCGACATTTCGACTAGCCTGTAATTGCTCAATAAGGGCCATGCGCTGTTCAATCGCATTTTTGCTTTCTTTAATATTTTTTATATCTGCAATTTGCGCATCTAATAAGCCAATCTCTCGCTCAAGAAACTGGTTTCTTGAATTCTGATGATTAATTTGTTGGTCGATAGCTTGACCGATAAACCAAAAAATTAACCCCACAATAGCGGCAACGGCAATCAGGCCCATTAGATACTGCTGCTTTTGATGTTGGCGTTGTTGTTCGCGCCAAGGAAGTAAGTTTACATGTGCCATGATGTGAAACTCCGGCTAGCAAGGCCTGCAGCAATAGTGAGCTGTGGTGCGATACGGCGTAACCGCTGTGAATCTAACTTAGGGTTCATGGTCATGCCCAAAAAGGGGTCGAATACATCAACTTGTAGGCCTAAGTCTTGACGTAATATGTCTACTAAAGGTTGGATAGTGGCTGCGCCGCCACAAAGTAAAATTTTTGCGGGGCGGTCAACATGAAATGTCGTCATATACATTTGCAATGCACGATTGATGTTCTGTTGTAAATTAGCGGCAAAGATAGGTAATACTTCATCTACCCAACTGTTAGATGATGAATCATCCATTAATAGACGTTCGGCTTCTTCACGCTCAATCATTTGAATAGCGCTAATATCGTTGACTAAGTTATTTAGCCCAAATGCGTGTTCTTTTGTGTAGATCACATTGGCATTACGTACCACGCTAACTTGAAGCAATGAGGCACCTACATTAATGGCACAAACGGCTTCATCTTCTACTTTTCCATTGTAGAAAAAGTCGATGGCATTCCCAATCGCGTAATTTTCCACATCAACAATTTTAGGTTCGAAATCGGCTTCGCGAGACAGCAGTAATCGGCTATCTACTAAATCTTTATGAGCAGCAGTTAATAGAACATTGACCTTGCCAGAATGGGTTTCACTGGGGCCAAGCTCTTCGAAATCTAAATAAACCTCTTCAAGGGGAAAAGGAATGAGGCTATCGGCTTCAATTTCTATCTGGCTTTCCAGTTCATAATCGTTTTGGTCGGGTTCCATATAAACGATTTTACTGATTACCGATGTACCCGCTACCGCGACATTAGCTTGCTTTATTTTAGTTTTTAAGCTGTTACGCACTTTTTTAAGTGCTAAACTTACCGCCTCGTAATCTTTAATATCGCGCTCTGAAAAAGCAACTTTATTGATAGATTCACATGCATAACCTTGAAGCATGTAGCCATTGACTGAATGTTCTAGCCATACCGCTTTTATTTGACGTGTGCCTATGTCTAAACCCACAATGGGAGGCATCTTTTTCTTGAACAGCGATTTCATTTACAAGTGTCCGGTTTCAATGGTAATTGCTCTAAAGTACAATATTACTCAGTTTTTATTGTGCGTATGGTTCTATTGATAACACATACGTATGAAAATATACGTCATTTTCGCAAAAATGCCTTGGTATCCTTAAATTGTGAAGTACATTAAACCGTTATTATTATTTTTTGTCATCTCTGGCCTTATTGGTTGTGTGGCGCTTGTTGGTATTTACTTTTATATCAAACCTAACCTACCAAGCGTTACTGTACTTAAGGACGTTAGACTCCAAACGCCCATGCAGATATACACCCATGATGGAAAATTAATTTCCCAATATGGCGTTAAACGGCGGATCCCCGTAAAACTTGAGGAAGTACCTGAGCAATTAATTCACGCGATTTTGGCCACCGAAGACAGTCGCTTCTTCGAACATCACGGTATTGACCCTATCGGAATCGCTCGTGCTGCTTTAAGTTTAATTATAACGGGTGAAAAACGGCAAGGTGCCAGTACATTAACAATGCAGCTTGCCCGAGGCTTCTTTTTAAGTCGAGAAAAAACGTATATTCGTAAGGTAAAAGAGATATTTATCGCTTGGCACATGGAGCAGGAACTCAGCAAAGAAGAGATTCTTGAACTCTATTTAAATAAAGTTGAGCTCGGTCATCGTTCGTTTGGTTTTGGTGCCGCTGCCCAGGTTTATTACGGCAAATCTCTTAATGAACTTACTTTGGCACAACTTGCCACCATTGCAGGTCTCCCCAAAGCGCCTTCAGCACTAAATCCTATTACTGATCCTGAAGCATCCGCAGGTCGCCGCCGCGTGGTGTTGCTGCGGATGCTTGATGAAGAATACATATCGAAAGCGGACTTTGATAATGCGGCCAACGCGCCTATAACTGCGCGTAAGCATGGGGCTGAAATTGAAGTGGATGCCCCTTATCTGGCCGACATCATCTATAACGAAATGGTCGACATTTACGGTAAAGATGAAGCGGAAACCGGCGGTTATCAAGTTTACGCGACCGCAGGTTCTGACTTGCAGCTTGCTGCTCAGCGCGCGGTGGTAAGGAATCTACACGACTATGATGAGCGTCATGGTTACAAAGGGCCACTGGGCTATTTGTGGGATGCCCCATCGCCAGATAGCCAAGATGAGCCAGTGCCGCAGCTTTCTTTAAATACCGATATCAGTGATAAGTTGCTTGCTAGTGATTGGAGTGAGCGCGAGATGCTTGCTGCGTTGTCACAGGTGCCTTATATAAAACCTCTTGTACCTGCGGTTGTGCTTTCAGCCGCTGAACAATCGATTGATGTGCTTGATGTAAACGGCGAGAAGCGCACAATTACCTGGGAAGGCTTAGACTGGGCTAGACGCTATATTACTGACTTTAGGCAAGGCAGTGAGCCTGAAACTACATTGGATATCACACAACCTGGTGCGGTCATTTATGTACGTGAGCAGGACGATGCATGGCGTATCGCACAACTCCCTGAAGTGAGCGGAGCCTTTATTGCGCTCAACCCACAAAACGGTGCGGTTGAGGCGGTAGTTGGCGGGTATAGCTTTTATCAAAGCCAGTTTAATCGTGCCACACAGGCGAAACGACAAGTAGGCTCTAACATTAAGCCCTTTATATATTCTGCGGCGATAGACAGTGGGTACACGCTTGCTTCGATTATTAATGATGCCCCTATTAACCAATGGAATGCGGCGACCGGTGTTGCTTGGCGCCCTCAAAACTCACCGGCTGAGTACGATGGCCCTATTCGTATGCGTAAAGCCTTGGGTAAATCAAAGAACGTAGTGTCAGTTCGTCTATTGCGGGGTGTTGGGCTTCGTAAAGCGGCCGACTACCTTACCCGCTTTGGTTTTGATCCTGACGATATCCCGTTAGATGAAACCGTGTCGTTGGGTTCTAGCTCTCATACACCGCTAGAAGTGGTGCGTGGTATGGCGGTTATTGCTAACGGAGGCTACCTAGTGAACCCGCATTTTATTGCTAAAGTGCTGGACGAACATAATCAAGTATTGTGGCAAGCCAACCCTGTGTGGGCATGCGACAACTGCACCAAAGCTCATGCCCCTGAAAGCTATCCAGAAAGTGATTTAGAAAGCGGTTTGGACAGTGACGAAGTTGATGTGGAAGCCTTACTCGAAGCCCAGCTTAATAAAGATGTGTTGCTAGCTGAAAGTGATGTAACTGAAAAGCAAAGTGCACCGCAAGTTATAACTGCACAAAATGCTTTCTTGGTCGGTGAGATGATGCGTACCGGTGTACGAGCTAATGGGAACTGGAGTAAGAAAACCTATTGGCTTGGTACAGGTTGGCGAGCACGAAATATTCTTCAGCGCACTGATATTGCCGGTAAAACTGGTACCACGAATGATTCAAGAGATACCTGGTTCAGTGGTTTTCAAAAAGATATCGTTGCGACTGCATGGGTGGGTTTTGACAACATGGGCAGACAACTTGGCCGCGCGACTCGTAACCAAAACCTCATCAATCGCAACCCTGAAAAATTCAATTGGATTGGTAATGCGTTAATTGGTACCGAAGACGGTGCCAAAGCAGCAGGCCCGGCATGGATAAGATTTATGGAATATGCGTTGGCAGAGAAGCCTCATTCACCTATTCCTGTGCCTGAGAAAATAGTACGTGTTCGCATTGATCGTACCAGTGGGAAGTTGACCCGAAGGACAGACCATACGACACTGTTCGAATATTTCTTGCAAGGCACTGAACCCACCTCATATGTTCTTGATGATGAAGTGGTCGACCCTGCCTCGCAAAATAAAACAACGACGCCTGAACCTGAAGAAATATTTTAATAAAGAGCGTGCAAAAGCGCGCTCATCAGGTTGCTGCTAAGTGATTGCCTGTAAATACAACCGGATAACCCATGTCAGAAGATTCAAATCGATATCTTTATATTCCTCATGCTGGCCCCTCGCTGCTGGAAACGCCCCTATTAAATAAAGGCAGTGCCTTTACTTCCAGAGAACGTGCTGCATTTAACCTAACCGGCTTAGTACCGCCTCGCTACGAAAGTATTGAAGAGCAAGTAGAGCGTGCTTACATGCAATACAGTAGCTTCGACGAAGTACTGAATAAGCATATCTACTTACGCGCCATTCAAGATAACAACGAAACTCTGTTTTATCGTCTTATTCAAAAGCATATTGATGAGATGATGCCAATTATATACACCCCAACAGTGGGTGATGCCTGTGAGCAGTTTTCAGACATTTATCGTAGTTCGCGCGGGTTGTTTGTGTCTTGGGAAGAGCGCCATCAAATAGATGATATTGTTCGCAACGCCACTAAGCGTAAAGTGAAAGTCATTGTTGTCACAGACGGCGAGCGAATTCTTGGTCTTGGTGATCAAGGTATTGGTGGTATGGGTATTCCAATTGGTAAGCTATCGCTTTATACCGCTTGTGGTGGGATTAGCCCAGCTTATACGTTGCCGGTGATGCTTGATGTAGGAACGAACAACGAGAAGTTACTAAACGATCCTATGTACATGGGAGCACGTCATCCTCGTATTGGCCAAGAAGACTACGACGAATTTGTCGATATGTTCATTCAGGCAGTAAAACGTCGCTGGCCTGAAGTGATGATTCAGTTTGAAGATTTCGCACAGCCTAACGCGATGCCGTTGCTAAACCGCTATCGCAATCAAGTGTGCTGCTTTAACGACGATATTCAAGGTACTGCTGCGGTCACATTAGGTACCATTTTAGCAGCATGTCGCATGAAGCAACAAAAGCTATCAGACATGAAAGTGGTGTTTGTTGGGGCAGGTTCAGCCGGTTGCGGTATTGCTGAAATGCTTATTCAACAAATGGTGCATGAAGGTATTAGCGATGCGCAAGCGCGTAAACAAGTCTTCATGGTAGACCGCTTCGGCCTAGTGACCGAAGGTATGGAAGGATTACGTGACTTCCAGCAAAAGCTAAATCAACAGTTAGTCGACCTTGAAAGTTGGACCTTTAGCGGTGATTACGCATCGCTACTTGATGTTATGCACTGCGCCAAGCCAGATATTCTTATTGGTGTATCGGGGCAACCTGGTTTGTTCACCGAGCAGGTGGTTCGTGCCATGAAGCAAAACTGTGAATTACCTATTATCTTTCCATTAAGTAACCCGTCTCGCCAGGTTGAAGCGCGACCTGAACAGGTTATTGAATGGACTGATGGCGAAGTGGTTATTGCAACGGGAAGCCCGTTCAAGCCCGTTGAGTATAAAGGTAAAGTTTTTACCATTGCCCAGTGTAATAACTCGTATATTTTCCCTGGTATAGGTCTTGGTGTCGTTGCTGCAAAAGCAAAATTAATCAGTGATGAAATGCTGATGGCTGCAAGTAATGCACTTGCTGATGCGTCGCCGCTGGTAAACACTGGCGAAGGTTCCTTGTTGCCACCATTGGGTGCTATTGCTGAGCTTAGCCGTAAAATAGCCTTTGAAGTGGGTAAGGTTGCCATGGCACAAGGGCTAGCCCTTGAGATGTCAGACGATGCGTTGAATGACCATATTGAACGGAATTTCTGGAAAGCTGAATACAGACCTTACAAGCGCGTTAGCATTTAAACTAATGTCGTGTAAGTAGTTAATAAAAGTCTACGAGAGCAGCCCTAGGGCTGCTTTTTTTATCCCTTCTGTCAGGTTTTGCTAGTTCAAATACACTAACTCTTTTACTTCATATTTTAAGTCCAGGTTTTTACTTCAAGCTTCGGATGTTTCCCTAGTCAGTAATAAAGTGTTGCGAGAGTGCAACATTTTCTCAGTACCCTTTATCTCACTTAACGGGTGGTTTTCAATAAGTTACTGATATTTATTAATTTGTTGTGCTGGCACAAATGCTGCTTACTCTTAATCGAGACCACAGCAATGGCAGCATCGGTATTGTGACTCAAAGCAATACCCACAGGGAGGAAGCGTATGTTTGCAGTAGTAAGAAATTTCACTAAAACCATTTTTGCTAATGAGCTTATGTCAAACGAGCTCATGTCGAACGATTTCAATACATGCATGTTGCTTGATGCACTGTCCTCTTTGGAACAAGACTAGGCTTTCTCAAGCAGCAATTAGCACTTGTTAGAAAAGAATTCGGTTACTGGTGATGCTCGTTATAGCGAATACGCTATTTAACAGCACGCACCTAATAACCACTCAGTTTGCGGGCAATGGATTGCGCGCCTTTTATTCACGCAGGGGCAGTTTAAAATACGTGTTAAAACGATTTTAATCTGCTTATTTGCGAATTATCCCAGCGATAAGTGCTTGGTCGTATATCATTCATCCTATCCCTTGTAATTCCATATTCAGTACACACATCAAATTTATAATCATGCTAACGCGATAGAAAAGGATCTGATATGTCTGACAGTAATACTTATACGCCTCCAAAAGTATGGAGCCAAAATGAAGATGACGGTAACAAATGGGCTAGTATCAATCGCCCTGTATCGGGTGCCACTCATGAGCAAGAACGCTCTGTAGGCCAGCACCCACTTCAGCTTTATTCTTTGGCTACTCCCAACGGTCAGAAAGTGACTATCATGTTGGAAGAGCTTTTAGCTGCAGGTATTACAGACGCCGATTACGATGCATGGTTGGTTAACATCGGCGAAGGTGATCAATTTTCATCTGGCTTCGTTGATGTAAACCCGAATTCTAAAATTCCTGCCATGGTAGATACATCGACTACACCTGAAACAAAGCTATTTGAATCGGGTTCGATACTGCACTATTTAGCGGAAAAGTTTGATGTATTTATTCCTAACGATCCTGCTGCAAAAGTAGAATGTTTTAATTGGTTATTCTGGCAAGTAGGTTCAGCGCCTTACTTAGGCGGCGGCTTTGGTCACTTCTACAGTTATGCACCTTACCCAATGGAATACCCAATTAACCGATTTACCATGGAAGTAAAACGTGAGCTAGATGTACTAGACAAACACCTCGCCAAAAATACCTATTTTGCGGGTGAGGAGTACAGTATTGCTGATATGGCTATTTGGCCATGGTATGGCAACTTAGTACTTGGAAACCTGTATGACGCAGCCACTTTCTTGCAAGTTAACGACTACAAACATGTTCTGCGTTGGGCAACAGAAATTGAGGCTCGCCCAGCAGTACAGCGCGGCGTAATTGTTAATCGTACGTGGGGCGATGCGCAGCTTAAAGATAGGCATAGCGCGAAAGACATCGATGATGCGCTAAACGAAGCGAAATAAGCCTCGAACCGTACCATGAGTCAGTAACACATAAGTTGTCACTTATCTCGAGCATGTTCGTGATAGGCCGGTTAATGTGTTGCTGCTTTGTATTCTTATTATAAGTGGCTTCTTCAAGCGACTTTAACAAGCGTCTTTAGCAAGCGTCTATTAGCAATGACTGTTGTGCGTAGCAACCAAAGCGTAAACGTGCAGGCGAATTGCATTCAATGCCCGCGCTTTCCAGTCTACCCAATTAATTCTATTGCGAATTTCATGTTGGTTTAAACTTATATAACCATGACATAACGCCCAAATTTGCATGGCTATATCTTGACGCTCTTCTACAGCAATCTCTTTTTTAATTATCGCAGATACCACTTTAGTTAGTGTAATAAACGCCTTTTCCCCTGCAGCAATTGCGTCCTCGCTCGGGGTGTAATCTTTTAGATTAGAGCCAAATATTAGATTGTAATGCGCTGCATGTGCTTCAGAGAATAGCAGCACGTGTTCGCAGGCATTAAGTAACCGATCTGATGGGGTATTACCCTCTGACTGCTTCATCATGTCATCGACAAGGGTAAAGCCTTCAATATACAAGGCATCGAGAATACCTTGTTTACCTTTGAAATGGCTATAAATGCCAATGGTAGACATACCAGCGCCCTCCGCGATGGCACGTACGCTTAATGCGTGGGTGCCCCCTTTCAAGAACAAGGTGGAAGCTGCATCTAAAATTTTCTGACGAGTATCTTTTTTCATTTACATTGAATTTACATGTTGCGCAATATAACGGCGTTATATATATTGAATATAACACTGTTATATTCAATCGTTCCATTAGATTGTCGTTTAACCTGATTATATTTTATAAACCCGCGTGCAGGCCGGTTCATACATAAAGGACATAGTATATGAAAGCAGAACAATTAACTTGCGATTATTTGATTGTGGGAAGTGGGGCGGTAGGCATGGCATTTGCCGATGTGCTACTCAGCGAAACCGATGCCAGCATCATCATTGTCGATAAATACGCTAAGCCTGGTGGCCATTGGAACTTAGCCTACCCTTTTGTCACCCTACATCAGCCTTCTGCTTTCTATGGTGTTTGTTCACGAGAGCTAAATCGCGGCGTCATTGATAAAACAGGAATGAACGAAGGGTTAATGGGATTAGCCTCTGGTGCTGAGGTGAGTGCCTACTTTGATGCAGTCATGCAAGAGACCTTTTTACCCTCAGGTCGCGTTCAGTATTTTCCCCTCAGCCAATACGAAGGCGATGGTAAGTTTACTAATATCACGGGCGGTAAAACCTACGAGGTTACCGTGAATAAAAAAACCGTGGATGCGACCTACTTAAAAACCAGTATTCCTATTACCCACAAGCCTAGCTTTACCCTTGATGAAAATGTTGATTTTACGCCAGTAAACACCTTAACCCAACGTGTACGCGGGCATAAAAATTATGTGGTCATAGGCGGTGGTAAAACGGGGATCGACACTTGTTTATGGTTGCTTAGCAATTTTGTAAACCCTGAAAACATTCATTGGGTGGTATCGCGGGATGCATGGCTGCTTAATCGCAAAAACACCCAGCCACTCGATGACTTTTTCTTCGATACCATTGGTGCGCAAGCGAACCAAATGGAAGCTATTGCTCAGTCGACCTCTATCGATGACATGTTCGATAAATTAGAGGAAAAGGGGGTGATGCTGCGTATAGATAAAGACATCAGGCCTGCTATGTTCCATGGCGCAACGGTAAGCGAAGCCGAACTGACGGCACTGCAAACCCTACCCAATATTATTCGCCATGGCAGAGTGACTCATGTGGCAAAAGAGGCGCTTACGTTCGAGGATACTCAGTGGGCAATGCCAGAAGATGCATTGGTGGTGGACTGTTCGGCGTCAGCAATCACAAATCTAGAGATAAAGCCTGTTTTTGAGGGCAATACTATTACGCCTCAAACCGTGCGAGCTTACCAACCGGTGTTTAGTGCGGCGCTAATTGCCCATGTTGAGGCAGCCTATGATGATGACGCTACCAAACAGAAACTGACCCAAGTTGTCCCTTTGCCCAATCGTGATATTGACTGGGTACCTATGACAGCAGCCATGCTGCGAAATATGCATATTTGGGGTGAGGCGCCTGAGCTTCGAGCATGGATCCACAATTGTCGACTCGATGGTTTTTCCAAAATTGTTCATGGTGTGGCCAAAGACGATATGCCAAAACTACAAGTGTTAGGGCGCCTCAAAGCCGCGTCGCAACCTGCTATGGGGAAACTCATGGAGTACATGCATATGCTAAAAGCCAGTGGCAAACTTTAACATTAAGAAAAAGGGAAAAAGGTTATGCAACAGTTTCAAGTTGATAAACAAGACTTAAGCCAACACCGTATAGTCGCGACAGAAAACACCGAGCTTTCTAATCAAGGGCTGTCGAAAGAGGGCGTGACTTTTGAAGTAGAGCGTTTTGCGTTTACTGCCAATAATCTCACTTATTTCATGATGGGTAAAAAGCTTGGATATTGGCAGTTTTTTCCAGCGGTTTCTGACAAAGCCCTTGCCGATAAAGCTGCGTCTAACCAACCACTAGAGAGCAACACCAACAATAAGTGGGGGGTGATTCCTGTGTGGGGGATTGGGAAGGTGTCAACGTCTAGCGTAAAGGGGGTGGACGTAGGCAGCCGCTATTTTGGGTATTTCCCGCCTGCCACGCATCTGCATATGGACGCCGTTGCTTTTGCTCAAGGAAATTTGATTGATACCAGCGCCCATAGAAAAGCATTACCGCAGGGCTATAACTTGTATCGCCCGTTAGAAAGTGGCGGCGATAAAACCCAGTCACACCGTGAAAACCTGCAAATGCTACTGTGGCCTTTATACATCACATCCTATTGTTTATGGGATTTAATAGACCAGTACAACGCGCCTAAACCGAGACAAGTGATTGTATTAAGCGCATCAAGCAAAACCAGTTTAGGGTTGGCCTATGCCCTTAAAAAAGATGACTATCACGTGGTGGGTGTGACCTCTAACAAAAGCCAAGCGTTTGTTGAGGGACTAGATGTCTACAATCAAGTGGTTTGTTATGACAAGCTAGATGACATCGCCAGTAAAGCCAGTATTGTGGTAGATATGTCGGGCAACAGTGAGGTTAAGCAGCGACTTAAGACAAGGCTTGGTGATGATCTCATGCGCTATGTGCAAGTGGGATTAACCCATTGGCAAGACGCGGGCACAGGGGATGGGGCTGAAAATACCGAAGACGCCTCTGGCAATAGCGATGAATTCTTCTTTGCACCTGCCCACATTCAAACCAGAATGGCTGAGCTAGGTGCAAGTAAATTTCAATCACAAAGTGGGGCTTTTGTAAAAGAAGCCATGCAGTGGACTTCTTCATGGCTGTCGGTAAAAGAGCATAAAAATATTGTGTCATTAATGGAAAACTTTGCCGCGATTTGTCACGGTGATGTTTCTCCTCACGAAGGCTTGATATTTATACCGTAATATTTTTTACCTTCACCCCTATTAGATAGGATTGGCCGCATCGTACTTATGGGAAGATGTCTAAAACACCATTGCACCAACATGGTGCTACTAGTTAACAAGGTGTAAAAAAATCGTCGGGCGTCAGTTTTTTTTACATAACTTATAGTTGGTATCTTCCCTTAGTATATAAATGCCAATTAAATCATTGCTTTATTTTAATGGTGTGAATCTTGCTTATATTGCGGAATACGCAAGTTTTGACTTGATTTCTTAAGTTGATGAACTTGTTTGAACCTCATGCAAATATAAGGCAGTACGTGATGTTTCGCTTAGTCGTATTAGTGATATCGTTGTTTACGTTTGTAGCTTCAGTGAGCGCCTCAGAGTCTACTTCAAGTACGTTGGGTACTTACAACCTCATCTTGTTAGAAGATTACAATTTTCAAGGTGGTGATGTGCAGGGCCAAGTGCTTATCGGTGGTGACTTAAACGCTAATGGTCATGCGGTTGAGTTCGGTAGTCGGCTGGCGAATACAAACACTGCCATCGATGCTGTTACCATTATGGGTGACGTCAACGCCAATCAAATTCGCGTTTTAAATGACAATAATTTAGTTTACGGTGGCGCGCTTAATGTGTCGCATGTAGAACTGAATGACGGTAGTGACGGCGAAGCGATTTATAATGCTGATCTCACTATTGATGAGGTAGCGGCCTCGCTGCACGCCGATTCAGCGTACTTTGCCAGCCTTAGCGCAAATGGCACATACAGTAATGGCATATTTAACTATATAGGCACAGAAAGCGTTGCAATCTTTAATGTATCCGCTGGCGATATCTTTGCACAAAATAGTAATTTATCGCTGAACTGGGGCGATGCAGAAACCGTTATCATCAATGTTTCTGCAAATGATGCTATTGCGAATGACATCGTAGTGGGTGGTGGTGTAAACCTGAACAATGGTTTCAACGGTAGCGAAGCATTTTCAAATGTTCTGTGGAACTTCTACGACGCAGAAAGTATAGATTTTAATAGTTTAGCTGTTAAAGGTTCAGTGTTAGCCCCTTTAGCGACAACCCGTGGTGGTGCGTCGTTTGATGGCTCTTTCGCCGCGGTTTCATATACAGGCGCTCGTGAATTTCATAATTATGTCTTTAATTACGAAACACCTTCAGCGCCTCCGGTAGTGACTGTCCCAGAGCCGCCTACCATTGCAGTATTGGCGTTGTTCTTGTTATTCTTAAGCTTTAGAAGAGTACGCCGCTACTAAGTGTCTTCAGCGACTGCCTATAGCAGAGCATGTGACTTGATGACTTATACTTTTCCCCAGATATTTATAACTACAAGCGCACGGTGTGCGCTTGTTTTCTTTGTTTGTCTCTCTCTATCTTTCTCGGTATATTCAGCCAATAACGAGGATTATGAAAAAGGGAAAGCTTCTTTCTACCTAAAGGAATACAAAGAAGCATTTATTCATGTAAAAAGTGCACTTCAAGCTGAACCAGACTATTTACCCGCACAAATCTTATTAGCACAGTTGTATCAAGTGAACGGCATGTTTGCCCAAGCAGATGCTGCATTTCAAACCGCCTATAACGCAGGGGGTGATGCTCGACTTATCTTCGAGCCTTGGGGCGAGGTACTACTTCGCTTAGGCGAGAGTGAACGTATCCTTGCTCTTGATTTTGATTCAACCTTTCATGTTGAAGCGCAAATAAACTGGCATACAATTCGCGCTAAGGCATGTATACAGCAGTCTAGAATGTTGTGTGCTAAATACGAATATGAACAAATCTTATCGCGTGTGGCTGACCACCCAAAAGGCCTTAACGGATTAGCGTTGTTGGCTATACTTGAGCGTCGTTTTGAGGAAGCTGAGCCTCTATTGGCGATGTCGATGGGGCAAAGTGATACTCAAGCGCAAACGTGGTGGCTAAAGGGGCAATTGGCAAAAGAGCGCCGGGAGTATGCCCAAGCCCAAGCGTTTTACAGTAAAGCTTTCTTGTTGTCTCCCAATAATCCAACCATGGCACGTAGTTTAATCGATGCTTACATTTCTTCTTCTGACTTTGATGCGGCACTTTTAATTACTGAAGATCTGTTGTTACAAACAGAGGGCGATCTATACGTATTGTTCGTCAATAGTTGGTTAACCAGTCAAGTTGAATCGTTAGCGGTTATCAGGCCTCAGTTAGAGCAAATTGCTACTCAACTAGCGAATGTAGATGAAGTAATGTTACACACTGAACCCGCACTTTATTACCTGCGGGGCATGGTGGCGTTAATGCAGAAGAATTACGAAACAGCCCGCGACAATTTTCGTAGTTATGCGAAGCATACAGAGGAAGATGTACAAACGGCGATACTGCTAGCAAGCACTAATATAGCGCTTGGAGATAAAAAATCAGCGATGTCTGCTTTGCGACCTCACGCAGAAACCTTAATCGATAACAATATTGATCAAGCGCTAATGCTGGGAACACTTTTTCTCGAGAACAAGCAAAATTTCGCAGCGGTAAACCTATTGAATAAGTTGGAAGCGGCGTACCCAAACAACGTTAATGTCGCTTTGTATGCCGTGCGAGTTGCCTTAAGTCGCGGAAAAGTTGCTCAAAGCAATGCGCAACTATCTAGCTTAAAGGCACGTTACCCTGAAAACCGACAAGTGCTGATGACCTATGCGCTACATCATCTTAATAACGGAAACTCGGTGCTAGCTGGTGAAGCAATAACGTTGTTGTTAGCCCGCTTTGCAAATGACGTGTCGATTCAAAATATGTACGCAGCTCAGCTTATTATTGATAAACAATACGAAAAAGCACAAGAGGTTCTTGATAGGGTTCTTTTACAATCACCTAGGTTGTTCGCAGCACGCTATAATCAGGCGACCTTGTTGCTTCAACGTAATGAGTTAGATGAAGCCAGAGAAATATTACTTTCCCTATCTGCTTTGCGTCCTGAGCACTTACAAGTTGCTTTTCAGTTGGCCAAAATTGATTTCCAAATGGGTAACGTTCAGGCTGCCATTTCAGGCTTTCGTAAAATATTAGTATCTAATGGTGCGTCTACGCCGTCGAACGTTACCTTTTCTGCAGTAGCGGCTTATGCGCAAATAGGCGACTACAACAGTGCGATAGAATTGCTAAGAAAGCTTTTGGCTAGCGAGCCTGGGAATCAAATCGCGTTAGTACAACTAGCAGGTTTTTTTGTAAAAGTAAGCGATACACAACAAGCGCTGACTACCCTTAAGAAAATGGATGTTATTCCGTCGCTTTCTATCAATACTCGACTTGCGCAAGTCGCACTTTGGACAGCATTAGGTGAGCAAGCCAAGGCGTTACAGGTGATGCAAAGTATCCACGAACTAGTACCTGATGATAAAAATATTCATTTACAGCTGGTGAAGTTAATGCTTGTTTCTGGGGAATTGAAAGATGCTGCAGCCTCTCTGGAAATGCTTGAAAATGACTTCCCGAATGATCCGCTAGTTAAGTTTAAGCAGGGCGAATTAGCACAAGCGCAAGGGCAACTAGACACAGCCTATAAGCATTTTGAAAACGTATTGGCACTTGATGCAAGTTTCGATTTAGCCTTGGCTAAACTGTATTCCATTAGCGTTCAAAAGCAAAGTTTTAACCGCCTGGTGGTGCGCTTAAATAGCATAGTAAAGCAAGAACCAACGCGTTATTTTCCCCGTAATTTACTCGCTCAATATCACTACTACTATGGCGATAAAAACCAGGCTATTGGTCATTATCAACAGCTACTTAGTCTTGTTGATGATAATAGCCGATATGCCATGTTAAACCGGCTAGCTGTTTTACATTTCTCCACTGATACCGACCAAAGCTTCGCTTATGCAAAAAAAGCCTATGAACTTGCGCCTAACAATGCAGATGTCTTGCATTCCTACGGTTGGAGTTTAACGCTTAAAGGCCGTTACAACGAAAGTTTACCAATTCTAAGAGAGGCGTCGGCTAGGGATGCTATATCCCCATCGCTGAAATACCATTTAGCCTATACGCTTTATCACTTGGGTAAAGCTGATGAGGCCGAGCGAATACTAACGGCGTTACTTACCGTCGAAGAATATTTTGATACTCGCCCACAGGCCGAAGCTTTGCTGACAGAAATTAAGCGTTAAGGTGAGATATAAGAAAATCACTTACTTCGGGCCACAGTGACTGAGATCTCCGTGAGAAAAATTTCATGTGGCCAATCTCTTCAAGATTATGTTCATGAGGTTTGAGTAAGCGAATTTCGGCCTCTAGCTCAGGGAAAACACTAATCATATCTTTAACATTTGACAGGTTAGCTATGTCATCATCGCTGGCTAATAGCCATTTAGATGGTAAACAAATATCGTTATACCAGTGCTGTAAAACTTCTTTTCCAAAGGCTTCCTTCACATAACCTTGGCCATTGCACCATTTTTGCCACTGCCTGCTAACCCCTTTAGGCAAAGGCTCACCCATGCCCACTAAATGCGACTTTGTATGTCCGAAAAGTAGATTGTTCACGGGAATATAAAAATTCATAAAGAAGTGGGCTTTTAACAAATACCTTTTGGGCATATTACGTAAACTACCCGATGAGCTACCAAAGTTACAAAATGCAGTAAGGTCATTCACGTTTGGCATTAGACCTAAAAGTTGCCCGCCCGCACTATGACCGACTAAAAAGTATTGAGTCTTGGGGAAGTGCATTTTTAAGGTTTCTAAAACTGCGGGCATATCTTGCTGCCCCCAGGACACTAATGACGCTTTACTGTGTCTAACCTTACCTTTTAACGATTCTGCAATACCACGGTTGTCGAATGTGATCACACCAAAACCCTGTTCACAAAGGTAGCTAGCGAACGCAGCGTAGAACTGGCGTTTGATACCCGTGGCGGGCGCTATCATGACTGCGCCTTTAACGGCGTGTTCGGGTGTGTAGCGTGTTGCGGTTAAGTGAGTACTGTCTTCACAGGTAACACTGATATCTTTAGGCATTCGTCGTTCTCGTTCCTCTGGTCTTACCAGTAAAGCGATAGCCGGTTTAAAATGCAAGAGAATAGGTATTTAAATTTGTTATAGACAGTTATTGAAGCGCAGCTTTTCCGACGATAATAGCTTTGTCCATTCCCTGCCAGGCTTCAAGTGGGGCTGGTTTGCCGTATAAATACCCTTGAAAAAGAGTGAAGCCCATATCAATAAGCAGGTTAAGTTGCGCTTGGGTTTCTACCCCTTCAGCAATGGTTTTCATTTCAAGGCTTTTGGCTAAATCTAGCGTCATCTGCACTATTTTACGGTGGCGATCTGAGCAATCAATGCGATCGATAAATTCTCTGTCTATTTTTAGCACAGATGCTGACATATCAATAAGTTGCGACAAAGATGCGTGGCCAGTACCGAAGTCATCAATAATGATAGTCGCGCCCACATTGGCCAATGAAGTTAGTCTGCGTTTTGTCTCTTGATGACTTGCCAATACCGAGGTTTCCGTTAATTCAAGCTTCAAGCGTTCTTGTAAAAAAGGGCTCTCTGAATAGCGGCGCAGTAATTTTTCATAGAATAAGTCACTGAGTAGTTCAGGCCCTGACAGGTTTATAGCCACGGGAACAGGTGGAATACTGATGGGCCAATTTTCAATAAGCTCAATGGTGTTATCAAGCACCTTTTGAGTGAAGAGAATATGCCAATTGTTCTTTTCAATAACAGGAAGAAATTGGTAAGGGTGAAGTATTTTACCCTCATCATCATCTTTAAGCCGAGCCAGCACTTCAAAGCCCACTATTGCATTATCAATGGAAACTTGAGGTTGTAGCCATAACGCTAAACAGCGATTGTCGAGTAATCGCTTCACTTTGTCTCTGTGCTGTGTGTCCTTGCGAATAAGTTTTATTACATTGCTATCGAACTGGCTGAAATCTCTATTGCTACCGGCTTGGCTTAAGGCAATAGCACAAGACTCGGTAATTTGAGAGGGCATTTGGGGAGTGTCAACATGCACGAAGCCGCCAAGCCAATTCAAAGGTTGAGAGATTGTTTCCAGGTTGTCATCAATCTGAATGAGGCTAGGAAGTGTGTCGCGAAGCCAAGTATTAAAGTCTTTCGATTTGTGCAAGTCGTGTTGGCATGAAACGAGAAACCTAGCGCCAGGTAAACGATACACGCAGGCTGATGCGGGCAATGCACTTTGTATTTGCGCTGCACATTGGGCCATTGCTTTGTCACCTTGCGTGTAACCATACTGCAAATTAATGTCCCGCAAATTCGCAAGCTTGAGCATTACCGCTTGTGTATTTGCGGGAACGGGTTGATTAACACTGCAATTCCAATAATGATGGTTTCGCAGGCCAGTGAGTTCATCGTAATAGTGCTTTTCAAAATGTTGACGTTTAAATGCGTCGAACTTGCGGCCATGTTCCGTAGCTTCAGATACGTCAAAGCAGTGGATTAATTGTTTCTTGTGATGCTGAAGACTTGCTGATTGGAGTTCAAAAGTAGCGAGAGGATTGCCCGATAGATGTGTTTTGTGTCGATGACCGGCACTTATTGGCTCATTAAGCTCAAACAGTTGATGAACATAGTAGCAGGGCTCTGGTAATTGATTAATAAGTTTTCGGGCGCTTTTATTGGCCTGCAATATTTTCCCTTGCTGATCACAAAAAAGGGAAGGGGTGCCGCCGTTATTAAAAATTTCCTGATAACGACTTACCAGCTTTTCCATCTTTTTCTTTTGCTTCAAATTCAAAGATGACTGACTTTCTAATGACGTCATCACTCGAATCACGGCCATAGGAAGGCAAAAGTTAAAAAACATAAATATTAACGAACTCAAATAGGTGTGAGTATCGGGTAAGGTGATGTCGATGCCGAAAAGTGGAGCGATTGGCTTGTTATTTATGAAAATAGCAAAAGGAATGAGGTTTAAAAGCATGCCGATCATGGCCGCTTTATTGCCGTAAAATAGTCGTAAAATAATGGGAAGAGTGAAGAAAAATAACAAGCCGTAGCGCGCTGAGGTAATATCAATCGTGAAGAAAAGTATGCACAACCCTGCTAGTACAATGGTGAGAGTAAGGCTGGCTGACGCGAGTTTTATTTGACCTTTACGAAGCCCCAAGGTGGCGTAAAGTAACGCTGAAAATCCAATGGTAAGGTATAGAACATAGTACATACCTTCTTGATAGGCAGCATAAGAAGAGTGCAGCACAATGGCTGAGGTTAGGGTAACGACGATAAGCAGGATAATTCGCAGCACGCTAAGCTTCCAAGTGTCAGCGTCGGGGGCGCGAACATGCTCTGTATCTAGAAGGAGATAACGTTTGAGTAAAGTACTGCAACGATTAAACACTACATATAACCGAGTAATTATTCTGTCATCAACGTTATCCCAGCCTTAGCTGTTTGTCGAGAGTATTGTTTTAAATTACTGATAATTATTAACAAATTTCTCTTTTTTGTTAATGGGTTGTGCGCGCTTCAATGTTAGCGCGCTATACCATTGTTATATGTTTAGTGTGAACACTTTAGAGTTACGCTGAAAATTATAGAGCTCTTTTTTTACTTCCGGTAGGGCACTGATATCAGCATGTTCAAAACCTTGCTCTAAGAACCAGTGTGCAGTTACCGTAGTCAGTACGAACACACGATTGATATCTGCTTCGCGGGCACGAATTTTAACTTCATCTAAGATGCGCTCACCACGATTTTTACCGCGATAATCAGGGTGGGTAGCCACACAGGCTAATTCAGCGCAGCCATCCTCAGGGTAAAGATAAAGCGCCGCACACGCGATTATCATCCCGTCGCGAACAATCACAATAAACTGATTAATTTCACTTTCCAGCCGTTCACGAGAGCGTTTTACCAACACGCCGCTTTCTTCTAGCGGTTTGATGAGCTTTAAAATACCGCCCACATCATCAATAGTGGCTGCACGAAGTTGTTCGTAATGATGTTCCATTACCAATGAACCTGTACCGTCACGAGTGAAAAGTTCTTGGAGTAGGGCACCGTCCTTTTCGTAGCTTATGCAGTGCGCACGAGGCACACCGGCTGCTACGCTGGTAGTCAGCGCCTTTAACACCGTATCTTCGGTAGTAATATTACCGCTTAAAATAAGTTGTTCTAACTGAGGGCGTTCAATGGTGCGAAGTAACTTATCTTCGCTATTGTAAATACCGTCGAAGTTAGAGAAGACAATAAGCTTGTCAGCTTTAAGGGCAATGGCCGCTTGGGTGGCTACATCTTCATGGGAAAGGTTAAAGACTTCCCCCGTAGCGGAATACCCCATAGGGGAGAGCAGTACTATAGAGCCATCGTTTAAATGGTCATTAATACCTGTGGTATCTATACGACGCACCATACCGGTATTTTCAAAATCAATACCGTTGCGTACACCCATAGGCTTAGCCACCACTAAATTACCTGAGCACACGCGAATTTGTGCGCCGTGCATCGGTGAATTGGGTAGCCCCATGGTAAGTAAGGCTTCTACTTGTGAGCGCACAGAGCCTGCGGCATCTTTCACGCACTCTAGGGTTTGCTTATCAGTAATACGCACGCCATTTTCGAACCGACCTTCAATGGTGCGAAGGGCAACACGCTGATCAATTTGAGGGCGGGCACCATGTACCACCACCACGCGAACCCCTAAGGTGTTCAGCAGGGCAATGTCATGAATAATGTTGGGGAAGTTAGGATGTTCAATGGCTTCGCCACCGAACATCAAAACAAAGGTTTTCCCTTGATGAGCATTGATATAAGGCAGTGAGCTTCTAAAAAGCTTAACGCCGTCATGATGGGCAAGCACCATGTTATTACCCTTGCTTGTCGAGGTTTTCTAGCTCTTGATACAGTGCTTTTGTCACTGTTTCTTTGCTAGTACCACCTAATATGTTGCGTTGGTTCACGCCGTACTCTAATTGCAATACGGTATAAACATCATCTTCAATTTTATCGCATACCGCTTGTAAGCTTGCCAAAGGTAAGTCTTCAATCGCGCAACCTGCTTCAATGGCTTCTAGTACCACTTTACCGGCAATATCATGACCTGTTCTAAACGGAATACCTTTACCTACTAAGTAGTCGGCAAGTTCAGTGGCGTTAGCAAAACCTTGTGTGGCAGCTTCGCGGCAACGGTCTTCATTAAGCTGCAATGAATCAAGCACCTCGGTAGCAATACACAAGCATATATGCCATTGGTTTACTGTATCGATAGCGCCTTCTTTGTCTTCTTGCATATCTTTGTTGTACGCGAGAGGAAGGCCTTTCATGGTCACAAGTAAGGCTTGTAGTGAACCGAATACACGGCCACATTTACCGCGCATAAGCTCGAGTGCATCCGGGTTTTTCTTTTGCGGCATTAACGACGAACCTGAGGTTACGCTATCGCCAAGCTGCAAGAAGCCCGCTTCACCAGAGTTATAAAAAATCATGTCTTCAGCTACACGAGACAAATGCATCATGCTGGTACTGGCAACAAACAGAAGTTCTAATACGAAGTCTCTGTCCGAAACCGCATCTAGGCTGTTTAAGCACGGAGAATCAAATCCCAGTTCTTCGGCGATAGCGTGACGGTCAACCGGGTAAGTTGTACCAGCCAATGCACCAGAGCCAAGCGGACACTGGTTCATGCGTACTTTTAAATCGTCTAGACGGCTTAAGTCGCGCTTAAACATTTCAACATACGCTAAGCACCAGTGCGCAAAGTGGATAGGCTGAGCACGTTGCAAGTGGGTGTAACCAGGAATAATGGCTTCCTGGTGACGACTTGCGGCATTAAGGAGTGAGCGAATAACGGCTACAACATCACTACGAAGTGAAGCGATATGCTCACGTACCCACAAACGGAAATCGGTGGCTACCTGATCGTTACGGCTTCTACCCGTATGTAACTTACGACCAATATCACCAAGCTGCTCAATAAGTGCAGACTCAACAAAACTATGAATGTCTTCTTCGCTAGAAGCGTTAAAGTCTAATTCACCCGCGTCAGCTTTCGCTTTTAAGTTGCTGAGTGCACCTTCAAGTTGTGCTTGTTCGTCTGTGGTTAGCACACCTGCTTTTTGCAGTGCACGAGACCAGCTAATAGAGCCTTGAATATCTTGGCTTGCCATCACTTGGTCAAACGGCAACGAATCGTTAACCTGCTTGAACATGCTACTAGCGCCTGATTCGAATCGACCACCCCACAATGCCATGTGTTACTCCTTAACCTTGGTTTTTCAATGCAGAAATACGACTTGAAAGACTGAATAGACGAATAAAGCCTTCAGCATGTTTTTGGTCGTAAACATCATCTGCACCAAAGGTAGCAAAATCTTCAGAGTATAGGCTGTTCGGTGAACGACGTTGAGTAACGGTCGCCTGACCTTTATAAAGCTTCACTACGATGTCGCCAGTCACTTTCTTAGCGAAAGACTCTGCGCCTGCTAGTAAGGCATCGTTTAAGGCTGTGAACCAACGGCCGTCGTACATTACGTGAGAGAACTCAAGGCCAATTTGCTCGCGGTATTTAAGCGCAGCTTTATCAAGCACCATAGTTTCAAGGGCTTTGTATGCTTTAAGCATTACCGTGCCTCCTGGTGTTTCATAACAACCACGAGACTTCATGCCAACCAAACGGTTTTCAACAATATCGATACGGCCAACACCATGTGCTGCGGCAACTGTGTTTAGCTTAACCAATGCTTGGTAAGGCGATAAAGCTTCACCGTCAACGTGAGTAAGTTCACCTTCGTTGAAAGAAAGCGTCACGCGCTCTGGCGCATCTGGCGCATCTTCTGGATCAACTGTCATGGTCCAGATTTGCTTAGTAGGCTCTTGCCAAGGATCTTCTAATTCCCCACCTTCGTGAGAAATATGCCATGCGTTTGCATCGCGGCTGTAAATTTTGGTAGCAGAGGCTGTGGTTTCGATATTGCGTTCAGCCAAGTAGGCCAATAAGTCTTCACGAGATACCATGTCCCACTCACGCCAAGGCGCAATTACAGTAAGCTGTGGAGCAAGGGCCGCAAACGTACTTTCAAAACGTACTTGGTCGTTACCTTTACCGGTACAACCGTGACAAAGTGCATCTGCACCTACTTTAAGGGCGATTTCTACCTGCGCTTTAGCAATAACAGGGCGCGCCATCGACGTACCAAGTAGGTATTCACCTTCGTATACCGCACCGGTTTTAATGGTAGGGTAGATGTATTCGCGTACGAACTCTTCTTTCAAGTCAACGATGTGACATTCGCTAGCACCAGAAGCAATGGCTTTCTCGTGTAAGCCTTCAAGCTCTTCATCGCCTTGGCCAACATCGGCCGCAAAGGCAACAACTTCACAGTCGTAGTTTTCTTTAAGCCATGGAATGATGGCTGAAGTGTCAAGGCCGCCTGAATAGGCGAGTACGATTTTCTTTACGTTTTGCATCTAAAAGAGTCCTCTTAGGCACTTAATAATTGAGTGAGAATGGCGTTTTGGCCATGCATTCTATTTTCGGCTTGTTGCATCAATAACGACTTGTCGCTATCAATCAACGAACCTGTAATTTCTAGGTCGCGGTGTGCTGGTTGGCAGTGCATTACATAGCTTGCACCAGTAGATTCCATCAGCGCCTCGTTAACCTGATAAGGCATAAATTTCGCTTTAATATCAGCCAAAGGCGTTTCATCACCCATCGACAACCAGGTATCAGCGTAGATCACATCGGCGCCATTTGCAGCGCTAACGTCATGGCTTTCAACAATGGTCGCGCCAGTTTGTTCGGCAAGCTTTTTGGCGTGCGCGACAATCTCGGCATCACATTCGTGACCTTCAGGAGTAACTACCACCTGATTGCAGCCTAATAACGCACCTGCAATTAACAAAGAGTGAGTGACATTATTGCCATCACCAATGTAGGCCATGGTAATGCCTTGGGTCTTACCAAAGCGTTCAAATACGGTTAGGTAATCGGCTAATGCCTGACAAGGATGATACTTATCGCACAGTGCGTTAACGACAGGCACTTTAGAGGCAGTAGAGAACTGCTCTAAGGTATTGTGAGAAAAAACACGGGCCACAATAGCATCAGCCCAACAGGCCAAGTTTGCAGCCATATCAACCGCGTCTTCACGGCCAGCAAGTTTTCCACCTTGGCTATCAAGATACACCATGTGGCCGCCTAAGCGGTTAATGCCAATATCGAAGCTGACACGGGTACGTAAAGATGGCTTTTCAAACAAGGCGACTACCGATTTTCCGGCTAATACATTGCTGTAGCTTGAAGGTGATTGTTTAATTTCAACAGCCAAATTCAACAACTTATGCATTGCTTCGGGTGTCCAATTGGAAAAAGTCAGTAGGTCTTGTTTCATAATGCGTCTCCTAGTACGCCACGTTCCGGTGCTTGCGATGAAGGTAATACCTGCGTGCCCGTATTCTTATTTAAAATGTCAGTAATGTCAGCCGCCCAGCTAGCAATGTAAACCGGGAGTCCGAGGGTATTGGCAGACTGCAGCGCGGCGTCTACCTTAACTTTCATACCATCAGTAATGACCCCAGCTTGTGCAAGCTCGGCAATGGAGTCTTGATTAAGCACTTCTATCAGTTGCTTATCAGCATCAAGTACCCCATCAACGTTCGATAACAACAGCAATTCAGCGTCAAGCAGTTCGGCAACCACTGTCGCGGCTTGGTCGGCGTTGATGTTCAACAAGCGACCTTCAGGGCTGCTGCCAATTGAGCTTATTATCGGTAATGTGGCTTGCGCTAGCGTACTCTTAAGGAAAGAGGCATCGGCAGTTGAAGGAATACCTACCGCGCCATACTTCTCAGCCATCGGTTGGCACACTACCATATTGCCATCAAGTAAAGAAAGGCCGACGGGCGTTAATCCTGAGGCAATCGCCGCAGCACATAATTGTTTGTTTGCAGCGCCCGCTAGCGCACCACAGATATACGGCATATGTTCATCAGGGGTTACTCGAAGGCCATCAATTTTGGTGCTTGCCAAGCCTAAACTTGCCATTAGGGTTTCAACCAAAGGGCCGCCACCGTGAACCACGGCAACAGGGCGCGATTCGCTAACGTGCTTAATGCTTAAAAATAGCTTTTGCATAGCGGCAGCGTCATCTAATAGCGCGCCACCTACTTTAATTACAACGGGTGAACTGTTCATTATTGCACGAGTCCTGTTTCAACCGGCTGGGCAGTCATAATATTAAGGCATTGAATGGCCTGTGATGCAGCCCCTTTCATGACATTGTCGATAGCTGCCGTCACTACTGCATAACCAGATGTTTCATCAAGCTTCCAGTGTAAATCAACAAAAGGCGTATGCGCCACATCGTCAATTTTAGGGAAACTTGAACGTAATCTTACTAAAGGTGCATTAGTATAAGCTTCGGTAAAGGCGGCATCTAATTGAGCGCTGGTCACGCCTTTGTTTAGTTTAACCGTAACCGTCGCAAGTATGCCCCGTTTGAAGTTACCTAAATGAGGGGTAAATATAACCGGGGTTGCTAAATAGGCTTCAATTTCTGGTGTATGACGATGGCCAAGTACGCCATAAGCTTGCAAGCTTACTTCATAGAAACTTGACGTTAGGCTGGCTTTTCTACCCGCACCGGATACACCCGATACCGCATTGATCACAGGGCGAACCGCGTTATCCAGTAAGCCATTAGCAGCCAAAGGTTTCAGCGCGGATAAACTGGCAGTAGGGTAGCAACCAGGTACAGCAATAATATCTGCTTGTGCAATATCATCTTCGTACCATTCAGCTAGCCCATATACCGCCTCTTGCAAACTCGCCTTCGCGGTATGAGGGAAACCATAAAACTGCTCAAAGACTTGGGTATCTTTAATTCTAAACGCACCAGATAAATCTAGTATTTTTGCTTTGCCCGCAGACAAGGTTTCCAT
This sequence comes from Alteromonas sp. MMG017, assembly GCF_018100795.1. GTDB lineage: Bacteria > Pseudomonadota > Gammaproteobacteria > Enterobacterales > Alteromonadaceae > Alteromonas. The sequence goes on along the minus strand of NZ_JAGJDY010000001.1, from coordinate 88,360 downwards.
CCAATCGTGACTAGCTTCATGAGGAGTCGCCAACAGCACAAAGTCCATTTTGGTTGCCAACTCTACTAATATGTCATTGCTAATAGGCGTCAACGTATAGTTGAGGTGGGCTAGGTTGCCATGAAGTGCCGCAATGTTTTTGCCTGCATCGGCACTATTTTCTGAGACATAAGTCCCCTCAAGCGACAAAGCAGGATGTTGATGAACTAATTGAACTAGCTGTGCGCCGGTGTAACCACTGGCACCAATAATCGATACGTTATACATAATGAGAAATTCAATAAATGGAGAAAAAAATCACTTTTTACCTTTGTAAACTGATTTGGCGTAAATCCTTGCCTAACCGCTACCACATTACAAAGGTAAAAAGTGTGCTACCGAAAAAGCATATTCGCAGACATTCGTCGTCGCAAGCAATGCAATGTGCAGCTATCCAGGGGAGAGGTTAACTCATTGACGTTCCCAGTATTACTACCAAGAACGAGAGTTGGTTGTGTCATCGGTGCTTCCTGTGTCTGTATCAACCCTAAAAATGGGTTGGATGCCTTAACCGTCGCCTAGTTTACTTATATGGAATATTTATGCAATAAAAATGTATAAATATTTTAAGTTTTTGGTGCCATAGATCTCATATTAAATAGCTGGTTAGGAGTTTTATCTATAGTAGCCACTGAGATATGACATAATGTTGACAATTGAGTGTATAAAACTGAATATTTATACTAATTATCGCATAAATCGGCGATGATACGGATTAACCATGGTTAAACAAACGACAGTTGGAATTTCTAAGTATGAGTAAACTTACCGTTGCGCTGGTGGCTCACGATCATAAAAAGCCCGAATTACTAGCATGGGTGAATAATCACATCGAAATAATGAAGCAGTGTGACCTAGTGGCAACTGGCACTACAGGTGGGCTAATCAGTGATGAAACTGGATTAGAAGTAAAACGGTTTAAAAGTGGTCCACTTGGCGGCGATCAGCAAATTGGTGCATTAATCGCTGAAAACAGACTCGATGCGCTGTTTTTCTTTTGGGATCCGTTAAACGCAGCTCCTCACGACCCTGATGTTCGCGCACTATTGCGATTGTGTTCAGTGTGGAATGTGCCAGTGGCATGTACGCCAGCCACCGCTGATTTAATGGTAACGTCACCGCTTTTCTTGTCGTCTGAATACAAACCCATTAAGCCTAACTTCTAAGCGTAGCGGCGCTAGCCGCCGCTTATATCTCTTAAGCACCTAGCTTTTAAACACAAAACGCTTACATATAGAACGCTCACACATTAGCTCCCCAAGGTTAGCGCAACCCATTAACCACCAGCTTGTCGACGTACAAATTCATAAACGTCACTAGCGGCAGTTGATGACGTCTCGCCATCGGCCTCATCTACCATTAAGCTATTTTCTCCGGTGCTTTCGGTGGCTGCATTGCCATTGATTATTTGTTTACCGGCGTCCCATAAATTATTTGAGATACTTTTACCGGTAAGTCCCTCTACAGTGAGGTCGACGGCGTTATAAAGTAATCCCCCGAGACCACCATATAAGAAGCTGCCTGCCATACTGGAAGCCGCTGCAATATGGCTTGATGTCGTCGCCTCATAAATATCAGACACAATCGGTAAATGGTTTACAATATTGAGTGTGTCAAAACCGTCTTGCAGCCCCAATCCATCCTCACCAAATGCTGATGTCATCATGCTATCGAACATCGAAGTTGTTGGCAGGTCGGTTTCTGTACTTGCTGCTTCAACAGCAGTTGAATCGGTTGTTGAAGACGAAGTACTGCTTGATGACTGCGCTGCGGTGTCAGTTGAAGACGTTGATGCTGCCGCAGTCAGCGCCGCGAAAACATTATTTTGCAGGGCACCAAGCAATTGATTTTGCATTAGGCTAATGGCGTCATCAGTGACGAGGTTCGATAACAAGCTGGTATCAAATTGACTTGTGCTAGTACTGCTTTGTGAACTTGACGTTTCTGACGTTTCGTCATTGCTGGCTTCTTCATTTGACAACAAAGCGGCAAACATAGACGGCAAAGACTGGCTAGTTGTTGCCGCTTCCTCTGTCGTAGTGGAGGTGGAATTTTCCCCCGCTGACGGCACTGCTGAAAGCAGCGAATTTATTGTGCCTTGTGTAGATGTTTCAATGGCCATAACTCCCCCATACCCGCAGGCATATCATTGTTTTGTAAAGGTTTTGCAAAGTTACTAAAGAACGTATTTCGTGTTGAAATTATTCGTTTAAACTTGCTCCTGTTCGGGTCATGGATGGCACTTAAACAACATTATTTTTTATTTCCTTCAGAGCACATTATGAAAAATCGATGCCAGAAAGTGTTTCTTGCCCTTATCTTTACAATGACCGGTTGCGCCCAAACGGTTTCACAAGAAGAAGAAGTGGTGGCAAGCAGTCCAACCAATCCAAAAGTAGAGCAACGCGCTATCTCGCCCACCTCTGATGAACCTGCACCAGGCGATCCTACTTATGCCCCGCCGCGGGCTTATTCTGTTGAACAAGTTCGTATTCCTAGCGGCTCTTTATTTAATCCAGAGTTGGCCATGGGGTTATATCAGCGTCATAGCCAGTACAAAGTTGGCGATATGATTTTGATAAAGCTGGATGAAACCACCCAGTCTGAGAAGTCACTCGATTACAACCAAGATAAGAACAGCACCTTTGATATAGAACCTTTAACTGTGCGGGTAGGGGGAATTCAAATTGAAGGTGATGATCTTGAAGTAGACCATGAGCAAGACAGCGAATTTACCAGTTCGGCCCAATCAAGCCAGTCAAATTCACTGCAAGGAAGTATAACGGTTTACGTTACCGCGATTACGCCAGCGGGAAACCTGCTGGTCACCGGGGAAAAATGGATAACCATGAATAAAGGGAAAGAATATATTCGTTTTTCAGGTGAAGTACGCAAGCAAGATGTGGATGAAAGCAATACGGTGGTGTCTTCAAAAGTGGGTAACGCACTTATTGAATATAGCGGCACCGGAGATTTGCAAGAGAACCAAGAGCGCTCTGTAATAGACAAATTGTTCGCAATATTCGGTTAGTAGGTGAAAAGCATGAAAGGCTATTTTCGTCTGGGTATAGCAGTAATAACCATGTGGCACGGCGCAGCCATGGCCATTTGGGTACAAGGTGAAGCTAGTCTCAATTTTACCGGTGCAGACTTAGATTCTGTACGCCCTACGGTGATTAAAAATGCGATTGCCGATGCGTCGTATAAGAGCGGAAGTGTTATTGCCGCCGAAGATGTTTTAATTAATGGGTTAATACTTAGCAGTAAAGCCGAGCTTCGTACCGCGGGTCGAATACAGCGGGTCGAAATTATCAGCGAAAGCGTTCAAGACAATGTGCTATCGGTAGTGGTGAATGTTAATTTAACCCCTTTATTTGACTGCGAACCCAATCGTTTTCAAAAGCGTTTGCTGGTGACCCACTTTGCCTTACTCGATTCACGACAGGCGGCCACAGGCGGTATTTATAATATTGGTAAACACATTACGCAACGATTCGCGCAGCAACTGAAAAATACTGCAGATACGCCTAACGTTATGCAAATATCACAGGCCATGACAAACGCCGATATGTGGTCTGCCGAAGCGCTATCAGGGGTAGAGTTGCAACAAAAATCTACCTACTTACGTGATACCTATGGTCAGCAATTCGCACTCTTCGGCTATATAAAAGACGTCAGCTTGTTTGAGCAGATAGCACAAAGTGAATCTTTTTTTGACAGTGACGAGGTGGCGGTTAGACGCAACTTTACCCTTCAAGTGTTTGTATTAGATACCTTCAGGCAACGCATCATTTATAACGACAGTTATCACAGTGAGGCAGACTGGGGGTTTGAAAATAGCTATCAAGTTGATACTAATAACAGCTTGTTTTGGCGCAGTGAGTACGGGCGAATGGTACTAAATACAGTAAATGCAGCGGTAACCGATATCTCTGCCGCCATTACCTGCGAGCCCACTTTTGCGCGAGTGGTTAATACGAGTAATCAGCAGATAATTGTCGATTTAGGTGTTGCCCAAGGTATTCGCGAAGGTGACAGCTTTCAGTTATATAAACAGCAGTCATTACCGGTGCTTTTATCACCCACTAAGAGCGTTATGTTACCAGTAGAAAATGGGCAATTTGCTATTACCCATTTAGGTGATGAAGTGAGTGTGCTGAAGGTTGAAGGCGCTGAATCGGCGGTTCACTTATACGACATTGTTTCGCCAGTACAAAAAAAAGACGCAAACTAAGAGTTTGCGTCTTTGCTTACGTTCCATGTTGTTATCTGTTTCTAGCCAATAGGGTTAGTTATCGCTAAACAAACGGCGAAGCGCGTCCATGTTTTCGCGCTTTTGCTGCATCTCGACTTGCTGGGCGTCGGTCAGTACAGCATACGTGGCTTGTTTATGAGTAATGTCTTCTATTGCTGCGTTAACGAGATCATCTTTATATTCAGCATAAAGGGCATCCCACGCAGATTCAGAAAAATTGCCACTTCTTACAAGAGCTTTTCGAGCGTCTTTGAGTGCATCCATTGTCACTTTGTGTTGAAAGCGGGTTTCACGAAAAGTGGCGTTTAAGGTTTCTAGTGATGCTAGCTGCTCGTCAGTCAGTTGCAGTTCTTCAAACGGTAGGCGAGGGCCTCTTGGTGGCTGGCCTCGCATAGCACTTCTGTCAGCACCTCTATTAGCCCCTCTTTTCAGACCGTGGGCTGCTTCTCGCTTAGTTTCCCGCTTAGCTTCAAACTCGGTTAGCATATTGCGTTGCGACTCTGAAAGCAGGCGATAAATCTGACTACGAAGTTCGGCAATAGCAAAATGCTGCTCATGTTGTTTCAGCATTCTGGTTTCAACAAAACGACGAATTTCACTTTCCGACAGGCTGGCGAAACCGGACATTTCTGGTTTCTTTGGGGGAGCGTCTGGCCGTTCGTGGTTGGCCTTAAACGCGGTTACAAGGTTTTTCACCTCATCCATTTGCTCTGAAGAGAGAGAAAGGCGGCTTAACGTTTTGATCATTTCCATCCCAGGAGCATGATCTCGCATTTTGGGGCCATTGGGGGCCGCACTAGCGTTATGGGCTAGGGTAAAAGTGGTAGCTAATAACCCAGCAATGAGAATTGATTTCACGGGCGTCTCCTTTGTATTCGCACTCCAGAAGCTTACTCGCTCTGCGGGCAAAAGCAGTCAATGCAGTGTAAAGCTTGTGTAAAGTTTGAACCATACGCAGATTCTATCGGTCACAAAGTTTATCATTTCCATCGTTTGTGTGTGGGAATGGCTAGGTAGCCGCTCATTGTGTTTCTTAGCTTTAAAGCACAGCGTGCAGTATTTAACCGTTGTCATTCCTCTATGCATTATACTTGGGTATCCGAAAGATGAATCAAGCCGTCGTAGGTTTCAAAAACATGAGTTCAGAGTTTCATTTACAGTCTATTCTTATTATCGATGATGATAATGAACTAACTGACATGCTAGCCACCTATCTATCAAGTATGGGGTATCAAATTCAGGTCAGTAATGACGGACAGGCAGGGTTGGCGGAAGCGACGGCTGGTGGTCATTACGATCTTATTTTGCTTGATGTCATGATGCCTAAAATGGATGGCTTCGATGTACTTAAGAAATTAAGAGTGAGCCATGCTACACCAGTGCTAATGTTAACGGCGCGCGGTGACGACTACGACCGCATTCTAGGGTTAGAGCTAGGTGCTGACGATTACTTGCCAAAGCCATTTAATCATAGAGAGCTGGTGGCGCGAATTAAAGCCATATTTCGAAGACTAGCTTTGACCAACAGCGGTGGTACTATTGAACAAGACTTGATTGTGAACGAGCTATTTTTAAGTAGCAGTAGCCAGGTCGCCAAAGTCGGTGAGGTTGAAATGACCTTAACCAGTACAGAGTTTTCTATCCTCCGGTTACTAATGCTAAACCCAGGAAGCCGAGTAACAAAAGAAGAAATTAGTTTGAAGGTTTTAGGTAAATCGCTTCAAGCGTTTGATAGAAGTATCGATATGCATGTGAGTAACTTACGTAAAAAAATAGCCGCTATTAGCACTATCGAAAAAATTAAAACTATTCGTGGTGTGGGTTACATGTTGCTATCTGGTCAATGACGTTTCTACGCAAATTAAACCCAGCCCGCGCCATTATGGGGCGTTTGTTTTTATGGTTTTGGGCAACCTTTATTTTTACCGCTGTACTAGCAGGGTGGGGGAGTCGCTTTTTCTTTGAAGAGCTTGAGGTCAATACGCCTTCTGTAAAAGAACTCGACCAACTAGAGCGTGTCCTTGATGGTATTAACAGTGACAATGCGATGCGTGGGCCATTGAGAGTGGCAATTGATAGAAGTGCTCGCGCTTTAAGAGGTCGAGCCATCGCAGTTCATGTAGAGTCGGGGCGTGTGATAGCCTCAGGTGGTCCTCCCTTACGCGAAGAGGATAGAAAAGATATTCAGCGTATTGTCGATCAAAAAGTACCTATTACGCTGAATCGTGGCGCCTTAAAGATAACCGGGCCTGTGTTCTTTGAACGAGATGGAAAACGATTTGCACTGTTTTTTGCGAAATTTGAACCGCTTGGCGAAAAATCCCCTCCTTTTATGTTGTTTCTCTGTATTGCCATTGTAACTACGTTTCTATTGTCATGGTTATTCGCAAAATCGCTTACCCGTCCAATTCTACGCATTCAAAAGTCTGCTCGCTTACTATCAAATGGCGATTGGGACACGCGTATTGATAACACGGATAAGCGCCAAGATGAGCTAGGTCAGTTGGGTAGAGATTTCAATTCAATGGCTAATCAGCTGGAAAAAATGTGGAGCGCCCAAAAGCGCTTACTGGCGGATATATCCCACGAACTACGTTCTCCCCTTGCACGATTGCAAATGGCTCTTGGCTTGGCGCATCAGCAAAATGTTGACCCTGCGTCACTAGCGCGTATTGAACGAGAAGCTGAGCGTATGGAAGCCCTAGTCACGCAATTGTTGGAACTAAGTCGCGCTGAAAACGGGGTAACCACCTTCTCTTCCTATTCTTTATCTCTGTTGTTTCGCGACATTTTTACCGATGGGCAGTTTGAAGCCGCGAATAGTAATAAAGCCCTCGATATAGACGAAATACCCAAGCTGACGGTATTGGTAGACCAAGTTTTACTTTGCCGTGCGGTAGAGAACGTATTACGTAACGCCATCCGCCACAGCACATACTTAACAACGGTTGAGTTTACGGTGACTGAAACCGAGTGGGCAGTGACCATTTGCGACGATGGTGAAGGTTTATCAAGTGAAGAGTGCGAACGGGTATTTGCTCCTTTTTATCGTGCAACCCTAGCCCGAGAAAGAGCTTCTGGCGGGGTAGGCTTGGGCTTATCCATTGCAAAAGCTGCCGTAGAATTGCATCATGGCGCAATAAAAGCAGTGACAAGAGAAGAAGGTGGCCTAAGCGTCACACTATCCTTCCCTCGTAAGTTAGAAGACACTCAACGCGCATAGCTCCACATTGCCGTGTTGCGTTCACGCGTTCACTGCCTCACGATTCTATTAGGATATGCCTCTATGAGCTGGACGTTTACGTCAGAGCAAGACTTAGCTTCAACGTTTGCCACTGCAATAAATCCTTTTTGGCAAACTTCTGTCACCCTTGGCGAACTTGTTGGTAAAGATAACATTGATGTGCGCTACGCATGGTGCATACCTGAAAACCCCAGATCCACGGTGGTGATAAGTTCTGGGCGTATCGAGTCTTACTTAAAATACAAAGAGCTCATTTTCGATTTGTACCAAAATGGCTTTGCAGTGTTCATTCTTGATCACCGCGGTCAAGGGTTATCGGGCCGTATGACTCACGATCCTCAACATGGATACGTGGCGGATTTCGCTGATTATGTGGATGATTTAATTACCTTCGTGAATGATATTGTAATTCCACGCCAACAGGGCGAGTTGCAGTTACTTTGCCATTCTATGGGCGGCGCAATTGGCGCACTAGCCCTATTAAAAGACCCTAATTTGTTCGACAAAGCCGTACTTGCATCCCCCATGTTTGGTATCAAACCGGCGCTACCCAATTGGTTGGCTAATAGCCTTATAAATGTAGGGCTTAGTATTAATAAAATGAAAAAGCGTGAGTCGGGTTATTTCTTCGGGCAAACGCCTTATATTGCATTTCCTTATGCCCTAAATAAGCTTACGCATAGTAAAAGTCGCTACAGCTTATTCCGTCAACTTTATGATGAAGAACGCCAAATTCAACTTGGCGGTGTAACAACCGAGTGGTTACGTGCAGCGCAAGCCGCAATGAATACCATTGAACTTAATGCGGCCTCTATTACTACCCGTTCGTTAATATTAAGTGCAGATGGCGACAGTATTATTGAGAATAAACGCCAACGTCGCGTGGCGGCTAAATTCCCCAATGCTGAGGTAGAAATTATTCCTGTGGCGTATCACGAAGTACTTACCGAATCAGACGATATTCGTGACGCTGCACTTTCTACTGTATTTGATTTTCTAAGCGCGTAAAATAGCGCGAATGGGCATGAGCGCCCATTCGTTATCGCCATTTAAAATCGTGGCAATTTAGCATTTCGACAGTGAGCCAGCATGTTAGACATCGTACTTTATCAGCCAGAAATTCCCCCCAATACCGGAAATATTATCCGCCTATGCGCCAATAGCGGCTTCATGTTGCATTTAATTGAGCCTCTTGGGTTTGAGTGGGACGATAAGCGTGTACGTAGGGCTGGGCTGGATTACCATGAATTTGCACACGTTAAGCGCCATGCTTCGCTAGATGCTTACATTGAAAGTGAAAAACCGAGCCGAATCTTTGCTTGTACTACCAAAGGCAAAGCATTTCACAGCGATGCACAATATAAAAAAGGCGATGCCTTATTGTTTGGGCCAGAGACCAGAGGCTTACCCGACGATGTGATTAATGCGCTTCCGCCTGAACAGCGAGTACGTATTCCCATGCTACCCGACAGCAGAAGTATGAATTTATCGAATGCGGTATCGGTGTTTGTGTATGAAAGCTGGCGTCAGTTAGGTTACGACGGCGCACGCTAGACATAAAAAAACGCGCAGTATTTGAAGCTGCGCGTTTTTTTAAGCGGTTTAGCAAGACAAACTAGCCTTCGTTTTTGAGATCGCGACCGAGTAAGGTTAATGCGGCCTCTTTGGGCGATTTACCGTGATAAAGTACCGCGTAAATCTGCTCGCAAATCGGCATTTCAACACCTACTTTATGCGATAACACATGCACTTCTTCTGTGTTGCGATAGCCTTCTACCACTTGCCCAATTTCTTCAATCGCCGTGTCGACAGATTTACCTTGCCCTAAGGCTAAGCCAAATCGACGATTACGTGATTGATTGTCAGTACAGGTTAGTACTAAGTCACCAAGGCCAGCCATGCCCATAAAGGTTTCTGGCTGCGCGCCAAGCTTCACGCCAAGGCGAGTAAGCTCTGCAAGACCACGCGTAATTAATGCCGTACGCGCATTGGCACCAAAACCTAACCCATCGGCTAACCCAGCGCCTATGGCAATCACGTTTTTCACCGCACCGCCTAATTGTACGCCGGTGAAGTCAGGGTTTTTGTATACCCTAAACGATTTCGCACAATGCAGCTTAGCAGCAAATTCGTCAGCAAAGGTTTCGTCTGTGGATGACAACGAAATAGCGGTAGGCAAGCCCGCCACCATTTCTTTCGCAAACGTGGGGCCTGATAACACGGCTAGCGGATACGCCGTACCCAGAATTTCTTCTGCAACTTCTCGTAGTAGGCGACCGGTCTTAGGTTCAAGCCCTTTGGTTGCCCAGATTATTCTATGGGTAGGCTGCAACAAAGGCTTAATGCTTTGAAGCATTGCAGCAAAGCCATGGCTTGGCACGACGACAAGAATATCTTGGCTAGCGGCAATAACCGTTTCTAAATTGGCATCTACATTAAGCGCATCAGGAAAGGTAGCGCCTGGCAAATAGCGAGCGTTTTCTCTGCTTGAAGCCAGTGCCTCCACGTGCTTTTCGTCGCGCCCCCACAATAAGGTGGGGTGACCATTTCTGGCTAAACAAAAAGCAAGGGCGGTGCCATACGACCCCGCCCCTAATACTGAAACCGAATTCGGGTTCATCATAATGGTGCTTACGCGTCCATCTTAGGCGCTTCGCCTTGTGCTTGCTGTGCACGCTTTTGAACGTAAGCAGCGAAGATAGCGTCGAAGTTAACTGGCGCTAAGTTCAGTGGAGGGAAAGTTCCACGGTTAACAAGGTTTGAAATCGTTTCACGAGCATACGGGAAAAGCATGTTCGGGCAGAATGAACCTAGCGTATGCGCTTTGTTCTGATCTGGCATTTCGCCAATAGCAAAAATACCGGCTTGCTGAACTTCACACAAGAAGGCAGTTTCTTCGCCAAGGGTAGCGGTAACGGTTACTGACAACACAACTTCGTAAACATTTTCGTCTAGTTTGTTTGTGCTAGTGTCAATATCTAGCTTAATTTCTGGCTTCCACTCTTTAGTAAAAATAGCCGGCGCATTTGGCGATTCAAAAGAGATATCTTTAGTGAAGATACGCTGAATGTTGAATTGAGGGGCTTGCGCTTGGTCGCCTGCTGCGGCGCCATTGGTAGTCTGATTATCGTCAGCCATGATATTTCCTGTTTAATTGTCGTTTTACTTTAATGTATTGCGTTGCTTACGCGCTGACGCGTTATGCTAACCCAAGCATAGGATTTAGTTTTTGCTGTGCTTCTAGTGCCATCATTTCATCACAGCCACCTACGTGCTTATCGTCGATGAAAATTTGAGGCACTGTCCAACCGCCATTGGCGCGCTCAATCATTACGTCACGCAATTCTGGCTGAACATCAATAGGGTACTCTTGAAACTCAACACCTTTCTGTGCGAGAAGTGCTTTAGCACGATGGCAGTATGGGCAATGGCCCTTGGTGTAAATCTCTACTTTACTCACTATGATCACCTATTATTTTGAAATCGGTAAACTTGCACTTTGCCACGCGTTCATGCCGCCTTTAAGCACTTTCACATTAGTGAAACCCGCTTTTGACATCGCACCAGCTGTACCACGAGCTTGATTGCCCATGGCGCATACAACGATAATGGGTTTATCTTTGCTATTTTCAAGCTTAGCGAAGTTTTTCTCGCGTAATTCTTCTGGTTTTATTTGCTTAGCACCTAAAATGTGCCCCGCTTTAAAGTCTTTAGCCGCACGAGTATCGAAGACAACCGCATCGTCTTTATTCATTAATAAAGTGGCTTCGTGTGTATTTACTTCTTTGATTGAAGAGGTAAACGTTGAAATGTAGCTAAACACCAACATGCCCACCAAAGCAACCCATACACCAGCAAGTACAATATTATCGCTGGCAAACGCTATTAGCTGATCCATTACTTCAAACCTTGTCTACAGACCATGAAAAGAGTGCAAAGTATATAGAAAAACGGGCGAGAAACCACCCTGCAATAGACAAGCGTGTATGGTAATTGTGTGCGGTACAATAGCTGCTTGATATTACAACCAAATTGCACTGGGATTTAATCTAGCCCTCAGATACACTGATACGCTAACTATCACCATGATTGTAGGCAAATTCTGCAATCTGTTTTTACCACCAATACACCGCCAAAGGCTGCTATTACCTTTTTATGTTTACTCAACGCTTTTGCTCAATTGTATGTTTTCTGGCTGCCATATTCGGCTTGGGCATAGTCTCATTTACCGCGGCTGCGCAAGATGTTAGCCAAGAGAAGCTGGCAGAATTGCAAGTTGAATTAAGAGCGCGTCAGCAGGTTTTAGAAAATAACAAAGCTAGCGCACAAGAACTTGAGCAAGTACTCAAGCGCTCAGAACTTGAAATAGCGAAAGTGGCGAAAGCCTTGGCGCAAAACAAACAGCAATTAAATAGTGTGTTAGCGGAAGAAGAAGCGCTTGTTGAAGAGCAAGAAGGCTTAAAAGAAGCTATTCGCCAGCAACAGTCCTTACTTTCAAGTCAGTTGAAAAGTGCCTTTATGGCAGGGCATTACGACTACGCTAAAATGTTGTTCTATCAAGAAGATGCCCGTAATTTCGAACGGGTCATTACGTACTATCAGTATTTAGCCAAAGCCCGTCAGCAAGAAATTACTCGTTTCAGAGACAACGTAGCTCGCCTTGAAGCGGTAACCGAAGAACTGGCTGAAAAAGCGGAATCTCTGCTCGCCCTTCGCAAGACACAAGAAAGTCAGCGCGGGGTATTGTTAACTCGCCAAGACGATAGAAAGCAAACGTTAGCCAAACTTAATAAAACCATCGCCAGTGAAAGCGGACGAATTGCCACCATGCAGGCAAATGAAAAAGCGTTACTAGACGCTATTGAAGCCGCCCGTATTGCTGCCGAGCGCGCTGCCGCTAGAGCCAAGGTATCGCTTGATGGGTTAGCCAAATTAAAGGGCAAGTTGTTAGTGCCTGTTGAAGGTCACATTCGTAAACTCTTTGGCAACCGTAGGCAAGGGCAAGTGCGCTGGAAAGGTATTATTATTGATGGTTCTGAAGGCGAGGCGGTAAAAAGCGTGGCATCGGGCAAGGTACTTTATGCTGACTGGCTTCGCGGGTTTGGTTTAGTGGCCATTGTCGACCATGGCGAAGGTTATATGAGTGTTTACGGGCACAACCAAGCGTTGTTGAAACAAGCTGGCGACGATATTCTTTCTGGTGAAAGCATTGCTTTGGTAGGAAGAAGCGGCGGACAAGATTACCCTAATTTGTATTTTGAAATACGTCATAAGGGAAAAGCGCTAAACCCCACCGCTTGGTTTAATTGATTTCGCAACTACAATAGCTTGGTTTCACTTATCGCACTGATTCAACCTCATCTTTTGATGTACGGTAAAAACGCTGCGCAAAGTGAGTCCAGCGCTTATTCAAAAGCCCAGTGCAAAAAGTTAAACCCCAATGCTCGAACGGATTATACCGTTATTGAAAATGTGGAATTGTCTGGTAAGTTCGATGCTTCTTGTTGTGGTGGAGGAGGCGGTGGTTTGCCCATACCCGCTAATTCAGCAATATTTTTACCTTCAAAACCTGCACTGCTTAACGCGCTATTCAAAGATTTACTTGGCTCGATACCTGCCTCTTTGAATTGTTCTACAATGGAAGCAGCATCTTCGCTTGATAAGTTTTCTGGGTCATAAGATGACAAAATATCGCTTACAGATTCTTTTTGAGTATCGCTAAGTGCTTGGCCTTCAGGGCGAGGCGGCATGCCTGCTTGCATGGCTGAGCTGTTTACAGAAGAAATCATAATTACTCCACAATAAATAGTATACGTTGTAACCTTATCGACTATTAAAGCTGAAATTGAGCGACCTGGTCACTCTTTACGCAACCTTTACACACTAAGAACGGCTTAGCAGTGCTTGTTTCCTTTTTGTAAATTGGTATGCTGCATTAATGCTGGTTCAGTGTAACCAAGATGCAACAACACTTTTTATCTGGCTTGGCTCTTATTTGGTTTAGCCTAGTTGTTAGTACCAGCAGTGCGCGCGGAAATAATAAAATCAATAATGGAAGTGAATAAACGTAGATGAAGGTGCTTTGGCGTCTGTGTATTTTATCGTTAATAATAATGACGAGTTTTACGAGTCATGCTGCTGGGTCAGCGACTATCCCTGTAAAGCCTCGCGTTATTATAATTCTTGATGATCTGGGATACCGAAAATCAGATATGGCGGCCTTTGCGCTTCCTAGTGAAGTTACCTTTTCCATTTTACCGCAAACCCCTCTTGCACAAACTATTTCACGTAAAGCCGAGCAGCAAGGCCGTGCGGTCATGTTACACATGCCAATGCAATCAACCAGTGGCAAAGCCATGGGCCCCTTAGGTTTATCTACCGATATGTATCCTGCTGCCATTACTCATACGCTAAGAGCTGCACTCAAAAGTGTGCCAAATGCGGTGGGGGTTAATAATCACATGGGCAGTGCATTTACGGTTAAAGAACCCGCCATGCAAACCATTATGGAAGAGATAAAGCGCCAAGGACTTTTCTTTGTCGATAGTAGAACCAGTGTAAATACCACAGCGCAACAAGTGGCAGATAGAGTGGGGGTGCCTAACGCGAGCCGGCAGGTGTTCCTGGATAATGATCGCTCGGTAGCATCACTTAATAAGCAGTTCGAATACACAAAACGATTAGCTAAACGAAATGGCACCGTTGTGGTTATTGCACATCCCTATCCAGAAACCATTACCTTTTTAGCACACACTTTGCCTAACCTCGTTAACGAGGGAATTGCTTTGGCGTCGGTAAATGACTACTTCGAGGAAGTGGCTAATACCTCCAATGGTGTCTCTAATAGCACCTTGGCAAAAGAAGCCTATCGAAAACCGCTGTCAGAGGCTCAAGCGGCCGCGCCCAATGAATAGCCTCCGCGCCCAATGAATAGTCTCCGCGCCTAATGAATAGCCCTTGTTAGTTTCATTGAAGCAATAAGCACTACTTTTTCCTTTTCTGCTTTTTCCATGATCAGCACGTCGATATTTTACCTATTAATAATCAGTTGTTTACCAACTTGAATCTTCACTTATGGCATTTTGTTCTGTTAAAGATTGAAAATATCATAGGGGAAAGTTTCGCATTCCCCTTAAAATGTTATATTATAACGTCTCTGGCAGGGTTACTCTGCGGTTACAGTGCGCGTGCAGCTATTGTTATAACTAAAGCGTGTACAGTGACGAGTTTTAAAGTTTTTGATGTTACAAAGGTACAGTAAATGAATCCGGTAGAAGACAATCCAACAAAATTAGACAGACTTGGCATTTGGGTGTCGAGCTTGTGTGCGTTGCATTGCCTAGCGCTGCCTGTTGTTGTGCCGTTGTTGCCACTTATTGGTTCTTCATTTTTTGCACAAATTTGGTTTGAACGAACCATATTAACTATTTCGTTAATTATTGGTGCGGTTGCACTTATCGGCGGGGCCACTCGCTATCACGGTCGTTATTATCCGTTGGCGTTACTGTTTACCGGTGGTGCGATTTACTGGAACAAGAATATGTTTGGTGAAGCCTACGAGCCGTTCACCATTGCTGTGGGTGCTTTACTTATTGTGGCAGGGCATTGGATTAACATGCGTTTGTGTCGTCAATGTAAGTGCTGTAAAGAAACGGTATTTTCTAATCACTTATCTACCGAAATAGAATAGTTTAAATTCCACGTTAATTTTCTGACGTAAATTCTTATAAACCAAAAACCCAAAGTGTTAGCGTCTTAATTAAGAACTCGTTTTGCTATGTTGGGTACGTTGGTAAAAATACCGGTTACACCCCACCGCTTCAATTGAAGCATATCTTCAGGTTCATCCACCGTATAAACATACACATCCAATCCTGCCTGTTTCGCCGTATTCACAAAATCAGCATTCACTACATCTAATGCAATATTAATAGATTTCGCTTTAAGCTGGCGGGCGCAGTGCGTAGCATCAAGCGCATAGGTAGCGGTTAATGCGCCAATAGCCACCTGTGGCCATAATGCACTTATCGCGGCTAACCAATGATGATTAAACGAAGAAACAAGCAACGTATTCGGATTTATTCGTGCATCTTTCACGGCCTGTTTTACATCTTGCACCCAGGTTTCGGCATTATGTAAGTGTTTTACTTCAATATTGCAAAGCGCTCCATCAGGCAAGGTAGTTAGCACCTCTTCCAAGGTAGGGATAACTTCACCTTCTCCGGCGTCTAGCTGCTTTAACTCTGCCAGTGGGGTTTGTAATAACAACCCTGAACCGTTTGTAGTGCGCCCTAGGGTTTTATCATGAAAAACCACAATGGCATCATCATGCTGGTAGGTGTCGAACTCTATTCCATCTGATTGTTGCTTGAAGGCTAGTATGAATGCTTTAAGGGTGTTTTCAGGCGCAAGCGTACTCGCACCTCTGTGGGCAATAATAAGCATTTAGTCACTGTCCTTGTCGGACTTGCCATGCAGTTTATGGGTATTGAGCGTTTCGTAAATAGAGGCAGAAGTAATAAGAATGCCGCCCAATAGTGTGCTGCCACTGGGGTTTTCGTCTAACAGTAATACGGCAAGAATAACTCCGTAGAAAGGCTGCATACAGGCAATAAGTGAAAAGGTCTTTGCTCGCAAATGACGTAAACTTGCTGCAATTAAAGCGTGTGGCAACGCGGTAAAGACAGTCCCTAATAACAGTAGCATTAACCATGCACTCATCGGGGCATCTGTAATTTCATTACTACCAGTAGGAAGCAAGAAAATAGCAATGACTAAAGTTTGCCACGCCATGGCTTTAGCGCCACTGTATTGTTTGAAGTGTTTTCGGTGAATAAGGTTTCTGAACGCATAAAGCACCGCAGAGCCTACGCCAATAAGTACGCCTAAGGTAATGTCATTATCCAGCGACGTTTCAGGCACAATAAAATATACACCTGCAATAACCGTTAGCGCAGATACTATGTCTTGCCATACCAAGCTTACTTTTTCAAAGAATGGCTCTATCAGTACGGTAATCACCGGGAAAGTGAATAGCGCAATCATACCTACCGAAACACTAGAGTATTGCATCGCCGCAAAGTAGGTTACCCAATGAAGGGCCATCAAAATACCTAGCCCTATCGCTACCAGATAATCTTTGCGGCTTGCCAGCGTCAAGTTTTCGCTAGAAAACTTAAGGAAGAGGAACAATGCGATACAGGCAAATGCCGAGCGCATTAGCGTGATATCACTGGCACTGAGGGGCACTAAGTGTGAAAAAAGTGCGGTACCGCCCAATAGAACAACGGTAAAGTGCAGTGATATCAAGCTTCGTTTTACTGCATTCATAAACTAGCTTGTTGTCGCTTGCGTGCCTAAATCAGCGCCTGAGTTAGCGTCTAAGTCAGCGCTTGCATCAGTATTGACTGAAGCGTTCGCAACAAAAGCCATAGGTTTACCTAAACGGGTTACTTGCCCAGGTGCTAATGCATCAAAATCAATCATGTCTTTTTCGAAACATACCACAATGGTCGAGCCCAACTTAAAGCGACCTAGCTCATCGCCCTTCTCAAGGTGTACGCTCGCTTCGGTATCTTTTTCGTAAGCCCAGTGTTGAACATTTTTACCGGTAGGTGGCGATACAGTGCCTGCCCAAACGGTTTCTATACTGGCAACAATCGTAGCACCAACCAATACCATTGCCATTTTGCCTACAGGGGTATCAAATAACGCGACAACACGCTCATTGCGGGCAAACAAGCTTGGGATGTTTTGAGCGGTAAGTGGGTTTACTGAGAATAACTCACCAGGCACATACACCATGTCGGTCAGCGTACCCTCTACCGGCATATGAATGCGATGGTAGTCTCGTGGGGCTAAATAAATGGTAGCAAATTTTCCGTCTTTAAACGGTGCCGCTAAATCTGGCTTTCCGCCTAATAGGCTAGTAAGGCTAAAATCGTGCCCTTTAGCTTGAAATATACTGTCAGCTTCAATGTCGCCAAATTGACTTACCGTGCCATCTACCGCTTGAATTAACACCTCTTCTCGTGGGTCAACAGCGCGAACTTCTGGTTTCAATGGGCGAGTAAAGAAGGCATTGAAACTGCGATAATGGGCAGGATCTGAATGTAAGGCCTCGCTCATATCAACATTATATTGCTTGATGAAAAGCTTGATAAGAAACGTAGTGAAACCACCAAGCTCTGCTGCCGCTAATTTGCCTACTAGGCGTGACAACAAATGTTTAGGGGTAATGTATTGTAAGTTTATTTTAAGCCAGTCCAGCACGAAAGCTCTCCATTAAAAAGACAGGTTAATTGTACCCTAACTTATATGCGCGTAAGCAACTTTAAGATTATGTATGCTACAAAGTTGGAATAAGCCAGAAGGGGTGGGCTTGTTGAAGTAGTATCTATGTGTGTTTTCAACAAGCCATAAAATAATAAATACTAGCCTTATGCGCCAGGTGGTTGACTGTGGCTCGGACGCTGCTCGTCCATAGTAGTTAATATTTTGTGGTAGCTAGCAAAACGCTCGGCATTAATCTTTCCTTCATCAACCGCTTCCCGAAGAATACAGCCAGGATCGTTAAGGTGTTTACAGTCACGGAATTTACACCCGCCTAAATAATCTCTAAATTCAATAAAACCCCAAGTAATGCGTTCGGTGGGAATGTGCCACAAGCCGAATTCACGAACCCCTGGAGAGTCAATTAAATCACCGCCAGCCGGTAAATGCAGTAGCTTGGCTGCGGTAGTGGTGTGTTGGCCTAAGCCTGAGTTATCTGATACTGCACCGGTGAGAATGTCGGCACCAGGCAAAACTTGATTAATTAAGCTGGATTTTCCTACACCCGATTGCCCTACGAAAACACTAACATTGTTATCAAGGTAGGCATTAAGCTCATCAATACCCTCACCGGTCTTACAACTGGTGAAAAGCACGTCATAACCTAAGTCGGTATAAACCTTTAATTGCTCATTAATGGTTTCTCTTTCACTTTGTGAAAGGAGCTCTACTTTGTTTAAAACAATAAAGGGCGTAATACCAATGTCTTCACAGGCCACTAAATAGCGGTCGATAATGTGAGTAGATAATGAAGGCAGGGTAGCGCTTACCACAATAATTTTATCGATATTAGCGGCGATGGGCTTTATACCATCGTAAAAATCGGGGCGGGTAAGCACTGAATGGCGGTCGTTAACAATTTCAATAACACCACGTACACTACCAGAGTCGGCATCGTCGCCTTTACTGAAAAGTACCTTATCGCCACATACCACAGAGTCAACGGTTCGGCGGATATGACACCGTGACACATTGCCCTCGGCGTCTTCAACATCGGCATGTTTACCAAAGCGACCGGTCACAACGCCGCTTATCAATTGGCTTTCATCTAGCGATGATTGCTTATTGTCACCATGCTTATCTTGCAACCGTTTACTTCTATTGGCTGCGACTTGGCGTTTCTGTCTGTGTGTAAGTTTTGGTTTTTTCGCCACGATTCTTTTCTAGTTCACGTATACTGCACTTATAATAACGTTTGTAGAGCATGGTTGCCATGCCTCAGTACTAAGAGGAAGCCGATGACAAAGCACGACAGTAATTTAGTGTGGATTGATATGGAGATGACAGGGCTCGATCCAGAGACTTGTGTGGTAATGGAAATTGCCACCATAGTCACAGATGCACAGCTAAATGTGCTAGCTGAAGGCCCTGTTATTGCAGTGCATCAGCCTGATGACGTGCTCGATAGTATGGATGAGTGGTGTACGCGGGTACACGGTGAAACTGGGCTTACTGCGCGTTGTCGTGCCAGCACGGTGACTGAAGCGGAAGCTGCACGTCAAACTATGGCATTTTTAGCTGACTATGTTGATGCAGGTAAATCGCCTTTGTGTGGTAACACTATAGGTCAAGATAGACGCTTTATGGTGAAGTACATGCCAGAGCTAGAAGAATACTTTCACTATCGCAGTATCGATGTGAGCAGCGTAAAAGAGCTGATTAAGCGATGGAAGCCTGAAGTATTAGACGGATTTGATAAAAAGGGTGTTCATCTTGCCCTTGATGATATTCGCGAGTCTATTGAAGAAATGCGCTACTATCGTGAGAAAGTGTTCACGATTTAAGCGGTAAAGGTGCGTTTGTACAAAAAAATCCAATTAATGGTTGCCAAATAAAAATATTTTTGTACAATGCGCACCACTTCAAAACGAAGTGCCTTTTTTTGTATGCGGGAATAGCTCAGTTGGTAGAGCACGACCTTGCCAAGGTCGGGGTCGCGAGTTCGAATCTCGTTTCCCGCTCCAAATTTTTATACTCTGAACGAATAAAACATTAATCACTTTGATTAGTGAGCCCCCTGTGGGGCCGCGACCGGTTCTCGGCGAGTTACAAACCCCGTTTTCCGCTCCAAATTTTATACTTCAAATTACGTTAGCAGCATATAAGATTGAATAAAGCGACCCTGTGGGCCCGCGACCGAGTGTCGACCAGTTACCAATTCCATTTCCTACGCAGTAATGCCTAAAATTCGACGCGTCTCTAATCCTGAAATTGCACCACTAATTAAATTAAGCTTGTTCATTTGAGCGTAAATTGCTGATAAAAGCGCGTAAGTACGCTCACTAAAGCGCAGTTGAATGTAAATTTCCTACTAATATACGTATAAAAAGACCCTAAATTTTGAATGGGTTTTTATTCTTGAGTTTTCGCACTTTTTTGGGGCGTAATTTCACTAAATTGGTGATGCTGGGTAAAAATGCATAAGTATCAATGGTTAAGCTTGCATGAAATGCGGCTATCAGTAGCTTTATTTCAAAATTAGTGCATGCATGCGCGATATTAGAGCATATTTATTCAAAAATTATTAAATATTAATGTGTTTTTGCTTTAGAATGCGCGCCGTTTACGGCACAGATTCTGCTACGGATCATGCTGAAAATACTGATGTACGTGCCCAATAAGAAAACAAATGGGTATTAGATAGAAGCCCCGCCAGGAGAAAACACAAGCATGCACTATAAAGGCAGCACTTTCGGGTACTCTTTGGTTGCCGGCGCTGTATTTACTGCTTTAACCAGCAGTGCAGTTGTCGCCCAAGAAGTTACTGTAGATGAAAAACAAGTAGAAACAATTGAAGTTACTGCAACACGCCGAAGCGGCACTTTGCAGGAAGTTCCAATTAATATCTCCGCCATAACATCGGACGTGTTGGCCCAACAAAATATTGAAGACCTAGACTCAGTAGCACGCTGGGTGCCAGGTTTGACCGTAACCGATCAGGGTGGTCGAAATGATTCTCCTATTATCGTGCGTGGCTTGAATACAAACTCATCTGGCCCAGGCTCAGATGGCGGTACGGTAGCAACTTACTTTGGTGAAATACCGCTTTTCCTTAACATGCGTTTACAAGATGTAGATCGTGTTGAAGTACTGATTGGGCCACAAGGCACCTTATATGGTGCTGGTACACTTGGTGGTGCCATTCGCTATATTCCAAAAGCAGTTGATTTAGATTTTACCACGGCAGAAATTACCGGTGATGTCTTCACCATGGAAGAGAGTGATTCACTAGGTGGCGAAGGAAGTTTTGTTTTCAACGCGCCTATTATTGAAGGTGAGTTGGGTGTTCGAGCATCACTTAATTACTTCAATAACCCTGGTTTTATTGATTACAACTACGTTGTACAAGAAGGTGGGGTTTCACTGCCCGATCCTGATTGGACTGACAGCACTGCCATCAGCGATAACTTACGCCAAGTGGAAGATGCTAACGGTGAAGACACGCTAACAGGCCGTATTGCGGTACGTTGGCTACCCACCGACACCATAGACGCTACGCTTACCTATTTCTTCCAAACACAGGATGTAGAGGGCCGTTCAATTAGCCACTACAATGCGTTGTCTGAGGAAAACGGTTTAAGTGCGTTAGTCGGTAAATACGAGTCGGCTTATCGTTATGAAGAGCCGCGTGAAAAAGAAGATTCATTATTAAGTTTAGAAGTAAAAGCAGATCTTGGTTTTGCTGAATTAGTGTCGGCGACGGGCTATTCGAAATTTGAATCTGACGGTCAACGTGACCAAACTGATTTACTTATTCGTCTAGACTACAGCTACGAAGAATTCCCTGCGTTTTCTTCTTACACGGAAGAGTTATCGGAACGCTCTACGCTTACCCAAGAAGTTCGTTTAGTGTCGCTAGACGATGGTCCACTATCGTGGATTGTGGGTGGTTTCTATTACGACACTGACAGTGAAGGCACCAGTAAAGAATTTACTCCTAACTTTGATGTGTATGCCATTGAAGTATGGGGCGTTGAAGGTAACTATCGCCCAGATAGCCTTGAATACTTCTCTGCTGACGAAATTGATATTACTGAAAAAGCACTTTTCGGTGAGCTAACTTATGAAATTACCGATAAGTGGGATGCCACTATTGGTTTACGAGCTTATGATTATGAAGTGTCAGCACGCTCGGGCGTAGATTTGCCACTTTATTACTCTGTATTTGAAGGTCGTGCTTCTGATTCTATCGATTTAGAATTAACCGAAGCACCTACTGAAGATGATAGCGGTACGTTGTTTAAATTTAATACGAGTTACAAATTCACTAGCGATACCATGGCCTACGCGACAATCAGCGAAGGTTTCCGTATTGGTGGTGCTAATGGTGCACCAGCGTGTCCAGATAACGTTGATGATTTAAATAACCAAATAGTGTGCGCATTACCTGATGAGCAGACTTACGGTGCAGATACCACGACCAACTACGAGCTTGGCGTTAAAACCAACTTCTTCAACAACAAACTTCAGGTTAATACCTCTTTGTTCTATGTTGATTGGGAAGATCCACAAGTTACAGGAGCAACTGTAAATGGTCAGCAAACCATTACGGTTAATGCTGAAGGCGCCGCATCTAAAGGACTAGAGTTGTCGTTACGTGGTCGCGCAAATGACTACTTAACCATGTATGCCACGTATGCTCATACGAAAGCAGAGCTAACCGCTGATGCGCCATTCTTGTTTACAGCCCAAGGTGAAGCGGGAACTGAACTACAAGATTTTTACGATGGTAAAGACGGTGACCGTCTGCCGGGTTCAGCCGAACACCAGTTTTCATTTGGTATGACATACAGCCAAGAAGTATTTGGCGATAAAATGCTAGATGTGAACTACGGTATCACCGCACAAAGTGATATTTATACAACGGTTGGTTTACGCCAAGATGGTGAAGCATTGCCAGGTTATGCAATCAGTAACTTGAATGCGCGTATTTCATCTGAAACATGGTCGGTAACCTTATACATCGACAACCTGTTCGACAAATATGCATTTGTGTCTACACGACGTAACGTAAGTGATATTGGCGAAGGTGTATACGACAGTGTACTTCAACCAAACGGCACTGAATTAAGCCGTAACTACGGCCATTACATACTGACGCCGCGTACCGTAGGCCTGAAGTTCAACTACAAGTTTGATATGTAGTAGTATTACTTACAGTACTTATTAAAGGCACTCAATGGAGTGCCTTTTTTTCAGGCGCATCATGAAAATAGCAATCATAGACAGCAATGATAGATAAACAACAGCATTTCAACGTGGCTACCACAGCCATTAGTAAACGAGACTATACGTCAGCACATAAAGCCTGCGTAGAGGTTATTCAGGCCTTTGGCGACGACCCTCATGCTTATTTTCTACTGGGTATCATCCACATTGAAATAGGGCAAATTAATAAAGCGGTTAAGTTATTAGAAAAGTCGAATAGTCTTGAGGCTAGAGCCCTGACTTATGCTTATCTCGCCAAATGCTTTGCACTCATTGGCGATCTTAACCTTGCCCAAGCCGCCGCTAAAAAGGTCCCTCCAACATCACTGACGCGAGCGCTAGATTTAGATACCGTAGGCGTAGCGTTAA
The DNA here is from genome assembly GCF_018100795.1 of Alteromonas sp. MMG017. Lineage (GTDB taxonomy): Bacteria > Pseudomonadota > Gammaproteobacteria > Enterobacterales > Alteromonadaceae > Alteromonas. Next base: position 64,913 of record NZ_JAGJDY010000001.1, on the reverse strand, counting down.
GCAGAGTAGGCGACCATGACGGTGCGCTTTCTTATTTTAAACGAGCTTTATCTATTGATAACGACAATCCGCAGTTTCATTATAATTATGGCGTGAGTAGTAAGTTCGCCGGTCATTTTGCGCATGCTAGAGAACATTTCGAACGCGCAATTTCATTAAACCCCAATTTTTATCAGGCACATTTTGCATTATCAGACTTAGGCGGGGTTACGGCACAGAAAAATCATATTGACCGTTTGCTGGTAGCATCACGCACCTGCGAAAAGCATGTGGAAGGGCGGCTACACATTGGCCATGCACTTGCAAAAGAATATGAAGCGTTAGGGCAATACGATAGGGCTTTTGAAGCACTGCAGCACGCTAAAGCGCCCAAACAACAAGCCAGCCAAGATGCCTTTGCAGACTACGAAGCGTTATTCGACTATTTACAGCAGCAAGCGCAAAGCGCGATTGAAGGTATTGACGTAGACGCTGATAAAAGCGCGATTGAGCGTATTAAAGCAATAGGGGCACAAGATGATTCGCCAATTTTCGTGATAGGTATGCCCCGCTCTGGCACTACCTTGGTAGAGCGTATTTTAAGTCATCATAGCCAAGTTGCCTCAGGCGGCGAACTACAAGATTTCGGGGTGGCAGTAAAATCGCTGGCCAATACGCCCTCACAACATGTTCTTGATTTAGACACTCTTAAAGCGGCAGAAAACCTTAACATGCAAGAAATCGGGGAACGCTACCTAGCGCGAACCGCTTATCTTAAAGAGGACGGGCAGCGCTTAGTTGATAAGCTGCCGTTTAATTTTTTCTATGTTGACCTTATTCGCCGTGCATTACCGAACGCTAAAATCATTTGTTTAATGCGAGATCCCATGGATACCTGTGTGGGCAACTATCGCCAGCTATTTTCTATTCATAGCCCATACTACGCGTATGCTTATGATTTAAATGTTGTCGGGCGTTTCTACCTGCGATTTAAAAAGGTAATGGAAGCATGGGCGCAGAAATTTCCTGACAACGTGCATATTCAATCGTACGAAGCATTGGCGATTAACCCTACTGAAGAAGTCCCCAAATTACTTTCGTTTTGTCATTTACCCTGGGAAGAGCAGTGTCTACATGTAGAGCGAAATACACTGCCAGTTTCGACAGCGAGTAAAGTACAAGTGCGCGAAGCAATCAATACTCGTTCGATTGGGCGCTGGAAGCAGTATGGCAACCACACCGCGTCGCTACAAAAATTGTTAGGCCATTGTTAAAATTACTTGCATCCTTTGCGGTGGGAGCATAACCTCACTGGTCTAACCAGAAGAAAGTATTTCAGAGAGAAGATCATGTCCGTACCAAACCCACTGCGCAGCTTTGCGAAAAAAGCCAATACCTATCCAACATGGCTACGCCAGCGTATGCTGACGTGGATGTTCCGGTACAAAGTGAAACTAACGGGTACGGTCAGCATCGATATTCTGGAAACCGATTTGAAGTCAGTGACTTTCCGCCAGAAAAATTATAAGAAGGCGCAAAACCATATTGGGAGCGTGCATGCTGCGGCAATGGCGCTATTAGCCGAGTCTTCTACAGGCTTTGTTGTTGGTGTTAACCTACCTGGTGACAAATTACCGCTTATCAAAGAAATGAATTTCAAATATGTGAAGCGCGCGCAAGGTGATATGCATGCAGTGGCGCACCTTACAGATGAACAAATAGCGTTGATGCAAACTCAAGAAAAAGGTGAGGTGACGGTAGCCGTTAAGGTAACAGATGCCCAAGGTATTGAACCGGTTCTGTGTGAAATGGTTTGGGCTTGGGTTCCGAAAAGCAGGAAGTAATACCTGTATCTCAAAAATAGGCCGATTACCCTGTGTGCGTTGCTTATGCAGCGCACCTGTTCTCTCTATGTATTTTACAGTTTTATTAAGTTTTCTCTTAGCACGTTTTTCTGTTTGACAGCATTGTTGATTCCAACTATCTAATTATCAGTGTAATGAGCCAAGCGGCACAGTCGCGCGGTTAATGGTTCCTCATCGGCGCACGATGCGGAGTATGATAATAGCTATAAAGGCTGAGATAGGGGGTCATATGACAACGTTATCCAGAGAGAAACTGATCAACCGCCCGTTTGCTGATAAAAAGCATTACCCTTATGGTTTTGCACGCTCCGGTGATTTTTCAATTTCTGAAAGCAAGTTATTGCAAGCCCATGGTAGTTTGTTTGCAGCCTTAGTCGATGGCAAGATTGAACCTAGTTCAGACATTGAAATAAATTATCTCTATGCTGCACTGGGGCAATGTGAGCCGCAAACACCTCAAGCTAAAGCGTGGGTCAAATATCAAACCCGAATCAACCGGCCAAAAGCGGCCAGTATTTATGGTTCTAAGCGTGCTGTAACAGAAGATGCAGACGATAATATGGGAATAGATGATAACAACGACCTTGAAATAGACATTGATGACGATTAGTTGTTAATTTCTTGTGAAATTCATCCTAATAATCGCCATTAATTTCATCATAACGAAAGATTTATCCTATTTATCTTGAATATTGGGATATATATCTCACTTTTGTGCGGTTTGCTGTTTTATCTTCCTACGTCCTTCGTTATAGTCCGCTCATCGTCAACATTCGCTGACAATACACCAAACCGATACAGGAGATAGTACTGTGAAAATGATGTCGGGCGCTGCCATGGTGGTAGAAGCGCTAAAAGATGTAGGAGTAACACATGTGTTCGGCTACCCAGGTGGTGCCGTACTAGACATTTATGACGCTTTATATGCGCAAGAAGATGTCGAACATGTCCTCGTACGTCATGAACAGGCAGCCGCTCATATGGCGGATGGTTATGCACGTTCAACTGGCAAAACCGGCACAGTCCTCGTCACCTCAGGCCCAGGCGCAACTAATACCATTACCGGTATTGCTACGGCTTATATGGATTCAATTCCGATGGTTGTGTTGTCAGGCCAAGTTCCTTCAAAGCATATCGGTGAAGACGCTTTCCAAGAAACCGACATGGTAGGGTGTTCTCGCCCAATCGTAAAACACAGCTTCTTAGTTAAGCGTGCAGTAGATATTCCAGAAGCGATTGCAAAAGCCTATTACATTGCAAACACGGGCCGACCAGGTCCAGTGGTAGTCGATTTACCGAAAGACATTGTAAATGTTGCTGAAGATCACCCTTATGTGTTCCCAACTGACGTGACAATGCGTTCGTATAACCCAACCGAGCGAGGGCATACTAAGCAAATCAAAAAAGCAGTCGCTTCATTGATGAAAGCCGAACGTCCAGTACTTTACGTTGGTGGCGGTGCAGTTACGTCTGAAGCGTCATCACGTGTTATCGAACTAGCTGAGAAGTTAAATGCGCCGGTAACGTGTACGCTTATGGGCTTAGGCGCCATGCCAGGTACACATGAACAGTTCGTAGGTATGCTTGGTATGCATGGCACACTTGAAGCAAACAAAACCATGCATAATGCCGATTGCATTATTGCCTTAGGGGCACGTTTTGATGACCGCGTTACCAATAACGTAGATAAATTCTGCCCGCATGCCGATATTATTCACGTAGATATCGACCCTGCGTCTATCTCTAAAACCATCAATGCACATATTCCGGTGGTTGGCTCAGTCGATAAAGTACTCGACCAAATTTTAGAACAGCTTGTTAATAAAGACCTATCTGGTCAAAAAGAAAAGCTAGCCGATTGGTGGCAACAAATTACTCAATGGCGCTCTCGTGAATGTTTGAACTACGAGCAAGGCGATACGGTAATCAAGCCACAGCAAGTTATCCAGTCTATTTATAAGCACACCAACGGTGAAGCTTATGTTAGCTCTGACGTAGGTCAGCATCAAATGTTTGCGGCCTTGTATTACCCGTTTGATAAGCCTCGCCAGTGGATCAACTCAGGAGGCTTAGGCACCATGGGCTTTGGTTTGCCGGCAGCTATGGGCGTGCAGTTTGCACATCCTGAGTCTACTTCTGTCGTGGTAACGGGTGACGGTAGTATTCAAATGAATATTCAAGAGTTGTCTACCTGTTTGCAGTACAACCTGCCGATTAAAATCATTACTTTGAACAACCGAGCGCTAGGTATGGTTCGTCAGTGGCAAGATATGATTTACAAAGGTCGTCACTCGCATTCATACATGGACTCTATGCCAGACTTCGTGAAACTTGCTGAGTCTTATGGCCATGTAGGTATCAAAGTAGATAAATTAGACGAATTAGATGCAGCTATGGAGAAATGTTTCAGTCTTACAGATCGCCTCGTGTTTATGGACATTGCGGTAGACCAAAACGAGCACGTGTATCCAATGCAAATTAAGTTTGGCGCTATGGATGATATGCGCTTAAGTAAGACGGAGCGAACCTGATGAAACGTATTATTTCAGTATTAATGGAAAACGCCCCTGGCGCGTTATCACGTATTGTGGGTGTTTTCTCACAGCGCGGCTACAACGTAGACTCGTTATGTGTAGCACCTACTGACGATGGTAGCTTGTCGCGTCTTACCATCATTACTCATGGTGATGATAAAGTGATTGAGCAGATTACTAAGCAAGTGAATAAGCTTATTGATGTGCTTAAAGTGGTAGACCTTACTGAAGGCACGCATATTGAGCGCGAGTTGATGCTAATTAAAGTGGCTACTCGCACTGAATCAGTACGTGCTGAAGTAAAGCGCAATAGTGATATTTTCCGTGGACGCATTTTAGATGTTCATGCGAATAATTACACCATTGAAATTACGGGTACTACAGACAAACTAGATGCTTTTGCGGCCACCATGGCTCAATGTGCTGAAGTGATTGAATCATCGCGCACTGGCGTGTGTGGTTTAGCGCGAGGCGAGCGCGCATTACGCCCGTAACAGGCAATCACTAAGTAAGATTATTGATAATGTACTAAAGGCGAGTAACCAGAGTTACTCGCCTTTTCCGTAGTAGGCCTCTAAACGCAGCGCCATACCGTAAGACGGCGAGAAATCTTCACTTCGAAGCCAGAGTACGAATGGTTCTACCTCGAAATAAAGCCATTCTCTAATTGGGTTACTACGCCAACGTAGCCCTGTGTATACCTCTTCTACTTGATAGGTAGGTTTGTTTAACCCTTCCACCATAAGGCTGTAAACTAAGGCATTGTTGTTGTTGATAGGGTACAAGTGTTGTAACTCATGTCGCCACAACCAGTCGTTACTATTGTCACGAAAATAAAAGCGGTTATTTAGCCGAGTGACAATATTGCTGCGACTGACATGCTGGATAGAGGTGCCCAGCTCTGCGCCAAATTGATCCCGTGTGTATTGATATATTTCAGTATCGTAAAGCATGGCCCAATGGGAATTAAACGCATAGGCATCGCGGTAGCGAGCCTTTACATACAGTTGGTCACGCCTGCCTGCACCTATACGAAATGAATAGTGAGAGTTTATGTCGGGGCGAAATCGCAGTGAAATGGTCGTATTGTCTTGCCTTCCCAATGAAGGAGAACGAGCCGCTTTTATGGTGTCACTTTGGGTTTCGTCTTCATTATCACTTAAAAGTAAATCTACACGGTTTTCGAGGTGGGGGAGTGAAACACGAATACGAAACCTAAGATCGGTTTCTGCGATATCTCGGGTTCTAGGCTCCCAGCTAAGTTGAATTCGACCTTCTGCTTTCGCCTTTTCTTTGCTTTGTGAGCCATCGGAGAACAAGCCATCGAACTTACTGACGGTAAAGTCCATAGAGTCGGTGAAGCTGCGTTGCCACACATCAAACCATTGCATAGGTTGATGAGATTCAACATTGTTTTGCGCATTATTCACCACCTCGCGGGTAGGAATAGGCTGGTTATCACTTTGGTTAGTAAGTAATAAACACAACGACACAGCTAAACACAACATAACAACCCAAACTCCCTCTATCGATTACTCGGTGAAATGATATCCGTATCAATTAATTACCATCAGGATGCGTGTTGTGATAATAAACGTCAACGATTATTCATCCACGCAAATATTCACGTGAAAGCTAGCGCTTTGGGTGGCATACTATCCTAACTGTTGTATCGGAGATTATTTTTATGGGCGGTATTGGAATCTGGCAGTTACTTATTATCTTAGTAATTGTAGTTTTACTTTTTGGCACTAAACGTTTGAAAGGGATTGGCACCGATTTAGGTGGCGCAATCAAAGGCTTTAAAAAAGCAGTAACTGATAGCGAACAAGATGCCGATTTCGAGCAGAAGAAGCAGGTAGAAGACAATGATACCGCTGATACTGTTTCAACTAAAACGCAGAGCGACGTTAAAGAAAAATCCTGATGTTTGACATTGGCTTTTGGGAGCTATTGGTAATTGGTGTGATGGCCTTGTTGATACTAGGTCCAGAACGTTTGCCAGGTGCCATGCGGTCCACCATTAACACTATTCGAAGTGTGCGAAATACAGCAACGGGCTTTAAGCAAGAAGTTGAGCATCAGTTGCGCGTGCACGAATTACACGAAAACCTGAAGAAAGCTGAGCAGCAAGGCTTGAAAGATCTCTCGCCAGAGCTTGAACAAAGTGTTGATGAGCTTAAAAAAGCGGCTGAGTCGGTTCAGGAACCATATAAAAAACAGTAAATGTCTGACGCAAACAATTTAATATCTCATTTAATTGAGCTTCGTAGCCGCATTCTAAAAGCACTGTTAAGTGTGCTGGTGGTCTTTTTGTGTTTGGCGTACTTTTCGCAAGATCTCTATCAATGGCTCGCGTTGCCGTTGCTTAATTCTATGCCAGAAAACGCTAGCATGATTGCCACCGATGTTGCCTCACCTTTTTTCGCACCGTTTAAACTTACGCTGGTGTTGTCATTCTTTATCGCTATTCCTTACGTACTTTATCAAGTATGGGGCTTTGTAGCGCCTGGGCTATATCGCAACGAGAAAAAGCTCGTTGCACCGCTTTTACTCTCAAGTACTTTGTTGTTCTATGCGGGCATGGCATTCGCCTACTTTGTGGTATTTCCTATCGCGTTTGCGTTCTTTAATAGTGTGGCACCAGAAGGTGTTACGGTCAGTACTGACATCTCTAGTTATCTTAATTTTGTATTGAAACTCTTCTTTGCTTTTGGGGTCTCATTTGAAATTCCCATTGCCATTATCTTACTGTGCTGGACTGGGGTAACCGACGCAAAATCACTTCGAGCAAAACGCCCCTATGTGGTCGTTGGTGCGTTCGTGGTGGGCATGTTACTTACGCCGCCGGATATTATTTCTCAAACACTGTTAGCCATTCCTATGTGGATATTGTTTGAAATAGGCGTCGTTGTAGGTAGTTTGTATGCGGGTAAAGGCCGCCGAGATAGCGACGAAGAAACTGGCACTGAAATCGAATAACAATTAAGCAAAACAAAGGATTTACCATGAACAAACGTGCATTATTACTGTTAGTAAGTATGCTCTCTTCTAGTGCCTTTTTAGCACAGGCAGAAACCGTAGGCGAAGCGCTCGCCAAATGTAGCGAAACCAAAAATAGCCTTCAACGTTTAGTGTGTTACGACCGCGTAGAAAAGCAAGTAAATCGCCTCTCAGGTACGCAGGCAGGAATACCCATTGCAATGCCTAACAGTACGCCTGCCGTGGCTTCTGAACGCCGCCGTGAAGCACCGGTAAGCCAAACCCCTGCGCCTAAAGACGAACAGTTTGGTTTAGAGCACAAAGTCAAAACTGAAACCTTGGCCGACACATTTGCGGGTAAGATAACTAAGATTGCGAAAACGGCACGGGGCAAGTTTGTTTTAACTTTCAATAACGGTTCGGTGTGGCAGCAAACTACAGATACTACGTTGAAAGTGAAAGAAGGTGAAACCGTGATAATCGAGCGGGGTTTGTTGGGTGCTTTCTATTTGAAAAAAGAAGGGATTAACAAACGTATGAAAGTGAAACGTGTAAAATAGTATGCCTTGGTTTGATGCTGGCGTTAATCTATTAGATCGCAGATTTGATCCTCAAGAAATTATTTCAAATGCAGTGGACGCCGGTGTTTCCAAGCTGTGTATTATTACCACTCACCCTAATGAGTGGGATGCGGCAGCTGCACTTCATCAGCAGTTTCCGCAAATTTGTAGCTATACCTTAGGTATACACCCCCATAACGCGAAAGATGTGGTTGAAAGTGACTACGCTCGTTTAAGAAGCATGACTAATGACGCTGGCGTCGTAGCTGTAGGGGAGTGTGGGCTCGATTTTAATCGCAACTTTTCTCCTCCAGATGTTCAAATCAAAGTGTTCGAAGCCCAACTCGCGTTGGCGGTAGAATTGAACTTGCCAGTGTATCTTCATGAGCGAGATGCGTTTGAACAACAAGTGTTTTGCCTGCAAAAGGTGCTGCCTTCGCTTAACGGCGGTATTGCGCACTGTTTTACGGGTGATGCAACGCAGCTAAACACCTATTTAGATATGGGGCTGTATATTGGTATTACCGGCTGGGCATGTGATGAAAAGCGCGGAGAAGCCCTTCGTAACGCCATACCCACCATTCCATTAGACCGTATCATTTTAGAAACGGATGCCCCTTACTTATTCCCCAAAACCTTACGCCCAAGAAAACGTAACAATGAGCCTGCGCTATTGCCTCATATTGGTGAACAAATTAGCGAGCTAATGCAGGTTGCCCCTGATAAATTACGAGATAGCAGTTATGCTAATACTTGTCGTTTATTTTGTATCAGTGATTAATGGTAATGCTCATAAATCGTCAAGAGGTTCGCAATTACGATCTTTATCTCTTCGTTATCACCGTTGTTGCGGTATCGATTTTTGCGCTTGTTGCACTAAGTGTCGTACCAGAGCGGACCACAAATAGCCGGGTTTCCCAGTTAGCCTTTATTAACGATCCCGAGGGGCGGTTAACTTTTGAAACCGTTCTTGACAAAACCGCTGATAAAGCCCAAAAAACTTGGACGCCAGCGGTGTCGCCGGTAAATTTAGGGATGAGCAGTGACGTACATTGGTTCTCTTTTGTTGTTACGCCTGATAAGTCTCGCGCGGTACGTTATCTTTTCGAGATTGACTATGCCTTGCTCGATAATGTTGATGTTGCAGTTTACCCGCCGCTAGCAAGTTCGCCCGTTGTGCGTTACCAAGCGGGAGATAACCTCGCATTCAATGTACGCCCCATCGCGAATAACACCCCGCTATTTTCTTTGCCCTTAAGTGCTAAACCGCAAACCGTAGTGGTTCGCGTTGAATCTAGCGGCACTATTCGCATGCCTATCGCGGTGTGGGAAGAAAAAGAATTTATAGAATATGCAGCAAGCCAGAACCTAGCATTAGGGCTGTTTTTCGGTTTCTTATGTGCGATGGTCATAAGCAATATCTTCTTATTTTTTACTACTAAGAACCGCTCGTTTTTATTCTACACCGGCTATGCACTGAGCTTGGGCTTAACCCTCGCCTCATTGCAGGGATTGGGCTACGCCTATTTATGGCCCGAGCAGGCGTGGCTTCAGGGTAAGGCGGTACTCATTTTTGGTAATGCGACGATTTTATTTGCTGTACTGTTTTCGCGGCATTTACTGCCTATTGCCGAATTTAGCCCTGTGGTCGATAAAATCTCAAAGGTAGCTGCGTGGGCATTTGGAGCCTGTATTTTCACAAGTACAATATTGCCTTACCCCTTTGCCATAAAGCTCTACTTAGTCATGTTGTCGATAATCGTGTTTGTGGCCATGTTCACAGGTGGTTGGTTATCATTTAAAGGCGTGCCTATTGCCCGATACTTCTCTGTAGCGTGGTTATTTTTATTGTTAAGTGGCTTCATTGTTAGCTTAGATAGCGTGAATATAATTAATCTAGGCATTTCTACGAGCTATTTGCTTATAATCGCTGGTACCGTCGAAACGGTGATTTTAGCCCTTATTTTGGCAATTAATTATAGTCACAGTTACGATGAACTCATTTCCACGCAAGCATTTGCCCTGGAACAAGAAAAACAGGCGAGTAAGGCAAAAGAAGATCTTCTAGAAGTGCAACAGCGTTACCAAGATGATTTAGAATACAAAGTTGAAGAACGAACGTTAGAGCTTGAAATTACTTTGCGTGAACTGTCAGAAGTTAACCAAGAACTAGAACGCCTAACGGCAATCGATCCACTTACCGGGATTAATAATCGTCGTCACTTTGATAAAAAGTTAAAATCAGAAGGCCGACGAAGCCGACGCGAACAAACGCCTTTGTCTATTGCGGTAATCGATGTGGACCACTTTAAACGTATTAATGATAAATACGGTCATGCTGGCGGAGATGCCTGTTTAATTCATATAACGGGCATTATGCAAAGTATGTTGCTTCGTTTATCCGACGATTTATGTCGAATAGGCGGGGAAGAATTTGCACTTATTTTGCCTAATACCGACAGCGAAGGTGCCTTGCATGTTGTTGAGGCAATACGCGAACGTATCGAAAATTCTCCTCTCATGTTTGAGGGAGAGGCAATACACCTAACCATTAGTGCAGGGTTAACCACCAGCATTATCACGGACGAAGAACATGCTGAGGCGCTACTTCGGTTAGCGGATGAGCAGCTATATGCTGCGAAAGAATCAGGACGAAATAAAGTACTTTTCAAACCGTTTTCAGGATAACTTATGAATGCTTCCTTCCCGGCTCGCCGTATGCGACGCCTACGTGCAAAAGACGCACTGCGAGATTTAGTTGCTGAGCAACGTCTTACAACCAACGACCTTATTTACCCTGTATTCGTGCTTCCTGGCACCGGCCAGCGCGAAGAAGTGCCTTCAATGCCAGGAGTAGAGCGTTTATCTATCGATTTACTATTAGAAGAAACGGCAAAGTGGGTAGCCCTTGGTATTCGTACGCTAGCCCTTTTTCCCGTTACACCCATGTCACTTAAAACCGAGTGTGCTAAAGAAGCGTTTAACCCAGATGGCTTAGCACAAACGGCTATGCGTGCATTAAAAGCTCAGTTTCCAGATGTGATGTTAATGTCAGATATTGCATTAGATCCTTTTACGTCTCACGGACAAGATGGCTTGGTGGATGAGGCCGGATACGTGATGAATGATGTGACCATCGATGTGTTGGTCAAGCAAGCATTGTCACATGCCGAAGCAGGCGCAGATATTGTTGCACCTTCTGACATGATGGATGGGCGCATTGGCGTTATTCGTGATGCACTTGAGCGGGAGGGATTTATTAATACCTGCATTATGGCGTATTCAGCCAAGTATGCCTCTGCCTATTACGGGCCATTTCGCGACGCTGTCGGCTCTTCAGCGAATATAAAAGGCGGTAACAAGAAAACCTATCAAATGGACCCTGCAAACAGCGATGAAGCCATACACGAAATAGCCTTAGACGTGCAAGAAGGCGCTGATATGGTAATGGTGAAGCCTGGTATGCCCTATTTAGATATTGTTCGTCGTTGTAAAGACGAGCTAAAGGTACCTACCTTTGCTTATCAAGTCAGTGGCGAATATGCCATGCATCAAGCAGCATTTGCGAATGGTTGGTTAAATGAAGAGGCGGTAATTCTAGAGTCTTTACTGGCTTTCAAGCGTGCTGGTGCAGACGGTATTCTTACTTATTTTGCTCCCAAAGCAGCCGCGCTTTTAGCTGGCGACTAGCGCAGCGACCATAAAAGCAAAGAGAGAAGCGGGTAGAAAATCAAAGAGTAAGCGCATAGGCCAACAGGCCAGTTGCTAAAAAAATGGGATGCTACCTAAGGTCGCATCCCATTTTTTATTATTTATTTTAAGCAGCACTGATTATTTACAGATTAGTTCCCAGCCCGCTTTGTGCTGTAGCCAGCTTTCGTTAGCTAATTCAGCGTTAATCAACGGGTGAGCTTTCAGCCAGCCTTCAGGGAAGGAGACTTCCCATTTATCACCGTCGCAGACTAAATCTACATGGGGAATATGCTTGTTTTGTCTTCGCAAACACAGCACCACAGAAATACGCAATAGCCTCAGTAAACCTAACAGCATAGGCTGAGAGTCTTCATGGTAATTGGTAAACGCATCAGTTGGAATGGTTAACCGATGATGGGCTACAAGGTCGCGAATAGCCGCCCGCTGTAAGCGTGTGAAGCCAGGCAAATCAATAAAAGATAGAATATAAGCGCCATGCTCATGATGCTTTTTATACTCTATATGCAAGCCGGTCTCATGGAGTAGTGCAGCTGCACCTAAAATAGCTTCGGTATCTAAATGACAGATATTTTGTTGTGAACATAACTGCGAGCACAGCTGGATTGCTACGCTTTTCACTGAATTCGCTTGGGCTTTATCGATATGGTAACGCGCCATCGTTTGGTTAAGCGTTTGGTCGCGACGGTCATTTTCCTGCATGTTATCTAACATGCCGTAAATAAGTCCTTCGCGAAGCGCGCCGCCAGAAATATTCATATTTTGAATGGCTAACGCTTCGAATAAGCTAATTAAAATGGCTAAGCCGGAAGGAAAAATAGCCTTGCGATTTTCTTCTAAACCTTCAATGTTAAGCTGGCTAATTTCACCGCATTCAACACATTGTTTTTCTAGGTGATGAAGGTAATCAAGGCGTATTGAGTCGCTAATGCCCTGTGCCACCAATATTTCAGTAATGGCCTGCGGCGTGCCAGAGGCACCTAAGCAATTTTCCCAATCAAAACAAAGAAAGGCGTCTGCAACTGGGGAAAGTAACGCTTTCGCCGCGTGTTTAGCTTTTTCGAAGTTTTCAGCGGTAATCTTACCGCCCTCGAAATAGCGTTCCATAAAGGTGACGCATCCCATATCCAAGCTTTTTAAGTGGATGGGTTGCATGTCGTTACCAATAACAATTTCAGTACTGGCACCGCCGATATCTATAACTAAGCTATTACCTTGATTCGCCGAGGTATAGGCTACGCCAAGATAAATCTGACGTGCTTCTTCCTCACCGCTTATCACGTTGAGCTTGTGCTTAAGAATTTCTTCGGCTTTCCCAATAAACACTTGGGCATTAGTAGCAAGACGTAAGGTAGCGGTAGCCACTACCTTAATATTTGAGTGGGGAATATCTTGTAACCGTTCGGAAAAGGTTTGCAGGCATTGCCAACCACGTTCCATGCTCATTTCATCTAGTGCAAAGTCGTCATCCAACCCTGCCGCTAAACGTACTTTCTGTTTCACTTTGCCAATGATCTGAACACTACCATTAACAACGTGAACAATGACCATGTGAAAGCTATTAGAGCCTAAGTCTACAGCGGCGTAATACTCGCCATAGCTTTCAGAGTCGTGCTGAAGTTCTGCCTGCATATTGTCTCGAATGTTAGTTACTGTTTCCGCGATTAGACGGTTTACCTCTATTGCCACCGCTGTTACCACGACCTTTACCATTACCACGTCGAGACGAGTTTCTCGTGTTTGGCGTGCGTCTGCGTCTAGCTTTAGGCGCATTCACGTCATCAAGTAAGGCACTAGCATCGTAGTCAGTCACAGGGATTGCGTGTTGAATATACTGCTCAATAGCAGGTAAATTCAATGCATATTTTTCACATGCAAAACTAATCGCAATACCGCTTTGACCAGCACGACCGGTTCGACCAATACGGTGAACATAGTCTTCTGCATCATCAGGTAAATCGTAGTTAAACACATGGGTGACAGAATCAATATGTAAGCCACGTGCGGCAACATCCGTAGCCACTAAAATATCTAGCTTACCTTTGGTAAAGTCTTCCAATATACCCAAGCGTTTTTTCTGTGGTACATCACCGCTTAACAAGCCCACACGATGACCATCGGCAGTAAGCCAGTCGGTCACGCGCTCACAGCTGTATTTGGTATTAGCAAACACAATGGCCTTATCTGGCCATTCTTCTTCAAATAATGAAAGAAGCAGTAGCATCTTGTCATCATCAGAAGGATAGAACAGCTCTTGCGATACCCGAGTCGCCGTTGTTTGCTCTGGCGCAACTTGAACGTGAGTCGGGTTGTTCATGTGTTCGTAAGCGAGTTCTTGAACGCGATAACTAAGTGTAGCTGAAAACAGCATACTTAGACGTTCAGTAGCAGGCGGCAAGCGACGGAACAAAAAGCGAATATCTTTAATAAAGCCTAAATCGAACATGCGATCGGCTTCATCAAGTACGGCAACTTGAATATTATTCAAGGTAAACACGTTCTGTTTGTAATAATCCAGAATGCGTCCTGTCGTACCAATAATGATATCTACCCCTTCTTCTAGGGTTTCCCGTTGACTTTGGTAACCTTCGCCCCCATAAATCAATCCAAGCGATAAACCGGTATGCTCACTGAGCAGTTTGGCATCGTTGAAAATCTGAACGGCTAACTCCCTCGTTGGTGCCATTATTATGGCTCGAGGGCCTTTTGATTTGCTGTTCTCGTCATTATCTGCTTTGCTTAGCAAATAATGAAAAGTAGCAACCAAGAAGGCAATAGTTTTACCTGTACCCGTTTGAGCTTGTCCGGCAATATCTAAGCCTTCAAGTAACGGAGGCAGAGATAACGCCTGTATTGGTGTACAATTATTGAAATTTGCCGCCGTTAAGGCGTCAACAACCTTGCTATTAATCGGCAGGTCGGAAAAATGAGTATCAGTTAAGTGAGTAGGCATAGCTTATAGCTTATCAGTGCTTGCATTAAAAACGGTTTCTATATAACACTTATGGTAGAGCTGAAACAAATCAGCGACCGACCAAAAATGGAGAAAAGAATGAGCGACAAAATTATCCAGTTATCTGACGATAAATTCGAAGCAGATGTTATCAATGCTGAAGGTCCTGTACTGGTTGACTTTTGGGCCGAGTGGTGTGGCCCCTGTAAAATGATCGCGCCAATCTTAGAAGAAGTTGCGAACGAGTTTGAAGGCAAGTTAACAGTTGGCAAGTTGAATGTCGATGAAAATAACGAAACTCCACCTAAATATGGTATTCGTGGTATTCCTACATTACTACTTTTCAAAAACGGTAACGTAGCAGCAACGAAAGTGGGTGCGTTATCTAAAACTCAGCTAGCTGAGTTCTTAAACGAAAACCTTTAGAAAGATAGCAGTACAGAAAAAACCGGTGGTTTTAGCTACCGGTTTTTTATTTACCCATGAAAATAAGCAGTGGCAACGCCTATAACAGCGTGAATACAAGTTATTTAACAATTGGCGAGTAAAACGCTGGACGTTGATTAATTTTAGTGCTAACTTTTCTTAAGCGCTCACCCGAGCAGCATTCTGCTTAGCCTCTATTCAGGCATAATCAAATCAAAAATTAGAACAGAGTGACTACCAGTCCTGTAAGCAAACCCCAAGCACAAAGACCCACCAGTATGAATTTAACAGAATTAAAGAACAAACCGATTAGCGAATTAGTCGCCATGTCCGAAGAAATGGGCCTGGAAAACATGGCTCGCGCTAGAAAACAAGACATCATATTCTCGATACTGAAATCGCATGCTAAAGGCGGCGAAGATATTTTCGGTGACGGGGTTCTGGAAATTTTACAGGACGGTTTTGGTTTCTTGCGTTCAGCAGACTCTTCATATTTAGCAGGGCCTGATGATATTTACGTATCACCAAGCCAAATTCGCCGATTTAACTTGCGAACGGGCGATACCATTTCTGGTAAAATCCGCCCGCCAAAAGACAGTGAGCGATATTTTGCCCTGTTAAAAATCCGCGAAGTAAACTTCGACAAGCCTGAAAACTCCCGTAATAAAATCCTTTTTGAAAACCTTACTCCTCTACATGCTGCATCACGTATGCGTATGGAACGTGGTAATGGTTCAACAGAAGATATTACGGCGCGTGTATTAGACCTAGCCTCACCAATTGGTAAAGGGCAACGTGGTCTTATCGTTGCACCACCGAAAGCAGGTAAAACCCTTTTACTTCAGAATATCGCGCAATCTATTGCAGCGAATCACCCTGAAGCTGAATTGATGGTATTGCTTATCGACGAACGTCCAGAAGAAGTAACAGAAATGCATCGCCTGGTACAAGGTGAAGTGGTCGCTTCAACGTTCGATGAACCTGCAAGCCGTCACGTTCAGGTAGCTGAAATGGTTATCGAAAAAGCGAAACGCTTAGTTGAGCACAAGAAAGATGTAGTTATCTTACTTGATTCAATTACTCGTTTAGCACGTGCTTACAACACGGTTATCCCATCATCAGGTAAAGTACTTACCGGTGGTGTTGATGCCAACGCACTGCATAAACCTAAGCGTTTCTTTGGTGCTGCACGTAACGTTGAAGAAGGTGGTAGCTTAACGATTATTGCTACAGCGCTTATCGATACTGGCTCTAAAATGGATGAAGTTATCTATGAAGAGTTTAAAGGTACCGGTAACATGGAATTGCACTTGCATCGCAAAATTGCGGAAAAACGTGTATTCCCAGCTATCGACTTCAACCGTTCAGGCACCCGTCGTGAAGAGCTATTAACGTCACAAGAAGAACTACAAAAAATGTGGATCTTACGTAAAATTGTGCACGAGATGTCAGAGATTGATGCCATAGAGTTCCTTATTAATAAGCTCGCTATGACTAAGACTAACGATGAGTTCTTCAACGCCATGAAGCGTCAAAAGAGCTAAAACGTTTTTATCGAAAAAGCGCCTTAGGGCGCTTTTTTTGTGCCCGAATTTTACTACCCACTTAATCGAAATAATTCTTATTATACTTCTGTCTAATTTTCACTGGCCTTTGAATAGGTTATTTTTGAAAGTCACACCGCAATTGGTACTCGTATTTTTTAGCTACCAGATAGTTTATTCTGGCGTTTTACTCTACAACGGAATAGATGTTATGTATCGAAAGTTAATCTCGCTCGCTATGGCAAGTTGTGCCACTTTTGCCTTTGCACAAGTTGATGTTGATGCATTGGCTAGTGAAGTAGAGCCAGACGTTATTGAATGGCGCCACCACTTTCACGAATTCCCTGAACTTTCTAATCGTGAATTCAACACCGCAAAATACGTCGCAGACTACCTAGCATCGCTAGGCCTAGAAGTTGAAACTGGCGTAGCCAGCACGGGTGTAGTTGCGATACTCGATAGCGGAAAACCAGGCCCCGTGGTAGCGCTTCGTGCAGATATGGACGGTTTACCGGTTAAAGAGCAGGGTGATTTATCCTACCGCTCTACCCAAATTGGTGAATACAACGGACAAGAAGTGCCTGTTATGCATGCGTGTGGACACGATACGCACATGGCCATGTTAATGGGGGCGGCAAAAATACTGACCAGCATTAAAGGCGAACTTAAAGGTAAAGTGAAGTTCATCTTTCAACCGGCTGAAGAAGGTGCACCTGCTGGTGAGACCGGTGGTGCTGAAGTCATGGTCAAAGAAGGGGTACTTAAAAACCCTGATGTAGACGTTATCTTCGGGTTACACATTAGTTCGAACACTGATGTAGGTACTGTGCGATATAACTCGGGTGGAACCATGGCTGCGGTAGATCCGTTTAAAATTGTTATTCACGGTAAGCAAGCCCATGGCGCATACCCTTGGAAAAGTGTCGACCCAGTGGTAACAGCGGCACAAATGATCATGTCTATCCAAACTATTGTAAGTCGTGAGCTTAAGCTTATTGATGATGCCGCAGTGGTATCTATTGGTTCAATTCACGGCGGAAATCGCTCTAACATTATTCCCAACGAAGTAGAGATGGTAGGCACCATTCGTACACTTAATAAAGCAGCCCGTGAACATATTTACGAGTCGCTTCCGCGTAAAGTGAATGCTATCGCCGAGAGCATGGGCGCCAAAGCCGAGCTAACGCTTCCTTTAGATTACTACTATCCCATTACTTATAACGACCCCGCGCTTACGCAAGCCATGGTTCCAACCATGCAACGTACCGCAGGGGCTGAAAATGCCATCGTTTCAAAGCCGGTTACCGGTGCGGAAGACTTTTCCTTTTTCCAAGAAAAAGTACCTGGTTTGTACGTTTGGGTCGGTGGTAAGCCGCTGGATGTTTCCGAGCAAGATAGCCCTGCTCACCATACTCCTGAATTTTACGTAGACGATTCGGGTATGAAATTAGGTGTGAAACTACTGACTAACTTTACGTTAGATTACATGGCGCAACATTAATCATGGTGATGCCAGAGGGGGGCGTTGTTGTACGATAAACATCGGTGGTCTTTAGCTCTGGTATTACACCTGTTATTTGTAGTGGTTGTAGGTAGTGCTTTAAATGCAGTACCTGCGCCATTTGATAGCAGCGGTATCGCTGTATTCGGTGTAGGAGTTGGTGTATACGCGGCACTACGGTTCCCCCCTTTCGTCGCCATTCCTATAGCGTTAATTATTTGCGTCCCTTTATGGCTTACTCATGGCAGTATCGTGGGTAAAGAAAGCCTGTCTTTACTGCCTATCGTAGTAAGCTTATTTGGGTATAAAAAATCCCTGAGCCGAGTAATTAAAGTTGGTGCTGGGTTTTGGTCGCTTATTTTCCTACCCATTCTATTGTTAGAGCACGCACTTTACGAAGCCGACCAGCCTACAATGATGTTTTCTGGGGTGCTTGTTACGTGGGTAAGCGGCGTGTTTGGGCTTATTTCTGGGCACTTTGTCTTTCTAGCGAATAAAGGGCTTAAACACACCAATACGGGCTCGCAGGAAAAAGTCTCACTGCATTTTCTGTTCAGTTATTTTTTCTCAGGTTGTTTTTTTGCTGCTTCCATGGCGGTGGTGTATTTATCTGTAGCGCTTTATCAAGACGATCAAGAAGCGCAAATTGTTCGCTACATGCATCAACGTGTTGCGGTATTAGAACAACAGTTGTCCGATTTTATTGGGCAGCACCAAAAAGCGATAGCTGTTGCCTCGCAATCACTATCCACGCCCTATGCCATTGAGAAATTGGAAGAGGCTAGCAGCAATCAGCTGTCAGTTTTAGCTGCGCACTACCCGGAATTCATCACATTTTTAGTGGCCGACGAAAATGGAAATATCACCCACTCTTATCCACCCGGGCTGCTAAATAAAGCGCAGGCCGTTGGGGCTGCCAATGTGGCTTACCGTCCTTATTTTTATCAGGCAATGGAAACGGGCGGGCCGTACCTTTCCGATGTTTTCCAAGGCAAAGGCTTTGGAAACGATGCCATTGTTGCCATGTCTTCACCTATTATTAATGAATATGGCGTGCCTATTGGTATCGTGGAGGGCTCATTATCCCTTCGAAGCTTCTCTACAGTAGATGCCCTTAACCTCGATGGATTTTCGCTTTTACTCGAAGATGCTAAAGGTGAGGTTATTTACGCGTCAGAAGCGTTAGGCTTAAAACCACTGAACAAAGCGCCTACGTATTTATGCGATGGTGAGTGCGATATAAAAATTGAAGACGGGCCGCTTAACAAGCAATGGCTGAGGCTAGAAGGTCAGCTGCCTACCGCAAATTGGCACGTTAGCTATTACTACGATTATCGACGTTTGTTGTCAGTAATGAGTGAGTATTTGTTGACTGATTTATTGTTGTTACTTGTCTTGTCTGTATTTGGCACGTTTATGGGCTCTGTGGTGGCACGAATGATTGAGTCTCCCATTCGTAGGCTAATACGTTATATCGCTAATTTCACCCCTTCAGAAGTGCGTAGAGAGCCGACCTTGGCGGGGAGTACATTGCATATACAGGAGCTCGCTTCACTTAATGATGAGTTCAGCAGCTTAGAAGGGCGCTTAGTTGACGCGTTTAAAGCCCTTGAATTTGCCCGGTCTAAAGAACAAGCGTTAAATGTAGAGCTTGCTGATTTCAACCATAGCTTAGAAAATAAGATAGAAGAGAAAACGCGACACTTGGCTACGGCGCTTGATGAAGCAAAAGCGGCGAGTGTAGCCAAAACCCAGTTTTTAGCCAATATGAGCCATGAAATACGAACCCCAATGAATGGCATAATTGGATCGTGTGAATTAATGATGGAGTTACCCCTACCTGACGGGGCACGCCATAGAACGGAAACAATATCCACCTCTGCCAGCCACCTATTAATGATCCTTGATAGCATTTTAGATTGGTCGAAAATTGAATCTGGTAAAATGTTGCTAGATAAGCGTAGTGTCTCCGTTAGGCAAACCATCGATGCATGTAGTGTGCTATACGAGCGAAGTACAAGTAAGAAGGGAATTTCGATTAATGTTAAAATTGATGAAAATGTGCCAAAAGCGGTTATTACCGACGGGGGCAAGCTAAGTCAAATCATTAATAACTTAGTCAGTAATGCGATTAAGTTTACTCACCAAGGCGTCATTTTAATTGAGGCCAAGTACACAGACGGCAAGCTCTCTTGTTCGGTTACTGATTCAGGCATTGGCATACCAGCGGAAAAAATAGAGAGTATATTCGATCAATTTGAACAGGCAGATGCCTCGATAACCCGTGACTATGGTGGGACTGGATTGGGCTTAGCTATTACCAAAGGGTTAGTAGAGCTACTTGGTGGTAGTATTTCAGTAGACAGTAATGAAGGTACAGGAACCACCTTTTGTTTTAGTTTTCCGTGTGAGAAAGGCGATACGCAAGCAGCTTCATCCAATGTAAAAGACCAGTCTTTACCAAGTACGTTACGCGTATTGCTTGCTGAAGACAACGATGTAAATGCCGATATTGTAATGGATATGCTTGGCTCTGTTGGCGTTAAACGCTTTAGGGCTAAAAATGGTATGGAAGCGATAGAAGCCGCAACTCGTCATGCGTTTGATGTTATTTTGATGGATTACCAAATGCCCGTCATGGACGGGCTTACAGCCTCGAAACACATTCGCCAACAAGCTAAAAATAAAGACAAGGTCATCATTATTGCATTAACAGCAAATGCTTATGCAGATGATAAGGCGGCATGTCTAGCCGCCGGTATGAATGCACATTTAAGTAAACCAATTAGAAAGCAGGTGTTAATCGACAGTATTGCCCGTGAACTTGCTCGCGTTTGAGGCAACTTTGCCTTTGTTGTTAACCGGTTTGTAGCCTACCATATACAATACGATGTAACCCAAGGTTGCCGATACAACGGAGCCGGCCAAAATACCTACTCGCTCGTCAAAAATCTGATTAATACCCGTTTCTTCAAAAGCTAAACCACCAATAAACAAGCTCATGGTAAAGCCCACACCACACAGCAGTGCACAACCGTAAATATGTTTTAAGTTAAGATCATCAGGCAAGGTTGCAAGTTTGAGCTTAATCATCAAATAACAAAAGCCAAATACGCCAACCTGCTTCCCGAGAACTAAGCCTAAAAATATGCCAAAGGTGACAGGGTGAAAAATACCCTCGGGGCTAATATTACCGAAGCTTATCCCTGCATTAGCGAAAGCAAACAGAGGTAAAATGGCGAAGCTCACCGTGCTATTTAAGCTACGCTCTAAGCGCGTAACCGGTGAATAGGTTTCATCCTTACTGTCTCGCATAGGAATAAAGGCCGCTAATATCACGCCTGCCAACGTGGCATGCACCCCAGATTTAAGCATGGCCACCCATAAAATAATGCCCACCATCATATAAGCAGGAATATCCACCACATTGCGCCTGTTCATTTGCCACAACAACAGTAAGCACGCCGCTGCCACCAACAGGGCGCCCATCGTAATGTGGTTGGTATAGAAAAGCGCAATTATTACAATAGCGCCAATATCATCAATAATGGCCAAGGTGACTAAGAAAATCTTAAGGCTAGTGGGTACTCGGCTTCCTAATAACGCCAAAATACCTAACGCAAAAGCTATATCGGTTGCCGCTGGAATTGCCCAACCGGCAATTGCCACAGGGTTGTCCCAGTTAATGCCTACGTAAATGAGGGCCGGTAACAGCATGCCGCCAATTGCAGCGGTGGCAGGTAAAACAATGTCTTTGGGGTTAGATAGCTCGCCTTCGCATATTTCACGCTTTAGCTCTAACCCAACATGAAAGAAGAAAACGGCCATAAAGCCATCGTTAATCCATAACAATAAGGGTTTATCAATTGCCCACGTACCTGCTGAAATTTGTACTGGAAGGCTAATTAATTGGTCGTAGAGGTGATCAAGAGGGGAGTTGGCAATGATAAGCGCCAGTACAGTAGCAATCATCAGTAAAATGCCAGGGGCAGCTTCCCGATTAAGAAAATCTGATACTACGTCTTGCACTTCTTCAATCACTTCATCAATTACGTCTGTTTGATGCGCTTTCGACATTATCGATACCTCCGTTTACCTTAGCCTTATGAAGGCCTACAACCAGCCGAGTGAAAAGAGGTAGTCATAAAGAATACCAAGTGGCACTGGAAGGATTAACCATTTGTAATTATATAGAGGTTTTACGAAAATGAAGGCCTTGCTAGATCACTTGCGGCTAATATGTGGGATTTGTTGGCGATTTAGGCTACAATCGCGGGCTTTTCCGGTTATCCAATTTACCTATCTCAGAGGATTTCTAGATGGCAAAAGTCGCAATAGTTATGGGCTCAACCTCAGACTGGCCTACCATGCAACAAGCAGCAAAAATGCTGAAGTCGTTTGGTGTTGAATTCGACGCAAAAGTGGTGTCAGCACACAGAACGCCAAACTTATTAGTTGAATTTGCCGAAGGCGCAGCAGACGAAGGCTTTAGTGCCATTATTGCTGGTGCAGGTGGTGCAGCGCACTTACCGGGAATGATTGCTGCGCACACGCACTTGCCAGTATTCGGTTGCCCAGTAAAATCTAAAGCATTAAGCGGTCTTGATTCCCTGTTATCAATTGTACAAATGCCAAAAGGCGTTGCGGTTGGCACATTAGCCATCGGTGAAGCGGGTGCAGCCAATGCAGGCTTGCTCGCGGCGCAAGTGGTGGCACTGCAAGATACTAACGTGCGCGATGCGGTTATTGCCTTTCGAAAGCAGCAAACTGAGACGGTGTTGGCTTCAAGCAACACTTTGGAGCTTGACGAATGAGAGTAGTCGTTTACGGTGCAGGCCAATTGGCGCAAATGATGTATTTGGCGGGCAGTCCGCTTGGCATTGAAGTGCAGGCTGTCGACGTAAACAACGATACTGTCGTGCACCCAGTAAGTAAAACCCCCCTCGACACTTCTTTAGATCAAGCCTTAGAAGGTGCTGATGCACTTACGGTAGAATTTGAGCATGTGCCTGAGCACTTACTAGAAGAAGCCACCAAGACGGGCAAGTTAATGCCCAGTATTGAAAGTATTTTGGTTGGCGCTGATAGAGTGCGAGAGAAAGCATTGCTTGAGGGCATGAAGGTTGCTAACAGTGCGCATCGAATCGTTACCCATCTAGACCAGCTTGATGAATGCATTGAAGCGTTGGGTGAGAAGCTTATTCTAAAATCCAGTCGTGATGGCTACGATGGCTATGGTCAGTGGCGATTAGCCAATAAAGATGAGCTACCAGAGCTTAAACGAGCCTTAGCGACTTTAAATTTAGAGAAAGTGCCACTTGTAGTAGAGAAGATGGTGCCTTTTGAGCGTGAGCTTTCTTTAATTGGCGTACGTAATAAGCAAGGTGATGTGCGTACATACCCGCTTGCTGAAAACTTACATTATCAAGGCCAACTTCATGTGTCGGTTGCCCCAGCTACCCATGTTGACGATGTGCTTCAAGCAAAAGCTCACGATATTTTTGTGAAACTGGCTGAAGGCATGGACTATGTCGGCGTGTTAGCGGTTGAATTGTTTCAATGTGGTGATGAACTCTTAGTTAATGAACTTGCGCCTAGAGTGCATAATTCTGGTCATTGGAGTCAATCGGGTGCAGTAACCAGCCAATTTGAAAATCATCTTCGCGCAATTTGTGGTTTACCTTTAGGTGATACATCGGCTATTGGTCCAAGCGCAATGATAAATATTATTGGCTGCAGTAGTTTTTCAAGAGAACTTTTGAGTATTGATGGCAGTCATTTGCATTGGTATGGAAAATCGGTGCGTGAAAAGCGCAAGATGGGTCATATCAATGTCACCACTGACAGCTACCCAAAACTGGGCGAAAAATTACACGATTTGAGTCAATATTTGCCGTTAGAGTACTTTCCGAAACTGATTGGCGAGGCAAAACGTTTAAAAGGTTGACAACCTTTTAATTGTGGCTATTATACGCATCCGCTGTTAACCCAGCGGGTGTGAAAAGTGTGCCGACTTAGCTCAGTTGGTAGAGCAACTGACTTGTAATCAGTAGGTCGCCAGTTCGATTCCGGCAGTCGGCACCATTCTTTCACACTAAAGCCTTCACACCGCTTTTTTATCTAGTGCTTTCTAAGTTAACTTCCTCGTTATCGTTTTTCCCTTTCGGGATACATTTCCAGATTTTCTATATTTTCTTCTTTATTAAATAAACCTACCGTACACTAGCAGCCAGTTTTTATTTTGGAAGCGGCGGTATGACACCTAATACTCACTCATTATCCTTTAAGTTACTTGCCTTGTTTATGTTTGCGCTGACCGCGTGCAGCGTTCAAGCTACGCACCCTATTTCTATTAGCGACGGTTACGCTCGCGCCACGTTCCCCATGGCACAATCTGCAGCCCTTTACTTCACTTTGCATAATGAAAGCGACACTTCGGCTAAATTAACGGGTGTAAAGGTGAGCGGTGATATTGCCAAGGACGCGCAAATTCACACTACCGAAATGAGCGATAACATGATGCGTATGCGAGAAGTAAAAGAAGGTATAGACATTGCGCCAAATGAGTCGCTTTCCTTTGCGCCTGGCGGTTATCACGTGATGTTGTTGGGATTAGAAAAAGGGCTAATTGAAGGAAGTAGTGTGTCATTGACCTTGTCTTTCGATAACGCCGCTGATTACACCGTAGAATTACCGGTTAAAGGAATGGGTAAAGAAGCCGGCCATCAGCACCATCATTGAAGTAAATCGTCAAACTAGATGTCTACAATCGTTAAAATTATAATCCAAATCAATATTCTTAGAGTATCATTAAGGTAAGATTTAAATGGTATTCCCCATTCTAAATTAGTGAATTAGTTGCTAACCCAAGGAGAGAGATATGAGCAAGATTGATATCGGCATTTCAGAAGAAGATCGTAATGCAGTGGCTGAAGGCCTTAAAAAACTATTAGCAGATTCTTACACGCTTTACCTACAAACCCATAACTTCCATTGGAATGTAGAAGGTCCACAGTTTAGACAACTACATTTGATGTTTGAAGAGCAATACACAGAGCTTGCAGAAGCTGTAGATGAAATCGCAGAACGTATTCGTACATTAGGTGTTGCTGCTCCGGGTACGTACAAGTCGTTTGCTGAACTAAGCGCAATTGATGAAGTAGAAGGTGTACCTGAAGCATCAGAAATGGTGGCATTGCTGACTCACGGTCATGAGCAAGTGGTTAAAACATCACGTGATTCACTTAAGTTAGCGCAAGACGCGGACGATGAGTCTTCTGCAGCACTAATAGGCGATCGTATGCGTGTTCACGAAAAGTCTGCTTGGATGCTTCGCGCAATGTTGGCAAAATAAGCCGGAATATACTTCACGGCGGAAAAATTATGACACGCACTATAATAAATGTGTTGTCTGTTTGTACATTAACGCTGGCTGGGGCAACTCAGCCAGCGTTTTCGCAACAAGCAGACGCTAAAACTCCCACAAATGAAAATCTTGTTGTTACTGAATTAGCACAAGGGTTAGTTCACCCTTGGGGAATGACCTTCCTACCTAATGGCGACATGTTGGTTACCGAACGTGAGGGCGGCATTAGGCGCCTAAGTCAATCTGGTAAACTATCGCCACGCTTGTCAAATGTGCCTAAGGTAGAAGCGAACAATCAGGGTGGTATGTTAGATATTACTATCGATCCTGAATTTGAAACTAACAACAAGGTTTATTTTTGTTTCAGCCAACCTGGTGAAGGTGGAAGCAGCAGTAGCGTTGCTAAAGCCACGCTAAACGGTAACGCGCTGGCAAATGTGGAAACTATTTTTAGTGCCGCGCCACTAATTGATAACGGCTTTCACTTTGGTTGTCGCTTAGCGTTTGATGCCAACAAACAACTGTTTATCACTTTGGGTGACCGTTATAAATACATGAAGGAAGCACAAAATACCGATAACCATTTCGGTACTATTGTGCGCATTAACCGCGATGGCAGTGTGCCTAGCGATAATCCTTTTGCTGACGGTAAAGCTCCTGAAATCTACAGCTACGGCCACCGAAATGTTCAAGGCATTACCATTCACCCAGAAACCGGTGAAGTGTGGGCAATGGAGCACGGGCCAAAAGGCGGTGATGAAGTTAACTTGCTGTCTAAAGGTGCTAACTACGGTTGGCCTATCATTACCTATGGTATTGATTACAGCGGCGACATTATCAGTGATAAAACCCACATGGATGGTATGGAGCAGCCAGTACTTTACTGGGATCCTTCTATTGCCCCTAGCGGTATGGCGTTCTACCAAGGTGATTTGTTTCCACAGTGGAACGGAGATTTGTTGGTAGGCTCGTTAAAGTTCACTCATTTACGACGTATCGAAATGGATGGCGGTAAGCCAGGGGAGCAGCATGAATATGTGCGTGATAACCAAGCCCGTATTCGTGATGTAGAAGTGGGGCCTAACGGCGCTATTTATCTGCTAACCGATGCCACCAACGGTAAAGTGTTGAAACTTACCCCCGCCAAGTAAATGGTTGGAACAGCCTTATTTCTAGTGTGTTGAAATCGACTAGATTTTAAAATTCAAAAAGCCAGCGTACTGCGGGACACTTCACTGGGGTTACTTCACAGGGGGCGTCTGGCTTTTTTTGTTTCTTTTAACCCGACAAGTTATTAACGTTGATAGGGTTTAAGCCCTAATACTGACTTTACCTATTAAGATGTCCTTAAACATCACCCAGTCACCCAGTAAGCTATAGAGCGGGTGGCGAAAAGTCGCAGGTCTATTTTTCTCATAAAAGAAATGTCCCACCCACGCAAAGCCGTAGCCTACTACTGGGATCAGCCATAACAAGGCTAAGTTGCCCGTCAATATGCTACTGGCGATGACACCTAACACTAACCATGAACCAATAAAGTGTAATTTTCTGCAGGTTAGATTGGCATGTTCCGCAAGATAATAAGGGTAAAACTCGCTAAAAGATTGAAATTGAGTTTGAACGTTTGACTCGGTAGCCATGGCGTAGCCCTCCAGTGAGTGTCGTCATGCGTAAATTAACAACAAATTAACACGCGAGCGAAGGTAAGTATGTCGTGAATCCGACATTGTTGCCGATTTTTTGTAGCGGTTGTTTTTTGCTATGAGTTACCCCATATTCATTGTCAGAAAATAAATGTTTTAAAAGGCCCACTTTATGGACAATCTTGTTGCGAACAATGCGGCAACTATCGTTGATATTACTGTTGAGAATTTTCAGCAAGTTATCTTAGAAGCATCACAAGAAAAGCTGGTGCTTATTGATTTTTGGGCAGACTGGTGTGAGCCATGTAAAGATCTACTGCCTATCTTAGAAAAGATAGCAGGAGAGTATGCACAGCACCTTATTCTTGCCAAAGTAGATTGTGAAACGCAGCAAGAAGTTGCACGTCAATTTGGCATTCGTAGTTTGCCTACTGTAATGGTGGTTCAAAACGGCCAACCTGTAGATGGCTTTGCGGGCGTGCAACCTGAAGCACAAATTCGTGAGATGCTAGCCAAGTACCTGCCTAATCCTGAAGATGATTTTCTTGCAGCAGCAGGACAAGCCATTCAAAGAGGCGATTACGTAGAAGGCTTATCGAATGCGAAGCAAGTCTTAGAGATGAGCCCTGATAATATCAATGCCAAATATATGGTCATTGATTGCTACATTGAGACTGGGTCGCTAACACAGGCTAAAGCCTTGTTAGAAGAGATAAAGTTAGTCGAACAAGATGCGCGCTATAATACCCTTAACGGTAAAATAGAGCTTGCTGAACAGGCAGCCGATACACCTGAAATTCGCCAATTGCAGGCGTCGGTAGCGGCTAACCCCGATGATTTACAACTCAAAGTAGATTTGGCTGTGCAACTACACCAAGCCAATAAATCGGAAGAAGCGTTATCCTTGCTACTCAGCGTACTTAAAAAAGAGCTAGGGTTTGGGGATGCACGTAAAATCATGCTGGATATGATTAATGCGTTAACCGATGGTGATGCGCTTAAATCTGAGTATCGACGTAAAGTGTATAGCTTGTTGTACTAGCAATTAAATTTAAGGGCACTGATACGCCCTTACGTTTTCGCTATAGGTGAAAAGCCTTCCTTGTCTAGCCAATTAAGCGCTGCAAAATAATGTTGAAAGTAGTTTCTTTCATAACCGTTTAAATCAAACGAGCGCTCTTTGGCTGGGTGGGTATATTCTAATTGCGCCCGCTTAACCATGCCTGTATCTAACACATAGGCAGAGCGTTTTAGCCCTTTAGTAATGCTAAATTTTATAGCGTCAACGATGATTTGTTGTGTATCTGGTGTCGATAACACCCACCTTCGGCCATCTAGCAAAGCTGCCCAAGGTTTGTCATCGAACCTGCTCACTAGGTCATGCATTTCTTCAGTAAAGGCTTCTGCGGTTTTTAAATTCCACGCACCCGTAGCAAACACTTCCAATACATTCCCAGAGACATCTAACGCATAATTTCCATATTTGGGAAAACGCATGAATTTGTTTCCGTGTGATTAAGTGCAATACTCTACGTATAGCAGATGATAGATTTTTTGCACTATTTTGGGTTAAAAAAAGTTAAAAATTTCAGTAGGTTGAATATAAAATGCTCGAATAACCATTAGGTTAACAAAATAGGGTATTTATCTGTGTGTTAATCCCTAATGAGCCATTACTATGCTTACGTGATTACTTTAAGCGCCACTAGCTGCTACTAGACTTTAAAATATATGGCGCAGATATACGAAAATAATTTAGATAAAACAGTGAGGTATAAAATGGACTGGCTTTGGCCCGCGCTAGCAATAGTGCTTATTGTAGAAGGCATAGGCCCTTTGTTATTCCCTACGCGCTGGCGCTTATACTTATTGCAAATAAGTCAGATGCAGACCAATCAGTTGCGTCAAACCGGTGGTGTTTTAGTTGTCATCGGTGTGGTTTGTCTTTTTTACTTGTCACAATAAGTCTAAATGCGTAACTAAAAATAGCTAGGGTATACAAATGCTTAGCGAGTTACAGACTGAACTTGACCATGAATTTCCAATAACTGGCGCATTTTTGCGCATAAAACAGATGATAAAGGGTATAAAATTTTGATAGAATCCCCGCCTAATTTTCTTACACAATATGATTCATGGCAAAGAACGTTGTGGTACTCGGCACTCAATGGGGTGACGAGGGTAAAGGCAAAGTAGTAGATCTACTTACTGATCGAGCAAAATATGTGGTTCGCTATCAAGGCGGTCACAATGCAGGTCATACTCTAGTAATTGACGGTGAAAAGACCGTTCTTCACTTAATCCCATCAGGCATCCTGCG
This sequence comes from Alteromonas sp. MMG017, assembly GCF_018100795.1. GTDB lineage: Bacteria > Pseudomonadota > Gammaproteobacteria > Enterobacterales > Alteromonadaceae > Alteromonas. The sequence goes on along the minus strand of NZ_JAGJDY010000001.1, from coordinate 35,529 downwards.
TGACAACGTTACCTGTATTATTGGTAACGGCGTAGTACTTAGCCCAGACGCATTAATGACTGAAATGACTATGCTTGAAGAGCGTGGCGTTCCGGTACGTGAGCGACTGAAAATCAGTGAAGCATGCCCGCTTATTCTTCCTTATCACATTGCTTTAGATGTAGCGCGTGAAAAAGCCCGTGGTGCTAAAGCGATTGGTACTACCGGTCGTGGTATTGGACCCGCTTACGAAGATAAAGTGGCTCGCCGTGGTTTACGCGTAGGCGATTTATTCAATGCAGAAGACTTTGCGGCTAAGCTCAAAGAAGTACTTGATGTACACAACTTCACATTGACTAAATACTATGGTGAAGAAGCCGTCGATTTCGATGAAACCTTAAAAGGTGCCCTGGCCGTTGCTGATATTCTTAAAGCGATGGTGGTTGATGTAACTGACGAACTAGATAAAGCCCATAAAGCGGGTTTGCCAATTATGTTCGAAGGTGCGCAAGGTACATTGCTTGATATCGATCACGGTACGTATCCTTATGTAACATCTTCTAATACCACAGTTGGCGGCGTAGCCACCGGCGCTGGTTTTGGCCCGTTAAAGCTAGATTATGTATTGGGTATTGTTAAAGCGTACACAACACGTGTAGGTTCTGGCCCATTCCCTACTGAGCTTGATTGCGAAGTGGGTAATCATTTAGGCGTTAAAGGTCACGAGTTTGGTGCAACTACAGGCCGTAAACGCCGTACTGGTTGGTTTGATGCTGTAGCAATGAAACGTGCCGTACAGATTAACTCGATTACCGGTTTTTGCTTAACCAAATTAGATGTACTTGATGGCTTAGAGTCTCTACAAATTTGTATCGGTTATAAAGATGCAGACGGTAACGTGAAAGATGTTCCTCCTATGGCGGCTGACGGTTACGATAAAGTGACCCCAGTGTATGAAGAAATGCCAGGTTGGAGCGACAACACGTACGGTGTAACGACGTTTGAAGGCTTACCACAAGCTGCTAAAAATTATATTCAGCGCCTTGAGCATATTACTGGTGTTCCCGTAGATATCGTTTCTACCGGCCCTGATCGTAACGAGACGATTGTTTTACGCAACCCATACGACGCGTAAATTAGCCCCGTCTAGTTAGACTATTTGAAAGCCCGGTACTTATTTTAAGTACCGGGCTTTTTTGTGTAGGTAATAAACTGAGATTGAGGTAATAATTAAACATTAATTAACAAAATAATTGGGTTGTGGTTTATTGCCCTCATTACTATAAGATAAATATTGGCTTATTCGGTTGCGTCTGGTCTTGAATTTAAAAACCAGCAGGTCAACAGTCTTCACATGCAGGTGGAATGTATTATGTCTAATCAACCAACGCTTCACGCCGTAGAACCCGGTTTTTGCTTTCTCGATACGGTAGCTTCGCTTCAAACTAGTTTTAGATCTGGCAAAACCCGTTCATTAGAATGGCGTAAGAGTCAATTGGACGCCCTAAAGCGCCTGTTGATTGAAAACGAAAAAGAGATCTTACAGGCACTCCATCAAGATTTAGGCAAAAGCGAAAGTGAAGCCTACGTGGCCGAACATGGCTTTCTGCTATCGGACATTAAGCACACCCTTAAACATTTAAATAAATGGATGCAGTCTCGTAAGGTATCAACCCCGCTTATTGCATGGCCGGGTAAGAGCTTTCAGCAACCAGAACCTTTGGGTACAGTGCTTATTATAGGCGCGTGGAATTACCCACTTCAGTTGTTGCTAGCGCCTTACATTGCCGCATTAGCGGCAGGTAACTGTGCGGTGTTAAAACCATCCGAATTATCTGTTGAAACCTCAACGATTGTGGCAAAACTTATTCCCCAATATATGGATACCTCGTGCGTAGAGGTAATCGAGGGCGGGAAGGAAGAATCGTCGGCACTACTTGCGTGTAAATGGGATCATATTTTCTACACTGGCGGCGAAGCGGTTGGCAAAATTGTCATGTCTGCGGCCGCTAGGCATTTAACCCCTGTTACGTTAGAGCTTGGCGGTAAAAGCCCCTGTATTGTTGATAGCAGTACCAACTTGAAAATTACTGCGCGTCGAATTGTATGGGGCAAGTGGATGAATGCAGGGCAAACCTGTATCGCGCCCGACTATGTGCTCGTGGTGAAAGGCTTTGAGCAAAAGCTAATAGAGGCTATTAAAAAAGAGCTTAAATCCCAATTTGGTAAAAACCCTTTTTCGTCGAAAGATTACGGCAATATCATCAATACCCGCCATTTGCATCGCCTTCAAGGCTACCTCGATGGGGTTAATGTGGTTTACGGTGGTGATATTAATGAAGCACGACCTGCCATGACCCCCACATTGGTGCTCGACCCTGCGAAAGACAGTGCCATCATGCAAGAAGAGATTTTCGGTCCTATTTTACCCATAGTGCCCGTGAGCTCTATCGATGAAGCCATCGGTTTCATTAACGACAGGCCTAAACCTCTAGCCCTATATGCCTTTAGCGATAGTGATAAAGTACTTAATAGTATTATTGAAAAAACCAGCTCTGGCAGTGTGTGCACTAACGATACAATGATATTTATGACTAACCCCGAACTTCCCTTTGGCGGCGTGGGTAATAGCGGCATGGGGAGCTACCATGGCCAAGCCGGGTTCGATACCTTTAGTCATTTAAAAACAGTGATGAAACGCGCTTTCGCGTTGGATGCACCCGTACGCTATGCACCGTTTTCTAAATTCAAATTATCGTTACTGAAAAAATTCTTATAGGACTTAACGTATGGCGCAGCCGTTTCATTTAGCAATACCGGTGAGTAATCTTGCTAATGCAGAAGCCTTTTATGGAAAACTGTTAGGCTGTGAAAAAGGCCGCAGTGACAGCCAATGGATTGATTGGAATTTTTTCGGTCATCAGTTGGTGACACATTGTGTTGACAAAATGCCGTCAGCGCCTTCCCATAATGGGGTTGATAGTCATGCTGTGCCCGTGCCGCATTTTGGCGTAGTGCTTGATATGCCGCAGTGGCAGGCGCTAGCCGACAAGGTAAGCGCTGCAGATATTGAATTTGTTATTGAGCCTTACATTCGATTTAAAGATCAACCGGGCGAGCAAGCTACTATGTTCTTTATGGACTACTGTGGCAATGCACTGGAGTTCAAAGCATTCGCCTCTATAGAACAGTTATTTGCGACTGATTAAAATCGATTTAACCCTGAGCGCTTTCTAGGTCGAAAGCGCTGCCACAACAGCACTATTCCAGTTAGCGTAAAAAGCAATGCGCCGGCGGAAAAGCCAATCAATAGTGGGTGATTGAAGTCACTGCGATCTTCATAATCCATGATATGCAGCATCCACATAAAATCGAATAACCGCCAAGTGTCTGTTCTTACACGAAGTACGCTACCAGTGTTTGGATCGATATAAAGCCGTGTGTTTTCAGTATCATTAAATTGCACTTGCCAGATAGGCGAGGGAAGCTGCTGCACTTCTTGAGGTAACGTGGAAATAAAATCTATTTCACTCAAGGTGCCTGTACCCGCGTATTGAACATTAGCGGCTTTTTGAATTTGTGTTTCGCTTAGTGGTGCCAAAATGGTCCCATTTACGGCATTGTAGCGAACAGTGGTGTTCTGCTGAGCAAAGCTTTCAGATACTACTTCAGAGACTGTATAGACAGGTATTGCACGAGGTTTATCTTCATTCACAATCAACCGCTGGCTTAACGCTAATGTGGCGTCAGCACTATGAGAAGCAAGAACAGATTGTGGAGATTGAGTCGCGTGTTGCCAATTTGCTTGAACGGTATGGCGAAGGTGCGCCCCGCGAACATCTTCAATAGGTAGCCACGCCATCACCAGACCACTGGCGAACCAAAGGGTAATTTGAATCGCCAGTATAAGCCCCAGCCAATTATGGACAGTGCGACATAGCTTATACATGGCTATTCCTTTCTTATGATCTAACAGTGCCTAACGTGCAGACACTATGCTTTTACCGCGCCCACTTGCTTCGGAAGCGGCTTCTACACCTTGCGCTGTACGCTTAATTAAGTGCACATCACCAAAGCGGCGGGCATCTATGGTGTAACCCATATCAGTTAATTCAGTCAATGTTGCCTCGTCAAACCCAGGATGGACACGAATGGTATCTTTAGGTAGCAATTGGTGGTGAAAACGAGGCGCGTTAGCAGATTTTGTGGCATCAAAATCGAACAATAATGCGTTTAACAACGACTGTGCTACCGACGAAATAATGGTTGTGCCACCAGGCGAACCGGTTGCTAAAACAACATCACCGCCCTGTTTTACTAGGGTAGGAGTCATTGAAGATAACATGCGCTTATAAGGCGAAATGGCATTAGCTTCTCCGCCAACAGCACCAAAGAAATTAGGTACGCCAGGCTTAGCACTAAAATCATCCATCTCATCGTTAAGTAAGAAGCCCGCCCCAGCCACTACCACGCCACTACCAAAAGTAAGGTTAATGGTGGTGGTGTTAGCAATCGCGTTGCCCCATTTATCCATAATTGAAAAGTGGGTGGTATCTTCGCTTTCTTTTAGGCCAGGTTTAACACTTGGCGTATCTGAAATACTATTGGGTTGAATAAGCGATGCGCGAGCCTTGATATAGTCAGGGGCAACAAGCTCAGCAACCGGTACTTCAACAAAGTCAGGATCGCCAAGATATTCCGCTCTATCAGCAAATACGCGTTTACCAATTTCAGACATAACATGCAGGTATTCGGCGCTGTTATGTTCTGGCAGAGTATGATTGCTGCCGTAGCTTTCTAGCATGCCAATCCACTGCGCCACAGCTACGCCGCCTGAGCTTGGTGGTGGTGCTGTCACTAGGGTGTAGCCTTGCCAATTAAGTTCAAGAGGTTTACGCCATACCGCTTTATAAGCCGCTAGGTCACTGTGGTTAATTAGCCCACCGTTTTCTTGCATAAAGGAAACAACTTTCTTGGCAACCTCGCCTTGGTAAAATCCATCTTGGCCATGCTGTTGAATCGCTTTTAGCGTACTGGCTAATTCAGGTTGCTTGAACATTGTATTGGCTTTGGCGTGTTCAAAGTAACTAGCAAAGTTGCTGTTTAAGCCTTGCTTGCGGGTACGAGCTAAATAGCGGGTAATGTTACTGGCAAGCTTTTCTGGTACTAAAAAGCCATTTTCAGCCAGTTCAACTGCAGGCGCCACAAGACGGCTCCACGGTAAGCTGCCGTATTTTTGATGTGCAGCCCACATGCCAGCAACCGTACCCGGAATACCTGCTGCTTTGGCGCCAAAGAGTGATTCGTAAGGTTTTACATCCCCCTTGTCATCTAAGTACATATCTCGATGTGCATCAGACGGTGCCATTTCGCGGTAATCAAGAAAGTCAGTGCTGCCTTCAAACGCAATGGTCATAAAGCCTCCGCCGCCCACATTACCTGCTTCAGGTAAAGTCACTGCCAGCACAAACTGCGCAGTAATAGCAGCATCTACTGCATTTCCGCCGTCTTCTAAAACAGCATACGCGGCGTCGGCACTAAAGGTATCGGGCATCGCGACGGCTTGCTGTTGAGTTTGCGTTACTTCAACGCCTGTTTGACTACACGCTGTCAGAATTACAAATGAGAACAGAAAAAACGTTTTCTTCAACACCGCCTAACTCCTTAAAATTGAAAACTTTTGATAAAAATTATTATTAGAACTGTGAAAATAGACTTAGCGCTAGCCAATCATAATAATGCTGGCAATAAGATAACCCACCAAAGTTAACCCGCCGGCCACAAGCGCGTAAGGGAACTGGGTTTTTACATGGGTTAATACATCACAGCCTGCGGCTAATGACGACACGGCAGTGGTATCGGAAATAGGCGAACAGTGATCGCCAAAAATACCGCCGCCTAAAATAGCCGCAACCACTAATGAAGGCGGTAATCCAAGGGTTTGAATTAACGGCACGCCAATAGGAATAAGAATAGCAAAGGTGCCCCATGAGGTGCCTGTGGTAAACGACATTACCGCCCCTGCAATAAACAGCATAGGTACGATGAAAACAAGGGGAAGGTATTCACCCACCACACCTGCCACAAATACACCTGTGCCTAAGTCTTTTAAACTATTCCCTAAGGTAAGAGACAGCAGCACAATGGTGACAAGGGGAAGCAGTTCCCCCATGCCTTTAAAGCCGATTTCCACCGCTTCTTTATGTGTGAAGCGTTTGTGCCAAAGTAAAAGGCCATAAGCAATAGCGGTGGCAAGTGCCGTGGCATAAAGCACAGATTTACTGCCACTGCCTTCAGATAAAGTGCCGTTACCCGTCCAAAACATAAAGCCCACCATGCTTAATACCATAGTAAGTAATGGCACTAACATATAACGCGCTTTGGTAGCCGTTTCTGTTTGTTGGGGAATGTCTGTTTTCGATAGGGTTTTCTCTTCCACTGCCAATGGGCCGTGCACTTTGTCTGCGGCTATGGTGTAAGCCACAATCAGCAAGGTAAAAATAGCGTAAAAGTTAAAAAATACACTGCCCCATAATATTGAGGCTGAAGATGCTGGCAGCTCGTAAGTGTCGAGCAAGCTTAAAATGAAAGCCCCCCAACCATTGAGTAAAATGAGTATGCATACTGGTGCGCTGGTGGAGTCGATAATATACGCTAAGCGAGCGCGGCTCATGCCGAAGCGGTCGAATAACCCTCGGGCAAAAATACCTGCCGTTAGCACACTTAAATTCGATTCTATAAATACCGCGATACCGGTAAACATAGTAAGGCTGCCAACCTGTTTCTTATTCTTGGCAACGCCTTTGCCTACTAAGTAGTTAACGGTAGCTGTTACACCGCCAGAGTCGCGAATAAACGCCAGCAGTGCGCCCACTAATACAGAAAATAGAATGACTCGGGTATTACCAGGGCTGGAAGCGGTATCGACTACGCGTTCTATAGCATTGATTGGCGCAAGAAAGCTGGTGGCAGGACTTGCCGTTAACAAAATAAGTGCTTCAGAGCACAGCACCGCTAACAGCAATGCCAATATAACTTCTTTTTTCCAGAATACGACAATGATCGCAACCAATGGGGGGATAATTGATACCCAATCCATACTACTTTCCATACTTTATTATTGTGAAATACTGCCATTCGCTTAAAAGCGAATATTTGAGCTTAAACATTGATACTAAATTTAAACGACGCTGTTCGTGAACGTGAAACGAACGACTTGCTAATAAACGGCACATTGAATAACAATTCATGTGCATTAACATGAGCAATAGCGATAAGCGTACCGCAGAGCACACGGTTAATTCCACAGAATGACACGTATTTATTCTGTATGCATTGGTTTTTGATACCATGGCAATTAATATGCGTATCAAAGCGTAACATATCGTTGTACTTACCCTGTCAACGGCAAATAAAATAACAGTTGTTGCTAATACTACTAACAACGCTATTAGCACAACTACTGGCAATGCTACTGGTATAGCTACTGATGGAGCTATTGGTATAGCTACAAAGAATGTCACTGTTTAAACCATTAATAAAAACTACTAGGATCCTGTTTGCGCCTTTTTCCATTACTCGTCAAATTTTTACATTACACGTTCCTGCTTAGTCTATGCATGCTCATGCTATCTAGCGCTTATGCGAATCAACTCAGCCAACACGAACAAATAAAGCAGTCTGTTGGACAAAAAATAATTCTCGATTTTCGTTTCTACTGCGATGATGGTACTAGCTCAAAAGCATGCAAAAAGCCGGTAACCACGCTACCCGATGCGCTTAAAGATTTACTCGTCACCCACAATATTGGGGGCGTTATTTTGTTTTCTGAAAACATTAAAACCAACAAGCAGTTAATAGAGCTGAATTACGCCATGCAACAGGCTATGGCGAAAGCGAAGTTGCCACCGCTATTTATTGCAGTAGATCAAGAAGGGGGACGAGTTGCTCGCTTACCCTCTGCTATGCTCACGCCTTTCCCTGGAAACTTAGCAATAGGGGCAAGCTATTATCAGCACGGCACGGCTTTTGCTGAAAACGTAGCGAAAGGCATTGGCAGTAGCTTAAGTTCCTTAGGAATAAATACCAATTTCGCCCCGTCGGTAGATATTAACAGCGAGCCTAAAAACCCAGTTATTAATGTACGTAGTTTTGGCGGAACGCCTAGCGATGTTGCGGTGCTAGGGCAATCGTTTGTAGATGGGTTGCAATCAAGCGGTGTAATAAGTGCGATTAAACATTTTCCTGGCCATGGCGATACACAAACGGACAGTCACACGGGTTTGCCCAACGTTAAGTATTCAAAAGCGCAAGCGCTAAAAGGTGACCTATTGCCTTTCAGCCGAATTATCAGCGGTGGTAACCCACCAGGTATGTTGATGAGTGCGCATATCCAATACCCATCATTAGATAGCACAACTGTAAAAGACAAACAGGGTAGGGTGATGACAATTCCTGCAACCTTGTCCCGTAAAATACTCCATGACGTATTGCGAAATGAATTGGGTTACAAAGGGGTAGTCGTTACCGATGCATTGGATATGGCGGGCATTGCTAAATACTTCTCTCCTGAAGATGCCATGATCAAAGCTTATCAAGCGGGTGCCGACATTGCCCTGATGCCTTTCACCATTAGAACCCCGCAAGATATTAAAATGTTTGCTGCATTAATGGGTAAGGTAAGTGAGCGAATAAGTAGTGGCGAAATCCCCTCAATACAGCTTGCGACTTCCTTGCAACGCATTACGTTACTAAAGGCTGAATTTAACCTAAATAGCTACTCGGAGAAAGCGCTTTCTTGGTGGGTTTCTGACGTAGATAATAAAGCGAAGAAGACAAGAAATATTCAACTAGAGAAAGCGCTTTCTAAAGCAGCAATTACCACCCTTTTTGGCGCTAAAAAACTCCCTGTTACACAGAAAACATGGTTGGCATTAATGCCCGATGCGCTCAGATGTTTAGCGCTTGAAAAAAGCTTATCTAGTATTGCGCCAAATGTAGGAATGGCATGTTTGCCGCTTACCAAGCTTCCAAACAAAGCAACCTTTGAATATGCATTAAAGCACGCCGACCTACTTATAGTGGGGGACATCTCTCCGCAACATGCCGTTTATGAAATGAAAGGCTTCGATAGCGAAGAAGCGCTGGCTGCCAGGGCGCCACTAGGCGATGTACATAGTTTTATTAAATCAGCGTTGCAACAAGCGAAAAAACAAGGGCTTAGCACAGTTTTAGTGCCCCTTCGTATGCCCTATATAGCTAAAGAAATGCAGCCACACACCGATATCGCTATTGCTACATTCAGTTACAACGTAGATAGTGAGGTATACAGCCCAATTTTTGATGCTTTGGTAGAAACCTTATTAGGCCTGAACAGTCCCAATGATTATGTGCCGGTTCAGTGGAAGGGCACTTCTAAATAATGTTTGTGTCATAGAGCCGAACAAATAGAAGGCACTCAGTGAATTTAGCCGTGCATGCAAGTAATTGACGTTGTTAGATTAAATTAAGTAATTGACAGCCGGCATTGTTAGCGGGCTGAAGCAAAAACTAAGTTAGATGTGACTTGGTTATAAGAAAAAACGGAGTTTCAGTGTGGATGTAGTGGTCGCTTTTCTGATTCCTTTTATTCCATTAGTACTAGCAATTGTGCTGGTGGTGGTGGGTTTAGGTGCGCTTCATTACGTGCTACTTGCGCGGCAATCTCACCTAACCAGTGAGCAAAAATTGCCACGCCAAGTAACTTTGTTAGTACTTACTATTGTAGGTTTGGTGGCCATCTCCATGGCACTTCCGGTGAACGAGAGTACACGCAATCAGGTCATCGCGTTAATTGGTGTTTTACTATCGGGTGTCATCGCATTTTCATCTACCACCATGGTGGGAAATCTGATGGCTGGATTGGTATTACGGGTTAACAAACCCTTTAAAGTTGGCGACTTTATTCGCGTAGAAGACTACAGCGGAAGGGTAGCTGAGATGGGCTTGCTAGATACCGAAATTCAAACAGAAACCCGAGAGCTAATTGCTTTTTCGAACACACTAATGGTGAACACGCCAGTAAGAGTAACCCGTGCATCGGGGGCGATTATCTCGGTTGACTTAAGTTTAGGTTACGACATTCATTATTCGGAGGTTGAGAAGCACTTACTAACTGCGGCGGCCAATGCTGACTTAGAGGACCCTTTTGTTCAAGTGATATCCTTAGGTGATTTCTCAGTAAGCTACCGAGTTGCGGGCTTGCTCAAAGAAGTCAAAAGTATGCTAAGTGCACGCTCTCGACTACATAAATCGGTACTTGATGCTTTGCACAATACGGGTATTGAAATTGTATCACCCACTTTCATGAATCAGCGACCTCAACCTGAAGGGCTGCAAATGATTCCTCGGCAACCTGGCTCATCAAAAGGGGCTGCTGCTTCTCAGGATGAAGAGGAAAATCATCCCGAAGCAATAATTTTTGATAAAGCAGAAGAAGCTGAACAGCATGAGAAAAATCGAGAAGGTCTAGCCGAGCAAATTGCGGCTATCAGTACGCAACTTGAAACCGCAGAGGGTGATGAAAAAGAACAATTGAAAACACACAAAGCGACGTTAGAGAAGCGGCTGGCTGATCTCGTCGAGCAGCACCGCAATGTGTGAATAGACCACTCCACTGTGCTGGCTTAACCCAATAGCACAAGTCGCACTATTCGACACTCCTCTATAACAATCTTTAGGCACCTGACTGGCAAGTGGTGCCAGTGCACTTTCATTCAGCCTTGGGGTAGTAAAGCCTTTAGTGCCCGCAAAGCCGCAACAGGTAATGTCAGAAGGAATAATAACGTTTGAAGTGCAAAGGTTCGCCAAAGCGTTAATAGCAACGCCTGCATCTAGCTTAGTACTTGAACACCCTATGTGTAGCATTATAGGGGCATCAGTTTTAACCACCTTTACACGACGTGAAATGTGGTGAAGTAAATACTCGCTTACTTCGAATGTTTCTACATTATTAGGCTGTGAGTTCTTAATGCTTTTTGATGTTACGTTGTAAGCACAAGCGCTGTTGTCAATGATGACCGGCCAACGCCCTTGCTCTGAAAGTGTATAGGCTTCTTGTTTCCATGCCGTGAGTTTATCGCTTGCGGTGCTTGCTTTACCTTCACTGTCCCAAGGTTGACCGCAACAAAGGCCATTTGCGCTGGAAAATACCACGTCGACATTGGCCTTTTTACACAAAGAAATCACAGCCTGGATGACGCTTTTTTCATTAGCGTTACCACTGAAAACTTTGCTTGGGCAACTTACCATGTAAACCACCTTCAATGCCGCTTGAGATGGCGCTTGAGAAAGTACATTGGAAAGCGCTTTCTCATGAGCTTTCTCGCCTTCTTTCTCATACTCATTCTCAGAGCAGTCTGGCCGCCCTAAATTAGGGGGTACTTCAAGTGGGTATCCAGCTTCTATTTCAGCTACTTTATCAACGTCAGACGCTTGTCCATTACCATGGGTTATGGCATTAAGCTCTGCCCCCTTATGATCTTGCAAGGTATTGCTTTTATACTGCGAAGCTTTAGGAATACTATTGTAAAGCTGCGGTAAATGAAGTGCGTCTGTAATACGATTGAACGCCTTTTCGCCAATCAAGCCTTTTACTTTATGACCGGTATTTAGTGTAAAGCGAGCAATTGATAACGCCTTATCAGTATGTTTAGCAGCAAGGTCACTCACTAATTGGGTAGCACGACCATTAGCGCGCTGGCCACGTATTTGCTTTATCCACTGCCCAGTATCAATGCCTACCGGACAAGCACTTGCACATAACCCAGTTGCCGCGCAGCTATCTACGGCTAAATGTGAAAACGCTTCGCTAATTTCAGTAATAACTTCAGGTTCTGTCAAAGACGTTTGTCGCCGCTTAAGTGCAATACGTTGACGGGGCGACAAGGTATAATTAAGTGAGGGGCACTGAGGTTCGCAAAAGCCGCACTCAATACAGGCATCAACAGTGTCTTGCACTGCTGGCATCGGTTTTAAGTGGGTAATATGCGCTTGAGGATCGTCATTTAAAATAACGCCTGGGTTTAAAATACCTTTAGGGTCGATAATGTCTTTTAACGAGCGCATTAACGCCACGCCTTCATCACCCCACTGTGCAGTAAGAAACGGTGCCATATTACGCCCCGTACCATGCTCGGCTTTTAAACTACCCGCAAAGCGCTGTGTCACTAGCACGCTTATGTCTGCCATAAAGGCCCGGTAGCGGCTGACTTCATCTGGGGTATTGAACCCTTGGCTAAACACAAAGTGCACATTGCCATCGAGTGCATGACCAAAAATAATGCCGTCGTGGTAATCGTGCTTTTCGAATAAGTCGACTAACGCATTTAACCCATCGGCCAAGCTTTCAAGTGGAAAAGCCACGTCTTCGATAATGACCGTGGTGCCAGTAGGTCTTACTGCTCCTACCGCTGGAAATAACCCTTTTCGAATATTCCACAGTTTTTCAATGATGCGGGGCTCTGCAGTAAAATCTTGCAGAGGCTGTCCGTGCTTCTGATTTTGGTTAGAGGGGGGCTCATTTTCTTTGCTTAACCCCGATGCTGGCTGGATCAAAATGTTGCGTACTGTCTTAAGCGTAGAATCAAGTTCAGCCTGTGAAGGTGCGCCCACATCAATGAGTAGGGCAACAGCATCTAGGTTACTAATATTATGATTGCTAGCATTGTGATTGCCTTTGCTTCCTACTACTTCATTTAACAGTGGCGCTACTGCGCGCAATGCTCTGGCATCCATTAACTCTACCGCATCTACATCGCAGGCTTTTAGCGCAGGAATAACCGCACATGCTGCTTTAAAATCTTTAAATATATATAAACCGGTTTCTCGCGCCCGAGGCAAAGGCACTGTGTTGTAGGTAATGTTGGCAATGAAGCCCAACGTACCTTCTGAACCAATCATTAGGTGAGTAAAAATATCTAGCGGGTTTTCATAATCAAGTAAGGCATTAAGGCCGTAGCCCATAGTATTTTTAAGACGATACTGATAGCGTACTTTTTCAGTCAGTACCGAATTTTTTAATAGCGTGTTGCGAAGGGCAGCAAGGGAAGCTAACAAAGCACTGTGGCTTTGCTCGAACGCGGCAACGCTTTGCGCATCAGCCGTATTCACTTCACTACCGTCAGGCAATAATATGTGAATGTGGCGTAGGGTGTGATACGAATTGTTCTTTACCCCACAGCACATGCCCGACGCATTATTCGCTGCAATACCGCCGACCTTGCAGGCATTAATGGAAGCCGGATCTGGTCCAATTTTCCGGCCATAGCCTGCCAATATTCGATTCGCCTTCGCGCCAATGATACCCGGCGCTAACGATATTGCCTCGCCGTTATCTATTACCTCAAACTGCTGCCAATCTGGCGTCAGCATGACCAATACGGAGTCGGTAATTGCTTGACCAGATAAACTGGTGCCTGCCGCGCGAAATGTCAGGGCGATACTTAAGCGATTCGCCATTGCCAATATGCGGCACATAGCCTGAATACTGGGTACTTTAATCACTAGCTTGGGTATCTTAGTGTAAAAGCTGGCATCAGTAGCAAGGGCAATTAGCCTAGGGTTGTCGCTAATAATATTATCAGGTGCTAACCATTCACCGATACCCGTTAAAAAAGCATCAAAATTATTAGCTGCGTTATCCACTGCCAGCTTGGTATCGGCGCTTCCCATCGTGTTAGTGCTATTCATGGTACGTGGCTGCTTTCATATTGATGGTTTTAACACGGGCTTTTACGTCGTTAGGCAATTTGGAAGCCGTTAACGGGTAAAGTAAATAGGGGGAGCGAAGCTGTTTAAATACGGCTAAGCCTTCTGCCCAACTAGCTTGTATTTGAGTGCTAGTTTTCCCCGCGATAATGGCCTGTCGTAATGAATCCGTACCGGCTAATTTATCGAAAAAATCTGGGCGAGTGAAAAAAGTAATGTCTTGTTCGTTAAACTGGGCATAAGCGTTAAGCAATACATCAATATCTAACCCTGAAAAGGAGGCTTCTGTCATAAACGAAGCCTTCAGGGTGGTGTTATTGTGTTTAGGCGAGGGGGCGGCTTGATTCGTAGCAACGTCTATATTTTCATCGCCAAGCGCTACAACAGGGTGGCCAATAAGTTGAAAAGGAAGATTAGTGCCTCTACCAACGCTTACGTCCGTGCCTTCAAAAAAGCAAAGAGTGGGATATAAGGCAATGGCAGCATCATTAGGTAAATTTGGACTGGGGGCAACAGGCAAAGAGTAAGGCATTTGTTTATGGTAATTTGCCACGGGAATAACCGTTAAAAGCGCCTGCGGCTTAGATTGATGCTGCGCTAGCTGTTTCCCTTCAATAGCATTAATGGCATCGGTCGTAATCCATTGTTCACCCACTATCATTAGTGCTAGCTCACCTAACGTCATACCGTGCAATACAGGAATGGCGTGCATGCCTACAAACGAAGCATAATCCGACTGCAAAATAGGGCCATCAGTAAACGCACCATTAGGATTAGGCCTATCTAAGACTATTACCGGAATATGCGCCTGGGCAGCGGCCTCTAGTACATAGTGTAAAGTACTTAAATACGTATAAAAGCGCACGCCTACATCTTGAATGTCGAACACCAGAATATCGGTGTTAGCTAACATGTCGGCCGTCGGCTTTTTCGTTTTACCGTAAAGGGAGTGAATAGGCAGGCCAGTTTTAACATCAACATCGTTATCTATTTTTTCACCCGCTCCCGCTTTGCCGCGAAAGCCATGCTCGGGTGACATAATACTCACCACATTGATGTCGTGATTTAGCAGCGCATCGACTAAATGGATTGGCGTGGATTGCGCACTTTTTACCGTCGCACTTTGGTTTACCACCAGTGAAACTCGCTTGCCTTCAAGTAAGGGCAGGTATTCATTAAATTGCGCCGCGCCTACTTGTAACCTACTTTCTGCAACTTCAGCCTTATCATGGGTTTTGGCCCTAGCAACTGTTTGGGCATGGCCTGACATACTAAGAGTAATAGCAGCGCTTAGTAGTAAAACGAATGTAAGTAGCGACTTGATAGGCATGTATGAACGTGGCCTTTTTAAAGCGGTTGTTTTACAGCGTGACGCAAATAGCCATTGCTTGCCACCAATTGTTTTGCCGCGTCGTCGGCACTGGCCCCTGTTAGTACCATTAAAATAGCCAGCTTTGCATTGTTGTTCGACGCTTTTAGCGCGTCAGCTGCGTCATGTTCGTTACACTCGGTGGCTTGCATCACAATGCGAAGGGCGCGAGCCTTAAGCTTTTCGTTGGTCGCGTTTACATCCACCATTAAGTTTTCAAAGGTTTTGCCCAGCTTGATCATGGTGGCGGTGCTAATCATGTTAAGTACCAGTTTTTGCGCAGTGCCTGATTTCATTCTTGTTGAACCAGTAAGAGCCTCAGGGCCAACCACTGGGCAAATGACAACATCGGCATGTTCAAATATGGCTGAGCTAGGGCTACAGGCAATAGCCGCTGTCGTCGCACCAATAGATTGCGCATAAGCAAGGGCGCCTGAGACATAAGGTGTGCGCCCGCTTGCCGACAACCCAACCAGCGTGTCGTGTTGACTAAGCGTAATATTAATAACGTCTTGCTTGCCGGCTTCTCGATTATCTTCAGCCCCTTCAACCGCATGTAAAACCGCACGTTCGCCGCCAGCAATAATGCCTACTACAACACCATCTGGCACACTGAAAGTTGGCCTGCATTCAGCTGCATCTAAAATACCTAGCCTGCCACTGGTGCCTGCGCCTATATAAATAAGTCGTCCGCCTTTTGCGATGCTTTGTGCAGCGGCGTCTACCACTTTGGCGATGGCAGGAATTTCTGTTGCTACACTTGGTGCTACTTTGGCGTCTTCGTGATTAATTCGTGCCAACATCCCTTCTGTTGAAAGGGTATCAATATCTACAGTATTGGGGTTTCGCCCTTCAGACACTACCCGTTCTAAATCTTTAGCCAGGTGATGAATACTGCGTGATGAATCGGTGGGCTGCATGGTGATACCTTACGAAAGACAAGGGGAGTTAATTTGCTATATATAAGTTCAGGCATAAATACATTCATGCTTGAATTCTTGGCTAGCATTTCGTTGCTGCACGATTGAGTAAGAGCAAATTACACATATTTACAACGCATTATAATGTGGCGAACCTATAGCGCAAACAAACAAGTCATAAACCAACTAGTCGTACACCTACAAGATGTAAAACTCAGTGCTTTAGGTAATAGATGAATTGTTCGTACGTTGCGTTCATAAATTTGTATAGTGAGAATTCGAATTCATTCAACTCGTGATACACTCTGCGCCTAAGCAAATACAAAGGATTACTCGTTTACTGTGAGCCGTCAAACCCAAGCCATTATTCACGCTGATGCTATTTTAAGTAACTTTAAACTATTAGCAGAATTAGCCCCAACAAGCCGTTCTATGGCGGTGGTAAAAGCAGATGCTTATGGGCACGGTGCAGTTAACGTTTCGCGTATTCTACAGCATGTATCCCCTCGGTTTGCTGTAGCGATTATTGAAGAAGCTATTGCACTTAGAGAGGCGGGGATTACCGCGCCTATCGTAGTGTTAGAAGGTGCACACCAAGCTAAAGAATGCGCTATGGCTGCAGCCCATGGATGTATTTTAGTGATGCACAATAAAGCGCAATTAGAATGGATGTTAGCGTGTCCCGAAGACCGTCGGCCCACTATTTGGCTAAAAGCCGACAGTGGCATGCATCGACTTGGTTTTGCCCTTAACGCGCTACCAAGCATTGTAGAGCAATACGCGCCGCTTATTACCAAAGACACTGTGCTTGTCACACACTTATCTTGTGCAGACGACACCAGTAACGACTTCACTCAACAGCAGCTAAGTGCGTTCAGTCAGGTGGTTAGCCAATTAGGGCTACCTGTTAGTATTGCTAATTCTCCGGCCACCATTGAATGGCCACAAAGTCGTGGCGATTGGAATCGCTTAGGCATTGCTGTTTACGGCGGCCAGCCTAATACGGCCAATGTGGCATTAGCTCCTACCATGACGTTACGTTCTAGTATTATTGCCCTACGTGACGTGCCAAAAGGAGAGTCAGTTGGTTATGGTCAAAACTGGGTTGCGCAAAAAGATAGCCGCATTGCTACGGTAGGAATTGGCTATGCAGATGGTTACCCAAGACATTGCCCTAACGGTACGCCGGTTACGGTAAACGGTAAGCGAGCTTGCCTAGCAGGGCGTGTGTCTATGGACATGATCACCATTGATGTTACTCATATTTCAAACGTCAATATTGGCGATAGGGTAGAGCTTTGGGGTGAGAATGTACCTATTAATGAAGTGGCAGGTGCTGCAGGAAGCATAGATTACGAATTGTTAACCCGAGTATCGGCTCGGGTACCTAGGATTGTGAAATATCGCTAGTATTTACAGTGTTTTACATTCTCGTAAATGCGCTGATGAATGACTATTCACCGAAACAATGAGGTGTTTTTCTCCTGCTTGTGCCTATACTAGTCTCCCACTTTCAGGATTGAGATGAATATTTCATCTTCGACTGTAATGGGTATATCACGTAAGTGAGGTTTGTATGCGTACTTCGTTTTCTCGCCCTAGGGTGAATCGAGGACTAGTAAGTCGACCGTTTAAGCCTGTGCAGAAAAAAGCAGTAGGGTAGCGACAAGGATACAAAGCGTTACGTTAGAAATAATATAAAAACCCGGCATTAATATGGCCGGGTTTTTTACGTTTAGTGCAGGCGAAACATGAACAGATTAGTTGTTTTGCGCGTGTAGATTAGTGTTTACTGTTGCACACGACTGCACGCTAGGCACCTTTTTTTCAGGTGACTTTACACTCTCTTTTTTCGCAGGGATATAACGCTCTGGACGATGGTTTAACGAAATGACCATATTCAAGCAGAACGCGGCTAGAATTGATATAAGCACTAGATGCCATGGAATAAAGAAAAGCCCGCAAAGCAAAATAACGCTATCTACCGTAAGTTGAAACGTACCGGCGCGAATATTAAATCGAGATTGCAAATAGAACGCTAAAATCCCTAAACCGCCTAAGCTAGAGCTGTGTCTGAACATGATCAGCATGCCTACACCAATAAGCAAGCCACCTAAAATGGCAGCAAAAATAGGGTTAATACTAGAAATGTCGACGAAGGCTGGGATCTGCTCAGTCAGAATAGACACCGTGGTCACAGAAATAAACGTATTCAGCGTGAAGCGCTTACTGATGCGAGTCCATGCAAGGGTGTAAAAGGGCAAGTTGATTAGGAAGAATAGAACACCGAAGTCCATATCAATCGCGTAAGTTCCCAGCAATGCGATACCCGCAGCGCCACCTACCATCAAATCTTGCGATTGGAACAGAAATACACCAAATGCCACGAACAATCCGGCACTAACTAATGCAAAGATATCTTCGATAACACTGTGATTGGAGTTTTGCATAAGTGGCGATTCTTAGTTGATAAGACACGCTGTAATTATACGTTTACGCTGCTAGGGTATACAGGGTTGTGGTTAGATAACATGCTGAACTTAAAATCTAATGGTACGCGCAGCTTTACGACTTTTAACTGCAGGGTAAACAATAAGTTGCTGGCTTGTAAATGCTGCACCATTTGTGAGCGAAAAGCGGGCTATTCCACCACTGAAAACACCACAATGTCTTGTCTGTTGAACTCAACGCGGCAGTGCATGTAACCGAAGTTTAGTGGGCTATAGGCCACTATGCGGCTACCAACCGCTAAAAATTCGGTATCCCATACTAATAAATCAGTGGTATTTAATTGTCGTTCAACACTATTTTTCGATACCCCTGGCGTGAAGTTATCACATAAATAGATAACTTCTTTTCTGGCTTCAAGCCCATAAAACGCCGTCGCAATTAATATCGCAATGGCCAATATAGCCACAATGTCGGTAATGATTGAACGCTTCATGGGGGACAAAACAAATCTCCAAGGGGTGTAATTACACCTAATTAAGGTTGGCAGGCGCAGGTTCTAGTAAATCCCACTTATTGCCATAACAATCTTTAAAAATAGCTACCGTACCGTAGGCTTCTTCGCGCGGCGTTTCTAAAAATTCAACGCCTTTATCACACATTGACTGATGATCGCGCCAAAAGTCATCGGTATGTAAAATCATAAAAACTTTACCTCCAGCTTGCTTTCCAATCATCGCTTTATCTTCGTCCGATTTAGCTTTAGATAACAAAAGCGACGTTGCACTGCCTTTCGGTGTGACTAATACAAAGCGCGATCCTTCCCCTTTATCTCTGTCTTCGGTAAGAGCAAAATTAAGGGTTTGGGTGAAATAGGCAATAGCGCTATCGTAATTGTCTACAAGGAAGGTAATAGCTGAAATGTGATGCTGCATAGAATCTTGTTTTACGTAAATTTTGTGGAATTTTACCCACTATTTAACGCAAATGAAATGTGCTTCATCGACAATCTTACTTTACATATTTCGTGTACGACAATGATCTTTTTGTAAGGTTCACTCTATATAATTTGTACTGAAGGAATATATATCACAACGAGGGTCTCCAAGACGGAGTGGTCCAGATTGTGAGCAAATTGACATTAGGACAAGGAATGAACAGACAACTTCCACTACTTTCCTTAGCCGCGCTACTAGGCAGCAACTCTTTAGCAGTGCAGGCAGATGAGCTCCCTTTTACACTTAGTGGCCACGTAAGAGTTAACTATGGCCATCAAGATTGGCAACTCCCTGAAATAAGAGACGGATTCGAATTTGAGTCTATCAAATTGGGTGTCGCTGGCGAGTCAGATCAGTTTAGCTATAAAGCAGAATACCGATGGTACGAGAATACCGATTTCGACACTATTCGCTTTGCCGAACTTACCTACCATTGGGATGAATCCACCGACATCACCGCCGGTATAACACAAACCCCTTTTGGCTTGCAGCCCTTTGGTTCAAACAACTTTTGGTTTTCGGTTAATTACTACCTAGGCTTTGAAGATGATTATGAAGCCGGTATTAAGATAAATCACGATTACGGCAATTGGGACTTTCAAGCTGCTTACTTCATGAATGATGAATATAACGATGCCGCTGAATTTGGCCGTTACTCATTCGATGTGGCCGATGATGGTGAGTTTCGTAACCAAGAAGATGGCCAATACAACTTACGTGCAAACTATACAGCGAAACTACTGCCAAGAAGTACCACCGACATTGGTGTGTCTTATCAATATGGCGATATCTTAAACTTAGATACGTTAGAAGATGGCGACATGACGGCTTACGCGGTTCACGTTCGTCATCAGCAAGGTGATTTTAAAGTAGAACTACAATACATTGATTATGAGTACGACTTAGCGGCACCGGAAGGCCAAGCCACAGATAGAATTTCGCTTTCTGCGTTTACGTTTCCGTTCTTAGCGGCCGCCGATGGGTCGACGTACTCGGCGAATTTAGTGTATTCAGTACCCTACAAATTTACCCGTATTGACTCGCTAACGTGTTACACCGAGTACAGCGTGGCGCAGGGTGATGAAGCATCAGGCCGAGATTCATCGCAGTGGATAAACGGTTGTAGTTTTGGCTGGGACAAATTATTTGTGTATGTAGATAGTATTCAAGGGAAAAATATGTGGTTTTCTGGTGGTCCAGGCGTGGGCTTAGACCTAGGTGGTCGCCAAGAAACAACACACAGATTGAATATTAATTTAGGTATCTATTTCTAAGGGAAGATTATGCGTTTATTAGCTATTTTCACATTACTATTGGCGTTAGTCCCACTGCAAAGTTGGGGGCATGCTTGGTTAAAAATTAAAATTGCTACCACAGAATATGCGCCTTACACCTCATCTGAAATGGAGCATAAAGGGTATATTAACCACATTATTTCACAGGCTTTTTTAGAGACAGGTGTGGTGGTTGAGTTTGTATCAATGCCGTGGGATGAAGCCGTAGAAGCCACATTGAATGGTGAATTTGATGCGCTGTCTTACGGTAACTTCGTGCGCGCGCGTGGTGAAAAATTCTGGCATAGCGACCCAATCACCGCTGAAAGCCTGGTTTTTTACGTTAATGGGAAGTCTGACATAGCGTCATGGTCAAGTTTCGACGATCTGAAAGATAAAAAAATGGGGGTGACAGAAGGCTATTTGTACAATAACGAGTTGGCCACTTATATTGAAAATACCCCATCGGTAACCACCTACGCTACCGATAAAGAGAACCTTGAAGCCTTAGTGAGCGGGGAAATTGATTTGTTTCCCATTGATGATTTAACGGGTTGGTACTTGCTTCAACGCGACTTCTCAGATGAACAGCGTCAGGCCGTCAAGCCTATCGATCCGTTTATTTCCACCGTAACAACGCACTTATTGGTTGCGAAAGGAAGAAATGACGACAGGTTACTTATTGAGCTTTTTAATAAGGGTTTAGAAGAGTTGAGACTGGATGGAAAGTTAACCCGTTTCAAACGGTTATTAAAAGATGGCTTTTATCAAGATCCTAAAAAGCCAGTTAACTTCGATAGACGTTAACGGGTAAACATTTACTTCTAGGCGCTAACCGGTACAGGGTAGGCACAAAGGCGTTGAAAAAGGAGAGCATGCTCTCCTTTTTCATTATACGTGAATGGGTAGAGAAACAGCCCTAAGCTGCGTCTATACCGTAAAACGTCCTACATTTTGTCCTAAGCTATTGGATACTTTATTAACATTCTCACTGGCTTCGCTAGACCTAGAAACAGTCTGTACTGCTTTTTGAGTAAGGGTATTCAGTGAAGAAATATTTTCGTTTACGCTATCAACTACCTGACTCTGCTGTTCAGTAGCCGAGGCTATTTGATAGATGCCGTCATTAGCGCCACTCACGGCCTCTACCACTTTTAGTAATCGCTCAGAAAGTGCTGAGGATAAATCCACCACATCAGTAACCTGTGCTGCACCACTGTTTATTGAGTCCACCGCCTCATCTACGCCCTTGTTAAGGTTAATCAGCATAGTATTAATATCGCCTGTTGCTTGTTGAGTTCTGTTTGCTAAAGAGCGCACTTCATCTGCCACAACAGCAAACCCTCTGCCTTGCTCTCCGGCGCGGGCTGCCTCAATCGCAGCGTTTAGTGCTAGCAAATTAGTTTGATCTGCAATATCACGAATAACCCCTAACAAAGAAGATATTTTTGTCGTTTCCTTCGCCAATTCTTCAATAACATGTCTGGCTTTGCTAATGGTTCCTGACATCAGTGAAATGCTTTCAGTAGATTGTGTTACCGCATCTTGGGAAGCAAGAGCTTCATCGTTTGCCAATTGCGTTTCTGATAGTGAGCCTTGCGTACTATTGGCGACCTCACGAAGTGCATGACTCAACTCGGTAACCGCAGTCGCAATTTGATCTAGGTTTTCGCTCTGCTGACCCGAAATAGTGTTTGTCGCATCGGCTGCACTAATTAGTGAATATTGTGCGTCGGCTAACGATTGCGCATCTGCTTTCACCATGGTGATAAGTCGTTGTAGGTTATTCATGAAATGATTAAAAGCTACGGCTACATCAGTAATTTCATCGTTCCCATCAGTGTTTAAACGTTGGGTTAAATCACCTTCGCCCTCGCTAATAGAAACCAGCATATTTTTCAGAATTTGAATGCGTCGGGTAACAAGCCGTGGGCCTACAATAATACTTCCTATACAAGCAAGCACCGCAAGCACGATAGCAATAATGAGAAACCAAGTCTGGAGCGCATTTGAATCTAAGCTTTGTTGAGTGACTTCATCAGATTGTGTTTTAACCGCTTCACCGATACGGTCATAGTTTCCACGCAGCGTTTCGAATAATTCCATGCCCTCGGTGCGATAACGTTGGGCCGCCGTTGATATATTCCCATTTTCAATTTGCTCTATGACCGTTTGGTTTAACGCTATCCAGTTTTGATAATCTTGGGTGAAGTCTCGCGTGACGCTGAGCATTTCAGGGTAATCTTTTATTAAACTTTTTACCTCAATCATTCTCGCTTTTGCTTGCTCAGCATTTTCTTCGTAGTCGGCAAGGTGATCACTGATAGATGCTGAATTCATAGAGCGATTAAGCATAAGTTCTAACAGCGCTGAGTGGGCTTGATATAAATCTCGATCAGCATTCAGGGCGATACTGATTGATTGGGTGTAGACCGTAGAAAGTGTCTCAGTATTGTGTGCCAAATATCGACTGTTATTGATACTTATTGTGCTTACAACCAGTACTAAAATGGCAACAAAGCTCAACGGTACTGCAAACTTCTGCCTGACAGATAAATTATCAAAATTCAACATGGCGTATTTTCCCTAGCTTAGTAATTGCAAGTCTAGTTATTGAACAACTGTGCAAAGGGTAGTCTAGTTTTTATTGCTTTGCATTTAGACTTTTAAATAGTTATCACATCACAAATACATAGACCAAAGAGATAAAGCATTTTTCCGACAACCTTCTATACTTCGTTTCGTGAGAGCGGGTGACGTCTTTGGACAAAAGAGGTATAGAAATGAAATTAGGTTGGTCAAAAAGCGCAACAATAGAATGTGTTAATGCTGGTCTTGTAAAATTATCAATCGCGTTTTGCGCGATAGGCGCTACGGTAGCTCCTTCGTTTGCAAGCGACCTTAACTTCGATGTAAGCGGTTCATGGCGTCTTCGTTATGAACATCTAAATAACCCCATATTCCCGGCTTCAAGCGAAACGCGAGACCAAGTGAATCGGCGTGTGTCATCTCGTGTGCTACTTAAAACGGAAGCTAATTGGGATGTATTCAATGTCACCCTTGAATTAGCCGATTCCCGTGTATGGTTAGATGATAACGACCCTACGTTGAAATCATCACAGGTGAATACCTTAGAGCCTTTACAGTTTTTCGCGCGCTACACACCCCAAGATAGCAAATACTTAAAAGGGATCACGGCAGGGCGAGTTACCTTCGATCACGGTAGTCGCAGGCTTATAGGCCAAGGCGTGTACCGCAATACAAAAAATGCTTTCGATGGCGTATTGGTCGATTACCAAGTTAGCGATTGGAACGTTCGAGGTTTTTACTTACTGCCGGTCAGCCGACTCCCTAGCGACAGCGGCGCAGTTGCTGATGCAGAACGCGCTTTTGACAAAAGTTACAGTGAGCGTGAGTTTTTCGGTTTATATATTACATCACCTGATAAAAACGTGAAGCTACAGAGTTACTGGTTAAAAGAAGAAGACTCAGCAAAGCTTGCCACGAAAAATCGAGATTTGTACACACTTTCGGTTGATTACACAAAACTCTTTGCTGATACCTGGAAAGCGAATATTGAAGTCATTGGACAAACCGGCACATCACATCAAACGGCAAGTGCAAGCGACACGACAGAATTAGACGTAGAAAGCTGGCTACTTCATGCGAACGTGGGCAAGAAAATTACCCATCATACATTCTTACGTGGCGAAATAGATGCAATTAGCGGCGACAATGATAGTTCAGATAACACCATTTCAGACTTTGATAGCCTGTATGGTGTTAGGCGTTTCGATTTTGGCCCAACAGATGTTTACCAAGCAATGCCCAGAAGAAACTTGTATACGGTAGGGGCAAGAAGTGTGACCAAACCCACGAAAGAACACAACATCATGGTGAGCTACAAGGCCATGTGGTATCAAAAAGCACCAGAATCTGTCGATAACTTTATTGGGCATCAGGTAGAAGCAAGATGGCGCTGGCAGATACTACCTTCGTTAAGGGTTGCCGTTGGTGCGGCTTATTTGCTTAAAGGTGATGGCTTCGAGCGCGGCGATTACCCAGATGATAGCCAATTTGTATTTACCGGCGCGCTTTATAAGTTCTAATTCTTATTCATTTTAATCTAATACTGTTGGAAGCTCGCAATTTTGTGACGGGAATAGGTATACTCCGTAACCGCTTCTAGCAGTTTGTGATTAAAGGAAAGGGATTGAGTCACAGTATTTCACTCACACAATATCAACGCTTCATTCGCATGGTGCAGTTACTTGGTCCAGGCGTATTAATGGCCACAGCCGCTGTTGGCGGAAGCCATCTTGTTGCATCAACGCAAGCTGGCGCGAAATTCGGTTGGCAGTTAGTAGTACTTATTCTTGCGGTTAATGTGCTTAAGTACCCCTTTTTCCGCGCCGGTGTTAGTTATACCATCAGCACTAAGCAAACCCTGCAATACGGCTATCATCAAATGGGTAAGGGCTACCTTATTGTTGCGCTGTGTTTAAATGCTTTAGCATCTGTGGTGAACGCAGCAGCGCTACTGCTTTTTGCAGCAAGCTTGCTTTCTTATTTTCTCCCTTTCAATATATCTATTGCTATCGCCTCTGCGGCTATTCTCGGTGCCATTTTATTTATCTTACTGGCTGGGCACTTTGAAGCGCTTGAGGGTGTGGCAAAAGCCATTATGGGAGTGCTGGTTTTAGCAACCATCGCCGCTTTTTGTGCGGCGGTTATAAATATAGAGCCTACGCCAGCCAGCTTTGAGTCTCCCTCTCCGTGGACGCTAGCTACCGTAGGTTTTTTGGTGGTCACCATGGGGTGGATGCCCGCGCCAATAGAAATATCTAGCATCACGTCGTTGTGGTTAAAACGCCAATGTAAAACCCAAGCTGTCACACCAAAAAATGCATTGTTCGACTTTAACTTAGGTTATGCGGTGACCACTATTTTAGCCCTGCTTTTCCTAGGTTTAGGCGCATTGGTATTACACGGAAGTGGCGAAACACTTGCAACAGGCGGCATCGGCTTTTCACAGCAGTTGGTCAGTCTTTATGCCAATACCATTGGCGACTGGGCTCACTGGCTTATTGCCATCGTTGCCTTTCTCTGTATTTTTGGATCGGCATTAACGGTTTACGATGGTTATGCCCGCGTAATTGCAGAAGCTATTTCACTGGTATCGCCAAAGGAAATGGCGCGTGACGCGGTATTCGTACCTGTGCTACTGGCAATGGCAGCCATCAGTTTTAGTATTGTACTGTTTTTCAAATCTGCGTTACTGGCTATGCTAGGGTTTGCGATGACACTCGCCTTTGTAACTACCCCTATGTTTGCCTGGCTAAATCATCGTTTAGTTAAAAGCGCCGCACTGCATGAAGATGCGAAAGCGAGCTGGTGGGTTACATTACTGAGCTATGTGGGTTTAGTGTATTTGTTTGGATTTTTACTGTTATTTGTATGGTGGAAATGGGGCTAGGCTGGAACTTAGGTTTTGCTAGGGCTGAGCTAGGACTGAGCTTGACGCGCCAAGTTACGATGGCGCGCGTTTTGTGAAGATAAGCACTACTATTTGATATAGCAAGTAAAAGCCTGTCAGCAGTGACACTAGCGCAATAATAGGGCTAAGAAACAACCAACAAAGCACATAAATAACAAGTCCTTTCACCCCTTTTTCAGACGCCCTAGCAAATAAGTCTATGGCGCCCAAGATAAGTGCTGCGGCGCATAAAAGGCCAACTACCAGGGTTGTAACAATTAAAAGTGCGTTTTCCACTAAAAGGCTATCCTAGCTTCTTTTGCCAAAACAACGCGTGGCCTTCGCCCTCTGCCAGTTCATAGCTAGTAAAGCCAAACTTTTCATAGGCCGATTTTGCTACAGTGTTGTTACTTAATACTTCTAGCGTAATTTTGCAGCAGCCTTTCTCAAGCGCTATTTCCTCGACTTTATCTAACATCTTTTGGCTAAGCCCTAGACCACGGAACTCCGGCAGCACAGCGATATCGTGGGTATTAACCAGCGGTTTGCAGGCAAAGGTAGAAAACGCTTCAAAGCAATTTATTAGCCCAGCGGGCTTTCCGTCCACAAAAGCGAGAATGCTAAAGGCATGGGGTAATGTAGATAGTTTATCGACTAAATTGTCGTAGGTGTATTTAGAAAGTGCCTCAGCACCCCCCATAGGATCTTTCGCATATTCATTTAGCAAATAAGGAATAGCTTCTTTATGAGCGTCGTCAAAATAATCTGCTTTTATGATTTCTATATTCATACACACCTTCACTTCTTTATATGCCCCAGCTTGCTATAGATCCCAGTTGTAATGAGATGCCATGCTGGTGGATTTTACACTGCTACGGTTTACTTTGGTTTGATTCACTTCGTATCAAACCTACTTTGTTTCAGGTTTATCTTCTGCTTTTTTAACACGAATATTCGCATCGCGTAACGCATGGTTGTTCAACGACTTAATGGCAGCTTTAGCTTCGCCTGGCTTTGGCATTTCTACAAAACCAAACCCTTTAGAGGCACCGCTTTTTTCATCAACAACAATCGTGCAAGACTGCACAGAGCCGAAGGTTTTAAATAAGCTAGCAAGCTCTTCTTGTGTAGTTTGTCTGTCTAAATTACGTATTAATATTTTCATTTTGTTTCCTGCGCGCTCGACAAGGTAAGAAGAGACTTGTTATACAGCAAAGCTAAAGCGATGTAGATAGGTTTCGTGTTACTTCGCGGTATTCACGGTAGTAAATCAAATTTAAAGCACATCAACTCAAGGGCTGGGTAATTGGCTCCAATTCCCGTTTTGAATTTAAGGCGCAATGCGCTCTTTACCTTTAGGCGCATTGCGCTCTGACGGTGCGGTTTTGAAGTTTTTAATCACCTTATGAGGGTTAATGTCTTCACTATGGCGCTTGGCCGCTTCTGCCCACCACATCAATTGCTTTAAGGTGCGATCAAAATAATCGAACCAAGAGGATTGGTTTTCCCCTGAACACATCGTGCCATCTACTTCGAATATTTGCTGCGCTTTAGGAATATGAATCATAGCCGATACTGGCAAGCAACCTAACTCAGAAAGATAAGTACGCATGCCAACCGCCGCTCGCATACCCCCCCATTGCCCAGCCGAATAGGTAACAATAGCGCTTGGCTTATAAGCAAATAACGAACTACCAAAATGATTTAGTAGATTCGAAAGGGCAGGGCTCATGGAATGATTGTACTCGGGGCTAACCATGACATAACCATCACAATTAGCAATTTTTTCAGCCAATGTATTTAGCTCCACAGGCGCTTTACCCTTTGCAAAAGCAAAATGGGGCTTAAACACGGCATCTAGAGGGTAATTTAACGGGTCTATTAATTCTACGTCATGCTCGTCGTAACGAAGCTGTAAGCAGGCCATTACCGCCTTTGCCACACGTTCACCAAGGCGAGCAGGTCTAGGTGGTGTGCTATCCCGTACCGTGCCTAAGAAAATAAGAAACTTCATTTGTACGCCCCTTTCACAAAACTATCCGGCTGAGCCGACAACGCCCGTGGTGGGAATAATAGTGAGGTACTGAAGCGCAAATCGCAAATCATCTCAGTGAATATTCCTTTGCAATTATCTTCCAAATCTTAATTCTGTTTCCATAATAGCCGCATTTATTAACTGAATCAGGTGTAATAGATTATAGGCATAGGTTTGGGAATCCGGTTTGATGTCGGTTTTGAAATCGTTTTGAAGAAGAACGCTAGTCCCCCATTTGCCATTGGAGATAATTTATTATGACGTTTACTCAATTACAGCATGCACGTGCTTTAGATTTACCAACGCGCGAAGCCATGCTTCATCGTGCACCATCCGTTCAACAGTTTTGGAATACGAACAACCAGCTGCTGAGCAATGCGTGGAAAGAGTGGGAAGCAAGTGAAAAAGAAAACTTATTCACCCTTGATGACTCCTTGCTAGATGCCAAGTTACGTAACGCAGTAATGCAAGCGTGGGAAAATCCCGAAAAAGAAACAGAAGTAAAAGCACTTTTGGAAGAGGTATCGCCTGATGTGTATCAATTCCAATTCTTTGATCCTGAACGTTTGGTTGAACTACGCGCCTATTTGGAAAAAGTATGGGATGCAGAAATAGCGTTAAGACCACCCTACGGTATAGTGTTAAACCGTCGTGGTGCCATGTTAGATGAGCGCTCGGAAGGGTATTTGGCTGCGCCAAGTTTTCAAGCGTTTTATCGCATGATGCTAGACACATACATGCGCCCAATTGCTCGTTTACTGTTTCCTGAAATTATGGGGTACGACACACAAACCTTTGGCTTTTCTATTCACTATCAGCCAAATACAGACACGTCGATCAGACCGCATACCGATGCATCAGCGGTAACGCTGAATATTAACTTAAATGTACCGGGAGAAACATTTACAGGCTCGACAGTAGACTTTTATGATGTGAAGGCGGGTAAAGTAAACCCATTAACGTTCAAGCCTGGTAGCGCTATGCTCCACCGTGGGAACGTACCGCATGCGGCACAGCCTATCACCAGTGGCGAGCGAACTAATTTCGTACTCTGGTTGTATGGCAATCGTGGGCAAATGCCTCCACAAGGTGTGAAAGGCGTTAATGTTGATGCCCGTGAAAGATGGACAGTACCCTCTCAAGCACTAGATAACTTTGCACCATTTTAAGTGTGGTACCTAACAATAAATAGCAGCAATAACGGGGGAGTGATCCTCCGTTATTATTCTTTCGAATTCATTTTTTTAGCGGCCATAAGACCAACAATAAAAATGATAAAAATAACAAACCCAACTGACAGTAAAATATTGAGTAAAAAATCCATTCTAGCCCCTTAATCTTTTCAGGTAGTTGCGAGTACAACAGTCTTCGCAATGACATAACCTCTATTTATACCATCACTACGCCAGATTAGCCCATATTGTTGTTGCCAAATTGTTACCGGTATAACGGCAAAGACACACCGGTGCTAGGTTTGTTCGATAGGGGGTGGTTCACTTATCAGTAACTTCGCAAAAACATGCTTGTCGTAAAAGCGCCCATTTTTATAAATGGCCTTTTTCAGTATAGCTTCTTCGTTAAAGCCTGATTTCAAAAGCAGTTGCATAGAGGCATGGTTACCCGCAAACACAGCGCCGAAAATTCTTACAATATTGGTATGGGCAAAGACAAAATCTGTCATTTGTCGAATAGCCTCTGCGGTTATGCCTTTACGCCAATACTGCTTATCAAGCCAGTAGCCAATCTCACCAGAGCGCTCATATTCAAACTGCCCTCGATTAACCCCAACGCACCCTACCAACACATTATCGTAAGAAATGGCTTTGATGATGCCAGATTGACTGCCTTCATTAACCCACCAGGCAGCATCTGCACTTGTATAAGGGTAAGGGATTTTAGTAGAAAGGAACTCGGTAACCGCTTCGTCATTTAAGATGTGTAATAGTCTATTAATATCATTGTCATTGAAGTTTCGTAGGGTAACCATTTAAATCCTAGGATTGCTAAGTACTTATTGCATTTACGAGAAATCTAAAATTCTATAAGACGTTGCATCACACGTATCTTTGCTCTTATCAATGTACACAGCCTGTGGGAAACCATAATCAATATCGAAGTCGGGCATTGCATTACTGTCTTTGGCGTTACTGAATTTAACGGGCTGTTCATTTGCCATATTCAAAAATTCAGAGAATATCTCATTGATAGTAACAGCGAATTCTATATCTGCTAGTTCACTGGTACCACTATAGTAAGCGGACACAGCAATGTTATCTTCTACATAAATATCGATAGCAGGTAATTCGTCAGCCATTGGACAGTCTCCAGGTGAGCGGCTGTAAGTAAATGAGTAATCCATAATTGCAGCTGAATCCCACTTACTTTGATTTTCTAAAAGAAGAGACTTAACTTCTTCAATATCAACTGAAGGCGAATCGCTACTACTTCCACAAGAGCATAAAAACAATAACGAAAATCCGCATATTAAAAGTGGTTTCATAATGGTTCCTTCCTGAATTATAGCGTCCGTTTGAAATAGGAAATGTAAATTAGATAATAACTTACCAAATTTTACAGTTTTACTCAGTCACAGCCTGCTTGGGGCTCATAAGATTCATGAGACCAAGATAAACCCAGCTACCTATCCATGTGAACAGACCGAGAAAGAAAGTGACTAATCCGGCAATCCACATTGAGCGATTTTGTTTTCGAGCTAGAAATACAGCCAGAATAGTTGGTGCGATGGTGAAAATTAATAAAACGATAGACATAAAATTTACACTGATATTCATGAAGCTTCCTTGTTTGAATATATAAAAGTATTGGCAAATAGCCATCTACTCACGGGCACAAATACATGGGGTATTAAGTGCTAGCAGCCTTTAATCTAAAATTAGCGTAAAAACAACGTACAACAATAAAAGCAAAACAGGAAATAGTACACTGCCTTTTAGCATTGCAGATTTCTTTTGTTTTTTCCAAAAATAGTGGTGTTCAAGCTTTTCAAAATCAGATAGCCAATGATGGCAGTGCGGGCATTGGTTTCCAAGATACATTATCAATCCGCAATTAGGGCATTTAGCTGAAGGCTCGTATGAACCATTTCCCCAAATTGTTGGCTTGGTAGGCAGTTCCACGTTGCTACTCAATTCTGCTAATTTGAAGTTCTTCATCAACCAAAGTTAGCCTTAACTGAAGAGGTGGCTCCTGGCTGTACTCCTGAATCGATTGGATTAACAGCTCTAAATCTTCACTAGGAACTTCAAAGCTTTCTAGGTAAATCAAATACCCAGCCAGATCTGATTTCGATAAATGACGGTTTCCAATTAAGAGAGTTTTTTTGTTGTTCATTAATGATCTACTATCTAATGGAACGTGGCGAATAAATGGTGTCAAACCTTCAACTTCATTCAGCGACGGGATAGACTGAAATTTCTCCTGATAAATTGCAATATGGTAATCATCCCTATTGAAATCTAATAGCCGAAACAACGTTATCTCACCATTATCATCACTGATGCTTGCATAATAGCCACCCCAAGAAATATCTATATCCACAACAGTATACCCTCCACAAAGTAAGTGACCCCTAGCGAAACAAAAATGAAAGACGCATTGATTGATGCCCGAACAAACCAAGCAAGATGCCCATACGATACTCCTGCTTTTTGTGACGCTATAACTATTAAGCCCATTAATCCAAACCACGGCGTAAAAAATACAATGGTTTTCCACTTTACAACCGAGACCGCCAAATCATGAAGCGCACCACTAACTAAAAATGTGATAAGAATAGAAAGGGAAGTAGGGAGATAAGTGGCTAGCGGTCGCATGACATTGCGGGATAAATAATAGCTCCAAATTGGGTTCCAATAGTGCCAAAAAATGGGGAAAGATTTTGCACCGAGAGAACGTGAAAGCATATTCCTCATAGAGTGACTTGCACCCAAAGGAAGACCATTTCGCTTTTTAACGTATTGTGAAAGTGACAATGTACTGTGCATGATAATTCCGTATGTCTAATGCCAGCAAAAAACGACGCACTGACAAGGGGCCCCATGGAGGCCGAAGGCCGTAACAATTTTGACTGCCTTGTTTAACAGCTTGTTTTGCTTAAAAGCCCTCAATCCAAATAGTGCCAAACTTTCCAGTAACGGACACAGTAAGTGGGTTAATTGGTTTTTTATACGTTGCGCTCACTCAAACCTCTGACAACAAAAAAGTAATAAACTAAAAAGCCTAGCCATGAAAAGAGTAGTGAAACGAGAGACCAACCTAATTTGTGTACCCCTTTGGCTTTTTTTGATGTTAACGCAATTATTACTGGTAGAAGCGTTAGACTGAAAAGCACAATAAAAATAATAATTTGCCAAATACTCATGTTAAAAAAGAACTCCTTATCTTTTGTCTACAATTTGAACGTTGGTCTTACCCACACAACGGGCAAATATATTTTGGTTACATTACCAAGCGAAGCGCTGAGAGCCTACGTATTTTTGTCCCCGCGAACGTAGTGAGAGTGTTGATTGAGTTGTTATATTCAATTTGTTAAGACTTCGACCGAAGCTTTTGATTTAGATGCAAGCTCTAGCACCTGCTTGTAATTTAGGCCATCTAAGTGCTGGGATAGTAATTCGTAATTTACGGCGTTGCCATCTGGGTTACCCAGAAAAGCCAATGGGCTTTGAGTTACATCCATCTGTATAGATAGCAGAGCAATCATGAACTCATGTTTTTTCCTGTTTGGTAGAGATTCTACGATGGTGTTTATATCGTTTTCTAGTGAAGCAGCAGACTTTCCATTCAATACCAAGTTTTCATCTACACTGGCGCAGCCAGCAATAAGTAAAATAGAAAGTGTAAAAAATAAAGATTTCATAAAATTCCTTTTTGAATATAACTTCTAGATAAGGGGCGCAGGCATGTGGGCTAAAATCTGAGCGAAGCGAAACAGCCACATGTTTGCGTCCCAGGCCGCGCAGCGGGCGAGCTTAATTTTTTTGTTAGGCTGCATGCAGATCTATTGGCTCTACATTATCCAAGTTAATTTTCTTTTTCGCTTGCCAAAGCTCATAATTGTCTTGCATGCTAAGCCAACTTTCAGGGCTGCGCCCCAATACTTTTGATAGCCTTAAGGCCATTTCTGGCGTTACTGCACTTTTGCCCTTTACAACACGATTTAGTGTTGAAGCTGCAACACCAAGATGGGTAGCTAGTGATCTGCAACTTATACCATGTGGCTCCATGTAAATGGACTCAATAAATTCACCTGGATGTGGTGGGTTATGCATATTCATTAGTGATAATCCTCGTAATTTAAGATGTAAGCATTCCCATCCGTGAACTCGAAAGTTACTCTCCAATTACCGTTTACTGATATTGACCAAATGTTAGATCTTTCTCCCTTGAGTTGATGGAGAGAAAAACCAGGTAGATTAATGTCATCAATATCTTGTGCGGTATGAATAGCTGCTAACTGCATACGAAGCTTTTTCGCATGCTTAGTTTGTATGCCTGAGGTTTTCCCTTTTTCGAAAAAGAGTTTCAGACCCTTATGTTTGCGTCCCAGCCCGCGCAGCGGGCGAACTTGATTTTTTTGTTATGCGCGTTTTACACCGCAGCCATATTATACGGTGAGACATGCAAAGAGCTTTGATGTTGTCTTGTTTGCCACAAATCAAAAGCATTTTGCAAACGAAGCCAATGGGCCGCAGACGGCTTACCGAAAACGAGTTCAAGACGAAGAGCCATCTCTGGGGTGATAGCCCCTTTACCATTAAGAACTTTCGATAATGTTTTACGGCTCACATCTAAATGTTGCGCTACGTCAGTAATGGTCAGTTCTAGAGCATCAATAACAAGATCTTTGAGTATCTCACCGGGGTGCGCAGGGTTATGCATATTCATTAGTGATAATCCTCGTAATTAACGATTTCAACATCTCGTCCAACAAAGCGGTATGTAACTCTCCAGTTTCCACTTACCCGGACAGACCAAATATCATTTCTGTTACCTTTGAGTTTGTGCATATGAAGGCCGGGTAAATCCATGTCATCAGGTGTTTCGGCTTGATCGAGATTCGACAGAATAAGACGAAGCTTTTTTTCGTGCTTTTTCTGAATTCCTGAAGTGGTTCCTTTAGCGTAAAACTTCTGAAGGCCTTTATGTATAAAACTCTTAATCATGGTTCCATTGTAACCTCAGGGGTTACGGATTGCTAGCGTAATTTTTTGAGCGCATAACTTTTAAATAAGGGGCGCAGACATGCGGGGCATAATGGCGCAGCCACCCCGTGTGTATGCGTCCCAGCGAACGAAGTGAGTGTGTTGATTGGGTTGTTATACCCGTGCCTAATCATATATGCCAGGCGTTAAAATTTGCATCAACTTCTCAGGGTTTTCAACAGATGTAAAACCAAACTGCGAGTACAATCCGTGTGCGTCACTTGTTGCTAGCATAAACCTACGGAGACCTTGTAGGTCTGGATGGGATGATATGTTTTCCATAAGTTGTTTGCTTACCCCTTGACCACGATACTTCTCTATTACAAAAACGTCGCTTAGATATGCAAATGTAGCTCTGTCTGTAATAACTCTAGCGAAACCAACTTGGTCTCCCCCGGTTGCATAGGCTCCAAATACAAGAGAATTGTCTATAGATTTTTGTAATGTTGAAAGCGGGATGTTTTTTGCCCAATAGGAGTTCGCCACAAAGGAGTGGATTAATTCGATGTCTAAGTCATCGTGGCTTGTACTTATATTAATCCCTTTCATTCTATCGATCCTTCAGAGGGTATAGACACAATGACTCCCTGAGAAATGCTAGCCTCCGCATTTTCGTGGGTTAACTTTTCAGCCAGTGCCATAATTAGTTTGCTTAAGACTAAATCATTTGGAGGCTAGCATGAACAAACATAGCATAGTTTTTTTAGGATTAGATACTCACAAAGAATTTCACGAAGTAGCTTATTGTGAAGAGCAGCGTGGAGTAAGTGCGGTGCACTATGGCCGCATTCCTTCTTCAAAAGTCAGCGTCAAAAAGCTTATCCGTCAGTTTGAATCGAAGTATCCGGGCGCGACAATTCATGTGGTGTATGAAGCAGGGCCATGTGGATATTGGATCTACCGACTTATCACAAGTTTAGGGCATTGTTGCTATGTTGTAGCGCCGTCCCTTATACCCAAAAAGCCTGGTGAACGGATTAAGACTGACCGCCGTGATGCACTTAAATTAGTGAAGTTACTAAAGTCGGAAGATCTTACACCTATCTATGTTCCTGAGCCT